>NZ_SDWS01000031.1 GCF_004137245.1 Nocardioides glacieisoli
TTTTTATTTTTATGGGGAGGGTAAGATTTGTGTTTGGGCTTTTTATGTTAATGAATTATATTAGAATTTTAATAGATTTTAATTTTTTATTATTAGGGCCTTTTTCAATAAGATTTACTCTTTATTTAGATAAGATATCAATACTTTTTTGTTCTTTCATTTGCTTAATTAGAGGGTCGATTATTTATTATAGGGGTACCTACATAGAAGAAGAACGTAGGAAATTTCTTTTTTTAGTCTTATTATTTATATTTATTATAAGAATACTTTTAGTAGTTTTTAGACTTAATTTAGTTAGAATTATATTAGGGTGAGATGGACTTGGTTTGGTTTCTTTTTTGTTGGTTATTTTTTATCAAAATAGTAATTCTGTGAGAAGGGCTATAATTACGGGGCTTAGGAATCGTGTGGGAGATGGGGCTATTTTAATTTTAGTAGGTTTAAGAGTGGAATGAGGGGGTTGAAAATTTTTAGATATTCTTAGTGAAATAACTGATGAAAATTTAATATTTTTTGGGTTAATACTATTATTAGCCGCTATTACTAAAAGAGCTCAGATTCCTTTTTCGGCTTGATTACCTCGGGCTATAGCTGCTCCTACTCCTGTTAGAGCATTAGTCCATTCTTCTACTCTTGTTACTGCGGGTATTTATATTCTTTTGCGCTTAAATTTTATTATTGAAATAGCAGGTTTATCTTATTTAGTTTTTTTATTAGGGCTTAGAACTATAATCATAGCAAGATTGAGGGCTAATTTAGAACAAGATATAAAAAAGATTATTGCTCTTTCTACTTTAAGGCAATTAGGGTTAATAATAACAAGTTTAGGATTAGGTCTTATTTTAATTACTTTTTTTCATCTTTTAACTCACGCTATATTTAAGTCTTTACTATTTATATGTAGAGGAGATGTTATTCATCAGAATCAAGGTTTACAAGATTTGCGGTTTTTGGGAGGTTCATTAAAAGGAAGACTTTTTGCTAGAACTTTGATAAATATCTGCAATTTAGCTTTATGTGGATTTCCTTTTTTAGCGGGATTTTATTCTAAGGACGCTATTATAGAAATAGGTTACAGTTCTAGTTATAGTTTGATTTTTTTATATTTGATAGCTTTTAGAGTAGGACTTTCTGGCTCTTATTCTATGCGTTTATATTATTTTAGGTTTTTAAATGAGAGTCAAAGTAGGCCTCTCGGAGGGATTTATGAATCTGTGGATTATATATTTAAATCTAAATTTCTTTTATTTGGTTTTACTTTAACGGGAGGCCTGGTTCTTTCTTATTGTTTATTTGAAACCCCTTTGATAGTATTTTTGAAATTTAATGAAAAAATTATTACCTTAATAAGGACTTTTCTAGGATTTATTTTTGGTTTAATTTTAAGATTTTATATTAGAAGCATTTTTATTATTGATATTTGTAGAGATTTTCAGGATTTTTTAAGAGGTTTATGATATTTAAACTCGCTTTCTGGAGCTTTTTC
>NZ_SDWS01000032.1 GCF_004137245.1 Nocardioides glacieisoli
TGACCAGGTTCAACCAGTCGATGCAACACCGGCTTGTTGGAGCAACAGTAGATGCTCGTTGAACGCCTCGGCGGGTGTCTTCCATCCGAGGCTCTTGCGGGGTCGGGTGTTCAGGGCGTGAGCGACGGCCTCGATCTCCTCGGCCGACCAGCACGACAGGTCGGTGCCTTTCGGGAAGTACTGGCGGAGCAGGCCGTTGGTGTTCTCGTTCGTCCCGCGCTGCCAAGGCGATTGCGGGTCAGCGAAGAACACCGGGATCCCGGTTTCGACACTGAACTTGGCGTGCGCGGACATCTCCTTCCCGCGGTCCCAGGTCAGCGACCTCGCCAGTTCGGTCGGCAGCGTCGACATAGTGCTCGCCAGCGCGTTCTTCATCGTGAGCGCGCCGTAGCCGGCCAATGCGGGGCCGTTCCTCGGCGTCTCCTTGTGCCTGTAGCCCTCCTCACGCGGGAGGTGGACCAGCATCGTGAACCTGGTCGTGCGGTCGACGACGGTGCCGATCGCCGAGCGTTCCAGCCCGATCAGCAGGTCGCCTTCCCAGTGGCCGGGAACGGCACGGTCCTCGGCTTCAGCGGGGCGTTCGCTGATCAACGTCTCGGGCGTCACGTGTGCCCAGGTCTTGCGCCGTGATCGCTCACGCGGCGCCCGCAACGCGCGGCCAGTGCGCAGGCACCAGACCAGCTCGCGCTTCAACGCGCCGCGGCCCTCGATGTAGAGCGACTGGTAGATCGCCTCGTGGCTGATGCGCATGGATTCATCATCGGGGAAGTCGACCTTGAGCCGGTTACTGATCTGTTCCGGGCTCCACGCCGACGACCACCCGCGATGCTTGCGGTGGGGCTTGTTGATGCCGGTGAACCGTGGTGGCTCCGGACCGCGGACGACCTTGCCGTCCGGCGTCTTGATCTGTCCCGACAGCCGCTCGTGAACGTAGGCATGCAGGCGAGGGTTGGCGACGAGCTTCGCGGGCTTGGGGCGCTTGGCCGCCATGTCGGCCTTCCACTGAGCGACCGACGCCCGATAGCCGGTACTTCCGGCGCGGGTGGCGGCGTTCCGGCGTAGCTCGCGTGACACCGTTGCGGGATCGCGGTCGATGGCTCGGGCGATCTCGCGCACGCCCTTGTCCTGGGCCTTAAGCAGCGCGATCTCCTCACGCTCAGCGAACGACAGGTACCGGCCCGTGGGCTTGAACGTCAGGTCGAACGGCGCCATCCCGCCAGCGTGGCGGAACCACCGCTGACCGACCGCTTGCGCCACGCCGACCGTCGCGGCGGCCTCGATGGGCAGAAAGCCCTTGGCGATCTCGGCCCAGAACGCGACCTCGACACGGCGATGGAACTTCGGGTGACCCGGCGACCGAAGTTTCTGCCGGATCGCCCGATCTGCTGCTTGCTGACGACGTACCACTCAACACCTCCATGACGGGGTGTTGCGACGACCGGTTGAATCCGCCCTG
>NZ_SDWS01000033.1 GCF_004137245.1 Nocardioides glacieisoli
GGGTCAAGTCCCGTCAGGTGGTGTACGCCGCGTGATCCTCCGTGGGTCAGGCGGTGATGGCCTGCAGTTCGTGCACCTCCTCGCTGGTGGTGTCGGGGGTGGGGTCGGTCGCGGCTCGGCATCGGGTCAGTAGGTCGAGTCCGAAGTAGCGGCGGCCTTCAGCCCATTCGTCGTGTTGCTCGGCCAGCACGGCGCCGACCAGTCGGATGATTGATGGCCGGTCGGGGAAGATGCCGACCACATCGGTGCGGCGGCGGATCTCGCGGTTGAGCCTCTCGTTGGGGTTGTTGGACCAGATCTGGCGCCATACGTCCTGAGGAAACGCGGTGAACGCCAAGATGTCGGCCCGGGCGGCCTCGAGGTGCTCGGCCACCACGGGGAGCTTGCCGTCCAGGGCGTCGAGGATCCGGTCGAACTGGGCCTGGACCGACTCCGCGTCGGGTTGGTCATAGACCGAGTGCAGCAGCGCTTTGACCCATCCCCACGAGGACTTCGGGGTCACGGCCATCAGGTTCGCTGCGTAGTGGGTGCGGCAGCGTTGCCAGGCCGCGTCGGGCAGAGTCGCGGCGGTCGCGGCGACCAGCCCGGCGTGTGCGTCGCTGGTGACCAGACGGACCCCGTTCAGACCGCGGGCGGTCAGGTCGCGGAAGAAGCCCAGCCAGCCGGCGCCGTCTTCGCTGGTGGTGACCTGGACCCCGAGGATCTCGCGGTGCCCGTCGGCGTTGATCCCGGTCGCCACGAGTGCGTGCACGGGGACCACCCGGCCGCCCTCGCGGACCTTGAGCACCAGCGCGTCGGCGGCCACGAACGTGAACGGGCCAGCTTCTGCCAGGGGTCGGGTGCGGAACTCCTCGACGTGGGCATCGAGCTCCTTGGCCATCACGCTGACTTGTGACTTCGACAGGCCGGTGACACCCAGGGACTGCACCAGCTTGTTCATCCGCCGGGTGGACACCCCGAGCAGGTAGCAGGTCGCGACCACAGAGGTCAGCGCCTGCTCGGCGCGGGTGCGGCGCTCCAGGAGCCACTCGGGGAAGTAGGACCCGGTCCGGAGCTTGGGGATCGCGAGGTCCAGGGTGCCGGCGCGGGTGTCGAAGTCGCGGTGCCGGTAGCCGTTGCGGCTGTTGACCCGCTCCGGGCTGGACTGCCCGTAGCTCGCGCCGCAGACCGAATCGGCCTCCGCGGACAGCAGTGTGTGAATGAACGTGCCAAGCAGCTCGCGCAGCAGATCAGGGCTCGCCTGGGCCAGCTGCTCCTCGAGCATCCGGGCAGGGTCGATACTGGGATTGACGGTCATCGTCGTGTCCTTCTTCGAGTCGGTTGTGAGAGATCACTCGAAGGATCACGCGGTGGCCGTCGTCTACTTCAACGACACGCTCACCGCGGAGCCGTACACCACTCTGCTGGACTCAACT
>NZ_SDWS01000034.1 GCF_004137245.1 Nocardioides glacieisoli
GGGTCTGCTGCACGGATAGGTGACAGTCGGGGTTAGGCCGCCTGGGTGGCAGCGGGCTTCATGATCAACTCGTATTCGATCGGGGTCAACCGGCCGAGGGCGGCCTGCCTGCGTCGTCGGTGGTAGGTCCTCTCGATCCAGGTCACAATCGCGATCCGCAACTCCTCGCGGGTGCTCCAGGCCCGCCGGTCGAGGACGTTCTTCTGCAGCAGCGAGAAGAACGACTCCATCGCGGCGTTGTCGCCTGCAGCGCCGACCCGGCCCATGGATCCCACCATGTCGTGGCGGTTGAGCTGGTGGACCAGCTTCCTGGAACGAAATTGCGACCCGCGGTCGGTGTGCAGGATGCAACCGGCCACATCGGCACCTTCGGCGTTGCGGCGCGCGACGGCGTTGTCGAGCGCAGCGACCGCGATCCTGGACTTCATTCGAGAGTCGATCGAGTAGCCGACGATCCGGTTGGAGTAGACGTCCTTGATCGCGCAGAGGTAGAGCTTGCCTTCACGGGTCCAGTGCTCGGTGATGTCCGAGAGCCACAGCGTGTTCGGGGCGTCCGCGGCGAAGTTCCTTTCCACGAGATCGTCGTGGACCGGCGGACCCGCCTTCTTGCCGTTGCGTCCGCGCTTCTTGCCGAACGCCGACCACCAGCCGAGGTCGGAGCAGATCCGCCACGCAGTCCGCTCGGCCATCGACTCACCCGCGGTGCGTGCCTCATCAGCCAGGAACCGGTAGCCGAACTCGGGGTCGTCGCGGTGGGCGTCGAACAATGCGTTGGCACGGTAGGCCGCGGTCAACTCGGCGTCGGTGACCGGGTTCGCGAGCCAGCGGTAGTAGGGCTGGCGAGCGATCTTGAGGACCCGGCACGTCACCGCGACGGGGATCCCGTCGGCGGCCAGCTCGCGGACGAGCGGGTACATCATTTTCCCGGCAGGTTGGCCTGGGACAGGTAGGCGGCTGCGCGGCGCAGGACCTCGTTCTCTTGCTCGAGGAGCTTGATCCGCTTGTTTGCTTCACGCAGTGCTTCGGACTCGTTCGCAGCCTTCGCTGCCGGCGAGGGGGTCGCGGAGTTGCGGTCGTCGATCGTGATCCAGCGCTTGAGGCACGACGGCGAGATACCGAAGTCCTTCGCGACCTGGGCCACCGAGGAGCCCGAGTCGCGGTAGACCCGGATCACGTCCTCACGGAACTCCTTGGGAAACGCCTTCGGCATGGTGCACATCCTTCCAGCGCCGACACACATCGACGCAGATCAGATGTCACCTATCCGTGCAGCGGACCC
>NZ_SDWS01000035.1 GCF_004137245.1 Nocardioides glacieisoli
TGTTCTGACCACGGACGTTAGGTACGGCGTTTCTGCTTGGCGATGACGAAGACCTCCGAGTGAGGTGTGGAGCTACCACGCAACCACTCCTCAAACTCGGAGGTCTTCAACGATGCACGCTACCCATCCGAACGCGACTCTGACGCCAGCTGGTCGGTTGAAGCTGGCTCGGCTGGTGGTCGACAAGGGCTGGACCCTGGCTCGTGCTGGCGAACGGTTCTCGGTCAGTGTCACCACCGCACGCCGCTGGGCTGACCGCTACCGGCTCCTGGGGGCAGCCGGCATGCTCGACCGGTCATCGCGCCCGCACCGCTGCTCGCACCAGCTGACCCAGCGGACCGAACGTAGGATCCTCGGGCTGCGTGTCAGCCGTAGGTGGGGGCCGGCCCGGATCGCCTACCACCTGGGCCTGAACCCCTCGACGGTCCACAAGGTCCTCCAGCGGTACCGGTGCCCGCGGCTGAAGTGGACCGACCCGGCCACCGGGACCCGAATCAAGTGGGCCAGGGCCAAGGCGAACCACTACCTGCACGATGCACCCGGCGACCTCGTCCACATCGACATCAAGAAGCTCGGGAAGATCCCCGCGGGCGGCGGCTGGCGCATCCACGGCCGAGGCTCCGAGCAGGACCGAAGAGTTCACGTCGCACGCACCGCCGCGGCCCGCGCGGGCGCTTCACCCTCACGAGGCTACGTCTACCTTCACCACGCCGTCGACGACCACACCCGGCTGGCCTACTCCGAGGTCCTCGCCGATGAACGCAAGGAAACCGCCGTGGGGTTCTGGCGACGCGCCCGCGCCTGGTTCGCCCGCCACGGCATCAAGGTGCGTGCCGTGCTGACCGACAACGGTTCCTGTTATCGCTCAAGACTGTGGGCCAAGACCTTGGCCGGGCAACGGATCAAGCACCGCCGGACCCGTCCTTACCGGCCCCAGACCAACGGCAAGGTCGAACGCTTCAACCGCACCCTGCTCGAGGAATGGGCCTACGCCGTCGAGTACCGCTCAGAAGCTGAACGACTGGCCAGCTACCCGGCCTGGCTCCACTTCTACAATCACCACCGCGGACACACCTCGCTCAAGGGCAAATCACCCATCGACCTCGTGCCCAACGTGCCTGGACAGAACA
>NZ_SDWS01000036.1 GCF_004137245.1 Nocardioides glacieisoli
ACGTTGCCGCCGTTGCTGAGCAGCTGCTGGGCTTGGTCCGTGGTGAGCATGAGCTTTCTCCTTCACGAGAACTGACTGAAATGATGTGGGCAGCGGTACCGGATGGTGTCGCCGGAAACGGTTCGAGTCGCGGCGAACGCCGGACGACTGGTTATAGAACTGTCGGGGGTTCGAGCCCGGGCCGCGCCGTTCGCCGTATATGGCGGGCCCGGACTCGAACCAGTCCGGTTCAGTACTGCGAGGTGCCCCGGGGGTTCGGGTCGCTGTACTGGGTGTCGTAGCTGGTGGCACCGGTCGTCGAGCCGGTGGAGTCGGTGGACTGCAGCTTCTGCTGCGCCTGGTCCTTGGCCTGTCGGGCCTGGTCCCTGACGCTCGGAGCGTTGGCTGCCTCCTGCTTGATCCGCGGTGCCTCCTCCTCGGCCTTGGTCAGGTAGCCCTCCCAGCGCTGCTGCATGGGCTTGATGAGTCCCCCGCCGACACCAACGACGATCACGCCGACGACGGCGGCCAGGATGGCGATCAGGACCGGGAGCGTGACGGTGGTGGCCACGCCGATCTGGTTCAGGGCCGCGACGACACCGAGGAACAGGATGAAGATCGAGGCGATGTTGGCCAAGACCGTGCCGTACGACAGGCCTCCCAGGGTGCCTTCGATGAGTACCTTGACCGCGGCGGCGATCGCGGAGGCGACCACGATGATGATGATGGCCACGATCAAACTCGGCAGGAACGTGATGACCTGCGTGATCAAGTCGCTGATCGGGTTGGGCCCGAAGACACCGAACGCGAGCTGCAGCACGAACAGCATCAGCGTGTAGTACATGAGCTTGGCGACGACGTCGCTGGCATCCATCTTGGAGTTCGCCAGCGCCTTCTTCACACCACCGCGCTCCACAGCCTTGTCGAAGCCCACCTTCTCCAGCAGCGCGCTGAGCGCCTTGGCGATGCTCTTGGCGATGATGATCCCGACAATCAGAATGATCAGGAACAACAACAGCTTCGGCAAGAACTCCGTGATCGTGCTCAGGCCGTCTTTCAGGCCGTCCTTCAG
>NZ_SDWS01000003.1 GCF_004137245.1 Nocardioides glacieisoli
TGAATGGAACCTGTCGGTCCCTTCCAAGCACCTCCGGAGGTGTCCCGTGAAGGACTAACCCCGACCTATATCAGCCGGTGAGGGCCTCCACGGCAGCACGGAAGACCGACGTGTGCGCGTCGACGTCGGCCTGGGTGTGGAACGGCGAGAACAGCGACATGTTGTGGAAGGGGGCCAGCAGCACGCCGCGGTTGACGGTCCAGAGGTGGAAGAAGGCGTCGAGCTCCTCGTCGACGGCCTCCGCGGCCTCCGCGCCGGCCCGCGGGGGCGGGCAGAACCAGTACTCGGCACGGCAGCCGAGCCGCTGGACGTGCCAGGGGAGCCGGTGGTCGTCGATCACGCCCTGGATGCCGTCGGTGAACGACTCGGCCAGAGGGATCGCGACGTCGAAGTCCTCCTGCCGCAACGCGGACGACAGTGTCGCGCGGACGGCAGCCATCGCGAGCGCCGAGCCCGACAGCGTGCCCCCGACGCCGGCCACGTCGATGTCGTGGCCGAGCATCGGTCCCTCCAGCCGTGCCGCGACCTCCGCGGTCATGCCGTAGGCCGCCACCGGGATGCCCCCGCCGATCGGCTTGCCGATCACCACGAAGTCGGGGTCGAGGTCCCAGGCCGCGGTCGCACCGCCCGGTCCGGCGCAGATCGTGTGCGTCTCGTCGTTGACCAGCAGCACGCCGTGCCTGCGGGTGATCTCGCGGACGCCGGCCAGGTAGCCCTCGTCGGGCAGCACGATGCCGATGTTGGTGAGCGCGGGCTCCATGAGCAGGCACGCGACGTCGCCCTCGGCGAGACGGGAGTCGAGCGCGTCGAGGTCGTTGAAGGGCACGACCGCGGTCGTCACGGCGACGTCGACCTGTGGGCCCAGCGCGCCCGGTCGGGCCACCACTCGGTCGCCCGCGCGGCCGTGCTCGAGCACGCCCAGCGTCTCGTCGACCGTGCCGTGGTAGCACCAGTCCATGACCGCGATCCGCGGCCGACCCGTGAGGTGGCGGGCGAAGCGCAGCACGAACCGGTTGGCGTCGGTGGCCGTCATCGCCATCTGCCAGCGGGGCAGGCCGAAGCGACGGCTGAGCTCGGCGGCGACCCAGGTCGCGTCGGTCGAGGGGAGCATCGTGGTGATGCCGCGCTCGGTGCGCTCACGCACGGCCTCGGCGACCGCCGGTAGGCAGTGGCCGGTCATCGACCCGGTGTCTCCGAGGCACAGGTCGACGTAGTCGAGGCCGTCGACGTCGGTGAACCGGCCTCCACCGGCCGACTCGACGAAGAGCGGGAACGACCCCGGCCACCGCGTCATCCAGGGCATCGGCACGCCCGCCAGTAGGTGCTCACCCGCGGCGGTCGCGAGGTGGGCCGAGGTCGGGTGCAGGTCGATGAACCGCTGCTCCTCCTCGGCGTGGAGCGCGGCCAGCCGGGTGCGGTCGACCTCCGCCGCCGTCACAGTGCCCCCCTCACAGGGCGCTGCCGACGTACTTGGTCTCGAGGTACTCCTCGATGCCCTCGAATCCGCCCTCACGGCCGAACCCGGACTGCTTCACGCCGCCGAAGGGCGCCGCCGGGTTGGACACGATGCCGGTGTTGACGCCGACCATGCCGAACTCCAGCGCCTCGCTGACCCGGATCACGCGGGCGTGGCCCTGCGAGAACAGGTAGGCGACCAAGCCGTAGTCCGTGTCGTTGGCGCGCGCGATCGCCTCCTCCTCGCTGTCGAAGGTGGTGACCGGCGCAACCGGGCCGAAGATCTCCTCGCGGAACACCCGCGCCGACGCGGGTACGTCGACGAGCACCGTCGGCGGGTAGAAGAAGCCCGGGCCGTCGGGGATCTCGCCGCCGACGACCGCGCGGGCACCGGCCGAGACCGCGTCGGTGACGAGCTCGTGCACGCCGTTGCGCGCCTTCGCGGTGATGAGCGGGCCGACGTCGACGCCCTCCTGCGTGCCGTCGCCGACGGTGAGCGCACCCATCCGCTCGGCGAGCCGGCGGGAGAACTCGTCCGCGACCGACGTGTGCACGAGGAAGCGGTTGGCGGAGGTGCATGCCTCGCCGATATTGCGCATCTTCGCGAGCATCGCCCCGTCGACGGCGGCGTCGAGGTCGGCGTCGTCGAACACGATGAACGGGGCGTTGCCGCCGAGCTCCATCGAGACCCGCAGCAGCTGGTCGGAAGCCTGGGCGACGAGCTTCTTGCCCACTGCGGTCGACCCGGTGAACGTGAGCTTGCGCAGCCGCGGGTCGGTGATGATCGGTTCGCACACGCCACCGGAGTCGGTCGTGGTCACGACGTTGAGCACGCCCTTCGGCAGGCCGACCTCCTCGAGCAGCGCGCCGAGCGCGAGCATGGTCAGGGGCGTCTCGTGGGCCGGCTTGACGACCATCGTGCAACCGGCCGCGATGGCCGGCCCGATCTTGCGGGTGCCCATCGCGAGCGGGAAGTTCCAGGGCGTGATCATCAGCGTCGGCCCGACGGGGCCCTTCATGGTGATCAGCCGGGTGTTGCCGGCGGGCGCCTGGGCGTAGCGGCCGTGGATGCGCACCGCCTCCTCGGAGAACCACCGGAAGAACTCGGCGCCGTAGGCCACCTCGCCCTTCGCCTCCGCGAGCGCCTTGCCCATCTCGAGCGTCATCAGCCGCCCGAAGTCGTCGGCGCGCTCGGTGAGCAGCTCGAAGGCGCTGCGCAGGATCTCGCCGCGCTTGCGGGGCTCGGTCGCGCGCCACTCGCGCTGGGCGTCGGCGGCCGCGGCCAGTGCGCGCTCGCCGTCGGCCGGCGTGCCGTCGGCGATGCTGGTCAGCACCTCGCCGGTGGCTGGGTTGCTGACCTCGAAGGTGGCGCCACCGCTGGCGTCGACCCACTCGCCGCCGATGAACAGCTGGTTCGGGACGGTCTCGATGAGGGACTGGTTCTGGTCGGCCATCAGTCCACCTTGCCACTGGCGGCAGCATCGAACGCCGCCTCGAAGATGTCGAGCCCCTCGCTCAGCAGGTCGTCGCCGATCGCGAGCGGCGGGAGGAAGCGGAAGACGTTGCCGAAGGTGCCACAGGTGAGCGTCACCAGGCCCTGTGCCGAGCACGCCCGGTGCACGGCTCCGGCGAGGGCGGCGTCCGGCGTACGACCGGGGCCGTCGCTGACGAGCTCGACCGCGAGCATCGCGCCGCGTCCGCGGATCTCGCCGACGCGGTCGGGGTGCCGGTCGGCGATCGCCCGGAGGCGGGGGACGAAGGCGGCCTCGATCGCGCGGGCGCGGGCCGGGAGGTCCTCGGCCTCCATCGTCTCGATGGCGGCGAGCGCAGCCGCGCACGCGACCGGGTTGCCGCCGTACGTGCCGCCGAGCCCGCCGACGTGGACGGAGTCCATCACGTCGGCGCGACCGGTCACCGCCGCGAGCGGGAGGCCGCCGGCCATCCCCTTCGCGGTGGTCACCAGGTCGGGCACGACGCCCTCGTGGTCGCAGGCGAACCAGTCGCCCGTGCGCGCGAAGCCGGTCTGGATCTCGTCGGCGATGAAGAGGATCCCGTTGTCCCGGCACCACTCGGCGACGCGGGGGAGCCAGCCCGGTGGCGGCACGATGAACCCGCCCTCGCCCTGGATCGGCTCGATCAGGACGGCGGCGCACTGGTCCTCGCCCACCTGCGCGTGGACGGTGTTGACGAAGGCCTCGAACGCCTCGTCGGCGCAGGCCTCGGCACCGCCCGGCCAGCGGTAGGGGTAGGCCATCGGCGCGCGGTAGATCTCGCCGGCGAAGGGCCCGAAGCCGTGCTTGTAGGGCATGTTCTTCGCGGTCAGCGCCATCGTCAGGTTCGTACGCCCGTGGTAGGCGTGGTCGAAGACGACGACCGCGTCGCGGCCCGTGTGGTGGCGCGCGACCTTGACCGCGTTCTCCACCGCCTCGGCGCCGGAGTTGAAGAGCGCCGAGCGCTTCTCGTGGCTGCCCGGGGTGAGCTCGGCGAGCTTCTCGCAGACCTGGATGTACTCCTCGTAGGGAGTGACCATGAAGCAGGTGTGGGTGAAGTCGGCGACCTGGCGCTGCACCGCCTCGACCACGCGGGGAGCGGCGTTGCCGACGGTGGTCACCGCGATGCCGGAGCCGAAGTCGATGAGCTGGTTGCCGTCGACGTCGCGGAGGATGCCGCCGCCGGCTCGCTCGACGTACACCGGCAGCGTGGTGCCGACGCCGGCGGAGACCGCCGCGACCTTGCGGGCCTGGAGCTCCTGCGAGCGCGGGCCGGGGATCGCGGTGGCGAGGATGCGTTCCTGGGAGAGTGTCATCGTTCCTCCATCCCCCAGGGGCTTCCGTACCCCTCGGGCTTCGGTGCGGCGAGCAGGTCGAGGAAGGGCTTCGGGGGAAGCGCCTCCGGGCCGAGCACACCGGTGCCCGACCAGGTGCCGTCGGCGAGCAGCTCCAGCGCGACGACGGGGTTGATCGCGGTCTGCCACACGACGCACTGGGCGCCGTAGTCGCGCATCGAGTCGGCGTTGTCGACCACGTGGTAGAGGTACGTCGACCGTGGCGCGCCGTCCTTGCCGGTGCCGGTGACGAAGAGGCCGGCGCAGGTCTTGCCCTCCATCCGCGGCCCGATCGTGGCGGGGTCGGGCAGGCAGGCGGCGACCACGTCGCGCGGCGAGACCTGGACGCCCTTGACGGTGACCGGCTCGGTCGAGTCGAGGCCGAGCGTGTGGAGGGTGCGGAGGATCGAGATCATCTCCTCGCCCAGGCCGTACTTGAACGTCACCCGGTCGGCGTCGACCCAGCGCGGCATGAGGAGCACCTCCTCGTGCTCGACGTGCACGCACTCCACCGGGCCGATGCCGTCGGGGAAGTCGAACACCTCGGGCTCGGAGAACGGCGGCAGGGTGAAGAAGCCCTGCTCCAGGTCGCCGGCCGCGCGCTCGCGCTCCCACACCACGGGCGGGTTGAGGCACTCCTCGATGATCGTCCACATCGAGAAGCCGGGCGCGAAGACCTCGTTGCCGTCGTCGTCGCGGATCACCAGGTTGGCGCCGTCGCGGGTGCCGAGCTCGTCGATGTGGTCGAAGAGCTCGTCGGCGGCGTAGCGCGCGAACACGTCGGACAGGCCGGGCTCGACGCCGATCCCGAGCAGCGCCAGGCGACCGGCCGACTCCCACTCGCCGGCCCGGGCGAACTGCTCGTCGCCGAGCTTGACCCCGACCTCCTCGTAGGGCCGGTCGGGGTGGCGCACGGACAGGCTCATCGCCATGTCGAGGTAGTCGGCGTCGGCGGCGAGCGCGCCGCTGAAGATCGGTATCACGAACCGCGGGTCGACGGCGTTGAAGACGTGCGTGGCACGCACCTCGCGGGCGAGGGCCGCTACGGCGTCGGCGTCCGACGCATCGACCTGTGCGGCGACGAAGCGCTCCTCGCCCGCACGTCGCCCGGTGGCCGCGGCGACGGTGTGCTCGGCGCGGCCGAGGTCGTAGTCGGCGACGACCCAGGCCTCGAAGAAGTCGCGCTCGACCGCGATCCGGGCCGCGGCGTCACCGACGCCCCCGGCTCCGACCATCAGGACGCGCATCGGCTCGGGCATGGTGCTCCTTGCTGTTGTAGTGCTCAGCTGGTGTGGTGCTCAGTCCTTGAGCCGGTTCGCCCGCAGCGAGCTGACGCCCTGCGCGCCGACGACGAGCAGGACGGCGATCACGAACATCGAGAAGCCGATGACGTTGGCCTCGGCGGGGATGCCGCGGCGGGAGGCGACGTAGACGAACTTCGGGAACGTGGACTCGTTGCCCGAGACGAAGTTGGTGATGATGAAGTCGTCGAAGGACAGCGAGAACGCCAGCATCGCGGCGCCCGCGATGCCCGGCAGGATCAGCGGGAAGGTGACCTTCCAGAAGGTCTGCATCGGGCTGGCGTAGAGGTCCTGCGCCGCCTCCTCGATCCGGGGGTCGAGGGACTGGATCCGTGCCTTGACCGTGACGACCACGAAGCTCAGGCAGAACATGATGTGGGCGAAGACGATCGTGGTGAAGCCCAGGCTGAGCCCGATGTTGGAGAAGCCCTGCACGAAGATCGTCAGCAGCGCGGCACCCATCACGATCTCGGGCGTCGCCATCGGCACGAAGATCAGCACGTTGCTGGCCTGCTTGCCGCGGAAGCGGTAGCGGACCATCGCCAGCGCCATCAGGGTGCCGAGCACCGTCGCGACGAGCGTGGAGATCGCGCCGACCTGCAGCGAGGTCACCAGCGAGCCGCACACGCCGGGCACACCGCACGGGTCCTGCCAGTGCTCCCACGTGAAGCCCTGCCACACGATGTTGGTCTTGCCATGGTCGTTGAACGAGAACGCGAACGTGTAGGCCACCGGCAGGAAGAGGTAGAGCAGCACCAGGATCGCGGACAGCATCGCGAAGTGGTTGGCCAGCCAGATCTGCGCGCGCTTGGCCGTGGAGGGCCGGTAGGGGGTCGTCGTCGTGGAGGTCATCTCACACCAGCTCCTCGGTGCCGAAGCGGCGAACGTAGAGGAAGACCATGACGAGGATCGCCGCCATCAGGGTGAACGACAGCGCGGCAGCGACCGGGTAGCCGCCCGGGATGGCGAGGAACTGGTCGTTGATGACGTTGCCGACCATCTTCCCGCGTTGGGGGCCGAGCAGCTCCATGTTGACGAAGTCGCCCGCCGCCGGGATGAAGGTCAGCAGGGTCCCGGCGAGGACGCCGGGCATCGACATCGGCAGGGTCACGGTGCGGAACGTCGTGAAGCCGTTGGCGTAGAGGTCTCCACCGGCCTCGATCACGCGCGGATCGGCGCGCTCGAGGGAGGCGTAGATCGGCAGCACCATGAAGGGGAGGAAGTTGTAGGTGAGGCCCGCGACCACCGCGAGTGGCGTGTTGATGATGTTGCCGCCCGGCAGCACATTCAAGAAGTTGAGGGTGCCGGCGACCCACCCCTCGTCGGCGAGGATCTGGGACCACGCGAAGGTGCGCAGGATGAACGAGGTGAAGAACGGCGCGATGACGCAGATCATCATCAGGTTGCGCCACTTGCCCGCCTTGAACGCCATCGCGTAGGCGAGCGGGTAGGCCACGACGAAGGCCAGGAACGTCGCGAGCCCGGCGTAGAGGAACGAGCGCGCGAAGTGTGGGGCGTAGTCGGTCAGCGCCGCTGCGTAGTTCTGGAAGTTGACGTCGCGGTAGTAGTAGCCGGGGAAGCCGGGGTAGCGGCTCTGCAGGCTGACGGCTGCCAGCTGGACCAGCGGCAGGACGAAGAAGACCCCGAGCCACAGCGCGCCCGGGAGCAGCAGGAGGTACGCCGTCCAGCCCCGCTTCGTCGCCTCCGGTGCGGGTGGCGCCGGGGTGACGTCCGGGTCGCCGGCGACGTGGGCCAGGGCGCTCACCTCTGGGCCGTCTCGTCGTCCACCGGGACGCCGAAGGCGTGACCGGGGTTCCAGGTCAGCCACACCTCGTCCCCGGGCCGGAGGTCGAGGGGCTCGACGTCGAGGTTCTGCTCGTAGCAGCTCCACGTGGTTCCGCTCGGCATGTCGACGAGGTAGCTGGTGGCGACGCCGAGGAAGGACACGTCGCGCACGACGCCCTTCACGTCGTTGCCGGCACCCTCGGGCTGGCTGCGCGAGACCGTCACCTTCTCGGGACGTACGCCGAAGAGCACCTCGCCCTCGTGCACCTGCGAGCGCGACTTGAGGATCTTCACCGGCGTGCCGAGGACGTCGGCGACGAGGTGGTCGCCGTCGGTGTCCTTGATGGTGCCCACCCCGGTGTTGGCCTGGCCGAGGAAGTTGGCGACGAACCGCGTGCGCGGGAGGTCGTAGAGCGCAGCCGGTGCGCCGAGCTGCTCGATGTGGCCCTTGTTCATCACCGCGACGGTGTCGGCCATGGTCATGGCCTCCTCCTGGTCGTGGGTGACGTGGATGAAGGTGAGCCCGACCTCGGTCTGGATGCGCTTGAGCTCGACCTGCATCTCGCGGCGCAGCTTGAGGTCGAGGGCGCCGAGCGGCTCGTCGAGCAGCAGCACCTCCGGGTGGTTGACCAGGGCGCGGGCCAGGGCGACGCGCTGCTGCTGGCCGCCGGAGAGCTGGGAGGGCTTGCGGCCGGCGAACTGCGTCATCTGCACCAGCTCGAGCGCCTCGTCGGTGCGCGTCGCGGCATCCTTGTCCTTGCGGCGCTTGGGACCGAACGCGACGTTGTCCTTGATGCTCAGGTGCGGGAAGAGCGCGTAGGACTGGAACACCGTGTTGACCGGTCGCTCGTAGGGACGCGACCCGGTCAGGTCGGTGTCACCGATCATCACCCGGCCGGCGGTGGGCTGCTCGAGCCCGGCGATCATCCGCAGGGTCGTGGTCTTGCCGCAGCCGGAGGGACCGAGCAGGGCGAAGAACGAGCCACGGGGGACGTGCAGGTCGATGTCGTCGACGGCGGTGAAGTCACCGAACGCCTTGGTCACCTTGTCGAGCTGGAGGTCGCCTCGCGCCTCGCGGAATCCCGCCATGTCAGTTCCCCATCACCTTCGTGGACCAGAGGTCGGCGAACTCGATGTCCTCGTCCGCGTCGAGCACGCGGAACGCCTGGATGTTGTTCTCCGAGATGTAGTCGGCGGTCGGGAAGATGAAGGGGCTCTCGGCCAGGTCGGGGTCGATCTTCTCCATCTCGGCCTGCGCACCGTCGACGGGGCAGACGTAGTTGACCCAGGCGGCGACCTGCGCGGCGACCGCCGGGTCGTAGTAGTAGTCCATGAGCTTCTGGGCGTTGGACCGGTGCGTCGAGGTGATCGGCACCATCATGTTGTCCGACCAGAGCGTGCCGCCGGACTCGGGGATCGTGAAGGTCCAGTTGGGGTCCTCGGTGTCGTAGGCGAGGACGAAGATGTCGCCGCTCCACGTGATGCCCGCGACCGCGTTGCCGCTGGTGAGGTCCTCCATGTAGGAGTTGCCCTTCACCTTGCGGATGTAGCCCTCCTCGATCTTCTGCTCGATGAAGTCCAGCGCGCTCTCGAACTCGGCCCTGCCCCAGTCGCTGTCGATGTCGACGCCCTGGGACTGCATGACGAGGCCCGCGGTGTCGCGGAACTCCGAGAGCACCACGATCCGGCCCTTGAGGTCGTCGGCCCAGAGGTCGTCGAGCGACTTGAGCTCGCGTCCGACCTTCTCCTTGTTGTAGCCGATGCCGGCGAAGCCGCTCTGCCACGTGATCGAGTGCTGGCGGCCGGGGTCGAAGGACACGTCCTTCAGCGGCTGCAGCAGGTTGTTGACGACGTTGGGCATCTGGATGAGCTCCAGCGGCTGGCAGAGCTGGTCGCGGATGATCCGTGCCGCCATCCAGTCGGTCATCGTGATGATGTCGCGGTCGATGCTCTGGCCGGCGCGCAGCTGGGGCCCGACCTTGGCGTAGTAGGAGTCGTTGTCGTCGATGTCCTCGCTGTAGGACACCTCGATCCCCGACTGCTCGATGAAGGCGGTGAGGGTGGGGGACCTCGTCTCCTTGCCGTTCATGTCGAGGTAGGCCGTCCAGTTGGCCCACTTGAGGATCTTCTCGGAGTCCGAGACGTCGGTGGGCAGCTTGACGGCTGCCGGGCCACCGGTCGGCGGCTTGGGGGGCGCGCAGGCCGACAGGGCGAGGCCGGCGCCGGCGGCGGCGCCGGTGCCCAGCAGGGCCCGTCGGCTCAGGCCGCCCGACGCGGAGACGACAGCCGCCGCCTCGGGGGACAGGTGGCGGCGCGAACGGCGCGGAATGGGTGTCATCAGTGGTAGTCCTCCGTCAGCCCCGAGTCGGTCCGTGATGGTGCGGTGTGCGGTGGTGCGTGCTCGCTCGTCAGCTCTCGATATTCGCCATGACGTGCTTGATCCGGGTGTAGTCCTCGAAGCCGTACATCGACAGGTCCTTGCCGTAGCCGGACTTCTTGTAGCCGCCGTGCGGCATCTCGGCCACGAGCGGGATGTGGGTGTTGATCCACACGCAGCCGAAGTCCAGTGCCCGCGACATCCGCATCGCCCGGCCGAAGTCCTTGGTCCACACCGACGACGCCAGGCCGTAGTCGACGCCGTTGGCCCAGCGGACCGCCTCGTCCTCGTCGGTGAACTTCTGCACGGTGATCACCGGACCGAAGATCTCGTTCTGGATCGCCTCGTCGTCCTGGCGGAGGCCCGACAGCACGGTGGGCTCGAGGAAGTAGCCGTCGCCCAGGTCCGTACGCCGGTTGCCGCCGGCCGACACGGTGGCGTGGGACGGCAGGTTCTCGATGAAGCCGCTGACGTGGGCCAGCTGACGCTGGTTGTTGACCGGACCGAAGAGCGCGTCCTCGTCGTCGGGCAGCCCGACGGGGGCGGAGGTGCGGGCGTAGTCGGCCAGCGCCGCGACGAAGTCGTCGTGGATGCCGGGCGCGACGAGCACGCGGGTGGCGGCGGTGCAGTCCTGGCCGGCGTTGAAGTAGCCGGCGATCGCGATGCCCTCGACGGCCGCCTCGATGTCGGCGTCGTCGAAGACCACGACCGGCGCCTTGCCGCCGAGCTCGAGGTGCACGCGCTTGATGTTCGGCGCCGCGCACGCGGCGACCTCGGCGCCCGCTCGCACGGACCCGGTGATCGCGACCAGGCTCGGGGTCGGGTGCTCGACGAGCAGCCGGCCGGTCTCGCGGTCACCGGTGATGACGTTGAGCGTGCCCGCCGGGAGGAACTCCGAGGCGAGCTCGGCCAGCCGCAGGGTGCTCTCAGGCGTGGTGTCGCTCGGCTTGAGGACGACGGTGTTGCCGGCCGCCAGCGCGGGCCCGATCTTCCACACCGCCATCAGCAGCGGGTAGTTCCATGGCGTCACCTGGCCGACGACGCCGATCGGCTCGCGCCGGATCCACGAGGTGTGGCCCGCCATGTACTCGCCGGCTGCCTTGCCCTCCAGGACGCGGGCCGCGCCGGCGAAGAACCGGAGCTGGTCCACCATCGGCGGGATCTCCTCGCTCGCGGTGAGCGCCTTGATCTTGCCGGTGTTCTCCGACTCGAGGGCGATGAGCTCCTCGGCGTGTGCCTCGATCGAGTCGGCGAGCTTGAGCAGCGCCTGCTGGCGCTCGCTCGGCGTCGTACGACCCCACTCGCCGAAAGCCGTGTCCGCGGCCGCGTAGGCGGCGTCGACCTCCTCGCCACCACTGACCGGGGCGTGGGCCACGACCTGACCGGTCGCGGGGTTCACCACCTCGCTGGTGGCACCGCCATCGGCGTCGACGTAGGCACCGCCGATGAAGTTGCGCAGCGTGCGTGGGCTGGTCACGTCAAACGTCCTCCCGGTCGGGTGCGGTGAGGGGAGAGTAGGCCGCAAACCGGCTTCGTCGCCATAGTCTGCCGTCACAATTCTGCGGTAATCGTGGATTTAACGGGCCGGAAACACGGATTCCGCGATCTGCGGCTTGCCTTTTCCCTCTTCGGCCCTCCACCATGGGCGCATGAGCGAGTGCAGCGGGGCGGGCCTGTCATGACCGACGGACCCGTACGCCTCGATGCGACCGCCAAGCGGATCATCGAGCTGCTCCAGGAGGACGGCCGGATCTCCTACGCAGCGATCGCCAAGGCGGTCGGGCTGTCGGAGGCCGCCGCCCGCGCCCGGGTCCAGAAGCTGCTCGACTCCGAGATCATGCAGGTCGTCGCGGTCACCGACCCGACCCAGGTCGGGTTCACCCGGCAGGCCATGATCGGCGTCCGCACCGAGGGTGACCCGATGCGGGTGGGCGACCGCCTCGCGGAGGTCCCCGAGGTCGACTACGTCGTCACCACCGCCGGCAGCTTCGACCTGCTCGTCGAGGTGGTGTGCGAGGACGACCCGCACCTGCTCGACGTCATCCGCCGAGTCCGTGAGCAGGAGGGCGTGCTCTCCTCGGAGACGTTCGTCTACCTCAAGCTCAACAAGCAGCACTACAACTGGGGAACACGATGAGCCAGTCAATCGACGAGTCCTTCGACTACCAGGCCGCCGGGCGCGACCACCTCTGGTTGCACTTCACCCGTCACTCGACCTACGAGAAGGGCGGCGAGATGCCGCTCATCGTCAAGGGCGAGGGCCACAAGATCTGGGACAGCCACGGCCGCGAGTACATCGACGGCCTCGCCGGCCTGTTCGTCGTGCAGGTCGGCCACGGTCGCGAGGAGCTGGCCGAGGCCGCCGCGAAGCAGGCCAAGGAGCTGGCGTTCTTCCCGCTCTGGTCGTTCGCGCACCCGCGGGCCGTCGAGCTCGCCGACCGGATCGCCGCGATGGCGCCCGGCGACCTCAACCGCGTCTTCTTCACCACCGGCGGCGGCGAGGCCGTCGAGTCCGCGTGGAAGCTCGCGAAGCAGTACTTCAAGCTCACCGGCAAGCCCAACAAGCACAAGGTCATCTCCCGCGCGGTCGCCTACCACGGCACCCCGCAGGGCGCGCTGTCCATCACGGGCATCCCGCCGCTCAAGGAGATGTTCGAGCCGCTGGTCCCGGGGGCCCACAAGGTGCCGAACACCAACTTCTACCGCCGTCCTGAGTTCGTGGGTGACGACGAGAAGGCGTTCGGCCGGTGGGCCGCCGACCGGATCGCGGAGGCGATCGAGTTCGAGGGTCCCGACACTGTCGCCGCGGTGTTCCTCGAGCCCGTGCAGAACGCCGGCGGCTGCTTCCCACCGCCGCCCGGCTACTTCGAGCGGGTCCGCGAGATCTGTGACCAGTACGACGTCCTGCTGGTGTCCGACGAGGTCATCTGCGCGTTCGGACGGGTGGGGGAGATGTTCGGCGCCGCCGAGTTCGGCTACCAGCCCGACATCATCACCTGCGCCAAGGGCATGACCTCGGGCTACTCGCCGATCGGCGCGATGATCACGAGCGACCGGCTCTTCGAGCCCTTCAAGTCGGGCACGACGGCGTACGCCCACGGCTACACGTTCGGCGGCCACCCGGTGTCGTCCGCGGTCGCGATGGCCAACCTCGACATCTTCGAGCGCGAGGGCCTCACCGACCACGTCGCGCAGAACGCCCCGGCGTTCCGCTCGACCCTGGAGAAGCTCTACGACATCCCGATCGTCGGCGACGTGCGCGGCCACGGCTACTTCTACGGCATCGAGCTGGTGAAGGACCGCGAGACCAAGGAGACGTTCGACGACGCCGAGTCGGAGCGGCTGCTGCGCGGCTACCTCTCGGGCGCGCTGTGGGAGGCCGGGCTGTACTGCCGCGCCGACGACCGCGGCGACCCGGTCATCCAGCTCGCGCCGCCGCTGATCATCGGCCAGCCCGAGTTCGACGACATCGAGCAGCGCCTGCGGTCCGTCCTCACGGGAGCGCTCGCGCACCTCTGATCGCCGATGTGCGTGTGTCCGGCACGCCGGGCGAGAATCAGCGCGTGAACGACGTACGCCCTGCCCGCCCGCACCACAAGCTCACCGAGGACGGGCGCCGGATGCGCGAGGTCCTCACCTACTCGCGTCGCGGCAGCCGGTTCACCCCTCGCCAGGCCGAGTCGTGGGCCGCGCACCAGGCGGACTGGGTGATCCCGGAGGAGGCCGTCGACCGTGCGGACTTCTCGCTGGCCGAGCGGTTCGGGCGTGAGGCGCCGCTGGTCCTCGAGATCGGGTCGGGCATCGGCGAGGCGACCGCGGTCCTCGCCGCGGCACGTCCGGACCACAATGTCCTGGCCCTCGACGTATGGCTGCCGGGCGTCGCCGACTCGTTGTGGCGGGTGGCCGAGGCCGGCGCGGACAACGTGCGGTTCTGCTCCGTCGACGCCGTCTGGACCCTCGAGAACCTGATCGCTCCCGACAGCCTCGCCGAGCTCTGGACCTTCTTCCCCGACCCGTGGCGCAAGACCAAGCACCGCAAGCGCCGCCTGGTCAACCCGGCCAACGCCGCGCTCGCATCCTCGCGCCTCGTGCCGGGCGGCGCGTGGCGGCTGGCCACCGACTGGGCCGACTACGCCGACCAGATGCGGGACGTCCTCGACGCCGAGCCGACCCTCGAGGGCGGTCCCGTCGAGCGCTGGGCCGAGCGCCCGGTCACCCGCTTCGAGCGCAAGGGCGTCGACGTCGGTCGCGACATCGCCGACTTCTGCTACCGCCGCGTCTCCTGACGCTTGTGTGCACACGCAGGTGCCGAGCTGACGCTTGTGTGCACACACAGGGTGCCGAGCTGACGCTTGTGTGCAACCCGGGCGTGCACAGGAGACAGGTCGGCGAGTTTGCGGCGCACCCAAGCGACAGGTCGGCGGGTGTGACGCGTCCACAAGCCTCAGTTCGACAGCAGTCCCCGCCTATCCTCGGAACCGTGCGGACGACGGGGGGCTGGGCCGGGGGAGCGGTGCTGGCAGCCGTGGTGCTGCTCGCCACCGCGTGCACAAGCTCCGGCGGGGCCGACGGGCCGGCCCAGCCCACGACGTCGACGACCCCCGACGCCACGACCGCACTGCGCGAGCGGTGCCTCTCCGCGATCCCGGACGACGCGGAGCTCGAGGCGTTCACCCTCACCGGCGCCACGGGCGGCGACCTCGAGGCAGCGCGCATCGGGCCGTCGGCCAACGAGCACGTGGCGGTGCTGCTGCCGCAGACCTCCGGGCTGTGCGGCTGGGGACGCTGGGCGACCGCAGCGGCCGGGGAGGGGCTGACCTCGATCCTGGTCAACCCGTGCGGCTACGGGGAGTCGACCTGCACGCCCGAGGAGGACGCCGACCCGCTCAACGAGGTGGCCGCGGCCGTCGTGGAGGCCCGCGACGGGCTCGGGGCCGAGCGTGTCGCCCTGTTCGGTACGTCGATGGGCGGGTCGTTGACCGTGATGGCCGCGGCCGCCGGGGCTGACGTCGACGTGTGGGCCGACGTCTCGGGCCCTGCCGCCTGGGAGGGCACCGAGCTGGCGCCGCTCGCAGCGTCGCTCCCGGCCGATGGCCTCGTGGTGATGGCGCCGAGCGACGGACAGGCCGAGTACGACGCTGCCGAGGCGCTCGCCGACGCCGCCGGCGTACCCTTCGTCCCGGGCAGGTCCGGCCACGGCTGGGAGCTGCTGGTGGACCCCGTGGACGGCTCCGTGACCCGGATCGGACGTCTGCTGACGGGTCTGGCGACCGGCCGCTGACGCCCCCCGCCATTCCGATTTGGCGTGTGCGTGCGGAGTCTGCCAAGATGTTCCGGTTGCTCCGGCGGGTCGCCAGGGCACGGCACACCTTGACTTCTGAATCGCGTCTCCTCGATCGAAACAGTCGTCTGCGTGCGCCGCACCGGATCAGAACTCTTGATCGGAGACCCGACCAGATCCGACAACCGTCGGGTGCCATCCAGAGCAGTACCGCCTCCGGAGACTGGGTCGTATCGCGAGTAACCAGCGCGACACGCCCGACCGCGGGGGTCGGAGGATGGCGGAGAAACAGGCGGTGCTCGCCCAACGGGGGCTGAGCGCCGAAACAGACCAGGCGTACGAGATCGAAGAGGACACGGACCTATGGCGGGACAGAAGATCCGCATCAGGCTCAAGGCCTATGACCACGAGGTGATCGACACCTCGGCGCGGAAGATCGTGGACACCGTCACCCGTACGGGTGCGAAGGTCGCCGGCCCTGTGCCGCTGCCGACCGAGAAGAACGTGTACTGCGTCATCCGTTCGCCCCACAAGTACAAGGACTCCCGCGAGCACTTCGAGATGCGCACGCACAAGCGCCTCATCGACATCATCGACCCGACGCCGAAGACCGTCGACTCGCTGATGCGTCTCGACCTGCCTGCCGGTGTCGACATCGAGATCAAGCTCTGAGGGCCTGAGATGACCAACACTTTTGAGCGCAACGCGAAGGGTCTGCTGGGCACCAAGCTCGGCATGACCCAGCTCTGGGACGAGAACAACAAGGTCGTCCCCGTGACCGTGATCGCGGCGAGCACCAACGTGGTGACCCAGATCCGCCAGCCCGAGGTGGACGGCTACAACGCCATCCAGATCGGCTACGGCGAGATCGAGGCCCGCAAGGTCAACTCGCCCGAGGCCGGTCACTTCACCAAGGCCGGGGTGACCCCGCGTCGCCACGTGGCCGAGATCCGCACCGCCAACGCCGCCGCGTACACCGTGGGCCAGGAGCTCGGCGTCGACACCTTCGCCGCAGGCGAGGAGATCGACGTCACCGGCACCAGCAAGGGCAAGGGCTTCGCCGGTGTCATGAAGCGTCACGGCTTCCACGGTGTCTCCGCCTCGCACGGTGCCCACCGCAACCACCGCAAGCCCGGTTCGATCGGCGCCTGCGCCACCCCGGGTCGTGTCTTCAAGGGCACGCGCATGGCTGGTCGCATGGGTAACGACACGGTGACCACGCAGAACCTGACGGTCCACGCCGTCGACGCCGACAAGGGCCTGATCCTGCTCAAGGGTGCCGTTCCCGGCCCCCGCGGCGGACTCGTCGTCCTGCGCTCGGCCGCCAAGAGCACCGTGAAGGAGGCCTGAGCATGGCTGTCAAGACCATCAAGGTCGACCTCCCCGCCGAGATCTTCGACGTCGAGGTCAACATTCCCCTGATCCACCAGGTCGTCGTCGCGCAGCAGGCTGCCGCGCGTCAGGGCACGCACGCCACCAAGACCCGCGCCGACGTGCGCGGCGGTGGCCGCAAGCCCTACAAGCAGAAGGGCACCGGCCGCGCCCGCCAGGGCTCGACCCGTGCGCCGCAGTTCGCCGGCGGTGGCGTCGTCCACGGCCCGCAGCCGCGCAGCTACGACCAGCGGACCCCCAAGAAGATGAAGGCCGCCGCCCTGCGCGGTGCCCTCTCCGACCGGGCCCGCAACGGCCGGGTGCACGTCGTCGACGCGCTGGTGTCGGGCGACACGCCCTCCACCAAGTCGGCGCTGGCCTCGCTCATCACGCTGACCGACCGCGTGGGCTACCTCGTGGTGCTCGAGCGCTCCGACGCGATCACCTGGCTCTCGCTGCGCAACGCGCCCGAGGTGCACATCGTCGCCGTCGACCAGCTCAACACCTACGACGTGCTCAACTCCGACGACGTGGTGTTCACCAAGGGCGCCTACGACGCCTTCGTGGGTGGCGTGTCCGCCGCCCCGGCCAAGGCCGAGACGAAGACCGAGAAGCCCGCCGCCGCGAAGGCCGAGAAGAAGACCGAGCCGAAGACCGAGGCCAAGGCCGAGGTTGCCGCGTTCGCCGACGTCCCGGCCGACGACGAGTCCGACGCCCCGGCCCTGCCGAAGGGCGCCAAGGCCCCGCTGAAGAGCGGCAAGGCCCCGAAGGGCTACGAGGTCAAGGGCAACGCCGACTCGGGCAAGTACCACGAGCCCGACGGCCAGTGGTACGACGCCACCGAGGCGGAGTTCTGGTTCAAGAGCGCCGAGGACGCCGAGGCCGCTGGCTTCGTGCGTGCCGGTGGTCCGAAGGAGGACGACAAGTGAGCACCCTGCACAAGGACCACCGCGACGTCCTGATCGCGCCGGTCGTGTCGGAGAAGAGCTACGGCCTCCTCGACGCGAACAAGTACACCTTCATCGTCCACCCGGACGCCAACAAGACCGAGATCAAGATCGCGGTCGAGAAGGTCTTCGACGTCAAGGTCACCTCGGTCAACACGATCAACCGCCAGGGCAAGACGCGTCGCACCCGCTACGGCGTGGGCAAGCGTCCGAACACCAAGCGCGCGATCGTCAGCCTCGCCGAGGGTCACCGCATCGACATCTTCGGAGGTCCGGTCTCCTGACCGGGCTCCTGACTAGGAACTGACTATGGCAATCCGCAAGTACAAGCCGACCACCCCGGGCCGTCGTGGCTCGTCCGTGGCCGACTTCGTCGAGATCACCCGGACCACGCCCGAGAAGTCGTTGACGCGTCCGCTGCCGAAGAACGGTGGCCGCAACAACCAGGGCCGCATCACCACCCGTCACAAGGGTGGTGGTCACAAGCGCGCCTACCGCATCATCGACTTCCGTCGCTACGACAAGGACGGCGTGCCGGCCAAGGTCGCGCACATCGAGTACGACCCCAACCGCACCGCCCGCATCGCGCTGCTGCACTACGCGGACGGCGAGAAGCGCTACATCGTGGCCCCCAAGGGCCTCGTGCAGGGCATCGCGGTGGAGTCCGGCCCGAACGCCGACATCAAGCCCGGCAACAACCTCCCGCTGCGCAACATCCCGGTCGGTACGACCATCCACTGCGTGGAGCTGCGTCCGGGCGGTGGCGCCAAGATCGCCCGCTCGGCCGGCAACTCGGCCCAGCTGATCGCCCGCGAGGGAAGCCGCGCGACGCTCCGCATGCCCTCGGGCGAGATGCGCTTCGTCGACGTGCGCTGCCGCGCCACGATCGGTGAGGTCGGCAACGCCGAGCAGTCCAACATCAACTGGGGCAAGGCCGGCCGCATGCGCTGGAAGGGCGTCCGCCCGACCGTCCGCGGTGTCGTCATGAACCCGGTCGACCACCCGCACGGTGGTGGTGAGGGCAAGACGTCCGGTGGTCGCCACCCCGTCTCCCCCTGGGGCAAGCCCGAGGGCCGCACGCGCAAGCGCAAGGCCAGCGACTCCCAGATCATCCGTCGTCGCAAGTCCGGCAAGGGTAGGAAGTAACCGACATGCCTCGCAGCCTGAAGAAGGGCCCCTTCATCGACGACCACCTTCAGAAGAAGGTGGACGCCGAGAACGCGAAGGGCAGCCACAACGTCATCAAGACCTGGTCGCGCCGGTCGATGATCGTGCCCGACATGATCGGTCACACCATCGCCGTGCACGACGGTCGCAAGCACGTCCCCGTCTTCGTGACCGACTCCATGGTCGGCCACAAGCTCGGGGAGTTCGCCCCGACCCGCACCTACCGCGGGCACGTCAAGGAAGACCGGAAGGGACGCCGTCGATGAGCACCACCGAGCGCAGCCGCACCAGTGCGCGCCGCAGCACGTTGCTCGGCGACCAGCCGGGCGCGTACGCCAGCGCACGCTACGTGCGGATCACCCCGATGAAGGCCCGCCGTGTCGTCGACATGGTCCGCGGCCTCCAGGTCGACGAGGCCCTGACCCTGCTGCAGTTCGCGCCGCAGGCCGCCTCCGAGACCGTCTACAAGGTGCTGGAGAGCGCCGTCGCCAACGCGGAGACGACCGAGGGCCTCAACCGGGCCGACCTGGTCCTGTCCGTCGCGATGGTCGACGAGGGCCCGACGATGAAGCGTTGGCGTCCGCGTGCCCAGGGCCGTGCCACCCGCATCAACAAGCGCACGAGCCACATCACCCTCGCGGTGCAGCCGGCCGACGCGCTCACCGCGCCGGGCAAGAAGGCCCGCGCCTCGAAGAACGGAAAGGGTGCCTGATGGGCCAGAAGATCAACCCGAACGGGTTCCGCCTGGGCATCTCCACCGACCACAAGAGCCGTTGGTACGCCGACAAGCTCTACAAGTCGTACGTCGGTGAGGACGTCGCCATCCGCAAGCTGCTCTCCAAGGGCATGGAGCGGGCCGGCATCTCCAAGGTCGAGATCGAGCGCACCCGCGACCGCGTCCGGGTGGACATCCACACCGCGCGTCCCGGCATCGTGATCGGTCGCCGTGGCGCCGAGGCCGACCGCATCCGCGGCGAGCTCGAGAAGCTCACCGGCAAGCAGGTGCAGCTCAACATCCTCGAGGTCAAGCAGCCCGAGATCGACGCGCAGCTGGTTGCCCAGGGCGTCGCCGAGCAGCTCGCCGGTCGCGTGCAGTTCCGCCGCGCCATGCGCAAGGCCATGCAGACCTCGATGCGCTCGGGTGCCAAGGGCATCCGGATCCAGTGCTCGGGTCGTCTCAACGGCGCCGAGATGTCGCGTACGGAGTTCTACCGCGAGGGCCGCGTGCCCCTGCACACGCTCCGAGCCGACATCGACTACGGCTTCTACGAGGCCAAGACCACCTTCGGTCGCATCGGCGTCAAGGTCTGGATCTACAAGGGCGAGGTCGCCGGCACCCGTGCCGAGCGTCAGGCCCAGCAGGCCGCCCGCGCCGGTGCCCCCGGTCGCGGCGGTCGCCCCGCCACCCGTGGCGCCGACCGCCCGAGCCGCGGCACCCGCGGCGACCGCGCGCCCCGCACCGAGTCGACCGAGGCTCCGGCCGAGGCCGCTCCGAGCACCGGACAGGAGGCCTGACCTCATGTTGATGCCCCGTCGCGTCAAGCACCGCAAGCAGCACCACCCCAAGCGCACCGGTACCGCCAAGGGCGGCACGTCGCTGGCGTTCGGTGACTTCGGCATCCAGGCGGTCGAGGGTCACTACGTGACCAACCGACAGATCGAGTCGGCCCGTATCGCCATGACCCGTCACATCAAGCGTGGTGGAAAGGTCTGGATCAACATCTACCCGGACCGCCCGCTGACCAAGAAGCCTGCCGAGACCCGCATGGGTTCCGGTAAGGGTTCCCCCGAGTGGTGGGTTGCCAACGTCAAGCCCGGCCGCGTCATGTTCGAACTCTCCGGTGTGGACGAGGTGACTGCTCGTGAGGCCATGCGCCGCGCGATGCACAAGCTTCCGATGAAGTGCCGGTTCATCTCCCGTGAGGCCGGTGAATTCTGATGGCTACCAAGCTGAACGCCCACGAGCTCGACGAGCTCAACGCCACCGACCTGGAGGCGAAGCTGCGCGAGGCCAAGGAGGAGCTTTTCAACCTCCGGTTCCAGGCGGCCACCGGCCAGCTGGACAGCAACGGCCGCCTGCGCGTGGTCAAGAAGGACATCGCCCGCATCTACACCGTGGTCCGCGAGCGCGAGCTCGGCATCCGCACCACGCCGGGCACCAACGAAGAGGCGAAGGCATGAGCGAGAACACTGCGACCGAGTCCGTCGAGCGCAACCAGCGCAAGACCCGCGAGGGCCTCGTGGTCAGCGACAAGATGGACAAGACCATCGTCGTCGCTGTCGAGGACCGCGTGAAGCACGCCCTCTACGGCAAGGTGCTGCGCAAGACCTCGCGCCTCAAGGCGCACGACGAGAGCAACCAGTGCGGCATCGGCGACCGGGTCCTGATCATGGAGACCCGTCCGCTGTCCGCCACCAAGCGCTGGCGCCTCGTCGAGGTCCTCGAAAAGGCCAAGTGACCCACCGGCGGAGTGAGCCCAGCTCGCCCCGCCCGGTCCCGGCAGACACACAGAACCCCACCAGTTCGGCCAGGCTCCCACCCCGCGAGGGTGTGAGAACCAGCTCGACAACCAGGAGAAATCAATGATCCAGCAGGAGTCGCGACTCAAGGTCGCCGACAACACCGGTGCGAAGGAGATCCTTTGCATCCGTGTTCTCGGTGGCTCTGGCCGTCGCTACGCCGGCATCGGTGACGTCATCGTCGCCACCGTCAAGGACGCGATCCCCGGTGGCAACGTCAAGAAGGGCGACGTCGTCAAGGCCGTGGTCGTACGCACCGTCAAGGAGCGTCGCCGCGCCGACGGTTCCTACATCCGCTTCGACGAGAACGCCGCCGTCATCCTCAAGACCGACGGCGAGCCTCGCGGCACGCGCATCTTCGGCCCCGTGGGCCGCGAGCTGCGCGAGAAGCGCTTCATGAAGATCATCTCGCTCGCCCCGGAGGTGTTGTGAGAGATGGGTAAGAACATGAACATCAAGAAGGGCGACACCGTCAAGGTCATCGCCGGCAAGGACAAGGGTGCCCAGGGCAAGGTCATCACGGTGCTCCGCGAGGAGGACCGCGTGATCGTCGAGGGAGTCAACCTCGTCAAGCGCCACACCAAGTCCGTCCAGCAGACCGGCACCACCGGCGGCATCATCACCCGCGAGGCCCCCATCCACGTGTCCAACGTGATGCTGGTCGAGGGTGACGGCGTCACCCGCATCGGGTTCCGCCGCGACGAGGTCACCAAGCGCCGTCCCGACGGCTCGACCTACTCCGCGACCCGCTCGGTCCGCGTGTCCCGCAAGACCGGCAAGGAGATCTGAGATGGCCGAGACCACCAACGAGATTCCCCGGCTCAAGACCCGCTACCGCGAGGAGATCCTCCCCGCGCTGCGTTCTGAGTTCGACATCGCCAACGTGATGCAGGTCCCCGGCCTGACCAAGATCGTGGTCAACATGGGTGTCGGCGAGGCTGCTCGCGACTCCAAGCTGATCGAGGGCGCCATCCGCGACCTCACCGCGATCACCGGCCAGAAGCCGGCCGTGACCAAGGCCCGCAAGTCCATCGCGCAGTTCAAGCTGCGCGAGGGCATGCCGATCGGTGCGCACGTCACGCTGCGCGGCGACCGGATGTGGGAGTTCCTGGACCGCCTGCTCTCGCTGGCCCTGCCCCGCATCCGTGACTTCCGCGGCCTCTCGCCGAAGCAGTTCGACGGGCGCGGCAACTACACCTTCGGTCTCACCGAGCAGGTCATGTTCCACGAGATCAACCAGGACAAGATCGACCGGTCGCGCGGTATGGACATCACCATCGTGACCACCGCCACCAACGACGACGAGGGGCGCGCGCTGCTGAAGCAGCTCGGCTTCCCGTTCAAGGAGAACTGACATGGCGAAGACTGCGCTCAAGGTCAAGGCCGCCCGCAAGCCGAAGTTCGCTGTCCGCGGTTACACCCGCTGCCAGCGTTGCGGTCGCCCGAAGGCCGTCTACCGCAAGTTCGGCCTGTGCCGGATCTGCCTGCGGGAGATGGCCCACCGCGGCGAGCTGCCCGGCGTCACCAAGTCCTCTTGGTGACCACCTTCTCCTGGTAACCACCTCTCAACACGTTGCAGGTCCCCAGGCCGCGAGCCTGGGGAAACCACGACGAGAAAGAAACACACATCATGACGATGACTGACCCGATCGCAGACATGCTCACTCGTCTGCGCAACGCCAACCAGGCGTACCACGACGTGGTGTCGATGCCTTACAGCAAGATGAAGGCCGGCCTCGCGGAGATCCTCAAGCAGGAGGGCTACATCACCTCCTACGACGTCGCGGACAACGTCTCCTCCGACGGCGAGCCCGCCGTCGGCAAGACGCTGACCGTCACGCTCAAGTACGGCCGCAACCGGGAGCGCTCGATCGCGGGTGTCCGCCGCATCAGCAAGCCCGGTCTGCGTGTCTACGCCAAGAGCACGAACCTGCCCAAGGTCCTTGGTGGCCTCGGCGTCGCGATCATCTCGACGTCGCAGGGGCTGCTGACCGACCGCCAGGCGAACCGGAAGGGCGTGGGCGGCGAAGTCCTCGCCTACGTCTGGTGACCCGGACCTACTGAGACCAGGAAGAGAGAGAAGCATGTCGCGTATTGGCAAGCTCCCCATCGCGGTCCCGTCCGGCGTCGACGTCGCGATCGACCAGTCGCTGGTGACCGTCAAGGGCCCCAAGGGCACCCTGTCGCACACCATCGCCGCGCCGATCACGATCGCCAAGGGCGAGGACGGCATCCTCGAGGTGCAGCGTCCCGACGACGAGCGCAACAGCCGCTCGCTCCACGGACTGACCCGCACCCTCATCAACAACATGGTGGTGGGTGTCACCGAGGGGTACGAGAAGAAGCTCGAGATCGTGGGCGTGGGTTACCGCGTCCTGCCCAAGGGCCCGACGCAGCTCGAGTTCCAGCTCGGCTACTCGCACCCCATCGTCTTCGACGCCCCCGAGGGCATCACCTTCACCGTCGAGGGCCCGACCAAGCTCGGTGTCGTCGGCATCGACAAGCAGCTCGTCGGAGAGGTTGCGGCCAAGATCCGCAAGCTCCGCAAGCCTGAGCCCTACAAGGGCAAGGGCGTGCGCTACGCCGGCGAGCACATCCGCCGCAAGGTCGGAAAGGCCGGTAAGTGACATGGCTATCTCCCTGAGCAACAACAAGCACACGGCGACCCGTGTCCGCGCCCGCCTGCGCCGCCAGGCGCGTGGTCGCAAGCGGATCAACGGCACCACCGAGCGTCCGCGCCTGGTGGTCACCCGGTCGGCGCGTCACATCAGCGTCCAGGTCGTCGACGACCTGGCCGGCGCCACCCTGGCGTACGCCTCCTCCATGGAGGCCGACGTCCGCACCGCGGGCGGCGACAAGACCACCCAGGCCAAGAAGGTCGGCGAGCTGGTTGCTTCGCGTGCCAAGGCCGCGGGGATCGAGGGCGTCGTCTTCGACCGCGCCGGCAACAAGTACCACGGCCGCATCGCGGCCCTCGCCGATGCCGCCCGGGAGGGCGGATTGTCCTTCTGATCGCGCTCGTCGCGAGAAGAGAGAGAACCTAGATATGGAGCACATCTCATGAGCGGAGCCCAGCGCGGACAGCGCAGCGGTGGCTCGGGTGACCGTCGCGGACGCGACAACGGTCGTGGCCAGGCTGAGAAGTCGGTCTACATCGAGCGCGTCGTCGCGATCAACCGTGTCGCCAAGGTCGTCAAGGGTGGTCGTCGCTTCAGCTTCACCGCCCTCGTGATCGTCGGCGACGGCGACGGCATGGTCGGCGTCGGCTACGGCAAGGCCAAGGAAGTCCCGGCGGCGATCGCCAAGGGTGTCGAGGAGGCCAAGAAGGCATTCTTCAAGGTCCCCCGCATCCAGGGCACCATCCCGCACCCGGTCCAGGGCGAGAAGGCCGCAGGCGTCGTCCTGCTGCGTCCCGCCGCTCCCGGTACCGGTGTGATCGCCGGTGGCCCGGTGCGTGCGGTCCTCGAGTGCGCCGGCATCCACGACGTCCTGAGCAAGTCGCTCGGCTCGTCCAACCAGATCAACATCGTCCACGCGACGGTCGAGGCCCTCCGCATGCTGGAGGAGCCCGAGCAGGTCGCGGCCCGCCGCGGCATGCGCGTCGAGGACGTCACCCCGGCAGCGCTGCTGAAGGCGCGCGCCGAGGGTCAGCTCGAGGCGACGGCAGGAGCGCAGCAGTAATGGCTCAGCTCAAGGTCCAGCAGAAGCGCGGAACGGTCGGCCTCAAGGCCAACCAGCGCGAGACGCTCCGCTCGCTCGGTCTCAAGAGGATCGGCGACGTCGTCGTCAAGGAAGACCGCCCGGAGATCCGCGGCATGGTCAACACGGTCCGTCACCTCGTGACGGTTGAGGAGGTGGAGTGACATGACGCTCAAGCTGCACCACTTGCGTCCCGCTCCGGGAGCCAAGACTGCCAAGACCCGCGTGGGTCGCGGTGAGGGCTCCAAGGGAAAGACCGCCGGCCGCGGTACCAAGGGCACCAAGGCGCGCTACCAGGTTCCGGTTGCCTTCGAGGGTGGCCAGATGCCGATCCACATGCGCCTGCCCAAGCTGAAGGGCTTCAAGAACCCCTTCCGCGTGGAGTTCCAGGTCGTCAACCTCGACCGCCTCGGCGAGCTGTTCCCCGACGGTGGCACCGTGACCGTCGCCGACCTCGTGGCCAAGGGTGCCGTCCGCAAGGGCCAGCCCGTCAAGGTCCTCGGTCAGGGTGACATCTCGGTGGCCGTCCAGGTCAGCGTCGACGCGTTCTCGTCCTCCGCCAAGGAGAAGATCGAGGCCGCAGGCGGCACCACGACCGTGATCTGAGGCAACGTCCTCGGATCCACGATCACACGCTCATCCGGTGAAGGCCTGGCCGCACAGTGGGAACTGTCGGCCGGGCCTTCGTCGTTAGCCCTCATCATGGGAGGGAGGCCGGTCGTACCCCGACTGTTAGGCTTCCCCGGGCCTCACGCCGTACGACGGTGAGTGCCTCTCGACCGCCCGCCGATCCCGGCTGGGCACCCGAACGAAAGAGGAACCAGTGCTAGGCGCGTTCGCCAACGCTTTCCGGACTCCGGACCTGCGGAAGAAGCTGCTGTTCGTCCTGTTGATCATCACGGTCTTCCGGCTCGGATCGCAGGTCCCGACCCCGGGCGTCAACGTGGCCAACGTCCAGGCCTGCATCAGCCAGCTCGAGGAGGGTGGGCTCTACAGCCTCATCAACCTCTTCTCCGGCGGTGCGCTGCTCCAGCTCACCATCTTCGCGCTGGGGATCATGCCCTACATCACGGCCTCGATCATCCTGCAGCTCCTCGTCGTGGTGATCCCACGTCTCGAGGCGCTGAAGAAGGAGGGTCAGGCCGGTCAGGCGAAGATCACCCAGTACACGCGCTACCTCACGCTGGGCCTCGCCGTCCTGCAGGCGACCGGCATCGTGGCCCTCGCGCGCAACGGCGCGCTGCTCCAGGGCTGCACGCGCGACCTGCTCCACGACAACAGCACCTCGACCTTCCTCGTGATGGTCGTGACCATGACCGCCGGCACCGCGGTCATCATGTGGCTCGGTGAGCTCATCACCGACCGCGGCATCGGCAACGGCATGTCGATCCTGATCTTCACCCAGGTCGTCGCGACCTTCCCGGCCTCGCTGTGGAGCGTCCAGACGTCCAAGGGCTGGGTCGTCTTCGGCATCGTGATGGTGATCGGCCTGATCCTCGTGGCCGGCGTGATCTTCATCGAGCAGGCGCAACGCCGCATCCCGGTGCAGTACGCCCGCCGCATGGTGGGCCGCAAGATGTTCGGCGGCAACTCGACCTACATCCCGCTCAAGGTCAACCAGGCCGGCATCATCCCGGTCATCTTCGCCTCGTCGCTGCTCTACCTCCCGGCGATGGCGGTGCAGTTCAACCCGGAGAGCAGCAACCCGGTGCTGGACTTCATCGGCACCTATCTCGTCGGTGGCGACCACCCCCTCTACATGATCACCTACTTCGCTCTGATCATCTTCTTCACGTACTTCTACGTCTCGATCACCTTCAACCCTGTCGAGGTGGCGGACAACATGAAGAAGTACGGCGGCTTCATCCCCGGGATCCGGGCGGGCAAGCCGACCGAGGACTACCTGTCCTACGTCCTGTCCCGCATCACGTTCCCTGGAGCTCTCTACCTCGGCCTGATCTCGCTGGTACCGCTCGTCGCGTTCGCGATGATCGGGGCCAACCAGAACTTCCCGTTCGGTGGCACGTCCATCCTCATCATGGTCGGCGTTGCGCTCGACACGGTGAAGCAGATCGAGAGCCAGCTCCAGCAGCGCAACTACGAAGGATTCCTGAAGTAGATGAGACTGATCCTCATGGGCCCGCCCGGCGCGGGCAAGGGCACCCAGGCCCGATTCGTGGCCGAGCACTTCGGGGTGCCCGCGATCTCCACCGGCGACATCTTCCGCGCCAACGTCTCGCAGGGCACGCCGCTCGGCGTCGAGGCCCAGCGCTACATGGACTCGGGGGAGTACGTCCCCGACGAGGTCACCAACCGAATGGTCCGTGCCCGGATCGACGAGCCCGACGCCGCGCCCGGCTTCCTGCTCGACGGCTACCCGCGCACGCTCGACCAGGTCGAGGAGCTCGACGGGATGATCGCGCACACGGGTCACTCGCTCGACGCGGCCGTGGTGCTGACCGTCGACGCCGAGGAGCTCGTCCAGCGCCTCCTGCAGCGCGCGCAGACCGACGGCCGCGCCGATGACACCGAGGACGTCATCCGGCGTCGCCAGGAGGTCTACACCGAGCAGACGGAGCCGCTGATCGGCGTCTACCGCGAGCGCGGCCTCCTCGTCGAGGTCGACGGGATGGGCGAGGTCGACGAGGTCACCCAGCGCATCTTCGACGCGCTCGACGACATCCCGCAGAGCTGACCTGAAGACGGGTTCGCCGCAGATGGGCTTCCGGGACCGTGGTCTCGAGATCAAGACGCGAGACCAGGTCGACCTCATGCGGGTCGCCGGTCGGCTCGTGGGGGAGACCCTCGAGCTGCTCCGAGCGGCGACCCGTCCGGGCGTGACGACGCTCGAGCTCGACACGCTCGCCGAGACCAACATCCGCGACCACGGTGGCATCCCGTCGTTCAAGGGCTACAGCCAGCCGCCGTTCCCGGCGACCATCTGCGCCTCGGTCAACGACGAGGTGGTGCACGGCATCCCCGGCCCGCGGACCCTGGTCGACGGCGACATCATCTCGATCGACTGTGGCGCCATCGTGGCGGGCTGGCACGGTGACGCGGCGATCACCGTCCCCGTCGGCGAGGTCGGTGACGACGTACGCGAGCTGCTGCGGGTCACCGAGGAGTCGCTCTGGCGCGGGATGGCCGCCGCCCGCCTCGGCGGCCGGGTCACCGACATCAGCCACGCCATCGAGACCTACGTCCGCTCGCAGGGGCGCTACGGCATCCTCGAGGACTACACCGGGCACGGCATCGGCACCGAGATGCACATGGCGCCCAACGTGCCCAACTACGGCCGGCGCGGTCGCGGCCCCGCGATCGTCGAGGGCCTGGCCCTGGCCGTCGAGCCGATGGTCACGCTCGGCAGCAAGGACACCGACCTGCTCGAGGACGAGTGGACCGTCGCGACCGTCGACGGATCGATGGCCGCCCACTTCGAGCACACCTTCACCGTCACCCGGGAGGGCTCCTGGGTGCTGACCGCGGTCGACGGCGGTCAGGCCCGCCTGGCCGAGCTCGGCGTCCCATTCGGCGGACGCTGACCGCTCCGTTTCGCCCCCCGCCGTCGGCTCGTGGAACACTGACGGTGCAGGAGGGGAGTATTCCCCGACAGTGGTGTCGTCAGCACGGCGTCCGCGCGAGCGGGGCCCGGCGCCACGGGTTCGCCCGACAGGTGCGAGCGGAAGAGACCTCCGGCCTCCGTGTGCTGCGCGGACCCCGAACTCATCCCCACCTTCGTCTCTAGGAGCATCAGCGTGGACGTACCCACCTGGGTCTGGATCGCCACTGGCGTGGTGACCGTCGCCATCTTCACCTTCGACCTCGCCGTGGTCGGCCGCCGGCCGCACGAGCCGAGCATGAAGGAGTGCGCGACCTACCTCTCGATCTACGTCGGCCTGGCGATCATCTTCGGCCTCGGGGTCTGGTACACCTCCGGCGGCACGTATGCGCTGGAGTTCTACTCCGGCTGGCTCGTCGAGTACTCGCTGTCGATCGACAACCTGTTCATCTTCATCATCATCATGGCGAAGTTCGCGGTGCCGCGAGAGCTCCAGCAGTACGCCCTCATGATCGGCATCGTGATGGCGCTGGTCATGCGCGCGATCTTCATCGCCGTGGGCGCTGCCGCGATCAGCAACTTCAGCTGGATCTTCTACCTCTTCGGCCTCTTCCTGGTCTACACGGCCTTCAAGCTGGCCAAGGAGGGCGGCGAGGACGAGGACGAGGAGTTCGAGGAGAACAAGCTCGTCGCGTTCATCGAGCGCCGATTCCCGGCCACCTCCGAGTGGCACGGCCGCGAGCTGTTCCACAAGGACACGGGCAAGCGGATGATCACCCCGATGTTCATCGTGATCGTCACGCTCGGCACGACCGACCTGCTGTTCGCACTGGACTCGATCCCCGCCATCTTCGGCATCACCAAGGAGCCCTACCTGGTGCTCACGGCCAACATCTTCGCGCTGATGGGCCTGCGCCAGCTCTACTTCCTCATCGGCGGCCTGCTCCAGCGCCTGATCTACCTGTCCTACGGCCTCGCGTTCCTGCTGGCGTTCATCGGCGTCAAGCTGTTCTTCCACGCCCTGCACGAGAACGAGCTGCCGTTCATCAACGGTGGCGAGCACCTCGACTACGACTGGCTGGAGATCCCGATCTGGCTCTCCCTCGTGGTCATCATCGCCACGCTGGCGGTCACGGCCGTGCTGTCCCTGTGGGTGTCGAGCCGGATGTCGCCCGAGGAGCAGGACGCGGCCACCGGGCCGCGCCGCGACTGGGAAGACGACTGACCGAGGCGGCTAGCAGGTCGCAGCGACGCGTCGTACGGCGTCCGCGTCGGCCGTGGTGAGGGGCAGGTCCCACGCCACGGCGACGCGGACGTAGCGGCGTACGTAGTCGCAGTGGGAGCGACGCCACGGCGGCAGCCAGTCGGCGGGACCGTCGGCCTCCTTGGCCTGGTTGGTGCGCGCCGAGACGGCCAGCAGCTCACGACGTACGTCGTTGGCGAAGGCGATCCGCTTGCGCAGCGGCCATGCCCAGGCGCCGCCGTGCCACGCGCGCGCCAGCGGGTAGACGTGGTCGATCGAGATGAAGTAGCCGTCGTCGCGCCACGTCATCCGCTCGCCCGAGTAGGGGTCGCGCAGCCGGGCCTCGTAGATCCGGCAGCGCGAGCCCCAGCGCATCTCGATGTCCTTCATCTGCATGAGCAGGACGTCCTCGCGGGTGGTGCACCCGTTGCGCCCCTTGGGGCCGTCGTGGTCGTCGGTCCACGGCTCACCGAAGACGCATCCGCCGGGGTCGCAGTCGCGGTCGTAGCCGGGCTGGTAGTCGATGTCGCCGACGATCCGGGCCTGCCCGAGCAGGTCGAGGATCCGCTGCTCGTCCGGACTCGTCCGGCTCGACCCCGCCGCCTGCGCCGGGGTCGCGCCTGAAACGGCCAGCACGAGCGTGCAGGCCGCCGCGGCGAGGCGGCTCAGGTCACGCACTGGCTGACCTGCGGCGAGTTGTCGGACCCGCGGGTCATCCGCAGGTCGAGGCAGACCGGGTCGTCGGTGCGCAGCAGGAGCCGCTGCTTGGTGGTCCGCCCGTAGTCGTCCGTGTCGTCGCGGTGGTAGCTGAACGAGTCGCCCGGCTCGGTCGGGACCGGAGGGTTCCACTCGAACAGCACGCCCCGCGGCGTACGTCGTCCGGTGAGGGTCGGGGCGGACGTCAGCACGTCCGGGACGACGGCGCTCGGCACCTGCGACTCGGTCGGGACCACGACGCCGGGGTCCTCCTCGCGGTCGCCGCCGAAGACCAGGAAGCCGACGACCAGCGCCACGACGAGCGCGCCGATGCCGGCCCAGACGAGGCCGGACACCGACGAGGGCTCGTCGTCGTCCGTGACCGCGGGCGCGATGTCCTGTGCGGCGATCCGCCGCGGCCCGCTCGCCGAGATGACGGTCACCGGCTTCATCGCGGTGGCGTCCTCGGGGGCCTCCGGGACACCGGGTGCGGCCACGGAGGCGTCCGGGCGATCGCCCTCCACCGCCACGGCGGTGCGGGACCAGCCGGCAGCCGACTCGATGCGCTGGAGTGCGCGGGCGAGCTCCAGTGCACTGGTGGGCCGGTGGTCGGGCCGCTTGGCCAGGCACTGCTGCAGCAGCCGGTCGAGGGCGGGTGGCACGTCGGGACGCTGGGTCGCCGGGGGAGCGGCGTGCAGGATGCGCGCGCTGAGCGCCCGCGTGGAGTTGTCGCCCGACGGGATCGAGAACGGCGAGCGGCCCACGAGCAGGTGCCAGATGGTGGCGCCGAGGGAGTAGACGTCGGAGGCCACCGACCCGTTGGACCGGCCGTCGAGGAGCTCCGGCGGCGACCACGGGTAGGAGATCCGCACGTCGTTGTCGCCCTCGACCTCGGCCATGTGGCCGGCGATGCCGAAGTCGGTCAGCGCGGGTTCGTGATAGCTGGTGACCAGGACGTTGCTGGGCTTGATGTCCCGGTGCAGGATGCCCGAGCGGTGGGCGGTCTCGATCGCGCTCGCGAGCTTGATCCCGGTGGACACCGCGTCGACCGGCGCCATCGGGTTGGAGCGCACCCGCACCCCGAGGTCCGGCGGCGGGCAGTAGCGCATGACGAGGAACGGCCGCCCGCCCTCGGCAGTGACGCCCGCGGTGATCACCGAGACGATGTAGGGGTGGTCGGCCAGGCGCGCCATCGCGTTGGCCTCGGCGGTGAAGAGGTACTTCTCGCGGTCGGTGAGCGGCACGTCAGGTCGTACGACCTTGACCGCGACGCGCTGGCGCGGCCACTGCTGCTCGTAGAGGAAGACGTCGGCGAAGCCGCCGCTGCCCAGGTGCTCGACGAATGCGAACCCGGGGATGACCGGGGCGCTCACCGGGCAACCGCCCCCGTCTCGAAGCGGACGGCGTAGACCTGCGCCAGGTCCAGGACGGTACCCGGCTCGAGGACGTAGGCGTCGCGCGGCCGCATCCGCTGCGGCTCGCGCCCGGGCGGGGCGATGGTCGTGCCGCCCCTGCTGTCGAGGTCGCGTGCCACGACGTCCCAGCCGTCGAGCTCGATCTCGAGGTGCTGGCGCGAGACGAACGAGTGGTCCCTCGGCAGGTGCACGAGGTGGGGCCAGTCGGTGCTGCCGTCGGCGGGCGCGGGCTTGCGGCCCAGCACCACGCCACGGTCGAGGGGCACGACCTCGCCGGTCGGCAGCCGCAGCCCGCCCAGCGGGGGACGCTCGACGCGGCGCGGCTCCTGCGGCGCGACGCGCTGGTGGCACACGCGGCACTGCGGGGACGCGGGCGGCGTCAGGTGGCCGAGGGGACAGCTGACAGCCAGGACGGTGGGTGCGGTGCCGTGGGAGAGGTGGGCCGGGCGGATCGTGGTCGCGCCGTCGTGGTCGTCGTGCGAACCGAGCACCTCGGCGCCGGCCGTCGGAGCCGAGTGGGGCTCGGACGGCGTACGGATCGTGGTGCGCGTGCCCTCCTCGATGCGGGCCGCGAGGAGCGGGTCTGGCTCGGAGGTGTCCCGTGCCGGACCGGTGTCGTCCAGCGACGGTCGGACGCGGTTGCGTGGCGGGGGACCGTCGGGCCCCTTGGCCGCGAGGATGGACGCCGGGATCCCGTCGATCATGCCGGCTGCGGGCTGGGGCGCCTCGGACTCCTGCGCCACGGGTGCCGGGGCGACGCGGGCCGAGATCGGCTTGAGCTCGACCCGCTGGGCGGCGACCACGCCGCCGACGAGCCGGCGGGTGGTGGCGAGCTCGCCGGGGTCGCTGCCGCCGTCCAGGCTCAGCACGCGGGCCGGCCCGGCCATCCGCACGTGGCCCGCCCCTCGGGAGAGGGTGGTCGAGGCGCCGGACGTGAAGTCGACGAAGGCCAGTCCGGGCGGGTCGCCGTCGAAGGCCTTCTCGACGATCGCGAGGACCCGCTCGACGACGCCTGCTCCCGACGGGGCGGTCATGGACAGCACGTCCCAGACCTCCTGGACGACGTGCTCGTCATCCGGGTCGGTGAGCAGCACCCAGTGGGCACCACTGCCAATCAGCACACCAGCCCCACTGGTGTACCGCGCCTCGACGATCAACGTCGGCTCCCCTCGTACGCGCCCACACCACCATCATCACCCATCACACGGGTCCGGCGCACGCGGTCGCGACTTGTCGGATGCTCGTCTCCCTACATACTGTCCTCTCGGGTGACTGCGGTGGGCGCACGTCATTCGTGGGCCAAGGGGGAATTGGCGTGGCGCGTGCGACCTTCGTGCGACGGCACCGGGTGGGCATTGCCTCCGGTGTCGCACTGGCAATCGCTTCTTCCGCCGTGGCGGTGTACGCCGTCACCGCGAGCGGCTACAAGAAGCACGAGGCCGAGCTCAACGACGGCGGCATCTGGGTGGTCAACGGCAAGAAGGGCTGGTCCGGCCGGCTCAACAAGCCGATCAACCAGCTCGACGGCGTCGTCCCGGGTGAGGACGGCAAGACGCGGCTCGACGTCGTCCAGGACGGCGCGTCGGTCGTCACGCTGGACCTGAACTCCGCGCGCGGCCAGGCGATCGAGACCAGCCGCCTGCAGCTGCAGGACGGTGGGTCGGCGGCTGTCCCAGCCGCGGCGGCGGTCCGGATGGGCGGCGGCACGCTCGCCAGCGCCGACCCCGAGACCGGTGACCTGTGGGCTGTCCGCTACGACGACGAGGTCGGCAAGCCCCTCATGAGCTCCCTCGACAGCCAGTCGGAGGCACTCGCCGAGGCCGGCGAGGACGCTGCCCTCGCCGTCAGCCAGGCGGGCACGATCGTCGTCACGTCGGCCGCCGACGGCACGGTGACGACCGTCGACCCCGACGGCCCGGGATTCGGCAAGCCCGTGACGACCGGCCTGCCGGGTGACGCGGGCCAGGTGAGCGACGTGACCACGGTGGGGGAGCGCGTCGTCACGCTCGACGCCGACTCCGGCGTCCTGCGCGTGCTCGACGGGGCGACCGTCTCGGTGCCGGCCGGCAGCGTGCTCCAGCAGTCCGGACCGTCCTACGACGCCGTCCTGGTGGGCGCCGCCGACGACGGGCTGCTCAGCGTCGACCTCGACTCCGGGGACGTCACCACGATCACCGAGACCTACTCCGGCACGCCGGTCCGGCCGGTGCGCCTGGGCCCGTGCGTGTTCGGCGCGTGGTCGGGCGGGCTCGGCGCGGTGGCGACGCAGTGCGGGTCGCGGCCGATCATGGAGGACACCCTCGGCGGCAACGCCACCAGCCTCGCGTTCCGCGTCAACCGCGGCGAGATCGTCCTCAACGACGCCACCAGCGGTTCGGTGTGGGACGTCGAGCAGGACCGCCCGATCAACATCGACAACTGGGACGCGTTCACGTCGAAGAAGCAGAGCGAGGACGACGAGAAGGACAACGAGAACCCCAGCGAGGCCGACAAGCGCCCGCCGACGGCCAAGCCCGACTCCTACGGCGTGCGCGCCGGTCGGACGACCGTGCTCCACCCGCTCGACAACGACGCGGCCCCGGAGGGGCGGCTGCTGAGCATCGTCGACGTCGACCAGCCCACCGGCGGTGCGCGCGTCGAGATCAGCCCGGACGGCCAGACGCTGATCCTCCAGATGCCCGACAGGGCGAAGCCGGCCGTCTTCGACTACTTCATCGACGACGGGCGCAACGGCCTGTCGGCGCGAGCGGCGGTCACCGTCGACGTGCGCAACGGCGACGAGAACGAGCCGCCGGACCTGCGGGAGGGCTACCGCAAGCCGGTCTACCGCGTCCCCCACGGCGGCGCGCTCGCCGTGCCCGTGCTTGCCGACTGGCGCGACGACCGCGACGGCGACACGCTCCTGCTCGACTCGGCCAGGGCCGTCGGCGGCGAGCAGACCGGTGCCGCCGCACGCACGACGGCGGACGGCCGGATCCGCTTCACCGCTCCCACGATCGCGGCCGACGGCCCGCAGACGGTCCGCGTCGAGTTCGCCGTCACCGACGGCCGCGCGGCGCCGGTGAAGAAGTCGCTGGCCTTCCAGGTGCAGGCGCCCAAGGACCAGAACTCCTTCCCGCCGAGCGCCGAGCCCGACGTCGTACGAGGTGAGGTCGGCAAGCCGATCAAGATCCGTCCGCTCCTCAACGACCTCCCCGGCTCCGACCCCAACACCCCCAACGCAGACCTCGCCCTGGGCGGCAAGGTCCCGCAGCAGCCGGGCTCGAAGGTGGTCACCGACCTCGACACCGGGCAGCTCACCTTCACCGGCGACCGGGCCGGCACCTACTTCCTCAGCTACGACGCGGGCTACGGCACCGCCGACCTCGACGAGGGCACGATCCGCGTCGACGTGAAGCAGCGGCCCAAGCGGGCGGCCGAGCCGATCGCGATGCCCGACAACCTCACGATCTACGGCCAGGCGCCGGGTGTCGTCGACGTGCTCGCCAACGACCTCGACCCGGCCGGCGGGCTGCTCACCGTCCAGCGGGCGATCGGCGACCGCGCCCGCCAGCTCGACGTGGCGATCATCGACGGTCGCTGGTTGCGGATCTCCGCCGTGCAGCCCGCCCTGTCGCCCACCACCCAGACCATCGCGTACACGATCAGCAACGGCACCAGCTCCGGAGTCCGCGGTGAAGTCGTGGTCACCCAGCGCGAGGCGCCGGCCGACAACACGCCGATCACCGCCGGCGACCGGGTGGTCGTGCGGGCCGGCACGTCCGTCAGCGCTCCGGTGCTCGACAACGACGTGTCACCTGCGGGTGACCGGTTGACCCTGGTCAGCGACCTCGTCGACAGCGCGACCCCGGGCGAGCTCGACGTCGTCGCGCCCATCGACGTCACCGGCGACAAGGGCCGGGCGTTCGTGTCGGGGCGCGTCGTGCGCTACGTCGCTCCCGAGAAGATCAAGGAGCGCGACACCTACGAGATCACCTACGTCGCACAGAACCTCGAGGGCAAGAAGGCCAACGGTCTCCTGCGCGTCACGGTCGTGCCCGCCGCCGACCCCAACGACCCACCGGAGCCGCCCACCCTCGAGAGCCGGGTCACCTCCGCCGACTCCGTGAAGATCCGCGTGCCCGGCACCGGGGTGGACCGCAACGGCGACCCGGTCACGGTCACGGGCATCACATCCGCGCCCCGCCTCGGCCGGATCGTGTCCTACGGCGGCAACTTCCTCGAGTACGAGGCCTACCCGCGCACCGTCGGGACCGACGAGTTCACCTACTCCGTCGTGGACTCGCAGGGAGCGTTCGCGACCGGCACCGTCCGCGTGGGCGTCGTGCGGGCCACGCAGTCCCAGCCGCCGCTGGCGGTCGAGGACCGGCTGACCGTGGCCCCCGGACGCACCGCGACGTTCGACCCGCTCGCGAACGACTTCGTCGCGCCCGGCGACGCCGTCGAGGTCACCCTGCTCGACGGACCCGACGGCGCCGCGCTCGACCCCGACACCAACCTCGTCACGGTGCCGGCCCCGAAGACCGACGCCCCGCCGGTCGTGATCGTCTACAGCGTCACCAACGGCCTGAGCGAGTCGCGGTCCACGATGACCCTCGAGACCTCGGAGGGCTTCAACAACCCGCCGATCGTCTACGACGCCTTCGGCCGCGTGAACGACAGCGGCAGCGTGGTCGTCGACGTCCTGGAGGGTGCCTACGACCCCGACGGCAAGGTCGACGACCTGACCGTCGCCGGGGTGAGCGGGGACGAGTCCGCCACGGTCGTCGACGGGGTCTCCGTCCGGGCCGACCGGGGCGCGTCCCCGAAGGTCCTGCCCTTCGTCGTCGAGGACGGCGACGGCGCCTCGGCCACAGCGTCGGTCTACGTCCCGCCGACCGGCACCGGCCTGCCCTTCGTCGTCGACGACGCCCTCATCACGCTCGACCCGGGCGAGACCACCACCGGCAAGATCGGTGACTACGTCTCCGCACCGGACGGCGCCGACGTACGCTTCGCCTCGGGGCGGCGGTCCTGGGCCGCGTCGCCGGAGCAGCTGACGGTCGACGGCGACGCCGAGCGCGGCTTCACCCTCAGTGCCCCCGACACCTTCCGTGGCCCCGGCGCCCTGCTGGTCGAGGTCACCACCGCCACCGACGCGACCGGCAACGAGGACACCACCACCACGGAGGACGGCGCCACCGTGCTGCTCTCCATCCCGGTGCTGGTCGGCGACGACAGGCCCGAGCTGGAGTGCCCCTCGTCGGTGGTGCCGATCTCCGCGGGGCAGCGCTACGACCTCGACATCGCCACCTTCTGCAAGGTATTCACCGTCGACCCGCGCGACGAGGCCGGTCTCGACTACAGCGCCGAGTGGGGTGAGTCCGTCGACGGGCTCGACGTCGGCTCGCCCGAGGGCTCCGTCGTGGCCGTGACGGCTGCCGAGTCCGCCACGCAGGGCGGCGAGGCCGTGCTGTCCGTGCGCGCCGGTGACAGCAACACCGAGGAGGTGCGCTTCCGCCTGGCCCAGGCGCCGCCCCCGACGATGAACCCCATCCAGGTGGACGCGATGGAGGCGGGGGAGACCCGGACCTTCGACATCGGGTCCTACCTGCAGGCCGGGGTGTCCGACCCCGACCCGTCGATCGTGTCGGTGCAGAGCATCGGCAACTCCGGGGTGCGTGCGAGCGCCGACGGCAGCAGGCTGACGCTGACAGCCGACAAGGAGGCGCGCGGCGTGAAGGCCGAGGTGCGGCTCGTCGTCAGCGACATCTCCTCGTCGAGCCCGCCCCCCGAGCGCCAGGCCGAGGCCCGGCTCCAGTTCCAGGTCATCGGCGTCCCCTCGCCGCCGGGAGAGCCACGCCCCTACCCGTCCAACAACGAGGTCGGCACGGTCAAGATGTCGTGGCAGCCGCCGGAGGACGACGGCGGAGCGCCGATCCTCTACTACGAGGTCAAGGAGGAGCGGAAGGGCGCCCGGCAGAAGTGCGAGACCAACGAGTGCGTCTTCCGCAAGCTCAAGGACGGCGGCAGCTACAGCTTCCGGGTGCGCGCGTTCAACCGCGTCGGACCGAGTGAGTACAGCGACCTCTCCACGCAGGCACGTGCGGACACCGAGCCGGGCCGGGTCCAGAACATCCGGTTGAGGGGCCAGGGCGACGGCCAGATCACCTTCGCCTGGGACAAGCCGTCCATCGGCGGCACCCGGATCCTCGACTACACGATCACCTGGGTCGGTGGGCAGGCCGTCGTGCCGGGCAGCCAGCTGAGCTACACCGCGTCCGGCCTCAACAACAACGAGAAGTACGTCTTCACGATCAAGGCCCAGAACAAGGTGGGCTTCTCCGCTCCGCGAGCGTCCGGGGAGTTCCAGCCCCTCGGCACACCGACGGCGCCGCCCGCGCCCACGGTGACGGACCTCGAGGCGGGAGCCAACCAGACGAACATGCGGATCGCCTGGCAGGCCGTCCTGCCCGAGGGCCAGGGCCCGACCGTCTACACCGTCTCCTACACCAACGGCGTCAACACGGGCTCCGTGCCGGGCTGCCAGAAGACCGCGTCCCTCACCTGCACGCACCAGGGGGTGCCCTACGACGGACTGACCTACACCTACCGGGTCGTGGCCGCCAACCAGCCCGCCAACCAGCCCGGCAACCGGTCGCAGCCGAGCGAGGGCACGCCGATCGAGGCCGTCGGCCGGCCGGCGCAGTGGGGATCCTTCAGCGCGGCGGCGACGGGCACCAGCCAGGAGGTCCAGCTCCAGTACACCGTGCCGGACTCCCGCGGCACCACGAGCAAGGTCGACATCCTCGTCGGCGGTCTGGTCAACCGGTCCTTCAACCAGCAGACCGGCCCGATCACGACCCGGATCCAGGTGCCGAGCAACGAGCAGCCCTATCCCGTCCAGCTCCGCGTCTGCAACGAGAAGGCGCCCGCCGGGTGCACGCTGAGCGGGCAGCAGAACGTCCAGTCCTACGGACGCCTCGACGGGATGCTCAACGACATCGGTGCGCCGACCGTCAACGGCAAGGACGTCACCTGGACCGTCACCGGGTCCAGCAACGGCGACCCGGCCGTGCTCGTCTACTCCATCAACGGAGGGGCCGCACAGTCGATCGGCCTGTCCGGCGTGGGCGCGTTCAGCCAGTCCATCACCGGTTCGACGGCGGACTTCGCCCAGGACATCAGGCTCGAGGTGTGGTTGCGCGACAACGCTCCCGCCGGTCGCGGCGAGTCCTACGAGAGGAACGACGCCCGGAGCGGTGCGCCCGACCCGGGCGTCAGCGTGCGCAGGATCCCCGCCCCCGACGGCAGCTGCAGTGATGGCGACGATGCGGAGAGCAACAACTGCAAGCCCAACGGCAACAACAACCTGCCGGTGTGCGACCTCAACACCTGCGCGCGGGTCGAGTTCACCGTCAACGGCTTCTACGAGAGCTTCTCGTGCCGCCTCACCGGCACCGGGCTCGACGACAGCGCCTGGGCCGTCCAGACGGGATCGACCTTCGGCGGGACAGCGACGTTCACCCCGGCCAACTGGTACGGCAAGGGGTCGGCGACCGTGAGCTGCACCGGCACCGGAGCCTTCGGCAAACAGTCGTCCGGCTTCGGCACATGGTGATCCGGCGCCACGCACCTGACCAGCACCACCCTCCGACCCCACGGCTCGCAGAAGGAGCTCGCACATGACGATCAGCCACGAACAGGCCGAGTGGTTCAGGACCACCTTCGACCAGCTCACCGACAACATGGAGAAGGCCGTCCTCGGCAAGCGCCATGTCGTACGGCTGGCGCTGACGTGCCTGCTCTCCGAGGGCCACGTGCTGCTCGAGGACTTCCCCGGCACCGGCAAGACGATGCTCGCGCGGGCGCTGGCGAACACCGTCCAGGGCAGCCACGCCCGGGTGCAGTTCACCCCCGACCTGCTGCCGTCCGACGTGACCGGCGTGACGGTCTACGACCAGCACAAGGGCACGTTCGAGTTCCACCCCGGCCCGATCTTCCACACGATCGTCCTCGCCGACGAGATCAACCGGGCCTCACCCAAGACCCAGTCGGCGCTGCTCGAGGTGATGGAGGAGGGGCGCGTCACCGTCGACGGCGTCGCGCACTCGGTGGGCAAGCCGTTCCTGGTGATCGCCACGCAGAACCCGATCGAGCAGGCCGGCACGTACCGCCTGCCGGAGGCCCAGCTCGACCGCTTCCTGATGAAGACCTCGGTCGGCTACCCCGACCGCCAGGCCACCGTGGAGCTGCTCAACAACGCCGCGGTCCGCGACCGCGCCGCGCTGGTCCAGCCGGTGATCACCGCAGCGACGATCGCGCAGATGAGCGGTCTGGCCGACCAGGTCTACGTCGACCCGGCCGTGATCGGCTACGTCGCCGAGCTGGCGGAGGAGTCGCGCCGCCAGCCCCACGTGAAGCTCGGCCTCTCACCGCGCGGCTGCCTGGCCCTCGTGCGGGTCGCCAAGACGTGGGCCGCCGCCGACGGTCGCGACCACGTCGTGCCCGACGACGTCAAGGACCTCGCCGAGCCGGTGCTGTCCCACCGCCTGCTCCTCGACGCCGAGGCGCAGTTCAGCGGCGTCGACGTGCAGACCGTGATCTCGCGCCTGCTCGACGCCGTCGCGCCGCCGACGGACCGCGTGGGGGTCTGACGCAACGATGAGGCAGCGGTTGAACGATGCGCTCGAGGTGATCAAGCCGATCGGTTGGCTGGTCCTCGGGCTGGGGCTGGGTGCGCTCGTGGTCGCCAGCCTCACCCAGTGGCGGGAGCTGGCAGTCCTCGGCACGGCGTGCCTCGCCCTCATCGTCCTCTCGCTGCCGTTCCTGGTGGGGCGCACATCGGTGTCGGTCGACCTCCGCCTGCAGCCCGAGCGGGTCGCGGCGGGGGAGTCGGTCGCCGCCGGTGTGCTCGTCGTCAACCGCGCGTCGTCGCGCCTGGTGCCCACCACGCTGGAGGTGCCGGTGGGTTCGGCGATCCACCGCTACGGCATCAGCTCGCTCGCGCCCGGCGACGTGCACGAGGAGTCGTTCACCATCCGCACCGAGCGACGCGGCGTGATCGCGGTCGGTCCGGCCATGACCCGTCGGGGCGACCCGGTCGGGATCTTCTCCCGCGACGTCGTCTGGACGCCGGTGCGCGAGGTGCTGGTGCGGCCGCACCTGGTGCCCATGGAGTCCCTGGGCGCCGGGCTCCTGCGTGACCTCGAGGGCGTGTCCACCGACGCCGTCAGCCAGAGCGACCTGGCCTTTCACGCGTTGCGCGAGTACGTCCCCGGTGACGACCTGCGCCACATCCACTGGCGCTCGTCGGCCAAGGTGATGGCCTCGACGGGCGAGTCCGCGCTGCTGGTCCGCCAGTACCTCGACACCCGCCGCAGCCACGCGACGATCGTGGTCGACGACCGGCTGGCGTCGTGGTCGGACCCGGAGGACTTCGAGACGGCGATGGCGGTCGCGGCCTCGATCGCCGTGCGTGCCGTGCTCGACGAGTTCGACGTGTCCTTCGTGTGCGGCTCGCACGCCTCGGCCGGCGCGTCCGGCTCCGACGGCTATCTCGCGCTCGACGCCGTGTGCCGCGCCGACTTCGGCACCCGGGGCATCGTCGAGTCCGGCCGGCAGGCAAGCATGCTGGCCCGCGACACCAGCCTGGCCTTCTTCGTCGGTGGCACCGGCACGGGCTTCCGCGACCTCCTCCGCTCGGCCGCCGCCTTCCCGCCCGAGGTCCGCCGGTTCGGCATCGTCGTCGACCCGGAGGGCTCGAGCCGGGTCACCGAGACGGGCGGCCTGCCCGTCCTGCACCTCGCCTCCAAGGAAGACCTCGGCGGCCTGCTGCGCTGGAGCGTCCGATGAGCTCCCACACCTCGACCACCGGCACCCGCACCCGTGTCCGCCCGCACGCCCTGCTGCCCGACCGGCACTCGTGGATCGACATCGGCTTCACGCTGGTCCTCGCCGCCGTCGCGCTGAGCGCCCTCGGCTCGTCCTTCACCGGCGTGACCTACCTCGTCGTGGGGATGCTCGGCGTCGTGATCGCACTGGTGGTCACCCACCTCACCCGCGCCGCGGGATGGCCGATCATCTCGGCGGTCGTCATCTGCGTGGTGCTCTTCTTCCTGCTCGGCGGACCGCTCTGCCTGCGGTCCCTGGGTGACGGCTCCCTGCTGCCCGGGCCCACGACGCTCGCCCGGGTGGCCGACCAGGCCGTCTTCGGGTGGAAGGACCTGCTCACCACCCTGCCGCCGGTTGACGGCCAGGGGCCGTTGCTGGTCCTGCCGTGGCTCGCCGGGATGCTGGCCGGCCTGGTCGGCCTCGGGCTCGCCCACCTGTCGGTGCGCCGCGCCTGGCTGGCGGCCGTGCTCCCGGTCGTCGGCATGACCCTCGCCCTCTCGGGCGCGATCCTGCTCGGCGTACGCCACCCCCAGTCGCTGCTGCTGCAGGGCTCGGTGTTCGCCGGGCTCGCCCTCGCCTGGCTCGCGATCCGCGCGCGCCGGGCCAGCGCCGCGGTGCAGGGCGGCACCACGTCCTACGTCCGCGGGGTCGGCGCCCTCGCGATGCTCGCCCTGGCCGCCGGGATCGCCTTCCCGGCGAGTGCCGTGCTGGCGGGCAACGACGAGGAGCGCGCCGTGGCCCGCAACTGGGTCGAGCCGCCCTTCGACATCGGCCGCTACCCGTCCCCGCTCGCCGGGTTCCGCAAGTACGTCAACCCCAAGGGCCGTCCCGACCGCGCCAACGCCAACGTCTACGACAAGACGCTGCTGGAGGTGCAGGGCGACCTCCCGGAGAACACCCGCGTCCGGTTCGCCACGATGGACCGCTACGACGGCATGGTCTGGGGCGCGAGCGACAACGCCCTTCCGGGGCCAGCCGACGACTCCTTCCAGCGGGTGTCCTCGACGATCGACAACCCGGTGGCCGACCCGGCCGACGGAGACGGCGACCCGACCGAGGTGACCATCACCCTCGGGGAGGGCTGGTCGGGCGTCTGGCTGCCGACCATCGGTGCACTGCAGTCGATGACGTTCGAGACCGCCGACGCGCGCGCCAAGGCCGAGGTCTTCCGCTACAACCTCGCCACGTCGACCGCGGTGGTCCCCACCGGTCTCCAGCCCGGTGACCGCTACTCCTTCGACCAGGTCCAGCCCGACGACGTGCTGACGCCGGAGACCGTGGGCTCGGCCGACGTCACGAGCCTCCCGCCGAGCGCCTCCTTCATCCAGGGGCCGACCGAGAAGTGGACCGAAGGCGCCGGCACCGACCCGATGGACCGCGTCCTGGCCGCCGCCGAGCACCTCCGGTCGCAGGGCAAGTACTCCGACGGCGTCGGGCGCACCGAGAAGATCTACGTCGGTGGTCACAGCGTGTGGCGGTTGTCCGACGAGTTCGTCAACGCCCCGCAGATCGTCGGCAACGACGAGCAGTACGCCGCCACGATGGCGCTGATCGCCAATGACATCGGCGTCCCGGCGCGCGTCGTCCTCGGGGCGGTCGTGCCCGAGAGCGGCGTGGTGACGGGCAGCGACGTGTCGGCGTGGGTCGAGCTCCGCGCGGCCGACGGCACGTGGCGCACCCTGCCGACCGAGGCCTTCATGTCGCTGACGCCCCCGGCCGACCAGGTGCCGGAGACCAACACCCCGATGTCCGGCACGGTGATCCCGCCGCCGAACCCGATCCCGCCGCCGTCCGACGCGGGCGAGCAGAGCGACGCCGACCTCAAGGAGCGCAAGGCGTCGAAGAAGAAGAAGGCTGCCGACGATCAGGGCCTGATCGCCGGGCTTCCCTCGTGGGTCGGGGTGGTGGTGACCTACGTCGGCGGCCCGTTGCTCCTGATCGCCCTGCTGCTGGGCGCGGTCCTCGCCCTGAAGGCGTGGCGCCGGCACCGCCGCCGCAGTGCCGACTCCGTGTCCGCCCGCTTCGTCGGGGCGTGGCGCGAGCTCGTCGACCACGCCCGCGACCTGGGGCAGCCGGTGCCCCTGGGGCCCACGGTGACCCGTCGCGAGCAGTCGGTCGGCATCGTGTCCGGCCAGGCCGGGTCGCTCGCCCGGCGCGCCGACAGCTTCGTCTTCGGCCCGAGCGCACCCGCCGAGGCCGCGGCAGCGACGTACTGGGAGTCGGTCGACGCCGAGCGCCGGGCGATGTCGCAGGAGGTCGGCACGTGGCACCGCGTGCGGGCCGCCGTGAGCCTCCGGTCGCTGCGTCCGGGTCGGTCATCGCGCCGGGACGATGACCCCGAGCGGGGCCTCGACGAGGGGGCGCCGACGGCCGAGCCGGTGGCGAGTCGCGCGTCGCGGCTCCGCGCCCTCGCTGATTGGCGTTCTCGCCGCACGCCTGACTAAACTGGTACGTCGGCCCAACGTGGGCTGTGTTTCGTGGCGCCTCGCGGCTGCCCGGAATCTCGTGCGATCGTCGCAGACGACTGTGCGTGTGCCCGGGAAGAGGCTCCCAGGAACCGCCTCACGAGGTCCACCGGACACCTGCGGGTGCCGGGCGGTTCCCGGGCCACGGTAGACAAACAGACAACAGATTGTGGAGGACATGCCGAAGAAAGAAGGCGTGATCGAGATCGAGGGCACCATCACGGAGGCCCTTCCCAACGCCATGTTCCGTGTGGAGCTGGCCAACGGGCACAAGGTGCTCGCGCACATCAGCGGCAAGATGCGACAGCACTACATCCGGATCCTCCCCGAGGACCGGGTCGTGGTGGAGCTCTCGCCGTACGACCTCACGCGAGGTCGGATCGTCTACCGCTACAAGTAACCAGTCAGCCGAGCAGCAAGGATTCGTTGACATGAAGGTCAACCCCAGCGTCAAGGCCATCTGTGACAAGTGCAAGGTCATCCGCCGTCACGGACGCGTCATGGTCATCTGCGAGAACCCCCGCCACAAGCAGCGGCAGGGTTGAGCAAGACCCACAACTGAAACACCACAACGTGATCGCTAGGCAGTGAGTCCCCGGACTCCCTGACCGAAGTCACCTCCGGAGCACTGGCCGGAGCCCACCCGAGGCGGGATGGGACGCGACACGACCAGAAACCATTGCGAGAACAGACAAGGAAACGCCACATGGCACGCCTCGTTGGTGTCGACCTCCCGCGCGACAAGCGCATCGAGATCGCACTCACCTACATCTACGGCATCGGCCGTACCCGCTCCCAGCAGCTGCTCGCTGCCACCGGTGTCGACCCGAACGCCCGGGTCCACACGCTCGGTGACGAGGAGCTGGTCAAGCTTCGCGACGAGATCGAAGCCAACTTCAAGATCGAGGGTGACCTCCGACGTGAGGTCCAGGCGGACATCCGCCGCAAGATCGAGATCGGCAGCTACCAGGGTCGCCGCCACCGCATGGGCCTCCCGGTCCGCGGTCAGCGCACCAAGACCAACGCGCGCACCCGCAAGGGTCCGAAGCGCACGGTTGCCGGCAAGAAGAAGGCGAAGTGATCGGCGCCCTGCGCTGATCCTCGTCATCACCGAAGCTTTCAGACCAGACCTCAGGAGTTAGTGAATGCCTCCCAAGAGCCGTGCGACCAAGGTCCGCCGCAAGGAGAAGAAGAACATCGCTCAGGGCGAAGCCCACATCAAGAGCACGTTCAACAACACCATCGTCACCATCACCGACCCGACCGGTGCGGTGATCTCGTGGGCCTCTGCCGGCACCGTCGGCTTCAAGGGCTCGCGCAAGTCCACCCCCTTCGCCGCCCAGATGGCTGCCGAGGCCGCTGGCCGTCGCGCCATGGACCACGGCATGAAGAAGATCGACGTCTTCGTCAAGGGTCCGGGCTCGGGTCGTGAGACCGCCATCCGTTCGCTGGGTGCCATCGGCCTCGAGGTCGGCACCATCCAGGACGTCACGCCCACCCCCCACAACGGATGCCGGCCGCCCAAGCGCCGCCGCGTCTGACCCGAGACTGAGAAAGAGAGACTGAAACATGGCCCGCTACACCGGTCCCATGACCCGCAAGTCGCGCCGTCTCGGTGTCGACCTCGTCGGCGGCGACGCTGCCTTCGAGAAGCGTCCCTACGCCCCCGGCCAGCACGGCCGCGGTCGCATCAAGGAGTCCGAGTACCTGCTGCAGCTCCGTGAGAAGCAGAAGGCTCGCTTCACCTACGGCGTGATGGAGAAGCAGTTCGTCCGCTACTACAAGGAGGCCAGCCGTCGCCAGGGCAAGACCGGCGACAACCTCCTGCAGCTCCTCGAGTGCCGCCTCGACAACGTGGTCTACCGCGCCGGCTTCGCCCGTACGCGCCGCCAGGCCCGCCAGCTCGTCGTGCACGGCCACTTCCTGGTCAACGGCAAGAAGGTCGACATCCCGTCCTTCCAGGTCACCGACCACGACATCATCGACGTGCGCGAGAAGTCGCTCGAGCTCACGCCGCTGATCGTTGCTCGTGAGACCCACGGCGAGCGCGTCACCCCTGCGTGGATGGAGGTCATCCCGTCGCGGATGCGCATCCTGGTCCACCAGGTCCCGGTCCGCGCGCAGATCGACGTGCCGGTCCAGGAGCAGCTCATCGTGGAGTACTACTCCAAGAAGTGATCCACCGTCGGTGGCCGCCTCCGGGCGGCCGCCGACGCCCCTCTTCCAGCTCGTTCTTCCGCCAACTCATGTTCGGATCCCTCAAATAGCGGTCGGATCCGGAAAGGAAAAACTCCGTGCTCATTGCTCAGCGCCCGACCCTCACGGAAGAGACCGTCGACGAGTTCCGCTCGCGGTTCGTCATCGAGCCCCTCGAGCCGGGTTTCGGCTACACGCTCGGCAACTCGCTGCGTCGTACGCTCCTCAGCTCGATCCCCGGCGCGTCGGTCACCAGCATCAAGGTCGACTCCGTCCTCCACGAGTTCTCGACCATCGAGGGCGTCACCGAGGACATGACCGAGATCATCCTCAACCTCAAGGGCATCGTCGTCTCCTCGGAGCACGACGAGCCCGTCGTGATGTACCTCCGCAAGTCCGGTGCCGGTGACGTCACCGCCGCCGACATCACGCCGCCCGCCGGCGTGGAGGTCCACAACCCCGAGCTCAAGATCGCCACGCTGTCCGACAAGGGCAAGCTGGAGATGGAGCTCGTCGTCGAGCGTGGCCGCGGCTACGTCTCGTCGGTCCAGAACAAGGGTGCCGACAACGAGATCGGCCGCATGCCGGTCGACTCGATCTACAGCCCCGTCATGAAGGTGACCTACAAGGTCGAGGCCACCCGAGTCGAGCAGCGCACCGACTTCGACAAGCTCGTCATCGACGTCGAGACCAAGCAGTCGATCCGTCCCCGCGACGCGATCGCCTCGGCCGGCAAGACGCTCGTCGAGCTCTTCGGCCTGGCTCGTGAGCTCAACGTCGAGGCCGAGGGCATCGACATCGGCCCGTCGCCCGTCGACGAGCAGCTCGCCGCCGACCTGGCCCTGCCGGTCGAGGACCTGCAGCTCACGGTCCGCAGCTACAACTGCCTCAAGCGCGAGGGCATCCACACCGTGGGTGAGCTCATCTCGCGCTCGGAGCAGGACCTGCTCGACATCCGCAACTTCGGCGCGAAGTCCATCGACGAGGTGAAGGCCAAGCTCGTCGAGATGGGCCTCTCGCTCAAGGACAGCGCGCCCGGCTTCGACCCGCACGCCGCCCTCGCCGCCTACGGCGACGATGACGACGATGCCTTCATCGAGGACGAGCAGCTCTGATCTGAAAATCGACCGGCACAGTGCCGGTCGTCTACCCGGGTACCTGACACGGCCCGAGAGAAGGAAGGCACCACATGCCCAAGCCCACCAAGGGCAAGCGCCTCGGCGGGAGCGCTGCTCACCAGAAGCTGATGCTCTCGAACCTGGCGACCGCTCTGTTCGAGCACGGCCGGATCACCACCACCGAGACCCGCGCACGCCTGCTGCGCCCGCTCGCGGAGAAGCTGATCACCAAGGCCAAGCGGGGCGACCTGCACAACCGTCGTGAGGTCCTCAAGAGGATCCACGACAAGTCGGTCGTCCACACGCTGTTCACCGAGATCGCGCCGACCTTCGCGGACCGTCCCGGCGGCTACACCCGCATCACCAAGGTCGGTCCCCGCAAGGGCGACAACGCCCCCATGGCGGTCATCGAGCTGGTGACCGAGGCCTACAGCCCCAAGGCTCCGTCGACCAAGAAGACCGAGAAGGCCGCTGCTCCGGCGCCGGCTGCCCCGGTCGAGGCCGACGAGACCGAGGAGACCAGCGCCGACACGGCTGCCGAGGAGCACGAGGCCGCCGCCGCCGAGCACGAGGCCGCTGCCGAGGAGCACGAGGCTGCCGCTGAGGAGCACGAGGCTGCCGCCGAGGAGCACGAGGCTGCCGCCGAGGCTGCGGAGTCGGACTCCACCGAGGACGACGCCAAGGCCTGATCCACGCCTTCACACACGAGGCCCGTCACCCCACTGGGGTGGCGGGCCTCGTTGCGTGTGCTGCTCGGGGGACTAGAGGGAGGCGAGGACCGACGCGGCGTCGAGGCTGCGGGGAGCGCCGCCGGACTGCGTGAGCGAGCGGGTGGCGGCGACGACGGCCTCGTTGACCGGGGTCGGGACACCGTGGAGGCGGCCCTGGAGGACCACCTCACCGGCGAGGTAGTCGATCTCCGAGTCGCCGGTGCCGCGGGCCAGGCTCTGCCAGGTCGAGCCGCCGCGGCGCTCGAGGTCGGGGCGCCGCACCAGGATGTCCCCGCGTCGCGACCGGTCCTCCTCCGCGCTCACGAAGGTGAGCCCGGCGGCGGTGAGCACCTGCTCGCCCTCGGCCTGGGCGCGCTCGGCGAGCTCGTCCGCGGCGTCGCCCTGGGCGAAGGAGGCGTCGACGCCGTTGCCGAGGTTCATCAGGAGCTTGCGGCGCTTCCACGCCATGATGTCGTCGCGCTCGACCGAGGCGATGGAGGCGGCGGCGAGGTCGGCCGCGACCGCAGCCGTCGTCTCGTCGGTGCCGCCGGGGATCCGGCCGATGTCGAGGATCGCGGGCGTCGGGTGGCACCCGGCCACCACGACGCCGGGCTCGAGGTGGGAGGACGGCAGCATCACGCAGACGGCGTACGTCCGGGGGAAGAGGCGCAGCGTCGCGGTCTCGGTCGCGATGCCGTTCGTCGCGCACACGACCCGCGTGTCCACCGGCGCGTGCGCGCGCAGGTCGGCGAGGGCGACGGCGGCCTGGTGGGACTTCACGGCCAGGATCACCACGGTGTCGTCGGTCCACGCGACCTCGGCCGCGGTGTCGGTGGCAGGCGCGTCGATCGTGTGCCGCCCGTCGCCTGCGTCGAGCACCAGCCCGTCGGCGCGGATCGCCGCGAGGTGGGCGCCGCGGGCGACGAGGGTCACCGGGAGGCCGGCGAGGTGGAGGTGGCCACCGATGACCCCACCGACGGCCCCGGCGCCGTACACGACGTACTTCATGACCTCGACCCTACGAGGCGCCTCAGCGGCGGACGCGGAACCGGAGGTGGAGCACCCGGTCTCCCTGGACGACGACGTGCGGGTCCTCGAGCAGGTGCTGGGTGTCGATCGATCCGAAGAACCGCTTGCCGCTGCCGAGCACGACGGGCGCGACGTCCATCGCCACCTCGTCGACGAGGCCGAGCGCGAGCGCCTGGCCGCCCACGTCGCCGGCCGTCAGCGCGACCATCCGGTCGCCGGCCAGCTCCCGCGCGGTGGCGATGGCGGCGGTCACGTCGTCGACGAAGCTGTACGACGCCTCCGGGTGCCACCCCTCGGGCTTCGGCCGGTGGGACACCACGACCACGTGGTCACCGGTGGGCGGACGACCTTCCCAGCCGTTGGTGATGTCGAAGAGCTGGCGGCCGATCACCATGCAGCCGATGGCGTCCCACACGGGCCGGACGTGGTCGTACGACGTCTTCGACACGCGCAGGCCACCGGGCGACGGGTCGGCCATGTCCTGCGCGGCCAGGGGCTGGTCACCGTTGAAGTACCAGTCGAACAGCGGACCGGGGTCGTCGTGGGGGTCGGCCACGAACCCGTCCACCGAGACGACGGCGTGCAGCATCACGGTGCTCATGGTGTTCCTCTCGTCGACGAGCGCCAGCCGGGGTCGCGACCGACGAAGCCCATCAGCTGCTCGACGGGGGCCGCGTCGTCGGGCACGGGAACGGCAGGGCCGTACTGGCCCGAGTCGCGGAGCAGCGACTCGATGGGCCGCATGGCTTCCAGCATCTGCCCGGCGAAGTCCTGGTCGAGCCGTGGCTCCTGCCCGGTGGCGCGGGCCAGGTCCCACGAGTGCATGAAGACGTCGGAGGTGTAGAACCGGTCGATGGTCCCGGCGAGCTGTCCGGGCCCGACGTGGGGGTGCGTGAACTCCTCGTCACCGCGCTTGTCGAGCAGCGCCTGCACGCCGTTGGCGTGGTGGTGCCAGGCAGCCAGCGGGTCGTCCGCGACGGAGGGGCCGGCCGGCAGCTCGACTCCGCCGGCGGACAGGAACCCGCCGAACCAGGAGACCAGGTGGTCGACGACGTCGCGGGCGGTCCAGCCCTCGACGGGTGCGGGTGCGGACCAGTCGGTCGTCTGCTCGACCAGCCTGGCGAACTCCCCGGCCACCACCTGGTGCCTGGCGGCCGGGGCCTCGGGGAGTGACATCAGAGCGAGCCCTCGGCCAGCATCCGGTCGATCGCGGCGTAGCCGTCGTTGACGCCGACCTCCATGCCGCTGCGCAGCCAGGCGTCGCGACCCTCGAAGGAGTCGCAGAGGCTGAACGCGTGCAGCCGGGTGCGGCCGTCACCGAGGTCCTCGAAGGTCATGGTCTCCAGCGACACCTCGTCGGGCATGCCGTCCCACGTGAAGGTCTGGACGAGGCGGTCCTCGCGCACGGTGTGGAAGCAGCCGCGGAAGGACGTCTCGAACTCCTCGCGCCCGTCGGTGCCGCGCACGGAGTAGCTCCAGCTGCCGCCGTCGTGGGCCTCCCAGTGCGTGATGTCGGCGCCGACGTCCTTCGGGCCGACCCACTGCGAGAAGATCCCGGCCTCGGTGTGCGCCCGGAACAGCTGCGCCGGGGTGGCGTCGAAGTCTCGCCAGATGTGGATGGCGGGCACGTGCTCGTCGGCGAGGATCGCGGCCTCGGGGAAGCGGGTGCTGGTGTCGGGGCTCTGCATTGTGGTCATGATGCGGTTCCTTCCTGCTGCTGGGTAGGTGTGGTGGCGGTCCTGTCGTCGTCGTCCTGCATCCGCGCGAGCACGGCGTCGAGGCGTGAGTAGCGCTCCTCGGCCTGTCGGCGGTAGCGCTCGATCCACTTGGTCATCAGGTCGAACACCTCGGCTTCCAGGTGCACCGGCCGGCGCTGCGCCTCGCGGGTCCTGGTCACCAGTCCGGCGTCCTCGAGCACCTTGAGGTGCTTGGACACGGCCTGGAGGCTCACGTCGTAGGGCGCGGCCAGGTCGTTGACGGTGTGGTCGGCCTCGGTGAGGCGCGCCACCATGTCGCGACGGGTCGGGTCCGCCAACGCGGCAAAGACTCGGGAGAGCTGATCGGCCATCTGACACCTTCTTCAACTAATTGGTTGAATGAAGGTACGACGGCTCGCCCAGCGTTGTCAACCAGTTGGTTGAACAACCCTCAGCCGCGCGGGGCGAGCACCTTCCGCGACTCCGCGGCACCACACTCGGCGACACCGGAGGCGTACGACGTCGGCACCGTCACGTAGTACGTCGCCCCCCGGGCGACCTTGATCCGCAGCCGACCGCTGAAGCTGACGCTGCCGCCGAAGACCTTGTAGTCCCGGTTGGGGCGCACCCGGAAGAGCGCGATGCGTGCCCGCTGCGCGCAGCCCGCGACGGGGGAGCCCACCTGCACCTGGAGGCGCTGCTTCCCGGCCAGCCACTTCAGCGAGACGCTCCGAGAAGCGGACGGGCAGCCGGTGGAGGTGCTCGCGGCGACCGTCGGGCAGCCGTCCCGGGTGTCGTCGAGGCCGTCACCGTCGGTGTCGACCAGCAGGGCGCGGAGCGCCGTCCTGGCCCGCGGCACGCGTTCCTTCTTCGACCGGGCACGGCCGCACTCGGCCTCACCCGTGGCGTAGGAGCTGGCGACCTTCACGTAGTAGCGGCCGGCCACCTTCGGAGCCTTGCGCGTCCAGCGACCCTTGCTGGTGGTCGTGCCGACGACGAGCTTGGTGTCCTTGCCGGGCTTCGAGCGGAACAGCGTCACCTTGGCGTCAGCACGGCAGGAGGGCATGTCGGAGCGGACGACGGCCGTGAGCTTCTTCGTGGCCTTGGCGTATCTCAACGAGGCCGTGCGGCCGACCGCCGGACAGCCGGTCTCCGTTGCCGCGGCCGTGCGTGCGCAGCCGTCGGTGCTGTTGCCGAGGCCGTCTCCGTCGATGTCGAGGTCGCAGGCATCACCCAGTGCATCGGCGTCGCGGTTGACCTGGTCGGCGTTGGCGACCAAGGGGCAGTTGTCGGCCTTCTCCTCCACGCCGTCGCCGTCGCTGTCGCAGGTGGCGTAGGTGAGGGTCAGGGTCATCGAGCTGACGATGCCTGCCGCTGATCCATAGTTGGAGAGCCAGAGGTTCCAGGTCCCGGTCGCCGGGTAGCCCTCGAGGATCTTCTCGGGGGTGGCGGTCCCATAGGTGCCGGGAGCAGGGTTCGCGCCGGAAAGCGGCCTGGCGCCGGAGTCCTCGTCGAAGGTGTACGCCCCCTGTGCGCGGCCGGTTGCCATGCCGGTGTTGAACGCCTGGATGGTGGGTGAGAGCCCCTGCGTCTGCGGTGTCAGGAGGTGCAGGCTCAGCTGGCTCACGTCCGGGTGCGTGAAGTCGGCGGTGATGTCGATGTCGGTGACGACCCGCGCGTCGTCGACCTTCGCGACGAGCCACAGCAGCGAGTGGTTCTTGCCCGCGTCGGGCTCCGCTCGAATCGCCCCGCCCGGTACGGCGTACGCAACCTCGCAGGGCTGCACCGCGGCCCCCGCCGGCACGACCAGCGCCGGCACGCCGCCGAGCGCGCCGGCCCCCAGGGCGAGCGGCAGGAACAGTCGCAGCAGTCGGATCCCCCACATCACGCGGGTCAGCCTAGGTAATGAATCCGTCGTGCGACACCACTTCTCGCAGGCGGTCCGGACGCGCCCTAGGATCGCAGGGTGCGCCTGAGGATCGACTGTGCCTACGACGGCGCCGACTTCTCCGGCTGGGCGGCGCAGCCCACGCTGCGCACCGTGCAGGGCACGCTCGAGGACGCCCTCGCGACCGCGCTGCGGATTCCGCAGGCGCGGATCACCGTGGCGGGTCGCACCGACTCGGGCGTCCACGCCCGCGGGCAGGTGGCACACCTGGACGTCGAGCCCGACGTCGTCACGGCGTCGGCCGGTCGCTCGACCGACCCGCCGCTCGACGCACTCGCCCGCCGGGTCGACGGGATCCTGCCGCCCGACCTGCGCGTACGCCGGATCAGCGAGGCGCCCGACGGCTTCGATGCCCGCTTCTCCGCGATCTGGCGCCGCTACGCCTACCGCATCGTCGACGCCCAGGAGCTCGCCGACCCGCTCGTGCGCGGGCACGTGCTGACCTGGCCGCGGCGCCTCGACCTCGGCGCGATGAACGCCGCCTCGGCGCCGCTCGTCGGGCTCCAGGACTTCGCCGCCTTCTGCAAGCAGCGTGAGGGTGCGACGACGGTGCGCACCCTGCTCGACCTCGCCTGGAGGCGCGACGCCGCAGGCCTGGTCGTCGGGTCGGTCCGCGCGGACGCCTTCTGCCACAACATGGTGCGGGCGCTCGTCGGCAGCCTGATCGCGGTCGGCGAGGGGCGGCAGCCGACGACCTGGCCCGCCGAGGTGATGGCCGGACGCCGTCGCGACGCCGGCGTGCGCGTCGTACATGCGCACGGGCTCACGCTCGAGGAGGTCGGCTATCCCGACGACGCCGAGCTGGCCGCGCAGTCCGAGCGGGCCCGAGCGAAGAGAGAGGCGATCGATGCCTGAGCACTACTTCTCCGCCGACCCGAACGTGCCGTTCGAACGGGAGAGCTTCGAGGTCGAGCTGTGGGGACACCGGCTGACCCTCGACTCCGGCTCCGGGGTCTTCAGCCGCGGTCACCTCGACCACGCGACGGCCGTGCTGTTCCGCGAGCTCGAGCCTCCGCCGCAGGGACAGTTCCTCGACCTGGGCTGTGGTTACGGCGTCATCGGGCTCGCGCTGGCCCGCGCAGTGCCGCTCGCCAACGTCACCGCCGTCGACGTCAACGAGCGCGCGATCCTGCTCGCCAACGACAACGCGCGTGCGGCCGGCCTCGCCCCGCGCTTCGTCGCGTGCCTGCCCGAGCAGGTGCCGAGCGACCAGGTCTTCGACGAGATCTGGTCGAACCCACCGATCCGCATCGGCAAGGAGGAGCTGCACGACCTCCTGCTCACCTGGCTCCCGCGCCTCGCCCCCGGCGGGCGGATGGTGATGGTCGTCGGCAAGTTCCTCGGCGCCGACTCGCTCCAGCGCTGGCTCGGCGAGCAGGGTTGGCCGACGACGCGGCTGGCCAGCCACAAGGGCTTCCGGGTGCTGGAGACGCGGCGCGGCTGACGGTGCGTCAGCCGAGCTGCTCCTCCAGCTCGGCGACACGAGCTCTCACCTCGTGCAGGCCCTGCTCGATCCGCTGCCGCTGCGAGGACGTCACGCGCGAGAGCTGGAGGTCCAGCACGGCGGACGCCTGGACCTCGGTGAACCCGTAGCGCTCCCGGAGTGCCGCGCGGGCGGCGTCGGGGTCCGCCGCACCGAGCAGGTCGTCGAGCACGGCGTGCGCATCGCCTGCCGCGACCAGGATGGCCTCGTAGACGTGCACCTGCTGGCGACCCATGCGGAGGTCGGTCTCCGCGGTGCTCCGCTCATCGCCCGGGTGGTCGCCTGCCATGTGCGTCAGCCTGCCACGCCGGCCTACGGCTTCCCGTCGAGGAACATCTTCAGCCGCACGTGGGTGCGGTCGGGCTCCTGCGGGAGCGCGCCGTTGACCGCCCGGCAGACCCAGCCGAGGCGCATCGCGATCGCGGCCGCCTCGCGCAGGTGGGCGACCGTGGTGCCGTAGCGGGCGGCGTAGGGCTCGAGGTAGGCCGCGAGGTGCGGGCGGAGGTCCTCGGAGTCCTGGACGTCGTCGACGCCCCACGAGATCACTCCCTCGAGCGTCACGGCGAGGGTGAAGAAGGGGTGGGAGACACAGGCATCGCCCCAGTCGAGCACCTGGTGGACGCCGTCGGAGAGGAACACCTGGCCGTCGTGGAGGTCGTCGTGCTGCACGGTCTCGTGGATGCCGTACGCCGCCAGCCGGGTGCAGAGCTCCTCGATGTCCGACGCGGGAGGCAGGCGCCGATCGGCGTCGGGGAGGGCGGCCACCAGGTCGGCGTACGCCCCGGGCAGCGTCGCCAGCCGGCGGTCGGGCAGGCCGAGGGCGAGGAGCTCGTCGACGACGTCCTCGCACGCGATCTGGACGCGCGCGTACGCGCCCAGCACGTCCTGCCAGCGAGCCAGGCTGCGCTCCTCCTCGACGAGCTCGCGCAGCCGTTGTCCGCCGTCGGCCAGCAGCATCCAGCCCGTGCCGGGATCGCGCACGAGCGGTGCGGGGACGCGACCGGCCGAGCGCGCCGCGACCAGCTCGAGCACCGCGGCCTCGTGGACCATGGTGTCGTCGTTGGCCTTGAACCACACCGTGCCGCCGTCGGTCGGGACGCGCATGACGGTGGACCAGTCGGTGACGTGCGGCTGCTCCACCTCGCCGGTGCGCGTGCGGCCGAGGTCGACGAGACGCTCGTCGATCCACGCGTGCGAGCGCTCCACGAAGTCGGGCTCGCGCCAGGTGTCCTGCATGGCGCGCATCCAATCCTGTCGCCGGTCCGCGCGGCAACCGGGAATCAGGCAGGCCGGGTGGCGACGAGCACGCCGATCTTGTCGATGCGGTGCTCGGGGTTGTCGAACTCGTCGGACCAGTAGTTGCCGTTGGCGTGGTCCTCGAGCGTCGCGCACGTCGAGAGCGTGATCATCGGCTCGGTCGCCTCCTCGCCGATGCGGCCGGGCATCGGTGCGCGTTGTGCGCGCAGCGACCGCGGCTGGCGGAAGGACGTCCAGCGGGTGCGGCGGACCTCGTAGACGAACACGGTGTCGCCGGTCCGCACGAGGATCCGGTCGCCGCGGCGCAGCGAGGGGGAGTCGCGCAGGGGAGCGGTGCCCGTGAGCCGGTGGCCGGTGACGATGTAGTTGCCCACCTCGCCCGGACCGACACCACCGCGGGCTCCGCGCGGGGACGCCATCTCGCCCGCGTTCTGCAGCTCGGTGCCCGGGGCGTCGTCGGGCGAGCCCGTGTAGCGCACGACCGGGAAGTCCTCCAGGCCGATCGCCGGGATGGTGACGAACGAGCGCCTCGGCTCGGGCACCGGCGCGGGAGCAGGCGTCTCGGAGGCGGTCGGGGTCTCCGTGGGGGTCGGGGTGGGCGCCGGCGTCGCCGCGCTCGTCGTACGTCGCTCGACGGGCGCCTGCGACGAGGACGGGCGCCGCGGGTCGTCCGTCGCGCAGGCCGAGGTCATCGCGACCACTGCCGCGGCGAGGACGAGCGGACTGCGTGCCACCCGTTCGAGCCTACGACCGTCACCCCAGCCGCACCGGCAGCGCCTCGACGCCGTGGACGATGGCGAGCTCGGTGAAGCGGAGGTCGGCCGGGTCACACGCGAGCGACAGGTCGGGGAAGCGTTGCGCGAGCCCGACCAGCGCGGTCCGCAGCTCCATCCGGGCCAGCTCCGCGCCGACGCAGCGGTGCAGCCCGTGGCCGAAGGCGAGGGTCCCCGCCGTGGCGGTGTTCGGGTCGAACCAGGCGGCGTCGACACGACGAGCGGGGTCGCGCTCGGCACCGGTGAGGGACACGACGACGACGTCGCCGGCACGCACGGCCTGCTCGCCGACCACCAGGTCGCGCCGGGCGACGCGCGGGAAGGCGATCTGCACGGGGCAGACGAAGCGGAGCAGCTCCTCGACGACCTGCTCGACCTCGGCGGGCTCGCCGCGCTGCAGGGTCTTCCACGCGGTCGGGTGCTGCAGCAGCACCCACGTGCCGAGCGACAGCATGCTGGCGCTGGTCTCGTAGCCGCCGAGGAAGACACCGTCGGCGAGGCCGCCGAGCTCCACGTCGTCGAAGTCCGGGCCGTGCTCGGCGACCATCCGGGCCAGCAAGCCGTCGGGCAGGTGCGGGTCGCGGCGCTCCGAGGCGACGAGGTCGATGAGGAACTGTCGCGTCCCGGCTGCGGTGTCGAAGATGCGAGCGGTGCCGTCACGCAGGTCGAAGCGCGCGGCCCCGCGCTGCCGGAAGTCGAGCCGGTCGACCTCAGGCATCCCGAGCAGGTCGCAGATCACCCCGAACGGCACCGCGAAGCCGAACCGCTCCACCAGGTCCACCTCGGGACCGTGTGCGGCCATGTCGTCGAGCGCGTCGGCGACGACCCGGTCGATGTCGGCCTGCAGGTCGGCCAGGCGGCGACGCGTGAAGTACGGCGTCAGCACCCGCCGCAGCCGCTCGTGGTCGGGCGGGTCGGTCATGCCGAGGCCGCCGATCCGTTCGGCCGGCGCGCGGTCCTGCCGCCCGATCAGCTGGCGCACGTCGTTGGCGAACGAGTCGGAGTCGGCGAGCACGGCCCGCGCGACGTCGTACCCCGTGACCAGCCAGACGCGCGTGCCCAGCAGCCGCGTGAGGCGTACGACGTCGCCGTGCGCACGGGCCTCGTCGAGCCGCCGCACTGGGTCGACGCCGTCGCGCTGCAACGGGAAGCGGACGTGCGCAGGAAGGCGCCGTGACGCGGTCGAGACCGCGAGCCTGAGGGCCGTTCCGCGCAGCGACATGTGACCAGTGGACTCCTGTTGGCGCCGGCAAGCCATCCGGTACAGCCCGGAGGCGCCCCCGGGACACCCCCGAGGGCGATCACCGGGTGGGGCGCAGGCGGCAGGATGGGGCCATGGCCCACGAAGCAGCGTCCAGCAGGTACGACGACTCGACCGGGATGACCTACCGCTACACCGGGCGGAGCGGGTTGAAGCTGCCCGCGCTCTCGCTCGGGCTCTGGCAGAACTTCGGCACCGACCGGCCCGAGGAGACGCAGCGTGCGATCCTGCGCCGCGCCTTCGACCGCGGCGTCACCCACTTCGACCTCGCCAACAACTACGGGCCGCCCTACGGCCGCGCCGAGGAGAACTTCGGGCGCTACCTCGCGGACGACTTCAAGCCCTACCGTGACGAGCTCGTCGTCTCGACGAAGGCCGGTTACGACATGTGGCCGGGCCCCTACGGCCAGGGCGGTGGGTCGCGGAAGTACGTCCTCGCCTCGCTCGACCAGTCACTGGCCCGGATGGGGCTCGACTACGTCGACATCTTCTACAGCCACCGCTTCGACGCCGAGACGCCGGTCGAGGAGACCATGACGGCGCTGGACACGGCCGTCCGGTCCGGGCGCGCGCTCTACGTCGGCATCTCGTCCTACTCCGCGGCGAAGACGAAGGAGGCGGCCGAGATCGCCCGCGACCTCGGCACGCCGCTGCTGATCCACCAGCCGTCCTACAGCCTGCTCAACCGGTGGATCGAGGAGCCGCAGGACGGCGGCCCGAGCCTGCTCGACGAGCTCGAGGCGCAGGGGATGGGCTGCATCGTCTTCACCGCGCTCGCGCAGGGCCTGCTGACCGACCGCTACCTCGACGGCGTGCCGGCGGACTCCCGGGCCGCGCGCGACGACTCGACCATCGCCGGGCTGGAGGACGACGTGCTCGCGCGGGTCCGCCACCTCAACGGCGTCGCCGAGCGGCGCGGGCAGAAGCTCGCCCAGCTCGCGCTCCAGTGGGTGCTGCGTGACGAGCGGGTGACCAGCGCCGTGATCGGGGCCTCGAGCGTCGAGCAGCTCGACACCAACCTCGACGCCCTCGCCGGGCCGGGGCTCACCGACGACGAGCTCGCCGAGATCGAGCGCTACGCCACCGAGTCCGAGGTCAACCTCTGGGCCAAGCAGTGAGCGAGCGCAGCGAGCGAAAGCGCTCATGGACGCGCGCAGCGCAGCAAGCGCGCACATGAGTCCGGCGAAGCGGGTGATCATCATCGGCGCCGACGCCGCCGGCATGTCGGCCGCCCACCAGGCACTGCGGACCGCGAAGCGCACCGGCCGCGAGCTCGCGATCACCGTCCTCGACAAGGGCACCCACACGTCCTACAGCGCATGCGGCATCCCCTACCTGATGGCGGGCGACGTCGACTCCGCCGACGACCTGGTCGCCCGGACCGCCGACGCGCACCGCGAGGCGGGCATCGACCTGCGGATGTCGACCGAGGTCGTGTCGGCCGACCTGGTCGCGCAGACCGTCACGACCGGCGAGGGCGAGGTCGTGGAGTGGGACGAGCTCGTGGTCGCCACCGGAGCCCCGGCGGTCCTGCCCGACTGGGCCCTGCGACCGGACGGGACGACGTACGACGGCGTGGGCGCGGTCAAGACGCTCGACGACGGAGCCGAGTGGATCGAGCGCTTCGCGGGTGCTCCCGAGGGTGCGCACGTGGTCGTCGTCGGTGCCGGCTACGTGGGGGTCGAGGTCGCAGAAGCCGCACTGCGCAAGGGTTTCGGCGTCACCGTGCTCACCCGCACCCGCGGGATGGCGATGCTCGAGGACGAGATGTCCGACCGGGTCAACGTCGGCCTGGCCGATGCCGGCATCGAGCTGCTGCTGGGCGCGGAGGTGACGGGCCTCGAGCTCGACGGCGACCGTGTGACCGGTGTCCGCTGGGACGGCGGCACGCGTGAGGCTGACCTCGTCGTGGTCGCGATCGGCGTACGACCCGCCACGGCCTTCCTCGAGGGCACGGGGATCGAGCTGACGGAGGGCGGGGCGCTGCGCCCCGACCCGCACGGCCGGGTGGCCGACCACGTCTGGGCCGCCGGCGACTGCTGCGAGGTGCGCCGACGGCTCGACGACGCGTGGGTGTTCCGACCGCTCGGCACGCACGCCAACAAGCACGGCCGCGCTCTCGGCGACAGCCTGGCGGGCGGCACGCTGTCGTTCGACGGGATGACCGACACCTCGATCACCCGCTTCTCCTACGGCGACGTGCACCTCGAGATCGCCCGCACCGGGCTGTCGCGGAAGGATGCCGAGGCCGCGGGCCACGATCCCGTCGCCCTGGTCACCGAGGGATCGACCGCCAGCGGCTACATGCCGGAGGCGGAGCCGATCGCGCTGTGGGTGATGGCCGACCGCACCACACGGCGGCTGCTGGGCGTGCAGGTCGTCGGGGGACGCGGCGCCGGGAAGCGGATCGATGCCGCCGCGGCCGTGCTGTGGGCCGGGGGGACGGTCGACGACCTGGCGTGGATGGACCTCGCCTACGCCCCGCCCTTCTCGACTGCCTGGGAGATCCTGCAGGTCGCCGCGCGACGGGTGGCCGAGCGACTCTGAAATCGGTTGCTCCCGCGAGGACGATGAGTGGCATGGACCTCGAGATCGTGACCCTGGCCGAGCGGCCGCAGCCGTGGGACGTGTTCTGGGACATGGAGACCTCCTGGCCGGAGTTCATGAAGCACGACCCGATCGGCAACTCCTATTACGACTGCCTCGACGAGTTCCTCGACTACGTCCTGGTCGCCCTGGACGCGACGGGCAGGATCGTCGCCAAGGCGTTCAGCGTGCCGTTCCAGCTACCGGCCGGCGACCTGCCCGACGCCGGCTGGGACTACGCCCTCCGCAACGCCCTGCTGACCCGGATCTGGGAAGACACCCCCAACGCGGTGACGGCCGCGGAGATCTGCGTGGAGCCCGCGCTCCAGGGCACCGGGCTCTCGAGCGTCATGCTGGCCGCGCTGCGCGACAACGCCGGGCGGCTGGGCTTCGCCGAGCTGCTCGCCCCGGTCCGGCCCAACGGCAAGACGGACCCGCACGAGCCGATGTCGACGTACGCCTTCCGCACCCGCGACGACGGCCTGCCGGTCGACCCGTGGCTGCGCGTCCACGTGCGGGCCGGCGGCACGATCGACCGGGTCGCGCCGCGGTCGATGTGCATCCCGGGCACCGTCGAGGAGTGGCGCGGGTGGACCGGGCTGCCCTTCGACACGACCGGTCCCGTCGTGGTGCCCGGCGCGCTGGCGCCGGTGATGTGCGACGCCCAGCACGGCACCGCGACCTACGTCGAGCCCAATGTCTGGATCCGGCACCGGACCGGCATCTGACACTGTCTGCACCACGCCTGCAACAGGAGGCCGCCCAGCGGCGTTGGTAGTGCATGACGACGATGGCCCAGGCCGGGAGGACCAGCGTGGAGGTGCCCGACTTCGACAGCTGGGTCGCGGCCAGGGGTCCCGCCCTGCTGCGGTTGGCCTACGTCCTGACCGGCAACGGCGCCGACGCAGAAGACGTCGTGCAGGACGCGCTCTCCCGGGCGCTGCCACGGTGGTCACGCATCTCGACCGTCGACGACCCCGACGCCTACGTGCGCCGGATGGTCGTCAACGCCCACGTGTCCCGGTGGCGCAAGCTGCGCCGGCGCGAGGTGCCCGTGGAGGTCGTGCACGACCGACCGGTGCCGACGGGTGTGGGCGCCGAGGACCGCGACCGGCTCTGGCGTGCGTGCCAGGCGCTGCCGCCGGACCAGCGGACCGCCGTCGTGCTGCGGTTCTACGAAGACCTCGACTATGCCGAGATCGCCGCCCTCACCGGCGTGCGCGAGGGGAGCGTGCGATCGCGCGTCTCCCGCGGGATCGCGGCGATGCGACACGACCTGGGAGAAGAAGACGATGAGTGATCTCGAGGCACGGCTGCGCGACACCCTCACCGAGCGCGCGGGCGCTGCGCCCGACGCCCTCCGGCTCGCCACCGGTGCACGCCGGCGCCTGCGTCGACGTCGTACGACGTGGGCGGTCGCGGCTGCCGCGGTCGTGGCGGCAGGGGTGCCGCTGGGACTCGACCAGCTCGGGCCGTCGTCGGACGGCGGTGGGCGGATCGCCGACGAGCCGACCGCGACCTCCGGCCTGCCGCCGGGGGTCATCGAGACGGGCTACCGCGCCGAGTCGTGGCACGACGTGACCTTCGAGGTGCCGGTGGACTGGGGATACGGAGGAACGTCCGGCTGGTGCACCGTCGGGGCGACACCCGACGAGGCGCTCCCGCTCGTCACCCGGCCCGACACGCTCACGCCTGCGATCGCGTGCTCGCCGATCAACGGCTATGGCGTGACGATCGGCGACGGGGCGGCGCTCGACCCGGCGTACGACAGCGGTCACGTATGGCAGTTCGAGACCGAGGGCGCCTCGGACCCGATCTACCCCGACGGCGCCTGGCTGGGCTACTGGTACGACGCGGACACGGTGGTCACCGTCGTCGCTCCCGACCGCGCGACGGCGCGACGGCTGGTCGACTCCGTCGAGACCAACGACGGCGTCGACCCCAACGACTGCCCCGCGACGTTGGGGGAGGCGGAGGCGGCGACGACCACCGAGTCGTACGCGACGTTCTCGATCTGCCGCTACGGCCCCGACGACCTGCTGGAGGCGAGCCGGCGGCTGATCGGCAGGGAGTCGAGTGTGGCGGAGGACGCGATCTTCTCCTCCCCGCGCCGCACGGCCGACTACGACTGCCCGACCGAGAACGACCTGTCGCGCATCGCCCTGCTCTCCAGCGGTGGCTACGTCGCGACCGCCGTCACGGAGGCGTCCTGCCCGGGCTGGAACGGTCTCTTCCGGTCCGGTGTCGTCCAGGACCTCACTCCGGAAGCTCTGCGGCAACTCGACCTGTCGCAGCTCCCGGTGCCGCCCGAGGAGTGATCAGGCGCCCGCGATCGCCTTGCGCACCTCGTTGACGCAGAGGGCCAGGAAGGCGAGGGCGATGATCACCATCAGCACGTTGGAGTGCAGCTTGTTGCGCCACTCGACCGGGGTGCGGTCGGTGTTGAGCAGCCACAGCAGGGTGACGGCGAGGAACGGCATGAAGAAGGCGCCGAGCACGCCGTAGGCCAGGAACAGCCAGACCGGCTTGCCCAGGAAGAGCATCGCCATGGGCGGGAAGGTCAGCCAGAGCAGGTAGGCCTTGTACCACTTGCCCCCGGCGCGGGCGTCGGCGTCCTCACTGACGCCGCCGCGCACGATGGTCACGAAGTCGGCGAACATCAGGCTGACGCCGTTCCACACGCCTACGAGTGACGACATCGCGGCCGCCCAGAAGCCGAGCAGGAAGAGCTTGCCGGCCCACTGGCCGTAGCGGTCCTGCAGCACGAGACCGAGGTCCAGCAGTCCGGCGTCGCCGCTCTCGATCGCGACGCTGGTGGAGTACAGCAGCTCGGCGCCGACGACGAGGGTGGCGAGCACGAAGAGGCCGGTGACGACGTAGGCGACGGTGTTGTCGATGCGCATCACGCGCATGTAGGTCGGGGTGCTCCAACCCTTCTCGCGCAGCCAGTAGCCGTAGGCCGCGAGCGTGATCGTGCCGCCGACGCCGCCGGCGAGGGCCAACGTGTTGACCAAGCCTCCGTCGGGGATCCGCGGGGCCAGGCCGGTGAGCAGCTCACCCAGGTTGGGCAGGGTCAGGAGGGCGGCTCCGACCATCGTCACGAACATGATCCCGACGAGGGCGGCGAGCACCTTCTCGAACACCGAGTAGCGACCCGTCCAGACCAGCGCGAGACCGATCAGGCCCGACGCGATGCCCCACCAGGTGGTCGACAGCCCACCGAACAGTCCCTGCAGGGCGAGCCCGGTGCCGGCCATCGCGGCGGCACCATAGACGAAGCCCCAGATCACGATGTAGGGCGCGAAGTACCACGTGGTCCAGATGCCGAGGGAACGCCAGCCCTCGAAGATCGTCTTCCCCGTGGACAGCGAGTAACGTCCCGCTCCCTCGACGAGCACGATCTTCATGAGGCAGCCGACGACAACGCACCACAGCAGCGTGTAGCCGAACTTCTGCCCCGCGATCAGCGTCGCGACGAGGTCGGCCGCACCGACGCCCGTGGCCGCGACGACGAGTCCGGGGCCGATGATCTTCCAGCGGGGGACGGTGGTCTGCTCTACCGAGGTGGAGGACGCCATGTCCGTCACCCTAGGCATGGACTAGACCGGTTGTCAGCGCCCCCTGCGGACGAGGAAGGTCAGCCAGTGGCTCTCCTCGGAGTCCTCGGCCTCGGCTCGCCACACGAGGTCGAGGTCGGCGTCCTCGAGCAGGTCGCAGAGGTCCGGCTCGCGCCACAGCACGGTGAAGTAGGGGTTGCCGGAGTCGCCGACCTCCCACTGCTCGCCGTCGCCCACGCGGACGGAGAGGAGGAACACGCCGCCGGGTCGCAGGGCTCCCGCGACCCGGCCGAGCACGTCGGGGAGCTGCTCCCGTTCGACGTGCTGCAGCACGGCGAGCGCCAGCACGGCGTCGTACGGACCACCGAGGTCTTCGGTGGTCACGTCGGCACGGAGCACGGTGATGCCCTGCGCCTCGAGGACCTCGGCGTCCTGCCCGGGTCCGGAGGCGATCTCCAGCGCGGTGCCGCCGGCTGGAATCGCGGCGACCAGCTGGCGCAGGGCGTCACCCGGCTCCGGGACGGGCGTGCGCGGAGTCATGGTCTCGACCCTAGTCATGGCAATTGAGGTGACGGCCCCGACGGCGGCAGTGGACAATCCCCTCTCGTGGGTCACGTGGATGTCGCTGGAGTGCGTTACGAGCTGCCGGACGGGCGGGTGCTGCTCGACGACGTGAGCTTCCGCGTCGGCGACGGCCAGAAGGTCGCCCTCGTCGGCGCCAACGGGGCCGGCAAGACCACGCTCCTGCGCATCATCACCGGCGACCTGGCGCCCCACGCAGGCGTGGTGACCCGCTCCGGCGGGCTCGGTGTGATGCGGCAGTTCGTCGGCCACGGCGGGGGCGACGAGACCGTCCACGACCTGCTGCTCAGCGTCGCTCCGCCGCGCGTGCGTGAGGCCGCGGCGGCCGTCGACGCCGTCGAGCTCGAGATGATGGACACCGACGACGAGCGCACGCAGATGGCCTACGCCACCGCGCTGTCCGACTACGCCGACGCCGGTGGGTACGACGTCGAGGTGACGTGGGACGTCTGCACGACCGCGTCGATGGGGCTGCCCTTCGACCGCGCGCGGCACCGGCTGCTCAGCACCCTCTCGGGCGGCGAGCAGAAGCGGCTCGTGCTGGAGTACCTCCTGCGCGGGCCCGACCAGGTGCTGCTCCTCGACGAGCCCGACAACTACCTCGACGTCCCCGGCAAGATCTGGCTCGAGGGCCGGATCCGCGAGTCGGCCAAGACGATCCTCTTCATCAGCCACGACCGCGAGCTGCTCGACAACACCGCCACGCGCATCGTCACCGTCGAGCTCGGCAGCGCGGGCAACCTGGTGTGGACGCACCCGGGCGGCTTCGCGAGCTATCACGCGGCGCGTGCGGACCGGTTCGAGCGCTTCGAGGAGATGCGGCGCCGCTGGGACGAGGAGCACGCGAAGCTCAAGGCGCTCGTGCTGCGCTACAAGATCAAGGCCGAGTACAACGACGGCCTGGCCTCGCAGTACAAGGCCGCGCAGACCCGCCTCCGCAAGTTCGAGGAGGTCGGGCCGCCCGTCGAGCAGCCGAGGGACCAGCAGGTCACGATGCGGCTCAAGGGCGGTCGAACGGGCAAGCGCGCGGTCGTGTGCACCGACCTCGAGCTCAGCGGGCTGATGAAGCCGTTCGACCTCGAGGTCTGGTACGGCGAACGGGTGGCGGTCCTCGGCTCCAACGGGTCGGGCAAGTCGCACTTCCTGCGGCTGCTCGCCGCGGGTGGCAGCGACCCTGACGTCGAGCACCAGCCGGTCGGTGACACCCCTCCCAAGGCGGTGCCGCACACGGGCCTGGCCAAGCTCGGCGCGCGCGTGCGGCCCGGGTGGTTCGTGCAGACGCACGAGCACCCCGAGCTGGTCGGGCGCACGCTGCTGGAGATCCTGCACCGCGGTGACGACCACAGGGACGGGATGGGACGTGAGGCCGCCAGCCGGGTGCTCGACCGCTACGAGCTGGCCCACGCGGGCGAGCAGCGGTTCGAGTCGCTCAGCGGCGGGCAGCAGGCGCGCTTCCAGATCCTGCTGCTCGAGCTGTCGGGCGCGACGCTGCTGCTCCTCGACGAGCCGACCGACAACCTCGACGTCCAGTCCGCCGAGGCGCTCGAGGCGGGTCTCGAGGCGTTCGACGGCACCGTGCTCGCGGTCACCCACGACCGCTGGTTCGCGCGGGGCTTCGACCGATTCCTGGTCTACGGCGCCGACGGCGAGGTCTACGAGTCCGACGGGCCGGTGTGGGACGAGGGCCGGGTGGTCCGGGCGCGATGAGTCTCGAGATCGTCGACCTCGACCCCTTCGACGCCACCGCTTTCGAGGCCTGGCACCGCGTCTACCTCCGCGCCCAGGACGCGATGGGCGAGGCGGCCACGCCGTGGATGCTCGAGGAGCTGCGTGCCGTCATGCAGCAGACCGGGGCGTCGGCGTGGTCCGGCGGTTGGTCGGCCGTCGCCGCAGGCGAGACCGTCGGCGCCGGTTTCCTGCGCACGCCGCTGCTGGACAACCTCGAGCTGGCCGAGCTCGACGTGCACGTCGACCCCGACCGGCAGCGGGCGGGGATCGGCACGGCGCTCCTGGCGCACGTCGAGGAGCAGGCGCGTCGCCGCGGTCGCACGGTCCTGACCGGGCTGGTCGGGTGGACCTGGGACCACGGCCCGCTCGGCGAGGACGCGCCCGGTCCGCAGTTCGCCCGCGCCCGCGGCTACGACCTGGCGCTGACCGAGGTGCAGCGCGAGCTCACGCTGCCGGTCGACGACGCCGTGCTGGCGCGGCTGGCGGACGAGGCGGCGCTCGCGCACCCGGCGTACGAGCTGCGGTCCTGGGTCGGCCCGGTGCCCGACGACCTGCTGGAGGGGTGGGCCGCACTCACCTCGAGCCTGGCGACCGAGGCCCCGACGGGCGAGCTGGAGCTCGAGCCCGAGGTGGTCAGCACCGACGCGGTGCGCGAGCGGGAGGCCACCCTGGCGCGGCAGGGCCGCACGAAGTACAACACCGTCGCGCTCTCCGCGTCCGGTGACGTGGTCGCGTACTCCGACCTCGCCACCACCGTCCACGACCCCGGTCGCGCGTACCAGTGGGGCACCCTCGTGCGCCGCGAGCACCGTGGCCACCGGCTGGGGGTGGCGGTCAAGGTCGCCAACCTCCGTCTGCTGCAGCGGGAGCGCCCCGATGTCGTCCGGCTCACGACGTACAACGCCGAGGTCAACTCCCACATGATCGCGGTCAACGAGGTGCTGGGCTTCCGCCCGGTGGCCTGGCTGGGCGACTTCCAGAAGAAGCTCGGCTGATGTCGGCGCCCGAGCTCGTCCGCGTCGGTCCCGACGAGTGGGAGACCTTCCGCGACGTGCGCCTGGCCTCGCTCGCGGACGCACCCGGTGCCTTCGGGGCGTCGTACGCCGACTGGGTGGACGCGCCCGAGCAGCGCTGGCGCTCACGGCTGACCGACGTGCCGCTCACGGTCGTCGCCCTGTCCGACGGCCGCGGCGTGGGCGTGGTGTCGGGCGCGCAGGCCGACGACCACGTGGAGCTGATCTCGATGTGGGTCGCGCCCGAGCACCGGGGGACCGGGCTCGCGGACCGCCTCATCGAGCAGGTGGCCGGGTGGGCGTCGTCGAGCGGCCACGACACGTTCCTGATGGTCCGTGACGACAACGAGCGCGCGGTCGCGGCCTACGAGAAGTCCGGCTTCGTCGACCTCGGGGTGCCGGCGGACTGGCCGGCCGACGCGCTGCGCGAGCGGCGCATGCGGCGGGCTGAGCAGTAGGGTCGGGTGATGACCCGGCCACGTTTCGTCACCGCGGCCGCAGGCGTGGCGGGCCTCAGCGCTGCGCTGGTGGTCGTGCTCTCGACCGTCATGGACTTCGCCATCAGCACCACGACCGAGCCACGACCACCCGCGCCACCCGCCGGTGTGTCGCAGAGCGAGTGGGAGGCGGTGCTGGCCTCGCCGTCGCCGGCGCCCGAAGCTGAGGGGCTGACCAACCTCGAGCTCTACGGCCGGCTCTTCGACGGCCTCTCGATCGCGCTGCCCCTTGCTGCCATCGTCCTGTGGCTTGCCGTCGGGGTCGCCGCCCTCCGTGGCCTTGCGTGGTCCCGGCCGGTGGCGGTGGTGGTCGCGGCGGCGCAGGGCGTGTGGCTCCCCGTCCATGCGACGGGCAGCGCGCCCGTCGTGCTCGTCGTCACTGGGGCGGCCGTCGCTGCCGGAGCGGCGTGCGTGGTGCTGCTCTCCAGCCGCGAAGCCACCGCCTATGTCGGCGCGAGGACGAACCGCTCGCCAGCTGCGGTGCCAGCGCGCTGACGTCAGGCGAGGTGGGTCAGCGCCTCCGCGAGGTTCGCCTCGACCGACACCTCGGCATCGAGACGGAGCCAGTCCTGCTCAGGACGGACCAGCTGCGACTGCCACGTGCTCAGGGTCCTCTCGGGTGTGCCGAACTCCCACGCGGTGCCGGGAACCGGTGCCGTCGACGAGGCGACCTGCGAGGCCCGTGGCGTACGCCGGTCGAGTCGAGGCAGCAGGGCAGCCGTGTCCGAGGCCCAGAGCTCGATGAAGGCGTACCGGACCCCAGCGTCCCTCGCGAGCCGCTGCCCCGCCGCGAGCAGCTCCGGGTAGCGGCAGGGGGAGTCGAGCACGACGCCTCGGTGCTGGGCCAGGAGGTCGGCGGACAACGCCAGCGCGGCGGCGTACGTCGGCCGACCTGCGGCGGCGACGGCGATGCCGCTGCCGACCAGCGCGCTCTTCAGGACGTCGGTGTCCACCACCACGGCACCGGTCGCCGCGGCGATGCCGCGCGCCAGCGTCGACTTGCCGGAGCCCGGGACTCCCGAGAGCTGCACTAACATCGCCCGACAGTAACGGCATGATCGGCCTCATGACTGCTCGCCGCGGACTCTTCGTCGCCCCCTTCGACGCCCTGGCCGACCCGCGGGTGGTGGGCGACCTGGCCGCCGAGGCCGAGGCGGCCGGGTGGGAGGGGTTCTTCGTGTGGGACCACCTGCAGTACGGCGACCGCGTGACCGAGATCGCGGACGTGTGGACCTGCTGCGCCGCTGTGGCGATGCGCACCGAGCGGATGGTCTTCGGGCCGATGGTGACGCCGCTGGCCCGGAGACGCCCGCAGGTGCTGGCCCGGCAGGCAGCGAGCCTGGCGGTGCTGTCGGGGGAGCGGTTCGTGCTGGGGCTCGGGCTGGGTGACGACTGGGTCGGCGAGTTCAGCGACTACGGCGACGAGCCCGACCCGAAGGCGCGCGCCCGGCTGCTCGACGAGGGCCTCGAGGCGCTGACCGGCTACCTCGCCGGCGGCTTCCAGCCCGCGCCGCGGGTGCCGATCTGGCTGGCCGGGCGGTTCCCCAACAAGGCGCCGATGCGGCGCGCAGCCCGCCACGACGGCTTCTTCGTCATCGGCCTCGACGGCCCCGAAGCCCTCGACGTCGTGACCGGTGACCTCGCCGGCCACGAGCCGAAGGCCGGGTTCGAGGTCGTCGTCGACCTGCAGCCCGACCAGGACGTCGCACCGTGGCTCGACCGCGGTGCCTCGTGGGTGCTGACCCGCATCGGGCCCTACGACCTCGACGTGGACGACGTACGACGCCTGGTCGAGGCGGGACCGCGGCCCTAGGCCCGAAGCGTGACCCGGCGCCCGATCCGAACGACGGCCGCTGCGACGAGCCACATGACGAGCCCGGCGAGGACGGCCGCCGAGATGCGCTGGAGGAGCGGCCACGGACCGCGGCCGACGTCGTCGGGGTCGACGACCTCGAGGCGATCGCCGGCCGCCGCGGCCAACTGGAACCGGCCGACGCCGTAGGAGCCCATGTCGTCCATCCGCATGAGCGTGGTGGGCTCCGAGCCGTCGAGCGGGACACGGGAGACGGTGTAGGCGTCGTCGTCCTCGACGGCGAGGAGCACCAGGACCGCCTCGGTGCCGTCCCACCCGAGCACCCGCCCCGGGCCGGTCAGCGGCAGGGGGAGCGGCTCCGGGACGTCCCCACCGTCCCCTGTCGGGTCGACGAACGCGAGCCCGGACGGGACGCCCGGCTCGTCCGCACCCGGCGGTCCGAGGGCCGGCTCGACGGTGGTGATCGCCAGCAGGCGCCCGTCGGGCGACCACGCGGTCGGCCCGGCCAGGACTCCGTCGAGGGACAGGCGGCGCTCGGAGCCTCCGCCGCCGAGGGCGATCAGCGACAGCTCCCGGGGGGACGCGCGCTCGACCCCGATCTCCGAGCCGTCGGGAGAGAACGCCGCGGTGGCCCCCGTGCCGCCGACGTCGATCACCTCGGTCGAGCTGTCGGCGAGGTCGAGGACGCCGACGTCGCCCGTGATGCGCACACCCCGGTAGGGGTTCGTCGGCTCGGCGGACAGCAGCATCGCGAGCGATCCGCCGTCGGCGGAGAACGCCACGGGGATGACGCTGCGGCCCTGCGGGAGGTCGTACGTCGACGTCTCGCCGGTGGTCAGGTCGACGATCGCCACGTCGGGCTCGGTGGTGTCGTGGTCCCCGACGGCGACGTACTGGCCGTCCGGCGACAGCAGCATCGGCGCCGGGTCGCCCTGGGTCTCGGCGCCCGCCCGGTCCTCGGCCACGTCGACGCGGCGGTAGGAGTCGCCCCCCGCGCCGAGGACGACGGCCTGGGGGAAGTCCATGAACTCGACGCCGAAGCCGTGCTGGAAGAGCGCGACCGCGGGTCCGGGAGGGGACGACGAGACGCTGCCGGTGACGTAGGAGTAGCCGGCCAGCTCCTCGGGCAATGCGTAGGTCCCGGCCTCAGGGGCCTGTCGATCGTGCTCGGAGCCGAGGGTGAAGGCCAGGCCGGACGCGCAGAGGCCGAGGACCAACGGCACCCCCGCTGCCATGCGCATGGCGTGACTCTAACGACGTTGTGCGGTGACTGCGGTGCGGCTGGCGCACTGCCATCACCGCACTGTCGTCGTGATCCCCGGATATCCGGGGATCACGACACGACAGGATCAGCCGAAGGCGCTGATCCCCGTCTCGGCGCGGCCGATCAGCAGCTTCTGGATCTGGGACGTGCCCTCGTAGAGCGTCATCACGCGGGCGTCGCGGAGGTACTTCGCGACCGGGAAGTCGTCGACGTACCCCGCCCCGCCGTGGACCTGGATGGCGTTGTTGGCGGCGCGCACCGCGGCCTCGGAGGCGAACAGCTTGGCCTTCGACGCGGCCACCCCGTAGGGCTCGCCGCGGTCGATGAGGTCGGCGCACCGCCACGCGAGCAGCCGCGCGGCGTCGGCGTCGAGGGAGATGTCGGCGATCAGGTCCTGCACGAGCTGGAACGACGCGATCGGCTTGCCGAACTGCGTGCGCTGGGTGGCGTACGCCACCGACGCCTCGAGGCAGCCCTGCACGATCCCGACGCACCCCGAGGCGACCGCCAGCCGGCCCTTGTCGAGGGTGCCCATAGCGATCTTGAAGCCCTGCCCGACCTCGCCCAGCCGCGCTGAGTCCGGGAGGCGTACGCCGTCGAGGAACAGCTCGGCCGTCGCCTGACCGCGCAGCCCGAGCTTGTTCTTGATCTCGCGGGCCTCGAAGCCGGGGGAGCCGGTCGGCACGAGGAACGCCGTCACCCCGCGCGGCCCGTCGTCGCTCGTGCGGGCGAAGACCAGCGCGACGTCGGCCCACGTGCCGTTGGTGATGAAGAGCTTGCGGCCGTCGATCACCCAGTCCGACCCGTCCCGGACGGCGCGGGAGGTGAGGTTGCCGGCGTCGGACCCGGTGCCGGGCTCGGTGAGCCCGAAGCAGCCGAGCTTCGTCGCCGCGGCGAGCTGGGGCAGCCACTCCTGCTTCTGCTCGTCGGTGCCGTGGAAGAGGATCGACTTGCCGACCAGGCCGCTGCTGACCGACACGATCCCGCGCAGCGCGGAGTCGGCGCGGCCGAGCTCCTCCATCGCGATCGAGTACGTCACGTAGTCGCCGCCCACCCCGCCGTGCTCCTCGGGGATGGTCAGGCCGAAGAAGCCGAGCTCGGCCATCTTCGGGATGATCGCGAGGTCGACCGACTCGTCGTGGTCCCACTGCATCCGGTGCGGCACGGCCTCGCGCTCGAGGAAGTCGCGCGCGAGGTCGCGGAACGCCTCCTGCTCGTCGGTGAGCGAGAGGTCCATCAGACGGCCTCGACGAGCTCGTGGTCGGTGACGCGCGCGGACAGCCGGGTCAGGTGGTGGTGGGCGTTGCCGAGCCACTGGTCGAGGACCTCGAGGTGGGCCGTGCCGACGCCGACGGCGTACTCCGCGGTCATGCCGATGCCGCCGTGCAGCTGGATCGCCTCCTGGCCGATGTGCCGCCCGGCTCGCGCGACGGCCAGGCCGACCCGGTCGGCGGCGTCGGCCACCACGTCGCGGTCGCCGCCGGCGATGGTCATCGTCGCCCAGTCGACCATGCTGTGCGCGAGCTCGAGCTCGACGTACATGTCGGCGGCCCGGAAGGTGAGCGCCTGGAAGGTGTTGAGGGTGACGCCGAACTGCTTGCGGCTCTTGAGGTAGTCCGTCGTCGCGCGCACCTGGCTCTGCATCACGCCGAGCGCCTGGTTGGCGCCCATGATCCGGGTGAGGTCGCTGATCGTCGCGATGCTCTCGGACAGGTCGCGCCCCGGCTCGCCGAGCGGCGTCGCGGCGCTGCCGTCGAAGGTGACGCTGGCCGCCCGGGTCAGGTCGGCGGCCGCGTAGCCGGTGCGGGAGACCGCGTCGGCCGCGACGACGAAGACACCCGTGCCGCCGTCATCGGGCAGCGCCGCCGTCACGACGAACTGGTCCGCGACCTCGCCGCCGACCACCGGGTCGGCGACCCCGTCGAGGGTCCACGCGTTGCCGTCGAGTGACGCGCGTACGCCGTCCGCGCGCGACGTCCAGCGCCCGCCGGGGGAGGTGTCGGCGGCAGCCAGGACGATCTCGCCCGAGCTCAGCCGGCCCAGCAGGTCGGCCTTCTGCTCGGGCGTCCCGACGGCAGCGACGAGGCCGCCGGCGTGCACGACGCTCGCGAGGTAGGGCTCCGGGGCGAGCACACGACCGAGCTCCTGGCACACGATCCCGATCTCGACCGGGCCGGCGCCGACGCCGCCGTCGTCCTCGCTGAAGGGCAGCCCGAGCACGCCCATCTCGGCGAGCCGGCCCCACAGGGCGCGGTCGAACCCGTCGTCGGAGGCCACCGCCTGCCGACGTGCCTCGTGGTCGCCGTACGTCTGCTTGAGCAGGCCGCGCACGGCCTCGCGCAGCGCCTGCTGCTCGTCGTCGTAGGTGAAGTCCATCGTCTGCTCCTCAGAGTCCCAGGATCGTGCGGCTGATGATCTGGCGCTGGATCTCGTTGGACCCTCCGTAGATCGACGCCTTGCGGAGGTTCAGGTAGGTCGGGGCAGCGCGTCGGGCCCAGCCCTCCTGCGGCGAGTCGTCCTCGGCGCGTGAGGCGAGCGACGCCGGGCCGGCGAGGTCCAGGGCCAGCTCGCTGACCGCCTGCTGCAGCACCGTTCCGCGGAGCTTGAGGACGGACGAGGCCGGGTGCGGCTCGCCACCGGCGGAGTGCGCCACCACCCGCAGCGCGGTGAGCTCGAGGGCGAGCAGGTCGTTCTCCAGCTCGGCGACGCGGGCCCGGACCAGCGGGTCGTCCATCAGGTCGCCGGCCGTCGCCTTGAGGGTCGCCAGTGCGCGCTTGGTGGCGCCCACCGGCGCGACGCCGACCCGCTCGTTGCCGAGGAGGAACTTCGCGATCGTCCAGCCCTCGCCGGGCTCGCCCACCAGCAGGTCGCCCGGCACGCGGACGTCGGAGAACCACACCTCGTTGACCTCGTGGCCGCCGTCGATCAGCTCGATCGGTCGCACCTCGACGCCTGGCGAGGTCATGTCGATGAGCAGCATCGAGATGCCCGCCTGCTTCTTCACCTCGGGGTCGGTGCGCACCAGCGTGAAGATCCAGTCGCCGTGCTGCCCGAGCGTGGTCCACGTCTTCTGACCGTTGACGACCCAGTCGTCGCCGTCGCGCACCGCCGTCGTGCGGAGGCTCGCGAGGTCGGAGCCGGCGTCGGGCTCGGAGAAGCCCTGCGACCACCAGATGTCGAGGTTCGCGGTCTTGGGCAGGAAGCGCTCCTTCTGCTCCTCGCTCCCGAACTGTGCGATCACCGGCCCGATCATCGAGGCGTTGAAGGCCAGCGGGATGGGCACGCCGGCGCGCTGCATCTCCTCGTGCCACAGGTGCCGCTGCAGGTCCGTCCAGTCCTGGCCGCCCCACTCGACCGGCCAGTGCGGCACGGCGAGTCCCTCGGCGTTGAGGGCCCGCTGGCTCTCGACGATCTGGTCACGGGTCAGGTGCCGGCCCTCGAGCACCGTGTCGCGGATCTCCTGCGGGACCGTGCTGGTGAAGGCCTCCCGCATCCGGTCGCGGAACTCGCGGTCGGTCTGGCTCAGCTCGAGCTGCATGTGACTCCTCTGCTTGGTGCCTGTGACCGGCGCACACGACAGGGCCGGCCGCCCCATCATGGCGCGGCCGGCCCAAGACTGCGCAGCAGGTCAGCTCGTCGTGGCGTCGCTGTCGAGCACGAAGCTGCCGCTCCTCTCCTCGCCGTTGCTCGTCCACGTCACGGTGACGGAGTCGCCGGGGCGGTAGGAGCGGATGGTCGCGACGAGGGAGTCGGGACCGGTGATCCGCCGGTCGTCGACCTTCGTGATCACGTCGCCCTCGGCCAGTCCGCCCTCGCTGGCGGTGGACCCGGGGCTGACTTGGCTGACGACCGCGCCGGCGTCGTCACCGGTCGCCGGGTTGCCGACCTGGATGCCGAGGCGGGCGTGGGTGGGGGTCTCGCCGTTGGCCATCTGGTCGACGATCGGCATCACCTCGTCGATCGGGATCGCGAAGCCGAGACCGATCGACCCGGACTGCTCCGACGTCGCCGAGCTGGCCGTGCGGATCGAGGAGTTGATGCCGACGACCGCGCCGGTCATGTCGGTCAGCGGGCCACCGGAGTTGCCGGGGTTGATCGCCGCGTCGGTCTGGATCGCGGGGTACGTCGTCGAGTTGCCGTCGGCGTCGGAGCCGACGTTGACCGGGCGGTCGAGCGCGCTGACGATGCCGCTCGTGACGGTCGCGTCGAGGCCGAACGGCGAGCCGACCGCGACGACGCCCTCCCCGACGCCGAGGTTGGCCGACTTGCCGATGGTCGCCGGGGTCAGGTCGGAGACGTCCTGCGCCTGGATCACGGCGGTGTCGGTGAGCGGGTCGGTGCCGAGGATCTCGGCGTCCGCGCTCGTGCCGTCGGAGAAGTCGACCTTGATCGTCCCGCCCTCACCGGCGACCTCGACGACGTGGTTGTTGGTGAGGATCATGCCGTCCGCGGTCAGGATGATGCCCGACCCCGACCCGGACTCACCGCTGCCGGTGACGTCGATCTTGACGACGCTCGGCAGCACCTTCTGCGCCACCGACTCGACCGAGCCGTCGGCCGGCGGGCTCTGCGTCTGGTTGGCCACCGTCGACGTCGTCGGTGCCGCCGACGCGCTCGGCGTGCCCGAGGTGCCGTCCTGGGTGGCGTCCCACACCGCCGCGCCCCCCAGCCCGGCGCCGCCACCCACGAGGAGCGAGGTCGCGACGACGGCGGCAGCCAGGCCCGTACGCCGTCGCCGCGGCGGCTCCGGCCGCTGCTGGTGCTGCGGCTGGGGCTGGGGCGGCTGGTGGTACGGGAACTGCTGTGGGGTGGGGTACTCGTCGCTCATGCCTCGAGCCTGCGTCGCGAGCCTGTGGATGCCCTGAGAGCGGGCTGGGAAGGTGCAGAGACCTTGCTCGCCGCTCAGCTCGGCAGGTCCGGTAGCGCCATCCACGCATCCCACGTGAGATCGCGTCCGACGTAGCGCGGGCGGTCCAGCGGCCAGTCCTCGGCGATCCATCGGGGCACCAGGTCGTCCAGTGCCGCCTCGAGCTCGGTGCCGACGCACTCGTCGACGACCCACCACGAGATCTCGGCGTCGGCGCCCGGCTTCTCCGGCGGGTCGATGTAGACGCAGCCGAGCAGTGCCGTCTCGTCGGTGTCGAAGAGGGCGTAGTTGAACGACTCGTGGGTCTCCATCTCCGCGGCGTGCCGGGCGAGGTCGGCACGATCGTCCTCGTGGGTCATGTCAGCGGGCGGCCACCCCCACGCGGCGCCGTAGATGCTCCACAGGCGCTCGCGCGAGCCCATCACCGCGACCATGTCGAGGTCGGTGTCCTCCGCGCGGATGGGGCGGAGGTGGTGCCCGAACGGGACCTCGACCCGGGTCGGGTGGCGGAACCCGGCGGGTAGCCAGGTGGGAGCGGTGCCGTGCGACGACATGGGATTCCTCTCGGGTGGTCATCCGGCCAGCGCCGGGTCGGCGACGAGCCGGCGCAGGGTGGCGAGCCCGCGACTGGTGTTGGACTTGACGGTGCCGGTCGAGCAGCCGAGCACCTCGGCGGTCTCCGCGACGCTCAGCTGCTCGTAGTAGCGCAGGGCCACGGTCGCACGTTGCCGTGCGGGCAGGGCCAGCACCAGGCCCCACACCCGGTCGGCGTCGTCCGGGTCGGCACGGACGTCGACCGTGCCCGAGGGCTCGGGAAGCCGGTCCGAGGCGACCTCGTCGCGACGCCACGGCCGGCGTTGCGAGCTGATGTGCTGCCGGGTGATGGTGCGGCGTACGTACGCGTCGGTGGCAGCGCTCTCCCGGATCGACCCCCAGCGGGGGAGGACCCGGACGAGCGAGTCCTGGAGCAGGTCCTCCGCGGTGTGCGGGTCGCCGGCGACGGCCCGTGCCCAGCGGAGCAGGGCGGGTCGCCGCTCGGCGACGTACGCCTCGAAGTCGACGACCCGCTGCCCCGACTGCTCCGCGGGCGCCATGTCAGTCCTCGCGGGCCGTGCGGAGCAGGCCCAGGGACGCCACGACGAGCCACAGCGGTCCCGTCATGCCCGCCATGTACTGCAGGGGGCTGATCAGGAACAGCGCGCTGAGGCCACCGAGCACGAGGCTGGTCCACCCGAGCCACGAGGCGTACGCACCCTGGCGGGCCGCGCGGAACAGGGCCAGGCCGGTGAGGCCGGCGCCACCCCACAGCCACGGGATCGTGCCGATCCAGTGGTTGAAGAAGACGGCGCTCTCCGGCACCACCAGACCGGCGTCCTCGGTGAGGGCGAAGGCGAACTCGGTGGTGAGGCCGGCCCCGATCAGCTGGGCCACGGCGACGAGGCCGAGCCCGGCGACGGCGGTCCCGGGCACCAGGCTGTCGGGTGCGGTGCGCGCCCGCAGCTGGCGGTGCAGCCCCACCGCGAACAGCACCAGCAGGACGCACGAGAGCATCGTGGCGGTGTGGAACGCGATGATCTGCGGCACCTGCGTGGCGAGCTTCTCGGTGATCGCCACGGCGTCGCCGGAGGCCGCGGGGTCGTAGACGGCGTTCACCATCCCGCTGGCGACGCCGCCGACGATGCCGAGGACGCCGGCGCCGAGGCCGGCGAGGACCCAGCCACGGCCGAGGGGCACGGCCCGCGCGCCGGTTCCTGCGCTGGTGGTGGACGGGTGGACGGTGGTGCTCATGGCGGCTCCTGTGTCGGATGTCTTCCGGCACGGGTGCGTGCCGTGGGACCACCCTCGGAGGCGTGAGGGGTCGCGCACCACGGACAGTCGCAGGTGTACGACCGGTGTACGGGTCCGGTGCGGATCAGGTCCGGAGCATCGCGGCCGCGTCGGTGGGCGAGAGCCCGCGGCCGGTGTCGAGCGCGTCGTCGTAGCGGTCGCCGCCGAGATGTGTACGGGCGTCGGTCGCGGCAGCGTCGATGGTGGCTGGGTCGGGCCGGTAGTAGCCGTAGCCCCGCGAACCGAGGGTCTCGCGGATCGCCTGCGCGGCGCCGAGCAGCAGCGGCACCCGGGCGTGCTGCCCGGTCGCGGCGGCCAGCACCGCGCCCGCGTCGAGGAGGTAGGCCAGGTTGGCCTGGTCGCCCGTCTCCAGCGAGAGCCGGGTGCTCTCCTCGAGGTGGCGGCGCGCCGCGGCGTGGTCACCGCGGCCGAGCTCGACCTGAAAGAGGTTGTAGAGCGCGATGTAGGACGACAACCTGTCCTCGCGACTCCTGGCCGACTCGAGGCCGGCCTCGACGAGACGTACGGCCTCGTCGGCGTCGCCCTCGAGCAGCGCCACCGTGCCCAGCCAGACGTGGGTCAGCCCCCACGTCCACTGGACCTCGGTGCCGCCCACCTCGGCGTGGTGCATGGCGCGCTCGAAGCGGTCGCGGGCCACGGAGAGGTCGCCGGCGACGAGCGCCGCAAGGCCCTCGCCCGCCACCGCGTTGGAGAGGATCGCAGGGTCGTCGCCCGCGTGCTGGTGGGCGCGCTCCCACCACCCGGCGGCCGCTGCGACGTCGTCCATGGCGAACGACATGGTCGCCGCGGCCAGCGCGGCACGGGCGTGCACGTCGTCGGGCAGGTCTGCAGCATGGGCGAGAGCCGTCTCCGCGAACCTCCGGCCGTGGTCGTGGTGCCCCCGCAACCACCAGTAGAGCCACAGCTCCCAGGCGATCCGGGCCGGCGTCTCGGCGTCGCCTGCCGCCATCGAGCGCTCGGCGGCCGCGGTGAGGTTGGCGTGCTCGAGGTCGATCCTGGTGAGGGCGGCGACCTGGCCACCGTCGCGGTAGCTCGAGTGGTTGGCAGCGGCCACCTCGAGGTAGTGCGCCGCGTGGGCACGTGCGGCCTCGGTCCACTCGCCCGCGTCGTCGAGCAGGTCGCGGGCGTACTGGGCCACCGGCTCCAGGAGCCGCAGTCGACCTGTGGGCTCGGCGACCACCAGCGAGTGCTCGACGAGCGCCTCGAGGTGGGTCACGAGCTCGGGCTCCCCGAGCCGGGCTCGCGTCGCCACCGACTGGAGGTCCGCCAGCGTGGTGCCGCCCACGAACACCCCCATCAGGCGGAACAGGCGGCGGCCGGGCTCGTCGAGGAGTCCGTGGCTCCAGTCCAGGGTGGCGCGCATGGTGCGCTGCCGGGGAGGGAGGTCGCGTGGTCCGGCGTCGAGGGCGCTGTCGAGACGGTCGAGCAACGAGGTCGGGTCGAGCAGCCGCGCCCGGGCCGCGGCGAGCTCGAGGGCGAGCGGCAGCCCGGCGAGCCTCTGGCAGGTGGCGGCCACCGCTGCGGCCTCCTCGGGGTCCGATCCCCATCCGGGACTGACCCGCTGCGCGCGGTCGAGCAGCAGCCGGGCGGCAGGGGACGGGGTTCCGTCCGGGAGGTCGCGCACCTCCAGCGGTTCGACGGCGTACTCGATCTCCCCGCGCACCCGCAGCGGAGCCCGGCTCGTGGTCAGCACAGTGAGGTCCGGCACCGCCTCGACGAGCGCCGCCACATCGGGCGCAGCTCCGAGGAGGTGCTCCGCGTTGTCCAGGACGAGGAGGAGGTCGGTCCCGCGCAGGCTCTCGGCGAGGTCCTCGGCCACCGGGCGCGTGGGATCGCGGACGACGCCGACGGCATCGGCGACGGCCGGCATGACCTGGTCGACCTCCAGCAGCCCGGCGAGCTCGACGAGGCGGACACCATCGGCGTAGCGCTCGCCCACGCCGGCGGCCACGGCCAGGACGAGGCGGGTCTTGCCCACGCCCCCGGGCCCGCTGAGCGTCACCAGTCGGTGGGTCCGCAGCAGGTCGCCCACCCGGGCGATGTCGTCGGCACGGCCGATGAGGGGGGTCGCAGGAACCGGCAGGCCGCGCGGGCCGCGGGACGGGACGGCCTCCGTCGACGGGCGAGCGGTGCGGGGCGCGACCGCGCTGAGCAGGGCCGTCCGCCGGCCCTCGTCGAGGCGCAACGCGGTGGCGAGCGAGCGCAGCGTGTGCGGGTAGGGCCGGGTGCGGGTGCCGCGCTCGAGTGCGCTGATGGCGTGCGTGCTCAGGCCCGCGCGCTCGGCCAGCTCCTCCTGCGACAGCCCCGCCTCCTCGCGCATCGCGCGCAGCAGGGCACCGAGCGTGCTCGTCGCCTCGTTCCCCACGCGGCGGAGTGTAGTGATACGGGGGCCGGCTGGAAACGAGAAAACCCCCGGCCTGGTGGCCGGGGGCTCTCGTGCGTTCAGGTGCGGGTGCTCACGCCCAGCGCTCGGACGCCGCGGTGAAGGTGAGCTCGCGGTCGCCGGTGTAGATCTGCTTGGGACGCGCGATCTTCTGGTCCTTGTCCTGCACCAGCTCGGCCCACTGCGCCAGCCAGCCCGGCGTACGCCCGATGGCGAAGAGCACCGTGAACATCTCCGGCGGGAACTGGAAGGCCTCGTAGATCAGGCCCGAGTAGAAGTCGACGTTGGGGTAGAGCTTGCGCTTGACGAAGTACTCGTCCTCGAGTGCGATCTTCTCCAGCTCCTTGGCGATCTCGAGGAGCGGGTTGACCCCGGTGACCTCGAAGACGTCGTCGCAGGCCTTCTTGATGATCGTGGCGCGCGGGTCGAAGTTCTTGTAGACCCGGTGGCCGAAGCCCATCAGGCGCTCGTTGCCGTTCTTCACGCCCTCGATGAAAGCGGGGATGTTCTCCTTCGAGCCGATGCGCTTGAGCATCCGCAGGACGGCCTCGTTGGCGCCGCCGTGCAGCGGGCCGTAGAGGGCGCCGACACCGGCCGCGACGGCCGAGTAGGGGTCGACCTGCGAGGAGCCGACGGAGCGGACGGCGTTGGTCGAACAGTTCTGCTCGTGGTCGGCGTGCAGGATGAAGAGCACGTCGAGCGCCTTGACCAGGCGCGGGTCGGCCTCGAACTTCGACTCGCTCATCTTGAAGAGCATCGAGAGGAAGTTGGCCGTGTAGCCGAGGTCGTTGTCCGGGTAGACGTAGGGCTTGCCCTGGGCGTGGCGGAACGACCACGCACCCAGGGTCGGCATCTTCGCGATCATGCGGACGATCTGCATGTGGCGGTTGTCCGCGTCGCTGATGTTGCGGGCGTCGGGGTAGAACGTCGACAGCGCGCCGACCGAGGCCATCAGCATGCCCATCGGGTGGGCGTCGTAGCGGAAGCCCTGCATGAAGGTCTTCACGTTCTCGTGCACGAACGTGTGGTAGGTGATCTCGTGGACCCAGGAGTCGTACTGCTCCTTGGTCGGCAGCTCGCCGTGCACGAGGAGGTAGGCGACCTCGAGGAAGTTCGACTTCTCCGCGAGCTGCTCGATCGGGTAGCCGCGGTACTCGAGGATGCCCTTGTCGCCGTCGATGAAGGTGACGGCCGAGCGGCACGAGGCGGTGTTGACGAAGCCCGGGTCGTAGGTGGCCAGACCGGGATCGTCGTCGGTGAGGCGGATCTGTCCCAGGTCCTTGGCGGCGATCGTGTTGTCGTTGATCGCGATGTCGTACTGCTGACCCGTCCGGTTGTCGGTGACAGTCAGTGAGTCCTTGGCCGCTACGTCGGTCACGTCGGCTCCTGTTCATACGTCTTGGGTTGTCGCTCCAACTTAGCCGCGGGTGTCGCGCGAGCGCGAACCCGGTGTCCAGTCAGCGACCGGCGTCGTGCGGAGCAGTCGCGGATCAGCGGACCCGGCCGCGGACCTTGACCGTGCGCACCGTCGTGGTCACCCCGGGCCTGGTCAGGGTGATCCGCACCGAGATGCGCTTGCCCTCGAGCTTGGCGGTGAGCCGCAGCTTCGTGCTCGTGGCCCGGCGCACGAGTTTGCCGTTGGCGAACCACTTGTAGGACACGGTCGCCGGGACCGGGGTCCACGTGCCAGGACGCGCGGTCAGCCTGCGGCCGACCTTGGGCTTGCCGGTCACGGTGGGCTGTGCGGTGGCGGTGAACGTCGACGCGGGTGGGGCCGGAGCCGGACTCGATGGGGCAGGAGCCGTGGGTGCGGACGGGGACGGTGCGGGCGGGGACGGGGTGGGCGAGGGCGACGTCGGCGTCTGCGTCGGATCGCTCGTCGGGCCGTAGATGCGCACGGGGGAGCGCGTCAGCTTGCCGTTGATGGAGGCCAGCCGGCCGTCCGGGAGCTGGATGACGTCCTGCTGCGCGGCGTCGGGGCCGGCGAAGCAGGCCGAGATCGGACCGTCGACCGTCATCGTGCCACCGTGCAGCACGGCCATCCCGCAGTCGCTGGTGGACGAAGTGCCTCGGTAGTAGAAGACGGCCACGTCCGCCCCGTGAGCGAATGCCCGCTGCACGCGTACAGCTGTGGGGTCGGCCGCGTCCGGGGTCCACACGACCTCTGAGCCGGCCCGCTCGAACCGGATGGTGCTGCCCACTCCGACCACGGTCACGGTCCCCGACGTCGTGCCCACGCGCGTGGAGAGGTCGGCTCCGTAGGAGGTCTCGCGGACCGCCGCAGCTGCAGGACGCGACGCCCCCGGCGCGACGGCGATGCCCGCCGTGGGCCAGTCGGTGCCCCAGTCCGTGGAGCCCCAGTCGTCGAAGCAGAAGATGGAGGTGGGCGTCGGGTCGTCGCACGGTTCGTCGAGGAACTGGTTGAGGACGACCTCGGCGGACGGGTCGCTGCTGTAGTCCAGCTCGATGCGCAGCTGTCCGTCGGCTGCGTAGGAGGCGGAGCGGGTGCGTGAGTGCTCTCCCGGGCACGACGTGGTGATCCCGGGGTTCAGGCTGAAGGCCTTCCACTCCGCCCAGTGGGCAGCGAGCGGGGGGTTGGTGGGCAGGTCGACGGCTGCGCAGCTCACGGGGGATTCTCCGGACACGACCAGCTTGGCCGGAGCGCTCCACCCCTGGCCCGGGTCGAGGTGCATGACCCAGGCGGTGGTGCTGGTCGCGTCCCACGGTCGCTCCGCTATCCCGTCCCAGACGTTCGCCACGTTGGGGCCGGTGAACCCCTCGCTGAGCGGGTGGTTCATCGAGTGGGTCGCGCGGTGCTTGTAGAGGGAGTACACGAAGCTGATACGGCCGTCCGAGGTCCTCGACGACTGGGACGGGTTCGCCCAGATCGAGGTCGTGTCCGGCAACATGGGTTGTACGGCGAATGCCTCGCTGCCGTAGCCGTCGGAGACGATCACCGACCCCCAGGCCCCGGCCGTCCATCGCTTGGCGCGGAACGGGTTGTCGGTTACGGGCACGCGGGACGAGGAGGCGTTCGCCACGGTGGCCCAGGCCAGCGTGACGGTGTCGCCGAACGGGACCAGTCGGGGCGCGATGCCGGCGATCTCCAGGACGTCGCCGAGGGCCCCGTCGGTGCGGGCGACGTAGAGCTCCTCCGGGACGCTCCAGACGCCGCCGGCAGAGCGGGAGACCGACCGCACCGGCCACTGGCCGGCCGTCGTCGCCTTGACCGCCCACACCGCGACGATGCGCCCGGCAGAGTCGGCGAAGCTGTCGAAGGTCCGCGTCGCCGGCGACTCGGCGCCGAGGGGGACGACCTCGGGTGCGCCCCACGTTCCGGACTCTTCCCGTACACGGGTGACGAGCACGTCGCCGCTCGCCTGGCCGTACGCACTGCCGGCCACCACCATCAACGCCGCCAGCCGACCGCCGGGCAATCGTTCCACGCGCGCGGCCTTGGCCGTGCCCGAGTCGAGGAGCGGCTCGCTGGCCGACCAGGTCCATGACTCGTTCGGGTCGAAGCCGGCGGCGCGGCCCGGCGTGGCCGTGCTGAGCACGCACACGACGAGCGCCAGCGCGGCGACGACGGACAGGAGTGACATGAGTGCAGCGCGACGCGCGACGAGAGTGGCCCCCATGCGAGACGAGTGTCGCGTCCGTGACGAGCCGTGTGAACTTCCGCCCGTCGATGTCTAGACCGCGCGTCAGCGCCCCGCGACCACGTTGGCGATGCGCGCGATGCGGCTGGTGCGTCCCAGGCCGGCGTCCTCGCGCCGGTCGGCGGCCCGGTAGAGCCGGTAGAGCGCGTGCACGCCGGCCCACCGCAGCGGCTCGGGCTCCCAGCGGCGTACGACGTGGTCGGTCCACGGCAACGCGGTCAGATCGGTGTCCTTGCCGAGCACCAGGTCGCGCAGCGTGCGGCCCGCAAGGTTGGTCGCGGTGAGCCCGGAGCCGACGTAGCCGCCGGCGTGGCCGAGGCCGGTCGCCGGGTCGAAGGAGACGCTCGCGCTCCAGTCGCGCGGCACCCCGAGCACGCCGCACCAGGCGTGGTCGATCGCGATCCCGGCCAGTGACGGGAAGAGCGAGGTGAGGGTCGAGCGCAGCGACTCGACCGTCCAGTCCTGGGTGCGTCCGTCGACGTCGGTGCGCGACCCGAAGCGGTAGGGGATGCCGCGCCCGCCCATCGCGATGCGGCCGTCGGCGGTGCGCTGGGCGTAGCAGTAGGCGTGCGCCTCGTCGCCGAGCAGCTCCTCGCCGGCCCAGCCGATCTCCGCCCACTGGGCATCGGTCAACGGCGCGGTCGCGATGATCGCGGAGTTCATCGGGAGCCACTCACGGCGATGGCCGCGGAGCCCGGCTGTGAACCCCTCCAGGCAGCGCAGCACCACGGCGGCGCGGACCGTGCCGCGGTCCGTGACCACCGCGCCCGGCTCGATGCGGACGGCGCGGGTGCCCTCGTGGATGCGTACGCCGCGCTCCCGCACCGCACGGGCCACGCCTCCCACCAGCTTCGCCGGGTGGACGCGGGCGCAGTCGGGGTCGAGGTGCCCGGACACCGCGCCGGCGATCCGGATCCGCTCGGCGACCTGGGCCGCCGACAGCTCGCCGTCGAGGCGCTCGGCCTGCGCCTGCGACCGGGCGACGTGCAGCACCCCGCTGAGCCGGATGTCGGCGTCGATGTCCTCACTCCCGGCGACGGCGATCACCTCGTGCACCGAGCCGCGGACCGCGGCACGCATCGCCTCCAGGCCCGCTGCGCCCGCCGCGGCGGCGTACGCCCGCGGGCTGCCCGGCAGCTCGCTCGAGAGCCAGCCGCCGTTGCGTCCCGAGGCGCCGAACCCGGCGAACTCGGCCTCGACGAGGCGGATGTCGAGCGAGGGGTCCGCCGCGTGGAGGTAGTACCCCGTCCACAGCCCGGTCAGGCCCGCGCCGACGATCGCGACGTCGCAGGTGACGTCGCCGTCGAGCCGGTCGGTCGGGGTCGGCAGCCCGACCTGCTGCCACCAGAAGGACACGCCACCGTTGCGCACGACGTCATTGTGGCCTCCTGGGGGTGTTCCGCTGCGCGGGCCGCGCTGGCAGCGTGCCTCCATGGGACTCTCGGCGACCGGCACTGCGGCGACCTCTCTCCTCCTCGCAACGAGCCTGCTGGGGGCTGCTCCGGCACCGGCTGCCGCGCCGGACGACCGGGTCGCGGCGAAGCGTTACGTGATGGTGTCCGTCGACGCGCAGGGCCGCCCGGCCGACGACGACGTCATCGGCGCCTCAGTGAGCCGCGACGGGCGGTGGACGGCGTTCCAGAGCGACGCCACCAACCTCGACCGGCGCACCCGTGACGGCCGCCAGCAGGTCTACCTGCGTGACGCCCGGACGGGGAAGGTGCGGGCCGTCGGCACGGACGGACGTGGCCGCCTCGCCGTCTCCGCCGCATCGGTCTCGCTCTCGCCCAACGGCCGGTTCGTGGCCTACTGCAGCACCGACGAGCTGGTCGGCCCGGACTCGTCCGACTTCGACGACAACACCCCGAACACCGACGTCTTCGTGCGGGACATGAGGACGGGCAAGGTGCGACGTGTGTCGTCGGCCCCGGGCGGCAGGGAGGGCGACGAGTACTCCTGCTTCCCCGACGTGGCCGACACCGGCGACGTGGTGTTCTTCTCGCGCGCGACCAACCTCGTCACCGGGGACACCAACGGCGTGCCCGACTACTTCCTCTGGGACCGGGGCTCGGGCAAGGTCCGCCGCCTCGCGACCGCCGAGATCGCGTCAGCGTCCGTCCGGATCTCCGCCGACGGACGCGTCGCCGCGGTGGTCACCGCCGAGGTGCTGGCGAGCCGGGACAGCGGCACGCTGCCCGACGTGTACGTCCTCAGCCGCGGTCGCGGGCTGCGTGGCACCTGGTCGATGCCGCTGACCCAGGACGCCGGCCTGCCGACCGACACCGGTTGCGGGTGGACCGGGCTCAGCGTCAGCGGGACGGGGCGCTACGTCACCGGCGCCTGCTCCGACGGCGGCGTCGCAGCCTCGCCGATCGCGGACAAGCCCGTGCACCTGTGGTGGACCGACCGCCGGTCCGGTGACGTCCGGCTGGTCAACCGCACGCAGGACATCGACTCGGAGGTCAACGTCGCCCAGGTCTCCGACGACGGACGGCGGGTGTTCTTCGGCGGCGACGAGCGGGCGTACGCCCGCGCTGCCGGAGAGCGGCGCGCGCCCTACCAGGGGATCTTCGTGTGGCAGCGCGGCGAGGGCGTGCGGTCGCTCACCCCGGGCGACGCGTGGTGGGACAACTACGGGTTCGACGCCTCGGGCGACGGGCGTACGGTGGTCTTCGCCTCCGACAGCGAAGCGATGGGCGCGCCGCCGGCCGTGCTCGACGACGCGGACGTGCAGGTCTTCTCGCGCCGGATCGGGCGCTGACTCCCCACCCCCGCCGTTTTGACCGCCCTCGCGCGAGCGCCGTACTCTTGCTGGTCGCGACTCCTGCCGCGTCCGCTCCCTCCCCACGGAGGACCAGAGCGGGTGCAGATCCGGACGTCATCCCTCCTGAGGAGGGAGCGATCCGGGCCGTGTTCGTCAGAAGCCGCAGCACGACCTCCGCCGCTCGACCGAGCAGCGGGACCAACGAACGAGAACGGGACATCGCCGTGCGCACGTACAGCCCCAAGCCCGCTGACATCCAGCGCGAGTGGCACGTCATCGACGCCACCGACGTGGTCCTCGGACGCCTCTCCGTCCAGACCGCCAACCTCCTCCGCGGCAAGCACAAGCCGACCTTTGCTCCTCACATGGACATGGGCGACTTCGTGATCATCGTGAACGCCTCCAAGGTGTCGCTGTCGGGGACCAAGAAGACCACCAAGATGGCCTACCGCCACTCCGGCTTCCCGGGCGGCCTCTCGGCCACCCCCTTCGGTGAGCTCCTCGAGAAGGACGCCCGCAAGGCCATCGAGAACGCTGTCTGGGGCATGCTCCCCAAGAACAAGCTCGGTCGCCAGATCCTGAAGAAGCTCAAGGTCTACTCCGGCCCCGACCACCCGCACCTGGCCCAGCAGGCCACTCCCTTCGAGATCACGCAGATCTCCCAGTGACGACTGAGGACGCACAGATGACTGAGAACGCTGACCTGAACCCCTCGGGCGAGGTCGAGGAGACCTACGAGACGAACGCCGACGGCGTGTACACGTCCGAGAGCGACGCCTCGGCCGACACCCCGGCCCGCCCGGCGACCATCGCCCCCGGCGCGGCCACCGGCCGTCGCAAGGAGGCCGTGGCCCGCGTGCGCATCGTCCCGGGCACCGGCGAGTGGCGCATCAACGGCCGCACGCTCGACAACTACTTCCCCAACAAGCTGCACCAGCAGATCGCCAACGAGCCGTTCGCCGAGCTGCAGCTCGAGGGCCGCTTCGACGTGATCGCGCGCATCCACGGTGGCGGCACCGCTGGTCAGGCCGGCGCCCTGCGCCTCGGCGTGGCCCGCTCGCTCAACCAGATCGACGAGGAGACCAACCGCCCGGCCCTCAAGAAGGCCGGTCTGCTGACCCGCGACGCCCGCGTGGTGGAGCGCAAGAAGGCTGGTCTCAAGAAGGCCCGCAAGGCCTCGCAGTTCTCGAAGCGCTGATCACCCAGGGTCTCGTCCCATGACGCGACTCTTCGGCACGGACGGGGTCCGGGGCCTGGCGAACGCCTCTCTGACGGCGGAGCTGGCCCTGGACCTGTCCGTGTGCGCAGCACATGTCCTGGCCGACCGCGGCGAGTTCCAGGGGCACCGTCCCCTGGCCGTGGTGGGTCGGGACACGCGCATCTCCGGGCAGTTCCTCGAGGCGGCGGTCGTCGCCGGGCTCGCCTCGGCGGGCGTCGACGTGCTGCTGCTGGGCGTGCTGCCCACGCCCGGCGTCGCCTACATGACCGAGCGCCTCGGCGCCGACCTCGGCGTGATGCTCTCGGCCTCGCACAACCCGATGCCCGACAACGGCATCAAGTTCCTGGCCCGCGGCGGGCACAAGCTCGACGACGCGATCGAGATCGCCATCGAGCGCCGCATGGGTGAGCCGTGGGAGCGGCCGACCGGCGGCGACGTCGGCCGGGTCACGACGTACGACTCCGCGGTCGAGCAGTACGCCGCCCACCTCGAGAGCACGATCACCCACCCGCTGGTGGGGCTCAAGGTCGTCCTCGACTGCGCCGAGGGTGCCGCCCACGCGGCCGGTCCCCGCGCCCTGGAGGACGCCGGCGCGACGGTCATCGCGATCCACGCCGACCCCGACGGCCTCAACATCAACGACAACTGCGGCTCGACCCACCTGGAGTCGCTGCGCGCAGCGGTCGTCGAGCACGGCGCCCACGCCGGCTTCGCCCTCGACGGCGACGCGGACCGCTGCCTGGCCGTGGATGCCGAGGGCAACGTCGTCGACGGCGACCAGCTCCTCGCGATCCTCTCCCTCTCGCTGCTCGAGCAGGGACGGCTGGCCAAGGACACCGTCGTCGCGACCGTGATGAGCAACCTCGGCTTCGTGCAGGCCATGCGCGCCAACGGGGTCGGCGTGCGCCAGACCAAGGTCGGCGACCGCTACGTCCTCGAGGCGATGAAGATCTCCGGCTACAGCCTCGGCGGCGAGCAGTCCGGCCACGTCATCATGAGCGACCACGCCACCACGGGTGACGGCATCCTCACCACCCTCCACGTGATGGAGCGGATGGCGACCACCGGCAAGTCACTCGCCGAGCTCGGCGCCGTGATGACCCGGCTGCCGCAGGTGCTGCTCAACGTGCGCGACGTCGACAAGACCCGCGCCGACGAGGACGCCGTGCTGGCCGCCGCCGTCTCCGAGGAGGAGGCAGCGCTCGGCGACCGCGGCCGGATCCTGCTGCGGCCCTCCGGCACGGAGCCGATCGTCCGCGTGATGGTCGAGGCGCCGACCCACGACGAGGCCGAGGGGGTCGCCGCCCGGCTCGCCGAGGTCGTACGCCGCCAGCTGGCCCTGGCGTGACGACCGACCCGCGTGCCGAGGGCTACGACAACGTCGAGCCACCGCGCTGGCTGTCGGTCCGCGACGTCCTTCTCGCAGTGTGCGTCGGGCTGGTGCTGGCCGCAGCGCTCGTCCTGCTGACGCCGGGCTCGCGCACCCACCTGCTCGGCGGGACCGACCTGCGCGAGACGACGGTCGTCGCCGTGCGCGAGGGCGCCGTGCCGGACGACGTCGACAAGCCGCGCACGACCTACGACCTGAGCTGGTCGGACGACGGCGAGGTCCGCACCGCGACGTTCAGCCGTGCGGGGAACCCCGACCGCGAGGCCGGCGACACCTGGTCGCTGTGGGTCTCGCCGGACGGCTCGGTGGTGGAGACGACCTCACCGCAGACGACCTTGCTGGCGCTCGGGATCGGGCTCCCGCTCTTCGTGCTGCTGATCGGCCTGATCGTCCGCTGGCGCAATCGCGCGATGGCGATGGCCCCCCTCAAGGAGGCCGACAAGATCGAGGCGCAGAGGCAGCGGCGCTCCTCCCGCTCCTAGCGCGCCTCGCGCAGGTCGGTCAACGCGCGCACGGCCCGGCGGGCCGCGGCGGCGCGCTCCGGCACCGAGTCGGCGTACGTCCGGCCAGCCTTCTCGAGCGACGCGATCTCGACGTCGAGGACGGCGACCTCGTCGGCGTCGCTCAGCACCCGTCGCTGCGCCTCGGTCGCCCCTACCCCCACTGGGGCGTGCTCGATCGCCCCGGAGGTGCGAGCCGTGGGCACCGCCTCGGCGTTCTCGAGAGCCGCGAGCGCCGTACGCAACGTCGAGACGGTCTCTGCGTCCCGGGCCTTGCGAGCGGTGAGCAGTGCGGCCCGCAGCCGGTCGCGCAGGGGTGAGTCCGTCGTCATGGCGCCACCCTGCCAAGGGCCGACGGGCCCCGCACCCCGATATCCGCATGACGGAGGCGTGCGCGGGCACTAGCGTCGCGGCGTGGTCGACATCGAGCAGCTCAACCCGCACAACCAGGCCGCACTGCGCGCGTGGTGGGAGGTCGGCCACGCCGCCACGGCCGAGCGGCCGGGCAAGCCCTGGCCCCTGTGGGAGACGAGCCGCGTCGCCCTTCCGGCACCGAATCCCGAGCGCGGCATCACGCTCCTCGGCGCCATCGACGGCCGCGAGATGGTCGGCGCCGGGCTGCTGACCCGCACGCTCAAGGAGAACCTCCACTCCGCGATGGCCTTCGCCTGGACCCGCCCCGACCGCAGGCGCGAGGGGATCGGCCGCCGGCTGGCCCAGGAGCTCGAGGTGATCGCATCGGGCGACGGCCGTACGACGCTGCAGAGCGAGGCCTACCTCCCGCCCGGCGGTGCCGGCACCGCGCCGGAGGCGTTCGCCGAGGCGATGGGGTACGTCGTCGCGAGCCGGGAGTCGATCAAGGAGCTGACGCTCGCCGACTACGCCGACCGGCGCGACGCCCTCGCAGTCGAGACCGACACTGCCCGCGACTACCGGATCATCACCTTCGACACGGTGTGCCCGGACGAGCACCTCGGGTCGTTCGGTCGCCTGCTCGGCATGCTGATGGACGAGGTGCCGCTCGGCGAGCTGGACCTCGAGGCGTCCGAATGGAGCCCCGAGCGGATCCGCGGGGCCGAGCAGCGGCAGGTCGACATCGGCCGGCACGTGCACACGGCCATGGCGATCGCTCCGGACGGCGCCGTGGCCGGCGTCTCCGACGTACGTGTCGACGACGACGACCCGGTCCACGGGCAGGTCGGCATCACGATCGTCGACCCTGCCCACCGGGGCCACCGGCTGGGGCTTGCGCTCAAGCTCGCGACCCACGACCTGGCCGTGGCGACGTACCCCGAGCTGCGCGTCCTGGACACCTCCAACGCTGAGGTCAACACGTGGATGAACGCCGTCAACGAGGCGCTGGGCTACCGCACCATCGAGACGCTGCTGGAGCTGCAGAAGAAGACGGTGTGAGCCGAGCCCGCGTGCTCAGGAAACCCACTCCGCGCCGGGTGAGGCTGGCTGCATGACCACATCAGGGAATGCTTCCTGGCGGCGCCTCGCGGTGCTGCCGATCATCCTCCTCGTCGCCGGTGTGGGCGTCCTCAATGCCGCCGGCTGGCTCATCGACTCCAGCTCGCTCGACCAGGGCGAGGACTCGTGGGGCTACGCCTTCGGCGCCTTCTTCCTCACGCTGTACGCCGCCCCGGTCCTCGTCGTCGCGGCGTGCAGCGCCCTCGTGGGCGGGCTCTCCTCGCTGCCCCGCGCGGCGAAGGCGTGCGCGTGGGTCGGTGCGGTCGTCTGCGGCACGGTGGCGGTGGGACTCGCCGCGGTGGCGCTCGCGTCGATCCCCGGCGTCGACGCGGAGGTCGCCTTCGGGCTGGTGTCGTTGACGACGGGTCTCGTGCTGGCCGTGCCGGCCGGGCTGTGCGTGCGGCTGACCCTGCGTCAGCGCGCCTCGGCGGCCGCGTCGTAGGAGTCGCGCGAGCCGAGGATCTGCGTCAGGTGGGTCTCGGCCCAGTCGGTGAGGGTCGCGATCGGACCGGTGAGCGAGGCGCCGAGCGGGGTGAGCTCGTAGTCGACACGAGGCGGCACCTGGGCGTGCACGGTGCGCGTGAGCAGGCCGTCGCGCTCCATCGCACGCAGCGTCTGGGTGAGCACCTTGGGCGCGACTCCGCCGATGCGGGCGCGCAGCTCGCTGAAGCGCAGCGAGCCGTCCTCGAGGGAGCCGATGACCAGCACGGTCCACTTGTCGCCGATCCGGTCGAGCACGACGCGGGTGGGGCAGTCGGGGTCGAAGGCGTCGCCGCGCTCAATGGTAACCATGAGGTACTTATAGCACGTTGAAGTGCTTGGTTACCAACGGTTACTGTCGGCGCCGTCCACTCCTCACGAAAGGCTCCACCCCATGAAGATCGCCCTGTTCGGCGCCACCGGCATGGTCGGCTCGCGCATCGCCGCCGAGGCCACTGCCCGCGGCCACCAGGTCACCTCGCTCAGCCGCTCGACGGGCGGCGACCTCGCGGACGCGTCCGCCGTCCGGGCGGCGGCCGCCGACCACGAGGTGGTCGTCTCCGCCACCGGCCCCAGCCGCACCGGCGAGTCGCACGAGCCGTGGCTCGAGGCGGTCTCGACCCTGATCGACAACGCCGGGGACGCGCGCGTGCTGTTCGTCGGCGGTGCGGGCTCGCTGCTGACCCCCGACGGCACCCGCCTCCTCGACACCGACGGGTTCCCGCCGGAGTACCTCGGCGAGGCCACCTCCGGCGCCGCCGCCCTCGACCTCTTCCGCGCCGCACCCGACTCGCTCGACTGGACCTTCGTCAGCCCGGCCCCCGTGATCGCCCCCGGCGAGCGCAGCGGCTCCTACGCCACCTCGCTCGACACCCCGGCCGGCGACTTCATCAGCGCCGAGGACTACGCCGTCGTGCTGCTCGACGAGATCGAGGAGCCGAAGCACCGCCGGCAGCGCTTCACCGCCGCCGCGGCCTGACCGGCGTACGCCGTTCGCGTCATGAGAATCTCCGGTTCGCACCGGGGATTCTCATGACGTACGTCGGCGGAGTGGGTCGCGGACTGTCCACAGGCCCGCGTGCGGCGGGGTTCTCCCCAGCCGATCGGCACCACGGTCGCGCGCGGAGCGCCGGTTCGCCGATCCTGCGGGCATGCCGAAGAAGGGGGAGTCGCCGCGGGCGCGTTCCGATCGCGAGACGAACCTGCGCCTCGTACGACGCCTGGGAGACGCCCAGGGTGGTGTGGTCTCGCGTGACCAGCTCAGGGGTCTCGGAGTGAGCGACCACCAGCTCGCGGCCGATCTCGCAGCGCACCGATGGCGAGCCGTGCACAGCCAGAGCGTCGCGGTCCACACGGGTCCGCTCGACCGACTCGGCCAGCACTGGGCGGCGGTCTTCGAGGCGGGCGACCGTGGCTGCCTCGACGGCACCTCAGCGCTGATCGCGGGCGGTCTCGAGCACTACACGGAGGACGTGGTGCGGGTGTCGGTTCCGCGCGGGGTGCTGGTCCGCCGCGCCACAGGGATCGACATCCGCCAGACGCGTCGGTGGGAGGGCGGCGACCTGGCGCCGTCGGGCATCCCGCGCACCCGGCCCGAGGTCGCCGGCGTACGCGCGGCGCTGTGGGCGCAGTCGGACAAGCAGGCCACCCTGCTGCTGACGATGACCGTCCAGCAGGGGCTCACCAGCGCCGAACGGTTCGGCGCGCAGCTCATGCGGGTCCGCAGGCACCGCCGCCGGACACTCGTCACGACGGTCGTCACCGACCTGCTCGGCGGCGTGAGGTCCCTCGGAGAGCACGAGTTCGCGCAGATGTGCCGGCTCCGCGGGCTGCCCGAGCCGACCCGCCAGGTGGTCAGGAGGAGTCCCGGCGGTCGGTGGTACCTCGACGTCGCCTGGGAGCCGTGGGGAGTCGTCGTCGAGATCGACGGCATCCACCACGAGTGGGCCGTCAACGTCGTCGCCGACGCGTTGCGCCACAACGCGATCGCGCTCGACCGGGCAGTGGTCCTCCGGCTCCCGCTGCTCGGCTTGAGGGTCGCCCCCGACGAGTTCTTCGTCCAGATCACCGAGGCGCTCGTCGCTCGGGGATGCCCGCTCGTCGTTGCGTCATGAGAATCTCCGGTTCGCACCGGGGATTCTCATGACGTCCGCTCAGAGCTTGCGGAGGCGGACGTACTTCACCGAGTGGTCGGCGTCCTTGCGGAGCACCAGGTTGGCGCGGGAGCGGGTGGGGGCGACGTTCTGTACGAGGTTCGGCTCGTTGATCGAGTCCCAGATGCGCGTGGCCTGGTCGACGGCCTCGTCGTGGGAGAGGGCGGCGTACTTGCGGAAGTACGACGCCGGGTCGCGGAAGGCGGTCTCGCGCAGCCGCAGGAAGCGGTCGACGTACCAGCGCTTGATGTCGGTCAGGGCGGCGTCGACGTAGACGGAGAAGTCGAAGAAGTCGCTGACCGCCAGGCCGGTGCGGCCGTCCTCGCGCACGCGGGCGGGCTGGAGGACGTTGAGGCCCTCGATGATCACGATGTCGGGCCGCTTCACCACGACCTTCTCGTCGGGGACAACGTCGTAGACGAGGTGGGAGTAGATCGGCGCCTCCACCTCGTCGCGACCCGACTTGATGTCGATGACGAACTTCAGCAGCGCCCGGCGGTCGTAGGACTCCGGGAACCCCTTGCGGTGCAGGAGCCCGCGGCGCTCGAGCTCGGCGTTGGGGAGCAGGAAGCCGTCGGTCGTGACGAGCGCGACGTTGGGGTGCTCGGGCCAGTGGGCGAGCATCTGCTGCAGCACGCGGGCGGTGGTCGACTTGCCGACCGCGACCGAGCCGGCGAGGCCGATCACGAAGGGCGTACGCGGTGGGGTGACGCGGTGGAGGAACTCCTCCTGCTCGCGATGGAGCCGCGAGTTGCCCGCGACGTAGAGGCTGAGCAGGCGGGAGAGCGGGAGGTAGACCTGCTCGATCTCGTGCAGGTCCAGCTGGTCGCCCAGGCCGCGCAGGCGGAGGACCTCGTCGGGGGTGAGGGCGGTCTCGGCGGTGCCGGCGAGCTGGGCCCACGCGGCCCGCTCGAGCTCGACGTAGGGCGAGGACTCGTTGCCTGGGGCCGAGCCGTTGGAGGACGACGCGACCTCGGACATGGGTGCGATTGTGGCACCGCTCCGCGCCGCGGGGGCGCGGAGGCCTGCCGATAGACTCCGCGGCCATGTGCGGAATCGTCGGGTACGTGGGTGCCAAGCCGGCCGAGGGCGTCGTGATCGAGGGCCTGAGGCGACTGGAGTACCGCGGCTACGACTCCGCCGGCATCGCACTCGTCGACGGCGGATCGATCGTCAGCGACAAGCGCGCGGGCAAGCTCGCCAACCTCGAGAAGGCCATCGCCGAGTCGCCGTTGCCGCAGGTCACGACCGGCATCGGGCACACCCGCTGGGCCACCCACGGCCCGCCGACCGACCGCAACGCGCACCCCCACCTGGGACGTACGCGCCGGGTCGCGCTCGTGCACAACGGCATCATCGAGAACTTCGCCGAGCTGCGCGGCCGCCTCGAGTCCGAGGGCGTCGAGATGGCGTCCGACACCGACACCGAGGTCGCCGCGCACCTCCTCGAGGAGCAGCTCGAGACGGGCGTCGACCTGACCGTCGCGATGCAGAACGTCTGCCGCGGCCTCCACGGCGCCTTCACCCTCGTCGCCGTCGACGCCCATGACCCCGACCGCGTCGTCGCCGCCCGCCGCAACTCGCCGCTCGTCGTCGGCATCGGGGAGGGCGAGAACTTCCTCGGCTCCGACGTCGCCGCCTTCATCGAGCACACCCGCGAGGCGATGGAGCTCGACCAGGACCAGGTCGTCACCATCACCCGCGACGGCGTGAGCGTCTCGGGCTTCGACGGAACGCCCGCCGAGGGCCGCCGTTACCACGTCGACTGGGACCTCTCGGCCGCCGAGAAGGACGGCCACGACTGGTTCATGCGCAAGGAGATCTTCGAGCAGCCGCGCGCGGTCGCCGACTCGCTCCTGGGTCGCCGCGGCACCGACGGCCTGCTCCAGCTCGACGAGATGCGCCTGTCCGACCAGGACCTCCGCGACGTCGACAAGATCATCATCATCGCGGCCGGCACGTCCTTCTACGCCGGCATGGTCGCGAAGTACGCCATCGAGCACTGGTGCCGGATCCCGGTCGAGGTCGAGCTGGCCAGCGAGTTCCGCTACCGCGACCCGATCCTCACCAGCGACACCCTGGTCGTCGCGATCAGCCAGTCGGGCGAGACCGCCGACACCCTCCAGGCGATCCGTCACGCCCGCGAGCAGCGCTCGAAGGTGCTGTCGATCTGCAACACCAACGGCTCGACCATCCCGCGCGAGTCCGACGGCGTCATCTACACCCACGCCGGCCCGGAGATCGGCGTCGCGTCGACCAAGGGGTTCCTCACCCAGCTGGTCGCCTGCTACCTCCTGGCGCTCTACCTCGCACAGGTCAAGGGCACCCGCTACGGCGACGAGATCTCGCAGGTGATGGACCAGCTGGACCAGATGCCGGCCCACATCCAGACCGTGCTCGACAAGTCCGAGCAGGTCTACGGCCTGGCCCGCGACCACGTGGGCAGCCGCTCGGTGCTGTTCCTCGGTCGCCACGCCGGTTACCCGGTCGCCCTCGAGGGAGCCCTCAAGCTCAAGGAGATCGCCTACCTCCACGCCGAGGGGTTCGCGGCCGGTGAGCTCAAGCACGGCCCGATCGCCCTCGTCGAGGAGGGCCTGCCGATCCTGTGCATCGTGCCTCCGCGCGGGCGCGACCAGCTCCACGACAAGATGATCAGCGGCATCCAGGAGGTGCGCGCCCGCGGGGCCCGCACGCTCTGCCTCGCCGAGGAGGGCGACACGGCCATCGAGCCCTACGCCGACGTGCTGATCACGCTGCCGCAGGTGCCCGTGCTGCTCCAGCCCCTCGTCGCGGTGGTGCCCCTGCAGCTCTTCGCGTGCGAGCTGGCCACGCAGCTCGGCCACGACGTCGACCAGCCGCGCAACCTCGCCAAGTCCGTCACGGTCGAATAGGCATGCCGATCATCGGCGTCGGCATCGACGTGGTCGACATCGACCGCTTCGTGCAGTCCCTCGAGCGCACGCCCAACCTCCGCGGGCGGCTGTTCACCGACGCCGAGGCGTCGCGCCCGCCGGCCTCGCTGGCCGCCCGGTTCGCGGCGAAGGAGGCGATCGCCAAGGCGCTCGGCGCCCCGGTCGGGATGGCCTGGCACGACGCCGAGATCGTCTCTGAGGAGACCGGGCGCCCGCGCTTCGAGATCCGCGGCACCGTGGCGGCGCAGGCGGAGGCGCTCGGCGTGGTCCACGTCCACGTCTCGCTCTCCCACGACGCCGGCATCGCGTCGGCCGTCGTGATCCTGGAGAGCTGATGCTCCGCGCCCACCTCGTCGACGACGTACGCCGTGCGGAGGCCGCCGCGATGACGCGGCTGCCCGACGGCGCGCTGATGCAGCGCGCCGCGGCCGGTCTCGCCGCGGCGGTGCTCGACCTCCTGGGCAGTGCGTACGGCAGCCGCGTGCTGCTGCTCGTCGGCCCCGGCGACAACGGTGGTGACGCGCTCTGGGCCGGTGCCCGGCTCGCCGGCCGCGGCGTTGCCGTCGAGGCGCTGCTCCTCGCCGAACAGGTCCACGAGGCCGGTCTCGCCGCGTTCGAGCGAGCCGGGGGCCGCGCCACGCGCGACCTCACCGACCTCGGTCCGGCGCCCGACCTGCTCGTCGACGGCATCGTCGGCATCGGCGGTCGTCCCGGCCTGCGTCCGGGGGCCGTCGCCGCGCTCGAGGCGTACGCCGGCGTGCCCGTCGTCGCGGTCGACGTGCCGTCGGGCGTCGAGGTCGACACCGGGCGCATCGACGGTCCCCACGTGCGAGCCGCCCTGACGGTCACCTTCGGCACCCACAAGGTCGCCCACCTCGTCGACCCCGCCTCCGCCGCGAGCGGCGCGCTCCACCTCGTCGACCTCGACCTCGACCCGGGGGAGCCGGCCGTCGAGGCGCTGCAGCCCGACGACGTACGAGCCCTGCTGCCGCGCCCGGGGCTGGACGCGCAGAAGTACGCCCGAGGAGTCGTCGGCGTGCGCGCCGGGTCGAGCACCTATCCGGGGGCCGCGCTCCTCGCAGTGGCGGGGGCGAACACCGGCCTGGTCGGGATGGTGCGCTACGTCGGTCCCGACCACGTCGCCGACACGGTGCGCACGGCCCACCCCGAGGTCGTGGGCGCGGGCCGCGTGCAGGCCTGGGTCGTCGGGCCCGGAGGTGGTGACGATGCGGCGTCCATGCTCGCCGAGGCACGCGAGGACGGCGTGCCGGTCGTGGTCGATGCCGATGCCCTGGCCCACGTGGGCGACGCGGCGACCGACTGGGTCCTGACGCCTCACGCCGGCGAGCTCGCCGCGATGCTCGGCGCCGATCGCGGGGAGGTCGAGGCCGCACCGCTCGCCCACGCCCGCGACGCCGCCCGTCGCTGGGGGTGCGTGGTGCTGCTCAAGGGCCACCACACGCTCGTCGCCGCCCCCGACGGACGGGTCCGCGTGACCACGACCGGGGTGCCCTGGCTGGCGACCGCCGGCGCGGGAGACGTGCTCGCCGGGCTCGTCGGCGCGCTGCTCGCCGCCGGCCTGGAGCCCTACGACGCCGCGTCCGTCGGGTCGTGGCTGCACGGCGCGGCCGCGACGCAGGCCGCCGCCGGTGGCCCGCTGACGGCCAGCCGGGTCGCGGTCCAGATCCCGCAGGTCGTGCGCGAGACGCTCGCAGGACTGGGATGATCGGATCCATGACCGATCCCGCGCCGTCGCGTGCCGAGATCGTGGTGGACCTCGCTGCCATCCGGCACAACGTCCGGATCCTGCGCGACCTCGTGCAGGTCGACGACCCGGTGCAGCTGATGGTCGTGGTCAAGGCCGACGGCTACGGGCACGGCATGGTCGAGGTGGCCGATGCTGCCCGCGACGCGGGCGCGGACTGGCTCGGTGTGGCGACGATCGACGAGGCGCTCGCCCTGCGGGCGGCGGGCGACCGCGGCCCGCTCCTCTGCTGGCTGAGCGCCCCGGGCGACGACTTCTCCGGAGCGGTCGCGGCGGGCGTCGAGGTGACGGCGTACACGCTGGAGGAGCTCGACGAGATCGCCGCGGTGGGCGGCAGTGCGCACGTGCAGATCAAGGTCGACACCGGCCTGTCGCGCGGGGGAGCGCCCCGGGCGGAGTGGGTCTCGCTCTTCGCCGCCGCCGCCGCGCACGAGGCCGCCGGGCGGGTCCGGGTGACCGGCATCTGGTCGCACTTCGTGGCCAGCGACGAGCCGTCCCACCCGATGAACCACACGCAGGAGGCCGCCTTCCGCGACGCGCTGGCGCTCGCCGCGGAGGCCGGTCTCGACCCCGACGTCACCCACCTCGCCAACTCCGCCGCAGCGATCCTGCGCCCCTCCTCCCACTTCGACCTGGTCCGCTGCGGCATCGCGGCCTACGGTCTCGACCCGGCTCCCGGCGAGACCCCGCGCCTCGGCCTGCGCCCCGCGATGACCGCACGCGCGCGGCTGGTGACGAGCAAGCCGATCGAGGCCGGTGACGGTGTCTCCTACGGTCACACCTGGACCGCCCACGAGGACACGACCGTCGGTCTCGTGCCGACCGGGTACGGCGACGGCGTGCCCCGTGCTGCCGGCAACACCGCGTCGGTGTGGGTCGAGGACTCGCTGCGCCCGATCCGCGGCCGGGTCTGCATGGACCAGGTCGTCGTCGACCTGCACGGCGAGCTGCCGCCGCCGGGCACCGAGGTCGTGCTCTTCGGCCCCGGTGACCTCGGTGAGCCGACCGCCCAGGACTGGGCGGAGGCCGTCGGCACCATCAGCTACGAGATCGTCACCCGCATCGGCGGGCGGTTCGTCCGCCGCTTCGTCGACCGCGAGGAAGGCACGCCATGAGCATCAAGGGCCGGATCTTCGGCACCGTCGTCGGCGCGGCCGGCCTGGCCGCCGCAGCCGGCGCCGCCGGCATCGTGCGCCAGAGCCGGATCATCGGCCGGCGCGACGCGGGAGAGCAGGTGGCGTTCGGCGAGCTGCACAGCGCCCCGCGGGTCGTGGTGGCCGACGACGCGCTCGACCTGCACGTCGAGATCGACGAGCCGGCCGACTTCGGCGGGCGCGCGTCCACCGACGACGACCTGACCGTGGTCTTCGTCCACGGCTACTCGCTGAACCTCGACAGCTGGCACTTCCAGCGCGCCGCCTACCGCGGCCAGGTCCGCACCGTCTTCTACGACCAGCGCAGCCACGGGCGCTCGGCGCGGTCCGACGAGGACCACTGCACGATCGACCAGCTCGGCCACGACCTGCGCCGCGTCATCGAGGACACCGTGCCCGGCCGGTGCGTCGTCGTCGGCCACTCGATGGGGGGCATGACGGTGATCTCGCTCGCCGAGCTGCACCCCGAGCTCTTCGGCGACAAGGTCGTCGGCGCCGTCCTGATGTCCACCACGGCCGGCGGGCTCGACCCGGGGCGCATCCTGTTCCCGATGCTCCCGCTCGGCCTCGGCGGACGCTTCATGGGCCGCGCGGTCCGGACGCTCGACCGTGGTCACCGCGTGGTCGACGTCGCGCGGGCGTGGGGGCACGCGGTCGCCGACGTGGTCACCGACCGCTACGCCTTCGGCACCGACGAGGTGCCCGTCTCCCACGTCGAGTTCGTCTACTCGATGCTCAACTCGACGCCGTTCGCCGTCGTCGCGGACTTCTACCCGGCCTTCGCGTCGCTCGACAAGTTCGAGCACCTCGAGCCACTGGGCCGGGTGCCGACATCGATCATCTGCGGCACCGAGGACAAGATCACCTCGGTCGGCCACAGCCGCAAGCTGCACAGTCGGATCCCGGGCTCGAGCCTGCTGGAGTGCGAGGGCGCGGGACACATGGTGCTGCTCGAGCGCCACAAGCAGGTCACCGCCGAGCTCGACGACCTGATCTCGCTGGCCCAGGGGCAGGCGACACCGTGAGGGTCGTCGTACGTCGGGTCGGTGCGGAGGCGGCCGCCGAGGTGCTGGCGGTCGTGCAGTCCGCGTTCGGCGCCCGGCCGCCCCTCGATCCTCCTGCCGACGCCCTCGGCGAGGACGAGCGGTCGATCGCCCGCCTGCTGGCCAGGCGCGGAGGCTTCCTCGCCACGGTCGACGACGTCCCGGTCGGCTGCGTCGTCCTGGACCCGACGCCCGACGGGTTGGTGCTGCGTCGCTTCGGCGTCGTACCGACCGCGCAGGGAACGGGCGTCGCGACCGCGCTGGTCGAGGCCGCCGTCGACGCCGCCACCGGCCGGGAGGCCGTCACGGTCGTCGCCCGCGAGGAGCTCCCGGAGACCATCGGCTTCTGGGAGCGGCACGACTTCGTGGTGACCGCCCGGCGCAGCCCCTACGTCGAGCTCGCGCTGTGGCTGGGCACCTCCTTCGACTGCCCGGACGCCGAGACGATGCGGCGGCTGGGGGAGCGCGTCGGCCGCAGCCTGGTGGCCGGCGACCTGGTCGTGCTCTCCGGCGAGCTCGGGGCGGGGAAGACGACCTTCACCCAAGGCCTCGGCACGGGCCTCGACGTCCGTGGTGGGGTGACGTCACCGACCTTCGTGATCTCCCGGGTCCACCCGTCGCTCGTCGGCGGCCCCGACCTGGTGCACGTCGACGCCTACCGCCTCGGCGGCCTCGACGAGCTCGACGACCTCGATCTCGACGCGTCGCTCGACTCCGCAGTGACCGTCGTCGAGTGGGGCTCGGGGATCGCCGAGGGCCTCGCCGAGTCGCACCTCGAGGCCGTGATCGAGCGCGCGGTGGGTCACACGCCCGACGACGAGCTCGACCCCCGCCGCGTTTCACTGCGCTGGGTCGTCGGCCAGTAACCTCGTCGCCGTGCTCCTCGCCCTCGACACCGCCACCCCGCTGGTGTCCGTCGCGCTGCACGACGGTGAGCGCGTCGTGGTCGAGCTCTCGTCCGAGCAGCCGATGAAGCACGGCGAGCACCTTGCGCCGCTGGTGGCCCGTGCGATGCAGGACGTCGGCATCGTGCGCCAGCACCTCACCGCGATCGCCGTGGGCGTCGGGCCCGGCCCGTTCACCGGCCTCCGGGTCGGCATCGTCACGGCCCGCACGCTCGGCTTCGTGCTCGACATCCCGGTCTACGGCGTCTGCTCGCTCGACGCGATCGCGCTGGAGGTGGTCGAGACATCGGCTCCGGACAGCGGCTTCCTGGTGGCCACCGACGCCCGGCGCAAGGAGGTCTACCTCGCCTCCTACGACGCCGACGGCCGCCGCCTCGAGGGCCCGGTCGTGACGAAGCCCGCCGAGGTCGCGACGGACGCACCCGTGGCCGGTGCCGGTCCCGTGCTCTACCCCGAGCACTTCACCCGTGCCATGGCACCCGAGAGGCCCGGTGCGGGCTGGATCGCCCACGGGGTCAGCGGCGAGCTCGTAGAATTGATCGACCCCGAACCCCTCTACCTGCGCCGCCCCGACGCGGTCGCGGGAGCACCCAGAAAGCCTGTCTCGTGATCCGTCCCGCCGCCCTGGCCGACCTGCCCGGCCTCACCGCGCTCGAGCACGAGCTGTTCGGCGCCGACGCCTGGAACGAGTCGCTCGTGCGGCAGGAGATCGAGGGCCCCGGGCGACGCTTCGTCGTCGCGGAGGACGCCTCGGGTGCCCTGGCCGGTTATGGCGTGACGATGAGCGCCGGCGACATCGTCGACCTGCTCCGCATCGCCGTGCGTCCCGAGGCTCGCCGCGCCGGCCTCGCGTCCCAGCTGCTCGACGAGCTCCTCGTCGACACCGACGACGCCTCACGGATGCTGCTCGAGGTCAGCGTGACCAATGTCGAGGCCCTCGGCTTCTACGTCGCGCGCCAGTTCAGCGTGATCGACGTACGACCCCACTACTACCGCGACGGGTCCGAGGCGCTGGTCATGTGCCGTTGGCTGCCCGGCGCCGCGCGCGCGGAGACAGCGACGCGGAATGACTGACGGACCCCTCGTCCTCGGCATCGAGACGTCGTGCGACGAGACCGGTGTCGGCATCGTCCGCGGCCACACGCTCCTCGCCGACAGCGTGGCGAGCAGCGTGGAGGAGCATGCCCGCTTCGGCGGTGTGGTGCCGGAGGTGGCCAGCCGGGCCCACCTCGAGGCGATGGTCCCGACGATCGAGCGGGCAGCCGAGACCGCCGGCATCTCCCTCGACGACGTCGACGCGATCGCCGTGACCAGCGGCCCCGGTCTGGCCGGCGCCCTGCTGGTCGGTGTCGCGAGCGCCAAGGCGCTCGCGATCGGGCTCGGCAAGCCGATCTACGGCGTCAACCACCTGGCCGCGCACGTCGCCGTCGACCAGCTCGAGCACGGTCCGCTGCCCGAGCCCTGCCTGGCGATGCTCGTGTCCGGCGGCCACTCCAGCCTGCTCGAGGTCACCGACGTGACCGTCGGCGTGGAGCCGATGGGCTCGACGATCGACGACGCCGCCGGCGAGGCGTTCGACAAGGTCGCCCGGCTGCTCGGACTGCCCTTCCCCGGCGGACCGCACATCGACAGGGCCGCTCGCAGCGGCAACAGCGTCGCCATCGACTTCCCGCGCGGCCTGTCGAGCAAGCGTGACCTCGAGCGCCACCGGTTCGACTTCTCGTTCTCGGGGCTGAAGACCGCGGTGGCGCGCTGGGTCGAGGCCCAGCAGCGCGCCGGCGCCACGATCGACGTGGCCGACGTGGCCGCGTCCTTCCAGGAGGCCGTCTGCGACGTGCTCACGCGCAAGGCGATCGACGCGGCCACCAGCCGCGGTATCGAGGACATCCTCATCGGCGGCGGCGTCGCCGCCAACAGCCGGCTCCGGGCGATGGCCGAGGAGCGCGCGGCCGCGCAGGGCATCCGCGTCCGCGTCCCGCGACCGGGCCTCTGCACCGACAACGGAGCCATGGTCGCCGCGCTGGGGGCCGAGCTCGTCGCGCGAGGACGTACGCCGTCGCTGCTGGACCTGCCGGCCGACTCCTCCATGCCGATCACCACCGTCGTCGCCTGACGTCGTGGGTCAGCTCGGGACCGCCACCGTGAGGCCCGATGCACCGACGCTCTCGATCCCGATGCGCTGCACCGATCCGTCGAGGCCGAGCCGCATCATGTAGTAGTCGTCGCCGATGAACATCCGGGCCACGATCGCCTCGTCGCCCACCCAGGTCATCTGGGTCCAGAACCCGCCCACCGTGCGGCGCGGGAGGACGGCCTCGAAGGTGACGACCTCCTCGCCGGTGGCCGCGTCGAGCACCGCGATGCTCGGCGAGCCGGTGTCGTCCTGCGCGCTGGTGCCGACCACGTAGGCGCCACCCGCGCTGAACGGCCCGAGCCGGTGGTCACAGGTGGTCCAGGTGGGGTCCCCGCCGCCGGCGTCCACGACGCCGAAGCAGGTCCCCTCCGGGCGGAACTCGGTGATGCCCGCGATGGCGCCGAGCGAGGGGGAGGCCGTGTCCGCCTGGAGGAGGCCCGTCACCTCGACCGGCTGCCCACCGCCGGCGGTGAACGTCCTGGTGCCGCCGATGTTGTACATCGCCTTGACCGCCACCGTGTCAGCGGACACGAAGCCGACGGGGATCACCGGCTCCTCCTCGGCCGTCGGGTCGAACGTCGTCTCGACCGGCTCCACCTCGCCGGCAGGGTCGGCCACGAAGACCCGCCATCGGGTGCCGTCGTACTCCGACCAGGCGATCCGCCCGCCACCAGGGCTGACGACGAGGCCGCCGGTGGCGTTGCCGCCGTCGTCGACGCGGAGGTCGGCGCCCAGGAACTCGATCGTCGCCAGGGGCACGCCGGGCTCGTCGTGGCGAGCGACCCCGACGTAGCCGTCGAGGTAGGGGGTGAGGGTGTCGAAGACCTCCGGCAGCTCGATGGTGCCGTCGGGCGTGATCAGGCTGGGACCGTCGACGTCCAGGAGCGGGACGGGAGTCTCCTCGACCACCTCGGCATCGTTCACGTCGACATCCACGGTGCCCGAGGCCACCTCCGGGGTGGGGCTCGGGGTCGGGCTCGGGGACTGCGTCGCGGGGGGCACGTCGCTGCGCTGGCTCGGGCCGGTGGCGGAGAGCCCCACCGGGATCGCGATGGCCAGGACGGCGGCGACGGCGACCCCGGCCGCGGCCGCCCGGCGACGCTGGATGCGCCGCGCGCGGTGACGTACGTCGGTGACGGTGAGGGGCGCGTGCTGGATCGGGTCGGCGCGGCGGTGCAGGGCGTCGTGGACCTGGTCCTCGAGGGGAGTGTTCATGAGTCGTCTCCGGGCTCGTGGGGGCGGTGCTCGCGGGGGTGGAGGGTGCTGGGTGCGCGGGAGCGCAGCCCGGCGAGGGCGCGGCTGGCCTGGGACTTCACGGTGCCGACGGAGATGCCGAGGACGTCGGCGATCTCGGCCTCGCTCAGCTGCTCGTAGTAGCGCAGCACGATGACCGCGCGCTGCTTGGGCGGCAGGGTCTGGACGTGCGACCAGAGTGCCCCGCCCATGCCGTCGTCGTAGGTGTCGTGGGTGCCGGTCTCCGGCATCGTGTCGGTGGAGTGCTCGCGGCGCTTCCACGCGCGTCGCCACAGCGAGTTGTTCTCGTTGACCATGATCCTGCGGACGTAGCCGTCCAGGGCGCCGCGGTCGCGGATCTTGTCCCACGAGAGGTAGAGCTTGGCGAAGGCGACCTGAAGGAGGTCCTCGGCGGACGCGTGGTCGCCGGCCAGGAGGTACGCCGTCCGGTAGAGGGCGGGCTGGCGCGCTGCCATGTACGCCGAGAAGTCGGCGTCCTTGTCTGCGCGGCGGCCCTGCGAACCCATGTCCACGAGTGTCGTGGTCACCCTCCACCTCCTGTCCGATCCCGGGCCCCTCGGCGGGGCGTGTCGGGGTGAGGACGCGACCGGGTCGACGGAGGTTGCATCCGTTTGGGAGGCTCATGGCACACAGACGCCCCCGACGTAGCAGGAGACATCGCATGCAGCAGGTCAAGGCCGTGGTCGCACTCGCGAAGGGTGCACCGGTCGAGGTGGTCACGATCAACGTCCCCGACCCCGGTCCGGGCGAGGCGGTGGTGAAGGTGCAGGCCTGCGGCGTGTGCCACACCGACCTGCACTACCGCGAGGGCGGGATCAACGACGACTTCCCCTTCCTGCTGGGCCACGAGGCGGCAGGCCTCGTCGAGGCGGTCGGCCCTGACGTCACGAGCGTGGCCCCCGGCGACTTCGTCGTCCTCAACTGGCGCGCGGTGTGCGGCGACTGCCGTGCCTGCAACCGCGGCGAGCCGCAGTACTGCTTCGCGACCCACAACGCGACCCAGAAGATGACGCTCGAGGACGGTACGGAGCTCTCGCCCGCGCTGGGCATCGGCGCCTTCGCGGAGAAGACCCTCGTCGCCGCCGGCCAGTGCACGAAGGTCGACCCCTCCGCCCGGGCCGCGGCCGTCGGCCTGCTCGGGTGCGGCGTGATGGCCGGGCTCGGTGCAGCGATCAACACCGGCAACGTCGGCCGCGGCTCGACCGTCGCCGTGATCGGCTGCGGCGGCGTGGGGATGGCCGCGATCGCCGGCTCGGCCCTCGCGGGGGCGTCGCGGATCATCGCGGTGGACGTCGACGACCGCAAGCTCGAGCTCGCCCGGTCGATGGGCGCGACCCACACGGTGAACTCCTCCGAGGTGGACGCCGTCGAGGCGATCAGGTCGCACACGCCCCCGCCGGACGCCACCGGGCACGAGGGCGGTGCCGACGTCGTGATCGACGCCGTCGGCCGGCCCGAGACGTGGAAGCAGGCGTTCTACGCCCGCGACCTGGCCGGCACCGTGGTCCTGGTCGGTGTCCCCACCCCGGACATGAAGGTGCCCGACATCCCGCTCATCGACGTCTTCGGGCGGGGCGGGTCGCTCAAGTCGTCCTGGTACGGCGACTGCCTGCCGTCGCGCGACTTCCCGATGCTCGTCGACCTCTACCAGCAGGGTCGGCTCGACCTCGACGCCTTCGTGAGCGAGGAGATCGGGCTCGACGACGTCGAGGCCGCCTTCGACACGATGCACTCCGGCGGCGTGCTGCGCTCCGTGGTGATCCTGTGAGCGCCCGCGTCGACCACGCCGTCGTCTCGGGGACCTTCAGCCTCGACGGGGAGACCCACGACGTCGACAACAACGTGTGGGTGATCGGCGACGACGAGCAGTGCATCGTCATCGACGCCCCGCACGACGTCGACGCGATCCTGCGGGTCGTCGGCGGCCGGGCGGTGAAGGCCATCGTCTGCACGCACGCGCACGACGACCACGTACGCGTGGCGCCGGCGCTGCGCGTCGCGACCGGTGCGCCGATCCTGCTGCACCCCGACGACCGGCCGCTGTGGGAGCTCACCCACGGTGGTGACGAGGAGGGGGCCGAGCTGTGGGACGTGGACCTCTCGGACGGGATGACCCTGACGATCGGTGGCGCCGCGGTGACGGTGCTCCACACCCCCGGGCACGCGCCCGGCGCGGTCTGCCTCTACGTCCACGACCTCGGCTGCGTCTTCACCGGCGACACGCTCTTCGAGGGTGGGCCGGGGGCGACCGGGCGGTCGTACTCGGACGCCGACGTCATCACGCAGTCGATCCGGTCGAAGCTCTTCGACCTGCCGGACGACACGGTCGTGCACACCGGTCACGGCTCCGACACCACGATCGGCGCCGAGAAGGCCAACGTCTGACGGGTCAGGGCTCGGGCGTGACCCCGAGGTGGGCGAGCAGCGCGCGGAGCGGCGCGGGCTCGCCGCCTCGGGGCATCGCCTCGACGAGCAGCCGGGCGTAGCGATCCTTGCGGCCGCTCCTCGAGGTCATGAACCGGGCGAGCAGCTCCTCGCGCGTCCATCCCACTTGCGCCGGCATCTGCGCCAGCCGGTCCAGCGACCGGGTCTCGCCGGCAGCGGCGATCACCTGCTCGACCCGGTCGGCGCCGAGGGCACGCAGCAGCTCCTCCTCGAGGTCGCGGCGGCAGCAGAAGAAGCCGTAGGTCTCCAGGTCGGCGTCCTCGCCGGGCGTGACCCCCGCCGCCGCCAGCCCCCGGCGGACGAACCGCACCTCCGGGGCGTCGTACAGCCCGGCCAGGCGCTCACCCGCGACGTGCAGCCGCGCCGCCACGTCCCGGATGTTGGTGATGCCACCCAGTGGCAGGATCGCGACACCGGCGTCGGCGAGGTCGCGCCCGTAGGCATCCGCGAGCGTGCGGAGCGCCACCTCGTCGCTGTGACCCTCGACGAGGACGGCGGTGTGCACGCGCCCAGTGAACCCCTCGGGGGCCACGTTGCCGAGGGGATATCGCGTTGTGGGGGTCGCTCCGCCCGGCCTAGCGTCGACGCCATGAGCAACGAATCGTTCGTCCCCAAGGACTTCGACCCGCCGACCCGGCTGGCGACCGAGCAGTTCGTCCTGGAGCCGCTCGGGCCGCAGCACAACGACTCCGACCTCGCGGCCTGGGGATCGAGCATCGAGCACATCCGCTCGACGCCGGGCTACCCCGACGGCGGCTGGCCGCCCGCAGGCGGGATGTCGTCCGAGGCCAACCTCGGCGACCTGACCCGCCACGCGGCCGACTTCGTGGCGCGGAAGGGATTCACGTTCACGGTGCTCGACCCGGGGTCGGGCGAGGTCATCGGCTGCGTCTACCTCTACCCGACGAAGGCCGACGGCCACGACGTCGAGGTGCAGTCGTGGGTGCGCGCCGACCGGGCCGAGCTCGACGTACCCCTCGCGGATGCGGTGGCCGCGTGGCTGGCCTCCGACTGGCCGTGGGAGCGGCCCGAGCGTCACGGCAGGTGATCGGTCCGTGCCACCATGACGGGATGCCCTCTCGCCTGACTGCGCTGGTCGCGACCCTCGCACTGGTCGCGACGGCAGCGGCGTGCAGTGGCGAGGGCGAGCCGGCGGAGAAGGAGCCGGACGCGCGCAGCACCGCGGCCAGCAGCACGCCGACCGTCCCGCCCACACCGTCGGAGGCGCTGGGCCTGGTCGAGGGCTGGGGCCCTGACCGCGCTGAGCTCGACCGGGCGGCGAAGCTCGCCGGTCGGATGCGCCTGCCCGACCTCGCCGGCCAGGTGATCGTCGCCGACTGGAGCGGCACCCGTGCGCCGGTCGCGATGGTGCGCGACCTGCACCTCGGAGGCGTGATCGCCTTCAGCTCCAACGTCGCGTCCGCCGACCAGGTCCGGGGCGTCAATGCCGCGCTCACGCGCCAGGTGCGCCGGAAGTGGCCGCTGTTCCTCGGCGTCGACCAGGAGGGCGGCGTGGTCGAGCGGCTGCGAGGAGCGGCGAGCCGGTTCCCGACGTTCATGAGCACCGGCGCCGCCGGCGACCCGGCGCTCACCCGGCAGGCGTACGCCGCCAGCGGCGCCGAGCTGCGCGGCCTCGGCTTCACCGTCGACTTCGCGCCCGACGCCGACGTGACCTCCGGGCCGGGGGACCCGACGATCGGGTCCCGGTCAGCCTCGTCGAGGCCCGCGACCGTGGCCGAGCACGTGGTCGCCGCGGCCGACGGCTTCTCCGGGGCCGGCGTCCTCCCGGTCATCAAGCACTTCCCCGGCCACGGCTCGGTCCCGGCCGACAGCCACCTGACCCTGCCCGTGCAGACGAAGTCGCTCGCGGACCTCGAGGCCTCCGACCTCGTGCCGTTCCGCGAGGCGGTCACCGCAGGGCTGCCCGCGGTGATGGTGGGCCACATCGACGTGCGCTCGGTCGACCCGCGCGTGCCGTCGTCGCTGTCCCGCAGGGTCACGACCGGCCTGCTCCGTGACGAGCTGGGGTTCGGCGGGCTCGTGGTGACCGACTCGCTCCGGATGGCCGGCGTCACGCGCGGCCGGTCGCCGGCACGTACGGCGGTCCAGGCGATCCGGGCCGGCTCCGACGTGCTGCTCATGCCGCCGTCGCCCGCGGTGGCCCGCGCCGCCCTGATGAAGGCGGTCAGGTCGGGGACGCTCCCGCGGCGGCGCCTCGAGCAGTCGGCCGCCCGCCAGATCGCCCTCCTCACCCACCTGGCGGCCACCGGGGACAGCGGCAAGTCCGTCGGATCCGCGGCGGGTGCGTCGCGCAGCCTGTCCGCCGCGGCGATCACCGTGACCGACGGAGGGTGTTCGGGTCGGCTCGTCGGCGACGTCGTCCACCCCTACGGCGACCCCGGCGCGGTGAGCGCGTTCGTCGCGGCGGCCGGCCGTGCCGGCCTCCCCGTGCTGCTGCGCCGCTCGCCGCCGAGCAAGCTCGCCGATGCGAAGCCGAGGCCCGAGCGACGCAAGAAGGAGGCCAAGCGGCAGTTCAAGAAGCGGCTGCGGGCGTGGAAGAAGTCCGAGAGCAGGCGCGAGCGCCGACTCGATGCGTGGACCGCCCGCGAGGAAGCACGGCTCGCCGTCGGCACCGGCATCGGCTTCACGGGCTTCCGCGACGCGCCGGTCGACGGGGCGGTCGCCGTCGCGACGGACTCCCCGTGGGTGCTGGGCCAGGTCGGCGCACCCGTCCGCGTCGCGACGTACGGCGACACCCCGGCCGCGATGGGAGTGCTGGTCGACGTGCTGCTCGGGCAGGCCCCGGCGCCGGGGCGACTTCCCGTGAAGGTGGCCGGCGTCTCCCGCGCCGGATGCGCAGGTCAGTAGGCGGGCCGACCCGTCTCGCCGGGCGGCTCCTCCGGCGGTTCCTCCGGCGGCTGGTGCGCGGCCTGCTCTGCTGCTTGCTCTGCCTGCGCCCTCGCCTGCTCGGCCGCCAGCACCTCGGCCTCCCAGGTGCCCACGGAGTCGAGGGAGGCGGGCGGTTCGAGGTTCTTGAGCTCTTCGCGCTGCTGCTTGACGTAGCGGTTCGTCAACACCAGCAGGACGGCAGCCACGATGGCAGCGAGGATGAGCTGGGTGGGTCCCATGGTGGACATTGTGGGCCGCGAGCGGCCTCCGTGAGGTCAGAACGGCTCGACCAGCAGGGCCGTCCCCTGCCCGGCGACCCGGGTGAGCACGAGGGTGCCCTCCTCCTCGCCCTTGAGCGCGAGCCGCTTCCTCAGCTCGTCGGGCACGACCTGCACCCCCCGCTTCTTGATCGTCAGCCGGCCGATGCGGCGCTCGTGCAACGCGGCGCGCAGCTGCTTCTCGCGGTAGGGGAGGTGCTCGACCACGCGGTAGCCCCGCGCGAACGGCGTACGGAAGGCGTCGTCGCCGGTGACGTAGGCGATGTGCTCGTCCACGAGCCCACCGCCGACACCCGCAGCGACCGCGGTCACCAGGCCGGCCCGGATCACGGCACCGTCGGGCTCGTAGAGGTAGGCGCCGACCTCGCGGACCTCGGCCCCGGGGTCGTCGTCCTCGGTGAGGGTGGCCAGGCCGCCCGCGCCGATCACGGTCGCCCGGCGGTCCGTGGTCGCCAGGCCGGGTGACCAGAGCACGGCCTCCTTGACCTCGCCGCCGTCGCTGACCCACTCCGCCTCGACGCCGGGCGGCACCAGGTCGTGGCCGATCCCCGGCGCGACCTTGACCAGCGCCCGGCCGGCCAGCAGGTCCAGCACCCACGACCACGGCGGGGTCCACCCCTCGACGTCGAAGACGCGCCCGCGCCCTCCTCGACGAGCCGGGTCGGCGAACGCGGCGTCGAACCCGCCGGGGTCGAGGGCGGTCGCATCGCCCACCATCACCGCGCCGGCCAGCTCGAGGGCGGCCAGGTTGGCCTCGGCCATCGCCACCCGCACCGGGTCCTGGTCGATGCCGGCAGCGACCAGTCCGGCCCGGGCGAAGGCCAGCAGGTCGCCGCCGATGCCGCAGCCCAGGTCGATGACGCTGCCCCCGGGGATCGCCGCCGCGAGCCGGGCCGCGCGGTGGTCGGCCACCCGGGCGCGCGTCGCCTGCTCGAGGGCGTCCGGGGTGAAGAACATGAGGCCTGCCGCATCGCCGAACTTCGTCGCTGCCTTCGCCCGCAGCTGCGCCTGCGTGGTCGCCGCGGCCGCCTTCTCGGCGTCGGGCTCGAGACGGCGTACGACGCTCGCGACCCGCACCGGGTCGCCGGGGTGGTCGGTCCAGGCCTGGCTCGCGTGGACGAGCAGGCGCTCGCCCTCGCTCGTGCGCAGCCAGTCCAGCGTCTCGATCTCCACGCACGCATCCTGTCAGCCGGTCGAGCAGTGACCTCTGCTAGCACTCGATCGGTGAGAGTGCTAGCGTCTGTTCTGGCACTCTCACCCCGAGAGCGCCAGATGCCCGAGGCCCCGGCGCGACCCCCGCGACGGCGTGCCGACCAGGTCCCGGGCCCACGTCCTGAACAAATCTCGTGCAGAGAAAGTGGAGGTTGATCCGAAGTGTCGGTCAACATCAAGCCCCTCGAGGACCGCATCGTCGTCCAGGCGATCGAAGCCGAGCAGACCACCGCCTCCGGCCTGGTCATCCCGGACACCGCCAAGGAGAAGCCCCAGGAGGGCTCGGTCGTGGCGATCGGTCCCGGTCGCATCGACGACAACGGCAACCGTGTCCCGATCGACGTCGCCATCGGCGACAAGGTCATCTACAGCAAGTACGGCGGCACCGAGGTCAAGTACTCCGGCCAGGAGTACCTGATCCTCTCCGCCCGCGACATCCTCGCCGTCGTCTCCTGATTCCCTTCGCCCGGAACGTCATGGCTGCCGGTCGCTTCGGCGACCACCGGCCATGACGTCCGGGCGAACCCCTTTCACACGTTCCTAGGAGCACAGCAATGCCCAAGATCCTGGAGTTCGACGAGAACGCCCGCCGCGCCCTCGAGCGCGGCGTCGACGCCCTCGCCAACGCCGTCAAGGTGACGCTCGGCCCCAAGGGCCGCTACGTCGTCCTCGACAAGAAGTGGGGCGCCCCCACGATCACCAACGACGGTGTCACCGTCGCTCGTGAGATCGAGCTCGACGACCCGTTCGAGAACCTCGGTGCCCAGCTCACCAAGGAGGTGGCCACCAAGACCAACGACATCGCTGGCGACGGCACCACCACCGCCACCGTGCTGGCCCAGGCCATGGTCCACGAGGGCCTCCGCGCCGTCGCGGCCGGCGCCAACCCGATGGGCCTCAAGCGCGGCATGGACGCCGCGGCCGAGGCCGTCGGCGACGCGCTGCGCGAGGCCGCCCGCGAGGTCGAGTCGCGCGAGGACATGGCGTCCGTCGCCACGATCTCCAGCCGCGACAGCCACATCGGCGACCTGCTCGCCGAGGCCTTCGACAAGGTCGGCAAGGACGGCGTGATCACGGTCGAGGAGTCCAACACCATGGGCACCGAGCTCGAGTTCACCGAGGGCATGCAGTTCGACAAGGGCTACATCTCGGCCTACTTCGTCACCGACCCGGAGTCGATGGAGTCCGTCCTCGACGACCCCTACATCCTTCTCCACCAGGGCAAGATCTCCTCGATCCAGGAGCTGCTTCCGGTCCTCGAGAAGGTCATCGGCACCGGCAAGCCGCTCTTCATCCTCGCCGAGGACGTCGACGGCGAGGCGCTGTCGACACTGGTCGTCAACAAGATCCGCGGCACCTTCAACGTCGCCGCCGTCAAGGCCCCGGCCTTCGGCGACCGCCGCAAGGCGATGATGCAGGACATCGCGACCCTCACCGGTGCGCAGGTCGTCGCCCCCGAGGTCGGGCTCAAGCTCGACCAGGTGGGCCTCGAGGTCCTGGGCCAGGCCCGCCGCGTGGTCATCACCAAGGACCACACGACGATCGTCGACGGCGCGGGCGAGAGCTCGGCCGTCGAGGGCCGCGTCAACCAGATCAAGGCCGAGATCGAGAACACCGACTCCGACTGGGACCGCGAGAAGCTCCAGGAGCGTCTCGCCAAGCTCGCCGGCGGTGTCTGCGTGATCAAGGTCGGCGCCGCCACCGAGGTGGAGCTCAAGGAGAAGAAGCACCGCATCGAGGACGCCGTCTCCGCGACGCGCGCCGCGATCGAGGAGGGCATCGTCCCCGGCGGTGGCTCCGCGCTCATCCACGCCGTCTCCGTGCTCGACGGCGACCTCGGCCTCACCGGCGACGAGGCCTACGGTGTGCGCGTGGTCCGAAAGGCGTGCGACGAGCCGCTGCGCTGGATCGCCGAGAACGGCGGCGTCAACGGCTACGTCGTGACCGCCAAGGTCCGCGAGCTCGGTGTCGGCAACGGCTACAACGCCGCCGACGACACCTACGGCGACCTGGTCGCCCAGGGCGTCCTCGACCCGGTCAAGGTCACCCGCTCGGCGCTCGTCAACGCGACCTCGATCGCCGCGATGCTGCTCACGACGGAGACGCTGATCGTCGAGAAGCCCGAGGACGACGAGCCGGCTGCTGCCGGCGGCGGCCACGGTCACGGCCACGGTCACTGATCCAGTCCTCCACCCGCCGCCCCCGTCCGAGTCCGCTCGGCCGGGGGCGGCTGTGCGTGCGGCAGGATGCCACCCATGTCCTCCGTCGAGCTCGTGCGAGCGGTCCTGGGTAGTCCGCTCGGCGCGCCGGTGCGGGTGCTCTACTCCGGCGTCCTCCGTCTCCAGGTGGTCGCGGTGGGCATGCTGGACGCCGCCCGGTCACGAGGCAGGTCGGACCGGGGCTGGCTGGCGGAGCAGCTGAGCGTCTCGGCCAAGACGTTCCTCAGGCCGGCGACCGCGCGCCGCATGGTGCGGACCGTGCGGCGGGTGTTCGACGGTGACGTCGTCATCGCCGACGACTCGCCGACCCCGATGGCGCCACCGGATGCGCGCTGCCGCATCGTCGAGCTGCCCTTCAACTCGGGGGTCACTGTCGGCCGCAACGCGGCCCTGGCGCAGGTGCGCACACCCTTCGTCCTGGTCACCGACGACGACGTGCTGTTCACCAGGGCGAGCGACCTCGAGCGCGCGGTCCGCTTCCTGGTCGACCACCCCGAGGTCGATGCCGTCTGTGCGTTCCAGGTGGAGCTGCCGCGCTGGTACGCCGTCGAGGCCGGCGACGAGAGCGAGCTGTTCCCCGGACACCGGCCGCTGCGCATCCCGCACGGGACCGAGATCGACGGCACCCGGGTCGTCGCCAAGGGCCCCACCGCGTACGTCGGTCGCACCGAGGCGCTGCGTCAGGTGCCCTACGACGAGAAGATCCGCATGGTCGACCACCGAGACTTCTTCAGCTCCGCAGCGGGCCGGCTGGTCTTCGTCCAGGCCCGGTGGTTCGTGGTCTACCACGCCCGCACACCGTTCAACAGGTCGTACAACCAGCACCGCGACGACGTGCACCCGGACCTGTTCTACCTCGGCGGCAAGTGGGGCTGACGTCAACCGACCGGCACCGGTGCGCGTCACACGGACGTGCGTCAACGGTCCGCGGCACTCCTCGTCGTCCCACTCCTCGCAGTGGGATGTACGTCGACGCCCGCCGCCGACGCACCTCCGACGGAGCCATCCGTCGTCACACCGACGCGCGAGCCGACGGGTGACCCGACCGACGCGCGAGTGTCGCTCGGCGACCTGGAGCGGTCCGGCCCGCCCCGGCTGGCGTACGTGCGAGACCTCGTCCTGCACGGCACCGACGGGCGGTTGCTGAGGATCCGGCTCGGTCTCCGCGGGCAGTGGGGGGTCACCTCGCTGGTGGCCGACGGCGACGGCTACATCGCCACCGACGACCGCTGGTTCGAGGGCACGATCGGCATGCACCGCCTCGACGGCGAAGGGCAGGCCGTGGCCAGCTGGACCTCCACCGGTCCGGCGCTGGCCGGACCTCGCGGAGCCGCCGCCTGGGTGAGCCTGGTGGCCCCGGAGTCGGGCGAGTCCGGGCCGACGCTGCTCCACGCGGGCGGTCGCGAGCAGGACATCGGCCCGCTGATCTCGCCGGTGCTCGCGGCCCACGACGGCCGGACGCTCACCTTCACGGCGCTGCAGGACGGAGGCCGGTCCTACGTGCGGCGCGGGTTCACGACCGACCTCGTCGACCCGCCCGAGCGGGTCCCCGTGCCGTCGACGAGGACGTACGCGTCCGATGGCGAGCACTGGTGGGAGCTCCGCCGCTGGCGGCTGGTGATCGGTGGCCCGGACGGCGAGGTCGCGATCCGTTCGCGGCCCTTCGTGCAGGCCTTGGGAAGACCGGCCTGGGAGGACGACTCCCACCTCCTGGTGACGGTCACCCACCGTCGGCGCCAGGCGATCGGGCGCATCGACCTCGACGGCACGCTCAGCCTGGCCAGCGACTGGTCACCCTTCGACAACGCCGGCTTCGCGTTCGTGACCGATCACTTCCCCCAGATCGTCCGGTAGGGGGTCGTGCAGTCCACGTCGACCTCCACGGGGTCGACGGTGTTGAGGTGGTAGATCCGGTAGCGGTCGCAGGCGGTGACCACGAACTCGTACTTGCGGATCAGCGAGCTCTCGATCGGGCGCGTGCCAAGCTCGCTCCACGTGTTGATGTAGCTCGCCTCGACGAACCACGTCGGCGGGTTGCTGCCGGTGAGCGTTGAGCGGAGGTCGTCGAGGCCGGGGTCGAGCGTGCGCATCGGCAGCGACCAGAGATGGGGGTACGGCGACGAGGCGTGCGTCGCCCACTGGATGTCCGCACGACCGCCGTAGACGAGGACCCGGTCGCCGGGTCGCGCGATCGAGTCGAGCGCCTGGCCGGTCCGCACCTCGACCGGCACCCGGCCGCCGACCCAGGCGCCGGTCCAGCCGACCAGCGCGACGACGCTCGACGCCACGCAGAAGGCGACGGCGGCCGGGTTGACCTTGTCCCGGGTCCCACGGACGCGGTCGTTGGACAGGAGCAGGGCGAGCGCCAGCGCGATCGCCGGGATCGGCACGAAGAGGTAGGGCATCCAGTAGCTGCCACTGACCGCGACACCCGCGAGGTCGACGCCCAGCATGACGAGCACCGCCACGGTCGCCACACCGTCGAGCCGCAGCAGACCGGGCAGCTGGGCGAGGAAGCACACCACCAGCAGCAGCATCCCGATGCCGATGAAGACCAGCAGCAGCACCCAGACCCGGCCGGTCGCGCCCTCGGAGCTCTGCGTGGCGATGGTGCGGCTGGCGTCGGAGCGGAAGGACACCGTGACGTACCAGAGCGTCTCGAGGCGTACGCCGACCGCGAGGGCCCAGCCGACCACGACGACCACCGGCACCGCGGCACCCGCGACGGCAGCCAGCGCGCACCGCAGGGTGTCCCGCACCGGCAGCTGCCGGGCGACGACGGAGCCGACGAGCAGCACGCCGCCGAACACCAGCCCGCCCACGATGCTCTGCTTGAGGCCAACGGCGAGCATCGCGAGGAACCCCGCCCAGAACGCGTCGCCTGCCGAGATCCGGCGTACGGCCCGCAGGGAGAGCCAGCACGACAGCATCACGAGCGGGATGCCGAGGAGCTCGCCCTTCGCGGCCACCGGGTCGATCTGCGCGTTGCTCACGAGCGCTGCGGTCCCGACCGCGACCCAGGCCGTGGTCCGGCGTACGGCGGCCGGGTCGACGACGCCGGCGCGCCGGGCGATCTCGCGGGTGGCGGCCGCGGCGGCGAGCACGAGGAGGGCGCAACCCACCGCGCCGACGAGGCGGTGCGTGTAGGCGCCGCCGACGGAGTCGGTCGCCTGCATCAGCCAGATGATCGGCGGCGGGCGGTCGACGAAGTAGTGGCCGTAGACCGAGTCGGCCTCGGGCCGCCACGCTCGCGCGACGAGCAGGAAGCCGGCCTCGTCGGGCCGCAGCGGCCACAGGAGCCCGGGGAAGCGGGCGACGAACGCCGCCACGGCCGCCAGCCACACGACGCGCCCCGTCCCCATGCCTGACACCCTCTCAGAGCACCGTCGGCGCGCCCGTAGAATGAGCGCGTGGAGATCCCCGAGAAGTTCGCTGCGCTGGGCCTCACCTACGACGACGTGCTGCTGCTGCCGGGCGAGTCCGACCTCGCGCCGAGCGACATCGACACCACGACCCGCCTCACCCGCGAGATCTCGATCCGCGTGCCGCTGATCAGTGCGGCGATGGACACGGTCACCGAGGCGCGGATGGCGATCGCGATGGCCCGCGAGGGCGGCATCGGAGTGCTGCACCGCAACCTCTCCATCGACGACCAGGCCCGTCAGGTCGACCTGGTGAAGCGCACCCAGACCGGGATCATCTCCAACCCCGTCACCATCGGCCCCGACGCGACCCTGGAGGACCTCGACCGGCTCTGTGGCGAGTACCGCGTGTCTGGCCTCCCGGTCGTCGACGTCGACAACCACCTGCTCGGCATCATCACCAACCGCGACCTGCGGTTCACCCCGGTCGCCGAGTGGGCGACCACCAAGGTCACCGAGGTGATGACGAGCGAGGGCCTGATCACCGGCGCGATCGGCATCTCCCGCGAGGAGGCGACCGCGCTGCTGCGGGCCCACAAGCGCGAGCGGCTCCCGCTCATCGACGGCGAGGGCCGCCTCGGCGGGCTCATCACCGTCAAGGACTTCGTCAAGGGCGAGCAGTTCCCCCATGCGTCCTACGACGCCGACGGCAGGCTGCTGGTCGGCGCGGCCATCGGCTACTTCGGGGACGCCTGGGAGCGGGCCACCACCCTGGTCGAGGCCGGGGTCGACGTGCTCGTCGCCGACACCGCGCACGGCCACGTCCACCTGCTGCTCGACATGGTCAAGCGGCTGAAGTCCGACCCCGCCACCCAGCACGTGCAGGTCATCGGCGGCAACGTCGCGACCCGTGCGGGCGCGCAGGCGTTCGTCGACGCCGGCGCGGACGCCGTGAAGGTCGGTGTCGGGCCCGGCTCGATCTGCACCACCCGCGTCGTCACGGGCGTCGGTGTGCCGCAGGTGACCGCTGTCTACGAGGCGTCGCTCGCCACCAAGCCCGCCGGCGTCCCGCTGATCGCCGACGGCGGCATGAAGCACTCCGGCGAGATCGCCAAGGCGCTCGTCGCCGGCGCCGACGCCGTGATGGTCGGCTCGATGCTCGCCGGCTGCGAGGAGTCGCCCGGCGACGTCGTCTTCGTCAACGGCAAGCAGTTCAAGTCCTACCGCGGGATGGGCTCGCTCGGCGCGATGAGCAGCCGCGGCAAGAAGTCGTACTCCAAGGACCGCTACTTCCAGGCCGAGGTCGCCAGCGACGACAAGATCGTGCCGGAGGGCATCGAGGGCCAGGTCGCCTACCGCGGCCCGCTGTCGGCCGTCGCCCACCAGCTCGTCGGCGGGCTCAACCAGTCGATGTTCTACGTCGGCGCGCGGACCATCCCCGAGCTGCAGGACAAGGGCCGGTTCGTCCGGATCACCTCCGCCTCGCTCAAGGAGAGCCACCCGCACGGCGTGCAGATGACGGTCGAGGCGCCCAACTACAGCGGGAGCTGACGCCAGCCGACCGGGTCAGGGCGTGAAGCCGGCCCGGGTCGGCGACGACTCGTCGACCACGGCAGAGGCGGGCCGCGTCAGCAACCTCGCCGTCGTACGCCCTCCGGAGACGACGAACGTGCCTGCGTTGCGGCGGGTCACGAGCCCCGGGGACCGGGTCGGGTCGCCGGTCGTGCCGACGCGCGCCGGCATGTGGGAGCGCTCGCCCGGCACCGCCGCACGCACGAGCACGGCGCCGTTGCTGTCGACCGCAGCGACGTGCAGGCGGTCGGCGATCATTCCCACGGCCGGGGAGGCGTAGGGCGACCAGTCGCCGGCGATCTCCTCCGGTCGGCTCCAGCGCCGACTGGTCAGCGTGCGCACGAGGAGCCGGCCGCGGGCGTCGACCTGGTGGACGTACGTCGTGCCGTCCCCGGTCGCGGTCAGTGCGGGCGTCGAGGTGACCGAGCCCGGTGCTCCGGGCAGTCGCGCGAGCCGGCCCGCCTCGAGGGACAGTGCGTACGTCGTCCCGCGGCGGCCCACCGCGACCAGCAGCGTGCGACCGGCTCCGTCGGGGCCGAGCACGGGTGCGACGTGCGTCGCCCACGAGCCCGCCCGGCCGATCCGGTCCGGCCTGCTCCAGCCGGAGTGCTGCGTCAGGCGCCGGACCTGGAGCGTCCCGGCCGACGAGGTGGTGGCGACCAGCGGCCGTCCGGTGCGCGACAGCGCGATCGCCGGGCTGGCGGTCGGGGCGGAGGCCGCCATCCGGCGCAGCACCAGCCTGCCGTTGCGCGGCGTACCGGCCAGGACGCGGCCGTCGCGCGTCGTGGCGGCGAGCCACGGCAGGCCCTGACCCGACAGCGTCAGCGCGGGTGCCGCGAAGGTCGAGAACGCGCGGCGCGGGCCGACGGCCCGCGTGGTCCCTCCCGGGCGGGACAGCCAGAGGGTGCCGGAGCCGTCGACGCGCGCGGTCCAGGACTCACCGAGCCCGTCAGCCACGGAGACGATCGGACGGTCTGACCCGAGGAGCGGCGAGGGTGCCACGTCGTCGAGGTGGAGGTAGCGGAAGTCGCCGACCGGGACGGTGCGCGTGCTGTAGCCGCCCGGTGTCACGTAGTTGTACTCCTCGACCGTCACGGTGCCCGGTCCGATGGCCGAGACCCAGGCGAGGTGCCCGACGCGGCCGTCGTCGGTCTGCGCGATCGCACCGATCGCCGGGACGGAGTCGACGCGGTAGCCCAGGCGCCGGGCGACGTCGTCCCAGTTCTCCGCATTGCCCCAGTGCTCTCCGCCGAAGCTGTTGGAGAAGCCGTCCATCCGGTTGCGCTCCTGCAGCCGCCACGCCACGAAGCTCGTGCAGTTGCGCAGCACGAAGCCCCACGAGTCGCCGATCGAGCCGTTGATCGACCACACCCGGCTCGCGCACGTCGGGCGTGGCCCGCGCGGGTCGTAGGTGTGCCCGGTGACCGGGTCGAACACCGGCGGCGGGGGAGGAGGCGGCTCGACGACGGGCGGCGCGGTCTCGCCCGGCTTCAGCGGGGTCGGGCTCGGGGTGGGCGGCGGCGTCGGCTCGACGATCGGCTCCTGCGGGACGATCGGGCACTGGCCCTGCCAGGCCCACGGGTAGTCGTCGGAGGCCGAAGCGGCAGGCGCGACCACCCCCAGCAGCCCGCCCGCGATGCAGACGGCTGCCAGGGCGCGCGCGACCAGACCTGTGTTCCCCACCGCACGACCGTAAGGACGGTCGGGGGTGCCTGTACGCGGTTTGCCGAACCTGTTGCCGTGGCGTGGACCACGGGGACCGGCCGATAGTCTGCACGTGTGACCGAGATCGAGATCGGCCGTGCCAAGCGCGGCCGCCGCGCGTACTCCTTCGACGACATCGCGATCGTGCCCTCGCGGCGCACCCGCGACCCCGAGGAGGTCAGCACGGCCTGGCAGATCGACGCCTACCGCTTCGACATCCCGGTCCTCGCGGCGCCGATGGACTCGGTGATGTCTCCGTCGACCGCCATCGCGCTCGGCCAGATGGGTGGACTCGGGGTGCTCAACCTCGAGGGCCTCTGGACGCGGTACGACGACCCGACAGGTCTGCTCGAGGAGGTCGCGGGCCTCCAGGGCTCCGAGGCGACCCGGCGGATGCAGGAGATCTACACCGAGCCGATCAAGCCCGAGCTGATCACGGCCCGGCTCAAGGAGATGCGCGCCGCGGGCGTCACCGTCGCGGGGTCGCTCTCGCCGCAGCGCACCAAGGAGCACGTGAAGGCCGTCGTCGACGCGGGCGTCGACATGTTCATCATCCGCGGCACCACGGTCAGTGCTGAGCACGTCAGCAGCCAGTCGGAGCCGCTGAACCTCAAGGAGTTCATCTACGAGCTCGACGTCCCGGTGATCGTCGGCGGCTGCGCGACCTACCAGGCCGCGCTCCACCTGATGCGCACCGGCGCGGCCGGCGTGCTCGTCGGCTTCGGCGGGGGAGCGGCCCACACGACGCGCACGGTCCTCGGCGTGGCGGTGCCGATGGCCAGTGCGGTCGCCGACGTGTCGGCCGCGCGCCGCGACTACATGGACGAGTCGGGCGGTCGCTACGTCCACGTCATCGCCGACGGGTCGATCGGCAGCTCGGGCGACATCGCCAAGGCGATCGCCTGCGGCGCCGACGCCGTGATGATCGGCTCGCCCCTGGCCCGGGCGACCGAGGCGCCGGGCCGCGGCTTCCACTGGGGGAGCGAGGCCACGCACGCCCAGCTGCCGCGCGGCGAGCGCGTCGGCTTCGAGCCCGTCGGGTCGCTCGAGGAGATCATGTTCGGCCCGTCCCGCGTCGCCGATGGCACGATGAACCTCGTCGGTGCGCTCCGCCGCGCGATGGCGACGACGGGCTACACCGAGCTCAAGGAGTTCCAGCGCATCGAGGTCGTGGTCCAGGCATGAGCATCGCCAAGGCCCTCGACGCCCACCAGCGAGCCGACGCGCTCGAGCAGCTCGGGGCCGGTGAGCTCGACGTGCTCGTCGTCGGCGGCGGGATCGTCGGCGTCGGCGCCGCGCTCGACGCCGTCACGCGCGGCCTCAGGGTCGGCCTGGTCGAGCAGCGCGACCTCGCCTCCGGCACGTCGTCGCGCTCGTCCAAGCTGGTCCACGGCGGCCTGCGCTACCTCGAGATGTTCGACTTCGCGCTGGTCAAGGAGGCGCTCGAGGAGCGCGGTCTCCTGCTGACGCGGCTCGCGCCCCACCTCGTACGCCCCGTGCCGTTCCTCTACCCGCTCGAGCACGCGTGGGAGCGGCCCTACGTCGGCGCCGGGATCGCGCTCTACGACGGCATGGCGATGACCGGCAAGTACGACATGGGTGTGCCCAAGCACAAGCACGTCTTCCGCAAGCAGCTCGCGCGGATGGCGCCGGACATCCGCACCGACGACATGCACGGCGCGATCCGCTACTACGACTGCCTGGTCGACGACGCGCGGCTGGTGATGACGATCGCCCGCACCGCCGCCAACAACGGCGCCCACGTCGCGACCCGCACCAAGGTGGTCGCCTTCCTGCGCGAGGGCGACGCGGTCGTCGGCGCGCGCGTGCGCGACCTGGAGGGCGATCGCGAGATCGAGGTCCGGGCGAAGGTGGTCATCAACGCCGCCGGGGTCTGGACCGACGAGGTCCAGGACCTCATCGGCGGGAAGGCGCAGCTCGACGTCGACGCCAGCAAGGGCATCCACCTCGTCGTGCCCAAGGACCGGATCCGCTCCGAGTGCGGCTTCATCACCAAGACCGAGAAGTCCGTGCTCTTCGTGATCCCGTGGGGCCAGTTCTGGATCATCGGGACGACCGACACCGCCTGGGACCTCGACCTCGCCCACCCCGCGGCCAGCAAGGCCGACATCGACTACCTCCTCGGCCACGTCAACCGGCTGCTCAAGGACCCGCTCGACCACCGGGACGTGATCGGCGTCTGGGCAGGCCTGCGGCCGCTGCTCAAGGCGGTGGGGAAGCAGGGGGAGAGCAACGGCGGGGAGACCACCAAGCTCTCCCGCGAGCACACGGTGGCCAACCCCGTGCCGGGCCTCGTGCTGGTCGCCGGCGGCAAGCTGACGACGTACCGCGTGATGGCCCGCGACGCCGTCGACCACGCGATCCGCGAGTTCGACGCGACCCCGCGCTCCATCACCGACCGGGTGCCGCTGATGGGCGCGTGGGGCTTCGAGACCCGCACCAACCAGCGCGTCGCGCTGAGCCGCTCGTCCGGCCTCGACATCGGCATGGTCGACCACCTCCTCGGCCGCTACGGCGGGCTCGTCGACGAGCTGCTCGCCCTGATCCACCAGCGCCCCGAGCTGGCCGAGCCGCTGCCGGGCGCCGAGCACTACCTCAAGGTCGAGGTGCTCTACGCGGTCACCCACGAGGGCGCCCGCCACCTCGACGACGTGCTGGCACGGCGCACCCGCGTGTCGATCGAGACCTTCGACCGCGGGATCTCGGCCGCCCGGCCCGCCGCGGAGCTGATGGCCGAGGCGCTCGGCTGGGACGAGGCGCAGCTCGAGGACGAGGTGGACCACTACCTCCGGCGGGTCGAGGCCGAGCGGCAGAGCCAGCTCATGCCGACCGACCAGGAGGCCGACGAGGCTCGGGTCAAGGCCCCCGACATCGTCTAGAAGCGCTGGATCGGCCCCGGGCTCGACAGCCCGAAGGTCTCGCGCAGGCCCGAGCGCCGGCCACCGGCCTCGAGCGCATCGGCGACCTTGCCGACCGGGCGGGACCACGGCCACACGTGCACGGTCATCAGGGCGAGCGAGACCACCGCGCCACCGAGGTAGACCAGCAGGTCGCCGTCCGGCAGCACGAAGGCGGCCGCGAGCGACGCGATGGCGATGAACTCGGACACGGCGAACCGCAAGATCATCCCGCTCTGCCAGCGGATGCGCGCCTGGGCCGTGGCGTCGTCGTCGGAGAGGTCGGTGGCGAGCGGCGGCGTGCGGTAGCCGACCGCCTCGAGGAGGCCGTGGGCCGCGAGGCCGGCCACGACCTGGGCGAGCAGCACCACGAACGACACCGACCCCTCGGGCGGAAGCACGACCGAGATCGCGACGCCGATCACGACGAGCGCGCTCATCAGCGAGGCCGCGAGGATCCGGTTCGAGAGGGCGAAGGGAGCGCCGGTGGGCAGCGGTGACGACATGGCGCCGACCCTAGCGACGGACGCCGTCGGACGCCGTCAAGGTGATTGGACAAATGTCACAGAAGTGTCAAATGCCGGGACAGAAGTGACCGACCGGTAGCAACGCCGCCGGCACCGTCCTACTCTGCAGAGATGAGCGAGCAGAGCGCCAACCCCCTCATCGGCGGCCCCGCGGACCCCGAGCACGACAGCACCGCGGCCTACGGCCTCGACCGGTCGTACGTCGCCTCCCTGACGCGGCGGATCGTGAGCACCACCGGCGAGACGCACGCCGTGTCGTCGCCGATCGGCGGAGCCCCGCTGGGTCACGTCCCCCAGTCGGGTCCGGCCGACGTGACCGAGGCGTTCGTGCGTGCGCGCCACGCCCAGGCCGGGTGGGCCGCGACGTCGATCGACGAGCGCGCCGCCGCCCTCCTGCGCCTGCACGACCTCCTGCTCGACCGGCAGGACGAGCTCATCGACCTCGTCGTGTGGGAGTCGGGCAAGGCCCGCAAGGACGCCTACCTCGAGGTCGCCCACCTCGCGCTGACCGCGCGCTACTACGCCCGCACCGCGCACGAGCACCTCGACACCCAGCGGGTCGGCGGGATGTTCCCGGTGCTCACGCGCGCCGAGGTGCACCGCGTGCCCAAGGGCGTCGTCGGCATCATCTCGCCCTGGAACTACCCGCTCACGATGGCGCTCTGCGACGGGATCCCGGCCCTGCTCGCCGGCAACGCGGTTGTCTCCAAGCCCGACGCCCAGACCATGCTCACCGCGCTCCTGGCCGCGCAGCTGCTCGACGAGGCCGGCTTCCCGCCCGAGCTGTGGCAGGTCGTCGCAGGCCCTGGCCCCGAGGTCGGCGGCGCGATCGTCGCCGAGGCCGACTACATCTGCTTCACCGGCTCGACCGCGACCGGGCGGACCATCGCGAAGCAGTGCGCCGAGCGGCTCATCGGCTGCTCGCTCGAGCTCGGCGGCAAGAACCCGATGCTCGTCCTGCGCGACGCCGACGTGCACCGCGCGGCGGAGGGTGCCGTCCGCGGCGTCTTCTCCAACGCCGGCCAGCTGTGCGTCTCGATGGAGCGGCTCTTCGTCGCCGACCAGGTCTACGACCGGTTCGTCGACGCGTTCGTGTCGCGCACGCAGGCGATGACGCTCGGCGCCAGCCAGGACTGGAGCGTCGACATGGGCTCGCTGATCTCGCAGGCCCAGCTCGACACCGTCGCCCGCCACGTCGAGGACGCGGTCGCCAAGGGCGCGCGGGTGCTCACCGGCGGCAAGGCACGTCCCGACCTCGGCCCGTTCGTCTTCGAGCCGACGATCCTCGAGGGCGTCTCCGCCGACATGGAGTGCTTCGGCAAGGAGACCTTCGGCCCCGTGGTCGCGCTCTACCGCTTCCACAGCGAGGACGAGGCCGTCGAGCGCGCCAACGACGGGGCGTACGGCCTCAACGCGTCGGTCTACACGCGCGACGGCGCCCGCGGCCGGGCCGTCGCGCGTCGCATCAAGGCTGGGACGGTCAACGTCAACGAGGCCTACGGCGCCACCTTCGGCTCGCTCGGCGCGCCGATGGGCGGGATGCGCGAGTCGGGGATGGGCCGGCGCCAGGGCGCCGAGGGCATCCACCGCTACACCGAGGCGCAGTCCGTCGCGACGCAGCGGCTGGTGCCGATCGCCCCGATGCTCGGGATGTCGGAGGAGACCAACGCCAAGGTCATGACCGCTGCGCTCCGCCTGCTCAACAAGCTGGGGCGCGCATGACCGCCCAGCACTACGACGTCCTCGTCATCGGGTCCGGCTTCGGCGGCTCCGTCACCGCACTGAGGCTGACGGAGAAGGGCTACAAGGTCGGGGTGCTCGAGGCCGGCGCTCGCTTCGAGGACGACGACTTCCCGGCGACGTCGTTCGACGCGAAGCGCTTCCTCTTCGCACCGTCGATGGGGATGTACGGCATCCAGCGCATCGACATGGTCAAGGACTGCCTGATCCTCGCCGGGGCCGGCGTCGGCGGCGGGTCGCTCGTCTACGCCAACACGCTCTACGAGCCGCTCGACGCGTTCTACCGTGACCCGTCGTGGGCCCACATCACCGACTGGAAGACCGAGCTCGCGCCCTACTACGACCAGGCCAAGCGGATGCTCGGCGTGGTCGAGAACCCCCGCCACACGCCGTCGGACGAGGTGATGAAGCAGGTCGCCGAGGAGATGGGCGTCGGCGACACGTTCCACCCGACGCCGGTCGGCGTCTTCTTCGGCGGACCCGACGCGCAGGGCGGCGAGGAGGTCGCGGACCCCTACTTCGGTGGTGCCGGTCCGGCTCGCAACGCCTGCCTCAACTGCGGCGAGTGCATGACCGGCTGCCGCCACAACGCCAAGAACACGCTGGTCAAGAACTACCTCCACCTCGCCGAGCAGGCCGGGGCGGTCGTCCACCCGCTGACCACGGTCACGCGCGTCCGACCCCGCGGTGCCGGTGGCTACGAGGTGACGACGCGGTGGACCAAGGCCAAGCTGTCCCGGCTCTCCAGGAACAACCCGGCCACCAAGACGTTCACCGCCGACCAGGTCGTTTTCTCCGCGGCGGCGCTCGGCACCCAGAAGCTGCTCCACCAGCTCAAGAACGACGGTGACCTGCCGGCGATCAGCGACCGTCTCGGCGTGCTCACCCGCACCAACTCCGAGGCGATCCTCGGTGCGCTCGCACCCCGCGCGACGACCGACTTCACCGAGGGCGTGGCGATCACGTCGTCGTGGCACCCCGACGAGTTCACCCACATCGAGCCGTGTCGCTACGGCAAGGGGTCCAACGCGATGGCCCTGATGCAGACGGTCCTCGCCGACGACACCCCCGGCACGTGGCGGGTGGGCACGTGGCTGCGCGAGCTGTGGGCCCAGCGGCGCACGGCGTTCGACCTCTACGACTTCAAGCACTGGTCGGAGCGCACCGTCATCGCGCTGGTGATGCAGACGCTGGACAACTCGATCACCACGAAGTGGACTCAGCGAAAGTGGGGCAGGGGTCGCTTCGGCTGGCGGATGACGAGCGAGCAGGGCCACGGCCTGCCCAACCCCACCTACATCCCCATCGCCTACGAGGCGACGCGACGCATCGCCGACGCCCTCGGCGGCACGGCCGGCGGCAACGTGGGCGAGGTCTTCAACCGACCGCTCACCGCCCACTTCATCGGCGGCTGCACGATCGGCGACTCGCCGGCCAACGGCGTCGTCGACGCCTGGCAGCGGCTCTACGGCCACGAGGGGCTCCACGTCGTCGACGGCTCGGCGGTGTCGGCGAACCTCGGCGTGAACCCGTCGCTGACGATCACCGCACAGGCCGAGCGGGCGATGGCCTTCTGGCCCAACAAGGGCGAGGCCGACCCACGTCCCGAGCTCGGCGCGACCTACCGCCGGCTCGCCCCGGTCGAGCCGAAGAACCCGGTCGTGCCCGAGGCTGCCCCGGGTGCGCTGCGCCTACCGATCGTCGGCGTCAGCTGATCGCTGCGATTTACTTTCGCGGGGCCCGTAACCAGCCGCCGCAGAAGGTCGTTGCCCCAAGTGAGGGGTCCGGCAAGTCATGCTCCCTCCCAAGGGCCGGGTCCTTCGATCTCGGCACTGTTCTGCAGTGGCGGGGACTCAAGTCCCAGGGCCCGACCACCCTCCCTCCCCGGTCGGGCCCTGGGGCGATTCCAGGCTGAGCTGGGCGGGCCGGGGCCCGACGCTCTACCCTCGCTCCCCGGTCGGGCCCTGGGGCGATTTGAGAGGGAGCGAGGTCGATAGACTCCGATCGTGACGCAGCCTGCAGAGCACGACCTGGTCCTCGTCGTCGACTTCGGGGCGCAGTACGCCCAGCTCATCGCCCGCCGCGTCCGTGAGGCGCGGGTCTACTCCGAGATCGTGCCCCACACGATGCCGGTCGCCGAGATGCTCGCGCGCGGCCCGAAGGCGATCATCCTGTCCGGCGGCCCGTCCAGCGTGTACGCCGACGGTGCCCCCGGCATCGACGACGACGTCTTCACGGCCGGCGTCCCGGTGTTCGGCATGTGCTACGGCTTCCAGCTGATGGCCAAGGGCCTCGGCGGAGAGGTCGCCCACACCGGGGCCCGGGAGTACGGACGTACGCCCGTCACCGTCAGCGAGGCCGGCACCCTCCTCGAGGGCATCCCCGCCCAGCACACGGTGTGGATGTCCCACGGCGACTCGGTGGCCCAGGCGCCCGAAGGATTCACCGTGCTGGCCTCGACCACCGACACCCCGGTGGCGGCCTTCGAGGACGTCGGCCGCGGCCTGGCCGGCGTGCAGTGGCACCCCGAGGTGCTGCACACCGAGCACGGCCAGAAGGTGCTCGAGCACTTCCTGCACCACATCGCCGGCGCCCGGCAGACGTGGACGATGCTCAACATCGCCGAGGAGCAGATCGAGCGCGTCCGCGAGCAGATCGGCGACACCGGCCTGGCCATCTGCGGCCTCTCCGGCGGCGTTGACTCGGCGGTGGCGGCAGCCATCGTGCAGCGTGCGATCGGTGACCGACTGCACTGCGTCTTCGTCGACCACGGCCTGCTCCGCGAGGGCGAGGCCGAGCAGGTCGAGCGCGACTTCGTCGCCGCGACGGGCGTCAACCTCCACGTGTACGACGCCCGCGAGACGTTCCTCGCCGCGCTGGCCGGGGTGACCGACCCCGAGGAGAAGCGCAAGGTCATCGGTCGCGAGTTCATCCGCGCCTTCGAGGCCGCCGAGGTGCAGGTGCTCGGCGAGGCCGCCGACGCCGGCGAGAAGGTCGGCTTCCTCGTGCAGGGCACGCTCTACCCCGACGTGGTCGAGTCCGGTGGCGGTGCCGGCACCTCCAACATCAAGTCCCACCACAACGTCGGCGGCCTGCCCGAGGACCTCGAGTTCGCGCTGGTCGAGCCGCTGCGCACGCTCTTCAAGGACGAGGTCCGGCTCGTCGGGGAACAGCTGGGTCTCCCCGCGGACATCGTGTGGCGCCAACCGTTCCCCGGACCGGGCCTCGGCATCCGCATCATCGGCGAGGTGACCGCCGACCGCCTCGACATCCTGCGCCGCGCCGACGCGATCGCCCGTCAGGAGCTCACCCGCGCCGGGCTCGACCGCGACATCTGGCAGATGCCGGTCGTGCTGCTCGCCGACGTCCGCTCCGTCGGCGTCCAGGGAGACGGCCGCACCTACGGCCACCCCGTCGTGATCCGCCCGGTCACCTCCGAGGACGCGATGACCGCCGACTGGGCCCGCCTGCCCTACGAGGTGATGGAGCGGATCTCCACCCGCATCACCAACGAGGTCGCCGAGGTCAACCGGGTCACCCTCGACATCACCTCGAAGCCGCCGGGCACCATCGAGTGGGAGTGAGCCGCCCTACTCCTCGAAGCAGGTAGCGCGGTCGATGCTGCGCGGGCAGCCGCGGAGGTCGGAACCGATGACCACGCCGGTGACGAACGTGGTGACCACCGCGAGGGCGAGGGCGCCGACCGCCAGGCCGCCGCTGCGGCGTACGAGCGCGTAGACCGCGAGCGGCAGCGCCGCGACCAGCCCGGTCAGGCCGAGCATCACCAGGGTCGCGTCCGGGTCGGTGGCGCGGCCGAAGCCGCCGCCCGAGCACCCGGAGACCCCGCAGATCGCGATCGTGGACATGAAGGCGGGGGCGATCGCCAGCACGACGCCGAGCACGACGAGGGCCGTCGCCACGCGTCCCGAGACACGGTTCATGGCCGCCACCCTGCCAGAGGGCGAGATCGTGTCGCTCAGAAGCGCGGGACCGACGGCGCGCTCGGGTTGGCAGCGTCGAGGGCGGGGTCGCCGTCGGGCAGCGTCCCGTCGAACCACTCGTCGAGCTTCCAGTCCGGCACCGGCGGCTGCTCGCCCTCGACGGGCACGAACACCGACCGCTCGGCCGGGCCGTGGGTGTGGACGTAGCGACGGCAGTTGGGGAAGACGGCCCGCGCGCGGACGCGTACGACCAGCTTGGCACCGGGGAAGTCGGCGACCAGCGGATCGGTGGGATCGACGGACGCCTCGCCGTTGACCCGCAGCCGGGACCCGTTGGCGAAGTCGATGAACAGCAGCCCGACCAGGTGGTTCTCGGTGACGTTGCCGATGGTGAGGAACATGCCGTTGCCGTCGTAGACCGGGAAGGCGATCGTGTGGTCGTCGACCACGCGGACGAAGCCGGGGTCGCCGCCCTTGTAGGAGCTCTGCGGCTGCCCGTCGGCGTCCGCGGTCGCGATGAAGAACATGTCGCGCGCCTCGATGAACTCGCGGAACCCCGACACGTCGTCGCCGGCGACGCTGGCGAGGCGGTCGGCGAGCCGGCGCGTGTCGAAGGCGTCCTGCAGGGCGCGGTGCGAGTCTCGGTAGTCCATGGCGGTGCCTCTCCCTGATCGAGGATGGCACTGCACCGGGCCGGGAGGAAGGCCGGTCTAGGTTGGCTCCCGTGCCCCCCGACCCGAAGGGGTGGTCGCGCGGACCGCCTGTCAGGTCTAGGTTGCTGCGTGGCCCAAACTGAATCTCGGGAGGACACATGAGCTCCGACACCCTGATCGACGCAACCTGGCTGGACTACCTGCTGGTCGCGATCTACTTCGGGTTCGTCCTCGGCATCGGCGTGATGGCGCGCCGCTCGGTGTCCGACTCGATCGACTTCTTCCTGTCGGGACGCTCCCTGCCCGCGTGGGTCACGGGCCTGGCCTTCATCTCGGCCAACCTCGGTGCCGTCGAGATCATGGGCATGTCGGCCAACGGCGCGGAGATCGGCCTGTCGACGTTCCACTACTTCTGGGTCGGTGCGGTGCCGGCGATGCTGTTCCTCGGCGTCGTGATGATGCCGTTCTACTACGGCTCGAAGGTCCGCTCGGTCCCCGAGTTCATGTTCAAGCGGTTCGGCACCGGCGCCCACCTGGTCAACGCGATCAGCTTCGCCGTCGCCCAGCTCCTCATCGCGGGCGTCAACCTCGCCCTGCTCGCCGGCATCGTGCACGCCCTGCTCGGCTGGCCCATCTGGGTCGCGCTGATCGTGGCCGGTGCGGTCGTGCTGTCGTACATCACGCTCGGAGGCCTGAGCGCCGCGATCTACAACGAGGTGCTGCAGTTCTTCGTCATCGTGGCCTCGCTGCTGCCGCTGACGCTGATCGGCCTGCACCGCGTCGGCGGCTGGAACGGCCTGACCGACAAGATCACCGCGGCCTCGGAGAGCGCGTCCTCGGCCTCCGAGGCACCCGCAGCGGCACAGCAGCTCAATGCCTGGCCGGGCGAGGCGCTGTCGGGCTTCGACTCGCCGGTCCTGTCGGTCGTCGGCATCGTCTTCGGACTCGGCTTCGTGCTGTCCTTCGGCTACTGGACGACCAACTTCGTCGAGGTCCAGCGGGCGATGGCTTCCGACTCGATCTCGGCTGCGCGCAAGACCCCGATCATCGGCGCCTTCCCCAAGATGTTCATCCCGTTCATCGTGATCATCCCCGGCATGGTCTCCGCCGTGCTGGTGACGGAGATGATCGACCTCAAGAACGGCGGTACGCCCGCCGGCGGTGCGTCGGGCGAGGGAGTGGCCTACAACGACGCGCTCCTGCTCCTCATGCGCGACGTGTTGCCCAACGGCCTGCTGGGCCTGGCGATCGCCGGCCTGCTCGCGGCCTTCATGGCCGGCATGGCGGCCAACATCTCGGCCTTCAACACGGTCTTCTCCTACGACCTGTGGCAGCGCTACATCCGCAAGGACCACAGCGACGACTACTACCTCCGCATCGGTCGCCTCGCCACCGTCGGGGCCACCGTCATCGCGATCTTCACCGCCCAGATCGCGATGGGCTACGACAACGTCATGAACTACCTGCAGACACTCTTCGGGTTCTTCAACGCGCCGCTCTTCGCGACCTTCATCCTCGGCATGTTCTGGAAGCGGATGACCCCGACCGCAGGCTGGGTGGGACTGGTCGCCGGCACCCTGTCGGCCATCGCCGTCGACCGCGCGGGAGCGGCCGGCGTCTTCGAGCTGTCCGGCCAGGGGACGGCCTTCCTCGCGGCGTCGGTCGCCTTCGTGGTGGACATCGTGCTCAGCATCGTGGTGTCCCTCGTGACCAAGCCCAAGCCGGCCTCCGAGCTGCGCGGACTGGTCTACTCCGAGACGCCACGTGAGGACCGCACCGACCCGAACGAGGCAGCCATGCCGTGGTACCAGCGCACGCTCCCGCTCGCCGGCATCGCCCTCGCGATGGTCATCGCCCTCAACTTCGCCTTCTGACCCGGAACGACAGAGAGGAGTCACCATGCCCGACATGTCCGACACCACGGCCGCGGACGACACCGCCGGCAAGCCCCACAAGGCGGGGCTCTTCGACATCCGCAACATCATCGGCGCCCTGATGGGCATCTACGGCGTGATCCTCGTGCTCGCCGGACTGCTCGGTGAGCACGAGCCCGAGAAGACCGGCGGGATCAACGCCAACCTCTGGACCGGCCTCGCGCTCCTCGTCGTCGGTGCGTTCTTCGCCACCTGGGCCCGTCTCAAGCCCATCGTGGTGCCCGAGAACGTCGAGGCTCCCGACGACGACCCGACGCGCCCCGCGCCGCAGCGCAAGCGCCCGCCCGTCCACTGACTCTCCTCTAGGGTCTCCGCATGGAGAGCCCGGTGGACCTCGAGCAGCTGGTCGGTGCGCTCACCGCCGAGCTGGACGACCGGTTGGGCGAGGTCGACGCCGACCTCGCGCGCCACTACCCGGGCGGGCGTCCCGGTCGGCAGCCGGTGCACACCGTCTACGTCCCGGCCGACCGGTTCCGTGCCGACCTCGCGACGACGTACGGCGCCACCGCCCTGCGCGCGACCGAGGAGCACGAGGCCGTGCTCCTGTCCCTGCTCGACGGCGACGCCGACCTGCTCGGCCGCGTCCGCGACAAGCTGGCCCGCGAGCCGGTCGAGGACGTCCGCATCGACCTGGAGGACGGCTACGGGGCGCGTCCGGACGACGAGGAGGACGCCGACGCCGTGCGCGCGGCCGACGAGCTCGCCGCGGCGCTGGCCGCAGCTGCCGCGCCTGCGTGGTGCGGCATCCGTTTTAAGAGCTTCGAGGCGCCGACCCGGCGGCGGGGGATCCGGACGCTGACGGTGTTCCTCGAACGCCTCCTGAGCAGTACGCCGCTGCCCGGCGGCTTCGTGGTGACGCTGCCCAAGGTCACCGCGGTCGAGCAGGTCGAGGCCCTCGTCCACGCGGCCGAGCGACTCGAGCCCGCGCTGGGGCTCGGCGCCGGCGCGCTCCGGTTCGAGATCCAGGTCGAGACGCCCCAGTCGATCCTCGGACCCGACGGCACCGCGCTCGTGGCGCGGATGGTCCACGCGTCCGCCGGCCGGTGCACCGGGCTCCACTACGGCACCTACGACTACAGCGCCTACTGCGGCATCGCCGCCGCCCACCAGAGCCTCGACCACCCGGTGGCCGACCACGCGAAGGCGATCATGCAGGCAGCCGCGGCCGGCACCGGCGTACGCCTCTCGGACGGGTCCACCAACGTGCTCCCGATCGGCACGGCCGACGAGGTCGGCGCCGCCTGGGCCAACCACCTGGGGCTCGTACGCCGCTCGCTGGAGCGCGGCTACTACCAGGGCTGGGACCTGCACCCCGCACAGCTGCCGACCCGGTTCGCGGCGACCTTCGCGTTCTACCGGGAGGGCTGGGCGGCCGCCGCCGCGCGGCTGCGCACCTACGTCGAGCGCCGCGAGTCCGGCGTCCTCGACGAGCCGGCGACCGCGCGGGCGCTCGCCGACTTCCTGCTCCGCGGGACCGACTGCGGCGCGCTGACGACCGACGAGGTCGCCACCGCGACCGGGCTCGACACGCGGACACTGATGACACTGGCGCACCGCGCCGACGAGGCTGGAGGCTGACGACATGGGGATCGTGCTGGGACCGAACCGCTACGGCAAGGCGGAGAACCGCGTCGTCCGGATCGTGCGCGACACGCCGCGCCACGAGATCCGCGACCTCAACGTCTCGACCTCGCTCCGTGGCGACTTCGCCGCTGCCCACACCGATGGCGACCAGTCGCAGGTGCTGCCCACCGACACCCAGAAGAACACCGCGTTCGCCTACGCCAAGCAGCACGGCATCTCCTCGCCCGAGGACTACGCGCTGGCGCTGGGCAGCCGGTTGCTCGAGGCGACGCCGGCAGGGACCGGCGCGACGATCGCGGTGGAGGAGTACGCCTGGGACCGGATCGAGGTCGACGGCGCCGGCCACGACCACGCGTTCGTCCGCCGCGGGGGAGAGGTGCGCACCACCACCGTCGACCTCACGCGCGACGGCGCGACGGTCGTCAGCGGACTCCAGGACCTGGTCGTGCTGAAGTCCACCGGCTCGGAGTTCAAGGACTTCCTGCGCGACGAGTACACGACGCTGCCCGACGCCGACGACCGGATCCTGGCGACCGCGCTGCGGGCCGACTGGCGCTACGTCCCCGGAGCCGACGTCGACTGGAACACGACGTACGACGCCGTGCGGGCGCTGCTGCTCGCCACCTTCGCGACGACCTACAGTCGGGCGCTCCAGGAGACCCTCTACGCGATGGGCCGGGCAGTGCTGGAGGCGCACGACGACATCGCCGAGATCTCCTTCGCGGCCCCCAACAAGCACCACCACCTCGTCGACCTCTCTCCCTTCGGCCTGGAGAACCCGGGTGAGGTGTTCATCGCCGCCGACCGTCCCTACGGGCTGATCGAGGCGACCGTGACCCGCGAGGAGGAGCGATGAACCTCGCGGAGTTCAACGCGATGGACGACGCGGCCGCCCGCGAGCGGCTGCTCGTCTGCCTCGACGTGCCGCGGTGGGCCGATGCCGTGGCGGCCGGGCGCCCCTACTCCGACATCGGCGAGGTCGAGGCGGCGATGTCCGCCGCCTCCGCGACGATCACCGACGACGAGCTCGAGCAGGCGCTGGCCCGCCACCCGCGGATCGGCGAGCGTGCGGATGCGGCCAAGCACGATGCGGCGCACTCGGCCCGCGAGCAGTCCGGGGTCGACCACTCCGACGCCGACCTGGCGCGTCGCCTCGAGGAGGGCAACCGGGCCTACGAGGAGCGCTTCGGCCGGGTCTTCATCGTACGGGCGGCCGGCCGCAGCGGGCAGGACGTCCTCGACCACCTGCAGCACCGGCTCGACAACACCGACGAGCTCGAGCGGGCCGCCACGATCGACCAGCTGACGCAGATCGCCCAGCTCCGGATCCGGGAGGTGCTGTCCTGATGACGTCACTGAGCACCCACGTCCTCGACACCTCGACGGGCCGGCCGGCGGTCGGCGTGCAGGTGTCCCTGTCGACGGCCGACGGCAGCCTCGTGGCCGAGGGCGTCACCGACGACGACGGGCGCGTTGCCCCGCTCGCCGGCGACCTCGCGCCCGGTGACCACGTCCTGCGCTTCGACACGGGCGCGTGGTTCGCGGCCCAGGGGACCACCGCGTTCTACCCCGAGGTCGTCGTCACCTTCACGGTCGCCGACGACCGGCACCACCACGTGCCGCTGCTGCTCAACCCCTTCGGCTACTCGACCTACCGTGGCAGCTGAGCCGGACCTCGTCGTCCGCGCCCGGCGGGCCATCGTCGACGGCGAGGAACGCGCCGTCGCGGTTGAGGTGACGGGCGGCGTGATCACGGCCATCCACGCGTACGACGCCGACGTCGAGGCAACCCACGAGCACGAGCTCGCCGACGACGAGGTCCTGCTGCCAGGACTGGTCGACACGCACGTGCACGTCAACGAGCCCGGACGCACCGAGTGGGAGGGCTTTGCGAGCGCGACCCGCGCGGCGGCCGCCGGCGGCGTCACCACGATCGTCGACATGCCGCTCAACAGCATCCCGCCGACCACGACGCTCGCGGCGCTGGACGTCAAGCGCGAGGCGGCGCAGGGCCAGACGTGGGTCGACGTCGGCTTCTGGGGTGGGGCCGTGCCCGGCAACGTCCCCGACCTCGCCGACCTCCACGGGGCGGGGGTGTTCGGCTTCAAGTGCTTCCTGCTCGACTCGGGCGTCGACGAGTTCCCGCACCTGGAGGCGCACGCGTTCCGGACCGCGATGGCCGAGACCGCCCGGCTCGGCGCGCTGATGATCGTGCACGCCGAGGACGGGGAGGCGATCGACGAGTGCGAGCACGGAGCGGCGTACGCCGGTTTCCTCGAGAGCCGTCCGGGCGAGGCCGAGGAGCGCGCGATCGAGCTGGTCCTAGCGACCGCGCGCGCCACCGGCGGCCGTGCCCACGTCGTGCACCTCAGCGCGTCGGGGGCGGTCCCCGCGCTGCATGCCGCCCGCGCCGCCGGCGTCGACGTCAGCGTCGAGACCTGCCCGCACTACCTGCACTTCGAGGCCGGCTCGATCGCCGACGGCGCGACCGAGCTCAAGTGCTGCCCGCCGATCCGCGACGCCACCAACCGCGACGCCCTCTGGGCCGCGCTGGGCAGCGGCGACATCGACATGGTCGTCAGCGATCACTCGCCGTGCACCGCCGAGCTCAAGCGGCAGGACACCGGCGACTTCGCCGAGGCCTGGGGCGGCATCGCGTCGCTGCAGCTGGGCCTGCCGGCCGTCTGGACGTCCGCGCGCGAGCGGGGCGTGCCGCTGACCGACGTCGTGCGCTGGATGTCGACGACGCCGGCCCGTCGGGTCGGGCTGACCGGCAAGGGGGAGATCGCGGTCGGGGCCGACGCCGACCTCTGCGTCTTCGCGCCCGAGGAGTCGTGGACGGTGGACGTCACCAGGCTGCACCACAAGAACCCGGTCACGCCCTACGCCGGGCGTACGCTCACCGGCACCGTCCGCGCGACCTGGTTGCGCGGTGCACAGATCGAACTCGCCGACGACCCGCGCGGACGGCTGTTGAGAAGGGGAGACCGATGAACTACCACGTGCCCACGGGTGGGCTGCCTGCGCAGACCGAGCTCACGACCGACCGCGCCGTCTTCACGGAGGCGTACGCCGTGCTCCCGCGCGGCACCATGCGCGACATCGTCACCAGCCGGCTGCCCCACTGGGACGACACCCGGCTCTGGGTGATCGCCCGCCCGCTGTCCGGCTTCGCCGAGACCTTCTCGTGGTACGTCGTCGAGGTGGCCGCGGGCGGCGGCTCGGACCGCCCCGACGACGACCCCGACGCCGAGAGCGTGCTGTTCGTCGTCGGCGGCACCGTGGCGCTGGCGATCGACGGGGTGCAGCACCGGATGGGTGCCGGCGGCTACGCCTTCCTCCCGCCGGGCGCCGCGTGGACGCTGCGCAACGACGGCGACGAGGGGGCGACCTTCCACTGGATCCGCAAGGCCTACGAGCGGGTCGACGGCGTCGAGGTGCCCGAGCCGTTCGTCACCGCCGAGGTCGACGTGGCGATCGAGCCGATGCCCGGGACCGACGGCGCCTGGGGCACGCAGCGCTTCGTCGACCCGCTCGACGTGCGCCACGACATGCACGTCAACATCGTCAGCTTCGAGCCCGGCGGCGCGATCCCCTTCCCCGAGACGCACGTCATGGAGCACGGCCTCTACGTCCTCGAGGGCAAGGCGGTCTACCTGCTCAACAAGGACTGGGTCGAGGTGCAGGCGGGCGACTTCATGTGGCTGCGTGCCTTCTGCCCGCAGGCCTGCTACGCCGGCGGACCGGGCCGGTTCCGCTACCTGCTCTACAAGGACGTCAACCGGCACCCGCGGCTGGGGATCCGATGACCGAGCCACACATCACCGTCAACGGGCGCCCGCGCGCGCTCGGTGCGACGCCCGCCCACACCAACGCGCTCGACTTCCTGCGCGGCCTCGGCCTCACCGGGGCCAAGGAGGGCTGCGCCGAGGGGGAGTGCGGCGCCTGCGCCGTGATGGTCGCGCGCCCCGACGGCGAGGGCAGCCGGTGGACGCCGGTCAACGCCTGCCTCGTGCCCGCTGCCGCCCTCGACGGCCAGGAGGTCGTCACGGCCGAGGGCCTCGGCAGCCCCGACGACCTGCACCCGGTCCAGGCCGAGCTCGCGGAGCGTGGCGGGTCGCAGTGCGGCTACTGCACGCCCGGGTTCGTCTGCTCGATGGCCGCCGAGTACTACCGGCCCGGCCGCGAGGACTTCGACCTCCACGCCATCGGCGGCAACCTCTGCCGCTGCACGGGCTACCGGCCGATCCGCGACGCGGCGGCCGCGCTCGGCCCCGCCCCTGCCGACGACCCGTTCGCCGAGCGCTGCATGCATGCCGCGCCCGCGAGCGTGCCCACCCGGCTCGACGACTTCGCCCGTCCTGCCGACCTCCACGACGCCCTCGCCCTGCTCGCCGAGCACCCGGACGCGACCGTGGTCGCCGGCTCCACCGACTGGGGTGTGGAGGTCAACCTCCGCGGCCGCCGGGCGTCGTACGTCGTCGCGGTCGACCGGTTGCCCGAGCTGCGGCAGCTGGTGGTCGGCGACGAGATCGAGATCGGCGCGGCACTCACCCTCAGCGAGGTCGAGGCCGGCCTCGGCGGCAGCGTCCCGCTGCTGGACCGGGTCTGGCCGCTCTTCGCGTCGCGGCTGATCCGCAACGGTGCGACCATCGGCGGCAACCTCGGCACCGCGTCGCCGATCGGCGACCTGGCGCCGGCCCTGCTCGCCCTGGATGCGAGGCTCGTGCTCGCGTCGGCCGACGGGTATCGCGAGGTCGCCCTCGCGGACTACTTCACCGGCTACCGCGAGAGCGTGAAGCGCCCCGACGAGCTGATCCGCAGCGTGCGGATCCCGACGCCGCTGGCGTCGCACACCACCTTCCGCAAGATCTCGAAGCGGCGCCTCGACGACATCTCCAGCGTGGCCGTCGCCGCCGCGCTCGACGTCGTCGACGGCACCGTCGCGAGGGCCCGGATCGGGCTCGGTGGCGTCGCGGCCACGCCGATCAGGGCGCTCGCCACCGAGGCGGCGCTGGAAGGTCGGCCGTGGACCCTCGACACCGTCGAGGAGGCGGCCGCGGTCATGGCGGGGGAGGGCACCCCGATCGACGACCAGCGGGCGAGCGCGGCGTACCGCTCCGCGATGCTCGGCAACGCCCTGCGGGCCTGGTGGAGCGAAGGCTCGCAGGAGGGGGAGTCGCGATGAGCCACCTCTCCGACCGTCCCGGCGACGCCGTCGTCGGGCTCGCGCTGCCCCACGAGAGCGCGGCGCTGCACGTCACCGGTGAGGCGCTCTACACCGACGACCTCGTCATCCGGACTCCCGGAGCGCTGCACGCGCACCCGGTCTGCTCGCCGCACCCGCACGCCCGGGTCAGCCGCGTCGACACCGAGCCCGCACTGGCGGTCGCCGGGGTGGTCCGCGTGCTCACCGCCGACGACGTGCCGGGCATCAACGACGCCGGCGTGAAGCACGACGAGCCGCTCTTCCCCGAGATCGTGATGTTCGTCGGGCACGCGGTCTGCTGGGTGCTGGGGGAGACGCTCGAGGCCGCCCGGCTGGGCGCGGCCGCCGTCGAGGTCGACTACGAGCAGCTGCCCGCGGTCGTGGCGCTGACCGAGGCGATCGACGCGGAGAGCTTCCAGGGCGGCCAGCCCGTCGTCACGCGCGGTGACGTCGAGCAGGGCCTCGCCGGCGCTGCCCACGTGTTCAGCGGCATCACCGAGATGGCCGGCCAGGAGCACTTCTACCTCGAGACCCACGCCTCGCTCGCCCTCGTCGACGAGGGGGGACAGGTGTTCGTGCAGAGCAGCACCCAGCACCCCACCGAGACGCAGGAGATCGTCGCCCACGTGCTGGGGCGGCAGTCCCACGAGATCACCGTGCAGTGCCTGCGGATGGGCGGCGGCTTCGGCGGCAAGGAGATGCAGCCGCACGGCTTCGCCGCCGTCGCTGCGCTGGGGGCGACGCTCACGGGCCGGCCGGTCCGGCTGCGCCTCAACCGCACCCACGACATGACCATGACTGGCAAGCGGCACGGCTTCCACGCGCAGTGGCGGGTCGGGTTCGACGACGACGGCCGGTTCACCGCGCTCGAGGCGACGCTCACCTCCGACGGCGGCTGGAGCCTCGACCTCAGCGAGCCGGTGCTCGCCCGGGCGCTCTGCCACGTCGACAACGCCTACTGGATCCCGCACGTGCGCGTCCACGGCCGGGTGGCGCACACCCACAAGACGTCGCAGACCGCGTTCCGCGGCTTCGGCGGTCCGCAGGGGATGCTCGTCATCGAGGACGTCCTCGGCCGGTGCGCCCCGCTCCTCGGCATCGACCCGGTCGAGCTGCGGCGTCGCAACTTCTACGTCGACGGGCAGGCGACGCCGTACGGTCAACCCGTCCGCCACCCGGAGCGCGTCGTCGCCGCGTGGGACCAGGTGCTCGAGACCGGTGAGGTCGCGCGCCGCCGCCGCGAGGTCGCGGAGTTCAACGCCGGCCACGAGCACGTCAAGCGCGCCCTCGCGGTGACCCCGCTGAAGTTCGGGATCTCCTTCAACTTCACCGCCTTCAACCAGGCCGGGGCGCTCGTGCACGTCTACAAGGACGGCTCGGTGCTGATCAACCACGGCGGCACCGAGATGGGGCAGGGGCTGCACACGAAGATGCTGCAGGTGGCAGCGACCAGCCTCGGGATCCCGCTCCAGCGCGTACGACTCGCGCCGACCCGCACCGACAAGGTGCCCAACACCTCGGCGACCGCGGCCAGCTCGAGCGCCGACCTCAACGGCGGGGCCGTCAAGGACGCCTGCGAGCAGATCACGACGCGGCTGCGCGAGGTCGACGCCGGGCGCGGCCTGGCGTGGGACGACCTGGTGCGCGAGGCGTACTTCGGGCGCGTGCAGCTGTGGGCGGCCGGCTTCTACCGCACCGAGGGCATCCACTGGGACTCCACGGCGATGCAGGGACACCCGTTCAAGTACTTCGCCTACGGTGTCGCGGCCGCCGAGGTCGAGGTCGACGGCTTCACCGGCGCGCACACCACCCGGCGCGTCGACATCGTGCAGGACGCCGGCGACAGCCTCTCGCCGCTCGTCGACATCGGGCAGGTCGAGGGCGGCTTCGCCCAGGGCGTGGGCTGGCTGACGCTCGAGGACCTGCGGTGGGACGAGAGCGACGGTCCCGGCCGCGGTCGGCTCACCACGCAGTCGGCCAGCACCTACAAGCTGCCGAGCCTCGGCGAGCTGCCCGACGAGCTCCACGTCGCGCTGCTCGAGCAGGCCCACGAGGACGGTGTGGTCTACGGCTCCAAGGCGGTCGGGGAGCCGCCGCTGATGCTGGCCTTCGCCGTCCGCGAGGCGCTGCGCGAGGCGGCCGCGGCGTTCGGCCCCGAGGGCACCAGCGTCGACCTGCCCTCGCCGGCCACGCCCGAGGCGGTGTTCTGGGCGGTCGAGCAGGCCCGCACCTCCGGCCCCGACCACGTGGTGGACGGACTCCCGGGCATCGTCCCGGACCCGCCGGACCCGGATGCACCCGCCCTCCACCCGACCTCCGAGCGGAGTGCGACGTGAGCTGGCTGACCGCCGTCCAACGGCTCCGCACGCAGCGGGAGGCGGGCGTCCTGGTCACGGTGACCGACGTACGCGGCCACGCACCGCGCGACGCCGGCGCGAAGATGGTCGTCGCCGAGGCGCGCACCTGGGGCAGCGTCGGCGGCGGCAACCTCGAGGAGACGGCCGTCGCCCGCGCCCGGGCGATGCTCGTCGCGGGAGCCGCCGAGCCCGAGCGGCTCGAGGTCGGGCTGAGCGACAAGGCGCGCACCGACCACGGCCGCCAGTGCTGCGGGGGCGAGGTCACGCTGCTCCTCGAGCCGCTGCCGGTCGTTCCGTCCGTCGCCGTCTTCGGCGTGGGCCACGTCGGGCTCGAGCTGGCCCGGGTCCTGTCCGGCCACGACCTCGACCTCCACCTCGTCGACTCGCGCGCCGGCCAGCTGGCCGACGACCGGCTGGCCCCGGTGCTGGCGGGCGAGGCGCGGGTCGAGGTCCACCGTGCGCCCGTCCCCGAGCTCGCCCTCGGCGCGATCCCGCCCGGCACCCACGTCCTCGTGATGACGCACGACCACGCAGAGGACTTCGCGCTCTGCGACGCCGCGCTGCGGTGCACCCACCTCGCCACGATCGGCCTCATCGGGTCCGACGCGAAGTGGACCCGGTTCCGCACCGGCCTGACGGTCGAGGGCCACGACGAGCCGACCATCGCCCGGATCCGCTGCCCGATCGGACTGCCCGGTCTGGGAGGCAGCGGCAAGGAGCCGGCCACGATCGCGGTGTCGGTCGCGGCCGAGCTGCTTGATTTGTTCGCCGCCGACCGGGCGCGGGCGGTCCGATGATCGACGCCGCTGCGAGCCCGGGGTTCCTCTACCGGGCCCGGGCCTTCGACACGCCCGTCGACCCGTTCACGAGCGCCGACGGTCCGGGGTTCCGACACGACGACGACCTCGGCCTGCTCGTGTCGCACGACGACGGCACCATCGTCGCCCGCGGCCCGTTCGCGACGGTTGCCGAGGCTCATCCCACGGCGCCGGTGATCGACCTGCGCGACGGCATCCTGCTCCCGGGGCTGGTCGACACCCACGTCCACTTCCCGCAGGTGCGGGTGATCGGCGCGCTCGGGATGCCGCTGCTCGAGTGGCTCGACCGGTGCGCGTTGCCGGAGGAGCAGCGCCTCGCGTCACCGGCGTACGCCGCCACCATCGCCGGCGAGTTCGTCGCCGGCCTGGTCTCGGCCGGGACGACCACGTCGCTGGTCTTCGGGTCGCACTTCGCCTCCGCCGTCGACGCCCTCTTCGCCGAGGCCGAGCGCTTCGGGCTGCGGGTGACCAGCGGCCTCGTGGTGAGCGACCGGATCCTGCCCGAGCCGCTGCTGACCACCCCGGAGCGGGCCTACGACGAGTCCGTCGAGCTGGCGACGCGCTGGCACGGCAGCGGACGGTTGCGCTACGCCGTCACGCCGCGCTTCTCGCTGTCCGCCTCGGACCCGATCCTGGCCGCCTGCGGTGCGGTGATGGAGTCGGTGCGCGACGTCTGCTTCACCTCCCACGTCAACGAGAACAACGCCGAGGTCGCCACCGTCGCCGGTCAGTTCCCCGACCGCGCGCACTACGTCGACACCTACGACCACCACGCCCTCCTCGGCCCGCTCTCCGTCCTCGCCCACGACGTGCACCCCACCGACGCCGAGCTCGCCGTGATGGCGGCCCGCGGGTCGTCGGTGGCCTGGTGCCCGACCAGCAACGCCGCGCTCGGCTCCGGGCTGTTCCCGCTGCGCCGCCACCTCGACGCGGGCGTACGCGTCGCGCTCGGCAGCGACGTCGGGGCCGGCACCGGGTTCTCGATCTTCAAGGAGGGCCTGCAGGCCTACTTCCTCCAGCACCTCATGGGTGCGGAGGGGATGCCGCTCGGTGCCGGGCACCTGCTCCACCTGAGCACGTCGGCCGGCGCGGCCGCGCTCGGCCTGGCCGACACCGTCGGCGACCTGTCGGAGGGCAAGCAGTTCGACGCCCTCCTGCTCCGGCCGCCGCCCGGAACGGCGCTCGACATCGGCCTGCGGCACGCCGACTCGCCGGAGTCCGAGCTCGGCAAGATCTTCGCCCTCGCCTCGGACGCCGACGTGGCCGACGTCTGGGTGGGCGGCGAGCAGATCGCCTCCGGCGGCTTCGTGCGGCCGGTCAATCGCCTCGCGCCAGCAGCACGTCGTACGCCCTGAGCGTCAGGAAGTCGGGGAAGTCCTCGCCGAGCGCGCAGTCGACGAAGAGCCGGCGCGCGTCGTCGTCCAGGCTGCCCTCGAGCGCCGCGAACTCCTCCTCGACGACCCGCTCGACGAGCTCCCGGGTGACCGCCTCGCCGGTGTCGAGGGTGGCGCCGCTGTGGACCCACTGCCAGACCTGGGAGCGGGAGATCTCGGCGGTGGCCGCGTCCTCCATGAGGTTGTCGATGCCGGCGGCGCCGTTGCCGGACAGCCAGGCGTGGAGGTACTGCATGCCGATCCGCACGTTGCCGCGCAGCCCGGCCTCGGTCCGCTCGCCCGGTGTCTCGCCGACGGCGAGCAGGTCGGCCGCGGACACCGAGACCTCGTCGCGGGTGACGTCGAGCTGGTTGTCGCGACCGGCCAGGGCCTCGTCGAAGACCTCGGCACACAGCGGGACGAGGTCGGGGTGGGCCACCCACGAGCCGTCGAAGCCGGCCCGTACCTCGCGGGTCTTGTCCTCGCGCACCTTGGCGAAGGCGCGCTCGTTGACCTCCGGGTCGCGCCGGCTCGGGATGAACGCCGCCATCCCGCCGATCGCGAAGGCGCCCCGTCGGTGGCAGGTCTGCACGAGCAGGTCGCTGTAGGCCTTCATCATCGGCGCTGCCATGGTCACCGCGTTGCGGTCGGGGAGCGTGAAGCCGGGACCCGCGTCGCGGAAGTTCTTGATGATGCTGAACAGGTAGTCCCAGCGGCCGGCGTTGAGACCGGCGGCGTGGTCGCGCAGCTCGTAGAGGATCTCGTCCATCTCGAAGGCGGCGGTGATCGTCTCGATCAGCACGGTGGCGCGCACCGAGCCGTACGGCACGCCGAGCGCCTGCTCGGCGTGGGTGAAGACCTCGTCCCAGAGCCTCGCCTCGAGGTGCGACTCCATCTTCGGCAGGTAGTAGTAGGGCCCGCTGTCCTGGGCGAGCAGCTCGCGCGCGTTGTGGAAGAAGTGCAGGCCGAAGTCGACCAGGGCTGCCACCACCGGGCGGCCGTCGCGGATCAGGTGCGCCTCGTCGAAGTGCCAGCCGCGGGGCCGCGGCAGCACGACCGGCGTCGACGCGGGGTCGGCGACGGCGTACTCCTTGCCCTCGGGCGAGGTGAACGCCAGCTGTCCTCTGACGGCGTCGCGCAGCGTGAGCTGGCCGCCGACGACGTTGCGCCAGTGGGGCGTGTTGGCGTCCTCGAGGTCGGCGAGCCACACGCGGGCGCCCGAGTTGAGGGCGTTGATCGCCATCTTGGGCTCGGTCGGCCCGGTGATCTCGACGCGCCGGTCGCGGAGGTCAGCGGGGACGTCCGCCACCCGCCAGTCGCCCGCGCGGACGTCGGCCGTCCCGGGCAGGAAGTCGAGGGTGCCGGTGCGGGCGATCTCCTCGCGGCGCGTCCGGCGCGCGGCCAGCAGGTCGTCGCGGCGGTCGTGGAAGCGCTCGTCGAGGTCGGCGACGAACGCGAGGGCCTCGGGAGTGAGGATCTCCTCGGACCGCGGCACGGCTGGGGCGAGGAGGTCGAGGTCGGTCATGGCGGTCACGATAGCCTCGGGCCCGATGTTGCGAGCCCGACTGCTGACCTGCGCCCTCGTGGTCCTCGCGCCCCTCCTCGCGGGGTGCGACGGCGACGAGCCGACGATCGCGCTGCTGGTCGCCGACGCCTCCGACTCCACGTCGCGCGCGGTCGACGCCGAGCAGTTCACCGACCGGGTCGAGGCGACCTGCGACGAGTGCCGCGTCACGGTGTACGACAGCGAGGGCGACGCGGACACGCAGCGGAGCCAGGTCCGTCAGGCAGAGGCCCGCAGCTCCGACGTGATCGTCGTCGTGCCGGTCGACGTCGACGACCTCGCGTCCCTGACCGGTCCCGAGGTGCCCGTCGTGTCGCTCGGCGAGCTGGTGCCGGGGTCGGACCGCTTCGTCGGCCTGGAGGGCGGCGACGTCCCCACGCAGTCGACGGACGACCTGCAGGCGGCGCGCGACGTGCTCCTCGGCGACGAGGAGTCGATGACCTACGTCCCGACCCGCGCGATGAGCGACCAGGCTGCCGACGTCGCCGTCGCGCTGCTCGCCGGCACGCCGCTCGACGACATGGGTGGGGCGGACGCGCAGGAGGTCGACGGCGTCGAGTCCTGGCTCTACGAGCACCAGGACGTCACGATCGACGACCTGACCTCCGTGTTGGTGGGACAGGGCGTGCTGACCCTCGACGAGCTGTGCAGCGGGACCGCCGAGAAGCGCTGCCAGAAGCTGGGGCTGAGATGATGGCTCCACGATGATCGAGATCCTCACGCCCGTCCAGGTCGACCGGGCCCGTCGTACGGGCGCCCTGGTCGCCGACATCCTCGCCACGCTGCGCGGGCGGAGCATGGTCGGCACCAACCTGCTCGAGCTCGACCGGTGGACCGCCGAGATGATCCGCGACGCGGGCGCCGAGTCCTGCTACGTCGACTACGCGCCGTCCTTCGGCCGCGGGCCGTTCGGCCACTACGTCTGCACCGCCGTCAACGACGCGGTGCTGCACGGTCGCCCGCGCGACCAGCGGCTCGCCGACGGCGACCTGCTGACCCTCGACCTCGCGGTCCGGCTCGACGGCGTCGCCGCCGACTCCGCGATCAGCTTCGTCGTGGGGGAGAGCCGACCGGCCGGGAGCGTCGAGATGATCGAGACCACGCAGCGCGCGCTGGCGGCCGGCATCGCCGCGGCCGGTCCGGGCGCGAAGATCGGTGACCTCTCCCACGCGATCGGCAGCGTCCTGCGTGAGGCCGGCTACCCGATCAACATGCAGTTCGGCGGCCACGGCATCGGCACGACGATGCACCAGGACCCGCACGTCTCCAACGACGGCCGACCGGGCCGTGGGTACAAGCTCCGCCCCGGCCTGCTGCTCGCCCTCGAGCCGTGGATCATGGCCGACACCGACGAGCTCGTCACCGACGAGGACGGCTGGACGCTCCGCAGCGCCACCGGCTGCCTGACGGCCCACAGCGAGCACACGATCGCCATCACCGAGGACGGTGCGGAGATCCTGACCCTGCCCTCGCGCTAGAGGTCAGTGCACCGTCTCGATCGGCGCCTCGATCTCGTCGAGGCTGAGGTGGTGGTCGTCGTCGTCGAGCCTGCTCGGCCACCAGACCTTGCCGCCGAGGTCCATGTTGATCGCGGTGACGAGCACGGAGCGGACGATCATGGTGTCGAGGATGACGCCGAGGGCGACCGCGACGCCCAGCTCGGCGAGGAACACCACGGGGATCGTGCCCAGCACGAGGAACGTCGCCGCGAGGACGAGCCCGGCGCTGGTGATCACGCCTCCGGTCGAGGTCAGCGCCACGAGGGCTCCCTTGCGGGTGCCGTGGTGCATCGTCTCCTCGCGGACGCGGGTCATCAGGAAGATGTTGTAGTCGATGCCCAGTGCCACGAGGAACACGAAGGCGAACAGCGGGAAGCTCGGGTCCGCCCCGGCGAAGCCGAAGACGTAGGTGAAGAGCAGCGACGACAGTCCGAGCGCGGCACCGAACGACAGCACGACGGTGACCATCAAGATGACCGGCGCGAGCACCGAGCGCAGCAGCGCCATCAGGATCAGCAGCACCACGACCAGGATGATCGGGATGATCACGATGCTGTCGCGCTCGGAGGCGTTGAGGGTGTCGAGGAAGAACGCCGAGCCCCCGCCCACCAGCGCGTCGGCGCCGTCGACGTCGTGCACCGCGTCGCGGACCCGCTCGACGGTGTCGAAGGCGGCCTGGGTGGACGGGTCGGAGGTGATCGTCGCCTGGATGAACGCCACGTCCTCCTGGACCACCGGGGGTGAGGGCGCCTCGACGCCCTCGAGCCCGACCATGGCGGCGGCCACGGCCTCGCCCTCGTCGGCGTTGGCGACCACCAGGACGGTGTTGGACTGGTCGAGCAGGCCGTGCTCAACGAGCGTCTGCTGGCCCGTCACGGACTCGAAGTCGGTGGTGTAGGTGTCCTCCGTGCTGAGGCCGTTGGTGTTGAGGGTGAAGAGGCCCAGGCACGCCACGGCGAGCAACGCGGACGTGATGACCCAGACCCGCCGCGGGCGAGGGGCGATCGCGCGGCCGACCCGTGCCCAGATGCCGGACTGGGTGGGCTCGGGGGACCCGAACGACGGGCGGCGCGGCCAGAACACCCAGCGGCCGGTGATCACGAGCAGCGCGGGCAGCAGCGTCACCATGACCACGAACGTGACCGCGATGCCGATGGCGGCCACCGGGCCGAGCCCCGCAGTGGAGTTCATCTCGGCGAAGAGCAGGCACAGCATGCCCAGGACGACCGTGGCGGCGCTGGCGAGGATCGCGGGCGCGGCCCGGTGCAGCGCGAACGCCATCGCCTCGTGGCGGTCCTCGTGGCGACGGAGCTCTTCCCGGTAGCGGGCGACGAGCAGCAGTGCGTAGTCGGTGCCGGCGCCGATCACCAGGATCGTGAGGATCGCGTAGGACTGGCCGTTGACGGTGAGGTCGGCATACTTGGCGAGGAAGTAGATGAGCGCCTGCGCGGCGAAGAGCGAAACACCGGCACAGAAGATCGGCAGGATCCACAGCACCGGGCTGCGGTAGGTGAAGAGCAGGATGAGGATGACCACCGACAGCGTCGCGACCAGCAGCGTGGAGTCGATGCCGCCGAAGGCCTCGGCCGCGTCGGCGGCCTGGCCGCCGGCGCCGGCGATGTAGGTCTCGACCCCGTCGATCGCGGCGATGTCGCGCAGGTCGGTCGCGATGTCGGGCAGCTTGTTCCAGCCGTCGGCCCCGAGGTCGAAGGTGATCTGGGTCTGCGCCACCTCGCCGTCCTCCGAGATCGCCGGGATGCCGATCTCCTGGGCAGCGGCGGGGCTGATGACCGGGGGCGCACCCTGCGCGCCCAGGGCGGCTAGTCCCTCCATCGTGGCGAACTCCGCGGCGTCCTCCTCGATCGCGGCGAGGTCCTCCTCGGTGAGCCCGCCCTCGCGCTCGTAGACGACGAGCGTGGGGATGGCGTTGGGGTCCTGGAACGGGCCGAGCCGCTCGAGCGCGCGGGTGGACTCCGCCGAGGCCGGCAGCCAGGAGGACGCCTCGTTGTTCTGGACGTCGGCCAGCTTGCTGGCGAAGCCCGCTGCGCCGACGGTCACCACGATCCACGCGACGAGGACGATCCACTTGCTGATGCGTCCTGTGAGCGATCCCGCGAGCTGTCGGTTCATGCGTCCAGTCGACCAGCCGGGACCGACATCGTGCATCGGTGATTCCCCCGAGGTCTAGACAGGGGGTCAGCGCGTCTGCAGCCGGAACGGCGAGAAGGCGTCCACCGATCCGCGGCGCGGGGCGACGGCGTACTCCATCGAGCCGTCCACGCCGAGCCGCACCACCGCCCACTTGCCGTCCTGGTAGGTCACGACGAGCACGTGCGCGGCGTCCTCCCAGACCTCGTCGAAGTACGTCGCGGAGCTGCCGTCGCGTGCCGAGGTGAACGAGCGGACCACGGAGCCGTCGGACGTCGTGAGGACGTCGAGGGCGGTGGGGCCGAAGCCGTCGGCGTACGCCGGGGTGCCGAGGACGTGGCGGTTGTCGGGCGAGATGTCCGAGAGCTGGTTGTCGCAGGTGCGCCACTTCACCTGCCAGCTGCGCAGCATCGCGCTGCACGACCCGAAGTCGGTGACGGAGGTGGTGCCGCCGAGCCACCGGCCGCGGCCGGTGTCGGTCTGGCGCAGGTGGGGGACCGTGTCGACGATGCCGTGCGAGGAGGTGTAGAACGCGCGGTGCGGGCCGTTGACGGCGATCGAGCAGCCGAAGCCCGGGTCGCCCTCGCCCTCCTTGCAGTTCTCGCCGGTGACCGCAGCCGCGTGGGCGGTGCCGGTGACCGGCGGTCGGTTGAAGCGGAGGACCCGGTCGCCCTCCTGGTCGATCGTCCACACCCGGCCGGCGCGGCCGGCGAAGGCGACGACCTGTCCCTTCGGCGAGACGGCGAGGCCGTAGCCGGTGCGCCACTCGCCGCGGCCCGGGGTGCCGTCGGCGGCGATCCAGCGGGTGGTGGGACGGCCGCCGATCGTCTGGACGACGTAGCCCGAGCCCATCCGCGCGAACTGGTCGAGCCGGTTGGAGACCGGCGTCCGTGTCCCGTCGGTGCCGTGGATGACGGTGCTGCCCGAGCGTCGCTCGGACCAGGCGATCTCGGGAGGGGCGCCCTGCTCGAGGTCGGAGACGTCGAGGACCGTGCGTGCGGCCTGCTCCCCGGCGGTGGCGGGCGCGAGGGCGGACGCGAGCACGAGCGTGGTCGCGGCGAGGACGGCGGTGCGGACGATGGTCATGCTGAGGAGACGCCCGGGACGGCGTCGGGGTTGCCTCCACCGGGGAAGGATTCCGGCAGCGCGCGGCCCTCGCTCGACAGCACCTGGCGCAACCGCTCGGGGTGGTTGGTGATCAGGCCGTCGACCCCGAGGCGGACGAGGTGGCGCATGGTGGGCTCGTCGTCGACGACGTAGGGGATGACGCGCAGGCCCACCCCGTGCGCCTCGTCGACGAGCGCGGCGGTCGCGAACGGCTTGTACGACGGGTCCTCCACGCCGGCTGCGAACGGCGAGCCGTGGATCGGCGAGATGGCCGTGAAGCCCTCCGCCGCCGCGGTGCGCACGAAGTGGGTGTCGACGGCCAGCCCGTCGAACCACGGGGAGGGAGTGCCCTTCAGGTACTTCGGCGAGACGAGCAGGTTGCGCTCCAGCGCCGGCTCCGCGTCCGCGACCCGGGTGAGCACGCCCCAGTCGAAGCACTGGATGCTGGTGCGCCCGACCATTCCGTCGATGTCCAGCGCCTCGACGACCTTGGCCACGAAGGCCTCGCGGGTGGTGAGCTGGGCCGCGTCGAGGGCGTCGTACTTGATCTCGAGGTTGATCCGCACCGGGTCGGCGCCGCGCTCGCGCAGCAGGGCGGCGACCTGGCGCAGCAGCGGCATCGTCGGCGGGAGGTCGGGGCGGGTGAGCCGGCGGATGAGGCGCGCGTCGGCGAGCGCGGCGTCGTGGGCCACGACGACGTCGTCCTCCGCGGTGAGGTGGACGTCGAGCTCGAGCGTCGAGACGCCCAGCGCGAGAGATCGGCCGAAGGCCTCGAGGGTGTTCTCCGGCCAGAGCCCGGCGCCCCCGCGGTGGGCCTGCAGGTCGAAGGTCACGTGTAGAGGGAGTCCACCACGTCGGCGTACTTCGTCTTCACGACCCGTCGCTTGAGCTTCAGCGTCGGCGTGAGCTCCTCCGACTCCGCGGTCCACTCGTCGGGGAGCAGCTCCCACGCCTTGACCTGCTCGGGCCTGGATAGCCGCTCGTTGGCCTTGTCGACGGCCGCCTGCGCCATCGCCCGGATCTGCGGCTTGGTCGAGAGGTCGGCGAGGTCGGTGAACTCGACGCCCATCTTCGCGGCCACCAGCGGCGCGATCTCGCCGTCGAGGGTGAGGATCGCGACGACGTAGGACTGGCCGTCGCCGAGGGCCATCGCGTGCCCCACGATCGGCGACTCCTTGAGGTAGTTCTCGATGTTGGAGGGCGCGATGTTCTTGCCCGCGGAGGTGATGATCAGCTCTTTCTTGCGGTCGATGATGGAGTAGAAGCCGTCCTCGTCGACGGTGCCGATGTCCCCGGTGTGGATCCAGCCGTCCTCGTCGATGAGCGCGCGGGTCGCCTGCTCCTGGAGGTGGTAGCCGGGGGTGTTGACCGGCCCGCGGACCAGGATCTCGCCGTCCTCGTCGAGGCGCACCTCGATGCCGGGGTTGGGTACGCCGACGGTGCCGAGCTTGAAGTGCTCGGGGCCGTTGGAGGTGAAGGCTCCCGTGGTCTCGGTCATGCCGTAGACGTCGTACACCCGCAGGCCGAGGCCGCCCATGAACTTCGCGACCTCCAGCGGCATCGGCGCGGCGGCGCTGGCCGCCCACTCGACCTGGTCGAGCCCGAGCAGCAGCCGGAGGAACCCGAGGATCGCCTCGTCCGCCTTCGCGTAGGCCTCCGCGACCTCCGGCGTCATCTCGTTGCCGTACTCGTGGGCCTGCGTCCACGCGAGACCCGCAGCCATCGCGTTCTTCACGAGCTCCTGGTTGTCGGGGTTCGGGTCCTCCGCGAGCTTGGCCGAGATGCCGGTCTTGATCTTCTCCCAGACCCGCGGGACGCCGAAGAACGCCGTCGGGTGCACCTCGCCGAGCGCGCCGAGCAGGCCGGCGGGGTCGGGGATCGCGTGGACGTGGCTGCCGAGGAAGGGAGGGGCGTACGTCGCCAGCACCCGCTCGGCGATGTGGGCGAGCGGGAGGTAGGAGACGGTGCGCTGCGGACCGCTCAGGCCGGCGTTGTCGAGCGTCGAGACGGCCTCGAACATCACGTTGTGGTGGGTGAGCACGACGCCCTTGGGGTTGCCCGTCGTGCCCGAGGTGTAGAGGAAGGTCGCCGGCAGGTCGGGGGTGATCCGGTCCATCCGCTCCTCGACGCCACTGGTGTCGTCGCCGCGGGCGAGGAGGTCGTCCCACGTCATCACGCGCGGGTCGTCGACGCTGTCGGCGTCGGCCAGCATCACGACGTGGCGGATCGAGTCGACGTCGGCGAGCGCCTTCTCCCAGCGCTGGTAGCGGTCACGGTCCTCGAGGATCACCACGACGGGTCGGGACTCGCCGGCGATGAAGGCGACCTGGTCCTGGGCGAGCGTGTTGTAGATGGACATCGGGACGGCCGCGGCCGTCATCGCGCCGTAGTCGGCCAGGGTGTGCGCCGTGCGGTTGGCGGCCATGATCGCCACCGGGTCGCCCTTCTCGACGCCGAGCGCGATCAGGGCGGCGGCCACCCGCTGGGTCTGCTCCCACGTCTGCGCCCACGAGATCGTCGACCAGGTCTCGCCCTCGGGCACGTCGAACCGGTCGGAGAAGGCCGGCTGGTCGCCGAACCTCTCCGCGGCCTGGCGCACCGTGGCCGGCATGTGCAGGCCGAGGATGCGGGCCTCGTACTCCTCGCGGACTGCTGCGACGTCGGCAGGGATCTCGTGAGCCATGGCATCTCCTGATCGATCCTGTGTGGCGGGGGTCACATCATGGCGGTTGAATGCACGGGTGTCGACGGAACCCTCACCCCCGCGCTCGCGGACCCCGGAGCAGGCTGCGGCCTGGGCCAGGGCGGAGGAGGAACGCCGCCTCGCCGCGTCGCGCGTGCGGGTCGGCCCGGCACCGCGGGCGGTCGCGCACCTGGTCATCGGGCTGCTCGTCATCGTCGCCGCGCTGACGACGTGGTGGGTGACCTCTGACCGCTCCGACGACCGGCTCGACGTGCTCGTGCTGATCGGGCTCATCGGTGGGGGAGCGGCGCTCGCTGCCTCGGTGCTGCCGCGGGAGTGACGGCAGGTACGGTCCGGTCATGGTGGCGAGTCGATCAGCGCGGGAACGCAAGGCCGCGACCCAGGCGGGTCCGCTGGCTCACGTGAAGATCGACCTCGACGGCGACCAGCAGTTCCTCTACCGGATCAGCTGCACGACGTGCACGGCCCGCGGCCACCGTCCCTGGTCCACGCACCGCGCGGGGTCGGACAACGGGTTCATGGCCGCGATGGACCGCTGGATCTTCCACCTGGTCGAGAAGCACCCGGGCGAGGACGCTCCCTGCCTGGCATTCCGCGCTGAGGCGGAGCAGAGGCTGCACGAGCGGCGCGAGGGGTAGGGGACGCTCCATTTCCTGTGGTGCGTTCGCGGCGGTACGACGCGCCGACATCGTGTCGGGCGAACAAGTTACATCTACAACAGACGAGATCAGCGGCCCAAGGTACGCCTCAGCGCGAAGGTGCCAGGTCATCCGCTGTCATGCTGTCGAACGATCGTGGCGTCAACTATCCACTCAACGGTTCTACTCGCTCTCCAATGGGGAGAAGAATTGCTTGTTGTCGAGCTCGCTCCAGTGCCGCACCGACACCTCGGTTGCTTGAATTTTGGGGAGGACGGGGACGCGGGCCTCCGCTGATCAATTGATGCGTCGGCTCTGGCAGTACGCGATATACCCCTGCAGTTGCTCTAGGTCTTGCCTTGCCGAGACGAGCGAGGCTTTGGCGTCAGCCAAGGTGACCTTCAATCCCGCAAGCTTCTTCCGCGCCTTCACCAGAGTGACCTTTGCGCTGCGGATCGCTGCCGGACGATTGCTCGCCTTGGCCTTGGCAAGAGCTGCCTTGGCTCTGCTCACCGCGATCTTCGCTCTGTAGACCTGCTGCCTCGATTTCGCGAAAGCGGCCAGCGCCTCTGCGACCGTGGCTTGAACGGCCTCGAGAGAGGACCAGTCCGAACTGGCCGAAGGGTAGAACGTCTTGAGCGTTACTGCTTCTGGGGTTCCGGGGCTGAATGTGACGTAGATATCGGGTGTCGGGTTCAGGTCACTCTTGATCGCGCACATCGAGTTTGTTTCATCGGTGACCTCCATCGGCGCGAGCGTCCGAGTTTGCGCGCCGTATGTTGGGTCCGAGAAATCGATGCGAACTACGTAGGTGGTCCGGTTGCCAAGAGTCAACATGTCGGTTGCGTCGATCCGAAGCGCATCAATACGTTTGATGTTTGGTTCGTCGTAGGCGTGAGCGGCCGGCGGCGCGATGCTGGCGGGAAGAAGCAGAACGGGAAACGCGAGAGCAGCTCTTCGCGCCCAACCAACAACTTGAGACATGGGCTTCCGTCCTAGGCCACGACAATTTTGCGCACCGTAACACGCCGCCTCGATGGGCCGTTCGAGTTCGACGAAGAGATCGTCGAGCGCTAATCGGAACTTCATCGAGCACTCTGAGACGAGTGCCGGGGTGGCCACCTATGCCGTCAGGTGCGGACTCGCGCCCACGAGACGCTGCGTCATAGTGGGCGGGTCGAACCGTGTCGAGTCACGCAGGACCAAGGCCGCCAGCGGGACCGACCCCACTGTCGGACCCTCCTGCTTGAGTGGAGTCATGCACCTGACCACCGCTCTCGAGGAGCTGACCGAGGCCGAGCTCCTCGATCACGCCGACGAGGTGGCGCGCACCCAGCGCGAGTGCGAGGCGCAGGTGCTCCGGATCGCTGGACAGGTCGCGATCCTCAACAACCCCGACACCCTCGACCCCGAGGTGAGCGCGCTGCCCGGGCGTGAGCGCGTACGGCGATTCGGTGGGGTCGGGACGCCGGACGTCTCGGAGTTCGCGGCGGTGACGCTCGGCGCCCGGTTGGGCCTCTCGTCGGGATCCGCGCACTCGCTCATGGCCGACGCACTCGACCTGATGATCCGGCTGCCGCAGCTGTGGCGACGCGTGGAGGCCCTCGAGGTCAAGGCGTCGTACGCCCGCTTCGTTGCGCGCCGCACGCGCGACCTGACCGCAGAGCAGGCGTCGTACGTCGACGAGCGCGCCGCCGAGCCCGCCGACGGTCGGATCCCGTGGTCCCGCTTCGAGGACCTGGTGACCGGGCTCGTGGTCGCGAGTGACCCCGAGGCCGCGGCTCAGAAGGAGCGCGACAACGCCGAGCGTCAGGTCGCCAACCCCACTCGCTCCACCGACGACGGGATGCGCGGCTTCTTCATCCGCGCGCCGTTCCCGGTCATCGCCCTCTTCGACGCGCGCGTCCAGTGGTTCGCCGACATCCTCGCGAGCCTCGGCGACACCGACGACCGCGATCGCAGGAGGGTCAAGGCGATCGTCATCCTGGCCAACCCCCATGCAGCCGTCGCGCTCATCGAGGCGTTCGTCCAGTGGCGCGACGGTGACCCCGAGAAGCCCGACCTCGACTGGGCGACCGTGATGCCCAGCGTGACCCTCCACGTCCACACCTACGCAGGCGCGGAGCCGACCGGGACAGCCCGCGCCGAGGGCCACGGCCCCGTCACCGAGGAGTGGGTGCGCACCCACCTCGGCCCCCACGCACGCTTCACCATCAGGCCGGCCCTCGACATCGAGGGCCAGGCGCCGGTCGACGCCTACGAGATCCCCGACCGACATCGGCAGGCCTTGCATCTGATGACGCCGGCCGACACCTTCCCCTGGGGCGTGAGCACCTCACGTGACCAGCAGATCGACCACACGGAGCCCTACCGGTCAGGCGGGCCGCCCGGTCAGTCGAGGGTGGGCAACTACGGCCCGATGACGACCTTCCACCACCGCATCAAGACCCACGGTGCGTGGGAGGTGCGCCAACCGTTCCCGGGCATCTACGTCTGGCGCGACCCGCACGGAGCGACGTACGTCGTCGACCACACGGGGACGCGGCGACTAGCCGACGTCGGGTGGAGGAGTCCGGCCGAGGCCAGGCTCGAGCAGGTCCTGTTCTCCCTGGCTGCTTGATCCCGCGAGCCCGCCGACGACCTCGGCATGCCTGACCAGGAACGCCCGCTCGTCGAGCCGCTTCCGCCGCAGCCACCCGGTGACCTCGTCGTTGCACTTGCTCGCGTTGCACGACCCGCAGGCCGGCACGACGTTGGTGACGGTGTAGCGCCCGCCGCGCGAGATCGGGAGGACGCAGTCCTTCTGGAGCGGGACGCCGGACGCGCCGCAGTAGGCACAACCGCCCCACGCGGCCTGCAGGCTCGACCACTCGGTGGGGCTCAGGTCGTGCTCGACCCCGGCCATCCGGCGCTTGCGCTTCCGGGCGGCCCTGGCGCGGCGGGTCCGGACGGCGGGCAAGGCCTCACTCGCCCTTCGGCATCAGGATCCATCCGATGATGTAGGCGATCTCGCCCGCACCGAAGATGCCGCCGATCACGAACAGCAGCCGGACCAGGCCGCGGGAGATGCCGAACCGGTCGGCCAGACCGGCGCAGACGCCAGCGATGATCTTGCCGCGACGGGGACGCACGAGGATTGAGGACATGGGTCTTGTCTACCGCACGCCCCGCAGCGGCAGCCGGTGCAACGCGACGTCGCGGAGCTCGCCGTCGTCCACCACGGCGGTCATGTAGGTGCAGTGGGGCTGTCGCCGCCGGTCGGTGGGCGAGCCGGGGTTGAGCAGGCGGAGCCCCGAGGCCGCGGTGGTGTCCCACGGGATGTGGCTGTGGCCGAACACGAGGACGTCGACGTCGGGGTACGCCGCAGCCATCCGCTCCTCGCGACCCCTCGACTGGCCGGTCTCGTGCACGACCGCGATCCTCAGCCCGTCGAGCGAGACCCTGGCGACCTCGGGGAGCCGATCCCGGAGCTCGCCGTGGTCGTTGTTGCCGAAGCACGCGACCAGCTGGCGCGAGCGCGCTTCCAGCTCGTCGAGGAGACGTACGTCGACCCAGTCGCCGGCGTGCAGCACGACGTCCGCCTCGTCGACCGCCGCCCAGACGTCGGCGGGCAGCGATCGAGCCCGCTGGGGGACGTGGGTGTCGGCCAGCAGGAGCAGTCGGGTCGCCATGCGGCCAGTGAATCCCATCCCAGTGGGTACGGCACACGCATGGCATCCGATGACACCGTCGACGACATGGTCGCCGAGGCAGTGCTCCAGCTCTGGTCCGCGGCACAGACCGACTTCGACCCCTTCGAGGTCCCCTCAGAGGAGTGGCCGGCGAACGCCGTGCCCGTGCGCGACGCCGACATCGCCGTAGACACCCGCCTCGAGCTCGACGACGTACGCGCCTCGCTGGAGCGCCTCGACGGCCTCAGGCTCGTGCTGGGGGGGGACGCCGGGACGGTCAGCGTCGTGCGGGTGCTGCCCGAGGACACACCCCTCTGAGGGCTCGCAGGGCTCGTCACACCCAGGGGGATGTTCCGTCGACCGGCCGGGTCGGCGAGCGTGGCAGGTTCCCTACGAAGGAGAAACACGTGTCTGATGACGCCAAGGCAGCCAAGGAGCTCGTCGAGACCCTGAAGGACGGCGAGAAGGGCTACGCCACCGCGGCGGACAAGCTGCGTGACAGCGACCGTCCGGAGTGGGCCACGACGATGCAGAGGCTCTCGCAGCAGCGTGCCGGCTTCTGGCGCGAGATCGTCGACATGGGCCACGAGTACGGCGACGACGTCGACGAGAGCGGCACTGTGGCCGCGGCCGTGCACCGCGGCTGGCTGTCCCTCAAGGACGCCGTGACCGGTGACGACCCGGACGGCGTGCTCGGGGCTGCCCAGACCGGGGAGGACCACGCCGTCAAGGAGTACGAGGACGCGCTCAAGATGGACCTCAGCGCCGGCTTCCGCGAGGTCGTCGTCCGCCAGCAGGCCGACGTCCTCGCCGCCCGCGACGAGCTCAAGGCGCTGAAGAGCGCCAGCTGACGGGACGCATCGTATGGCTGGCTAGGGTCGCGACATGAGAGCCGACGTCGTGGTCGTGGGAGCGGGTCTGGCCGGCCTGCGGTGCGCACAGGTGCTGCAGGGTGCCGGGCGCGACGTCGTGGTCCTCGAGTCCGCCGACGAGGTCGGCGGCCGCATCCGGACCGACCGCGTCGACGGGTTCCTCGCCGACCGCGGCTTCCAGGTGCTCAACCCCGCCTACCCGGCCGTACGACGCTGGGTCGACGTCGACGCGCTGCGGCTCCAGCCGTTCGGTGCCGGTGTCGCGGCGCGGGGTGACAGGGGGCTCGACGTCCTCGGCCACCCGCTCCGCAGCCCGGGTCTCCTCCCTGCGACCCTGCGCGTCGCCGGTCGGCACCCGGCCGAGGTCGCCGCGCTCGCGCGGTGGGCCGCTCCGCTGCTGCGCCCGCGTCCGGGTCGGACGCTGTCCGACGTCCTCGACAAGCGTCCGGACGTGACCCGACGGGAGGCGCTCGACCGGGCCGGGGTCGACGGCCTGCTCCGCCGGGTGGTGGACCGGTTCCTCGCCGGAGTCGTGCTCGAGGACGACGGCAGCACCTCCGACCGCTACGCGCTGCTGCTCGCCTGGATGTTCGCCCGCGACGTGCCCTCGCTGCCGGCGGACGGGATGACCGCGCTGCCGCGACAGCTCGCGGCGACGCTCGGCGACCGGGTCCGGCTCGGCCGTGCCGCCCGTCGCGTCACCGGCACGACCGTCGAGACCGACGACGGGACCTGGGCCGCCGACCACGTCGTGGTCGCGACCGACGCCGTCGCCTCGGCCGACCTCACCGGACGCCCAGCGCCGGCGACGAAGGGGGTGGTCACCGTGTGGTGGGCCGCGCCCGATGCCCCGGCGAGCGACCTGGTGCACGTGGACGGGCGCGCGACCCCGAGCGGGCCGCTGGTCAACGCTGCGGTCGTGTCCCGCGCTGCACCGTCGTACGCACCTCGCGGTCGTCACCTCGTGCAGGGCTCGGCACTGATGGGTCCGGGACGCGACACCGACGAGGCGTCGATGCGACGCCATGCCGGCGACCTGCTCGGGACCGACAGCTCCCGGTGGGAGGTGGTGGTGCGGCACGAGGTGCCGCACGCGCTGCCGGTCCAGCCGGCGCCCTTCACGGCTCGCCAGCCGGTGCGTGTCGGCGACCTCGTGGTGTGCGGTGACCACTGCGACACCGGCTCGATCCAGGGCGCGCTCGTCAGCGGTCAGCGTGCCGCGGAGGTACTGCTGTGAACGACGTCGTCGTCGTCGGCGCCGGCCTCGCGGGCGTCGCCTGCGCCCGTGCGCTGCAGGAGTCTGGAGTGGGCGTCCGGGTGCTCGACCGCGGCTACGTGCCGGGCGGGCGGATGGCGTCGAAGCGCCTGTGGGGCCGACCGGTCGACCTGGGCGCGTCCTACTTCACCGTCGACGACCCGGGCTTCGCGGCGGTCGTCGACGACTGGGCCGCGCGCGACCTGGCGCGCCCGTGGACCGACACCTTCACGGCCATCGACGCCGACGGGTCCAGCTCCAAGACCGGGCCGGTGCGCTGGGGAGCGACCCACGGCCTGAGGTCGCTGGTGGAGGACCTTGCCCAGGACCTGGGGGTCGAGCGCAGGGAGGTGACGGACCTCGCCGATCTGGAGGCGGCCATCGTCGTGCTCGCCATGCCCGACCCGCAGGCCCGCCGGCTGGTCGGTGACCACCCGGTCGCCGAGCTGCTGGACCGGGAGTGGGAGCCCGTGATCGCGCTCGCCGCCCGCTGGCCGGATCGGTCGTGGGACCTCGACGGCGCCTTCGTCAACGACGACCGCGACGTCGCCTGGATCGCCGACGACGGTCGCCGACGCGGGGACGACGCACCGGTGCTGGTCGCGCACTCGACGCCCGCGTTCGCCGCCCGACACCTCGACGACCCGGGTGGGGCGGCGCCGGCGATGGTCGAGGCCGTACGTCGATCGCTCGGGGTGGGGGAGCCGGACGAGGTCCACGTCCACCGTTGGACCTTCGCGCGGCCCACCGGGGAGCGCGAGGCGGCGTACGCCCTGGTCGATGGTGACGCGCTGGTCGGGGTGTGCGGTGACGGCTGGGGCCCGAGGCCCAAGGTCGAGACGGCATGGGTGTCGGGCACCTCGCTGGGGCAGGCCCTCGCCCGGCGGCTCAGCGCGGCCGGAACCCCGAGCACATGATGCGCAGGTGCTCGATCGACTCGCTGCCACGGTAGTAGGCCTGCTGCTCGGCGACGTAGGAACCGTCGTCGTTCGAGAGGTCGAAGCGATAGCTGACGTGCGAGGTGTCGGCGACAGCCTCCCCGTCGGACACCCCGAGGACGCGCTCGATCCGGTCGGACTCCGCGAACCACGAGCCGAAGACCACCTCGACCACGTCGTCGGGGCCGGTGCCCTCCCACGTGCGGCCCGGCGTCAGGCCGCGGAAGTCCACGTCGTCGGCGAGCAGCGCCCGGAGGGCCGCCTCGTCCTTGGCGGCGACGGCGTGCGCGAAGCGGGTGCCCAGGGTCTCGGTCATGAGGCCAGCTTCGCGAGGTCGCGCTCGGCGTACAACCGGTGCTGCCACTCCTCGTTGAGCACCACGCGCAGGCAGTCCGCGACCGTGAGCCCGGTGGCGTCGGTCATGAACTGCGTGGCCGAGGTGACCGAGCGGTCCAGGCCCGCGTCGGTGAGGCCGTCGAGCACCTCCGCCACGGTGTTCCGACGCTGCCGGCGCAGGGCCATCACCTCGTGCAGCTCGGGACGCGCCCGCCGCGCCCACGGGACGTCCTCGAACTCGGGCGCCTCGTCCCACGGGAGGTCGAGGGGGTGCCACGGGGAGCGCTGGGCGAGCACGACGCCCCCGATCCAGCAGGCGTGGGCGAAGCCGAGGTGGCGCAAGGTCTCGATGAACGACCACTCGTCGTCGACCTGCTCGTAGAGCTGGTCGGTCTCCAGCTCGCGGGCGCGACCCATGGTCTCGCCCCACAGGCGGTCGGTGATCGCAAAGGCTTCACGAAAGCCGTCGACGGTCGTCGGCGCCATGAGCGCCCGCTCCGGCATCTGCCGGTTGAGCTCGGCCTCGACGAGCGGGACGACGTCCACGCCGTTGACCACGAGCCGCACGATCTCGCCGCTGATCTCCATGTCGGGGACCTCGACGCCGGTCATGCGGACGCCGTCGAAGTACGCCGCCCGCACCCGCGTGCCGCTGAAGTTCACCTCGCGGATGTCGAGGTCGGTCATGTCGGCCCGCCGGAAGGTGCTGCCCGAGAGGTCGACCTGCTGGAAGCCCGAACCGGAGAGGTCCTGCTCGCTGAAGTCGGTCATGGGACGAGAGTAGGAGTGGTTGCGGACGATCGGGGACCGAATCGACACTGTGCCCATGACTGCATCGATCCGTACGCCGGGCACCGTGGCCGTTCCCGGGGCCGTCCTCTCCTACACCGTGATCGGCGACCTCGCCGACGCGACCGCGGACTCACCACCCTTGCTGCTCGGTGGCTCGCCGATGGACAGCACCGGATTCGAGAGCCTCGTCGCCGGCCTCGAGGCGAACGGGGCCCGCCGGGTCCTCGTGCTCACCGACCCGCGCAACGTCGGGCGCAGCACGCGCGACGACGACACGGCGGCCGTGACGCCCGAGCAGCACGCCGACGACCTCCACGCCCTCGTGGAGGCCCTCGGTGTCGGTCCGGTGGACTTCTTCGCCACGTCGGGAGCGGCCGTGAACTCGCTGTTCCTGGTGGCGGCGCACCCCGACGACGTACGCCTCCTGGTGGCGCACGAGCCGCCGATGGCCCCGCTGCTGCCCGACGGCGCCGCGATTGGCAAGGCGTGCGACGACCTCGTCGCTGCCTACGACGCCGACGGCATCGGGGCCGGGATGTCGCGCTTCATCGCGCTGGTGATGCACCGCGGGGAGTGGACCGGCGACGACCCGCTCCCGGACCCGGCGATGTTCGGCCTGCCGAGCGAGGACGACGGGTCCCGCAGCGACGGCCTGATGGCCAACATGCGCGGCGAGGGCTGCACCCGCGTCCCGGACCTCGACGCGATCCGCCGCGCGCAGACGAGGTTCGTCATCGGCGTCGGGGAGGAGTCGGGTGGTCCCGTGGACGGGGAGATCGCCGGCCGGGCCGGGTACGCCGTCGCGCGCGAGCTCGGTGTCGACCCGGTCGTCTTCCCGGGTGGCCACAACGGGTTCCTCGGCGGTGAGTACGGCCAGATGGGCAAGCCGGAGGAGTTCGCGGCCGAGCTGCGCTCGGTGCTCGAGGGCTGAGCTACCAGGTCAGCTCGATCTCGATCTCGTTGTCCTCACCGAGCTCGACCTCGACCTTGAGGTTCACCTGGTCGGGCACCGCCACGGTGATCCGGCCGCCGTCGCGGGAGAACTCGACGGAGTTGTGCTTGGCGAGGGAGTCGGCGAGGTCGCGCAGGCGCGTCGCGGCCTCCTCGCGGGTCATCGTGCGGGTCTCGTCCATCTCGAAGAGGTCCATGCCTAAAGAACCTAGCCAGCGCTCACAACCCGAGCATCCGCCCGATGATCTCCTTCTGGATCTCGGTGGTGCCGCCGTAGATCGTCTGGATGCGCGAGTCGACGTAGGCCTTGGAGATCGGGTACTCGTTCATGTAGCCGTAGCCGCCGTGCAGCTGGACACCCGCGTCGACGACGCGCTTCTGCAGCTCGGTCGTCCACCACTTCGCCATTGACGCGAGGGCGGTGTCGACCTCGCCGGCGTTGAGCCGCAGCACGCAGTCGTTGATGAAGACCCGCGCGATGTGGGCCTCCGTGGCCATCTCGGCCAGCACGAAGCGGTTGTGCTGGAACTTGCCGATCGGCTTGCCGAAGGCCTCGCGCTCCTTGGCGTACGTCAGGCACAGGTCGAGGACGTGCTCGACTGCCGCGACCGCGATGCAGCCGATGGAGATCCGCTCCTGGGGCAGGTTCTCCATCAGGGAGATGAAGCCCGAGCCCTCGGCGCCGAGCAGGTTCTCCTTCGGCACGTGCACGTCGGTGAACGACAGCTCGGCGGTGTCCTGCGCGTGCAGGCCCATCTTGTCGAGGTTGCGGCCGCGCTCGAAGCCCTCCATGCCGCGCTCGACCACCAGCAGCGAGATGCCCTGGTGCCCGGCGTCGGGGTCCGTCCGGCAGACCACGACCACCAGGTCGGCCAGGATGCCGTTGGAGATGAAGGTCTTCGAGCCGTTGAGGACGTAGTGGTCGCCGGCGTCGACCGCCGTCGTCCGGATGCCCTGGAGGTCCGACCCCGCGCCCGGCTCGGTCATCGCGATCGCGGTGACGATGTCGCCGGACACGCAACCGGGGAGCCAGCGCTGCTTCTGCTCGTCGGTCCCGAGGGAGGAGATGTAGGGGACGATGATGTCGGTGTGCACCGCGAAGCCCGGGCCGGAGGCGCCGGCGCGGGCCGACTCCTCGGCGAGCACCATGTTGTAGCGGAAGTCCTTGATGCCCGGCCCGCCGAACTCCTCCTCGACGTCGAAGCACAGCAGCCCGCGCTCGCCGGCCTTGCGCCAGAGCTCGCGGTCGACGATGCCGGCCTCCTCCCACGCGGCGTGGTGGGGCACGACCTCCTTGTCGAAGAAGGCGCGCGCGACGGCGCGGAAGTCCTCGTGCTCCTGCTCGAGGATGCTCGGGCGGTCAGGCATGGGCGCTCTTTCCGTGAGGGCTGTTGAGGTGGTCCAGCATCGACAGCGGACCGAGGTCCTCGAGCCGGTGGCCGTGGGGATAGGTGAGGGGCCGGTGGACGTACGCCGTCCGCCGGGGCGGCGCGAGGCGGAGCATCCGGCCGCGGAGCCGCAGGCCGCCGCGCACCGCGTGGACGAACCACCGCGGCTGCCGCGGCAGGCCCAGGGCCTCGCGCAACGGCTCGTCCATGACGGCGATCGTCACCCGCCGCAGCAGCGGCCGCAGCGGCGCGGGCGACACCTCGCGGGCGATCCGGATCGACGACTCGGCCAGCCGGGTCGCGGCCGGGGTCCGGGCGAAGTGCTTCCGCTCGGTGTCGACCAGCAGCGCGAGGTAGCCGTCGTACGTCGTGGGGAGTCCCTTGATGCCCATCAGCTCGCCGAAGCGCGTGGTCACCGTGGCGATCGCGGCGAGCTCGCGGGGGTCGAGCGGGCGCCAGCCGTAGGCGTCGATCCAGCGCACCGGGCCGACGATCGTGGTGGCGAGGACGTAGGCGAACTCCTCGTTGGTGATGTCGTAGTGGCCGTGGATCCGGTTGAGCCGGCGCAGCGCGGCGTGCGAGCGCGGCGAGTCGATGCCGTCGAGCGTCGCCTCGTCGCCGATCAGGATGGTGTCGTCGTAGCGCTTGACGCCGTGGTCCTCGAACTCGCGCGTCCGGTCCAGCAGGTCGGCGATCGAGGGGATGCCGTAGTCGCGCATGAAGGCGATGCCGGTGCCCTGGACGTAGTCCCACGGGAACTCGTGGCGCGCCGTCAGCCGCAGGATCTCGTCGTGGTCGACCTCCGGGTCCAGCGACTGGATCCGGCGCAGGTTGGCGTAGCGACCGGGGGCGTGCAGCTTCAGGACACCCATTCCTTCACCTGGGCGACCGTCGCCGCCGGGTCGTCGCTCACCGGGGTGATGTTGAGGTCGGTGACGCCGGCCTCCCGGAAGGCGGCGATCCGCTCCTTGACGTACGACTCGGGGCCGACGAGGTTCGCGGCCTCGAGCCACTCGGTGGGGATGAGCGCCTCGGCCTCCTTCTTCTTGCCGGAGAGGTAGAGGTCCTGGATCTCCTCGGCCTCCTTCTCGTAGCCGTAGGCGCGGGCGACGTCGTTGTAGAAGTTCTTGCCCTTGGCGCCCATGCCACCGACGTAGAGCGCGAAGATCGGCCGGGCGAAGTCGAGCAGCGCCTTCGTCTCCGGGCCCTCGCCGATGGCGACCATGCCGCCGGCCATCACCTGCAGGGGAGCGAGCCCGTCGAGCCGCTTGGCGTTGCCGGCCGCGAGCGCGTCGCCCCAGACCAGGTGCGCCCTCTCGGGGTGGAAGAGGTGGGGGATCCAGCCGTCGGCGATCTCGGCGGTCTGCTCGACGTTCTTGGGGCCGAGGGCGGCGATCCAGATCGGGATCGTGTCGCGCTCGGGCTTCGTCAGCAGCTTGAGCGGCTTGCCGAGCCCGGTCACGGCGCCGTCCTCCTTGGTCAGCGGGAGGTGGAACTCACCGCTGGCGGTCAGCGGCTCGCGCTTGAGCCCGCTGCGGATGATCTCGACGACCTCCTGGGTTCGCGCCATCGGCTTCTTGTACGGCACGCCGTGGAAGCCCTCGATCACCTGCGGCCCGCTCACCCCGATGCCGAGGATCGCGCGACCACCGCTGACGTTGTCGAGGCCCGCCGCGGTCTGCAGCAGCGCGCCCGGGGTGCGGGAGTAGATGTTGAGGATCCCCGACCCGATCTGGATCGTGTCGGTCTTCGCCGCGAGGTAGCCCATCAGCGTGGGGGAGTCGAAGCCGTAGGCCTCCGCGACCCACACGCTGTCGAGCCCGGCCTTCTCCAGCGTGACGACCTGGTCGGCCGCACTGCGGGGGTTGCCGTCGTACATCAGGAGGGTGGCGAGACGCATACCGCAACTGTGACAGTTTCACTGTCACGATGGCAAGGGTCAGCGGCGGAGCCGGTCGAGGATCCGCTGGGCCTCGGGGGAGGGGTACCAGAAATCCTGGTCCTCGGGCACGACTGAGTCGCCGTCGCTCAGCAGGTAGGTGTCGCAGACGCCGCGGATCACCACGACGTCGCCCCAGCTCGTCCTCCCCAGGATGTCCTGCCAGACGTAGCGCTCGTTCCCGCAGGGACCGGTGTCAAAGCCGAGGTCGCGGCGGGTGTGCTCGGGGATGTCGCCCATGAGGACCGCGAGGTCGCGTGGTGCGACGGGCGCACCACCGCGCCACGACCCGACGTCGTCCTTGGAGTCCGGTCGCCAGCACGACACCGCCTCGACCATCTCGCGCGGATCACCGAGCGGCGAGAGCCGGTGGTCCTGACCGCGGGGCGTCGCGGTGCAGTCGAGCGCCGTGGTCGGCGCCAACGGGGGCGGGTCGCGGTGGGAGCGCTGCTGGGCAAGCGCGGTGAGGTAGGCGTGGAACGGCTCGTCGGTGTTCCAGTAGTCGACACCGCCGACCGAGAACTCGAGGCAGCTCGGCTGCGTCCGCAGCGACACGACCTCGGCGTCCACGACCAGCCGCAGGTCGTAGTGGTACGAGCCTGACTGGGCGCAGAAGGCGCCCTTCTCCGGCGGTTCGAGCCGGCCGAGTCCAGCGGCCAGCACGTCAAGGTCCTCGAACAGGGGCTCGGGCGCGGTCCATGCTCGGTACCTCGGTGTGGTCGCGCACAGGCGCGCGCCCTGCAGTGAGCCGCTCAGGGGGAGCGACGCCGGAGGAGCGGCCTCGGCGTCGCAGGTGATGGCGTCAGCGGTGCTCCTGTCCCCGGCGGCGTCGAGGGTCGGTTGCTCTCGGCGAGCCGGAGGCTCACCGTCAGGTTCAAGCGGCGCAAGGACGTACGGCACGAGCCCGAGCGGCACGACGAGCAGCACGAGCACGGCCAGCGCCCCGGCGACGTACCCCCGTCTCGTCATGCGCCGAGCATGGAGCCAGCCCCCGTCGTCGCGGAAGGTTCGTCATCGAACCGTGACCGGGTCTCGATACGTCCGCTCGCTGGCGCTCGCGGCCTACTCGACCACCGTGGAGGCCCCGTGCCACGACTCCCAGAGCGCGGCGTACGACCCGCCGGCGGCGACGAGGTCGTCGTGCGAGCCGAACTCCGAAATGACCCCGTCCTCGACCACGGCGACCCGGTCGGCGTCGTGGGCGGAGAACAGGCGGTGGGCGATCGCGATGACCGTGCGTCCCTCGAGCACCGCGGCGAGCGAGCGCTCGAGGTGGCGGGCGGCGCGCGGGTCGATGAGCGAGGTCGCCTCGTCGAGCACGAGGGTGTGCGGGTCGGCGAGCACCAGCCGGGCCAGCGCGATCTGCTGGGCCTGGGCCGCCGTGACCGCGCGGCCGCCCGAGCCGACCACGGTGTCGAGGCCGGCGGGCAGCAGGTCCACCCACTCGAGGGCGTCGACGGCGCCGAGGGCGGCGCGTACGGCGTCGTCGGACGAGCCGGGCCGGGCGAGGACGACGTTCTCGCGCAGGGTGCCGACGAAGACGTGGTGCTCCTGGGTGACGAGCGCGACGTGGCCGCGCAGGTCGCCGAGCGGCAGCTCGACGAGGGCGACGTCGCCGACGGTCACCGCGCCGGTGCGCGGCGGGTGGATGCCGGCGAGCAACCGGCCGAGGGTGGACTTCCCCGCACCGGACGGGCCGACCATCGCGATCCGCTCGCCCACGCCGACGTCGAGGTCGATGCCGTGCAGCACGTCGCGCCCCTCGACGTAGGAGAAGCGGACGTCCTCGGCATCGAGCTTCTCCGACGACGGCTCACGCCCTGAGACCTCGCGGTCGTCCGGCACCTGCGCCACACCGAGCAGCCGCGAGAGGGACGCGGCACCGAGCTGGAGCTCGTCGAGGATGGACACGATCCGGTCGACCGGGTCGATGAGCATCTGGACGTAGAGCGTCGCCGTCGTGACCTCGGCCAGCGAGACCTCGCCGCGCGTGTAGAGCCAGCCGCCGAACAGAAGGGTGCCGACCACCGGCAGCAGGTAGCTCAGCTCCATGCTCGGGAAGAAGACGGTGCGCAGGTGGAGCGTGTACTTCTCCGCCTCGAACGACTTCGCGCAGTCGTCGTCGCCCAGCTCGACGCGCTTCCGGCCGAGGCCGAGCGCCTCCACGGTGCGCGAGCCCTCGACCGTCTCGGAGAGCGTGGTGGTGATCTGGGAGTACGACGCCGTCTCGGCGAGGTAGCCGTCCTTGGCGCGGGCGAGGTACCACCGCAGCCCGATCACGAGCGGTGGCATCGCGAGCAGGCACGGGAGCGCCACCCACCAACCGACGCTGAGCGCGGCGGCGAAGGTCAGCACCGCGGAGACCACCGCGATCGTCCACTCGGGCAGCGCCCACCGCACCGACCACCCCAGCTGGTCGATGTCCGACCCGGTGCGGGTCAGCAGGTCTCCGGACCCGGCGGCCTCGACGATGCCGACCGGGAGCGCCAGCGTGTTGGCGACGAAGTCCTCGCGGAGCTCGGCGAGCACCAGCTCGCCCATCACCTGCGAGCGGTAGCGGGCGTACCTGGTCAGCACCGACTGCAGCACCAGGAAGATCGCCAGCCACATCACGATCTCGTCGACGTGGGAGCGGGTCGTGCCGTTCTCGACCGACTCGACGAGGCTGCCGAGCAGGCGCGGCGCGGCGAGCGCGGTCAGCGCGGCGAGCACGTGGAGGCCGAGCGCGGTCCACAGGAGGCGGGGGTGCCGGTGCGCGACCTGGCCGACGTAGCGGCGCACGGCCCTGCCGTCGGCGATGGGGAGACGGGTGCTCACGCTCATACGGGGTCCCTGCGGCGTTGTTCGGAGGAGCGAAGCGGGGGAGAAGAACGTCGTGGGGTGTTCACAGCACGGCCTCCACGTCGCGTACGACGACCCGGCGGTAGGCCGCGACGTCCTGGAGGAGCTCGGTGTGGGTGCCGACCGCGACGACCCGGCCGTCGACCAGGAAGGCCACCTCGTCGACGGCGTCCAGCACGAGTGGGCTCACCGTGGTGACCACGGTCGTGCGGCCCTCGCGGTGCGCCCGCAGGCGGGCTGCCACGCGCGCCTCGGTGTGGGCGTCGACCGCACTGGTCGGCTCGACCAGCACGAGGATCTCCGGGTCGGCAGCGAGGGCACGGGCGAGGACCAGTCGCTGACGCTGGCCACCGGAGAACGAGCGACCCTTCTCGGTGACCACGGCGTCGAGTCCGTCCGGCAGGGCCTCGAGGATGTCCTCGGCGGACGCGGTGAAGAGGGCCTTCTCGACGTCACCGGTGCCGCGCTCGTCGATCCGGTCGGCCAACCGGCCCGCGAAGAGGGCCGCTCCGGTGTCGGACACCATGATCCGCTCGCGGACGTCGGCGTGGCGCAGCGACGTCAGCGGGATGCCGCCCAGGTGCACGTCGTCGTCCTGCTCGGCGGCGCAGAGCCCGAGGCGGTCGGCGAGCAGCGCCGACTCGTCGGGCTGGTCGGAGACGATCGCGGTGAGCAGGCCCGGTCGGACCCGGAGCCCCGAGCGGGCGTCGTACAGCTCGGCGCCGGGCGCGGGGGGAGCGGCGGGCGAGGAGGGCTCGACGACGTCGGGCTCGAGCGCCATCACCCGGCACACGCGCGAGGCGGCGACGCGGCCGCGGATCAGCTTGTTGGCGAACTCCGTGGCGGTGCGCAGCGGCAGCATGAGGAAGGCGGAGTAGCCGTAGAACGCCACCAGCTCGCCCGCGGAGATGTCACCCGTGACCGCCGAGCGCGCGCCGAGCCAGACCACGAGCACGACGAAGATGCCGGGCAGGAAGACCTGCAGTGCGTCGAGCACGGACTGGAGCTTGGCGACGTTGACCGCGGCGGTGCGGGTGGCCTGCGACTCGCGGCGGTAGCGGTCGAGGAACACGCCCTCACCGCCGATCCCGCGCAGGACGCGCAGTCCGCTGACGATGTCGGTGCCGGTGTTGGAGAGGTCGGAGCGCATCTGGCGCTCGGTGGCGCTGCGCGTCTGCAGCGGCTTGAGGAGCGGGCCCATCAGCAGCAGCAGGAGCGGTACGCCGACCAGCACGACCAGGCCGAGCTGGACCGAGGTGCTGAGCAGGATCGCCGACACGAGCAGGAACGACACGATCGCGCCGGCGAACCGGGCGGTCACGTCCATCACGTTGCCGATGTGGGAGAGGTCGGTGGTGCCGATCGCGATCACCTCGCCGGTGCTGACCTTGCGCGGCAGCGAGCCGCCGAGGCGCACGGACTGGCGGGTCGTGAGCTGCACGATCCGGTAGGACGCGGTGAGCCAGTTGGTGACCGCGAAGCGGTGCCGCATGATCCCGGTGACCGCCTGGAGCAGTCCGATGAGGAGCATCACGCCGGCCCAGAACAGCAGCTGCTGCTGGTCCTTGTCGGCGACGCCGCGGTCGATCGCGCGACCCAGCACCGCGGGCATCACGGCCTGGCACGACATCCACACGATCCCGAACGCCATGCCGCCGGCCAGCGTGGGCAGCTGCTGGCGGGCCAGCCACCACAGGAACCGGTCGGGGGACCGATGGTCCGGGGTTCCCGGCTCGGCGACCGGCAGTGTTCTCACTGGCCCGATCCTAGGTTCGGCGCCGGGTGGGGACGAATCCTTTTCGGTCGGGTGCTGTCAGTCGAGCAGGGTGGTCACGACGAACTCGGTCGCCCACTCCTCGAAGGCACGTCCGTGGCGCAGCATCGCGTGCTTGCCGTCGGGGATCAGGACGTGCTCGACGTCGGTGCCTGCGGGGAGGCGGCGGACGAGGTCGGCGGAGCGGGAGGGCGAGGCGATCCGGTCGGCGGTGCCGTGCACGACCAGCACGCGACGCCCGCGCAGGTCCACGCGGTCGGTCGGCAGCACCCACGGGTTGAGCGCGACCACGCAGCGCACGTGCGGGTCGTCACCCGCCAGCAGCGCCGCGCGACCCCCGAGCGAGTGGCCGACGAGCGCGACCGGGAGGTCGCCGTGCTGGTCGCGGACCTGCTCGATCGCCCACCGCGCGTCCATCACCGGCGTCGTCCGGGTGTCCCAGCCGCGGTGCGAGTTGAGGAGGCGGTGGACGGCGAGCCGCGACCTGCCGGCCCGCGCGATGCGGCGCGCGATCGGGATCATCCGGAGCACCGACAGCTGGGCGGGGCTGACCATCACCTGCTCGCCCCGGCTCGCGCCACCGTGCAGCACGACGACGACGCCCTCGGGGGAGGCGGGCGTGCGGACGGGGATCAGGCGGGGACCGGTCATGGTGTGCGGCCCGTACCCGGACCGCTCCCCGCCATGCCCCTCAGCGGCCCGATCCTCAGCGGCCCAGCCCCGCCACGACCTCGGCACCCGGCAGGTCGGCGAGCAGCCGGCCGGGGACGAGGAGCTTCGAGCGTCGTACGCCGCTGCCGAGCACGACCACGGGCTCGTCGAGCAGGGCGTCGTGGACCAGGATCCGCCAGCCCGTCGGCAGGCCGAGCGGAGTGATGCCGCCGTACTCCATGCCGGTCTCCTCGACCGCGCGGTCCATCGGCAGGAAGGAGCACTTGCGGACGTCGAGCAGCTTGCGGACCAGCGTGTTGACGTCGGCGCGGGTGTCGGCGCGCACGACGCAGGCCGCGATCCGCTCGTCACCGGCCCGGGCGCCGGAGACGACGACGCAGTTGCCGCCGGCGGTCATCGGGATGTCGTAGGCCTCGCTCATCGCAGCCGTGTCGGCGAGGTCGGGATCGATGTCCACGACCGCGACCTCGGCCGCTCCCGGCCACGCAGCCAGCGCGGCGGCGACCGGAGCGGCGACCAGGTCCGGGTGGTCGGTCGCCGGCAGGGAGGTGAGGGTCGGGTAGCTCGGGAGTGTCACGTCGACATCATGCGGCATTCACCTGCGCGCCATCCTCCGGTCCCGGGGGCCGTGCAGCCTGTGGTCGTGACGGTGTCCCGGGAGGCGCTCGGCCGGACCTCGTCGTTGGTCCTCACGCCTGCCGTGGTCGCGCACCGCGGCGCCAGCGGTCACCGTCCGGAGCACACCCTCGACGCCTACCGGACGGCCATCCGGATGGGCGTCGACGACATCGAGCTCGACCTCGTCGCCACGCGCGACGGGGTGCTCGTCGCCCGTCACGACCTCGAGCTCAGCGCCACCACCGACGTCGCCGACCGTCCCGACCTCGCCCACCTGCGCCGCACCCTCGTCGTCGACGGCGTCGCGCAGGAGGGCTGGTTCGTCCAGGACCTCACCCTCGCCGAGCTCAAGACGCTCGCCACGCGCGAGCGGATGCCGGGCACCCGGCCCGCCAACACGGCGTACGACGGTGCCGAGGGCGTGCCGAGCCTCACCGAGGTGTTGGCGATGGTCGGCGCGGAGTCAGTGCGCCGCGGCCGTCCCGTGGGGCTGCTGCTCGAGCTCAAGCACGCCGCCCACCACGACGCGATCGGGCTGCCGCTCGACGTGCCCCTGCTGCGGGTGCTGGCCCGCCACGGACTCGACCACGCGTGGGCGAGGGTCGGGCTCATGTCGTTCGAGCCCGGGATCCTGCGCCGACTCGCCGGTCGCACCCGGCTGCCGATGATCCAGCTGCTCGACCTCGGCGACGAGCTCACACCTGAGGCGCTGGACGCGATCGACGAGTACGCCGACGGCATCGGACCGCACGCCTCGCTGGTCCTGCCGCGGGACCGCACCGGCGCGGTCGGCGAGCCGTCGAGCCTGGTCCGCGACGCCCACCGCCTCGGCCTGACCGTGCACGTGTGGACCGTCCGGGCCGAGAACCGCTTCCTGCCCAGCAACCTGCGCCACGGCGACGCGCCCGACGCGCTCGGCGACATGGCCGGCCACGTCCGTGCGCTGCTCGGAGCCGGTGTCGACGCGGTCATCACCGACCACCCCGAGGCGGCGTTGGCGGTGCTGCGCGAGCCCTGATCAGGGAGCCAGCGCCCTCACCCAGTCGGCGAGCGTCCGCTGGATCCGGGCGGCGGCCTCGATGACCGGGTCGGCGGGATCGCTCCCGCCGAGCACGCGCAGCTCCCAGGCGCCGTACCACGCGACGTAGGCACCGACCACGAGCAGGAGCAGGCCGCCGACCCGCGGCACCCACCGTCCGGTGCGTCGCAGTCGGGTGACGAGTCCCCGTCGGGCCAGCGCGACAGCGACGGCTGCGACCCCGACGAGGAGACCCATGCCCACTCCGTAGGCCACGTAGAGGAGGGCCCCCTCGGCGGTCGACCCGGCCCGGAAGCTGGTGACGACGAGGGCCAGGAACGGTGCGATGGAGCAGGTCAGCGAGGCGGTGGCGTAGGACGCACCGAAGCCGACCATGGCCGGCGCGGAGCGGGTCAGCGCCGCACCACCGGACCTGCCGATCCGCAGCGTCGGCAGCTCACGACCGGCGACCAGCCACAGGCCCGCAACCGCCACGAGGACGCCGAAGGCCACGGTGAACCAGGGGAGGTACTGCTGCACCTGGGAGGCGACCGGCGAGATGACCAGCCCGAAGACGCCGAAGACGGCGATGAAGCCCACCGTCATCCAGGCCGTCAGCGCCAGCGCCCGACCGACAGCGCGCGCCGTGCCGGGCGAGTCGTCGCCGATCACCAGGACCGAGAGGTACGCCGGCAGCAGCGCGAAGCCGCACGGGTTGACCGCCGCGAGCATGCCGGCCGCGAGCGCCAGCGCCAAGGACTCGGACACGGGTCAGCCGAGGACGTCGTCGACCTGTGCGTCCAGGTCGTCGGTGCCGCCGTAGCCGGCCTCGAACACCACCGCCCCGTCGGCGTCGAGGAGCACGAAGGAGGACTGCTCGGTGACCCCGAACCGCTTCCAGATCTCACCGTCGACGTCCTCGAGGTGCACGACGTCGTCGACGTCCCCGGCAAAGCCGGCGATCGCCTCGGCGCTGTCGAGGGAGCCGATGCCGATGACGTTGAGCTCCCCTGCGTGGTCGGTGGCGATGCCCTCGACCTGCGGGATCTGTCCCCGGCACGTCGGGCACCAGGGTGCCCAGAACCAGAGGAGGGTCGGGCGGCCGGTCAGCGACGCACCCTCGAACGCGTCGCCGGAGACGGTGGTGGCGGTGAAGTCGAGGGTCTCGGGCACCGTGCCCCCGGCCTGGTCGTTGCCCGCGCCCTCGGGCTCGGCCTGGGGCTCGGGGACGTCGGCCGACGCGGACCCGGACGACGACGGTTCCTGCGCGACGTCGTCACCGCCGGCACCGCCGGTACCGCTGTCGGCGCATCCGGCGAGCAGCAGACCGAGCAGCGCAGCGGCGACCATCACGAGGCGGGACATGGCTTCATGGTCCCACCCGAGGACGCCGGGTTCACGCCCCGCAGGGAGTCGTCACCGGTCCGTAAGACCTGGGTGCCCCGTGCACGGTGACAGGCACGGCCTTGCACCGGCGTACCCTCGGGTCGTGACGCGCGACACCCCTGCAGCGACCGCCCTCCTCGAGCGCATCCGCGCCTCCGTCATCGGCGACGACCAGGTCATGCTCGGCCCCTACGGCCCGCGCCGGGTGACGTACGCCGACTACACCGCGTCGGGCCGCAGCCTGAGCTTCATCGAGGACTTCATCCGCCACGAGGTGCTGCCGGCCTACGCCAACACCCACACCGAGGCCAGCGGCACCGGGCTCCAGACGACGCGGCTGCGCGAGGACGCTCGCCGGATCATCCGCGACGCCGTCGGCGGCGACGACGAGACGGTCGTGGTGTTCTGCGGGTCGGGCAGCACCGCGGCGATCGACAAGCTCATCGGCATCCTCGGACTGCGGATCCCGGCCGGGCTCGACGACCGCTACGACCTCAGCTCGGCGATCCCCATGGAGGAGCGACCGGTCGTCTTCATCGGCCCCTTCGAGCACCACTCCAACGAGGTCAGCTGGCGCGAGACGATCGCCGACGTCGTCACCATCCACGAGGACGCCGACGGCCGGGTCTCGCTCGACCACCTCCGCGAGGAGCTCGAGCGGCACGCCGACCGGCCGCTGAAGATCGGCTCGTTCTCCGCCGCCTCCAACGTCACCGGCATCGTCACCGACACCGAGGGGGTCGCCGACCTGCTGCACGAGCACGGCGCGCTGAGCTTCTGGGACTTCGCCGCGTGCGCGCCCTACGTCGACATCGAGATGTACGGCCCCGGCACGTCCCGCAAGGACGCGATCTTCATCAGCCCGCACAAGTTCATCGGCGGCCCCGGCACGCCCGGCGTGCTCGTCGTGCGCCGCGAGCTGATGGCCAACCGGGTGCCGGTCGTGCCCGGTGGCGGCACGGTCATGTACGTCAACCCGACCGAGCACCGCTACCTCGACGACAAGGCCCACCGCGAGGAGGGCGGCACCCCCGCGATCGTCGAGTCGATCCGCGCCGGGCTGGTCTTCCAGCTCAAGCAGGCGGTCGGCGTCGAGACGATCCAGGCCCACGAGGAGGAGATGCTGCGGCGCGCGGTGGAGGCGTGGGTGGCCGAGCCGACCATCCAGATCCTCGGCAACCTCGACTCCCAGCGGCTCTCGATCGTGTCCTTCGTGGTGAAGGCGCCCGACGGGACCTACCTCCACCACAACTACGTCGTCGCGCTGCTCAACGACCTCTTCGGCATCCAGACCCGCGGCGGCTGCTCGTGCGCCGGGCCCTACGGGCACCGGCTGCTCGACATCGACCTCGAGCACAGCCACCGCTTCGAGGCCCAGATCGCCACCGGGTGCGAGGGCATCAAGCCGGGCTGGGTGCGGGTGAACTTCAACTACTTCGTCGAGGAGGCGGTGTTCACCTACGTCGTCGAGGCCGTGCGACTCGTCGCCCGCGAGGGCTGGCGGCTCCTCGGTGACTACCGCTTCGACCCGCTCACCGGGCTGTGGCACCACCGCACCGGGGCGGTCGAGCCGCCGATGCGCCTGGCCCACGTGACGTACGCCGACGACGGCAGCATGCAGTGGCCGGCGCACGCCACGTCGGCCCCCGTCTCGGTGCTCCAGGAGCACCTCGACGAGGGCCGCGCGATCATGGCTGCCGCCTCGCCCCCGGACTGGTCGGACGCCGCGCACCTGGACGCCGACTTCGACGACCTGCGGTGGTTCGCGCTCCCGGCCTGCTCGCTGAGCTGAGGCTCAGGCCCGACGCCCGGGCCACACCGTTGCGGCGAGACCCGCGGCACCCGCCGCGATCCACGGGATCGGCATCAGCCAGCGGAGCTCGCTGGTCTCGACGACGTCGCCCTGGACCAGGGCCCACACCAGCACCATGCCGGCGAACGCGACGCCGAGCACGAGCTGGGTGATGTTGACCGGGTGCAGTCCCGAGCCCGTGTCGGGGGCGTCCAGTGGGCCGACCATCGGCTCGTCGTAGACCGACGTGTCGGTGCCGTACACGTCCGCGTCGTAGGTGTCGTAGCTGCTGTTCTCGGTCATCTCGTTGCTCCTCAGGCCGCTTCGCGGACGATGATCTCGCCGGCGACCAGGTCGATGGTGATGGACATGTCGGGGACGCCGTCCCCGCCGTCCAGGAAGCCGTTCTGGGTGATGTCGAAGCCGTCGCTGCGCTGGTCGAAGACCCGGCTGTCGCCACCGACGACCTGCGTCGTCACGTCGACGTCCATCCCGTCGGGGACGATCACCTCGACCCGCCCGCCGACGCCGTCGATGGTGATGTCGCGACCGTCGAGGGCGTCGACGTCGGAGACGTCGGAGAGGTCGAGGGTGAACCGCCCGCCACCGAAGTCGTACTGCTCCTGCACCTCACCGGCGCTGGTCGGGGCGTAGGAGCGGTCCTCCTCGTCGATGCTGTTGCCGATCGTCGCGCCGGCCGTCGCGATCGCGGCGACGAGGCCGAGCGCGATCAGGCCACCGGCGCGGCCCCAGAACGAGCCGAGGATCAGCATCGCGGCCGTGATGCCGAGCGCGAGGGCGGGGTACGCGCTGTCGACCACCGGGCCACCGGCGAGGTCGACCACACCGAGGACGCCCTCGGCCAGCGCGATCAGCGCGACGGTGAAGAGGAAGAGCCTGGGGCCGCGCTTGCGCGGGTTCCGCGGCCGGTGCGGCTCGCGCGCGTAGGTCGGGTGACCGTAGGACGGCGGGCCGTAGGAGGCCTCCGGCGCGAGTGCCTCGTCGGTGTACGCCTCGGGGTAGCTGGGCTCGGCGTAGCCGTAGCCGCTGTGGGGCCGGGTGGCGTTCTTGTCCTTGCGGTGCAGGAACCACACCACGAGCGCCGCGACGATGGCGACGGGCCATGGGAACCAGGAGGCGCCGGCCCAGTCGCCGAGGGCGGCGAGGAGGGCGAGGATGCCGACACCCACCAGGGCGATCGAGCGGCTGCGGCGGTCGAGCCCGAGGGGCTCGTCCTCCGTGCCCTCCTCGGGCACGAGGAGCCAGGCGCCGACGTAGAGCAGGAGGCCGGCGCCGCCGAAGAACACTCCGACGACGAGGGCGACGCGGACGATGATCGCGTCGATGTCGAGGTGGCGTGCGATACCGCCGGCGACGCCGGCGATGTGCCGGTCGGTCACGCTGCGGCGCAGGCGGCCGAGGTCCTTCATCTCGTCGCGGCCGACGCGCGGGCCGCTCGTCGGTGCCGGGGCCGGGTCCTGCGTCTGGGTGGGCTGCTCGCTCGTGGCGGCGGGGTCTGCGTCGTTCATGGCTCCACTCTCGCCGCCTGCGCGGCTCCCCACCATCGGGGACAGCCCTGATTCCACCCAGCCGGACCGGGTGGGACCTCAGGGTCGGCTCGGGGTCTGTCCTCATGGTCCGGGCCGCGCCCGCCTGCGACGATGGACGCACGATGAGCCAGGCACACGCGCCCCGAGCCGGTCGGTCCCGACGGGCCTACCGCGACATCTCGGCGCCCATCGCCGGCGGTGTCGCCGCCGGACTGGCCACGCACCTGGCCGTCCCGGTGCTGTGGGTGCGCGGGTTCTTCGTCGCGACCGCCTTTGTCGGCGGTTTCGGGCTGATGCTCTACGCCGGCCTCTGGATGTTCCTGCCCGCCGACCAGTTCTTCGAGGTGAGCGCTCCCGGCCTGGAGAGCGCGTCGCGCACCGGGAAGCGCCCGCGCCGCCGCTCGCGGCTGCGTGACGCCGGGCCGGCGATCGCCCTCGGCGCCCTGTTCTTCGGCGTGGTGCTCGGCGTCGAGGGCATCTTCGGCCAGGGCGCGCTCTTCTGGCCGGTCATCCTCGGCGTCGCCGGCATCGCGCTGCTGTGGCGCCAGGCCGACGAGGCGCAGCGCGAGCGCTGGACCGACACGTCCGGGCGGATCGACCCGTTCCGGGCGGTCTTCGGCAACGGCGGCTGGGCGGCGTACGCCCGCATCGCCGCCGGCCTCGGCCTGATCGTCACCGCGATGATCGTCTTCGCGGTCGCCGCCGGGCAGGCGACCTTCGCGGTGCCCGTGCTGGTCGCCGGGCTGCTCGGGCTGCTCGGGCTGGCGATCGTCGTCGGGCCGTGGGGCCTGCGGCTGGTCAACGACCTCGGCGCCGAGCGGGCCGAGCGCGTCCGCACCCAGGAGCGCGCCGACATGGCCGCGCACCTGCACGACTCCGTCCTCCAGACCCTCGCGCTGATCCAGAAGAACGCGCACGACTCGACGATGGTCGCCCGGCTGGCCCGCTCGCAGGAGCGCGACCTGCGCCAGTGGCTCTTCGAGGCCGACACCCCCGACTCGACCACGCTCGCGGGTGCCCTGAAGGAGATGGCCGCCGACGTCGAGACGCAGCACGACGTCGTCGTCGACGTGGTCACGGTCGGCGACTGTCCCCTCGACGAGGCGCTGCGTCCCGTCGTGCACGCCGCCCGCGAGGCGGTCGTCAACGTCGCCAAGCACGCCGGCACGCAGCGCGCCGACGTCTACGCCGAGACCACCGACTCCGCGGTCGACGTGTTCGTCCGGGACCGCGGGGCGGGCTTCGACGTCGACTCCGTCGCCACCGACCGGCACGGCGTCCGCAGCAGCATCGTCGACCGGATGGGCCGCCACGGCGGCCGCGCGGACGTACGCTCTGCTCCCGGCGAGGGGACCGAGGTCCGCCTGCACATGCCCCGCACCCGCACCGACAGCCGCAAGGACGAGGAGAACCGATGACCCAGCCCAGTCAGGGAGGGCCCGTCCGAGTCGTGCTGGTCGACGACCACGCCATGTTCCGGGCAGGCGTCCGAGCCGAGCTGGCCGCCGCCGGTGCCGGCCTGGTCGAGGTGGTCGGCGAGGCCGCCGACGCCGACGCCGCCATCGCGGCCGTCCACGAGCTCCAGCCGCAGGTGGTGCTGCTCGACGTGCACCTGCCCGGCGGCGGTGGCGTCGAGGTGATGCGGCGCCAGCCCTCGCCCGACGCGCTCTACCTCGCCCTGTCGGTCTCCGACGCCGCCGAGGACGTCATCGGCACCATCCGCGGCGGTGCGCGCGGCTACGTCACCAAGACGATCACCGGCCCCGAGCTGGTGGATGCGATCACACGGGTCGCCGGGGGAGACGCAGTGTTCTCGCCGCGCCTGGCCGGCTTCGTGCTCGACGCCTTCGCGGGCTCGATCGACGTCGCGGCGGTCGACGAGGACCTCGACCGGCTGACCGAGCGCGAGCGCGAGGTGATGCGGCTGATCGCCCGCGGCTACGCCTACAAGGAGGTCGCGAAGGAGCTCTTCATCTCGGTGAAGACCGTCGAGACCCACATGTCATCGGTGCTGCGCAAGCTCCAGCTCTCGAGCCGCCACGAGCTCACGAAGTGGGCGTCGGACCGGCGTCTGCTCTAGTCACGCTGCGCCCCCTCTGGGTGGGGCGATGTTTGACAACCGGCTGGCGAGACGATGGGGTCAGGGAATGTCTGACACCAGGGCCATCGACACGGATCTTGACGACGACGGTGGGCTGAAGAGGTCGATCACCGGCAAGCAGCTCTTCTTCTACACGCTCGGCGACGTCCTCGGCTCCGGCATCTACGTTCTCGTCGGCCTCGTTGCGGCTGCGGTCGGTGGTGCCTTCTGGATCGCCTTCGCGCTCGGTGTCACCGTCGCGGCCATTACGGGCTCGGCGTACGCCGAGCTGGTGACCAAGTACCCCCAGGCCGCGGGTGCCTCGCTCTACGTCAACAAGGCGTTCGGCAACAAGGCGCTCACCTTCCTGACGACCGTGTCGTTCCTGGCGGCGAGCATGGCGGCGACCGGATCGCTGGCCACCGGCTTCTCGTCCTACTTCGCGGAGCTGTGGGACGCGCCGCCGCCGCTGCTGGTGTCGCTCGTCTTCCTCGCCGTCCTCGTCGTCATCAACTTCATCGGCATCACCGAGTCGGTCGTCATCAACATGCTGATGACCTTCGTCGAGGTGTCCGGCCTGATCATCGTGATGATCACGGGCATCTGGTTCATCGCCCAGGGCGACGCCGACTTCGGCGTGCTGGTGGACATCGACACCACCGGCTCCTACGGCAACCCGGCGCTCGCCGTGCTGGCCGGCATCGCGTTCTCGTTCTTCGCGATGACCGGCTTCGAGAACACCGCCAACGTCGCTGAGGAGACCATCGAGCCGCACAAGAACTTCCCGCGCTCGCTGGTGACCGGCATGATCGTGGCCGGCATCGTCTACGTCCTCGTCTCGATGGCCGCGGCCCTGACGGTGCCCACAGACACCCTCGCGGACTCGCCCGCCGCCCTGCTCGAGGTGGTGAAGACGGGCATCCTGCCGATCTCCGAGGGCTTCATGACGACGCTGTTCACGATCATCGCGCTGATCGCGATCACCAACACCACCCTGGTCACCGTCGTCACCCAGCCGCGCATCCTCTACGGGATGGCCAAGGAGGACGTCGTCCCAGGCGTCTTCGCCAAGATCCACCCGACCCGCCGCAGCCCGTGGATCGCCCTCTTCTTCTCCGGCGCAGTGGTCGCCGCACTGCTCGTCATCGGCAACCTGGTCCCCGAGGTGGAGGGAACGCCGCTGGTCGAGCGGCTCGCGCTGGTGACGGTGGTGCTGCTCCTCGCGATCTACGCCCTGGTCATCGTCTGCTGCCTCAAGCTGCGCGGCCGGGACGAGGACGAGCGCACCTACCGCGCCAACACGCCACTGCTCTACCTCGGCATCGTCGGCAACCTCGCCATCCTGGGCTTCTCCATCTACGACGACCCGACCTCGCTGCTGTGGTGCGCGGCGCTGCTGGGCGTCGGCGGCGTGCTCTTCCTCGCGGAGTACTTCTTCGGCAACAAGGGCACCGGCTCCAGAGCGCCGGACCTCGACGATGTGAAGGGAGTCTGACCATGCACGTCATCGTCGCCACCGACGGCTCGAGGCAGTCGCTCGCCGCCGCCAAGCACCTCAAGTCGTTCGCCGACCCGACCAAGGTCACCGAGATCTCGGTCGTCGCGGTGATCCGCCCGCTCGCCTCGGTCGCCTTCGCCGACGACCTGTCCGAGGGCAGGATCGACGGCTCCTTCCGCGACGCCGCCCAGGGCGCGGTCGACACCATCGCGGGTGTCTTCGAGGGATGGGGTCCGAAGGTCAACAAGCGGATCCGCAGCGGCTCGGCGGCCAACGAGATCATCAAGGCCGCCAAGCAGTACGACGCCGGGCTGATCGTGGTCGCCGCCGGTGGCGGTGGCCTCAGTGACGCGGTCCTCGTCGGCAGCACCGCGCAGCGTGTGCAGCACTACGCGCCCTGCCCGGTGCTCGTCGTGCGCCCCGCGCCCCGGAAGAAGAAATAGCTCCCACTGCGGCCTAGGGTGTCCGGCATGGAGACCCTGCGGCTGGTGCTGCTCTTCGTCCACATCCTCGGCTTTGCGGCCCTGCTCGGGGGCCTCCTCGTGCAGGTGCGCGAGGACACCAAGTCGGTCAACCCGCTCATGCGCGACGGGATCGGGACGGCGTTCGTCGCCGGCCTGCTCCTCGTCGGCGTGCTCGAGAGCCTGGGCTCTCCCGACAACGCCAAGATCGGTGCGAAGTTCGCGATCGGACTGGTGATCCTGGTGCTCGTGATGGTGAACATGCGCAAGCCGAGCATCCCGCAGGGGCTCTACGTCGGCCTGCTGGTGCTCACGATCGCGAACATCGCGGTGGCCGTCTTCTGGTCGCCCGTCCACACCTGATCGCACGGCTGACGCCTCTGACGCCTCTGTCGCCGGGGCCGCATAGGGTTGGGACGAGATGACCCCCCGCGACGCCTCCTCCGACCCGGCCCTGCTCGAGCACCCCCTCCTCGAGGGCCTCAACGACCCCCAGCGGGCGGCCGTGACGCACTCCGGCGCACCGCTGCTGGTGGTCGCCGGCGCCGGGTCGGGCAAGACCCGTGTGCTCACGCGGCGCATCGCCTGGCTGATCTCCGAGCGCAAGGCGCACCCCGGGTCGATCCTCGCCATCACCTTCACCAACAAGGCCGCGGCCGAGATGAAGGAGCGCGTGCAGGACCTCGTCGGCAACCGGGCGAGGATCATGTGGGTCTCGACGTTCCACTCCTCCTGCGTGCGGATCCTGCGCAAGGAGATCGACCGGGTCGGTTTCAAGTCCAACTTCTCGATCTACGACGCCGCCGACTCCAAGCGGCTGATGACGCTCGTGCTGCGCGACCTCGAGCTCGACCCCAAGCGCTACCAGCCCAACGCGGTGCTCCACTGGGTGTCCGACCAGAAGAACGAGCTGCGCGACGCCGAGGACGCCGCCAAGGAGGCGCGCAACTCCTTCGAGGAGGCCTACGCCAAGGCGTACACGAACTACCAGCGCCGCCTGCGCGAGGCCAACGCGCTCGACTTCGACGACCTGATCATGACGACGGTCCACCTGCTGCAGGTCTTCCCCGACGTGCGGGAGAACTACCGCCGCCGGTTCCGCCACGTGCTGGTGGACGAGTACCAGGACACCAACCACGCGCAGTACAGCCTGATCCAGCAGCTCTGCGGGCAGTCGCTCGAGGAGGGCCACCAGGAGGTCGAGCCGAGCGAGCTCATGGTCGTGGGCGACGCCGACCAGTCGATCTACGCGTTCCGCGGCGCCGACATCCGCAACATCATGGACTTCGAGCAGGACTTCCCCAGCGCGCAGACGATCCTGCTCGAGCAGAACTACCGCTCGACGCAGACCATCCTGACCGCCGCCAACTCCGTCATCGGGAACAACTTGGGGCGCAAGCCCAAGCGGCTGTGGACCGACGCCGGCGAGGGGTCGCGGATCGTCGGCTACGTCTCCGACGACGAGCACGACGAGGCCCGCTTCGTCAGCGAGGAGATCGACAAGCTCGTCGACGACAGCGACGTACGCCCCGCTGACGTCGCCGTGTTCTACCGCACCAACGCCCAGTCGCGGGTGTTCGAGGAGGTGTTCATCCGCACCGGCCAGCCCTACAAGGTGGTCGGCGGGGTGCGCTTCTACGAGCGCCGCGAGGTCCGCGACGCACTGGCCTACCTGCGGATGCTGGTCAACACCGCCGACGAGATCTCGCTGCGCCGGGTGCTCAACACCCCCAAGCGCGGGATCGGGGAGCGGGCCGAGGCCTGCATCGCCGCGCTGGCCGAGCGGGACCGGATCACCTTCTGGGAGGCGCTGACCCGCGCCGCGGAGGCACCCGGGCTCGCCACGCGCAGCCTGAAGAACATCGAGGCCTTCGTCGCGATGGTGCAGGAGATCCAGTCGATGGTCGAGGCCGACGAGCGCCCCGACGTCATCCTCGAGTCCGTCCTCGAGCGTTCGGGGCTCCTCGCCGAGCTCGAGGCCAGCGACGACCCGCAGGACGGGACCCGCGCGGAGAACCTCGCCGAGCTCGTCGCCGTGGCCCGCGAGTTCGCCGAGGACCCGCAGCCCGGTCCGAGCGCCGACCCGGCCGAGGTCGAGGCCGGCACCGTCCCGGTCGGTCTGGGCGACTTCCTCGAGCGGGTCGCCCTGGTGGCCGACGCCGACCAGATCCCCGACACCCCCGACGGCGACGACTCCGGCGTGGTGACGCTGATGACGCTCCACACCGCCAAGGGGCTCGAGTTCCCCGTCGTCTTCCTCACCGGACTCGAGGACGGCGTCTTCCCGCACCAGCGCTCCCTCGGCGACCAGCCGGAGCTCGAGGAGGAGCGCCGCCTGGCCTACGTGGGCCTCACTCGCGCCGAGAAGCGCCTCTACGTCTCCCGTGCCCTCGTCCGGTCCGCATGGGGCGCGCCCAGCCACAACCCCGCCAGCCGGTTCCTCGACGAGCTCCCGGTCGACCTCGTCGACTGGCGACGTACGGCTGCCGAGCAGACCCGCTGGGGACGGCCCGACCACGCCGGCGGCTCCGCCCGCCTCGGCACCCCGACCGACGCCGGGCGTCGCAACTTCTCCTCGGCCGCCCTGCGCGCCGACGCCGCGTCCAAGGCCAAGCCGGCCCGCGAGATCCCGAGCCTGTCGCCCGGCGACCGCGTCGTGCACGACTCCTTCGGCATGGGCACCGTCGTCGCGGTCGACGGGGTCGCGGAGAAGTCCGTCGCCTCGATCGACTTCGGCTCCGACGGCGTCAAGCGCCTGCTGCTGCGCTACGCGCCGGTCGAGAAGCTCTGAGGGTCGCCGTGCCTCACTCGCTGGTCGAGTAGCCCGCGAGGAACGAGCGGGCGTATCGAGACCCGGCCTGGGTTGCTTGGTCGCCACGCTCTCCGCGGCTTCGTTCCTCAGCCGCGGGTCGCGCGGCTCAGGCGGTCACGCACATCGACCGAAGATTTCGACACGCGCCGTCGCGACCTCGCAGGCTCGGTCGCGGGCGCTGCTCAATCTTCCGTGACTTCCGATCCGCTTCGCGGATCGGTCACGGAACGATGCCGTGCTCGACGAAGGCCTGGAACGGGTCGACCGGGCCACCGCCGCCGGGGCGGACCTCGAGGTGGAGGTGCGAGCCGGTGACGTTGCCCGTGGCGCCGACGGTGCCGATGACCTCGCCGCCGTTGACGCGCTCGCCGACCGAGACGTAGATGTCGGTCTGATGGCAAAACCAGATCTCGGTGCCGTCGTCGAGGGTCACGACCGTCTTGTTGCCGTAGGCGCCGTCGTAGCCGGCCGAGGTGACCGTGCCGTTGGCGACGGCCATGATCGGATCGCCGGAGTCGCCGTTGAAGTCCAGTCCGGTGTGGTAGTTGGCCCACAGGCCGTACTCACCGTAGGTGGCAGTCAGCTGGTAGCTGGCCAGGGGGAAAACCCACTTGTTCTCCTTGATCTTCGCTGCCTGCTTCTCGGCGGCCTCGCGAATCTCGGCGAGCTTGGCCTCACGCTCGGCCATCTGCTTCTCGGCGAGGGCGACCAGCTCCGGGTCGGTCTCCTCGCCAGCGGCGTCGCGGCTGCCGCTGCGGCTGACGACAGCGCCGCGGCGCGAGAGCGCCTGGCCGGCAGCCGAGCTGATCGAGCCCTGGGCGTCGAGCGACGAGCCCGACGAGGTCAGGGCGGTGACGCCCGCGCCCGATGCGGTGACGGCCCCACCTGCGGAGATGGCCAGCATGGCGACCCCGGCCACGAGAGGCAGGGACGGCACGCTGCGCAACACAGAACGGCGGGTCGGCGTGGTCGCGCGACGCTTTCCGATCAGCGGTGCATCCGTTGCCGAGGAGGGGCGTCGCTTGGGAGCGCGCTCCGCTCGGTGGTTGCCCATAAGAAATAGTTACCAATCTGCCGGGTCGTCATCAGGGGGGTTTGAGGTCGGCAAGACCGCGCACGACTGTAACGGATAGATCACGGAAAAAGACATTGACGGCAAAATTCGTGCATAACCGCAGGTCAGCCGCGTGCGGCTTGGTAGCGCTCGAGCGCATCGACCCGCTCGTCGGCGTGATCGACGATCCGAAGGGGGTAGTCCTTCTCGTATCCCACGTCGGACTTCCACGGCTCGTGTGCCGCCTTGCCGGGCAGGTGGGCGAGCTCGGGGACCCAGCGGCGTACGTAGTCGCCCTGCGGGTCGAACTTGAGGCCCTGGGTGATCGGGTTGAAGACGCGGAAGTAGGGCGATGCGTCCGTGCCCGTGCCGGCGACCCACTGCCAGCCGTGGTTGTTGGACGCGACGTCGCCGTCGATCAGCAGGTCGAGGAAGTGCCGCGCACCGACCGGCCACCACACGTGCAGGTCCTTGGTGAGGAACGAGGCGGTGATCATCCGCACCCGGTTGTGCATCCAGCCGGAGTGCAGCAGCTGCCGCATCCCGGCGTCCACGATCGGGAAGCCCGTCGTGCCGGTGCGCCACGCCTCGATGGCGTCCTCGGGCTCGTCGTACCTCATCCCCTTCAGCGCGGGCTTGAGGTCGGCCCAGGCCGAGGCCGGCTCGTGCCACAGCACGTCGGCGTAGAACTCGCGCCACGCGAGCTCGTTGGCGTACGTCGAGCGGGTGTCGATGTCGGCCAGCAGCGAGCGCGGGTGCAGCACCCCGAGGTGGAGGTAGGGGGACAACCGGGAGGTCCCGTCGTGGTCTGGGCGGTTGCGCTCGGCGGGGTAGGCGCGCAGCCCGTCGTCGCGGAAGGCGCGCCAGCGGCGCCAGGCCGCGTCCTCGCCCGCGCCGGGAAGCTCGAAGGGCACGTCCGCGACCGCCTTCTCGAGCAGGTCGACCGCGCGCTTCTGGGAGTCGGCGGGCGCGAGGTCGGGGGAGCGGGGTGTGTGGGCCGGCTCGGGCCAGCCGCGCTCGCGCCAGCCTCGGGCGAAGGCCGTGAACACCTGGTAGGGGTTCCCGCTGCCGTTGCGCACCAGGCCCGGGCCGACGGCGTACGGCGAACCGGTGGCGACGAGCTCGACCTGCGCGCCGACCGCCTCGTCGCGGCGGCGGCCGTAGGGCGTGGTCTCCGCCGAGACGTGCACCCGGCGACCGTCGGCGACGCGGGGCACGACGTCGCGCGGGTCGCCGTGGTGGATGGTGAGCGGGATCTTCTCGGCTAGTGCGAGGACGTTGGCCGCGAGCCACGCACGCCGCGCGGCACCGGCGCCGGACCAGATCGCCGGGTCGAGCACGAAGAGCGCCGTGGTGGTGCCCTCGTCGAGCGCCGCGAGGAGCGCCGGGTTGTCGCGCACCCGCAGGTCGCGCCTGAACCACATCACCGAGGAGGTCGCCGAGGACATGCCCTTCAACGTAGCCGGGGGTGACCACCGCCACCTCCACCCGACCTCGTGCGACCCGCCCGATGAGGTCTAGGGTGCCGAGAGGGAAAACCCGCCACTGTTCGCAGACGAAAAGGATCGGTCACCTCGTGGACCTGATGGAATTCCAGGCGAAGGAGCTCTTCGCCAAGCACGGAGTCGCAACGACGTTGGGTGTGGTCGCCGAGACCCCCGAGGCCGCGCGCGCAGCCGCCGAGGAGATGGGCGGAGTCACCGTCGTCAAGGCCCAGGTCAAGGCCGGCGGCCGTGGCAAGGCCGGCGGCGTGAAGATCGCCAAGACCGCCGACGAGGCCGAGTCCTACGCCCGCGACATCCTGGGCATGGAGATCAAGGGCCTCACCGTCAACCGGGTCCTCGTGACCCCGGCGACGCCCCCCGTGGAGGAGTACTACTTCTCCTTCCTGCTCGACCGCTCCAACCGCTCGCACCTGTGCATCGCCTCGGTCGAGGGCGGCGTGGAGATCGAGGAGGTCGCCAAGACCAACCCCGAGGCCGTCCGGCAGATCCGCATCGACGCGATCGAGGGCGTGACGCCGGAGAAGGCCGCCGCGATCGTCGACGAGGCCAAGTTCCCCGCCGAGCTGCGCGACCAGGCCATCGAGATGGTCCAGAAGCTCTGGCAGGTCTACGTCCAGGAGGACGCGACCCTCGTCGAGGTCAACCCGCTGGCCCGCCTCGAGGGCGACAAGCTCGAGGCCCTCGACGGCAAGATCTCGCTCGACGACAACGCCTCCGAGGTGCGCCACCCCGACCACGCGCAGTTCGAGATCCGCGAGGAGGCCGACGCCCTCGAGTCGAAGGCCAAGGACAAGGGCCTCAACTACGTCAAGCTCGACGGCCAGGTCGGCATCATCGGCAACGGCGCGGGCCTCGTGATGAGCACCCTCGACGTGGTCGCGTACGCCGGTGAGGCGCACGGCGGCGTGAAGCCCGCCAACTTCCTCGACATCGGCGGCGGTGCCAACGCCCAGGTGATGGCCGACGGCCTCGACGTGATCCTCAACGACGAGCAGGTCAAGAGCGTCTTCGTGAACGTCTTCGGCGGCATCACCGCCTGCGACGAGGTCGCCAACGGCATCAAGGGCGCGCTCGAGATCCTCGGTGACGAGGCGTCCAAGCCGCTCGTCGTACGCCTCGACGGCAACAACGTCGCGGAGGGTCGCCGCATCCTCGACGAGCTCAACCACCCGCTGGTCACCCAGGTCGACACGATGGACGGCGCGGCCGACAAGGCCGCCGAGCTCGCCCACCAGGCCTGAGAGAGAACTGGACACAATCACATGAGCATCTACCTCAACAAGGACTCCAAGATCATCGTCCAGGGCATGACGGGCGGGATGGGCGCGAAGCACACCACCCTCATGGTCGAGTCGGGCGCGAACATCGTGGGCGGCGTCAACGCCCGCAAGGCCGGTACGACGGTCGAGCTCGGCGGCAAGGAGCTGCCGGTCTTCGGCACCGTCGAGGAGGCCATGAAGGAGACCGGCGCCGACGTGTCCGTCGCCTTCGTGCCGCCCGCCTTCACCAAGGACGCCTGCATCGAGGCGATCGACGCCGAGATCCCGCTCCTCGTGGTCATCACCGAGGGCGTACCGGTGCTCGACACCGCCGTGGTCGTCCAGTACCTCGAGGGCAAGTCCACCCGGATGATCGGCCCCAACTGCCCCGGCATCATCACGCCGGAGGAGTCGCTGGCCGGCATCACGCCGCACACCATCGCGGGCAAGGGCCCGGTGGGCCTGGTGTCGAAGTCGGGCACCCTGACCTACCAGATGATGTTCGAGCTGAAGGACTTCGGCTTCACGACCGCCATCGGGATCGGCGGCGACCCCATCGTCGGCACGACGCACATCGACGCCCTCGAGGCGTTCGAGAACGACCCCGACACCAAGGCGATCGTGATGATCGGCGAGATCGGTGGCGACGCCGAGGAGCGGGCCGCGGCCTACATCAAGGACCATGTGACCAAGCCGGTCGTCGGCTACGTCGCCGGCTTCACGGCTCCGGAGGGCAAGACGATGGGCCACGCCGGCGCCATCGTCTCGGGCTCGTCGGGCACCGCGCAGGCCAAGAAGGAGGCCCTCGAGGCCGCCGGGGTCAAGGTCGGCAAGACGCCGTCGGAGACCGCCGCGCTCATGCGTGAGATCCTCCAGAACCTCTGATCAACGACTCTCGAGACGGCTCCGCAGGTCCACCTGCGGGGCCGTCGTCGATTTCGCTTGGTCGTGGCGGTGGCGGGCCGGTCGCTGGGCCTCCCACAGGATCCGCCACACGACGTGTGCGCCGAGGAGGCGCACCGGCGCCACCGCTGAGACGCGGCGCGGCGAGGGGAGGGTCGGGCAGGCCGAGCTGGCCAGCGTCGAAGGAATGGACATGACTGGTTAACACCCCGTTTTCGTGAACTGACACATCTTGGCGATCGACGTCGCGGCCTGGGAGCCCATGGCCTCGACCTGTTGCTGCCCGTCGCCGCCCGGATGACCGGCATGGCCCCCGTGGGCGAGGACGAGCACCGCGCGTCCGACCCGCACGACGACGGTGGTCCCACCGAAGGCCGACGGACCTCCGTCAAAGGTGTCGCGCTCGAGTATCGCCCACGCCTCGTCCCCCAGCGCGACCGGGCGGACCTCACGTTCGGTCCCGAACCTGTCGTCCCCGGGCGGCTCGGTGGGACAGGACTGCAGCTGCGCGACCAGTCCGTCGACCATCTCCTCGGCCCCGGCCTCGTCGGCGTACGTCGTCAGCACGCGGGTCCGGTAGTCCTCGGCGCTGTCCCACTGGGCCCGGAGCCGGTCGGCGTGCGGGGGATCGACCCACGTCTCGCCGCAGATCGTGAACCGGACCGCCTCGTCCGACCGCGTCGGGCCGACCCGGCCCTCGCCGTCGGCCTCCGAGCTCCTCGGCCAGCCGGCGAGCATCGGGAAGTCGTCCGGGATCGCGGACGACGAGGCCGTCTCGGTGGGTGTCTCGGTGGGTGTCTCGGTGGGTGTCTCGGTTGGCGTCTCGGTCTCGGCGAAGACGTCCATCGCCTCGACGGTCTCCGCCACGCCCTCGGTGGTCTGGTCGACGCCCTCGGCCACCTCCGGCCACTCGCCGTAGGTCCGGGTCACCAGCAGGGCCGACCCGACCGGCACGACGTGGACGACGAGGTGGCCGGGCCCGGGGTCGCCGTCGAAGACGTACCCCTGCACGAGGACGGCCGCGGGAGCCTCGCCGAAGGTCGACCCCCGCACCTCGGTGGTGGTGGCCATGCCACCCGTGCCGGCGGAGCCGTCGCAGGTCGAGGGCAGGTCGGCGAAGGCCTGCGCGACCAGCGCCGCAGCGTCGGGGCTGCCGAGGAGCACCAGCTCGCGGGTGTCGGCGGACTCGCCGCCGCTGTTGTCGGCGACCATGCGGTCGCGCGTGCCCAGTCCGCGCAGCGGGGAAGTGCCGCACAGCTCGAGGTCGCGCAGTCCGGTGCCGGTGCGGGATGTGGGGACGCTGTCCGCGGGACCGCCCATCCCGGCGGTCAGGGGGAAGTCGTCGGGGATGCCGGTCGTCGGCAACGTCGTGGCCGTCTCCTGCTCCGACGTGCCGTCCGCGGCCGCCGAGCCGGATCCGCCTGACGCGTCACCCGACGACTGGCTGCCGCACGCGGCGAGCGCGAACGTGCAGGCCAGGACCGCGGGGAGCAGTCGAGCGGGGGACCTCATGACACCTAAGACACCGCGGGGGGTGAAAAGGTTGCGTCAGTCCCTCCGCAGGCTCAATCGGGGAAGGCTCAGCGGGAGAGGCCCTCGAGGCGCTCGAGCATCCGCCGGGAGAGCTCGACGAAGTCGTCGCGCGCCATCGTCTGGTCGTTCCCCGGGGCGAAGCCGAGCTGCGACACGGCCGTGCCGTCGCGCACGATCGCCATCAGGAAGGGGAAGGACTGGCTGTCGTTGAGCTCGATCGAGAGAGCCCACACGCTGACCTCCGTCACCCTGGACGACGAGGAGGCGAGCGGGGTGACCGAGGTGCCGAGGTTGGCCTGGCCGCACTGCCGGATCCGGGTGCGGACGGTCTCGACGAACTTCCGGGCCCTGACCGGCGTCATCTCGCCGATCGTCTGCGTCAGCCCGAGCTGCTGGGTGGCATTGGGCGTCTCCGGGAAGACGAAGGTGCGGGTGCGCGCGCGGGTGATGCCGCTTCCGGTGAAGGTGGTGCGGTCACAGGGGGAGTCCGCGAAGTTGGTACGCGCCCTCTCGGGGTCCGTGCCCACCCACGGCCCGCGCACCGAGGTGACGGGCGGCAGGTCGACCACGGACAGGAAGCCGGGGGGCGCACCGATGTCGAGGGGCGGGGTCCGGTTCGAGCGCGCCCGGCCCGCGCACGCCCCGGCACCCTCGGTGCCGCAGAGCGCGTTGACGGAGGCGGCGAGGCCGGTGAGGGTCGCCTTGTCGCTCGGTGCGCGACCGGTGCTGCGGACGACGGTGGTGACCACGAGGCTGCCGGTGCGGGCCACGCCCACGGTGAGGGTCGCGGGCTGCTTGCCCCACGTCCGCAGCCGGAACGCGCGGGCCTCGTCGCCGACGCGCTTGACCGTGCGGGTGTCCATGAGCTGGGTGCGCGGGTCGGCGCACCCGGCGTACCAGACCGACGCGGTCTGGAAGCTCGCCGCAGCCTGGTCGCCGTCGCGTGACAGCTCGACGAGCTGGACGGCGGTCGCGGCCACCTGCGTCTCGCTGCGCTTGCGGGTGCGCTGCCGGTCGCCCTTGCCGACCGTCGTGCGCACCGTGCGGGTCGCGGTGCCCTCCCAGGTGCGGGCGAGGGCGGTGACGCCCTCGGGGTCGGCGAACCGCTCCCGCTGGCAGGGGGCGAGGAGGCCGTTGCCCGACAGGTTGTCCGTGGTGGCGGTCTCCGACCAGTCGAGGTCGGCGCCGAAGCGCGCCATCTGGGCCGGGGACAGCAGGGCCGCCTCGTCGACGATCGGCTCGCCCGTGGCGCTGGCAGGTTCCGGGGCGTGGACGGTGATCCCGGCCGACACCTTCTCCTCGCTCAGGCTCGTCGGCTCGGCGTCGGCGCCAGTGGCCACCAGCGAGCCGGACACGACGAGGGCGGCGGCGGCCACCCCGGCACCGATGACCGTGTGCGTGCGACGACGTGCGGCGCCCGCGCGGCGGATGACGGTCGCCCGCGGCCACCGGATCTCCTCGAGCGGGGCGGCGAGGTCCTGGAGGAGGCGGCGTACGTCCGTCGTCTGGGTGTCGCGCGCCAGCGAGAACTGCGACGTGGCGGTCTGCAGCTCGCGCTCGGCGTCGGAGCGCGGGAGGCCGACCATGCGGCCGATGTCGGTCAGGGATAGCGAGGAGAGCGCGTTGAGCACCAGCAGCTCACGCTGGCGCGGGGTCAGCTTGGCGAGCGCGTCGAGGGTGGCGCGCACCTCGGGGGCCAGGGACTTGTCGCGGTGCCAGATGCGGGCGGTGTGCTTGCGTCGCGCCCGCCGGAAGGCGAGGGGGCGGACGTAGCCGTCGCGGTCGTCGAGGCCGCTGACCTTGCGCCAGTGGTGCCAGGTGACGACGAACGCGGCCCGCACGGCAGCCCGGGAGGCCGGCGCGTCGCCGGTGAGGGCGTACGCCTCGTGCAGCAGGCGCGTGCGCGTCTCGACGTAGTAGGCGTCGAAGGTCTCGGGGCTCCTCATGGCCCGCTCAACGGTACGGGAGTGGCACACGGTGCGCACATCGGTCGTCGGCGGTGTGGGAGCACGGTCAGCCGCGGGTGCCGGCTCCGCACGGACCTCGCGAGGAGCGGTCGATCAGCTCCAGACCCACGCGGTGCGGATCTGGAAGCTCAGGGGCGTGCCGTAGGAGCATCGAGCAACAGAGGGAACTCCCGTGCCGTAGCGACGGGCGTCACCAGTGACGTAGCCGCCGTCCCGGCACTCGAGAAGGATGTAGTACCTGTTGCCCGACCCCGAAGAGCAGAAGGCTCTGATCTCGACTCCACCATCCGCTGACCCAAAAGTGCAGACGGCCGCCGACGCGGGGGCGCTGGCCCCGACTGTGAACGTCAAGCTCCCGAGAACGGCCGCGAGAAAAAACAAGATCCTGTGCTTCACGTGTGAAATCCCCCGAGTTGAATGATCCGGAACGGCTGGCCGATCGGCGAGCCTCTCGGGCGCGAACGGTAGTAGACGCCAGCGTCCGGTGACAAGGTCGCTCGAGGTGGTCGAAGCCTCCGTTCGGCGGGCGGCGTGGGAGCACGGTCCGTCGTGGGTGCCGGGTGATGATGGATCGGCCATGACGTCGCTCCTCACCCGTCCCGACACTGTGCGGACCGACCCTGCCCGGCAGCGGCCTCTGGTCCTGATCGCGACCCTCGGTGGTGCGTGCGCGGCGCTCGCCCCGCTGGTCGTCCTGCTGGCCGTCGGGGTCATCGGCTGGTTCGTCACCGACGCCGGCGTGCACGGCGCCCCGCGCGACGGGATGCGGGTGGGCGCCCTCGCGTGGCTGGCCGGCCACGGGTCCGGCTTCACCGTCCTGGGCGCCCGCGTGACGATCGTGCCGCTCGGCATCACCGCGATGAGCGTCTGGTCCATGTGGCGCCTGGGCCACCGCGTCGGTGACGCGGTCTCCAGCCACGGCCCCGACGCCGACCGCATCTCCGACGGCGAGCGCGACCTCACGGTCCCGATCGCGATCGCGACCTTCTTCGCCGGCTACGCCGTCGTGGCGGTCGTCGTCGCCACGCTCGCCGCCGGCACGACCGCGGACCCGTCCGTGCCGCGCGTGCTCGCCTGGACGACCGTGATGACCGCGCTGGTCGCGGCCCCTGCGATCGCAACCGGCTCGGGCCGTGCCGCCATCTGGGCGGCCCTCGCGCCGCCGACCGTGCGGGCCGGGGCGGCAGTCGCGGGTGCCGTGCTCGGCACGCTGCTCGTGGTCTCGATGGTGACCTTCCTGGCCGCGCTGGCGATGTCGTTCGGCGAGGCGGCGACGATGACCTCGAGCCTCCACCCGAGCCCGGCCGAGGCCGGCCTCTACTCCGTCGTCAACGCCGCCTTCGCGCCCAACGCCGCGCTCTACGCCGGCTCGTTCCTGCTCGGCCCGGGCTTCGCGGTCGGCGGTGCCACGCTGGTCTCGCCGGCAGCGGTCGTCGTCGGACCCCTCCCGGTCGTGCCCGTGCTCGCGGCACTGCCCTCGGTCGGTACGCCGGCGGGCTGGGTGGGCGGCCTGATGGTGATCCCGCCGCTGGTCGCCGCGGTCGCCGCCTACCGCACGCTGCGGCCGCGCGCGCTGACCTGGGACCAGGTCGCGCTGGCCGGGTGCGGCGGCGGGCTGGTCGCCGGCTTCGGCTTCGCCCTGCTCGCCTCGCTCTCCGGCGGCGCCGCCGGACCGGGACGGATGCGCTTCGTCGGGCCGTTCACCCGCGACGTGCTGTTCCACTCGGTCACCGCGTGCGGTGTCGGTGCGCTGCTCGGTGCCTCCGTCGTCGCACTGCTGGTGTGGCGCTCGAACCGGGCCTGGCCGGAGCCGGAGTCCGCCGAGGACGCCTAGACTCACCGCTCGTGAACCGCCCCGCGCGCCTCGTCGTCCTCGTCTCGGGGTCCGGCACCAACCTGCAGGCCCTGCTCGACGCCTGTGCCGATCCGTCGTACGGCGCCCGCGTGGTCGCCGTCGGTGCGGACCGGGACGGCATCGAGGGCCTGGCGCGCGCCGATCGGGCCGGCATCCCCACCTTCACGCGGTCGGTGACGGACTTCGAGACCCGCGAGGGCTGGGACGCCGCGCTGGCGACCGTGGTGGAGCGCTTCGAGCCCGACGTGGTGGTGTCGGCGGGCTTCATGAAGCTGCTGTCGACGGACTTCCTGGAGAAGTTCCTGACGCTCAACACCCACCCGGCGCTGTGCCCGGCCTTCCCGGGGATGCACGGTCCGCGCGACGCGCTCGAGCACGGCGTCAAGGTCACCGGGGCCACCCTCTTCGTGGTCGACGCCGGCGTCGACACCGGCCCGATCGTCGCGCAGGTGCCCGTCGAGGTGGCCGAGGACGACGACGTCGAGTCGCTCCACGAACGGATCAAGACCGCCGAGCGGGCGATGCTCGTCGAGGCGGTCGGCCGGATCGCGCGCGACGGGATCACGGTCGACGGCCGCCGGGTTCGCATCGGCGGGCGGGATCGCTAGTCTGCTGCCACACGACTGGCGCAGGTGGGCCACCACCAGGGAGTGACGCGCGGGAGCATCGAACGCCTGGGTGCCCCGACTCAATCACCATCCGAGGAGTCCCGTGTCCGACCAGCCCCACCCGACGCGCATCCCGATCCGCCGCGCACTCGTCTCCGTCTACGACAAGGCCGGCCTCGACGACCTGGTCCGCGGCCTGCACGACGCAGGCGTCGAGCTCGTCTCCACCGGCGGTTCCGCCGCGCTGATCGAGTCCCTGGGCCTGCCGGTCACCAAGGTCGAGGACCTCACCGGCTTCCCCGAGTGCCTCGACGGCCGGGTCAAGACGCTGCACCCGCGCGTGCACGCCGGCATCCTGGCCGACCGCCGTCTGGAGTCCCACGTCGCGCAGCTCGAGGAGCTCGGCGTCGAGCCGTTCGACCTCGTCGTCAGCAACCTCTACCCCTTCACCCAGACCGTCGCCTCGGGCGCAAGCCCCGACGAGTGCGTGGAGCAGATCGACATCGGCGGCCCGTCGATGGTGCGCGCCGCGGCCAAGAACCACCCGAGCGTCGCGATCGTCACCTCGCCCGCGGCGTACGACGCCGTGCTCGCCGCCGTGGCTGCCGGCGGCTTCACGCTGGCCGAGCGGCAGCGCCTCGCGGCCGAGGCATTCGTGCACACCGCGACCTACGACGTCCACGTGGCGTCGTGGATGGGCAACGTGCTCACCGACACCTCCGAGGGCTCCGGCTTCCCCGCGTGGATGGGCGCGACGTGGACCAAGGAGGCGGTGCTGCGCTACGGCGAGAACCCCCACCAGGGCGCCGCGCTCTACAGCAACGGCTTCCTGCCGGGCGGTCCCGGGCTGGCGCAGGCCACGCAGCACCACGGCAAGGAGATGTCCTACAACAACTACGTCGACTCCGACGCGGCCCGGCGGGCGGCGTACGACTTCAGCGAGCCGGCCGTGGCGATCATCAAGCACGCGAACCCGTGCGGCATCGCCGTCGGCTCCGACGTCGCAGAGGCCCACCGCAAGGCCCACGAGTGCGACCCCGTCAGCGCCTTCGGCGGCGTGATCGCGACCAACGTGCCGGTGTCGGTGGCGATGGCCGAGCAGGTGGCGGAGGTCTTCACGGAGGTCATCGTGGCGCCCGGCTACGAGGACGGCGCGATCGAGGTGCTGCAGGCCAAGAAGAACATCCGTATCCTCGAGTGCCCGCCGCTCGCGCCGGGCGGCGGCGAGACCCGAGCGATCTCTGGCGGCCTGCTGCTCCAGGAGCGTGACGTGCTCTCCGCGGACGGCGACGACCCCTCGACCTGGACCCTCGCGACGGGCGAGGCCGCCTCGGCCGAGGTGCTCGCCGACCTCGCCTTCGCCTGGAAGGCCTGCCGCGCGGTGAAGTCCAACGCGATCCTCCTCGCCGCCGACGGCGCCTCGGTCGGCGTCGGCATGGGCCAGGTCAACCGCGTCGACTCGTGCCGGCTCGCGGTCGAGCGGGCGGGGGAGCGGGTCACCTCCGCGGTCGCCGCCTCCGACGCGTTCTTCCCGTTCGCCGACGGCGCGCAGATCCTCATCGACGCCGGTGTCAAGGCGATCGTGCAGCCCGGTGGCTCGGTGCGCGACGCCGAGGTCGTCGCGGCCTGCGAGGCGGCCGGCGTGACGATGTACTTCACCGGCGCGCGCCACTTCTTCCACTGATCCCTCTCCCTAGGATGTCCACCGTGACGGCACAGACCCTCGACGGCGCAGCGACGCTGAAGACCATCAAGGCCGAGCTCGCCCAGCGCGTGGCGGTGCTCAAGGAGAAGGGCGTCGTGCCCGGCCTCGGCACGGTGCTGGTCGGCGACGACCCCGGCTCGCACTGGTACGTCGGCGCCAAGCACAAGGACTGCGCGGAGATCGGCATCACCTCGATCCGCCGTGACCTCCCGGCGACCGCCGCACAGTCGGAGGTGGAGGCCGTCATCGACGAGCTCAACGCCGACGACGCGTGCACCGGCTTCCTCGTGCAGCAGCCGACGGGCCTGGACGAGTTCGCGCTGCTGTCGCGCGTCGACCCCGACAAGGACGTCGACGGCCTGCACCCGATGAACCTCGGCAAGCTGGTGCTCGGCGAGTCCGGCCCGCTGCCCTGCACGCCCGTCGGCGCCATCGAGCTGCTGCGCCGCCACGACGTCGAGATCGCCGGCGCGGAGGTCGTCGTGGTCGGCCGCGGCCTGACGGTCGGGCGGCCCCTCGGCCTGCTGCTGACGCGTCGCTCCGAGAACGCCACGGTGACGCTGTGCCACACCGGCACACGCGACCTGGCCGCCCACGTGCGCAACGCCGACATCGTCGTCGCCGCGGCCGGCGTGCCCGGCATCATCACCGGCGACATCGTCAAGCCGGGTGCGGCCGTCCTCGACGTGGGTGTCTCCCGCGTCGACGGCAAGGTCACCGGCGACGTGGACGCGAGCGTCTGGGACGTCGCCGGCTGGGTCTCGCCCAACCCCAAGGGCGTCGGCCCGATGACCCGCGCGATGCTGCTCACCAACATCGTCGAGATCGCCGAGCGGTCCGCCGGCGCCCGATGACCTCGTCCGAACCCGAGCACCTCGACGGCGCCTCGACGCCCGAGGAGGAGCGCCGCTACCCCTCGACCATCGGCGGGATGTTCTACCTGCTCGTACTCGTCGTCGTGGTCGGGGCCCTGGTGGTCGCGGCGGTCGACGAGTGGCGCACGGGCGTACGCGTCATGGGCGGTGCGCTGGTCTTCGGGGCCTTCGTGAGGCTGGTCCTCCGCGCCCGCGACGCCGGCATGCTCGCCGTACGCCACAAGGTGCTCGACGCGCTCATCCTGCTCGTGCTGGGCGGCCTGCTGATCTTCCTGGCCGGGTCGATCCCCGAGCAGCCCGGCGGCGGTTTCTAGGCCGGCCGGGCCGCTCGGTCAGCAGCTCAGATCAGGTCCAGCTCAGATCAGGCCCAGCTCCGTGACGGCGTTGCGCTCGTCGGCCAGCTCGGCGGTCGAGGCGTCGATGCGGGCACGCGAGAACTCGTCGATCTCGAGGCCCTCGACGATCGACCAGTCGCCACCGGAGGTGGTGACCGGGAACGAGGAGATGAGGCCCTCGGGCACGTCGTACTCGCCATGGGAGACGACGGCCATCGAGACCCAGTCGTCGGCGGCGGAGCCGTGGAGCCAGTCGCGGGCGGCGTCGATGGTCGCGGACGCGGCGGAGGCGGCCGACGACGAGCCGCGGGCCTCGATGATCGCGGCGCCGCGCTTGGCGACGGTCGGGATGAAGTCGTTCTCCAGCCAGGCCTGGTCGCCCACGGCCTCGGCGGCGTTCTGGCCGTTGACCTCGGCGTGGAAGAGGTCGGGGTACTGCGTGGCGGAGTGGTTGCCCCAGATCGTCATCTTCTTGATGTCGGTGACCTTGGCGCCGGTCTTCGCCGCGAGCTGCGAGATCGCGCGGTTGTGGTCGAGGCGGGTCAGCGCGGAGAAGCGCTCGCGCGGGATGTCGGGGGCGTTGGTCATCGCGATCAGGGCGTTGGTGTTGGCCGGGTTGCCGGTCACGCCGATCCGCACGTCGTCGGCCGCGACGGCGTTGAGGGCCTTGCCCTGCGCGGTGAAGATCGCACCGTTGGCCGAGAGCAGGTCGCCGCGCTCCATGCCCGGGCCGCGGGGGCGGGCGCCGACGAGCAGGGCGAGGTTCACGCCGTCGAAGATCTTCTCGGCGTCCGCGCCGATCTCGACACCGGCGAGGGTCGGGAACGCGCAGTCGTCGAGCTCCATGACGACGCCCTCGAGCGACTTCAGCGCCGGCTCGATCTCGAGCAGGCGGAGCTCGATCGGTCGGTCGCCCAGAGCGCCGCTCGCGAGGCGGAAGAGCAGGCTGTAGCCGATCTGGCCGGCGGCGCCGGTGACGGCCACCTTGAGGGGTTCGGAGGTCACGATGTTTCTCCTCGAGAGGGGTGGTCAGGAGCAGGTCCGGAGTTGTCCCGCTGACGCTAGCAGCGCTGGGTCGGCGGTCGGCTGGTGGGCGGCTGGCATGCTGGCGCCCATGCCCGCGCCCGTCCCCGCACGCCGCCTGCGCACGGCTGTCGCCCTGGTGCCGCTCGTCGCCCTGGCCGGATGTGGCGGACTGGGGCAGCCGGAGGCCTACGACCAGCCCGGTATCAACGGCCTCGTGGTCCCGACGCCGTCACCCGACCCCGACGACTTCGTCGACGTGGTCGACAACCCGTGGCTGCCGCTGGAGCCGGGGGCGACCGCTCGCTTCGACGTGCGCGAGGACGGGGCCGACATCGGGTCGATCGAGACCGCGGTGCTCGACGAGGCGGCCGACGTCGGCGGCCTCGCGGCGACCGGCGTCACCACGGCGTACGACGTCGACGGCAGGACCGACATCACGACCCGCTACTACGCGCAGGACGCGGCCGGCAACGTGTGGGTGGTCGGCGCCGACGCGGGCGGCCCCGGCAGGGGTGACTGGCGGGCGGGCGAGGACGGCGCCGAGGCCGGCCTCGTCATGCCGGCCCACCTGCGGTTGGGCGACGGCTGGTTGTCGTACGCCGTCCAGTCGCTGCCCGAGGCGAGCAGGCGCGTCGAGGAGCTGTCGAGCGACATGGTGGAGATGCTCGACGAGGCCGACACCTCGACCCGCACCGTGTACGAGAAGGGTGTCGGCCTCGTGGGCTTCGAGGACCTGGCCGCCGGCTGGACGGCCGAGCTGCTCGACTAGTCGGGGCGGCGCACCTGGGTGCGGCCGTCGTCGTCGCCGTCGGGGTTGCCCCAGTGACCGGGAGCGCCGGGCGCGGACTGACCGGGCTGACCGGGCTGCTGCTGGGCCGGCGGCGCGCCCCACTGGCCGGGCTGGCTCGGCGGCTGCTGCGGCGCCTGCTGGGTGGTGTCCGGGTGGCCCCACTGGCCGGGAGCCGGCTGCGCCTGCGGCGTGGAGTACGGGTCGGGCTGGGGCTGGGGCTGGCCCCACTGCTGCTGCGGGGGAGCGCCCCACGCCGCGCCGGGCTGTCCCCAGCTGCCCTGCTGCTGGTGCTGCTGGCCCTGGTTCCACTGGGCCTCGTAGCTGCCGGGGACGAACTGGTCGCCCTTGCGACCGCCACCGAAGTTCAGGCCGGAGCCCGCGACGGGCTCGGTGCCGTGACCGAAGAGGACGGGGTAGGTCAGGCCGGCGATCGCGGCACCCACCAGGGGCGCGACCACGAAGAGCCAGAGCTGGACGATCGCGTCGGTGCCGGCGAAGACGCCGACGCCGATCGAGCGGGCCGGGTTCACCGAGGTGCCGGTGGCGCTCATCGACGCGAAGTGGATCATCGCGAGCGCCAGGCCGATGGCCAGCGGGCCCATCGCGACGTTGACCTCGTTGCGCTCGTCGGTGACCGCGAGGATCACCCAGAGGAAGACGGCCGTCATCAGGATCTCGAGCAGGAGGGCGGCCCACCAGGCGAAGCCGGTGCCCTGGTCGCCGAAGAAGTTCTGCGCCATGTTGCCCTCGGCGCTGAACCCCTCGAAGCCGTGGTTGAGGCCGAACAGCACGGCGCCTGCCAGCAGGCCGCCGAGGAGCTGGGCGGCGAAGTAGATGCCGACCTGGTTCCACGGGAGCCGCCCGCCGAGGACGGCGCCGAGCGTGACGGCCGGGTTGAAGTGGCCGCCGGAGATGCGCCCGACGGCGTAGGCCATCACGACGACCGTGAGGCCGAACGTGAGTCCGGTGGCGACGTAGTCGCCGCCGCTGCGCATGGCCGCGCCGCAGCCGAAGAAGACGAGCACGAAGGTGCCCAGCGCCTCGGCCGTGAACTTCTGGCCGGTGGACGGTGTGTCGATGGTGTCGCTCATCTCGGAGCTGTCCTCCCAGTCGTGTGGCCGTACCCCGCGTAGGCCACGGGCACTCTAGCGATGCATGAACAGTGGTGCGAGGGTAGGCGAGTCGCGTCGCCTCCCCGCGTCAGGTATCTTGACGTCAAGAGTTATTGCTGGACCACCCCGATCCACAGGAGATGTCCTACCCATGGCCAAGATCATCTACACCCACACCGACGAGGCGCCACTGCTGGCGACGTACTCGTTCCTCCCGATCATCGCGGCCTACGCGAAGACCGCCGGCGTGGAGGTCGAGACGCGAGACATCTCCCTCGCCGGGCGGGTGATCGCCCAGTTCCCCGACCGCCTCACCGACGAGCAGCGCATCGACGACGCGCTCGCCGAGCTCGGCGAGCTGGCCACGAAGCCCGAGGCCAACATCATCAAGCTGCCGAACATCTCGGCCTCGCTCCCGCAGCTCAAGGCGACGATCGCCGAGCTGCAGTCCCAGGGCTACGACCTGCCGGCCTACCCCGAGAACCCGCAGACCGACGAGGAGCGCGAGACCCGCGCCCGCTACGACAAGGTCAAGGGCTCGGCCGTCAACCCGGTGCTGCGCGAGGGCAACTCCGACCGCCGCGCGCCGGCCTCGGTGAAGAACTACGCGAAGTCGCACCCGCACTCGATGGGCGCCTGGAGCAGCGACTCGAAGACCTCGGTCGCGACGATGGGCGGCGACGACTTCCGGAGCAACGAGAAGTCGGTCGTCCTCGAGGGTGACGACACCCTCTCGATCGTGCACGTCGGCGCCGGTGGCGAGGAGACCGTGCTCAAGGAGAGCCTCCCGGTCCTCGCCGGCGAGGTCGTCGACGGCACCTTCATGAGCGCCGCGGCGCTCGACGCCTTCCTCGAGCAGCAGGTCGCCAAGGCCAAGGACGACGGCGTCCTCTTCTCCGCCCACCTCAAGGCCACGATGATGAAGGTCTCCGACCCGATCATCTTCGGCCACGTCGTGCGCGCGTACTTCCGTGACGTCTTCGCCCAGCACGGCGAGCAGCTGGCCGCCGCGGGCCTCTCGGCCAACGACGGCCTGGGCGGCATCCTCGGTGGGCTCGACGCCCTCGACAACGGCGCGGAGATCAAGGCCGCCTTCGAGAAGGGCCTGGCCGACGGCCCCTCGCTCGCGATGGTCGACTCCGACAAGGGCATCACCAACCTCCACGTGCCCTCCGACGTCATCATCGACGCCTCCATGCCGGCGATGATCCGCACGTCGGGCCAGATGTGGAACGCTGCTGGTGAGCAGCAGGACACCCTCGCGGTGATCCCCGACTCGTCCTACGCCGGCATCTACCAGGCCACGATCGACGACTGCCGCGAGCACGGCGCGCTCGACCCCTCGACGATGGGCTCGGTGCCCAACGTCGGCCTGATGGCCAAGGCCGCCGAGGAGTACGGCTCGCACGACAAGACCTTCGAGATCCCCGCTGCGGGCACGGTCGAGGTCCGCAACGCCGCCGGCGAGGTGCTCATGTCGCACGACGTCCAGCCCGGCGACATCTGGCGCGCCTGCCAGACCAAGGACGCCTCGATCCGCGACTGGGTGAAGCTCGCCGTCACCCGCGCCCGCGCCAGCCAGACCCCGGCGGTCTTCTGGCTCGACGAGACCCGCGCCCACGACGCGAACCTGATCGCGCTCGTGAAGGAGTACCTCAAGGACCACGACACCGAGGGCCTCGACATCTCCGTCATGGCGCCGGCCGAGGCGACGACGTTCTCCCTCGAGCGGATCCGCAAGGGCGAGGACACCATCTCGGTCACCGGCAACGTGCTGCGCGACTACAACACCGACCTGTTCCCGATCCTCGAGCTCGGCACCAGCGCCAAGATGCTGTCGATCGTGCCGCTGATGAACGGTGGCGGCCTGTTCGAGACCGGCGCCGGCGGCTCGGCGCCCAAGCACGTGCAGCAGCTGGTCAAGGAGGACTACCTCCGCTGGGACAGCCTCGGGGAGTTCTTCGCACTGGCGGCCTCGCTCGAGCACCTCGCGGGCTACGACGACAACCAGCGGGCCAAGCTGCTCGGTGACGCCCTCGACCGGGCCACGGAGACGTTCCTCAACGAGGACCGCTCGCCGGGCCGCAAGCTGGGCACGACCGACAACCGCGGCTCGCACTTCTACCTCGCGCTCTACTGGGCCGAGGAGCTCGCGAAGCAGACCGAGGACGCCCAGCTGGCCGAGGCGTTCGCCTCGCTCGCCTCGACGCTGCGCGAGTCCGAGCAGACGATCGTCGACGAGCTGCTGGCCGTGCAGGGCAAGCCGGCCGACATCGGCGGCTACTTCCGCCCGGACCCGGAGAAGGCGGCCGCGGTGATGCGCCCGTCCACGACCTTCAACGAGGCGCTCGCCTCGCTCTGACTGCGTCATTGAGGGGCGCGTCACAGGCAGGGCCCTCGGGGAATACCTCCCCGGGGGCCCTGTCTTGCATCCTGTGATGACCATGACGACCGCCGCCGCTGACACTCCCGCCGATCTCGACGTCCCGTCGGTGACCGCGCGCCACTTCGGCCTTGCGGTCGTCGCGCTGGCGATGGGCGGCTTCGCGATCGGCACGACCGAGTTCGTCACGATGGGCCTGCTGCCGCAGATCGCGAGCGGCGTCGGCGTCTCGATCCCCACCGGCGGCCACGTCATCTCGGCGTACGCCGTCGGCGTCGTCGTCGGAGCCCCGCTGCTCGCCTTCCTGGGCGCGCGCCTGCCGCGCCGGGCGCTGCTGGTCGCGCTGATGGCCGCCTTCGCGGTGGGCAACGGGGTGAGCGCGCTCGCGACGTCCTACGAGCAGCTGATGCTCGCCCGCTTCGCCGCGGGCCTCCCGCACGGTGCCTACTTCGGCGTGGCCTCGCTGGTCGCGGCCAGCATGGCCCCGCCCTCGCGCAAGGGGCGCGCGGTCTCGCAGGTGATGCTCGGCCTGTCGGTCGCCAACGTGATCGGCGTACCGGCCGCGACGCTGCTGGGCCAGGCGCTCGGCTGGCGCGCTGCCTTCTGGGCCGCCGCGGGGCTGGCCGTGGTGACCCTCGCGCTCGTCGCGTGGTTCGTCCCGTCCTGCCCCGGCGACGCCGACGCGAGCGGTCGTCGCGAGCTCAGCGCCTTCAAGGTGCCGCAGGTCTGGCTGACGCTGCTCGCCGGCGCGGTCGGCTTCGGCGGCATGTTCGCCGTCTACTCCTACATCGCCCCGGTCGTCACCGACGTGTCCGGGCTGGGGGAGCGGTCCGTGCCGGTCTACCTGCTGTTCTTCGGCCTGGGCATGGTCGCCGGCACCTGGCTCGCCGGGATCATGGCCGACTGGTCGATCTTCCGCTCGCTGATCATCGGCGGCGTCGGGATGGCAGCGACCATGCTGCTCTTCTGGCTCACCGCGCCCTACGGCTGGGCCGCGCTCCCCGTCGTCTTCCTGATCACCGTCCTCGGCTCGGTGCTGGTGGTGAACCTCCAGCTGCGGCTGATGGACGTCGCCGGTGATGCCCAGACCCTGGGTGCGGCGATGAACCACGCGTCGCTCAACATCGCCAACGCGCTGGGCGCCTGGCTCGGCGGGCTCGTCATCGCCGCCGGCTACGGGCTGCGAGCCCCGGCCCTCGTCGGCCTCGCCCTCTCGCTGGCGGGCGTGGTGATCCTGCTGGTCTCCGCGCGCCTGCACGTGCGAGGCCAGGCCGTCACGGGCGACTGAGTTTTCCTGTCGTTAACACGACGGGAACCCTTGCGTAGCCTGAGTTTGGAACGATCCAATGGTCGGGGCGGACGGACCGCCCGACGGACCGTGGGGAGTCGGACATGGACGAGAAGAAGATCCAGCAGGCGATCGAGCGCCGGCGCGAGCTGGCGGACCGCAACCTGGGCAACGTGGTGACGCTGCTCGAGCGACGCCAGGAGCTGCGCGGGATCTACCCGATGGCCGACCTGCTCGCCGACAACGTCGGCTGGCTGGTCTGACCCGAGTCGTGGGTGCCGATCAGCCCAGCCCCGGCAACGGCTGGTCGGCCCACTCGGTGAGGCCGTCGGGCGAGCACGTCAGCGCGTCGTAGCGTCCGCGCTCGACCACGACGCACACCTCGTCGCCCGAGGCGAAGACACTGCTCTCGAAGGCCGACAGCTGGATCGGGGTCGCGTCGCCCTGGTCGTCGATGCGCAGCAGGTGGTGCGACTCGGTGGTCAGGTACGTCGTCCCGTCAGCGCCGACGGCGAGGGCCGACATGTTGCGCACCCGGTCGCCGCCCTCGGTGTCGAGATTGACGGTCGCCACCCAGGTCCGGCCTGCGTCGTGCGACACCTGCGCGCTGAGCACCGGCACGGAACCGTCCGGATCATCGCCGAGGACGACGAGGGCCACGTCGTCGCCATTGCCCGCCAGGACCTGTGTGCGCGTGCCGGCGTCGTCGTCGAGCGTCCTGATGAAGTTCACGGAGCTGCTCCACCCGCCCTCCGACCCGAGCGTGGCGTGCTCGATGCGTCCCACGCCCGACGAGGCGACGACAAGCTGGCCGTCCGGTGTCACGTATGCGCTGCTCACCTCGAAGTCGGGCGATGGCGACGGCAGCGGGATCAGCTTGTCGCCCCGCAGCAGCCGCCAGCCGTCGGCCGTCGACACCGCGGTGTCGCCCGCCATCACGTCCCCGCTGCCGGGGCCGGTGTCGAAGATCTCCGCCCGCTCCCCCGACGCGGAGAGCCGGAAGGTGCCGCGGGCGTCCTGGACGAGCCAGCCCCCGGGCACCGGGCTGACCGTGGGGAAGGACGCACCGAGCTTCTCGCCGAAGACCTCGTCGCCGTCACGCGTGACCAGGGCGAACTGGCACGGGTCGAAGTCGCAGCCGCGCCACAGGGCAGCGGAGGTGCCGTCCTCGCCACCGGCGATCGACCAGAGCTGGAGCTGGTCGTCGTCCAGGACGGCGACGACGTCGGACGGCAGCCGGTCGTCGGGTGACGAGGTGCCGTCCCAGGGCGAGGGCGCAGGGCTCGCCGGCTCCGGTGACCGAGCGTCGCCGACCACCCCGCCCGCGACCGCTGCCACTCCGGCAACCACGACCGCGGCGGCCAGTCCCGACGCGATCGTCGTACGACGTCGGCGGCGGCGTGCGTCGACCCGCTCCATGACGGCGTCGAACCCGGGCTGGGGGGCGCGGGCGGCGACCTCGTGCTGCAGGTCCTGGGGGAGGTTCATCGGGGGCTCCGCTCGGTGCTCGGGTCGGGCTCGTTGTCGGGCTCCGAGAGCAGCAGCGCCAGGGCCGCCCGGCCGCGGGCCAGCCGGGCCTTCACGGTCCCGACCGGTGCGCCGACCGCCTCGGCCACCTCGTGCACCGGCAGGTCCGCCAGGTGGTGGAGGGCGATCGCCTCCCGCTGTGGGGCTGGCAGCAGCCGCAGTGCGGCCAGCAGTGCCACGCGGTCGTCCGGGAGGTCGGCGTACGCCTCCTCGGCCACCAGGCGGTGGCGCACGTCGCGGAAGAAGCGGTTGCGACGCCACCGGGTGCGGGTGACGTTGACCGCGACGGTGCGCAGCCACGCCTCGGGGTTGTCGGCGTCGAGGAAGGAGCGTCCCGAGCCCACCGCGCGGGCGAACGCCTCCATGACCGCGTCCTCGGCCTCGACCGGGTCGCCGGTGACACCGGTGAGCTGGCCCACGAGACGGCGGTAGGACGTGGCGTACACCTCGTGCACGCGGTCCACCGCACTCCGGGGCATGGCCCACCCTCCCACTCGTCGTCTGCTCCCACCACCACGACTCGTGGGACCGCCGGACGGTTGCACCCCCGTGCGGACGACTCAGATCAGCCAGCAGTTGCTGACCTGGGGGAGCCCGGCGAACCGCGCCTCGAAGAACGGCAGCGCCTCGACCGTCTGCGGCACGATGCCGCCGACGTGGCCGGGTGCGACGTTGGTCGAGAAGCGGACGTTTGCTCCCTTGCCGCACCACGACCTCGCCATCTGCTTGCCGACGGCGTAGGGGATCACGTCGTCGAGCGCGGAGTGGGTGACGAGCACCGGCACGGTCGGCCTGACGGTGCCGATCCGCTGGGCCTCGACGATCGACCGGAACGGCTCGACCGCCATCAGCTCCGACATCGGCCGACCGCTCGCGCTGAGGGTCGACGACTTCACGAAGGCGTGGTTGAGCAGGTCGAAGACGCACTCGGTCTCGACCTGGTCGCTGACGGCGCGACCGCGGTCGTTGAGGTAGGGGGAGAGGTCGACGTCGTAGCTGGCCGAGAGGCCCCGGAGCGCGAAGTAGGCGAAGGCGGAGTAGAGCCCGCCGTCGAGGGCGCCGGCCACCTGGGCGAGGTCGGCCGGGACCGCGCCGACGACCGCGCCCTTCACCCTGAGGTCCGGGGCGTAGGTCGGGGCGAGCTCGACGGCCGACGCCGCGGCGCCGCCGCCCTGCGAGTAGCCCATGATCCCGACCGGGCTGCTGGTGGTGAGGCCGGTGCCCGACAGGCGCTGCGCGGCTCGTACGACGTCGAGCGTGGCGCGACCCTGGGACACCCGGTCCATGTAGGTGTGGATCCCGACGGTGCCGAGGCCCTCGTAGTCAGGCATCGCCACGGCGTAGCCGCGCTGCAGCAGGCCCTCGATCCCGACGCCTTCGTACTCGATGCCTTCGGAGAACTGTCGCGACGGGGCGCACCGGTCGGCCATGCCCTGCGTGCCGGGTGCGTAGCCGATGACCGGCCGCGTGCCGAGGCCGATCCACGGCGAGGTCGGCACCAGCACCGTGCCGGAGACGGCGATGGCCTCACCGGTGCGGTTGGTGGTGCGGTAGAGCACCCGTTGGGCGTTGCGCACCAGGCTGGTGGCGTCGAGCGGGTCGAGCAGGAACGTCATCTTCTCGCTGCGGATCACCGCCCCGTTGGCGCCGGGCAGGACCGCGGGGGCCTCGTAGAAGGCGGGCCGGGGCGGTTCGGGGACGACGGCGGTGGCCGTCGGCGTACCGATGGCCACGACCGCGGACGCGGCGGTGAGCAGGGCGGCGAGCGTGGTGCTGGCGCGGCGGACGAGTGACATGGGTTCCTCCCTCGGCCGGACCCGGACCGGCCTCCTGCTGGGAACCTACTCGCGAGTCACATCGGGGCGCAGTGTGACGTCCGTCACGTCCGCCGGGCTCGGTGGCATCTTGAGGGCTGTGACCACGGAGCTCACGATCCGCATCCACAGCACGAAGCCGATGACCGTGGCCACCGCCGCGATGCCGTGCAGGAACGGGAGCCTGCCGACGGCGTCGGCGTCGGGCACGCCGGACCACGGGATCGAGCGGTCGACGGCCCGTCCCACGAGAAAGGTCACGAGCCACGCGGCCCACCAGAACCCGAGGTTGAGGTGCTGCCGCTGGTCGCCCCACGGGTCGCGCCACGCGTTGCGCGCGATGTCGCGCACCACCTGGAAGGGGAACCAGAGGCTGACGATCGGCACCACCCAGCCCAGCCAGGTCCAGACGGGGCCGCGCTCGTGCGTGAACCCGGGTGCCAGGGCGATGGCCCGCCGACGAGCGCGGCGGAGGAACACGCTGGTGACGATCCACAGCGGGAACAGCACGAGGTACCCCGCACCCAGCAGGTCGTACGTCGTCCACACCTCGCCGGAGGGGGTGCCCGTCCGCGCGGCCTCACCGTAGGCATCGGGCGCCGAACGAGGTGGCGAACAGGAGCACCTCGACCAGCGTGTAGATGCCGCCCAGCAGGAGCACCGCCAGTGCGAGTCCCTCGGGCACGGACGGAGGAACCGCTCCGGGCGGAGGTGGTCCGTAGTACTGCTGTGGCGCCTGCTCGCTCGTCATCGGGACCCCCGTCTCGTGCAGTGACCGCTCACCGCTCGCCGGGACAGTACCCTCGCCTGCTCCCGGGCCCGGCCGCTTTGACACAATCGCGCGCATGTCCGCCTCCACGCCGTCCACCCCCACGACGGGCGCCGGGACGTCCCGGCCCCGGGTGCTCTCCGGCATCCAGCCCACCGCCGACTCGTTCCACCTCGGCAACTTCCTGGGCGCGCTGAAGCAGTGGGTGGCGCTGCAGGACGAGTTCGACCCCTTCTTCTTCGTCGCGGACCTGCACTCGATCACGATGCCGCACGACCCGAAGCTGCTGCGCGAGCGCACCCTCGTCTCCGTGGCCCAGCTCCTGGCGGCCGGCGTCGACCCCGACCGGGCGACGATCTTCGTGCAGAGCCAGGTGCCCGCGCACACGCAGGCGGGGTGGGTGCTGGAGTGCCTCACCGGCTTCGGCGAGGCGCGCCGGATGACACAGTTCAAGGACAAGTCGGCCAAGGGCGGCGAGGGCGCCGCGAGCGTCGGCCTCTTCACCTACCCGATCCTCCAGGCCGCCGACATCCTGCTCTACCGGCCGCAGTACGTCCCGGTCGGCGAGGACCAGCGACAGCACCTCGAGCTCACCCGCGACCTCGCGCAGCGGTTCAACAGCAGGTTCAAGAAGACCTTCCGGCTGCCCGAGCCCTACATCATGGCGAGCACCGCGAAGATCTACGACCTCCAGCTCGTGGAGAAGCAGATGTCCAAGAGCATCGGCGGCAGCGGCTGCATCTGGCTGCTCGACGACCCCAAGGTCTCCGCGAAGAAGATCCGCTCCGCCGTCACCGACTCGGAGACCGAGATCCGCTTCGACCCCGAGAACAAGCCCGGCGTCTCCAACCTGCTCAACATCCACTCGGCGCTCAGCGGCGCGGACATCGACGACCTCGTCGCCTCCTTCGAGGGCAAGGGCTACGGCGACCTCAAGGGCGAGGTCGCACAGGTCGTCGTCGACTTCGTGACGCCCTTCCGCGACCGCGTGCACGAGCTGCTCGACGACCGCTCGGAGCTGGAGTCGATCCTGGCCGCCGGTGCCGACCGCGCGACCGAGGTGGCCGACGCGACGCTGCGGGACGTGTACGAACGGGTGGGATTCCTGCCGAGGTCCGGCAGCTAGGGTCGTATCCGTGCCCACCATCGGAGTAGCCATCGCGATCCCGGAACCCTGGGCCAGCGAGCTTCAGGACTACCGCACGTCGATCGGCGACACGACGGCTGCGCAGATCCCGACGCACATCACGCTGATCCCGCCCACCGAGCTGGCCGCCGACGACATCGAGCCGGTCGCCGAGCACCTCGCCTCCGCCGCGGCCGCGGTGGAGCCCTTCGACATCCACCTGCGGGGCACCGGCACCTTCCGGCCGGTCTCGCCCGTGGTGTTCGTGACGGTCGCCGAGGGCATCTCGGCGTGCGAGCTGCTCGCCGACGCCGTACGCAGCGGTCCGCTCGAGGTCGACCTGCCCTTCCCCTACCACCCGCACGTGACGATCGCCCACCACCTCGACGACGCGACGCTCGACCGCGCCTTCGGTGAGCTGCAGGACTTCGAGTGCTCCTTCGACGCCGCGGCCTTCAGCCTCTACGTCCACGACGACGACACCGGCTGGGTTCCCACGCACGAGTTCGGGCTCGGCTGATGGCCCTCCTCTCGGGAGTGAAGGCGCGGATCCACGAGGTCCGTGAGCGCCGACCGCTCGTCGACCACGTCGTCCGGATGGTCGAGCACTACGGCGACGTCAACGGCAACGCACTGGCCGCCGCGGTGACGTACTTCGCCTTCCTGTCCTTCTTCCCGATCCTCGCGCTGGCCTTCGCGGTCTTCGGCCAGGTGACGAAGGTCTACGCGAACGCGCAGGACACGCTCCTCGACGCGGCGAACTCGGTGCTCCCCAACCTCATCGGCGGCGAGAACGGGATCTCGCTCGAGACCCTCCAGGGCGCTGCGCCCGGCATCTTCAGCGTCGGCATCCTGCTGGCGCTCTACTCCGGGCTCGGCTGGCTCTCCGGCATGCGCCAGGCGCTCGTCGCGGTGTTCGAGGAGCCCGAGCGGGACCAGCCGAGCTTCGTGAAGGGCAAGATCCGCGACGTCCTCGCCCTGCTCTCCCTCGGATCGGTGCTGGTGTTCAGCGTCGCCGTGTCGGGCGTCGCGACCAAGGTGCTCACCCCGATCCTCGACGCGCTGCAGCTCGGCACCGTCGGAGCGGTGCTCCTGGTGGTGCTGGCGATCGCCGTCGGCATGGCGGCGAACACCGTCCTCTTCTTCGCCTTCTTCCGCCTCCTCGCCGCGCCAGACGTTCCCACGCGCTCACTCTGGTCGGGTGCCCTGCTCGGCGCCATCGCCTTCGAGGTCCTCAAGCAGGTCTCGACGCTGCTGCTGAAGTCGACCGCCAACTCCGACGCCTTCCAGGCCTTCGGCATCGCACTGATCCTCCTGGTCTGGATCAACTACTTCTCCCGGGTCGTGGTGTTCGCCGCCGCCTGGGCGCACACCTCGCCCGAGGCCCGCGCCGCCCGCGAGGCCCGCACCGTGGCCGAGCAGACCGTCGAGGGCCCGAGGATCGACCTCGCCGAGGCAGCGGACGTCGTACCCGCCTCGTCGTCGCCCGGAGTCGGGCCGTCCTCCTCGCCGAGGACCGCCTTCGCCGCCGGCGCCGCCGCGATGCTCGGGGTGGTCGCGGTCGTACGCCGCCGCCGCTGACCGCCTCCACCCACTGTCCCCTTAGCGGTGGTGGAGCCACATTTTCGTGCCATCGAATGTGGCTGGATCACCGCCCACGGGCGTGTCCCCGCTGGACATGCCTCGAGCGGTGGTGGAGCGACATTTCCTGGCGCCCGAATGTGGGTGGACCACCGCTCCACACGTGGCCAGTCGACGTCCACACACAGGCCTGCACGCGGCTTCTCCACAGGACTGGGAGTCGTACGAGGCGTGACTGGCCGCCGACGTGGCGCGATGGGCAGATGTTCACCATCCTCGACGACTTCCTCCACCGACCGTTCGGGCGCCGGGAGGCCCTCGACAAGGGCATCCCGGCCCGCGTGCTGGAGGGAGTGCGGTTCCGACGGCTCCACAAGGGCGTCTACGCGCAGCGCGATCACGAGATGTCCTGGGAGGACCACGTCGAAGCAGCGAGGTTGGCGCTGCCGGACTCGGCGCGTACGACCGGTGCGACCCGGCTGCGCCAGCTCGGATTTGCGGTGGGCAGCGAGTGGCCCCTGCACTTCGTGGTGGAGGGCGACCTCCACCTCGAGCTGGACGACGTGTTCCTCCACCGCACCGTCAAGATGCCGCCGTCCGACGACGAGGGAGTGACCGCCGAAGCCGCCTTCGTCGCGTTCTGCGCGGAGGCGCGCCTCCTCGACGCGATCAAGGTGGGCTGCGTGCTGCTCAACAAGGAGCGGCTCGACCTCGACCTCCTCGACCGGATCCTGACGGAGGAGAAGTGGCGCCGAGGCGTCGTCGAGACGGCGTACGTCCTGTCGCTCCTGGACGGCCGGTGCAGATCGATGGCCGAGGCAGAGCTGCTGACGTTCTTCGTATTCGCAGGCCTGCCGATGCCCGAGGTCAACGTCGCGATCGAGGTGGCGCCCGGGGTCGAGCTGACACCTGACTTCCGGTTCACGCACTACGAGCAGGTCGTCGAGTACGAAGGCGGACAGCACCAGGATGACCGCGGGCAGTACGTCGCCGACATCGATCGCTACGCCCTCTACCGCCGGCACGAGGTGCCCTACGAGCTGGTCACCAAGGAGCGGATGCGCTCACCGAAGGCGACGGTCCGACTGGTGCACCGCGCGCTGGTCGCCCGCGGGTACGACGGGCCACCGCCAGAGTTCGGGGAGCAGTGGGACAGCCTGTTCCGGCGGGTCGCGGACGTCGTACGCCCGAAGCGTGCCGCGTGAGCGGTGATGCAGCCACATTCTCGTGCCGCCGAAGGTGGCTGGACCACCGCCCACGGGGGTGTCGTGCCCGACACGCACACGAGCGGTGGCCCACCCACGTTCCCGGACTCAGGAATGTGGGTGGACCACCGCTCGAGCGGAGGTCAGGACGAGGCTCAGTGGCCGTGCTTGATCGCGGTCCGCAGGTCCTTGTTGAGCTGGGAGATCACGTCGAGCGGGATCTCCTTGGGGCAGGCGGCGGTGCAGGCGCCGATGTTGGTGCAGCCGCCGAAGCCCTCGTGGTCGTGCTGGGCGACCATGTTCACCACGCGGCTGTCGCGCTCGGGCTGGCCCTGCGGGAGCTCGCCGAGGTGCGTGATCTTGGCACCCATGAAGAGCGAGGCCGAGCCGTTGGGGCAGGCGGCGACGCAGGCGCCGCAGCCGATGCAGGTGGCGACGTTGAAGGCCCTCAGCGCGTCGTCACGCGGGACGGGCACCGAGTGGGCCTCGGGGGCCGAGCCGGTGTTGACCGAGATGTAGCCACCCTGCTGGATGATGCGGTCGAAGGCGCTGCGGTCCACGACCAGGTCCTTGAGGACCGGGAAGGCCTCGGAGCGCCACGGCTCGATGGTGATGGTCTCGCCGTCGCTGAACGACCGCATGTGCAGCTGGCAGGTCGTGGTGACCTCCGGCCCGTGCGCGTCGCCGTTGATCATCAGCCCGCACATGCCGCAGATGCCCTCGCGACAGTCGGAGTCGAACGCGATCGGCTCCTCGCCCTCGGCATTGAGCTGCTCGTTGAGCACGTCGAGCATCTCGAGGAAGGACATGTCGGGGGAGACGTCGTCGAGCTGGTAGGTGTGGATGGCGCCCTCGGCCGTGGGGCCGTCCTGGCGCCAGATCTTCAGGGTCAGTTTCACTTGTAGCTCCGCTGCTTCATCTCGATGGCGGTGTAGACGAGGTCTTCCTTGTGCAGGACGGGGATCGAGTCCTCGCCGGCCCACTCCCAGGCGGCGACGTAGGCGTACTCGTCGTCGTGGCGCAGCGCCTCGCCGTCCTCGGTCTGCGACTCGCCACGGAAGTGGCCGCCGCAGGACTCGCGCCGGTTGAGGGCGTCGATGCACATCAGCTCGCCGAGCTCGAAGAAGTCGGCTACCCGGCCGGCCTTCTCGAGCGACTGGTTGAGCGTCTCCGCGCCGCCGAGGACCTTCACGTTGCGGTAGAAGTCGTCCTTCAGCGAGCGGATGAGGTCGATGGCCTTCTTCAGGCCGGTCTCGGTCCGCTCCATGCCGCAGTACTCCCACATGATGTTGCCGAGCTCGCGGTGGTACGAGTCGACGCTGCGGGTGCCGTTGACGGACAGGAAGTGGTCGATGCGGCCCTTGACGGACTCGCGCGCCTCGACCACGGCCGGGTGGTCCTCGGTGATCTCCTCGAACGGCCCGTCCGCGAGGTAGTCGCGGATGGTGTGGGGGAGGACGAAGTAGCCGTCGGCCAGGCCCTGCATCAGCGCCGATGCGCCGAGGCGGTTGGCGCCGTGGTCGGAGAAGTTCGCCTCGCCGGTCACGAACAGCCCGGGGATCGTCGACTGGAGGTCGTAGTCGACCCACAGGCCGCCCATCACGTAGTGCACGGCGGGGTAGATCCGCATCGGGACCTCGAACGGGTTCTCGCCCGTGATCCGCTCGTACATGTCGAAGAGGTTGTCGTACTTCTCCGTGATGCCCTGCTCGCCGAGGCGCTCGATGGCGCTGGCGAAGTCGAGGTAGACCCCACGTCGTACGCCGTCGACCTCGGGCCCGACACCGCGACCCTCGTCGCAGACGTTCTTCGCCGCACGCGAGGCGATGTCGCGGGGGACCAGGTTGCCGAAGGAGGGGTAGATCCGCTCCAGGTAGTAGTCGCGGTCCTCCTCGGGGATGTCGCGCGGGTCCTTGTCGCAGTCGGCCTGGTTCTTCGGGACCCAGATCCGGCCGTCGTTGCGCAGCGACTCCGACATCAGCGTCAGCTTGGACTGGTGCGAGCCCGAGACCGGGATGCAGGTCGGGTGGATCTGCGTGTAGCAGGGGTTGGCCATGTAGGCCCCCTTGCGGTGCGCACGCCAGGCAGCGGTGACGTTGCAGCCCATCGCGTTGGTCGACAGGTAGAACACGTTGCCGTAGCCGCCCGACGCCAGCACGACGACGTCGGCGAGGTGGGTCTGGATCTCACCGGTGACCATGTCGCGGGCGACGATGCCGCGCGCCTTGTCGTCGACGGTGATGAGCTCGAGCATCTCGTGACGGGTGTATGTCGACACGGTGCCGGCCGCGACCTGGCGCTCGAGCGCCTGGTAGGCGCCGATCAGCAGCTGCTGGCCGGTCTGGCCGCGCGCGTAGAACGTGCGGGAGACCTGGACGCCGCCGAAGGAGCGGTTGTCGAGCAGGCCGCCGTACTCGCGGGCGAACGGGACGCCCTGCGCGACGCACTGGTCGATGATGTTCGTGCTGACCTCGGCGAGGCGGTAGACGTTGGACTCGCGCGAGCGGTAGTCGCCGCCCTTGACGGTGTCGTAGAAGAGGCGGTGGACCGAGTCACCGTCCTCCTTGTAGTTCTTCGCGGCATTGATGCCGCCCTGCGCGGCGATGGAGTGCGCGCGTCGCGGGGAGTCCTGGTAGCAGAACGCCTTCACGTTGTAGCCGGCCTCGCCGAGCGTCGCGGCGGCCGAGGCGCCGGCCAGGCCGGTGCCGACGATGATGACGGACAGCTTGCGCCGGTTGGACGGGTTGACGAGGCGGGCCTCGAGCTTGCGATTCTGCCAGCGCTCGGCGATCGGGCCGTCCGGGGCCTTGGTGTCGACCAGCGGCGTGCCCGGCGTGTAGTAGCCCACGGCGTCGTCGTAGTCGCCGTCGAGGAAGCCGGAGAGCGAGGCCTCCGCCGCAGTGACGGTGTCGGGCATGTCCATGTCGTGGTTGCTCACGCGTGAACCCCTTACTTGATGATGCCGACGAGCACGCCGAGCGGGACGAGGGAGAAGCCGACCGTGACGATCAGCGCAGTGATGAAGCCGACCGTCTTGGCCCGCTGGCGCTTGGCCGCGGTGCCGGTCCAGCCGAGCGTCTGGGCGGCGCTCCAGATGCCGTGGTGCAGGTGCGCGCCGAGGGCGAGCATCGCGACGATGTAGATGAGCGTCAGCCACCACACCTCGAAGCTGTCGACGAGCAGGTTGTAGGGGTCGTTGGTGGCCCCGCCCTGCACGTTGACCTTGCCGATCGTGAAGTTCAGCAGGTGCCAGACGAGGAACAGCAGGATGGTGACGCCGCCCCAGCGCATCATCAGGCTGGCGCGGGTCGCGCCGGTCTGCTTCTTGGTGACGTACTTGGTGCCGCGGGCACGGGCCGCCCGGCGCCACAGCACGACGGCGCAGTAGACGTGCACCACGAGCGCGCCGATGAGCCCGACGCGGAGGATCCAGAGCAGGCCCTCGTGCGGGAGCATCGGCTCGCCGATCTCACGGAGGTGCTCGGCGTACTCGTTGAAGGCGTCGTGCCCGGCGAAGGCCTTGAGGTTGCCGTACATGTGCGCGAGCACGAACCCGAGGAAGAGGATGCCGCTGATCGCCATGCCCAGCTTGAGGGCGATCGTCGTGCGCGAGGCACGTGCGCCCTTCACAAGGGTGGGGGTCTTGGTCGTTGTTGCCACTCGTTCACGGTATCGCGGCGTCCACGCGTGCGACGCGCCGAGGCCGTGTGAGGTTTTCGTGGGCGCGTTGTCTTCCGCTCAGGTGTGACACAAGACATAGTCGCCGCATGGCAACCACTGATCACGGCGTGACCAGTCCGGGCCGGGCGCGCATCGACGCGCGGACGCTCCGCGAGGACCGATGGTGGCTCCAGCCGCTGACGACGTTCGTGGTCTTCTCGGCCTTCGTGGTCTACGCGACGGTCCGCGCGTTCATGGGCCGCGACTACTACGCCTCGCCCTACCTGTCGCCGTTCTACTCGCCCTGCCTGGGCGACTGCGTCGAGGGTGCCTCCGACTTCGGCCAGCCCTTCAGCTGGTGGCCGCTCTCCGCGGCGCTGATCATCCTGATCTTCCCGCTGGGCTTCCGGATGACCTGCTACTACTACCGCAAGGCCTACTACCGGGCGTTCTGGCTGAGCCCGCCGGCGTGCGGCGTCGCCGAGCCCCACAGCGCCTACTCCGGTGAGACGAAGTTCCCGCTGATCCTCCAGAACGTGCACCGCTACTTCTGGTACGCCGCCGTGCTGGTCGGCCTGGTGCTGACCTTCGACGTCGTCCTGGCCTTCCGGCCGATGCCGGCGGAGTACGCCGTCGGCGACGGCGAGACCAGCGGCATCCACATGGGCCTCGGCACCCTGCTGATGATCGCCAACGTCGTCTTCATCTGGCTCTACACGCTCTCGTGCCACTCGTGCCGCCACGTCGTCGGTGGCCGGCTGCGGCACTTCTCGAAGCACCCGGTCCGCTACAAGCTGTGGACCTGGGTCTCGAAGCTCAACGGCAGCCACGGTCGGTGGGCGTGGTACTCGCTGTTCTCGGTCGCCCTCGTCGACCTCTACATCTTCCTGCTGGCCACCGGCACGATCCAGGACCTGAGGTTCTTCTGATGAGCGAGACGAACGGGCCGGCCGAGGGTCGCCACCCGATGACCGGCAACGCACTGTCCGGCGACGCGCAGGGTGGGATGGAGCGCCACACCTACGACGTCGTCGTGATCGGGGCCGGCGGCGCCGGCCTGCGCGCGGCGATCGCGGCCCACGAGTCCGGGGCGCGTACGGCGATCGTGTGCAAGTCGCTGCTCGGCAAGGCCCACACCGTGATGGCCGAGGGCGGCATCGCCGCGGCGATGGGCAACCGCTGGCCGGAGGACAACTGGGAGGTCCACTTCCGCGACACCATGCGCGGCGGCAAGATGCTCAACAACTGGCGGATGGCCCAGCTGCACGCCCAGGAGGCTCCCGAGCGGGTGCAGGAGCTCGAGGACTGGGGCGCGCTCTTCGACCGCACCGACGACGGGCTGATCAGCCAGCGCGACTTCGGCGGCCACAAGTACGCCCGGCTCGCGCACGTCGGCGACCGCACCGGCCTCGAGATGATCCGCACGCTCCAGCAGCGCGCGGTCGCGCTCGGCATCGACGTCTTCATGGAGTGCACGGTCACCGACATCTTCAAGGACGGGAGCAAGGTCGCCGGCGCGTTCGCCTACTGGCGGGAGTCGGGCCGCTTCATCGTCTTCGACGCGCCGTCCGTGATCCTCGCGACCGGCGGCATCGGCAAGTCCTTCAAGGTCACCTCGAACTCGTGGGAGTACACCGGGGACGGCCACGCGCTCGCGATGCGGGCCGGAGCGAGCCTGATCAACATGGAGTTCGTCCAGTTCCACCCGACGGGGATGGTCTGGCCGCCCTCGGTGAAGGGGCTGCTCGTGACGGAGTCGGTGCGCGGCGACGGCGGCATCCTGAAGAACTCCGAGGGCAAGCGCTTCATGTTCGACTACATCCCGGAGTTCTTCAAGGCGGAGACGGCGGACACGGTCGAGGAGGCCGACGCCTGGTACGACGACAAGAAGAACAACCGTCGGCCCCCCGAGCTGCTGCCGCGCGACGAGGTCGCCCGCGCGATCAACTCGGAGATCAAGGCCGGTCGGGGCACGCCGCACGGCGGGATCTACCTCGACATCGCGTCACGTCGTACGCCCGAGTTCATCCGCAAGCGGCTGCCGTCGATGTACCACCAGTTCAAGGAGCTCGCGGACGTCGACATCACCGCCGAGCCGATGGAGATCGGCCCGACCTGCCACTACGTGATGGGCGGCGTCGAGGTCGACGCCGACACCCAGGAGAGCGCGGTCACGGGGCTCTACGCGGTCGGCGAGTGCTCCGGCGGCATGCACGGCTCCAACCGGCTGGGCGGCAACTCGCTCGGGGACCTGCTGGTCTTCGGCAAGCGGGCCGGCGAGGCGGCGACGACGTACGCCGCGTCGCTGGGGGACCACCGCCCGCGGGTCGACGAGGCCGACGTCAAGGCCGCGCAGACGAGCGCGCTGGCACCGTTCGAGGTCGAGGGCGGGGAGAACCCGTACACGATCCAGTCCGACCTGCAGCAGTCTATGAACGACCTCGTCGGCATCATCCGCACCCGCACCGAGCTCGAGGAGTCGCTCGCCGAGATCGAGGCGTTCAAGGTGCGCGCGAGCACGATGGTCGTCGAGGGGCACCGGCAGTACAACCCCGGCTGGCACCTCGCCCTCGACCTGCGCAACATGCTGATCGTCTCGGAGTGCATCGCCAAGGCGGCGCTCGCGCGCGAGGAGTCGCGCGGCGGCCACACCCGCGACGACTTCCCAGGTCCGAACGACGAGTGGGGCACGAAGAACCTGGTCGTGAACCTCAACGAGGCGGGCACGGGTGTCGACCTCCACGAGAAGCCGTTGCCCGAGATGCCCGACGAGCTGAAGGGGTACTTCGCATGAGCTACACACTCAAGCTGCGGATCTGGCGGGGCGACAAGGACGGCGGTGCCGTCGAGGACTTCCCGGTCGAGGTGTCCGAGGGCGAGGTCGTGCTCGACGCGATCCACCGCGTGCAGGCCACCCAGGCGGGCGACCTCGCCGTGCGCTGGAACTGCAAGGCCGGCAAGTGCGGCTCGTGCAGCGCCGAGGTCAACGGCCGACCGCGGCTGATGTGCATGTGCCGGCTCTCGGACTTCGAGGAGGACGAGACCATCACGGTGACGCCGATGCGTTCGTTCCCGGTGATCCGCGACCTCGTCACCGACGTCTCGTTCAACTACGAGAAGGCCAAGGAGCTGCCGTCGTTCTCGCCGCCGCCGCGAGACGCGGACGGCAAGCGGCGGATGGCGCAGGTCGACGTCGAGCGGGGCCAGGAGTTCCGCAAGTGCATCGAGTGCTTCCTGTGCCAGAACGTCTGCCACGTCGTGCGCGACCACGAGGACAACAAGGAGGCGTTCGCGGGTCCGCGCTTCTTCCTGCGCTACGCCGAGCTCGACATGCACCCCCTCGACACCCACGACCGGCGCGAGCTGGCCCAGGGGGCTGCCGGCCTCGGCATGTGCAACATCACCAAGTGCTGCACGGAGGTCTGTCCCGAGGGCATCCAGATCACCGACAACGCGATCATCCCGATGAAGGAGAGGGTCGTCGACAAGAAGTTCGATCCGCTCGTGTGGCTGGGCAACAAGATCGGTATCCGCAACAAGGACAACGACGGCCGCACCGAGGTGTGAGCCTCAGGCGCGCTCGGCCGTCACGAGCGACCTGACCTCGCGCACCACCGCGACCGCCAGCAGCGCGGAGACGATCGCGATCAGCTCCGACCCCCGCTCCCAGCTCGCGGCGCTCGCGAAGTGGTCGAGGACCCGGCCGGCCTCGTCGTCCGACGTCGACTCGAGCGCGCGGTAGTAGAAGGTGGCGACCATGCCGGCGGCGTACGACGCCCAGAACGTGGCCCACCACCAGCCGAGGGTGCGGGTCGTGGGCAGGTCGGCGTCGCCGGTGGCGCCGCGCCGCACGTCGAGCACCATCTGGAAGGGACGCCAGAAGCTCAGGAACGGGACGAACCAGCCGCCGATGGCCCACCCGGAGCCGTGCCGGAGCACCGAGCGGTCCATGCGTGCGCTGTGGTGCACGGTGTAGCTCCAGATGATGAAGAGCAGGCCGGTGCCGAGCCATGCCAGCAAGGCCACGGACGACTGGAGCATCAGCGTGTCGATGCGGGTGCCGTCGGCCTCGGTCACCGTGTCGGGCCGCAGCCGGAGCTCCTCGACGAACGCCAGGATCTGCTGGTCGACGTAGAGCACGTAGAGCGAGGTCGCGACGTTGAGCAGGAGGCCGACCTGCAGGGCCACCGTCAGGCCGCCCCACCAGCGCGGCAGGGGGCTGTGGTGGGCCGCGGTGGACCCGACGCCGTCGTGCGTGTGCGCGGTCCACGCGGTGCCGTCCCACCACCTGAGCCTGCGTGCATCCTGCGGGTCGGCGTACCAACCCTCGCCCCCGAGTGCCATGGCCGGACACTAGTCCCACGGACCGCCGTCGTGAGACGAATGCCATAGGTCCGGCCCTGCCCACCGCGGGGGCCGCGCCCTATCGTTCGGCGTATGACCGACCCGGATCCCCGCCTCGACGGCGGGCTGGACGAGCCCGAGGACCTGCAGCCGGCCGAGGGCTCGCTGCGACTGGTCGGCGACGACGACACCTACGACGTCACGGCGTGGGAGGCGGCGACCGCTGCCGTGCTGCGCAAGGCGCGCCGGCTCACCGACGACGCGCCCGACTCCGACGTGTGGTCGGCCCTCACCCGGACGACGCTCGACGGCATCGAGGTCGCGCCGATCGGGCAGCCGTCCGACCTCGAGGGGCTCACGACCGCTGGCCGCCCCGCGCGCGTCGGGGCGTGGGACGTGCGTACGTCGCTCGTCGGCGACGACGCTGCGGCCCTCAACGAGGCGGCCCTGGTCGACCTCGACAACGGTGCGACGTCGTTGCACGTCGACCTCCAGAGCGGGAGGGACCTCGCCGTCGCCCTGCGCGGCGTTCTGCTCGACCTCGCCCCCGTCACGCTTGAGCGGCCCACCACGCACCGGTCGGAGGAGCTGGCCAGGCTCCTCGAGGACTCGCCCGCCGACCCGCACCCCCACCACAACCTCTCCGCCGATCCGGCCACCGCGCTGCTCATCGGCGAGGGCGTCGGTGAGAACGAGCCGCTGCTGGCCGAGTCCTTCGTCGACACCGTCCGCCGCGCCCAGGCCCTCGGCGTGCTCGGTGCGGTCGTCGACGGCACCGTGCTGCACGACCTCGGCGCGAGCGACGCCCAGGAGCTCGGCTGGACGATGGCCGTGGGCGTGCACTACCTCCGCGAGCTCACCGACGCAGGCCTCACCGTCGACGAGGCCGCCGGCCTCCTGGAGTTCCGCTACTCCGCCACCGACGAGCAGTTCCCGGCGATCGCCAAGCTCCGCGCCGCCCGACGGCTGTGGGCACGCGTGCTCGAGGCGAGTGGCGGATCGGACGTCCCGCAGCGCCAGCACGTGGTGACCAGCCGCGCGATGATGGGCAAGGTCGACCCCTGGGTCAACATGCTTCGCGGCACGGTCGCAGCGTTCGCGGCCGGCGTCGGCGGCGCCGACGCACTCACCGTGGTGCCGTTCGACGAGCGCCTCGGCCAGCCCGACGCCCTCGGTCGGCGGATCGCCCGCAACACCTCCTCGCTCCTCATCGAGGAGTCCCGCGTCGCGACGGTGACCGACCCGGCCGGTGGCTCCTACGCCGTCGAGAAGCTCACCGACGACCTCGCCGTCGCCGGGTGGGCCGAGCTCGGCCTGATCGAGTCCGACGGCGGCGTCGGGTCGAAGGCGGCCGAGGCGGTGCGCGCACGGGTCCACGAGGTGCGTGCGAAGCGGGACGCCGGCATCGCGGACCGCTCGCGCCCGTTGACCGGGATCTCGGAGTTCCCGAACCTCGACGAGGTGCTGCCCGAGCGCGAGCCCTACCGCCGCAACGGTGAGCTCGTGCACTACGGCGACGCGTACGAGGCCCTCCGCGCCGAGCCGGCCGCGCGCCCGGTCTTCCTGGCCACGATGGGCCCGGTTTCGGCCCACACCGCGCGCGCCACCTTCGCCACCAACCTGCTCGCCGCCGGCGGGGTCCGCGTCGAGGTGGCCGGTGCGACCGACTCCGTGGAGGCGGTGACGGCGGCCTATGCCGGCCAGCCCGTCGTCTGCCTCGCCGGCACCGACGCGGCGTACGCCGAGTGGGGTGCCGACCTCGTCGCGGCGCTGCGCGCGGCAGGGGCGTCGTACGTCGTGCTGGCGGGCAAGCCGGGGGAGAAGACCGTGACCGAAGTCGATGACTCGTGTGCCATGGGGGTCGATGCGCTCGGCTTCCTCGGCCGGGTGAGAGAGGAGCTCGCGCGATGAGCATTCCCCAGGACTTCTCGAAGGTGGGTCTCGATACGCCCGCTCGTTCCTCGCGGGCTACTCGACCAGCGATCGAACAGCCGTGGAGCAGCCCCGAGGGGATCGACATCCTCCCGGTCTACGGCCCCGAGCACCTCGAGGGGCTCGACGGCCTCGACACCTGGCCGGGCATCGCGCCGTTCCTGCGCGGGCCCTACCCGACGATGTACACGACGCAGCCGTGGACGATCCGGCAGTACGCCGGCTTCTCGACCGCGGAGGAGTCCAACGCGTTCTACCGCCGCAACCTCGCGGCCGGGCAGAAGGGGCTGAGCGTCGCCTTCGACCTCGCCACCCACCGCGGCTACGACTCCGACCACCCGCGGGTGCGCGGTGACGTCGGCATGGCGGGCGTGGCGATCGACTCGATCTACGACACCCGCACCCTCTTCGACGGCATCCCGCTCGACGAGATGTCGGTGTCGATGACGATGAACGGCGCGGTGCTGCCGGTGCTCGCGCTCTACATCGCGGCGGCCGAGGAGCAGGGCGTCGCGCCCGAGCAGCTCGCCGGGACCATCCAGAACGACATCCTCAAGGAGTTCATGGTCCGCAACACCTACATCTACCCGCCGGCGCCGAGCATGCGGATCATCAGCGACATCTTCGCGTTCACCTCGCAGAAGATGCCGCGCTTCAACTCGATCTCGATCTCCGGCTACCACATCCAGGAGGCCGGGGCGACGGCCGACCTCGAGCTGGCGTACACGCTTGCCGACGGCGTCGAGTACATCCGCGCCGGCCTCGGGACGGGCATGACGATCGACCAGTTCGCGCCGCGGCTGTCGTTCTTCTGGGCCATTGGGATGAACTTCTTCATGGAGGTCGCCAAGATGCGCGCGGCCCGGGCGCTGTGGGCCCGGCTGGTCGACGACTTCGACCCGCAGAACCCGAAGTCGCGCTCGCTGCGCACGCACAGCCAGACCTCGGGCTGGTCGCTGACCGCACAGGACGTCTTCAACAACGTCGGCCGCACCTGCATCGAGGCGATGGCCTCTACACAGGGGCACACGCAGTCGCTGCACACCAACGCCCTCGACGAGGCGATCGCGCTGCCGACCGACTTCTCGGCCCGCATTGCGCGCAACACCCAGCTGCTGCTGCAGCAGGAGAGCGGCACCACCGAGATCATCGACCCCTGGGCCGGCTCCTACTACGTCGAGAAGCTCACCCACGACCTCGCCGAGCGCGCGTGGGCGCACATCCAGGAGGCCGAGCGCGCCGGTGGCATGGCCGCGGCGATCGAGCAGGGCATCCCCAAGATGCGCATCGAGGAGGCGGCCGCCCGCACGCAGGCGCGGATCGACTCCGGCTCGCAGAAGGTCATCGGGGTCAACACCTACCGCCTGGCCGCGGAGGACAAGCTCGACGTGCTCCGCGTCGACAACGACGACGTCTACCGCCAGCAGGTCGCCAAGCTCGAGCGGCTGCGGGCCGAGCGCAACGACGACGACGTACGCCGTGCGCTCGAGGCGCTGACGAACAGTGCCGACCGTGGACCGGTCGGCGGTGGCTCCCTCGACGGCAACCTGCTCGCGCTCGCCGTCGACGCGGCGCGGGCCAAGGCCACGGTCGGCGAGATCTCCGACGCGCTGGAGAAGGTCTACGGCCGCCACCAGGCCGTGATCCGTACGATCAGCGGCGTGTACCGCGACGAGGCAGCCAAGTCCGGTCCAGATGGCGCCGAGGGCTCTGCCGTGGCAGCCGTCCTCGCCGCGACCGAGGAGTTCGAGGCCGAGGAGGGGCGCCGCCCGCGCATCCTCGTCGCGAAGATGGGCCAGGACGGCCACGACCGCGGCCAGAAGGTCGTCGTCACCGCCTTCGCCGACCTCGGCTTCGACGTCGACGTCGGCCCGCTCTTCTCGACGCCCGAGGAGGTCGCCCAGCAGGCGATCGACGCCGACGTGCACATCGTCGGAGTCTCCTCGCTCGCGGCCGGCCACCTGACGCTGCTGCCGGCGCTCAAGCAGGCGCTCGCCGACCAGGGCCGCCCGGACATCATGATCGTGATCGGCGGCGTCATCCCGCCCGACGACGTCGCGACGCTCAAGGAGATGGGCGCCGCGGCGGTGTTCCTGCCGGGCACCGTGATCGCGGAGTCGGCGCTCGACCTGCTGGCCCGGCTGCGCGCTTCCTGATGGCGCGCCCGGTCGACGTCGGCGCGCTGGTCGAGGGCATCCGCTCCGGCCGCCGTGCGGACGTCTCGCGCGCGATCACGCTCGTCGAGTCCTCGCGCGCCGAGCACCGCGGCGACGCGCGCGAGCTGCTGACCGCGCTCGCGGCCTTCGACCTCCCACCCGCCACCCGCGTCGGCATCTCCGGCGTGCCGGGGGTGGGCAAGTCGACCTTCATCGAGGCGCTCGGCACCCGCCTGACGGCCGCCGGCCACCGCGTCGGCGTGCTCGCCGTCGACCCGTCGTCGATCCGCACCGGCGGATCGGTGCTCGGCGACAAGACCCGGATGGCGTCGCTCGCCGTCGACCCGAACGCCTTCATCCGGCCCTCGCCCTCGGCGGGCACCCTCGGCGGCGTCGCGCGCGCCACCACGCAGGCGATGCTGGTGCTCGAGGCGGCCGGCCACGACGTCGTACTGGTGGAGACGGTGGGTGTCGGCCAGTCAGAGGTCACCGTCGCCGGGATGGTCGACACGTTCCTCTTCCTCACCCTGGCCCGCACCGGTGACCAGCTCCAGGGCATCAAGAAGGGGATCCTCGAGATCGCCGACGTGGTGGCGGTCAACAAGGCCGACGGTGACTTCGAGGCCGGCGCCCGGGTCGCCGCGCGTGAGCTGGCTGGTGCGTTGCGGCTGGTCCGCGGGCACGCCGAGTGGGCGCCGCCCGTGGTGACCTGCTCGGCCCTGACCGGCGCGGGCGTCGACGACGTGTGGCAGCGCATCGGCCAGCACCGCGAGCACCTCGGCGCCGACGGGCTGGCCCACAAGCGTGCGGAGCAGCAGCTGGAGTTCACGTGGGCGCTCGTGCGCGACGAGCTCGCCCAGCGGCTGCGGACCTCGCCGGGCGTGGCGGCGGTGCGCGACGACGTACGCCGTGCCGTGCTCTCCGGCGATCTCCCGGCCCCGCTGGCCGCAGATCGGCTACTCGCCGCGTACGACTCCGGGACGGCCTAGACTGGGGCGGTCATGCCCCCATCAGCGAACCAGCCCACTTCCGCCACAGCCGTCATCACCGAGGTCGTCGACAAGCACTCCGACGACCTCGTTGCTTTGCGTCGCGACCTGCACGCGCACCCCGAGCTGAGCTGGGCCGAGAGCCGCACCAGCGACGCCGTCGTGACGGCGCTCGAGGCGGCCGGCTGGTCGATCACCCGACCGGAGGGCGGGGGAGTGCTGGCCGAGATCGGCCACGGTGGCCGGCTGGTGGCGCTGCGCGCCGACCTCGACGCGCTGCCGATCGACGACCAGATCTCCGACCCGTGGAAGAGCACCGTGCCCGGTGTCGCGCACGCGTGCGGCCACGACGTCCACACCTCTGGCCTGGTCGGCGCCGGCCTCGCGCTCGCCGAGGTCGCGACCCGCGGGCTGCTGCCGGGCCGGGTGCGGCTGCTGTTCCAGCCGGCCGAGGAGGTCATGCCCGGCGGTGCGTTGCACCTGATCTCCAGCGGCGCCCTCGAGGGCGTTTCCCACGTCTTCGGCCTGCACTGCGACCCGAGCCTCGACGTCGGCCGCATCGGCCTGCGCGAGGGGCCGCTGACCGGCGCCGCCGACGCGTTGACCGTCCGCCTGATCGGCAAGGGCGGCCACACCTCGCGTCCGCACCTCACCGAGGACCTCACCTTCGCCCTCGGCAAGGTGATCACCGAGCTGCCCGCCATCCTGAGCCGCCGCCTCGACCCCCGCGCCGGGGTCAGCGTCGTGTGGGGGATGGTGCGCGCCGGCTCGGCCCACAACGTCATCCCGCACGGCGGCGTCGTGGCCGGCACGGTCCGGATGCTCGACGCGGTCGCCTGGGCCGACGCCGAGCACCTGATCCGCCAGCTGATCACCGCGATCGTCGCCCCCTACAGCGTCACCGCGGAGGTGACCTACCAGCGCGGCGTGCCGCCCGTGGTCAACCACGAGGTCTCGACCGCGCTGCTCGGCGCTGCCCTCGACCGGGTGCTCGGCCCGCACGGCCACGTCTCCACTGCGCAGAGCCTCGGCGGCGAGGACTTCGGGTGGTACCTCGACTCCGTCCCCGGCGCCATGGCGCGCCTCGGCACCCGCACGCCCGGCGGGCCGACGTACGACCTCCACCAGGGCAACCTGCGCATCGACGAGGCCGCCACCCCGATCGCCGCGCGCGTGCTCGCCGAGGCGGCCGTCATCGCGCTGTCAGCCGACTGACCCGGCGTCCGACGGGCGGCCGAGTGGCACGCTGAAGGTGAACGTGCTGCCCTGCCCGAGCACCGAGCCGGCCTCGAGGCGCCCGTGCATCAGGTCAGTGAGCTCGCGGGCGATCGCGAGGCCCAGGCCGTTGCCCTGTCGGTCGCCCGAGGCGGCCGGGTTGGCCTGGGTGAACGGCTCGAAGAGGGTCGGCAGCTGATCTGCTGCGATCCCGATGCCGGTGTCGGTGACCTCGAACTCGACCCACATCTCGTCAGCACCGTCCTCGGGCGCGTCCAGGGCGGCCACCCGGAGGTCGACGTGCCCGCGCTCGGTGAACTTCACCGCGTTGTGCACCAGGGTCCGCAGGACCTGGGCGACCCGGGTCCCGTCACCGATCCCGGCGGACGGTACGGACTCCTCGACCACGCAGCGCAGCTCCACCTCGCGACTGTGTCCCACCAGCTCGGCCCAGGCAGCGACGTCCTCGACGAGGTCGCGCACGTGCACGAGTGACTTTCCGAGCACGGTCCGCTGCGTCTCGAGCTCGGAGAACTCGAGCAGGTCGTGGGCCAGGCGCATCAGTCGCTCGGCCGAGCGGTGCACGATCTGGGCGTAGTGCGCGGGCTCGTCCGGGAGGTCGGTCTCCAGCAGGAGCTCGGAGGCGCCGATCATGGCAGCCAGTGGGGTGCGGACCTCGTGGCTCACCGTCGCCAGGAAGCGGGTCTTGGCGGCGTTCGCGTGCTCCAGCTCGCGGAGGACCCGCTGGGCCTCGGTGGTGTCCTCGGTGATGCCGTGCACCCCCACCACGTGGGCGTCGACGACCAGCGGGATGGCCGTGCACCGGGTGTCGACGATGCCGCCGTCGGCTCGCAGCACCCGCGCGTCGACGACCTGGGGAATGCCGGCGAGGGCGAGCTCGAAGGCCTCCTCGAGGAGGTGCACGTCGTCGGGGTGGATCACCTGGGCGAAGTGCGTCTGCCGCATCTCGTCCAGGCTCAGCCCGGTCATGTCCAGCGCGCGCTGGTTGGCGTCGGTGTAGTAACCGCGCCGGTCGACGGAGTAGGCCGCGTGCGGGTGGTGCGTGAACAACGAGGCGTAGTGGTCCGTGTCCTCCGGAGCGGGCTTCGGGTGTGGTGCAGGCACGAGTGTCAGTAGAACATGCCGTCGACGTGTCGATCGCCGAGCCTGCCGCACGTCAGCGAGATGTCACCATGAACGCGTCGACGACACACCGGAGGACACCGTGAAGCTCCTGCTCACCTCGGGCGGCATCACCAACCCGAGCATCGAGGCCGCGCTGCTCGACCTCCTCGGCAAGCCGATCGCCGAGTGCCACGCGCTCTGCATCCCCACTGCCCAGTGGGGACACCAGATGCTGGGGCCGCAGTCGGTCCGCAGCTTCATCGTCGGTGATCCGCAGCGGGGGATGACGACGATGGGGTGGGCTTCGGTGGGTGTGCTCGAGCTGAGTGCGTTGCCCACGGTCGGCCGCGAGCGGTGGGAGCCGTGGGTGCGCGAGGCCGACGTGATCCTCGTCGACGGCGGCGACGCGACCTACCTCACCCACTGGATGCTCGAGTCCGGCCTCGCCGAGCTCGTGCCGAGGCTCGACACCGTGTGGGTCGGCCTCAGTGCGGGCAGCATGGTCATGACGCCGCGGATCGGCGCGGACTTCGTCTCGTGGACGCAGGCACCCGACGACCGGACCCTGGGTGTCGTCGACTTCTCGATCTACCCGCACGTCGGCCACCCGATGATGCCGGAGAACACGATGGCCGATGCCGAGCGCTGGGCCGCCGACCTCGGTCTCCCGGCCTACGCCGTCGACGACGACACCGCGATCGTCGTCGTCGACGGCCAGGTCGAGGTGGTCTCCGAGGGGACCTGGAGCCAGCTCGCCTGAGCTACTGCTGTCTATACGGCACCCCGTCGGCCGCAGGGGGCCGGGAGCGGCCGACCAGGCCCGCCACCGCGAAGATGGTGACGAGGTAGGGGAGCATCAGCATGAACTGGCTCGGCACCGGCGAGCCGATGGCCGAGAGCACGCCCTGGAGGTTGGTCGCGAAGCCGAAGAGCAGCGCCGCGAGGGTCGCGCGGATCGGGTCCCACTTGCCGAAGATGACCGCGGCGAGCGCGATGTAGCCCGCGCCGCCGGTCATCTCGCGGTTGAACTGGTTGACGGCGACCAGCGTGTAGTAGGCACCGCCCATCCCGGCGATCGCGCCCGCGAGCAGGATCGTGCGGTAGCGGGTGAGGTTGACCTTGATGCCCACGGTGTCCGCCGCCTTCGGGTGCTCACCCACGGCACGGACCCGCAGGCCCCAGCGGGTCCGGTAGAGGGCGTACGCCACGATCGCGACGACGGCGTAGAGCACGTAGACGAGGGCGGTCTGGCGGAAGAGGATCGGCCCGACGAGCGGGATGTCACCGAGGACCGGGATCGGCATCCGCTCGAAGCCGACGGGCGCGTTGAGGCTGTCGGAGTTGGGGGTGAGCACCTGGCGGAACAGGAAGTTGGTCAGCCCGACCACCAGCACGTTGAGCACGACGCCGACGATCACCTGGTCGACGAAGTAGGTGATCGCGAACAGGCCGAGGATCAGCGCGATGAGCGCGCCGGCGACCATGGCTGCGACCAGGCCCGCCCACGGCGAACCGGTGAGCGAGGCGGTGATCGCCGCGGCGAAGGCGCCGAAGAGGAGCTGGCCCTCGATGGCGATGTTCACGACCCCCGCGCGCTCGCCGAGCACGCCACCCAGCGCGCCGAAGACCAGGGGGACTGCGAGCGCCACCGCGCCGGCGAAGAGGCTGACCACGCGGATCCGGCCGTCGGCGGCCGCCCAGCTCAGGAAGCCGGTCATCCACGCGAGCGCGAAGACGATCGGCAGCCACATCGGCTGGCGGACGTGCGCCACCATGCGGCGTACGGACTCGCCCAGCGCGACGGCGCAGACCAGCACCATCAGCCACGCGGTCAGCATCGAGGGCACGGTGATGTCGGGCAGTGCCACGAAGTCGGACTCGGCGGCGAGCTGGAAGGTGGTGTCACCCTCGTGCGAGGAGCGCAGCAGCGTGATCGCGAGCAGCGCCACCATCACGCCGAAGATGATCGGCAGCTTCTTGGCGCCGGCCGCCTTGGTGGGCGTGACCGCCGGGTCGGGCGCGAGCCCGCCCTGGTCGGCGGGCGTCGGGGTGGTCACGGTGCTCACTTGGCCTCCTGGGCGGGGAGCCGGAAGATCGCACGCACCAGGGGAGGGGCGGCGAGGAAGAGGACGATCAGCGACTGGACCACCAGCACCAGGTCGACCGAGATGTTCTCGGAGGTCTGCATGGTGAAGCCGCCGGCCTTGAGCGCACCGAACAGCAGTCCGGCAGCCAGGATGCCCAGCGGACGCGACCGACCGAGCAGGGCAACCGTGATCGCGTCGAATCCGATGGAGGCGTCGAGGTCGAGCGAGACCCCGCTGGTCACGGTGCCGAGCACCTGGTTCACACCGGCGAGGCCGAGCAGCGATCCGGCGATGAGCATGACGACCGTGTAGGTCCTGCCGACGTTGATGCCGGACGCACGGGCCGCGTGGGGGTTCTCGCCGACCGCGCGGATGCGGTAGCCGAGGGTGGAGCGGTTGATCAGCCACCACACCACGGCCACTGCGACCAGGGCGAGGACGAAGCCGAGGTGCAGGTTGAACTGGTCGCCGAGCACCTTCGGCAGGATCGCCGACTCCTTCATCGGCAGCGACTTGGGGTTGTTCGAGTTCGGCGTCTCGAACAGCACGTCCTCGGCGAGCGCGTAGAAGAGGAGGTAGAAGGCGACGTAGTTGAGCATGATCGTGACGATCACCTCGTGGGCGCCCGTGCGGGCCTTCAGGACGCCGGCGATGCCGCCCCACAGGGCGCCCACCGCCATGCCGACGAGGATCGCGAGCGGCAGGTGGATGACCAGCGGGAGCTCGAGCTTCGAGCCGATGTAGCCGGCCGCGCCACCCGCCATCAGCATCTGCCCGCGGCCGCCGATGTTGAACAGCGACGCACGGAAGGCGATGCCGACGCCGAGACCACCGGCGATCAACGGACCGGCGAACTTCAGCGTCTCCGTCAGCGGGCGCCACTGCTGCGCCGGCTCGGTGAGGTTGTAGTTGAAGATCGCGCCGCGGAACATCGCGCTGTAGGCGCCGGAGATGGCCTCCCACACGGCGGAGAAGAAGTCGGACGGGCGGGCCGTGACGTAGCCGAGCGTCTCGCGCACGCCCTCGTCGGTGGCGGCGATCATCACCGAGCCGACGAAGACCGCGAGGAACACGGCCAGCACACCGGAGAGGGCGTCGCCGGACGCGATCTCCTTCAGCAGCGACCGGGACCTCGAGTCGTCCTGCGGCGTGTCCTTCCGGGTCTCCTCCGGAGCCTCGTCGAGGACGGTGTCGGCCTCGCGGTCCGCGGGCTTCTCGTCGGGCTGGGGCTTGTCTGCGTCGCTCATACGGCCACGTCCTCCAGGTCCTTCGGGCGTTCGCCGGTCATCATCAGTCCGAGGGTCTCGCGGGGGGTGTCGGCCGACACGATGCCGACGACCTGGCCGCGGTAGAGCACCATGATCCGGTCGGCGAGGGCGACCACCTCGTCGAGCTCGGTGGAGACCACCAGCACCGGGATGCCGCTGTCGCGGGTCGCGACGACCTGCTTGTGGATGAACTCGATCGAGCCGACGTCGACCCCGCGGGTGGGCTGCGCGGCGACGAGCAGGCGCAGGTCGCGCGACAGCTCGCGGGCCACGACGACCTTCTGCTGGTTGCCGCCCGAGAGGTTGCCGGCCAGCGAGTCGATGTCGCGGGCGCGGACGTCGTACTCCTTGAGCTTCTGCTGCGCGAACTCGCGCAGGGCGCCCATGCGCAGGCCGCCGTTCTTGACGAACGGCGACTTGAAGCTGCGGTTGAGCATGAGGTTCTCGGCGATGGTGAAGTTGGGCACCAGGCCGTCGACCTGGCGGTCCTCGGGGATGAACCCGACGCCGGAGTCGAGGATCCGGCGGGTCGACTTGCCGACCAGCTCGATGCCGTCGAGGACGATCGAGCCGCTGACGTCGTCCTGGAGGCCCAGGAGGGCCTCGGTGAGCTCGGTCTGCCCGTTGCCCTGGACGCCGGCTACGGCGAGGACCTCACCGGCGCGGATGGTGAAGCTGAGGCCGTCGACCTGGGTGTGGCCGGCCACGTCGACGACGCGGAGGTCCTTGACCACGAGGGCGTCGGCGCCGAGCTTCGGCTCGTCCTTGTGGACGGTCAGCTCGACCGGGCGGCCGACCATCATCGAGGCGAGCTCGGCGTTGCTGGACTTGGGGTCGGCCTCGCCGACCACCTTGCCGAGGCGGATGACCGTGATGCGGTCGGCGACGGCGCGCACCTCGCGGAGCTTGTGGGTGATGAAGACGATGGCCTTCCCGGCCTCCTTGAGCTGGCGCATGATGTCCATCAGCTCGTCGGTCTCCTGGGGCGTCAGGACCGCTGTGGGCTCGTCGAAGACGAGGAGCTCGGCGTCGCGGGAGAGCGCCTTGATGATCTCCACGCGCTGCTGGACGCCGACCGGCAGGTCCTCGACGACGGCCTCGGGCTTCACGTGGAAGCCGAAGCGGTCGGAGATCTCGGTGACGCGGTCGCGGGCGGCGTCGAGGTCGAGCTTGCCGGCGAAGCCGGTGGTCTCGTTGCCGAGCATGACGTTCTCGGCGACGGTGAAGACGGGGATGAGCATGAAGTGCTGGTGGACCATGCCGATGCCGGCGGCCATCGCGTCACCGGGCCCGGTGAAGTTCTGCACGACACCGTCGAGCTCGATCTCGCCCTCGTCAGCCTTGTAGAGGCCGTAGAGCACGTTCATCAGGGTCGACTTGCCGGCGCCGTTCTCACCGAGCAGGCAGTGGATCTCGCCGGGCTCGACGGTGAGGGAGATCGAGTCGTTGGCCACCACGCTGCCGAAGCGCTTGGTGATGCCTCGCAGGACGAGTCTCATGGCATCGCATCCTAGGGGTCGGAGTGGGTGTGCTGGCCGCCGGGAAGGCTAGCCGCCACGGGGCCCCAGGTCTGGGTGCACATGTGCCAAACGTCGGGGCCGTCGTCTGGCAACAACAGAGGGGGGCCGACGGAACCGTCGGCCCCCCTCACGTGGTGGAGCTGTGGTGCACCTCGGGCGGATCAGCCCAGGTAGGACTCGACCTTGATCGAGCCGTCGATGATGCCGGCCTTCACCTCGTCGAGCTTGCCCTGCAGGTCAGGGCTGACCTTGCTCTCCCAGTCGTGGAACGGGGCCACGCCGACGCCGTCGTTCTCGAGCGTGCCGACGTAGGGAGCGAAGTCGAACTCGTCCTGACCAGCGGCGAGCACGGCCTCGTAGGTCGAGACCTTCATGCCCTTGAGGATCGAGGTCATGACGTAGGGCTGCGTGGACGGGTCGGTCTCGTAGAGGTCGGCGTCGACGCCGATCATCGCGATGTCGTCACCGGAGTCCTCGATGGCGGTGATGGCGCCCTGGTAGATCGGGCCACCGACGGGGAGGATGACGTCGACGTCCTGGTCGAGGATCTGTCGGGCCGTGTTGGTCGCGGCCTCGTTGGCCTCGAAGCCACCGGTGAACGAGCCGTCCTTGCCGTCCCAGCCGACGACCTCGATGTCCTTGCCGTTCTCCTCGGCGTAGTACTCCGCGCCCTGCTTGAAGCCGTCCATGAAGATCGTCACGGTCGGGAAGGGCAGACCGCCGTAGGTCCCGACCTTGCCGGTCTTGGTGTAGTCGGCGGCGGCGTAGCCGGCCAGGAACGCGGCCTGGGCGGTGTTGTAGAGCAGCGGCTTGATGTTCTCGACGTCAGCCTTGCCGTCGAAGGTCGCACCGTCGTCGCCACCGTCGGCCGAGTCGTCGATGAGGACGTACTCGATGTCGGGGTTGGCCGCGGCGGACTCCTTGGTGGCCGAGGCCAGGGCGAAGCCGACGGTCACGATGACGTCGCAGCCCTCGCCGACCAGGCTCTCCAGGTTGGGGCCGAAGTCGTTCTCGCTGTTGGACTCGACGGGCTTGAGCTCCACGCCCAGCTCGTCGGCGGCCTGCTTGGCGCCCTCGAAGCCGAGCTGGTTGAACGACTTGTCGTCGAAGCCGCCCGCGTCGGAGACGATGCAGGGCAGGAAGTCCTCGACGGCCGGCTCGGCGGAGCTGGAGCTGGTGCTGTCGCTCCCGCTGTCGGTCTCCTCCTCGGGGGCGTCACCGCACGCCGCCAGGGTCGCGGTCGCCAGCAGCGCCACGAGGCCGCTCGTGACGACCTTCCTCGTCTTCAACACAGATGCCTCCAAATTCGTGAACCCCGGGGTGGGGTCAGCGTTCGGGCGTCATCCTGCCTCCCCGCGTGCCACAGGTCACGCAGATCCGGACTAACGAAATGCGTTTGAGACATAAAAACTGACGGCCATCTTTCGGCGAAACCTGCCAAAGACCCTCGCTTCGCCGGGTGCGACATAGTTGCGCCGTGGAACAGAGTGAGTGGGACCAGCTCAAGCAGGCCGCCGTCGAGGTCATGGGACGCGCCTACGCGCCCTACTCGCGCTACCCCGTCGGAGCCGCCGCGCTGACCGACGATGGGCGCACCGTGGTGGGCTGCAACGTCGAGAACGCGGCGTACGGCGTCACGCTCTGCGCCGAGTGCGGACTGGTGTCCCAGCTCCACGCCACCGGTGGTGGCCGGCTGACGCACTTCGTCTGCGTGAACGCCGACGGCGACGTGATCATGCCGTGCGGGAGGTGTCGCCAGCTCCTCTTCGAGCACGGCGGTCGCGACCTACTGGTCTGGACCGTCTCCGGCGTCAAGCCGATGTCCGAGGTGCTCCCCGACGCCTTCGGACCCGACGACCTGGCCCTCGTGACGACGACCGTCACCGAGCAGGAAGGGGCCCGCTGATGGCCGCCCACGACGCCGTCGAGGTGATCCTCGCCAAGCGCGACAAGCACGAGCTCAGCGACAGCCAGATCGACTGGGTGATCGACGCCTACACCCGGGGCGAGGTCGCCGACGAGCAGATGTCCGCGCTCGCGATGGCGATCCTGCTCAACGGGATGAACCGCACCGAGATCGCCCGCTGGACCGCGGCCATGATCGCCTCCGGCGAGCGGATGGACTTCTCCACGCTGTCGCGCCCGACCGCCGACAAGCACTCGACCGGCGGCGTCGGCGACAAGATCACGCTCCCGCTCGCGCCGCTCGTCGCCGCCTGCGGCGTCGCGGTGCCCCAGCTCTCCGGCCGCGGCCTGGGCCACACCGGCGGCACGCTCGACAAGCTCGAGTCGATCCCGGGCTGGCGGGCGACGCTCAGCAACGAGGAGATGTTCGCGATCCTCGAGGACGTCGGCGCGGTCATCTGCGCGGCGGGCGACGGCCTCGCCCCGGCCGACAAGAAGCTCTACGCCCTGCGCGACGTGACCGGCACCGTCGAGGCGATCCCGCTGATCGCGAGCTCGATCATGAGCAAGAAGATCGCCGAGGGCACCGGGGCGCTCGTGCTGGACGTCAAGGTCGGCAGCGGCGCCTTCATGAAGGACCTCACGACGGCGCGCGAGCTCGCCGAGACGATGGTCGCGCTCGGCACCGACGCCGGCGTGCACACCGTCGCGCTGCTCACCGACATGGCCACCCCGCTCGGCCTCACCGCCGGCAACGCGATCGAGGTCGCCGAGTCCGTCGAGGTGCTCGCCGGCGGTGGCCCCGCCGACGTGGTCGAGCTGACCCTCGCCCTGGCCCGCGAGATGCTCGCGGGCGCCGGTCGCGACGACGTCGACCCAGCCGACAAGCTGGCTGACGGCTCCGCCATGGATGCCTGGAAGGCGATGATCCGCGCGCAGGGCGGCGACCCCGACGCAGCGCTTCCGGAGGCGAAGGAGTCGCACGTCGTGAATGCTCCCTCCAGCGGCACGCTCACCCGGCTCGACGCGATGGCGGTCGGCCTGGCGGCCTGGCGCCTCGGTGCCGGCAGGGCACGCAAGGAGGACCCGGTCCAGGCCGGTGCCGGCGTGGTCTGGCACGCACGCCCGGGCGACGAGGTCACCGAGGGCGAGCCGCTCTTCACGCTGCTGACCGACGAGCCGGAGCGCTTCGACCGGGCTCTTGCCTCGCTCGAGGGTGGCTACGACATCGAGGCCGGATCGTCGTACACCCGCGGGGAGATCGTGCTCGACCGGATCAGCTGATACCGGATCAGGCGAGCAGCAGCACGACGTGCTGGGCCACGCAGGCGGGCTTGTCGTGGCCCTCGATCTCGACGGTGTGCTCGACGATGAGCTGCAGCCCGGCGGGCAGCTCGCGCACCTCACCGAAGCGCACGTGGGAGCGCAGTCGGCTGTCCACCGGCACCGGGTTGGGGAAGCGGACCTTCTCCAGCCCGTAGTTGAGCCGCGCTCCCGGCGTCTCGAGCTGGAAGACCTGCGAGGCGAAGCGGGGGAGCAGGCTCAGCGTGAGGAAGCCGTGCGCGATCGTCGTACCGAAGGGGCCGGCTGCCGCCTGCTCGACGTCGACGTGGATCCACTGGTGGTCGAGCGTCGCGTCGGCGAACGCGTCGATCCGGGCCTGGTCGACCGCCAGCCACTCGCTGGTGCCGATCTCCGAGCCGGATGCGGCGGCGACGTCGTCGAGGGTGGTGAAGGTGCGCATGGGGCCGAACATAGACCACTGGCACGGAGTGCTTGGATGTGCCGATGAGCACTCCGAATCGCGACCAGGTGCACCGCGCCCCCAAGGTCCTGCTGCACGACCACCTCGACGGAGGCCTGCGTCCGCAGACGATCGTCGAACTGGCCGCGGAGATCGGCCACGAGCTCCCGGCCGCCGACGCGGACTCGCTCGGCCGCTGGTTCACCGAGTCGGCCGACTCCGGCTCGCTGGTCCGCTACCTCGAGACCTTCGACCACACCGTCGCGGTCATGCAGACCGGCCCGTCGATCGCCCGGGTCGCCCGTGAGTGCGTCGAGGACCTCGCTGCGGACGGCGTCGTCTACGCCGAGGTGCGCTACGCCCCGGAGCAGCACGTCGCGGGGGGACTGACGCTCGACGAGGTCGTCGCGGCGGTGCAGGAGGGCTTCGACGCCGGGGTGGCCGCGAGCGGCGGCAGGATCGTCGTACGACAGCTGCTGACCGCGATGCGCCACCAGGCCCGGTCGATGGAGATCGCCGAGCTGGCCGTCGCGTGGCGCGACCGGGGCGTGGCCGGCTTCGACATCGCCGGCGCCGAGGCGGGCTACCCGCCCACCCGCCACCTCGATGCGTTCGAGTACCTCCAGCGGGAGAACTCGCACTTCACGATCCACGCCGGCGAGGCCTTCGGGCTGCCGTCGATCTGGCAGGCGATCCAGTGGTGCGGCGCGGACCGGCTCGGCCACGGCGTTCGGATCATCGACGACGTCACGGTCAACGACGACGGGTCGGTCGAGCTCGGCCGGCTCGCGGCCTACGTCCGCGACATGCGGATCCCGCTCGAGATGTGCCCGCGCTCCAACATCCAGACCGGCGCCGCCGAGTCGATCGCCGAGCACCCGATCGGGCTGCTCACCAAGCTGCGCTTCCGGGTCACCGTCAACACCGACAACCGGCTGATGAGCGGGACGTCGATGACCGAGGAGATGTTCGGCCTGGTGGAGGCCTTCGACTACTCGCTGGAGGACCTGCGCTGGTTCACCATCAACGCGATGAAGTCGGCCTTCCTGCCCTTCGACGAGCGCCTCGCGATCATCGACGACGTCGTGAAGCCCGGCTACGCGGCGCTCATCGCCGAGGGGTGACCACGAGCCACGGGCGGTCCCAGCCGGCCAGGCCGACGTCGCCCGACTCCCATCGCTCGCGCGACACCTCGAGCTCGAGGCCGGACGCAGGTTCGTAGGTCCGGGTGACGTCGCGCTCGACGTCGGTGACCAGCACGACGTGGCGGGGCAGGAACCGGTCGCCGACGAAGACCGCAGCCGGTCGCGTCGGCGTCACGTGCGCCAGCTGCGGCCAGACCCGGCGGCCGAGCCGCACCGGGCGGACGGCGTACGCCACTGCGGTGAGCAGGCGCAGCTCGCGGGCGACCGCCCACGGCGGCGTGCCGAGCGCCCGCGGCCACGGCACCTGCCAGCCGCCCGCCGTGTCGGCGAGCGACGTCAGCCGGCGGTGCAACGTGGCTGCCTCGTGGGCGAAGGTCTCCTGGTCGCCCACCAGCCCGGCGTAGCGCGGGTGCACGATCCGTCGCGCCATCACGAGCGCGGCGGCACCGCACGAGCGGCGGTCGGGCTGGCGCAGCCTCACGGCGACCTCACTGCGAGCTCATTGGGACTGCCTCACCGACGCGGTCAGCTCCGCGTAGGCCTGGTCGCCCGTGGCCCTGCGGCACCCCTGGCGCAGCGCGTGGGCGACGACGCGCTGCTGGTCGCGCATCAGGGCCACGCCGCGGCGGACCAGCATGAGCGGGGGCTTGCGGTGCTCGCGCAGGTCACGGGTGAGCCGGCGCCAGAAGGTGACGAGGGGGTGCTGGGTGATGCAGTAGGCCGCCGCGAGCAGGCCCTCGTCCCGGCACGTGGCCACGACCTCCGGCGCGAAGATGCCCTCCGCGACGAACAACTGGCTGCCCGCGAGGTCGACGGGCCGGGAGCCGACCCGACCGTTCTGGGAGATCTCGTAGACCGGCACGTCGCAGCGCCCGGTCGTGCAGAGCTCGCGCAGCGCGGCGAGCGCGTCCTGCTCGTGCCACGAGGCGGGATCGTCCCAGTCGACCAGGCCGGCGTTGGCGCCGACGGTGATGCGGGGCAGCGAGGGGTCGTCGCCGTCCTTGTAGAAGTCGTCGAGCCGGAGGACCGGAAGACCGAGCCGTTCGGCGAGCCGGGACTTCCCGGCCCCGCTGGGCCCGGCCAGGACGACCACCTGGGCAGCGCTCACGTGTTTCCATCTCATTTCGTCGTTCGGCCACGCTGGTAAAGGCTGGACACTAGTCTCGCCCAGACCGCTGATCGAATTTCCTTGTGGGAGGAACTTCATGAGTCTGGACGACTCCGCCGCGCCCGGAACCGGGCAGCCCGCGCCTCGCAAGCGCAACGTGCCCCTGATCGTCGGGCTGGTGCTCGTCATCGCGCTCGGCCTCGTCGCCGCCTTCACCTTCATCGGCGGTGACCAGGCCCCGGCCGAGGCCGACTGCGTCTCGGAGAAGGTCGCCCTGACCACCGCTCCGGTGATGGCGGAGCTGGTCGAGCAGGCCGTCGCAGACGTCAACGCCGACGAGCCGTGCATCGACATCGAGATCACCTCCGGCACGGTGAAGGACGTCGTCGCGTCGCTCGCGGACCCCAACGCCGAGCTCCCCGAGATCTGGATCCCGGACAGCCCGACCTGGAAGGGCCAGCTCACCGCAGCCGGCTGGACCGGGTCCCCGATCGCCAAGGTGCTCGCCCAGACGCCTGTCGGCCTCATCGGCGGCCCTGCTGCCGAGGCGCCCGAGTCGTGGGCGAGTGCCCTCGACGGCGGCGCCCTCGCGATGGCCGACCCCAGCGCCGAGGGTGCCTCCGCCCTGGCCCTGCTCGCGCCCTACGCAGAGATGAAGCAGACCGGCGAGAACCCCGCGTCGATCGAGCAGAAGACGGTCCCCGTCGCGCAGACGTACGGCGAGCGCGCGGTGGCCGGGAGCACCAACGAGACCGACCTGTCGACGATCTCGGCGTCCAGCACCCAGCTCGTGCCCGCGACCGAGACCGCCTACCTCGCGGCCCGTCGCAGCAACGACCAGCTGAGCCTGGTGGCGCCGAGGACCGGCGTGCCGATGCTGCAGTACCCCCTCATCGACGTGAACCGCGGCACCGGCGACATGCTCGCCACCGGCGGTGACCTGTCCGCCCGCGTCGGGCGCGCCCTCACCCGCTGGTTCACCTCCAGCGCCGGCGTCGAGGCCATCGCCGCCGCCGAGCTGCGCGGCCCCGACGGCGCCCCGCTGCCCAACGAGATCGGCCTCGGCGACGCCAAGGTCCTCCCCACGGTGGCCCAGAAGACCACCGACGACACGCTCCGCCAGTGGCGCGTGCTGTCGGTGCCGTCGAGCATCCTCGCCGTCGTCGACCTCTCCGGCTCGATGAAGTCCGCCCTCGGCGACACCACCCGCATCAAGCTCGCGGTGCAGGCCTCCCAGGTCGCGCTCGACGCGTTCCCGGCCCAGGCCCGCATCGGCATCTGGGGCTTCTCCAAGAACCGCGGCGAGGGCGGGGTGTCGTACGAGGAGTACGCCACCCTCGACCGCCTCGACGCGCCGGCCGGCGCTGCCGGCTCGCACGGCGACGTGGTCCGCAGCGAGGCCACCAAGCTCGTCGAGCGGGTCCGCGGCGGCACCGGCGTCATGGACACCACGCTCGCGGCCTACAAGTACGCCCAGCAGAAGTGGGACCCGGCGTGGTTCAACTCGGTCGTGATCTTCACCGACGGTGCGGCCGACGACACCAGCTCGCTGTCGCTGGACTCGCTCGTCAACCAGCTCAAGACGCTGCGCGACCCGGCCAAGCCGGTCAAGGTGATCATCATCGGCCTCTCCCAGGAGTCCGACACCGGTGAGCTCGACGAGATCGCGGCGGCGACGGGCGGCCAGAAGTACGTCGTCAACGACCCCAACGAGATCCTCGGGGTCCTGGCGCAGGCGCTGCTCAACCGCTGAGCACCAGCACGTACGTCGAAGGCCCCCGGAGATCCTCCGGGGGCCTTCGACGTTGTTGGTGCGGCGCTCAGACGCCGATCGGGTGCCAGACCGTCTTGGTCTCGAGGAACCGGGTCATCCGGTCGAGGCCGGGCTCGGCGAGCCAGTCGGTGTCGGGGGCCGGGCGGCGTACGCGCTTGAGGTTGTCGGCACCGGCCGCCTCGAGCTCGGTGGCCAGGGTGGCGTCCTCGATGCCGGTGAGGTCGATGCCGTTGACGTCCATGTGCGAGGCGAGCCAGGGGGCGATCTCCGCCGCCGAGCCGGTGAGCACGTTGACCACGCCGCCGGGCAGGTCGCTGGTCGCCATCACCTCGCCGAGGGTGATCGCGGTCAGCGGGTTCTCCTCGCTGGCGATCACGACGACGGTGTTGCCGGTGATGATGAGCGGCGCCACGACGCTGACCAGGCCCAGGAGGGCGCCCCGCGGGGCGACGACGGCGATCACGCCGCTGGGCTCCGGGGTGGACAGGTTGAAGTAGGGGCCGGCGACCGGGTTGGCGTTGCCGACGACCTGGGTGATCTTGTCCGCCCAGCCGGCGTACCAGACGAGGCGGTCGATCGCGGCGTCGACGTAGGTGCGCGCCTTCGCCGTGGAGATGCCCTCCGCGGCGCGGAGCTCGGCCTCGAACTGCTCGCGGCGACCCTCGAGGACCTCGGCGATCCGGTAGACGACCTGGGCCCGGTTGTACGCCGTCTTCGTCGACCAGCCACCGAAGGCGGCGCGGGCGGCGACGACGGCGTCACGGGCGTCCTTGCGGGAGGCCTGCGCGGCGTTGGCGAGCAGGCGGCCCTTGGCGTCGTTGACGACGTAGGAGCGGCCGGACTCCGAGCGGGGGAACTGCCCGCCGATGTAGAGCTTGTAGGTCTTGCGCACGTCGATGCGGGACATCAGCTGTCCTCTCCCTTGAGGTAGCCCTCGAGCCCGTGGCGGCCGCCCTCGCGGCCGTATCCGGACTCCTTGTAGCCGCCGAACGGCGAGGTCGGGTCGAACTTGTTGAAGGTGTTGGCCCAGACGACGCCGGCGCGGAGCCGGTTGGCCATCGAGAGGATCCGCGAGCCCTTGTCGGTCCAGACGCCGGCCGAGAGGCCGAACGGAGTGTTGTTGGCCTTCTCGATCGCCTCAGACGGCGTGCGGAAGGTCAGCACCGACAGGACCGGGCCGAAGATCTCCTCGCGGGCGATGCGGTGGGCCTGCGAGACGCCGGTGAAGACGGTCGGGGCGAACCAGTAGCCGTTGGCGGGCAGGTCGCACGGGGCCGACCAGCGCTCGGCACCCTCGGCCTCGCCGATGTCGGAGAGCTCGCGGATCTTGGCGAGCTGCTCCGCGGAGTTGATCGCGCCGACGTCGGTGTTCTTGTCGAGCGGGTCGCCGACGCGCAGCGTGGCCATCCGGCGCTTGAGGCGCTCCATGACTTCGTCGGCCACCGACTCCTGCACGAGCAGGCGCGAGCCGGCGCAGCACACGTGGCCCTGGTTGAAGAAGATGCCGTTGACGATGCCCTCGACGGCCTGGTCGAGCGGGGCGTCGTCGAAGACGATGTTGGCCGCCTTGCCGCCGAGCTCGAGCGTGACCTTCTTGTTGGTGCCGGCGACCGCGCGGGCGATCGCCTTGCCGACGTCGGTCGAGCCGGTGAAGGCGACCTTGTCGACGTCGGGGTGGGACACGATCGCGCGGCCGGTGTCGCCGGCGCCGGTGACGATGTTGACGACGCCCGGCGGGAGGTCGGCCTGCTGGCAGATCTCGGCGAACAGCAGCGCGGTCAGCGGTGTGGTCTCGGCCGGCTTGAGGACGACGGTGTTGCCGCACGCCAGCGCCGGGGCGATCTTCCACGCCAGCATGAGCAGCGGGAAGTTCCACGGGATGACCTGGCCGGCGACGCCCAGCGGGGTCTCGCCGAAGCCGGAGTACTTGAGCTTGTCGGCCCAGCCGGCGTAGTAGAAGAAGTGCGCCGCGACGACCGGGATGTCGACGTCGCGCGACTCCTTGATGGGCTTGCCGTTGTCGATCGACTCCAGGACGGCGAGCTCGCGGCCGCGCTCCTGGATGATCCGGGCGATGCGGTAGAGGTACTTCGCGCGCTCGGAGCCGGACATCCTCGACCAGACGCGCGTGTAGGCGCGGCGGGCGGCCTTCACGGCGGCGTCGACGTCGGCGTCGCTGGCCTCGGCGACCTCGGCGAGCACCTCCTCGGTCGCGGGGTTGACGGTCTTGAACGCCTTGCCGGTGCCGTCGACGAACTCGCCGTCGATGAACAGGCCGTAGGACGGCTTGATGTCGACGATCGCGCGCGACTCGGGTGCGGGGGCGTACTCAAAGATGTTGCTCATCAGGTGCCTCAGTCCAGCGTGAAGTAGTCGGGACCGGAGTAGCGACCGGTCGTCATCTTGGTCCGCTGCATCAGCAGGTCGTTGAGCAGCGTGGACGCACCGAAGCGGAACCAGTCGGGGTCGAGCCAGTCGGGACCGGCGATCTCGTTGACCATCACGAGGTACTTGATGGCGTCCTTGGTGGTCTTGATCCCGCCGGCGGGCTTCACACCGACCATCTGGCCGGTCTGCTCGCGGAAGTCGCGTACGGCCTCCAGCATGATCAGCGTGACCGGGAGCGTCGCGGCAGGCTGCACCTTGCCGGTCGAGGTCTTGATGAAGTGGCCGCCGGCCATCATCGCGAGCCAGCTGGCGCGCCGGACGTTGTCGTAGGTCTGGAGCTCGCCGGTCTCGAAGATCACCTTGAGGTGCGCGTCGCCACAGGCCTCCTTCACCTGGGCGATCTCCTCGAAGACGTCGAGGTAGCGGCCCGAGAGGAAGGCGCCACGGTCGATGACCATGTCGATCTCGTCGGCGCCGGCCTCGACGGCGTCACGCGTGTCGGCGAGCTTGATGTCCATCGCGGCGCGGCCGCTCGGGAAGGCGGTGGCGACCGCGGCGACGTTGACGCCGCTGGTGCCGAGGGTCTGCTTGGCCGTGGCGACCATGTCGGGGTAGACGCAGACGGCGGCGGTCGCCGGGCAGGACGGGTCGGCCGGGTCGGGGCGCATCGCCTTGGAGGCGAGCGCGCGGACCTTGCCGTGGGTGTCCTGGCCCTCGAGCGTCGTGAGGTCGACCATCCGGATCGCGAGGTCGATGGCGAAGGCCTTCGCCGTCGTCTTGATCGACCGGGTGCCGAGGCCGGCGGCGCGTGCCTCGCACCCGACCTGGTCGACCCCGGGGAGGCCGTGGAGGAATCGGCGGAGCGAGGAGTCGGAGCGCACGACGTCGTCGAACAACGCGTGCGTCGACCCGGTGCTCGCCGTTGAGCTGGGAGTCGGTGTCACCGACCCAGCATAGAGTTGGCCGAGATGAGCCCGGCAATCCCCAACGGGCCAAACCCTGCCCAAATCGACGAGGACGACATGGCATCCCTGCAGGACGACCACGACGCGGTGGTCGAGCGTTTCCAACCGACGAGCGGCCGCGCCACCGGGTGGATGGCCGTCGTCCTCGCGACGCTCGTGGTGGTCGCCGGAGTGGTCTACGTCGACGACGGCTTTCCGCTCTGGGTGACCGCCCTGGGGCTGCTCATCGGGATCCTCGCGTGGGCCACGATGATCCGTCCGGCGCTGTGGGCGACGCACGAGCACCTGGTGATGCGCAACCTCGCCGAGACCGTCCACATCCGGCTGGCGGCCGTCGAGGAGATGGCGGTGCGCCAGGTGCTGGCCGTCCGCGCCGCCGATCGTCGCTTCGTCTCCACCGTCGTCGGCCGCACGTGGCGCAAGGCGCTGACGTCGCGCCACCGCCCCGGCGGCCTCGCCGACGACGCCGCGCTGGCCCCCACTGAGGGGATGCACTACGCCGACTTCGTGGAGAACCGGCTCTACGAGCTGGTCGACAAGGCACGCTCCCGTGCGGGTCTCCGCGCCGGGTCGCGGGAGCAGCTCGCGCTGCCCGACGCCGTACGCCGTGAGCCGGCGTGGCTGCCGATCGGCCTGTTGGCCGGCGCCGCGCTGTTCCTGGTGGTCAGCCTCCTCCTCTGATGTCCGCATCGAGGGCCGCCTCGAGCCCGTCGAGGACCAGGGTGAGGCCGTAGTCGAACTCGTCGCCGTACTGGTAGTCGCGACCGGTGATCTGGACGGCGATCATCTCGGCGAGGTGCGGGTAGGTCTCGTCGAGCGGTCCGTGGCTCTCGACGCTGAGCTGCTCGACGAAGGCCTCGGCAGGCTCGCCCGGCTGGAAGGGCAGGTTCACCTCGGTGAGCACGAAGCCGAAGACGTACGCGTCGAGCACGGAGAAGGCGTGGGCCGCCAGCGGGACCGAGAAGCCGGACGCCCGGAGGCAGCCCAGGACCGCGTCGTGGTGGCCCAGGCTCGACGGACCGGGGGAGCGCCGCGACTCGATGAGTCCGAGGCCCCACGGGTGCGCGAACAGCACCGAGCGGGCGGAGTGGGCGCGCTCGTCCATCTCGCCGCGCCACGGGCGATCCGTCGCCGGTGTCGACATCCGCGCGAAGACCCAGTCGGCGAGCCCGTCGAGCAGCGCGTCCTTGCTGGCGACGTGGTGGTAGAGCGACATGGCCTCGACCTCGAGCTCGCGGCCGACGCTGCGCATGCTCACCCCCGCGAGCCCGGAGGCGTCGGCGACCCGGCTGGCGGCGTCGATGACGCGGTCCCTCGAGAGCGGTGGTCTGGACACGACCCTCCTCGGTTGGCTGGCTTACATGCGTAAGGCTACTCTCGTCTTACAGGTGTAAGGCGAAAGGACGTGGGATGAAGGCAGCAGTGGTCACGAGGTACGGGCCGCCAGAGGTGGTGCAGGTGCGCGACGTGGCCGACCCGGTGGCAGGGAGGGGTCAGGTGCTCGTGCGGGTGCGCGCCACAGCGCTCAACTCGGGCGACGCGCGCATCAGGGGGCGTCGCTTCCCGCCGGGATTCGCGGTGCCGGCACGGCTCGCGCTCGGCCTCCGCGGTCCCCGGCGGGCGGTCCTCGGTGTCGTCTACTCCGGCGTGGTGGAGGCGCTGGGCCCGGGCGTCACCGGCGTCAGCGTCGGCGACGAGGTGTGTGGGATGACCGGTGCACGGATGGGCGCGCACGCCGAGCTCGCAGCCGTGCGTGCCGACCGGATGACCGCCAAGCCGGCGGACGTCACGCACGAGCAGGCCGCGGCCATCCTGTTCGGCGGCAGCACCGCCCGGCACTTCCTGCGGGACCTGGTCGGTCCGGGCACACGCGTGCTGGTCAACGGTGCCTCGGGCGCCGTCGGGAGTGCCGCCGTCCAGCTCGCCCACCTCGCCGGCGCGCGCGTGACGGGCACCTGCAGCGCCCGCAACGCCGACCTGGTCCGCTCGCTGGGTGCCGACGAGGTCGTCGACCACGCGACGCAGCCGGTGACCGGGCTGCCCGGGACGTACGACGTGGTGCTGGACACCGTCGGCAACCTCGACCGCCGCTCGGGCCCCCGGCTCCTGACGCCCGAGGGCGTCGTCGTCCTCGCGGTGGCGAGCCTCGCCGACACCGTGCTCGCGCGCGGCAACGTCCGTGCAGGTGTGTCGTCGGAGGCCCCGGAGCACTTCGCCTGGTGGCTCGAGCGGATGGCCGCGGGCGAGGCGAGGGCGATCGTCGACCACACCGTGCCGCTCAGCGAGATCGTCGAGGCCCACCGGATCGTCGACACCGGGCGGAAGGTGGGCAACGTCGTCGTCGTGCCCTGAGCACCTCAGCGCAGCTCGTACGCCCCGAGGTCCGGCCTCCCGGAGGCCGGGCGACGCACGTGCCCGGTCGGGGCGGTGTACTCCAGACGGGCGCGCAAACGTCGGGGGACCGCAACCCCTCGGTCGACGGCCGGCGAGGACGGAAGGAGGCGGAAGTCCTCCACCTGCGGGTCGGCGAAGCCGTCGAGGCCGATCACCCGGTTGCGCCGGGCGTCGGCGGTCGGTCCGCTGGTGAGGTCGCCGGGGCCGACGAGCAGGTTGTTGCGCAGGTGGGCGCGAGCCCCGGCGGCGAGGGCGACGAAGGTGCCGGACGTCCGTTGGTTGACCAAGGTGTTGTTGACCACCCAGAGGGTGCGGCTCGGGTGGGTCAGCCCCTCGGCACCGTAGGAGACGAGGGCGGGGTTCTCCGAGCGCGGTCCCTGCACGATCACGTTGCCGGCGACCAGCGAGCGCCCGCCGTTGGGCAGGTCGACGGAGTAGCTCGCGGTGGCGTCGCCGTCGCTGATGCGGTTGGCGACGATGGTGTTGCGGGCCGCGCGCGACTTGAGCTCGTGCCCGGTGCGGGCGTCCGCGAGCCAGCTCCCGCTCACGGTGAGGGAGCGGACGGCACCGACGTAGAGGTTGTGGGAGTAGCCGTCACCGAAGCCGTTGCGGAAGAACCGCGACCGCGTGATGACCACGTCGCTCTCGGGATCGGCGCCGGTGAGGATGCCGTTCTCGTTGTCGTGGAACCAGCTCCGCGTCACCGTGAGGTCGGTGCCCTTCTGGCGGATGCCGGCGCCGTTGCGGTCGGGCACCGACGCCCCGCTGAGCTCGATCCGGTCGACCGTCGTCCGGTCGCCGGCGATCACCCAGATCGCCTTCCCCTGCGCGTCGTTGCCGTCGGCCCGCAGGTGCGCCCGCCCGCCGTCGCCACGGAGGGTGAGGTCGTCCTGGGTCCAGGTCGCGACGTCGCCCGAGTAGGTGCCCGGGTCGATGAGGACGGTGTCGCCGTCGCGCGCGACCGCCGCCGCGGCGCTCGGGGTGGTCAGCGCGCGGTCCGGCCCGACCCGCCACGTGCGCGGCGCCTGCGCACGCTCGTCGTACGACGACGCTGGCGCCGGGCTCCCGACGAGCAGCCCGGCCGCGAGGGCGAGGACGAGGAGGCGCACGTCAGCCGCCGAAGACCGCGCCCCGGAGGTCGGCGGTGATCGCGTCGAGACGGCCGACCGCGGAGATGCGAGCGGCGTCCACGCTGCCCCCGTCGGTACTGGCTTCGACCGGGATGACGACCTCGAGGTAGCACTTCACCTTCGGCTCGGTGCCGCTCGGTCGCACGATCACGCGAGCACCCTCGGCGAGGGTGTAGCGCAGGCCGTCCGTCGGCGGGAGCTGGGCCGAGCCCTGCGAGAGGTCCTCGACCTTCTCCACCGCGAGGCCGCCGAGCGTGGTCGGCGGCGTGGTGCGGACGCGGTCCATCGTCGCCGGGATCTGCGCCAGGTCGTCGAAGCGCACCGAGAGCTGGTCGGTCGCGTGCAGGCCGTGCTCGTGGGCGATGTCGTCGAGGATGTCCGTGAGCCCGCGGCCCTCGGCCTTGGCCGCCGCGGCGAGCTCGCAGACCAGCAGCAGGGCCGAGACGCCGTCCTTGTCGCGGACGTTGTCGGGGTCGCAGCAGTAGCCCAGCGCCTCCTCGTAGCCGAAGGCCAGGCCCTCGACGCGACCGATCCACTTGAAGCCGGTGAGCGTCTCCTCGTGCGGCTGCCCGGCGGCCGCAGCCATCTTGCCGAGCAGGCTGGAGGACACGATCGAGTTGGCGTAGACACCGGTGCGCCCGCGGGCGATCAGGTGGTGGGCGAGGAGGGCGCCGACCTCGTCGCCGCGCAGCATCCGCCAGCCGTGCGCGTCGGGGACCGCCACCGCGCAGCGGTCGGCGTCCGGGTCGTTGGCGACCACGAGGTCGGCCTTCTTCTCGGCGGCGAGCGCCATCGCGAGGTCCATCGCCCCCGGCTCCTCGGGGTTGGGGAAGGAGACGGTCGGGAAGTCGGGGTCGGGCTGCTCCTGCTCCTCGACGACGTACGGCGCCTCGAAGCCCGCGGTCTCCAGCACCTGCGCGACCGTCGTGCCGCCGACGCCGTGGAGCGGCGTGTAGACGATGGTGAGGTCGCGCGGGCCGTCCTCGGCGAGGCCGGCGACGGTGTCGAGGTAGCGGTCCACGATCTCCTCGCTCACCAGGGTGCCCGCGTCACCGCGCGGCAGGTCGGCGAGCGGGCCGACGGCCGCGATCCGGGCTGCGATCTCGCTGTCGGCCGGCGGGACGATCTGGCTGCCGTCGCCGAGGTAGACCTTGTAGCCGTTGTCCTCCGGAGGGTTGTGGCTGGCAGTGACCATCACGCCGGCGACGCAGCCGAGCTCGCGGATCGCGAAGGCGAGGAGGGGCGTCGGGAGCGTGCGGGGCATGACGAGCGCCTTGAAGCCGGCGCCGGTCATGATCTCGGCGGTGTCGCGCGCGAAGACGTCGGAGTTGTGGCGGGCGTCGAAGCCGATCACCACGGAGCCGCCGCGGCCCGTGTCGAGGAGGGCGGTGTCCTTCAGGTAGGCGGCCAGACCGGCAGCCGCGCGGGTGACCACCACGCGGTTCATCCGGTTGGGGCCGGCGCCGAGGGCGCCGCGCAGGCCTGCCGTGCCGAACTCCAGCGGGCCGGCGAAGCGGTCGGCCAGGTCGGTGTCCTCGCCGCGCTCGGCGGCCGCGATCACCGCCTCGAGCTCGGACCGGGTCCGGTCGTCGGGGTCCTCTGCGGCCCAGGCGCGGGCCTCCTCGATCAGCTGCTCGGGTGCGGTCATGTGCGGAGGCTATCCCTGCCCGATGTCGGCGGTGGCTGCGAGGATCCCGGCATGATCGATCACCTGGGCATCAACTGCACCGACCTCGCCCGCGCCGCCGAGTTCTACGACCGGGTCCTCGGCGTGCTGGGCCACCGCCGGGTCATGGATGTCGGCGTGGCCATCGGCTACGGCACCGAGGGTCCGGACTTCTGGATCGGCACCTTCGACGGGGTCGGCCCCAACCGCGAGGTGCACATCGCCTTCGGCGCCCCCGACGCGGCGACGGTCCGCGCCTGGCACGCCGAGGCGCTGGCCGCCGGCGCCGAGTCGCTGCACGAGCCGAGGCTGTGGCCGGAGTACCACGCGGCCTACTACGGCGCCTTCGTCCGCGACACCGAGGGCAACAACATCGAGGCCGTCTGCCACACCGGCGACAGCTGAGATCCGGAGGGTTATCGGAGGCGCAGGAGCTGGTGCGTGTCCCTCACGCTTGTCTCGACGACCTCCGAGCGTGATTCGGCGAAGTTCTTGAACGTGGTGAACCCCAAGCCCTTCTCGTCGAACGCCGGGTCGATCCGCTTCATCTGGCTCTTGAGCGCTGCGGCGTAGACCCATCCGTCGGCGTCCTTCTTCGCCACGGCCATCGTCCGCGCGAGAAGAGCAGTGGCCGCAGCCTGTTCGGGCGACTCCACTGGGGCCATGGCCTTCTTGCTCGGCGCCTTCGTGGCGGCGGCCTGCTTTGTCGCAATCGTGGCCGGGCCGTAGGCGCCATTGGGGCTAGGGGACGCAGTGAGGGGCCCTTGCGCGGTCACGCCCGGAAGCTGCTCGTACTGTGCGAACTCGTCGCACGCGCTGACGAGGGCGCTGCTCGTCGAGCCCGCGACCCCGATGCCGACGAAGGTGCGGCCAAGTCGCTTGCACCGCTGCGCGAGCGGGACGTAGTCGGAATCGCCGGCAACGAGCACGACGTGGGTGATGTCGGGGTGGCGCGACAGGTCCTCGACCGCGTCGACGGCCAGCCTGATGTCGGCGCCGTTCTTCGTACCTGAGGCGGCGAACAGCTGGACGAGGTCGACTGCCCGGTCGACGAGGTCCCTGCGGTAGGCGGCATTTGCCGGGACTGACCAGTCGGCGTATGCGCGGGTCATTGCCACCACGCCGAACGAGGTCGCGAAGTCACTGATCGCGCCGAGGTCGACCTTCGCCCGTGCCAGGCGGTCGTCGTCCATCGTGTGGCTCCGCGCGCCGCCTGCGTGCCACGCGCCCTTGCCGTGGAGTGCGTCATAACGCGAGATCACGACGTTGTCGAAGTCGATGTACACCGCCACGCGATCCCCCATGTCGCGACCCTAGGACAGCGAACACCGTGTCGCTGGAGATCGTGGAGACTCCGAGCCATCTGCTGACTCGACACTTCCACGATCGTCGCGCGCGTCCCTCGCGACCGGAACAACCCCGTCGCGATGGATCGCACCACCCGGCTAGCGTGTGCGCCGTGCCAGCCCTCGTCCGCTCCGTCAACGCAGGGGCCGCGGAGTCGGTGCCCGGCATGAAGCGTCCGAGCGGGATCCGCAAGCGCCCGGTCGACCGGATCGAGGTGCGCGACCCCGGACCCAAGCGGGGCGGGCTCGGGAGCGGTGTGGTCGGCGACCACATCGGCAGCCGCAAGCACCACGGCGGCGAGACGCAGGCGGTGTACGCCGTCGCGCGCGAGGAGCTCGACTGGTGGGCCGAACACCTCGGCCGCGAGCTCGGCGACGGGATGTTCGGCGAGAACCTCACCACCACCGGGCTCGACGTCGACGAGGCCGAGGTGGGGGAGCGGTGGCGGGTCGGCGAGACCCTGCTCGAGGTCTGTGGGCCGCGGGTGCCGTGCGTGACCTTCGCCAAGCACATGGCCGAGCGGGCGTGGGTGCGCCGGTTCACCGAGCGCGGGCGCACGGGTGCCTACCTCGGAGTCCGCGAGCCGGGCGCGATCGGGCCCGGTGACTCGATCGAGGTCGTGCACCGGCCCGGGCACGGGCTCACCGTGCCGATGTTCTTCCGTGCCGCGATGGGCGACAGGGACCTCGCCGGCGTGTTCCTCGCCGCGGAGGTCCTGCCGCCCATCGAGCACGAGTGGCTCGCCCGGGTGTCCGGGCGGGGCGTCAGCTGAGCGCTGCCACCGCGGCGTCGTAGTCGGGCTCGGTGCCGATCGTCTCGGTGAGCTGGGTGTGCAGCACGGTGCGGTCGGTGTCGAGCACCACGACGGCGCGGGCGAGCATGCCCTGCCAGCCGCCGTCGGCCATCTCGATGCCGTAGTCGCGGCCGAAGGAGGACCGGAAGGCCGAGCCGACCTCGACGGCCTCGATGCCCTCGGCGCCGCAGAAGCGGGCCTGGGCGAGCGGCAGGTCGACCGAGACGTTGACGACGGTGGTGTTGTCGAGGCCGGCCGCGAGCTCGTTGAACTTCCGCACGCTCGCCTGGCACACGCCGGTGTCGATGCTCGGGAAGATGTTGAGGACGACGCGCTTGCCCGCGGCGTCGGCGTCGGTCACGGGCTGGAACTTCAGCCCGACGAGGTCCCAGCCGGGGGCCTGCGAGCCGACCGCGGGGAGCTCGCCGACGGTGCTGACGGTGTTGGGTCCGAGTTCTGTGGTTGCCATGGGGCCAAACCTAGACGCTTCCGCCTAGGGTCTGCCCATGGCCTCCCAGGACCGGACGACCGTGATCATCGAGGTGCTGCGCGACGCCTTCGCGCCGCTGATGCGTGCCGACCCGGCGGCCTTCCGCGCCAAGTACCGCAAGATGGCCGCCGACCCGCACGCCTTCTACCGCGGCAGCGCCTGCCTGTTCTTCAACGACGTGACGCAGGAGAAGGACGAGTGGGCCGACCACGGCGCCGAGCGCATCTGGATCCACGGCGACCTCCACGTCGAGAACTTCGGGACCTACCTCAACTCCGACGGCCGACTGGTCTTCGACATCAACGACTTCGACGAGGCGTACGTCGGACACTTCACGTGGGACCTCCAGAGGTTCGCGGCCAGCATGGCCCTGGTCGCGTGGCAGAAGGCCCTCCCCGAGGAGGCGATCCGCAAGCTGATCGCCCGCTACGCGCGCTCCTACCTCGTCCAGGTCAACCACTACGTCGCCTCCGACACCGACGACGAGTTCGAGATCCGGCTCGACAAGGCCGAGGGGCCCGTGCTGATCGCGCTGCAGGAGGCGCGCTCCATGCGCCGCGCCGACCTGCTCGACGAGATGACGGTCCTGGCCAAGGGCGTGCGCCGCTTCGCCGACGGCGGTGGGGCGCGCCGGCTCAAGCGGGACGAGCGCGCCAAGGTGGTCGCCGCGTTTCGCGCCTACCTCGACACCATCCCGCAGTCCAAGCGCTTCGACCGCGCCCTGTTCTACGAGCTGCGCGACGTCGTCGGGATGTCGGGCTTCGGCATCGGCAGCGCCGGCCTGCCGGCGTACAACGTGCTGGTCGAGGGCTACAGCCAGGCTCTGGACAACGACGTGGTGCTCAGCATGAAGCAGGCCAACATCCCGGCCGTGAGCCGTTTCGTGGACACCAGCAAGGTCGACGCCTACTTCGAGCACGAGGGGCACCGCACGTCCGTCAGCCAGCGCGCGCTGCAGGTGCACACCGACCCCCTGCTCGGCCACACGACCATCGACGGCGTCGGCTACATCGTCTCGGAGATCTCGCCCTACGAGGTGGACCTCGACTGGAGCGAGATCAACGAGCCCGACGACATGCGCTCGGTCGTGGACCTGCTCGGCCGTGCGACGGCCAAGATCCACTGCGCGTCGGACGAGGACAGCCAGCAGGACCTCGTCGACTTCGACGTGGAGGCGGCGATCGCGAAGTCGCTGGAGGGGCGGCGCAACGAGTTCGTCCAGTGGCTGTGCGACTGGGGGATCGCGTACGCCGTCCGGGTCCGCGAGGACCACGCGCTCTTCGTCGACGCCTTCCGCGAGGGCCAGGTCGGGATCGCCGCGACCTGACCCCCGCAGAAGAGGGGCTCAGGCGTCGATGTGCGCCATGTTGCCGTAGCGGTCGCCCTGCACGGCGTAGCGCGGGACGGCCTGCTCGAGGGCGCCGAGGTCGTCGGCGGTGAGCTCGACGCCGACGGCACCGACGTTCTCCTCGAGGTACTTCACGCGCTTGGTGCCGGGGATGGGGGCCACGTCGTCACCCTGCGCCAGCACCCAGGCGAGCGCGAGCTGCCCGGGCGTGCAGCCCTTCGCGGCTGCGATCTCGCGGACCTTCTCGACCAGCACGAGGTTGGCGTCGAGCGCCTCGCCCTGGAACCGGGGGAAGTACTCCGAGCGGCGGCGGTCGGCCTCGCCGTCGGCGCCGCGGTCCGCGCTGATCGCGCCGGTGAGCAGGCCCCGACCGAGCGGGGAGTACGGCACGAGGCCGATGCCGAGCTCGCGGATGGTCGGGAGGATCTCGTCCTCGAGGTCGCGGGTGAAGAGGGAGTACTCCGTCTGCAGAGCGGTGATGGGGTGGACTCCGTGCGCCTTGCGGATGTTGGCTGCGGAGGCCTCGGAGAGCCCGAGGTGCCGCACCTTCCCGGCCTCGACGAGCTCCTTCATCGCGCCGACGGTCTCCTCGATCGGGACCGACTGGTCGACGCGGTGCTGGTAGTAGAGGTCGATGTGGTCGACCCCGAGGCGCTGGAGCGAGGCGTCGCAGGCCTTGCGGACGTAGTCGGGGCTGCCGTTGATGCCGACCATCGTGCCGTCGGGGAGGCGCTCGTTGCCGAACTTGGTGGCGAGCTGCACCTCGTCGCGCCGGCCGGCGATCGCCTTGCCGACGAGCTGCTCGTTGGTGAAGGGGCCGTACATGTCGGCGGTGTCGAGGAACGTCACGCCGAGGTCGAGCGCGCGGTGGATCGTGTCGGTGCCGCCCTGCTCGTCGGGCGTCCCGTAGAACTCCGACATCCCCATGCAACCGAGGCCGAGGGCGCTGACGGTGAGGGAGGAGGTGGTGCCGAGCGTGCGCTGTCCGATGTCTGGTGTGGTCATACCTCCACAGAACTCCTTCGAGCGCGCTCCAAGTCAAGCGGCCGTCACGAGGCAGGCGAGACCTGGTGCTCGTAGAGCGCGATCTTGTGGTCGATGGCGCGCAGGTGGGAGGTGACCTCGGCGAGCTGGCGCTCGACGAGCTCGCGGTGGGCGAGCAGCAGGTCCAGGCGCTCGGCCTCGTTGCCGTCGCCCTCGCGGACCAGCGCGGCATAGCGGCGCACGTCCCGGATCGGCATCCCGGTGGCTCGCAACCGCGTCACCATCTGGATCCAGCGCAGGTCGTCGTCGGTGTAGCGGCGGTGGCCCGAGGAGGCACGCTCGACGGAGCGCAGCATCAATCCGTCGCGCTCGTAGTAGCGCAGGGTGTGGGCGGTGAGGCCGGTCCGCTCGGCCGCCTCGGCGATGCTCAGGCTGGTCACCGCACCAGTCTCCGACTTGGAGTGCGCTCCAAGTCAAGCGTCAGAGAGCAGGCCTGTGGAAACGCGCCGACGCGAAGGGCCCGCCGGGGAACTCGGCCTCCGCCTCGTCGTCCGGTCCGGGCTCGACGGAGTCCGCGAAGTCCTCGGCGTCGTCCTGCGGCTCGTAGCCCAGCCGGCGGCCGGGCTCGAGGTCCCACCAGGCGCGCGTGTTGGCGCTGATGCCGTAGAGGACGGCGAAGCCGGGGGCCGGGGCGGTGAGCGCCGCCTCCACCATGCGAACGCCGTCGTCGTGGGACAGCCACGTCGACAGCCCGCGGACGCTGGTCGGCCGCTCCAGGAACGAGCCGATCCGGCAGGCGACCGCGTCGATGCCGTGGCGGTCGGAGAAGAGCTGGAGCAGCGCCTCCGCGGCCACCTTGGCGACGCCGTAGTAGGTGTCGGGCCTCGGGAGGGCCTGGTCGGTGAGCTCGCCCGCCGCCCGTGGGGTGCGGCCGACGGCGTGGTTGGAGGACGCGTAGACGATGCGGGGCACCCGGTGGGCGACCATCGCGTCGAGCAGGGCGGCCGTCGTCACGACGTGCGACGTGAGCTCCTCGGGCAGCGACAGCTCCTCCGGGACGCCTGCGAGGTGCACGACGGCGTCGAGCCGCTCCTCCGAGAAGACCGCCGCGACCGCGTCGGCGTCGGCGCAGTCGGCCTCGTGCCAGGCGTACGGCGTTCCCTCGGGGGCCGGCACCAGGTCGAGCCCGACGACCTCGTGGCCCAGCTCGGCCAGGCCGACGGTGACGACACGGCCGAGGCTGCCGGCGGCTCCCGTGACGAGGACCCGCATCAGATCGAGGTGACGACCTGGCTGAGCAGGCCGCCCATCCGGCTGGCGGCGGCCTTGCCGGCCTCGAGGACCTCCTCGTGGTTGAGCGGCTCGCCGCTCAGGCCGGCGGCCAGGTTGGTGACCAGGCTGATGCCGAGGATCTCCATGCCGGCCTCGCGGGCGGCGATCGCCTCCAGCGTGGTGCTCATCCCGACCAGGTGGCCGCCCATGATCCCGGCCATCCGGACCTCTGCGGGGGTCTCGTAGTGCGGCCCGGGGAACTGGACGTAGACGCCCTCGTCGAGCGAGGAGTCGATCTCCTTGCACATCGCGCGCAGGCGCGGGCTGTAGAGGTCGGTGAGGTCGACGAAGTTGGCGCCGACGATCGGGCTCGTGCCCGTGAGGTTGATGTGGTCGGAGATCAGCACCGGCTGACCGGGCTGCCAGCCCTCCTTGAGGCCGCCGCACCCGTTGGTGAGCACGATGGCCGAGCAGCCGGCAGCGGCCGCCGTACGGATCGGGTGCACGACCGCGGCGACACCCTTGCCCTCGTAGAAGTGCGTGCGCGAGAGGAAGACCAGGAGGTTCTTGTCGCCACTGCGGATGGATCGGATCTTGCCGCTGTGGCCGACGACTGCTGCCGCGCTGAAGCCGGGCAGGTCGGTGGTGTCGATCTCCGCGGTCGCCTCGCCCAGCGCGTCGACGGCGGGCAGCCAGCCCGAACCCAGCACGAGGGCGATGTCGTGGCGCTCCACGCCGGTCAGCTCGGCGAGCTTCGCGGCAGCGGCCTGGGCGTTGTCGTAGGGGTTCTTCTCGCTCATGGGCCGCACTCTAGGGCCCACGCGGGGCTCGTCAGAGGCCGGTCGAGCGGCAGGCGCGCCTGCGCAGTGCGTGGACGTAGTCCTCGGGGGCACCCGCTGCGTCGGCGGCGTCGGCGAGCACGCCGAGGTAGGACGCCGAGGGCAACCCACCCTCGTACGCATCGAGGACGTAGGACCACACGACCATCTCGCCGGTCATCGTCTGCACGCGCACCTTGGTCTTCCGGTAGAGCCCGCTGTCGGCGGCCTCCCAGCCGTCGAGCTGGCGCTCGTCCTCGGGCGTGACGTCGTAGACGGCGACGAAGACCTGCTCGAAGGGGTCCTCCACGATGGTCGACAGCGCGCCGTCCCAGCCGTGCTCCTCGCCTCCGAACGTCAACCGCCACCCCGTCAGCCAGCCCGTGGACTCCAGGATCGAGTGGGGACAGCGCTCGCTCATCCGGGCGGGATCGAGGTTCGTCCCGTAGGCGGCGTAGAGCGTCACGAGGAGCAGGGTATCGAGCCTCGACCTCGGGTGTTCCCCCCGCCGATGCGACAACTAGGGTGGAGGGGTGACCGACACGCACTTCGACACCCTCGTCCTCGGCGCCGGCCCCGGTGGCTACGTCGCCGCGATCCGCGCAGCCCAGCTCGGCCAGAAGGTGGCCGTGGTGGAGGAGAAGTACTGGGGAGGTGTCTGCCTCAACGTCGGCTGCATCCCTTCCAAGGCGCTGCTGAAGAACGCCGAGCTGGCCCACACGCTCCAGCACGAGAAGGCGAAGTTCGGCATCGAGGGCGACGCCACGATGGCCTTCGGTCCCACCCACAAGCGCAGCCGCGACGTGAGCTCGGGCATCGTCAAGGGCGTCCACTTCCTGATGAAGAAGAACAAGATCACCGAGATCGACGGCTGGGGCACCCTCACCGGTCCGAAGGCGATCGACGTCAAGGACAAGGACGGCACCACCACCGGCTACACCTGCGACAACCTCATCATCGCCGCCGGCGCGACCGTCCGGCTGGTTCCCGGCGTGGAGCTCAGCGAGCACGTCGTGACCTACGAGGAGCAGATCCTCACCGACCACCTCCCCGAGTCGATCATCATCGGCGGATCGGGCGCGATCGGCGTCGAGTTCGCCTACGTGATGGCCAACTTCGGCGTCGACGTGACGATCGTGGAGTTCCTCGACCGGATGGTGCCGACCGAGGACGCCGACATCTCCAAGGAGCTCGCCAAGCACTACAAGAAGCTCGGCGTGAAGGTGCTCACCTCCACTGCGGTCAAGAACGTCGAGGACACCGGCTCGGGCGTCAAGGTCACCGTCGCCCCGGCCGCCGGCGGCGACGAGCAGGTGCTGGAGGCCGGCAAGTTCCTCGCGGCCTTCGGCTTCGCCCCGCGGGTGAAGGGCTACGGCCTGGAGAACACCGGGGTCACCGTCACCGAGCGCGGCGCGATCGAGATCGACGACTTCGGCCGCACCAACGTCGACGGCGTGTACGCCATCGGCGACTGCACCGGGAAGATGATGCTCGCCCACGTCGCCGAGGCGATGGGCATCGTCGCGGCCGAGACCATCAACGGCGCCGAGACCATGCCGGTCGCCTTCGACTTCGTGCCCCGCGCGACCTACTGCAACCCGCAGATCGCCTCGTTCGGCTACAGCGAGGCGCAGGCCAAGGAGAAGGGCTACGACGTGAAGACGGCGTCGTTCCCCTTCAGCGCCAACGGCAAGGCGATGGGCCTGGGCGAGCCGATCGGGTTCGTCAAGGTGGTCGCCGACGCCGAGCACAACGAGATCATCGGTGCCCACATGATCGGCCCCAACGTCACCGAGCTGCTGCCCGTGCTGACCATGGCCCAGCAGTGGGACCTCACCGCCGACGAGGTGGCCCGCAACGTCTTCGCCCACCCGACGCTGGGTGAGGCCGTCAAGGAGGCCGTCCACGGCATCGCCGGCCACATGATCAACTTCTGAGGGCCGGTCCTCCATGGCTGACCACATCGTCATCATCGGCGGCGGACCCGGCGGCTACGAGGCCGCCCACGTCGCCGCGCAGCTCGGCGCCGAGGTCACGGTCGTCGACACCGACGGGATCGGCGGCTCGGCGGTGCTCACCGACTGCGTGCCGAGCAAGACGCTGATCGCCACGGCCGAGCTGATGGCCGACATGGGCACCGCGCAGGAGCTCGGGGTCAACTTCCACGACCAGGAGGGCGACGCGGCGACCTCGATCTCGGTCGACCTGGGCCGGGTCAACGCCCGTGTGAAGCGGCTCGCCGCCGACCAGTCGACCGACATCACGGCCCGGCTCGACCGCGACGGCGTACGCGTCGTGAAGGGTCGCGGCCGCCTCGGGCCCGACCTCACCGTCGAGGTCGGCGACGAGACGCTCCGGGCCGACGCGATCATCGTCGCCACCGGCGCCGCACCTCGGACGCTCCCGAGCGCGCAGCCCGACGGCGAGCGGATCCTCACCTGGGAGCAGGTCTACGACCTGACCGAGGTGCCGGAGAAGCTCATCGTGGTGGGCTCGGGCGTGACCGGCGCGGAGTTCGCCAGCGCGTACCTCTCCCTCGGCATCGACGTGACGCTGGTCAGCAGCCGCGACCGGGTGCTGCCCGGCGAGGACGCCGACGCGTCCGCCGTGCTCGAGGACGTGCTCACGCGACGTGGGATGCACGTCCTGGGCGAGTCGCGGATGCAGTCGGTGACCCGCGACGGCGACACCGTCACCGTCACCCTCACCGACGGGCGCACGGTCTCGGGCAGCCACTGCATCCTCGCCCTCGGCTCGATCCCCAACACCGCCGACCTCGGGCTCGAGGAGGCCGGCGTCGCCACCGACGACGGCGGCTTCATCACCGTCGACCGGGTCTCCCGCACGTCGGCACGCGGCATCTACGCAGCCGGCGACTGCACCGGCGTGCTGATGCTCGCGTCGGTCGCGGCGATGCAGGGCCGGATCGCGATGTGGCACTTCCTCGGCGACGCGGTCTCGCCGCTCGACCTCAAGAAGGTCTCCTCCAACGTCTTCACCGCGCCCGAGATCGCCACGGTGGGCTGGTCGCAGAAGGCCGTCGACGCCGGCGAGATCGAGGCGGAGGTCGTCATGCTCCCGCTGGCCGGCAACGCCCGCGCCAAGATGCAGGGCGTCCGCGACGGCTTCGTGAAGCTCTTCTGCCGACCGGGCACCGGCATCGTCGTCGGGGGAGTGGTCGTCGGGCCGCGCGCCTCCGAGCTGATCCACCCGGTGTCGATCGCGGTGGCCGAGTCGCTGACCGCCGACCAGCTCGCGCAGGCCTTCACCGTCTACCCCTCGATGAGCGGGTCGATCGCCGAGGCCGCCCGCCGGCTGCACCGGGTCTGACCCGCACCCCGAGCCCCGATCCCACCCGTGCCTCCGGGCCCGGTCCCGGCTGGCACGCGGGGCACCACCACGTACGCCGGTTGGCGGCGTCGCCCGGCACCTCGGCCGTCACGCTGATCGGGCCGCGGCAGCGCCGGCAGCCCTGCCGCTGGCGACCGGTCACCCAGTGGTCGTCGCCGCGGACGGGCGAGCCGGTGGTGACCTGGTAGGCACCCTGGACGGTCGCGGAGTGCCGCAGCATCGTCGCCCCGCGCTCGACGAGCCGCTCGAGGTCGACCTCGCCGATCGGGGTCCACGGGCTGACGCCGGTCAGGAAGGCGAGCTCGTTGGCCCAGAGGTTGCCGAAGCCCGCCACCGCGCGCTGGTCGAGGAGGGCCGAGACGAACGGCAGCGCCGGGTCGGCCGAGAGTCGGCGCACGGCCTCGGCGGCGTCCCAGTCGTCGCGCAGCGGGTCGGGGCCGAGGTGCCCGACCAGGTCGGCCTCGCGGTCGGTCGGCACGAGGTCGAGGTCGTGGAGCCGGATGCCGTGCACGGCCCGGTCGTCGTCGAGCGTGAGCACCAGTCGCACGTGGGCCTGGAGCTTCGCCGGCAGGCGCTTGCCCGGCGCGAGCGTCGACCACGACCCGTCCATCTTGAGGTGGCTGTGCAGCGTCGCCGCGGGTGAGCCGGCCGTGGCGCTGAAGCGGGTCAGCAGGTGCTTGCCGTGGGTGTCGTGGCCGAGCACCTCGCGGCCGGCGATGTCGCGGGTGGCGAGACGAGGCGTGCGGAAGTCCGAGCGCGCGATCGTGTGGCCCGTGAGCTGGCGGTCGAGCCGGCGCGCGAGCTTCCAGACGCTGTCTCCCTCGGGCACCCGCCCAGTGTCACAGGCGGGTGGGACAGCGGACGTCTCAGCGCCCGTGGAGCCCGCCGCCGCTGGGACCGCCGGCGCTCTGGTTGAGGTAGGCCTGCGCCAGTCCCTTCTGCACCTCGCCGCCCCATCCGTCCCTCGCCAGCTCGGCGGCCGCGCCCACGGTCCCGTCGGCACCCCCGGCGAGGTGCCACGGGACCCAGCGGTCGCCGAGGCGCACCATCCGCACGAGCGGCTCCTCGCCGGCGGCGAGGCGGCGCGCGTCGGCGGCGCAGGTCGCGATCGTGCGTGGGGTCCCGCCGGGCGGGGTCCACTCGACGTCCTGCATCGAGGGTCCGTGCTGGGGGTTGAAGAAGCAGGGTTCGCGGCGCCCGGGGAGCGGGTCGCCGTCGCGGATCGCGATGACGGCAGCCCGGTGGTAGCGGGCGTCGGCGACGACCTGCTCGATCGCGACGACGTCCTCGACGGTCTCGCTCGCGGCGAGGAGGCTCGTGGCCTGGTCGTAGTTCTCCAGCGCGCGGCGGTAGTGGTCGACGGCCTCGGTGTCGGGGGCGTCGCCCAGGGTGTCGACGTGCAGCTCGGCGACCTGCTCGCCGAGGACGGTGACGTCCTCGTCCATCAGCTTGCGTGCCGTGCGCCAGGCGTCCTTGGCGACGAGCTCTTCCTCACGCCTCCGGCGGCGTCCCCCGAACATGTCGCCACCCTGCCAGATCCGGGACGCCGTCCGAAGTGTTCAGCCACCGTCACCGCCTCCGCCGCCACCGCCATCGCCGCCGCCGAAGTCGCCACCACCGCCGTGGCCGTCCCAGCCCGAGAAGTCGTGACCGCCGATCATCCCGCCGTCGTTCCAGGCCCCGGGGTCGGCCCACGCGGCCCCCGCGACGAGGCTGTCCGAGCCGCCGACGGTGGCCCCGGCGTACGTCATGGTGATGCGGTCGGCCTGCACCCGCCCGTCGAGGATCAGCTCGGCGTACCACCCGCCCGCCCACGCGGTGTAGGCCGGGCCGGAGGCGTACCACGGGACGTAGCGGTTGCCGAGGCGCACCATCCGGACCTGCGGCGCCTCGCCCGCGGCGAGCCGCTCGGCGTCGCGGAAGCACACCGCGATGTCGCGCGGGACCCCGCCGAGCGGCGCCCACGACACGTCCCGGCTCGCGGGTCCGTGGCCGGGGTCGAAGAAGCACGGAGGGCGACGGGCGGGCCGCTCGACGCCGTCGCGGGCCGCCAGCACGCAGGCATGGGCGAACCTGCCGTCCGCCAGCGTGCGCGTCACCTCGGTGACGTCGGTCGCCGCGGCCGAGGTCTCGAGACGACGCTTGGCGGACTCGTAGGCGTCGAGGGCCTTCTGGTAGTTGACACGCATCTGGTCGTCGAGGTCGGTCGTGAGCGTCTCGAAGTGCAGGGCGGACAGCTCCTCGCCGAAGACCGTGACATCCTCGCTCGCGGCCCGGCGGACGTGGCGGAAGGCGTCGAGCTCGGCGAGCTCGACCTCACGCCTGTCCCGCCGGCGTCGGCCCATCACCAGACCACTGTCCCACCCCCCGACGGGTTCGGGGAGGCCCGGTTCAGACCGGGCGGGTAACCTCGGGAACTCTGTCCGTCCACGCTCTCGGGGGAGATCCACGCCATGCGCCGTACGCGTCCACCCAGGCTCCTGCTCGCCGTCCTCGCGAGCGCGCTCGTGCTGCCTGTCCTGCCCTCCGCAACGGCCTCGGCCGCGGAGCCCCGCAGGGCGGTGGAGACCTACGCGACGCCGGGCAGCGTCGGCATCGTCCTCACCGGTCACGGCTTCGGCCACGGCAAGGGCCTCTCGCAGTACGGCGCGCTGGGCGCCGCCAAGCAGGGGCTGACCTGGCAGCAGATCGACGAGTTCTACTACCCCGGCACCACGTGGGGGCGGATCGGCGGCAAGATCCGCGTCCTGATCACCGCCGACACCGGCCGTGACGTGCAGGTGGCCGCGCAGCGCGGCCTCGAGGTCACCAGCCTGACCAAGCGGCGGACCTGGCGGGTCCCGCCGATCGCGGCGAAGAAGTGGCGCCTGATCCGTGCGGGCAGCGACACCAGCGTGCAGTACACGAAGGGCGGCGCGTGGCGGACCTGGAAGAAGGTGCCCGGCGAGGCGGAGTTCGCCTCCGCCACGGGGATCCTGACCCTGGTCACCCCGGCCGGCCGCCGTGACTACCGGGGCTCGCTCCAGTCGGTCGCCGCACGCCAGAGCACGAAGCGCGAGACCGTCAACAAGCTCAGCATGGAGGCCTACCTCCGCGGTGTCGTCCCCCGCGAGGTCCCCGCGTCGTGGGCGCCCGCCGCCGTCAGCGCGCAGTCGGTCGCGGCACGGACCTATGCCGCCTTCGAGCGCTCGCACCCCTCTGCTGCCCACTACGACCTCTGCGACACCAGCAACTGCCAGGTCTACGGCGGTGTGGACGACGAGCACCCGGCCGCCACCGCGGCCATCCAGGCAACGGCCAAGCAGGGTCTCTTCTACGACGGCCGTCCCGCCTTCACGCAGTTCTCCGCGAGCAACGGCGGCTACTCGGCCGTCGGCTCGATGCCCTACCTCGTGGCGCAGGCCGACCCCTACGACAGCATCGCGAACCCGGCGTACTCCACCTGGACGAAGGCGATCGACGACACCCAGATCGAGGGGCGCTGGCCGGCGATCGGCGACCTGACGAGCATCGAGGTGACCACCCGCAACGGCTACGGCGACTGGGGCGGCCGCGTCGTCGACATCGCCTTCATCGGGACCACCGGCACGGCGCGCACGGACGGTGACACGGTCCGCGACCACTTCGCCCTCAACTCCGACTGGTTCACCTTCACGGTCACGCCGCGGCAGAAGGGGCAGCTCCGAGAGTGAAGCCCTCCCTCCTGCTCGCCGCGCTCGTCCTCGCGGCCACGGGCTGCAGCGCTGACGGCGCGAGCGGCGACGCCGACGCTCTGCCCGACCCGGTGGTCGACACCGAGGTGACCTCCACCATCGACTACGTGGCGATGGGTGACTCCTTCTCGGCCGGTCCGTTCATCGGCACGATGCGCACCGACCCCGAGGGCTGCGCGCGCTCCAAGGACAACTACCCGGCGTTCCTCGCCGACTGGCTCGACGTGGCGAGCTACACCGACGTCACCTGCTCCGCGGCGACGACGGCCGACTTCTACGCCCCGATGACGCTCTTCAACGGCGGCACCACGGTCCCGCAGATCGACGCCGTCTCGGCCGACACCGACCTCGTGACGATCGGGATAGGCGGCAACGACTTCGGCATCTATGACGGCCTGATCACGTGCCAGAGGCCGGACTCGGCGTGTCCGGTCGCGCAGCTGGGCGCCGACGCGCGCAAGGTCGCCGGCCGCATCGAGCAAGCCGTCCGGCGCGTCACCCGGATCGCCCCCGACGCCGAGGTCCTCGTCGTCGGCTATCCCGACATCCTGCCGACCGAGGGCACCTGCAACGCCGTCGGCGCCTCGCCCGAGGTGCTCGGCCCGGTCACCGAGGTCGCGGGCATCCTCAACGCCTCGCTGCGGAGGGGCGCGGAGGCGGCAGGGGCGTCGTACGTCGACATGGAGACCGTCTCGGAGGGTCACGACGTCTGCGCCAAGGGTCGTGCGTGGGTCAACGGACCGCGCTTCCGGGCGGGCATCGCGGCACCCTTCCACCCGAAGGTCAACGGGATGCGCGCAGTGGCGGCCGAGGTCTTCCGCCAGGTCACCGGCGAGGACGCGGAGATCACGGAGTACGCCGAGCCGGACCCCGACGTCGTGGTGCTCAACCAGTCCTGACTGTCGGACCTCCCTGCTGTGATCTGCCCATGGTGACGGTGGTCGTCGGCGCGCTGGTCCGGGACGGGCGGGTCCTGCTCGCGCACCGTCGGCCCGACAAGGTGGCCTACCCCGACGTGTGGGACCTGCCCGGGGGAGTCATGGAGGACGGTGAGTCCGAGCTCGCGGCGCTCGCGCGGGAGCTGCGCGAGGAGCTCGGCGTGGAGGTCGACGTCGACGCCGTCTCCCACCTGTGCCGCCTGGAGGCGCGGCCCGTCGACGAGCCGGTGGTCCTCAGCGCCCTGCGGGACTAGCCGATCACCAGCACCAGGTCGCCGCCCTCGACGCCCTGGGTCGAGCGGACCGCGAGCCGCGAGACCGTGCCGGCGACCGGCGCGGTGATCGAGGCCTCCATCTTCATCGCCTCGATCGTGGCGACGGTCTGCCCGGCCTCGACCGTGTCGCCCTCGGCCACCGTGACGGTCACCGCGCCGTCGTACGGCGCCGCGACGTGGCCGCCGTTCTTCGGGTCGGCCTTCTCGGCCGAGACGACCTCGGCGGCGACGCTGCGGTCGCGCACCTGCACGGGCCGCAGCTGCCCGTCGATCGTCGCCATCACGTTGCGGAAGCCGCGCTCGTCGGGCTCGCTGATCGCCTCGAGGCCGTAGAGGACGGTCTTGCCCTCGCGCAGCTGCACGGGGTGCTCGCCACCGCGCTGCAGGCCGTAGAGGTAGTCGACGGTCGGCAGCACGGACAGGTCGCCGTAGGCCTCGCGGGACTCGACGAACGCAGCCGTGGGCCCGGGGAAGAGCAGCTCGTTGAGGGTCGTCCGACGGTCGTCGGCCAGGCCCTGCTGCTGCTCGGCGGTGAGGCTCTCGGTCGGCTGCTTCCAGGTCCGGCCGGCCAGGGCCTTGCTGCGGAACGGCTCGGGCCAGCCGCCGGGCGGGTCGCCGAGCTCGCCGTTGAGGAAGCCGATCACTGAATCCGGGATGTCGTACGACGCCGGGTCGGCCTCGAACTCCGCCGGGTCGGCGCCGGCCGCGACGAGGGCGAGCGCGAGGTCGCCGACGACCTTGGACGACGGCGTCACCTTGACGACGTTGCCGAGGATGTCGTTGGCCGCGGCGTACATGTCCTCGACCTGCTCGAACTTCTCGCCGAGACCGAGCGCGATCGCCTGCTGGCGCAGGTTGGAGAGCTGGCCGCCGGGGATCTCGTGGCGGTAGACGCGACCGGTCGGGGCGGGCAGGCCGGACTCGAACGGCGCGTAGACCCGGCGGGTGGCCTCCCAGTAGGGCTCGAGCGCGTTGACCGCGGCCAGCGACAGCCCGGTCTCGCGCGCCGAGTGGTCGGTCGCCGAGACGAGCGCCGACAGCGCCGGCTGGGACGTCGTGCCGGCCATCGAGGCACAGGCGGCGTCGACCGCGTCGACGCCGGCGTCGATCGCCGCGACGAGCGTGGCGAGCTGGCCGCCCGGGGTGTCGTGGGTGTGCAGGTGCACGGGCAGGTCGAACCGCTCGCGCAGCGCGGTCACGAGCGTGCGCGCGGCGGGCGCGCGCAGCAGGCCGGCCATGTCCTTGATCGCCAGCACGTGGGCGCCGGCGTCGACGATCTGCTCGGCCAGACGGAGGTAGTAGTCGAGCGTGTAGAGCGTCTCGTCGGGCGAGGAGAGGTCGCCGGTGTAGCAGAGCGCGACCTCGGCGACCGAGGTGCCGGTGGCGCGGACCGCGTCGATCGCGGGCCGCATCTGCGAGACGTCGTTGAGCGCGTCGAAGATCCGGAAGACGTCGATACCGGTCTCGGCGGCCTCCTGCACGAAGGCCTCGGTGACCTCGGTCGGGTACGGCGTGTAGCCGACGGTGTTGCGGCCGCGGAGCAGCATCTGCAGCCCGATGTTGGGGATCGCCTCGCGGAGCGCGGCCAGCCGCTCCCACGGGTCCTCGGCGAGGAAGCGGAGCGCGACGTCGTACGTCGCCCCGCCCCAGCACTCGACCGACCACAGCTCCGGCGTGGTGCGGGAGACGTGCTCCGCCACGCCGAGCAGGTCGCGTGAGCGCACCCGCGTGGCGAGCAGCGACTGGTGGGCGTCGCGGAAGGTGGTGTCGGTGACGGCGACCCGGTCCTGGGCGCGGAGCCGGCGGGCGAACTCCTCGGGACCGACCTCGCGGAGCAGCTGGCGGGTGCCGGCGGGTGCCGGCTGCGACCGGTCGAGCGACGGCAGCTTGCTGCTCGGCGACACCGAGACCCGTGCCTGGCCGTGCGGCTGGTTGACGGTGACGTCGGCGAGGTAGGTCAGCAGGCGCGAGGCGCGGTCGCCGCCGACCTGCGCCTTGAGCAGCTGCGGGTGGTCCTCGATGAAGGAGGTCGTCACGCCGCCGGCGGCGAAGTCGGGGTCGGCCAGCACGGCCTGGAGGAAGCCGACGTTGGTGGAGACGCCGCGGATGCGGAACTCCAGCAGCGCGCGCCGCGCCTTCTGCACCGCCGACTCGAAGGTGCGGCCGCGACAGGTGAGCTTGGCGAGCATCGAGTCGAAGTGAGGGCTGATCTCGGCGCCGGAGTACGTCGTACCGCCGTCGAGGCGGACGCCCGGCCCACCCGGGGAGCGGTAGGTCGTGATCTTCCCGGTGTCGGGCCGGAAGCCGTTGGCGGGGTCCTCCGTGGTGATCCGGCACTGGAGCGCGAACCCCTGCGGTCGCACCGAGTCCTGCGTCAGCCCCAGGTCGGCGAGCGTGGCGCCGGCGGCGATCAGCATCTGCGACTGGACGAGGTCGACGGCGGTGACCTCCTCGGTGACCGTGTGCTCGACCTGGATGCGTGGGTTCATCTCGATGAAGACGTAGCGGCCGCTGGGGTCGAGCAGGAACTCCACGGTGCCGGCGTTCTTGTAGCCGATCTCGCGCGCGAACCGCACCGCGTCGGCGCACATCCTCATCCGGATGTCGGGGTCGAGGTTGGGAGCGGGGGCGATCTCGACGACCTTCTGGTGGCGCCGCTGGACGGAGCAGTCGCGCTCGTAGAGGTGGATCACCCCATCATCCGAGCCGTCGGAGCCGGTGCCACTAGTTCCATCCGCCAGGATCTGCACCTCGATGTGGCGCGGGTCGACGACCGCCTGCTCGATGAAGACCGTCGGGTCGCCGAAGGCACCCTCGGCCTCGCGCATGCACGTCTCGATCGCCTCGCGGAGGTTCGCGCGGTCGTCCACCCGGCGCATGCCGCGACCGCCGCCACCGGCGACGGCCTTGACGAAGAGGGGCGCCTCGATGGCCTCGGCCGCAGCCAGCAGCTCGTCGACGTCGGTCGACGGCGGGACCGACTCGAGCACGGGTACGCCGGCGGCCTTGGCCGCGGCGATCGCGCGGGCCTTGTTGCCGGTGAGCGTCAGCACCTCGGCGCTGGGGCCGATGAAGGTGATGCCCGCCGCGGCGCACGCCTCGGCCAGGGTCGGGTTCTCCGAGAGGAAGCCGTAGCCGGGGTAGACGGCGTCCGCGCCGCACTGCACGGCGACCGCGACGATCGCGTCGGGGTCGAGGTAGGCCCGCACCGGGTGACCGACCTCGCCGATCTCGTAGGCCTCCTCGGCCTTCATCCGGTGCTCGGACCACCGGTCCTCGTGGGGGAAGACGGCGACGGTCTTCGAGCCGATCTCGCGAGCGGCTCGGAGGGCGCGGACTGCGATCTCACCCCGGTTGGCGATGAGGACCTTGGAGAACATGGCCCGAACGCTATCGAGGGACTGGTGTGACGTGGGTTACTCGTCCGTACCCCGGTCAGGCGGCGGCGCTGTCCTGGGCGCGCCACCACTCGACGGTGGCGGCGAGGCCGGCGGTCAGCGACGTGGGTGCCAGCCCGAGCCGCTGCTCGCTCGCCGATGAGTCGAGCACGAAGGGCGCGGTGAACATGTAGGCCGTCTCTGCCAGCTCGCGCATCTCGCGGGAGACGACGCCGGACGCGCGCAGCACCCACGGCGGGAGCGCCGACATCCTCGGGACGGGCACCCCTCCCGCCTCGGCGACCAGCTCAACCAGCCTGCGCTGGGTGACCGGCGCGGCGGTGGGTGCGTGGAGGAACGAGTTCCAGAGCTCCGGGCGCGCGGCGGCCTCGATCATCGCGGCGGCCAGGTCGGGGACGTAGGTGAACGAGTGCGGCTGGTCGAGGCTGCCGAGCACCCGCATCGTCCGCCCGGCGAGCACGGTCGGGACCAGGCGCTCGCCGGCATGGGCGTTGCGCACCACCGGGCCGTAGAAGTCGGACGCCGCGACGCTCACGGTCGGCGTGGCCGACGCCTCGCGCTGGGCGAGCAGCTCCGTGCGGACGCCGAGCTTGCCGGTGGTCGCGGTCCGCGGCAGGTCCTCGGTCAACGGACCGTCGACCTGGCCGTATGAGTACAGGCTCTCCGGGAACACGACCACCGCGCCGACGCGACCGGCTGCTGCCAGCACGGCCGCCTCGGCCTGCGGGAGCTCGGCGCGCCAGACCCTGGCGTCGTACGCCGACCCGTGGATGCAGTGGTGCACCGCGACCGCGCCGTCGAAGGTCTCGGCGAGGACCTCCGTACGGGAGACGTCGACGCGCCGACGGTCGATGAGGGGGTGGACCGGGCCGCTGCCCGACCGGGTCAGCAGGCGGACCTGGTGGCCCGCGTCGGCGAGCTGGAGGGCGACGGTCGAGCCGACGGGGCCGGCTCCGGTGACGACGTGGACGGTGTTCATGGCTGCTCCTGGGATGAAGTGAGAGCGGTGCTCTCGTTTCTCCTATCGTGCACGACTCGCAACCCGAAAGCAAGAGCACTGCTCTCTTTGGTCACGAGTGCTCGCTCGTGTGGCACGATGGACGCCATGGACACCTCCACTCCCCGGGCCCGGGCACGCGAGCAGACCATGCGCGACATCGTCCGCATCGGACGCGGCCACCTGGCGACCGAGGGAGCCGCAGCCCTGTCGCTACGGGCGGTTGCGCGTGACCTCGGTCTCGTCTCGTCCGCGGTCTACCGCTACGTCGCGAGCCGCGACGAGCTGCTGACCCTGCTCGTCGTCGACGGCTACGACGAGCTCGGCGACGCGGTCGACGCCGCCCTCGAGCGGGTCGACACTGCCGACTTCGCCGGTCGGCTGGCGGCGATCGGCCGCGCGACCCGCGCCTGGGCACTGGCCGAGCCGGCGACGTACGCCCTGCTCTTCGGCAGCCCGGTGCCGGGATACGAGGCTCCCGCGGAGCGCACGACCGGCCCCGGGACCCGGGTGGTCGGACGGCTCGTCGAGGTCTGGGAGGACGCCTGGCAGGCCGGCGCCGTCGACCTCGACGACGCGCCGCTCACGCCGCGACGGTTCTCCCGCGACCTGGGTCGGATCCGTCGCGAGCTGGGCCTGAGTGCCCCGGACCGGCTGGTCGCCCGCGGCCTCTTCGCGTGGGCCGCGCTCTTCGGCTGCCTGTCGTTCGAGGTGTTCGGGCAGTACGGCGCGGACACCCTCACCGACCCCGCCGACCTGTTCGAGGCGCACCTGGCCGCGCTGGTCGAGGCCGTCGGTCTCGCCTGACCGGGCACTTCCTCGCGCTGGATCACGCCGGGCGGGCAGTTCCTCGCGCTGGACCGCGAGGAACTGCCCGCTCAGCACTTCTCAGCGGGAGGAAGTGCCCGGTCGGGCCGTCTCAGCGCGAGGAACTGCCCGGTCGGCGCTCGTCAGATCGCCTGTCCGCAGGCCCCGGACCAGCACGGGGATCGCCACTGCTGCCGCGACCAGGTGGAGGCCCAGCAGGGTGCCGATGGTGGCCCCGTCCGCTCCCCAGAGGAGTGGGGGCACCAGCGACAGGGCGGTCAGCGAGCCGGCCGTCCGGAGGAACAGGTCCGCGGGACGCGCGCTCCACCGCTGCAACGCGGCGGCGATCACGATTCCCACGAGCGTGAAGCCGCCGGTCACGACGGCGATGCCCGAGACCGGGATCGTCTCGTCGCTGCCCTCGACCGCGAGGTCCACGCCCGCGGCCTTCGCCACGGCGGCCACTGCGGCCGTGGCGGCCGCGGCCGCCACGGTGGCGAGCAGGCCGGTGCGCGCGAGCCGCATCATCGGGCACCTCCCTCGAGCTGCGCCGGCAGGCCGAGGTGCGGGAACTGCTCGGGTCCGAAGATCGTGACCTCGGTGATCGCGCCGTCGCTGATCCGCAGCACGTCGAGCGACAGCGGGACGTACGCCGACGCCTGCTCGCGCCACACGTAGTAGCCGACCGCGGGCTGCCGGTTGACCGACGTCGGGACACCGCGCAGGCCGGTGATCTCGGGGTAGCCGCCCTCGATCCAGTCGGCGATCACGGCGTCGCGGCCGATGGTGAGCCCCTGCACGGGCGGCATCGCGAACCTGACGTCGTCGCGGAGCATGCTGGCGATCGTGTCGATGTCGATGGCCATGCTGGCGTCGGTGAAGCGGCGTACGAGCTCGCGGTTGTCGGCGTCGTCGTCGCTGCCCGTCCACTCCTGGCGCTCGGCCGGCAGGTGCTCGCGCATGCCGGCGCGGGCCCGCTGGAGCGCGCTGTTGACCGAGTTCACCGAGTCGCCGAGCAGGTCGGCGACGTCCTTGGCCGGCCAGCCGACGACGTCGCGCAGGATCAGCGCGGCGCGCGGGCGGGGGGCGAGGTGCTGCACCGCGACGACGTACGCCAGCTCGACGGTCTCGCGCGCCATCGCCGCGGTCTCGGGCTCGTCGGCGTCGTCGGCGGTCAGCTCGTCCAGCAGCCGGTCGGGGTAGGGCGACAGCCACAGCACCTCGCCGCCGGCCGCGGGCTCGGGGCGCCGCTTGGCGAGCAGGTCGAGGCAGGCGTTCGTCGCGATCCGGTAGAGCCAGGCGCGGAAGGTCGAACGGCCCTCGAAGGTCTCGCGCCGGCGCCATGCGCGCAGGAAGGTCTCCTGCACCGCGTCCTCGGCGTCCTGGAACGACCCGAGCATCCGGTAGCAGTGGACGTGCAGCTCACGCCGGTGCTTCTCGGCCAGGTCCGAGAACCCCGCCTCGTCCATCGCGCCCAGCTCGCTCACGCCCGGCTCCTCACTTCTCAGCTCCCTGCTCAGCACTGCAGTCATCGTCCATCCTCCGTCGTGTGGTGTCGCTTCTGGAGGTATGACTGCCGCACGGCGCAGAACTCATCACTCAGGGCGCGAGCGCCTTCCCGACGGCGCGGCCGGAGAAGATGCAGCCGCCGAGGAAGGTGCCCTCCAGCGCGTTGTAGCCGTGGACGCCACCGCCGCCGAAGCCGGCGACCTCGCCCGCGGCGTAGAGGCCGGGCACGCGGCTGCCGTCGGCGGCGACGCACTGCCCGTCGAGGTCGGTCTCGAGACCGCCGAGCGTCTTGCGCGACAGGATGTTGAGGCGTACGGCGATGAGCGGGCCATGGGCCGGGTCGAGCACCTTGTGCGGCCTGGCCACGCGGACCAGCCTGTCCGTGCGGCTGCGGCGGGCGTTGTGGATCGCCATCACCTGGATGTCCTTGCTGAAGGAGTTGTCGACCTCGCGGTCGCGCGCCTCGATCTGGTGGCGGAGGACGAAGGCGTCGAGCTTCGGGCCGCGGGCCAGCTCGTTCATCCCGGTGACGAGCTCGTCGAGGTCGTCGGCCACGACGAAGTCGACGCCGTGCTCCTTGAACGCCTCGACCGGCCCCGGCGCACCCTTGGCGAGGCGGCTCTGGGCGAGGAACTTCAGGTCCTTGCCGGTGATGTCGGGGTTCTGCTCGGAGCCGGAGAGGGCGAACTCCTTCTCGATCATCGACTGGGTGAGCACGAACCACGAGTAGTCGTGACCGGCGGCCAGGATCTGCTTCATCGCCCCGATCGAGTCGGCGCCCGGTACGCCGGACATCCCCTCGAGCCGCTTGCCGGTGGCGTCGAACCACATCGACGACGGCCCGGGCAGGATCCGGATCGCGTGGTCGGGCCAGACCGGGTCCCAGTTGTGGATGCCCTCGACGTAGGCCCACATGCGGTCCCGGTTGACCATCGTCGCGCCGGCGGTCTCGGCGATGCCCTGCATCCGCCCGTCCACGTGGGCGGGGACGCCGGATATCAGGTGCTCGGGGGCGGGGCCGACGCGCTCGGTCGGCCAGCTGCGCCGCATCAGCTCGTGGTTGTGACCGATACCGCCGCTCGTCACGACGACCGCGGCGGCGCGGTGCTCGAACTCGCCGGCGGCGTCGCGGCTCGACTTCACGCCTCGCTTGCTCTCGTCGTCGACCAGCACGGTGCCGCGGACGCCGACGACGGCGCCGTCCTCGACGACCAGCTCGTCGACCTGGTGGCGGAACGCGAGGCGGACGAGCCCGTCCGCCTCGGCGCGCTCGACCGGCTCGGCGAAGATCCGGACCACCTCGGGGCCGGTGCCCCACGTGAGGTGGAAGCGGGGGACCGAGTTGCCGTGGCCGGTCGCGCGGCCGTCGCCGCGCTCGGCCCAGCCGACGAAGGGCAGCGACCTGAGGCCGAGGTCGTGGAGGTAGGCGCGCTTGTCGCGGTGGGCGAAGTCGACGTAGGCCCTCGCCCACTGCTGCGGCCAGAAGTCCTCGCCGCGGCCCGGGCCGTCGGTGCCGTCGCCGAGGCGGTCGAACTGCGCCGATCCCTGCCAGTCCTGCCAGGCCAGCTCGGGGGAGTCCGTGATGCCCATCCGCCGCTGCTCGGGGCTGTCGACGAAGAGCAGCCCGCCGAGCGACCACCACGCCTGGCCGCCGAGGTTGGCGCGGTTCTCCTGGTCGAGGACGAGCACCCGCTTGCCGGCGAGCGCCAGCTCGTGGGTGGCGACGAGGCCGGCGAGGCCGGCGCCGACGACGATGACGTCGGGGGTGAAGGTGTCCGTGCTCATCGAGGCTCCTGCGGGTAGCGGCTGACGATCATCTCGGCGAGCAGGCGCAGCGCGCGCTCGACGGTGCGGCCGGGGGCGGCCGTCGGGTCGGGGTCGAGGGCGGAGAACGCCAGCCCGTCGAGCATGTTGACGACGATGCTCAGCACGGCGGCGAGGTCGTCCGCGGGGAGCCTCGCCCCCCACAGCTCGGTGGCGACGACGAGCATCTGGGCCTGCAGCGACTCGCGCGCGGGCAGCATGGCCCCGCGCAGGTCGGCGTCGGCTCGGGCCGCGACGAGCAGCTCACGCCAGGTCTGGTTGGCAGGGGAGAGGACGACCTCGCGGAGGCGGCCGAGGACCACGACCACCTCGTCGACCGTGTCGACACCGGTGTCCACCGTGGTGCGGAAGTCCTCGACGTTGCGCTCCGCGACGTGCTCGGCGGTCGCGACCAGCAGCGCCTGCCGGGTGGGGAAGTGCCGGAACAGCGCTCCTTGGCTGACGCCTGCCTCCGTGCAGACCGCGGCGGTCGAGGTGGCGGCGTACCCCCGCTCGGCGAGGCAGCGCACGGTCGCGTCGAGGAGCGCGGTGATCGTCCCCTCGCGGCGCTCGGCCTGGGTACGCCGCTGGGCTGGGGTGACGGTCACCCCACGAGTCTCACATAAAAAGTGAGTGCTCGCTATCTATCAGTCCCTGTTGCTCAGCTGACTGCCGTCGCGTCCGACTCCGACACGGGACGGAAGTAGGTGGCTCGCACGAGGGCGTCGAAGAGCGAGAGCATGATGTTCTCGATCTCGCCCATCGGGGTCGAGAAGCGCACCATCACGACCTGCTTCGTCTGTGGCACCGGGACCCAGTAGTCGGCCATCAGCCGCAGGGCCCCGGACTGCTTGACGGCAGGCTCGTCGGCGACCTCGATCGGCTGCACGCGGTGCGAGCGCAGCGCCGGGCCGCCCCCGCCCGACACCTCGGTGAGCGACGCGGCCAGCTCGGGGCTGGACTGCCGCAGGCTCTCGGAGAGGACGGCCAGGACGTGATCGGGCTCGGTGCCGATGGTCGGGCTCATCCGCAGGCGGGTGGGGGCGTAGACCACGAGGGTCACCGGCAAGGGTGAGCCCGGTGCGATCTCGGTCGAGAACATCATGCTGCGCGCCTCGGCCTCCTGTGCTGCCCGGACCGCCTGGCGGAGGTCGCGGCGCAGGTCGGCTCTCACGTGCGCCCGGTCGTCGGCGGCCCCGATCACGTCGCGTACGACGGCCTTGATCGACGTCTCGCTGTGCGCTCCACCACGCAGGTCGACGCTGTGCCAGGTGCCCGGGAGGCGGAAGTGCAGTCGGGGAATGCTCACGCGGGCTTCTTCCACTCCCCGTAGCGCTTCTGCATCGCGATCATGCTGATTCCGCCCTCCCCGTAGGAATCGGAGAACGTCGGCGTCAGTTCCTTCGCGGCCGCCCGCAGGTCGACCGGTTCTTCCTCAGCGTCATCGGCAAACGCCATCAGGCTGATCCCGTTGGGCTCCCACGGAGCGCTGAGCCAGATCGCCTTCACGATCGCGTCGAGGTCCTCGGAGCTCATCGCGTCGGCGCCGTCCACCCGGAGCTCCATGGAGACCCCGTGCCCGAGCCCGTCCACCACCCGCTCGCTCTTCGTCACGCTCACCACGCGTGGGCTCGAGGCCTCGACCGCGTCGTTGATGCCACTCAGGTCCATGGTCTTCCCATCCTCGGGGGTCTCTTCTCTGGCGCACGCTGCCAAGGTCGCGGTGCCGAGCGCGAGCAAGGCTCCCCGACGGCTGATGAGGCGCATCGCGATCACTCCTGGAAGTGGTAGTACGACGGGACGCTCGGCAGCCCACCTGGCTGGGGGAAGTAACTGTTCAGCCCGGGGTGGTTCTGGTTGATCTGGGCGAGGTTGTTCTGGAGGGTCTGCGAGTAGGCCGTGGCGTTGTGGATATTTCCGACGTCGGTCGGGCCGCTCGCCGCGGACGAGGGCTCCGAGATCGTCGTCCAGTTGCTGCCGTGGTCGGGCGATCCGTCACCGACCGCCGAGTCGAGTCGCGGGACCGGGTCGTAGTCGTGCTGGATGGAAACCACGTCGACCGAGTCGGGGATCGGCATGTGGTCGATCGGGGCACCCGAGACGATGATCGCGTCCACGCCTAGGTCGGAGTTGTACGCCGCCAGGTGGCCGGCCATGATCCCGCCCTGGCTGAACCCGACCAGCATCAGGTGGTCGGCGGGAGTGATGCCGGCCTGCTCGATCGCGGAGAGCACGGCGGCTTCGTACTGCGCCTGCAGCGCCGGGGTCATCACGAGGGCCAGGTTGGAGTCGAGGTCGTTGACCGCGCCCTGATCGCCGAACCGCGAGAGCCACTCCTGGGTGCTCGGCAGGGTGACGGTGTAGTACCACCCGTCGGGTCCGAGCACCTTGGTGACCTTGACGACCGACTCGTCCGAACCACCGAGGCCGTCGACCTCCTTGGTCCCTGTGAGCACGTTCGCGAGGGTGGGGTCCTCGTCGAGCGGGTGATCGGGGGTGTAGGGAGTGACGGTCGGGTTGGGGCCTGTCACGTCGGAGTAGATGCTCCACGCGATGAAGGCAGCGAGCACCCCCACCACGACCACGGCCAGCACCAGCGAGACGCCGAGCGCGACAGCGATGACGACGATGACGGCCAGCAGGACCAGCACCTCGAGGATCGCCGTGATCGTGTCGGCCAGCTTCTGGAGGACGTCGACGATGGCCTCGAAGAAGCCGCCGATCCAGCCGGCGAGGCCCTCGAGGAAGTCGCCGAGGTCGTCGAAGAACTCGCCGACCTTGTCCCAGAAACCCTCGTTGGTGTCGGCGATCGCGTCCTCGATCCGCCGGATCGCGTCCTCCGCCGCTTCGTTCATGTCGTCGCGGGCCTGGTCGATCTTGTCCTGGGCGTCGTCGACCGCGCCGTCGGCCCGGCCCAGCCTGCCGCGGGCGGACGAGAGGTTGTCGTCCTGGCTCGAGGTGTCGGCGCCGTCAACGGCGTTGTCGAGCGCGGACTGCGCCGCGTCGACCTCGTCGCGGGCGTTGGCCGCATCGGTCCGGGCGTCCGCGAGCTCCTCGGCCGCGGCCTCGGCCTTGAGGTGCGCGTCGGTGAGCTCGACGGCGTAGTCACGGATCGCCTTGGCGGTGCCGTCGTAGCGGCCATGGATCCGTTCGAGCTGGCCCCGCACGTCGTTCGCCAGGCTGTGCAGCGCCGCGACGGCCTTGGACTCGTCGTCGTCGACGATGCCGTCCAGGGAGTCGATGACGTCCTGGATCCGGTCGGAGGTGCGCAACAGCTCGGCGGCCCGGTCGGTCAGGGCGTCGGGGTTGCCTTCGAGGACGCTCACCTGGGGTTCGCCATCTTGTCGTCGAGGTCGATGAAGGTGTCGTGGATCGCCTGCATGAAGTCCGCCACGGACGCGAGTCCGTCGCGGAGCTCCTCGCGGGCCACGTCCCAGTCGTTGCCGAAGTCCTCGATCTTGTCGGCCAGTCCGTCGTGGCCGGTCAGCTCGCCGATGTCATCGGCGAACCCCTCGGCGTCGTCGAACTCGTTCTTGAGCGTGCGCGCCGTGCTCGCCGTCCGCGACAGACGGCCCAGGTCGATGTCGATGTCGGCCATGGCTATGGCTCCTCGTCCGTTGGCGGTCGCAGGAGCGCTCCTACGGCCCGGTCGACCTCGCGGGTCTGGTGCCTCAGCGCGGCCAGCTCGGCCGCAGTTGGTGGCGCACCTTGGCGCACGCGTTCCATCGCCTCACGGACGGCGCCCCCCAGGGCCGATGCTGACACGGTGCACAACCTAGTTGGGCTTGACGCACTCGGACAACGAACCCCGACATCAGGCGCTGGGTCAGTCCTTGATCTCGCAGATCACGGCGCCGTTGGTGACGGTCGCGCCGACCTCGGCCTGGAGGCCGGTGACGGTGCCGGCCTTGTGGGCCTTGAGCGGCTGCTCCATCTTCATCGCCTCCATGACGACGATGACGTCGCCCTCGGCGACCTCGGCGCCGTCGGTGACGGAGACCTTGACGATGGTGCCCTGCATGGGGGAGGTGACCGAGTCGCCCGACGCGGCCGCCCCGGCCTTCTTGGTGGAGCGCTTCGCCTTCTTCGCGCCACCTCCGGCACCGCCGCCGACGGACAGCCCGCCGAGCCCGGCCGGCAGCACGACCTCAAGGCGCTTGCCGCCGACCTCGACGGTGACCTTCTGCCGCTCACCGGCCTCCTCGGCCTCCGCGGAGTCGCCGGACCAGGGCTCGATCTGGTTGTCGAACTCGGTCTCGATCCACTGCGTGTAGACGCTGAACTCGCCGCTCTCCCCATCCTTGGCGGACGGCGTCGACGAGCCGACGAAGGCCGGGTCGGAGACGACCGCGCGGTGGAAGGGGATGACCGTCGGCATGCCGTCGACGACGAACTCGTCGAGGGCCCGGCGCGAGCGCTCGAGCGCCTGCGTGCGCGTCGTACCGGTGACGATGAGCTTGGCGATGAGGGAGTCGAACGAGCCCGGGATGGTCTCGCCGTTCTCGTAGCCGCCATCGAGACGGACACCAGGGCCGGACGGCGGGCTCCAGGCCGACAGGGTGCCGGGCGCGGGCATGAAGTTGCGCCCGCCGTCCTCGGCGTTGATGCGGTACTCGATCGAGTGGCCGCGGATCTCCGGGTCGCCGTAGCCGAGCTCCTCGCCGGCGGCGATGCGGAACATCTCGCGGACCAGGTCGATGCCGGTGACCTCCTCGGACACGCAGTGCTCGACCTGGAGGCGGGTGTTGACCTCGAGGAACGAGATCGTGCCGTCCTGCGCGACGAGGAACTCGCAGGTGCCGGCGCCGTAGTAGCCGGCCTCGGTGAGGATCCGCTTCGACGACTCGTAGAGCTCGCTGACCTGGTCGTCGGTGAGGAACGGCGCGGGCGCCTCCTCGACGAGCTTCTGGTTGCGGCGCTGCAGCGAGCAGTCGCGGGTGCTCACGACGACGACGTTGCCGTGCTGGTCGGCCAGGCACTGGGTCTCGACGTGGCGCGGCTTGTCGAGGAACTTCTCGACCAGGCACTCGCCGCGCCCGAAGGCGGTGACCGCCTCACGGACCGCGGACTCGTAGGCGTCGGGGATCTCCTCGATCGTGCGGGCGACCTTGAGGCCGCGCCCGCCGCCGCCGAAGACGGCCTTGATCGCGACCGGGAGGCCGTTGGCCTCGGCGAACGCAACGACCTCGTCGGCATCCTTGACCGGGTCCTTGGTGCCCGGGGCCAGCGGAGCGTTGGCGCGGTCGGCGATGTGCTTGGCCTTGGCCTTGTCGCCGAGCGCCTCGATCGCCGCCGGCGGGGGACCGATCCAGATCAGCCCGGCGTCGATGACGGCCTGGGCGAAGTCGGCGTTCTCGGCCAGGAAGCCGTAGCCGGGGTGCACCGAGTCGGCGCCGGTGTCGGCGGCGACCTTGATGATCTTGGCGATGTCGAGGTAGGAGTCGGCAGGCGTCGCGCCGCCGAGCGAGTGGGCCTCGTCGGCGAGGCGGACGAAGAGCGCGTCGCGGTCGGGCTCCGCGTACACCGCGACGGAGCCGATGCCGGCGTCCTTGCAGGCGCGGATGACACGGACGGCGATCTCGCCACGGTTGGCGATCAGGACCTTCTTCAAGCTCACGCGGGACTCCTGGGTCGGGCGAGGGTGGCCATGTGCGCTGGCCGGGAAAAGCACCGCTCGGCAGGCTACCGCGACCCGAGCACGGCGCGACCGACAGCCTTGTGCAGAGGCCGTACGACGCGTCCGTAGGCGATGCCGACGACCAGCGAGGCGGCCAGCGCGAGCCACGGGTGGCCGGCGTCCTCGAGCGGCGGGTAGACCTGCCAGTGGGTGAGGTAGATGAAGAGGCTGGCGCCGGCCAGGACGCCGGCCGTGCGGGCCAGCCACGCGGGGACCGGGACGTGCGGCAGCCACAGCATGAGCAGGAAGCCGCCGAGCACGATCACCTCACGGTGCACCTGCCCGAAGAAGCCGACGAGCAGCACGGCAGCGAGCGCGGAGACGATCAGCCGGCGACGGGTGGTGTCGGCGCGGGCGCCGAGCCAGCCGAGGACGAAGACGAAGGCGACCACGAGGGTCGTGTAGCGCTGGGTGGGACCGGCACGCAGGCCGACGTCGGCGAAGCGGGCCGCGGCGGTGACGGCGAGCACCGCGAGCGCGAAGCGGAACGGCGTACGACGCTCGAGGTCGTGCAGGCGCGGCAGGCAGGTGAGCGCGAGGGCCGCTGCCGTGATCCACACCAGTGACTCCAGGAACCACAGCTGCCACTGGTCGTCCCACTCGGAGCTGTTGAGGAGCTCGCGGACGAACAGGGCGGTGGTCAGGTCGTAGCTGCCGAGCGCGAGCGCGACGGCGCCGACCCACAGGACGGAGGGGGCGATCAGCTGGGCGAGCCCGGACAGGCCGTGGCGCAGTCGGGTGCGGGCGTCGCCGGCGGCGGAGAGCTGGAAGCGCGCGAAGTTGAACCCGGCCAGGGCGAGGAGCAGGTGGGCGCCGCCCTCGAGCGCGACCAGGTCGACGTGGCTGGCCACGACGAAGAGGATCGCGAGTGCGCGGAGGGCGACGGTGGTGTCGAGGCGGGCCCAGCGGCGGACCGGCTCGGCGTCGGTCACGGTTCCCGCGGCCGCTAGGCGCTCGAGCTCGCCGATGCTGCGGGTGTGCCAGCCGACGGGCAGGGCTCCGCCGAAGGCCCCGCCGAGTCGCGTGGCGAGCTCGACGTAGGAGAGCGAGTCGCCGCCGAGGTCGACGAAGGAGTCGGTGTCGCGGGCGTCGGGGCGGCCGAGCACCCGGACGTACGCCGCCCGGACGGAGCGGTCGACGTCGGTCGTCGGCTCCTCGGCCCGGCGGGCGAGGTCGCCCAGGCCGGCGTAGTCGACCTTGCCGCTGCCGGTGAGCGGCACCTGGGGCAGGACGGTGACCTGGACGACGTGGTCGGGGACGCCGCAGTGGCTGGTCGTGAGTGCGCGAGCCGCGGCACTGCCGCGACCGGAGGTCAGGAAGACGTGGACGCTGCGGTCGGTCGCGACGACGCGGGCGCGTGGGTCGACCTCCCCCTGGAGCCGGCGCTCGAGGCTGTCGAGGTCGAGGCGCAGGCCGAAGACCTTGCCGCGGCGGCTCAGCCGTCCGACGACCTCGAAGAGCCCGTCGACCTCGCGGGCGAGGTCGCCCGTGCGCAGCTCGTCGGTGTCGCGCGGCCGGGCGAGGTCGTCGGGCGACTCTGCGTAGCCGAGCATGACGTTCGGGCCGGAGTAGACGAGCTCGCCCACCCCGGCCCTCCCGTCCACACCCTCGTCGAGGCGTAGCCGTCCCCCCGGAATGGCCACGCCGATCGCCGCGGGGTGGTCTGTGGTGAGGTGCGGCGGGAGGTAGGCCATCCGCGCCGTCGCCTCGGTCGCGCCGTACATCACGACGAGGTCCCAGCCGTGGTCGCTGCCGAAGCGGCTCCAGCGGCGTACGTCATCAGGGTCGAGCCGCCCGCCGGCCTGGGTGACCTGGCGCAGGGTCGGCACCTCGCGGGCCTCGAACCCGCTGGCCGTGAGCAGGTCGAAGGTGTGCGGGACCGCGGCGAGCGTCGTCGCGCCGGTGCGCGCGAACAGGTCCCAGAAGCACTCGTCGACGACGCTGAGGTCGGTCAGCGCGACGCTCGCGCCGGCCACGAGGTGCGAGTGCAGCACCGAGAGGCCGTAGCAGTAGTGCAGCGGCAGCGCGGTGATCGCGCGGTCGGCCGGCGTGAGCGCGAGGTAGTCGGCGATGGCCGCGGCGTTGCTGGCGACGTTGTCGCGCGAGAGCCGGACGAGCTTGGGCGAACCGGTCGTGCCCGAGGTGCTGAGCAGGAGCGCCAGGTCGGGGTGGAGGTCGTGCGCACTCGCCGGACGGCGTACGTCGTCGGGCTCGTCGACGAGGCACACGATGTCCGGGTCGTAGGCCGCGACGATCGCCTCCCGCTGCGCCGCGCGGCCGTCGGGGACGACCAGGGCGACGTGGCCGTGCTGCAGGGCGGCGAGGTAGGCGACGAGGGAGTCGAGGTCGTTGGCGCCCTCGACCAGCACGAGGCGGCGCTCCGGCCCCCACGTGCGAGCGCGGTCGGCGACCCGGCGCTCGAGGTCGGCGTGGCTGAGCGTCCGGTCGCCGGCGAGCACGGCGGGCGCGTCGCCGAACCGGGCGTGGTCGAGGACGGGCGACGTCACGGTCGTCCGGTGCGGGGTGAGGGTCACGGCGCCGCCGGTCGGTAGGCGCGGACCAGGCCCGTCACCCGCAGGTGCACGGTGTCGCCGGGGCTCGGGTGGCGGACGCCGGACATCCGCGACAGGACCGGCGTGCCGTCGTCGAGGCGCACCTGCACCGCGCAGTCGTGGCCGTAGTAGCTGACCTCGTCGACGGTCCCGCGGACGCCCTCGTCGTGGGACAGGTCGACGTAGACCTGCTCGGGCCGGATCATCAGCGAGACCTCGCCCTCGGCGGCCTCGGTGAGCACCACCTCGCCGAGCGCGCAGCGCGCGTGCGCGCCGGACGCGGTGCCGGGCAGGACGACCGCGCGGCCGACGAACGCGGCGACCTCGGGGTCGCTCGGCGAGAGGTAGACCTGGCTCGGCGTGGCCGACTGGACGAGGCGTCCGGCGCGCATCACCGCCACCTCGTCGGCCAGGGAGAGGGCCTCGTTCTGGTCGTGCGTGACGAGCACCGCGGTGGTGTTGCTGGCCTCGAGGGCACGGCGTACGGCCCGCGACGTGCTGCCACGCAAGCTCGCGTCGAGCGAGGAGAACGGCTCGTCGAGCAGGACGAGCGCCGGCTGCGGTGCGAGCGAGCGCGCCAGGGCCACCCGCTGCTGCTGGCCGCCGGACAGCTCGTCGGGCCGGCGGTGGCGGAAGTCGGCGGGCAGCTCGACGAGGTCGAGCATCTCGGCCACCCGGTCGGAGCCGCGGGCGCCCTTGCCCAGGCCGAACGCGATGTTGGCCGCCACGTCGAGGTGCGGGAACAGCGCGCCCTCCTGCGGCACGTAGCCGACGCGGCGCGTCTGCGGCGGCATCGGGCGTACGCCGTCCCCGGCCACGACCGTGTCACCGAAGGCGATGCTGCCCGACTCGGGCGCGAGGAAGCCGGCGACCAGGCGCAGCAGCGTGGTCTTGCCGCAGCCCGAGGGGCCGAGCACGGTCGTGAAGCACCCGTGCGGCACGTGGAGGGTGACGTCGTCGACCGCGACGGTCGCGCCGTAGCGCTTCGTCACGCCGGTGATGGTCAGCGAGCTCATGCCGGCCCTCCCGGCACGACGCCGTCCTCCGCCTGGGCGGCGGGCCCGTCGGTGCGCATCAGCAGCACCGTCGCGGGGATGGAGACGAGCACCAGCAGCAGGGCGTAGGGCGCCGCCGCGCCGTAGCGCAGCTCGGACGACGCCGACCAGAACTCGGTGGCCAGCGTGCGGGTGCCGATCGGGGAGAGCATGAGGGTCGCGGTCAGCTCGGTCGAGATCGCGAGGAAGACCAGCGCGGCGCCGGCGCCGAGGCTGGGCGCGATCAGCGGCAACGTGACCCTTCGGGCGGTGGCGATCGGCCCGAGGCCGAGGCTGTGCGCGACGTCGTCGAGCACGACGGGCGCCTGCTCCAGCCCGGCACGCACGGTCACCACGGCCCGCGGCAGGAAGAGGATGGCGTACGCCGCCACGAGGAGGGTCGCGGTCTGGTAGACGACCGGCACCAGCCGCAGCGAGGCCACGACGAGCGCCAGGCCGACCACGATGCCCGGCAGGGCGTTGGCGACGTAGGTGCTGCGCTCGATGAGGGTGGAGAGGCGCCCGCGGTGGCGCACGGCGAGCCACACCACGGGGATCGCGGCGAGCGTGGTCACGACCGCGCCTGCGAGGGCGAGCGCGACGGTGGCGACGAGGGCCTCGGTGAGCTCGGCCAACGGGAACTGCGTCGAGGTGCCCACCACGAGCCACCGCACGAGCGAGATCGCGGGCACGCCGACGGCGAGGCCGACGACCGCGCCGACGGTGGCGAGGACCGGCAGCCGCCACGGACCGAGGGGAACCGGTACGACGCTGCGCGCGGCGCCGCGGCCGACGCGGGCGTACCTCCGGTCGCCGCGGAGCCGCAGGTCGGCGAGCAGCAGGACGAGGCAGAGCAGGACCAGCACCCCGGCCATCGCGGTCGCGGCGGCGCCGTTGAAGGTCGAGCCGTACTGGTCGTAGATCGCGGTGGTGAAGGTCGGGAAGCGCAGCAGGGACAGCGCTCCGAACTCCGCGAGCAGGTGCAGGCCGACCAGCAGGGCGCCGCCGAGGAGGGCGGGTCGCAGCTGGGGCAGCACGACGGTGCGGAAGGTGCGCGCGCGGGAGTGGCCGAGCGACCAGGCCGACTCCTCGAGCGCCGGGTCGAGGCGGCGCAGCATCGCGACCACCGGGAGGTAGACGAGCGGGTAGTAGGACAGGGTGACGACGCCGAACGCGCCGGCGAAGCCGTGCACGCTGCGGTCGAGCGAGACCCAGGCGTAGCCGTTGACGAACGCCGGCACGGCCAGCGGCGCGACCAGCAGGCCGTGCCACACCCGGCGCCCCGGCAGGTCGGTGCGCTCGACGAGGAAGGCGAGACCGACGCCGAGCACCGCAGTGGCGGCCATGCACGCCGCCGCGAGGGTGATCGTGTTGCGCAGCAGCTCGACGATCCGCGGGCGCGCGACCAGCTGCCACAGCTCGACCGGCCCGATGACGACGACGTAGGTCGCGACGTAGGCCAGCGGGATCAGCGCCAGGACGGCGACGGCCACCCCGGCCGCGAGCAGCAGGGGCGGCGTACGACGCCCGGTGACCGACCCGGGGGCCGACCTGGTGTCGGGCCGCGCGGGTGTGGCCGTGGTCAGAGCAGCCCTGCCGCGGTCATCAGGTCGGTGACCTGCGGTCCGTTGAGGCTGGCGACGTCGACGTCCGGCGGCTCGAGCTCGTCGAACGGCTTCACGTCGGGGTTGAGGCCGGCGTCGGGGTTGAGCGGGTACTCCAGGGCGTACGACTCCGCCATCGCCTGCTGCGCCTCGGTGCCGGTCAGCCAGGTGACGAACTCCTCCGCGGCGGCCTGGTGCTCGCTGCTGGCGAGGATGCCCGCGCCCGAGATGCTGAGGAACGCGCCGGGGTCCTGGTCGCCGAAGAAGTGCAGCGCCGAGCTGTCGGAGTCGGTGCCGTTCTCCTCGCGGTCGCGGTACCAGTAGTAGTGGTAGGCGATGCCGGCGTCGACCTCGCCGGAGTCGACCGACTGCATCACGACGAGGTTGTTCTGCACGATGACGCCGTTGTCCTTGAGGCCCTGCAGCCACGCGGCGGTCGCGTCCTCGCCCTCGAGCTCGAGGACGGCGGAGACGATCGCCTGGAAGTCGGCGCCGGTGGGCGAGAAGGCGACGCGGCCCTTCCACTCGGGCTCGGCGAAGTCGAGGATCGAGGCGGGCATGTCGGCCTCGGTCATCGTGTCGGTGTTGTACATCGCGACCGTCGAGCGGGCGAGGAAGCCGGTCCACGTCCTGTCGGCGGGGACGTACTGCTCGGGGATCGTGGCGTACGCCGCCTCGGGCAGCTCGGCGAAGAGCCCGGCGTTGTCGACGATGCTCATCGCAGGCGAGTTCTCGGTGAGGAAGACGTCGGCGGGGGAGTCCGTGCCCTCCTCGACGATCTGGTTGGCGAACTCGAGGTCCTTGCCGCTGCGGAGCTCGACGTCGAGGCCGGACTCCTCCTCGAACATCGGGATGATCTCGTCGAGCAGCTGCTCGTGCTGCGCGTTGTAGATGACCAGGTCGGGCGAGCCGAAGACGCCGCAGCCCGACAGGGTCGAGGCGGTCAGCAGGGTCGCCGCGAGCGCGACGGGGAGACGGCGGGGGCGAGTCGTCACGGAGGTGGGTCCTTCACACGTTGCTTAGGGTTGCCTCACCTTAGACCCGCGGGGTGGGAGCGCCGCAATCGAGTGCGTCGCACGTCACGTCACGCCTGCGTCACCCGCCGAGCATGATCGCGTGGAGCTCGGTCTGGTCGATGACACCGGTGACCCGCTCGGAGCCCGGCCCGATCGCCGCGACCCGGATCTGGGTACCGGTGTGGGTGGCCTTGCTGTCGCCCGCCTCGCGGTACGTCGTCGAGTACGCGACGGTCATCGGGTCGCCGTCGGCGGTGGTGACCGTCGCGGTGTCGATGCCGCCCCTGTCGTCCATCACGATCTGCGTGGAGTGGGCGTGGTCGCCGGTGACGATCACGAGGGTCCCGGGGTGGGTGCTCTGGTGCTCGAGTGCGACCTGCACGGCGAGGTCGAGGTCCTCGAGCTCGCCGATCGCGCCGCAGATGTCGCGCTCGTGCTCGGCCTTGTCGACGCTGGCGCCCTCGACCTGGAGGAAGAACCCGTCCGCGTTGTCGAGGACGTCGATGGCGGTGGTCGTCATCTGCGCGAGCGTCGGCTGGGTGCCTCGGTCCTGCTCGACGCACCTGCCGTCGTCGGTGGTGGCCCCACCGCGCCGGGCCTCGAGGGGTGCGTACTTCCTGGTCAGGTGCACCGGGGCGAACAGCCCGAGCAGTCGGCCTCCGTCGAGGGCGTCGACGTCGGCCAGCTCGTCGGCCGTGCGCACGGACCGGTATCCGCGGTCCGTCGTGGCGTGCTCGAGCAGGCTCGCGGACCCGTCCTCCAGCGGCCGGTCGAACCGCTCCTGCCCGCCACCGAGCAGGACGTCGACGCCGGTGTCGAGGAGCTGCTCGGCGATCGACCCGCGACCGCCGGCGGACTTCAGCGCGGCGGGGCAGGCGGCCATGGTCGTCGAGTCCTGGCACGAGCGGTCGTTGACGTGGGCAGCGGCCGCCGCCGGGGTCGCGTCGGTGATGTCGGCGGTCGTGACGTTGCCGGTCAGCCGTCCTGACCGGGCGTAGGTCTCGAGCACGGTCTCGTGGTCCTCGCCGGGCGCCTCCGCGGCGGCCGACGGACCCTGCGAGATGCGTCCGTCGATCGTCTTCACCCCGGTCGAGAACCCGCTCGCGGTCGCCGCGGAGTCCGACACGTAGTCGACCGTGAAGTCCGGCCCGGGTCCGGGCACGAGGCCGTACGTCGTCATCGCGCCGGTCGCGGGCAGCCCGTCCAGCACCAGGCGGCCGGCCGCGCCGACCGAGTAGTTGCGCGCCGCGGTGATCATCGAGTCGTCCATGCCGTCGCCGATCAGCAGGATCACGCTGGTCGGTCGCTCGGCTGGCGCCTGGCTCGTGGGCGCCCCGCTCGACGGTGCCGCGGCCGCTCCGCTGTCGGGCGTCTCGTCGCCGTCGCCGCGCGAGGCGTCGTACGCCACCGTCCCCGTCACGCCGAGGGCGAGGCCGAGCGCCGTGCCGACCGCGAGGGTGACGAGGGGGAGCCGTTCCACCGCGCGAGGGTACGACGTCCGCGCGGGGTTAGCGATCGCTAACCTGTGGCGCTAGTCTCAGTCCATGACCTTCGAGCTGTCCCCCGAGCACGAGCAGTTCCGACGCAGCGTCCGCGACTTCGCCGAGAAGGAGATCGCGCCGCACGCCGCGCAGTGGGACCGCGAGCACCACTTCCCGACCGACGTCGTGCACCAGATGGGCCAGCTCGGACTGATGGGGCTCACCGCGCCGGAGGAGTTCGGCGGCGCGGGCATGGCAGGCGAGGACGGCGGCTTCACGTCGCTGTGCATCGCGATCGAGGAGATCGGTCGCGTCGACCAGTCGATGGGCATCACGCTCGAGGCCGCGGTCGGCCTCGGCATCAACCCGATCCTCACCTACGGCACCGCCGAGCAGAAGGAGACGTGGCTCCCCGCGCTCGTCGCCGGCGAGAAGATCGCCGGCTTCGGCCTGACCGAGCCCGGCGCCGGCTCCGACGCCGGTGCGACGAAGACCAAGGCCGTCCTCGACGACGGCGAGTGGGTCGTCAACGGCGCCAAGCAGTTCATCACCAACTCGGGATCGTCGATCACCTCGCTCGTCACCGTGACCGCCCGCACCGGCGAGCGCGAGGACGGCCGTCCGGAGATCTCGACGATCATCGTCCCGTCGGGCACGCCCGGCTTCACCGCCGAGAAGGCCTACGACAAGCTCGGCTGGCACGCCTCCGACACGCACCCGCTGTCGTTCGAGGACGCCCGCGTCCCCGAGGCGAACCTCCTCGGCGAGCGCGGCCGCGGCTACGCGCAGTTCCTCGCCACCCTCGACGACGGACGCGTCGCGATCGCGGCCCTCGCGGTCGGCTGCATCCAGGCGTGCCTCGACATGTCGCTGCAGTACGCCGGCGAGCGCCAGACCTTCGGTGGTCCGATCGGCCGCAAGCAGGGCCTCGCCTTCCAGGTCTCCGACCTCCAGGTGATGCTCGACGCCTCGCGCCTGCTGACCTACAAGGCCGCCGCGATGAAGGACGCCATGGACGCCGGGTCCTCCTCGGTGTCGATGGGCGCCTTCAAGCAGGCCGCCGCGGTCGCCAAGCTCTACGCCACCGAGTCCGCCGTCACCGCGACCCGGATCGCGACCCAGGTCTTCGGCGGCTACGGCTTCATGGAGGAGTACCCCGTCGTCCGGTTCTACCGCGACGCCAAGGTGCTCGAGATCGGCGAGGGGACCTCCGAGGTCCAGCGGATGCTCATCGCGCGGGGGCTCGGCCTGCCGGTCGAGTGACCCTCTCCGCGCTCAGGCGGACCGCGGGGCGTACATGATCACGGCAACGCCGACGACGCAGATCAGCGCGCCGGTGATGTCGTAGCGGTCGGGGCGGAAGCCGTCGACCGCCATGCCCCACGCCAGCGAACCGGCGACGAACACCCCGCCGTACGCCGCCAGGATCCGTCCAAAGTTGGCGTCCGGCTGCAGGGTGGCAACCAGCCCGTAGAGGCCGAGCGAAACGAAGCCGGCGCCGATCCAGAGCCAGCCGCGATGCTCCCGCACGCCCTGCCACACCAGCCACGCTCCGCCGATCTCCGCGACCGCGGCGAGGGCGAACAGGACGAGCGACTTCGCGACGGTCATGCCGGGAGTCTGGCAGCCGGGTCGGCGGTCAGCCGGCGAGGACGTAGTCGACCGTCAATGCAGGTGTCTCGCGTCTCGTGACGGTCGCGACCGGCGGCGGTCGGGTGGTGCGGGTGTGGCCGGTCGGGGTCGTGGTGGTCACGGTGCCGTCCGGCCCGGGTCTGGCTCGCCACCGGGGAGCGTCCTTGGCGTAGTTGCACGCCTCGCAGAGCCCTTCGCCGTTGCTGGCATCGGTCGGACCACCGGCGACATGGGGGACGACGTGGTCAAGGTGCCGGATGGGTGCGTCGCACCACGGGGTGCGGCAGACCTGGTCGCGCAGCCGGATGAACCGGGCGAGAGCGGCAGGGAAGAGCCTGGCGCGGCTGTCCATGGCGACCAGCTCGCCGGTGGTCGGCGAGGCGTAGAGCCGGCGGAGCCAGACTTCGTCACCCTGCCCGAGCGCGTTCGCGACGACCTCGCGGGCGAGCTCGGCCGGCACGGGCCCGAAGCCGGCGAGGCGGGCCTCGTCGTCGGCTGTGCCGAAGAGTGCGTCGTGGGACATCACGAGGTTGAGGTCGATCGTGCGTGAAGCGCGGCGGGAGTCGTCGGGAGGTGCGCTGTCTCCGTGCTCCTGCTGTTCCGCAGGGTCGTGGACCTCCACAACGCCGAGGACCCGGTCGACCAGTCCGTCGGCCATCACCTGGCCCCTCGTGCGCGGATCGCCCTGCGCTCTGGCGCTGTCGGCCTCGCGGGCGAGAGCGGCGTAGGCAGCCACGCCCGCGGCGACGGGCAAGAGGGTGCTCAACCAGACCATCGAGTCGGGAGCTGGCCGGATGGAAACGCGACGCTCGGACTCGGCCCTGCGCCGACGTGCGGTGATCGCCTCCGCGTTGAGACGCGCGGACTCGGTCAGCACGCGACCGATCACCTGCCGCTCGCTCATCGCCTCGAAGGCGTCGTGGTCGGCGGCCAGCAGCTCGTCGACGGCCAGCCGGTCCTCGAGGGACAGGCAGGCGGTCTCGCGAGCCATCACGGTTGCCCGCCACTCGGTGACGCGACCGGCGCGCCAGGCCGCCCAGGTGTGGGGGAGCTCCTGCCGGACGACCCTGGCAAGCCCGAGGTGGCGTTGTCCGCGGTGCGGGGACTCCCGTCGCGCGTGGGCGACCATCGACGCGACGCCTTGTCCGCGTCGCGCTGCCGGCACGCCCAGCCCCTCGTGGTCGGCCTCGACCGACTCCGCCAGGTCCGCGGCGTGCGCGGCCTGCGCCGCGGTCGCCGTGCAGACCAGCTCCTCGAGCGCCCGGATCAGGTCGATGCGCTCCGCGTCGCCGAGCCCGCTCGGTCCGTCGAGCGCTACCTGCACCTCGCGCCGCATCGCCGCGACAGCGGCTGCGGTGAGCGGGGGCTGGGAGGTGGTCATGGATCCACTCAACACGGAGGGTCTGACAGCCGAGGCACGGCTTGTGGACGACCACGTCTTCTGCCCGGGCTGTGGACGGTTGGTGGCTCGGCATCGTCAGACCGGCCGGATCACACCTTCGAAGAAGTCGCAGTGCCGGCGGAACCCGAGCCCGGCGAGGGCCGGACCGAACGCGTCGCCGACCTTCTGGTTGACCACCACGCCGGCGCAGCCGAGCGCAGGTGCCTGCCCGACCGCGGCCGCCAGTGCGACTCCGTCGGTCACGGCAGACACGAAGAGCATCGGGCCGGGCGGGGCGTACACCGGAGGCGCGGCAACGGTGACGGCGTCGGCGCCGGCCAGCTCGACGGAGGCTCCCGGCTCCCCACCTCCCGAGGCCAGCTCCAGGAGCCACCAGGTCTCGGCGACAGACAACCCGGCGGCCACGGCGCGGGCGGCGCGCTCCCTCTCGTAGGCAGGCGCGACGAACCGCACGTCGTCGCCGCCGCACGAGGAGGCGAAGGCGTTCCAGAGGTCGACCGCGTCCGAGGCGCCCTCGACGTGGACGTCGTCGACGAGCCAGCCCCCGCCCCGGCGCGCCGCGACGAGCGCTGAGGTCGACGTACGCCAAGCACGTGCACCGCCCTCCGTGAGGAGGTGGTGGAGGTACGCCCGGTGGCGGGCGTCCGCATCGGGAGCCGGCCGCCAGAAGACGGGTGCGTGCGGCACGAGCGCCTCCCGGCGCCGCCTCAGGACAGCGACCAGCCAGTCGAGGTCGTCCGGCGTGACGGCGGTGGCTGCCATGCGGGGACGGTAGCCGCATCTCCACCTCCCGACGGATCCGGACGGGGGAGCGGCGATCTACCCTCGCCCCATGCCGTCCCCGACCGAACGCGTGCTGACGTGGTTCGGCGTGGACGACGCGTGGGAGCGGCCGCGACCGGCGATCGGGCGGCAGGACGTCGTGCTGGCGGTGAGCGTCGAGGCGATCAGCCTGCTGGCGCTGGAGCTGGTGCGCAGCTCGGGCGGGCTGGAGAACACCGACGTCCCGGTGTGGACCGAGTGGTTCGCCGTGTCGACCGGTGCGGTGCTGCTCCTCGGACGTCGGCGGTGGCCGCTGGCGGTCGCGCTGCTGGCGGCCCTGCACATGTTCGTCGCCGGCGTGACGATGCCGGAGGTGATGGGCCAGCTGTCGCTGCAGATCGTCTACTTCGTCGCGCTGCTGTCCGGTGTCGCCTGGGCGCGGGACCGGCGAGCCATGGCGCTGGTCGTCTGCTCGATCGTGCTCTTCATGTTCGCGTGGCTGACGTGGCAGTTCGCGCTTGGGTCGGCCGTGCAGGAGTGGCTCGACGAGGAGGACCTGACCGAGACCACCGGCGTCTTCGCGCCGATCCCGGCTGCCATTGCCATCACCTTGCTCATCAACGCGATCTACTTCGGCGGCGCGATCGTCGGTGGCGGCGTCTCGTGGCGCGCGGCCCGCCAGCGCGCCCGCCTCCAGGACCAGGCCATCACCATCGCCGCCCAGGCCGGCCGGCTGCGCGAGCAGGCGGTGGTCGACGAGCGCCTCCGGATCGCCCGCGACCTGCACGACGTCGTCGCCCACGGGGTCTCGGCGATGGGCATCCAGGCGGGGGCCGCGCGACGGATCCTCGACCGCGACCCCGACGCCGCGCGGACGGCCCTCTCCCACGTCGAGGAGGCCTCCCGCGACGCGGTCACCCAGATGCGGCGACTGCTCGGCACGCTGAGGGAGGGCGAGGGTGAGGACAGGAGCGAGGCGCGTACGACCGACGCGGGCGTCGCCGACCTCCCCCGCCTGGTCGCCGAGGTCGACGGGCAGGGGCTCGCCGTGAGCCTCGACGTGGTCGAGGAGCAGGACGGCGCGGCATCCCGGCTGCCACGCGGTGTCGGCCTCGCGGTGTTCCGCACCGTGCAGGAAGCCCTGACCAACGTGCGCCGGCACTCGACAGCCGACACCGTGTCGGTCGTCGTGCGGGTGGACGAGCACGCGTACGCCGAGGTCGAGGTGGTCGACAACGGCCGCCCGCGCCACGGCACGTCGGGCAGCGGGCTCGGCCAGCTCGGCATCCGCGAGCGCGCCGCCACCCACGAGGGCCAGGTGGACATCGGGCCGCGGGTCACGGGTGGCTACCGCGTCCGGGTCCGCTACCCGCTGGGAGCCGCCTCGTGACCGAGCCGCCCACGACGCCGCTCAGGGTCCTGCTCGTCGACGACCACGCGATGGTGCGCTCGGGCTTCGCGATGGTGCTGTCGGTCGAGGACGACATCGAGGTCGTCGGCGAGGCCGCCGACGGGATCGAGGCGATCGAGCAGGCGCGCGCGACCCACCCCGACGTGGTGCTGATGGACGTCCAGATGCCGCGGATGGACGGCATCGAGGCCACCCGGCACCTCGTCGCCGACGACCTCGGGCACGTCGTCATCGTGACGACCTTCGACCGCGACGACTACCTCTTCGACGCCCTCCAGGCCGGTGCCAGCGGCTTCCTGCTGAAGAACGCGGGCCCGGAGCAGCTCCTCGACGCCGTACGCGCTGCCGGCCGCGGCCATGCCCTGCTCGCGCCCGAGGTGACGAGGCGGGTGATCGGCCGGATGGCGGGTGAGGCTGCGTGGAAGGAGGGTGGCGACCGGGCCGAGCGTCCCGAGCCGGCCGGGCTGGCGCACCTCACGGCACGGGAGCGGGAGGTCCTGGTGCTGCTCGGCCGCGGGCTGTCCAACGCCGAGATCGCCGCCGACCTCGTGCTGGGCGAGGCGACGGTCAAGACCCACGTCTCCAACGTCCTCGCCAAGCTGCACCTGCGTGACCGCGTGCAGGCAGTGATCTACGCCTACGAGGCCGGACTCATCCTCCCGACGGAGGAGTGATCCATCCCCGCGGCGGATCCGCTCGGCAGTCCCGGCCCCTAGCGTCGAGGCATGCTGGAGATCCGGGAGCTGACCAGACGGTTCGGTGACAACACCGCCGTGGACCACGTGTCGTTCGAGGTGCCGGCCGGTCAGATGACCGGCTTCGTGGGCGCCAACGGCGCGGGCAAGACCACGACCATGCGAATGGTCATGGGCGTGCTCGGCATCAACGAGGGCGAGGTGCTCTGGCAGGGCAGCCCGATCACCCGGCTGGACCGCCGCACCTTCGGCTACATGCCGGAGGAGCGCGGCCTCTACCCGAAGCAGCCGATCCTCGACCAGCTCGTGTACGTCGCCCAGCTCAAGGGCATGGGGCGGGTCGAGGCGCGGGCGCAGGTGCAGGAGCTGCTGGAGCGGTTCGGCCTCGGCGGTCGGACCAAGGACCACCTCGAGAAGCTGTCGCTGGGCAACCAGCAGCGCGTGCAGATCATCGCCTCCGTGCTGCCGAAGCCGGTCGCGCTGATCCTCGACGAGCCCTTCTCGGGGCTCGACCCGATCGCCGTGGACTCGATGGTCGACCTGCTGCGGGAGTACACCCGCGACGGGATCCCGGTCCTCTTCTCCAGCCACCAGCTCGACCTGGTGGAGCGCCTGTGCGACCGCCTGGTCGTGCTGGCCAACGGACGCCGGGTCGCCGCCGGGACGGTGACGGAGCTGCGCGACGCGGGGGTGCCGCGCTTCCGTCTCGTCCTCGGCGGCGACGCCGGTTGGGTGCGTGACCAGTCGGGGCTCGACGTGCTGGACCTCGACGGCACGACCGCTCTGGTCGAGGTCCGCGACGACGGCGCCGAGCAGCAGCTGATCGCCGAGGCCACGCGCCGCGGCAGCGTCCACGAGTTCGTCCGGGTCCGCCCGGCGCTCAGCGAGATCTACCGGGAGGCCACCGCATGAGCACCGCAGACAAGACCACCACGAAGAGCAACGGGTCGTCCGAGGCGCCGTGGCTGCTCGTCACCCGCCGCGAGGTGGTGTCCCGCATCACCGACAAGTCGTTCCTGCTCGGCACGGTCTTCATGGTCGTGCTGATCGCCGGTTTCATCGGCTTCACCGCCTGGCAGGAGGAGCGCACCGACAAGGTCACGCTCGGCGCCACCCCCGACTCGGTCGCCATGGCGACCGTGATCGAGGAGTCGGCACCCGACGTCGACGACAGTGTCGAGGTCAGCGTCGTCGAGCTCGATGACGAGACTGCGGCCGAGGCTGCCCTGCTTGACGACGAGGTCGACGCCTGGCTGCACCCGGTCGAAGGCGGCTGGGAGCTCACGTCGGAGTCGAGCGAGCAGGACTCCCTGACCGACGTCGTCAGCACTGTCGTACGACAGCAGGTGCTGACCGACAACGCCGCGGGCGTCGGCTCGACGGTCCAGGAGCTCGAGGCCGGCAGCGACGTGTCCACCGCCTTCCTCCGCGGCGACGCCGAGAGGGCTGCCGTCGCAGAGGTGGTCGGTTTCGTCTTCGTGTTCCTGTTCTACTTCGCGGCCCTGGTCTTCGGCATGCAGCTGGCCTCCTCGGTGATCGAGGAGAAGCAGAGCCGCATCGTCGAGATCATCGCGGCCGCGATCCCGCTGCGGCACCTGCTCGCGGGCAAGGTGCTCGGCAACACCGCGCTCGCGGTGATCCAGCTCCTCGTCTACCTCGTCGTCGGACTCGTCGGGATCTCGTTCACCTCGTACAAGTCCTATCTCCCGGCGCTGTCCGGACCGACGGCGTGGTTCATCGGCTTCTTCCTCGCCGGCTTCGTCGCGCTGGCCTGCCTCTGGGCCGTCGCCGGCTCGCTGGCCTCGCGCACCGAGGACCTCCAGGCCACCTCGACACCGCTGACGATGCTGATGCTCGCGATGTTCTTCGGCGGCCTCTCGCTCGACGGCCGCGGCCAGGTCATCGCGTCCTTCATCCCGCCCGTCTCGGCCGTCGTGATGCCGAAGCGGATCCTCGCCGGAGGCGTGGAGTGGTGGGAGCCGCTCGTGGCCCTCGGGCTGCTCGCCGCCTTCGCCGCCGTCACCGTGTGGGTGGGGGAGAAGCTCTACCGCAGGGCACTGCTGCAGACCGGCGGCCGGGTCACCCTGCGCCAGGCGTGGTCGGCGGCCGAGTGACCCCTGCTCAGAGGAAGTCGAGCACGGACGACGTCCCGTAGACGACGGCCCAGAACCGCAGCCCGCGGCCGAGCGTGCCGGTCACCAGGAAGATCCAGAAGGGCACCCGCAGGGTGCCGGCCAGCACGGCCGTGACGGCGTACGGCGGGAAGCCGGTCGCGGCGGAGACGAAGAGCAACGCGGCCGTGAACCACGGGCGCCCCTCGGCTCGCTCGTGCCACCTCTCGAGGGACGCTTTGGCCTTCGGCTTCTGCAGCTGCCGGCTGACCCAGGGGGCGCGGTCGATGTGCATGCCGCCCCAGTACCAGAGGATCTTGCCGAGCATCTGGCCGACGGTCGCAGCGATGACGAGCGCCCAGGCGTGGGACGGGGCCTGGCTGATGGAGACCGCGAGGATGGCCTCGATGTTGATCAGGGGCAGCAGGGCCGACGCGATCGAGGCGCCCAGCACGCTCCAGAAGAGCATCAGCCCGCGGCCCCGGGGACGGGCAGGCCGATCCGCGCCAGGCGGTGCAGCGAGACCACCTTGAGGGCGAGCAGGGCCAGGGCGATGACCAGGCCCACCCACATCCAGCCGGTGACCAGCAGGAGCACGGCGAAGAGGGCGCTGTTGACCGCCTTGGCGGGCTTCGACCAGTTCCAGAGCCAGATCGGTCGGTCGACGACGAAGAAGTAGTTGGGGCTGCGCACCGGCCAGGCGAGGAAGGCGATCGAGAGGAAGCAGTCGACGACCATGAACTCGGCGAGGTAGACGAAGATCGCCGGCGACAGGTCGGGCTGCAGCCAGGCGAGCCCGATGTAGAACGCGCCCGCGTTGAGCCGGTCGCACAGGATGTCGAGCACCGCGCCGATGCGGGTCTCGCAGTCGCGGACGCGGGCGTAGAAGCCGTCGAGCATGTCGCCGACCCAGTAGACGACGAGGGCGGCGACCAGCAGCTCGAGGCTCTCCTGGTGCGCAGCCATGGCGGCCAGGACGACGGAGGCGATCGTGCGCACTGCGGTGATGACGGTCGCGCCGGTCAGCAGCCGCTCCTCGCGGACGCCGTAGCGGTCCTCGGGGTCGGCGACAGGCTGGGCCTGCACGCCACCACCAACCCCGCTCCCCACGCTCGGGATGCTAGCGCGTCAGGTCCGGGACCACAGGCTCGGCCACGCGTGTCCGAGCTCGAGGACGAGCTCGCGCAGCAGCGGCAGGCTGACCCCGACCACGTTGTGGTGGTCGCCCTCGAGCCCGGTGACGAAGGCCCCGCCGAAACCGTCGATGGTGAACGCGCCGGCGACCTCCAGCGGCTCGCCCGTGGCGACGTAGGCGTCGATCTCCTCGTCGGTGACGTCGGCGAAGTGCACCGTCGTCGACCCGGTGGCAGCGGCCACCCGGCCGCTCGCGACGTCGCGCAGGCAGTGCCCGCTGTGGAGCACGCCCGACCGCCCGCGCATCGCCCGCCACCGGAGCCTGGCCTCGTCCGCGTCGTGCGGCTTGCCGAGGGCCTCCCCGTCGAGCTCGAGCACCGAGTCGCAGCCCAGCACGAGCGCGTCGGCCGGCACCTCCTCGCGCCCGACGACCGCCGCGCACTTGAGCTCGGCCAGCTGGAGTGCGAGCTCGGCCGGGGTCACGTCGACCACCTGGGACTCGTCGACCCCGCTCACCACGACGATCGGGTCGAGCCCGGCCGCGCGCAGCGTCGTACGACGTGCGGGCGACGCCGAGGCCAGCACCAGCCGGGTCGCGGGGGGAGTCGTCACAGGCGCTCCAGCGCCGTGCGGAGCGGGTCGAGCCCGAGCGAGCCGAGGTCGAGGGCCGCGCGGTGGAAGGCCTTGAGGTCGAAGGCGTCGCCCTGCCGCTGCTGGACGGCCTCGCGGGCCTCGAGCCAGATGCGCTCGCCGACCTTGTAGGACGGCGCCTGGCCGGGCAGGCCGAGGTAGCGCTTGACCTCGAACTGGATGAACTCGTCGTCCATCCGGCAGTGCAGCCGCATGAACTCCAGGCCGAGCTCGGGCGTCCACGTCTCGCCGGGGTGGAAGGCGGTGCCACCGGCGCCGAGGCGGTTGTCCTCGGGGATCGTCAGCTCGAGGTGCATGCCGATGTCGACGATGACCCGCGTCGCGCGCAGCGACTGGCCGTCGAGCATCCCGAGCAGGTCGGCCGGGTCGTCGAGGAAGCCGAGCTCCTCCATCAGCCGCTCGGCGTAGAGCGCCCATCCCTCGCCGTGGCCGCTGCACCAGCACATCAGCCGCTGCCAGCGGTTGAGCGTGTCCTGGCGGTAGGCCGTCTGCGCGACCTGGAGGTGATGGCCGGGCACGCCCTCGTGGTAGACCGTCGTGACCTCGCGCCAGGGGTGGAAGTCCTCGATGCCGTCGGGCACGGACCACCACATCCGGCCCGGTCGCTCGAAGTCCTCGGACGGGCCGGTGTAGTAGATGCCGCCGTCGTTGGTCGGAGCGAGCATGCACTCGATCCGGCGGATCGGGTCGGGGATGTCGAAGTGGACGCCCGCCATCTCCTCGATGGTGCGGTCGGCGAGCTGCTGCATCCAGTCGCGGAACGCCTCGCGCCCGTGGACCACCCGGTCGGGGTCGGCGTCGAGGTGGGCGACGGCGGCGTCGACGTCGGCGCCCGGGAGGATCCGGTCGGCGGTGGCGTGCATGAGGTCGGAGAGGCGCTGGAGCTCGGTCCAGCCCCACGCGTAGGTCTCGTCGAGGTCGACCTCGGCGCCGAGGAAGTAACGGCTGGCGAGGGCGTACACCTCGCGGCCCACGCCCTCCTTGTCCTTGCCCTGCGGCTCCAGCTCGTCGGACAGGAACAGGCCGAACGACGCCGTCGCAGCACTAGCCGCTCCCGCCAGCGCCCGGAGGTGGGCGGGGTCGCCGCCACCCTCGAGCCGGTCGACCAGGCCGAGGTAGAAGTCGCCGGCGTCGCCCGTCTGGCCGGTCCAGCGGCGCACCTGCTCGGCCACCTCGGCGTACTGCCTCGCGGCGACGACGTTGCCCTTGCGGGCCTCGTCGGAGAGCGTGACGCGCAGCCCCTCGAGCGCGGCCGGGACGGCCTCGAGGCGGGCGGCGATCGCGGCCACCGCCTCCTCGCCCTCGGTCGGCATCAGGTCGAAGACGCCGCGGATCTCGTGGAGCGGGCTCCACAGCACCGACATGCGGGACCGGTTGACGCCGGCGTCCTCGAGCGCGATCTCGAGACGGGTGCGCTCGAGGAACGCGTCCTTGGCGGCGGCCTCGCGGTCGTCGACCGGCGTCGCTGCCTCGACGGCCGCCACGACCTCCCTGGCCAGCGCCTCGCGGGCGTCGAATCCGGCGGGGGAGTAGTCGGTCATCTCGTGCTCGTGGCCGGCGACCCCGATCGAGGTCGCGGTCAGCGGGTCGAGGGCGCAGTAGTCGTCGACGTAGGCGTCGCAGAGGGAGTCGATCGTGCGGGTCTGGGTCACGACTTCGACCCTAGCCTCGCCGACAGTGGAGCGCCTGTCCGCTAGGTCGGGCCGCTGGCTCCACCGTCGATCGCGCACTCGGCACCACAGGCCGTCGGGCTCCCAGCCCAGCCACGGCGTCGGAGGACCTCGCCGACGACGACCGCGAGGCGGCACGGCTCGAGGACCTGCGCCCACCCGGGCCGCAGCGTCACGTGGTCGTCCACTGCGGCATCGAGGTCCCTCTGCAGGTCTGCCCAGCGGTCGACGCTGTCGCGGTGACCGAAGGCACCGTCGAGCTCGACCAGCAGCCGCTCCTTCGGGTAGCGGGCATCACGGTGGACCACGCCGCTGGCTGTCGCCTCACGCAGTTGTCGCTCGCCGACGGGGAGGCCGTGCGCCCGCTCGACGTCGTGGAGGTATCGCTGCTCGAGGACCGAGCGCGTCCCCGCTGCGATGTCGGCAAGGATCTCGCGGAGCAGGGAGCGCCGGCGCAGTCGCGGCATCCGGTCGATCGTCTCCACCAGGCGCACGGCGGTCGTCATTCCCTGGTGCACGGCGTCGGAGAGGAGTGCGATCGAGTCCGCGTCGGTGCGATCTCCGGCCACCTTGAGGACCGCGAAGTCGAAGTCGGCGCGAGGTGGCCTCCGGTTGTCCTGCACCCACGTCTCCCGGTCGCTCACCCTCTCGACGATGACGCCGGGCGGCGGTGAGATGCGACGCTCCAGGTCGACCAGGACATGGATCTGGCGGTCCTTGACGGCCTGGGCCGGTCGGTCCCGCGTCATCCCGTGCGCGTCGAGCGCTGACTCGCGGTGCAGGGCCGCCGGTGCACATGCCAGCACCGCCGCCCACTCCCGCTGGCGGCGGGTGGGCTCGCCCGAGTGGTCGACGTACACGCGCGGGTGGACCGGCACGAGGTCTCCGCGAGCGATGAGTCGGCGTACGTCCGCGCGCGACGCGCCGAGACCGATCAGCTGGCCTCGCGACACCACGCCGTCCTGGCGCTTCAGCAGGCGCGCGAACGCGGACTCGTCGAGGGTGCTGGTCGCGCGCTTGGGCATGCGACGACGATGAGGTGCGGCGGCGTCCGCGTGCCAGACCGCTCGGCGATCTGTGGAGGAGCCATCAGTGGAGCCGTTGACCGCTAGGTCGGGCCGCTGGCTCCACTGTTGGCGTAGGTCCTCAGCGCGGGAGGCCGCTGGCGCGCCAGGCGCCGTCACCGTGATGGTGGGTGTGGCGCACGCTGCGCGCCGGGTTGCTCCACGCCGGCCGCGGCTTCTTCACCGGCTCGACCGCGGCCGAGCCGAGCGCGGAGAACACCGCGACCAGCGCGGCGATTTCCTCAGGGGTCGCGTCGGCGTTGACGACCTTCAGCAGCGGAGCCTGCACCTCCTGGTCGGCCATCAGAGGGGGATGTTCCCGTGCTTCTTGGGCGGGAGCGTCTCGCGCTTGGAGCGGAGCAGGCGCAGCGAGCGGATGATCTCGATGCGCGTCTCGTGGGGGGCGATGACGGCGTCGACGTAGCCGCGCTCGGCAGCGATGTAGGGGTTCGCGAGTGTGGTCTCGTACTCGTCGATCAGCTCGGCGCGCTTGGCCTCGACGTCGCCGCCCTCGTCCTGCACGGCCTTGAGCGTCTTGCGGTGCACGATGTTGGCCGCGCCCTGCGCGCCCATGACGGCGATCTGCGCGGTCGGCCAGGCGACGTTGATGTCGGCGCCGAGGTGCTTGGAGCCCATCACGTCGTACGCCCCGCCGTAGGCCTTGCGCGTGATGACCGTGATGAGGGGGACCGTCGCCTCGGCGTAGGCGTAGATCAGCTTGGCGCCGCGGCGGATGATCCCCTGCCACTCCTGGTCGGTGCCCGGCAGGAACCCCGGCACGTCGACGAACGTCAGCACCGGCAGGTTGAAGGCGTCGCAGAAGCGGACGAACCTTGCGGCCTTCTCCGAGGCGTCGATGTCGAGCGTCCCGGCGAACTGCATCGGCTGGTTGGCCACGATGCCGACCGAGCGGCCCTCGACGCGACCGAAGCCGACGAGGATGTTGGGCGCGAACAGCTCCTGGACCTCGAGGAACTCCTCGTCGTCGAGGACGGCGGTGATGACGTCGTGCATGTCGTAGGGCTGGTTCGAGCCGTCCGGGATCAGGGCGTCGAGGGCCCTGTCGGTGTCGGTGAACTGCATGTCCGGCGCCTCGTCGTACTCCGGCGCCGGGTCGAGGTTGTTCTGCGGGAGGTAGGACAGCATCGCCTTGACGTACTCGATGGCGTCCTCCTCGTCGGAGGCCATGTAGTGGGCGTTGCCCGACTTGGTGTTGTGCGTGCGTGCACCGCCGAGGTCCTCCATCGTGACGTCCTCGCCGGTGACGGTCTTGATCACGTCGGGACCGGTGATGAACATCGCCGAGGTCTGGTCGACCATCACGGTGAAGTCGGTGACGGCGGGGGAGTAGACGTGGCCGCCGGCGCAGTTGCCCATGATCAGGCTGATCTGCGGGATGACGCCCGAGGCGTGCACGTTGCGGCGGAAGATCTCGCCGTAGAGCCCGAGGCTGACCACGCCCTCCTGGATCCGCGCGCCCGCGCCCTCGTTGATGCCGATGATCGGGCAGCCGGTCTTGATCGCGAGGTCCATGACCTTGGTGATCTTCTCGCCGTAGACCTCGCCCAGCGACCCGCCGAAGACGGTGAAGTCCTGGCTGAAGACGCACACCATGCGGCCGTTGACCTCGCCGTAGCCGGTCACCACGCCGTCGCCGTAGGGACGGGTCTTCTCGAGGCCGAACGCCGTCGAGCGGTGCCGCGCGAGCTCGTCGAGCTCCACGAAGGTGCCCTCGTCGAAGAGCATCTCGATCCGCTCGCGAGCGGTCTTGCGGCCCTTGGCGTGCTGCTTCTCGACGGCCTTCGCCGATCCGGCGTGCACGGCCTCGTCGAGCCGCTGCTCGAGGTCGGCGAGCTTGCCGGCCGTCGTGTGCAGGTCGATCTGCTTGTCCTCACCCGGCTGTGCGCTCACGCGGGGGCCTCCTGAGTTGCCTGGTCTGCGGCGGTCGCTGGTCCATCCGGCAATCTAGTGCCATGACCGACGCACCGGCATCGCGCCCACCCATCGACCCGGACCGGCTGCTCGCGCCCGACGGGTGGCGGATCGAGGTCGAGGAGGCGACGCCCTCCACCAACGCCGCGCTCGCGGCACGGGCCCGCGACGGCGAGGAGCCCGGGCTCGTGCTGGTCACCGAGCACCAGACCGCCGGTCGCGGCCGGTTGGACCGCACCTGGGAGACGCCGCCGCGCGCGTCGCTGACCTTCTCGGTGCTCCTGCGCCCCGACGTGCCGCCCGAGTCGTGGTCGTGGCTGCCGCTCCTCACCGGGTACGCCGTCCAGGCGGCGCTCGCCGACCGCCTTCCCGACATCGCGCTGAAGTGGCCCAACGACGTGCTGGTCGACGGTGGTGACCTCGGCGCCGGCCGCAAGGTCGCCGGCATCCTGGTCGAGCGGATCGAGACCACCGCCGGGCCGATGGCGGTCGTCGGGGTGGGCATCAACGTCGACCAGACGCTCGACGAGCTGCCGATCGCGCTCGCCACCTCCGTGGCCCTCGAGACCGGCGAGCCGGTCGAGCGCACCGGTCTCCTCGGCCAGGTGCTGGGCTCGCTGCACGGCCTCCAGGGCCTGCTCGACGACACCGAGTCGCTGCGCAGGGCGTACGCCGACGTCTGCGTGACGCTCGGCCGCACGGTCGACGTGCACCTGCCCGCGGGCGACGTGCGCCGTGGGGAGGCGCTGGACATCGACGCGTCCGGGGCGCTGGTGGTCGGGACGGACGACGGCACGCTCACGGTCGCTGCCGGCGACGTGGTGCACGTGCGCCCAGCCTGATCGTCGCGAAGCGCCCTGACTGGTGACATGATCCTCGCGTGGCCTTTCCGACCAAGCTCCTCAACGCGGGCGAACACGTCGTCGTCTCGACCCGGACGCACGTCAAGGCGCTGATCCTGCCCGGGCTCGTCGTGCTCGTCGCCCTGGCCGCCGCGATCTTCCTCGGCCGGCTGATCGACAGCTCGGTCGGGTCGCTGGTGGTGTGGATCCTGTTCCTCGGCGTGCTGGTGTGGTTCCTGGTCGGACCGCTCCTCCGCTGGCTCACGACGACCTACACGTTCACCAACCGCCGCTTCATCAAGCGCTCCGGCTTCATCGCCAAGGAGGGCCGCACGATCCCGCTCAACCGGATCAGCGGCGTCGACTTCGAGATCGGCGTGATCGACCGGATCTTCGGCTGCGGCACGCTCGTCGTGGCCGACGCGAGCACCGACGGGCAGGTCGAGCTCCACGACATCCCCGACGTGGAGAAGGTCCAGCTCCAGGTCTCCGACGAGCTGCATCGCCTCTCCGGTGGTGACCGCCGCGACGATGGCACCTGAGCGCACGCCCAAGCAGAGCAAGCCCCGGCGAGGCAAGGCTGCTGGGAAGGCCGCCGGCAAGGCCGCCCCCAAGGCGCGCCCCGGGGAGCAGCTCGACCACGCGATCCTGCGCAGCAGGCCCGAGCTCAGCGCTCTCGAGGTGGCCGCCGAGACCGGCATCACCATCGACGAGACGCGCAGGCTGTGGCGAGCGCTCGGCTTCCCCGAGTTCGTCGGTGAGAAGGCGTACACCGCGGCGGATGTCGAGGCCGTCGCGACCCTGATGACCTTCGTCGACTCCGGCGCCGTGGACTTCGACACGGCCGTGAACCTCACCCGCGGCGTGGGCCAGACGATGGCGCGGCTGGCCGACTGGGAGGTCTCCGCACTGGTGAGCCGGGTGGAGGAGATGGAGGCCGGCGAGGAGGCCACCGGCTCGCGGATCGGGTCCGCGCTGCGGCTGATCGACGAGGTGAACCCGCCCTTCGAGCGGCTCCTCGTCTACGCCTGGCGCCGCCACCTCGCCGCCGCGGTCGCCCGGATCGAGGCGATGGGCGCCAAGGACGAGGACCTCCACACCATCGACGTCACCGTCGGCTTCGCCGACCTGGTGTCCTTCACCGCTTTGTCCAACACGCTCGACCGCGACGAGATCGGCGACCTCGTCGAGGTGTTCGAGAGCCGCTGCCAGGACGTCGTCGCGCGCTACGGCGGCCGGATCATCAAGAGCCTCGGCGACTCGGTGCTCTTCGTGACCAGCGGCGCCGAGGACGGCATCGCCGTGGCCGAGGGGATCATCAACGTCATCGGCCGCGACAGCAAGATGCCCGACGTACGCCTCGGGCTGGCCAGCGGACCGGTGGTCCAGCGCCTGGGGGACATCTTCGGCCCGCCGGTCAACATGGCCGCCCGGCTCACCGCCGTCGCCCGCCGCAACCGGCTCATCGTCGACCAGAACACCGCCGACCTGCTGCCCGCCACGGAGTGGGAGAACCGCCGGCTCCCCGCCCGTCCGGTGCGCGGGTTCGGGCTCGTGGAGCCCGTCGCCGTGCGCCGCCGCTGACCCGCAGAGGGGCGTCAGCTGGACCAGACCACTGGGCCGCAATTCGCCCATATGGGCCACCAACCGGGCGCCGGATCCTTAGGTTCAGCGCGTGTTGGCTGTGCAAGACGTGCGACTGGACCCGGGCACACGACAGGTGTGGCGGGGCGAACGCGAGATCCGATTGAGCCGCAAGGAGTTCCAGCTCCTGCAGGCTCTGATGGCGCGCCCCGGTGACATCGTCACCCGCGGCGAGCTGATGGCGGACGTCTGGCAGACGTCGTTCTACACCAACTCCAAGACCATCGACGTGCACCTCGGCTGGCTGCGTCGCAAGCTCGACGACGACCCGCGCAACCCGACGCTGATCACGACCCACCGCGGTCGCGGCCTCCGCTTCGAGACGAGCGCGGACCGCGTCGCGAGCTGATCCGGGAGCACCGGTCCGGAGGAGGCTTCTATAGGCTCCGGTCGTGTCCTCGACCGGCTCGCACCGCGCTCCCACGCTCGCCGTCATCGGGGGTGGGCAGCTGGCCCGGATGATGGCCCAGCCCGCGATCGCGCTCGGTCTCCCGCTGCGCCTGCTCGCCGAGGCCGAGGGTGTCTCCGCCGCCCAGGTCATCCCCGACCAGCTGGTGGGCGACTACACCGACCTCCCGACCCTCCGGAAGGTCACCGACGGTGCCGCCGTGGTCACCTTCGACCACGAGCACGTGCCGACCGACCACCTGCACGCGCTCGAGGCGGACGGCATCGCCGTACGTCCCGGGCCGGGAGCGCTCGTCCACGCGCAGGACAAGGCCGTCATGCGCCGCCGCCTCGCCGAGCTCGACGTGCCGTGCCCCCGCAATGCCGTGGTCACCACGACCGAGGAGGTCGCGGCCTTCGGGCTGCCGTGCGTCCTCAAGACCACCCGCGGCGGCTACGACGGCAAGGGCGTCTGGGTCGTCCGTGCCCTCGACGAGGCGCAGGTCGCCTTCGACGCGGCTGCGGCCGCCGGCGTCGAGGTGCTCGCCGAGGAGCTCGTCGACTTCCGCCGCGAGCTGTCGGCCCTCGTCGCCCGCTCTCCGAGCGGGCAGGCCGCGGCGTACCCGGTCGTCGCCTCGACCCAGCTCGACGGCATCTGCCACGAGGTCGTCGCCCCCGCGCCGGACCTCTCGCCCGCTCTCGCCGGTCAGGCGCAGGAGATCGCCCTGCGGATCGCCGGTGCGCTCGACGTCACGGGCATCCTCGCCGTCGAGCTCTTCGAGACGACCGACGGCCGGATCCTGGTCAACGAGCTGGCGATGCGCCCCCACAACACCGGCCACTGGTCCCAGGACGGCGCGGTGACGTCCCAGTTCGAGAATCATCTGCGCGCCGTCATGGACCTCCCGCTGGGTTCGCCGGCCCCGCGTGAGCGTTGGACCGTGATGGTGAACATCCTCGGCGGACCCACCGACACCGGCCGGCTCTACGACGGCCTCCCGCACGCGATGGCCCGTGACCCGCGGCTGCGCGTGCACTTCTACGGCAAGGACCTCCGGCCCGGCCGGAAGGTCGGCCACGTCAACGCATACGGCGACGACCTCGACGACTGCCTCGAGCGCGCGCGGCACGCCGCCGCGTGGTTCCGTGGCGACCTGGGCAACGAGAGCGAATAGGAGCACGCAGATGAGCGAAGAGTCCGCAGTGAAGGTCGGCATCGTGATGGGCTCGGACTCCGACTGGCCGGTCATGCAGGCCGCCGGCGAGGTGCTCACCGAGCTCGGCGTGGCGTGGGAGGCCGACGTCGTCTCCGCCCACCGGATGCCCGCCGAGATGATCGAGTGGGGCCAGCAGGCCCACACCCGCGGCCTGTCGGTGGTCATCGCCGGCGCCGGGGGAGCGGCCCACCTGCCCGGCATGCTCGCCAGCGTGACGCCGCTGCCGGTGATCGGCGTCCCGGTGCCGCTGAAGTACCTCGACGGGATGGACTCCCTGCTGTCCATCGTGCAGATGCCCGGCGGGATCCCGGTCGCCGCCGTCGCCATCGGCAACGCCAAGAACGCCGGCATCCTCGCCGCCCGGATCCTGGGCACCAGCGACCCCGAGCTCCAGCAGCGCCTCGTCGACTACGCCGCGGGGCTCGCCGAGACCGCCCACGCCAAGGGCGACGTCGTACGCCAGGCGGCCAGGGGCAGCGGCAGCAAGGTCGGCTTCTAGCTACTCCGGGCGCCCGCGCACCCGACCCCGCAGCGCCTTGGTCTGCGCGCGCTCCTTCTTCGACTTCAGCCGCCGCTCCTTCGACCCGCGCGTCGGTCTGGTCGCCCGCCGTGGCGGCGGCGGTGGCGCGAGCGCCTCGCGCAGCATCTCGGCGAGCCGCTCGCGGGCGGCGACGCGGTTGCGGTGCTGTGAGCGGTGCTCGGACGCCGCGATCGAGACGGTCCCGGACGGCCAGCGCCGCAGCGCTCGGGCGCGCTGCGTCGAGGTGAGGACCGCCGAGGACGAGACGTCGTACTCCAGCTCCACGCGTGAGTCCGTCGTGTTCACGGACTGCCCGCCGGGTCCGGGCGACTTGGAGAACCGCTCGACCAGCTCGGCTGCGGGCACGACCAGTCCGTCGGGAAGCCCGGGACCGGCCGGGACGTGGAGGTCGCGCACGACCCCATCCAACCCCCACCAGTGGGGTTGACGTCACGTGTCGCGAGCCGGGAGCGTCTGGGACATGGCAGAACAGAGGGTCGGCGTCGTCGGCGGCGGGATCCTTGGCGTCGCGATCGCGCGCGAGATCGTCCGTCGCCGCCCCGGCACCGAGGTCGTGGTGCTGGAGAAGGAGGACCGGCTCGCCGCCCACCAGACCGGCCACAACTCCGGCGTCGTGCACGCGGGCATCTACTACAAGCCGGGCAGCCTCAAGGCCGAGCTCTGCACCCGCGGCCGTGCGCTGCTGAAGGACTTCTGCGCCGAGCACGCGATCGCCTACGTGGAGTGCGGCAAGCTCGTCGTCGCCGTGGACGCGACCGAGACGGGGCGGTTCGACGCCCTCGAGCGGACCGCGACCGCGAACGGCGTACCCGGACTGCGACGCCTCGCGGCCGAGGAGATCCGCGACGTCGAGCCGTACGCCGTCGGGCTGGCCGCGCTGCACTCGCCGGCCACGGCGATCACCGACTACGACGCCGTCACGAAGGCCATCGCACGCGAGGTCGAGGCTGCCGGCGGCCGGGTGAGGCTCGGTGCCCGGGTCGACGGGATCCGGCGGCAGGGCGACGGCGTCGTCGTCACCGTCGAGGGCGAGCACGCGTCGATGCGGTTCGACCACGTCGTGGTGGCGGCCGGGCTGCACGCCGACCGTGTCGCGGCGCTGGCCGGGGGTGACCGAGGCCCGGTCATCGTGCCGTTCCGCGGCGAGTACCTCGCCGTCAGCGACGCCAAGCAGGACCTCGTCCGCGGGATGGTCTACCCCGTCCCCGACCCGCGCTACCCGTTCCTCGGCGTCCACTTCACCCGCCGGGTGACCGGCGGGCTCGAGGTCGGACCCAACGCCGTCCTCGCCACCCGTCGTGAGGGCTACCGCCGCCGCGACGTGTCGGTCCGCGACCTGCGCGACGTCGCGGCGTGGCCGGGAACGTGGCGGATGGCGCGCGCCCACTGGCGCACGGGCCTCGAGGAGGTCGTCGGCTCGGCCTCGCAGCGGGCGTTCATGCGCAGGGCCTCGCGCTACGTCCCCGACATCGGCGTCGCCGACGTGGTCCGCGCCGGCAGTGGCGTGCGCGCCCAGGCGGTCGACCGCGACGGCAGCCTCGTCGACGACTTCCGGATCACCCGCGACGACGGCGTCACGTGCGTGCGCAACGCCCCGTCGCCCGCCGCGACGTCCAGCCTGGCCATCGCCGCACACGTGGTCGGGCGGATCTGGGAGACGTCCTAGGGTTGCGGCCATGACGACTCGCTGGGGCATCGCCGCGACCGGGGGGATGGCCGCGGCCTTCTCCGAGGACCTCGCCCACGTGCCGGGCGCCGAGATCGCGTTCGTCGGCAGCCGCTCGCCGGAGTCGGCCGCCGACTTCGCCGGTCGGTTCGGGGCCGGTGCCTCGGGCACCTACGCCGACCTGCTCGCCGCCGGACGGGACGGCGAGGTGGACGTCATCTACGTCGCGACGCCGCACCCGCAGCACCACGACCTCGCGCTCGCCGCGATCGAGGGTGGCACGCCGCTGCTGGTCGAGAAGGCCTTCACGGCCACCCTCGCCGGTGCGCAGGAGGTGGTCGACGCCGCACGTGCCGCGCAGGTCTTCTGCATGGAGGCGATGTGGACCCGCTTCCAGCCGGCGGTCGTGCACGCACGCGAGCTGGTCGCGGGCGGCGCGATCGGTGACCTGCTGCTGGTGCAGGCCGACTTCTGCGCGCAGCGCGACTACGACCCGACCAGTCGGCTCTTCGACCTCGCGCTCGGCGGCGGTGCTGTCCTCGACCTCGGGGTCTACCCGGTGTCGCTGGCCCAGCACTTCCTCGGCCGTCCGGACCAGGTGACCGTGACCGGCACGACGTACCCCAACGGTGCCGACCGCTCGGCCGCGATCCAGATGTCGTACGCCGACGGGCGGGCCGCGTCGCTCACCACCTCGCTCGCCGCCCAGACGCCCGGCCGCGCGACGCTCGTCGGCACGGAGGGATCGCTCGAGCTGGTGCCGCCGTTCTACCACCCGACCCGGCTGGTCCTGCACCGCAACGGCGAGCAGCCCGAGGAGCTCGAGCGCCTGCAGACCGGGCGCGGCTACGCCCACCAGGCCATCGAGGTGCAGGACTGCCTGGCCGCTGGGCGCACCGAGAGTGCCGTCATGCCGTTGGCCGACACCCTCGACGTGCAGTGGGTGCTCGAGGAGTCGCTGCGCCAGCTCGGCATCGAGATGGCCGAGGCGCGCGTGGACCTGGACGCGTGACGGACCCGAGCCGGCTGCTCGCCGAGCGCTGGGGTATCACCGCGCCGGCACGCCCGCTCGGCGGCGGGATGAACTCCGACACGTGGCTGGTCGAGCACGAGGGGTCGACCTTCGTCGCCAAGCTCGTGCCGGCCGCGGGTGCGGAGGGCCTCGCTGCCGGGTGCGAGGTCGCTGCCCGGCTCGCCGACGCGGGCTTCGTCACCGGACGCCCGGTGCCGGACCGCGACGGGCGGCTCGTCGCCACGGCACCCGACGGCTCCGGCCTCGCCCTCCTCGAGCACGTGGACGGTCGCGAGCTCGAGGGCGAGACGGCCGACGAGCAGGTCTGGATCGCCGAGGTGCTCGCGGGCGTGCACGCGGCGACGGACCCCGCCCCCGGGCCGGCCACCGCGACGTTCGCGGCGGACTGGCTCGCGCCGGACGCGCCCGGGGTCGAGGAGCACGGCTGGCTGGTGACGGCCATCGCCGGCGTGCGTGCCGAGACCGACGCGCTGGCGCTCACGTGGGCCGTGCTGCACGCCGACCCGGCGCCCGAGGCGTTCGTCCACGACGACGCGACCGGCGTCACCGGCCTGATCGACTGGGCCGGCTCGACGCGCGGTCCGGTGCTGTACGACGTCGCCTCGGCGGTGATGTACCTCGGCGGCAGTGAGCACGCGACGGCGTTCCTGGACGCCTACCGCGCGAGGGGCCCCCTGGCTGACGGCGAGATCGAGCACCTCGACGCCTTCCGTCGGCTCCGCGAGGTGGTGCAGGGCGTCTACTTCGCGGGTCGCCTGGCAGCCGACGACCTCACCGGCGGCATCGAGCGGGAGGACAACGAGCAGGGCCTCTCCGACGCGCGACGCCGGCTGGCTGCGCTGGGCGTCCGCGGCTAGCCCGCCGCGACGGCGGCTGCGAGGTTGGCGGCGACGAGCTGGCCGGCCTCCCGGAGGGAGGCGGTGTCGACCGAGCGCGATCCGTACCTCCCCTGTCGGAGCGAGCCGGTGAGCTCGAGCACGTAGCGGTCGAGCAGCAGGTAGGACCGGAAGCTCGACGTCTCCCCGGACAGGACCAGCACGTAGGAGACGTCGACGTCGGACAGGCCGCCCGGCGTCATGGAGTCCCTGATCCGGTCGACCTGGCGGCGGCTCGGCGTCGGGTCCTCGAACAAGAAGTTCCCGAGGTAGGAGTCGAGGACGTCCTCGGCGGTGTCGTCCGGGGCGACGTACTGCACGTGGAGCTCGGCCGTGCCGCGGCGGTCCTCGGTCCGCCACTCGCAGCTGTTGTCGAGGGAGCGCCCGGCGGCGCTGTCGGCCCCCAGGTTGACGTCGGGCTCGAGATCGATCGACGAGGTGCTGACCGTCTCGGGGCGCGCCCCGAGGAGCGTCTCGGCGCCATCCGCGTCTAGCAGTGAGCACGGATCGAGGAAGGCCGGCCAGTCCTCGTCCTGCTCGAAGAACGGCGGGAGGGGCGTGGTGGGCAGCTCGTCGTCCGCTGCGTGCTCGATGGCTCGCAGGAGCACTCGTTCGGCAAGGGCGGCGTCCTTCTTGGTGAGCTTCGGCGTGAAGCCGAAGTTCTCGGCCCGGTCGAAGGTCAGGAACAGGTTGCCGGCGGTGGCGACGAACTCCGTGGAGCCGGTGCGCCACAGGATCCGTGGGTCGATCCCCGGCACCCGGACCCCGCCGACCGACTCCCGCGCGTCCTCGAGGATCGCCTGCAGCGCTGCATCGAGCTCCTGGAACGTCGTGGGGCCACCGGTCAGCCGGGGCGGAAGTCGCCGCTCGCCGAAGCGCTTGATGGTCGTCCACTCGGAGCGGGCCGTCTTCTCGTCGACGTACTCCTTCACCTCGAGTCGCGCGCGAGTGTTCGACGCGTCCCCCAGCTGGTAGGCGCACGACGTGATGGCGAGCGCGGGCTCGACCGCATCGGGGTCCGGGAAGTCCTCCTCGGACGGGCTTCCTGCCAGCTGGTCCTGGGCGAAGTCGGCCTCGCCGGTGAGGGGCAGCAGCTCGATCGCGTCCTCGGGCGTGAGCAGCCGGCACGCGGGCCGGTGCCTGAAGTCGCCGACCATGATCGCCTCCTCGCCGGCCGCCTCAGGCTCGGTGGGCGTCGCGGTTCCGGACGCGTCGGTAGACCGGCTCGTGCTGTCCGTGCGCTCCGGTCCGTCGGGCGCGTCGGAGCTGCTCGAGCAGGCGCCGAGGACGACGCAGAGGGCAAGGAGGGTCGCGAGGAGCGGAGACGATCGAGGCACGGTGCGCCTCCTGCCCGGAGGCACGGTGCCCGAAACGCCCCGCACTACCGCTTGCGCCACTCGATGGCCGGGCAGGTGTCCATGACCATCGGGACCCCGGCCGCGCGCGTGCGGGCGAAGGCGTCCTCGTCGATCACGCCCAGCTGGAACCACACGCCACCGGCCCCGACCTGCACGGCCTGGTCGGCGAACTCGCCCGCCGCCTCGGAGCGCCGGAATACGTCGACGACGTCGATGTCGAAGGGCACGTCGGCCAGCGCGGCGTACCCCTTCTCGCCGAGCACCTGCGGCGCGTCGGGCTCCGCGAACATCGGATGGATCGGGACGACGCGCTTGCCGCGCTCCTGGAGCAGGCTGGCGATGGCGTACGCCGTTCGCGTCGGGTCGCCCGACAGGCCGACGACCGCCCACGTCTCGGCCCGGAGCAGCGCGTCGACGGTCTCGGGGTCCTGCCAGGACTGCTCGGTGCTGGTCGTGGGAGTGGCCATGACCACACCGTAGACGCCTCCTCCAGAATGCTTGGACGTCCTAGAATCCGAGGCATGAGCGAGTACCCCCTCTACGCCCTCTCCGAGGAGCACCAGGCCATCCGCGAGGCCGTCCGCGCGGTCGCCGACGCCAAGATCGCGCCGTTCGCGGCCGAGGTCGACGAGGAGGCCCGCTACCCCCACGAGGCCGCGGCCGCGCTGCTCGCCTCGGACTTCCACGCGCCCCACGTGCCGGAGGAGTACGGCGGCGCCGGAGCCGACGCGCTCGCCACCGTGCTGGTGATCGAGGAGGTCGCCCGTGCGTGCGTCTCCTCGTCGCTGATCCCGGCGGTCAACAAGCTCGGCTCGCTCCCGGTGCAGATCTCGGGCTCCGAGGAGCTCAAGCAGAAGTACCTCGGAGCGCTCGCCCGCGGCGAGGGCGGCTTCTCCTACTGCCTCTCCGAGCCGGACGCCGGGTCCGACGCCGGCGGCATGAAGACCCGCGCCGTCCGCGACGGTGACGAGTGGGTGCTCGACGGCGTGAAGCGCTGGATCACCAACGCCGGTGAGTCGGAGTTCTACACCGTCATGGCCCTCACCGACGCAGACAGGAAGACCCGCGGCGGCATCTCCGCCTTCGTGGTCGAGAAGTCCGACGAGGGCGTCTCGTTCGGCGCCCCCGAGAAGAAGCTCGGCATCAAGGGCTCCCCGACGCGCGAGGTCTACCTCGACAAGGTCCGCATCCCCGCCGACCGGATGATCGGCGAGGAGGGCACCGGCTTCACGACCGCGATGAAGACCCTCGACCACACCCGCGTCACCATCGCCGCCCAGGCGGTCGGCGTCGCGCAGGGTGCGCTCGACTACGCGCTCGACTACGCCAAGGAGCGCCAGCAGTTCGGCAGGTCGATCTCCGAGTTCCAGGGCCTGCAGTTCATGCTCGCCGACATGGGCATGAAGGTCGAGGCGGCCCGCCAGATGACCTACGCCGCTGCCGGCCGGTCCGAGCGCGGGGAGGACGACCTGACCTTCTTCGGCGCGGCCGCGAAGTGCTTCGCCTCCGACGTCGCGATGGAGGTCACGGTGAACGCCGTTCAGGTGCTCGGCGGCTACGGCTTCACCCGCGACTACCCGGTCGAGCGGATGATGCGCGACGCCAAGATCACGCAGATCTACGAGGGCACCAACCAGGTCCAGCGGATCGTGATGGCACGCCAGCTCCTCGCCGGGGTGCAGTCCGAGCTCTGACCGTCCCGGACCGGCCTCAGCCGGCCGGCCTCCTACTGGCCCCGGCGTCGGTAGTCGCCGTTCCCGTGGCCGAACCCATGGGGCGGAGCACAGGCCGTCGGGCCGCGGCGCGACCGGAGGAACATCAGCGGGAAGATCAGCAGCCAGAACGGTGCGTTGGTGAGCGCGCTGAGCAGGACCAGCACGGCGATGACCGGCAGCAGCGGGAAGCGGCGGCGAGGCCCGTCGACGCGTGCCCGGGGGCGGGCCTGCGCCGGCGGGTAGGTTACCTGCGGTCGCGGGAGGTCGCTGAACAGCACCGCCAGGTCGGCGCGGGTCCGCGCCGTCCAGATGGCGTCGAGGCGCTCGTCGTACTCCTCGTGGTCGAGGCGTCCGTCGGCGTAGTGGCCGGCCAGGTCCGCCATCGCGCGCTCGCGGTCGCTGTCGGCGATCCGCGTCCTGGGGTCGCTCATCGCTCGCCGTCCCGCCCGTCGGCGAGGATGCCGTAGAGACGGCGGCGGGTGTCGACGAGGGCGTCGAGTGCTGCCTTCTTCTGCTGGTCCGAGCCCTGGGTGGTCAGCTGCCACACCGCGCTGACGACCTGGCCGATCTCGCTCTTGATGTCGGCCTGGCCGGAGGGCTGGCCGCTGCGCACCGGCTCGTCCTCGGCGCGGGCGAAGGGCGCCCAGACCGACGAGAGCTCGTCGGCGTTCGCCTCGGCCCACGCGACGCCGGAGTCGGTGAGCCGGATGGTGCGGCGCCCGCGCTCGTCGTCGGACTCCACGAGGCCCTCGTCCTGGAGCTGCTGGATGGTCGGGTAGACCGAGCCGGGGGAGGGGCGCCACTCGCCGTTGCTCAGCTCGGAGATCTCCTGGATCACCTGGTAGCCGTTGATCGGCTCCTCGGCCGTCCGGGCGCGGTGCAGCACGTCGATGATCGCGGTGCGGACGTCACCGCGGCGCACCTTCGGCCCTCGCTGCGGCGCAGGTGCCTGGGCGGCGCCGACGAAGCCGAGGATGTCACCGAGCCACGGCGGCGGACCGCCGGGGCGACGTCCGTGGCGCGGGCCGTGCCGGTCGTCCTGGGGCCAGTCCGCCCCGGGCCAGGAGTGTCCCATGATCGTGCTCCCTCGAGTCAGTACGTGATGTATCGCTGGTCTATCGCGATATATCGTGAGCGTACGCCGGCGATGGAGACCGTTCAACCCTCCCGAGCGGAAAGCCGTGAGTGTCTAGCGAGCCCGACCGGTCGGGGTGCAGGCCCGCTTGGGCACCGTGGTGTCGTCGATGATCGCGTTGAAGAGCGCCGGTGCCCGGTCGGGGTCGGCGATGATCCGGTTCGGGTCGCTGGGGGCCGCGAGGTTCGGCATCGTGCAGGTCTGGCTGTCGCCGGTCATGGCGAGAGCGAAGCGACCGAGGTCGATCGGGTTCATCCCGTCGTCGATCCTGATGGCGCCCGACGCGGCGTCGTTGATCTTCCAGTAGCGCACCGGGTTGAGGAAGGTCCACGGGCTGAGCGCCTCGTCGCCGACCCCGCTGATCACCTCGCGCTGGCGGGCGACGCGGTCGAGGTCGCTCAGTGCGGTGACGTAGCGCGAGCGCGAGTAGCCGAGGGCGGTGAGGCCGTCTACCTGCTGGCAGCCCTTCTTGATGTCGAGGCGGGCGCGGGGGTCCTTCATGTCCTGCTTCGGGCAGATCTCGACACCGCCGAACGCGTCGACGGTGTTGATGACGCTGCCGAAGCCGAGCTCGACGTAGTGGTCGATGCGGATGCCGGTGAGTGCCTCCACCCGCTCTACGAGCAGGGTCGCCCCACCGCTGGCGAAGGCGGCATTGATCATCTGCGTGCCACCGTCAGGTGCCTCGACCAGGGTGTCGCGGGGGATCGACATCATCGTGCGGCCGCCCGAGCCGGTGTGCAGCACGATGATCGTGTCGGTGTTGGTGCCGCCGCGCTCGGGGGTGTCGAGCGCCTTGCGCTGCGCGGCGCTGAGGTCGTCGGCCTTGTCGGACCCGACGATCAGGTAGTTGGTGCCCGGCTGGTCGTCAGGGCGCTTGCTGCCGCTCGGCTCGGCGTCTACCTGGTCGATCTGCGTCCAGTGGTAGAGCGGGACGACGACGAGGTAGGCCACGAAGAGGAGGAGCAGGAGCGGGATCAGGCCGAGCCGCAGGCGGGGGCGCCAGCGGCGCTTCTTCTGCTTCGGAGCCGGGGGCGGGGCGGAGGCCGCGGCCATCCGGCGGTCGTCCGGCGGCTGCCCGCCACCGCCACGCGCCTCCCGCCGTGCCGCCGGCATCACCCGCGTCTCGTCGGGGCGGTCGGAGGCGGCTGCGCCCTGGGTCGGCACCCGCTGCGTCGAGTCGGACGGCGGGGACTGGGACTTGCCCCCGTAGAGCCAGTCGTACTCCGGCGTTCCCTTCTCGGGCATCCCGGAGCCCTGCGGACGATCAGCCATGAGAGGGAACGCTACCGTGCGGTGCGTGAGTGAGAGCCGCACCACGTCGTACAGCCGGGTGAGCCTCGGCATCATCGCCTCGGGCACCGAGGCCAACCTGCTCGGCAACGTCCACGGCGGCGACATCATGAAGCTCGCCGACACCACCGCCGGTGCGGTCGCCTACCGCCACAGCGGCGGTCCCGCGGTCACGGCCGCGATGGACGAGATGACCTTCCTGGAGCCGGTCCACGTCGGCGACATCATCACGACCTACGCCCAGGTCAACTGGGCCGGCACCTCGTCGATGGAGATCGGGGTGCGGGTCGAGGCGCAGCCGTGGGGCGACGCCGCCGACGCGCCGCTGCACGTCGCGAGTGCCTACTTCGTGTTCGTCGCGATCGACGAGGACGGCCGCTCGCGCCGGGTCCCGCCGCTGCAGACCGAGACCGACAGTGACGTACGCCGCCAGCGCGAGGCGGAGATCCGGCGCGCGCACCGGCTCGCCCGGAAGACCGAGATCGACCGGGGCCGCGAGGAGTGAGCGCGAAGTGAGCGACTGGCGGCAGGCGCGGACCGCGCGCCTGTGGCTCGACGAGCCGGTCGAGGGCGATGCCGACGCGCTCTTCGCGATCCACAGCGACCCGGCGTCCTGGCGGCACTTCCCCTCGGGACTGGTCACCGATCCCGCGGCGGGCGCGACGATGGTCGGAGCGAGCCGGCGACGCTTCGAGCGCGACGGACTCGCCTACTGGTCGGTGCGCGACGCCGACGGCGGGCCGGCCGTCGGTCGCGGCGGGTGCATGGTCCCGGACGAGGCCCTAGGGATCGACGGGGGCGGTCGCGGCTGGTGGAACCTCTACTACCGCTTCGACCAGCGGGTGCTCGGCCGCGGCTACGCCGCGGAGATGGGGAGGGCCGCGCTCGACGCGGCCCACGAGGTCGCCCCCGAGCGCCCCGTCCTGGCCTTCCTGCTCGAGCACAACGTCGCGTCGCGGAGAACGGCGGAAAAGGTCGGCCTGCGCCTGGTCTGGCGCGGGCCCGACGACGGCAACCCCGACCCCGACGCCGTACGCCTCGTGTTCCTCGACCGGGAGCCGGACGACCTGTTCGTGGCCGAGGTGGCCTCCGAGGGGTGGGACGCGGAGCGGAACGTCTGCTGACCTGCTGGCCACGGCGCGTCGCACACGGGTGTGACGGGTGTGACTGGTGATACTGGTCGGGCTGACTTCCCCCAGCTGAAAGGCCCCCGATGCCGCCCGCCACACCCTCCGGGGCGCACCAGATGCGGTTCACCACGCTCGACCGTGCGCAACGCGTCCGGTTCCGTCGCGCGGTGACGCTGATGCTGATGACGCTCGTGCTCCCGGGGTCTGCCCAGCTCGTCTCGGGCAACCGGCGCACCGGCCGGATCGCGCTGCGCACCTGGGCGACGCTGGTCGTCCTGGGCCTCGGCACGCTGGTGGCGTCGTTCTTCTTCCACGGCGTGGCGTTCTGGGCCGGCACCAACACGATGGTGCTCCAGGGGCTGCGGATCGCCCTGATGGTCCTCGCCGTCGGCTGGGCCTACCTCTTCGTCGACGCGTGGCGGCTCGGCCAGCCCCTCTCCCTCCGGCGGCAGCACCGGCTGGCGATCGTGGGCGTCAACGGCTTCCTGTGCTTCAGCGTCGCCGGCGCGCTGCTCTTCGGTGCGCACGTGGTCGGCGTGCAGCGCGACTTCATGATCTCGATGTTCGGCAACGGCACGGCGGTCGGCGCCCACCAGGGCCGGTACAACGTCCTGCTGATGGGCGGCGACGCCGGCGCGGGCCGCTGGGGACTGCGACCCGACTCGATGACGGTCGCCAGCATCGACGCCGAGACCGGCAAGACGGTGCTGATCTCGCTGCCGCGCAACATGCAGAACTTCCCGTTCGCCGAGGGCTCGGTGATGGCCGAGCAGTTCCCCGACGGCTTCGACGAGGAGGGGATGTACCTCAACGGCCTCGCCACTTGGGCGCTCGACCACGCAGCGCTCTTCAAGGGCTCGAAGAACCCGGGCGTGGACGCCACGATCCAGGGCGTCGAGGGCATCACCGGCCTGAAGATGAACTACTGGGCGATGGTGAACCTCGAGGGGTTCAAGGACCTCGTCGACGCGGTCGGCGGGGTCGAGCTCAACGTGCGCCAGAAGATTCCCGTCGGCCTCCCGAGCGACTCGTTCTTCCACTACATCGAGCCGGGCAAGCGCACGCTCAACGGTGCGGACACGCTCTGGTTCGCCCGGGCCCGCTACGACTCCGACGACTACTCCCGCATGGCGCGGCAGAAGTGCGTGATGGGTGCCATGCTGCAGCAGGTCAGCCCGCAGACGGCCGTGACGAACTTCCAGAAGATCGCCCGGGCGAGCGAGGCGATGGTCTCCACCGACATCCCGCGCGGCGAGGTGGACACCTTCGTCGACCTGGCGCTCAAGGCCAGGAACCAGAAGATCGCGACGCTGTCGCTCGTCCCGCCGATGATCAACACCGCCAATCCCGACATCGCGCTCGTACAGCAGAAGGTGGCCGCCGCCATCGCCAGGGCCGAGGGCGTCAAGCCTCCCGCGCAGGAGACTGCCGAGGCCGCGCCCGCCGAGGAGGCACCTCCGACGGAGGCACCCGCGACGGACGCGCCCGCGGAGGAGACGCCCGCCGCGAAGCCGTCGCCGCCCGCGCCTGTGGCCCCCCAGTCCGTCACCGGTGGTTCGGTCGGCTCGATGGCCGAGGGCTACGCGGCCAACGAGTCGGAGGACCTCGGCGCGGTGTGCTGAGCGCGACGCCCGGGACGGCCGTCCCTCGCCCGGCCCCTAGGGTGTACGCCGTGAGCACCGGACCACTGCCCCGCATCGTCGCGGTCGTGGTCACCTTCAACCGGCTCGGCCTGCTGCAGAAGCTGGTCGATCGCCTCGGCGAGATCGACGGGCTGGGCGAGGTGCTCGTGGTCGACAACGCGTCGTCCGACGGCACGGGGGAGTGGCTCGACGTGCGCGGCCACACCGGCGAGATCCCGCTGCGCTCGCGCACCCTGACCACCAACCGCGGCGGCGCGGGCGGCTTCCACGACGGGTTGGCCTGGGCCATCGACCGCGAGGCCGACCTGGTCTGGCTGATGGACGACGACGGCCTGCCCGACCCCGACTGCCTCGAGCGGCTGCTCGAGGAGGCCGACAACCTCGACTTCTGGGGACCGCTCGTCGTGGACGAGGCCGACCCGAGCCGGCTGGTGTTCCCGATCCGCCTCCCCGGCGGCACCCGCGTGGTGCACGCCGTCGAGGACGTACGGAAGGCCGCGAAGGACGATCGGATCGACGGCATCGTGATCCCGTTCAACGGCGTGCTCGTCACGAAGGAGCTCGTCGACCGGATCGGCCTGCCGCGCGAGGAGTTCTTCATCTGGGGCGACGACCACGAGTACCGGCTGCGTGCCGAGGAGGCCGGCGCGCGCGTCGCCACCGTCGTGACCGCGACGGTGCGGCACCCCAGCGTCGGCAACCTCGGGACACCGATGATGTTCGGCCGCACGACCTACAACGACTCGCCGAGCGACCTGAAGCACTACTGCATGGCCCGCAACAACCTGGTCAACCTCCGCGACTACCGCGGCCCGCTCCACGCCGCCGCGTTCGTCGTGAAGACCGCGTGGTTCTACACCTTCACCCGGCCCAGCCTGGCCCGGCTGCGGCTGAGCCTGCGGGCGATGCGGGCCGGCATCGCCGGCGACTACGAGGGGCACCGGAGGTACCTGTCGTGACCCGCGAGAGCGTCGCGGTCGTGGTCGTCACCCACAACCGCGCCGACCTGCTCGTCCGCATGCTCGACGGGCTGGCGGCGCAGACGCACGCACCCGACGCGGTCATCGTCGTCGACAACGGGAGCACCGACCACACCGCCGACGTGCTCGCGCAGCGGGTCGCTCGCGGTGACCTGCCGCTCGAGGTGATCGCCCAGGACAACGTCGGCGGGGCCGGCGGGTTCCACCGCGGCGCGCGTGCGGCGTACGACCACGGCTACGACCGCACCTGGCTGGTCGACGACGACGTGGTCCCCGCCCCCGGCTGCCTGGCGGCGCTGATGGCCGTGGACGAGGACTGCCTGATCGCCGTGCGCGAGGACCTGGCCGGGGTGCTCGCCGAGAAGGCCGCGATCGAGTTCGACCTCCGCAACCCGCTCGCGATCCGGCCGAAGCGGTCGTCGGTCGACTCGACCTACGCCGACCGCGCCTCGATGCCGGCCCTGGTCGAGGTGCAGAACGTCGCCTTCGAGGGCTTCCTCGTGCGCCGCAGCGTCGTCGAGGAGATCGGCTTCCCCGACCCCGCCTTCTTCATCTTCTACGACGACGTCGACTTCGCCGTGCGCGCGCGGGAGACCGGTCGCAAGGTCTGGGCGGTCCGCGACGCCGTCCTCGTCCGCCAGCTCGACTTCAACCAGCAGCACGACCTGTCGGGCTGGAAGGGCTTCTACATGTACCGCAACCTCTTCGTGGTGCACCTGCGCCACGGGGAGAACGTGCTGGTCCGGCTCAAGCCGTGGCTGATCACGCTGGCCGTGGTGGTGCTCAGCCCGCTGCGCGGCGGACGAGCCGAGGCCAGCAACGTGATCCGGGCCATGGCCTCCGCGCGGGGCATGCGCCGCGTGTCGGGACCGGCCCGTCCCCCTCGCTAGACTCGGGCGCGCCTCTCACGGCGCCTCTCAACCACAGGAGTTCATCCCTTGTCCCAGGGTCAGACGCACGATGCCTCGCTGCCCGACCTCGTCATCGTCGGCGCCGGACTGTTCGGCCTCACGATCGCCGAGCGCTGCGCCGAGGAGCTCGGCCTCCGCGTGCTCATCCTCGAGCGGCGCCACCACCTCGGCGGCAACGCGTACAGCGAGCGCGACCCCGAGACCAACGTCGAGGTGCACAAGTACGGCGCCCACCTCTTCCACACCTCCAACGAGCGCGTGTGGGAGTACGCCAACCGGTTCACGTCGTTCACCGACTACCGGCACAAGGTGTTCGGGAAGTACCAGGGTCAGGTCTACTCCCTGCCGCTCAACCTCGCCCTGATCAACCAGTTCTTCGGGAAGTCACACACGCCCGACGAGGCGCGCGCGCTGATCGCCGAGCAGTCGAGCGAGGTCGCGACCGAGGACGCCTCCAACCTCGAGGAGAAGGCGATCAGCCTGATCGGCCGCCCGCTCTACGAGGCGTTCATCAAGGGCTACACCGCCAAGCAGTGGCAGACCGACCCCACCGAGCTCAGCGCCGACATCATCACCCGGCTGCCCGTGCGCTACACGTTCCAGAACGGCTGGTTCAGCGACACCTACGAGGGACTGCCCACCGAGGGCTACACGGCGTGGTTGTCGAAGATGGCCGACCACCCCAACATCGAGGTCCGTCTCGAGACCGACTTCTTCGCAGTGGCCGACGACTACAAGGGCAAGGTGCCGATCGTCTACACCGGGCCGGTGGACGAGTACTTCGGGAGCTCCGAGGGGCGCCTGTCGTGGCGCACCGTCGACCTCGAGGAGAGCGTCGTCGACACCGACGACTTCCAGGGCACCGGCGTCGTCAACTACAACGACCAGGACGTCCCCTACACGCGCATCATCGAGTTCAAGCACTTCCACCCCGAGCGCGAGAAGACCCACCTGCCGGGCAAGAGCGTGATCGTCCACGAGTACAGCCGCTTCGCGGAGGAGGGCGACGAGCCCTACTACCCGGTGAACACCGCCGACGACCGCGCCAAGCTGCTGAAGTACCGCGAGCTCGCCCAGGCCGAGCCGATGGTCCTGTTCGGCGGCCGGCTCGGCACCTACAAGTACCTCGACATGCACATGGCCATCGGCGCCGCGCTGTCGATGTACGACAACAAGCTCAAGCCGCACTTCACCGAGGGCGCCGAGCTGACCAGCGGAGGCATCGACGCATGAGCACCACCACCCGACTGCTCCAGCGGCAGATCCTGCCCCTCGACCGCGACACCGACGTCTTCCCGCTCTACGTCGACCTCGAGGACGCCAAGCTCGACACCGACCGCGACGCGGTCGGCGGCGACAAGGCGGCCAAGGATCTCAACAACGCCGCGATCCGCCAGTCGACCTCCACCGGTCGCAAGCTGCACCCCGACCAGATCCGCTCGCGGACCGCGCTCCGTCTCGAGCCGTCGCAGCTGCTCTCCTTCGGCACCTACTTCAACGCGTTCCCGGCGTCCTACTGGCGCAGGCACACCGTCGTGACGGACGTCGAGCTCACCGTGTCGGTGACCGGCGCCGGGTCGATGGTGACGGTCTACAAGTCCATGGCACGCGGGCACTCGCAGCGCGTGGACGCCGCGACCGTCGAGGGGGACAGCGGCACCTTCACCTTCGCCCTGCCGCTCAAGCCGTTCGTCGACGGCGGCTGGTACTGGTACGACGTCGTCGCCGGCGACCACGGTGCCACGGTCGACGGCGCCGAGTGGACCGCGCAGGTTCCGGCCGACCGCGCCGAGCACGGCACCGTCGACGTCTGCATCACCACGATGCTCCCCGACATGAGCGCCCAGCTCCTGGGCCAGCTCGGTGACGCCGAGGAGCTCCAGCCCTACCTCGACACGGTCTTCGTGATGGACCAGGGCAAGGACAAGGTCACCGACAGCGCTCACTTCCCGTCGGCCAGGGCGGGCCTGGGGGACAAGCTCCGGGTGATCGTGCAGGGCAACCTCGGCGGCTCCGGCGGCTACGCCCGCGGCCAGCTCGAGAGCGTCCGCAAGGGCACCGCGACCTACGCGATGATGATGGACGACGACGTCGTCTCCGAGCCCGAGGGCATCATCCGGGCGGTCACCTTCGGCGACCTCGCCAAGCGGCCGACCATCGTCGGTGGCCACATGTTCAACCTCTACAGCCGGTCCGAGATGCACTCGTTCGGCGAGATCATCCAGCCGTGGCGCTTCTGGTGGCAGACCCGTCTCGACGGCTACAGCCAGTGGGACTTCGGTGCCCGCAACCTGCGCTCCTCGCGCTGGTTGCACAAGCGCGCGGACGTCGACTTCAACGGTTGGTTCATGTGCCTGATCCCGCGCGTCGTGCTCGAGGAGGTCGGGCTGTCCCTGCCGGTCTTCATCAAGTGGGACGACTCGGAGTTCGGACTGCGCGCCAAGCGGGCCGGCTACCCGACCGTGTCGTTCCCGGGCGCGGCGGTGTGGCACGTGCCGTGGACCGACAAGAACGACGGCCTCGACTGGCAGTCCTACTTCCACCACCGCAACCGGATCATCGCGGCGCTGCTGCACTCGCCCTACGAGCGCGGCGGCCGGATGGTCCGGGAGAGCCTCAACCACCAGGTGAAGCACCTCGCCTCGCTGCAGTACTCCACCGCGGAGCTGCGCCACCTGGCGATGGAGGACGTCCTGCGTGGCCCGCACGCACTGCACGGCGAGCTCGCGACGAAGCTGGCCGACATCAACGCGTTCCGCAAGCAGTGGCCGGACGCCCAGCTCCACGTGGACCGTGACGACCTGCCCCCCGTGCGTCGCAAGAAGCCGCCGAAGAAGGGCAAGTCCGACATCGAGATCCCCGGGCGCAAGTCCACCGCGATCAGTGCGGTCCTCGCTCCCTTGCGCCAGCTGCGGCCGGTGCGAGAGATGTCCGGCGAGTTTCCCGAGGCCGAGCTCACCGCGATGGACGCCAAGTGGTGGAACCTCGTGAAGTACGACTCCGCCGTGGTGTCGATGAACGACGGCTCGTCGGTCGCGCTCTACCAGCGCGACCCCGCCCACTACCGCGACCTGATGAAGCGCACGATCGAGATCCACCGCCGCTTCCACCGCGAGTGGCCCGAGCTCGCCCGCCAGTACCGCGAGGCCCTCGGCGACATCACCTCGCCCGCGTCGTGGGAGAAGACGTTCGCACCCTGGGCCGAGCAGCCCGCAGGTGATGATGAGTGAGCGGCTCGTGAGCTCGACGCCCGCAGAGCCGGCACGGCGTACGCTCAGCGAGCTCGAGTCCCTGCCCCTGGCGCCGCCAGCGGCGACGGGGCTCCGCGAGGTCGTCCGCCGCCGTTACCTGCTGGGGATGCTGGTCCGCAACACCATCCAGTCCCGCTACCAGGGGACCGTGCTCGGATGGCTCTGGAGCTACCTGCAGCCGGCCATCCGCTTCTGCATGTTCTACTTCCTCTTCCAGGTGATGATCGGCCGCGGGGAAGGGACGATCGAGAACTTCGCGATCCACCTGTTCGCGGGGATGGTGATGGTCCACTTCTTCACCGAGACCTTCAACGGCGGCACGCAGTCGCTCGTGCAGAACCGTTCGCTGATCACCAAGCTGCCGGTGCCGCGCGAGATGTTCCCGGTGGCGAGGATGCTCGTGGCCGCGTGGCACACCATCCCGATGATCATCATCCTGCTGGTGCCCTGCATCGCGCTGGGCTGGAGGCCCGACCTCGTCGGGATGGCGGCCGCCCTGCTGGGGTTCAGCCTGGCCGCGGCCCTGGGTCTCGCGCTGGGACTCGTCTTCAGCGTCGGCAACGTCTTCATGCGCGACGTCAGCAAGATCGCCCAGACCCTCACCCAGTTCGTCACCTTCAGCGTCCCGATGATGTATCCCTTCACGCTGGTCGACACGCGCTTCGGTGGCGACGTGGCGAACTACTACCTCGCGAACCCGATGGCCGAGGCCGTGCTGCTCATCCAGCGTGGATTCTGGATCGGTACGACGGCCGACCCGGAGGCGACGGCGGCCGTGCACATGCCTGACCACCTCTTCACGCGGGGGCTCATCATGCTCGCGGTGTCGCTGGTCCTCCTCGTGCTCGCCCAGCGCGTCTTCGCGCGGCTCGAGGCCAAGGTCCCGGAGCGCCTCTGATGACGACGATGATCCAGGTGGAGAACGCCACCAAGGCGTTCACGCTGTCCTACCAGCGCTCGCTCAAGCAGACGGTCCTGGCCAAGGCCCGCGGTCGCAAGACGCACGACACGTTCAATGCGGTCGACGACGTCACCTTCTCCGTCCACGAGGGCGAGGCGGTCGGCCTGATGGGCCTCAACGGGTCGGGCAAGTCGACGTTGCTCAAGCTCATCAGCGGCGTGATGCGTCCCGACTCCGGCTCCGTGCTCACCCGCGGCCGGATCGCGGGGCTCATCGCCACCGGCACCGGTTTCGACAACAACCTCAGCGGGCGCGAGAACCTCTACCTCAACGCCGCCATCCTCGGCATGTCGCGGGCCGAGACCGATCGCAAGTTCGACGAGATCGTCGACTTCGCCGACCTCGGCAAGTTCCTCGACACCGACGTCGCCTACTACAGCTCCGGCATGAAGGCGCGCCTCGGCTTCTCGGTCGCGGTCAATGTCGACGCCGACATCTTCATCGCCGACGAGGCGCTGGCGGTGGGGGACCGTCCCTTCAAGCGCAAGTGCAAGAAGCGGATGGACCAGATCGTCGCCTCCGGCGTGACCATGTTCTACGTCTCGCACGCCCCCGGCTCGGTCCGCAACCTCTGCAACCGCGTCCTCGTCATGGAGAACGGCCGCCTCGGCTTCGACGGCGACGTCGAGGAGGGCATCCACTACCTCCACTACGACGACAACGGCGACGACAGCGGCGACGACGACGAGCTCGGCACCGACATCTAGAAAAGAATTACACCCATGTAACGGCGTGTCGAGTGGAAATTACACGCTTGTAGTTACTCAGAAACTCTTCCGTGACTGGTGTGACTGGTGTGAAACTCCTGCCTTGTGTGACCTTCCCCCACACAGGAGTAGATCTTTCATGCGACCTCTTCAGGCCCGTCTCGTCACCCTCTGCCAGCAGGTGCTGGCCCTCGGTGTCGTGCTCGTCGTCCTCACGCCCGCGTCCGGCGTGGTCTCCCTCGACATCGTCGGTGGCCACCCCGGGCAGCAGCCCGCGCGCAGCGGCCAGGCGGTCCCCGCCGAGCTGATGTCGGCGACGGTGCCCACCAGGCCGGTCACGCCGACCGTGACCGAGGTGCCGCTCACCGGCACCCAGGGCGGCTTCGCCGGCCTGCGCGGTCGTACGGTCGCGGGCGGCGCCACGGATGCGCGCGTCACCAGCAAGCCACAGGCCGTCACGGGCTTCGCCGCGATCGGCGTGACCTGGCAGCACGGCGAGGACCTCGAGGAGGACCAGATCGCCCTGCAGGTGCGCACCCGCACCGGCGACAAGTGGAGCGACTGGGAGGACCTGCAGTACCGCGACGACCACGCCGCCGACGCCGGCAGTGCAGAGGCGGCGAACGCCCGCCCCGGCACCGAGGTGACGTTCGTCGGCGAGGTCGACGACGTCCAGGTCAAGGCGCTCACCGACGGCACCCCGCTGCCCGAGGACCTCTCCCTCGCGCTGGTCGACCCCGGCTCGGCGAGGTCGAGCGACGTCGAGAAGCCGGCCGACGGCCCGGGGACCGGCACGGAGTCCTACGACCAGGACTACGCGCAGCAGGGCTCGATGCTGGGCGACGACACGGAATCCGGCTCGCAGGGCCTCACCCTCCAGTCCGCCCGCACGAACAGGGCCGTCGCGGCGCCGACGATCTTCTCCCGCGCCCAGTGGGGAGCCGACGAGAGCATCCGCGACAAGAGCGCCCTGCGCTACGGCTCGATCAGCGGCGGCTTCGTCCACCACACGGTCAACGCCAACGACTACACCGAGGCGCAGGTGCCGGCGATCCTGCGGAGCATCTACGCCTACCACGTGAAGTCCCGCGGCTGGAGCGACATCGGCTACAACTTCCTCGTCGACCGGTTCGGCCGGATCTGGGAGGGCCGCTTCGGCGGCGTCGACAAGCCGGTCGTGGGCGCTCACACGCTCAACTACAACCAGTACTCGTTCGCGATGTCGGCCATCGGCAACTTCGACACCGTCCAGCCCCCCGACGCGATGCTGCGCGCCTACGGCCAGCTCTTCGCCTGGAAGCTCTCCCTCCACGGGGTCAACCCCGCCTCCACCTCGCAGCGGATCGGGAGCCGCACGTTCCAGGCCATCAACGGCCACCGCGACGCCGGCTCGACCGCCTGCCCCGGCAAGTACCTCTACGCCCAGCTCCCGCTGATCCGGCAGTACGCCTCGCAGGCCGCGCCGGTGACCCCGGTCGTCGTGCCGATCGAGGTGTCGGAGCCCAACCCACAGAACAACCTCGACGCCTCGCCCTACCCCGACCTCGTCGTCCGCCGCTCGGGCGACGGCCGCGGCCTGGTGATCCCCACCGGTGGCCTGACGTCGTTCCAGCAACGCATCGTCGTCGGCAAGAAGGGCTGGGACAAGCGCTCCGAGGTCCTCGTGTCGCCCGACCTCACCGGCGACGGCGTCGCCGACCTGGTCACGCTCGACACGTCCGGCGAGGCGCGCATCCGTGCGGGCTCGAGCAACGGCAAGTTCGGCAAGACCGCGAAGAAGCTCTCGCTGCGCGGCTACTCACTGCTCACCGCCGCCGGCGACATCAACGGCGACGGCCGCAACGACCTGGTCGCCCGCTTCAAGGGTCGTCTCACCACGCTCGTCGCGACCGGCCGCGGCGGCTTCGACCGCAAGGCCACCCGCAAGGGCTACGGGAACTACCGGCAGATCATCGGCGCCGGCGACGTCAACAGCGACGGTCGCGCCGACCTGCTGCTCCGCACGAAGAACCGCCTGCTCCTGCAGACGGGTTACGGCACGGGCCGCTTCGCGAAGCCGACGAAGGTCGCCGGCTCCTGGCGCTACAACCGCTACGTCGCGGGTGACTTCAACGGCGACGGTCGGGCCGACCTCGTCGCGCGCACCTACACCGGCAACATGATGCTGCTCCCCGGTCGCGGCGACGGCACCTACGGCGCCGCCCTCGGCCCCGCCACCAACCTCAAGTCGATGCGGCTGATCACCGGAGCGCAGATGGTGGGCGGCCAGGGTGCCGACCTCGTCGGCGTCGCGGGCAAGCAGCTGGTGGTCGTCGCCAACCGGGACACCTTCGAGCTCGGTGCGGCGATCGACACCGGCGTCTCCTTCGCGGGCATGGACACCCTGCTCAACGCCGGCGACGTGAACCGCGACGGCTTCGGCGACGTCCTGGCCCGCAATACCGCGGGCGAGCTGTACCTCTATGCCGGCAACGGGACCGGCGCCCTGGCGGCGCCGACCCTGCTGGGCGGCGGGTGGGCCGGCGTCGCCGGCCTGTCGGCGGTCGGCGACGTCACCGGCGACGGCCTGCCCGACCTGATCGGCACCCCGTCCGGGGGCGCACTCTCCGTCTGGACCGGCAACGGCAGCAGCTTCGGCGCCGCCGTCCCGGTGAAGGGCACGGTCCCGTCGCCCGCCGGGCTGCCCTCCGACCTCTCGGGCTACGACTGGGTGCTCGAGGTGCAGCCGATGAAGCTCAAGGGCAGGGCCGACTACATCGTCCGCGACCGCACGAGCGGTGTGGCGTACGTCTTCGGCGGCCGCAGGTCGGGCGTCTCCGCGCCGCGCCTGCTGGGCGAGGGACTGGGGGCCTTCGACCTGGCGGGCTAGAAGGGAGGGCCGCGGTCAGGCTCGGGCGGTCGCCCGCTCGGCGTCGTAGACGCCGTCGAGGCGGTCCGGGTCGGGATTGCGGACAAGGACCAGCGAGCCTCCTCGTCCGAGGGGCTCGGTGAAGGTGGCCATTCCTGGTGGGGAAGCCGGGTCGGCCACCGACAGAAGACGGCCGCCGTCGGTGAGAGAGCTCCCGACGGCGGCCGTCAGCTCGTTCACGTCTCCTTGAGTCAGGTCGTCGGTGGCGAGGTCGTCGTCGGTCGGCGGGTCCCACGGCGACCAGCCGTCGGGCTGCGACCAGATCTCGACGCCCACGTCGAGCACGCCGGCCGGCAGCGGCTCGGCGAAGCGGACGCCGAGCGGTCGCAGGCTGCAGGCCAGCACCGGGATCGAGCCGGCGCGGGGAGCCCAGGCGTCCAGCGTGTCCGAGCCGCACACGACGGCGTCGGGGGAGTCGGCGGTGGTGACCCGCAGGCCGACGCTCCACGCCGCGCCCAGGAACACCGGCGACAGCCAGTGCGGCGGCAGGTCGATGCGCAGCGCCATCCCGCGCTCGAGGTCGGCCACCTCGGTGAGGAGGCCGGCTGCCTTGGCCACCCAGTTGGCGTACGTCGTCACCGACAGCTCGACGCGCTCGTCGGTCGCGTGGTCGTAGAACGTCACCAGCGGTCGACCGGGGTCCCGCCGCAGCTGGGCGGCGAGGACCTCGGCGAAGGTGGCCACGGAGGGTGGGCCGTCAGACCGCGTTGGGCTCCGGGGAGTCCATGTAGGGGTAGTCCTGCATGAACGTCTCCAGTCCAGCGCCGCTCACGTCGGAGCAGTACTGCCAGACGCCGGCCTGCTTGGACGGGTCGGTCTCGCCGGCACCGCCGACGGACCAGTGGGTCATCGCGACGTGCTGGCCCTTCGGGAAGGCCTTGCCGTCCTCAGAGGTCCACGGCACGGCCTTGAACTTGTCGCGCAGGTCGGTGGTGCCCTGGAGCTTGGAGGCGATGCCGCGCAGGTCGTCCATCTTCGCCTCGCTGTCGGCGATCGTCTCGTCGTACCAGAGGATCGTGAAGCCGTGCTCGAGGTTGTGCACCAGCTCGCCCAGGTCGGGACGGTCCGAGGTCGTGTAGAGCTTGCGGTCCATGGAGTCCCACACGCTCCAGTGCTGGCCGAACGCCGGCGGGGCGTCGGGATAGCTCACGGGCGTGCCGGGGTCGACATGGTTCTGGTTGCCGTCGGCCTTCTGGGTCTCGACCTTCTGGCAGGCCGACGCCTTGGCGCCGATCTCACCGAGCGAGTCGGAGGCGTAGGAGCGGAGGTCGTACCAGTCCTTGACCGGCTTGAAGGCCGCGGCGCCCACGATGAGGACGGCGACGAGGACGCACACGCCCACGATGGCCAGGCCGCGTCGGTTCTCCGACTTCGACTGCTGGGAGCGGATGGAGTCGATGACCGCCTGGCGGTCGGTCTTTGCCTGCTTGGCCACGGTGCTCTGGGTCTCTCGGTTCGACTGCGGGAGGGTCGCTGCTGGGGCTGCGGTGGGAGAGTCTACGTAGTCGCAGGTGAGACGCGGAACACGACGTCGCTCTCCCACGCATCGACCTGCCAACCGTGGGCGAAGCACACGGCCTCCACGGCGGTGCGGTCGGACCGGTCGGGCAGCCGGCCGAGTGCGGCCCGCAGCTCGTCCTCGGGGACGGGTGCGCCGAAGGGGCGTCGGTCCGCGGCAACCCCGGCCAGCGCTCGTACGACGGCCTCGCGGGCGCCCCACCCGAACAGGTCGTGCCCGTCGGCGCGCACGAGCGAGGCGGCACCCGGCCCGTCCTCGCCGGGCGGCAGCACCAGGTCGGTCCGACCGCGCACGACGGCGACCGGCCGGCCCGTCAGCTTGCCCTGCGCCAGCTCGGCGGCGCCGGCGAGCTCGTCTGCGACGGCCGGCAGGGTCACGGCGAGCTGGTTGCCGTAGGGGTCGGTGCGACCGGCGAAGTCCTCCGCCACGAGCAGGCCGGCGGCGCCGATGGCGATGTCGGTCTGGCCCTCGCGCCACGCCCGACCGGCGGTGTCGGTGACGATCACGCCGACGTTCACGCCCGACCGCGCGTGGATCTCGCGGCGCAGCGATCGCGCCGAGGCGTCCGGGTCGAGCGGGAGCAGGACGATCGAGCCGGCCGCGACGTTGGACGCGTCGACGCCCGCCGCGGCCATCGTCAGTCCGAGCCGGTGGCGCACGATGCGGGTGGCGCCGCGCCGCGCCACGAGCCGTACGGACTCCTCGTCGATCGCGGCCTCGCGGTCGCCCTCGCGGGTCCGGCCCTCGGCCTTGCTCACGACCTTGCTGGTCACCGACACGACGTCGCCGTCGGCCAGGCCGGTCCCGCCTGCGCCGTCCGCCAGCGCTGCGAGCACGAGGCCGGCCAGGTCGTCGCCTGCGACGACCTCGGGGACGCCGTCGGGCGCCCAGACCTCGATCCTCATGACTGGACGAGGGCCACGGCCTCGGCCGCCATCGCGGCCGTCGCGTCGGGGGCGCTCATCATCAGCGGCACGGCGCGGGCGCGCAGCCCGGCCTCCTCCAGGAGCGGCACCTGGTCGGCGTCGCGCGTGTCGACGAGCCAGCCGTCGAGCACGCCACCGGCCGACCGGGCGCCGTAGTGGACGCCGACGGCCCCGGCGCCGACCTCGACACCGATGCTCGTCAGCATCTGGGCGGCCATGCCGTGCACGTGGGAGGCACCGACGATGGGGGAGAGGCCGACCACGGGGGCGGCGCTCGCGCGGACCGCGTCGCGGATCCCGGGCACGCCGAGGATGGTGCCGACCGAGACGACCGGGTTCGACGGCGGCACGATCAACAGGTCGGTGTCGGCGATGGCCTCGAGGACCCCTGGCGCGGGGGTGGCGGCGTCCTGGCCGACGACGATGACGGTCTCGGCCGGCACGGCCGCCCGCAGGCGCACCCAGTACTCCTGGAAGTGGATCACCGAGCGTCCGCTCGGGCTGTCGGGGTCGGCGACGGCGATGTGGGTCTCGACGCGGTCGTCGCTCATCGGCACGAGGGTGACCCCCGGCTGCCAGCGCCGGCACAGGGCCTCGGTCACCTGCGAGAGCGTGAACCCGGCCTCGAGCATCTGCGTGCGCACGAGGTGGGTGGCGATGTCGCGGTCGCCGAGGCCGAACCACGTCGGCTCGACGCCGTAGGCCTCCAGCTCCGTCTTCGCGCTCCACGTCTCGTCGCGCCGGCCCCACCCGCGGTCGACGTCGATGCCGTCGCCGAGGGTGTACATCAGCGTGTCGAGGTCGGGGCACACCTTGAGGCCGTGGATCCACCAGTCGTCGGCGGTGTTGGCGATGACGGTGATCTCGGTGTCGGCGGATCCACCGGGCACGGCGCCGGAGCGCAGGCCGTGCAGCAGACCCTGGACGAACCTTGCCCCGCCGACACCTCCGGAGAGGACGGTGATACGGCGGAGCGGGAGCGCAGATGATGGCACAGGACCAGCCTGCCGTACGGGGATTGGCCATATCAGATCCGGGCTTGACTTGCGGGGTACGACAGGCATGTAATTCCCACAGTGTCGTTAGCTTGATCAGGGTCGAAAGGGCTACACCATGAGAGCAGAACTGTTCCTCCTCGAGCCTGAGGGCGAGGAGCTGGGATGGCAGGACCGTGCGCTGTGTGCGCAGACGGATCCCGAGGCGTTCTTCCCCGAGAAGGGCGGCTCCACGCGCGAGGCCAAGAAGGTGTGCCTGACGTGCGAGGTCCGCGACGAGTGCCTCGAGTCGGCGCTGATGAACGACGAGCGCTTCGGCATCTGGGGCGGGCTGTCCGAGCGCGAGCGCCGCAAGCTCAAGAAGCGCGCCGTCTGAGCCGTTTTTGGCCGTCTGGAGCGCCTCGCTAAGGTGCTCCGGTGTCCGTCACTGCGCTTCTCGTCAGCCATGACGGGGCGAGGTGGCTGCCGGCAGTTCTCGCTGGTCTGATCGGGCAGACCCTCCCGGTCGACCGCGTCGTCGCCGTCGACACGACCAGCCGCGACGAGAGTGTCGAGCTCGTCGAGAACGCCTTCTCGTCGGCCGGTCCGGACCACCGGGTCCCGGATCTCGTCCTCGACGTCGTCCACGGCTCCACCAGCTATCCCGCGGCCGTGCGCCACGGCCTCGGACTCGCCCCCACCACCGGACCCGACGAGTGGGTGTGGCTGCTGCACGACGACAGCAATCCCGACCCGGCTGCCCTCGCCGAGCTGCTCGCCGCCGCCGAGGCGCACCCCACCGCCGCGATCCTCGGCCCCAAGCTGCGCGAATGGCCGTCCCTGCGCCGGCTCCTCGAGGTCGGCCTGACGATCACCGGCACCGGTCGCCGCGAGACCGGCCTGGAGCGCGGGGAGTACGACCAGGGCCAGCACGACGAGGTCCGCGAGGTCCTGGCGGTGAACACCGCCGGCATGCTGGTGCGGCGCGAGGTGCTCGAGGCGCTCGGCGGCCTCGACGAGGACCTGCCGATCTTCGGCAACGACATCGACTTCGGCTGGCGGGCGGCGCTGGCCGGGCACCGCACGATCGTCGTGCCGCAGGCCGTGGTGTTCCACGCCGAGGCCGCCCACCGCGGCATCCGGCGTACGCCGCTGACCGGCCGCCACACCCACTACCAGGAGCGCCGGGCCGCTCTGCTGACGTCGCTGGCCAACGTGTCCGGCCGCAGCTTCGCCTGGCACTACGTCCGCCTCTTCCTCGGCTCGATCCTCCGCGTGCTCGGCTTCTTCGCGGTCCGCGCGGTCGGGGAGGGCTTCGACGAGCTCGCCGCCGTCCTGTCCGTGCACGGGCGACCGGGCCAGGTGCTGGCCGCGCGCCGGGAGCGTGCGCGACGCCGCGAGGGCGAGCCCAGCGACGTACGACACCTGCTGGCGCCGGCGTGGCTGCCCTACCGGCACGGGCTCGACTTCGTCGCCGACCTCGGATCGGCGCTCACCGGCCAGGCCGCCGACGTCGCCGAGCGGCGGCGGGCCGCCCGGACCCCGGACCAGGCGGCGGCTGCCCAGCAGCGGCGCTCGCCCTCCGGTTCAGGCGAGGACGACGAGGAGGCCTACCTCACCGACAGCGGCCTGGTGGCGCGCTTCTTCACCAACCCGGTGGCGGTCGTGCTGGTGCTCTTCGGCGTCCTGGCCCTGGTGGCCGCGCACGAGGCCTTCGGCACGATCGTCGGCGGGGCGCTCTCGCCGGTGCCGGCCGCCGCCTCCGACTGGTGGTCGCTGCACGTCTCCACGTGGCTCCCGCTGGGCACCGGCACCGACGTGCCCGCCCCGGCCTACGTCCTGCCCTTCGCGATGGCCGCGTGGCTGATGTTCGGCCACACCGGAGCGGTGGTGTCGGCCCTGATGCTGCTGGCCGTGCCGTTCGCCGCGTGGGGTGCCTGGCGCCTGCTCGCGGTGGTGGGCCGCCTCGTCGACCCGCTCGGGCTGCCGCGCTGGCTCGTGGTGTGGGGCGCACTGACCTACGCGCTCGTCCCGGTGTCGTCGGGCGCCTGGGCCGAGGGTCGCTTCGGGACCGTCGCGGTCGCGGCCCTGCTGCCGTGGGCCGCCCACGCCGCGCTGGGGTTCGTCGACCCCGACCGCGACCGACGCTGGCGCGCGGCCTGGCGCACCGCCCTTCTGCTCGCCCTGGGTGCCGCGTTCGTGCCCGGCCTCTGGCTCTTCGCGCTGCTCTCCACCGCGGTCGTCCTCGGCGCCGCAGCGGTCATCTCGCCGCGCCTGCTCAAGGAGCGCGACAGCTGGGGCCCGCCGGTCGTGGCCGTCGCCGCCACCCCGGTGCTGCTGGCGCCGTGGCTGGTCCCGCTCGTCACCACCGGTTCGGCGTCCGGCCTGCTCCTGGAGGCGGGCCGGATCACCGTCGACCAGGTCACCTTCGGCGGCCTGCTCACCGGTCGGCTCAACGACCTCGGCGCTCCCGCCTGGCTCGGTGCCGTGCTCGTCGCCCTGGCGCTCGCCGCCCTTGCCCCGCGGCGTACGCGTGTGCCCGTCGTCATCTGCTGGATCGTCGCGCTCGCCGCCGCGGTCGTCTCGGGCGTGCTGTCGCACGTGAGCCTCGACCTGCCCTCGGTGACCACCCGCCCGAGCCTCGGCCTGTTCGTCGTGATCCTCCAGGGCACCTCGATCGTGGCCGCCGTGCTGGGTGCGGATGCGTACCTGCGCCGCCTCGACGAGCACCACCCCTGGTGGCAGCGCGGCCTGGCCACGGCGCTCGCGGTCGTCGCGGCGGCCGTCCCGCTCGGCGGCCTCGGCTGGTGGCTCACCACCCCGGGCAACGCCCTCGCCCGCGACGCCGAGACCTCCGTCCCCGTCTACATGGAGCAGAGCTCGCTGCTCGGCCAGGAGCACGGCGTCCTCGTGGTCAGCGGCTCGGTCGAGGACGGCATCACCTACCGCATCCGTCGTGACGACGGCACGACCGTGGGGGAGGACGAGGTGCTGACCCTCGCCGCCGAGGACACCGCCCTCACCGACGACGTACGCACCCTGGTGTCGTCGCCGACGCCCGCGGTGGTGGCCGAGCTGGGCGACCGGGGCGTGGAGTACGTCGTGCTGACCTCGCCCGCCGACGGGCAGGTCTCCTCCCTGCTCGACGCCACCGCCGGCCTCGACCAGGCGAGCGCGGAGGACCGCAGCACCCGTGCCTGGCGGGTCGACCGGCCGCTCGACCCCGCCTCCCTGGACCGGCCGCGCTCGTGGTGGCGCACCGGGCTGCTGGTGCTGCAGGGCCTCGCCGTCCTGGCCGCGCTGGTCCTGGCGGCGCCGACCGTGCGCCAGCGCAGGGAGGAGCAGCCCGATGCCTGACCAGAACCCACCCGTCACCCCGCCCGTCGGTCGCCGCCGGGTCGCCGAGGCCGCCGGCCGTCGGCCGTCCCCGCTGACCGTGCTGGCCCTGGCGATCCCTTTGCTCACCGTCGCCGCGCTCGCGCTCGTGCGTCCCGCCGAGAGCCCGCCCACCTCCTACGCGCCCACGAGCGCCGCGCTCGACCGGGCGACCGCCGTCTGCCCGGCCCGCCTGCCGGGCGCCGACGACCTCCGGCTGGGCAGCACCGGCCTCGGCTCGGGCGACCTCGCGCTGCGGGTCGGGCGCGACGACGACACCACCACGATCGACGGCGGCATCGGCTCGGTCACCGAGCGCGAGCCCGTCGTGGCCAACGGCAGCGGCGACCTCGCCACCGGCCTCGTGGTGACCCGCTCGGGCGCCGGGTCGGCGGTCGGCTGCGACCGGCCGGTCCCGGAGCAGTGGTTCACCGGCGTCGGTGCGTCGGCCGAGCACTCGTCCACCCTCACCCTCGTCAACCCCGACAAGGGCCCAGCCGTCGCGGACGTGACCGTGTGGGACGGCAGCGCACTGGTCGACGTGCCGGCCCTGCGCGGCGTCCGGGTCCCCGGTGGAGGCACCGCGTCCTTCGACCTCGGTGAGGTCGTCCCGAGCCGCGACGCCCTGGCGCTGCGGGTGCAGGTCTCGCGCGGCCGGCTCGCCTCCAGCGTGGTCGATCAGGTCGACCCCGTGGGGCGTGACCGGCCCGTCCGCGAGTGGCTGCCGTCGCAGGCCGCGCCCGCCACGACGTCGTACGTCGCCGGGGTGGGCACCCCCGCCGCCGACCGGACCCTGACGCTGGCCAACCCCGGCGACAGCGAGGTGCGGGTGACGCTCGAGCTGGTGAGCGAGGAGAGCGAGTTCGCCCCGTCCGGCCTGGAGGAGATCGCTCTCGCGCCGGCCTCCGTGAGCGAGGTCGACCTGTCCGGCGTGCTGCGCGGCCGGAAGGCCGAGGGCGTCCAGGCGATCCGGGTCGAGGCGACCGGACCGGTCACTGCGTCGCTGCGGTCCCGGATCTCCGACGACCTCGCGATCTCCACGGCCGGGCCGGTGATCACCGAGGAGGCGGCCGTGGCGCTGCCTGCCGGGGCCAAGCGCCTCGTCGTCGTGGGCGCCACCGCGCCGGGCGTGCTGACGCTGCAGGCCTGGGACGAGGACGGCGAGGCCGTCGTGAGCGAGCGCCGGGTGGAGCTCGACCCCTCGACCGCCGCGCGGGTCCGCCTGCCCGACGACGCCGTGCTCGCCCTGGTGCGGCTGGACCGCACCGAAGGGGTCGTGTCGCTCGAGGTGAGCGACCGCGGGCTGTCCGTGCTGCCGCTCGCGCCGCTCGCGACGACGAGCGAGGTCGCGGACGTGCGGCCCGCCCAGCGCTGAACCAGCGCTGACCCGGCGCTAGTCGTCCTCGCCGTACCTCTCGTCGACCTGGCCCGGCGTCAGGTTCAGCAGCTCGGCGAGCTGCTCGACCACGACCGTGTGCACCATCGCCTCGAGCTCGTCCCGGTTGGTCGCCCGGTGCTCGATCGGGCGGCGGAAGATCACCAGCCGGGTGGGCTCCTGGCCCTTGCCGCGGACCAGCGACGACAGCGGGACGGTCTCGTCGCCCCAGTCGTCGGGCAGCATCGGCGCGTCCTCGACGGCGTACTCCACGAGGCCGAGGTGGCGCTGCCAGCGCTCGTCGAGGGGAGTGACCACGTCGAGGACCAGCTGGTCGAACTTCTGCCGCGCCGTGCGCAGCGCGGGGGTGCCCGGATCTGCCGGGAGGATGCCGGGACCGCGCATCCCGCGACCCCTCCGGTCGCGCGTCCGCCGCCTCACGTCGTCCATGCCGCGAGCCTAAGCGCCGCGCGTGCAGGTGGCGGGTAGCGTCACCGGCGTGAGCCTTGCCAGTCGTCGTTGTTCCCGGACGGCATGTGGTCGTTCCGCGGTCAACACGCTGACCTACGTCTATGCCGACCAGACGGCCGTGCTCGGTCCGTTGGCGACCTATGCCGAGCCGCACGCCTACGACCTCTGCGACGTGCACAGCGAGCGGCTGTCCGCGCCGCGCGGCTGGGAGGTGCTCCGGCTGGCTCCGGACCCGAAGGCCCAGGGGCCGAGCAGCGACGACCTGCTGGCCCTCGCCGACGCGGTGCGCGAGGCCGGGCGCCCCGCCCCGGCGCCCGCGCCGCTGCACTCGACGGACGACCCGAGCCGCGGCGCGAAGCGCGGGCACCTGCGCGTCCTCACGTCCACCGACTGACCTAGTATCAGCGGCGTGAACATCGACCCCCAGCTGCTGAGCATCATCGTCTGCCCGGCCTGCCACGGGCAGCTCGAGCCCGCGGTCGTCGACGGCGCCGACGAGCTCGTGTGCCAGGGGTGCGGCAACGCCTACCCCGTGCGCGACGACATCCCGGTGCTGCTGGTCGACGAGGCGCGCAAGCCCGCCTGATGGCCACCTGGTTCGACGAGGCCCGGCTCGATGACGCCGGCGTGCTCGAGACCGTCGACCTGCGACTGCGCACACTCGCCGAGAGCGGCGCCCGGGTGCGCCGGGAGGCCCACGAGGCCGCGTCGGCGACGGCGGAGCTGATCGCGCGCGGCCGCGACGAGGCCCGCCCGCGTGCGGTCATCGCCGCCGGCCCCGACTCGCGCCTGCTGCGGGCGGTGCTCGAGCCCTGGTGCCCGGTGCCGTTCGTGGCCTGGCCCAATCCCGGCCTGCCGGGCTGGACGGGCTCGCTCGACCTGGTCGTCATGCTCGCCCCGGAGGGCAACGACCACGGGTCCGCGTCCGCCGTCGCCGAGGCCGTACGCCGCGGTGCCCAGGTCGTCGTCGCCTGTCCCCAGCGATCCCTGGTCGGCGAGCACGCGGCCGGCCGGCACGTCACGGTGCTGCCCACCGTGACCGGCGACCAGCTCGCCACCGCGGTCGTCATGCTCGACTACCTGGCCCACGTGCACCTCGGTCCGAGCGCCGACGCGGAGTCGGTCGCGGAGTCCCTCGACCGGGTCGCCACCGACTGCTCGCCGCACCGCGACCTCGCGGTCAACCCGGCCAAGATGCTCGCGATCGCGATGGCCGACACCAACCCGCTCGTGTGGGGCGGCTCGGTGCTCGCCGCCCGCGCCGCCCGTCGGCTCGCCGAGTCGCTGCGCCGCACCAGCGGCCGCTCCGCGATCGCCGGCGACGCCGAGCACCTGCTGCCCGTGATCGAGGCGACCAAGCCGCACGACGTCTTCGCCGACCCCTTCTCGGAGGAGCCGGCCGACCTGCGCCCGCTGCTGCTGATCCTCGACGACCGCTCGGACGACGCGGTGGTCCGCGAGCAGGCGGGTGTCCTGCGCGCGGCCGCCGCGCGGCACGGCGTACGTGTCGAGACGGTCGAGACCGACGCGGACGCCGAGGTGGCCCGCTACGCCTCGCTCCTGCTGGCCGGCACCTACGCCGCGGAGTACCTCCGGGTCGGGCTGGTCGAGGACTAGGGGATTGATCCGCCGCGAGGCGGGTAGGAGGCGGCGGCACGCAAGCCCCGTACCGACCTCCTCAGGAGATCCCATGATCCGCACGTCCTCGTCCATCGTCGGCATCGCCGCCGCCCTCGTCCTCGTGTCCGCGCCCGGCGCGCAGGCCGCCGTGACCGCCAAGGACGCCCCGAGCCAGGCCGACATCGTCGCGGCGTTCCCCGAGCTCACCGACGGCCAGTTCTCGACCGAGAAGGTCACGAAGATCGGCCTGCCGGGCAAGACGTGCGAGGAGACCGTGCGACTGAAGGTGAAGTCCGGCACGTACACGACCGGCGCGTCGGCGACCGTCTACCCCATCGTGCTGACTAGCACGGTCGAGCTGAAGACCGAGGCCAAGGCCAAGGCCTACATGGCGTCGTACAGGAAGTACGCCAAGAAGTGCTCGACCTACACCCAGCCCGAGACGGGCGCCACGGTCACCCTCACCAAGGGCAAGACGTTCCGCTTCGGCGACGAGTCCCTCACCGTCGACTCGCAGTCCGTGTTCGACACGGGCACGAACTACTCGAGCTCCGTGCTCACCCGCGACGGCAAGCGCATCAGCAACGTCATCGCCGTCGACGACGCCGCCGTGCCTGCCTCGAGCGTCAAGCCGCTCGCGAAGGTCGCCGCCAAGAAGATGAAGTAGCTCGTCCGTCGCCTCACGGAGCCCCGGGCCGACCGCAGTGGTCGGCCCGGGGCTCCTGTGTGTCAGGGGCGGTGCAGGCGCATGCCGAACACCAGCGCGTCGGTGCCGTGCACGAAGGCCGTGCGCTCGACCTCCATGCCGAGGCTGCGGGCGACGCCCTGCGACGGGAGGTTCTCGTGCCGGATGAGCGCAATCAGGTGCTCGACGCCGTGCGCGGCTGCGCAGTCGCGTACGCCCCGGGCCGCCTCGCTCGCGTAGCCGCGCCGGCGCTGCTCGGGCATCACGTGGTAGCCGACCTCCACGTGCGGGGTGCCCTCGACGTCCTGCATCGTCAGCCCGCAGTCCCCGACGAACGTCCCGTCGTGCGCCTCGACGACCCACAGGCCGAAGTCGTGCTCGGCGTAGTTGCGCTCCTGCCACTCGATCCAGCGCACCGCGTCGTCCCGCGTCCTGCCGGGACGGTCGTGGGGATAGGGGTCTGGAGCCGACAGGACGGCCGTCACATGGTCGAGGTCCGCCATCTGCATCGGGCGGAAGCGGAGGCGTTCGGTGGGCTCGGGCAGCACCGCGTCAGGCCAGCCGTGTGCCGGGTGGCGGCGCCTGGTCGACGTCGGCCCAGACCTCGACGAGCTCGCTGAGCAGGCCCTCCTTCGTCGAGGCGTAGCTCGCCACCGCGAAGACCAGCTCCTCGCCCCCGTCGCCACGCCCGATCACCTTCGCACGCAGGACGCCGCGGTCGCCGTCGGTGACGAGGTCCTCGACCAGCATCCGCTCGAAGCCGGGGTAGTCGGCGTTGAACCGCACCCACTGCTCCCGGTCGAAGACCTCACCGGTGTGCGCGAGCCGGCAGGTGAAGTCGGGGTGCAGCAGGTCGGGGAGGTGGTCCCAGTCATGGGCATCGATGACCGCTGCAAGGCGGGTGAGGAGGGCGGCAGCGTCCATGCCGGCAGTCTGCCTCGCGGCACCGACAGCGTCAGTTCTCCAGGCAGAACTCGTTGCCCTCGGGGTCGAGCATCACCACGAGGTCGCCCTCCCCGCCCTGCACGGTCGCGCCGAGGGCAACCAGTCGCTTGCGCTCCTCGACCAGGTCGCCCATCACCCGGAGGTCGAAGTGCTGGCGGTTCTTGGCCACCTTGTCCTCGGGCACCTGCTGGAACCACAGGCTCGGGCCACCCCACCCCGCCGGCTCGACCCACGCCCGCTCCGGCGTGCTGTCCTCGTCGACGTCCGAGCCGAGGGCCGCAGCCCAGAACTCGGCGACGACCAGGGGCTCGTGGCAGTCGAACGTCACCGACTTGATGAACGAGGTCATGGTGCAGACCCTAGGTGCGCGTCCCGCAGGATGTCCGGCCTCGCTGCACGCGAATGGGGGAGGGTGGCGACGTGGACGACTCGAACTGGCTCACCGTGATGAGCGACGTGCTGGTTGCCACTGTGACGGAGGTCGTGGCCGATGTGGCCGCCGTCGTCCTCGACACCGACCCGAGGGCCGGGCACATCGCCCGAGCGACGCTCACGAGCATCGACGTGGTCGGCCGTCGCGCCGGGATCCGAGCCGCCACGACGGGATGGGTCGACCTCACCCTCTTCGGTCACCGTGTCAGCGCGATCATCTTCGACTACGACGAGGACGTCGCCGAGCTGCAGAAAGAGATCCGTGCGCTTGCCCTTGTGGCCCACGAGTACCTGACGGGTGGAGGACGAGTGGTCGAGCAGCGCGGGTGGTTCCGCGCGCGCGAGGTCGTCGTCATCGACACCGTCGACGGCGAGTGGGTCCTGGGGTATCGGTCGTCGAGGAATCCGCGCGGGCTCTAGCGGTAGGCGGGTCATCCCGACGTCGACGTCCTGTGGGGGCGAGCGTGCTCATGGATCGTGCGGCGGGTGTCGTGCCAGGCGTGGTGGGCGAGGATCGGTGCCACCGGCACGGCTCGTGACTCGCCCGTACGACGCCGACGCAGGCCGGCGACGACTCGCTGAGGTGCGCGGACGTCGGATGCAGCACGGGTCTTCGTGACGAGCTGCCCCGACTCGAGAGTGAGGCGGGCACGAGCCATGCTGAGCAGGGCGAGGTCAGCGTGCCGCGAGTTCAGGAACAGCCAGGGCCGCCGCGCCGCCCACGACCAGTAGCCCGTCAGCTCCTGGCGCACGGCGTCCCGCACGTCATCCCTCGACATCGGCTCGAGGACCACGGCGGGCTCACGTCCGAGGAGCGTCCGGCCGTGGTCGAGCAGCTCGGCTCGGACCATCGTCGACAGGCGTCGTTCGACGCGACGGCCGTGGGTCCACGCGGGGTGCCTCGCACCGGGTGCCGACAGGCGAGCCGCATCGACGTAGGTGCAGCCCAGGGCACTTCCGGGCCACGTCGACTCGACGTGGCGGTGCATCCGCTCGACTTCGCCCACGTCGCTCGCGTCGAGCGGTCGCGTCGTGATGGCGACGACGTCGATGTCACTCACCCCCGGACGGTGGTCCCCGGTGGCCAACGACCCGTGCAACCAGATGTCGCTGACCCACTCGCGCGAGGCGAGCTCGGCGACGAAGTCGCCGAGGGCTGGGTCGGGTCTCCCGCTCATCCAGCGGCCGTCGCGTACTGCGCCAGCGCTTCGTCGAAGTCGCCCTCGTCGAAGTCGGGCCAGAGCTTCGGGCTCACGTGCACCTCCGCGTGGGCAGCCTGCCAGGGGAAGAACCCCAACAGTCGTTGTTCCCCGCTGGTCCGGATGACGAGGTCGATGTCCTTGACCGGACCACCCGGCAGGTGCGCCGTGATGTCGGCCGGCTCGAGCCCTCCGTCCCTGTCGGCGACACCGGCGAGCAGGGCCCGGCGGATGCCGGCCACGATGTCCGCGCGACCGTCGTACCCGATGGCGAGGGTGACGTGTCCCGGCCGGCCTGCCGTCGACCCCTCGGCCCGGGTGAGCTCTGCGGCTGCGTCGTCAGGGAGCAGCGCGAGGTCCCCGCTGACGTGGAGCGACCAGTGCCCCGACCGGTCGACCAGCCCGGGAAGGACACGCGCCGCCAGTCCGAACAGGAACTCGACCTCCTGGCTGGAGCGCTTGCGGATGTTGGCGGCGGACAGCACGTAGATGCTGACGTGGCCGATGCCGCGCGACTCGCACCAGCCCAAGAGGTCCTCGACGTGGTCGGCGCCCCTGCGGTGCCCCTCGCTCGCGTTCACGAATCCGGCGAGGCGCGCCCACCGGCGGTTGCCGTCCATCACGACGCCGACGTGGCGCGGTCGTACGGTCTGCGTCCCGGTGCCCGCCGTCGTCATCCGGTCATCTTGTCCGAGGCCGGCTCGTGCCACCAGCGGCGCATCGTTCCGGCACCGTCTGCCGCGGAACTGCGACAGGATGGCGCCCACCAACCTCGCTCATGACCCACGGGGGTACTCATGACGGTTCAACAGATGCCTGAGGCGTCCTCGCACACTTCTGTCGCACCGGCGCGCACTGTCCTGCTCATCGTCCTCGGGGCCTTGCTGCTGGGAGCTGTCGCCGGCTATCTGGTCGGGCAGCGCAACCCCGCCATGCACGCGACGGAGGCCCGGTGCGATTCGTCGGAGGGTTCGATCTCGTGCCAACCGGTGGATGACAGCGGCAACGTCGAGGATGACGGCTGGACCTACGCCGTCCCGCTGGACGTCGCCTGGACCGGCGGCGGCGCACAACATCGCGGGCGTCCCGAGTGCCTGCCGCCGACCGGCAGCGCCGTCTCGGACGTCGTCCGCCTCGCCTGGGTCGAGGTCGAGGTCGACGGTGCGGGCTGGCGTCAGGTCGTCTCAGTGAGCTGCTGAGGCGGTACGACGGCTGGCAACAGCCACCTGTAGCGCGCCACTACCCCCTGATCAGGCTTCGATCCGGGGGTGCGGGGCGGGGTCATCGTCGGCAGGGTCGCGGGATGTCGGGCGGTCCGTGGTCGTCGATCGTGACGGTCCCGGTGTGGTCGCGTCGGTACCGGTGGCCGTGGGGGCTGGTCCACTCGAAGACACCGGCCGCGACCATGCGGTAGCGCCAGGCCGTGTGTGTCTTGAGCCGGTGGTGGAACCGACACAGGCACGCGAGGTTGGCCGACGTCGTCGGTCCGGGTTGCGCTTGGCCTTCTGCTGCGGCGTCGTGGTCGTAGGCGATGACGTGGTCGACGTCGCAGCCACGTGCTGGTCGGGTGCACCACGGAAAAACACACGTGCGATCGCGCAGGATGACTTGGTCGCGGATCCGGTCTGGGATGTCGTAGCCGGGTGCGGTCAGGTGGGCGTTGAGGTCGATGACGGGCTTGATCGTGATCTTGGTGCGCGAGTCGCCGCACCAGGACTGCAGCTGGTCCAGCAGGACCAGCCGCTGGCCCTCTTCGAGCCGGCCAATGGGACCGAACACGGTCTGCTCTCCGACGGACTCCGCAGGGAAGTGGGCGTGGAGGACGACCTCACGCGCGACCGGGAGCTTGTCCTCCGTACGGGAAGATCCCTGACCGGCGGTGTGGAGGTCGAGGGCGGTCTGGGTGCGGGCGAGGTCACCGAGGGCCTTCGCCCGGCGTACATCGAGAGACTCGGTGGAGCCGAGGGCCTTCTGCTCGGCGGCCTTCTGGGACAGGGCCTGGTTGAGGTCGAGGGCGTCGGCGATGTCGAGCTCGGCCTCGAACCTCATCGTGCCGGCGAAGTGGACGTCGTCGTCGTGCAGCGTCGCGTGGCGTGGGTCGACCGAGAGGTAGCCGTCCTCGGGATCAGCAGCCGGATCAGGTGCGGCGAGGTCGTAGCGCTTGATCGTCTCGGCGACCAGCCGGTCCAGCTGCGCGGGTCCGACCCGACCCGCAACGGCAGCGACCTGGGCGTCCACGAACGCAGCCGCCTCACGGGTCAAGGACGGAGTCGAATGGATGGTCGTCTCCGCGACCGACCGAGCCCGCCATGCCGGGACCCGGCCGGACTGGACCTGCGACCACAACCGAGGCAGGCGGTGGCGCAGCTCGAGGGCGTGACCGATGAGCTTCTTCGCCGACGTGGACGACATGCCGAGCACGGTGCCAAGCTCGGCGATGCAGAACTCCGCGACCAGCGGGCACCCCTCACCGGCGAGAGGCTCCTCATGGTCGGTGCCCGGGACGGTGAACGCCGCGGCTGAGTGGATCGACTCCGGTGGATGCAGGTCGGCCCACCGGGCGGCGAGGTCCAGCTGACGGGCGGCCGCGGCGTTCTCGACCTGCCGCTGTTCGCGGATCGAGGCGAGCAGGTCGGAGGCGGTGAGGGCGTCTGCCTCACCTGTCCCGGGTCCTGCCAGCGTGTCGATCATGCGTTCGATTCTAGGACAAGCCACCGACACTGAGGCCGCCATCCACAGGCATCCATGCGTACTGGTTCGCCCTAGCCTGACCCCATGCTGATCCCGAGATCCGTGCTCCGCGAGATGACGACCGATGACGTCCCCGCGGTGATGGCCGTCCAGGAACCCACGTCGATCGCGGGCCTGTCCGAGGTGTTCCCGCAGGACAGCTACCCGTTCCCGCGCGACGTGCTCGCGGACCGGTGGCGTGCGGAGATCGCGGATCCGGACATCGAGTGCCTCGTCATCCTCCGCCGCGACGAGGTCGCCGGCTTCGCTGCCGTGCAGGCCGACGAGGTCAAGCACTTCGGCGTGGCCGTGGACGAGTGGGGGAGCGGGCTGGCGACGACGGCGCACGACGAGCTCGTGGGACGGATGACGGACGCGGGCGTCCGGCGCGCCTGGTTGTGCGTCTACGCGGCCAACCCCCGTGGTCGCGCGTTCTGGGCGAAGCTCGGGTGGACGGACTCGGGCGAGCGGAGCGCCGGTCCGATGCCGCCGCACGCCGAGCAGCTCATCCTGGAGAGGGCGCTCCAGCCGAGATGAGCGCCAGCACCTCGGCGGTCGGGCGCACGTCGCCGAAGGAGCGGTAGACGACGTGGAGCGTGGCGTTGTGGTCCTGGTCGCGCATGGCCGCGCAGCCGTCGGCCACGAGGATGACGCGGAGGCCGGCGGCGCTGGCGCCACGGACGATGTCCTCGACGCAGACGTTGGTCACGGTGCCGGTCACGACGACCGTGTCGACGTCTAGCGCGGCCAGGAGCGAGGGCAGCTCGGACGCACCGGGCGTCCAGGCGCTGCGGGCGGTCTTCTCGGCCGCGAGGTCGTCGGACGCCACCTCGAGGGCCGGTGCCAGCCGCGAGCGCACCGGACCGGTGCCGCCCGACCCTGCATAGCGCGCGGCGACCTCGTCGCCGAAGAACTCCCGGTCCTTGGCCGAGGGCGGCGCGTGGCCCGGCACCACCCACGCCACCGTGCCGCCGGCGGATCGCAGGGCCGCCGCGAGCGTGTTGACCCGCGGCACGATCCCGCGGACGTACGCCGAATCGCGGAGGAAGAACGGCACGATGTCCACGACCACCAGCGCGGTCCGACGCGGGTCCAGGTGCTCGTACGCGTGCCGCCGGCCGCGGCGGGCCTCGTGCCGGGCGTACTCACGCTCCTCGACGAGCCACGCGTGGTCGGCGACGTCGGTGGGGGATGTCATCGGGCGAGGCTACTGTCCGGCCGTGCCGGGGTGCCCTCGATAGGCTGCAGCCCCGACCCACCGAACCGAAGGATCACCCCATGGCCGGCGGACTGTTCGCCCTCCTCGACGACGTCGCCGCGCTCGCGCGCATCGCCGCAGCCAGCGTGGACGACGTGGGTGCGGCCGCGGCCCGCGCCAGCGCCAAGGCCGCCGGCGTGGTCGTCGACGACACGGCGGTGACCCCGCAGTACCTCGCCGGGTCGGCCGCCGCGCGCGAGCTGCCGATCATCAAGAAGATCGCCATCGGCTCGCTGCGCAACAAGCTGCTCTTCATCCTCCCTGCGGCCGTGCTGCTGGGACAGTTCCTGCCCTCGCTGCTGCCGGTGATCCTGATCTTCGGTGGTGCCTTCCTGGCCTACGAGGGCGCGCACAAGGTCCACGAGAGGCTCACCGGCCACGCGACCGAGGCGGAGGAGGACATCTCCCCGCAGGGCGAGCTGACCCCCGAGCACGAGGCCCGCACCATCTCGCAGGCCATCCGCACCGACTTCATCCTCAGCGCCGAGATCATGGTGATCGCGCTCAACGAGGTCGTCGACTCCGACAAGGACGCCAGCATCTGGATGCGCGCGATCGTCCTCGCGGTGGTGGCCGTCCTGATCACCGTCCTCGTCTACGGCGTGGTCGCGCTCATCGTGAAGATGGATGACGTCGGCCTCCACCTCGCGGAGAAGCCGTCCAAGAGCGCGCAGCGCGTGGGACTCGCGCTGGTGGCGGCGATGCCGAGACTGCTTGCGGCGATCTCACTGATCGGCACGCTCGCCATGTTGTGGGTCGGTGGCCACATCCTCCTGCTCAACCTCTACGAGATCGGCGGCGAGGACGGACTGCTCGGGGGCACCGGGCTCGGCGACGTGCTCCACGCGCCGTACGACCTCGTGCACCGGTGGGAGGTCGACGTCCACGACGCCCTCGGCGGGGCGCTCGGCGCCGTCGCCGGCTGGCTGGTCAACACCCTGCTGTCGGCAATCGTGGGGCTGTTGGTCGGCGGGATCATCCTGGCCGCCCTGAAGGCTCTCGGCGTCGGCGGTGGGCACGGATCGGAGGAGGGAACGGACGACGGTGACCACCCCGAGGAGGCCGCCACCGAGGATTCTCCGAATCGCTGACCGCAGAATTACCCTCTTCTGGTCCGCGCGGGAGATCCCGACTACGCACAGATGTGCGGCGCAGACGGCCTCTTCCGCACCAGGAGAACACTGATGGACTTCAACGTCGCTGACCTCACCCTTGCCGCCTACGGCCGCAAGGAGATCGAGCTCGCCGAGCACGAGATGCCCGGACTGATGGCCATGCGCGAGCGCTACGGCAACGACAAGCCGCTCGCCGGCGCCCGCATCGCCGGCTCGCTGCACATGACGATCCAGACCGCCGTGCTGATCGAGACCCTCGCGGCCCTCGGTGCGGACATCCGCTGGGCCACCTGCAACATCTTCTCGACCCAGGACCACGCGGCCGCTGCGGTCGTCGTCGGTCGCGACGGCACCCCCGAGGACCCGCAGGGCGTCCCGGTCTTCGCCTGGAAGGGCGAGTCGCTCGCCGAGTACTGGGACGAGGCGGAGAAGGTGTTCGACTTCGCCGAGGGCGGCCCCAACATGCTGCTCGACGACGGCGGCGACATCACGATGCTGCTGCACCTCGGTGTGGAGTACGAGAAGGCCGGCGCCGTGCCGTCGCAGGACTCCACCGACAACGAGGAGTTCAAGGAGGTGCTGCGCGTCCTCGCCCGCTCGCTGGAGAACGACCCGCAGCGCTGGACGAAGCGCGCCCCGATGATCAAGGGCGTCTCCGAGGAGACCACCACCGGCGTGCTCCGCCTCTACGACCGCTTCCGCGAGGGCACGCTGCTCTTCCCGGCGATCAACGTCAACGACTCGGTCACCAAGTCCAAGTTCGACAACAAGTACGGCTGCCGCCACTCGCTCATCGACGGCATCAACCGCGCCACCGACGTGATGATCGGCGGCAAGGTCGCGGTCGTCTGCGGCTACGGCGACGTCGGCAAGGGCTCCGCGGAGTCGCTGCGCGGCCAGGGTGCTCGCGTCATCGTCACCGAGATCGACCCCATCTGCGCGCTGCAGGCCGCGATGGACGGCTACGAGGTCAAGCGCCTCGAGTCGGTCGTCGAGACTGCCGACATCTTCATCACCACGACCGGCAACTTCGACATCATCACCGTCGAGCACTTCCACAAGATGAAGCACCAGGCGATCGTCGGCAACATCGGTCACTTCGACAACGAGATCAACATGGCCGGCCTGGCCAAGATCCCCGGCATCGTCAAGGACGAGATCAAGCCGCAGGTCCACCAGTGGATCTTCCCCGCCGAGGACGACAAGCCGAGCAAGAAGGTCATCGTGCTGTCGGAGGGCCGCCTGCTCAACCTCGGCAACGCCACCGGCCACCCGTCGTTCGTCATGTCCAACTCCTTCACCAACCAGGTGCTGGCCCAGGTCGAGCTGTTCTCGAAGGCCGACGACTACGAGCTCGGCGTGCACGTGCTGCCGAAGCACCTCGACGAGGAGGTGGCCCGCCTGCACCTCGACGCCCTCGGCGTGGAGCTGACCGAGCTCACCAAGGAGCAGGCCGCCTACCTCGGTGTCGACGTCGAGGGTCCCTACAAGTCGGACCACTACCGCTACTGATCCGGCCACTCGTGGCCGGGTCCAGGGGGACCCTGTCCCTAGACTGGACACCATGACCGACCTTGCCGAACCGGCGCGCGGCAGCGTGCTCGTCGTCGACGACGACGCCTCCCTGGCGGAGATGCTCTCCATCGTCCTCCGCCAGGAGGGGTTCGACAGCCGGATCGTCGGTCGCGGCGACATCGCGCTCGACGCCTTCCGCGACTACAAGCCTGACCTGGTCCTCCTCGACCTGATGCTGCCCGGCAAGGACGGCATCGATGTCTGCAAGGAGATCCGCGCCGAGTCCGGCGTGCCGATCGTGATGCTCACGGCGAAGGGCGACACCGTCGACGTCGTCGTGGGCCTCGAGTCCGGGGCCGACGACTACATCGTCAAGCCCTTCAAGCCCAAGGAGCTGGTCGCCCGGGTGCGTGCGCGCGTACGCCGCAACGACGTGTCCAACGACGAGGGCCTCACCATCGGTGACGTGTCCATCGACGTGGCCGGGCACTCCGTCACCCGGGGCGGCGCGGCGATCAACCTGACGCCGCTCGAGTTCGACCTGCTCGTCTGCCTGGCCCGCAAGCCGTGGCAGGTCTTCACCCGCGAGGTGCTGCTGGAGCAGGTCTGGGGCTACCGGCACAGTGCTGACACCCGACTGGTCAACGTGCACGTCCAGCGGCTGCGCTCCAAGGTCGAGCACGACCCGGAGAACCCGGAGGTCGTGGTGACCGTGCGCGGCGTCGGTTACAAGGCCGGCAAGTCCTAGGGCCCGCGACGGATGAGCCACCGATGAGCACCGGGTGAGCGGGCTCGACCGGCTGCCGCCGATCCTCCGCCACGGCCCGGCCTTCTGGCGGCGGTCCGTGCAGGCGCGCGTGGTCCTCAGCACGATGCTGCTGTCCGCCCTCGTCGTCGGCGTGGTCGGCGCCTTCCTCATCCAGCAGACCCGCGACGGCCTGCTCAAGAACCGCGTCGACGCCGTCGTGCAGGAGGCGGAGGGCGAGACCGAGACGGCGCGCGAGCAGCTCGCCGCCGCGTCGCCCACCGAGGTCGACGAGTCGGCCCAGCAGCAGGCGCTGGTCGAGCCGATCATCGCCCGCGGGTCGACACGCGGGTTCGCGGTGGTCCTGTCCCCGCCGGTGGACGAGGACGTCCGGCTCGCCGACGGCGGCGCCAAGTTCACCGAGGGGCTCGACCTCGCCAGCGTGCCCGACGAGCTCCAGGCCCGCTTCGAGTCGGTGTCGCCGACGGCGTGGACCTACACCGACATCACGACCAGCGAGGACATCGCCGGACTGCCGGACGGGCCGGGTGTCGTCGTGGGCAGCCAGGTCCGCCTCCCCGCGGACAGCAACACCTACACGCTCTACTACCTCTACTCGCTCGACGAGCAGCAGCGCACCCTCGCCCTGGTGTCGCGCGCGATGCTCGTCGCCGGCGTGCCGCTCCTGCTGCTCGTCGCGGGCCTCACCTGGCTGGTGACGCGCCAGGTGGTGACCCCGATCCGGATGGCGCGGCGCGTCGCCGAGCGCCTCGCGGCGGGCCAGCTGCAGGAGCGGCTCCGGGTGCGCGGTGAGGACGACCTCGCCCGCCTCGCCACGTCGTTCAACCAGATGGCCTCCAACCTGCAGAAGCAGATCCGCCAGCTCGAGGAGCTCAGCCGCCTCCAGCGCCGGTTCGTCTCCGACGTCTCCCACGAGCTGCGTACGCCGATCACGACGGTGCGGATGGCCAGCGACGTCATCCACGACGCGCGGCCCTTCCTCGACCCCGTCACCGGTCGCGCCGCCGAGCTGCTGCAGAAGGAGCTCGACCGCTTCGAGACGCTGCTCGCCGACCTGCTCGAGATCAGCCGCTTCGACGCCGGCGCCGCCGTGCTCGAGGCCGAGGACGTGGACCTCGTCGACGTCGCGCGCCGCGTCGTCGACATGACCTCGGCCCTCGCCGCGCAGCGCGACACCCGCGTCGTCGTGCACGACCCGGGCGTGCCGTGCGTCGCCGAGGCCGACGTACGACGGGTGGAGCGCATCGTGCGCAACCTGGTCACCAACGCGATCGACCACGCCGAGTCGCGCGACGTGGAGATCTTCGTCGGCGCCGACCCGCAGTCGGCGGCGATCGCCGTGCGCGACCACGGCATCGGGCTCGGACCGGGGGAGTCGGCGATGGTCTTCAACCGGTTCTGGCGCGCCGACCCGGCGCGCGCCCGCACGAGCGGCGGCACCGGGCTCGGCCTGTCGATCTCCCTGGAGGACACCCACCTCCACGGCGGCTGGCTCCAGGCCTGGGGACGCCCCGGCGAGGGCGCCCAGTTCCGGTTGACCCTCCCGCGCCACCTGACGACCCAGCTGCGGCACTCGCCGCTCCCGCTCGTCCCCGACGACGCCCGGGAGACCGCATGATCCACCACCTCACGAAGGTCTTCCTGGTCATCGCCGGCTGCGCGCTCCTGGCGGGGTGCGTGTCGATGCCGACCGACGGCCCGGTCGTCGAGCCGCAGGTCACCAGCGCCACCGACGACGTGCCCGGCATCTCGTTCGACCCGCCTCCGCCGCGGGCCGGCGAGTCGGCGCCCGAGGTCGTGGAGGGCTTCCTCGAGGCGATGCGGGCGACGCCGATCTCCCTGACCGTCGCGCGCGAGTTCCTGACGGCCGAGGCGGCCGACGCCTGGGACCCCGAGCAGCAGATCATCACGTACGCCGAGCCGGGCACCGCCTCCGGCGAGGAGTCGGTGCGGCTGGTGCTGAGCGACATCAACGTCTACGACAACCGGGGCGCGTGGCAGCGGGCGCAGGCCCAGCGACTCCTCGAGACGGGGCTGGTCCAGGAGGACGGCGAGTGGCGCATCGACTCGGTGCCCGATGCGCTCATCGTGCCCGAGTCGTGGTTCGACGACTGGTACGAGCTGGCCTCGCTGTACTACTTCGACCCCACCTCCGAGGTGCTGGTCGCCGAGCCCGTCTTCGTGCCGCGCGGCGACCAGTCGGCCTCGTCGCTCGTGACCGGCCTCGTCACGCAGCTCCCGGAGGAGCTGCAGGACGTCGTGCGCACCGACTTCCCGGCGGGCACCCGCGACGGCCTCTCGGTGCCGGTCGTGGGCGGGGTCGCCGTGGTGGCGCTGTCCGGGGACCCAGCCGCGATCGACGAGGAGACGGGCCGGCGGATGCTCGCGCAGCTCGCGTGGACCCTCCGTCAGGACCCGCAGGTCCGCGCCGTCCAGCTCAACGTGGGCGGTGGTGCGATCACGCTGCCCGAGGGCTCCGCGCAGGGCTATCTCGACGCCGGCGACCCGTTCGACCCCGACGGTGAGCGGCCGGTCCCCGACCTCTACGCCCTCCAGGACGGGCGCGTCGTGAGCGGCGAGCTCGACGCCTTCGTCGACACCCTGGGTCCGCTCGGCGAGGAGGGCTACGACCTCCGCTCCATCGGCGTCACCATCTCCGGGTCGCACGTCGCGGCAGTGTCCGCGAGCGGCACCGAGGTCTTCGTCGCGCCCACCCAGGCGCCGGAGGGGGAGGTCAGCAACCCGGTCACCGGGGCGGTCGACCTCGCCCAGCCCCACTGGGACTACCGCGACCGCATGTGGGTCCTGGACCGCGGTGCCGGGCGGGCCCGCGTCACGGTGGTGGTCGACGGGGTGGCCACCGAGCAGCGGGTGCCGGGCATCAGCGGACGGACGGTGACCGAGCTGCTGGTGTCGCGCGACGGCAGCCGCCTGGTCGCGGTCGTCCGCGGCCGGAAGGCCGACCGGGTGGTGTCGACCCGGATCCGCCACGACATGGCCGGCGGGATCCTCGGGTTCACCCCGCCGCAGGTCGTGCCGCTGCCCGAGGAGGGCAGCCCGCGCATCCGCGACATCGGCTGGCGCACCCCGACGTCGATCTCGGTGCTGCGGACCTTCACCGACGACCTGTCGCTCGTGCGCACCTTCTCGGTCGACGGCTCGCCCGGCGAGATCGTGGTCAACGGGCTCACCCGCCTCCGGGGCCGCGTCAGGACGCTCGTCTCCGCGCCCGTCGACGGCAGCGAGGTGCTGGCCCTCGGCCGCGGGACCGTCGCGAGCCTGACCCGTCCCGACCGGATCGTGCCCACCCTGCCCGAGGGCCTGTCCGCGCTCACCTACGTCGGCTGATCCACAGGCCGCGACCGCCCGGTTGCCGGCGTACGTCCGCGCCTGCTGGCATGGTCGCGTGCTCGACGCGGCCCTCGACCTCTTCCTCGGCAGCCGGTGCGTCGGCTGCGACGAGCCCGGACGGATGCTCTGCCCGCGCTGCCGCGCTGCACTGTCCACGACCGCCCACGTCGCCTGGCCGACGCCGGTGCCTGCCGGGCTCGTCGCGCCGTGGGCGACCGAGGAGTACGACGGTGCGGTCCGCGCGCTCGTCGTGGGCCACAAGGACCGCGGCCAGTGGGGCCACCGGCGGGTGCTCGGCGACCTCCTCGCCACCGCGGTGCTGGAAGCGACCGCCGGCCTCGACCCGGACGTCCCGGTGCTGCTCGTGCCGGTCCCGTCGCGGCCGGGGGCCGGGCGGTCACGGGGCTACGAGGCGACGACCGCCCTGGTGCGCGCCGCTGCGACCACGGTCCGCCGCCAGCGACCTGCGGCGGTGGCGCAGCTGCTCGTGTCGCGTGGCGCAGCGGACCAGAAGGCGCTGGACGCACCGGGCCGGGCCGTCAACGTGAGCCACTCGATGCACTGTCCCTCGACCGCGCTCGCGCGGGCCGGTCGACGCCGGCCGCGCGGCCACGTGGTGGTGTGCGACGACGTCGTCACGACCGGCTCGACGGCCCGCGAGGCGCAGCGGGCGCTCGAGGCGGTCGGGCTGCCGCCCGTCGCGGTCGCGGCCGTCGCCGCCACCCGGCGCCGAGGGGTGGTCCCCCTGGTTGGCCCGGGGGCCGGGAGGGGCTAGCGTCTTGTCATGGAGTCCGCCTGGGTCCGTGGTTGCGTCACGACGATGGATTCGTCGTGGCAAGCCGATGCCAGTCGCAGGCGAAACGGTCCACGTAAGTCCCTCGCGGGACGATCACGGTGCGGCTTAGAAGTAAGTCCTGCCTCGTCGCCGACGTCATATGCGTCGGTTGCCGGGAGAAGGCCAGTAGTGGCGGAGAAGCTGCGAACGTCTCAGCAGGCGATTGTGGGGTCGAAGACCAGGTCGGCCGGGCGGACTCCATCCCACCCTGCCCCGGCGCACCTCCCAGCAGGGGCGCCCGGGACCAATGGAAGGGTGCGGACGCTCGCTAGTTGAGGAGGTTCACATGGAGGTTGTGGTCACGGGACGGCACTGCGAGGTGTCCGATCGGTTCCGCGAACATGTCTCGGAGAAGCTCACCCGTCTGGAGAAGCACGACCACCGCATCATGCGGGTCCAGGTGGAGGTGGAGCTCGAGAAGAACCCTCGCCAGCACGATCGCGCGACCAAGGTCGAGCTCACGGCCTTCTCCAAGGGGCCGGTGATCCGGGCCGAGGCGGCCGCCGAGGACAAGATGGGCGCGCTCGACCTGGCGGTCGACAAGATGCAGGCGCAGATGCGCCGTGCCGCCGACCGCCGCCGCGTCCACAAGGGACGCAATGCCCACGTCGGCGTCGGTGAGGCGCTGGCCGGCATGCCGGAGGTGGAGGACGCCGCCGAGGCGGATGACGGCGTCGTCGAGCGCAAGGTCGGCCCGATCACGGTCACCGGTGACGGACCGCTCGTGGTCCGCGAGAAGTCCCACGGCGCCACTCCGATGACGCTCGACCAGGCGCTCTACGAGATGGAGCTCGTCGGGCACGACTTCTACCTCTTCGTCGACAAGGAGAGCGAGCGCCCCTCCGTCGTCTACCGACGTCGCGGCTACGACTACGGCGTCATCTCGCTCGACGTCGACGGCGACACCACCGCCTGACGTCCTGCCCCGGTCACGCGTGCATGACATGATGCGCGCGTGACCGAGGCAGCAGGAGACAACCCCGTCGGCAGTGAGCCCGTCCGCGTCCTGGTCGTCGACGACCAGGAGCTCTTCCGCCGCGGCCTGATCATGCTGCTCAGCGGCGACACCGACATCGAGGTGGTCGGCGAGGCCTCCGACGGCATCACGGCCACCGAGCTGGCGGTCAAGACCGCGCCCGACGTGATCCTGCTCGACGTACGCATGCCGCGGCGCACCGGCGTCGAGGCCTGCCGGGGCATCAAGGAGGCCGTGCCCTCGGCCAAGATCATCATGCTCACCGTCTCCGACGAGGAGGCCGACCTCTACGAGTCGGTCAAGAACGGCGCCTCGGGCTACCTGCTGAAGGACTCCTCGATCGAGGAGGTCGCGCAGGCGATCCGCGTGGTCAACGAGGGCCAGTCGCTGATCAGCCCGTCGATGGCGGTCAAGCTGATCGACGAGTTCAAGCAGATGTCGAAGCCCGAGCGCGAGCAGGGCCCGGCGCTGCGCCTCACCGACCGCGAGCTCGAGGTGCTGCGGCTGGTGGCCAAGGGCCTCAACAACCGCGAGGTGGCCAAGGAGCTCTTCATCTCCGAGAACACCGTGAAGAACCACGTGCGCAACATCCTGGAGAAGCTGCAGCTCCACTCCCGCATGGAGGCCGTCATGTACGCCATGCGCGAGAAGCTGCTCGACCTGCCCTGAGGTCCCCGTGGACCAGCTGACACAGCGCCAGGCCCGCCGCATCGCCCTGGCCGCGCAGGGCTTCACCGACCGTGCCCACGCGACGCCCGCGCTGAAGACGCTCGAGCGCACGGTGGCCCGCACCGGCGTGCTCCAGGTCGACTCGGTCAACGTGCTCCAGCGCGCGCACTACATGCCGCTCTACTCGCGGATGGGTCCCTACGACGTCGACCTGCTCCGCCGCGCGTCCACCACGGGCGGGCGCCGCCCGCGGCACCTCGTGGAGTACTGGGCGCACGTCCAGGCCCTGATGCCGGTCGAGCTCTGGCCGCTGATGCGCCACCGGATGGAGAAGTACCGCTCCGAGCGGGGCAAGTGGGGGTTCGTCGCGTCCGATCCCGACCTCGAGCAGCGGGTGCTCGACGTCGTCGACGACCGCGGACCGGTGACGGCCCGTGACCTGGAGGAGGAGTTCAGCGCGGGCCCCCGCACCAAGGAGCACTGGGGCTGGAACTGGTCCGAGGCGCGCAAGGTCCTCGACTACCTCTTCCTCGTCGGCGACGTCGCCATCACCGGTCGCAACGCCCAGTTCGAGGTCGTCTACGACCTGCCCGAGCGGGTGCTGCCCGCCGCCGTCCTCGCTGCGCCGACGCCGACGCCGCAGGAGGCGGTCACCGAGCTCGTCCGACGTGCTGCCCGGTCGCACGGCGTCGCCAGTGCGGCCGACCTCGCCGACTACTACCGCCTGCGCCTCCAGCCCGCGCCCGGCAAGCCCAGCACCAAGGTCGCGGTCGACGAGCTCGTGGAGGCGGGGGAGCTGGTCCCGGTCGCGGTCCAGGGTTGGAAGCGCCAGGGCTACCTCCACCGCGACGCGCGACTGCCGCGCAAGGTCGGCGCACGCACGTTGCTCAGCCCCTTCGACCCGGTGGTCTGGGAGCGGGAGCGGGCCGAGGCGCTCTTCGACTTCTTCTACCGCATCGAGATCTACGTCCCGGCCGAGAAGCGGCTCCACGGCTACTACGTGCTGCCGTTCCTGCTGGGCGACGAGCTGGTCGCGCGCGTCGACCTCAAGGCCGACCGGGCCGCCCGCGTGCTGCTGGTCCCGGGGGCGTTCGCCGAGGACGGCGCCCCGGCCGGGACGGCGGAGGAGCTGGCCGCCGAGCTGCGGCGCCTCGCCGGCTGGCTCGACCTCGACGACGTGGTCGTGGGCAGCCGCGGCGACCTGGCGCACGCATTGGGAGCAGCGTTGGGCCGGTAGGTAGAGTTACCGCTCGTGCCTGCCATCATCGACAAGCTGCTCCGCATCGGCGAGGGCAAGATCCTTCGAGAGCTCGAAGCCATCGTCAAGGCGGTCAACGCCATCGAGGACGACTTCGTCAAGATGAGCGACGACGAGCTCCGCGGCATGACCGCCGAGTTCAAGGACCGCCTCGAGGCCGGCGAGACCCTCGACGACATCATGCCGGAGGCGTTCGCCACCGTCCGCGAGGCGAGCAAGCGCGTGCTCGGCATGCGCCCCTTCGACGTCCAGATCATGGGAGCGGCCGCGCTCCACCTCGGCAACATCGCGGAGATGAAGACCGGTGAGGGCAAGACCCTCGTCGCCGTGCTCCCGTCCTATCTCAACGCGCTGGCCGGCGAGGGCGTGCACGTCGTCACGGTCAACGACTACCTCGCCAAGTTCCAGTCCGAGCAGATGGGCCGCGTGCACCACTTCCTCGGCCTGACCGTCGGCGTGATCCTGCCGTCGATGCGTCCCGCGGAGCGTCGCGAGGCCTACGCCTGCGACATCACCTACGGCACCAACAACGAGCTCGGCTTCGACTACCTGCGCGACAACATGGCCGACTCGGTCGAGGAGTGCGTGCAGCGCGGCCACTTCTTCGCGATCGTCGACGAGGTCGACTCGATCCTCATCGACGAGGCGCGCACCCCGCTCATCATCAGCGGCCCGACGCAGGACGAGGTGAAGTGGTACGCCGAGTTCTCCAGGATCACGCGCACCCTCGTCAAGGACGTCGACTACGAGGTCGACGAGAAGAAGCGCACGATCTCGGTGCTCGAGCCGGGCATCACCAAGGTCGAGGACCACCTCGGGATCGACAACCTCTACGACTCGGTCAACACCCCGCTCATCTCGTTCCTCAACAACTCCATCAAGGCCAAGGAGCTGTTCCGCAACGACAAGGAGTACGTCGTCATGGACGGCGAGGTGCTCATCGTCGACGAGCACACCGGTCGCATCCTGGCCGGGCGCCGCTACAACGACGGCCTGCACCAGGCGATCGAGGCCAAGGAGAACGTGACCGTCCGCGAGGAGTACCAGACCCTCGCCACGATCACCCTGCAGAACTACTTCCGCCTCTACGACAAGCTCTCCGGCATGACCGGTACGGCCATGACCGAGGCCTCGGAGTTCGACAAGATCTACAAGCTCGGCGTCGTCCCGATCCCGACGAACCGCCCGATGCAGCGTGTCGACAACGTCGACCTCGTCTACCGCACCGAGGAGGCGAAGTACGAGGCCGTCGCCGACGACATCCGCGATCGCCACGAGAAGGGCCAGCCGATCCTCATCGGCACCGTGTCGGTCGAGAAGTCGGAGTACCTCTCCAACCTGCTGCGCAAGCGCGGCATCCCGCACACCGTCCTCAACGCCAAGCAGCACGCCGACGAGGCCAAGGTCGTCGCGCTCGCCGGCCACAGGGGCTCGGTCACCGTCGCCACCAACATGGCCGGCCGCGGCACCGACATCATGCTCGGCGGCTCGGTCGACTTCCTCGCCGACCAGGAGCTGCGCAAGCAGGGCCTCGACCCGGTCGAGGCGCCGGAGGACTACGACGAGGCGTGGCCCGCGATGGTCGAGCGGATCAAGGCGCAGGTCGCGGCCGAGCACGACGAGGTCCGCGACCTCGGCGGCCTCTACGTCGTCGGCACAGAGCGCCACGAGTCGCGTCGCATCGACAACCAGCTGCGCGGTCGCTCCGGCCGTCAGGGCGACCCGGGCGAGTCCCGGTTCTACCTGTCGCTGCAGGACGAGATGATGCGCCTGTTCAAGTCGGAGTGGGTCGACCGGATCCTCACCGTGCTGAAGGTCCCCGACGACGTGCCGATCGACGCCAAGCGGGTCAGCAACGCCATCGCCGGCGCGCAGGCCAACATCGAGTCGCAGAACTTCGAGTCCCGCAAGAACGTCCTCAAGTACGACGACGTGATGAGCCGCCAGCGTGAGGTCATCTACGCCGAGCGCCGCCGCGTCCTCGAGGGCGCCGACCTCGGCGAGCAGATCCGTGGCTTCATCGACGACGTCATCACCGCCTACGTCCACGGCGCGACCGAGGGCTACGCCGAGGACTGGGACCTCGACGCCCTCTTCACGGCGCTCGGCCAGCTCTACCCGATCGGGCTGACCAAGGACGGCGTCATCAAGGAGGCCGGCGGCCTCGAGAACATCAGTCGCGAGAAGCTCATCGAGGACCTCCAGAAGGACGTGCAGGAGGCCTACGACCGCCGCGAGGACGAGATGGGCGAGGAGGTGCAGCGCGAGCTCGAGCGTCGCGTCGTCCTCTCCGTGCTCGACCGCAAGTGGCGCGAGCACCTCTACGAGATGGACTACCTCCGTGAGGGCATCTCGCTGCGTGCGTACGCCCAGCGCGACCCGCTGGTGGAGTACCAGCGCGAGGGCTTCGACATGTTCGCCGCGATGATGGACGGCATCAAGGAGGAGTCGGTCGGGTTCTTGTTCAACCTCCAGGTCGAGGTGGACGAGGACGGCGGCTCCGCGGACGACACCGTGGTCGAGGGCGAGGAGGTCGCGGCGACGCCGCAGGCCCCCCAGGTCTCGGCGGCCACCCCGCAGATCGACTTCGCGCAGGCGCAGGCGCACGCCCCGCAGATCCGGGCCAAGGGCCTGGAGAAGCAGAGGCGTCCGCAGAACCTCTCCTACAGCGCGCCGTCCGAGGACGGCGAGGCCGAGGTGCGGGCTGCGGCGACCGACGTGGACGACGAGTTCGCCGGTGTCGGGCGCAACTCGCTCTGTCCCTGCGGCTCCGGGCAGAAGTTCAAGCGCTGCCACGGCGCCCCCGGCGGGGCCTCGGGCTACACCACGCGCGCTGGCGGCTAACCCCAGCTCCTCAGCCGAAGCTGAGGGCGACGCACTGCCAGCGGTCGCGCACGATCTCGAAGCGGGCGGCGACGGCGCGTGAGCGTCGCCCGTAGCGGACGTGCGCGCTCGCCTCGACGGCGTCGTCGCGGACCATCGCGGTGCGGACACCGATGACGACCGGCCGGGCCGGGTTGGGTCCGCGGACCTGGCCGGGCGCGGTGCCGAGCGCGGTGGTGACAGCTCGCAACCTGCCGGCCAGGTCCTCGTAGACCTCGGGCACCGAGTGGCGCAGCACCTGCGAGACCGGCCGGTCGCCCGCGGCGATCTCCACGACCGCCTGCAGGTAGCGCCCGACGAACGCGTCCACGTGGCGGCGCTCCGCGGTGGCGACGTCCACCAGGTCGAGGCTGCGCGCGCTGCGCAGCCGCGGGCGCGGGCGCGGGGGAGCGGTGCGCGGGGTGAGGTCGAGGGCGAGCGAGCCCTGCACGCTCGTCACCGGTGCGGGCGTGCGCAGCGGGATCACCCGTGCGTGCTCGGTGTCTGTGCCACTCATGATCGGTCTCCGTCCTCGTCGGGCTGGGTCTGGGCCTCGTGGTGGGTGCCGGGCAGGCGGAGCGCCTGGCCGGGGTGGATCAGGTCGGGGTCGTCGCCGACGACGTCCCGATTTGCTCGCCAGAGCGCGCGCCACCGGTCGTCGAGCGATCCCGCGCCCGGGTGGGCGAGCGCGATGGAGGAGAGCGAGTCGCCGGGGCGCACGACATAGGTGCCCGTGCCCGTGCCCGTGTGCGATGGCGCGGCCGGGCGCGGCTCGGCACGCTGCTGGTGCGGTGCGACCGCCCGCTCGGGGAGGGAGAGGCCCGCCAGGAGCTCGCTGCCGTCGCCCCCGGAGGCGAGTGAGGGGGCGCTGGTGCCGGCCACGACCGCGACACCGCACGCGAGGAGCACCAGTCGGCGCGTGACACCGCCCGGTGCCGTTCTGCCGCGCAGCAGGCCGAGCACGGTCACGGTCGTGACGAGCCACAGCCAGACGAGCGACAGCGCCAACCCCGTGACGCAGGCGGCGACGACCAGGTCGCTGACGGCGGCCGCGCCGGAGGCCGACCGTGCCGCCGACCAGGCGGGCGGTGTCGAGATGAGCGCGAGCGCGGCGGCCGTGCTCGCGCCCAACCAGACGGCGAGCGAGCGGGCAGGCGATCCGAGACTCCGAGGCACCACACGAACCTTTCGTTTGCGTGCGTTTGCGTCATTCAACGCCTGCTAGAGGTCATCGTCAACGACCAGAGTCAGGGCTGTGGAGAACGACAGCACCTAGGCTCGCGCCATGTCCTGGGAGCACGACCTCTTCGCGCTGTTCGACGACCTCGAGGGCCAGGCGGCCGCCGCGTGGGAGGAGGACCGCGAGGCCGAGCTCGCCGACCGGGCGCGGTCGGAGTACGGCTCGGTCACGCTCGCCAGTCGGCTGATGGCGTCACGCGGCCGCGACGTCGCGCTCGAGCTGCCGCACGTCGGCCGCGTCGAGGGGATCCTCGACCGGGTGGGCGACGGCTGGTGCCTGCTCAGCGGTGCGGGCCAGGACTGGATCGTGCCGCTCGCCGCGGTCGCGGTAGTGCACGGTGCCAGCGGGCGCTCGGTGCCCGAGGTCGCGTGGTCGGCCGTCGACCGGCTCGGCCTCCGCTCAGCCCTCCGCCGGTTGGCGGACGCCGACGAGCGCTGCCTGGTGCACCTCACCGACGGCACCCGCCATGAGGCGTACGTCCAGCGCGTCGGCGCCGACTTCCTCGAGGCCCGCGGGCCGGCCGGCGAGCGCCTGCTGCTCCCGTACGCCGCCCTCGTGGCGATCCAGCGACGCGACGACCGGACGTAGGGGTCAGGTGGCCTCGACGTCGTAGGGCGGGACCTGGCCCTCCGGCAGCTTGTCGTCCTGGAAGGCCTGCGCCTGCTCGCGGTCCACGTCGGCCATCGCCTCGGTGATGTGCTTGCGCACGATCGCGCGCGGGTCGAGGTCGCGGAGCTGGAGGTCGGCGTACTCCGGGCCGAGCTCGGTGCGCAGCTCGTCGCGGGCGTTGGTCGCCATCCCGCGGACCCGGTGGATCAGCTGGGCCGCCTGGCGGGCGAGCTCGGGCAGGCGATCGGGCCCCAGCACGATGACCGCCACCAGGGCGATCACGGCCAGCTCGAGGAGCCCGACGTCGAACATGACTCAGAACCTACTGGTCAGAGCCGCCCAGAGGGGGTCAGTCCGAGCTGGAGCCCGGCGAGTCCTCGGCCTCGGCCGGCCAGCGTCTGTGCCACGCGGGTGAGCTCGCGTGCCGCCAGCGCGGTCGGGTCGGCCTCCACGATCGGCTTGCCGATGTCGCCGCCCTCGCGCAGGGAGATGTCGAGCGGGACCTGGGCGAGGACCGGGACGTCGTACCCGAACCGCTCGGAGAGCGTCTTCGCGACCCGAGCACCGCCACCCGAGCCGAAGACCTCGAGACGGTGGTCGTCCTCGGCGGGGCAGTGGGGGCAGGGGAGGTAGCTCATGTTCTCGATGACTCCGACGACGCGCTGGTGCATCATCGAGGCCATCGTGCCGGCGCGCTCGGCGACCTCGGCGGCCGCCTCCTGCGGGGTGGTGACGACGACGACCTCGGCGCTCGGAAGGTGCTGGCCCAGCGAGATCGCCACGTCGCCGGTGCCCGGCGGGAGGTCGAGCAGCAGGGCGTCGAGGTCGCCCCAGTAGACATCGGCGAGCATCTGCACGAGGGCCCGGTCGAGCATCGGGCCGCGCCACGCGACGACCTGGTCGCGGCGGGGCTTGAGCATGCCGATCGAGATGACCGACACGCCGCTGGGCGTGGGCACGGGCATGATCAGGTCGTCGACCTGGGTGGGCCGGGAGTCGGCGATGCCGAGCATGGCTGGCACCGAGTGGCCGTAGATGTCGGCGTCGACGATGCCGACCTTGAGTCCCTGGGCGGCGAGCGCGAGGGCGAGGTTGACCGTGACCGACGACTTGCCGACCCCGCCCTTGCCGCTGGCGATGGCGTAGACCTTGGTCAGCGAGCCCGCCTGCGCGAAGGGGATCTCGCGCTCGGCGCGGCCGTTGCTGAGGATCTCCTTGAGGCCCGCACGCTGCTCGGCGCTCATCACGCCGAGGCTCAGGTCGACCGAGGTGACCCCGTCGACACCGGTGACGGCGGCCGTCACGTCGCGGTTGATCGTGTCCTTGAGCGGGCAACCGGCCACGGTCAGCAGCACGTGGACGGCGACCGACCCGTCATCGGCGACCTCGACGGAGTCCACCATCCCCAGCTCGGTGATCGGGCGCTTGATCTCCGGGTCGTTGACGCCTCCCAGGGCGTCCATCACCTGCTGCTGCGTGGGGGTGCTCATGATGCCGAAGTCTACGAGCCACCCCGCAGGACTAGGTGGCCGACCGGGGAGCGGGCTCGCCCGGTGTGGGCGGTGTCTCGTTGGCCGGCTCCTGGCGCTGCAGGTCCTCGATGTCGCCGAGGAGGCCGCGCAGCTCCGAGCGGAGGAAGTCGCGGGTCGCCACCTCGCCGACCGACATTCGCAGCGACGCCACCTCGCGGGCGAGGAACTCCATGTCGGCGTGGGCCCGCGCGTTGGCCTGCCGGTCCTGCTCGGCGACCACCTTGTCGCGCTGCTCCTGCCGGTTCTGCGCGAGCAGGATCAGCGGGGCGGCGTAGGACGCCTGCAGGCTCAGCATCAGCGTGAGGAAGATGAAGGGGAACTCGTCGAAGCGCAGCTCGCGGGGCGCCAGCACGTTCCACAACACCCAGATGGCGACGAACATCGTCATCCAGAGCAGGAACTTCGCGGTGCCCATGTAGCGCGCGAACGACTCGGCGAAGACGCCGAACGTGTCGGCGTCGACGCTCGGGCGGCGCACGATCTGGCGACGGGTGTCGCGGGGGGTGTCCAGGCGCGCGCGGCGGCTGTCGCTCATCGGGCCCTCCCTGCGGAGGGGCCGCCGTTGATGGAGCCCGGCCGCGGTGCGCGGTCGCGCCAGCCCTCGGGGAGCATGTGGTCGAGAAGGTCGTCGACCGTGACCGCACCGAGCAGCCGGCCCTCGTCGTCGACGACCGGCGCCGCGACCAGGTTGTAGGTCGCGAGGTGGGCGGCGACCTGGTCCATCGAGGCATCGGGTCGGAGCGGGTCCATCGAGTCGTCGAGCGCGGCGGCGACGAGGGTCGAGGGCGGCTCGCGCAGCAGTCGCTGGATGTGGGCGGCGCCGAGCAGCTTGCCGGTCGGCGTCTCCAGCGGCTGGCGGCAGACGTAGACCAGGGCGGCCAGCGACGGGGTGAGCTCGGGGTTGCGCACGTGGGCGAGCGCGTCGGCGATCGTGGCGTCGGGGGAGAGGATCACGGGCTCGGGCGTCATCATCGCGCCGGCCGTGTTGTCGGCGTAGGACATGAGGCGCCGGACGTCCTCGGCCTCGTCGGGCTCCATCAGCCCGAGCAGGGTGGCCGCGGTCTCCGGGTTGAGGTCGGCGATCAGGTCCGCGGCGTCGTCGGCGGACATCTCCTCGAGGATGTCGGCCGCGCGCTCGGAGTCGAGGTGCTCGAGGATCTCGACCTGGTCCTCCTCGGGCAGCTCCTCCAGCACGTCGGCGAGGCGCTCGTCGTCGAGCGCGGCCACGACGGCCGTACGCCGCTCGCGCGGGAGGTCGTGGATCATGTTCGCCGCATCGGCCGGGCGCATGTCGTTGAGCGCGGCGATCAGGTGCGTGGCGCCCTGCGACGGCTCCTGCTTGGTGAGCCCGGTGACGTCGCGCCACTCCACCACGTGGGTCTGTCCGCGGCGGCGGAAACCCTTGCTCGGCTCCTGGATCGCGACGCGCGACAGCACCCAGTCGCGGTTGCGGGCCTGTTCCATCCCGACGTCGTAGACGGTGCCGGTGACGCCGCCCTCGCGCGCGGAGTCCTTGATGGTCACGGTGCGGTCGAGCATCTGGCCCATCACGAGCGTCTCGGTCGAGCGCTGCTCGAAGCGCCGCATGTTGAGCAGGCCGGTCGTGTGGACCTGTCCGCTGTCGATGGCGGTGATGCGCGTCATCGGCACGAAGATCCGACGGCGGCCGAAGACCTCGGCGACCATGCCGAGCACCCGCGGCTGGCTCGTCTCGGTCCGCAGCGCGACGACCAGGTCGCGCACCTTCGCCACCTGGTCACCCTGGGGGTCGAAGATCGGGAGTCCGACGAGCCGGGCCACGAAGACGCGGGTCGGGGTGGTGCTCACGCCGGCAACGTTAGCGTGCGTGCCGCTCGCCGCGGCGCGGGCGCGCAGCCGTTGCGAGCCCGGATCAGCGGGGTGGTTGGTGTACCCTAGAGCCGCAGGAGTCACTCCTGTCACATCGATCGGGCTCGGGGGACACGTCTCCAGGGGGTCGCGGTCGCACCCCCTCCACGACGCCACCCCTTCCCCAATGATCCGCCCCGACGACGTATGTGAGGCCGCCGCCATGCCCGCCAGCACCACCACGACCTGGAGCTCACGCGTGTTCATCCGCGCGGGCGCCATCTCTGCCGCCCTCGCGGTCGCCGCCACCGCCACCATCGCCGTCGCGTCCGGCTCCGGCCCCGTCGGGCCCGCGGCCCCGGCCGCCGCGACCGTGACGAAGGCCTCGACGAATTCGGCCGCCCTGACCGTGCCGCAGACGACGCCGGCGACGTTCTTCCGCCCCGCCAACTTCAACGTGCTGGGCGCCGACCACACGGCGCCCGGCGGCAACCGCAAGGGCTGGGACTCGGGCGTCGTACGCATCGAGCGGGTGGTCCAGCTGCTCACCCAGAACTCGATCGACGTCGTGGGCTTCCAGGAGTTCCAGCCCCCGCAGGCGCTGCGCTTCCAGGAGCTGACCGGGACCTCGTGGCAGACCTACCCCGGCGCGAACAACCCCGCCGGCCCCTCGGTCAACTCCATCGGCTGGCGCACCGACGTGTGGACGCTCCTGGAGGCACGCACGCTCCCGATCCCCTACTTCGACGGGGTGCCCAGCCGGATGCCGGCCGTGCTGCTCCAGAACAACGAGACCGGGCGACGGGTGTGGTTCTTCAACACCCACAACCCCGCCGACGTGCGCGGTCCGGCCCAGCAGTGGCGTGACGCGGGCTTCGCGATGGAGGTCGCCCTGGCCAACGAGCTGCGCACGAGCTATCCCGACGCCCCCTTCATCTCCCTGGGCGACAAGAACGAACGTGCCCGCTACTACTGCGCGGTCGCGCCGGCCGCGGACATGTGGTCGGCGAGTGGCGGCTACATCGACGGCGCGACCTGCTCCGCCCCGGGCGGCGGCGCCATCGACTGGATCATGGGCACCAAGGACGTCTTCTTCAACGGCTACACCCGGCTGATGAACGACTTCGTCGCCCAGACGAGCGACCACCCGCTCTACTACGCCAACGCCGTCGTCCCGGCGTCCCGTCCCGCGGGCGTCGACCATGTCGTCGTCGTCGCGGTCCCCGGCCTCACCTCCACCGTCGTGCGCAAGATGGGCTCCGAGCTGAGCGAGCTCGACCGGATGGTGCAGGGCGGCGCGTCGACCAGGAACGCCCGGACCGCCACCGAGTCCACCTCGCCCGACGCCAACCTCGTCTCGCTCCTCACCGGTCGCCGGGTCTTCCCCAAGGCCGGTGGGCACGGCGTGGGCTCGAAGTCCACGCTGCCCAGGACCGTCCACGAGTCCGCCGGGCAGTACGTCTCCAGCGTCTTCGACCTCGCGCACAACCTCTCGCGGCGCACGAGCTTCGTCTCGAGCCGTCCGCAGAGCAAGCTCGTCCGGGAGAGCTGGAACAAGCGCTCGGGTGGCAAGGACCCCTACGGGGTCGACGACGGCACCGCGAAGTTCGACCAGGTCAAGACCCTGCGCGACGACGCTGCTGTGGTGAGCTGGTGGCGCGAGAAGATGGCGAAGAGCCCTGCCTCGATCAGCGTGGTCGAGCTGTCCGGCGCCGCGAGCGCCGGCGCGGAGGACGGGTACACCAGCGACGCCTACCAGAAGGCCGTCAAGAAGGTCTCGCGCCGCGTGGCGGCCATCCGGCGCGGCATCGACGCCCAGCCCGCGATGACGGGCACCACGCTCCTCGTGGTCACCGGCACCAGCGGTGCGCAGAAGACCAGGGGCTCGTCGCGGTCGTGGGTCGAGAGCTACCGCGTCCCGATGTTCGTCACCGGCCCCGGCGTCCCGGCGGGTGCCGACCTCTACGGTCTCAACCCGTCCCTCGCCTACCCGGGCAAGGACCAGCCCGGCTATTCCGGCACGCAGCCGCTGCGCGTGGGCTTCCTGGCCAACCTCATCAACCGCACGCTCGGCCTGCCCCCGATCCCGGGGTCCACGCACGATCCCGAGCAGCTGTTCCAGGTGTTCGACCCACTCGCCGTGCCCGGATCCTGATTGCCGGTTAGGCTTGTCCTCCGAGCCACCCACGTCGAACAGTCCGCGGTGAACGCTGGCTCACGTCGATCAGAAGGTGGGCCGTGAATCACAGGAAGCGTCCCCCCCGCACGCGCACCGTCCCGGTGCCGCGCGTGGGAGTGCGAGCCTCCCTGGCGGTCGCCCTCCTCGTTGCGCTCCTGGCGTGGGCCACCACCTGGGCCGTGACCGACGACGGTGGGAGCACGTCCGCGACCACCGGCGGCTCGCAGAGCCCACCGGTCGGGGGTGACGAACCGGGGACGTCGGACGACGGCGACTCCGCATCCGGCTCCGACAAGGGCTCCGACGACCAGTCCGACGGCGGGTCCGGCTCGGCCGGCGCCGGCGAGGGCGGGGCCGACGACGAGAAGCTCGAGAAGTCCGTACGCCGCTTCCGCGCCGCCCAGCGCAAGCTGGCCGAGCGGGTGTCCGAGCAGCTCGCCCGCCGGACTGCACCCGTCGAGCTCCGCGTGGCGTCGTTCAACGTGCTCGGCGACTCCCACACCGGGCCCGGTGGCAACAAGCCCGCGTTCTACCCCGACGCGTCGGCCCGGATGAACATGACCATTGGGCTGCTGCGCGCCAACGACATCGACGTGGTGGGTTTCCAGGAGTTCGAAGCCTCGCAGTACGGCATGTTCACCTCGCGCGCGGGGGAGTACTCGCTCTACCCGGGCCTGTCGCTCGGCGACAAGTCCGTGCGGTTCAACATCGCCTGGCGCTCGAGCGCCTTCCAGCTGGTGGAGGCGCGCTCGCTCTCGATCCCGTACGCCGGGGGGAGCCGCATCGAGATGCCGGTCGTGCTCCTCGAGTCGACCACGACCAAGCGCCGGGCGTGGTTCGCGAACTTCCACAACCCCGCCGACACCCCCAGCCTCGGCAACAACGCGCGATGGCGGGCGGAGGCGGCCGGTATCGAGATCGCCTACCTGACCGATCTGCACCAGGCGGACGGCACCCCGGTCATCGTGACCGGCGACTTCAACGAGCGCGAGGAGATCTTCTGCCGGTTCACCGCTGCGGGCGTCTTCTCCGCCGCCGCAGGTGGCAGCAGCGGAGGCGGCTGCGCCCCTCCGTCGAACATGCAGGTCGACTGGGTCTTCGGGTCCACCGGTGTCGCCTTCGACGACTACGCGGCCACGCCCACCGGTCGGGCCAGCGACCACAACCTGGTGCACGCGCGCGCGACGCTGGTCGCGGGCGAGTGAGCACGTGCCGCTCGATATAGTGCGCGCCGTGAAGGCCCTGTCCCAGCTGCGACGCTCCGGTCCGCTGGACGTACGGCGGGTGGACGTCGACGGCCTCCTGATCGGCCCGCAACGTGACCGCCTCGTGGACATCGCGTTCGACGGCCGGCGGATCTGGAGCTTCTGGCTGATGCGCGACGGCGAGGAGACCGACGCCGGCATGCTGCTGACGTGGCCCAAGCCGCTGCGGCCCTTCCTCGACGGCGTCGCCGACCTGACCCTCACCGACCCCGAGCACGGCACGGTGCTCTTCGAGGAGACCGTCCGGTTCGGCACGAGCCCCGAGCGCATCGACATCGTCAACCCGGCGGGTCGCCCCCTGGCCATCGACAAGTCGCTCAAGCTCGTCGAGACCTTCGACACCCGCGACGCGGCGCACGTCGAGCCGTTGCTCGACGCGATCGAGGAGGTGCTCGGCGCGCTCGACAAGGTCGGCGTGCGGCCGTTCCTGGCCTACGGCACGGCGCTCGGCGCCATCCGCGACGGAGGCCTGATCGGCCACGACAGCGACGCCGACCTCGGCTACGTCAGCGACCACGACCACCCGGTCGACGTGATCCGTGAGTCCTTCCGGATCCAGCGGGCGCTCACCGACATGGGCTACCGGGTCACCCGCTACTCCGCGATCGCGCTCAAGGTGCACGTCGAGGAGAGCGACGGCCTCGACCGCGGCCTCGACGTCTTCGGCGGGTTCATGCGCGACGGCAAGCTCTACCTCATGGGCGAGATCGCCGTCCCGTTCCAGGAGTCGTGGATCTACCCCCTCGGCACGGCCACGCTGGAGGGCCGCGAGTTTCCGGTGCCGGCCGACAAGGACCGGTTCCTGACCGCCACCTACGGTCCGCGCTGGCGCACGCCCGACCCGGCCTACAAGTTCACCACCCCCGCCAGCACGATCGAGCTCTTCAACGGCTGGTTCCGGGGGATGCGCACGGGCCGCGCCGGCTGGCACGGCTACCACAAGCGCACCGTCGACCACTCCCGCTCGGTCTCCGCCGTCGCGCGCGAGGTGGCCGAGCGCCACCCCGACCTGGCGACGTACGTCGACATCGGGTGCGGCCGCGGCACGGACGTGGCGTGGTTCGCCGACCGGGGCACCGCCGCGGTGGGCCTGGACTTCCAGCCGTACGCCTACGAGCCCGAGGCCGAGCGTCGTGCGGACGACCCGCACGTCTCCTTCCAGCTCTTCAACCTCCTCGAGCTGCGCCACGTGCTCGCGGTCTCGGCCTGGGTCGCGCGGATGCCCGGGCCCAGGGCCGTGGGCTGCGTGCACGTCGTCGAGCGGCTCGGCCACCGCGGCCGGCTCAACATGCTTCGTGCCGCGCGGATGATGGTCGCCGGCACCTCGGGGACGCTGCACCTGCAGTTCCTGAGCGAGAAGGGTCGCGACAGCTATGCCCGGCGCACCGGCGCCCGCAAGCCGCTGGCGCCGGAGGTGGTGCTGGCCGAGGTCGCCGAGTCCGGCGGCCGCGTGCTGGAGCTGGTCCGCGAGCACGTCTCGGACGACCCCGAGAGCTCGCAGGTGTGCCGGATGACCATCGACTGGAACCAACCCCATTCCTAGGGAGACCCATATGTTCGGACGACGCACCACGCAGGTCCTCGGCGGCGACCTCGCCGCCAGGGTGACCGCACTCGAGGAGGCCGTGCAGGAGAACCGCGCGCTCAACGTGCGGCTGGCCGAGCTCACCGACGTGGTGACCGAGCTCTTGCTCCCCGTCGCCGCCCGCGACGAGCAGAAGCTGGAGGCGCTCCTCGAGAAGTACCGCGGGGACTTCTCGTGAGTCCGGGCCGGGTGCTGCTGCACATCGGCCTGCCGAAGACCGGGACGACCTACCTGCAGCAGGTGGTGTGGGGGAACCGCGACCGCCTGGCCTCCGACGGCATCCTCCTGCCCGGCTTCGGGCACCGCGAGCACCTGTGGGCCGCGCTCGACCTGCAGGAGCGGCCCCGACTGGCCAAGCGGCACCGGGACGCACCAGGCTCGTGGGACCGGCTGGTGGCCCAGGCCCGCGAGCAGTCGCGCGACGTCCTGCTGACCCACGAGTTCTTCTGCGGTGCCAGCGCGGAGCAGGCCGCGCGGGCGATCGAGGCGTTCCCCGACTCCGAGGTGCACCTCGTCGTCACCGCCCGCGACGCGGCCAGCGTGGTGTCGGCCGGCTGGCAGGAGTCGGTGAAGAACGGCGGGACCGTCGACCTCGACGCCGTCCTGGCGGGCCGCTCGGCGGGCGGCCCCGAGTTCAGCATGCGCACCTGGGACCTCGCGGGGGTCCTCGAGAGGTGGACACCGGGCCTGCCGAGCGAGCGGGTCCACGTGCTGGTGATGCCGGGCAGCGGCCAGCCGCACGACCTCCACTGGCGCCACTTCGCCGAGGTGCTCGGCGTCGACCCTGATGCGTACGACCTGCCCACCGACGCGGTCAACCCCGCGCTCGGGATCGTCCAGATCGAGATGCTCCGACAGGTCAACGCCCACCTGCCGTCGTACTCGGCCCGCGACCGGGGCGTCTGGATCCGCGGCTACCTCGCCGAGGACCTGCTCGCCGGGCAGCCGCGCGAGCGCGGCGCGATGCCGGCCGAGCACCTGGGCCGGTTCGCCGAGCTCGACCGGACGGCGATCGACCTGGTCCGCGAGCGTGGCTTCCACGTCCTCGGTGACCTGTCCGCACTGGCCCCAGAGCGGTCCGGGAGCACGGGTGGACGCGAGCCCGGGACCGTCTCGGCGGCCGAGCTGGTGGAGTCGGCGGCCCGACTCGTGGCCGACGTCCTGGCGGACGTCCGGGCCTCGACGGGGGACGTGCCGCCGCGCTCCAGCGGGACGTCCTGACCCGGGCTCAGCCCTCCTGGGCGGGCGCGTCCTCGGCGGGGAGCAACGACTTGGCGAGGTCGGAGACGGTGTCCTGGTCGGCTCCCTGGAGCACGACCGTGCTGCCCTTCAGCTCGTGGGTCAGCACCGCTGCGCCGTCCTTGTCCCACGCGGACCAGGTGCCGATGCCCCACGCGGAGAGGTCGACCTCACCGGAGGACGCGAGGCCCTGGTCGCCGAGCACCGCGTCGGTGTCGCCGGGGAACTGGTCGAGCGTCACCGCGCCGGTGGGTGCGGTGTACTCCATGTGCCACCACTGCGGCTCCGCCTGGTAGCCGCCACCGGCCGTCGTCCAGCCGTCGGGGAGCGTCGAGGGCACCATCGTGATGAGCTCGTCGTCGGCGGCCTGCAGCGCGGCGTCCTTGTAGGACGCCTCGATGGCCGGCTCGTCACCGAAGTCGATCAGCACGACCGGCTCGGTCGAGGCCTCCGGAGTCTGCGACGGCGTCTCGGACGCCGAGGAGTCCGCGGCCGGGTCGTCGGCCCGCGTGGGGCCGTCGTCACCGCACGCGCCGAGCAGCAGCACCAGGGATGCCCCGAGGGCCGGAACGGTCAGGCGGGTGGCTCGCATGCACTCCAGTGTCTCACGTCGTTCCACCCGCGCCCGGATGTGACAACAGTCTCGGAGTCGTCCCCTGCCCAGGTGAACGACCAGTAACTAGGCTCGGGAGCCTCGCCCAGCGTTCCCGCGACTGCACAGGAGCCCGCATGCCCCGCCTCTGCCAGACCGAAGGCCTCTCCGAGGACCAGACCGAGATCCTCAAGGCGGTCCGTCAGTTCGTGGACGAGAAGATCATCCCGGTCGCCACGGAGCTCGAGCACAAGGACGAGTACCCCACCGAGATCGTCGAGGGCCTCAAGGAGCTCGGCATCTTCGGCCTGATGATCCCCGAGGAGTACGACGGCCTCGGCGAGTCGCTGCTGACCTACGCGCTGTGCGTCGAGGAGATCGCGCGCGGCTGGATGAGCGTGTCGGGCGTCATCAACACCCACTTCATCGTCGCCTACATGCTGATGCACCACGGCACCGAGGAGCAGAAGCAGAAGTACCTGCCCCGCATGGCCACCGGCGAGGTGCGCGGCGCGTTCTCGATGTCCGAGCCGGGCCTGGGCTCCGACGTGGCAGCCATCTCGACCAAGGCGGTCAAGGACGGCGACGACTACGTGATCAACGGCCAGAAGATGTGGCTGACCAACGGTGGCTCGTCCACGCTGATCGCGGTGCTGACCAAGACCGACGAGGGTGCGGACACGGCGTACAAGAACATGACGGCCTTCTTGGTGGAGAAGGAGCCCGGCTTCGGTGAGACAGCGCCCGGCCTCACCATCCCCGGCAAGATCGACAAGATGGGCTACAAGGGCGTCGACACGACCGAGGCCATCTTCGAGAACCACCGGATCTCCTCCGATCAGGTCCTCGGCGGCGAGCCCGGCAAGGGCTTCTACCAGATGATGGACGGCGTCGAGGTCGGCCGCGTCAACGTCGCGGCCCGCGCCTGCGGGATCGCCAACCGGGCCTTCGAGCTCGGCATCGCCTACTCCCAGCAGCGCGAGACCTTCGGCAAGCCGATCGCCGAGCACCAGGCGGTCCTGTTCCGCCTGGCCGAGATGGCGACCAAGGTCGAGACCGCCCACACGATGATGGTGAAGGCCGCGCGTCTCAAGGACTCCGGCCAGAGGATGGACGTCGAGGCCGGCATGGCCAAGATGCTCGCCAGCGAGTACTGCAACGAGGTCGTCGAGGCGTCGTTCCGCATCCACGGCGGCTACGGCTACTCCAAGGAGTACGAGATCGAGCGCCTCTACCGCGAGTCGGCCTTCATGCTGATCGGCGAGGGCACCTCCGACATCCAGAAGATGATCATCGGCCGCAGCCTCCTGAAGGACTACAAGCTGCGCTGAGGCCATACCTCGCGTGCCTGAGCGACTCGCTGCGCTCCTGGCTCAGCCACCTCGGGGACTACAAGCTGCGCTGATCAGCTCCGCGCGGCCTCGGCCGCCGCGTCCGCTGCGGCCAGCGCCTCGCACGCTGCCTCGACGACGTCGGGGGAGAGGACGTGCTCGATGGCGAGGGCGGACGCGCCGAGCACGGCTGCCTCGCCTCCGGCACGCGAGGTGACGATGCGCAGGTGCTCGGTGGCGAGCGGGAGGGAGCGCTGGTAGACGGACTCCCGGATCCCGGCCAGGAGGTGCTCGCCGGCGCCGGCCAGCTGGCCGCCGATCACCACGACCGACGGGTTGATCAGGTTGGTCATCGAGGCCACGACCTCGCCGATGTCGCGGCCCGCCTGACGGACGACCGCCATGGCGACGAGGCTGCCGCCGCGCACGAGGTCGACGACGTCGCCGCCGGTCTTGGCGTCCTCACCCTGCTCGCGGACCGCCGCGGCCAGGGCCGGGCCCGCCGCGACCGCCTCGAGGCAGCCGGTGTTGCCGCAGCGGCACAGCACGTCGTCGGCACGGCGTACGCGGACGTGCCCGAGGTCGCCTGCGGTGCCGCGGGCCCCGCGCTGGAGGACGCCGCCCGAGACGATGCCGGCACCGATGCCGGTGGCGACCTTGATCAGGACGAGGTCGTCGACGTCGCGCAGGTGGGCGCGACGCTCGCCGAGCGCCATGATGTTGACGTCGTTGTCCACGAGGACCGGCACGGGGTAGACGGCGCGGAGGTGGCCGGGCACGTCGTAGCGGTCCCAGCCAGGCATGATCGGCGGGTTGATCGGGCGTCCCGTCGAGTGCTCCACGGGCCCCGGCAGGCCGATGCCGATCGCTGCGAGGTCGGTGATCTGCCGGTTGCTGGCGGCCACCAGGTCGCGCACCGTGTCGACGACCCAGCCCAGGACCTGCTCGGGCCCGGCAGCGACCTCGATCTGGGCGTCCGCCTCACCCAGGATCTTGCCGTCGAGGTCGGTGAGGGCGGCGCGGGCGTGGGTCGCGCCGATGTCGACCCCGACCACGAGCTTGGCGCTGGGGTTGAGCGCGAAGAGGGCAGGCGGTCGACCGCCGGTCGAGCGCGCGCCGCCGTAGGGAGCGACGAGTCCGAGCCGGATCAGCGTGTCGATCCGGGTGGTCACCGTGGAGCGGGCGAGACCGGTCACCTCCGCGAGCTGGGCCCGGGTCCAGGGCCTTCCGTCACGAAGGAGGTCGAAGAGCTCGCCGGTGCGCACGGGTGAAGTGAAGCACATTGCGGGACTTTCCACATCGGTGCAAACACTTTTGCCGGGTGCTCGACAAAAGTAGGTGACGCATGCCACAGTGCTGCCCGTGACCTCCCCGTCCACGGCTGCATCGGCCTCGGCCTCGGCGCCCCTCCTCGAGATGCGCGGCATCGTGAAGCGATTCCCCGGCGTGCTCGCGCTCGGCGGCGTCGACCTCGACGTCCGCCCCGGCGAGGTCCACTGCCTGCTCGGCCAGAACGGCGCCGGCAAGTCGACCCTGATCAAGGTGCTCTCCGCGAGCTACCAGCCCGACGACGGCGAGATCCTGTGGGAGGGCCAGCCCGTGACCCTGGGCACGCCCCAGGCGGCGATGAAGCTCGGGATCTCCACGATCTACCAGGAGCTCGACCTGGTGCCCGGCCTGTCGGTCGCTGAGAACATCTTCCTCGGCCACGAGCTGTCCTCGGCCGGCATGAGCCAGCGTGGACGCACCAACCGCGAGGCCGCCGCGCTGCTCGCCCGGCTCGGCCACAGCGAGATCTCCCCGACCCGCGAGGTGGGCCGACTGACCCCGGCGGCCCAGCAGGTCGTCAGCATGGCCCGGGCCCTCTCGCAGGACACCCGCCTGCTCGTGCTCGACGAGCCGTCGGCGGTGCTGGACCAGGGCGAGGTCGACAACCTCTTCCGGGTCATCCACGACCTGACCGCCGAAGGCGTCGCGGTCGTCTACATCTCCCACCGGCTCGAGGAGATCCGCCAGATCGGCGACCGGATCACGGTGCTCAAGGACGGCCGGACGGTCGCCACCGGGCTGGCCGTGGCCGACACGCCGACCGCAGACCTCATCAAGCTGATGACCGGGCGCTCCATCGAGTACGTCTTCCCGCCCCGCGGCGGTCAGGCGGCCACGTTCGGCGAGCCGGTCCTCGAGGTCAGCGACCTCGCTCTCGAAGGCATCTTCTCCGGTGTCGACCTGAAGGTCCGCGCGGGGGAGATCGTCGGGCTGGCGGGCCTCGTCGGCGCCGGTCGCTCCGAGATCCTCGAGACCGTCTACGGCGCTCGCCGTCCGTCCGCGGGCACCGTGAAGGTCGACGGCCAGGAGCTGCGCCGCGGCTCGGTCCCCGCAGCCGTCAAGGCCGGCCTCGGCCTCGCCCCGGAGGAGCGCAAGAGCCAGGGCCTGCTCCTCGACCAGGCGATCTACAGCAACATCACGATCTCGACGCTCGGCCGCTTCGCCCGCCTCGGTTTCCTCGACCGCGGCGAGGAGCGCAAGCGCGCCACCGACGTCACCCAGTCCCTCGACGTCCGCCCGGCAGGGGTCGAGCGTCTCGTACGACTCCTGTCGGGCGGAAACCAGCAGAAGGTCGTCCTGGCCCGCTGGCTGCTCCGTGAGTGCCGCGTCCTGCTGCTCGACGAGCCCACCCGCGGCGTCGACGTCGGCGCCCGGTCCGAGATCTACGCAGTCGTCCGCGCGCTCGCCGACTCCGGCGTCGCCGTCGTCGTCGTGTCGAGCGAGGTGGAGGAGGTGCTCGGTCTGGCCGACCGGGTGCTGGTGGTCCGCGAGGGCCGCGTCGTCCACGAAGGACCCGCACACGAGATCGACGAGTCCCGCGTCCTGGACCTCGTCATGGAAGGAAGCGCCGCATGAGCGAGCACAGCACCGACCCCGGGACGAACCGGGCACCCGACCTGGGTGCCGTCGAGAACCCCGTTGCCCCGACGACCGGCACCATCCAGGTCGAGCGCACCGCTGCCGAGTCCGGACGGACGTCGCGCGGTGCCGGACTGATGAGCGGCGCCGTCGGCCGCAACAGCGGCCTGGTGCTCGCCCTGCTCGCGATCTGCGCCGTCGGTGTCGCCACCGCCGGTGACCGCTTCGCCAGCATCGACACCATGGTGACGATCCTCCGACTCGCCTCCATCGTCGGCGTGGTCAGCATCGGCATGACGTTCGTGATCATCGGCGGCGGCATCGACCTGTCAGTGGGCGCCATCGTCGCGCTCTCGTCGGTCTGGGCGACCACCTTCGCCACCCAGACGATGGCCGAGGACACCCACTGGATCGTGATGGTCTTCGTCGCCCTCGCGGTCGGCGGGGCCTGCGGGCTCGTCAACGGCGTGCTCATCGCCTACGGCAACGTCGTCCCCTTCATCATGACGCTGGCCATGCTGGCAGCCGCACGCGGCCTGGCCGAGATCATCTCCGAGCGACGCACCCAGATCGTGAACGTCGAGGGGTTCAAGGACTTCTGGACCGCCGACGTCGTCGGTGTCCCGCTGATCGTCGTCATCTTCGCCCTGGTCTCGGTCGGAGGCTGGTTGCTGCTCAACCGGACCACCTTCGGCAGGCGCACCCTGGCTGTCGGCGGCAGCCCCGAGGCCGCGCGACTGGCCGGGATCAACGTCAAGCGCCACACGACGATGCTCTACGTGCTCGTCGGGCTCCTCTGCGGCCTCGCCGCACTCATGTTCCTCGCGCGCACCTCGACCGGCAGCTCCACGCACGGCACGCTCCTCGAGCTCGACGCGATCGCCGCGGTCGTCATCGGCGGCACGCTGCTCACCGGCGGGCGCGGCACCATCGTCGGCACCGTGATCGGCGTGCTCATCTTCAGCACCCTCAGCATCGTGTTCGTCCTCAACAACCAGGACAGCTCGACCCAGGCCGTCGCCAAGGGCCTGATCATCGTCGTCGCCGTGCTGCTCCAGCAGCGGCTGGCCCGGCGCTCGACCAGCTGACCGCACCACCCCGTACTCGGACCCACCCTCACCATCCGCACACCAGGCACACCCTCAGAAACAAGGAGCACACCCCATGCGACTGCGCACCACCACCTCACGCCACCGCTACCCCGGCCTCGTGGTCGGCGCGGTCGCCGTCCTCGCCCTGTCCGCCTGCACCGGGAGTGCCGAGGACGCGGCAGCCGACGAGGAGAGCTCGTCGGACGCCGCCCCCGCGGCCGCCGAGGGGGGCAACGACGAGGAGGGTGACCAGGTCACCATCGGCTTCTCGGCGCCCGCCGCCGACCACGGCTGGATGGCGGCCATCACCAACAACGTCCGTGACCTCGCCGAGCAGTACCCCGACATCGACCTGCAGGTGGCCGAGGGCACCAACGACGTCAACCTGCAGATCAGCCAGGTCGAGACCTTCATCAACGACGGCGTCGATGCCATCGTGCTGCTCCCGTTCGACGGCGCCGCGATGACGCCGGTCGCGCTCAAGGCGATGGAGGCCGGCATCACGGTCGTCAACGTCGACCGTGAGTTCGACGACCCCAACGCCGCCCGCGTCACCGTCCTCGGTGACAACTACGGCATGGGCGTCTCCGCCGGTCAGTACGTCTGCGAGCAGGCCGGCGGCAACGAGGACGCCGTCGTCGCCGAGATCGCCGGCATCGACTCGCTGCCCCTGACGCAGGACCGCAGCCAGGGCTTCGAGGACGCGCTGTCCGAGTGCGGTCTCGACGTCGACGCCCGCCAGGCGGCCGAGTTCACCGTCGAGAGCGGCGAGGAGGTCGCGGCCGCGCTGCTGCAGTCGGAGGAGAAGATCGACTTCCTGTGGAACCACGACGACGACCAGGGCGTCGGCGTCCTGGCCGCCATCGAGAACGCCGGTCGCGACGAGTTCGTGATGGTCGGTGGCGCTGGTTCGGCCAACGCCATGCGTGAGATCCAGGACGACAGCGGCGTCCTCAAGGCGACGGTCATCTACCCGTCGACCCAGGGTGCCGACGGCGTCAAGCTCGCCCGCCTGATCCTGCAGCAGAAGGCGATGACCGACCTGGTCGAGGTCGAGGTCCCGCGCCTGGTGCAGCTCTACGCACCGGTCGTCACCGGTGACAACGTCGACCAGTACATCGACAGCGCGTTCGAGTCCTGAGCTGACATTCCGTCCGGCGCCCTCACACTGGGGGCGCCGGACGGGCTCTGCCCCCTCGAGCCGGTCGACGACAGAACAGGAACCACAATGGCCTCCGAGCACGACACGCTGTCCGTAGGGATGGTGGGCTACGCCTTCATGGGTGCTGCGCACTCACAGGCGTGGCGCAACGCCCCGCGCTTCTTCGAGCTTCCGCTGCGCGTGCAGATGTCCGCGGTGGCGGGACGCGACGAGACGAAGGTGGCCGCGGCCGCCGCGCAGCTCGGGTGGGAGTCGACCGAGACGTCCTGGCAGGCGCTCGTCGCCCGCGACGACATCGACCTCATCGACGTGTGCACCCCCGGGGACACGCACGCCGAGATCGCCATCGCCGCGCTCGAGGCGGGCAAGCACGTCCTCTGCGAGAAGCCGTTGGCCAACACCGTCGAGGAGGCCGAGGCGATGGTCGCGGCCGCCGAGAAGGCCAAGGCCTCCGGCGTCCGCTCGATGGTCGGCTTCACCTACCGACGGGTGCCGGCGATCGCGCTGGCCCGCAAGCTCGTCGCCGACGGTCGGCTCGGCACGATCCACCACGTCCGCGCGCAGTACCTCCAGGACTGGATCGTCGACCCGGAGGCGCCGCTGTCGTGGCGCCTCGACAAGTCGAAGGCCGGCTCCGGTGCCCTGGGCGACATCGGTGCCCACATCGTCGACCTGGCGCAGTTCATCACCGGCGACACCATCGCCACCGTGACCGGCCGGCTGGAGACCTTCGTCAAGGAGCGCCCGCTGCCGGCGGAGTCGCACACCGGTCTCTCCGGCACCGCGGACTCGACCGAGCGCGGACCGGTCACCGTCGACGACGCCGCCGCCTTCCTCGCCCACTTCCGCGGTGGCGCACTCGGCGTCTTCGAGGCGACCCGGTTCGCCAACGGCCGCAAGAACGCCATCCGCATCGAGGTCAACGGCTCGCGCGGCAGCCTGGCATTCGACTTCGAGGACATGAACATCCTCCACTTCCACGACGGTGACGTCGACTCGGAGACGGCGGGGTTCCGCCGGATCCTCGCCACCGAGCCCGAGCACCCCTACGTCGCCGCGTGGTGGCCGCCCGGCCACCTGCTGGGCTACGAGCACGGCTTCACCCACCAGGTCGTCGACCTGGTCAGCGACCTCGCCCGCGGCGTCGACCCGAGCCCGTCGTTCGCCGACGGCCTGCAGGTGCAGCGGGTCCTCGCGGCCGTCGAGGCCAGCTCGCTCAGCTCCACCTGGCAGGACATCCCCGGCTGACGCCGGTCCACCTCACAGCCGTTCCACCACAGAAGGGACACACCCCATGCCTCGCCCTGTCACCTTGTTCACCGGCCAGTGGGCCGACCTGCCGTTCGAGGAGGTCTGCAGGCTGGCCTCGGGGTGGGGTTATGACGGTCTGGAGATTGCGTGCTGGGGTGATCACTTCGACCCGTGGGCCGCGGTCGAGGACGACGCGTACGTGCCGGCGAAGCTGGAGGTGTTGAAGAAGCACGACCTGCAGGTGTTCGCGATCTCGAACCACTTGAAGGGTCAGGCCGTCTGTGACGACCCGATCGACGAGCGGCACCGCGGGATCCTCCCGGACCGGATCTGGGGCGACGGCGATGCGGAGGGCGTGCGCCAGCGTGCGGCGGAGGAGATGAAGATGACTGCCCGCGGGGCCCGCAAGCTGGGCGTGGACGTGGTGGTCGGGTTCACCGGGTCGGCGATCTGGAAGTACGTCGCGATGTTCCCCCCGGCGACGCAGGACATGGTCGATGCGGGTTATCAGGACTTCGCTGATCGGTGGAACCCGATCCTCGACGTGTTCGACAGTGAGGGGGTGAGGTTCGCCCACGAGGTGCACCCCTCGGAGATCGCCTATGACTACTGGACGACCGTGGCGGCGATGGAGGCGATCGGTCACCGGGAGGCGTTCGGCCTGAACTGGGACCCGTCGCACTTCGTGTGGCAGGACCTGGATCCGGTGGGGTTCTTGTGGGACTTCAAGGACCGGATCTACCACGTGGACTGCAAGGACGCGAAGAAGCAGGTCGGCAACGGTCGCAACGGGCGGATGGGTTCGCACCTGCCGTGGGCTGATCCGCGTCGTGGGTGGGACTTCGTGTCGACCGGTCATGGTGACGTGCCGTGGGAGGCGTGTTTCCGGATGCTGAACACGATCGGCTACGACGGTCCGATCTCCGTGGAGTGGGAGGACGCGGGGATGGACCGGCTCGTCGGTGCCCCGGAGGCGCTGGAGTTCGTGCGCCGCCTCGCGTTCGACGCCCCCGACGCCGCCTTCGACGCCGCCTTCAGCACGAAGGACTGACGCGTCCGTCTGGTCCTAGACTCCCGTCATGAGAGGATTCCGGGCCAAGGACGCGGACCGTGACGCCTGCGTCGAGCTGATCGAGGCGGCGTTCGTCGACGGCCAGCTCAACTCCGCCGACCGCGACCTCCGCGTCGGACGCGCGCTGTCGGCGGAGACCGTCGACGAGCTCCAGACGCTGACGCGCGACCTGCAGCTGCCGCCGGGCGCCGTCGTACCCACGAACACGTCGGCGTCGGTGCAGCGACCGCGACCCTCGCTCGCCCCGCGCGTCGTCGGCGGGGTCTTCGCGCTCGTCGTCGTCGGCGTGGTGCTCTTCATCGGCGTCGTCGCGGTGACGATGTTCGCCTCCCTGGGCGGCGAGTCGTCCTCCGACGTCGACTCCGGGACCATCTTCGAGTCCGAGCTCGCCGATCCGGAGATCATGTTCGAGGAGCAGGCCCCGGCGCCGACCTTCGAGATGACCGCCGGTCAGGTGCGGACGTTCCTGCGAGCCTACGAGGAGCAGTTCGGCACGCTCGAGGTCTACGAGGCGGGGTTCTACCCGACTCGGGTCGGCGTGATGGTGCCGGTGCGCGGCTCGCGCCCGCGGATGGAGCGCTGGTCGTGGACCGGCGAGTGGCGCCAGGACACCGAGGCGTCGCGGGTGACCGGACCGGGCGGGATCGTCGACCTCGGCACCGTCGACGTACGCCGGATGTTCGCCAACATCGACACGGCGCGCCGGACGCTCGACGTCGACCGGGGCAAGCTCACCCACGTGCTGGTGAACCGCTGGTTCGACGACCGGGCCGCGGTCAACATCTACATCGGCAACCAGTTCGGCGAGAGCGGCTACCTCAGGACGACGCCGTCCGGCGAGGTGGTCCGCGCCTACCCCTACGACGCCTGAGGCTGGGCCTAGAATCCCGGACCGTGGGGGGATTCCGCGCCAAGGACGCTGACCGCGAGCGCTACGTCGAGGTGATCGAGTCGGCCTACGTCGACGGGCAGCTCGGCGACCAGGACCGCGAGCTGCGGATCAGCCGCGCGCTGACGGCCGCGACGCTCGACGAGCTCGACGGGCTGACCCGCGACCTCCAGAACCAGCCGGCGCCCGTCGTGGTGCGGAGGCCGGCACCGAGGGTGGTCGAGCAGGCTCCCGTCGCAGCTCCGCGGGAGCCCGTGCAGTGGCCGGTGCCGCCGAGGACCGGGCTGCCGGTCAAGGCCGTGTGGTTCATCGTGGCCGGCGTCTTCGGACTCTCCATGATGGCCATCGCCGCGCCGAGCCCGGGCCCGATGGACGCGGCGCCCTACGAGGGCTACGAGACCACGTGGGAGTCCGGTGTCGACCAGTCCTACGAGCTCTCCGAGTCGACGGTGCGCACCGTCGTCCGGCGTTACCGGTCCAGGTTCCAGACCGGCGAGGCGCAGCGGGTCACGTTGTTCACCTACCAGGCCCAGGCGCAGGTCCCCGCCGGTGCCACCCGGCCGTCCAGCGAGGTGTGGACCTGGGACGGCGACGCCTGGAACCGCGCGGCGGGCCGGGAGGCCGAGCCGGTCACCGGCGTGGTCGACCTGTCCGTGCTGGACGTGAAGGCGCTCTTCCGCAACGTCGCCGTCGCGACGACCGGCCTCGGGGCGGCTGACGCAGAGGTGCAGCGCATCGAGCTGCGGCCGAGCGCCGACGGGCGGGGCAGGGTGACGATCCACGTCCGCGACGGTTCCGGGGGCAGGGCCGTGCTGGAGACGACCCTGCAGGGCTCGCGGGTCCGCGAGGTCCCCTTCGAGGGGTGAGCAATCCCACGTGACCGGCGCGAGCCACCGGCCGCCGGCTGCGGCACGATGTCCGGCATGAAGACGAACCCCGGCAACTTCTTCGAGGACTTCACCGTCGGGCAGGTCATCGACCACGCCACGCCCCGCACGATCACCGAGGGCGACCGGGCGCTCTACGGCGCTATTTACCCGACCCGCTTCGCGGTCCCGTCGTCCGCCGAGCTCGCCGCGTCCGTCGGCCTGGCGCCCCACCCGGTCGAGGAGCTGGTCGGCTTCCACGTCGCCTTCGGCAAGACCGTGCCGGACGTCTCGCTCAACGCCGTCGCGAACCTCGGCTACGCCGAGTGCCGCTTCCACGTCCCGGTCGTCCCGGGCGACACCCTGCGCACACGCTCGGAGGTCATCGGCCTCAAGGAGAACTCCAACGGTCGCACGGGCGTCGTGTGGGTCCGCTCGACCGCGACCAACCAGCGGGGCGAGGCCGCGATCGAGTGGGCGCGCTGGGTGATGGTGCACAAGCGCTCCGCGGACTCACCGGCCCCCGCGACGGTGGTGCCCGACCTGGCGCCGGCCGTCGATGCGACCGACCTGGTCGTGCCCGCCGGCCTCGACCTCTCGGCGTACGACGACGTGGCGGCAGGCTCGCCGCACCGGCTCGGCGACTACGAGGTCGGGGAGCGGATCGACCACGTCGACGGCGTGACCCTCACCGACGCCGAGCACATGATGGCGACGCGGCTGTGGCAGAACACCGCCAAGGTGCACTTCAACACCGACGCGCGCCCCGACGGCAGGCGGCTCGTCTACGGCGGGCACGTGATCTCGCTGGCCCGCGCCCTCTCCTTCAACGGCCTGGCCAACGCCCAGCTCATCGCCGCGATCAACGCCGGCGCGCACGTCGCCCCGGCCTTCGCCGACGACACCGTCCACGCGTGGTCCGAGGTGCTCGACACCGCCACGCTCGACGCACCGGGTGTCGGCGCGCTCCGGCTCCGACTGGTGGCGACCCGCGGTCGCGACGAGTCGATGACGCTGCGATCCGACGACGGGAAGTACGCCGACGGCGTGCTGCTCGACCTCGACTACTGGGCGCTCATCCCACGCTGAGCAGGTGCCCGGCCAGGGCGTCGAGGGCCTCGCCGAGCGAGTCCGCGCGGCCGAGGTCGAGCCGGGCCAGCACGGTGGCAGCGGCGGCGAGCAGCTCGGCCTCGCTGACCTGGTCGGGCGTGCGGCCGTCCGGGGCCACGGCGGGGAGCAGGTCGTCGACGTCGCCCACCAGGTCGTAGGAGCTGGAGCGCAGCGCCGCGACCGCCGTCGCGCCCGCCTCCTCGATCCATGCGACGTGGTTGTCGGGCAGTGCGAAGGAGTCACGCGGGGCGCTCCCGACCAGCGCCGTGGGCACGAACGTGCCCTTGACGTGCCGGGAGTAGGCCAGGGAGCGACGGTCGCGGGGGACGGCGTCGTTGATCCGTCGCAGCAGCTCGGCCTCGACGACGCCGAGGGAGTCGTTGGGCCGAAGCGCTGCGGTGTCGAGCCCGGTGACGTCGAGCCCGAGCACCGATGCCGTACGCAGCCAGAGCTCGTCGCGCGGCGCACCCGGCGCGGGCACCACGACGACGTGCACGCGCTCACCGGGAACACCTGCCGACCAGACGTCGAGGATGCCGGGGACGTCCTGGTAGCGCCAGAACTTCTGGTCGCCGTCCTCACGCCGCACGCTCCCGAGGAACTTGCGGTAGGGCATCCGGGCGCCCATCTTGACCCGCTGCTGCCACGCCGACGGGAGCACCCGCCCGAGGTCGCGCGCCGTGACCAGCACGTGCACCTCGGCGGCCGCGGACGCGAGGTCGGCGAGCGCCGCGGCGGCTGCGTCGGCGGGGGAGTCGGCGAAGTGCTCGTTGCTGACGAGCACGTCGCCGGGCCACGCGCGCGTCTCCTGCACGAGCCGGTCCCACACGTCGCGGTCGCGGTCGCCCAGGTCGTCGACGACGGCCGTCATGCCCTTGACCAGCGCGGCCGCGGTGAAGTGGTCGCGGCGGCGACGGCCCGGCAGCAGGAGCCCCCGGTCGCCCAGCTCGTCGCGGTGCCGCCACCACAGGTCCTGGAGATAGCTGGTGCCCGACTTCGCGGTCCCGACGTGGAGGAACGCACGGCGAGCCATGCCGGTGACCCTACTCAGTGCAGATCTGGGGGCAGGGCAGACTCCCTCCGTGGCCTGGGACCGTGACTTCTTCTACGACAGCTATCCGCGCATCGAGCAGGCGTTCGGCGCGCGGCTCGACGAGAGCCTGTCGCCACGCGGCCCGTCGGTGCTGCTCCAGGTGGTGCGCGAGCTGGACCTGCCGCCCGACAGCCGGGTGGTCGACGTCGGCTGCGGCGAGGGGGCGCACGCGTTCCGGCTGGCGACGCACTTCGGGTTCCGCGTGCTCGGCATCGACCCCGTCCAGCGCCACCTCGACCTGGCCCGCGAGGCGCGCCGCTCGGAGGTGCCGGAGATCGGCTCGCGCGTCTCCTTCGAGCGCGGCAGTGCCACGCGGATCCCGGTGCCCGACTCCTCGGTCGACCTGGTCTGGTGCCGCGACGTCATCGTGCACGTCGAGGACCCGGAGGAGGCGATGCTCGAGATCGCCCGCGTCCTGCGCCCCGGTGCGTACGCCGTCCTCTACTCGATGGTCGCCACCGACCTGCTCGCCCCGGAGGAGGCCGACCAGCTCTTCGACGTGATGGGCGTCGTGCCGTCCTCGGCCGACCCGCGGGTGCTCGACGACGCGATCGCCGCCTCGGGGCTCGAGGTCGTCGAGACGATCGACCTCGCCAGTGAGTGGGGCGAGTGGGCGCAGGAGCAGGACGGCCAGGCGGCGCGATCGCTGCTCCACCTGGCCCGGCTGCTGCGCGAGCCGGAGCGCTACCGCGCGGAGTTCGGTGGTGCGGCGTACGACGTGATGGTGGGGGACTGCCGCTGGCACGTCTTCCGGATGATGGGCAAGCTCGCCGGGCGGATCGACGTGCTGCGGCGACCCGCACGCCGATAAACCGTGGACCCTGCTTGACGGGTTTGGGAGGGTGGCAGCGCACGAGAGACAGATGCGAACCGCTCGGATCCAGGAGGACCCATGGCTGACCAGGACCCCAACGCAGACCTCAAGGCGAAGATGCGCGAGGCCCTCGACCGCAAGAAGGGCCACCAGCACCCGGACGACAGTGCGGAGTCGCGCGAGAAGGCGCACGGCTCGGAGATCAACGACAAGAACGTCGCCAAGCCGATGCACCGCCGCAAGGCCGGTGGCGGCGGCGCCTGAGGCCTAGTGCTGCGCGCCGGCGGACAGCTCGTCCGCCGGCGCGAAGGCCTTCGCCAGCCAGAAGAGGGCGAGCACCAGCACCAGCGGGACGGCGAAGCCGATGCGCAGCGAGCTCGCACCGACCGCCCCCGTCATCACCGCACCGAGCAGCGCACCGACGTAGTTGAACTGGTTGAACCGCGCGACCACCGCGTCAACACGCGCCTGTCGCGTGGCGGGATCCGCGTCGCGTCCGGCGAGCGCGGCTGCCGCGGAGAAGCTCAGCGGGGCGACGACGGCGACCCCGCAACCGAGCAGGGTGAAGCCGATGACCGCGACAGGCCACGACGGCGCAGCGACGATCACCGCCAGCGACACGAAGGCGACGAGTGCGCCCACGCGCAGCAGCCGCACCGCCCCGACCCGCTCGGTGAGCCGGTCGCCGACCAGGCGCACCAGCCCGCTCGCCACCAGGTAGGGCAGCGTCGCCAGTGCGACGAGCTCCTCGGGCGCGGCGAAGACGTCGTCGAGGTACACAGGTCCCCAGGTCGCCGCTGCGGTGTCGACCGTGTAGAAGACGACGAGCGCCAGGCCGATCATCACGATGGCGCGCCACGGCACGTCGGTCTCGGTGGCCGTGGCCGCCTCGCCGTGGTCACGAGCCAGGAACGGGGCACCCGCTGCCAGCAGCGGCAGGATCGCGACGAACGCGATCGCCGACCACGGGACGTCGGTGGTGGCCAGGGTGAGGACCGCGCCGATGACCCCGCCCAGCGTCCACGCTCCGTGGCACGACGGCAGCACGACCCGGCCGATCCGGTGCTCGAGCGCGACCGCCTGCATGTTGCCCGTCGCGTCGACCAGCCCCAGCCCGACGCCGTACGCCGCCAGGCCGAGGACGAAGACGATCGTCGTCGGAGCGAGGATCGCGACCGCCACCGACACCGCGACCACCAGCAGCCCGGCGCGCAGCACGACTGCGCTGTCGAGCCGGGGCGCGAGGCGCTCGGCCAGCAGCGAGCCGACGCCGGCGAGCAGCACCATCATCAGCAGCACGCCGGACAGGGCGAGCTCGCCGAGGTCCCAGCGGTCCTGGATGCGGGGGAGGCGGGTGGTGAGGCTGATGAAGACCAGGCCCTGCGTGAGGAACGCCGCAGCGATGGCCAGCCGCGCCCGGCCGAGGTGTGCGCTGGGGTCTGCACTCATGGCGAGCATCGTGGCAGGCCGCCGGTCCGCCCGTGGCAGACTCGCGGGCATGGCCTCCGGAGTGCATCGCGAGCTGTGGATCGTCCGGCACGGCGAGACGGAGTGGAGCCGCGACGGCAAGCACACGTCCACCACCGACCTGCCCCTCACCGACGTCGGCGAGGAGACCGCCGCGTCGCTGGCGCCGAGACTGGCCGAGGTGTCGTTCGACCTGGTGCTGACGAGCCCGCGCCAGCGCGCTCGTCGTACGGCCGAGCTGGCGGGCTTCCCCGACGCCGAGGTCGACGACGACCTGGCCGAGTGGGCGTACGGCGACTACGAGGGCATCACCACCGACGAGATCCGCGAGACCGTGCCCGGCTGGACGGTCTGGACGCACCCGTCGCCGGGAGGGGAGACCGCCGACGAGGTGTCCGACCGACTCGACCGCGTCGTCGAGCGGGCGCGCGAGCACGACCGCACCCTCGTCTTCGCCCACGGGCACTCGCTGCGCGTGCTGACCGCGCGCTGGCTGGAGCAGCCGGCCGTCGAGGGGCGGTTCTTCCGCCTCGACACCTCGACCGTCTCGGTGCTGGGCTTCGAGCGCGAGACCCCGGTGCTGCTGAAGTGGAACGGCTGAGGCCGACGTGCGGATCGACCTCCACACGCACAGCTCCGCCAGCGACGGCACCGACACCCCCGCCCAGCTGATGCGGGAGGCCGCGGCCGCCGGCCTCGACGTCGTCGCGCTGACCGACCACGACGCGATGTCGGGATGGGCCGAGGCGCAGCAGGCCGCCGACGCGGTGGGCATCACCCTGGTGCCGGGGCTTGAGGTGAGCACCACGTTCGAGCACCGCGGGGTCCACCTGCTCGGCTACCTGCCCGACCCGACGTACGCGCCCCTTGTCGCCGAGCTCGACCGGATCCTGGCGGGACGCACGTCGCGGACACCGGGCATGGTCGCCGCGCTCCGCGACGCCGGCATCGAGATCACCGAGGAGGACGTACGTCGTGAGTCCGGTGGATCCGTCGCCGCGGGCCGACCGCACGTCGCCGACGCGCTCGTGCGGCTCGGGCTCGTGGACGACCGGACGGCCGCGTTCGCGAAGTTCCTCGACCCGGGCCGCCCCGGGTACGTCAACCGCTACGCCACGCCGCTGGAGGAGATGATCGCGCTGATCGTCGACGCCGGAGGCGTGCCCGTGATCGCGCACCCGTGGGGTCGTCGGGGCGAGACGGTGCTCGACGCCGCTGCCCTGTCGGGCCTCAAGGACCTCGGCCTGGCCGGGATCGAGGTGGACCACCAGGACCACCCGCCCGAGCTGCGCGCCCGCCTGCGCGCCATCGCCGCCGACCTCGACCTCGTCGTCACCGGCAGCAGCGACCACCACGGCCTCGGCAAGATCGACCACGACCTCGGGGTGAACACGACGGACCCGGAGCAGTACGAGCGGCTGGTCTCGCTCGCCCGTCCACACGCATGACCGTCCTCCCCGACCGCGTCCTCGTCTACGGCGTCACGGGCAGCGGCAAGAGCACTGCAGCACTCGCCATCGGGGACCTGACCGGGCACCCGGTGACCCTCGTCGACGAGCTGACCTGGCAGCCCGAGTGGATGCCGGTCCCGGATGCGGACCAGCGCGAGCTCATCGGGGAGATCGTCGCGGGGGAGCGCTGGCTGCTCGACACGGCGTACGCCTCGTGGCGCGACCTCGTCGTCCCGCGTGCCGAGCTCGTCATCGGCCTCGACTACCCGCGCTGGCTCTCGCTCGCGAGGCTGGTCCGGCGGACGGTCACGCGCGCGATCACGAAGGAGCCGATGTGCAACGGCAACGTCGAGTCCTGGCGCAAGATCATCGCCCGCGACTCGATCATCGCGTGGCACTTCCAGTCGTTCGCCCGCAAGCGGGACCGGATGCGCGCGTGGGCTGCCTCGCCCGACGGACCCGAGGTGCTGCTCTTCAGGCACCCGCGCGAGCTGGAGGCGTGGCTCTCAACGCTCCGCGGGACCAGTCGCTGACGATCGGGGAGCCTTGTCCTGACATTTCGCGAACGATCTTCCCCACTGCCGGGCTGGCAAGACATCTAGGCTCCCCGCGTGGACCACGACGAGATCGTCCGGCTCTACGGGCCGTGGGCGGCACGGACGCCGCAGGACGCGGCGGACCTCCTCGCGGGCTACGACCGGCCGTGGTGGATCGCCGGTGGGTGGGCGATCGAGGCATTCGCCGGCGTCCCACGGGAGCACGGTGACGTCGACCCGAGCATCCCGCGGTCGGACATCGGACCGCTGCGACGCCACCTCGCCGGTCGCCTCGACGTGTGGGAGGCGGACAGCGGCACGTTGCGTCCGCTGCTCGACGGCGACGACGAGGTCACCGCCGAGTGCGAGAACCTCTGGCTGCGCCCGAGCGGCGCGGACCCGTGGGAGTACGACGTCATCCTGATGCACACGACACCGACGACCTGGACCTTCAAGCGCGACGCCCGGATCAGCCTGCCGTTGGCCGAGATCCTCTGGGAGCGCGACGCCATCCGGTACCTGGCACCGGAGGTGCAGCTGCTCCACAAGGCGCGGGCGCTACGGCCCCAGGACCAGGCGGACTTCGACGCGTGCGCCCCGCTGCTCGACGTACGCGCCCGGGTGTGGCTCCGCGACGCGCTGCAGCTGGCACACCCCGGCCACCCGTGGACGCACGAACTGGGAGGGCGAGTCTGACACTTGGAGGCCTTTGCAACCCCCTCCAAGTGTCAGACTCCCCGCACGTGCGGGGACTCAGACAGGGGCGCGCCCTCAGCGGCGCCCGATCGACTGCGTCAGCCGCAGCACCCGGTTCGGGATCGCCTTGGTCAGCGCGATGATCGTCTTGTACTGCGCGCCGGGGATCGAGAAGGCGCGGCCCCTGTCGAAGTCCTCCAGAGACTTGCGGACCAGGAACTCGACGTCGAGCCACATGAACCCGTCGCCGCGCTTGACCTGCATCCGCTCGTGGAACTCGGTCTTGGTGAAGCCGGGGCAGAGCGACATGACCGTGACGCCGCGGGGGCCGTACTCCATGTGGGCCCACTCGCTGAACGAGTTCACCCACGCCTTGGCGGCGGAGTAGGAGCCGCGGGGGAGGAAGGCGGCGACACTCGAGACGTTGATGATGCCGCCGTGGCCGCGCTCGGCCATCGGGCCGAGGGCGGCGTGGGTCAGTCGCAGCACCGCGGTGACGAGCACCTCGAGCATCGCGGTCTCCTCGTCGGCGGTGTTGTCGAGAAAGCGCTTCTTGAGCCCGAAGCCGGCGTTGTTGACCAGCAGGTCGACCGGCCGGTCGTGGTCGGCGAGCCGGGCCTCGACGCGGGCGAGGTCGGCCCGGTCCGTGAGGTCGGCGGCGAGCACCTCGACCTCGACCTGGTGGGCGCGGCGCAGCTCGTCGGCCACCAGGTCCAGGCGGGCGACGTCGCGCGCGACGAGGACGAGGTCGTGGCCGCGCGCGGCGAGCTGGACGGCGTACTCGTGGCCGATGCCGGCGGTGGCGCCGGTGATGAGAGCGGTAGGCATGGGGCCAGCGTTTCAGGACACCGGTCGGGTCCGCGACCCCGTCCTGCACAATGGGCCACGATGAGCATCCAGAGCGCGCCCTCAGTCACCCTGGCCGTCGCGAACCAGAAGGGCGGCGTGGCGAAGACGACGTCCATCGCGTCCATCGGGGCGGCCCTCGCCGAGCTCGGCCACCGGGTGCTGCTGGTCGACCTCGACCCGCAGGCCTGCCTGACCTTCTCCCTCGGGATCGACCCCGAGGACCTCGAGGTGTCGGTGCACCACGTGCTGACCCAGGGCGTCGACCCGGCCGAGGTCATCATCGCGACCGAGGACGGCGTCGACCTCCTGCCGGCCACGATCGAGCTGGCCCGTGCCGAGGCCGACCTGCTCACCCGGACGGGCCGCGAGCACGTCATCAAGGGCGCCCTCGAGCAGCTCGCCGACGACCTCGCGGACACCGAGGAGGGACCCTACGACTGGGTCCTTCTCGACTGCCCGCCGTCCCTCGGCGTGCTGACGGTCGCCGCGCTCACCGCCGCCGACGGCGTGCTGGTGCCGCTGCAGTGCGAGACGCTGTCGCACCGCGGGGTCGGCCAGCTGCTCGACACCGTCCACGACGTACGCCGGTTCACCAACCGCGGCCTCGAGGTGTGGGGCGTGCTGCCGACGCTCTACGACGGCCGCACCAACCACGCGCGCACGGTGCTGGAGACGATCAGCGACACCTACGACCTCGAGGTCGTCGAACCGCCGATCCCCAAGACCATCAAGTTCGCCGAGGCGCCCGCCGCCGGTCGCTCGATCCTGGCGACCAGCCGCACCAACAAGGGCGCCCAGGCCTACCGCGAGGTGGCCGTGAACCTCGTCGAGCGGGCCTCCCGCCCCAAGAAGAAGGCGGCGAAGAAGCCCGCTCGCGCGAAGAAGTAGGCGCCGGTCAGCTCTTCGGCGTCTCCACCGCGGATCCGCCGCGGGTGCGCGTACGGCTGCGGCTGCGGTTGCGACGACGCGGGGCGTCGCCGGACTTCTCCGAGGAGCCCGAGTCCGAGCGGCTGGAGTCGGAACGACCCGAGTCCGAGCGGCCCGAGTCCGAGCGGCCCGAGCCACCGGAGCGGCCGCCGGCGCGCTCGCGCGGCGGGCGGTCGGCCTTGGGGGGCTGCGGCGCGGGGTCGACGATGCGGCCCTTGGTGCCCTCCGGGATGCCCTGGTCGTGGAACAGGTGCGGGGAGGTCGAGTAGGTCTCCTGCGGCTCCGGGAAGGGCAGGTCGAGCGCCTTGTTGATCATCTTCCAGCGGTGCAGGTCGGCCCAGTCGACGAACGTGATCGCGATGCCCGAGGCGCCCGCGCGGCCGGTGCGGCCGATGCGGTGGACGTAGGTCTTGTCGTCCTCGGGGCAGGTGTAGTTGATGACGTGGGAGACGCCGCGCACGTCGATGCCGCGGGCGGCGACGTCGGTGGCCACGAGGACGCGGATCTTGTCCTCGCGGAACTTGGCGAGCGCCTTCTCGCGCGCGACCTGCGCCATGTCGCCGTGCAGGGGCGAGGAGCTGAAGCCGCGCTCGGCGAGGTCGTCGGCGACGCGCTGGGCCTGACGCTTGGTGCGGGTGAAGACGATGATCTTCTCGGCGTCCTCGGCCTGCAGGACGCGGCCGATGATCTCGGGCTTGTCGAGGTCGTGGGCGAGGTAGATGAACTGCGCGGTGGCCGGCACCATCGTGGTGTCGTAGGACGACTCGGCGCGGATGTTCATCGGGTGGCGCATGTGGGTGCGGGCGAGCGCGACGATCGCTGCCGGCATGGTGGCCGAGAACAGCATCGTCTGGCGGGTCTCGGGGGTCTTCGAGAGCAGCGTGATGACGTCGGGCAGGAAGCCGAGGTCGAGCATCTCGTCAGCCTCGTCGAGCACGAGCGCGTGCACGTGGGAGAGGTCGAGGGCGCGACGGTTGGCCAGGTCGATCAGGCGACCGGGGGTGCCGACGACGATGTCGACGCCGGACTCGAGGGCCTCGAGCTGGGTGTCGTAGCCGACGCCGCCGTAGACGGTGAGGACCCGCAGGCCGAGGTCCTTGCTGGCGAGCGCGAGGTCGCTGGACACCTGGAGCGCGAGCTCGCGGGTCGGGGCGACGATCAGCGCCTGCGGCTTGCCCTGCGGCATGTCGGCGTACGCCGGGTCGCTGGGCGCGACGCTGCGCTGCAGCACCGGGATGCCGAAGGCGAGCGTCTTGCCGGTGCCCGTGCGGGCCTGGCCGATCAGGTCGGTGCCGAGGAGCGCGACCGAGAGGGTCATCTCCTGGATGGCGAAGGGGGTGGTGATGCCGGCGCGGTCGAGCGCGTCACAGATCTGGGCGTGCACGCCCAGTTCGCGGAAGGTGGTCACAGAGAGGTGTCGCTTTCAAGAGGTCTCAGACGAGAATGGATGTCCCACGCGTATGCGGTCAGCCACTCGAAAGGACCCTCTGGGGCTCTGCCAACCGCGCACATACAGGCGGCCACCGGCACGGTTCACCGGGGCTCGGTCACCCCGATCCTATCGCTAGGCTGCGAGCATGACTGAATCGCCCGACGAGGACTACCGCCGCGCCGCCGTCGACCTCCTCGGTGCGATCGCCTACGGCGAGCTGTCGGCCTTCGAGCGGCTCGTCGAGGACGCCAAGATGGCGCCCGGGATCGGCGACAAGATCGCGATCGGCGCGATGGCCACCTCGGAGTTCGCCCACCTGCAGAAGCTCGTCGGCCGGCTCGAGGAGCTCGGCGCCGACCCGGCCGAGGCGATGCAGGCCTTCCAGGCCAGCTTCGACAGCTTCCACGCCCACACGGCGCCGTCGGACTACTACGAGGGCCTGATCAAGGCCTACGTCGGCGACGGCCTCGCCGCGGACTTCTACCGCGAGATCGCGGCCTACCTCGACCCCGAGACCCGCGAGGTGATCATCGCGTCGCTGGAGGACTCCGGGCAGACCGCGTTCATCGTCGAGCGGGTCCGCGCGGGCATCGCCCACGACCACCGGCTCGGCGGTCGGCTCGCCCTGTGGGGCCGCCGGCTGATGGGCGAGGCGCTGACCCAGGCCCAGCGGGTCGCCGGCGACCGGGACTCCCTCACGGCACTCCTCGCCGGGGGAGTCGACCGCCCCGGTCTCGACCTGGCCGCGCTCGGGCGGATGTTCACCCGCCTCACCGAGCTGCACGCTGCGCGGATGGCGGAGCTGGGCCTGGACTCCTGAGCCCGCCCCGCACGCTCGTCAGCACGAAGGGGCGTACGACGTGACGAGGCCCCGCACCCGAATCGGGTGCGGGGCCTCGTGCGGAAGTGCGTGGGTCAGACGCGCGTGCGGCTGCCGCTGTTGCGTCCGGTGACCGTCGAGGCGATCACCACGAGGACGGCCGCGGTGATGACCGAGACGATCCAACGCGTCCAGTCGATGCCGCCGGAACCATCGCCACCGAAGAACGAGTAGATCGCGTAGCCGAGAAGGACGCCACCGATGCCGCACAGGATCGTGAGCCAGATCGGGATGTTGTCCTTGTCGCCCGGCGCGACGAGCTTGCCGAGCAGACCGATGATCGCGCCCACGATGATGAGGACGATGATTTCTACGACCATTGTTGGCCACCTTTCTTTGCCACGGGTTCGTGGACCTGGGTGCCGGCATGGTGTGCCGACGTGTTCATGATGCCGGTACCCCGTGGTGCAGGAACAATGCGCCACGCCCGAAGGGGTGTCAGCGGAAGCCGACCGCGCTCGAGGTGGGGGAGCCCAGCTCGAGGTAGGCGATCTTGTCGGCCGGCACGATGACGGTGCGGCCCTTGACGTCGGCGAGGCGCAGCACGCCGTTGCCGGCGAGTGCGTCGGAGAGGTGCTGCTCGACATCCTCGGGCGTGCTGTCGGTGTCGAGCACCAGCTCGCGCTGGGCGTTCTGCACGCCGATCTTGACCTCCACGGTGTAGCTCCTTGCTGAGTTTCGGGGGTTGCGGGGTGGTGTTCGTCCTGCCCAGTGTGTCGGGCCGGTGGTTGTGATCAGTGGTCGTCGGTCCTCGGGTAGCCGCGGATGCCGCGCCAGGCCAGACCGGAGATCAGGGACGCGGCGTCCTCCCGGGGGATGGTGCCGCCGCCCGCGAGCCAGAACCGCGCGGACACCTGCGCCATTCCCACCAGCGAGACCGCCAGCAGCTGCGACGGCTCGTCGGGCAGGCCGGTGTCGGTGCGGATCACGTCGGCGATCATGGAGGCGCACTCGGTCGTCACCCGGTCGACCCGCTCGCGCACGTCGGGCTCGCTGGTGAGGTCGGACTCGAAGACCAGCCGGAACGCGCCCTCCTCGGACGCGACGTAGCTGTAGAACACCTGCATGGTCGCTGCCACGCGGTCCTTGTTGTCGTTCGTGGACGCCAGCGCGGCGCGGCAGTTGTCGATGATGAGGTCGCACGAGGTGTCGAGCAGCGCGAGGTAGAGGTCGAGCTTGCCCGGGAAGTGCTGGTAGAGCACGGGCTTGGAGACACCGGCGCGCTCGGCGATGTCGTCCATCGCGGCCGCGTGGTAGCCCTGCGCCACGAACACCTCGAGCGCCGACTCGAGGAGCTGGGCTCGGCGCTCGCGCCGGGGCATCCGGCCGCCGCGCGGGCGCGGTGCGTCGGTGTCGGTGTCGGTGCCGCCTGCGGTCACGTCCTTCTCCTGCTGCTGGGGGTACTGCTGAGTAGTGGTGGCCGAGCCTATAGGCCACCGGCCGGGTGGGGGCACGTCCGGATGCCGGGACGTCGTACGCCGGGCTTGGGACGCGGCGGGAACATGGACGAGGTCCCGCCTGTTGTCCCGGGACCTGGTCGCCACCCTTGAGGAGTCCCCGTGTCCTACCCGCCGCTCGTCGAGCCGGCTGCCGAGCTCACCACCGACGAGGTGCGCCGCTACAGCCGCCACCTGATCATCCCGGACGTCGGGATGAGCGGACAGAAGCGCCTGAAGAACGCCAAGGTGCTCGTCATCGGCGCCGGCGGCCTCGGCTCTCCCGCCCTGCTCTACCTGGCCGCGGCCGGTGTGGGCACCCTCGGCATCGCCGAGTTCGACACGGTCGACGAGTCCAACCTGCAGCGCCAGGTGATCCACGGGGTCAGCGACATCGACAAGCCCAAGGGGCTCTCGGCCAAGGAGTCGATCGCCGAGATCAACCCGTACGTCGAGGTCGTCCTCCACGAGGAGCGGCTCGACAACGACAACGTGATGTCCGTCTTCGAGGGCTACGACCTCATCGTCGACGGCACCGACAACTTCGCCACGCGCTACATGGTCAACGACGCGGCGTACTTCCTGCAGATCCCCTACGTCTGGGGCTCGATCTACCGCTTCGACGGCCAGGCGAGCGTGTTCGCGCCGTCGCTCGGCGAGGACCTTCCCTGCTACCGCTGCCTCTACCCCGAGCCGCCGCCGCCGGGCATGGTGCCGAGCTGCGCCGAGGGCGGCGTCCTCGGCGTCCTGTGCGCCGCGATCGGCTCGATCCAGGTCAACGAGGCCATCAAGCTGCTCACCGGCATCGGCGACCCGATCGCGGGCAAGCTGATGATCTACGACGCCCTCGAGATGGAGTACCGCAAGCTGAAGGTCCGCAAGGACCCCAACTGCGCGCTCTGCGGCGAGAACGCCACCGTCACCGGGCTCATCGACTACGACGCCTTCTGCGGCGCCGTCTCCGACGAGGCCGCCGAGGCCGCCGCTGGTTCGACGATCTCGGTCAAGCAGCTCGAGCAGATGCTCGGCGAGCGCGAGGCGGGGGAGCGCGACTTCGTGCTCGTCGACGTCCGTGAGCCCAACGAGGCGGAGATCAACCACATCCCCGGTGCGGTGCTGATCCCGAAGGGCGAGTTCCTCAACGGAAACGCGCTCTCCCAGCTGCCGAGCGACAAGCAGGTCGTCATGCACTGCAAGTCGGGAGTCCGCTCGGCCGAGACGCTCGCGATCGTCAAGGGAGCCGGCTACGCCGACGCGGTGCACGTCGGCGGTGGCGTGGTCGCCTGGGTCAACCAGATCGACCCGAGCCAGCCGTCGTACTAGTAGTCCGGGATGACTACTCGCGCGTAACCCGTTCGGGTGGGGCCTCGTTGGGAATGGCATGCCCACTCCCACGAAGCTCCTGACCCTCGCTGCCGCGGCCGGACTCGTCGCGGCAGCCGCGACCAGCGCCCCTGCGTCCGCCGCGCTCGGCACGACGCAGGCCGCTGCCGCCTACGCGCCCGCCGACACCGCGACGATCCACCCCGGCGTCCAGATGTACACCGAGGGTGCCCAGTGCACGGCGAACTTCGTCTTCACCGACGGCGCCGGTGCGACGTACGTCGGCTACGCCGCGCACTGCGCCGGCCTCGGTGAGGCCACCGACACCGACGGGTGCACCTCGCCGTCGCTCCCGCTCGGCACCAGGGTCGACTTCGTCGAGGGTGGCTCGCTGGTCGGCGAGGGCACGCGCGTGGGCGGCGGCACCCTGGCCTACTCGTCCTGGCTCACCATGCAGCAGCGCGGCGAGACCGACGCAGATGCCTGCGCCTACAACGACCTCGCCCTGGTGAAGGTCGACGCCGCGGACGTCGCCAAGGTCAACCCGTCGATCCCGTTCTGGGGCGGCCCGGTCGGACTCAACACCACGGGCACGGCCGCGGGCGACACCGTCCACAGCTACGGCAACTCCAGCATCCGCGCCGGGATCGAGCAGCTCTCGCCCAAGCAGGGCGTCAGCCTCGGCACCGACCCGAGCGGCTGGACGCACCCGGTCTACACGGTGACGCCCGGCGTCCCCGGCGACTCGGGCAGCGCCTTCCTCGACGCCGAGGGCAACGCGCTCGGCACGCTGTCGACCCTCGCGCTCGCGCCGCTCGCCGGTTCGAACGGCGTCGGCGACCTCGCCCACGAGCTGGCGTACGCCCAGGCCAACGGTCCCATCGCCGGCCTGAGCCTGGTGCCGGGCACGGAGCCGTTCAGCCCCCTCCTCTGAGGCACACGCCCCCGCAACCCCCCTCGCACGGCGCGACCCGGTGACCTAGGGTCGCGCCATGCGTGCGCTCCGGGACGTCTCGCCTCCCGTACGCGCTGTGGTGACGGTGGCCGCGACCAGCCTCTTCATGGTGCTGGTCGCGTGGGCGACGCTGATCGGACCCGACGAGGTCTTCACCGGCCCGGGGCCCCGCCCCGCGCAGGACGTCACGACACCGACGTCGTGCATCCCGTTGCCGGAGGAGACCGCCCCGGACGGCATCATCACCTACGGCGTGCCCGACGACATCAACGAGCGCGACTACTGCGACCCACCGGGCGCGAGCATCGACGACTACCGCGACCTCGCCGAACAGAACCCGCCGCCCTGGTGGGTCAAGGTGCTGGTCTACGTCATCCTCTTCGGCCTCCTCGGGCTGGTCGCCGGAGGCGTGCTCTGGCTCCTGGTGACGGTCGTGCGCGCGGCCCTGTCGCGTCGCGGCGGCGAGGAGCGGGTCGACGTCGCGCTCACCGTTCTCGACGAGCCCGACCGCGTGGCCGCAGCGGTCGTCGCCGACGCGGAGGAGCAGGACGCGCTGCTGCGCGACGGTGACGCCCGCAACGCCATCGTGGCCGCCTGGCACCGCTTCGAGGTCCAGGGCGAGGCCGCAGGGGTGCCGCGCCACGGAGCAGAGACCTCGTCCGAGTACGCCCTGCGGTTCCTCGACCTGGCGGACGCCGACACCGGACCGGTGCGACGCCTCGCCGAGCTCTACCGCGAGGCGAGGTTCTCCGAGCACGAGATCACCGAGCAGCACCGCGCGGAGGCGCTGGACACCCTCGCTGCGATCCGCCGCAGCCTGGGGGTGCGCGCGTGAAGGTGTCCCGCCGCTGGAGCGGCCGGATCGGCGGCGCGGTGGTCCTCGCCGCGATCGGCTACGCGGTCGCCATCTGGCTCGACTTCGAGCCCCGCCCCTTCCCGTACGCCGTCTGGGCTCTCGTCGTGATCGCGATGACGTACCTCCTGATCGACACCGTCGAGGCCCCGGTCTCCCACTGGCAGCACCAGGTCCCGCACCACCGCTCGGACCGCGTCGACGAGGTCACGTCCGACCTGCGCGTCCTGTCCAGCCACCAGCACGCCGACCACCCCTCGACCGCGCTGGCCGAGCGGCTGGTCGCCCTGGCGAGGGGCCGCGACCCGGACCTCGCCGCCGAGATCCAGCGCGACCTCACCGGCCGGGACCGCATCCGGCCCGCCGACATCGACACCATCCTGACCCGAATCGAGGAGTCCCGTGACCGACGCTGACCACGACCCGACCGCAGCCGCTCACGTTGCAGCCGCCCCCACGGAGGTGGCCCAGTTCGCCGAGAGGGTGCTCGACGAGGTGGGCAGGGCCGTCGTCGGCAAGCGCGACGCGTTGACGCTCGTCCTCGCAGGCATCCTCGCCAAGGGCCACGTGCTGCTCGAGGACTTCCCGGGCCTCGGCAAGACCCTCGCCGCGCGCTCGTTCGCGGGCGCGCTCGGGCTGGAGTTCTCGCGCGCCCAGTTCACCCCCGACCTGCTGCCCGCCGACCTCACCGGGTCCTACGTCTACGACCAGCGCAGCGCCGAGTTCGACTTCCGGCCCGGACCGATCTTCGCGGGCCTCCTGCTCGCCGACGAGATCAACCGCACCCCGCCGAAGACGCAGGCGGCGCTGCTCGAGGCGATGCAGGAGGGGCAGGTCACCGTCGAGGGCCAGACCCACCGGTTGCCCAGCCCCTTCCACGTCCTCGCGACCGCGAACCCGGTCGAGTACGAAGGCACCTACCCGCTGCCCGAGGCCCAGCTCGACCGCTTCCTGCTCCGGGTCGCCTTCGGCTATCCGACGGCCGGGGAGGAGCACGACGTCCTGCGGCGGCGGCTGGACCGCCAGCGCGAGGAGGTCGACATCGAGCAGGTGACCGACGCCGGCGGCCTCGCCGCGGCGCAGGCGGCCGTCGAGAGGGTCGCCGTCGACGACTCGGTCGCGCGCTACTGCGTCGAGCTGGTCGGCGCGACCCGCTCGCACTCCGACGTGCTGACGGGCGCGTCGCCGCGCGGCAGCCTCGGGCTCGTCCTCACCGCGCGGGCCTGGGCCGCGATCCGTGGCCGCGACTACGTCGTGCCCGAGGACGTCAAGGTCGTCGCGCGGGCCGTGCTCGCGCACCGCATCACCATCAAGCCCGACCTCTGGATGACGCAGGCGTCCGGCTCCCGGGTCGTCGATGCCGTCCTGTCGTCGGTCGAGACGCCCCGCGCCCTCGAAGCCCGCGGCGCCCGGTGACCTCGCGGTGACCTCCTGGCGGCCCACTCCCGCGCTCGTCCGTTCCTGCCTGCTGGCGCTCGGCGGGATGACCGGCGGGGTCGTGCTGGGCCAGGAGGTGCTGGTCGTCCTGGCCGCTCCCTTCGCGGTCCTGGCCGCCATGGGGCTGGCCGCGCGACCGCGCACGGCACCGCTGGTGTCCGCCCAGCTCGACCACGTCCGCCTGCACGAGGGCCAGGCCACGACGTCGCGCCTCGAGGTCGCCGACCTCGACGGGGTCGAGCACATCGCCCGCGTCGCCCTCCCCGCGCCGCACGTCGCCACCCGGCCGGCGTACGGGGCCGCAGGGTCGTTGGTCGACGAAGAGCTGCCGACGATCGTCTTCAGCCCCCGACGCTGGGGTCGACGTGCAGTGGGCGCCGAGCGGGTGGCCCTGACCTCCGCCTGGGCGGGGTGGGTCTGGGGCCCGCTCGACCTGCCGGAGCGGGGCTTCAACGTGCTGCCCCAGACGGCGCCGTACGACTCCCGCGCTGAGGTGCCCCAGCCCGACGGGCTCGTCGGCCGGCACCGGTCGCGGCGGCTCGGCAGCGGCACCGAGTTCGAGGGGATCCGGCCGTTCGCGACCGGGGACCGGCTCAAGCGGATCACCTGGCCGGTCTCGCTGCGCACCGGTGAGCTCCACGTGATCACGACCCGGGCCGAGCAGGACGCCGGTGTGTGGCTCGTGCTCGACGGCCTCGGCGACATGGGTGTCTCGGGCGGCATCGACGGCGCGGCCAGCACGCTGGACCTGACCGTGCGAGCGGCCTCGGCGCTCGCCGAGCACCACGTCCGCACCGGCGACCGGGTGGGGATGCTGGTGGTGTCGGCGGACGGCACCCGGGTGCCGCTGGGCTCCGGTGCCCGCCACCTCCAGCGCCTGCAGGGCACGCTCGCCCGGGTCCGTACGGAGGCGCGCGGCGTCGCGCCCGACCGCCTCGACCTCGGGGCGGGAGCCGGCAGCGTGGTCTACGTGCTGTCGCCGATGTTCTTCACGCCGCTGGTCACCGCCACCGCGACCCTCCAGCGCGGCGGCGGTTCGGTGGTGGTCATCGACACCATCGGGGACGCGATGACGACACGCGACGGTGACCGGCTCGAGCTGGCCTCGCTCGCCTCCCGCATGCAGAAGGTGGAGCGCGACGACCGGTTGCAGCGCCTGGCCGAGCTCGGCACCCCGGTCGTGCCGTGGCGTGGACCGGGCACGCTCGACACCGTCCTGCAGCAGCTCGCGCGACGCGGTCGCGCGCCCAAGGTGCGTGCGTGATGGCGACGACCGGTCGGCTGGTGGCGCCGGGCACCACTCGGCCCGCGATCGCCCTGCGCGCGCTGGTCATCGCGCTGCCGTGCCTCGCGCTCGCCCTGGCGATCCCGCAGGTGCCGCACTGGTTCGTCCTCGTGTCCGTTCCGCTGAGCGCCGCCGCATGGGCCCGGACCCCCGACCACGCGGTGGGCATCGTCCCGCTGGTCCTGGTCGCCGGCTGGTGGGCCGCCCACGGTGTCGTCGACTGGCGGGTGCTGGTGGTCGCCGTCCTGCTCCTCGGGGCGCACCTGTCCGCGGTCCTGCTGTCGTACGGCCCGGGGACGCTGCCGGTCGACCCCCGGCTGGTCAGGCTCTGGCTGCGTCGCGCCCTGCTCGCCCTGGTCCCGGCGCCGGTCGCGTGGCTGTCCGTGCGGGGGATCGACCCTGCCCTCGCCCCCTCCTGGTTGTGGCTTGCGGCCGCGTCGGCGACCGCCGCCCTGCTGCTGGCGACCGCCCGGCTGACGCGCTCCGGGTCCTCGTCGTGACGACCGAGGAGGAGCGTGAGCTCTACGCCGAGCTGGTGCTGCAGTGCGCCGAGTCGGTGCCGCGGGGCCGGGTGACGACGTACGGCGCCATCGCCGACGTGGTCGGCCACCGGCTCGGGCGCGGCGGGCCGCGCCTGGTCGGCAACGTGCTGGCCACGCACGGGGCGGCCGTCGCCTGGTGGCGGGTCGTCCGCGCCGACGGTTCGCTGCCGCCGTCGCACGACGAGGAGGCACGCCAGGCGTACCTCGAGGAGGGCACCCCGCTGCGCCCGAGCGGGTCGGTCGATCTGGGACGTGCGTTCCACCAACCGACCCTCCGGGCATGATGAGCCCCATGCTCTACACGGTCGCGCACGGAGTCATCCCGCCGGTCGCCCGAGCCGTCTGGCGCCCGAAGGTCGAGGGCCTGCACCACGTCCCGACGTCCGGGCCCGTGATCGTGGCGAGCAACCACCTGTCCTTCTTCGACAGCGTGGTGATCCCCGTCGTGGTGCCCCGGAAGGTCGTCTTCCTCGCGAAGTCCGACTACTTCACCGGCACCGGCGTGAAGGGCACGCTCGTGCGGGCGTGGTTCGAGGGGCTCGGCATGCTGCCGGTCGACCGCGACGACACCAAGGCCGCGATCGCCAGCCTCGACACGGCCCTCGAGGTGCTGGGGAAGGGCGAGGCGTTCGGCATCTACCCCGAGGGCACGCGCTCGCGCGACGGCCGGCTCTACCGCGGCCGCACCGGCGTCGCGCACCTCGCCCTGACCTCCGGCGCACCGGTCGTACCCGTCGGGCTGATCGGCACCGAGGACATCCAGCCGGTCGGCGCCAACCGGCCCCGGCTCGGCAGGGTCGACGTGACCGTCCGCGTCGGCGAGCCGATCCAGGTCGCGGGCGAGTACGACGGCGTCCCCACCGGCCGCGCGCGCCGCGAGCTCACCGACCGGATCATGGCCGCGATCGCCGGGCTGACCGGCCAGGAGTCGGCGGGCGTCTACAACGAGCGACCGGCCGACGCCTGAGCTCCCGTCCGGCTGCCGCTCGAGCGGTGGTCCAGCCACATTCGGCCGCCGCCAGATGTGGCTGTGCCACCGCTGGTCGGCGCGACAGAGTGCGACACGCGAGTGAGCGGTGATCGACCTACCCTCGAGTGGTCAGGAATGTGGCTCCACCACCGCTCAGCCGGCTGACCGAGCGGTGCGTGAGGGGGAATCGGGGAGCTGCGAATGCTCCTCACGCACCGCCCTCGCGCGTGTCGGCGTACGCCGCTCCGGCCGGCGGTGCCTCAGGGGGATTCGGCAGGCGCAGAATCCTCGTCACTCACCGCTCAGCCGGGGACCCGGGCCGCCAGCGCGGCCAGCGCCTTCGGGAAGATCTCCGCGGGCGGGGTGACGAGGCCGGCGCCGACCTGGCCGACGCCGGCGACGCGGCCGGCCATGCCGGTGTTGATCTGCGGCAGGATCCCGGTGCGGCACACCTTCGTCACGTCGATGCCGGTCGGGGTCCCCTGGAACTCCAGCACGGGCACGGACCAGCGCGGGTTCTCGGCGAGGGTGATCTCGTGCATCCGCCGGGTGGTGGCCAGGGCGTCGGGCACGGAGCCGCCGACCAGGCGCACGATCGCCGGTGCGGTCGCCATCGCGAAGCCGCCGATGCCGGCGGTCTCGGTGATCGCGGAGTCGCCGATGTCGGCGTTCGCGTCGTCGGGGCCGTAGTCGCCGAGGAAGAGGCCCTCCGCCACCTGGGCCGGACCGGTGAACCACTCGTCCCCGGTGCCGGAGACCTGGATGCCGAAGTCGGTGCCGTTGCGCGCCATCGCCACGACCATCGTCGAGCCGGGCACGTCGCGCCCGGCGTCGAGCGCGAGCTTGCAGGCGGGCATCGCGAGGTTGAGGAAGAAGTGGTCGTTGCCGCCGACGAACCGCAGCACCTCGGCGACGTCGCGGCTCTCGAAGCCCGACGTGACCATCGCGGGGGAGAGGTCGCGCAGCAGCATCAGGGTGCCGGCGCGGTTGCGGTTGTGGGCCTCGTCGCCCATCTGCAGCATCTGGGTGAGGATGCCGGTGACGTCGGACGCCTCGGCCGTGCCGCGGACGGCGGCCTGCAGCAGCGGGCCGAGCACGTCGCCCATCCAGCGCAGCCGCGTCAGCACCTCGGGGCCGTACGCGCCGTAGCGCAGCACCTTGCCGAGCCCCTCGTTGAGGGAGCAGTACGTCCGCGCGCCGGTGGCGCGGTCCTCGAGGACCCACATCCACATGGACGGGGTGACCACGCCGGCCATCGGGCCGACCGCGTTGCGGTGGTGGCACGGCTCGAGGCTGACGCTGCTGCCGGACTCGAAGAGCGCGACGGCGTCCTCGGGGTCGTCGACGAGGCCCTCGAGCGCCGCGCCGCCCATCAGCGCGCCGCGCAAGGGACCGGAGGTGCGGGCCCACTCGATCGGCGGGCCGGCGTGGAGGAACTGGCCCTTCTCCAGACCGAGCACCTCGCTGGCGGGAGCGACGTCGACGAGGTGGGCGGTGACGCCGAGCATCGCCTGGACGGCCTGCGCGTTGGCGGCGATCCGGCGGGGGTCGGTGGCGACCCGGGCGAGGTCCGCCTCGGTGCCCGGCATGGGCGGGCGCCAGTCGACGCGCTCCACCTCGACGGCCTGGCCCTCGACGGCATCCGCGAACATGCCTGCGCCGACGGTCACGACGGTGGTATCGCTCACTGGAACGCTCCGATCAGGTCGAGGGCGCGGCGGGTGGCGGCCGCGTTGGAGAGGTGCACCTCGGCGCCGGCCGCGACGAGGGCGTCGCGCTGCGCGTCGAGGCCCTGCGGGTCGAGGTCGGTGCCGACCAGGCTCACGACCACCGGAATCGGGCGCTCGCTCCGGGCCGCCTCGATCGCCGGGGCGAGGAGGGCGGCCGGGTCGGGCTCGGCGCCGTGGCCGAGCACCAGGTCGAGCAGGATCACCCCGGTCGACGGGTCGGCCGCGGCGCGGGCGAGCTGCTCGTTGCGGAGCGTCGGGTCGATCATCGGGTGGGCGCGACCCTGGGTGAGGGCGTCGTCGCCGAAGTCGATCATCACGTGGCTGTCGGCGAGCAGCTCGTCGCCGAGCGCGAGGTCATCGGTCAGCGGGATGTTGGAGCGCACCGGGCCTAGGACGTCCGTCGCCATCAGCATCGACTCGTCGCACAGGGTGCCGCCGACGAAGAGGCCGCGGAGCAGCGGCCCGGTCGCCGGTCCGGTGTTGTCGGCGCCGTGCACCGGCCAGTCGGGCGCGTCGTGGCCGAGCCGCGCGAGCACCGCCTCGGCGACCGCCGTGAGGTCACGCTGGCCGCGGCCGAGGAGGCCGAGCTCGACCGGCGTGCCCAGCGTGTCGACGTACGCCGTGAGCTCGCCGGCCACCTCGGCGGCCGGCGGCTTGGAGACCACGACCACGAGGTCGACGTCGGGATCGGCGTCGAGGCGGCTCAGCGCCTCGCGGGTGGCGAGCCCGCCGACGGCCGACGAGAGGTCGCGGCCACCGACGCCGAGGGCGTGGCGGACGCCGACCTCGGCGCAGGTCCCGCCGGCGTGGTGGAGCAGGGCGAGGAGCTGCTGGCAGCCCGTGCCCGACGCGGCGACGATGCCGATCCGGCCGGGACGGACGGCGTTCGCGAAGCCGAGCCCGACGCCGTCGATCACGGCCGTGCCGCAGTCGGGACCCATCACGAGCGCATTGCGGGTCGCGGCGTAGGTCTTGAGCGCGACCTCCTCGGCGACCGGGACGTTGTCGCTGAAGACCATCACGTCGTGGCCGGCCTCCAGCGCATCCATCGCCTCGACCGTCGCGCTGGCGCCGGGCACCGAGACCAGCACGACCGCACCGGTGCCGCCGCGCCTGAGCGCCGCGCCGGTCGTGCGTGGCGGCGCGACAGTCGCGTCGCCACTGGTCGGCCGCCTCGGGACGAGAGCCGCGTCGACGGCCGACAGCGCTGTCGCCACGTCGGCGTCGTCGTCGAGGCGGAGCGCGACGACCATGTCGTTGGGGGAGGACCCGGGAACGTCGAAGCCCATGCCCTCGAGCACCTCGAGGTTGAGGCCGGTGGCCATCGCGACCTGCGCGGCCACCACGCCGGGCGTTGTCTGGACGGCCCGACTGACCTGGAGAAGGGTCACCGAGTCGGCGTACGCGCCGGAGCGGAGCTCGACGTGGTCCTTCATGCAACTCTCCCGGGGTTGGTGACGTGGTCGGTGGCGACGGAGGTGAGCGCGAGCGAGGCGCCGGTCAGCAGCCCGGCCCCCGAGGTCGCGCCGACGGCGAGCAGTGCGTGGCGGGTGGCGACCGACGGGGCGGCCAGCCACGCGGCGAGCTCGGGCAGGGCCTCGCCGCGGACGGCGCAGTCGATGAGCGTGGCGGAGAGCAGGGTGGTGACGCCGAGGCGACGGCGTACGGCTCCGGCGAGCGCAGCGTCGGGCTCGCCCAGCGCGGCCCGGGTGGCGAACCAGCCGGCGAGCACGTCGTCGCCCAGGGGCGTCAGGCCCGGACCGCGGCCGAGCAGCCGATCGAGGTGAGTGGTGGTGAGCCGGCCGTCGGCGGGCAGGTCGAAGCCGGGCGGCATCGCGGAGGGCGCTCGGCCGTGCCGTCCGACTGTCGTGGCGCGTGGGTCGGCCAGCCGGGTGATCCGCAGCTCGTCGTCGCCGAGGAGGAGGGCTCCACCGCGGACGACGACCGGGCGGTCGGCGTACGCACCGAGGTCCGGGAGCATCGACCAGAGCGCGCAGGGCACGTGCGTCGCGGTCGCGGAGACCACCCCGAGGCACCAGCCATCGAGGTCGACGTAGATCGCCGTGGCGCTCGCGTGGACCACCGGGCGCGGGCCGTCAGTGGCCTCGAGGAGCCGCTGGCGCACGCGGGTCGGCGCGGCCACCGGGATCTGGCGAGGCATCACTCGTCAGACGCTAGCGGCCCGTGTCACACTCCTCCGATGTGAGTTTGTGACAGGGAAGGGGCAGAAGTGGGCCAAGACTTGATAAGCGACCCCGAGGCGATCGCCGCACTGCACCGGGCCGACGCGCTCCACACCGCGCTGACCCACATCGTGCTCGAGGGCGGCGACCTGGGCGCGATCGCCGAGGCGGTGGGCGACGCGCTGGGCTGCGGCGTGGTGTTCACCTCGACCGACGGCCGCGAGCGCGCGGCGCACCTCGACGAGGCCCAGCGCGAGACGCTCGCGGCGAACGACCTGGTCGACCCGACCGGCCGCCTGCGGGTGGAGCGGATCGACCCCGACGGCACCGCGGTGGGCAAGGGCGAGGCGCTCGTACGCCGCGTGGTGGCCGCCGGCGTCGACCTCGCGCGGCTGGTGGCGGTGCGCCTCGACGGGAGCATCCACTCCTCCGACGCGCACGCCCTCGAGCGCGCGGCGATCGTGGCGGCCCTGCTGGTGACGCGCGTCGAGGCGGTCACCGCGGTGGAGAACAAGTACCGCGGCGACTTCCTGCGCGACGTGTTCCTCGGCCGGGCCGGCGAGGACGACTACGTCGCCGAGCACGCGCAGGCCTTCGGCTGGCAGCTCGACCGTCCGGTCATGGTCGTCGTCGCCGTGCTCGACCCCGATGCGATCGCGGCCCTGGCGCCCGGGCCGAGCGAGCGGCGGGCGTGGCAGGACCGGTTCGCCCATGCGTGGCGGCAGGTGGCCGCGACGGTCGACGAGAGCATCGCGTCGGTCAACTTCAGCCGCGAGGTGGTCACGCTCGTGCCGGTCGACCCCGAGGCGGGGGCGGGCGACGGCCACGTCGCCGTCGACCGGATCGTCCAGGCCGTGCGCGGCGACCGCGGCGGCGGGCGGATCTCGTTCTCCGCCGGTGTCAGCCGGGTCGCCCAGGACCTGAGCGAGCTGCCGGAGGCCTTCCGGCAGGCGCAACGGTCGGTGGAGATCGGCCGCCGGGTGCACGGCACGGGCTCGGTGACCCGCTTCGACCAGCTCGGCCTGCACCGGCTGCTCGCGCTCGTGCCCGACAGCGCCGAGCTGACGGCGTTCGCCTCCGACGTCCTCGGCCCGCTCGCCGAGCGGACCCCCGAGGCGGCCGACCTGCGCGAGACGCTGCAGGTGCTGCTCGACACCAACTTCAACGTCGCGGAGGCCGCCCGCGCGCAGTTCTTCCACTACAACACGATGCGCTACCGCGTCGGTAAGCTGCAGCGGCTCCTCGGCCCCGTCGCCACCGACCCGCACCTGCGCCTCGACGTCGCGGTGGCGCTCCGGGCCCTGGAGATCGTCGGCTGACGGCGTACGCCCCGGACGTCATACGGACGGGACGAGCGGTTGCCCCGTCCGTATGACGTCACGAGAAGATCAGCGGGTCAGGCTGGGGCCTCGGTGGCCGGCGGCTGCTCGGCCTGGCAGGTCGTCAGGCGCTCGGTGGCCTTGGCGAGGCGCTGCTGCTGCGCGCGCTTGGTCACCTTGGTCTCGGTCTTCGCCTGGCGGGCGTCGGCGAGGGCCTTGCGGGCGTCGGCCTTCTCCTGGCCGGCGGTCGCCTCGGCGACGTCCTCCTTCGCCGCCTCGACGCGCTCCTGCTGGCGAGCGAACACGGCCGTGACGCGGGCGAGGGCCTCGGTGGCCTTGTCGACCTTGGCCTGCTGCTGGGCGCACGGGTCGGTCGGCGGGACCTCGTCGGCGGATGCGGTGGCGCCGAATGCCGCGAGGGCGATCGCCGCGGACGCGACGACTCCGGCGAGTCGGGTGGTGAGAGTCATGGGACGAAACCTCCGGACGGGGCGTGGCCCACTGCCACACCGCTCATTCCGTTCAGCGGCAGCGCGGACGCTCGCGTTACGGCCGAGTCGGACAAATCTTCGTCATCCCTTGACTGTTTCTTGATGCCGACGGATCACGGGCGACCGCGGAAGTCGTCGCCGTACCACCGGTCGTAGAAGAGCTGGTGGCCCTCGTCCTCGACGCCGCCGCCACGCGCGGAGACGAGCCCGCCGAGCAGGAAGGGCAGCGCGAGCGCGCCGGCGAGGAGGCCGAAAACCGCTCCGTTCCGAGCTCCGAGCCAGCCGCCCACCGCGAGCCCGACGAGCCCCATCAGCAGGGCGACGACCAGGCACTGGAGGACGAGTCGCAGCAGCACGCCCCGAAGCGTGGTCGACCAGCCAGGACGCCTCATGCGACCACTGTCTCAGAGCACCTTCTCGTAGAACACCCGCACGAGACCGCCCTCCCCGCCACGGTGGGTCTCGACGTAGCCGAGCCGCTCGTAGAGCCGCTGGTTCTCCACCATCGTCACGTGGGTGAAGAGGCGGATCCGGTCCAGCTCATGGGCCCTCGCCCGTCCCTCGGCGAGGGTGAGCAGCGCGCGCCCGATGCCCGTGCCGTGGTGCGAGGGGAGCACGGCGACGTTGTCCAGCAGCAGGGCGTCGTCCTCCGCGACCAGGAGCAGGAAGGCGACGACCTCGCCGTCCCGCTCGACCACCCACGCCTCGGTGTCCGTCACGGCGGCGGCGTAGTCGGCGTCCAGCGGGCCGGGCCGCGCGCCGTCCATCCGCTCGAGGTAGGGGGAGTACGCCGCCACGGCGACCTGCGCCATCTGCGTCGCGTCCGCCGGGGTCGCGCGACGCACGCCCGGGTGTCGTACGCCGAACCACTGCTCCGCCCCGAACTCCTCGAACCGGGCGACCTCGATGAACCCGAGGCGCCCGGCGAGGGCGAGCGACCGCGCGTTGCTGCTCTGGGTGCAGAGGACCACGGGTTCGCCGAGGACCGCGTCGGCCCACGCGAGCACACGGGTGGCCGCCTCGGTGGCGTAGCCGTGGCCCCATGCGGACTGCGGGGTGACGTAGCTGAGCTCGAGGTCGGGCCGGTGCTCATCGACATGGCCGGCACCGGGGCGAGCCGGGTCGCGGCGACCGAGGCCGACCCACCCCACGAAGGCGCCGTCGTGCTCCACCACGAACTGGCCGGGCCGGTCCGCCGGCACCGCCGGCAGCTCGGCGTCGAGCGTGGCCCGGTCGCGGCCGCCCCCGAGGTGGCGGTTGACCTCGTCGTCCGTGCCCAGGTCGAGGAAGTCCGCCCGGTCGCGGGCCGCGGGCGCGCGCAGGACCAGCCGCGCCGTGCGGATCGGCGGCGGGGGCCAGTCGTCGACAGTGAGGGGCGCGGACATGCACGCAGGCTAGTGAGGGCTGGGAAGTGGCCCGAACCGCCCAAGAACTTGTCGTCGGGACCGGCGTTCCTTCGGCAGATCTCGCCAGTGAGGGTGTGAGATGTAGCGCACTAGTTTGTGCCTTCTCGGGTATCCACCCCTGCGAATCTGGAGGCCTGCACATGTCGATGTTCAAGTGGGACGTGGTCGATCCCGGCCCGGGTGAGGCGGTAGCGCCGCACCAGCGGTTGGCCTGGGGCAAGACCGTCGGTCTGGGTGCCCAGCACGTCGTGGCGATGTTCGGCGCCACCTTCGTCTTCCCGATCGTGATGGGGTTGAACGCCAACCTCGCGATCATGATGAGCGGTATCGCGACGATCTGCTTCCTGCTGATCGTCAAGGGCAAGGTCCCGAGCTACCTCGGCACCAGTGCCTCCTTCGTGGGTGGTGCGGCGGCGATCTACGCCCAGGGCGGCGGCCCGGCCGACGTCACCGGCGCGATCATGGTCTCCGGCATCGTGCTGGCGCTGGTCGGTGTGGCCATCCACTTCGCCGGCCCCGGCTTCGTCAACAACCTCTTGCCGCCCGTCGTCACCGGCGCCGTGGTCATGCTCATCGGCTTCAACCTCTGCCGCGTCGCCACCGGGATCTACATGCCGGCCGACCGCTGGGTCGCGCTGATCACCATGTTCGCCGTGGTCCTCATGGCCGTCGGCCTCAAGGGCTTCTTCGGTCGCATCGCGATCTTCCTCGGACTCATCTTCGGCTTCGTCCTCTCGCTGGTCTTCGACGCCATCGGCGTCGGTGGCGTCGAGGGTGACCGCGTCGACTGGACCAACGTCAAGACCGCGGACTGGCTGGGATTCCCGCCGCACACGGCCGAGGGTCTCGTCGGCAACCAGAGCCCCTTCTCGGGTGGTGAGAACTACGCGCTGGTCGGCTGGCACCTGCCGAGCCTGTCCCTCACCTTCACCCTGCTCGCTCTCCCGGCGGTGATCGCCCTGGTCGCGGAGAACATGGGCCACGTGAAGGCGGTCTCCGGCATGACCGGTCAGGACCTCGACCCGGTGATGGGCAAGGCCGTCGCCGCGGACGGCGTCGGCACCACGATCGCCTCGTTCGTCGGTGGGTCGCCCACCACGACGTACGCCGAGAACATCGGGGTCATGGCGGCCACGAGGGTCTACTCGACGGCGGCCTACTTCGTCGCCGCGGGTGTCGCGATCCTCTTCGGCTTCGTGCCCAAGTTCGGCGCGCTCGTCGCGACGACGCCCAGCGGCGTCCTCGGCGGGATCACCCTCGTGCTCTACGGGATGATCGGCCTGCTCGGCGCGAAGATATGGGTGGAGAACAAGGTCAATTTCGCCAACCCTGTCAACCTTGTTCCCGTGGCTGCCGGACTGACGATGGGCATCGGCCTGGCCGACAACGCCTTCTTCAACATCACGTCGGACTTCCCGCTCGGCGGCATCGCGATGGGCACGCTGATCATCGTGTTCGGCTACCACCTCGCCAGGATCGTGGCCCGGGCGGCCGGCACCGACCACGACGCGGGCGCCGTGATCGCCGTCGGCGACGCGGGTGCGCACCGGACGACCGGCCACACGCACGACCACGACCACGGCCACGGCCACACGCACGACCACGACCACCCCGACGAGACGAAGTAACCCGTGAAGCCAGCACCCTTCGCCTTCCGGCGTCCCGCCACCCTCGAGGAAGCCCTCGCGGCCCTCGCGGAGGAGCCGGGGGCGAAGGTGCTGGCCGGTGGTCAGTCCCTCGTGCCGCTGCTGTCCATGCGGCTGGCCGCGCCGTCGATGCTCGTCGACATCAACGCACTGCCCGGGCTCGGCCACGTCCGCTGTTCATCGGACGGGGGCGCCGCCGGGGTCCGGATCGGGGCCCTCGCCCGGCACGCCCACGTCCTCGCGTCGACCGAGGCGGCAGAGGTCCAGCCGCTGCTGGCGATGGCGCTGTCCCACGTGGCGCACCCGACGATCCGCAACCGCGGCACCACCGTCGGCTCGATCGTGCACGCCGACGCCGCGGCCGAGATGCCGATGGTGCTCCGGCTGCTGGAGGGATCCGTGGACGTCGCGTCGGTGCGCGGACGTCGTACGGTCCCGGCGGGGGAGCTGTTCGCCGGACCCCTCGAGTCCACCCTCGCCCACGACGAGATCGCCGTGGAGGCGTTCTTCCCGGCCCTCCCCGAGGGTGCGGGCGTCGCCTTCCAGGAGATCGCGCGCCGCCACGGTGACTACGCCCTCGTCGGCGTGGCCGCCCTCGTCGAGACCGACGGCGGCGAGGTCGTTCGGGCGCGGGTCGGCTTCGTGTCGGTGAGCGACGTGCCCGTCGTCGTCGACGTGACCGACTCGCTCGACGACCCCGCGGGCAAGGCGCTCGCCGAGCTCGATCCCGCCGCCGACATCCACGCCACTGCCGCCTACCGTGCGCACCTGGTCAAGGTGCTCACCCCCCGCGTCCTCGCCGACGCCGTGCACCACGCCCGGGAGAGGAACACATGAGCGAGCAGCTCCACGACGTCCGCCTGCACGTCAACGGTTCCGTGCACGAGGTGCAGGTGCCGGCCCGTCGGCTGCTGTCCGACGCGCTGCGCCACGACTGCGGGCTGACCGGCACGCACGTCGGCTGCGAGCACGGCGTCTGCGGCGCGTGCACCGTCCTCGTCGACGGCTCACCGGTGCGCTCGTGCCTGATGTTCGCGGTGTCGGCGGTCGACGCCGAGATCACGACCGTGGAGGGCCTGACCGAGGCCGACGACACCCCCGAGGGACGACTGAGCCCGGTGCAGCAGGCGTTCTCCGACTGCCACGGCCTCCAGTGCGGCTTCTGCACGCCCGGCTTCCTCACCACGATCACCGCCGGTCTGAAGGAGAATCCCGACCCGACCGAGGACGAGGCGCGAGAGATGATCGCCGGCAACCTCTGCCGCTGCACGGGCTACCAGAACATCGTGAAGTCGGTCCTGCGCGCCGCGGAGATCGAGCAGGAGCGCTCATGACGACCAAGCTGTTCGGCACCAAGGTCCCGCGCGTCGAGGACCAGCGCTTCCTGCGCGGCCAGGGCCGCTACGTCGACGACCTGCTCACCGACGACCCGCGGCTGCTGCACGCTGCCGTGCTGCGCTCACCGCACGCGCACGCGCGGATCACCGACATCGACGTCGCCGACGTGCTCGACGTCGAGGGTGTGCTGGCCGTCTGGACCTACGACGACCTCGTGGACGCGATGGCGCAGCCGCTGCCGCTGCTGATCCCGCACCCGACCCTGACCCACGGCCGCACGCAGTACGCCCTGGCGAAGGACGAGGTGAACTACATGGGCGAGGCGATCGCCTTCGTGGTCGCGGTCGACCGCTACGTCGCGGAGGACGCGGTCGCCCGGATCCGCGTCTCCTACGACCAGCTCCCGCCCGTCGTCGGCATCGCCGCCGCCCGGGCGGCGGACCGCCTCGTCCACGACGACGTACCCGGCAACGTCGGGGCGCGGATGGAGCAGGAGAACGGCGACGCCCGCGCCGCGATCGCCGACGCCCCGCACACGCTGAGACTCGAGCTCGACGTCGAGCGCTCGGCCTGTACGCCGATGGAGGGCCGCGGCACCGTCGCGAGGTGGGACCCCGACACGTCCCGCCTGACGGTGTGGTCGTCGACGCAGACGTCGACCGGCGTGCGGGGCTGCGTGGCCGCCAAGCTCGGCCTCGACCTGGCGAAGGTCGACGTGATCACGCCCGACGTCGGCGGCGGCTTCGGCGTGAAGATCAACCACCCCTGGCCCGAGGAGCTGCTCGTCCCGCTGGCGGCGATGACGCTGGGCAGGCCGGTGAAGTTCACCGAGGACCGGCGCGAGCACTTCATCTCCTCGGCCCATGAGCGCGCGCAGGTGCACCACGTCGAGGTCGGCTTCGACGACGACGGCCGGGTGCTCGGGCTCAACGTCGAGTTCTGGCACGACCACGGCGCGTACACGCCGTACGGCCTCATCGTCCCGATCATCACCTCGACCCAGCTGCTCGGCCCCTACAAGCCGGCCAACTACCGCGTCGTCTTCGAGTCGCTCTACACCAACACCGTGATCGTCACGCCCTACCGCGGTGCCGGACGACCGCAGGGCTGCTTCGTGATGGAGCGGACGATGGACGCGATCGCGGCCTACCTCGGCAAGGACCGCACCGAGGTGCGCAGCACCAACTTCATCCAGCCCGACGAGTTCCCCTACGAGCACGGCCTGGTGTTCCAGGACGGCCGCCCGCTCACCTACGACTCGGGCGACTACCCGGCGTCGCTGGAGAAGCTCAAGACGCTGGTCGGCTGGGACGAGTTCGAGGACTTCCGTGCCGAGATGGCGGCGCAGGGACGGCGGGTCGGCATCGGCCTCGCCTGCTACGTCGAGGGCACCGGCGTCGGGCCCTATGAGGGCGCCCACGTCCACATCGAGACCTCCGGCAAGGTGAAGGTCGCGACCGGCCTCACCACCCAGGGCCAGGGCCACCAGACCGCCTTCGCGCAGATCGTCGCCGACACCCTCGGCGTGCGGTTCGAGGACGTCGAGATCACCACCGGCGACACCCGCAAGATGCCCTACGCCGTGGGCACCTTCGCCTCCCGCGCGGCCGTGATGAGCGGCTCCGCGATCCACCTCGCCTCGTTGCGGGCGCGCGAGAAGGCGCTGCGGATCGCGGCCGAGGCGCTCGAGGCGGCCGAGGACGACCTCGAGATCGTGGACGGCGTGGTCAGCGTGCGGGGGACCGACGCCTCGATCGACCTCGGCACCGTCGCCGTACTGTCCAACCCGCTGCGCTACGCCTTCGACGAGGCGTCCAAGGCCGCGACCCAGTTCTCCGTCGGCGACCCCGGCAAGCCGCCGGTGGCCGAGGACGACGAGCCGGGCCTGGAGGGCAAGGACTTCTACTCGCCCGAGCGCTCGACCTTCGCCAACGGGATGCACGCCGTCATCGTCGAGACCGACCCCGACACGGCCGAGATCACCATCCTCAAGTACGCCGTCGTCCACGACTGCGGCCACCTGATCAACCCGATGATCGTCGAGGGCCAGATCCAAGGTGGTGTCGCTCAGGGCGTCGGCGGGGCGCTCTACGAGCGGATGGAGTACGACGAGGCGGGGCAGCTGCTCAACGCGTCCTTCATGGACTTCCTGATGCCCTACGTCACCGAGGTCCCGACGACGATCGACATCGACCACCTCGAGACGCCGTCGCCGCTCAATCCCCTCGGCATCAAGGGCGCCGGCGAGGCGGGCGTGATCCCGTCCGCCGCCGTGTTCGCCGCCGCCATCGAGGACGCCGAGCGGCCCTACAAACCAACACTGGCCATCACCGCGATGCCGATCTCGCCGTCCGAGCTCTTCGACCTGCGCCTCGCGCACGCCGACGTACCTGCTGAAGCCATCGCTGAGGAGACCCGATGAAGTTCACCGGAGAGAACGTCCTGGACGCCCCCGTCGACCGGGCGTGGGACGCCCTGCTCGACCCGGCCGTGCTGGTCCGCACGATCCCCGGCTGCGAGCGGCTCGAGGCGACCGGCGAGAACGCCTACGCCATGACCGTCACCGCGGGCGTCGCCTCGATCAAGGGCACCTACGCCGGCTCGTGCGAGCTGCGCGACCTCGTCGAGCACGAGTCGCTGGTGATGAAGCTCGACGGCGCCGGAGCGCCCGGCACGATCGGCGCGACGGTCAGCGTGCGCTTCACCCCCGAGGGATCGACGACGCGCGTCTCGTACGACGCCGACGCCGTCGTCGGCGGGATGATCGGCGGGGTCGGGCAGCGGATGCTGACGAGCGTCTCGCGGCGGATGGCCGGGGAGTTCTTCGGCAACGTGGACGCCGCGATCGCGGGCGGGCCAGTGGTGCCGTTGGTCGAGGGCGCGCAGCGCCCGTCACGAGACCCGGAGCAGGGGCAGGTCTTCACCGCACCCGCCAAGGTCTCCGCCGCCGCTTCGAAGCAGGAGTTCCTCACCGGCGTGGCCGTCGGTGCCGGCCTGGTGCTCGCCGGGGTGATCGTCGGCGGGATCTTCGGAAGGCGTCGATGACCGAGGTCTCCGTCGACTCGACCGCCCGCGACCAGGCCGCGGCGGTCAGGTCGGGCGAGATCTCGGCGGCCGAGCTGCTCGAGCTGCACCTCGACCGCATCGAGGAGCGCAACCCCGAGCTCAACGCGATCGTGTCGCTCGACGTCGAGCGCGCCCGGGTGGCCGCGGCGGTCGCCGACCAGGCGCAGGCGTCCGGCGAGGAGGTCGGCCCGCTGCACGGCCTGCCCTTCGCGGTGAAGGACACGCACGCGCTCGACGGGTGGCGCACGACGTACGGCTCACCGATCTTCGCCGACGCCGTCGCCGACCACGACGACCTGCTGGTCGAGCGGATCCGGCGAGCCGGCGCGGTCTTCATCGGCAAGACCAACGTGCCGGAGTTCGCCGCCGGGTCGCACACGTTCAACACGGTCTTCGGCGTGACCCGCAACCCCGTCGACCCGACCCGTTCCGCCGGCGGCTCCAGCGGGGGAGCGGCGTGCGCGCTGGCCTCCGGGATGGTGCCGCTCGCCGACGGCTCCGACATGGGCGGATCGCTGCGCAACCCGGCGTCCTTCTGCGGCGTGGTCGGCATGCGCCCGTCACTCGGCCGGGTGCCGGAGTGGCCGCTCTACAACCAGTGGGAGTCGACCTCGGTCGGCGGGCCGATGGCGCGCAACGTCGGCGACCTCGCGCTGCTCCTCTCCGTCATCGCCGGGCCCGACCCGCGGGCGCCGCAGGCACTCGGCGACCCCGGCGCCGCCTTCGCCCCGCCGCTCATCCCGGCCCCGCTCGCCGGGCTCCGGGTGGCGACGAGCGTCGACCTCGGCGGCGCCTTCGCGGTCGACCACGAGGTCGCGGACGTCGTACGAGCCACGGCAGTGCGGCTGTCCGACGCGGGCGCCGCGATCGTGGAGGCGCACCCCGACCTCTCGCTGGCCGACGACACCTTCCGCACGCTGCGGGCGTGGCACTTCCAGGCCAAGCTCGGTCGGCTGCTCGCCGAGCACCCGACGTCGTTCAAGCCGTCGCTCGAGGCCAACATCCGCGCGGGCGAGCCGCTGACCGGTGCCGACGTCGCCCGCGGCTACTCCCAGCGGACGGCGCTCTCGGAGACGATGCGGCTCTTCTTCGGAGACCACGACGTGCTCCTGCTGCCGACCTCGCAGGTGCCGCCCTTCCCGGTGGAGCACGAGTTCCCGGAGACGATCAACGGGCAGGAGATGCCGGACTACCTGGCCTGGATGCGCTCGGCGTACTTCATCACCGTCACCGGCTGCCCGGCGATCTCCGTCCCGGCAGGGCGTACGTCGACCGGGTTGGCCGTCGGCGTGCAGCTGGTCGCCCGCCACGGCGCCGACCGGCAGCTCCTCGAGGTCGCCGCAGCCGTCGAGGCCCTGCTGACCCCCTGACCTCTGGATAGTCCGCAGCAAAATGCTGGTCTGGAGGCACCTGCGACCAGCATTTTGCTGCGGACTATCGGGTTGGGGGGTGTGCACGAACCTGTGGACGGAGGTGTGCACAACGACGTCTGGCTGGGGATGAACTGGGGCCGATCTGGGGACGACGCGCCGGAACCCGAAGTATGTGGGAAATGACCACCGAAAGCCCTTGCGCAGCGGTTCCCCGACGGCATAGAACTCTCCCTACGCAGCCCCGCAAGGGGAGGCAGGATGGCTCCGGAAGGACGATCCGCACGATGACGAACCAGCTTGCTGGGGAGGAGTCGCAGACACCGGGTGATGCGGTGACTGGGATCTGACACAGGGAGCGATCGATCAGGACATCACCAGAGAGATCACCCGATGACCTGGACGCTTCGGCGACCTGGACATCACGAAGGGCCCTTGACGCTCATACCGTCGAGGGCCCTTCGGCCATTTCCCGGGGACCGCATGTCTTGCCGACGATGGGCGGTTTCGTCGGCAAGCTCTGCCGTGGTCACTGCGCAGCGTGGTTGAGTTGAATCGTGCCCATGACGCAGCGGCGGATCAGGATCGGCATCGACACCGGCGGCACGTTCACCGACGTCGTGGCCTTCGACGAGGACTCGGGCGAGCTGGTCACGACCAAGACCCCGAGCACGCCGGGCAACCCGGCCGACGGCTTCATCGCCGGCATCGAGAAGATCCTCGACATCGTCGGTGCCGAGGGTGCCGACATCACCGCCGTCTCGCACGGCACGACGGTCGCGACCAACAAGCTCCTCGAGGGCAAGGTCGAGGCGCTCGGCTTCATCACCACCGAGGGCTACGAGTTCATGCTCGAGATCGCCCGCCAGTCGGTGCCCGACGGCTACGGCAACTCCTACTTCTGGGTGAAGCCCGACCGCATCGTCCCGGCCGACCGGGTCCGCACCGTCGGCGGTCGCCTCGACTTCACCGGCGCCGAGATCCGTCCCTTCGACGAGGACGGCGCCGTCGCGACAGCCCGCTGGTTCCGGGACCAGGGCATCACCACGATCGGCGTCTGCCTGATCCACGCCTACGCCAACGACGACCACGAGCTGCGGATGCGCGACATCCTGCGCCGCGAGCACCCCGACGCCATCGTCTCGATCTCGAGCGAGGTGCTCCGCGAGTACCGCGAGTACGAGCGCGCGATGACCACGCTCGTCGACGCGGCGGTGAAGCCCAACGTCAGCCGCTACGTCACCAACATCTCCGAGCGGCTGATCGGGTTCACCGGCAACGTGATCCCGTTCTACGTGATGAAGTCCAACGGCGGCGTGCTGTCGGCTGACGAGGTCGTCCACCAGCCGATCACCACCGTGCTGTCCGGCCCCGCAGCCGGTGCGCTCGGCGCCGCGCTGATCGCCCAGGTCGCCGGCTTCCCGAAGATCCTCACCTGCGACGGAGGAGGTACGTCGACCGACGTGTCCGTCGTCCTCGACGGCGAGCCGACCCTCACCACCGAGGGCACGGTCGGCGCCTATCCCAGCAAGATCCCGATGATCGACGTCGTCACGGTCGGTGCCGGCGGTGGCTCGATCGCCTGGCTCTCGCCCGAGGGCTCCCTCAAGGTCGGCCCGCACTCGGCGGGCGCCGACCCCGGTCCGCTCTGCTACGCCAAGGGCGGCACGCAGCCCACCATCACCGACGCCCACGTCACGCTCGGCCGGATCCCTCCCCACCTCCTCGGCGGCGAGATCCCGCTCGACGTGGAGGCCGCGAGCGCCGGCATCGCCGACCTCGCCGACCAGCTCGGCCTCGACTTCGAGCGGTGCGCCACCGGCATCCTCGAGATCTCCGCGTGGAACCAGGCCAACGCGCTGCGCCAGGTCTCGGTCAAGCGCGGCCTCGACGTCCGCGACTTCATGCTGACGACCTTCGGCGGGTCGGGGTCGCTCCTGGCCTGCCGGCTCGTCGACATCCTCGACCTGGCGGGCGTCGTCGTACCTCCCAACCCGGGCAACGTCAGCGCCTTCGGCCTGCTGACCGTCGACGTCAAGAACGACTACGTCCAGACCCACGTCGCGAAGGAGTCGGTCCTCGACCACATGGGCGTGCAGGGGATCCTCGACGACCTCACCGACCGCGCCCGCGAGGCGCTGGCCAAGGAGGGCTTCACCGCCGACCAGCACCAGTTCCAGCGGACCATCGACGTCCGCTACGTCGGCCAGGCCTACGAGGTGCGGGTCGCAGCTCCCGAGGGCAGCGTCGATGCTGCGTACGTCGCGCAGGTGGCCGAGACCTTCCACGCCGAGCACCACCAGCTCTACGGCTACGACTTCCGCGGCGACGCCACCCAGCAGGTCGAGTGGGTCAACCTGCGAGTCACCGGCATCGGCCCGATCACGCGACCGGAGATACCCACGCTGGACAAGGCCGAGGGCGACGTCGACCGCGCGGTGCGCGGCAGCCGGCAGGTCTGCTTCGACCCCGACGACGGCTACGTCGACACCCCGGTCATCTGGCGCACCGACCTCGGCGCCGGCGACACGTTCACCGGGCCCGCCATCGTCGAGGAGTTCGGCTCGACGATCCCCGTCCACCCCGGCTTCGAGGTCGTGGTCGACGACTGGGCCAACCTCGTGATCCGAAAGGTGGTCAGCTGATGGCCGCAGTCGACCCCGCCTACGTCACCGCGAAGCCGGTCAACCCGGCCGGCCTGCCGACGGCGTACGAGCACGGCGGCCGACTCACGCCCGAGGGCTCGAGCGTCGACCCGATTCTCGTCGAGATCGTCCAGGGCACGCTGGCCAGCGTCGAGATGGAGGTGGAGACGGCCATCGGGCGGACGTCGCGGAGCCCGATGATCCGCGACGCGCACGACTTCCGCGCGGGCATCCACGACCGCCAGCTGCGCAAGCTCACCGGTCGTTCCTACAGCGCGCTCGTGCACCCGATCGTGCGCGACTACCCGATCGAGGAGATGGTCGAGGGCGACGTCTTCTTCCACAACGACGTCTACGAGTCCGAGGGCGGCATCGGCCACCTGCCCGACCTCTGCGTCACCGTCCCGGTCTTCCACCGGGGCGAGGTGGTCGCCTTCGTGCAGGCCTTCGGCCACCACGACGACATCGGTGGCGCGGTGCCGGGCTCCATGCCCAGCAACGCGACCACGGTCTACGAGGAGGGTCTGGCCGTCCCGCCGATCAAGCTGTGGGACGCCGGCGTACCGAACCGGTCCGCGTTGCGGATCATGACGCGCAACTCGCGGATGCCCGACAGCCTCGCCGCCGACCTCGACGCCGAGTGCTCGGCGTGCCTGATGGGTGCGCGGCGGCTCGGCGAGCTGTTCGAGCGCTACGGCCGCGAGGCGATCGAGACGTCCTTCGACGCGATCCTCGACACCACGACCGAGACCTACCGCCGCGAGATCCTGTCCAAGATCCCCGACGGCACCTACGTCTGGGAGGACTACGCCGAGCACGACGGCGTCGACGAGCCGCAGCTGCACACGCAGCGGATCACCCTGACCAAGGTGAGCGACGCCCCGGCGGACCCGGAGAACGGACGTCCTGCCGGACCGCGCCTGATCATCGACTTCACCGGCACGAGCAAGCAGGCGAGGGGGCCGATCAACCACTGCGGCGACTACGTCGGCGGCAACTTCCTCAAGAAGTGGCTCGCGCCGATCCTGCGCAACCTCGCCGACACCCCCGAGCGGATGGCCGAGCTCGACGTCAACGAGGGCATCGTGCCGCTGATCGAGATGCGCTTCCCGGAGAAGGGCACGCTCCTCACGCCGATCCATCCCGGCCCCACCAACGCCCGCACTTTCGTGATCCTCCGGCTGCTCGGCGTGCTCGCCGGGGTCGTGGCCAAGGCCGTCGACGGCAAGATGCCTGCGGACCAGGAGACGATCCGCTACACCGGCGTCTACGGCAAGGACCTCGACGGCAACGACTACCTCATGCGCGAGGTGCTCGGCGGCGGCTCGGGCGGTCGCTACTACGCCGACGGCGAGGACACCATCCACGTCGTGCCCGACTCGCGGAACCTGCCGACCGAGTTCACCGAGTCGCGCTTCCCGTTCATCGTCGAGCGGCTCGGCCTGGCCGTCGACTCCGGCGGCGCGGGGGAGTTCCGCGGTGGTCTCGGCTACGAGAAGCACATCCGGATGCTCAAGGACGGGCACTTCATGTCCATCGCCGACCGCTCGATCCTGGCCTGCTGGGGCGTGCGCGGCGGCAAGGCCGGGATGCCGTTCCAGGTCGTCATCGACCCCGGCGGCCCCGACGAGCGCGAGGTCGACGCCCTCGCCGACGCCGAGGAGATCAAGGCCGGCCAGCTCGTCCGGATCCGTACGACGGGTGGTGGCGGCTGGGGCGACCCGCTGGTCCGCGACCCCGCGTCGGTCGTCCGCGACGTCGTCTGGGGCAAGGTCTCGGCCGAGGCCGCGCTGCGCGACTACGGCGTGGTGCTGACGGGCTCGCGCGACGCAGGGGACCTGTCGTTCGACGAGTCCGCGACGACGGCCGAGCGCGCGGGCCGGTCAGCGTGGAGCCGCGAGGACGACGCGTTCTTCGACCGCGGTCCGGGCTACGCCTCGCTCGCCGACGGCGCGGCGCACGCGGACGTCGACCGGGTCTGAGGTCACGGTGCGGGTCGCGGTGGTCGGTGGCCACGGCAAGACCGGGCGGGCCGTCTGCGCTGCCCTCGACGACCCGGTGCCGCTGGGGCGTGCCGACTGGCCGGACCTCGCACGGGCCGTCGCCGCGTGCGAGGCGGCGTACGTCATCGCGCCGAACCTGCACCCCGACGAGCCGGCGTACGTCGCCGCCGTCCTGCGTGCGCTGACCGCGGCTGGCGTCGGGCGGGTCGTCTACCACTCCGTCGCCTCGCCCTACGTCCCCGCGATGCCGCACCACCTCGGCAAGGCAGTGAGCGAGGACCTCGTCCGCCGCAGCGGCCTGGCCTGGACGATCCTGCAGCCGGGCGCCTACCTGCAGAACCTCGACCTCACCGGTCCGCTCGAGGTGCCGTACTCCCTCGACGTCCGGTTCGGCTTCCTCGACCTCGCCGACCTCGCCCGGGTCGCCGCGCTCGTGCTCTCGGAGGAGGGCCACACCGGTGCGACGTACGAGCTCGCCACCCGCGTCGCGACCGTCCGCGACCTGGCCGCCGAGGCCGGCGTCGAGGCGCGGCAGGTGGCGGATCCGGGCACCCATCCCTGGCTGTCCGCGATGTTCGCCTACTACGACGACCACGGCCTGCCGGTGGGCACGCAGGTCCTGGCGGCTCTCCTTCGCTGATCCCGGACGTCATACGGAAGGGGCAAGCGGATGCCCCGTCCGTATGACGTCGCGCGGGCCCGCGGCCCGGTGCGATCATCGGGGCGTGACCACCTCGGAGCAGTACGCCGACCTCGGCGAGGCCGCGTGGCGGTGGGTGCTCGACCAGGTCCGGTGGGACGACGACGGACCGTGGATCCCCGAGTCCGTGCCGCACGACGGCGGGCCGCCCGAAGATCGCGACGGGATGCACAGCGGCATCGGCGGCCTCGCGCACGTGCTTGCCGAGCTCCGCGAGGCACGACCGTGGACCGACGAGGAGCAACGGCTGGCCGACGGCATCGCCACGCGGATCCGGGGCAACCTCGCGACCACGACGGCGTACAGCTACTTCGACGGGCTGGTCAGCGACCTCGGGGTGCTGTGGGCGCTGAAGAGCGACGGGGCCGAGGAGGCGGTCGCGCGGCTCGCCGAGCTGATGACCGACGACGGGTGGGAGCAGCCCTGGCTCGAATCGCCGCCGTTCGCCGAGCACAGCAGGATCAACGACGCGACCCTCGGCACCGCGGGCAACCTGCTCGGCGCGGTCTGGGCACACCGGCACGGGACGCCGGGCGCGGAGTCGCTGGCGACCCGCGCCGCGGACCTCCTGCTGGCCGAGGCCGAGCCCACGGAGGCGGGCACCAACTGGCGGTTCTTCCCCCGGCGGTTCGCCGACGACGTCCCTCCCGCGCGACGCGACCGGCAGATGCCCAACTGGTCGCACGGGCTGGCCGGCATCGCCGCGTCGCTCGCGGTCGCCGGCACGACGCTCGGCCGCGACGACCTCATCGCGGCAGCCCGCAGCGGAGCCGAGCACCTGGTCACCCTGGGCGACACCAGCGGTGGCGGGTTCGTCGTGCCGCGCGTGATTCCGGACCAGGCCGACACGGACCACGTGACCTACACGTGGTGCCACGGCCCGACCGGCACCTCCCTGCTCTTCACCGCGCTCGAGCACGCGGGCGTCACGGAGGTCACAGGCGAGACGCCCGAGCAGTGGCATCGCCGCTGCCTGCGCAGCATCCGCGTCTCGGGCATCCCCGAGCGGCTGCGCCCCGGCTTCTGGGACAACGACGGCCGCTGCTGTGGCACGGCCGGTGTCGGCGACGTCTTCCTCGATGCCTGGCAGCGCCGCGGCGTGGACGACGACCTCGCCTTCGCGCAGGTGCTCGGCGACGCGCTCGTTGAGCGGGCGGTCGTGGACGGCGACGGTGCGTGCTGGCGTTTCACCGAGCACCGCAACGAGGACCCGCTGCTCCCACCCGGCGTGGGCTGGATGCAGGGCACCGCCGGCATCGCGGCGTACCTCCTGCGCCTTGCGCGCGTGCTCCGCGAGGGACGTACGACGCCCGCTGTCGCACGCCTCGACACCTGGTGGAACCTGCCGTGACCGAACGAGCCCTCACCTTCGGATCCGTCGCCGAGGCCTACGAGCGCTACCGCCCGGGCTATCCCGACGAGGTGGTCGAGACCGTGCTGGCGTACGCCGCGCGCCCCGTCGCGACCGCCCTGGAGATCGGCGCCGGCACCGGCAAGGCGACGCGGGTGTTCGCCAACCACGGCGTGCGCGTCACCGCGACCGACCCGGACGCTGCGATGCTCGCCGAGCTCGTGAAGCACGTCCCCGCCTCGGTGCGCCCGGTGCGGGCGACGTTCGAGGAGCTGCCGCTGACCACCACCTACGACCTGGTCTACGCGGCGGCCGCGCTGCACTGGACGCGACCTGAGGGCCGGTGGGAGCGCGCGGCCGCGCTGCTGGAGCCGGGCGGCATCGTCGCCTCCTTCGGCGCACCCCGAGACCTGGCGGACCCGGTCGTGGAGGAGGCCCTGCGCGTCGCCGGGACACCCTGGCTCCAGGAGGTCGACGTGCCGTCACCCGACGGCACCCCGGAGGACAGCACCCTGCAGTGGCCGAGCACGGAGCTGGCTGCCTCTGAGCTGTTCACCGACGTCACCCAGGTCGTGCTCGAGCAGCGCACTGCGGTGTCCGCGCGTGACTACGTCGGGCTCCTGTCGACGGTCTCCGCCTTCCTGGTCCTGTCACCGGCCGATCGCGAGGCTGCACTGGCGAGCATCCTCGACGCGCTGCCGGCCGAGGTCGACGTCGTCGGCGACATCCGGCTGCACCTCGCACGCAAGGCCTGAGCTCAGGGCTCGATCAGCCCCGCCCTGATGGCGTACCTCGTCAGCTCCACCCGGTCACGCATGCCGAGCTTGCCGAGGATGTTGCCGCGGTGGCCCTCGACGGTCTTCAGTGCGATGTGGAGGTCCTTGGCGATCTCGCGCGACGAGCGGCCCTCGGCGATCAGCTTGATCACCTGGTCCTCCCGCTCGGTCAGCACGGACGCCGGCACCCGCTCGCCGCGGCGCAGCCGGTCGAGGTAGTCGCGCACGAGCGTGCTCTCCGCGCCGGGGTAGAGGAAGGTCTCGCCGCGTAGCGCCGCCCGGCACGCGCCGACGAGGTCCTCGTCGGCGACGGACTTCAGGACGTAGCCGCTCGCGCCCGCCTTGAGGGCCCCGAAGAAGTACTGCTCGTTGTCGTGCATCGACAGCATCAGGATCTTGGGAGGTGTACGCCGTCGGGCGATCTCGGCGGCCGCCTGAAGGCCCGTCATCCGCGGCATCGCGATGTCGAGCACGACCAGGTCGATCTCGGTGTCGCGCACCCGCTCGACGGCCTCGAGACCGTCGCCCGCCTCGGCGACGACCGTCAGGTCGGGCTCCTGCTCGAGGATGAGCCGGACGCCGCGGCGGACGAGGTTGTGGTCGTCGGCCAGCAGGATGCGGATCACGAGACCGGCACCCGCAGCCGGACCGTCGTGCCCCGCCGGGGCTGGCTGATCACCGACAGCTCGGCCCGCACGAGCGCGGCCCGCTCGCGCATCCCCATCAGGCCCGAGCCCTCCGCCAGCCCCTCGAACCCGCGGCCGTCGTCGGTCACCTCCAGCACGACGTGGTCCCCGTGCCGGCGCAGCGACAGCTCGACCGAACGGGCGTCGGCGTGCCGGGCGGCGTTGGTGAGCGCCTCCTGCGCGACGCGGTAGACGACCACCTCGACCTCCGGGCTGAGCGCGGGCAGGCCGGGCGCGAACGAGCGGCGCACCGAGGCAGCGCTGTGGTCGGCGAAGTCCGTGGCCAGCGCGGCGAGCGCGCTGGTCAGGCCGAGGTCCTCGAGGACTCCCGGCCGCAGCCGCCGCGCCACCCGGCGTACGTCGTCGAGGCCGGCGCGGGCGCTCTCGCGGACGGCCGCGAGCTCGGGCACCAGCGCGGGCGGTGCCTGCGACTCGACCTGCTTGAGGCCCAGCAGCACGACGGTGAGGCTCTGGCCGACCTCGTCGTGCAGCTCCTGCGCGATTCGGTGGCGCTCCGACTCCTGCGCGGCGAGCGCCCGCGCGTCACCGGCCCGTCGCTCCTCGGCCAGCCGGGCCAGGAGGGCGTTGACGCCCTGCGCCACGCCGCGGACCGGCCCCGAGCCCTCTTCCGGCAGGTGCGTCGGTTCGAGCCGCTCGATGTCGCCGACCCGCGTGATCAGCCGGGTCAGCGGGGCGAGCGCCCAGCGGATCAGGAGCGCGTTGAGCAGCAGGATCGCGACCAGGCCCAGAGCGACGACGACGATCTCCGAGCGCACGGCGTCCGACGAGACGCTGGCGGGGGAGAGGACCAGCACCACCGCGCCGAGCACGAAGACGACGCCGTTGATCAGGCAGATCGTCCAGAAGAGCGGCAGGTGCAGGCGCATGCTCCAGCCTCTCATCGTTGCCCGTCCGACCAGATGGGGTGCGGACCCCATGGGGCCTCGGGCGCGGCGCATTAAGACTTGCTGCATGCCGCCGCCGGACGAGAACACCGTGGTCGACCCGACCGGCACGGCGTGGGTCGTCTGGCTGGTGATCGTCGGGCCGGGCCTGCTGTTCGCGACCCTCGCCTGCGTACGCCGGGCAGGTCCCGGCGAGCACGTGGTGGTCGTCCGCCAGGGCCGGGTCGTGCGGTCGCGGCGCCACGGCTTCGTCGCGCGCGTGCCCGGGCTGGAGCGGTTCGAGCCGGTGCCGGTGGGGCCGCGCGTGCTGCCGCTCGTGATCCGCTCCCGCACCGCCGACGGCGTCGACGTGGTGGCGATGGCCGACCTGACGCTGGAGGTGCACCGGGTCGAGGCCGGCACCGAGCACGTCCCGACCGCGACCGTCGTACGCGTCGCGGAGGAGGCGGTCGGGTCCGCCGTCGGGCGGGTCGAGGTGTGCACGCTCGTCGACGACCTCGCGGCCCTCGAGTCGCAGTGGCCGGCCGAGGTCGGCCGGCGGCTGCCCGACGGTACGGAGGTGGCGGCGCTGGCCGTCACCGAGGTCGAGGCGCGGCTCGCGTGAACGGCACGCCCTGGCTCCTCGAGGTGGCCGTCTCGGTCGCGTTGCTCGCCTCCGCCATCGGGTTCGCCGTCGGTCTCGCGATCGGCCGCGGTCGGCAGCCGCGCTGGCAGGAGAAGGGCAGCTTCGTGCACAAGGTGTCGATCGGCTTCGCGACGCTCGACCGGCTCGACGCCGTGCTGCTGCGCTTCGAGGTCGAGCCCGCGTCCCGGCTGGCCGGCGTCGAGGTCGGCGAGCTCCGCCTGCCGCCCGGGTCGTCCGTGGCCATCGTCGCGCGCGGCGCGGAGGTCATCGTCCCGCAGGAGCGCAGCGTGCTGCGGACCGGCGACCAGGTGCTGGTCGTCGCCGCCCTCGGGCAGGTCACCGACGTCGAGGAGCGGTTGCGCTCGGTCAGCCGCTACGGCCGGCTCGCGGGCTGGGCCGCGTGATCCTCACCTCCGCCGCCCTGGCGGTCTTCATCGTCGCCTACGCCCTCATCGCGACCGAGCGCGTCCATCGCGTCGCCGCGGCGCTCGGCGGTGTCGCCGGCATGGTCGTGATCGGCCTGGTCGACGCCGAGACCGCCTTCTTCGAGGAGCACACGGGTGTCGACTGGAACGTCATCTTCCTGCTCTTCGGGATGATGATCATCGTCGGTGTCCTCAAGCAGACCGGGCTCTTCGAGTTCCTGGCCCTGTGGGCGGCGAAGAAGTCCGGCGGGCATCCCTACAAGCTGCTCGTCCTGCTGGTCCTCGTCGGGGCGGCGGTCGCGCCGATCCTCGACAACGTCACCTGCGTCCTGCTCGTCGCCCCGGTCACGCTGTCGGTCTGCCGTCGGCTCGAACTGCCGTCGGCGCCGTACCTCATCTCGCTCATCCTGGCCTCCAACATCGGCGGGATGTCGACGCTCATCGGCGACCCGCCCAACATCATCATCGGGAGCCGGGCCGGGCTGAGCTTCACCGACTTCCTGGTGCACTCGCTGCCGCTGACGATCATCCTGCTGGCGCTCTTCGTGGTGATGGCGCGGTGGCTGTTCCGCAAGGACATGACCCGGATGGGCAACGTCCACGGCCTCGACGACCTGCGGCCCGCCGACGCGATCACCAACGTCCGGATGCTGCGCCGCAGCCTGGTGGTGCTGGTCCTTGTCATGATCGCCTTCGGCTTCCACACCGTGCTCCACCTCGACCCGTCCGTCGTCGCGATGATGGGCGCCGGCGCCACCGTGCTGGTCTCCCGCACCGAGCCCGAGGAGTTCCTCGAGGAGGTCGAGTGGGACACCCTCGCCTTCTTCATGGCCCTCTTCGTGCTCGTCGGCGCGCTCGTGCAGGTCGGTGTCATCGGCGCCGTCAGCGAGTGGGCGGCCGGGGCGATGGGCGACCGCGAGCTGCTCGGCGCCACGGCGCTGCTCTTCGGGTCGGGCGTCATCGGCGCCTTCGTCGACAACATCCCCTACACGACCGCGACCGTCCCGGTCGTCGAGGAGATGGTGGCGACGACGGCGACCTCCGGCGCCGACAGCCCGCTGTGGTGGGCGTTCGTCTTCGGCGCCGACCTCGGGGGCAACGCCACGGCGGTCGCGGCCGGTGCCAACGTCGTGGTGCTCGGCATCGCGGCCAAGGCAGGGGAGCCGATCAGCTTCTGGGGCTTCACTAAGTACGGCGTCGTGGTGACGGTCGCGACGCTCCTCGTGGCCTGGCTCTACGTCTACCTGCGCTACTTCGCGCTGGCGTGAGGTAGACACCTTCCATGCGCACCCTCGTCACCGGCGGCACCCGCGGCATCGGCGCGGCGGTCGCCCGTCGTCTCGCCGCCGACGGCCACGACCTCGTGCTCGGCTACGCCCGCGACGACGCTGCAGCCGCCCACACGCAAGCCGCGTGCCGTGAGCTCGGCGTCGACTGCACGACCGTGCGCGCCGACGTCACCACGGACGACGGCATCGAGTCCCTCTTCGCCGCGGCCGGCGACCTGACCGGCGTGGTCAACAACGCCGGGGCGACGCTGCACATCGGCACGCTCGCCGACACCCCGCCCGACGTGGTGCGCGCGACCGTCGACCTCAACCTCACCTCGGCGCTCCTCGTGGCTCGCGCGGCCGTGCGCGTCCTCGGGCGCTCGCGCGGTGGCGCAGGCGGCGTGCTGGTCAACATCAGCTCCGGCGCCGCGACCCTCGGCTCGCCGGGGGAGTACGTCCAGTACGCCGCCGCGAAGGCCGGTGTCGACGCGCTGACCATCGGCCTCGCGCAGGAGGTCGCGAGCGACGGGGTGCGCGTCGTCGGGGTCGCCCCCGGCATCATCGAGACGACGATCCACGCCGACGCGGGCGAGCCCGGCCGGATCGAGCGGGTCGGACCGCTGGTCCCGCTCGGTCGCACGGGGCGGGCCGACGAGGTGGCGAACGCCGTCGCCTGGCTGCTCTCGGACGAGGCGTCGTACGTCACCGGCACGACGTTGCGGGTCGCCGGCGGGCGCTAGCGGGCGAGCCGCTCGATCTCGTCGACCACGGCGTCCAGCGGTTGCGTCGCGTCGACGGCGACGCCGTCGGGCAGGTCCTCGCGGCTCGCGTGCACCCGCAGCACGAGCGCGCGCTCGTCGCGGTCGGCGCCGAACTCGTCCGCCGGTCGCGCCGCGAGCCGCTCGACCAGCGTCGCCCGGTCGAGCTCCAGCACGAAGACCTCGTCGAAGAGGTCGACGAAGCGGGCGTGGTTGCGCGAGCCACCGCAGAAGAAGGTCACCTCAGTGCTGTGGTCGGCGACGATCCGCCGCACCTCGGCCACGTCCCAGACGTGGTGCTCGTGGTGGAAGCCCGGCACAGGCTCCCCGGTGACCGGGTCGCCCTGGTAGGCCAGCACGCGATCGCCGTGCACGACGTGGTGGCCCCGGCGTTCGAGCTCCGTCGCGACGGTCGTCTTGCCGGCGCACGAGACGCCTTCGACGAGGTAGTTGCGCACGCCCACGGAACCAGTATCAAGTATTGCCAGCGAAGGGCCGTGTCGTTGGCCGAATCTGCCGTGGGGTGCGTGTGAGCGGCGACACTACGGTTGCGCCATGAGGGTCCTGCTCGCACTCGGCGGCAACGCCATGACGAACGCCGACGGGCGGGCGCGCCCGGAGGACCAGATCGCCGCCGCCCAGGTCGCGATGGCGGCCGTCGCGGGCCTCCTCGAGCACGACCACGACGTCGTCATCACCCACGGCAACGGCCCCCAGGTCGGCAACCTCCTGGTGAAGAACGAGCTGGCTGCGGCCGTCGTACCTCCCGTTCCGCTGGACTGGTGCGGCGCCCAGACGCAGGCCACCCTCGGCTTCGTGCTGATGGACGCGCTCGACCGTGAGCTCGCCATCCGGTCCGTCGACCGACGCAGCGCCGCCGTCGTGACGCGCACGCTCGTCGACGCCGACGACGAGGGCTTCACGACGCCGACCAAGCCGATCGGGCGGCACCTCCCCGAGGCCGAGGCGAAGGTCCTGGTGGGCCACGGCGAGACCTGGGAGGACCGCGGCGAGAAGGGCTGGCGCCGCGTCGTCGCCTCGCCCGAGCCGCAGGAGATCCTCGACGCCCCGGCCGTCCTCGCACTGATCGAGGCCGGCTTCGTCGTGGTGGCCAACGGTGGTGGCGGCATCCCGCACGTACGCCGTCCCGACGGCTCGCTCGCCGGCGTCGAGGCCGTCATCGACAAGGACCTCGGCGCCGCCCTGCTCGCCGACACCACCGCCGCCGACGTGCTCGTCATCGCCACCGACGTGCCCAACGCCGTCATCCGCTGGGGCCGGCCCGACGCGGAGCCGCTCGGGCGCCTGACGGTCGCCGAGCTGCGCACGCACGCGGCCGACGGCCACTTCGCCTCCGGCTCGATGGGCCCGAAGGTGGATGCGGTGTGCCGCTTCGTCGAGGCCACCGGCCGCACCGGAGTCATCACCAGCCTCGACCAGATCACTGCAGCGGTCGCCGGCGACGCCGGCACCGTCGTCGTACCCGCGTAAGACACCCGAAAGGAACCCGCATGCCCAGCGCCATCGAAGTCCGCAAGGTCCCGATCCACTCGGTCGCCGACGCCTCGGAGCTCACCAAGCTCATCGACGAGGGCACCATCGCGGCAGACCGCGTCTTCGCCATCATCGGCAAGACCGAGGGCAACGGCGGCGTCAACGACTACACCCGGATCATCGCCGACCGCGCGTTCCGCGAGGCGCTCGTCGCCAAGGGCGCCGACCCCGAGCAGGTCAAGGGCGTCCCGATCGTGTGGTCGGGCGGCACGGACGGCGTGATCAGCCCCCACGCCACGATCTTCGCGACCACCGACGTGCCCGAGGACGACCCGTCCCGTGAGGAGATGCGGCTCACCGCCGGCTTCGCGATGAGCGAGCCGCTGCTGCCCGAGGAGATCGGCTACGTCGCGATGATCGAGAAGGTCGCCGCCGGCGTGAAGGTGGCGATGGAGCGCGCCGGGATCACCGACCCCGCCGACGTCCACTACGTCCAGACCAAGACCCCGCTGCTGACGATCCACACCATCCGCGACGCCAAGTCGCGCGGCAAGACCGTGTGGACCGAGCACACCCACGAGTCGATGGACCTCTCCAACGGCACCACCGGCCTCGGCATCGCCGTCGCCCTCGGCGAGATCGACATGCCCACCGACGCCGACGTGATGCACAACCGCGAGCTCTTCTCGTCGGTGGCGTCGTGCTCGTCGGGCGTCGAGCTCGACGTGGCTCAGATCGTCGTCGTCGGCAACGCGAAGGGCGTGGGCGGTCGCTACGCCATCGGCCACTCCGTCATGAAGGACGCGCTCGACGCCGACGGCATCTGGGAGGCCATCCGCTCGGCCGGCCTCGACCTGCCCGAGCGCCCGCGCACGAGCGACCTCGACGGCAAGCTGGTCAACGTCTTCCTCAAGTGCGAGGCCAGCCAGGACGGCATGGTCCGCGGCCGCCGCAACGCGATGCTCGACGACTCCGACGTGCACTGGCACCGCCAGATCAAGGCGTGCGTCGGTGGCGTCACCGCTGCGGTCACCGGCGACCCGGCCGTCTTCGTGTCGGTCTCCGCGGCCCACCAGGGCCCGGAGGGTGGCGGTCCCGTCGCCGCGATCGTCGACATGTCCTGACCTGATCCACCACCCTGCGCGGGGCCGACGGGCAACTGTCGGTCCCGCGTGATGGGGTGTCGTTCGTGAGTACGACGACCCGCTACCGGCTGGTGGCCCCCGACCGCTCCGTCGTGGTGCCCGAGCTCGACGAGCACCAGCAGCGCGTCGTCGACCACCAGGGCGGCCCGCTCCTCGTGCTGGCCGGTCCCGGCACAGGCAAGACGACGACGCTCGTCGAGGCGATCGTCGACCGCATCGAGCACCGCGGCGCCTCGCCCGACTCGGTCCTCGCCCTCACCTTCTCCCGCAAGGCCGCCGAGCAGCTGCGCGACCGGGTGACCGCCCGCGTCGCCCGGACGACAGCGGCCTCCTCGTGCTCGACCTTCCACTCGTTCGCCTACGCGCTCGTCCGGAAGTACGCGCCGGCCGAGCTCTACGAGGGCGCCATCCGGCTGCTGTCCGCGCCCGAGGCCGACGTCGTGCTGCGCGAGCTGCTGCGCGACAACCCGGAGTCCGTGGTCTGGCCCGACCAGCTGCGCCGGGCGGTCGGCACGCGCGGCTTCGTCCGCGAGGTGCAGGCCGTGCTGGCGCGTGCCCGCGAGAAGGGACTCGACCCCGCAGGTCTGCGCGCGCTGGGCATCGAGCACGACCTGCCCGAGCTGATCGCGGCAGGCCTGTTCCTCGAGCAGTACCTCACCGTCCTCGACAACCTCGGCGCCACCGACTACTCCGACCTCATCCGCCGCGCGGTGATCGAGGCCGAGACCCACCGCGACGAGCTCCGCGCCCGGTGGTCACACGTCTTCGTCGATGAATACCAGGACACCGACCCCGGCCAGGTCGCCCTGCTCCGGGCGCTGGCCGGCGACGGCCGCAACCTCACCGTCGTGGGCGATCCGCACCAGTCGATCTACGGCTTCCGCGGCGCGGACGTGCGCGGCATCCTCGACTTCCCGGCGGCCTTCCCGACGAGCGCGGGCACCCCGGCGCCGGTGGTGGTGCTCCGCCGCACCCGTCGCTTCGGCCCGCGGCTGCTGCTCGCCGCCGGTCGGGTCGCCGGTCGGCTCACGCTGACTGGAAGCATCGGCGCAGAGGCACGCGACGCGTTCCTGTCCCCGGAGGCCGTCCCCGGCCCGCACGGCGACGGCCGCGTCGAAGTGATCACCTACGACACCGAGCGCGCCGAGGCCGAGCGGCTGGCCGACCTGCTGCGCCGCGCGCACCTCGAGGACGGCATCGCGTGGGAGCGGATGGCGGTCCTCGTCCGGTCCGGACGCACCAGCATCCCGCCCCTGCGCCGCGCGCTGGCCGCGGCCGGCGTACCCGTCGAGGTCGCCTCCGACGACCTGCCGCTCGTCCGCGACCCGGCCGTCGTCCCGCTGCTCGACGCGCTGCGTGCCGTGGTCAACCTCGACAACGACGACCCCGACTCGCCCGACTACCTCGACCCCGGCCGGGTGGAGTCGCTCCTGCTGTCGCCCCTCGGCGGCCTCGACGCCTCCGACCTGCGCGCTCTGGTGCGCCGCCTCCGCACCCGCGAGAAGGAGCTGGCCGACCCCGACGCCCGCCGCACCTCGCGCGAGCTGCTGCGGCTGGCAGTCGTGGAGCAGGGCTTCCTCGACGGGGTCGAGGGGCCCGACGTCGAGCGCGCCGCCGCCCTCGCCACCCTGCTCGGCGACGGTGCCCGGATGCTCGCCGAGCGGGCGGGCGTCGAGGACCTGCTCTGGCACCTCTGGTCGTCGACGTCGTGGCCCGAGCGGTTGCGTCGCCAGGTCGACGTCGCCGGCGCCGGGGCCCGTCGCGCCCACCGCGACCTCGACGCGATCGTCGCGCTCTTCGACCTCGCGTCGCGCGCCGTCGACCAGCGCGACCACGTCGGCGTCGCCGCTTTCTTCGCCAGCGTCGTCGCCCAGCAGCTCCCGGCCGACACCCTCGCCGAGCGCGGCGTCCGGGGCGCTGCCGTCCGGCTGCTGACCGCCCACCGCTCCAAGGGGCTCGAGTGGGACCTCGTCGTGGTCGCCCACGTGCAGCAGGAGGGCTGGCCCGACCTCCGTCGTCGCGCGACCCTGCTGGGCGCCGACCGCATCGGCGTCGACGGGGCCGGCCACCCCGACCTCGTGCCGCCGGTCACCTCGCGCGCGCTGCTCATGGAGGAGCGGCGACTGTTCTACGTCGCCTGCACGCGCGCCCGTCGCCGCCTCGTGGTCAGTGCGGTGAAGTCTCCCGACGACGACGGCGAGCAGCCGTCCCGCTTCATCGAGGAGCTCGGCGTCACGATCGAGCACCAGGACGGCCGGCCGCCGCGCCCGCTGTCGCTGGGCGGGCTCGTCGCCGAGCTCCGGCGCAACGCCGCCGACCCGCTCGTCACGCCGGCCCTCCGCGAGGCCGCCGCCCGGCGGCTGGCCGCGCTCGCGGCCGAGGAGGTCGACGGACGCCAGCTGGTGCCCGCCGCGGACCCCTCCACGTGGTGGGGCACCCGCAGCGCCACGCGTTCGGTCGAGCCGATCCGCGACCCCGAGCGACCGGTCCCGATCTCGGCCAGCATGCTGGAGTCGATCCTCGTCTGCCCGGCCCAGTGGTTCTTCGAGCGGGAGGCCGGGGGAGTCTCGGCCGTGCACCAGTCCGCCAACCTCGGCCAGGTGCTCCACGCCCTCGCCGAGCGCGTCGCCCAGGGCGAGCTGCCGGCCGAGGTGGAGCCGCTCATGGCCGAGGTCGAGGCTATCTGGGACCGGCTCGCGTTCCGCACCCCGTGGTCGCGCCAGCGCGAGCTCGCCCGGATCCGCAAGGCCGTCGGCCGCTTCGTCCAGTGGCACACCACCAACCCGCGCGAGTTCCTCGGTGCCGAGCAGCGCTTCCAGAGCATCGTCGAGGTCGACGGCCGCCCGGTCATGCTCACCGGTTTCGCCGACCGCCTCGAGATCGACGACGCCGGGCGCGTGGTCGTCGTCGACTTCAAGAGCGCCCGCGCAGCCCCGACCGGACCTGCCGTCGCGGCCAACCTCCAGCTCGCGCTCTACCAGTACGCCGTCGACGCGGGGGCCGTCGACGAGGCAGCCGGCCGATCGGTCGCCACGGGCGGTGCAGAGCTGGTGCAGCTCGGCATCGACGACGACTCGGCCGCCGCGAAGGTCCAGGCCCAGCCGGCCCATGACGACGCGGGCCCCGAACGCCTGGTCCTGCGCACCGGTCTCGCCCGCGCCGCGCAGCTGGTGCGCGACGAGACCTTCCCCGCGGTGGCGGGCCAGCACTGCCGCGACTGCCCGTTCGTCGCCATCTGCCCCGCCAAGGGCGCCGGGAGCGTGACCGTCCAGTGACCGAGCCCCAGACCACGCCGACCCGCGAGCCGGTGCGCATCGACACCCCCGAGGACCTGCGTGCCCTCATGGGCGCCGAGCACGCTGCCAGCGACGAGCAGTGGGCAGCCATCACCGCCCCGCTCCGTCCGACGGTCGTGGTGGCCGGTGCCGGCAGCGGCAAGACGACCCTGATGGCGCAGCGCGTCGTCTGGCTGGTCGCGACCGGCAAGGTCCGGCCCGAGGAGGTCCTCGGCCTCACCTTCACCACCAAGGCCGCCGCCGAGCTGCGCCACCGGGTCACCGCCGCGCTCGGTGCCGCCGGCCTGCTCGACCGCTCGGTGGTCGCCGAGGGCGAGGACGTCCTCGAGCCGACGGTCGCGACCTACCACGCCTACGCCGCCACGCTCCTCACCGACCACGGCCTGCGGATCGGCCACGAGCCCGACACCCGGGTCGTGTCCGACGCCTCGCGCTACCAGCTCGGCGCCCGCGTGATCGAGCGCTTCACGGGCCACATCGAGCTGCTGACCGACCATCCCGCGACCGCCATCCAGAACCTCCTCGCCCTCGACGGCGCGATGAGTGAGCACCTCGTCGACGAGGACGACGTACGCCGCACCGACGAGGAGGCGCGCCGCGGCTTCGAGCGTGCTATCGCCGAGGAGGAAGCCGGCAAAGCCCGCAAGACCTATCTCGAGCCACCCGCGAAGGCGATCAACGCCATCGACCGACGCGCCGAGCTGCTCCAGCTCGTCCACGGCTACCGCACCCTCAAGGCCGACCTCGGGCTGATGGACTTCGGCGACCAGATCGCCCTCGCGGCCAGGCTCGTCGACGACCAGCCCGAGGTGGGCGAGCTCGAGCGGGCGCGGTTCAAGGTCGTCATGCTGGACGAGTACCAGGACACCTCGGTCGCCCAGGCGACGATGCTGGCGCGGCTCTTCGGCGGCGGCCACCCGGTGATGGCGGTCGGCGACCCCAACCAGGCGATCTACGGCTGGCGCGGTGCCTCGGTGTCCAACATCCTCAACTTCGCGGAGACCTTCCCGGCCGCCGACGGCGAGGCCGGCCGGCTCCCGCTGACGGTCAACCGCCGGTCCGACCGCCGCATCCTCGAGGTCGCCAACCGGCTCGCCGAGCCGCTGCTGGCCGCCTACGGCGACAAGGTCGCCCGGCTCCGCGCGTCGGAGATCGCGGGCGAGGGTCGCGTCGAGGCCCACGTCTTCGAGCGGGCGTCCGACGAGCTGGCGTGGCTCGCCGCGTCGGTGCGCGAGGTCCACGACGCCGGGACCGCCTGGTCCGACATCGGTGTGCTGAGCCGCGACAACGCGCAGGGGGAGGAGGTCTACGACACCCTGACCTCGGTCGGGATCCCGGTCGAGATCGTCGGACTCTCGGGCCTGATCCGCCTGCCCGAGGTCGCCGAGGTCGTCGCGACGCTGACCCTGATGCACGACGTCACGGCCAACTCCTCGATGCTCACCCTGCTGACCGGCCCGCGCTGGGCGATCGGTCCGCGCGACCTGAGGCTGCTGGCCATCCGCGCCGCCGAGATCGCAGGCGTACGCGGTCGCAGGGAGGCCGCGTCCGTCGCCGACCACCTGCTCCAGATCGCCGACGGGATCGACGCCTCCGAGCTGCCGGCGCTGAGCGACGCCGTCGAATCGCCCGGCGAGGCGGCGTACTCCGCCGAGGCGCTCGACCGGTGCGCGCTCCTCGCCACCGAGCTGCGGCGGCTGCGCTCCCACGTCGGCGACCCGCTGCTCGACGTGGTGCGCCGGATCATCGACACCACCGGCGTCGACGTCGAGCTGGCGTCCGCGACGTCGCCCGCAGCGGCCGCGCGACGCGACAACCTCGACCTCTTCGTGAAGGCGGTCGCGGAGTTCCAGTCCGTCGACGGTGACGTGACGCTCCCGGCGCTGCTGGCCTACCTCACCGCAGAGGACGACCAGGGCAACGGCCTCGACGTCGCGACGCCGACCGCAGCCGACTCGGTCAAGCTGCTCACCGTCCACCGCGCCAAGGGCCTCGAGTGGTCGTCGGTCTTCTGCGTCGGCGTGGGAGAGACGAAGTTCCCGAGCAACCGCTCGCGCACCCTGTGGACCTCCTCGCCCGCCGTCCTGCCGGCACCGCTGCGTGGTGACCGCGCCGACCAGCCGCAGCTGGCCGGCCACGACAAGGCCGCCCTCGACGCCTACCGCGTCGCCACCAAGGCCCACGACGCCGAGGAGGAGCTGCGCCTCGGCTACGTCGCCTTCACCCGCGCGGCCCACCACCTCTCGGTGACGTCCTACGTCTGGGGCCAGCGCGCGACGCCGTTCGGCCCGTCCGACTACCAGGGCGTGGTGCGCGACCAGCTCGAGGAGTGGGGCGACCCGGTCGAGCACTGGCTGGAGAAGCCGCCGCCGAAGTCGCCGAACCCCAACGACGACGTCGACCCCTCCCGCCCGTGGCCGGTGCCGGGACCGGGGGAGGAGGCGAGCCGACGGCTGGCCGCCGCCGAGCTGGTCCGCAGCGTCGACGTGACCGCGCCCGACGCGGACCTCGACGTGGTCGAGGCCGCCCGGGTCGCGGAGTGGGACGACGACCTCGCGCAGCTCCTCGCCGAGGCGCGGGCCGAGCGCGCGGCCGTCGTCGACCTCGAGCTGCCCGACAGCCTGTCCGCCACCTCGGTCGCCCGACTGCGCGACGACCCCGAGGCCTTCGCCCGCGAGCTCGCCCGGCCGATGCCGCGCCCGCCGGCTCCCGCCGCCCGCTTCGGCACGGCGTTCCACGCCTGGGTCGAGCACCGGTTCGGCCAGCAGGCCCTCATCGAGCCCGACGAGCTGCCCGGTCGTGCCGACGCCGGCATCGACGACGAGGCCGACCTCGGCGAGGTGGTCAAGCGGTTCGAGGACGGTCCCTTCGGCGACCGCGCCCCCCACGCCGTCGAGGCGCCCTTCGCGCTCGTCCTCTCCGGCCAGGTCGTCCGAGGCCGCATCGACGCGGTCTACGCAGAGCCTGCCAAGTCAGGCCGGGGCTTCCTCGTCGTCGACTGGAAGACCAGTCGCCACGAGACCTCCGACCCCCTCCAGCTCGCCCTCTACCGCCTCGCCTGGGCCGAGCTCACCGGCACGCCCCTCGACCAGGTGCGCGCTGCGTTCCACTACGTGCGTTCGGGCCGCACGGTCGAGCCGCCCGACCTCCCCGACCGCGCCGGCCTGGAGAAGCTCCTCGACCTCTGAGGTCCCGGCCGAGCGGTGCGTGAGGAGGATTCCGGGGCCGCCGCATCCTCGTCACACACCGCTCCTCGGCGCGCCGCCGTACGGCACGCCTGTGAGCGGTGGGTCAGGAGGATCCCGACGGTAGGAAATCCCTCTCACGCACCGCCCGGGCGGTGGTCCAGCCACACTCCCGCGCCAGGAAACGTGGCTCCACCACCGCCCGCCGGCGCGGCGTACGCCGACAAGCCAGCGAGCGGTGGTCCAGCCACATTCCTGTGTCGGAGAATGTGGCTGGACCACCGCCCAACCACGGAGTCGACGTCAGGCCAGTGCAGCCGTGAGCGCGATCTCGACCATCTCGCCGAAGGTCTGCTCACGCTCCTGCGAGGTCGTCTCCTCGCCGGTGACGATGTGGTCGGAGACGGTGCAGATCGCGAGCGCCCTGCGGCGGTGCTTCGCGGCGAGCGTGTAGAGCCCGCTGGCCTCCATCTCCACGCCCAGGACGCCGTACTTCACCATCTCGCCGAGCAGCTCGGGGCGGGCGGGGTAGAACGAGTCGCTGGAGAAGATCAGGCCGACGTGGAAGGGCGAGCCACCCTCGCGCGACTCGGCCGCCTCGACCGCGCCGCGCAGCAGCCCGAAGTCGGCGACCGGCGCGTAGTCGAGGCCGTGGAACGCGATCCGGTTCATCGAGGAGTCCGTGCAGGCGCCGGAGGCGATGATGACGTCGCGCACGCCGACGTCCTCCGTGACCGCGCCGCACGAGCCGACCCGCACGATCGACTGCACGTCGAAGTCCGTGAACAGCTCGTTGACGTAGATCGCCATCGACGGCTGGCCCATGCCCGAGCCCTGCACGGAGACCGGCTGGCCGTTCCACGTGCCGGTGAAGCCGTACATCCCGCGCACCTCGCTGTAGCAGCGGGAGTCGTCGAGGAAGGTCTCCGCGATCCACTTCGCCCGCAGCGGGTCGCCGGGCAGGAGGACGGTGGGGGCGATGTCGCCGGGCTGGGCGCCGATGTGCGTGCTCACGGCGCCCAGCCTAGGTGTCAGCCCGCGTTGGCCACGACCTCGTTGGGCGTGTGTGGCAGGTCGAGCGTCGAGACCACCCGGCCGCGGTCCAGGTCGACCACGTGCACCCGGTCGTGGCGCGGATCGGTGACGTACGCCGTCTCGTCCACGACGTGGAGCGCCGGACGGGGCTGCTGCCAGTCGAGCGGCTCACGCCACCGGTCGACGACGTCGATCGTGTCGAGGCGCTTCCCGCTCTCGGGGTCGAGCACGTGCAGGGCGCCGTCCGTGCCGAGCACGAGCGCCTCGCCCTCGGGGCCGCGGCCCAGCGAGCGGAAGCTGTAGCTCGTGCCGAGGTCCACCAGTCGCAGGGACGCGTCACGGGTGTCGATCAGCGACACCCGGGTCGGCCGCTCGAGCTCGGCGTCGGCGTCGGTCTTGTAGTCGCCGAGGAGCACCGGCGAGACCTCGGACCCGGCCTGGTTGCCGATCCGCCCGTACGCGTCCGGGCTGCTGACCTTGGTGATGTCGCGTCCGTCGACGACGACCGCGCCGTCCTCGCAGCCGAACACCGCCGCGTCCTCGGCGAATGCCTCGCCGTGGATCCCGGGGCACTCGTCGGTCTCGGCGAGGACGGCGCCGGACGGACCGACGAGGCGTACGCCGGAACGCGTCTCCTCGTCGCCGACGGTCATCAGCAAGTTGCGGTCCACGAGCTGCACGGCCACGCCGTGGTGAGCCTCGTCGGCCGCTGCGGTGGTGATCTCGGGCTGTCCCTCGACGAGGTCCTCGGGGTCGAAGACGGTGATCGTGCCGGTGCCGTCGTCGAAGAGCGTCGTGAGGCCGTCGTGCGCCACCACGTGACCCGGCTCCGCGCCCTCGATCAGGGCTCCCGTGAGCCCGGGCTCGTCACCGGTGTAGTGGTGCGCGTGGTCGCCGTGCTCGTGGCCCCAGGAGCCGAGGTCCAGCACGTTCCAGCCGAGGTTCGTGCTCACCAGTGCGTGGCGGCCGTCGCCGGCGGGGGAGACCCGGACGAAGCCCTCGAGCGGCTCGTCGGACACGACGTCGCCGCTGGTCACGTCGACGACCATGACCCCGCCGTCGTGGGTGACGGCGAGGCGGGGAGTCGCCGAGGCCGACTCGGTGCCGCCGGTGTCGGTGTCAGAGGCGTCGGGTTCGGGCCCGGGATCGCGGTCGGTCGACGTGCCGCAGGCGGACGAGCCGAGGACGACGAGGGTGGCCAGGAGGACGCGGATGCGGCTTCTATTCATGAGAATGATTCTCAACTCAAATGAGAACGATTGTCAAAAGTCGTGCCCGATAGCCTGACGGGGTGAGCTCCGAGCGCCTTCTCCCGCACGCCGCCCTGTCGGCCCACGCGCACAACCGCATCGGCCTGCGCCGCACCGACGAGGCGTGGCTCGATGCGCGGATGGCCGACCCGGCGACCCGGGTGCTGGTCGTCTCCGGCAACCGCCTGCGCCCCGCTCGAGGCGCGGTCGAGTGGGTCTCGCCGGACGATGCGCCCGACGGGACGCTGGTGCTCCTCGGCGACCGCGACGACGTGGTGCACCTGGCCGTCATCGTCGCGCCCGAGGACGCCCCCGGCGATGCCGGCGAGTGGGTGCCGCTGCGCGACGTGCTGACCCTGCTCGCGGAGGGTACGCCGGAGCAGGCGCCGCTCGTCATGCACGCGATCGGGCTGGCCGAGTGGCACCATGCGATGCGCTTCTGCCCGCGCTGCGGAGGCACTCTGGTCAGCCGCGCGGCGGGCCACGAGCTGCGGTGCACGCAGTGCGACCGGGCGCAGTTCCCGCGCACCGACCCGGCCGTGATCATGGCGATCACGCGCGGCGAGGGGGACGACGAGGCGATCCTGCTCGGCCGCAACCGAGCCTGGCCGTCCGGTCGCTGGTCCACGCTCGCCGGGTTCTGCGAGCCGGGGGAGACCCTCGAGGACGCCGTGCGCCGCGAGGTCGATGAGGAGGTCGGCGTCCGGGTCGGCGAGGTGAGCTACTTCGGCAGCCAGCCGTGGCCGCTCCCCGCGAGCCTGATGCTCGGGTTCACCGGTCGGGCGCTCAGCACGGAGATCGACGTCGACGGCGCGGAGATCGAGGAGGCGCGGTGGTGGACGCGCGCCGAGTTCGAGGCTGCCGGCCGCGCGGGTGAGATCGTCGTGCCGCGAGGGATCTCGATCTCGTCCTCGCTCATCGAGAGCTGGTTCGGCCGTCCGCTCGACGGACCGGGCTGGGACTAGCGGGTCGGTCGCTGGTCAGTCGCACTGGTCGCAGATGCCCGTGGCGGGCATCGCGATGTAGCAGCGGGGGCACAGGTTGTCGACGATCCGGTCGCTCGCGGCGACGCGTGGGCGCGGCGTGGCGCGCGGGGCGGCCGCCGCCCGCGGCGTGCGAGGCGTGGTCGACCGCGTCCCCGGCACCCGCTGGGGAGCGGGCGGCGAGTCGTCGCGGATGTCGAAGCCGAGCCGCGTCAGCACCTTGCTCGCGGCAGCGGAACCGCCGGGGATGTCGGCGGCGGTGAGGGTGCGCCCGGTGGCGAGGCCGTGGGCGATCCCGGCGATGGCGGCGGCGTCGTACTCCCGGCCTTGGTGCAGCAGGACGTGGGTGGAGACGCTTCCGTGGACGAGCATGTAGTTGCCCCCGCCCGCCGTGTCCCAGGTCTCGATGGCGGTGAGGACGTGGGGACGGTCGATCGAGTTCAGCAGGGACACGTGATCAGGCTATCCCCGCAGGTGCGGCGGCGCGCGGCCAGCCTCATGAAAGCGACGCCAGCCGGTCCTTGACCTGGGCCACCGACGGGTTGGTGAGCGTGCTGCCGTCGCTGAACAGCAGGGTCGGCACGGTCTGGTTGCCGCCGTTGGCCTGCTCCACGGTGAAGGCGGCGTCCGGCTGCTGCTCGATGTCGACGATGTCGAAGGTGATCCCCTCGCGGTCGAGCTGGCTCTTCAGGCGGTGGCAGTAGCCGCACCAGGGCGTGGTGAACATCGTGAACTGGTTGTCGGACATGTCCGGTCCAACGACGCTGTCGCCGCGGGCATTCCCGCACACGAGGCTGTGGAGAGCGGTCGGCCGGCTGTCGGCCCCGGCGCATAGGGTTGGCGCGTTCGTCCACCCACCCCGCCAGGAGCCGACGTTGCTCGAAGCGCTCGATCCCGAGCAGCGACAGGTCGCCGAGGCGCTGCGCGGTCCCGTGCGCGTGCTGGCGGGCGCCGGCACGGGCAAGACGCGGGCCGTCACGCACCGAATCGCCCACGGCGTGGCAACTGGGGTCTATGCGCCGACCGAGGTGCTTGCGCTGTCCTTCACCACCCGCGCGGCGGGCGAGATGCGCGAGCGGCTCCGCGCGCTGGGTGCGCCGGGTGTGCAGGCGCGGACGTTCCACTCCGCCGCGCTGCGCCAGCTCCGGTTCTTCTGGCCGCGGGTGCACCAGCGAGAGCTGCCCGAGCTCACCCAGTCCAAGCTGGGGATGCTCGCGCTCGCGGCCCGGCGCCAGCGGCTCGCCACCGACCAGGCCACCCTGCGCGACCTGGCGAGCGAGATCGAGTGGGCCAAGGTCAGCAACGTCTCCCCGGACACCTACGCCGCGCTCGCCCGGGCGCGCGGACGCTCGGTCTCGGGGCTCGACCCCGAGGTCGTCGCGCGCGCCTTCGGCGCCTACGAGGAGGTCAAGCGCGACCAGGGCCGGATGGACATGGAGGACGTGCTCCTCTTCGGCGCGGGCCTGCTCGCCGACAACGAGGCCGTCGCCGCGCAGGTGCGCCGTCAGTACAAGTGGTTCGTCGTCGACGAGTTCCAGGACGTCTCGCCGCTGCAGTACGCGCTGCTCGACCTGTGGCTCGGCGGCCGCGACGAGCTCTGCGTCGTCGGCGACCCGGCCCAGACGATCTACTCGTTCGCCGGTGCCGACGCGCGCTACCTCCGCGAGTTCACGCAGCGCTTCCCCTCGGCCACGAGCGTCGAGCTGGTCCGCAACTACCGCTCGACGCCCGAGGTGGTGGCCGGCGCCAACACCCTGCTGGCCGGCACCGCGAGCCAGGGCGTCGCGCTCGTCGCCCAGCGACCGGGCGGCGCCACGATCACCTATCGCGAGGCGACCGACGAGGTGGCCGAGGCCGACGCCGTCGCCGACCGGATCGCCGCCCTGCGCGCGCAGGGCACGCCGGCCAGCCGGATGGCGGTGCTGCTGCGGATCAACGCGCAGTCCGAGCGTTTCGAGGAGGCGCTCGCCGCGCGCGGCCTGCCCTACGTCGTACGCGGTGCGGCGCGGTTCTTCGACCGACCCGAGGTGCGGCAGGCGATCACCCTCGTCCGGGGTGCGGCACGCAGCGGCGAGGGGTCGGGGCCTGTTGCCGAGGCAGTCCTCGCGGTCCTGTCGCAGATGGGTCACTCCGTCCAGCCCCCGGAGGGCAGGGGAGAGGTCCGCAACCGGTGGGAGTCGCTCCAGGCCCTGGTCGACCTCTCGGCCGACTTCGCGCGTGAACAGCCCGAGGCGTCGCTCGGGGACTTCGTCGACGACCTCGACCGCCGCGCCGGCGAGCAGCACGCGCCGGTCGCCGACGCCGTCACGATCGCGACCATCCACTCCGCCAAGGGTCTCGAGTGGGACGCCGTCTTCGTCGCCGGCATGCACGAGAAGATGATGCCGATCTCGCAGGCGCAGACCCCGGCCGAGGTCGAGGAGGAGCGCCGGCTGCTCTACGTCGCGATGACCCGTGCCCGTGACGAGCTCACCGTGTCGTGGGCGAGTGCCCGCGAGCCGGGCGGCCGTGGCAACCGCAGTGCGTCGCCGTTCCTGGCGCCGCTGCTCGACGGCGCGCCCGGTGTCTCCTCGCAGCGCCGCGAGCGCGGGAAGCGCAACCGCGCGGCGATGCGGTGCCGCGAGTGCGGGGGCTCGCTGTCCACGCCTGCGGAGAAGAAGATCGGTCGCTGCGCCGACTGCCCCGCGTCCTACGACGAGGCGCTCTTCGAGCGGTTGCGGGAGTGGCGGCTCGCGCGGGCGTCGGAGGACAGCGTGCCGGCCTTCGTGATCTTCACCGACGCGACCCTGCAGCTCATCGCGGAGCACTCCCCGGCGGACGAGAGGGGGCTGCGAGCGATCAGCGGAGTGGGCCCCAGCAAGCTCACCAAGTACGGCGACGAGGTGCTCTCCCTGGTCGCCGACGCGTCCAAAGGATGATTCGGAGAAGTTTTTCCGGTAATACCCATAAAATCGTTTGCCCCTGACGCGGCGCAGGGTCTAGCGTTCTCGCAACAACCCGATGCGCATGGGATCCCTGACAAGGATCCGCGCCTGATGCCCCGAAGGAGGTGGCCCCCATGGAGAACTACACGAAGACGATGACGGCTTGGACGCCGTCCTTCGGCATGTCCACCCTCGGCCGCCCCTGCGCGCACTCGCGCGCCTTCGGCGCCGGCGTGGTGGTCGTCCAGGGCGACGCCGCCATCGTTCGCATCAAGGGCGATTTCCCGGGTTCTCCTACCTGGAGTCCGTCGACATAGGTGACTCACCTACATCGGCAGCCTCCAGGCCGCGGAACCCGACACCGGGATCCGCGGCCTTTCTGTTTGTCCAGTTCAGTTCAACCCGCGATCAGGTCAACGAGTAGGAGGTGAATACACATGACCATCAGCGTTCTCGACCGCAATCGAGCTGCCGACGCCAAGACCCAGAAGGAGCCCCAGGCCCCGCTGGGAGCACTGCACGACGCAGCCGCCGGAGTGGATGAGGAGTTGCTGCCCTGCCGCACTGGCGACGCAGAGCTGTGGTTTGCCGAGTCCCCCGCGGACGTGGAGCACGCCAAAGCCCTCTGCATCGCCTGCCCCGTGCAGGCGCTGTGCCTCGACGGAGCCCTCGAGCGGCGTGAGCCGTGGGGCGTCTGGGGAGGCGAGCTCTTCCTCCAGGGCGTGGTGATCCCGCGCAAGCGGCCGCGAGGCCGGCCCCGCAAGTCCGACCAGCTTGCTCACGCGGCCGAGCAGAAGCAGAAGGACGGGGCCGCCGCGTAGGCGCCACCGCGTACTCACTCCCACTCAGGAAACACAAGGAAAACCACCTCACATGAAGACCTACCGAAACGGAAGCAACGACATGAATCTCATGCATGAAGAACTCGCACGCGCGCAAATGACCGCGCGCCTGGGAGAGGCGCACGAAATGCGTCGTGGCCACCAGCTGGCCATGGCACGTCGGATGAGCCGCAAGGCCGAGCAGGCCGCGCAGCAGGCGCGTCTCGCCCTCGCCCGCGCGCTCTGATCCACTCACCTGATCGCGGGTGGGCACAGCACGAGCCGGTACGTCGTCACGGTGACGACGTACCGGCTCGTCGGCATTTCCGGGTCGGCGTCGCGGGAGTAGCGTCGCCCGCGTGAGTGAGGACGAGACCGTGACCTGCAGCTATTGCGGGGCGCAGGCGCCGGTCGTCGAGACGCTGAGCTGGACGACCGCGGTCGAGCGGGGCCGGCAGCAGCGCTTCTGCGTCGGCTGCTCGCGGGACAACCTGCGGGCGATGGAGGGCAAGCTCGACAGCGAGTGGTGGTGACCACCCACGTCGATCAGGCCGTGTCGAACCAGGCGCAGCCGCAGTAGGGATGGCGCTCCCACCGCCGTTGCGTCGGGAGCGGCTCGTGGTCGTGGCGCCACGACGTCAGCCAGGTGTGCGGCGGCTCCCCGACGGCCCAGGCGGCCAGGTCCCGCGCAGCCGCCCCGGCGGCGATGGCCAGCAGCGGGCGGGCGACCTCCGCCGCAGCCGTCGCCGGACGGTCATCGAGGACAGCGGCAGCCACGCATCGCGCGCACGGACCCACTCCGGGTGCGGCCCACGGCCCGACCTCGACGGACCACGGGGTGACCGCGACGAGCAGGTGGGGGAGCGACGCAACGCTCCAGTCGTCGACGGCAGCCGAGACCTCGCGGCCGGGGGCGAGGCTGATGCCGACGGGTGCGGCGGTCTCCACGGTGACCCCGGCGACCGCGAGCGCCGCCAGGGCCTGGGTCCGCCACGCGGGCGGGCAGTCGAGCTGGGCGCGCAATCCGAGGGCGTACGGGCTGCGGATGAGGGGGAGGGACATGTCCCGGACGCTGCCACGCGGGGCGGCAGCGCGGGCGGCCGTCCACAGGCCAAATGCCCGCAGGGGAAATGCAGCAGCGGCGCCACCCGAGGGGTGACGCCGCTGCTAGGTGCTCAAGGGGTGATTCTCACGCCTTGCCGAGGATGCGGTTCAGGTTGGTACCGCAGACCGGGCAGACGCCCTTGGCCATCTTGGTGCCCTTGTCGTTGACCTTGATCTCGCCCTCCGCCTCGCGCTTCTCCTTGCACTTGACGCAGTAGAACTCACCGCTCCAGGTCTCCGCCATGACGGCCTCCTTGCTTGTTTACTTCTTGGTCGTCGCGACGGGGTTGTCGAAGGGGAAGCCCGCCGGGGAGCCTGGCGGTCGCCAGCGCTCCGCGGACGACCCTACGCCACGCGTGGCCCACGCTCACGCACCACACGCGCTGAGCGTGAATCCGGGTATTTCCACGCTCAGGCCGATCAGTACCCTCGGGGCATGCCAGAGACCCCTCTCGACGCCCTGCCCGACGCTCTCCCGATGGCCCACCTCCGCCTCGAGCGCCCGACGGAGGGGGTCGTGCTGCTGACCCTCGACAACCCCGACATGCGCAACGCGATGAGCGACGAGATGACCGCGTCGTGGGTCGCGGCGATCGACGCGGTCGCCGCCGACCCGTCCGTGCGCGCCGTGGTCGTGACGGGGGAGGGGAGCGCGTTCTGCTCGGGCGGCAACACGTCGTGGATCGCCAGCGAGCCCGATGCGAGCGTCGACCAGCTGAGGTCGCGGATGATGCCGTTCTACCGGGCCTGGCTCTCGATCCGCCGGCTCGAGGTGCCGACCATCGCGGCGGTCAACGGGGCCGCGATCGGCGCGGGGCTCTGCCTCGCGCTCGCCTGCGACATCCGCTACGCCGCTGCGGGTGCCAAGCTCGGGCTCCCGTTCAACAAGCTCGGCATGCACGCAGGCATGGCGGGGACGTGGCTGCTCCCCAACGTCGTCGGCCCGGCCCACGCGCGCGACCTGCTCCTCACCGGCCGGGTCGTCGAGGCCGACGAGGCCCTGCGGCTGGGCCTGGTGTCGCGCGTGGTCGACCGCGACGGCTTCCTCGACGAGGTGCTCGAGACGGCCGCCGGCATCGCGGCCACCGCGCCCATCGCGAGCCGGCTCACCAAGATCGCGCTCGCCGACGGCGGCCACGCCGACTTCGAGTCGGCCCTGCAGTGGGAGGCGCTCGCCCAGCCGATGACCCTCGCGACCGCCGACCTGCAGGAGGGCATCGCCGCGGCGAAGGAGAAGCGGGCGCCGGAGTTCCGCGGCCGCTGAGCGACAGCTGCGTCCCGGGACGACAGAAGGGCCCCGCAGCCTTCGGCGCCTGCCTTCCCCTGCTGACGTCGAGGAGCCGTGGGGCCCTTCTGGGGAGCACGCTAGGAGTCGCGCCGCCGTCGGTCAACGGGTCGGTGTCCACGCCTGTGGACAGGGCTGTGGAGGGGGTGTGCAGTGAGCTCGGTGATCGGTGGACGACCGGGCGCGCGGTGGGGAGAGCCCTGTGGGCGACACGCCCGGCGCGTCGTCGTACTGTGCGGGTGACCAGCGCGTACGGCGCGAGCGGGGCTGTGGAGGAGAAACAGTGAGCGACCAGTCGGCGTCCGGCGAGGCCCGGGGACCGGTCGCCACCCTGCGCCGCATCGCGTTCCTCATGGAGCGCCAGCGCGAGGAGAGCCGCCGCATCGAGGCGTTCCGCAACGCCGCACGCACGATCCTGCCGCTGCCCGAGGACGAGGTACGCCGCCGCGCCGAGACCGGCACGCTCACCGAGCTCGCCGGGATCGGACCGAGCACGGCCGCGGTGATCACCGACGCGTGCAACGGCATCGTCCCCGAGCGCCTGGTGAAGCTGGAGAAGACCGCGGGGCCGCTCGCGACGGGTGGTGAGGAGCTGCGGGCACGGCTGCGCGGCGACCTCCACTCGCACAGCGACTGGTCCGACGGCGGGTCGCCGCTCGAGGAGATGGCCATGACCGCGATGGAGCTCGGCCACGACTACCTCGTGCTGACCGACCACAGCCCGCGGCTCCGGGTGGCCAACGGGCTCAGCGCCGAGCGGCTCACCCGGCAGCTCGGCGTCGTCGACGCCGTCAACGAGCACCTGGGCGGGTCGTTCACCCTCCTCAAGGGGATCGAGGTCGACATCCTCGACGACGGGTCGCTCGACCAGACCGACGAGATGCTCGGTCGCCTCGACGTCCGCGTGGCGTCGGTGCACTCCAAGCTCCGGATGGACGCCGGCCCGATGACGAAGCGGATGATCGGCGCGGTGCGCAACCCGCACACCAACGTCCTCGGTCACTGCACGGGGCGCCTGGTCACCGGCAACCGGGGCATGCGCCCGCAGAGCCAGTTCGACGCCAGGGCCGTCTTCACCGCCTGCGCGGAGGAGGGCGTCGCGGTCGAGATCAACTCGCGGCCCGAGCGGCGCGACCCCCCGACGAAGCTGCTCGAGCTCGCGCGCGACCTCGGCTGCCTCTTCTCCATTGACTCCGACGCGCACGCACCCGGCCAGCTCGACATGCTCGACCACGGCGCCGCCCGCGCCACCGAGGCCGGGATCGACCCCGACCGGATCGTCACGACCTGGGAGCGCGACCGACTGCTCGAGTGGGCGGCCTCGCGGCTCTGACCAGCGCGTCCGGCCCTCGCTGTGGGTGCCGAGGGTTAGGTTCGGCTGCATGAACGCGCGGAACCCCACCCCCGACGTGGAGGTACGCCGCTCGCGTCGCCGCCGGCGCACGGTGTCGGCCTACCGTGACGGCGAGCGGATCGTCGTGCTCATCCCGGCGACCATGAGCAAGCGCGACGAGGCGACGTGGGTCGCCGACATGGTCAAGCGGATCGAGCGGCAGGAGCGGCGCAAGCTGCGCTCCGACGACGACCTGGTCGCGCGCGCTGCGACGCTCAACGACCTCTACCTCGGCGGGCTCGCCGTGCCGGCCTCCGTGCGCTGGGTGACCAACCAGCACGCACGGTGGGGGTCCTGCACGCCGGGCGACCGGACCATCCGGCTCAGCGACCGGCTCCAGCAGATGCCGGGCTGGGTCGTCGACTACGTGCTGGTCCACGAGCTCGCGCACCTGCTCGAGGCCGGCCACACGGCCGAGTTCTGGGCCTGGGTCGACCGCTATCCGAAGGCCGAGAAGGCCAAGGGCTACCTCGAGGGGTATTCCACGGGAGCTCGACTCAGGCCCCCTCCCGGAGCAGGTCCCGAGTAGTTCTCCACGTGCGGTGAACAGCGCCCTCAAGGTATCCCGGAGGATGCGCTGGCCGGGGGTAATTGAACGTTCCAGAACCTAATCTGGTCCAGACCGATACCCGGGAGGATCCGAGACTTCCCGATCTGCTGTGGGGAATCTTCGTGACCGGAATCAAGCCGGACCGCCGTCAAGTCATCCGTGCCGGCGCCTGGACCGTGCCTGCCATCGCCGTGGCGACGGCTGCGCCTGCGTTCGCTGCGTCGGCGGCCAACATGTCCACCAGCAGCGGCACGTTTGTCGTGCGGAACAACAACTTTATCGACAGCAGCAATGTGGTCCTGCGAAACACCGGGTCGGGTACCACGAGCGGGCTCTCCATTCTCATCACCGTTACTGCGGGGGTCGACGCGTCAGGGCACACGGCTCCGGGCGGTTGGACGATCACAGTCATCGGCACGAATCAGGTCAGGTTCATCGCTCCGCTCAATGGTCAGATCGATGCTGGTGTGAACTTGCCTGTGACCTTCTCCATCCGTCGTCTGAACACGAATGGTGGAACGATCTCCGGCGCCATTGACGTAGCGTCACCAGGCGTCGACGGCGCACTCACCTCGCTCGTCTACACCTAGCCCCGGCCGCACAGCCGCGCCACCGCGTCGCCGATCAGCCGCCGCATGTCCGGATAGATCTCCGGCAGCGCGTCGACCGGCCACCACCGCACGTCGAGCGACTCCTCGCTGACCGCGTGCCGCGAGCCCCGTGCGGCGGTGGCGAGGAAACGTACGTCCAGGTGGTGCACCTTCGTGCCCGGTGCGCAGAAGAGCACCTCGTGCTCGTCGAGGTCGAGCGGCACCGGGTCGAAGTCGAGGTCGGTGAGGCCGGACTCCTCGTGCGCCTCGCGCAGCGCCACGCCGGCGAGGGTGGAGTCGCCCGGCTCGCAGTGACCGCCGAAGGCGAACCACCCGTTGGCCTTGCGGTGGTGGTTGAGCAGCACGGCATCGGCCTCGGGTGTCAGCACGATCGTGCCTGCGGTGAGGTGGTCGGGCAGGCACGCCCGGGTCATCCCCTCGGGCTCGGCGTCCAGGTGCGCCACGAAGCGGTCCCGCAGCTCGGCGTCGCGCGCGCTCGGCGGCGTCCACCCGGCCAGCACGGCCCGGGCGTCAGCGTGCAGCGTCACCTGGCCGGAGGGCCGTCGGTGCCGTCGCCGCCGTCGAGCAGGTCGCGCAGCCCGGCGTCGAACTCGTCCTCCGACAGCGCGCCCGGGTCGACCGAGTCCTCTCGGAAGCCGAGCGGGTCGTCGAGGTCGGCAGCGGTCGGGAGCAGGTGGGGCGACATCCAGACGCCGTCGCGGGCTTCGGGGCCCTGACGCGTGCGGAGCGATCCCCACAGCACCGAGGCGTCGCGCAGCCGGCGCGGCCGCAGCTCGAGGCCGACGAGGGTGGCGAAGGTCTGCTCGGCAGGCCCGCCCGCGGCACGCCGACGGCGTACGGTCTCCTGGAGCTTGGCCGCGGCCGGCATCCGCTCCGCGGTGGCCTGGCTGACGACCTCGTCGACCCAGCCCTCCACGAGGGCGAGGGTCACCTCGAGCTTCTCGAGGGCCGCCTTCTGGGCGGCCGACGGCTCGGGGTCGAAGAGCCCACCGGAGAGGGCCTCCTGCATCGCTGCCGGGTTGGACACGTCGATGTCACGCAGCTTGGACTCCATCCCGGAGGTGTCGAAGTCCATGCCTGCGCCGTACTCGGACACCGCGCTGATCAGGTGGTCACGCAGCCACGGCACGCCCGCGAAGAGCCGCTGGTGGGCGGCCTCGCGCAGCGCGAGGTAGAGCAGGACGTCGTCGGCGGTCACGTCGGGGACCTCCGCGGCGAACGCCTCGACGTTGGTCGGCAGGAGCGCGGCCTTGCCGGTCGGGCCGAGGGGGAGGCCGATGTCGGAGGCGCTCAGGACGTCGCCGGCCAGCGCGCCGAGGCCGCTGCCGACCTGGTTGGCCACCATCGCCCCGCTGGCCTTGCCGAGCATCGCGATGAGCGGTCCGGCGAGCTGGCGCATCTCCTCGGGCATCGCCTGGCTGAGGGCGTCGGTGGCGGAGCCGGCGATCGGCTCGACGAGCACCTTCCACACGTCGATGGTCTCCACGATCCACTCCGCACGCGACCAGGCGGCGGTGGTGGTGACGCCCGAGGGGAACTCGGTGGTCGTGTCGAGCCAGTGGTCCGCGAGGCGTACGGCGTCGGCGACCGCACCCGACTGGGCCGACGTCACCGTCGGGTCGGGCTCCTGCGCAGCGGTCCGGCGCGCGAGGTCGGTGACGCTCTGCCAGTTGATGGGACCGTCGTGCGGGGCGAAGAAGGACTGCATCTGCGCCATCAGCGCGCCGAGGTCGGGCATGCCGCCACCCGCGCCGCCGAGGCCGCCCATCTGCGAGAAGATCTGCTCGAAGGGCGTGCCCTTGAAGGGGTTGTCGGAGGGGTTCTCGTCGTCGGGGCCCATGGGACCAACCGTACTCACCGCGCCCAGCCGCGCGACCTAGACTTCACGACGTGACTGACGCCCGGCCTGACGCCCGACCTGACTCCGTGCGACTCGTGGCCATCCGGGACACTCCGCTCGACGTGTCCGAGGTCGTCGACGTCCTCGGCGACGACGGGGCCGGCGGACTGACCCTCTTCATCGGGCAGGTGCGTGACCACGACGGCGGCAAGGGCGTCACCGCGCTCGACTACTCCGCGCACCCGTCGGCCCTCGAGCGGCTCGAGGACGTCTGCCGCCGGGTGGCTGCCGAGCACGACGTCCGCGGGGTGGCGGCCGTGCACCGGGTGGGCGAGCTGCGCATCGGCGACCTCGCCGTGGTCGTCGCCACGACCGCCGCCCACCGCGGCGACGCCTTCGCAGCGTCGCGCGCCCTGATCGACACGCTGAAGGCCGAGGTGCCGATCTGGAAGCACCAGGTCTTCGACGACCAGAGCGAGGAGTGGGTCGGCACGCCGTGACGCCTGCCGTCCGAAGGCGCTCGCGAAGCCTACGCTCGCCTCATGGAGGTCCTGCTCTGGCTCGCGCCGGCCGTCGTCGTGACGGTGCTGGCGATGGCGTGGGTCTCCTGGGTCGGTCGCGACGGCCGCGGTGAGGTCGACCGCGACGTCGCCGTCGAGCGGCTGGGCAAGGCCCTCGGCAAGGAGCTGCCCGCCGGCACACGGCGTACGTCCGCACCGGCGCGTGACCGGAGCACGGGCATCGCCGTGCGACCGAGCCACACCGGTCGCCCCACCTGACTGTCCGGGTAGTTGCGCACGTTTGAGAGAGTTGCGCCCATGAGTCAGCGGACCAGGGCGGGGCTGCTCGCACTGTGCCTGCTGGCCGTGCTGTGGGGAGCCGCTTTCGTCGTCCCGCTGCCCTACGTCATCTACAGCCCCGGCCCGACCGTCGACATCCTCGCCGAGACCGAGGGTCAGGAGACGGTGCGGGTCACCGGGCACAAGGCCTACTACGACGACGGCGAGCTGCGGATGACCACCGTCTACGTCAGCACTCCGGAGGAGGCGGTCAACCTCCCCGAGCTGCTGCAGGCCTACTTCGCCGACGACGACGCGGTCTGGCCGAAGTCCTCGGTCTATGCGCCGGACGAGACCGACGAGTCCAACGACCGCGAGTCGGCCGGTGCGATGGTCTCCTCGCAGGACACCGCCATCGCGGCCGCGCTGACCCAGCTCGGCGAGGAGCTCGACCCGATCGTGGACATCGTCGACGTCACCCCGGGCATGCCGGCCGACGGCAAGCTCAAGGTGCGCGATGTGCTGGTCCGCGTCGGCGACACCGAGATCACCGAGCCGCAGGACGTCCTCGACGCGATCGAAGGGGCGCCGCGCGGAGAGCCCGTGCCGTTCGTCGTACGCCGTGACGACAAGCAGCGGACGGTCGAGGTCACCCCGCAGGAGATGGACGACGGCGCTTACCGCGTCGGCTTCACCCCGGGGGTCGGGTTCGACTTCCCCTACCGGGTGAGCGTCGACATCCCCGACAGCATCGGCGGGCCGAGCGCCGGCCTGATGATGTCGCTCGCCATCTACGACACCCTCACGCCCGGGTCGCTGACGGACGGCGCCGACATCGCCGGCACCGGCACCATCACGCCGTCGGGCAAGGTGGGGCCGATCGGCGGCATCCAGCAGAAGATCGCTGCTGCGCGGGACGCCGGCGCCGATCTGTTCCTGGTCCCGGCCGACAACTGCGACGGCATCGGGGGAGTGGACACCGGCGACATGCGGCTCGCCAAGGCCTCCACGATGAACCGCGCCGTCGAGACCCTGGCCGACTGGGTCGCCGACCGCGACGCCGCCCTCCCGAGCTGCAAGGACTCCGCTCCATGACGACCGACGGACCCGAACCCGCCGACGCGGACGCCCTGCCGGAGGACCCGGCCCTGGCCGCGGCCGTGCTGGAGATCGAGGCGCACGTCGCCCAGGACGGCTGGGACCAGCCGGCCCGCCTCTACGCCCTCGTGGACACCGCCACCCTCGTCGCGCAGGAGCCCGCCCTGGCGGCGGCGATGTCCATCGACGGCCCCGCGGACGACGGCTCCTTCACCTCCATCGAGCAGGAGGGACTTCCGCCGGGACAGCCCCTCGAAGAGGCGCTGCACACCATCGCCTGGCCCGAGAGCGTGTCCGGGTGCGCCGCGGTGATCGAGCGCCTGGTCCTCCCGCCCGACGTCGACGACGACATCCCCGAGGACCCCACCTCGGCCGAGCTGTTCGCCCGCGAGCACCCCGACCGCCAGGAGGTGAGGATGGTGGCCGGCGTGACCCGCGCCGGGGCGTCGTACTGTGCCCTGCGCCTGCGCGCCCACGACGACGAGCAGTCGGTCGTCAACGGCACCGAGCTGGTGCCCGGCCTCCTCGACCTCCTCCACGCCACCTTCACCGATGCGTCGACCGACGCGTTCCACGAGACACCCGAGCAGGGGCAGGCATGAGCAATCCCTTCGATCGACCCAGCGCCGCCAGCGGCCCCGACGGCCCCCAGCGGCCCACAGGCCAGCGGCCGCCGCCCACGGGGTCGCGCCGACCCGGCGCCCTGGTCATCACTGCGATCGTGCTGGTCCTCGCCTTCATGCTGCTCAGCGGCTTCGCGTCATTCTGGACCGAGCGCCTCTGGTTCCAGTCGGTCGACTACGGCAGCGTCTTCACGACCCTGCTGCTGACCCGGATCGGGCTGTTCTTCGTCTTCGCCGGCGTGATGGCCGCGACCGTGGCCGTCTCGATGGCCGCTGCGTACCGTTTCCGGCCGGTGCTGTGGCCGGGGATGCCGGGGATGCCCGACGACGGCATGGACCGCTACCGCCAGGTGCTCGCGCCGCGGATGACCTGGGTGATCGCCGGCGCCGCGACCGTGATGGGCCTGTTCGCCGGCGGCTCGGCGACCGGCCAGTGGCGCAGCTACTCGCTGTGGCGGCACAGCCAGAGCTTCGGCACGAAGGACCCCTACTTCAACAAGGACGTGGGCTTCTACGTCTTCGACCTGCCCTTCTGGCACTACGTCGTCGACTACGTGATGGCCCTGGCCGTCGTCGGCCTGCTCGCCGTGGTGCTCGTCAACTACCTCTTCGGCGGCATCCGGCTGTCCGCGCGTCCCGGTGACCGCCTCACCAGCGCAGCCCAGATCCAGGTGTCCGCCCTGCTGGCGCTGTTCGTCCTGACCAAGGCCGTCGACTACTGGCTCGACCGCTTCGACCTGGTCACCAACTCCGGCTCGATCTTCACTGGTATGGGCTACACCGACGACAACGCGGTCCTGCCGGCCAAGGAGATCCTCGCGGGGATCGCCGTGGTGTGTGCCGTGCTGTTCCTGGCCAACATCTGGCGTCGCACCTGGCTGCTGCCCTCGGTCGGGGTGGCGCTCTTCGCGCTGTCGGCCATCATCCTGGGCCTGATCGTGCCTTCGGTGGTGCAGGCCATCCGCGTCAACCCCAACGTCCCCGACCGCGAAGGGCCCTACCTCGAGAGGAACATCGAGGCCACCCGTCAGGCCTACATGCTCGACCAGGTGGAGGAGGAGCAGTTCGTCGGCACGCCGCTGGGCGTCGACGGCCGGCTCGAGGCACTCGACGGGATCACCTCGTCGGTGCCCCTGGTCGACCCGAAGGTCGTCAGCCAGACCTTCCAGCTCCAGCAGCAGGTCCGGCCCTACTACTCGGTGGGCGACGTGCTCGACGTCGACCGCTACGAGATCGACGGCAAGGACCGCGCGATCGTGCTGGGCGTGCGTGAGCTCGACCAGGACGGCATCGCGGAGGACAACCAGACCTGGGCCAACCTGCGCACCGTCTACACCCACGGCAACGGCGTCATCGCGGCGTACGCCAACCAGCGTCCGGAGGACGACGAGCGCCAGTCGCTCAACATCCAGTGGGCCGAGGGTCAGGAGCCCGACCAGGACGCCCTGTCGAGCCTCTATCCCGACGGCTACGAGTCGCGGGTCTACTACGGCGAGATGAGCCCCACCTACAGCATCGTCGGCAGCCGTCCCGACGCCAAGCCGATCGAGCTGGACCTGTCGAGCGACGCGGACGCCGAGGACGAGAACCAGGACCCGTCGACGACCTACGCCGGAGAGGGCGGCGTGCCGATCGGCAACGTCTTCACCAAGCTGCTCTACGCCGTGAAGTACTCCGAGCCGAACCTCCTCCTCTCCGGGCGCGTGCACGGCGACTCGAAGATCCTCTACGACCGCAACCCGCGCGAGATGGTGGAGAAGGTCGCTCCCTGGCTGACCGTCGACACCGACCCCTACCCGGCCGTCATCGACGGTCGGATCCAGTGGATCCTCGACGGCTACACCGTCACCGACAAGTACCCCGGCTCGCAGCGGGAGTCGCTCGAGACGATGACCGCGGACGCGCTGCAGGACGACACCGGCTTCCAGACCCTGCCGACCGACGAGGTCAACTACCTGCGCAACTCCGTCAAGGCGACGGTGGACGCCTACGACGGCACGGTGACGCTCTACGCGTGGGACGAGGAGGACCCGATCCTCAAGGCATGGGAGGAGGTCTTCCCCGACGTCGTGCAGCCGAGGGCCGACATCCCGGACACCCTGCTGGAGCACCTGCGCTACCCCGAGGACCTCTTCAAGGCCCAGCGCTACCAGTACCAGCGCTACCACGTGACCGACGCGCAGTCCTGGCTCGAGGGATCCGAGCGCTGGGAGGCGCCGAAGGACCCGCAGGCCACGGACACCCTGCAGGCGCCCTACCGCCTGTTCACCGACCAGGACGGCAACCAGACCTGGTCGCTCACCTCGGTCTACGTGTGGCCCAGGCGCGACAAGCTGGCTGCCTTCATGGAGGTCGACAGCGACGCCACCTCCGGCACCTACGGACAGGTCTCGGTCAAGGAGCTGCCCGACGAGGGCACCGACGGGCCCCGGCTCATCGCCAACAACCTCAGCACGGACGACGAGGTGCGTGACCGGCTGCTGCCCTACACGAACGGCGATGCCGACATCCTCTACGGCAACCTGCTCACCCTGCCGGTCACCGACGACTTCATGTACGTCCAGCCGCTCTACACCCGGCGACAGAACGAGTCCACGTTCCCGGTCCTCACGTTCGTCCTCGTGTCCTACAAGGGCAACGTCGGCATCGGTACGACGCTGACGGCGGCCATCGAGGACTCGCTCGACGGCTCGTCGTCGTCCGAGACGCCCACCGAGGAGCCGACGGAGACACCGACCGAGTCGCCCTCGGCCTCGCCGTCGGAAACACCCACCGGCGAGCCGACCACACCCGTGCCCGGTGGCACCCAGGCCCAGATCCGCGACCTGCTCCAGCAGGCCGAGGAGAAGTTCAGCCAGGCCGACGAGGCGCAGCGCAACGGCAACAGCGTCAAGTGGGCCCGGCTGATGGAGGAGGGACGCCAGCTGATCGAGGAGGCCGTCCAGCTGGCCGGCTGACCCCGATTTGGGCGCACCACACCGTGGCTGTAATGTTCTGTTCACCGACGCGGGGTGGAGCAGCTCGGTAGCTCGCTGGGCTCATAACCCAGAGGTCGCAGGTTCAAATCCTGCCCCCGCTACCAGAAGTAATTCGTTAGAACCTCGGACCTTTACAGGTCCGGGGTTCTTTCGTTCCCACGGGAGTGCACCCCTGGGACGTTCGAGGCGTAGGGACGCGCCCAGGCGGCCCTCAGGCGACGTCCGCCGGTGTCGTGAAGGAAGGTCCGTGGACGACGTTGCGTCACCTCTGCAGGCGGACTCACCTACCCCAGGCACCAAGTAGAGGTCGCTGGTTCTAACTAGCTCGCTTTGCACCCTTTTCCGTTCGCTCGCCAGATCGCCAGCCAGGCTGTCGGACAGCAATCGTTGATACGGCTCAGTCAGGTCGCTTCCGACCATCTCGTCGTCGAAGATGTAGAGATGGTCGAACATGCCCTGGTTGAGATCACGTCGCAGTGAGTTAGGGGCGCTTCGGTAGTAGGTCTGCGCGTCGGCTAGGACGGCACAGAGTTCGGTCAGCTTCTGGACAACGAGATCTTCGCTTGTCGCGTGGCGCCGCAGGGTGGCCTCTGCGTGTGCTGTGGCGGCCGCGATCTTAGATTGCTCTTGCTTCAGATGACTGACGTCGATGGCATCGGCGTAGTACGCCTGCATGAGTCGATCGCTCTGACGCTTCAGGGTGATGAGCTGCGTCTGCGCCTCGTCCTGCGCGCGACTCTGAGTGGGCAGGAGTGTTGACAGATGATCGAGCACGAGTTCACGAATGCTTTGCAGACGATCTGCGTCGATAGTGACGGTCGACCAGTGTCGCTCAATCAGATCCTCAACGTGGTGGGCCTGAATTGCCTTGAACATGCAGCCGTTCTTCAGCCTCTGTCGACCGAGGCAGTAGAAGTAGTCATAGAGCTGGCCGGATCGACTGCGCGATCGCTCGAAGGTCAGTGGTTCGCCGCAGTTGCCGCAGTAGACCGACCCCTTGAGGTAGTGCGTATGAACGCGCGGCTTTTCGCGACTCTGGTGCCGCGACGTGCGCACTCGCTGAACCTCTGCGTATAGCTGTTCCGAGATCAGTGGCTCGTGCTTGCCCGGGTACTCGACACCTTCGTACTTGACGACTCCGACGTAGTAGCGGTTCTTCAGGATGGCGTAGATGTGCGAGTTGGCGATTGGTCCGCTCGGTCGGCTTGGTCGTGGCAGCGTCGTGACCCCTTGAGTGTTCAGGTGATCGCGCAGCATCGGCACCGTCCAGTCACCCGTCGCGTAGTGCTCGAACAGCCACTTCACCCAGTCGGCTCGCCGTTCATCGAGCTTGACGGTCTTGATCTCCCGGCCGTCTTCGATGCGTTCACGGGTGTTGATGTAGCCGAACGGTGCGGCGTTGACGGTGCCACCGCTCTTCGCCTTCTGCAGCATGCCTTTGCGGGACTCGGTCGCGAGGTTGCGACTATAAAACTCGGCGATCGAGCTCATGATGCCGTGCAGCAGCATTCCGCTGGGTGTCTCGTCGATGTTCTCGGAGCAGCTGACCAGTTGGGCACCCGCAGTCGTCAGCGCGACGTTGATCTCGACGTCATCGACGCGATTGCGCGCCAGACGATCGACCTTGTGCACGATGACAGTGCTGACGTGATGATTCGCGACGTAGCTGAGCATGCGCTTGAGTTCAGGGCGGTTAGCCGATCGGGCGCTTTCACCGGCGTCGACGAACTCCTCGACTACCTGAACACCGAGCGACTCGGCCTTGCGCAGACACGCTTCGCGCTGAGCCGGAATCGAAAAGCCTTCACTCTCACCGCCGCGTCCCGCCTGATCCTTCGTGCTGACTCGTAGGTAGATGACGGCGAGTGGGCGTGACTGGATCGGAGCGAGCTGCGGCGTTGTCATGCGAAGGTCCTTCGGGCGTAGCGGGGTTGGACTGTGCGAAAGCGCTGAGGGCGCTGCCATGGAGTTGAGACGGGACGGGCACAGCGAGTAGGCGGCTGAGCATCGGTGCTGGCATTGAGCTTGGTCTGGTCGAGTCGAACCCGAACGGCGTGCTCGCTGGCGCCGAAGTGCGCAGCCAGATCCGCGATGCGCTGTATGCCCTGCCCCCAGACAGCCTTCAGTCGGCGCTTCGGGATGAGGGCGCAGCCTGCGAAGTAGTCAGCGGCGCGCTCAGCCTGTTCGGCCGCGGTTGCTCGACTGCTTCCTGCATAGAGGCGCTTCGTCGAGCCGTGATCGATGATGTGTTTGAACTCGTGCAGGAGCGTGAAGCGCTGGCGAGCCCAGCTGTCATTGCTGTTGAGTGCGATGACCCACTCGGTGCCGCTCCAGTGGCTCATGCCAGAAACGCTGAGCGGTTCGTAGACCACGCGGATGCGGGGGAGTCCTGCGATGTCGCTTTCCTTGATTCCGTCATCGGGAACGAGCAACTCGATCAGTTTCGTTGCCTGCAACTCGGCGACACGAAGGGCTTCGTCGAACGTGATGTCGTCTCGTGTTGGGGTCACCGAACGGAGGCGAGCCAGGGTGGATGGTGATGTTGTCATTGGGTGCCTCCTTTCGATGTGGCGGGTGAACTAGTTTTCGTCTTGGCCAGGTGCAGGGCCGCCGGCGTCATAGCCGTACTTGGTAGCGATTGCGTTGAACGACTGCGCCAGCTCGGCACGTGCCTGTGGCGGCAAGTCGGTGAACTTGCTGCGCAGGTACGGCGTGAAGGCGGGCAGCTCGGTCGGCTTCGTATAGCCAGCGAGGGCGTATAGGTCTGCCAGCTCAAGGTCGAGGACTCGCGCCAGGCCTTCCAGAACGGTGGGCTTGGGTTCGGCCACGCTGCCCTGCTCAAGGCGGACGATGTTCGACTGGTCGATGCCGATCTCGCTTGCAAGCTGTCTTGTGCTGAGGCCTTTAGCCGTGCGCGCTCTGGCGACAACTTCTGCCAGCGTTTCGCTCTTATTGGTCATACAGAATGAACTCCTTTTTCATGTGCAACTTCTATTCCCATATTACGCGAATTGATGCGGTGATGCATCGGGTTAGGCGAATTCCACAACGCAATTAGGCGGGCCTTACCAATTGAATAAGGCGGGAGTCAGGGAGCGCCATGCTCGACCTGGCTCCCGCCTATTCGGAGGGCTAACTCTTGGCCCGGCCGCCGCGCTGAGCGGGCTTGGATGCCGGACCCAGAAGCGCCTTGATCGCACTGAGCTGCTCGGCGGCTTCCCGCTCGATCTCGTCCGTCAGGGCCTGGGCCTTGGCAGCGATGTCGGGCTGAGTCGCCAGACCGGTCAGGTGCTCCTCGAGAGCCGTACGGATCGTGTCGGTGACCGACTGACCGCTGACCTTCGAGAGGATCGTCAGACGGGCGTGCAGCTCGTCCTCCAATCGGATCGCTAGCGTCTTCATGAGTGCTCTTCTCCTTTCTGAGGGTGTTTTGTCCGGTGGTTCCGGCCACCTCCTCGGGGTGGTGCGACTGGCGATGACTGGTGCCATCACTCGTGGAGTCGCAGGCCCCCGACGAGGCCACGGTTTACGGGCTCTTCCCAGTTCAGCATGGTTCGGCTCTCGTCGGGCGGGCTGGTCGGTAGGGGCGTGAGCCGTCGGCGGCGAGC
>NZ_SDWS01000004.1 GCF_004137245.1 Nocardioides glacieisoli
GAACCCGGAAGTTAAGCCTTTCAGCGCCGATGGTACTGCAACCGAGAGGTTGTGGGAGAGTAGGACGCCGCCGGACATACATTGTGGAAGTGGGGTCACCTTTTGGTGGCCCCACTTCTGCATTTCCTCATGCTTCTCCACGCGCCCAGCGTGCGCCACGAATTGTCCACACGGCCGTGGATATGGGCGATCTCCACAGGCTCGGTGCCACTGACACCAGCTGTGTCGGTCGGCGTCCGCAGAGTGGTCGCAGGAGGTGCACTGTGACCACTGCACAGAAGAACAAGCCGAGCGACACCGACTCGGGCGACCTCGAGGTCGCGACCAACGACGTACGCCTGGTGGGCCGGCTGACAGGCGAGCCCGCCGTCGTGGAGCTCCCGAGCGGGGATGCGCTCGTGACGTTCCGGATCTCGGTGCCGCGTGCGGCGCCGAGGCGCGGCGCAGCGTCCGGGACGGCGAAGGGCCAACGAGTGGACTCGGTGCCGTGCACGGCCTGGAGCCCACGCGTGCGGCGGAGCATCCTCGGGTGGCGCCCCGGCGACCTGGTGGAGGTGTCGGGAGCGGTGCGGTGCCGGTTCTACCAGGCGGGTGGAGCCACCCGCTCGCGCGTGGAGGTCGAGGCGACCTCCGCGAAGATCATCCGTCGGTCATCGGCCGCATGAGAGCGCCCAGACTCGGCTTCGGCTGGAAGGAGGTCGCCTTCTCCGGCAGGAGCCCGCCGGACTCGACTAGCGCGCGGACCTGCTCGAAGTCGGGGTTCGGCAGCAGGACGGCTGGTGACGACGCGCCGGTGGCGGCGAGGGCGTCCTCGACGTTGTGGTGGTGCTCGATCCGGTGCGCCTGGCTCGGGAGGCGGGGGAGCACGCGTTGGTGCAGCCAGGACACGGCGGCATCGCGGTCCAGGTCGACGGGGCTGACGGTGTGCCACGATGCGCCGTCCGTCAGCACGAGGTGGGTGCTGTCGAGGGCACCCAGTGCTCGGAGCCGATCGTGCGCAGTCACTTGGGCCCCCGCGTCGCGAGCAGCCTGGACCAGGTCGTCGAGCGTCGCCCCGGGCAGTGTGCGGTGGATCGCACCGAGGAACAGGGGAGTGTCGACCTGGTCGACCAGCATCGCGAGCCCCGCGTCCCACGCGGTGCCCGGGTGCTCCTGCTGGAGGCGGAGGTAGGCGGCGTACCGGTGGTGTCCGTCGGCCAGGAGGCAGCGGGTGGTGCTCAGGAGAGTGCCGATCCGCGCGACCGTGTCGGCGTCCCGGATCGCCCAGATGCGCTGACGCTGCTCGCTGCGGTCGAGGTAGCGCCAGTCGGGTTGCGCACGGGTCACGTCGGAGAGCACCGCGCGCAGCTCCGGCTCGCCGTGGTGGACGAGCAGGATCGGTGCCGGGTTGAGGTCCATCTGGTGCATCCGGTCGGCGAGCTCACCTGCCTGCTCGGGATGGATCTCCTCGTGGGGCCAGACCGCGCGGTCGGCACGCGACGACGTACGCCTCGACATCCCGAGCGCGCCGACGAGCCCGCGGACGGTGAGTCCGGCTGCGGTGTACTCGTGGACGTAGAGGGCCGGCGAGGTGTCCGCGGCGGCCCGTCCCTGCTCGATCCAGGTCGTCAGGCGGGCGGTGACGTCGCGATAGGGTCGCGCGAGCGCTCGGGCGGATGCAGGGTCGCCGACCCGCCCCGGCGCGAGCATCAGTGCACGGAAGGGCAGCAGCTCGAGGGGCTTCGCGACGTACGGAGGTACGTCGGTGGCGAAGTCCATCGAAGCATCGTAGGGGGACGCTCGTCCCCAACCGGAGAGGGGTGGAGCATGCTCGAGGAGTCGACGACTCCCGTGGCGGAGGCACACGACCTGGTCATGTTCGACCTGGACGGCGTGGTCTACGTCGGGGACGCCGCGATCGACGGTGTCGCGGGCCGGATCGACCGCCTCCGGGAGACCGGCACCCACGTCGCGTTCGTCACCAACAACGCCTCTCGGACCCCCGACAAGGTCGCCGAGAAGCTGGCCAAGGTCGGCGTCACCGCGACGGCCGAGGACGTCGTGACGTCGGCGCAGGCAGCGGCGAGGGTGCTGGCCGAGGAGCACGGCGAGGGATCGCGGATCCTGCTGCTCGGGGGTGAGGGACTGCGGGTCGCGCTCGTCGAGGCCGGGCTCGAGCCCGTCGAGGACCCGGAGGGCGCGGTGGCGGTGGTGAGCGGCTACGGACCGGACGTGCGCTGGCGCGACATCATGCGGGTCTCGACGCTGGTGCGCGACGGACTTCCCTACGTCGCCAGCAACACCGACATGACCATCCCGACGCCCTACGGACTCGCGCCCGGCCACGGCGTGCTCGTGAAGACCATCTCGGGGTTCGCCGGCGTCGAGCCGACGGTGGCGGGCAAGCCGGAGAAGCCGCTGATGGAGGAGACCGTCAGGCGGGTCGGCGGGGACCGTCCGCTGATGGTCGGCGACCGCCTCGACACCGACATCGAGGGTGCGCACGCGATCGACGTACCGTCGCTGCTCGTCCTCACCGGCGTGAGCTGGCTCGAGGACCTCGCTGCGGCGACGCCCGAGCTGCGTCCCACGTACATCTCGCCGACGCTCGAGGGGCTCTTCGAACCACACCCGGTTCCCCGTCGGACCGACGGCGGCGAGGTCGAGCTCGGCGGCTGGACCGCGGCCGTCGACGACGGTCGGCTGGCTGTCAGCGGGACGGGCAGGGACGCCGACTGGTGGCGGGTGGTCGCGACCGCGTGCTGGCTCCACCTCGACGCGTCCGGGACACCCGTCGACCTCGGCGACACGACGCCGCCCGGGCCGGATCACCGGCTCGGCGCCGAGTAGGGTCGAGGCCATGGACGAGCGGCCCACGCACATCGAGGGGGACCAGGACGGCACGGCGGACGACGGTTCGACCGGCGTCGCCGCCGTCGACCAGGTCCTGGCCGACGTCGCAGCGGTGTCGGGTACGCCGGTGGCCGGGCACGTGGCCGTCTTCGAGCGCGCCCACGACCAGCTGCGGCGCGCCCTCGACGCCGTGCCGGAGCCACGCCCGGATCTCCAGCAGGGCGCCTGACCCGACCGTGCCACCTCGACGACTTCGACTCGACCAGGAGCTCGTCCGGCGCGGACTGGCCCGGTCGCGCGAGCACGCGAGCGAGCTCGTCGCCGCCGGCCGGGTGACCGTCTCGGGCGCGCCTGCGACCAAGCCCGCGACCGGGGTGACCACCGATGTGGCGATCGTCGTGCGGGAGGACCCGACCTCGGTCGACTACGTCTCGCGTGGCGGCCACAAGCTCGCCGGCGCCCTCGCGGCATTCGCCGCCCACGGGGTGAGCGTCGAGGGCAAGCGGTGCCTCGACGCGGGTGCCTCGACCGGCGGCTTCACCGACGTCCTGCTGCGTGCGGGGGCGCGAGAGGTCGTCGCCGTGGACGTCGGCTACGGCCAGCTCGCGTGGTCGCTGCAGAGCGACGACCGCGTCGAGGTGCACGACCGGACCAACATCCGCGAGCTGACGCCCGAGATCGTCGGCGAGCCGGTCGACCTCGTGGTCGGCGACCTGTCCTTCATCTCGCTCGCGCTGGTGCTCGACCCGCTGCTGTCGGTGACCCGCGAGGACGGCGAGCTGGCGCTGATGGTGAAGCCGCAGTTCGAGGTGGGCAAGGACCGGGTCGGCAAGGGCGGGGTCGTGCGCGACCTCGCGTTGCGGGCCGAGGCGGTCACGGCGATCGCGGACCTGGCGGCTGCCCGCGGGTGGGGAGCGGTGGCGGTCACCGTCAGCCCCCTGCCCGGGCCGTCGGGCAACGTCGAGTTCTTCCTGCTCCTGCGACGCGGCGCGGCCGCGATCGACGCCGAGGACATCCGCGCCGAGGTGGAGAGGGCGGCCCCACTGGGGGTGGCGTCTGACAAGGTGGAACCGTGACCACCGAGACCCCGCCACCAGCTCGTCGCCGCGTGCTGGTGCTGGCGCACACCGGCCGTGCGGAGGTGCGCGAGGTGGCCCGCACGTGCGTGCAGCGACTCACCGAGCACGGGATCGCCGTGCGTCTCCTGGCCGACGAGGCAGCCGACCTCGGGCTCGCCGCCGGACTCGGCGCCGAGGGCCTGGTCGAGACGACCCAGCCCGACGACGTACCGGGGGAGGGTTGCGAGCTGGTGCTGGTGATCGGCGGTGACGGCTCGATCCTGCGCGCCGCCGAGCTCACCCACGAGACCAGCACGCCCCTGCTCGGTGTGAACCTCGGGCACGTCGGGTTCCTCGCCGAGGCCGAGCCGGAGGACCTCGAGCTCACCATCACCGCGATCGTGGACCGCGACTACACCGCCGAGGACCGGCTGACCCTGGGTGTGCGGGTGCTGGTGGGCAAGGAGGTCCTGTTCACGACCTTCGCGCTCAACGAGGCCAGCGTCGAGAAGGCCGCCCGCGAGCGGATGCTCGAGGTCGTCGTCGAGGTCGACGGGCGACCGCTGTCGAGGTGGGGATGTGACGGCGTCGTGTGCGCCACCCCCACCGGGTCGACCGCCTACAACTTCAGCGCCGGCGGACCGGTGGTGTGGCCCGAGGTCGAGGCCCTGCTGATGGTGCCGCTCAGCGCGCACGCGCTCTTCGCACGTCCGATGGTGGTTGCGCCGACCTCGGTGCTCGCCGTGGAGGTGCTCTCCAACACCGAGGGCTCCGGCGTGCTGTGGTGCGACGGGCGCCGCACGGTCGACCTGCCGCCCGGAGCCCGCATCGAGGTCCGCCGCGGCGACCGGCCGGTGCGGCTGGTCCGCCTGCACCAGGCGCCGTTCACCGACCGGCTGGTCGCGAAGTTCGGTCTCCCGGTCGAGGGCTGGCGCGGTGCGGCCGAGCGCCGGCGACGCGACGGCGGCGACGCCGACGGGAGCGACCGGCATGCTTGAGGAGCTACGGATCAGCCAGCTCGGCGTGATCGACTCCTCCACCCTCGAACTCGGCCCCGGACTGACCGTCATCACGGGTGAGACCGGAGCGGGCAAGACCATGGTCGTCACCGCGCTGGGGCTGCTGCTCGGCGGTCGCTCCGACTCCGGAGCCGTGCGGACGGGCGCCAAGCAGGCGCGCGTCGAGGGCGTCGTGTCCACCGCCGCGCTCCCCGGCTTCCGCGAGGCCGTCGAGGACTCCGGCGGCGAGGTCGAGGACGACCTGGTCGTGCTGGCCCGCAACGTGACCGCGCAGGGCCGCTCGCGGGCCTGGATCGGCGGCGCGTCCGTCCCCGTGACCTCGCTCGCCGAGATCGCCGAGCCGCTGGTCGCGGTGCACGGCCAGTCCGACCAGCACCGGCTGCTGCGCGCGAGCGCCCAGCGGCAGTCGCTCGACCGCTTCGGTGGCGACGAGCTCGCCGCCACCGCGGAGTCGTACGCCTCCCTGTGGGCCGAGCTCGCGGCGACCGAGCGCACCCTGGCGGACGTGATCGGCTCCGCTCGCGAGCGTGCCCGCGAGGCCGACCAGCTCCGGTTCGGGCTCGGCGAGGTCGAGTCGGTCGACCCGAAGCCGGGGGAGGACCTCGAGCTCGCCGCGGAGGAGACCCGGCTCGGGTTCGCCGACACCCTGCGCACCGCCGCGGAGACCGCGCGTGAGGCCCTCTCCAGCGAGGAGGGCGCGCCTGATGCGCTGGGCACCAGCAGCGCCGCGCGGCAGGCCCTCGACGGTGTCCGCGAGCACGACGCGACGGCAGGCGAGCTCGCCGACCGGCTCGCCGAGCTCGGCCACCTGCTCGTCGACGTGGCCGGCGACGTGGCGTCGTACGCCTCGAGCCTGGAGACCGACCCGGCGCGTCTGGCCAACGTCTCCGAGCGGCGGGCGGCCCTGACGGCACTGACCAGGAAGTACGGCGAGACCATCGACGAGGTGCTCGCCTGGGCCGAGGACGGCGCCAAGCGGCTGCTCGACCTCGAGGACACCGACGGCCAGGTGGGTGAGCTCGAGGCACGGCGCGACCGCCTTCGCGGCGAGCTGGGCGGCCTCGCCGCGAGGCTCACCGCTCAGCGCAGCAAGGCCGCGACCCGGCTGGGCAAGGCGGTGAGTGCCGAGCTGACCTCGCTGGCGATGCCGCACGCCACCGTGTCGATCGCGCTCACCCAGAACCCGACACCCACGCCCGAGGTCCCCGCCGGCCCCCAGCTCCTGGTCGACGGCCGCTGGCTGCGGGCCACCTCGCACGGCGTCGACGACGTGGAGTTCCTGCTGGCGGCCAACACCGGTGCCGAGGCCCGTCCGCTGCACAAGGGCGCGTCCGGCGGCGAGCTGTCCCGCGTGATGCTCGCCCTCGAGGTGTCGCTGGCCGAGACCGGCTCGGTGCCGACCTTCGTCTTCGACGAGGTGGACGCCGGGGTGGGCGGCAAGGCGGCGATCGAGGTCGGGCGCCGGCTCGCCGTGCTGGCCCGCGGCTCGCAGGTCCTGGTCGTCACGCACCTGCCACAGGTGGCGGCCTACGCAGACCGTCACGTGGTGGTGCACAAGTCGAGCGACGGGTCGGTCACGACCTCCGGCCTGGTCACCCTCGACGAGGCCGAGCGGGAGCGCGAGCTGTCGCGGATGCTGGCCGGCGTCGAGGACTCCGACAGCGCCCGGGCGCACGCCCGCGAGCTCCTCGCGGCCGCCGCGCCCGAGCGGGCGTGCCTCCCGGAGGGGCACCCGACCGGCTGACACCATGGCGCGGTCATGAAGTTCGCAGTCCGCTCCCGCCCAGCCCCCACGCTCCCCGGTGTCCACGGCCCCGCCCGGCCCCACCGGCGCACGACCAGCCTGCTCGGCCGGCTCCAGCCCGGCGATGTCGTGGTGCTCGACCACCTCGACATGGACCGCGGCACGGCGCAGGCCCTCATCGACGCGGGCGTCGCCGCCGTGGTCAACGCGAGCCCGATGATCTCCGGCCGCTATCCCAACCTCGGTCCGGAGCTGTTGGTGCAGGCAGGCGTCACGGTCGTCGACAGCGCGGGCATCGAGGTCTTCGACCGGGTCAAGGACGGCACCGAGGTGCGCATCGATGCCGGAGTCGTACACGCCGGCGCCACCCTGGTCGCCACGGCCCGCGAGGTCACGGCCGATGTCGTCCGGCGCGAGATGGGCCAGGCGCGCAGCGGTCTCACCGCCCAGCTCGAGAGCTTCACCCACAACACCACCGAGTTCCTGCGGCGCGAGCAGGACCTGCTGCTGCACGGCCACGGCATCCCGGAGACGGCCACCGAGATCGCGGGTCGTCCGGTCGTCGTGGTGGTGAGGTCGCACGGCTGGGAGGACGAGCTGCGCGGGATCCGGGCGTTCGTCCGCGAGCAGCGCCCGGTGCTGATCGGGGTCGACCGGGGCGCGGACGCGCTCGTCGAGGCCGGCCACCGGCCCGACGTGGTCGTGCTGACGAGCGGGGGCGACGACCTGCCGAGCGCGGCGGTGCTGCGCAAGGCCCGCGACGTCGTGGTGCTCGTCGAGCAGGGGTCGCCGCGCAGCGCGATCGAGCACCTCGAACGGATGAGCATCCGGCCGCTGCGCTTCGAGACCACCGCCACCACCGAGGACGCCGCCCTCCTCCTCGCCTCGACCCACGACGCGGCGCTCATCGTCGGGGTCGGCCTGCACGCGACGCTCGCCGAGTTCCTCGACCGGCGTCGCACCGGGCTGGCGAGCACGTTCCTGACCCGCCTCAAGGTCGGGCCCGACCTCGTCGACGCGGCGGCGCTGCCGCGGCTGTACGACGGCGCGGTGCGCCCGCGACACCTGCTGGGCGCGCTCCTCGCCGGGGTGATCGCGGTAGGTGCGGCGATCAGCGTGACCCCCGTCGGCCAGCAGTGGGTCGACGAGCTCGCACCTGGCATCTCGAGCACCACCACCGACCTGATCGACGACGTCCGAGGAATCCTCCCGTGATCACCCTGCGCCACCACCTCCTGACCATCGTCGCCGTGTTCCTGGCACTGGCGGCGGGCATCGTCCTCGGCGGCGGTCCGCTGTCGGACGTCGGACCGGCCGTCACGGCAGCAAGCAAGGAGCGCGCCGAGGAGCCGGTGACGAGCAGCGCGCAGGGCGACTACAACGAGGCGTGGATCTCGACCCTGACGGCGCCGATCCTCGGCGGCAGGCTCGTGGACCGCTCGGTCGTGCTGGTGACTGTCCCGGGCGCCGACGAGCAGGTGGTCACCGACCTCGCGAGCCAGGTCGAGGCGGCAGGCGGCACCGTCGCCGGTCGGTACGCGCTGGGTGCCGACCTCGTCGACCCCGCCCAGAAGTCGCTGGTCGACACGCTCGGCAGCCAGCTGCTCACCCAGCAGGCGGAGGGCGTCGTGCCGGCGGAAGCGTCGACGTACGACCGGATCGGCCAGCTGATCGGGCTGGCCGTCGCGAGCAAGGAGGCCGACGGCGAGGACCCGACGCGCAGGACGCGCGCGATCGCCGACGCCGTCAGCGGCGCCGGCCTGATGGAGCTGCCGGACGAGGTCGACCGACGCGCCCCGTTGGTGCTGCTGGTGCTGGGCACCGACGCCGACGACGAGGGGTCCGACGCGATCCTCGCCGGCCTGGTCGACGGCCTGGCGGCCCAGGCGACGGGCGTCGTGGTCGCCGGCACGCTGGCGGACGGCGGCACCGGACAGCTCGGACGGCTCCGTGCCACGCCCACCGCGACGAGCGTCGCGACCCTCGACGGCGTCGACACCCTGGCCGGCCGGGCGGCCGCTGTGATGACCCTGGCACGCTCGCTGACGACGCCGGGCGGATCATTCGGTGCGTCGGGTGCCGACGGCCCGGTCCCTCTCGGGTAGGATCGAAGCCCGTGAAGAACCCCACGCCGACCAAGCACGTATTCGTGACCGGAGGCGTCGCCTCCTCCCTCGGCAAGGGGCTCACCGCCTCCAGCCTGGGCAACCTGCTCAAGGCGCGCGGTCTGCGCGTCACGATGCAGAAGCTCGACCCCTATCTCAACGTGGACCCGGGCACGATGAACCCGTTCCAGCACGGCGAGGTCTTCGTGACCAACGACGGGGCCGAGACCGACCTCGACATCGGTCACTACGAGCGGTTCCTCGACACCGACCTCAACCAGATCGCCAACGTGACGACCGGGCAGGTCTACTCGACCGTGATCGCCAAGGAGCGTCGCGGTGACTACCTCGGCGACACCGTGCAGGTCATCCCGCACATCACCAACGAGATCAAGGACCGCATCCTCGCGATGGGCGGCCCGGACATCGATGTGGTCATCACCGAGGTCGGCGGCACCGTCGGCGACATCGAGTCGCTGCCGTTCCTCGAGGCCGCGCGCCAGACACGGCACCAGATCGGTCGAGACAACTGCTTCTTCATTCACGTCTCGCTGGTGCCCTACATCGGTCCGTCGGGTGAGCTGAAGACCAAGCCGACCCAGCACTCGGTGGCCGCGCTGCGCTCGATCGGCATCCAGCCCGACGCGATCGTGTGTCGCGCGGACCGCGACCTGCCCGAGGGCATCAAGCGCAAGATCGCGCTGATGTGCGACGTCGACGACGAGGCCGTGGTCACCGCGGCCGACGCGCCGTCGATCTACGACATCCCGAAGGTGCTGCACCGCGAGGGCCTCGACGCCTACGTCGTACGCCGTCTCGACCTGCCGTTCCGCGACGTGGACTGGACCAACTGGGACGACCTGCTCCGCCGCGTGCACCACCCGTCCGAGGAGGTCACCGTCGCGCTGGTCGGCAAGTACATCGACCTCCCCGACGCCTACCTGTCCGTCAGCGAGGCGCTGCGGGCCGGCGGGTTCGCCCACGAGGCCAAGGTCAACATCCGCTGGGTCGCCTCCGACGAGTGCGAGACCGAGGCGGGCGCCGCGAAGCACCTCGCCGACGTCGACGCGGTGCTGGTGCCGGGCGGCTTCGGCGTCCGCGGCATCGAGGGCAAGCTCGGCGCGCTGCGCTACACCCGCACCCACGGCATCCCGACCCTCGGGCTGTGCCTGGGCCTGCAGTGCATGGTCATCGAGTACGCCCGCAACGTCGCCGGGCTCGGCAAGGCCGGGTCGACCGAGTTCGATCCCGACACGGTCGAGCCGGTCATCTCCACGATCGAGGAGCAGAAGAAGTTCGTCGACGGTGCCGGTGACCTCGGCGGCACCATGCGCCTGGGCCTGCAGAAGGCCACGCTCGCCGAGGGCAGTGTCGTGCGGGCGGCGTACGGCTCCGAGGTGGTCGAGGAGCGGCACCGCCACCGCTACGAGTTCAACGACGCCTACCGCGAGACGCTGTCGGAGGCTGGCCTGGTCTTCTCGGGGATCAACCCCGAGCTCGGGCTGGTGGAGTTCGTCGAGCTGCCGGCCGACGTGCACCCCTACTACGTCGCCACCCAGGCACACCCCGAGCTGCGCTCGCGCCCCACCCGCCCGCACCCGCTCTTCGCGGGTCTCGTCGGTGCGGCCATCGAGCGGCAGCGCTCGGAGCGGTTCCCGATCGACGAGACCGGGCTGCGCCGCAAGGACGACGCCGAGGACTGACGACCGCGAGGAACTGCCCGGTCAGCGCCTTGCAGCGCGAGGAACTGCCCGGTCAGCGCCTCCCAGCGCGAGGAACTGCCCGGTCAGAGCTGGCGGGCCTGCAGGATCCGGCGGAGGACGAAGGAGTTCGCCCCGAGCTGGTTGCGGGCGTACGAGCTGAGGTTGGTGTCCTCGACGGCCTTCTCCGCGGCGGCGAGGAAGGACGCGTCGCCGGCGCCGAGGGGGTACATCGCGCGGATCGTCAGGCCCTGGTTGAGCAGGCCGCCCTTGAGCGTGTGGAGCTCGTCGAGGTAGCGGTGGGTGAACGGTGCGAGCAGCTCGGCCTGGCCGGGGCGCCAGAAGGTCGAGCCGAGGACGAGGGTCTCGCGGCTCGCCGGCACGGAGTAGTCGACGAAGAACGCACGCCAGACCTCCTCCTTGGCCTCGACGTCGGGACGGGCGGCGAGGACCGCGAGGCGACGCATGCCGGCGTCGGGGTCGGGGTCGGACTCGAGGAGCCGCCGGACCCGGTCGTCGTCGTAGTCGCCGAGCTCGGAGCGGCGCGTGGTCATCCGCCACGCCAGGTCGAGATCGGTCGCCCGGTCGGCAGCGGCCTCCAGCACCTTCCAGTGCTCGTCGGTCGACGCCGACGCGGCCAGCGTGCGCAGCGCCGCCTGTTGCGCGTCGGGGAGCTCCACGAGCCCGAGGACCGCGTCGGCGAGTCCGCGCAGCAGGTCGGGGGACTCGGCAGCCGGCGCCCAGCGGTCGGCGACCACGAGCGCCTGCGCGAGGAACGGCTCGATGAGTGCCGGGCTGGTCTCGGACGCCAGCGCACGGGTGAGCGCCGCAGCGACGTCGCGGGGCGCCGCGTGGCCGAGCAGGAGCAGCTGGCCGGCCGTCGCGGCGACGAGCGCCCGGTCGAGCGGGTCGACGAGCTGGTCGATGCGGCTGAGCATCTGCTCCAAGGAGACGGCGTCCGGCTTCACGGCGGCGAACGTGTAGTCGCCGGCGTTGACCAGGCGCAGGTCACCGGCCGGGAGCTCGACGGGCGTGCGCGGTCCGGTGACCTCGTGCGAGGAACGTCCCACGGCGACCAGCTCGTCGCCCGAGGTGTCGAACACCGCGATGTCGAGGTTGTGCGGCCGGGGGGCGTCGCCGTTGGTCGTCTCGACGACCAGCTCGTCGCCGTCGAGCGAGATCACGTCGGTGCCCGCCTCGTCGAGCCACGCGCTCGTCCACGCCGACAGGTCGCGGCCGCTCGCGCGGGAGTAGCAGTCCATCAGGTCGTCGAGCCGGGTGTTGGAGAACGCGTAGCGGCTGAAGTAGTCGCGCAGCCCCGCCACGAAGGCCTCCTCGCCGATGTAGGCGACGAGCTGGTGCAGCACGCTCTGGCCCTTGACGTAGGTGATCGCGTCGAAGTTGGCCATCGCGGACGAGACGTCCGCGACGTCGCTGCGGATCGGGTGGCGGGCCGGGCTCATGTCCATCTCGTAGGCCGTCCGCTTCGACACGGCGAGGAACGTGGCCCACTGGTCGGTGAACTCGGAGGCGCCGGCCATGCCCCAGTTGGCCGCCCACGACGCGAAGGCCTCGTTGAGCCAGAGGTCGTCCCACCACTGCATCGTGACGAGGTCGCCGAACCACATGTGAGCCATCTCGTGGAAGACGAACTCGGCGCGGACGCTGCGCTGCGCGTGGGTCGGGGGAGTGCGGAAGAGCTGGCCGTCGCCGTAGGTCACGCAGCCCCAGTTCTCCATCGCGCCTCCGAGGTTCGGCACGAAGACCTGGTCGTAGCGCTCCTGCGGGAAGGGGTAGCCGAACTGCTCGCCGAAGAAGGCGAGGCCCTGGCGGGTCAAGGTGACCAGCTCGTCGAGGTCGCGCTCGAGGATCGGCACGAGCGACTGGCGGCAGTAGAACCCGAGGTCGTAGCCGTCGTGCTGGCGCCGCACCTCGTGGAACGGGCCGGCGTTGACCACGACGACGTAGGTCGACAGGCGCGGGGTGTCGGGGTAGGTCCAGACCCGGGCGTCGGAGCCCTCGGCGTCCTCGATCGACTCCGGCGCGCCGTTGGAGGTGACGAGCCACGACGACGGCGCGGTCACCACGAAGCGGTGCGGCGCCTTGAGGTCGGGCTGGTCGAAGCACGCCCACACGCGTCGGGCCTCGTCGGGCTCGAGGCTGGTCCAGACGTAGACGAGCTTGTCCGTGGGGTCGACGGTGCGCAGGATGCCCTCGCCCGTGCCGGTGTTGGTCGTGCTGGCCTCGACGACCAGGACGTTGTCGGCTGCCAGGGCGGGCAGCGGGAGCCGGCCGTCCGCGGCCTGCGAGACGTCGACCTCCTCGCCGTTGAGCGTGGCGCGGGCGACGTCCATCGCGACGTCGACGAACGTGGTCGCGCCGGGCTGGCTGCAGGTGAACGTGATGGTGCTGACGGAGGAGAAGATCTCGCCCTCGAGCAGTCCGGTCATGTCGACCGCGATGTCGTAGCGCTGCACCTCGAGGAGGTCGGAGCGGGTCGCGGCTTCGTGCTGGGTGAGGGTCGACAACGTCATGCGCCCGACCCTAAACGTCCCGTCCACCCGCAGTCAGTGCTGGGTTAGCGTGCGGGCATGGCCACCTCTACCGGAGATGATTCCGCCGACCTGCTCGCCGACCGGCCGATGTCCTGGCCCGTGGTCTCGAGCCACGACCTGCACCGCGACGACTGGGTGGTCGTGCTGCGCGAGGACGTGATCACCCGTCCCGGACACCCCGAGCAGTTCAGCCGGATCAGCCTGGAGCACCCGGGTGCGGTCATCGTGCTGGCCGTCGACGACGACGAGCGGGTGATGTGCCTGCGGCAGTACCGCCACACCAGCGGGCACGAGTTCGTCGAGCTGCCGGCCGGGCTCAAGGACGCCGGTGACGAGCCGCCCGTGGAGACCGCGAAGCGCGAGCTGCGCGAGGAGGTCGAGCTCGAGGCCTCGGACTGGCGGCTCCTGCTGAGCACCTACGGCAGTGCGGGGATCAGCGACGAGGTCCACGACATCTTCCTGGCGCGCGGGCTGTCGCACGCGCCGCGCGGCGACTTCGAGATGCGCCACGAGGAGGCCGAGATGGAGCACTTCTGGGTGCCCATGGCCGACCTGCTCGACGCGGTGCTCGAGCGGCGCGTGCGACAGGGCCCGCTGGCCCAGGCCGTGCTGGCGTACGCCGTGCTCCAGCAGCGCGGGACCCTCGACGGCGCCTAGGGCCTCTCGGGAGTAGTCTCGCTCCCGCTGTGAGGCGAGCCACATCCGTGGCCCCTCTTTCATCACGAGGAGCAAGGCATGAAGATCGGCGTACCCAAGGAAGTCAAGAACCGCGAGTACCGCGTGGCCCTGACCCCCATCGGCGTGCACGAGCTGGTCCAGCACGGTCACGACGTCGTGATCCAGAGGACCGCGGGCGAGGGCTCGCAGATCCCGGACGAGGAGTACGTCGCCGCCGGCGCCACGATGCTCGACACGGCCGACGACGTGTGGGGCTCGGCCGACATGATCCTCAAGGTCAAGGAGCCCGTCGCCGAGGAGTACCACCGGATGCGGGAGGGCCAGACCCTCTTCACCTACCTCCACCTCGCTGCCGACAAGCCCCTCACCGAGGAGCTGATGGCGCGCAAGGTCACCGCGATCGCGTACGAGACCGTGCAGCTGCCCTCCGGCGGCCTGCCGCTGCTCTACCCGATGTCGGAGGTCGCCGGCTGCCTGGCGCCCCAGGTCGGTGCGTACTCCCTGATGAAGGCCAACGGCGGCCGCGGCGTCCTGATGGGCGGCGTCGGTGGCGTGGCCAACGCCAAGGTCGTCATCATCGGTGCCGGCGTCTCGGGCCAGAACGCGGCGAACATCGCGCTCGGGATGGGCGCCGACGTGACGCTGCTCGACACCGACCTCGACAAGCTGCGGATGTCGTTCTGGCGCTACAACAACCGCGTCCACGGCCTCGCCTCCTCCAAGCTGGCGATCGAGCAGCAGGTGATGGAGGCCGACATGGTCATCGGCGCCGTGCTGATCCCCGGTGCGGCTGCGCCCAAGCTGGTCACGAACGACCTGGTGTCGCGGATGAAGCCCGGCTCGGTGCTCGTCGACATCGCCATCGACCAGGGCGGCTGCTTCGAGGACTCCCACGCCACGACCCACGACGACCCGACCTACCAGGTCCACGACTCGGTGTTCTACTGCGTGGCCAACATGCCCGGCGCGGTGCCGAACACGTCGACGTACGCCCTCACCAACGCGACGCTGCCCTACGCGGTGGCGCTGGCGGACAAGGGCTGGCAGCAGGCGCTCCGCGACGACGCGAGCCTGGCGCTGGGCCTCAACACCCACGCCGGCCAGCTCACCAACGGTCCGGTCGGCGACGCCGTCGGCATCGACGCGGTGGGACTCGACAGCGTCCTGGCGTGAGCTGAGGTGAGCCCTGGGGTGAGCCTGCGCCGGGCCGTCCGCACCTACCTCGACCACCTCACGGTCGAGCGTGGCCTGGCCGCCAACACCCTGAGCTCCTACCGACGCGACCTGGGCCGGTACGACGAGTTCCTCTCCGCCCAGGGGATCGACGACCTGGACGTGGTCACCGAGCAGACGGTGGCCGCGTTCCTGGTCAGCCTGCGGGAGGGGAGCGAGGGGCACCCGCCGCTCAGCGCGACGTCGGCCGCGCGCACCGTCGTGGCGGTGCGCGGCTTCCACAAGTTCGCCGTCGCCGACGGGCTGGCCGTCGCGGACCCGGCAGCCGCGGTGAAGCCTCCGACGCCGGCGAAGCGGCTGCCCAAGGCGCTGCCGCTCTCCGACGTGGAGGCGATCCTCGAGGCGGCCGGTGCGCCGGACACGGTGCTGGCGCTGCGCGACCGGGCCCTGCTCGAGCTGCTCTACGGCACCGGCGCCCGGATCTCCGAGGCGGTCGGGCTCGACGTCGACGACCTCGACGCGGTCGACGGCACGGTGCTGCTGCGGGGCAAGGGCGGCAAGGAGCGGCTCGTTCCGGTCGGTGCCTACGCCCGTGAGGCGGTGGCGGCCTACCTCGCCCGCGCCCGTCCGGAGATCGTCGGCGCCGGACGTGGCGGACCCGCGATGTTCCTCAACTCCCGCGGCGGGCGGCTGTCCCGACAGAGCGCGTGGGCGGTGCTGGTCAAGGCGGCCGAGCGCGCCGGGGTGACGGCCTCGGTGTCACCGCACACGCTCCGCCACTCCTTCGCCACACACCTCCTCGATGGCGGCGCCGACGTCCGCGTCGTGCAGGAGCTGCTCGGCCACGCGTCCGTCACGACGACGCAGGTCTACACGCTCGTCACCGTCGACAACCTGCGTGAGGTGTTCGCCACCGCGCACCCGCGAGCACGCGAATGATCAACACCCCCTTCGAATGCTCACTTCGTTCCGCTCCGAACGGGGACCCCGAATGACCATCCGCCTGCGGCTGCTCGGGCCGCCCAGCTGGGACGGCGCTCCCGTGATCGGAGCACGACCGCAGGCGTTGCTCGCGGCGCTGGTCCTCGAGCCGCGCGGACTCTCCGTGGCGCACCTGGTCGAGCAGGTCTGGGAGGACACGCCGCCGGCGAACCCCGGTAAGGCGCTGCAGGTGCTGGTGTCGCGGCTGCGCTCGGCCACGTCGCCCGACGTGATCGAGCTGACCGAGACCGGGTACCGCCTCGGGCTCCGGCCCGAGGAGGTGGACGCGCTCGCGCTCGGGCTCCACGTCACGGAGGCGCGCGACCTGCTTCGCACGGGCGACGCCGTGGGTGCGGCCGCACTCGCCGAGTCCGCCCGTGACCTGCCCGAGGCCGCTCAGGACGAGCCGTCCGGCCCGCTGGCCCGGCTCCGCGCCATGTCTGCCCGGACGCTCGCCGCCGCGGACGACGTCCTCGGTCGCGCGCTCGCGCGCCAGGGCCGGCACACCGAGGCCCTGCCGCTGCTCGAGGCGGCAGCGGCGCGCTGGGTCGACGACTCCGGCGTGCTCGTCGACCTGCTGCGCACGATGGCGGCGATCGGCGGACCGGCGGTCGCGCTCGGCCGCTACGAGGACTACCGCTCGGACCTCGCGGAGCGGCTCGGCGTGGACCCGGCACCCGAGCTCCAGCACCTGCACCGCGAGCTCCTCGCGGCCGACGACCCGGTGCGGACCGGACTGAGGTACGACGGCGGGCTGCTGCTCGGACGCGACGACGACCTCGCCCGGCTTCGGTCGGCCCTCGCCTCCTCGCGGCTGGTGACTGTCCTCGGTCCGGGCGGCATCGGCAAGACCAGCGTCGCCCAGGCGCTCGCCCGCGAGTCGGTGCTGCCCCACGTGCGGGTGGTCGAGCTCGTCGGCGTGGGGGCGGGCGACGACGTGGTGGCGGCCGTCGGCGCCGGCCTCGGCGTGCGCGGCTCGGTGACCACCCGCGCGATCCTCACGCCTGCCCAGCAGGCCGACGTACGCAGTCGCATCGCTGCCGAGCTGGACGCCGGCCCGACCCTGCTGGTGCTCGACAACTGCGAGCACGTCCTCGAGCCGGTCGCGACGCTCGTCGCCTTCCTCCTGGCCACCACGCGCGACCTCCAGGTCCTCGCGACCAGCCGGGCGCCGCTGCGGCTGGCTGCCGAGCGTGCGGTGCCGCTCACGCAGCTCTCCCCGGCCGACGCCGCGGACCTGTTCGAGCGACGGGCCACGGCGACGCGCCCCGACGCCGTCCTCGACCCCGCGGCGGTGCGTCAGGTGGTCGAGCGGCTCGACGGGCTGCCGCTGGCCGTCGAGCTCGCCGCGGCACGCATCCGCACGATGACCGTGGCCGAGGTGGCCGCGGCGCTCGAGGACCGGTTCGCCGCGCTGCGCAGCAGCGACCGCAGCACACCCGACCGGCACCGCACCCTCGAGGCCGTGATCGCGTGGTCGTGGGACCTGCTGGCGCCCGACGAGCAGCGGGCGCTCGCGTGGCTGTCGGTCTTCCAGGACGGCTTCGACCGGGCAACCGCGACCAGCGTGCTGGGCGTCCACGGCCCCGACCTGGTCGGCGTGCTGGTCGAGCAGTCGCTGATCGTGATGGTGGAGGACCGCGGTGGTGCCCGCTTCCGTGCGCTCGAGACGATCCGCGAGTACGCCGCCACCCGCCTGGCCACCGCCGACGAGCAGGACGACGCGGGTGCGGCCCAGCGCCGTTGGGCGCTCGAGCTCGCCGATCGCTCGCAGGACCTCGTCGTGGCCGCGCACCAGGTCGAGCTGCTCGACGCGCTGGTCCGCGAGCAGAACAACCTCACCGACGTGCTGCGGCACGCGCTGTCCGTCGGGGACCGCGAGGTCGTCGCCCGGCTGGTGTCGCTGCTCGGCAGCCTCTGGACGATCACCGGGGACCAGCCGCGGGTCTTCGCGGTCTGCGACCCGGCCGCCGAGCTGCTCACCGGGTGGGAGGTCCCCGCCGACCTGGTCCGCGACGCCCAGGAGGCGGCGGGCGTGCTGATGATGCACCTCAGCTGGATGCCGGGCGTCGACCTCAGCGGGCTGCGCGGCCTGCTCCTGCAGGACGAGCGGCCGGTCGGTGCCTGGGGCCTGATCGGGCACACCGTGCACGTGGCCACCGAGCCGGCCGACGTCTCCGTGCGGCTCGCGGAGGTCGCCGCCGGGCAACGGCCCGCCATGGCGGGCGCGCTCCTGATGTGGGCGGCCATCGTGGGGGAGAACGTCGGTGACGTGGCGACGGCCCGCGCCCGTGCCGAGCAGGCGCTCGCCCTCGGCCCGCTGCCGCCCTACCTCACCGCGTCGCTGCACGCCGAGCTGAGCCAGCTGGCGATGGCCGTCGGCGACCACCACCGCGCCGCCCGCCACGCCGAGATCGCGTGGCCCATGCTCGAGCGCGTCCACTCGGTGACCGACGCCTACAGCCTGCGGATGGCGACCGCGATCTCCCCACTGCTCGACGGCGACGTCGACCGGGCCGCCGCGATGCTGGAGGAGTTCGGGGAGCCCGACGGCGAGACCGCGCAGATGGGCGCCCGGCTGACGTGGCTCACCGCGCAGGCCGAGCTCGCCCTCGCGCGCGGCGACCACGCGGGCGCGATCCGGCGCTACGACGACATCGTCGAGATGGTGGTCGAGTCCGATCCCGCGTCCGGCATCAACCCGTGGCTGATGCTGGCGGCGTCGGCCGCGCTGGTGGCGCGTGCGCGGCACGGGGGGCTCGACGTCGACCCGCGGGCGAGCGAGCTGCGCGACCTGCTGCTGGGCTCGACGGCTGCGATCGACGACGGGTCGCTGTGGTTCGCCGACCTGCCGCTCAACGGCGTCATGCTGGTCGCGCTGGCCACGTGGGTGCTGCGCTTCGGGCCGCCCGACCAGCACGAGGACGGCGTACGCCTGCTCGCGGTCGCACACCGCTGGGCCTACAACCGGAGCATCCCGGTGATGGCCTGGGAGCCGATGGTCGCGCTCGCGGACGCAGCGCTGCCGGGACGGATCGATCAGCTCGTCGAGGAGCTGGCCGACCGCCCCGGCCCGGAGCTGCAGCCAGGGGCCGCAGAGGTCGTGGACCGGCTGCGGCACCTGTGGCTCACATCTTCTTGAAGCGGCGCACGGACAGCGGGGCGAAGATCGCGACGACGACCGCGCAGCCGAGGAGCGCCCAGGCCACCGCGCCGGTCACCTGGCCGTGGTTGGCGAGGTCGCGCAGCGCGGTGATCACCAGCGACACCGGGTTGACCTCGGCGAAGGCCTCGAGCGGGCGCGGCATCGTGTCGGTCGGGACGAACGCGTTGGACAGGAACGTCAGCGGGAACATCACCAGCAGGGAGATGCCCTGCACGCCCTGGGCGTTGCGGCCGACGAGGCCGAAGAAGGTGAAGATCCACGCGAGTGACCAGCCGGCGACGACCGCGAGCAGGATCGCTCCGCCGACGCCGGCGAACCCGCCGCCGGGCCGGTAGCCGATCAGGATGCCGACGCCGAAGGTGAGCACCGCTGCGATGAAGTAGCGCAGCATGTCGGCGACCATCGGCCCCGCCAGCGGCGCGATGCGCGCGATGGGCAGCACCTTGAACCGGTCGAAGACGCCGGAGTCCAGGTCGGTCCGCAGCTGTACGCCGGTCGCGACGCACGCCGTGAGCACGGTCTGGCCGATGAGGCCGGGGATGATGAGCGGCAGGTAGCTGCTGACGTCGCCGGAGATGGCGCCGCCGAAGATGTAGGCGAACATCGCGGTGAAGATCAGCGGCTGGATGGTGACGTCGAACATCACCTCCAGGCTGCGGCGCATCTTGACGGTCGCCCGCCAGGCGAGGGTCATCGTCTGGGAGACGGTGTCGGCCAGGCTCACGCGGGGAGCGAGGTCGGGGGTCTCGGGGGCGAGGGTGGTCATCGGGAGGCCTCCATGTGGGTGGGCTGGTTGTCGTCCTGGTCGGCGGCGTCCGCGCCGGTGTCGTGACCGGTCAGGGCGAGGAAGACCTCATCGAGGGACGGCTTCTGCACGGTCACCGACTCGATCGCGACGCCGCGGTCACGGAGCGCGACGAGCAGGTCGACGGACTGGTCGGTGCGCTGGAGAGCGACGGTCATGCGACGCGCCTCCGGCGTGACGGTGGGTTCCTCACCGAGGAGCTGCTCGGCGAGGGCCGTGGCCGTCGGCAGGTCGGAGGCGTCGACGAGCTGCAGCTGCAGCGTCGAGCGACCCACCGAGGTCTTGAGCTCGTCGGCGGTGCCCTCGGCGACCTTGCGGCCGTGGTCGATCACCGCGATCCGGTCGGCGAGCTGGTCGGCCTCGTCGAGGTACTGCGTGGTGAGCAGCACGGTGCTGCCCTCGGCGACGAGCTCGCGGATGGTGTCCCACATCTGGCCGCGGGTGCGGGGGTCGAGGCCGGTGGTCGGCTCGTCGAGGAAGATCAGCGGGGGACGGGTGATCAGGCTGGCCGCGAGGTCCAACCGCCGGCGCATGCCGCCCGAGAACGCGGAGATCGGCTTGGACGCCGCTTCGGTCAGGTCGAACTGCTCGAGCAGGTGGGCGCCCCGCTGCCTGGCCTCGGTGCGGCCGAGGCCCTGGAGGCGGGCGAAGAGCCAGAGGTTCTCGGTCGCGGTGAGGTTCTCGTCGACGGAGGCGAACTGCCCGGTGACGCCGATGAGCTGGCGGACCAGGTGCGGCTCGGCGCTGACGTCGTGGCCGAAGACCTGTCCGGTCCCGCCGTCGATCGGCAGGAGGGTGGCGAGCATCTTCAGCATGGTCGTCTTGCCGGCGCCGTTGGGACCGAGGACGCCGAAGACCTCGCCGCGCTGGACCTCGAGGTCGACGCCGTCGACGGCGCGCTGGTCGCCGAAGTTCTTCACGAGCCCGGTCGCCCTGACGGCGGGCTGCTGGTGGTGTGAGTTCATGGGGAGAGCGTGGGCCCGCGCGGTTTCACCGCGGTTGCGCGCCGGGTCCCACGGTGAAACTGCTGAATGGTCGGCCGGATGGTTGGATCGAGCCATGCCGGATGCCGCTGCGAGACTCGACACCCGGATCTCCACCGGCGCCGACCCGGATGCGGTGTACGACGCCTTCTCCGGCTGGGTCTCCGACCAGGGCCTCGGGCTCTACCCGCACCAGGACGAGGCGGTGATCGAGCTGCTCGGCGGCAACCACGTCATCCTCGCGACGCCGACCGGGTCCGGGAAGTCGCTGGTCGCCGTCGGCGCGCACGCCGCCGCGCTCGCCCGGGACGAGGTGAGCTTCTACACCGCCCCCATCAAGGCGCTGGTGAGCGAGAAGTTCTTCTCCCTGATCGAGGTCTTCGGCGCCGACAACGTCGGCATGCTCACCGGGGACGCGGCGGTGAACCCGGACGCGCCGATCATCTGCTGCACGGCCGAGGTGCTGGCCAACATCGCCCTGCGCGAGGGACGCGGCGCCGACGTCGGCCTCGTCGTGATGGACGAGTTCCACTTCTACGCAGAGCACGACCGCGGCTGGGCCTGGCAGGTCCCGCTGCTGGAGCTGCTCGACGCGCAGTTCCTCCTGATGTCGGCGACGCTCGGCGACGTCTCCTTCTTCGTCGACGACCTCAAGGCGCGCACCGGGCGCGACACCGCCGTCGTCGACGACGCGGAGCGCCCGGTCCCGCTCAGCTTCCGCTGGTCGATGGAGCCGCTCGACGACACCCTCGATGAGCTGGTGACGACCGGCCAGGACCCGGTGTACGTCGTCCACTTCACGCAGGCGGCAGCCGTCGAGCACGCCACCAACCTGCTGAAGTCACGGCTCGGCGCGACCGGGATCAAGGTCGACAAGGAGGCGATCGCCGACCGGATCGGGTCCTTCCGCTTCGGTGCCGGCTTCGGCAAGACGTTGTCGCGCCTGGTGCGCAACGGCATCGGCGTGCACCACGCCGGCATGCTGCCGAAGTACCGGCGCCTCGTGGAGACGCTCGCCCAGTCCGGGCTGCTCCGCGTCATCTGCGGCACCGACACCCTGGGGGTCGGGATCAACGTGCCGATCCGCACGGTCCTGTTCACCGGCCTGGCCAAGTTCGACGGGACCAAGCAGCGGGTGCTCCGGACGCGGGAGTTCCAGCAGATCGCCGGCCGGGCCGGCCGGGCGGGCTACGACACGGCCGGCTACGTCGTCGTACAGGCTCCGGAGCACGTCATCGACAACGAGCAGCAGAAGGCGAAGATCGCCGCCCGCGTGGCTGCGGGGAAGAAGAAGTCCAAGGCACAGCTGAAGAAGGCGCCCGAGGGCACGGTGGTGTGGACCGAGCAGACCTTCGACAAGCTGGTCGCGGGCGTGCCGGAGCGGCTCAGCAGCCGGATGAAGGTCGACAACGCGATGCTGGTCAACGTCGTCGCGCGCGAGGAGGACGCCTTCGCGGTGATGCGCCGGCTCCTCATGGACGGCCACGAGGAGCAGCGCGGTCGGCTCCGGCTCGCCCGACGGGCGCTGCGGCTCTCGCGCTCGCTCGTGCGTACCGGCATCGTCACCCGGCTCGACGCGCCGGACCGCTTCGGGCGCCGCTACGTCCTGGCCGTCGACCTGCCCGAGGACTTCGCGATCAACCAGCCGCTCGCGCACTTCGCGCTGGCGGCCTTCGACGTGCTGGACCCGGAGTCGGAGACCTACGGCCTCGACGTCGTGTCGATCGTCGAGTCCGTGCTCGAGGCGCCGCGCCAGATCCTGATGGCGCAGCAGCACGCCGCCCGCGGCGACGCGATCGGGGAGATGAAGGCCGACGGCCTCGAGTACGACGAGCGGATGGCGCTGCTGGAGGAGATCACCTGGCCGCAGCCGCTCCGCGAGCTCCTCGAGGCGCTCTACGAGACCTACCGCCAGACCCACCCCTGGCTCCCCGACGACGCGCTCGGGCCGAAGTCGGTCGTGCGGGAGATGTGGGAGAACGGGATGGGGTTCACCGACTTCGTCGGCCGCTACCAGCTCGCCCGGTCCGAAGGCCTGGTCCTGCGCTACCTCACCGACGCCTACAAGACCCTGCGGCACTCGGTGCCCGAGGCGCACCGGGCGCCCGAGGTCGAGGACGTCATCGAGTGGCTGGGGGAGACGGTGCGGCAGACCGACTCGTCGCTGCTCGACGAGTGGGAGGCGCTGTCGGACCCCGACCACGTCTCCAGCGCGGTCGCCCACCACGAGCCGCCACCCCCGCCGCGGCCCCTGTCGAAGCAGGAGCGGCCGTTCCGGGTGATGCTGCGCAACGCGATGTGGGCGCGCGTCGACGCGGTGGCCCGCGACGACCTCGACGTGCTCGTACGCCTCGAGCGCGCCGCCGCCGACCGCACCGATCCGCCACGCCAGGTCGTCGTCGGCCGCTCGGTGTGGGACGCGGCGATCGAGGCCTACTACGCCGAGCACGACACCGTCCTCACCGACGGCGACGCCCGCGGCCCCGACCTGCTGGTGGTGGGCGGTGAGCGCACCGGCGAGCCGGTCGGCGCCGAGGACGGTACGACGTCCCGGCTGCGCGACGTACGCCAGACGATCCACGACCCCGAGGGCCACCACGACTGGGTGATCGAGGCGGTCGTCGACTGCGACGCGACCGACGAGGCGGGCGAGCTGGTGCTCGCGACGACGGCGATGCGACGGCTCGACTGACTGCACAGAGTTGTGCACAGCGAGCGCGGTGCCTGTGCACGGGACCGGGGCGTCGTACACAGATCCAGACGGTTGCCTGTGGGACTGGCGCCAGGTCTTGGTGCGCCCCCTCCGGCGGTCCTAGAGTCCGCGCGGAGCCGGTCGGAGAACTGTCGACGTGTCGACAAAGTTCGGGGCCTCCGGCGTGATGCAATCAAGGCCAAGGTCGTCGAGCAGAGGAGCGGACATGAGTGGTGCAGGGTTCAGTGGTCCCGGGTTCGGCAGCAGTGCCTCGGAGATGCCGCCGATGTACCGACCTCGCAACTCGCCCGCACCGTCGACCTTTCCCCGTCACGATCCCTCCGCGACCCTGCCCTTCGAGCGCAGCACCGTCGAGGAACCGATCGTGACCGCGACCGACGCGACGGCGCTGGACGCCCCGATGGGTCCGACCGGCCGGCCGATGCCGCACTTCCCGGAGCCGGCCCCGGTGAAGAGCCACGGCAACGCGCGTGTGATCTCGATGTGCAACCAGAAGGGCGGCGTCGGCAAGACCACGTCGACGATCAACCTCGGCGCCTCGCTCGCCGAGCTCGGTCGCAAGGTGCTGCTCGTCGACTTCGACCCGCAGGGCTCGCTGTCGGTCGGCCTGGGGCTCAACCCCCACGAGATGGACTCGACCATCTACAACCTGCTGATGGACCGCGAGACGACGCTGGGCGACGTGATCGTCGGGTCCGGCATCGAGGGCATGGACCTGCTGCCCTCCAACATCGACCTGTCCGCAGCGGAGGTGCAGCTGGTGCACGAGGTGGCCCGCGAGCAGACCCTCCAGCGGGTGCTCGCCCCGGCGCTCGAGCACTACGACATCATCCTCATCGACTGCCAGCCCTCGCTCGGCCTGCTGACCGTCAACGCCCTGACCGCTTCCCACAGCGTGATCGTGCCGCTCGAGTGCGAGTACTTCGCGCTGCGCGGGGTGGCCCTGCTCAAGACCACGATCGACAAGGTCCGCGAGCGGCTCAACCCCAAGCTCGAGATCGACGGTGTGCTCGGGACCATGTTCGACGGGCGCACGCTCCACAGCCGTGAGGTGATGGAGCGCCTGGTCTCGGCCTGGGGGGACACCGTCTTCCACACCGTCATCCGCCGCACCGTGAAGTTCTCCGACGCCACTGTCGCCGGCGAACCGATCACGTCGTACGCCACCTCGTCGACCGGCGCCAGTGCCTACCGCCAGCTGGCCAAGGAGGTGCTCACCCGGTGGCCCGCCGAGTGAGCATGCCGGCCGCGGACGACCTGTTCCGGCCGACCTCCGACACCGAGCCGCCTGCTCCGGAGCAGCGTCCGCGCCGCGTCCGGGCCGTGGCTGACGAGACCGAGACGACCGAGCCGGGCCCCAAGCGTCCGAGTGGTCGGGTGCGCCATGACGAGAAGATGACGGTGTACGTCACCGCGGACGAGCTGCTCGACATCGAGCACGCCCGGCTGACGCTGCGCCGCCACGGCCTGGCCGTGGACCGCGGCCGCCTCGTGCGTGAGGCGCTGGCACTCGTGCTGGCCGACCTCGAGGCGCAGGGTGCCGACAGCGCCCTGGTGCAGCGGCTGCTCGACGAGTGAGCTCCGAGCCCACCGTCCTGGAGCCGGGCAGCGAGGCGCCGGCCTTCGGCGTGCACCTCGACAACTTCGAGGGCCCGTTCGACCTGCTGCTCGGCCTGATCGCCAAGCACAAGCTCGACATCACCGAGGTCGCGCTCTCGCAGGTGACCGACGAGTTCATCGCGCACGTCAAGAACCTCGGCGGCATCTACGACCTCGAGGTGACGACGTCGTTCCTCGTCGTGGCGGCGACGCTGCTCGACCTCAAGGCGGCGCGGCTGCTGCCGCAGGGCGACGTCGAGGACGAGGAGGACCTCGCCCTGCTCGAGGCCCGCGACCTGCTCTTCGCGCGCCTCATGCAGTACCGCGCGTTCAAGCAGGTGGCAGCGGTCTTCGAGGAGCGACTGGCGTCCGAGTCGCGGCGCCATCCGCGCGCGGTGGGCCTGGAGGAGCGCTTCGCGACGCTCCTGCCGGAGGTGCTGATCGGGATCGGGTTGGAGCAGTTCGCCCAGCTCGCGGCGCGGGCCATGGAGCCCAAGCCGGTGCTCGAGGTCTCGCTGCAACACATCCACGCGGCCAGGGTCAGCGTGCGCGAGCAGGCCCAGCTCGTCGCCGACCGGCTCCGGCGCAGCGGGACGATGACCTTCCGCGCGCTCTGCGGCGACTCACCCGACCGCCTCACCACGGTCGCACGGTTCCTGTCCCTGCTCGAGCTGTTCCGCGAGGGAGCGGTGTCGTTCGACCAGGTGAGCCCGCTGGGCGAGCTGACCGTCCGGTGGACGGGCGCCGAGGAGGGCGACATCGAGATCACCGACGAATTCGACGGCGCGGACCCGGCCGACGATGATGCTGCGGTGCCCACAGAAGACGGGGGAGCGGACGAGTGACCGACCAGACCCAGGTGCCTGAGGCACCCGCCGCACCCGAGACCGCCCCAGAATCCATCGACGACGTCGACACGCTGTCCGTCGCGGTGGCCGAGCTGCGCCCGGCGCTCGAGGCGATCCTCATGGTCACCGACGAGCCGCTCGACAAGGTGCGGCTGGCCTCGGTCGTCGGCCACCCGGTGAGCGACGTCGAGGCGGCGCTCGAGTCGCTCGCAGCCGAGTACGCCGAGCAGGGCCGCGGCTTCGACCTGCGCCCCGTCGCCGGAGGCTGGCGTTTCTACTCGCGTCCGGAGTTCGCCGGGGTCGTCGAGTCGTTCGTCCTCGACGGCCAGCAGGCGCGCCTGACGCAGGCGGCACTGGAGACCCTCTCGGTCGTCGCCTACAAGCAGCCCGTCTCGCGGGCACGCGTGTCCGCGATCCGCGGCGTCAACGTCGACGGCGTGATGCGCACCCTCCTGACCCGTGGGCTGGTCGAGGAGGCGGGCCAGGACGAGCAGAGCGGCGCGAACCTCTACCGGACGACCTCCTACTTCCTGGAGCGCATCGGCATCACCTCGCTCGACGAGCTGCCCGAGCTCGCGCCCTACCTGCCCGACATGGACGACCTCGAGGACGAGCTCGCGAGCGTGGCGGGCACCGAGGCGCCGCCCGCCGAGCCCGCTCCCACCGGGCAGGCCGACGACGAAGAGCCGGCTCACGCCCCCTCGCCCCACCCGTCGCCCCACAGCGGTGCGGGCACCGAGCCCCACGGCGGGACCGAGACCGCATGAGGCCGCACGACCAGCCCGACAACCCGCAGCCCGCCTCGCACCGCCCCGAGGTCGACGAGGACGGGCTGATCCGGCTCCAGAAGCTGCTCGCGCAGTCCGGCGTCGCCAGCCGCCGCAAGTGCGAGGAGCTCATGCTCGACGGCCTGGTCGAGGTGGACGGCGAGGTCGTCACGCGGCTCGGCACCAAGGTCGACCCCCGCACTGCCGTCGTACGCGTCGAGGGAAAGCGGCTGCCGCCCATCAGCGACAAGGTCTACCTCGTCCTCAACAAGCCCCGTGGGGTCGTCTCGACGATGTCGGACCCCGAGGGCCGGCGCACGCTGGGCGACCTCGTCGCGGACCGGCCGGAGCGGCTCTTCCACGTCGGTCGGCTCGACACCGACACCGAGGGCCTGATCATCCTCACCAACGACGGCGACTTCGCCCAGCACCTGGCCCACCCCTCCCACGAGGTCGACAAGACCTACGTCGCGGAGGTCGACGGCGAGGTGCACGTGCGCACGGTCCGCGAGCTGCTGGCGGGCGTGACGCTCGACGACGGCCCGGTCACCGTCAGCAAGGCGCGGGTGGTCGGCGGCGACCCGCGACGCGAGGGCAGCAACCGCTCGATCGTCGAGCTCACGATCCACGAGGGGCGCAACCGCATCGTGCGCCGGCTGCTCGACCATGTCGGCCACCCGGTCCGCCGGCTGACCCGCACCCAGATCGGTCCGGTGACCCTCGCGCGGCTGCGCTCGGGCGAGATGCGCGAGCTGACGATGGCCGAGCTGGGCGAGCTGATGGACAGCGCGCAGCTCTGACCGCTCCCGACGTTAGGGTCTCCCCGTGGCAGTGAGGGCAGTACGCGGGGCGACGCAGCTGGACCGGGACACCCGTGAGCACATGCTCGATCGGGTGGCCGAGCTCGTCACCGACGTGATGGAGGCCAACAGCCTCGACGTCGACGACTTCATCTCGATCATCTTCACCGCGACCAGCGACCTGGTCAGCGAGTTCCCGGCGTACGCCGCCCGCCAGCTCGGCTTCTCCGACGTCCCCCTGGTGTGCGCGCGCGAGCTGGAGATCGAGGGCTCGATGCCGCGGGTCGTGCGCCTGATGGCCCACGTCGAGACCGACCTCCCGCGCGCCGACATCACCCACGTCTACCTGCACGGGGCGGCCAACCTGCGGCGCGACCTCAGCCGGACCACGAGCCATGACTGACACCACAGCCGACGACGCGCTGCCGCCCCTCGTCGGCCCCGTCGAGGTCGTCGGCACCGGACTGATCGGCACCTCCATCGCCCTGGTGTGCCGTCGCCTCGGCATCGACGTCGTGCTGCGCGACACCTCGGCCAAGCACGTGCGTACGGCGACCGGGCTCGGCGCCGGCCGCGTCGCGACGGGCGTCGACCGCCCGCAGCTCGTCGTGGTGGCGGTGCCCCCGGCGGCGATCGCCGAGACGGTCGTCGAGGCGCTGCAGCGCACCGACGCGGTCGTCACCGACGTCGGTAGCGTGAAGTCGGCACCGCTGGCCGCGGTGGCCCGGCAGGTGTCCTCGGCCGACCTGGCTCGCTACGTCGGCTCGCACCCGATGGCGGGCAGCGAGCGCTCCGGCCCGCTGGCCGCGAGCGCGGCACTCTTCGACGGCCGCCCATGGGCGATCACGCCCCATGCGGGAGCGGGCGCCGCTGCGGTCGGGCTGGTGGAGTCGCTGGTCGTCGAGTGCGGTGCGGCGCCGCTGCGGATGGACCCCGCCGAGCACGACCGCGCCGTCGCGCGGATCTCGCACCTGCCCCACCTCGCCGCGGTCCTCGTCGCCGGGCGCCTCGCCGCCGCGCCGGCCGAGCACCTCGCGCTGTCGGGGCAGGGCGTCCGCGACGTCACCCGCGTCGCCGCGAGTGACCCGGCGCTCTGGCAGCAGATCCTCGAGGCCAACTCCGACGCCGTGCTCGACCTCCTGGGCGAGGTGCGCGCCGACCTCGACGCCCTCATGGCCGCGGTCTCGGCCGCCCCGTCCGGTCACGGTGGACCCGACCTGGTCGACATCCTCGCTCGCGGCAACGCGGGCACCGCAGCCATCCCCGGCAAGCACGGTGGCCCGGCCCGTCCGACGCGGTCGGTCTTCGTCTCGGTGCCCGACCACCCGGGCGAGCTGGCCCGACTGTTCGGCGACGCGGGCGAGATCGGCGTGAACATCGAGGACGTCCACATCGACCACGACCCGGGCCGCCCCGTGGGACTCACCGAGCTCGTGGTGGAGAAGGGGCGGGCCGAGCACCTGCTCGCCGCTCTCGAATCCCGCGGGTGGACGACCCACCGGTAATCTTCTCGCCCGTGAGCAGCTCCCTCGTGATCGCCGTCGACGGCACGTCAGGCTCGGGCAAGTCGAGCACCTCGCGCGGTGTCGCCGAGCGGCTGGGGCTGCGCTACCTCGACACCGGCGCGATGTTCCGGGCGATGACCTGGTGGCTGCTGAGCGAGGGCGTCGACGTCCACGACGCCGAGGCCGTGGCGGCCGTCGCAGGGCGGCCCCGCATCGAGTCGGGCACCGACCCGCTCGCCCCCACGATCACCGTCGACGGGGTCGACGTGTCGGTCGAGATCCGCAGCGCCGAGGTCAACGCCGCCGTGAGCCCGGTCAGTGCCGTGCCCGCCGTGCGCACCCGCCTGCTCGACCTGCAGCGCGAGGTCATCGGCGAGGGCGGCATCGTCGTCGAGGGCCGTGACATCGGCTCGGTCGTGTGGCCGCAGGCCGAGGTCAAGGTCTACCTGAGCGCCGACCCCGACGCCCGTGCCGAGCGCCGTGCGGCGGAGGAGGGCGGCGCCGACCTGGCGAGCACGCAGCAGTCGCTCCTCGAGCGCGACCGCATCGACTCCGGCCGCGCCACGGCGCCGCTGACCATGGCCGACGGCGCCGTGCACGTGGACAGCACGCACCTCACCCTCGACGAGGTCGTCGAGACCATCCTGGCCCTGGCCGGATCCGCGCGACCGTGACCCGGACGGACCTCCCCGCCAGCAGCGACGAGCACCCGCGCACGCGCCTGCTGGGCATCATGCGGCCGATCGCGGTCCAGGTGATGGGTCGGCGCTGGCCCGTCACCGTCCACGGTGCCGAGCACGTCCCGGCGAGCGGCGGCGTGATCCTCGCGTCCAACCACATCGGCCTGCTCGACGGCCCCCTGCTGGCGACGTACGCCCCGCGTCCGGTGCACGCGTTGACCAAGCGGGAGATGTTCGACGGCAGGTTGCGCGGCTTCCTCCGCGGCACCGGGCAGATCCCGCTCGACCGCTACGCCACCGACCCCGGCGCGATCCGGACCGGCCTCCGGGTGGTGCGCGACGGGGGAGTGCTGGGCATCTTCCCCGAGGGCACGCGGGGTGGCGGCGACTTCCGCCGCTTCCACCACGGCGCGGCCTACTTCGCGCTGGTCACGGGCGCTCCGGTCGTCCCAGTGACCCTGATCGGCACGCGGGCTCCCGGCAGCGCGCGGTCGATCCCGGAGTCGGGTGACGCGATCGACATCGTGTTCGGACGACCGTGGCACACGACACAGCAGCAGTGGCCGCGCACGCGGGAACACGTGGCGGCCACGTCGGTGTTGTTAAGGGGACACCTGCTGTCCGAGCTGGACAGCGCCCTCTCGCAGACGCGCCGATCCTTGCCCGGGCCCCTTCCTGCGGGACAATCCGAGGACGACCCCGACACCGGGCTCGTCGAGCAGTGAAATGAGCAGTGAGCAGCATGAGTGAGTACGACGCCCTCAGCGTGGAGCCGGGTGCCGACGAGCCGACCGGCCCGACCCCCGTCCTGGCCGTGGTGGGTCGCCCCAACGTCGGCAAGTCGACCCTCGTGAACCGCATCATCGGCCGCCGCGAGGCCGTGGTCGAGGACCGTCCCGGCGTCACCCGCGACCGGGTCTACTACGACGCCCACTGGGCCGGTCGTGCCTTCACCGTCGTCGACACCGGCGGCTGGGACCCCGACGCGCGCGGCATGGCCGAGGCGATCCGCGCCCAGGCCGAGGTGGCGGTGACGCTGGCCGACGCCGTGCTCTTCGTCGTCGACGCGATGGTCGGCATCACCGACGCCGACGAGGCCGTCGTACGCATCCTGCGGGCGTCGGGCAAGCCCGTCGTCCTCGCGGCCAACAAGGTCGACGACCAGCGCACCGAGGCCGAGGCCTATGGTCTCTGGAACCTCGGCCTGGGCGAGCCCTTCTGCGTCTCCGCCCTCCACGGACGCGGCTCGGGCGACATGCTCGACGCGATCCTCGCCGCGCTGCCCGAGACCCCGCAGCAGTCGTTCGAGGAGGTCGGCGGCCCGCGGCGCATCGCGATCGTGGGCAAGCCCAACGTCGGCAAGTCCTCGCTGCTCAACATGCTGGCCAAGGAGGACCGGGTCGTCGTCGACAACGCCGCCGGCACCACCGTGGACCCGGTCGACGAGCTGATCACGCTGGGCGACACGACCTGGCGCTTCATCGACACCGCCGGCATCCGCAAGCGGGTCAACCAGGCCTCCGGCCACGAGTACTACGCCTCGCTCCGCACCTCGACCGCGATCGACCGCGCGGAGGTGGCTGTCCTCGTGCTCGACGGCAGCGAGACCGTCTCCGAGCAGGACATGCGCATCATCCAGACGATCCGCGACGCGGGCCGCGCGATGGTCATCGCGTTCAACAAGTGGGACCTCGTCGACGAGGAGCGCCGCTACTACCTCGAGCGCGAGGTCGAGCGGGACCTCGTGCAGCTGAAGTGGGCGCCGCGGATCAACTTCACCGCGCGCACGGGCTGGCACGTCGACCGGCTGGTGCCGGCGATCGAGAAGGCCCTCGAGGGCTGGGAGACCCGCATCGGGACCGGCGCGCTCAACACGTTCCTCGGCCGCCTGGTGGCCGAGCACCCCCACCCCGTGCGCAGCGGCAAGCAGGCGAAGATCCTCTTCGCCACGCAGCCGTCGGTCGCGCCGCCGACCTTCGTGCTGTTCACCAGCGGCAAGCTGGACGCGTCCTACGAGCGCTTCATCGAGCGGCGCCTGCGCGAGGAGTTCGGCTTCGTCGGCACCCCGATCGTGATCGAGCAGAAGCCGCGCGAGAAGCGCAAGCGCTAAGGGGCGAGGCCGCTCGCCCGGAGCCAGTCCATCGGATCGATGGGGCTGCCGGCGGCCGGGCGCACCTCGAGGTGGAGGTGCGGGCCGGTGGAGTTGCCGGTCGAGCCGACGGTGCCGATCGGGTCGGCCACGTCGACGGCCTGGCCGGTGTAGACCGACACGTCGTCCTGGTGGCAGTACCAGACCTCGGTGCCGTCGGGCAGCGTGACGATGGTGCGCAGTCCGTAGGGGCCGGCGTACGCGATCTCGGTGACCACACCGGCGGCCACGGCGACGATCTGGTCACCGACGTACGACCCGAAGTCCTGGCCACCGTGCTCGGCCTCCCACAGCGGACCGGTGAGCCCGAAGCCTGCGGAGACGGAGTACGACGCCAGCGGCAGCACGGCGACGACCTCGGCGGGATCGCCGTGGTAGCCGTACTGCGCCAGGACCGCCTTGCGGCCGACGAGGGCGCGGTCGCGCGCGTCGGCCCGGCGGAAGAGCGAGCTGAGGCTCTGCTGGCGCTCGTGCACCTGGCGCGCGAGCTCGACGGCGTCGGCCGGGCGGCTGGTCTCGCGGACCACCGTGTCGCGCACGGCTGCATCGGCGCGCGGCGCAGCCAGGTTGAGGCTGGCGGCGACAGCAACGACTGCCACCGCCACTCCGGCACGGCGCGGTAGGAACACGGAACTAGCCCCCCACAGGTTGAGGTTTCGATCCTCCGTGGGAGTGCCGTTCGGTGCATGCGCTTTGCGGGCAAATGGCCCACTCGGGCCAGACGAGGTGACCGTTCGGCGGGTGGGGTGGGTCGATTCCATGGCCACGATGGGGCTGCGGTAGTGTTCCCCTCGCTCCACTGGCCTCGCGCCGGGGGCATTCGGGCTGTGGCGCAGCTTGGTAGCGCACTTGACTGGGGGTCAAGGGGTCGCAGGTTCAAATCCTGTCAGCCCGACCGAGCAACCGCCCCTGATCTGCGGAGACGCAGATCAGGGGCGGTTGTGCTCAACGGCTCGACTCAGAGCGCAGGCTCGCTGACTGTTCGTGCAGCGACTCAGGGGCGCCGGGCCTGTCCGGCAAGCTGGTGCAGGCCACGGACGATCGCGCTGGTGAAGCCACCGACCTCGACGTCGGTCTGCATGGCCAGCACAGCGAGACCGGCTTCGTTGTCCGTCAACGCCCGCCGCGCCGCCCGTCCGGTGACGACCTCGACTCGTCGGTCGGGAGCGTCGACCGCGATCAGGACGCTGTTGTCAGGATCGACCAACGCCGAGTGCAGTCGGTTGGCGAACTGGCGAGGATCACCGTCGGACGCCCCGACGAAGACGGAGAACGTGAATCCGGAGACAGCCTCGGCGTCGTGGATCGCGCGCTCGACGTGCTGTCGCTCTGCATCGTGGATGAGCTCACCGGCGGACATGTGTCTGACTTCCTGCTCGGGGGTGGACAAAGCGTTCCGGGCCGCTGTGTGTATGTGGGTGGTCCGGGCGGACGATCAGCCGCGCCGCCCGATCACGGGGGAGTAGCGGTAGCCGAGCTCGTCGTGGGGCTGGCTGCGGAGTGAGGCGCCGGCGAACGAGTCGCGACTGGCGAATCGGGCCAACGCAAGCAGGACGAGGAAGACGAGGAAGACGGCGACGAGGGTCATGGCAGGTCCTTCGGTGCGAGTCCCCGCCGGGAAGCGGGAAGTGGTCTCGCAATACAAAACGTTATGCGTAGCGGTTCTATTCCGACGGCGCCCGCTCTGGGACGCGAGCTTCGCGTGAGTGCGGTGGCCGCCAGGCGCAGGGCGTGGGGCGCCCCGTTGCAGCTGTCTGCTGCTGCTTTGGAACTGTCAGGAGACATGCGATACGCTGTACGTATCGAAATCAAGGACAAGGCGGTTCTACCGTCTTGGAGAGGAGTGGGTGACATGCCCAGCGGGGAGATCGTGGCGTTCATCGTGTTCGCGCTGGTGGCAGGCGGGCTGTCGATGGGAGGCGTGACCCTGGTCTACTTCCTGGACAAGTGGCGGAACGATTCGCACGAGCGCCCCGGAGTCGCCGACCACGAGAGTCGCAGGGCCAGCCCGTTCGACCAGGCAGCGTGATCGACATGCACCCCGTGATGGTTCTGGTGGCCTTTGCCATTGCAGCGGTCACCACCTACGGCCTGGTGCTGGCCGCGCTCACCGCCACGTCGGTCCTGCCGCGCGAGAGTCGGGACGACGTCCCGGACGATCCGCGTGACGAACCGGTTCCTGTTCCGGACGTGGACGCTGGCTCGCCGCTGCCGCCTTGGGTGTCCGCGAGGAACGACCTCATCCGCCACTAGGAGTGCTCCCGTCGACGTCCGCTTGCGGCCGGACGTCGCGTGCACCCTGGGGCGCTCCAGGTGACGCCCACATTCGTCCGGCCCGAGTGTGTCGCACCCGCGGATCCCGAGGCTCCACCGATGCCTATCGCACGGACGCGTCTGTGCCGGAGGCATAGGCATGGCTGGCGGTGACGATGCCCAGAACGGTGACGAACTCGTCCTCGTCCCGTGGGCCGTAGACCATCATGAAGCCGGGGGAGAGCCGGGTCCCTGCCCACATGTGGGGTCTGCCCCAGCCCTTGGCCGACACGTCGGCGGCCATGTCGGGTGGCAGCGCCACGTGCAAGGAGCCGTCGTGGTCCGGGTGCAGGTGGGCGAACTCCCCGACCTGTGGCACGAGGAAGGCCTGCTGGTCGTCGGACCCCTCGTGCAGGGCGAAGCCGCGCGCACCCGGCACCGAAATGCGAGATGGCCCCACCTCGACGCCGGCGAGGGCGCGGATCGCCTCCATGAGGCGCTCCTGCAGATGGGCGGGGGAGCTCTGGGTCTCCTGCTGCTGCGGGATCGTCCAGCTCACCTCGGGCCGCGGTCCGGACCGCTCCGGCAGCTCGCCGTCGTGCAGCGTCGGCCATGTCACCTGCGCCGTTGGTGCGGCGGGCGCAGCGCCGTGGTGGTCGATGAAGGCGAGCCGGTGGGCGATCCACTCGCCGAGGTGGCGGATGCTGGAGCGGGTGAGCTGGTGGCCGCCGGGCTGGCGCTGGACGACCGCGGGGGCGCCGGACTCGGACAGCAGGTAGTCCCAGGTCCGGTCGAGGAGCTCACGAGGGATGACGTGGTCGCCGTCGCCCTGGGCCACGAAGACGGGCAGGTGTGCAAGTCGCCCGGGACCGACGACGAGTCCGGCGTCGAAGGGAAGGGTGCCGTACAGGATGGCGGCTCCGGAGTACCGGATGGGGTCGTCGAGCACGAGGCCGCCGGCGAAGGCAGCGCCTCCGCTGAAGCCGACGAGAATCACCGGCCGCCCGGCCGGAGCGACCTCGTCGAGCCAGGTGCGGAACCAGTCCATGGTGCTGCGGAGCGATCCCGCGATCGGGCGACCGATGCCGCGGTTGGCGAACCACGCGAAGCCGCCGCCCTCGGCGATCGGCGCCCGGACCGCCGCGTACGCGGGCCCGGACGGCAGGTGCGGAGCGAGGCCGAGGATCTCGCGCTCGTCCGACCCGCGGCCGTGCAGCAGCACGACGAGCGGAGCCGTCGGGTCGGTGGAGCCGTACGTCGCGGTGATGGGCGCCGCGACGGCGGCGATCGTCATGACGCGTCCACCGGGACGAGCTCAGCCGCGGTCCGGACGCCGCCCCATCGGGCGACGTCGCCCGGGAGGTCGAGCCGGTCGATCGGAGCGGCGTTCTCGTAGTCGCCCCAGTGGGCCTTGGGCAGCATCCACATCACCTCGAACTCGTTGCCGTCGGGGTCCTTGCCGTAGATGCTCTTGGTGGCGCCGTGGCTGGACTCGCCGGTGTAGGCGTCGAGATCGGCCAGGGTGAGTCGCGCCTGTTCGAGCTCGTCGATGGTGTCGACCTGCCAGGCCAGGTGGTAGAGACCGAGGCCACCGCGGGGTCGCGGCGGCTGGTCGCCGACGCCGAAGAGGCCGAGGTCGTGGTGGTTTCCCGAGCGCGGCAACCGGAGGAATGCGGCGTTCGCACGAGGCTCACGCGCCATGACCGTCATGCCGAACGCCTGGGAGTAGAACGTGATGCTCTGCTCGAGGTCGGCAACGAACAGCACGGCATGGTTGAGACGGACGGCATTGACGGTCATGGTGCGCTTCCTTCTTCTTGGTGGGGCGGTGCAGGGGGTGGTCGGTCCGGTGGCGACGAGAGTCAGGCGATGACGCCGAAACCGCCGGTCCAGGAGACCTTCTCGTTGGCGGCGAGGGTGAGCTGCAGGAAGCCGAGGGCCTCGAGCTCGCGGGCGCGCTTGAGGGCGCCGGCGTCGATGGCGTTCAGGCCGCCGGAGGTCACGATGCCGGCCAGGACGGACTTGGCGTCGCTGTCGTCGCCGGCGATCAGGACGGTGGTGGTCAGGGGGCCGACCGTGCCGGCAGCGAGGGTTCCGGCGAACGTGGTGTTGAACGCCTTCAGCACGCGCGACTGCGGAAGAGCGGCGGCGATCTCGGCGGCGGCGGAGCTGTCGGCGGGCACGACGAGGGAGTCGAAGGTCTCGAAGTTCAGCGGGTTGGTGATGTCGACGACGATCTTGCCGGCAAGCTGGTCGCCACGCAGCGCGACGACGGCGCTGACGGCGGGGTAGGGGACTGCGAGGACGACGACGTCGCCTCTCACCGCGGTGTCGAGGTCGTTCTCGCCGAGCTGCTGGACGCTGTGGCCGCCCTTGGCCGCGACTGCGGCGATGGCCTGGCCCATGTTGCCGGTGCCGAGGATCGAGAGGTTCGTCATGGAGTGCTCCTAGGAGTTCTGTGGATCGTACGGATTGGTTGTTGCTACAAGTAACACCCTACACGGTGTAGTTGTCGCGTCAACTATTCGGCTACGCTGTGCCCATGGAAACAAGATGGCTCGACCCGACCGAGCGTGAGGCGTGGCTGCGGTTGGTGGCCGTGGTCGAGCTGTTGCCCGGTGTCCTGGACGGACAGCTGCGCTCGTCAGCCGGGTTGACGCACTTCGAGTACTTCGTGCTCGCGATGTTGTCGGAGGCGCCCGAGCGCACGATGCGGATGACGTCGCTGGCGCAGCGCACGAACGCGACCCTTCCTCGGCTGTCGCACGTCGTTCGACGGCTCGAGGAACGCCGCCTCGTCGAGCGGGTGCCGTGTCCTGAGGACGGCCGGGCTACCAACGCGCTGCTCACGGAGGCAGGATGGGATGTCGTGGTCGGCGCGGCTCCCGGGCATGTGGACACCGTGCGGGCCTCTGTCGTGGACGCCCTCTCTCGCTCGCAGCTCGAGCAGCTCCGTGACATCGGCGATGCGCTGCTGGCCAGGCTCGACCCCGACGGGCGGATGTCCGCGCTGTACGACCCCGAGCGCGACACTGAGCGCCCCGTCCCGGACCGTCACGGGGCGCCGCGCGGCTCCTGATGGTCTGACGCCACACGGTCGAGGTCGTTGACGACGAGCAGCTCTTCACGGACCTGCCCGGCACGGATCGACGCGCGCCCCATCATGTGGTTGGCGACCGGGGTGGTGAGCAGCTGGAAGAGAGCTACCAGCACGAGGATGCCGATCGCCCCAGGCTCCCGGAGTCGGAAGCCCAGTCCGATCAGGACGAGCCACAGCCCGAGCACCTGAGGCTTGGTGGCAGCGTGCATCCGGCTGAGCAGGTCGGGGAGCCGAAGGATGCCGATCGCGGCGATCAGTGCCAGGAACGCGCCGACGAGGAAGCAGGCGCCAGCGATGGCGTCGGCCGCCTGTGCCCAGCTCATGGCCGCTCCGCGTCGATGTCGTCACTGCCATGGGTGAAGCGCGCGACGCCCACGGAGCCGACGAACCCGAGGAGCGTGAGCACCAACAGGACAGGCAAGGTGTGGATGTGCCGGTTCAGTGCAGCCTCGAGCGCAAGAGCGCAGATGGCGATGGCTACGAGCATGTCGAGCGCAACTGCTCGGTCCAGCAACGTCGGACCCTTGGTCATCCGCGCGACGGTGCACACCGCCGCGACCGTCAGGATCACCGCGCAGACGAGGAGTACGACGGTCATGGATGCTCGCCTTCGCTCGAGGGGAGTGTGTGGCCGAGGTGGTCCACTCGGCTACCGAGGGCCTTGACCACTCGGGCCTCCTGGTCGAGAACGCCCTGACGGAAGCGCTCCACCCCGGCGGCGTCGCCGACGTCGAGCACGTGCAGGAACAGGGTGTGGGTGGAACGCCTGGCCTCCACGACCAGGCTGCCGGGAATCAGGCACGTCATCTCCGCCACCAGGGTCAGGACGAAGTCGGACGGTGTGCGCAGCTTCACCTCCACGACCGCGTTGCGGAGCGGACGTCCCGGGCGGAGCACCACCCACGCGACCTGGACGCTCGACGTGACGACGTCGGCGACGAACCGTGCGACCAGCCAGGAGAGGGGCAGGAGGCGGATGCGGACGTCTAGTCGCAGCGGCGGAAGCGGGAACACGAGGGAGGAGATGCAGGCGACGACGAAACCTCCCGTGATCGTCACCAGCGAGACCTGGCCCCAGAGCACGACCCAGACCACGGTGAGCCAGACCAGCATGGGTGGCTGGAGCGCTCGGTGACGCGTCGGCCGGACCTGACCGTCGCGACGTGTCCTCAGCCGGGGGCTCATCGCCTGCCTCCGTCGAGGACTGCGTCCAGGTACGGCGATCGTCGCACGAGGTCCTCGGCGGTGCGGTCGGTGTAGTCGAACAGCGGACCGGCTACGAGGGTGAACACCAGGCTGAACGCGACCAGGGCAGCTGTGGGCAGCACCATCGAGGGAGGCAGACTGTCAGGGAGCTTGTCGTCGCGCAGCAGCTGGTAGAGGTCGCGGTCGGGTTCGTCGTCGTCGCGCACGCGTCGTGCTTCCTCGAGGTCGAGGGGGGCGTACGCCGTGCCGCCGACGTGCACGTGGCCACGGTGGCCCACCATCGCGACCGAGGGGTGCTGGGTGTCGGCCTTCTCGCCCGGGTTGGGCAGCGCCTGCGCGGTCTCGTGGGCCTGTTCCGGGGTGCGCCAGAAGGCGATGGTCCACGTCTTTGCGACGGCGTAGAGGGTGAGGAGGCTGGTGACGACGCCTCCGACGACGAGGGTGACGGACAGGGGAGTGCCGACGTCGAGGCCTGCCTGCAGCAGGCCCACCTTGCCCAGGAACCCGGACATGGGTGGGATTCCTGCAAGGTTCATCGCTGGCACGAAGAACAGGATGCCGAGGACGGGCGCGAGTCGTGCCAGACCACCGAGGCGGAGCAGTGCGGTGCTGCCGGCGCGGCGCTCGACCAGGCCCACGACCAGGAAGAGCGCGGTCTGGATCGTGATGTGGTGGGCGACGTAGAAGACGGCTCCGGAGATGCCGGCCTGTGTGGCGAGACCGATGCCGAAGATCATGTAGCCGATGTGGCTGACCAGGGTGAAGGAGAGCATTCGCTTGATGTCGGACTGGGCGATGGCCCCCAGGATGCCGATGACCATCGTGATCAGGGCAGCCCACAGCAGGAGGTCGGTGAGCGGGCTGTCGGGAAACAGCAGCGTCTGCATGCGCAGGATGGCGTAGACCCCCACCTTCGTGAGCAGGCCTGCGAACACGGCCGTCACCGGTGCGGGGGCCGTCGGGTAGCTGTCGGGGAGCCACAAGGAAAGTGGGAACAGAGCCGCCTTGACCGAGAAGGTCACCAGGAGGAGGAGCTGCAGGGTCAGGCTCACGGCATCGGGAAGACCCTCGATGCGCTCGGCGAGCTGTGCGAGGTTGAGGCTCCCGGTGGCGGCGTAGACCGCTGCGATGGAGATCAGGAACAGCGACGACGACAGCATGTTCACGACGACGTAGATCGTCCCGGCCCGAATCCTCGTCGCGGTGCCGCCCAGGGTGAGCAGCACGTAGCTGGCGAAGAGCAGCATCTCGAAGCTGACGAAGAGGTTGAAGAGGTCGCCGGCGAGGAATGCGTTGGAGACGCCGGCGACCAGCACGAGGAACGTGGGGTGGTAGATCGAGACGGGGGCCTCGCTTTCGTCGCCGGTCATGTTCTGGCCGACCGAGTATGCGAACACCACGAGCGTGACCACGGCCGACACCAGCAGCATCAGGGCGGAGAGGCGGTCGGCGACCAGGCTGATGCCCAGCGGCGGGGTCCACGCCCCCAGCCACGCGACCTGGACGCCGCGGCGGTCGGCCCGGACCAGCAGGACCGCGGCAACCGTGACCACGCCGATGAGCACGGAGAAGCTGACGAGCCGCTGGGCCCGTGGACGCCCTGACAGCATGAGTGCTGCGCCGGCCCCCAGGAGGGGAAGGATCACCGGGAGCGGGACGAGGAGGCTCATCGAGCTGCTCACGCTTCCTCCTCGACGCGGGGGTCGTCGTCCCCGCCGCCGGTGGCGAGGTCGTGGCTGTCGGAGGCCTCGTCGGCCGCCGCCAGGCGGCGGATCGATGCGTCCTCCACGTCGTCCTGCACGTCGTCGTTCGAGTTGAGCTGCCAGCTGCGGTGAGCCATGGCCAGCAGGAACGCCGTCGTGCCGAGCGCGATGACGATGGCGGTCAGGACGAGGGCCTGGGGGAGGGGGTCCGACATGGTGGAAGGGGGCGTGGTCCCCTCGATCGGGGCGTTGCCGGCGCGTCCGCCGGCGATGAGGAAGAGGAGGTTGATGCCGTTGCCCATGACCAGGAGCCCGACAAGAACCCGGGTCAGGCTGCGCTCGAGGACGAGGTACACCCCGCAGCCGATCAGTGTGGAGGCAGTGACGATGAGCGTGAGGTTCGTGCTCACAGGGCGGCCGCCTGCTCTGCATCCCGCTCGTCGCGGAGGATCTGCCGGTCGATCCTGGAGCCGAGGGCGCGCAGCAGGTCCAGCACGAGTCCGACGACCACGAGGTAGACGCCGATGTCGAAGATGGTCGAGGTGACCAGGTGCAGGTTGCCCAGCAGCGGGAGAGCCACGTCGACCTGTGCGCTCTGGAAGACCGTGCCGCCGAAGGCGAGGGGAGCCAGGCCGGACAGTGCTGCGATGAACAGCCCGGTGCCCATGAGCACACCGGCGTCGATCGGCGCGGCCTCGTCGAGCTCGTAGCGGCCGCCGGCGAGGTAGCGGACCATGAGTGCCAGCCCGGTGACCATCCCTGCGGCGAACCCGCCACCGGGGTTGTTGTGCCCGGCGAGGAGCAGGTAAAGAGCGAAGACGATGAGCACGGGGAACAACAGCCTGGCCACGACCTCGAAGATGATCGATCGTCGGTCGGGTGGCAGCGTCCGGGGGCCGGGCAGCCAGACCCGTCGTCCCGCATCGGTGGAGATCTTGACCACCGACGGCGGGAGCGGAATCTCGTGGACCCGTCTGATCCCTGCGCTGCGGGTGTCGAGGAACAGCAGGCTCGCCACGCCGGTCGCGGCCGCGACGAGCACCGAGATCTCGCCGAAGGTGTCCCACGCCCTGATGTCGACCAGGATCACGTTGACGATGTTGTGGCCGCCGCCGAGCTCCACGGCTTGCTCGGGGTAGGGCGTCGAGACGGGTTCCGCCGTTCGAGCCCCGGTCGTGACCAGCATGACCAGGCCGACGACAGACCCGACGGCCGCGCCCAGCGCCATCCTCAGGTAGCGCCGGGGCGACAGCGGCCGGTCGGTGAAGTAGTCCGGGAGCCTGCGCAGCACCAGCACGAAGACGACCAGGCTGGTCGTCTCCACCAGGACCTGGGTCAGGGCCAGGTCCGGTGCGCCGTGGAGGGCGAACAACATGGCCGTCCCGTAGCCGGTGACACCGGCGAGCATCACGGCGCGCAGCCGCCTCCGTGAGCGGGTGGTGAACACGGCGGCCGCGATGATGACGGCCCCTGCTGCTGCCTGGGCCGGCGTGTCCCACAGCACGACGTCGAGAGGGCCGTCGAGTGCGGTGAACACGGCCGCGCCGGGCAGGAGCAGCACGATCGCAAGGATGACGACGAGGTAGGCGGCAACCGATCCGCGCTGGGTGAGGCCGGTCGTCTCCACCGCCAGCCGGTCGACGGTCCGCATGACCAGTCGGTAGCCGGCGTCTGCCGTCCAGGACCAGGAGGCTGCACCTTGGAGGCCAGCGACGTCCTTGCGTCGCACGAACATTCCCGAGCCGAGCAGCAGGGCAACGGCCGAGAACGCGAGCGGCAGCTCAAAGCCGTGCCACAGGGCAAGCTCGACGTCGTGCACCCCGCGCGGGAACTGAGCGGCATGCGGGGCAAGGGCGACGCTCAGCGCGCGCCCCGCGAAGCCCAGCCCCACGGTGAACACCGTCAGGACGACCGGGGCGAGCAGGAAGCCGGCCGGTGCCTGCGCGTACGGCGTGGGCTCCAGGTCGGGCTTCGAGCCGAAGGTCCCCCACAGGAAGCGCGCGGTGTAGGCGACGGTCAGCACCGAGCCGAGGATCACTCCGGCGAGGACCAGCCAGCCGACGAGGGAGGAGATGTCGGGGCGATCGCCGTCGCGAGCGACGTCGAGGAGGGACGCGAAGACACTCTCCTTGGCGACGAAGCCGAGCAGCGGCGGGAGCCCTGCCATCGACGCCCCGGCGACGAGGGCGGTGGCGAGCACCACGGGGGAGGCCCTGCCGATCCCGGAGAGGGCGCGGATGTCACGGGTGCCGGACTGGTGCTCGACGATGCCTACGACGAGGAACAGGGTCGCCTTGAACAGTGCGTGCCCGAGCAGCAGTGCCAGACCGGCGAGGGCCGTCGCCCTGGTGCCGATGCTGAACACGATGAGAAGGAATCCGAGCTGGCTCACCGTTCCGTAGGCGAGCAGCAGCTTCGCGTCGTACTGGCGCAGCGCCCGCCAGCCGCCGAGCAGCATGGTGCACACGCCGAGCGACAGCACGACCTCGTGCCAGCCCGGCGTTGCGGCGAACGCCGGTGCCAGGAGTGCGACCAGGTAGACGCCGGCCTTCACCATCGATGCCGCGTGCAGGTAGGCGCTGACCGGGGTAGGAGCCGCCATCGCACCCGGGAGCCAGAAGTGGAAGGGGACCAGGGCCGACTTGGAGAGCGCACCGACCAGGAGCAGGGCGATCGCCACCGTGACAGCCGGGCCCGCGGGCGGGTCCGCGAGCAGCTCGCTGATGCGGTACGTGCCTGCGACGTCACCGAGCACCAGCATTCCCACCAGCATGGCCAGCCCACCCAGGGTGGTCACGATCAACGCCTGCATGGCCGCCTGCCGGCTCGCGCGCCTGGTGGGATCACTGCCGATGAGGAGATAGGAGAAGACCGTGGTCAGCTCCCAGAACACATAGAGCACCAGCAGGTCGTCGCACAGCACGAGGCCGAGCATGGAGCCCGCAAAGGCGACGAAGGTCGCGGCGAAGGATGACAGGCCCACGTGGTCGTCCGGGAAGTACCAGGCGCAGTACGCCAGCACTACTGCCCCGACGCCGGTCACGATGAGTGCCATCAACCACTGCAGGGCTCCCAGCCGGAAAGCCAGATCCATGCCCAGGCTGGGAACCCACTCAACCGCCTCGACAACCGCGCTGCCCGCTCGCACCTCACCGGTGTGCCAGAGCATCCACGAGAAGCTGCCCAGGGGCACCAGCGCCAGCGCCAGGAACGCTCGCCGCCCCAGTCGCGTGACCATCGGCGCGGCCAGCAGGGCTGCGCCGACGTGCGCAGCGACGAGCGTGACCACGGGGCGCTCCTCCTCCCGGCTGTCGTACGAACCCACACTCTAGAGACATCGGGGTGTTGGCCCCCGGCGCGTCCGGCCCAGCTCAGCGTCGGGCTCTCGACCGTGCCTCGTCCTCGGTCATGGCAGCCCACATGAGGTCCACGCACCTGTCGATGAATCCGTCCGCGACGGCACCGCGTCGGACCAGCTCGCCCACGTAGGCCCCGATCAGCAGGCTGACCACCGTGTCCGGCTCCAGCCCCGGTCGGAGTGCGCCTGCGGCGATGTCGGAGCGGATCAGCTCGACCAACGCATCGGTGTAGGGAGTCAGGACGCCTCGGAACAGCTCGCTGAACTGCGGGTCGTCCTCCCTCAGGATCGTTGCCAGGCCTCCGGGGCCGAGCACGTCGGACATCTGGTGCCACGTCTGGTCCAGCGCCCACCGGATCCTGTCCCGCGGCGTCTCGCCGACCGGGTTCTCAGGAGGGACGATGACTGCCGACAGCGCCGCACGCAACACGTCCTCCCGGTCGGAGTAGCGGCGGTAGATGGTCGTCTTGGCGACGCCGGATGCCGCAGCGACGGCCTCGACGGTGACGCCGCGCGATCCTCCTGTGCGCAGGAGTCGCAGGGCAGCCTCGTGGATGCTGGCGTCCGTCTCCGCGCGACGGGGTCGCCCGGGTGCACCAGGGGTGGTGGGGGTCATGTGGCCTCTCCGTCGGAATAACTACGCTACGCGTAGCGTTATTCTACCAAACGACGGACTGAGGAGGGTGCTGTGAACGAGTTCCTGGCGTGGACGCTGCTGATCTCGCTCGTCGTCACGGTGACGGCTTTCCTGGTCGCCGGCGTCATCCACCTTGCGGTGGCGGCCGACCGATCCGACAACGAGACAGTGCCCGCGGAGGGCAGAGAAGGAGGGTGGACGACGTGATCGTCTACAACGAGCTGGTCGCACTCACAGCAGGGGCGGGCCTCCTGGGCTTCGCGGCCTTCCTGGCGCAGCTCATCAAGAACACGCGCATCGAGAGCGAGGGCTGGGCGGGATTCTTCGGGGTCACGGGTGTCCTGCTGCTCGCCCTGGGCATCCACACCACCGTGACGTGGCCGTTCGGAGGTGGCGGATTCGAGTACGCCAACATCGCCTTCGGCCAGCCCGCCGCGGCATTCGGAGCACTGCTGCTCTTCGCCGCCGTCTACCTGTGGCGCCACCGCGCGCTTTACGCGGGCGAGGTGGCGGAGGCCAACGCGGCGACCCTGGCAGCGTTCAAGCCGGTCGGGATCTTCGTCGGGGCACTCGGCTTGGCGATGGGAGTCCTGGCCATCACGTTCGTACGCTTCCAGCTCGGTGCGGCTCCGCCGGAAGAGCCGATCAGCGGTCGCTTCGGTCACCTTCCCCTCCTCGAGGCGCTGTTCCTCGGAGGCCTGTGGGGCATCGTCGCTGTCGGGGCGCTGCTGTTCGCGGGTGCACTCTGGACCGACCGGCCCCGGCTGCTCCGCTGGGCCGTGTGGGCCTGGATCATCGGCGGCACGGTGTTCCTGCTCTTCGGCGCGATGAACTTCTACACGCACATCGGCATGTACTACAACATCGAGCACGGCACCATGCACAAGTGGTGATCCGCCGGTGGCCCCGCAGCGGGTCGAGCCCCCCACCTGCACGTCAGGTGGGGGGCTCGTGGGCGTGTCGGTGCATGGCTACCGGGTACGGCGGCGAGGGAGGTTGCCGGAGGCCGCGAACGTGTACACAGCCGCGCCAGCGAGCAGTGCGATGAGCCACGTGAGCAGCACCCGAGCGGGACCGTCTTCTGTGAACCGGGCGACGACCGCGACCACGAGCGGGACGAGGATCGCGCAGGTGGCTGAGAGACGTAGGCGCCGTACCAGGGTCCGGCGACGGTCCGGTGCTCTACGGGCACGCACCTCCTGCGGCTCAGGTGCTGGGGAGCGCGTACCGCGGGGAATGAGCATGCTTGCGATGACGGTGGCTGGGTGCAGCGGACTGCTGGACATGTGTGTCTCCTTCTGTGTCCTTGCGGGTGGAACGCCGGCCTGCGCGAGGCAGGGACGCGCGGCCCGGCGCGTCGGGTGGTCAGCGCAGCGGGTCGAAGGCCAGCAGCTCCGGGGGCGTCGTGCCGGAGGCAATGCGGTGCGCGAGGAGCTTCCCGGTGAGCGGGCCGAGGGCGATGCCCCACATGCCGTGACCACCGGCAACGAACACAGCTGGGGCGTTGGTGCGCCCGATGAGGGGAAGACCATCTGCGGTGCACGGCCGAGATCCCACCCACTCGTCGCGGCGCTGATCGAGGTCGACCCCACTCAGGAGGGGTCGGGTGGCGTTGACGATCGCGTCGATGCGCCGCTGGTCGAGGGCGGCGTCCGGGGCACGGAACTCCATCATCCCGGCAACGCGCAGCCGTGGGCCCTCGGGCGACGAGATGGGAGTACAGGCCACGCGTTGGGTCGGGAAGTAGACCGGCGTCTGTGGGAGCTGGTCGCCGGTGACGCTGAACGAGTAGCCGCGGCCTGCCTGGACCGGTTGGCGTACTCCGAACCGGCGTGCCAGGTGTCCCACCCAGGCGCCGTTCGCGAGGACCACGTAGTCGAACCCGCTCTGGCCGTCGAGCGGCTCGCGGGTGGTGACGTAGGCGCCGCGGGCGGTCTCGCTGACGCGGTCGACGGTCGCGCCCTCGATGAGCCTTCCGCCGCGCGTGACGAACGAGGCGGCAAGCGCTGCGAGGAATGCGGGTGGGTCCAGGTAGCGCTGGTCGTGCAGGAGCACAGCCGAACCGACGGCATCCGACAGGGACGGCTCCACCACGCGCGCTTCGTCCCCGGACAGGAGGTCGTACTTCACGTCCTGTCCAGCGTCTCGGATGTGCTCGAGCTCCTGGACGATCGGTGCACGATCCTCGAGAGTGCGGAAACCAGCGACGAACGGGTGGGCCTCGTGGGTGGCGGACTCGACGCCGCCGGCGCTGAGCTCGTCGAATGCGGCCAGAGCGCCTCGATTCATCGGCGCGTAGGCCCGCATCCCGAGGCCCCATCGGCGGGAGGTGCTGTTGCGCGCGAACCCGGCGAGGAAGCGGAGCAGGCGCGGGTCGGGTCGCACCGGCAGGTAGACCGGTGACGAGGGGCGGCCGACCGCGCGGACGCCGTAGCCGAGGACTGCCGGCTCGGGCAGCGGGGCGGTCAGGGCGGGAGTGAGCCAGCCGGCGTTGCCCCAGGAGGACCCGGAGGCGACACGGTGGCGCTCGTAGACGGTGACGTGGAAGCCGTGCTCCTGCAGGAACCAGGCGGTGGACAGGCCCACCATTCCGGCTCCGACGACGGCGACGCGCTGAGACATGGGATCAACTTCCTGACTGGAGGGCGTGCTCAACGAGCACTGGGGTCGCAGGCCGGACAGGCCGCCTGCCAGGGCTCGCGCTGGAGGACGCCGCGGTGGATGGGCGTGCCGCAGTGGGTGCAGCGCCCGTAGGTGCCGTGGCGCACTCGGACGCGCGCGTCCCGGACCTGCTCGAGGATCCGCGCAACGATCCGTCGGTGCGCCTCGGCGACGACGTTGCTCGAGGCAACCGGAAGAGAGTCCAGCTGCGCCTGGCGTGCGTGCTCGATGCGCGCCAAGTGGTCGTCCACGCCAGCGGGAGTCGACGGCAGTCCGGAGTCGAGCTGCGGGAGTGCCACGAGCTGGGCGGTCGGGCCGGCGGCCCGGACGTCCCGGCCCGGTGCGGTCCTGGTCGCCACGGATGCGGTGGTTGCGGTGTGCGGTGGAGTCGTGAGGAGTGCAGAGATGTCAGTGGTCACGGTGCGGTCCTTGAGCGGCGCCACGCAGCCCGACGTCGGGCGCGTGAAGGAGCGGGCGCCGCTACGCGGTTCGCCCGGGGAGGGTCAGCTCAGTGGACGGGCGGGGCGCGGTCGACGCTGCGACGCAGGACGTCAAGACCACTCATGCCGCGGGCTTCCTCGCTCAGCTCGATGGCGAGCAGCGCGGCACCGGAGGGCACGTGGGAAGGCAGGTAGGAACAGTCAGCGGTCATCGCCGACCCGACCTCCATGAGTGCCTCCACGACTTTGACCCTAGCAACGTTCCTACGGAAAGCCAGTCGGCGAAGAGCTAGCCGGAACGCCGAGATCGTGCGCTGGTCCTCCGTCGTTGCGTCAGCCCATAGTCGTCGGGTCGGTGTTGGCCCCGCAGACGACGACGCACACCCGCTCGCCGTCGGCGGGTGACCAGGCACCGGACAGGAGGGCGGCGTACGCCGTCGCGGCACCGTGCTCGGAGGCGATGCGGTAGTCGGCCCAGAGCCGGCTCCGGGCCTCGAGGATCGCGTCCTCGCTGACCAGCACCGAGACCGGCGGCTCGGCCTGCTGCGCGGCGAAGGCGAGGTCGCCGACGCGGCGTGCTCCCAGCGAGTCCGCCGCGACGCCGGAGACCTCCACGTCGACGGGGTGCCCAGCCGCCATCGCGCGGTGGAGCGTCGGGCACGCCTCGGGCTCGACCGCGACGACGCGAGCGCGACCGTGTACGGCCGCAGCGACGCCCGCGTAGAGCCCACCGCCACCCACGGCGACGACGATCGTGTCGATCGACGGCTCGTCCTCGAGCACCTCCTCGGCCAGCGTCCCGGCGCCGGCCGCGACCTCGGGCTGGTCGTAGGCGTGCGCGAAGGCGGCTCCCTGCGCGTGCCCGAAGTCGACGGCGGCAGCGAGCGCCTCGGCGTACTCCGCACCCGCCCGCACGACCTCGGCACCGTAGGCGCGGATCCGCTGCACCTTGACCTCCGGTGCCGGCTCCGGCACGAAGACCGTGGCCCGGACGCCGAGTGCGCGGGCCGCGAAGGCGTGGGCGAGCCCGGCGTTGCCGCCCGACGCCACGACGATGCCGGCGACGCCCAGCTCACCGCGCTCGAGGGCCGCGAGCTGTCGGTTGAAGGCGCCGCGGGTCTTGAACACGCCGCAGTGCTGGAGGTGCTCCAGCTTGAGCCACACGTCGTCGGCTCCGAACGGGGCGAGCAGAGGAGTACGCCGGACGCGACCCTCGATGCGGTCGCGGGCGGCCAGCACGTCGTCGCGGGTGATCACGCGACCAGTATCGCCAGTCAGCGGATGGTCAGCGTCGCCGCGGTCACGCAGACGACCGCGCACATCGAGCCCCAGCCGGCGAGCTTGAGCAGGGGCACCTGCAGCCCGGCCGAGCGGCAGCGCTGGAGCCAGAGCAGGGTGGCGAGGGAGGCCCACGGCGTGACCAGGGCGCCGGTATTGACGCCGACCAGCGTCGCCACGAGGCGGCGTACGTCCCCGGCGGCGGACGGCTCGACGAGGAGGTAGGCCGGCAGGTTGTTGACGAGGTTGGCCGCCACCGCGGACGCGCCGGACAGGTGCAGCAGGTCGAGCGGACGGGTCCCGGTCCCGACGGCCGGTGCCAGCCAGTCGAGCAGTCCCTCGGCCTGGGCGGCGCGCAGCAGTCCGGCGACGAGCACGAAGGCGCCCGCCATCAGCCACGGTGGTCGCACCTCGCGCAGCAGGCCCGGCGCTCGCCACAGCGTCGCGGCGAGCAGCACCGCCGCCGCCGCCACGGACACGACGGCCGGCTCCAGCCCGACGGCGAACAGCGGACCGATTGCCAGCGACACGACGCCGGCGATGATCAGGAGCGTCCGATCGTGCGGGTCGGCGGGCGGGTCGACGGCGTACGTCCCGCGCAGCGACCTGCGCTGGAGGATCGCGATCAGCACGAGCGTCGCGACGATGGCTGTCACCGCGGGCAGGGCCGCGGTGCGGACGTAGTCGCCGTGACCGGCGCCGAGGTCCTCGAAGCGGTGCACGGCCAGGAGGTTGGTCAGGTTCGAGACGGGAAGCAGGAGCGACCCGGTGTTGGCGATCCAGAGCGTCGTGAGTGCGAAGGGCATCGGCGCGATCCCGGTCTGCTGCGCGATCGCAAGGCCGACCGGCGTGAGGAGCACGGCCGTCGTGTCGAGGCTCATCACGATCGTGCTGACGACGGCGAGGGCCGCGAAGAGCAGCCAGAGCAGCACCACGCGGTGCCGTGCCCGGCGTGCCATCGCGTGCGCGGCGACGTCGAAGACGCCGGCCAGCTGGGCGATCTCGGCCGTCACCGTGATCGCCAGCAGGAACACCGCGACCGGCAGGACCTGGACGACGACAGGGTGGAGGACCTCGGACACGCCGGACATCATGGCAAGGCAGGGCGGCGGGTCAGGGAGCGGTGTCGGTCACCGGCTCGGGCAGGGGGCCGAACTCCTGGTTGCAGGTCCAGCCGGCGCAGGTGACCAGCTCGGTCCGGCGCAGCTCGAGGGAGGAGCGCACGGCGGCGTAGGCCGGGTCGTCGATGAGGTTGAACTGCTCGTCGGGGTCGAGGAGCCGGTCGTAGAGGAAGCCGTCGGCGCCGTCGGTGCCGTAGAGGTAGCGATCGGTGCGTACGCCGCGGTGCGACCACCCGTCGCCGAGGGTCCGGCCGGTCTGGATCAGCGTCGTGTCGCGGAAGACCTGGTCCTCGCCGAACAGCGTCGGCATCAGCGACGTCCCGTCGACCTGCCACTGCGGCGAGACGCCGGTCAGCTCGGCGAACGTCACGGGGAGGTCGACCAGCGTGACCGGCAGGTCCGAGGTCGAGCCGGGCGCGATGCCGGGGCCGCGCACGAGGAGCGGGACCTGGAGGGCCTCGTCGGTCAGCACGTCCTTGCCCACGAAGCGGTGCTCGCCGAGGGAGTAGCCGTTGTCGGAGGAGAAGACGATGTAGGTGTCGTCGAGCACGCCCTGCTCGTCGAGGGTCTCGACCAGCGAGCCGACCGCCCGGTCGACCGCCTGCAGCGACTGGAGCCGCGCGGTGTTCTCCGCAGCGATCTCGCTGCGGGAGGCGGGGGAGAGGTGGCGCAGGTAGGCCGGCTGGTCGCTGACGTCGGCCTCGTTGAACGCCGGGTCGTCGAACGACGACGGCGTCTCGTCGAGAAACTTTCCCTCGTCCTGCGTGGCGGCCAGCGGAAGGCTGCGCCCACCCTCCGGCGTGATCCGGTAGTGCGGCGCGAGGTGCCAGGCGTACAGCACGAAGGGGTCGCCCGATGCGGCGAAGTCGCGCACGGCGCGGTTGGCGTGGTCCTCGATGACCGACGTGACGTAGCTGTCCGTGTAGCGCTGCGGATCGCCGTCGCCCGTCATCGAGAAGTTCACGTAGTCGTAGACGCCGTGGGTCAGGGCGTCCCAGCGCGACCAGCCGGCCGGGCGGACGTCACGCGGGCCGTAGCCGTTGAGGAACTTCCCGACGAAGCCGGTGCGGTAGCCGTTGTCACGGAACCACGCGCTGGCCTCCTCGGCGGGGTCGAGTGCCTCGAAGCCGCCGTGGACGCCACGGTTGTGCTGGACGCCGTTGTTCTGGGCGTACTGCCCGGTCGCGAGCTGGGCGCGGGCGGGGCAGCAGAGCGGGTGTGGCGAGATCGCGTCGGTGAACTCCATGCCCTGGTCGGCCAGCAGGGCCCGGGTGATCGGCATGTGGTCGAGGTCGTCGTCGCGCATGTCGTCGGTGAGGACGAAGACGAGGTTGGGACGCGTCTCCTGCGGGGCCGAGCCCGGCTGCTGCGTGCCCTGCACCATCCGCACGGAGCCCGCACCGGAGGCGATCGAGCCGCCGTCGGCGGTGACCGTGGCGAGTGCGGCCACGAGGACCACGAGCAGTGCAGCCGTGATCGACTGTGCCCACACTCGCATCTGGTGAAATTCCTCGCCCCGGGGGACCGGAGCGGCCCGGATGACTCACCCCGATGTGTGGGTCACAGTAGGTGGCCGGGGGGCCCCTTCCCAAAGCGACACGACGACTGGGGCCAACGGGGCGCCGACCGGTACGCTGTGCCTTCGCCGACCTCCAGACAAAGGAACCCCCAGCAGCGCCATGGACGGTAGTCAAAGTCCCCGCACGACCGCACTGAACACCTGGTGCGCGTCGTGACCCCCCTCCTCCTGCTGCTCGTCTCGCTGGCCCTCGTGGCCGCCTGCGGCCTCTTCGTGGCCGCCGAGTTCTCCCTCGTCACGGTCGACCGCCCGAGCGTCGAGCGTGCCGCCGCCGACGGCGACGAGGGCGCGCGCGGCGTGCAGCTCGCGCTGCGGTCGCTGTCCACCCAGCTCTCCGGCGCCCAGGTCGGCATCACCGTGACCAACCTGGCGATCGGTTTCCTCGCCGAGCCCGCGATCTCCGACCTCATCGACGGCCCGCTGGCCTCGGCGGGCGTGCCGGACGGCGTGGTCACGCCCCTGTCCCTGGCGATCGGCCTGGCCCTGGGCACCGTCGTCACGATGATCTTCGGCGAGATGGTCCCCAAGAACCTCGCCATCGCCCGCCCGCTCGAGACCGCCCGCGCGACGCAGGGCTTCATGCGCGGCTTCACAGCGCTCACCCGAGGCCCGATCCGGGCGCTCAACGGCTCGGCCAACGCGATCGTGCGGCGCCTCGGCATCGAGCCCCAGGAGGAGCTGCGCTCGGCGCGCAGCTCGCAGGAGCTCGCCTCGCTGGTGCAACGGTCCGCCGACCAGGGCACCCTCGACGCCGACACCGCGGAGCTCGTCGAGCGCTCGGTCGAGTTCGGCACCCACACCGCCGGCGAGATCATGACGCCGCGCGTGCGGACCACGACCGTCGAGGAGGCCGACCGCGTCTCGTCGGTGATCGACCTCGCCCGCCAGACCGGCCACTCCCGCTTCCCGGTGCTCGACGCCGAGGACACCGTCGTCGGCACGGTCCACGTCAAGCACGCTGTCGCGGTGCCCGTCCACGAGCGCGCGACGACCCGCATCAAGCACGTGATGGTGCGCCCCGTCGTCGTGCCCGACAGCCTCCGGCTCGACCCGCTGCTCGCGCTGCTGCGCCAGGACGGCTTCCAGATGGCCATCGTCCTCGACGAGTACGGCGGCCACGCCGGGATCGTGACCCTCGAGGACGTCGTCGAGGAGATCGTGGGCGACATCTCCGACGAGCACGACCGCCTCGGGGCACGCATCCGGCAGCGCCGCGACGGCAGCTGGACGCTCTCGGGCCTGCTGCGCCCCGACGAGGTCGAGGACGCCACCGACATCGAGCTGCCCGACCACGAGGACTACGACACCGTCGCCGGCCTGGTCATGCGCGAGCTCGGCAAGATCCCCGAGCCGGGGGACCGCGTCGAGGTCCCGGTGCCCGACCGCGCCGACCCCCACGAGGTGCGCGAGCGGCTGGTGATGCTGACCGTCGAGCGGATGGACGGCCTGCGCATCGACCGGATCGACCTGCGTCTCGTCGCACCGGGCCCCGACGCCGACGCGACCGTCACGGCAGAGGGGGCCGGCCGATGAACGGCGACCTCCTCGGCGTCGGCCTCGCGGTCGTCCTGCTCGCCCTCAACGCGTTCTTCGTCGGCTCCGAGTTCGCCCTGCTCGCGGCCCGCCGCAGCCAGATCGAGCCGCGGGCCCAGGAGGGCTCGCGCGCCGCCCGGACCACCCTGCGGGCGATGGAGAACATCTCGCTCGTGATGGCGGGCGCCCAGCTCGGCATCACCGTCTGCTCGCTCGGCCTCGGCGCCATCGGCGAGCCTGCCGTGGCGCACCTGCTCGAGCCGGTCTTCCACGCCGCGCGTCTCCCCGAGGACCTGCTCCACCCGGTCTCGTTCGTGGTCGCGATGTCGATCGTGGTCTACCTCCACGTGGTCCTCGGCGAGATGGTCCCCAAGAACATCGCCCTCGCCGGCGCGGACCGCGCGGCACTGGTGCTGAGCCCGCCGATGATGGTCATCGTCACCGTGCTGCGCCCGGTCATCGCCGGGATGAACATGGCCGCCAACGGCGTCCTGCGACTGCTGCGGATCGAGCCCAAGGACGAGGTCCACTCGAGCTTCACGCGCGAGGAGGTCGCCGCCCTGGTCGAGGAGTCGCGCGGCGAGGGACTGATCGAGGCCGACGAGTACGACCGCCTCGCAGGCGCCCTCGGCTTCACCGAGAAGTCCGTCGAGTCGATCCTGATGACGCCCGACACCCTCGCGACCGTCGCGCCCGGCTCGACCGTGGCCGACGTCGAGGCGGTGTGCGCCGCGACCGGGTTCAGCCGGTTCCCGGTCGCAGCACCCGACGGCGAGCTCCTCGGCTACCTCCACATCAAGGACGCCCTCGAGTCCGACGACGACAAGCGCTCGCGAGTCATCGAGGACAAGTGGATCCGCCCGTTCGCGACCGTCCACCCCGGTGACCTGCTCCACGACGCCCTCGAGAGCCTGCAGGTCAAGGGCGCCCACATGGCCCGGGTCGTACGCCGCGACGGTGAGGTCGTCGGTCTCGTCACCCTCGAGGACGTGCTCGAGGAGCTGGTGGGCGAGATCCGCGACGCGGCGCACCATGACGTGCCGAGCGTCGACGCACGTTGATCCCACCGGTGCTGGATAGGGTCTGGTCGTGACCGAGGAAGAGTCGCGCGTCTGGACCGTGCCCAACATCATCAGTGTGGTGCGGCTGGCCGGCGTCCCCCTCTTCCTGTGGCTGGTGCTGGGACCCGAGGCGGACGCCTGGGCCCTCGTGGTCCTGATGGTCGCCGGGTTCACCGACTACCTCGACGGCTGGCTCGCCCGACGCCTCGACCAGTTCTCCAAGCTCGGCGAGATCCTCGACCCGGTCGCCGACCGGCTCTACATCCTCGCGGTCGTCATCGGGCTCTACCTCCGCGACATCATCCCGTGGTGGGTGGCGCTCGCACTGCCGTTGCGCGACCTGCTGCTGTGGGGTCTCGTGCCCATCCTGCGCACCCGCGGGTTCTCCGCACTGCCGGTCCACTTCCTCGGCAAGGCCGCGACGTTCAACCTCCTCTACGCCTTCCCGCTCCTGCTGCTGGGCGAGGGCGACGGCATCGTCGCGAACCTGGCCCGCACCTTCGGCTGGGCCTTCGCCTGGTGGGGGATCGGGCTCTACTGGTGGGCCGGCGTGCTCTACGCCTGGCAGGTCCGCACGCTGCTGCGCGACACCCCCAGGCGTACGTCGTCCGCGGCCGACCATGGTTGAGGGCGGTGACCGGCGGGCCGGCTCGGGGACGGACACGCGCGAGCGCGAGCTGCCCGAGCACGTCACCACCCCGTTGCTGACGCTCATCACGACGCGGTCGATGGACGAGGACTACGCCCACGTCGCCCGCAAGCGTGCGGCGGCGGGCGAGGCGCCCGCGGTGCGGACGCGGCCGCACTGGGCGAGCCTCGTCGCGGTCGTGGTCCTCGGCGTGATGGCCGCCGTCGTCGCTGCGCAGACCGACCGCGAGGCGGAGGTCAACGAGCTCAGCCGGGCGGCGCTGGTGGAGCGGATCGAGGTCCAGAGCGACCGGCTCGGCGACCTGCAGCGCACCGTCGCCGAGCTCACCAGCGCCAACCAGGACGTCGCGAGCAACAGCACCACGGTGCAGGGCCAGCTGGACGGCATCGCCGCCCGCGTCGACCGGGCCGAGCTCAACACCGGGTTCGCCGCCGTGCGCGGTCCGGGCGTGCGGATCACTGTCTCCAACCGGGAGAACACCGACGTCGACAACGAGATCCGCGACGAGGACCTGGCGACCCTGGTCGACGGCCTGTGGGCCGCCGGCGCCGAGGCGGTGGCGATCAACGACCAGCGGATCAACGCCCTCGGTGGGATCCGCAACACGGGTCGTGCCGTGCACGTGAACGGACGTCCCGTCCTCGCGCCCTACGTCGTGCAGGCGATCGGGGACACCCGGTCGCTCCAGGCGAGGCTGCTGCAGACCAGCCAGGGCCGGACGTGGTTCCTGCTGGTCGACGGTCTCGACCTCCTCTACAGCGCCGAGAATGTCGAGAACATGCGCCTGCCTGCTGCCCCCGGGCCGTCGCTGCGTGATGTGATCGAGCTCAACGCCGATCCCGAAGGCGTACCGGAAGGGGAGGGGAGCGCGCCATGATCGCTGCGCTGGGTCTGCTGCTCGGCATCGTCGCCGGGCTGCTCTTCGCCCCCGACGTGCCGCTGGGCCTGCAGAACTACCTGCCGATCGCCGTGGTGGCCGCCCTCGACGCCGTGTTCGGCGGTCTCCGCGCCTATCTCGACGGCATCTTCGACGACAAGGTCTTCGTCGTCTCCTTCGTCAGCAACGTCGTGATCGCCGCCGCGATCGTCTACCTCGGCGACCAGCTCGGTGTCGGTGCCCAGCTGACGACCGGCGTGGTCGTCGTGCTCGGCATCCGGATCTTCTCCAACGTCGCAGCGATCCGCAGGCACGTGTTCCATGCCTGACCTCACGCCCGACCCCACGCCCGACCCCACGCCGGAGCACCGCGAGCCCGACCCTGAGCCGCAGGACGACAGGCTGCGCAACGCGATCACCCGCCCCTCGCGACGCCAGGCGGTGGTGGCGGTGCTGCTGGCCGTCCTGGGCTTCGCCTTCGTCGTGCAGGTGCGCGGCACCGCCGCCAACGACACCTACGCGGGGCTGCGCGAGAGGGACCTGATCCAGGTCCTCGACGGACTGACCGGCACCGCCGAGCGCGCCCGGCGCGAGGTCGACCGGCTCGACGCGCGCCGCGAGGAGCTGCTCGACGAGAGCCAGGCCCGCGCGGCGGCGCTCGACGAGGCCGAGCAGCGGGTCCGGACACTCAACATCGTCGCCGGCCTGGTGCCGGTCTCCGGCGAGGGGCTGCGCATCACGATCACCGAGTCCACCAGCCGGGTGGCGGTCGGCTCGCTCCTCGACACCATCCAGGAGCTGCGCACCGCTGGAGCCGAGGCGATGGAGTTCAACGACTCGATCCGCCTGGGCGCCGACAGCCACTTCGAGGACGCCGTCGGCGGCATCGAGCTCGACGGCCAGCTCCTCGAGTCGCCCTACGTCCTGGAGGTCATCGGTGACCGCCACCTGCTCCAGACGGCCCTGGCCTTCTCCAGCGGCCCCATCGAGACGCTGCAGACCGAGGACGGTGCCACCGTCGAGGTCGAGGAGCTCGAGACGGTGGAGATCACCAGCGTCCGGGAGTCCTCGCGACCTGAGTATGCGGAGCTCGACGACGGCCAGTAGCCTGCCGCACACCAGCTGTCACCAGAGCTGTCCCCAGCCATCTCAGGAGGAGCCACCGTGTATCCGGAGAACCTGAAGTACACCAGTGAGCACGAGTGGGTCCGCACCCCCGGCGACGCCGAGGGGTCGGTGCGCGTCGGCATCACCGACTTCGCCCAGGACGCCCTCGGCGACATCGTGTACGTCTCCCTGCCGCAGGTCGGCGACGGCGTCACGGCGGGCGACACCTGCGGCGAGCTGGAGTCGACCAAGTCGGTCAGCGACATCTACGCCCCGGTCACGGGTGAGGTCGTGGCGACCAACGCCGCCCTCGACTCGACGCCCGAGCTGGTCAACAGCGACCCCTACGAGGCCGGCTGGCTCTTCGAGGTCAGCGTCTCCGACGCCTCCCAGGTCGACGGCCTCATGGACGCCACCGCCTACCAGGCCAGCATCGCCGGCTGAACCCGCGCCCACACCGGGGTGCCTCGCGGACCGTTCGTCGCGACGCCACCTTGCGCGGCTGATAGGTTCGCTACAACCGTCAACCTCAACTCTCGGCTGAGGGTTGGGCGTCGATCCGTCGAGGAGTTTCCATGCCGTTCTGCACCGCCTGTGGCAAGCAGAACCCTGACGATGCGCGCTTCTGTGCCCAGTGCGGCACCAAGCTGCTCGCCGGGGAAGACACCGGCGCCACCCCTGTCGGGGCCAGCCAGGTCGAGTCCACTGCGACGATCACCTTCGGGGTCCCCGACCAGCGTGAGTCGTCCGACCGCCAGCTCAGCCCGGTCGACGCGGCCGCCGTGGACGCCCTCCCGGAGGGCCATGCCCTCCTGGTCGTGCAGCGCGGTCCGAGCGCGGGCAGCCGGTTCCTGCTCGACACCGACGTCGTCGGCGCGGGCCGGCACCCGGACAGCGAGATCTTCCTCGACGACGTGACGGTGTCCCGCCGCCACGCCGAGTTCCGCCGCTCGGACGGGGGCTACACGGTGGGCGACGTCGGCAGCCTCAACGGCACCTACGTCAACCGCGACCGCATCGACTCCGTCGCCCTCAACGACGGCGACGAGGTGCAGATCGGCAAGTACCGCCTGGTGTTCTTCTCCTCCCACCCGGTCAGCTGAGCCGTTGAGTGCCTCGACGCCCGCTGGCGCGAGTCGTGGCGCCCGCTACAACATCGGGCAGGTCCTCGACCAGCTGCGTCCCGATTTCCCCGGGGTGACGATCCCCAAGATCCGCTTCCTGGAGGACCAGGGCCTCGTCAAGCCCGAGCGCACTGCCGCGGGCTATCGCAAGTTCTCCGGGGACGACGTCTCCCGGCTCCGCTACATCCTGCTGATGCAGCGCGACCACTACCTCCCGCTCAAGGTGATCGGCGAGCACCTCGATGCGATCGACCGCGGGCACGAGCCTCCCGCCATCGAGTCGGTCGTGCCCACCGTTCCCAAGGTGGCGCTGAGCGCCGACGGGCTGCCCAGCCCCGAGTCGTTCCGCCGGACGAGCGACCTGCGGCTCTCGCGCCGCGAGCTGCTGAAGGTGGCGGACATCTCCGAGGAGCTCCTCACGCAGCTCGAGCAGTTCGGCCTGGTCAGCGCCCGCACCGGCACCGGTCACTTCGACAGCGACGCCCTGGTGGTCGCCCAGACCGCCCGCGAGCTCGCCGACTTCGGGTTCGAGCCGCGGCACCTGCGTGCCTTCAAGACCTCCGCCGACCGCGAGGTCGGACTCGTCCAGCAGGTTGTCGCGCCGCTCGCGCGGGGCCGTGACGCCGCCGCACGCGGCCGCGCCGAGGACGCCACCTCGGAGATCGCCGCGCTGTCCGTACGTCTCCACGCGACGCTGGTGAAGGTCGGGCTCGACCGCGGCTAGCGCCGGTAGAGGAGCGCCGCCGGCCACCTCACGCCACGTGAGTAGGGTGGAGGCATGCGCGAAATGGACGTCGTCGGAGTCCGCGTCGAGATGCCCTCGAACCAGCCGATCGTGCTGCTGCGAGAGGTGACGGGGGAGCGTTACCTCCCCATCTGGATCGGGGCCGTGGAGGCGACAGCGATCGCCTTCGCGCAGCAGGGCGTGACGCCGCCGAGGCCGCTGACCCACGACCTGATGCGCGACGTGCTGGAAGCCACCGGCCAGCGGCTCGTCGAGGTCCGCATCGTCGACATGCAGGACAGCATCTTCTTCGCCCAGCTCGTCTTCGACGGCGGCGCCGAGGTCGGCGCACGACCGTCCGACTCGATCGCCCTGGCGCTGCGCACGGGCACCCGCATCGTGTGCGCAGAGGCCGTGCTGGACGAGGCCGGCCTCGCCGTGCCGGCCGAGCAGGAGGACGAGGTCGAGCGGTTCCGGGAGTTCCTCGACCATGTCTCACCCGACGACTTCGAGTCCCCGTGAGCCTCAGCGGCCCCACGAGAAACACTCACCCTCAACCTTAGGTTGAGGGTTGCGACACGCCGTGGCGTGGATGGACAACCCGAACTCTCGGGCTTACCTTGAGATGTCTTCGTTGTAACTCCACCGTTGTCGTTGCCGGTTCGACCGGCGCCGCTCGGATCCTTCCCCCAGGAGTTGCTGCTCAGCGGAGGAACCGACGTGGAGGCTTGGCTGTGGCTAGCAACGAGAACGACCCGGGCGTGGACGCCGCCGCGGCACAGGCTGCGGCCGAGGCCGCCGGCCTCGCCGAGGAGCAGGGGCTCCTCTTCGCCGACGACGTCTCCCCGCTCCCCAGCGACACCGGCTACCGCGGGCCGACCGCGTGCAACGCCGCCGGCATCACCTACCGCCAGCTCGACTACTGGGCCCGCACCGGGCTCGTCGAGCCGAGCGTGCGTGGCGCTGCCGGGTCGGGCTCGCAGCGGCTCTACTCCTTCCGCGACATCCTGATCCTCAAGGTCGTCAAGCGTCTCCTCGACGCGGGCATCTCGCTCCAGCAGATCCGTACGGCCACCGCCCACCTGCGCGAGCGCGGCACCGACGACCTGACGCGCGTCACCCTGATGTCTGACGGCGCGTCGGTCTACGAGTGCACCAGCAACGACGAGGTGATCGACCTCCTCCAGGGCGGTCAGGGCGTCTTCGGCATCGCCATCGGCGGTGTCTGGCGCGAGATCGAGGGCACGCTCGCCGAGCTCCCCAGCGAGCGTGCGGCCGAGGAGCCGGCCGGAACGGTCGCGGGCGACGAGCTCGCCGCCCGTCGCGCCGCCCGCCAGACCGGCTGAACACTCCGGCGCACCACACGAACCTCCGACGAAGCCGCCCCGGCGAGGGCGGCTTCGTCCATTTCTGTTGCGTATCGCTAAACTGGGGGAGCCGACATCCCGTGCGGGAGAGTCGTTGCGGCAGGCCCCCGGGCAGGTCGCAGTGCGCCGAAGGGGCAAATCCTCCCGGAACCTCTCAGGCACCAGGACCGCACGGGTTGGCACTCTGGAGGCCACCTGGCCGACAGAGGGGAGGTCATCGAAGTGACCTCAAGGAGTGCCCGTGCCGGACGCCACCCCGACCCCCTCGAACGACCTCTCCACCTCGTCCGGGGCCAGCGCCACGTTGGGCGAGTTCGTCGCCCGCCACATCGGGCCTGACGACGCGGCCGTAGCCCACATGCTGGAGGCGATCGGGCACGACTCGCTCGAGGGCCTGATGACGGCAGCCGTCCCCGGCGGCATCCGCACCGCGGCGGCGCTCGACCTGCCCGAGCCGCTCGACGAGGAGGCGACGGCCCGCGCACTGCGTACGCTCGCGTCCCAGAACCGGCCGGCCGAGGCGATGATCGGGCTGGGCTACCACGCGACGATCACGCCGGCGGTCATCCGCCGCAACGTGCTCGAGGACCCGTCCTGGTACACCGCGTACACGCCCTACCAGCCCGAGATCTCGCAGGGCCGGCTCGAGGCGCTCCTCAACTTCCAGACCGTCGTCGCCGACCTCACCGGCCTGCCGACCGCCAACGCGTCGCTGCTCGACGAGGGCACCGCGGCGGCTGAGGCGATGACGCTCGTACGCCGCGCGCAGCGCAACGCCGCAGGCCCCTTCGTCATCGACTCCGACGCCCTCCCGCAGACCATCGACGTGGTCCGCACCCGCGCCGAGGGGATGGGCATCGAGGTCGTCGTCGCCGACCTTGCCGACGGATTGCCCGACGGTGACGTCAGCGGCGTCCTCGTGCAGTACCCGGGCGCCTCGGGCGCCGTGCGCGACCCGCGCCCGGTGATCGACGCGGTCCACGAGCGCGGCGGCCTCGCGGTCGTCGCCGCCGACATCCTCGCGCTCACCCTGCTCGAGGCGCCGGGCACGTTCGGCGCCGACGTGGTCGTCGGGTCGTCCCAGCGGTTCGGCGTGCCCCTCTTCTACGGCGGCCCGCACGCCGGCTTCATGTCGGTGTCCGCCGGCCTCGAGCGCCACCTGCCCGGCCGGCTCGTCGGTGTCTCGGTCGATGCGGAGGGCAAGCCGGCCTACCGACTGGCCCTCCAGACCCGCGAGCAGCACATCCGTCGCGACAAGGCGACCTCCAACATCTGCACCGCGCAGGTGCTGCTGGCCGTGGTGGCGTCGATGTACGCCGTCTACCACGGTCCCGAGGGCCTGCGCCGGATCGCACGGCGCACCCACGACCACGCCAGCCGGATCGCGGCGGCCCTGCGGGCGGGCGGGATCGACGTCGTCAACGACACCTGGTTCGACACGCTCACCGTGTCGGTGCCCGGCCGCGCCGGCGAGGTCGTCGCTGCCGCGCGCACCGTCGGCCTGCACCTCCGGGTGATCGACGAGGACCTCGTCGGGGTCTCCACCTCAGAGCGCACCAGCCCCTCGACGGTCGTCGCGGTGCTGCGCGCCTTCGGCGTGGCCACGGGCGACGACGAGGCGGCTTCGGGCCTGCCCGAGGCGCTCGGTCGCACCACGGAGTTCCTGACCCACGAGGTCTTCAACTCCCACCACAGCGAGACGCAGATGCTGCGCTACCTGCACAAGCTCTCCTCGCGCGACTACGCGCTCGACCGCGGGATGATCCCGCTCGGCTCGTGCACGATGAAGCTCAACGCGACGACCGAGATGGAGCCGGTGAGCCTGCCCGGCTTCGCCGACCTGCACCCGTTCGCGCCCGCCCAGGACGCCACCGGCTATCGCGAGCTCGTCGACGACGTCGAGCGCTGGCTCGCCGAGGTCACCGGCTACGACAAGGTCTCGGTGCAGCCCAACGCCGGCTCGCAGGGCGAGCTCGCCGGGCTGCTCGCGATCCGCGGCTACCACCGGGCCAACGGCGACACCGGCCGCAACGTGTGCCTGATCCCGTCGTCGGCCCACGGCACCAACGCCGCCTCCGCGGTGATGGCCGGCATGAAGGTCGTCGTCGTGCAGGCGTCCGACGACGGGTCGGTCGACCTCGACGACCTGCTCGCCAAGTGCGACCAGCACGCCGACACCCTCGCGGCGATCATGGTGACCTACCCCTCGACCCACGGGGCCTACGAGGACACGATCACCGACCTCTGCAAGATCGTCCACGACCACGGCGGCCAGGTCTACGTCGACGGCGCGAACCTCAACGCGCTCCTCGGCTACGCCCGGCCCGGTGAGTTCGGCGGCGACGTGTCGCACCTCAACCTGCACAAGACGTTCTGCATCCCGCACGGTGGCGGTGGCCCCGGCGTCGGTCCGGTCGCGGTCCGCGAGCACCTGGCGCCGTACCTCCCCTCCCACGCGTGGCACCCCGAGGCCGAGAAGCGCGAGGGCATCGGCCCGATCAGCGCGGCGCCCTACGGCTCCGCGGGCATCCTGCCGATCACGTGGGCCTACATGCGGATGATGGGCGGCCCCGGTCTGACCCGCGCGACAGCGATCGCGGTGCTGTCCGCCAACTACATCGCGCACCGCCTCGAGGAGCACTTCCCGGTGCTCTACCGCGGGCACGGCGACCTCGTCGCCCACGAGTGCATCCTCGACCTGCGGGGCATCTCCAAGGCGAGCGGCGTGAGCGTCGACGACGTGGCCAAGCGCCTCGTCGACTACGGCTTCCACGCGCCGACCATGTCGTTCCCGGTGGCCGGCACGCTCATGGTCGAGCCCACCGAGTCCGAGGACCTGGGCGAGATCGACCGCTTCTGCGACGCGATGATCGCCATCCGCGGCGAGATCGCCCGGGTGGAGGCGGGGGAGTGGACCCCGGAGGACTCGCCGCTGCGCCACGCGCCGCACACCGCTCGTGCGCTCGTCGGCGAGTGGGACCGCACGTACTCGCGCGAGGTCGCGGTCTTCCCGCTCGGCATCGACCCCGACAAGTACTGGCCGCCCGTGGCTCGGATCGACCAGGCCTACGGCGACCGCAACCTCGTGTGCGCCTGCCCGCCGCCGGAGGCCTTCGCCGACAGCTGACCGAGGCTAGGGTTCGTCCGTGAGTGACCAGCGCCAGCGACTGCTGGACGTCGCGCAGGCCGAGGGCCGGCTGACGTCCGTGGTCGGTGCCGTCTTCGACCGCTACGGCGCGGTCTGGGCGGGCGGCGCGGGTGACGCGCCCGGGCTCGACGGGCAGTACCGCATCGGGTCGATCACCAAGTCGGTGACCGCGGTGCTGGTCATGCAGGCGCGCGACGCGGGACTGCTCGACCTGGACGACCCGCTGTCGGCGCACCTCGGCGAGATCGGCGGCTACGGCGAGGTCACCGTGCGCGACGCGCTCGCGCACACCTCGGGCATGCAGAGTGAGCCGCGTGGTCCGTGGTGGGAGCGCACCCGCGGCAGCGACGTCGCGGCGCTGCTCGCCGCCAACGACGGGTCGGGCCGTGTCGCCGGGCCGGGGGAGTGGTTCCACTACTCGAACCTCGGCTACGGCCTGCTCGGCGAGGTCGTCGCCCGGAGGTTCGGCGGCCGGTGGCGCGACCTCGCCCACGACCGGCTGTTCCGGCCGCTCGGCATGCGCACGACGTCGTACCTCCCGCGCCCGGGCGCGCAGGCGGGCTGGAGCGTCGACCACTTCACCGGGATCCGGGTGCACGAGCCGCTGACCGAGACCGGGGCCATGGCGCCTGCCGGACAGCTGTGGTCGACGCTGGCGGACCTGGTGACGTGGGGCCAGGTGCTGGCCGGAGTGCACCCGCAGGTGATCTCGGCGGCGACGCTCGGCGAGATGGGCCGACCGGTGACGCCGACCTACGGCCTGGGGCTGATGCTCGACGTGCACCCCGGCGGCCGGCTCGTCGGGCACGACGGGTCGATGCCGGGCTTCATGGCCTCGCTGCAGGTCGACCCCGACAGCGGCATCGGCGCAGTGGTCCTCACCAACGCGACCACCGGCATCGTGCCGCGGGCGCTCGCGGTCTCGCTCATCGAGGGCGACCCGGATGCCTCGGACGAGCGCCCCGCTCCGTGGCGGCCGACGATCGCGCTGCCCACGCCCGTGCTGGGGGTGCCGGGGGTGTGGTTCTGGGGCAACACGGCCTACGAGATGCGCTGGCACAACGACGGCCTGGAGCTGCGACCGCTCGCTCTGGGCGGGACCCTGTGGGAGCGGTTCGAGATCGTCGACGGCGCACTGGTCGGCGTTCTTGGCTACCACCGCGGTGAGCGGCTCGACGTCGTACGACGGCCGGGCGGGTCGATCAGCCACCTCGAGTGCGCCACCTTCGTCTACACCCGCACGCCCTACGACCCCTACGTCGAGATCCCCGGTGGCCACCCGCGCTAGGGTCTGCGCGAACCACTCGTCTCGGGGGAGAACACATGCCTGTCGCACCCGCGCGCGCTGCCGTCGTGGCCGTCGCGCTCGCCATCGTCGCCACGCTGCTCGCAGCCGGCACCGCTCACGCAGCCGACCGTCGTCCGGACGGACTGACCGGCTATGCCTTCGACGCGCGCTGCGCGCCCACCCAGGCCGAGATGGATGCGTGGCTCACCTCGTCGCCCTTCTGGGGCGCGGGCGTCTACATCGGCGGCTCGACGGTCTCGTGCAGCACGACGGCCACCGACCCCGGTCAACCGCACCTCGACGCCACCTGGGTCGCGCGGCAGCGAGCCGCCGGCTGGCGGCTGCTGCCCATCTGGGTCGGCCCGCAGGCCGCGTGCCATCCCTCCTACAGCGACCTGATCGACCCGAACCCGGCCGGCGACTACGCCGCCGCCGACGCTCGGGGTCGCGCCGAGGCCGCTGCGGCGGTGGCCCGGGCCGGAGAGCTCGGCCTCCCGGCCTCCACGACGCTCTGGTACGACCTCGAGGGCGGGTGGGACGTGACCAGTGACGACTGCCGCCGGTCGGCGCTGCGCTTCCTCAGCGGCTGGACCTCCCAGCTCCACGCCCTCGGTCGTCGCTCCGGCGTCTACTCCAGCGTCTCGGCCGGGATCCACGCGCTCGACAACGCCGACAGCTTGTCGCCGGGGTCCTACGAGATGCCCGACCAGGTCTGGTACGCCTGGTACAACGGCCGTGCCGACGTCGACATCGCCTCGCAGTGGGTGCGTGCCGGCAGCTGGCGCGGCGAGCGCGTCCACCAGTACGAGGCACAGACGACCGTCGTCCACGGCGGCGTGCCGCTCACCATCGACCGCAACTTCCTCGAGCTCGACGGCGGCTCGCAGGCCCCTCGGAGGACGCTGGCGTGCGGCAGGACGCGGATGGACTTTCCGGCCTACCCCCGCCTCAGGCCCGGCAGCCGCGGGGACCGGGTGACCGCCCTGCAGTGCCTCCTGCGCACCAACGCGCGCTATCGCGGCAAGCTCGACGGCCACCTCGACCGTGACGTCGTGCGCGCGGTGGCAACGTTCCAGCGTCGCCACGACCTGCGGGCGACGGGCAAGCCGGACGCAGCGACCTGGACCGCGCTCTTCGCCCGCGGCTCCTCGCCGCTGATGAAGGTGGGCTCGTCGGGGAAGTCGGCGTTGCGACTGCAGCGCGCGCTCGTGGCGGCCGGCCAGCGCTTTGCCAGGCCGACGGGGATCGTCACCGACCGCACCGCGAAGGCGGTGGTCCGCTACCAGCGCCGCGTCGGGCTCGCTCCGACCGGCGTGGTCACGCCGGAGACCTGGGCGGCGCTCCAGACCGGTGCCCGCTGACCTCTCGGAGTACGTGCCCGTGCGTCGCGCCGGGCGCTAGTGTTGCCGCCGTCGGGGGCGGCTGCACCCGCATGGAGCTTTGCGGAGGGAAATCGGTATGGGACTCTTCCAGGCAGTGAGCGGTGCGATCGGCGGCACGCTGGCCGACCAGTGGCTCGACTTCTACACGGTGCCCGACGGGCTGCCCGCCACGGCAGCGGTCTTCCCGGCCGTGCGCCGGGACCAGAACGCCGGCCGCGGCGAGAACGCCGGCGCCTCCGACGGCGTGATCACCAACGGCTCCAAGATCGTCGTGCCCGAGGGCTACGGCCTGGTGCTGATCGAGGACGGCGCGTTCACCGGCTTCGCGGCGCAGCCCGGTGGCTACGTCTGGGACTCCGACGAGACGGCCTCGCAGTCGGTCTTTTCCGGCGGTGGACTCGTGGACTCGCTCATCAAGCAGAGCTGGGAGCGCTTCAAGTTCGGTGGCCGCCCGGGCAGCCAGCAGACCGCGATTTTCGTGACGCTGAAGGAGCTGCCCAACAACAAGTTCGGCACGCAGTCGGAGATCTACTGGGACGACGCGTTCCTCAACACCCAGGTCGGCGCGATCACCCGCGGCACCTACACCCTCAAGATCAGCGACCCGCTGACCTTCATCCGCAACTTCGTGTCCGCGAGCGTGATCACCGGCCGGGGAGTCTTCGACTTCACCGACATCGACAACCCCGCCGGCGAGCAGCTCTTCAACGAGGTCGTCGGCTCGCTCGCGCCGGCCTTCTCGATGTACACCAACGACCCCGCCAAGGGGAACCGGATCGCCCGCCTCCAGCAGGACTCGATCGGCTTCGCGCAGTCGCTGTCGGCCGCCGTCGAGGAGAACTACCAGTGGCGCACCGACCGCGGCCTGGAGATCGTGAAAACCGCGATCATCTCGATCGAGTACGACGAGAACACCCGCGAGCTGCTGAAGAACGTCCAGCGCGCCGACGCCCTGTCGGGCTCGCGCGGCAACTCGAACCTGCAGGCGTCGGTCGCGGCGGGCATCGAGTCGGCCGGTGAGAACGCCGGGCCCGGCGGGCTGATCGGGATGGGCATGGCTACCGGCGGCATGGGCCTCGGGGGTCTGCAGCAGCCGACCCAGCAGGCGCCCCAGCAGCCGGCCGCGCCGGCAGCCGCACCGGCGGCGCCGGCCGAGCCGGCCGCGGAGGACCCCGTCGCCGTGCTCAAGCGCGCCAAGGAGATGCTCGACGCCGGCCTGATCACGCAGGAGGACTACGACGCGGCGAAGGCCAAGGCTCTTGGCATCTGAGCCCCCGCCGGGTCCGTCGGAACGCGACCCCGACGCGCCCGTCTTCGACGGACCGCCGCTGTCCCTCGAGGAGGAGCTGGCGGCGGCCCGCGCCGAGCCCGAGCCGGGCCCGAGCATCGACATGGTCAACGAGTCGCTGGCCGACGGCGTCAACCGGTGCCCGAAGTGCGGATCGACGGACGTCCGCCAGCGGGCGTCGACCGGGCAGCTGATCTGCCTGTTCTGCCGCCACGAGTGGCAGGAGTCGCGGGTCGAGGAGGAGTTCGGCCTCGGGGTGGGCATCGACGAGCTCGAGGGCACCGTCATCGCCGGCGGCGCGGAGGAGATCTCCTCCGACGACGACGTCATCACGATGACGTGCACCGGCTGCGGCGCGGACGTCGTGGTGGACACCGCGCACGCGATGAACGCGCGCTGCCACTGGTGCCGCCACACCCTCAACGTCAACCAGCGCACGCCGAACGGCGCGGTGCCCGACGCGGTGCTGCCGTTCCGGCTGACGCACGCCGAGGCGGTCGAGAAGATCCGCGAGTTCGCCTCCAAGCGCCGGCTCTTCGCGCACCCGCGCTTCAAGAAGGAGTTCGTCCCCGAGAACGTCCTCGGCGTCTACCTGCCCTACCTCGTGATCGACGCCCGCGCCGAGGCGTCGTACGCCGGTGTGGGCGAGGTGCAGACACGGCGCTGGACCGAGAAGAGCGGTGACAACACGACGACCTACTACGCCGCCGACGTCTACCGCGTCGACAGGTCGGTCGCCTTCACGGTCGACGACCTGACGGTCGAGGGCGCTGCCGACCGCGCGAACTTCGACGGCTCGACCACCAACAACATCGTCAACACTGTCCTGCCGTTCGACACCAAGAACGCCGTGAAGTGGAACTCCAGCTACCTCGTGGGGTTCACCAGCGAGAAGCGCGACCTCGACGTCGTGGAGCTCGAGCCGGTCCTCGAGGACCAGCTGCTGTCGATCGGCCGCTCACAGGTCGAGGGATCGCTGTCGCAGTTCGACCGCGGCGTGCGGTGGGAGGGCGAGAAGGTCGACGTGGGCGGATCGCGCTGGGTGTCGATGTACCTGCCCGTGTGGCTCTACTCCTACTACCAGGAGAACACGAAGATGCTGCACTACATCGCGGTCAATGCCCGGACGGGCGAGACGATGGGCAGCGTGCCGGTCTCGCAGCCGCGGCTGATCTTCGCCGCCCTCACCGTCGGCACCTTCCTCGAGGGGATCGCCGGCTGGATCCTGGTGGCGTCCGCATGATCGCCGACATCGTGGTGATGGCCAGCGAAGGCGTGCCGGCATGGATCCTCGCCGCCGGCCCGGCCGGGGGAGCGGCGACCTACTGGGCGCTCTACCGCTACTACCGCAACACCGACAAGTCCCACGCCTACGAGCGCGACACCCTGATCACCGCCCAGCCGGTGTCGGGCAGCCAGGAGAAGGTCGACCACATCTCCCGGACCCGTGACTCCGACATCGACGGCGACAACAGCAGCAACTACCGACAACGCGTCCGGCGGATGGGCTGACGCCGGCCCAGTGAGGCTCAGACGCCCTGCGACACGCTCGACATGTTGAAGTCGGGGATCCGCAGGGCCGGGGTGGCGGTGCGGGAGAAGTAGTCGTCACCCCACTCGCGGCTGAAGCTCGGCACCGACGTGGTGGCCGCGCTGAACCGGTTGAGCAGGTCGATCGGGCTCTCGTTCCACCGGAAGTTGTTGGCCGCGCCGACGATCTCGCCGTCCTCGACGACGTACACGCCGTCGCGGGTGAGGCCGGTGAGCAGCATGGTCTGCGGGTCCACCTCGCGGATGTACCAGAGGCAGGTCAGGAGGAGGCCGCGCTGGGTGCCGGCGACCATCTCGTCGATCGTGCCGGCGCCGTCGCCGACCTCGAGGACGAGGTTGTCGATCATCGGGGTCACGGGCTGGCCGGTCATGCCGGCCGAGTGGCGGGTCTGGAGCAGGCCGGTCAGCAGGCCGTCCTGGATCCAGTCCGTGCGCTCGAGCGCCAGGCCGTTGTCGAAGACCGAGTCGGTGTTGTCCGACGCGCCCGCGATGACGAACGGCGCGCACTCGAGTCCGGCGTAGGCCGGGTCGGAGAACAGGCTGACGCCCGGGGCGGCGACCTTGTCGCCGATCCGGGTGCCGCCACCGCGGCGGCTGTAGACCGACTCGCCCTCGTGGGCGACGCGGGCGCCCGCGCCCCAGTAGGCGTCGATCATCAGGTCGGCGACCGACGACGGCGGGAGGATGGTGTCGTAGCGGCCTGCTGCCAGGTCGATGCGCCGCTCGGCCCAGCCCAGCCGCTGCTTCACCGTCGCCGCCATCGCGGCCGCGTCGACGTCGCGGAAGTCGCGGGTCGCGCCACCGGTCCAGGCGCTGCGGGTGAGGGAGGTGTCCTTGCCGGTGCACGCGTAGTGGCCGGTCGGCTGCACGTGGCGCAGCCGCAGCCCGCGTGAGGAGCCGAGGTAGACGGTGGTGACCTCGTGGTTCACGAACCCGTAGAGCAGCCGGTCCTCGGCCGTCGCCTCGCGGAACGCCTCTCCGAGCACCGGTGCGAAGGCGTCGTACACCCCGATGTCGGTGGTCTCCGGCTCGGTGTCCCAGTCGGCCGACGCCCGGTCGGCGACCAGCTCGGCGGCGTCCTCGGCGGGCGAGCCGGCACGCGCCGCCGCGTCAGCGGCCTGGACGAGTGCGGCGACCTGGTCGGTCGTCGACGCACTGCCGGAGACCGAGCCGGTGGCGGTGCCTCCGTCGACGGACGCGAAGCTGACGACGGTCATCGTGACCTCGGTCATCACGCCGTTGGTCGTGAGGGTGTTGTTGGCCCACCGGAGGTTGGCGCTGGTGGCGTCGCGGACGATCGCGATGCAGTCGTCCGCCGTCGAGGTCGCGAGGGCGTGCTCGACGAGCTGCTGGGGAGTGGTGCGGAGCGTGGTCATCAGTGTCCCGCCTCGTCGATGGTGTTGAGGATGTTGACCTCGCGGAAGAGGGCGCTCGGACAGCCGTGGCTGACGGCTGCGACCTGACCGGGTTGGGCCTTGCCGCAGTTGAACGCGCCGCCGAGCACCCAGGTGTCCGGGCCGCCGACGGCTTCCATCGACCCCCAGAAGTCCGTCGTGGTGGCCTGGTAGGCGACGTCGCGCAGCATCCCGCCGAGCCTGCCGTCCTCGATCGTGCAGAACCGCTGGCCGGTGAACTGGAAGTTGAACCGCTGCATGTCGATCGACCACGACTTGTCGCCGACCACGTAGATGCCGCGCTCGACCCGGGAGATCAGGTCGTCGGTCGACAGATCGTCGGTGCCGGGCATCAGCGACACGTTGGCCATCCGCTGGATCGGGATGTGGCCGGGGGAGTCGGCGTACGCACAGCCGTTGGAGCGAGCATCGTTGAGCTCGGGCTTGAGGTGGCCCATCGAACGGTCGAGCTGGTAGCCGACGAGCACCCCGTCGCGGACGATGTCCCACGTCTGCGTCTGCACGCCCTCGTCGTCGTAGCCGACGGTGGCCAGGCCGTGCTCCTGGGTGCGGTCGCCCTGGACGTTCATCACGGGGGAGCCGTACTGAAGGGTGCCGAGCTTGTCGTAGGTCGCGAAGGACGTGCCGGCGTAGTTGGCCTCGTAGCCGAGCGCGCGGTCGAGCTCGGTGGCGTGCCCGATGGACTCGTGGATGGTGAGCCAGAGGTTCGACGGGTCGACGACCAGGTCGTAGGACCCCGCCTCGACGCTCGGTGCCTTCAGCTTCTCGGCGAGGAGCTCGGGCACCTCGGCGATCTCGGCGTCCCAGTCCCAGTGCGACCCGTCGAGGTACTCCCAGCCGCGGCCCACCGGCGGCGCGATCGAGGCCATCGAGTCGAAGATCCCGGTGTCGGCGTCCTCGCCGGTCGCCTCGAACCCCGGCTGGAGCCGTACGCGCTGCTGCGTCGTCCGCGTGCCGGCGAGGTCGGCGTAGTACTTGTTCTCCTGCACCTGCTGCAGGAACGCCGTGGCGTGCGCGACGGCGCCGGTGCGCAGCCGCTCGGTCCAGTCGACGAGCAGCGCGGCCTTCTCGCGCGTCGGCACCTCGAGCGGGTTGACGTCGTAGCCCGAGACCCACGTGACGTCGTCGTGCACCGGCTCCGCGGCCAGCTCGACGGGTGTCGTGGTCATCGCGGCGGCGACCTTCGCCACGGCGACGGCGGTCTCCGCGATGCGACGCGCCTCGTCGTCGGTGAGGACGACGCCGGAGGCGAAGCCCCAGGCGCCGTCGTGCACGACCCGGACGGCGAAGCCGAGGTCCTCGGCGTCGCTCGCGGTCTGGAGGATGCCGTCACGCGCCCCGAGGTACTGGTACCGGTTGCGCTCGAACCGGAAGTCGGCGTGGGTCGCACCGAGCTCCTGGGCCCGGGCCAGTGCCACGTCACCGAGCCGACGGTGTGGCAGGTCGCTGAAGGTCGGGTCGAGCCCTGGCGCACTCATGCGCCCGAACCTACTGGACGCCCTAGCCGAGGCTCAGCGAGGTGTGGCTGCCGTTGCGCCCGCGGTGCACCCGGAGCTGGGTGGGGATCCGGGTCTGGAGCTCGGGGACGTGGCTGACCACGCCCACGACCCGGCCGCCGTCGCGCAGGGTGTCGAGGGTGTCCATCACGTCCTCGAGGGTCTCGGAGTCGAGGGACCCGAAGCCCTCGTCGACGAAGAGCGTGTCGAGGTCGGTGCCGCCCGCCTCGTCGGTGATCACGTCGGCCAGGCCCAGCGCCAGGGCGAGGGACACCACGAAGGTCTCGCCGCCGGACAGGGTCGCGGGGTCGCGCGTGTCACCCGTCCAGTCGTCGCGCACCAGCAGGCTGAGCCCGCCGCGGGTCTCGCCGGCGCCGCGCTGGCCGGTGTGGACCAGCGAGTAGCGCTGGCCGCTCATCGTGGCCAGCCGCACGTTGGCCGCGTCGACGACCTGGCTGAGGCGGTGGGCCAGGACGTAGGCCGACAACCGCATCTGGAAGCGGTTGTCGGGGTGCTTGCCCTCGACGAGGGCGGCGAGGTCGGCCGCGAGGTCGAAGTCGGTCCGGACGGGCGCCCACGACGACAGGGCGGCGTCGAGCTCGTCGGAGAGCCCGCGCAGGCGTCGGCCACGGTCACGCAGCCGCATGTCGGTCTGCCGGGCGAGGGCGGCGTGCTCCTTGGCCCGGTGGTGCGCCTGGGCGAGCGCCTCGAGGTCGGGCGGGTCACTGGTCGAGGAGAGCACGAGCGACTCGTCGGCCAGGAGGTCGTCGACGCGGGCGGTCTCGCGCTCGTGGCGCTCGATCTGCTGCTGGAGGTCGGCGAGCTCCTCGTCGGAGAGCCACGCGGCCGCGGCCCAGGCGGAGGAGTCGAACCCGGCCGCTGCGGCGACACCGTCGGCGGCCTCCTGCGTGCTGGCCGCGGTGGCGCGGGCGCGGGCGAGCTCGGCGGTCTGGGCGAGGCAGTCGCGCGCGAGCTCCTCGGCCCGCTGGTGGTGGGCGGTGAGGTCGTCGAGGTCGGCGTCGTCGGGGACCACCGCTCCGACCTGCTCGCGGAGCCCGTCGATGCGCGAGGTCAGCACGGCGATCTCGGTGTCGAGACCGGTGGTGGTGGCCGTGAGCTCGTCGTGCTCCTGGGTGAGGGCAGCCTGCTCGGCGTGCAGCGCCTCCACCCGGACCACCCAGGCATCCACGGTCGACGCCTCGCTGCGGGCCCGCTCGAGGTTGCCGAGGGCGGCCTCCTCCTCGACCAGCAGGTGCTCCACGGAGTCCCCGGACTCGGCCAGCGCGGCTGCGCGCTGGGTCTCCAGCCCGCGGACCTGCTGGGAGTGGGCCTCCACCACCACCTCGAGGTCGTCGACCTCGCGCCGTGCCTCGCGCTCGGTCGCGTCGTCGGGGGCGCCGGGAGCCGGTTTGGCCGGGTGGGGGTGGTCGGCCGACCCGCAGACGGGGCAGTCGGCGCCGACGGCGAGCTTGCCCGCGATCTCCGCGGCCATCCCGTCGAGCCGCTGCTCGCGGATCTCGACGAGCGTCTCGCGCGCCAGCAGCCGCGCCTGCGTCGCTTCCGCGAGCTCCTGCGAGGCGCTCATCAGCTGGGTGGTGAGCGCCTCCGCGGTGCGGGCGGCGCGGGTGCGCGAGCGCAGCACCTCGAGGTCGGCGGTCAGGGCCTCGGCGAGTGCCTTGGACTCACGTGCTGCCTGGAGGCGGGGATCGAGCGCGCCGAGGACCTGCGGGATCTCCTCCGCGCGTGCCTGCACGCGCAGCAGCTCCGCGCCGGCCTCGTCGCGCGAGCGGGTCAACCGGCCGAGCTGGCGCTCGAGGTCGGAGGCCTGCCTGCGGAAGGGCCGCACCCGGGCGATCTCGGTGAGGGTGCTCGTCGCGGTGCGCTGGTGCTCGGCGATCTCTTGGTCGTCGAGCGAGGTGACGCCGAGCATCTCGGCAAGGGACTCGCGTGCGGCGCGGCTCAGCTGGTCGAGCTCGCGGACCTCGGCGCGGGCGCTGACGGCGAGCTCGTGGAGGGGGCGTACGCCGGCGGCGCGGTGGGCCTGGGCGACCCGGTCGACGCGCGTGTCGTGCGCGGGCGTGGCGGCGTCGAGCCCGGCGCGAGCCCGGCGGGCCGCGGCGTAGGTCGATCGACGTCCGGCGAGCTCGATGCCGGCCGCGGAGTCCTCGGAGGCCGCGATCTCGGCCGACGAGGCGGCGTCGACGAGGAGGGTCTGGGCGACGGAGGCGTTGACCGCGGACGTGGTCACCTCACCGATCCAGGCGCGCAGCCCCTCGGGGTCGGCCGGCCAGTCCTCGGGAGCGGTGCCCCCGGCGACCTCGCTCACCCGGCTCACGAGGTCGGCGACCACCCCCTCGTGCTGCTGCGACGTCCGGCGCAGCTCGACCCTTCGCTCGCGCAGCCACCGCTCGATGTCGTCGAAGCGACCGGTCTGGAAGACCTGCTGGAGGAGCGCGTGCCGGTCCTCGGAGCGCGCCCGGAGGAAGGCCTGGAACCTGCCCTGCGGCAGCATCGCCACCTGGCAGAACTGGGTCAGTGTCATCCCGACCAGGCGGGTGACGAGGTGCCCGGTCTCGTCGAGGCGGGTGCTGAGGGGCTGCCACTCGCCGCCGTCGTCCTCGGCTCCACCCGCGTCGTCGCCGGAGCGCCGCTCCGCGATGACGACGCGCGCCTGCTCGGTCGTCGTGCCGGATCCGCGCTTCTTGGCGCGGGTCCAGGCCGGTGAGCGGTCGATCCGGAAGCGCCTGCCCGACAGCGTCGCCTCGAGCACGACCCGGGGCACGACGTCGTCAGCAGCGTGGTCGGAGCGGAGCCGCTTGGCGACCGCCCGGTCGCCCGGGACGTCGCCGTAGAGCGCGAAGCAGACGGCGTCGAGGACGCTCGACTTGCCGGCGCCGGTCGGCCCGCTCAGCAGGAAGAGGCCCGCGTCGGAGAGCGCGTCGAAGTCGATCTCGGTGGTCCCGGCGAAGGGCCCGAAGCCGGTGACCTCGAGGTGGTGCAGTCTCATCCGGCCCCACCGTCCGAGAGGTCGGAGCCGGTCGAGGCGCCGATGAGCACGTCCTGGTCGGGATCGTGGCAGCAGCCGTCGACGGCCTCCTGGAGGAGCGCGGTCTCGGCCTTGGTCGCCTTGCTGCCGCGCACGTGGCGCACGAAGTCGAGGGCGATCGCGTGGTCGCTGGTGCCCGACGCCGGGCGCGCGGGCGCCTTGGGGTCGACGACCGAGGGCGGGAACTGCAGCACCAAGGTGTGCGGGAACCGCCGCCGCAGCTGCTCCATGGCGCGCGCCGGTCGCGGGACGTCGGTCAGGGTGACCTGCACCCAGTCGTCCTCGCGCTCGGCCAGGGCCGGGTCCTTGAGCAGCTCCGACAGCTTGCCGGTGATCCGCGAGAGCCTCCGGGGCACCGGTGCGTCGATCCAGCTCGCGCTGCCGAAGCCCTTGGCGGTGAGCTCGACCACCCACGAACCCTTGACCTGGTCGGCCTCGGAGAAGGAGTACGCCAGGGGCGAGCCGGAGTAGCGCAGGCCGGGGGAGAGGACGTGCGATCCGTGGAGATGGCCCAGGGCGGTGTAGTCGATCCCGTCGAAGACACCGGTCGCGACGCGGGAGACGCCTCCGACGCTGATGTCGCGCTCGGACTCCGACGGCTCGGCGCCCGCGACGAAGGCGTGCGCGAGCACCACCGAGCGGGTCCTGGGGCCGCGGGCTGCGAGGTCACGGCGGACGCGGGTCATCGCCTCGGTCAGGGCCGCCTCGTGGCTGCGGTGGCCGAGCTTCCACGGGTCGAGGAGCGCGGACGGGTCGAGGTAGGGGATCGCGTGGATGGCCACGTCGCCGTGGCGGTCCTTGAGCACGACCGGGGTGCCGACCGACGCGGCGTCGGTGCGGACGTGGACGCCGGCGAAGTCCATGAGGCGCGCGCCGAAGCCGAGCCGCTGGGCACTGTCGTGGTTGCCGCTGCTGACGACGACCTTGGCGCGCGACGAGGCGAGCCGGGCGAACGTCTCGTCGGCCAGCGCGACCGCGTCGACGTGGGGCAGCGCGCGGTCGTAGACGTCTCCGGAGACGACCACCACGTCGATCTTCTCCGACTCCACGACCTCGAGCAGGTGGTCGATGAACGCACCCTGGTGGCCCAGGAGGTCCTCACGGTGGAAGGACCTCCCCAGGTGCCAGTCGGAGGTGTGGAGGATGCGCACGATGCGACCGTATGACGGCGCACCGACAGTCTCGGGCCACCACGCCGCCAGCCCGGGTCAAGCCTCGTTCAAGGCTCAGCAGTAGTTCACCGAACGACCCGGCGACGTGAAGCCCCACAGCGCGATCCCGGCCTCGCCGGCGAGCCGGGCGGCGAGGCTCGTCGGAGCCCCCACGGCGACGATCGAGCCGATCCCGCTGGCCGCGGCCTTCTGCACCAGCTCGAACCCCACCCGCCCGCTCAGCACCAGGCAGGCCGCGGCGGGGGAGTCGCCCGCCAGCACCCGCGCACCGACGACCTTGTCCACGGCGTTGTGGCGCCCGACGTCCTCGCGCACGACGAGCAGCTCGCCGGCGGCGGTCGCGAGCCCGGCCGCATGGACGCCGCCGGTGCGGGCGAAGAGGTCCTGGTGCTCGCGCAGCGCCTCCGGCAGGCGGCGTACGACGTCCGCGTCGGGGCGCTCGCCCGACCACGGTGCGGCGGACCGGACCTGCAGGGCCTCCGTGACGCTGTCCTTGCCGCACACGCCGCACGCCGAGGACCCGGCCGACGCGGCGGCGTGCCGGTGGGGCACCTCGGCCGCGCCGGCGCCCAGGGTCACCGTGACGACGTTGAACTCCTGCTCGGGGTCGAGGTCGGCGTCGGTGCAGTAGGCGACCTGGTCGAGCGAACCCGGTGTCGCGAGGCCCTCGTTGACCAGCCAGCCGGCCGCGAGCTCGAAGTCGTGCCCGGGGGTGCGCATCGTCACCCACGCGCGACGTGGCTCGAGCCCGCGCACGCGCACGCGGATCTCGAGCGGCTCCTCGGTCACGAGTCGGTCCTCGCGGGCGATCTCGGCAGCGTCCTCGTCATGCCCCTTGTGCTCCACGACCCGGGTCCGGACGGAGGGTCCGGGTCGCCTCGCGCGCTCGATCGTCACGTCCCGACCCTAGCCCGCGACGCGGCATCCCCGGTGGCCGAGATCACGTCGCCGGGAATGTCAGGGAGGGCCTTGCGGTTCACTAAGATGTAAGAGCCGCACAGGAGCGGCTATGTCTTACACATCCACCACCATCGCTGAGGGCAGGCGCCCTCGGAAGGACAGATCTCCATGACCACGCAGCTCCACCTCGCCAACAGCCTCGTCCACGCGCGGGCTCACTCGGTCGAGGACCGCGCGCTCCTGCGCAACGTGGAGATCGCCCGCAGCGAGGAGCGCCGCGCCCGCCGCGCCGCTCGTCGCGCCGTCCGCTGACGCCGCCCCGACTGCGTCCGAACCCCGCTCGCCGTCTGCGGCGCCGCAGCACTCCGACACCCTGCCAGGGGACGCTCTGGCAGGGTGTTCTGCATGAGCACCCCCATCCCAGACGACCTGCGCAGCGTCGAGCTCACCCGGATCGGACCGGCCCGCTTCAAGGCCACCAACGCCCGCGGCGGTGAGACCTTCATGGGCACCGGGGGAGAGGACCCCGACTTCACGCCGGTGGAGCTCCTCCTCGCCGCCATCGCGGGGTGCAGCGCCCTCGACGTCGAGGCGATCACGCACAAGCGCACCACCAGCACGACGTACGACGTCCACGCGGAGGGCACCAAGGTGCGCGACGAGAACGGCAACCACCTGACGGGGATGCGGGTGAGCTTCGACATCGCGTTCCCCGACGGGCCCGAGGGCGACGCCGCCCGCGAGCGCGTCCGGGGCGCGATCGAGATGTCGCGCGACCGGCTCTGCACGGTCTCGCGGACCGTGCAGCTCGGCGAGGGCGTCACCTACGTCGACGAGTCCGGCCAGGACTCGACGGCGAGCTAGCCGGCACGTGAGCTAGCCGACCGTGACCTTCTCGATGGTGACCGCCTTGTTGGGCGTGCCGCCGCCGGCGGGGTTGGCGCCGTCGTTGCCCTCAGCAGCGATGGCGTCGATCGTCGCCAGGCCGGTCTCGTCGATCGTGCCGAACACGGTGTAGCTCGGCGGGAACTGCGAGTCGCGGAAGACCAGGAAGAACTGCGAGCCGTTGGTGTCGGGGCCGGCGTTGGCCATCGCGAGCGTGCCCGCGGGGTAGGTCTCGTCGCCGGCGAGCTCGTCGGCGAAGGAGTAGCCGGCGCCGCCCGAGCCGGTGCCGGTCGGGTCGCCGCACTGGAGGATGCCGAAGCCGTCCTGGTCACCGATGCGCGGGCACGGGGTGTCGTCGTAGAAGCCCTGCTCGGCGAGGGAGACGAACGAGTTCACGGTGCACGGCGCCGCGTCGGCGTCGAGGGTGAGGCCGATGTCGCCGAAGTTGGTCGTCATCGTGGCGCTGACCTGGCCCGACGGCGCCTCGGCGTCGGGAGCCTCGACCTCGCGGGCGGGCTCCTGGCCGTCGGAGGGGTACTCACAGGTCGTCGCGCCGGCGGCGGGCTCGCTCGACTCGGAGGCCGACGGGGTCTCGCTCGAGGTGTCCGTCGCGGTCTCCGTGCCGTCGCTCTCGTTGCCGCAGCCGGCGAGCGCGAGGACGGACAGGCAGGCGGCGACGGCAGCGCCGCGCTTGAGTGCGGTGGTCTTCAGCATGCCGACGACTCTAACCAGCGCGCCGTCACCTCTCCTCGTGGGTGTCGGGGTCGCCCCCGAAGAGCCGGCCGTCGTCCTCGGCCAGGCCGCTGATGGCGTCCACCTCCTCGTCGGACAGCTCGAAGCCGAAGACGTCGAGGTTCTCCCGCTGCCGCTGCGGGTCGGCGGACTTCGGGATCGGCAGCGAGCCGAGCTGCACGTGCCACCGCAGGATCACCTGGCCGGGGGAGACGCCGTGGGCGTCCGCCGCGTCGGCGACGGCGCGCTCCTCGAGCGGTGCGCGTCGCTTGCCCATCGGGCTCCACGCCTCGGTGCGTACGCCCAGGCGCGCGTGCACCTCGCGCATCCCGGCCTGCGGGAATCGGGGGTGGAGCTCGACCTGGTTGACGGCCGGCACGACGCCGGTGTCGTCGATGATCCGGGTGAGGTGCTCCTCGGTGAAGTTGGAGACGCCGATCGAGCGGACCAGCCCGTCGCGCTGGAGCTGGACGAGCGCGCGCCACGCCTCTACGTACGTCCCCTGCGACGGGTTCGGCCAGTGGATGAGGTGGAGGTCGGTGCGCTCCACGCCGAGGCGCTCGAGGGAGCCACGCACCGACGCGATCGCGGCGTCGTACGCGTGGTGGCGTCCGGGGATCTTGCTCGCGACCACGACCTCGTCGCGCGGCAGGCTGGAGCGGCGCAGCGCCTCGCCGACCTCGGCCTCGTTCTCGTAGTTCACGGCTGTGTCGAGCATCCGGTAGCCCGCCTCGAGGGCGGAGACCATCGCGGCCGTGCCGTCCTCGCCGCGCAGGGGATAGGTGCCGAACCCGATCGCGGGGAGCGTGGTGCCGTCGTTGAGGTCGTACGTAGGGATGCGCGCCATGTGCCCAACCTAGGACGCGTCGCCACACAACTTCCGTCCCGGTCGGTGCGTCAGACTGTCACGGCCCGCCCTCGGCGGCCGACCACCTGGAGGAGAGCCATGCGACGCATCACTGCAACCGTCTCGTTGATCGTCCTGGCGCCGCTCGGCGTCGTGTGGCTGGGTGCCGGCCCGGCGACGGCCGAGACGACCTGCGACGGGAAGGTGCCCACGATCGTCGTGGTGCCCGGCGAGGCGACCACGGGTACGCCGGGTGACGACGTCATCCTCGGATCGTTCGCCGGCGACCGGATCGACGGCGGCGCGGGCAACGACACGATCTGCGGCTTCGGCAACGCCGACACGCTCGTCGGCGGACCCGGCAACGATCGTCTCTTCGGCGGCCTCGACGGCTTCTACGTCCCGGACGACGGTTATGGCGGCGACATCATCGTGCCCGGGCCCGGCAACGACCACATCGACCTGGGCGATGACCCGGCGTCCGCGTCCGTCGACGAGATCGACCGGCCGGCCAGGTACGACACGGTGTGGTTCGACGGCGCGCCGGGTCCGGTCACCGTCGACCTCTCGGCCGGCACTGCGACCGGCGAGGGGACCGACACGATCGCGGTGCCCGCCTTCTCGGGCGGGATCGTGGGCTCGGCCTTCGACGACGAGCTGACCGGCTCGAACGGCCCGGACCGCTTCGACGCAGGCACGGGCGACGACCTGATCCGAGCGCTGGGTGGCGACGACGAGATCCAGCCGGGGAAGGGAGACGACGTCGTGCGCGGCGGTGACGGCGACGACTTCATCATGTCCCCGGACAAGGGCCGTGACCGGCTCTACGGCGACGGCGGCGATGACGGCGTGGAGGCGCGCGGGCTGGGGAGCGCGATCGGCGGCGGTGCCGGCGACGACTTCCTCTACGCCCGCGACGGTGCCGACGTCCACGGCGGCGACGGCAACGACGAGATCGACGCCGACCTGGTGCGTGGGACCCGCACCGAGGTGGACGGCGGCGGCGGGCGCGACATCGTCCGGCTACGGGCGCCGAAGTCGGAGTTCCCGCGCGGTTCGACGTACGTCGTCGACGTGCGGCGCAAGCGGGTGACGGTCGGTGCCAGGTGGGCGCGCTACGAGGGCGTCGAGGACCTCCGGTTCTCGGGGCGTCCGGGCTTCCTGCGCTACATCGGCGGCGCAGGGCGCGACCGCCTGTCGGTGACCGGGGGCATGCAGGTGACGGCGTACGGCCGCCGCGGGTCCGACATCCTCGTAGGAGGTGGGCGCAACGACCTCCTCGTCGGCGGTCCGGGTCGCGACCAGCTCGTCGGCGGTGCCGGTCGCGACCGCTGCCTCAGCGGCGAGCAGCTGCGGCAGTGCGAGGTGCGTCGCTGAGGCGACGCACCGTCATGCGTACCCTTGCGGGTACGTAACAGATCGGGTACGTTCGATCCATGGATGCAGTTCTGCAGGCACTGGGGGACGGGAGCCGGCGCGCGATGCTGGAGATGCTCCGCGACCACCCGGCCACCGTCACCGAGCTGGCCGACGCGCTGCCGATCGCGCGCCCGGGCGTCTCGCGGCACCTGAGGGTGCTGCGGGAGGCAGGCCTGGTGACGGTCGAGCAGGACGCGCAGCGACGCATCTACAGCCTCCGGCCGGAGGCGTTGGTCGAGGTCGACGAGTGGCTGGAGTCCTACCGGGACCTCTGGCAGCACCGCCTCGATGCGCTGCACACCGAGGTCGCGCGCGGCAAGCGTGCGCGGCGGGACACGAAGGACAGGTCATGAACCTCCTGGGGACGCTCCACCAGCTCGACGACTCGCGCGGCGCGGTCCGCGTCGAGAACGTCTACGACACCGACATCGACGACCTGTGGGAGTCGTGCACCGATCCCGACCGTCTGGCGCGGTGGATCGCCGAGGGGTCGGGGGACCTGCGCGAGGGTGGGACCGTGGAGGTCGTCTTCACCAGCACGTGGGCCGGTCCCGCACGGATCGACGCCTGCGACGCACCGCGCCACCTGCTGATGACCATGCAGCCTGGCACGGACGAGGAGACCCAGGTCGAGGCCTGGCTCACTGCCGAGGGTTCGCGGTGCCGGCTCGTGGTGGAGGAGCGAGGTCTTCCGGTCGGTCAGCTGCACTTCTACGGGTCGGGTTGGCAGGCCCACCTCGAGGACCTCCGCGCCTCCCTGGCGGGGGAGGACCCGGTCCACCCCGACGGGTTCAGCGCCGAGCGCGCGGCCACTGCGTGGCACGCACGGTGGACCGAGCTCACAGCGACGTACGAGCACGCGCCGGTGGCGTGAGCCGTCAGTGGGCCGCTCGCCAGGGAGACATGTCGAGCCCGGGGTAGCGCTGAGCGACGCCGGCCAGGGTCTGCTCGGTCCAGTACGCGTGGCCCGGGGGAGGGAAGCCGAACAGCTCGAGCTGTCGAGGTCCTGCCTGCTCGACGAAGCGGTACCAGTGGGGGTCGTGGCTGCGGTCGGCCCAGGCGTGGCGGTGCGCCCACTCGGCGGCGGCAGTCCGGTAGTTCAGGTGCATCGTGAAGCGCGCGCCACGTGGCTCGGTCATGGCCGCGCCGCGGTGCACGGTCTGTGGCTGGAAGGCGACCACGCTGCCGGCCGGTCCGGTCGCGGGCGCTTCCGTCTCGAAGAGGTCGGGCCGTCCCTCGGCTGCGATGAAGCTGTCGTCGTCATCGATCGCGCGACGCGGGAAGAAGTTGGGCCTGGCCGGCAGGGCGTCGGTGACAGGGGAGCGACGCACCATCCGTGGCGCGCCCAGCTCGGCGGTGACGTCGCAGAGGAACACGAACATCTCGACCTGACCGAAGGCCGGATCGCTCGACGGCACGAGGATCGTGTGGTTGAGGTAGTCGCGGTGGAGGTCCTGGTCGTAGTCGGCCGCTCCCGCGTACTTCGCCCAGGCCTCGGCGGAGTAGAGGCGTACGTCGGTCGTCCCCAGCAGCGTCGTCGCCAGCGTCACCAGCGCGTCGGACACCGGTACGCGGTTCAGGGCGAGGCTGGCGAACGGGAAGCCATCGATGCCGTCGAACTCGTCACCGATGAACCGCGCGTTGCGGCCGGGATCGACGTCGTCGTGGAAGTCGTCGGCCGACGGGAACATCTCGCCGAGCTCGCGCTGCGCCGCTACGAGGTCGTCTGCCGGCAGGTAGCCCGGCAGCACGACGTACCCGTCCTCGAGCCAGGTGGTGCGCGCAGCGGCCAGATCAGGGTCCATGCAGGGGAGTATTGCGGTCCGGCACGAGTCGCTCACCTGACTTTCTGTCGGGTCCGGCATCATCGACCCATGGACGAGGCGGGGTCGGACGCGAGCCAGCCGTGGCCCCAGCTCGCGTCGGGCTTCGAGCAGGCCCGGGCTCGCGAGGACTCGCTGGACCGGCTCGTGGAGTGGCCGGCGCAGCGGGAGCTGCTGGGGGACGTCACCGGGCTCGCCGTCCTGGACGCGGGCTGTGGCAACGGGTCGAAGGTCGCCCAGCTGGCCGCGGAGGGTGCCGTGGAGGCAGTCGGCGTGGACATCAGCGGGAACTTCATCGAGGCCCCGCCGGGCGTCGAGCTCGTCGAGGGTGACCTCTCGGACCTGGCGGCGGTGCCGGGGCTCGCGGGCCGGCGGTTCGACCGGATCCTGTTCCTCCAGTCCTTCGGCTATGCCGCGGACGGCGTCCGGGCGCTGCAGGTCGCGCGCGACATGCTCAGCGAGGACGGCTTCATCCTGCTGACCCGCACGCAGCCCGTGCGCTACGCGATCGAGCGGGCCGAGCAGAACGGGACCTCGCTGGGACAGGAGTACTTCGCCACGGAGTCGTTCGACTACCGCCACAGCAACTGGGACGACCGGGTGACGCTGACGAAGCGGCCGTACACGATGTCGGACCTGCTGAACACGTTCAGCGCCGCCGGTCTGTGGATCGAGGCGACGCGGGAGCCGCAGATGCCCGCAGAGGCGCGGGTGCGCTATCCCCACAAGCAGGCGGTGATGGACGCCTACCTCGGGATCCTGATGTTCCGGCTGCGCCCGCTGGGGAGTGGTTCCGCCCACACTATCTGACATAATGTCAGTTATCGGCGGTTTATCCACGTTCACGGAGCCCCGCTCGAGCGTTGTGCGGTGATCTCGGTGCGAGTGGCGCACCACGGTCACCACACACTGTCACCCCTGGGCATTAGGTTGCGACGCATGGACATGTTGCGGGGGAACAAGATCGCCGAGGCCGACCTGACCGAGTGGCGCAAGCTCGCCCAGGGAATCCACGCGAGGTACGTCGTCGACGACTTCGGCGGTGCCGCCAGGTTCGTGGCGGCGATCGGTGAGGCCGGCGACGAGATCAGCCACCATCCGAAGGTCTCGATCGGCACCGGGCACGTGGACCTCAAGCTGAGCAGCGACGATGCGATCTACCGCGAGGACGACGGCACCGAGCACGTCGTCGAGTGGGTCACCCAGCAGGACGTCGACCTCGCTCGCCGGATCACCGCGATCGCCGCCGACCACGGGCTGACCGCAGATCCGGCTGCCGTCAGCGTCGTCGAGCTCGGGCTCGACACACCCGACCCGGCCACCATCGCTCCCGTGTGGGCGGCGCTGCTGACCGGCAACCCCGAGGACCAGGGCCGCGGCACGCCCGGTGACGAGATCCGCGACGGCGGCGGACGCGTGCCGAACCTGTGGTTCGGCGACGCCGAGCGGGACGATCGCAGGCGACAGCTGTTCCACGTCGAGGTCTACGTCGCGCCCGAGGTCGCCGAGGCGCGCATCGCCGCTGTCGTCGCGGCCGGTGGCACGGTCGTCGAGAGCAACGACGGGCTCACCGTGGTCGCCGACCAGGACGGCAACAAGGGCGTGCTCTGCGTCGACATGAGCGCCCTGGCACAGGGCTGAACGACTGGTCAGACCGGGGCGCGCACGTTGCGGAACGACGTCGCGGCGAGCCCGGACGCCACCAGGGCGAAGGTGACGGCGGCGACGACCAGCATCGGACGTATGCCGACGGCATCGGCCAGCAGGCCCGCGATCGGTGCGACCACGACGATGACGGCGCGGTTGATCGCCCGCAGCGTCGTGTTGGTGCGCGCCTGGAGCTCGTCGGGCGTGACCAGCTGTCGATAGCTCATCTCGTGGGAGTTGCTCATGCCCATCGCGAGGCCGTACAGCCCCTGGCCGAGCATCAGCAGCGCGATGGCACCAGCGAACGACGCGGGCTCCCCCGCCACCACCATCGCCACGACGCCGCAGGTGATGATCGAGTGGCACAGGATGATCGTGCGGCCGGTGCCGAGCCGCCTGCCCACCGCAGTGGTGATCGTGGCTCCCACCACGGCCCCCACTCCCCCGACCGCCCCGACCAGGCCGAACTGGTAGGGCGACAGCTCGAGCGCGCGGGCGTACGGCGCCAGCACGACGCCGACGACGGCATTGCCGACGAACCAGCCGTGCGTCGCGATCGCGAGGGTCCGCAGCCCTGATCGGCCGTAGGCCCAGCGCACTCCCTCGATGATGTCGCCGAGGAGCCCGCGGACGGTGACCCCGGTCCTGGCCGGCGGTTCGTCGGTGTCGATCCGCCGGAGGGTGAGCGCGGAGTAGAGGTAGGTCAGCGAGTCGACGAGGACGGCGAGGGGCGCACCGATGGTGCTGGCCAGGACGCCGCCGATGGCCGGTCCGGCCATCGAGCCGACAGCGTCCGCGCCGTCGATGCGGGCGTGCGCCGGCTGCAGCTGGTCGCGCGGGACGAGCCGCGGCAGGAACGACATCGTCGCCGCCATGTTCACGACCGCGGCCGTGCCGTAGAGGAAGACGATGACCAGCAGCGGGCCCAGCGACAGCGCGTCGAGCCACCAGAGCAGTGGCACGCTCAGCAGCAGCACGGCCTGCACGAGGTCGGTGCCGATCATCAGCGGCAGCCGTCGTCGACCGTCCACGAGGGCGCCGATGACCAGGCCGAACACCAGGTAGGGCAGCCACCTCGACGCGTTGAGCCAGCCGACGTCGGACGGGGTCCCCTCGAGGGTGAACACGACCAGCGCCTGCAGCGAGAAGAGGGTGACGTAGGTCCCCAGCACCGACACCGCATCGGCACGCCAGTAGTGGGAGAACGACCGGGAGATGAAGAAGCCGTCGCTCACGCGCGCAGTCTAGGTTCGACGGCATGACTCACCGCGTGCCGCACTCGCCGTTGCCCATCGACCAGTCGGAGGTGACCTACGAGCACGGGCCGGACTCGACGGCCGTGGCTTCCGTCGCGGGTGGTCGTACGACCCGGCTCGAGATCGCGGACTCGCAGGCGTTCCCCGGCACCACCCGCACCGTCTGGGTGCACGAGCCCGCTGAACCGTCCGACGCACCGCTGCCGGTGGTCGTGTTCCAGGACGGCGCCGGGTTCCTCGACCCCGACGACGAGATGCGGGCCGCCGTGGTGCTCGACAACCTCGTCGCCTCCGGCGCGATCCCGGCGACGGTCGGGGTGTTCGTCGACCCCGGTGAAGATCACCGCAACGCCGAGTACGACGCCGCGGACGCGACGTACGCCGGCTTTCTCGTCGATGAGGTCCTCCCCCGCGTCTCGGAGGTCGTCCGGGTCAGCGAGCGGCCGGAGGACCGCGCTCTCTGCGGCTTCAGCAGCGGCGGCAACGCGTCCTTCACCGCCGCGTGGCACCGGCCGGACGCGTTCGGCAGGGTCATCGGGCTCTCGTCGAGCTTCCCGCAGGTCGCGGCCGACTACCCGAGGCTGATCGCCGAGGAGGACGCCCGGCCGCTGCGGATCCTCCTCCAGGTCGGCCACCGCGACCTCGGCTGGGACGAGGCGGAGGACAACTGGGTGGCCGCGAACCTCGAGGTCGGTGCGGCCCTGCTGCGCCGCGGCTACGACGTACGCCTCGTGGTCGGCGACGGCGGGCACGACGGCAACCACGGCGGGGTCCTGCTCCCGGATGCGCTCCGCTGGCTGTGGCGCTGAACGTCAGCCGAGGCGACGGACCTGGTAGGTCCCGACGGTCGACGCGACCACCTCACCGCCCGCGTCGGTGAGCGTCGCCTCCAGCACGAACTCGCCCTTGCCCGTTGCGAGCGCGTCGTCACGCACCCGTGCGACCTCGTCGTGGCTCATCGACGCCTCGGCGCGTACGACGCCCATCGCTGGTCGCCGGAACCGGATCGTCGACTCCTTGACGAGCGGCACGAAACCCGCGAGCTCGCCCTCCAGGTCGAAGGTCGCGAGGCACAGCACGCCACCGAGCATCTCGGCCACGCTGAACAGCGAGCCTGCGTAGGTGACGCCGAAGTGGTTGACGTTGGGCTCGGGCGGGAGCTCCGCGACGGCGCGCCCCGGGACGACCTCGACGACGCGGATGCCCATGGCAGCGAGGATCGGCACCGACCCCACCAATGCCTCCACTCTCAACGTATAGGCCATCCGGGGGCTTGCCGCAAGGCCCCCTGGGTCCCTCACACTGCACGGCGTGATGCAGCCCGACCCCTCACCGGACACCCATCCCTTCGCCCTTCCCGACGCCCTGTCCGCCAAGAACGACCCCATCCTCATCGACACCGACCGCGTCCACTTCGCCGCCATCGCGACCAGCCTCGAGCGCGCGATCGCCGACCTCGAGCACAGCCTCGCCGAGACGAGGAAGGGCACCGCGCGCTACGGCACCGCCGCCCTCGAGCGTGACCAGGAGGTGCACCGGCTGACCGCCCGCCTGCGTGCCCTGCGCCGCTTCGACCTCGACCTCTGCCTCGGCAGGATCGTCCACGAGGACCGTGCAGAGCCCACCTACATCGGACGCTTCGGCCTCGCCGACCCCGACGGTCGCCGCCTGCTGGTCGACTGGCGCTCGCCCGCCGCCGAGCCGTTCTTCGCCGCCACGCACGCGCATCCGCAGGGCCTCGTCAGCCGCCGTCGCTATCGCTGGAACAACGGCCGGGTCGTCGACTACTGGGACGAGGCCTTCACCGAGGAGGGGCTCACCCACACGGCCGCGCTCGACGACCAGTCCGCCTTCGTCGCCACCCTCGGCGGCAGCCGCACCGAGCGGATGCGCGACGTGCTCGGCACCATCCAGTCCGACCAGGACGCGATCGTCCGCGCGGGGTCGCGTGGCGCGCTCGTCGTCGACGGAGGCCCCGGCACCGGCAAGACCGTCGTCGCGCTGCACCGCACCGCCTACCTGCTGTACGCCGACCCACGGCTCGGCCACCGCCGCGGCGGCGTCCTCTTCGTCGGCCCCCACCAGCCCTACCTCGCCTACGTCGGCGACGTCCTGCCGAGCCTGGGTGAGGAGGGCGTGCAGACCTGCACGATCCGCGACCTGGTGCCGGAGACGGCCGTCGCGGTCGAGGACGACCGGATCGCCGCGCTCAAGGCAGACGTCCGGATGGTCGCCGCGATCGAGCCGGCGGTCGCGCTCTACGAGGAGCCGCCGACCGAGCCCCTGCTGGTCGAGACGCCGTGGGGCGACGTCCTGATCACGACGGCCGAGTGGGCCGAGGCGTTCGACTCCCCCGACCCCGGCACGCCCCACAATCTCGCGCGCGACGACGTGTGGGACGAGGTCCTGACGATCCTCGCCGACAAGCTCGACTCCGACGAGCTGACCAGCGACGACTGCAGGCGGGTGCTCGACCGGCACCGCGACCTGCGCGACACGTTCGACCGCGCGTGGCCGCTCATCGAGCACACCGACCTCGTCGGCGACCTCTGGACGGTCCCGGCCTACCTGCGCCGCTGCGCGCCCTGGCTCGAGCCCGACGAGGTGCAGGCGCTGCGCCGGTCGGACGCCGAGGCATGGACGGACGCAGACCTGCCGCTGCTCGACGCCGCGCGCCTGCGGCTCGGCGATCCGGAGGAGTCGCGGCGCCGTCGTCGTACGCAGGCAGCGGAGGCGCGCGAACGGGCGCGGATGTCCGAGGTGATCGACGACCTCCGCACGACGGCGCGCGAGTCGGGTGCCGACGGGCTCGGCGACGGCCTCGTGTCGATGCTGGTGCACGACGACCTGCAGACCGCGCTGGTCGACGACGGCGCGCTGCCGACGGCGGACGCCGACCTGCTGGCGGGACCCTTCGCGCACGTCGTGGTCGACGAGGCGCAGGAGCTCACCGACGCCGAGTGGCAGATGCTGCTGCGCCGTTGCCCGTCGCGCAGCCTGACGATCGTCGGCGACCGGGCCCAGGCCCGGCACGGCTTCACCGAGTCGTGGACCGAGCGGCTGGTGCGCATCGGCCTCCCGGGCGCGACCGTCGCACCGCTGACGGTGAACTACCGCACGCCCGCCGAGGTGATGGCCGAGGCCGAGCCCGTCATCCGCGCGGTGCTGCCCGAGGCCAACGTGCCGACCTCGATCCGCGAGAGCGGCATCCCGGTGCTCCACTCCCCCACCTCCGAGCGCGACGCGATCATCGAGGGCTGGCTGGACGAGCACGCCGAAGGCACCGCGGTGGTGATCGGTGACGTGTCGTACGCCGGGAGGGAACGGGTCCGCTCGCTGACGCCGGAGCTGGCGAAGGGCCTGGAGTTCGACCTCGTCGTGCTCGTCGATCCGGACCGCTTCGGCGAGGGCGTCACCGGCGCGGTCGACCGCTACGTCGCGATGACGAGGGCGACCCAGCGGCTGGTCGTGCTCACCTCAGGCCGGTGACTCGTCCTCGTCGGCGGCGGAGACCATGAACTCCCAGACCAGTCCGTGCGCGATCAGCACCAGCAGGATCAGCAGGACCGCCTCCGCCTGGATCGGGGTGACCTGCAGCGGTGTGGCGAGCTCGGGGACCGCGCCGATGACGGCCACGAGCGCGTACACCACGACCACGACCCACTGGTGGCGCATCAGCGGCCCCTGCGGTGCCGTTCCGTTGCGCGAGCGGCGCAGCAGCCGCATCGTCGACACACCGCCGACGACGGCGATCGCCACGAAGCTCACCCGCCAGATCGCCGGTGTCTCGGTGCCGCCGACCTGGGCGAAGAGGCCCATCAGGGCGGGCAGGAGGAAGGAGAGGTAGACGCCGCCCACGACCGCGCGCTGGTCGGGGTTGCGCAGCCACTCCTCGTGGCGCTGCACGACCGACCACCAGAGTCCGAGCAGCGTGAAGCACGTGGCGGAGAACAGTGCGTAGAAGGTCGAGACATCCATGGCGCTCCCAGGGTCGAGACCATGCTAGGGCCAGGACGACGCGTCAGGAGCGGGTGATTTCGCGCAGTGCGGTGATGTCCTCCGGCCCGACGCGGCAGCACCCGCCGACCAGTCGGGCGCCCGAGGTGACCCACGCGGCCACGTCTTCGGCGTGAAAGGCGGACTGCCCCTCCCACTCGCGGGTCGCGGCGTTCCACGCCTGACCGGAGTTGGGGTAGACGACGGCGGTGCCGAAGGCCGCACCTGCAGTGGGTACGGCGTCGCGCGCGTCCACCGGGGTCGTGCAGTTGATCCCGACGGCGATCACCTCCGCCACGTCCGCGGCCATCGCGAACGCCTCCCACAGGTGCTCGCCCTGGCGCGTACGCCCGTCGGCCGCGGTCAGCGACAGCCAGGCCGGCACGCCGGTGCCGTCGAGCTCGGCGAGCACCGCCTCGACCTCGGCGAGGCACGGGATCGTCTCGATCGCCAGCACGTCGGCGCCCTCGCCGACCGTCGAGGCGAGGACGTCGAGACGTGGGCGGTGGAAGGCGCGCAGGCCGGCGACGTCGAGGTCGTAGTCGCCGCGGTACTCCGAGCCGTCGGCCAGCACCGCGCCGTACGGCCCCACCGACGCCGCCACCCAGCCGTCAGGGGCGGCCGCGTCGCGTGCTGCGGCAGCGAGCGACACGCTGCGACGCAGCAGCTGCTCGACCTCGTCCCGGTCGACGCCGGTGGCCCCGAAGCCCTCGAAGGAGACCTGGTACGACGCCGTGGTGGCGACCTCGGCGCCGGCCTCGAAGAACTCGCGGTGCGCGCGCTCGATCGCGGCGGGGTCGTCGCGCAGGAGGCGGGCGGACCAGAGGTCGGAGGAGAGGTCGTGGCCGTGCCGCTCGAGGAGGGTGGCGAGGCCGCCGTCGAGGACGACGGGACGCGAGGCGACGGTGTCTCTGAGGCTGGTGCGGGTCACGGCACGAGTCTGGCACCCGAGGGGTGTGCCCGCCGCTTGGTCTCGTCGGCGACGATCGCCGCGTGCCAGAGGGACACACGATCCACCGACTCGCGCGCCGCCATGCCCGACTGCTGGTGGGCCAGCACGTCTCGGCCGACAGCCCGCAGGGTCGGTTCGAGGACGGCGCCCGGCTGCTCGACGGCCGCGTGCTCGGCGCGACGGACGCATGGGGCAAGCACCTCTTGCACCGCTACGACGACCTGTGGCTGCACGTCCACCTCGGGCTCTACGGCAAGTTCCGCGACGGCGTCCTCCCCGCACCTCCGGCCCGCGGGGCGCTCCGGCTGCGGCTGGTCGGTGCCGGTCACTGGCTCGAGCTGCGCGGCCCGACGGCCTGCGAGGTGCTCACCGCGGCCGAGCGGACGACCGTCCTCGCGCGCCTCGGCCCCGACCCGCTGCGTCGCCGGCCCGACGTCGAGGCGTTCGTCGGCCGGGTGCTGCGCAGCCGTGCGCCGATCGCGACGCTCCTGATGGACCAGTCGGTCGTCGCAGGGGTCGGCAACGTCTACCGGGCCGAGGTGCTGTTCCGGCACCGCCTCGACCCCTACCGCGCCGGTCGCGACCACGACGCGGCCGTCCTCCACGCGCTCTGGGACGACCTGGTCGTGCTGCTGCGCGCGGGCGTCCGCGCCGGGCGGATCATCACGACCCGCCCCGAGGACCGCGAGCGCCCGGCCGGGCGGCCGCGGCGCGTCGACGCCCACTACGTCTACGGTCGCGCCGGACTGCCCTGCCGGGTCTGCGGCACGCCGGTCCTCGACGCGGCGATCGCCGCGCGCCGGCTCTTCTGGTGCCCGGTCTGCCAGGTGTGAGGCTCAGCGACCGACGTACGCCGCGAGGTGCTTGGCGGTGAGCGTCGGCTTCTTCGCCGCGACCATGTCGGCCGGTGGACCCTCGAACACGATCGTGCCGCCGTCGTGGCCGGCGCCCGGGCCGATGTCGATGATCCAGTCGGCGTGGGCCATCACGGCCTGGTGGTGCTCGATCACGATGACGGACTTGCCGGAGTCGACGAGGCGGTCGAGCAGTCCCAGGAGGTTCTCGACGTCGGCGAGGTGGAGGCCCGTCGTGGGCTCGTCGAGGATGTAGACGTCGCCCTTGTCCCCCATCTGCGTCGCCAGCTTGAGCCGCTGGCGCTCGCCGCCCGACAGCGTCGTGAGCGGCTGACCGATCGACAGGTAGCCGAGGCCGACGTCGACGAGCCGCTCGAGGATCTTCGCCGCGGCCGGGATCTTGGCCGCGCCGTCGCTGAAGTGCTCGAGCGCGCCGACCACCGACATCTCGTGCACCTCGGCGATGTCCTTGCCGCCCAGGGTGTAGTCGAGCACCTCCGCCTTGAAGCGGCGTCCCTCGCACTCCTCGCAGGGCGACTCGACGGTGGCCATCGGGCCGAGCTCGGTGAAGATCACGCCCGCGCCGTTGCAGGTCGAGCAGGCGCCCTCGGAGTTCGCGCTGAAGAGCGCGGGCTTGACGCCGTTGGCCTTCGCGAACGCCTTGCGGATCGGCTCGAGCAGACCGGTGTAGGTCGCAGGGTTGCTGCGTCGCGAACCCTTGATCGCGCCCTGGTCGATCACGATCACCTCGTCGCGACCGGCCAGCGAGCCGTGGATCAGTGAGCTCTTGCCCGAGCCGGCCACACCGGTGACGACGGTCAGCAGGCCGAGCGGGACGTCGACGTCGACGTCCTTGAGGTTGTGCGTGGACGCGCCGCGCACCTCCATCTTCCCGGTCGACTCGCGCACGGACTCCTTGAGCCGGGCCCGGTCGTCGAGGTGCGTGCCGGTGATCGTCCCGCTCGCGCGGAGGCCGTCGATGTCGCCCTCGAAGCAGATCGTGCCACCGGCGGCACCCGCGCCCGGGCCGATGTCGACGACGTGGTCGGCGATCGCGATGGTCTCCGGCTTGTGCTCCACGACGAGCACCGTGTTGCCCTTGTCGCGCAGCTGGAGGAGCAGGTTGTTCATCCGCTCGATGTCGTGCGGGTGGAGCCCGATGGTGGGCTCGTCGAAGACGTACGTGACGTCGGTCAGCGACGACCCGAGGTGCCGGATCATCTTGGTCCGCTGGGCCTCCCCGCCCGACAGCGTGCCCGCCGGTCGGTCGAGGGAGAGGTAGCCCAGGCCGATCTCGGAGAACGCGTCGAGCAGGTGCTGCAGGCCCTTGAGGAGCGGCGCCACCGAGGGCTCCTCGAGGTCACGCACCCAGTCGGCGAGGTCGCTGATCTGCATCTCGCACAGGTCTGCGATCGACTTGCCGCCGATCTTGGACTTCCGCGCCTCGGGCGTGAGGCGTGTGCCGTCGCACTCGGGACAGGTCTGGAAGGTCACCGCCCGGTCCACGAAGCGCCGGATGTGCGGCTGCATCGCCTCGGGGTCCTTGGACAGGATGGACTTCTGGATCTGCGGGATCATCCCGGTGAAGGTGAGGTTGATGCCCTCGACCTTGAGCTTGGTCGGCTCGGACCACAGCATCGTCTCGAGCTGCTTCTTGGTGAAGCTCTTGATGGGCTTGTCCATCGGCAGGCCCATGCCCTCGAAGAGCCGGCCGTACCACCCGTCCATGGAGTAGCCGGGGACCGTCAGCGCGCCGTCGTTCAGCGACTTCTCGTCGTCGTAGAGCGCGGTCAGGTCGATGTCGTTGACCTTGCCCATGCCCTCGCAGCGCGGGCACATGCCGCCGAGGTAGACCTCCTGCTTGACGGTCTTCCGCTCGGTGTGACCAGCTTTCTCGGTGGTCATTATCCCGCTGGCCTTGCGGGTCGGGACGTTGAAGGAGTACGCCGTCGGCGGCCCGACGAACGGGTCGCCGAGCCGGCTGAAGAGGATCCGCAGCATCGCGTTGGCGTCGGTCGCGGTGCCGACGGTCGAGCGCGGGTTGGCGCCCATCCGCTCCTGGTCGACGATGATCGCCGTCGTCAGGCCCTCCAGGTGATCCACGTTGGGGCGGGCCAGCGACGGCATGAACCCCTGCACGAAGGCGCTGTAGGTCTCGTTGATCATCCGCTGCGACTCCGCGGCGATCGTGGCGAACACCAGCGAGCTCTTCCCCGAGCCGGACACGCCGGTGAAGACCGTGAGCCGACGCTTCGGCAGGTCGACGGAGACGTCCTTGAGGTTGTTCTCGCGGGCCCCCTCGACCCGGATCAGCGCGTGGTCGTCGGCTGGGTGTGTGGTCGTCATGCTGCGCTCTCCCCTGTGCTGTGGCGACTGTCCCGTCCGTGTCCGTGGCGGTGCCTGTCGCATCCTGCCAGTACGACGTACGACAGCGCGCGGATGTGACCGACCGCCTTCGGGATGGGGTGGAGGGTTTGTCCAGCGTGCGACTGTCGAGCCATGACGACCAACGACGACCGCGGGACCGTTGCCGAGATCATGAAGGAGACACGCATCGCCGTGCTGACCTACCAGTCGCTCGCCGGTGCCCTGGTCTCGACGCCAATGGGGATGCAGGACTTCGAGGACCCGGGCACGACGTGGTTCATCACCGAGCGCAGCAGCGACAAGGTGCAGGCCCTCGAGGCCGACCCGCGGGTCAACGTCTCCTACAGCAGCAAGGCGGGCTGGGTCTCGCTCGCCGGCACGGCCCACGTCAGCGACGACACGGCCAAGCTCAAGGAGCTGTGGGACGCCTCTGCCGGCGCCTTCATGTCGGGCGGTCCCGAGGACCCCGACAACGTGCTGCTGCGCATCGACGGCGACACCGCGGAGTTCTGGGAGTCGCCCGGCAAGGTCGGCGTCGCCATCCAGATGGCCAAGGGGCTGATCACGGACAGCGAGCCCGACCTGGGCGACAACGACACCGTGACGCTCTAGGTTCGTCACTGTGCTCGTCGAAGCTCGCGGGATCGCCTCTGCCGATGAGGCCTGGCTCCGCTTCACCACGCCTGCCACCTGGTCCGTCTGGGCGCCGCTGATCCGCTCGGTCGAGTCCTCCGACGACGAGCTGGTCGTCGGCACCACGGGTCGCGTGCACGGCCCGCCGGGCGTGGCCGTCGACTTCGAGGTGACCGCCGTCGACCCCGCGCAGCGCACGTGGTCGTGGCGCGCCGGCCGTGGTCCGGCCGAGGTCGAGATGGACCACCACGTCGTACCCGCCGCCGGTGGCGGCAGCCGCGCCTTCCTCCGCGTGCCCGGACGCTCCGCTCCCCTGCTCCAGCCCTATCGCGTCCCGGCAGGCGCTGCGCTCCGCGGGCTCGTCCGCGACCGCAGCGGGCTCGGCGGCGAGGCGGAGCCCGTGGAGGTGTTCGACTTCGCGTTCGCGCGGTCGTACGCCCTCGCGGCCCGCCCCTTCGGCATCACGCCGAAGACCACCTCGGTCGAGCTCGGCCCGCAGTGGCTCTACGTCCGCTACGGCCCGTGGCGGCTGCTCACCCCGCGCAGCAACATCGCCTCGGCCCAGGCCACGGGCGGCTTCTCGTTCGTGAAGACCGCCGGACCGCCCCACCTGTCCTTCAGCGACCGGGGCGTCTCCTTCACCACCAACGGTGACCGCGCGCTGTGCCTGAGGTTCCACGAGCCGGTCCCCGGCATCGACCCGACTGCCACGATCACGCACCCGGGAGCGACGCTGTCGGTGGCGGACCCTGAAGCTCTGGCAGCCGCGCTCGACCTCTCGTACGACGTCTAGCCGACCTGTACGACGCCTACGCCCCGTCGGCCAGCACCCGGCGCACGACCCGCCGGCGCAGCGTCGGCGAGGCGACGACCTCGTAGCCCGCCTCGAGGAACACCTGCAGCAGGCCGACCGAGGCCTCGTCCCAGATCACGGTCTTCCCGGGCGCGGGCTCCATCGGATAACCCTCCAGCACCCGCGCACCCACCCGGTCGCCGTACTCGACCGTGGCCTGGGCGAGCTCGTAGGTGAGCCCTGCCTTGCGGTGCCCGGTGCGCACCACGAAGCACGTGACCGACCAGACGCCCTCGAGCTCGGGGTCCTGGCGCATCCACGGCTGCTTGCGGTTCCAGATCCGCCAGTAGTTCTCGCGAGGCTCGACCGCGACCCAGCCCGCGGCCTCCCCGTCGACGTACCCGATCAACCCGGACGTCGGCCCCGCGGTGCCACACGCGGTCTGCTCGACCAGCGCTGCCTCACGTTCGCCCTGCGTGCTGTCGGTCCAGATCCAGCCCTCGACCTTCAACGCCTGACAGCGACACTTCCGCGCGCCACCCGCTCCGAAGACGGCCTCGACGTCCTCGATCGACGCCTCGTTGGCCGGGAGCCAGGTGAAGTCGGGCATGGGCCGACAGTAGGCGAACCTCACGCCACCCGTCGCCGCTAGCGTGACGTCGTGCGCATCGTGCTTCTCGGGGACAGCCACCTCGCGCGGGTCCGGCGCGACCTGGCCGCCATCGGGCCGGACGTCACCAACGCGGCCGGGGGCGGTGCCTCGTCGCTGGACCTCCTCCAGCAGGCGCGACGCGCGGGCGTCCGCGGGCAGGACGTGGTCGTGGTGTCGGTGGGCACCAACGACGCGGCGCCGTGGTCGCAGGTCCCGCTCGACGAGTTCGCAGCCGCCCTCACCGACTGCCTCGGCTCCGTCCCCGCCGGGAGCGGGGTGTACGTCGCCCCGCCGGGCGTCGACGAGTCCCGCCTGGCAGGGACCGGCGATCGCACCAACGCGGTCCTCGACCGCTATCGCGACGCTGCGCTGGCTGTCTGCGAGCAGGCCGGCGCACGCATCGTGCGCGCGGACCACGTCATCGCACCCCTCGGACCGGGCGCCTTCGCCGACGACGGCCTCCACCTCGGCGGTCGCGCCTACGACCTGCTCCTCCCCGCCATCGCCGAGGCTGTCCGCACCTAGGACGACCTGACGACCTCGAGTCCCAGCCACTCGCCCAGTGCGCCGAGCTCGGCGTCGACGCGCCTGCGGCGGGCGGCCGACCAGTCGCCGTCCTCGTGGACCGCGTCGACGATCAGCATGCCGCCCTCGCGGTCGGCGGTCGCGTCGACCTTGCCCACCAGCTCGTCGCCGTCGAGGACGGGCATCGCCCAGTATCCCCACTGCCGCTTCGCGACCGGCTTGTACATCTCCAGCTGGTAGTCGAAGCCGAAGACGTCCTCCATCCGCTTGCGGTCGAAGATCAGCCGGTCGAGCGGCGACAGGATCGCGGTCCGCCCCTCGAAGTCGTCGTCGAGGCTGGCGTCGTCGAGGTAGGCAGGGTCGACGCGCCACACTCCGCGCACGCCCTCGATGCGGGCCGCCTCGCCGACACCGCGCACGTCGTGCTTCTCCTCCCAGGCCTCCAGCGCCCGCGGCCGGGCGATGCCGAGCGCGCGCAGCCGTCGCGCCGCCAGCTGGAGGTGGGCCTCGGCGACCGGCACGGGAGCATCGCCGGGGTGGATCCGCTCGGCCAGGTCCCAGCGCCGCTCGCGGCCCTCGCGGGAGGCGACCGCGACCTCGCCGCGTGACTCCATGCACTCGAGCAGCTTCATCACGTTCTTGTCGTTGGTCCACCCGCTCGAGCGCCACGGCACGTCGCACGTGTCCGGGATGTCGCGCGCTGCGGTCGGACCCTCGGCGCGCAGCAGCGCCAGCACGTCACGCCGGCAGCCGTCGTTGGCCGCCACCCAGTCGCGTACGTCCTCCTGCCACTCCTTGAGCGGCGGCTCCCCCGGCCAGAGCGCCATGTCGGCGGCGAAGAGGGCGATGTCCTCGCTGGGGACCAGGTGCGCCTTGTGCTCGACGAGGGCGCCGTCGCCGACGAGCTCCTCGAGGTCTTCGGGGTCGTAGGAGCCGCCAAGCCGGGTCCACAGGACCAGGTCGCCGTGCTCGGCGACCACTCGCGTGAGGTCGACCTGCAGGAAGCCGAGGTGCCGCACCACGTCGAGCACGTCGGTCGGACGCCCTGCAGAGAGCAGCTGCGCACGTACGGCGATGCGGCGGGCCTGTCGCGGCGTGAGCTCGTGCGCCGTCCCCGATGCCATGCCGCGATCCTAGGTGGCGCGGTCTGGACAGGCAGTGGCGATCGGGCCATGCCGGGCGTGGTCCGATCGGGTCATTCCTCACCGATATCGGCCAGATCTCGTCAATCCGCCCGATTCCGCCGTCATGCGGTGTCACCGTCGACGTCTCAGCATGCGTGGGGCGACCGCCCCGCCGAGACGACAGCAAGTGGGGAGCACGATCATGTGGGACACCGTCGAGACCAACACCGGTCGGGGCTCGGTGCACCTGTCGCACGACCTTCCGTGCACGGACTGCGGGCACGCCCGGCACACCTACCTGCCGTGCTCCGACACGTGCGCCTGCGCGCACGAGCGCATGCTCAGCGCTGTCTGACCCGGTCCTTCACCTTGTCGCGGTAGCGCCGCCGGATCCCGCGGACGAACCGCTCCCGCACCCGCTCATGGGCCGGTGGGTTCCCGTGCTCGTCCAGCTCGTAGCTGGCGACCTTGGCCAGTCGCGGCCGTTCGTGGTCGTCGATCACCTCGCCGGTGACCCACCACATCTTGAGGCTCGGTCCGTCGACCTGCAGGCAGGCCAGGTTGTTGTCGAACCACGGCCCCTCCGCGTAGCGCCAGGTGAGCGGGGCGTCCGCCACGTGCACCGACTTCGACGCCAGCCGCCCGACTGGCCCGGCCACCCCGTAGGACAGGACGGCCGTCGCGAACCGCATGTTGCGCGAGAGCGGGTTGCGGATCGGGGAGCACACGGCCTGCAGCACCGTGGACCGGAGCGGGCGGCCACCCTCGGCGGGCTCCGCCTCGCTGACGTAGCTGTGGTGGACGTCGCCGGACAGGAAGGTCACCGTCGAGGGTGCCCGTCCACGCTCCCCCGCCGCCACCTCCATCGCCTGGCGTGCGACCGCCTGGAAGCTGCTCTGGAAGGCACCCCAGTGCTCGAGGTCGACGAGCGTGCGCAGCCGCTCGCCGACGCGACCGCCGCGCTCGCCCCACGCGCCCCCGGCGAGGGCCTCGCTGAAGGCCTCGAGGTGGTGCAGCCCGCGGGCCAGCAGGAAGGGCAGCGACGTGCCGACGAGGAGGTGGTCGACGTCGCCGCGCAGCTGCTCGTCGAGCCACGCCGCCTCGTCGGGGTCGAGCAGCGCCCGGTCGTCGGGGTCGAGCTGTCGGGCCGCGCGCGAGTCGACGACCACCAGCCGCACCTGGGTGTCGTACTCGCGCGTGTAGCTCCATCGGTACGTCTGGGGGTGCTGGTCGACGCGCTCGGCGAAGGCGTCGATGGTCGGACCGAAGTCGTGCTCGTCGTCGCCCTCGTGGGCGAGCACGGTGGCGTACAGCTCGTCGGCCCGACGCTCGGCCGGCGACATGTTGCCGAGGTGCTGGTAGACCCAGTAGGAGCCCAGTCCCGCGACGATGCGGCCGTGCCACCACGAGGTCGCCTCCATCTCGCGGCGCCAGTCGTCTGAGGTGTTCCAGTCGTCGCGGATGTCGTGGTCGTCGAAGATCATCGCGCTCGGCACCGTCGACAGCAGCCAGCGGTTCGCAGGGTCCGACCAGGCGAGGGCGTAGAGGTGGGCGTACTCCTCGTAGTCCTGGAGCTCGGTCCACGGCGCCTGCTCGATGTCGCGACGCGACTCGATGAAGGCGCGCATCTCGTCGGTGGTCTCGTCGGCGTAGACCTGGTCGCCGAGGAACAGCATGAGGTCGGGCAGCCGGTCGGGCGCGAGGTCTGGGTCGTCCGCGTCCGCGGGGTCGACCTGGTCGGCGAGCCGCAGCGCCCACGCGCGTAGCGCGTCCACCCCGTGCGTCTTGTTGCCTGCCTCGTCGTGGCTGACCGACGTGCGGCACGAGCCGAAGGCCATGCTCAGCGGCCGGCCTTCCTCGAGCGTTGCGATGACGGGGACCGGGAAGGGTGAGCCGACCTCCGGCCACACCTGCTCGCCGTCCACCGAGACCGTGTAGGTGTCGGTGCTTCCCGGCTCGAGCCCGTCGAGCTCGACGAGGGCGTAGTGGTGACCGTGCACGACGAACGTGCGGGCGCTCGCCGACGCGTCGCCCCGGCGTACGTCGACCGTTGCCGCACCGCGGGTCTCGACCCAGACGGATGCGGAGGTCGTGTCGACGTAGCGGAGCAGCGGGCCCAGGACCAGGAGGTCGTCAGTGGCGCTCACGGCTGGAGCAGCACCTTGATCGCGCGGCGCTCGTCCATCGCCCGGTAGCCCTCGGGCGACTCCGACATCGGCAGGGTGAGGTCGAAGACCTTCCCCGGGTCGATGGCTCCCGACAGCACCCGGTCGAGGAGGTCGGGGAGGTAGCGGCGCACGGGTGCCATCCCGCCGGCCAGGCCGACGTTCTTCTGGAACATCCGCCGCACCGGCAGCTCGACGCCATGGGGAACGCCGACGAAGCCCACCGTCGAGCCGGGCCGGGCGATCGCGAAGGCGGTCTTCATCGACTCGTCGGTCCCCACGCACTCGAGCACCGCATCTGCGCCGATCCCCTTCGTCAGCTCGGCGATCCGCTCGCCGCCCTCCTTGCCGCGCTCGGCGACGATGTCGGTCGCACCGAACGCGCGGGCGATCTCCTGGCGCGGCTCGTGGCGCGACATCGCGATCACGCGCTCGGCGCCGAGCTGGGCAGCGGCGAGCACGCCGCACAGGCCGACCGCGCCGTCACCGATGACGACGGCGGTGCCGCCCTGCTTCACGCCGGCGGCGACGGCGGCGTGCCACCCGGTGGCCATCACGTCCGACAGCGTCAGCAGCGACGGGATCAGCGAGTCGTCGGGCATGCCGTCGGTCTTCACCAGGCTGCCGTCGGCCTGGGTGACGCGGGAGTACTCCCCCTGCCCGCTCGCGGTGAAGCCGAGGTTGTCGCACACCGACTGGACGCCGGCCGCGCAGTGCGCGCACGTGTTGTCGCAGTGGCAGAACGGCACGATGACGAAGTCGCCGGGCGCGAAGTCCTTGACGGCGCTGCCGACCTCCTCGACCACGCCGACGCACTCGTGGCCGATCGTCGAGCCGGCGTCGATGTCGTTGGCACCGCGGTAGGGCCAGAGGTCGGAGCCGCAGATGCAGCCCGCGACCACCTTGACGATGGCGTCGGTCGGCTCCTCGATCACGGGATCGGGGACCTCCTCGAAGCGGATGTCGCCCGGCGCGTGGATCGTCGTTGCTCGCATGATCGCGATCCTGCCACGCGACCCGAAGGCCGCGAACCCACCCCTGCGGGGTCGTGACGGGGAGGCTCGGGCGTCGTTGACTGTCGATGTGACCCGCTTCCTCACCGCGCTCGCCCTGGCCGTCGCCGCCCTGTCCGTCCCGGCCGCCCCCGCGGCGCCGGCCGCAGCCGGCCAGACACTCGACGTGCTGGTGGTCGGCGACTCCTACTCCGCCGGCAACGGCGCCACCGGGACGACCTACGGCCCGGCCGACTGCTACCGCAACACCACGCACTGGAGCGAGAGGTACGCCGCGGGGATGCGCACCCAGGGCGTGACGGTCAACCTGGCCAACCACGCCTGCAGCGGCGGTCGTACGCCGGACGTGCACACGCCGCGTGCGATGGACACCCAGACGGGCCGGATCACTCCGACGCCCGCGGGCGTCACCACCACGGACCAGGCCGATGCCCACCTCCGCAGCGCGGACCCCTGCAACACCGGGACGTTCCCGGCCGAGGAGTTCTGGACCTACCGGGCCACAGCGGTCAACGTCGCGACCATCACCTACGACTGCACGCGCACCCTGCGGCCCCAGGCGGACTTCGTCACCGCCGACACCGACCTCGTCGTCTTCACCATGGGTGGCAACGACGCGGGCTTCAGCACGATCGTCCAGGGCTGCTTCGTCCTCGGGACCCGCTCCGCCGCCACGTGCCGGGCAGCCGTGGACACCGCCCGCGCCCGGATCCCGGCCATCAAGCAGGGCCTGCTCGCCGACGTCGCCGCACTGCGCGCCCGCGGCCTGCGCGAGGACTCGAAGATCGTCCAGCTGGGCTACCCCTGGCTCCAGGTCGACAACGGCTTCACCCTCACCGACCTGTCGGGCTCCTACCCCGCGGGCGACGCCGTCCGCAGCCTCATCAACGACGCCACCGCCGAGCTCGCGACGGTCCCGGCGGCGGCCAACGTCGGCCACCCGGGGCAGATGAGCTTCGTCGGCGGCGTCACCACGAAGTTCTCCGGCCACGAGCCCGATGCCCAGCTGACGAACCCGCAGACCTGGATCCACCAGGCGTTCAGCGGTCCCGACACCAACATCTGGTACCACCCCAACGACCTCGGACAGATCGCCTACTCCGAGCTCCTGCTCGCCGGCGGCACCTACGGCGCGGGCACGGGCACTCCCCCGACGACGACCCCGACGACGCCGACGACCCCGGCGGCGTTGAGGGCGACCCTGCGGGTCCGTCCGACCGAGCGCCGGTTCGAGCGGTCCGAGCCGGTGACGCTCCGCGTCCGGGTCCGCCGCTCGGACGGCACGACCCCCCGCGGCAAGGTCGTCGTGCGTCGTGCGCAGCGCGGCAAGGTCCTCGAGGCCAAGCGCCTGCGTGAGTCGGCCGACGGCCGGCTGCGGCTGCGGGTGCGCGGCCTCGGAGGTGGTCGCAGCCGGCTCGTCGTGACCTACCGCGACCGCCTCGCGCCGACGGTCAAGCAGCGCGTCGTGGTGCGGGTCTCACGATCGGCCTGAGTGGCTTTATCTCATATCTGAGATACCGTTGTCGGCATGGCTGACTACAAGGGTCGTATCGGGAACCTGATCCGCGACGCACGCAAGCACCGCGGCCTCACCCAGCACCAGCTCGCGGAGCTGCTCGGCACCAGCCAGAGCGCGATCAACCGCATCGAGAAGGGCCACCAGAACCTCTCCCTCGAGATGCTCGCCCGCATCGGCGCGGCCCTCGACTCCGAGATCGTCGCCCTCGGCGCCGGCCCGACGCACCTGCGCGTCGACGGCCCCACCACGCTGTCGGGCTCCATCGACGTGAAGACCTCCAAGAACGCCGGCGTCGCGCTGCTGTGCGCCTCGCTGCTCAACAAGGGGCGTACGACGCTGCGCAAGGTCGCGCGCATCGAGGAGGTCAACCGACTGCTCGAGGTGCTCAACTCCCTCGGCGTCGCGACCCGCTGGGTGGGCGACGAGAACGACCTCGAGATCATCCCGCCCGCCGAGCTCGACCTCTCGCAGATCGACGAGGGCGCCGCCCGCCGCACCCGTTCGGTCATCATGTTCCTCGGGCCACTGCTGCACCGGGTCGACGAGTTCGAGCTCCCCTACGCCGGCGGCTGCAACCTCGGCGAGCGCACGGTGGAGCCGCACATGTCGGCCCTGCGGCCCTTCGGCCTGGAGGTCAAGGCCACCGACGGCGCCTACCACGCGAGCGTCAACCGGACCATCGAGCCGACGCGCCCGATCGTGCTGACCGAGCGCGGCGACACCGTCACCGAGAACGCGCTGATGGCGGCTGCCCTGCACCCGGGCACCACGGTGATCCGCAACGCCTCGTCCAACTACATGGTCCAGGACCTCTGCTTCTACCTGCAGAAGCTGGGCGTCGAGGTCGAGGGCATCGGCACGACCACCCTCAAGGTCACCGGCAGGTCCTCGATCGACGTCGACGTCGACTACTCGCCGTCCGAGGACCCGATCGAGGCGATGTCGCTGCTGGCCGCGGCGATCGTGACGAAGTCCGAGATCACCATCCGCCGGGTGCCGATCGAGTTCCTCGAGATCGAGCTGGCGACGCTGGAGGAGATGGGCTTCCGCTACGACCGCTCCGACGAGTACGTCGCCAACAACGGCGAGACGCGGCTCGTGGACATCACCACGCACCCCTCCGACCTGCGGGCCCCCCTCGACAAGATCCACCCGATGCCGTTCCCCGGCCTCAACATCGACAACCTGCCGTTCTTCGCAGTCATCGCGGCGGTCGCCGAGGGGCAGACCCTGCTCCACGACTGGGTCTACGAGAACCGCGCCATCTACCTCACCGAGCTCAACAAGCTCGGCGCCCAGGTCAAGCTGCTCGACCCGCACCGCGTGCTCGTCGAGGGACCGACGCACTTCTCCGGCGCGGAGATCGTCTGCCCGCCGGCGCTGCGCCCGGCCGTCGTCCTGCTGATCGCGATGCTCGCCTCGAAGGGCCGCAGCGTGCTGCGGTCGACGTACGTCATCCACCGTGGCTACGAGGACCTCGCCGAGCGCCTCAACGAGCTCGGCGCCAACATCGAGACCTTCCGGGACATCTAGTCCGAGTCAGCTGAACAGCGTCTCCACCCAGGCGCGGGACACCTTGCCGGTGGACGGCGGCGCCGTCATGTCGGCGGTGATCCGCGGCATCGGGGCAGTGTGCTGGCCGGCGTTGCGGTGCCAGTCGGTCTCGGCCTCGATCAGCACGCCGAGGTCGGCGCGCGAGAGGAAGACGCCATGGCCCTCGGGGCACTGGTTGACGGTGGCCTCACCCAGGTTGCGCTCGTCCATCTCGGCACGGCATTGGGGACACGTCATGCTCTCCATCCCCTGAAGGTACTCCTCAGCCCCATACTTCTCGCGTGAACGCACCGGGATACCTCGACCACCCCCTCCCGCTCGCCTTCGCCCACCGGGGAGGCGCCTACCACCCGGAGATCGAGGGCCTCGAGAACACGATGGCTGCGTTCGCGCACGCCGTCGAGCTCGGCTACCGCTACCTCGAGACCGACGTGCACGTCACCAGCGACGGCGTGCTGCTCGCCTTCCACGACACCGTCCTGGACCGCGTGACCGACCGCACCGGGAGCATCGCGGAGACGACGTACGCCGAGGTGCAGCAGGCCTCGATCGGTGGCCGTGAGCCGGTGCCGACGCTGGCGGAGCTGTTCGACGCCTTCCCGGGCGCGAGGTTCAACATCGACCTGAAGTCCGAGGGCTCGGTCGAGGCGCTCGCCGCCTTCATCGAGGAGCGAGGAGCCTGGGACCGGGTGCTCGTCGGGTCGTTCTCACGGCGCCGGATGGGCGCCTTCCGGCGGCGTACGGCCGGCCGGGTCGCGACGTCCGCCCACCCGCTCGAGGTAGTGGCGTACCGCGTCCTCGGCAGCGGCCGGCTGGCGCGGTGGCTGACCCGCGGCAGGCCGCTCGCGCTCCAGGTGCCGCACCGGCAGGGCCGCCTGGTGGTGGTCACGCCCGGTCTCGTACGCCGGGCGCACGCCGCCGGTGTCCAGGTTCACGTCTGGACCATCGACGACCCAATCGAGATGAACACCCTCCTCGACCGTGGTGTCGACGGCATCATGACCGATCGCACGGACATACTCAGGGACGTGCTCCGCGCGCGCGGGCAGTGGAGGGATGACGCATGAGCCACGTGGACAGTGGGATCGCGAACCTGGCGCCGTTGGAGCAGGCCCGGGAGCAGAAGGCCTGGTACTGGTACGACTGGGCCAACAGCGCCTACACGACCACCATCGGCACCGTCTTCTTCGGTCCCTACTTCATCAACCTGGCCGAGAACGCCGTCGGCGGCGAGGACGGCAGGTTCGAGGTCGCCGGGTTCTCGCTGCCGCCCGACTCGCTCTTCTTCTGGCTCATCACGCTGTCGACGATCCTGTCCGCGCTGGTCCTCCCGCCCCTCGGTGCGTACGCCGACCGCGTGGCGAACAAGAAGCGCCTCCTGGCCATCCTGGCGTGGACCGGCTCGTTCTTCGCGGCACTCATCTTCTTCGCCACGGGCGACAACTGGCTGCTCGCCGCCGTCGGCATCGTCCTGGGCAACCTGTTCTTCGGCGCGGCCGGCGTCGTCAACGACTCGATCCTCCCGCTGATCTCGGACGAGGACGACCGGGATCGCGTGTCCTCGCGCGGCTGGGCCTTCGGCTACCTCGGCGGCGGCCTGCTGCTCGTGCTCAACCTCGGGGTCTACCTCGGGCACGAGGCGATCGGCCTCGACGAAGGCCTCGCGGCGCGGCTGTGCATGCTCTCCGCGGCCGTCTGGTGGGCCGGCTTCACCTTCATCCCCTACCTCCGGCTCAACGATCACCCGCCGGTCGAGGTCGCGCACGTCGAGGGCAACGCCCTGCGACGCAGCTTCGGCCAGCTGGCGGAGACCCTGCGCGACATGCGCAAGTACCCGATGGCGCTGACCTTCCTCATCGCCTACCTCTTCTTCAACGACGGCATCCAGACGGTCATCGCGTCCGCGTCGGTGTTCGGCGCCGAAGAGCTCGGGCACTCGCAGACGGTCCTGATCGCAACGATCCTGATGGTGCAGTTCGTCGCCTTCGGCGGCGCGCTGGTCTTCGGGCGGCTCGCCGGCAGGCTGGGCGCCAAGCGGACGATCCTCATCGGCCTGGTCATCTGGATGGTCATCGTGACCGTCGGCCTGGTCATCCCGGCCGGCAACGTGCCGTTCTTCCTGGCCCTGGGTGCCGCCATCGGCGTCGTCCTGGGTGGCACCCAGGCGCTGGCCCGGTCGTACTTCTCCCTGCTGATCCCGCGGGGCAAGGAGGCGGAGTACTTCAGCTTCTACCACGCGATGGATCGCGGCACGTCCTGGTTCGGCACGGCGACGTTCGGCATCGTCCTCGCCGTGACGGACTCCTACCGGCCGGCGATCTTCGCGTTGATCGCGTTCTTCGTCATCGGCGGCCTCCTCCTGACGCGGGTCGACACCGAGCGCGGCATCCGCGAGGCCGGGAACGACGTCCCCCGCGTGATCTGACCCATGTGATCCGCGTCACCCTTGTGACGGGCCATAACCACAGGAGGCTGCACCCCTAGGGGTGCAGCCTTCCTCGCCTGAGCGCCCGATCCACGCTCAGCGAATCAGCGGAATGTGGGCTCCCCCGCTACGGTTGAAAGATCACGGAGGCGGGCCGCGCCGTCACGAGCGGCGTCACGGACCACGAGTTCGCCCGTCTCATTCACAACCCGGACAAAAACGGGGTCAGCAACTCATTTGGAGGTGGGCACGGTGGCGGAGCGCACACTGCGTGGCGCGAGGCTCGGTGGCCAGAGCTTTGAGGACGAGCGCGGCATCGAGTTCGCAGCTCGTCAGCAGGTCGGCTATCAGTGCAAGCAGGGACACGAGTTCGAGGTGACGATGTCGGTCGAGGCCGACATCCCGGCGGTCTGGGAGTGTCCCCGTTGTGGGGCGGAGGCACTCAGCACGGCGGGCATCCTGCCCGAGGCCAAGGTCGAGAAGCCCGCTCGTACGCACTGGGACATGCTCCTGGAGCGCCGCTCGGAGAAGGAGCTCGAGGACATCCTCAAGGAGCGCCTCGAGCTGTTGCGCGGCGGAGAGATCGGTCCCGCGCACCTGCACCGGGCGAACCGCAAGAAGCGGGTCAGCTGAGGACTGGGCCTGACAGGTCTCGACCTGGACCAGGGTCAGTCGACCACGTCGCCCCGGACGACCGGGCCCTCGGGCCCGGCTCCGGGGCGTCGGCCATTTCCCGGTCCGAACGGACCGCCGAGGCCGGGGCCGAAGGTGGTCCCGACGACGAGGCGGCGCTCGAAGAACCTCGTGAGGATCCGCCGCGCGACGGGTCGGGTGACGGGCAGGAGCAGCAGCAGCCCGACGAGGTCGAGCACGAACCCGGGGCTCAGCATCAGGGTGCCTGCGATGAGGATCAGCGCGCCGTCGGCGATCTCCTTCGCCGGCATCCGGCCGCCGTGGAGGGCGTCCCGCAGTGCCTTCCACGCCCGGCCGCCCTCGCGCTTGATGAGCCAGGCGCCGACCATCGAGTCGAGGACGAGCAGCGCGATGGTCCACCACGGCCCGACGAGCTGGCCGACCTGGAGGATCGCCCAGATCTCCACGAGCGGCACGACCACGAAGGCGAGCACGAGGACGGGACGCAGCCACCGGCGTCGGCTGGCCGGCGTACGAGGTGCCGAGGGGTGGCTCATGACCGACCCCGACGGCTGCGGAGCTGCGCGAGCCGCTCGGACAGTCCCCAGCGGGTGATGAGCTTGAGGGACTCGCTCGCGACCTGTCCGCTCATCTTGGAGTCGCCGCGCACGCGCTCGATGAACTCGATCGGCACCTCGGTGACACGCATGCCACGGGTGACGGTGCGGTAGGCGAGATCGGTCTGGAACACGTACCCAGTAGACAGCACCGAGGCAAGGTCGATCGCCTCCAGGGTCGTGCGGCGGAAGAGGCGGAATCCGGCGGTGGCGTCCTTGACCTTGATCCCGAGCAGCAGCCGGACGTAGAGGTTCCCGCCGCGGGACAGCGCGAGGCGCTGCAGCGGCCAGTTGACCACCGAGCCGCCCGGCACGTAGCGCGAGCCGATCACCAGGTCGGCGCTGTGGAGGGCGTCGAGGAGCCGGTGCAGCTGCTCGGGCTGGTGGGAGCCGTCGGCGTCCATCTCCCCGATCACGTCGTAGCCGGCCTCGAGCGCGACTGCGAACCCGTTGAGGTACGCCGCGCCGAGCCCGGCCTTCTCGGTGCGGTGCACCACCGAGACCGCCGGGTCCTGCGAGGCCATCCGGTCCGCGATCTCGCCGGTGCCGTCAGGGCTGTTGTCGTCGACGACCATCACGTCGACACCCGGCTGGGCCTCGCGGAGCCGGCCCACGATCCACTCCAGGTTCTCCGACTCGTTGTAGGTCGGGACCACCATCACGACTCGCCCGAGCCCGTCCACGCTCACGTCGCGGCACTCCGCTCCTCGACCGGGCCGACAGCGTGGTCGCCTCGGCGGCGACGACGATAGGTGATCGCGACGAGTGCCGTGTGCAGGACCAGGAATCCGAGCACCAGCCGCCCCGGCCAGACGCCGATGCGGACAGCTGGCGTGATGGTCGTGCTGAGCCCCACCGTCTCCACCAGCACACCCGCCTCGCGCGCCCCGACGGAGTCCGCGACCGTCCCGTCGGGGCGGACCACCCCGGACACGCCGTTGATCGCCGCGACCACGACCCAGCGCCCGGTCTCGAGTGCACGCAGCCGGCTGATCTCGAACTGCTGCTCCAGCTGCGCGGTCTTGCTGAAGAGGACGTTGCTGGTCTGCACGGTGACGAGCTCGGCGCCGCGGGCGACCTGGCCGCCGATCCCCTCGTCGTAGGCCACGTCGAAGCAGATGGCGTCCGCGACCAGGACATCGGCGATCCGGATCGGCTCGAGACCGGTCCCGCGGACCATGTCACGAGGGATCATGCGGAGCTGGCCGTAGGTGTCCGGGATCAGGCTGCCCCGGAACGGGATGTACTCGCCGTAGGGCACCGGGTGCCGCTTGGTGTAGCGGTCACCACCGCCCAGGCCGGGCTCGTGGACGATCCCCTGGTTGAGCACCTGACTGTCGTCGCCGGGGACGTCGGCGATGGCGCCGACGAGGATCGGCACGCCGATGGCGTCGGAGGCTGCCTCGATGCCTGTGCGCGCGCGGGCGTCGAGGAAGGGGTCGACCGCCGTGGAGTTCTCGGGCCACACGACGAAGTCGGGACCCGGGACCAGGCCGGCAGCCACGTCAGCGGCGAGCTGCTCGGTGGCGCGGACGTGGTTGTCGGTGACCTCGCGGTGCACCGCGACGATGTCGGTCCCGTCTCCCGGGATGTTGCCCTGGATCGCCGCGACCGTCGTAGTCCCCGTCTCGTCCAGCTGGAAGGGCACGAGGACCGGAGCCACGGTGACGACCGCCAGACCCGCCACCACGGCGAGGGACAGTCGTCGAGCGTCGCGCAGGTGCAGCACCACCCAGGCCAGCGACGTACCGGTGAGGGCGACGAGGAGGCTCACGCCCGTCACCCCGATCCACGGCAGCGCGTCCGCCCACGGCGTGTCCGCGGTGGCGAAGGCGAGACGGCCGAAGGGCATCCCGCTGAAGGGGAAGCCACTGCGCCAGACCTCGATGCCGACCCACCACAGGGCCGCCCAGACCGGCCATGCGCGGAGCCGGGTGGCCCACGCGAGCCCGATGCCGAGCGGCACGAAGAACGACGCCTCGAGCGCGCACATCGCGATCCAGGCGTCGGTGCCGACCGAGCGCATCCACACCATCACCGCATAGGAGAAGGTGATGCCGAAGAGCAGGGTCGGGAGCCACGCCCGGCCGGGCCGCAGGCCGCGCACCGAGAGGACCAGCGCTGCGATCGCCGGCGGCATCAACCACGCGTACCCGACGGGCTCGAAGGCCGCCGCGAGCACGAGTCCGCCGACGAGGGCGACGAGGCAGCGGAGCGGCACGTCCCAGACCGTAGCCGACGCGCCTCGACGGCCCGTCGGCCAGTGGGACCTGCAGGGTGCGGGAGGAGCGCCGCGGCTTCGGACCGACACGCGACCACCTGGCTGGTGATCACGCGAAGTTGTCTACGGCCGCGTGGCTCCTCCCGCATCCGGCTCCCGCGGAGCGCAGACGACCAGAAGCGAGACGGTGGGCATCGCTGGCTTCGCGTACCCCACGTCTGACCTCTCACTGCCGACGGCGCCACCCACGAGCTGCACAGGCGGACCTCGGAACGATCCCTCCACGCGGCGATGCTGTCAACACGCGTCTGACCTGCGACGACGCGCGAAACCGCAGGTCAGCGCGTCGTGCTCGGCACCGGATTGTTTCGTTCAAATCTGGCCGCCATCGGCGTGTCGCCGAGGACACGCCGAGGCCGTGTGCATCGGCGGCGAAAGCGGTCTAGGACGACGGCGGTACGACGACCGTGCCGGTCGCCGTGGTCGCCACGACCGGCGGGTCGAGGACCTCCGCCGCGCCCGGAGCGGCGTCGGTCGGAGCACCTCGGCTGACGACGTGGACGGCGAAGTCCATCACTCGGCTCCGGGTGCCCTCCTTGACCAGGGTCGCCGTGATCTCGAGGACGTCGCCGGCCCGCACCGGGGCCCTGAACTGGACGTCGGAGTAGGACGCGAACAGTCCCTCGTCGCCGTCCAGGACGATGCACATCTCGGTGGCGACGTCGCCGAAGAGACCGAGGCTGTAGGCCCCGTCGACCAGGTTGCCGGCGTAGTGCGCGTGGGAGTAGGGCACGTAGCGGCGATGGGTGACGACGGTTCCGACGCGGGCTTGATCGGTCGCGCTCATGAGGCCTTCTCTCCGCTGGTGGGTCTGGTGAGTCGGTGCACGATGAAGGACGCGACCTCGCCCGGCGTCGTACCCCTCGTGAAGACGCGGTCCACGCCGAGCTCGCCTGCCATGGTCTCGTCGAAGCGGGGCCCACCGACGACGAGCAGCGGCCGCTTGGCCGCGGGGTAGGCCTCGCGGAACGCTGCCGACATCTCCCGGGTGTTGAGCAGGTGCGCGTCGCGCTGGGTGACGACCTGGGAGACGAGGACGGCGTCGGCCTTCTCCTCGCGTGCGGCCTCGACGAGCTGCGGCACGGACACCTGGGCCCCGAGGTTGACCACCTTGAGCTCGCGGTAGTACTCCAGGCCCTTCTCGCCGGCGAAGCCCTTGATGTTGAGGATCGCGTCGATGCCGACGGTGTGGGCGTCGGTGCCGATGCACCCGCCCACGACGACCAGCCGGCGGCGCAGCGAGCTCTTGATGGCGGCGTTGGCCTCCTTGGGCGTGAGCAGCGGGTAGTCGCGCTCGACGACCTCGACGGTGCTGGGGTCGACGAGGTGGTTGACCCGGCCGTAGACCACGAAGAAGGTGAAGCCCTCCCCCATCGGCTTGGCGTGCACGACGAGCGCGGGGTCCATGCCCATCTTGTTGGCGAGCTGCGCCGCGGCGCCCTCGGCCACCTTGGAGTGCGCGATCGGGAGGGTGAAGGACAGCTGCACCATCCCGTCGCCGGTGGTGTCGCCGTAGGGCCGGATGAGGCCGGTGCTCATGGGGTCTCCAGGATCTCGGTCGCCGGGTTGTAGTAGTCGGCCGCCTTCTTCGCGACCCCGTCGAGACCGCGGCCCTTGTCGGCCGGCCGCTTCATCAGGCCGAACGTGCCGTCGGCGATGGCGGCGAGCAACGGCGGGTCGCCGGCGGCGTCGCGGTCGTCCTTGATGTCCTGCAGCAAGGTGATGGCCTCCCCCAGCACCTCGCGGGCGCGGCTGGCGATGAAGCCGTCGGGAGACGGGTGGAAGTCCTCGTGCAGGTTGCCGGCGGCGTTCATGACGTAGCGGACGTTCTGCAGGGCGAGGTCGCGGTCGGAGATCCACGGGGTCACGACGGCCTCGGTCATCATCCCGACGAGGAGGATGCCCTGCCCGGTCATCGCTCCGACGAGGTTGAAGAACCCGTCGAGGAGGTAGCCCTTGAAGATGTCGCCGGTCATGTGGCGCGTCGGCGGCATCCACTTGAGCGGCGCGTCGGGGAAGAGCTCCCGGGCGAGCATCGCGTGGGCTAGCTCGAGGCGGAACGAGTCCGGCACTTCTGGGTCGATCTCGAACGCGTGGCCCAGGCCGAGCTGCCAGTCCTCGAGGCCGGCCTCCTTGGCGAAGTACTCGTTGAGCAGCTGGCTCGTCGTCACCGTGTGCGCGGCCTCGACCGCGTCGGCAGTGGTGAGGTAGTTGTCCTCGCCGGTGTTGATGATGATGCCGGCGCGGGCGTGGACCTGGCGGCTGAAGCGCTGGTCCACGAACGTGCGGATCGGGTTGATGTCGCGGAAGAGGATCCCGTACATCGAGTCGTTGAGCATCATGTCGAGCCGCTCGAGACCGGCCAGCGCCGCGATCTCCGGCATGCAGAGGCCGGAGGCGTAGTTGGTGAGCCGGACGTATCGGCCGAGCTCCCGCGACGTCTCGTCGAGGGCCGCGCGCATCAGGCGGAAGTTCTCCTGGGTGGCGTAGGTGCCGGCGAAACCCTCGCGCGTGGCGCCCTCGGGCACGAAGTCGAGCAGCGACTGCCCGGTGGAGCGGATCACCGCGATCACGTCGGCGCCCTCGCGAGCGGCGGCCTGGGCCTGCGGGATGTCCTCCATGATGTCGCCGGTCGCGACGATGAGGTAGATCCAGGGCTTGCTCGGGGCGTCGCCGACCTTCGCGATCATCCTTTCGCGGGCGGTGCGCTGCCGGTCGATCTGCTTGATGCCGGCGGCGACCGCCTTGCGCGAGGCCGCGCGGGCGCGCGTCGCGTCCTTGCCCGCCGGGATCCGGAACGTGACCGAACCGGCGGCTGCCTTCTGGGCCAGGGTGAGCAGGTCGTCGCCCTCCCCGCGCAGCAGGGCGTCCCAGACCGGGAGGCTGACGCCGTGCTCGAGCTCGACGTCGGCGCGTACGGCGTCGGCGAGACGGTTGACCCACGGTGTGCCGTCGGGGTCCGCGCCACCGAGGCCGGCCAGGCGCAGCGTGGCCCGCTCGACACTCACCGTCGTGTGCTGCGTCGCGAGGTCGACGATCGGCTTGCCGACCTGGCGGGCGAGCGTCCTCGCCTTGCGGACGTCGGCCTTGTCGATGCCGAGCTGGCTGGTCCTCTTCTTCGTGAGCGCCATCAGAGCCTCCGCTCGAAGAGTCCGCGGACGCCGGCATCGGCCCGCAACAGCTCCATGGCGTACGCCGCGTGGCCGGGGACGTAGCCGTTGCCGACGAGCATGCGCACGTCGGCCGCGAGGCCCTCGGCGCCGAGCGCGGCCGCACTGAAGCTCGTGGCCATCGAGAAGAAGATCACGGTGCCGCCCTCGGCGGTCGCGAGGATCGCGCCGCCCTCGCAGCCGGGCACGTCGACGCAGACGACCGTCACGTCGGCGGGACCACCGGCCTCGGTGACCGCGTCGCGCAGGGCGATCGGGTCGCGGGCGTCGGCGATCGCGACCACGTCGGCGACACCTGCCCCGGTGAGGAGCTCGTGCTCACCGGCGTGCGGGACGACGCCGATCGTGCGCGCCGCGCCTGCGGCGCGCGCAGCCGCGAGGCTCAGGGAGCCGGACTTGCCCGCTCCACCGATGACCGCGATGGTCGGCGCGCTGGCCCCGTCCTGCTGGGCGCGGTCGACGTACTCCCCCACGACGCGGGCGGTGAGGGCCGGTGCGCCGCAGACGTCCATCACGCTGAGCGACAGGGCGGGGTCGAGGTCGTCGGGGATGACGGCGGCGATCGAGCGGCCGAAGAGCACGGCGTAGCCGTCGCACGGCACCTGCTCGCTGCGGCCGTCCCAGGCGGCGAGGCCGTCCTCGATGACCAGCGGGGTGAGGGTGAGGCTGACGAGGGTGGCGACCCGGTCGCCCACCGCCAGGCCGAGGGGCGACTCCGGGCCGACCTCTTCGACGGTGCCGACGAGCATGCCGCCGGAGCCGGTCACGGGGTTCTGCATCTTGCCCCGCGTGGCGACGATGTCGAGCACCTCCGCGCGGACGGCGTCACCGTCGGTCTCGCCGTACTTCGTGTGGGCCCGCTCGAGCTGGCGGAAGGACGCGGCGTCGAGGTTGAGCCGCTCGACGCGCACGCGGACCTCGTCGGGCCACAGCTCGGCGCGGGGGTCGAGGCGTTGGGCGGCCTGCGGGAGCACGACGCCGTCGTCGAGGACGCGGTGCAGGCCGGTGGGATCGCCGGTGCGGATGCCCGTCGACGCATTCATAACAGGTAGTCCTTCTCGTCAAGCACCAAGTACACAGCAAATCTTGCGGCGCGGCATTGGACTGGCCGCAGGAACTCCGCGTAGCATTCCAGATGTGTCGCCGCACACACAACCGGCGCGCCGTCATGCCCTTGCAAGGAGACCCCATGAGCATCGAGACCGCCACCCAGCTGGACGGCGCCCTCTCCACCGGACAGCCCTACCCCTACCAGCGGGTGGAGCTCGTCGAGCCCGACTGGAGGCGCTTCCCGGGCTGGAAGGACGTCACCGCCGAGGAGTGGGCCTCCGTGCAGTGGCAGCGTGCCCACTGCATCAAGAACGTCAAGCAGCTGCGCGAGCTGATGGGTGATCTCCTCGACGAGCGGTTCTACGCCGACCTCGAGCGCGACCAGGCCGAGCGTGCCACCATGTCGATGCTCGTGCCGCCGCAGATGATGAACACCATGGCGCCGGCCGTCGAGCCGCACGGGCCGGGCTCGCTCACCGACGACTTCTACGTCGACCCGATCCGGCACTACATGATCCCCGTGTTCTCCGACCGCCGCACCGACTGGTCCTCCCACCCGCACGCCGCGCGCGACTCGCTCCACGAGCACGACATGTGGGCGACGGAAGGGCTGACGCACCGCTACCCGACGAAGGTGCTCGCCGAGCTCCTGCCGACCTGCCCGCAGTACTGCGGCCACTGCACCCGGATGGACCTCGTCGGCAACTCGACGCCGGTGATCGAGAAGCTGAAGTTCGGCGGCAAGCCCAACGACCGCATCGGCGACATGCTCGACTACCTCCGTCGTACGCCCTCGGTGCGCGACGTCGTGGTCTCCGGCGGCGACGTGGCCAACATGCCGTGGCCGCGCCTCGAGGCCTTCCTCACCGAGGTGATGGAGATCGAGAACATCCGCGACATCCGGCTCGCGACCAAGGCGCTCATCGGCCTCCCGCAGCACTGGCTGCAGCCCGACGTCGTCGAGGGCGTCAACCGCGTCGCCACGATCGCCCGCTCGCGCGGCGTCTCGCTCGCGATGCACACCCACACCAACCACGCGAACTCCGTGACGCCGATCGTCGCCGAGGCGACCCGGGCGATGCTCGACGCCGGCCTGCGCGACGTACGCAACCAGGGGGTGCTGCTCGACGGCGTCAACGCCGACCCGCACGCCCTCCTCGACCTGTGCTTCCGCCTGCTCGACGGCGCGCAGATCATGCCCTACTACTTCTACATGTGCGACATGATCCCGTTCTCGGAGCACTGGCGAGTCTCGGTCGCCGACGCGCAGCGGCTGCAGCACCACATCATGGGCTACCTGCCCGGTTTCGCCACGCCGCGCATCGTGTGCGACGTGCCGTTCGTCGGCAAGCGCTGGGTGCACCAGCTCGCCGACTACGACACCGAGCGCGGCATCTCCTACTGGACGAAGAACTACCGCACGTCCATCGAGGCCACCGACGACGAGGCCCTCTCGCGCTACTACGAGTACTACGACCCGATCCACACGCTGCCCGAGTCCGGCCAGCAGTGGTGGGAGCAGCACGGCCGCCTCGACGAGGCCTCGCTCAAGGCCGCGGAGATGGCCGAGGCCTCCCGGCGTACTGCCGCCCTCCAGGCCTACTGAGGCGGGGCTTTTCAGTGATCCCCGGTCAGCCGGGGATCACTGAACATGTCGGCCCGTGCACGGCCTGACAAGTTCAGCGGACCCCTATCAAGTAGGCCGCGGCCACGCCTCAAGGTAGCCATTCGGTGTCCACAGGCGCATGGCCGCGGCACTTGTCCCCAGGGCGCCGCTATGTCGCTCGCACGCTCGGATTGCACCGGCCATGGTCAGTTCCATGGAGGCACGACTGCGAGCACTGGTGGCGGAGCACGGGGTGTTCACGCGCAAAGAGGCCCTGGCCGCCGGCTACCACGACCACGCGATCCAAGGATTGGTCCGGAATGGCGCGTGGGTGCGCGTGCGGCGTGGAGCGTACGTCTTCGGTGACGGCTGGGCAGGGCTGAGCGACAACCAGAGGTACGCGATCCTGTGCCGCGCCGCCGTACGACAGGCGCGGACTCACGTGATCCTCAGCCACACGAGCTCAGCCGGCGAGTACGACGCTCCGCTGTGGGAGTGCGACCTGTCCACGGTGCACCTGACGCGGTCCGACGAGCGTGCCGGGCGAGCGGAGGCCGGCATCGTCCAGCACCGGGGCGTCCTGGAAGAGGGCGACACGGTCCAGCGCAACGGACGGGAGGTGATGAGCGCGACGCGCACAGCGCTCGAGCTCACTCTGGTGCTCGACGTCGAGCACGCCCTGGTCGAGATCGACCACCTGCTCCACCGTGGTCTGACGACCATCGAAGAGCTGAGGACGCGCTACGAGTCGATGACGCACTGGCCGCGGAGCCTTGCCACTGACCTCGTCCTTCGTCTTGCCGACGGGCGTTCGGAGTCCGTGGGCGAGACCCGAGCGCGCTTCCTGTGCTGGGCGCAACACCTCCCGGCGCCGATCCCCAACTATCCGATCCATGACGAGCGCGGTGTGGAGATCGCGCGGGTCGACCTGGCGTGGCCGCACCTGGGCGTGTTCCTCGAGTTCGACGGCAAGGTGAAGTACCTGGCGTACCGGCGCGAGGGAGAGTCCGTCGTGGACTGCGTTCTTCGCGAGAAGCAGCGCGAGTCACGAATCTGCGAGATCACCGGGTGGAGGTGCATCCGCATCGTCTGGGCTGACCTCTACAAGCCGGCCGCCACCGCGTCGCGCATCCGCACGTTGTTCCTGCGCCCGGCCGCGTGAGGCCACCTGTCGGCCGCTCGCTGAACCTGTCGGCCCGTGCACGGCCTGACAAGTTCAGCGATCCCCGGTCAGCCGGGGATCACTAAGTAGGTCTGCGGAGGGCAGACACGGCTATTCCACCGGGCGGTTCTCGTAGGGCGTCGAGAGCACGATCGTCGTCCGGGTCGAGACACCGGCGGCACCGCGGATGCGGGCGAGCAGGTCCTCGAGGTCGCGAGGGGTGGCGACGCGGATCTTGAGGATGTAGGACTCGTCCCCCGCCACCGACCAGCAGGACTCGATCTCCGGGATGCTCCGCAGCCGGTCGGGATAGTCGTCGGGCTGCGAGGGATCGATCGGGGTGATCGAGATGAACGCCGTCAGCGGACGGCCGAGCTGGTCGTGGTCGACGGTGGCGCCGTAACCCGTGATGAGGCCGCGCTGCTCGAGCCGCTTGACCCGCTGGTGCACGGCCGAGGTGGACAGGTCGGTCGCCTTGCCGAGGTCGGTGTAGGACATGCGGCCGTCGACCGCCAGCAGGGACAGGATCTGCCGGTCCTTGGACTCGACCTCGGAAGCACTCACCTCGCCAGACTAGTGCGAGCCCGACAGTGCCTGCACCAGCCGCACGGCTGACGAACCGAGGTCCCACTTCTCGTCCAGGGCCATGACAGCGTCGTGGTCGGCGGGCGTCCGCGGCCGGGTGGTGTCCGGCGAGCCGAGGTCCAGGTCGCGGCGTACGGCGACCACCTCGGGTGCGACGTCGAGGTAGTCGAGCGCCTCCTTGATCTTCCCGCGCGGACCGGGCCCCATGTCCGAGTCGGGATCGCTGGCGGCGGCGACCACCGCGTCGATCGTCCCGAACCGGTTGAGCAGGGTCGCGGCGGTCTTGTCGCCCACGCCCGCGACGCCGGGCAGGCCGTCGGACGCGTCGCCGCGCAGCGTCGCGAGGTCGGCGTACTGGCGGGCGTCTACGCCGTACTTGTTGCGCACCCAGGCGTTGTCGACGCGCTCGTGCTTGCTGACGCCGCGGGCGACGTAGAGCACCCGCACCTCGGCCTCGTCGTCGACGAGCTGGAACAGGTCGCGGTCGCCGGTGACGATGTCGACGGGCATCCCGGCGCCGGTGGCCAGGGTGCCGATCACGTCGTCGGCCTCCATCTCGGGGTGGCCGACGACGGCGATGCCGTAGGCCTCGAGCACCGACAGGATGATCGGGATCTGGGTCTCGAGGGGATCCGGCACCTCCTCGACGTCGGGTGTCGAGCCCGGCCGCGCGGCCACCACGCGGTGCGACTTGTAGGACGGGATCAGGTCGACGCGCCACTGCGGACGCCAGTCGTCGTCCCAGCAGCAGACCAGATGGGTCGGGTCGTACTCCCCCACCAGCCGGCTGATGAAGTCCATCAGCCCGCGCACCGCGTTGACGGGTGTGCCGTCGGGCGCCTTCATCGAGTCGGGCACGCCGAAGAACGCGCGGAAGTAGAGCGAGGCGGTGTCGAGCAGCATCAGGCGGCCAGATGGAGTGGTCACGTCAGGGAGCCTGCCACAGCGCGATCACTCCGCCAGCACGCTGTAGGCGATCACGCCACGCTTGAGCGACTTCGCCGCGGCCCTTGCCGTGGTGCGCACGGCGCTGTCACCGGCCGCGTCGGCGACCTGGCCGCAGAGGTCGAGCAGCTGCTTCATCCAGCGCACAAAGTCACCGGCGGACAAACCCGTCACCATCAGCACGTCGTCGAGGTCGTCGCCCTCGGCCCAGCGCCACGCCGCCCAGGCGAATCCCATGTCGGGCTCGCGGAGGAAGTCGAGCTTGTGGTCGCGCTCGAGTGCGTCGAGCTGTGCCCACACGCGGACCAGCTCCGCGAGCACCGGACGCACCTGGCCGCCGGGGATCTTCGGCGACGACGCGTCGTCGGCGCGCCGTGCCTCGAAGACGAGCGCCGACAGGACCGCGGCGAGCTCGGAGGACGTGAGGTCCTCGAACAGCCCGGCCCGGATCGCCTCGGCCGCGACGAGGTCCATGTCGGTGTAGATGCGCCGCAGGTGGGACCCCTCCTCGGTGACCTTGTCTCCGTCGAGGTAGCCGAGCGCGGTCAGCACGTCGCAGACCCGGTCGAACGTGCGCGCGACGGTGTTGGTGCGCGTCTCGACACGGCGCCTGAGCGTCTCGGTGTCGCGCTCGAGCTTGAAGTAGCGCTCGGCCCACCGCGCGTGGTCCTCGCGCTCGGGGCACTGGTGGCAGGGGTGCGCCTTGAGGTCGGCGCGCAGCCGCCCGATCTCGCGGTCGGCCGGTGTGTCCGCGAAGGAGTCCTGCTTCGTACGACGCGGGGCTGGGGCGTCGTCGTCGCGGGCCCGGGCACGCAGCTGGGTCGCCAGGTCGCGCCGCATGGCCGGGTTGCGGCCGTTGAAGCTCTTCGGGATCCGCATCCGCCCGATGGCCTCGACCGGGACCGGGAAGTCCATCGCCGCCAGCCGTCGGGCCTGGCGGTCCGCCGTCACGACGTAGGGACGCGGCTCGTCCCCGGAGTGACCCGGGTCGATCACGACCGCGAGGCCGCTGAACTTGCCGGCCGGGACCTTGATCACGTCACCGGGTCGCAGCCGCCCCAGGGACGCCACGGCCTCGGCCCGTCGGTCCTGACGGCGGTCGCGGGCCGCGCCCTTCTCGAGGTCGGTGATCCTGCGGCGCATGGCGGCGTACTCCATGAAGTCGCCGACGTGGCAGTGCGCCGCGTCCCGGTAGCCCTCGAGGGCCTCCTCCGCCTTGTGCACCTGGCGGGCGAGGCCGACGACGGCCTTGTCGGCCTGGTACTGCGCGAACGACTGCTCCAGCAGCTCGCGCGAGCGGGCACGGCCGAACTGGTGCACGAGGTTGACCGCCATGTTGTAGGACGGCCGGAACGACGAGCGGAGCGGATACGTACGTGTCGAGGCCAGGCCGGCGACCTCGCGGGGGTTCATCCCGGGCTGGTAGAGCACGACGCCGTGGCCCTCGATGTCCAGGCCGCGACGACCGGCCCGACCCGTGAGCTGGGTGTACTCCCCCGGGGTCAGGTCGGCGTGCGTCTCGCCGTTCCACTTCGACAGCTTCTCGATGACCACCGTGCGGGCGGGCATGTTGATGCCGAGGGCGAGGGTCTCGGTCGCGAAGACGACCTTGACCATCCCTTCCTGGAACAGCTCCTCCACCACGTGCTTGAAGGCGGGCAGGATGCCGGCGTGGTGCGCCGCGATGCCGCGCGTCAGCCCGTCGAGGAACTCGTGGTAGCCGAGAACCTGGAGGTCCTCCTCGGGCAGGGTGCGCGAAGCCTCCTCGACGCGCGCAAAGATCTCGTCCCGCTCGGCGGCAGTCGTCAGCCGCACGTTGGCACCGACGAGCTGGCTGACGGCGGCGTCGCACCCGGCCCGGCTGAAGATGAACATGATCGCGGGCAGGAGGCCCTCGCGGTCGAGCCGCTCGACGACCTCGACCCGGCTCGGGATCCACACGCGGCGGCCGTTGCCGACGGCGCGCGGGTTCTTCGACGAGCCCGGCTTGCCCTTGCGCGGTGACTTGCGGTCCCGCATCAGCCGGGTGCTGGCCCAGTCGTCGCGCGCGATGCGGGTGAGCTCGTCGTTGACCGGCGCGCCCTCCTTCACGAACCCCGCACTCGCATCGACGTCGGAGGAAGCGAACAGGTCGAGCAGCCGGCGACCGACCATGACGTGCTGGAAGAGCGGGACGGGCCGCTTCTCCTCGAGGATCGTGGTGGTCTCGCCCCGGACGGTCGCCAGCCACTCGCCGAACTCCTCGGCGTTGGAGACGGTGGCCGACAGCGACACCAGCGTGACCGACTCCGGGAGGTGGATGATGACCTCCTCCCAGACCGCACCGCGCATCCGGTCGGCGAGGTAGTGCACCTCGTCCATCACGACGTAGCCCAGGCCGAGCAGCGTGCGCGAGCTGGCGTAGAGCATGTTGCGCAGCACCTCGGTGGTCATCACGACGACCGGTGCCTCGCCGTTGACGACGTTGTCGCCGGTGAGCAGGCCGACGTTGTCCGCGCCGTAGCGCTTCACCAGGTCGTGGTACTTCTGGTTCGACAGTGCCTTGATCGGCGTCGTGTAGAACGCCTTGCGCCCGGTCTGCAGCGCGAGGTGGATCGCGAACTCGCCGACGATCGTCTTGCCGGAGCCGGTGGGCGCGGCGACGAGCACGCCCCGGCCCTCCTCGATCTCCTGGCACGCGCGCACCTGGAAGTCGTCGAGCTCGAAGCCGTAGAGGCCGGAGAACTCCTTGAGCATCGGGTAGGGCTTCTCGCGCTGGAACGCGGCATAGCGCTCGGCGGGCGTCAGGTCCTGGTCACTCATGCGATGACCTCCAGTGCGCCGGGGTCGCACGTCACGGTGAGGGGCAGCGGGCCGAAGCGCTCGCCGTCGGCGTACGCCACGATGCCGGGCGCGGCGACGGTGACCGAGCGCACCCGCCGGTGGACGTACTCCGCGACGCCACCGATCTTGCCGGTGAACAGGCGGGGATAGGACCGCACCAGCTTGGGCTTGCTCATCCGGGTGATCACCACGACGTCGAGCAGGCCGTCGTCGAGCAGGGCACCCTCGGTGATCCGCAGGCCGCCGCCGAACGACGGGCCGTTGCCGACGGCGACGAGCATGGCCTCGTGCTCGACCGTCTCGACCCCCTCGTCGCTCTCGAGCTGGAGGACATAGGGCAGCGGCCGGAACGTGCGCAGCTCGGCGAGCGTGGCGAGGTTGTAGCGCATCTGTCCCCTGGGCCAGGTCATCGCGTTCGCGCGCTCGTTGACGATCGCGTCGAATCCCGCGGCCAGCACGGTGACGAACCAGCGGTCGCCACTGCGGGCCAGGTCGATGGTGCGCCGCCGCGAGGCGATCACCCGGTCGGCGGCAGCAAGCGGGTCGGTGCGCGGCAGGCCGAGGTAGCGGGCGACGTCGTTGCCCGTGCCGCTGGGGATCAGGCCGAGGGGTACGCCGGTGCCGGCGACTGCCTGCACGCCGAGGTGCACGAGGCCGTCGCCACCACAGAGCACGAGCGCCTCGACACCGTCGGCGACGCAACCGCGGGCGAGGTCGAGCGCCTCGTCGCCGTCGCGGCCCTGGAGGTTGCGCACCACGAACCCGCTCTCCCGCAGCCGGGCCAGGGCCACGTCACGGTTGCGCGCGCCCTTCCCCTTGCCGGACGTCGGATTGGTCAACAGGGCGATCTCGCGACCCCGGACGGAGCCGTCCGAACGTGACGGATCGAGCATGAGCGCGACCCTATCCCCCAGTCCTAGGTGCTCAGCCGCAGCAACGCGGCGTAGCGCTCGGCGCGTGCGCCCACGGCTCGCGCGAGCCGTCCGAGGGCGTCCAGGACGAGGTCCGGACCGAAGCCCGTGCCGGGCACCGCGAGCACCAGGCGGGGACCGTCGGCGGTGCCGAGGCTGCCGATCACGACCTGTCCGTGCCGCCAGGCCTGGTGCACCCGCAGGCGGGTCGCGTCGTCGACCACCGGCTCCGGGTACGCCTCGTCGACCGCCAGGAGGTCGCACACGATCTCGGCCGCCTCGCCTGCGTCGTCGCCGGTGGTCAACCGCCCGCGCACGTGGTGGCCGGTGCGCAGACCGGCCTCGGCGCGCCAGACGACGTCACGGGTGCCGAGCCACTCGGGCAGGTCGAACGGATCGATGTCGGTCATCGCGGCCTGCATGCGCCCCACCCTGTCAGAGGCGGCCGTGCTGTCGTCAGAGTGGGGACAGCTCGTCAGGCCCGAGCCCGGCGTTCGGCGCCCTGCTGGCGCGGCGCCGGTCATTGATCCGGGCGATCGCCTCGGAGGCGAAGAAGAGCAGCACCATGGGCCCGGCCATGAGGGTCATCGTGAACGGATCGGCGGACGGCGTCGCGACGGCCGCGAAGACGAAGGTGCCGATGATGATCCAGGGCCGGTAGGCCTTGAGCGAAGCGCCCTTCACCACGCCCGCGAAGTTGAGCAGGACCACGAACACGGGGATGTTGAACGACAGACCGAACACGAAGAGCGTGCGCGTGAAGAACTGCAGGTAGTCGTTGAAATCGATCAGGTTCGTCACGTTGTCGGGGTTGAAGCCGATCAGCACCTTGAGCGCCACCGGCAACGTCACGTAGCCCAGGACGACCCCGCCCAGGAAGAGGGGGCCGGCGACGCCGGCGAAGATCCGGCTCATCTTGCGCTCCTGCGCATAGAGCCCGGGCAGCACGAAGGCCCAGATCTGGTAGAGCCAGTAGGGAGCGGTGACGGTCGCTGAGGTGAAGCCGCAGAGGGTGAGCCACAGCAGCAGGCCGGCACCCGCCCCGCTCGTGGTCGCCTCGGTCGTGCCGTCCGGGAGCTGCTCCTGCGCATCTAGGTAGGGGCCGTAGACGAGGTCGATGAGGGTGTGGCGGAACACCAGCGCCACAACGAGCACCACGACGAAGGCCACCAGGCAGCGCATGAGCCGCGCGCGGAACTCGCGGAAGTGGTCGGAGAGCGCCATCCGCCCGTCCGGGCCGACAGGATGCTGGGGTCCGCCGCGGAACAGGCCGGCGAGGCCGGCGATTCTCACCCGGGTCAGGCGGTGGTGTCGTCGCGCCGCTCGCGGACCACGTCACCGGCGGCGTCCGGGCGGGTCTCGGGGCGCGCGTCGAGGTTGCGGGCCTCGAGCTCGCGGGCCTCGATCTCGCGCTGCTCCGGCGTCGCCTTGGGGTCGGGACCGGTCCCGTCCTTGTCGCCGTCGCGCAGGTCCTTGGTCTCGGTCTTGAAGATCCGCAGCGCCTGGCCCGAGCTGCGGGCGAGGTCGGGCAGCTTGGCGGCACCGAACACGAGGACGACGATCGCGAGAATCACCAGCCACTCCAGCCCCTGGGGCATGCCGACCAGTGGGTTGATCATGAGGTCTCTCCAAGCGTGGGATTGCGGAATGAGGGCCCTGCAGTGTGCGTCACGAGTCTACGCCGTCCACCTGATAGAGGCGGAGGGTTGCCCGCGCTGTGGCGGTGAACGTTTCGGCGTAGTCGTCGGGGGCGAGCAGGGTCGCGTGCGGCGCGAGGCGCAGCAGGAGCGTGCGGACCCACTGCTCGCTGGCGACCTGGAGGTCGACGTCGACCGTGCCGTCGGGGCCGGGGCGCTGGTCGCTCACCTGGTAGTACTCGGTGACCCACCGCGCCGGCGGGGCGAGCCGCAGCGTGACGGTGCGCGTCTCGGAGTCGGTGAACCAGCCGCCGGTGAGGTCACGGGCGCGGGCACCCGGGTCGGCGACCGCCGACTCCAGCTCGGTCGCGGCGACGATGCGGTCGACCCGGAACGCCCGGTCGCCCTGTGCCGTGTGGCACCACGCGTCGAGGTAGAGCAGGTCCTCGACGCGGGCGAGTCCCCGCGGGTCGACGACCCGGCGGGACTCCTCGTCGCGCGACGGCACGTGGTAGGTGATCTCGGCCTGGTGGCCGTGCGCGATGGCGGACTCCAGGACGGGTACGACGGCGCTCGCCTCCAGCGCGGTCGGGTCGACGTGCAGCTTGAGCAGCCCCTCACCGTCCTGTCCGGCCGCCTCCTCGAGCTTGGCCAGTGTCCGCTGGATGACGTCGCGGGCCTCCTCCGGCGCGGCCTCGACCATCGTCCGGAGCGCCACGACGAGCGAGGTCGCCTCCGCGGGCGAGAAGCGCACGGGGCGCGCGAGGTAGTCGGCGTTGTCGACACGGATGATCCGGTCGCCCTCGAGCGCCTCGAGGTCCACCTCGATCAGGTCGCCCGGCAGCCCGGGCGAGACGCCGGTCATGAAGAGCAGGCGCAGGTCGCGCTCGATCTGGTCGGCATCGGTGCCGAAGTGAGCAGCGGCGTCGTCGAGGCGCACCTCTCCGCGGGCGAGCAGGTAGGGCACCAGCGCCAGGAGGCGCGCGACCTGGTCGGGTGCGGTGTCGGCGGGCTGCGTCGTCACCGGGCGCTCCCATCAACATCGGATCCCACGTCGGCTCCCACGCCGGCCACGGCACGCAGCCGCGCCACCACCTCGTCGCGCAGCGCGTCCGGGCCTTCGACGACGACGTCGGTGCCGTAGGTCAGCACCTCGTCGGACAGCTCGTGCACCGGACCTGACACCACCACGGCGTCCCAGCCGGGCTCGTCGTGCGGCTCGACCGACTCGGCCCGTCGGCGCAGTGCCACGCCTGTCCCGCGGCGCACCCGGAGCTCGGCCCGCACCGACGGGAACGACGGCGACAGGCGGCGCGCCACGGCTCGTACGTCGGTGCCGGCCGGCACGTCGTACGCACCGGACTTGCCGCTCGCCCGCACCGGGCCGACGATCCGCGAGAGCCGGAACACGCGCTCGGCGCCGCGGTCGACGTCGAACCCGACGACGTACCAGCGACCCGAGGAGCGGGCCAGGCCCCACGGCTGCACGCGCCGGGTGGTCGGCTCGGACTCGCTGGCGCGCTGGTAGGGGAAGCTGACCTGGCGGCGCTTGCCGACCGCGTCCCACAGCGGCTCGAAGGCCGGCTCCTCAGCGGTGATCGCCGGCGCGACGACCCCCAGCCGGGCGGGGTCGATCTCGACGCCCTGCCCCTTGAGCTTGGCGAGCGCGCGGGCCGTCGCCTTGGCGAGCGTCGCCTGCTGCCACACCTTCGCGGCCAGGCCGAGCACCGCGGCCTCGTCGGACTCGAAGCGGATCTCGGGCAGCGAGGTCTGCTCGGTGGGGATGCGATAGCCGATCTCGTCGTCGAAGAACGCGTCCGCGCTGCCGACCTCGATCATCGCGCCGATCTGGCGCAGCGCGTCCTTGTCGCGCTCGAAGGCGCGCTCGAACGCCTCGTCGCCGGCCGGACCACGGGCGTGCTCGGCGTAGACGGCATCACGGATGGCGTCCTTGCCGATGAAACGCTTCGCCCCGAGCAGCAGGATGTGCAGGTTCATCAGCCGCTCTGCTCGAGGCTGCGCCATGCCCTCTCCCCTGCCCTTCCCGGACCGACCGCGCGACTAGCTCGCGCCGAGGATGTCGATCACGAAGTAGAGCGTGTCGGTGCCCTTGATGCCGGCGGCCTCGTTGCCCTCCTCGCCGTAGCCGTCGGCCGGCGGGATCTCGAGGATCACCCGCGACCCCACGGTGCGACCGACGAGCCGCTCGTCCCAGCCCTTGATGACGCTGCCGGTGCCGATCGGGAACTCCGCCGGCTCCTTGGAGTACGACTCGTCGAACGGCGCGTCCGCGTCGTAGACCTGGCCGAGGTAGTCCACCGTGAGGGTCTGGCCCGTCTTCACGACCGCGCCGTCACCCTTGATGAGCGTCGTGGCGAGCAGGTTGCCGCTGGGCTCGCGTGCATCGGTGAAGTCGAGCCCGGTGATGACGCCGTCCTGCTCGATGAGCGTCGGTGCCCACTTGGCGGGTGTCTTCTCCTCGCCCTGCGGGCCGTCGAGGGCCGGGACGGTGTCCTTGCGGCCCAGGATGTCGACCACGATGAGCGCGGCGTCGCGGTTGCCGAGGTTGAACTGGGCACCGCCACCCTCGCCGAACGCCTCGTCCGACGGCGTCATCAGCACCACCCGGTCGCCGACGTTGTTGCCGACCATCGTCTCGGCGAGGAACGGGAGCACCTCGTCGCCGACCTCGAGGGACTGCGGCTCTCCCTTGCCGTCCTCGCCCCAGGTGCTCTGCGTCTCCTCCTCGGTGAATCCGTTGCCGATCCACCACTGGGCCTCGACGGTGTCGCCCTCGGCGACCTCCTCGCCGTCACCCTCGATGAGTACCTCGGTCTCGGTCTTCGTGCCGTCGAGCCGGCCGTCGAAGGTCACCTCGGGCGCCTTGCCATGCTCGCCCTCGATCGTGACCGAGCTCAGCGAGGCGCCTCCCTCGTCGGAGTCGCTCGAGTCGGAGCCGCACGCGGCGAGCCCGAGCAGGCTGAGGGCGAGGACACCGCTGAGGGCAGCGGAACGGACACGGGACACAGGTTCAACCTCATCAATTCGTCACGGCGTGGGTCGCGATGGTGCCGGGTCACCCTATCGAGCGATCCCTACATCCCGTCGATCAGCCTCTGCACCCGCTCGTCGTAGGCCTTGAACGGGTCCTTGCACAGCACCGTGCGCTGGGCCTGGTCGTTGAGCTTGAGGTGCACCCAGTCGACCGTGAAGTCGCGGCGGCGCTCCTGTGCCTTGCGGATGAACTCGCCGCGCAGCCGCGCGCGGGTGTTCTGCGGCGGCACGCTCTTGGCCTCGAAGATCTTGAGGTCGGTGGTCACCCGGGCGACCGCTCCCCGCTTCTCCAGCAGGTAGTAGAGGCCGCGACCGCGGTGGATGTCGTGGTAGGCCAGGTCGAGCTGGGCGATGCGCGCGTCACCGAGGGAGAGGCCGTTCTTCGCGCGGTAGCGCTCGATCAGCTTGTACTTGATGACCCAGTCGATCTCCCGGTCGACGAGTCCCAGGTCGTCGGACTCGACCGCCTTCAGCCCGCGCTCCCAGAGGTCGAGGGCCCGCTCGATGGTGGGTGTGGAGATCTGGCGGCGGTCGACGTAGTCGCGGGCCTTGCCGAGGTACTCCGCCTGGATCTCGAGCGCGCTCGCCTCACGGCCGTTGGCCAGGCGCACCTTGCGCCGACCGGTGGGGTCGTGGCTGATCTCCCGGATCGCGCGGATCGGGTTCTCCATGGTGAGGTCGCGCATCACCACGCCGTCCTCGATCATCCGCAGCACCAGGTCGCACGACGCGACCTTGAGCATGGTGGTGGTCTCGCTCATGTTGGAGTCGCCGACGATGACGTGGAGCCGGCGGAACCGCTCCGCGTCGGCGTGCGGCTCGTCGCGGGTGTTGATGATCGGGCGGCTGCGCGTGGTGGCGCTGCTGACGCCCTCCCAGATGTGCTCGGCACGCTGACTGACGCTGTACGACGCTCCGCGGGGCGTCATGACGACCTTGCCGGCGCCGACGACGATCTGCCGGGTCACCAGGAACGGGATCAGCACCTCGGCCAGCTTGCTGAACTCCCCTGCCCGGCCGACCAGGTAGTTCTCGTGGCAGCCGTAGGAGTTGCCGGCCGAGTCGGTGTTGTTCTTGAAGAGGTAGATGTCGCCGGAGATGCCCTCCTCGTGGAGGCGGTTCTCGGCGTCGAGCAGCAGTCCCTCGAGGATCCGCTCGCCGGCCTTGTCGTGCGTGACCAGGTCGACGATGTCGTCGCACTCGGGGGTCGCGTACTCCGGGTGGCTGCCGACGTCGAGGTAGAGCCGGGCCCCGTTGCGGAGGAAGACGTTGGACGAGCGCCCCCAGCTGACGACCTTGCGGAACAGGTAGCGGGCGACCTCATCGGGGCTCAGGCGGCGCTGGCCCTTGAACGTGCACGTGACGCCGTACTCGTTCTCGATCCCGAAGATCCGCCGGTCCATGTGCCCACCCTAGGCGCGTGGACCACGCCGGGCTGCTGCACTCGCCGCGGAAACCTGCCCGGCGAGCGCCTTGCCGCGCCCGTCTAGGTTGCGGACATGGCTGAGCCCGATCCCCGGACCCGCGCGACACCCGACTCCGCTCTCGACTCCTGGCCGTCCCACGTCGCCATGGCGGTGGCCACCGGGCTGGTCACGACGTACCTGCCGGTGCAGCGGTGGAGGCGCCCGGCCCGCTGGGCGCTGCACGGCGGCATGGCCGTCGCGGCCGGCGGAACCATGGCCCTGGCCCTCCGCCGTCCGGACAAGCTGCGGCGCGAGGGCGGCGGGCCGCGCGAGCCGCTGGAGCCACTGCCGACCGCAGTCCTCGCGACGGGGATCGCCGCGCTGGTGCTCGGTGCGAGCCGGGGCGGTCAGGCAGCCGACGAGTGGGCCGAGCGGAAGCTCGCTGCCCGGGGCGTACGCCGTCCGCGCGTGTGGATGGGTGCCGTCGCCGCGGCCGCCTCGCTCGCGATGAGTGCCTCCGACAAGCGTCGCGCCGCGCCGACGGCCACGGACCTCTCGTCGGAACCGGGCTGACTGCTCCCCGAGTGCCGACGGACCTCCCGGCCTTGGGGTCCGGGAGGTCCGTCGGTGGTCCGTCAGGTCAGCCGGCGCAGACCACCATCACCTTGAAGGTGTAGTTGGTGTCCGGGCTGTCGTTGCGCATCTGGACCCTCCATCCGGTGGCGGGACCGTGCTGGCCGTTGACCAGGTTGAGCGGGCGCGTGTTGTCGACCATGGGGTGTGAGGCGGTGACCGTCATGCGAAGCACGTTGGCCGGGTCCGGACCTCCGCCAACGGCTTCCATGCCGGCCGGGCAGTTGGCGGTGGCCGAGTTGAAGTCGTCCGGCGCCGTCGAGACGGACGACGCGACCACCGTCACGGTGTTGGTCGGTCCGGGGATGCCCTGGGCTCCGGCGGGACCAGCGGGACCGGCCGGACCTGCCGGACCGGCGGGCAGCTGTCCGGCGGCGAAGTCGCCGGCTGCCAGCGACCCGTCCTTGACCTTGGCGCCGGTGACGGCCCCGTCCTTGACGTCGGCGGTCTTCACCTGACCGTTCTTGATGTGCTTGGAGAGCACGCTGTTCTTGGCGAGCGTCACGGCTGCGTAGGACGTGCCGCCAGTCGCCACGACCAGGGCGAGGAGGGCGACGACGAGGGCGAGCGAGGGGCGCGGGAGACGGCGGCTGGTGGACATGTGGATCCTCTCGAGACGGTGCTGGAGACCTCAACGTAGAAGTCCGCGAGCGCCGCGTCGGTAGTGCCAGCCACACCCTTGGGGAGGTACGGGTGACCTTGACGTCCGGCACCGGCTCGGGTGAGCGTTGCCCCATGCAGGCCCGCCACCTCGTCGCCACAGTGCTCGTCGAGCCTGGCGCCGTGGAGGACCTCGAGCTGCGGGTGATGACCGACGACATGTGGCTGTGGCCGGTCCGCACGGCACCCGTGGTCGTCGACGGGGCCCGGATGGAGTTCCAGCTGCGGCGCCGGCTGGTCGAGCAACGGCAGGGCACGTGGGACGACGCCGCGGCGTGGACGCCGGCCTGGATCGGCTTCGGTGACGCCTGGCACGAGTTCGGCCCGGACGGCAACGTCCAGCCGTCGGGCCCGCTCCCCTGGGCCGCCCACCAGCGGCTCTGGAGCGCGCTGGAGGAGTTCGGCCCGCTCGTGCGCTACCGGCGACGGCTCAGCGGAATCCCGACGGTCGCCACCGATCAGTGGCCGGGGCTCAACGTCCGCTGACCGGCGGATCGCCAGGGTCGGGCGTCGGGGGCTGCGGTGCGGGCGGCTGGGGCTCGCCCGGCGCGACGGGGTCCGACGGCTCCACGGGGGTCGGGTCCTCCGGGGTGGCAGGCGCCGGGTGCACCGGCGGCGCGACCGGGGGCTCGCCCGTCACCGGGTCCTCCAGGGGCGGGACGTTGCCCGAGACCTGGTCGGTCGGGTCCTGCGGGTCGTCGACGCCGGTGTGGCGCGGCGCGGCGCCGGCGAGCACGTCCTCGGGCGAGGGCGCATCGGCGGTGCCCGCATCGCCGAGGATCTCGGTGAGGCGTGCCGCCCTCAGCCGCAGGAACTTCCGCGGCTGCGAGCGCGTGCGGTCGAGCGCGGCCACCTCGAGGGCGCTCGCCGGGATGACGCGGTCCTCGGTCTCGGAGTGCCCCAGTGCTGCGACGGCCACGCGGAGCGTGTCCTCCAGCGAGCTGCCGGCGACGTAGTGCTCGCGCAGGTGGCCCGCGACGACGTCGGCGGCACCGCCCATCACGGCGAAGCCGTGCTCGTCGGCAACCTGGCCGTCGTAGGTGAGGCGGTAGAGCTGGTCGTCCGCGGCGACGTCGCCGATCTCGGCGACGAAGATCTCCACCTCGTAGGGCTTCTCGCCGCCCGAGGAGAAGATCGTGCCGAGCGTCTGGGCGTAGGCGTTGGCCAGTCCCCGGCCGGTCACGTCGCGCCGGTCGTAGGCGTAGCCGCGCATGTCGGCGAGGCGGACGCCGGCGATGCGGAGGTTCTCGAACTCGTTGTAGCGACCCACCGCCGCAAAGGCGATCCGGTCGTAGATCTCGCTGACCTTGTGGAGCGCCTGCGACGGGTTCTCGGAGACGAACAGGATCCCGTCGGCGTACTGGACCGCGACGACGGACCGACCGCGGGCGATGCCCTTGCGGGCGAAGTCGGCCCGGTCCTTCATCATCTGCTCGGGCGAGACGTAGAACGGCATGGACATGTGAGCTGGCTCCTACGACTGCATCAGGTGAGAGGGGCGGCGGGACCGTCGGGGCGCTGCATCCGCGAGGCGAGCATCCGGTCCGCGATGACCGCGACCTCCTCGTCGGGCATCCGCCGACCGCCGTCGGGCGTGATCACGTGGACGACCGGGAAGATCCGCCGGGTCAGGTCGGGGCCGCCGGTCGCGGAGTCGTCGTCGGCGGCGTCGTAGAGCGCCTGGATGACCGCAGTCACCGTGCCCTCCTCGTCGAGGTCCTCGCGGTAGAGCTTCTTGAGCGAGCCGCGGGCGAAGAGCGATCCGGAGCCGACGGAGTGGAACGCGGTCTCCTCGTAGCGCCCGCCGGTGACGTCGTAGCTGAAGATGCGGCCCTGGTCGGCCACCAGGTCGTAGCCGGCGAAGAGCGGGACGACGGCGAGCCCCTGCATCGCGAGGCCGAGGTTGGCGCGGATCAGCGCCGAGAGCCGGTTGGCCTTGCCGTCGATCGACAGCGTCATCCCCTCGATCTTCTCGTAGTGCTCGAGCTCGGTCTGGAAGAGCCGGACCATCTCGACGGCGAGCCCCGCGGTGCCGGCGATGCCGACCACGGAGAACTCGTCGGCCGGGAAGACCTTCTGGATGTCGCGCTGGGCGATGATGTTGCCCATCGTGGCGCGGCGGTCACCCGCCATCACCACGCCGCCGCTGAAGGTGGCGGCCACGATCGTGGTGCCGTGCGGAGCCAGGTCGGCGGCGTCACCGCTGGGCAGCGCCCGGCGCGACGGCAGGAGTTGGGGTGCCTGGGCCCCCAGGAAGTCGGCGAAGCTCGACGTGCCGGGGGTCATGTAGGACATCGGCAGTCGCGATCCGCTCATCCGGGGTCCCTGTCGGAACCGCAGCGCAGCGAGGATTTCGATGGGGTGGTCATCACTGTCCGCCCTTCTGGATGAACGACTTCACGAAGTCCTCGGCGTTGGACTCGAGGACCTCGTCGATCTCGTCGAGGATCGCGTCGACGTCCTCGTCGATCATCTCCTTGCGCTCGGCGACGTCGCTTTCGACGACCTCCTCGGTCGCCGTCTCCTCCTGCGAGGACTTGCGCGGCTGCTTCTGCTCCTGGGCCATGTCACGACCCTATCCACTCGCACCGACGCCACAAGGAGGTTCACCGTCGACGGACGGCGCGAGTCTCAGCGAGTGATGGCCGCGACCAGCGCCTGGGCGGTGTCCGAGCGGTCGATCAGCTCGCCGACGTGGGCCTTCGTGCCCCGCAGCGGGTCGATCGTCGGCACCCGCTGGAGCGACTCGCGGCCCGGCAGGTCGAAGATCACGGAGTCCCACGACGCGGCCGCCACCGAGTCGGCGTACTTGTCGAGGCAGCGGCCGCGGAAGTAGGCGCGGGTGTCGGTCGGCGGCTCGTGCATCGCGTGCTCGATCGTGTCGTCGTCGAGCAGCCGCTGGATCCGTCCCGACCCGGCGAGCCGGTGGTAGAGGCCCTTGTCGGGACGTACGTCGGCGTACTGCAGGTCGATGAGGTGCAGCTTGGCGTCGTCCCAGTCGAGGGAGTCGCGGTCGCGGTACTGCTGGAGCAGCTTGAGCTTGGCGACCCAGTCGAGCTCGGTGGCGCACTCCATGGGGTCGCGCTCGAGGCGGGTGAGCACCGACTCCCAGCGGGCGAGCACGTCGAGCGTCTGGTCGTCGGCGTCGGACCCGAGCCGGTCCTCGACGTGCTTGCGGGCGAGCTCGAGGTACTCCATCTGGAGCTGGACGGCGGTGAGCCGGCGTCCGTCGCGCAGCGTGACCAGGTGCTTCAGGGTCGGGTCGTGGGAGACGTCGCGCAGCGTGCGGACCGCGCCCTCCACCGTGAGGTCGCGGTCGATGAAGCCGTCCTCGATCATCGCCAGCACGAGGGCGGTGGTGCCGGCCTTGAGGTAGATCGAGATCTCCGCAAGGTTGGCGTCCCCGAGGATCACGTGGAGGCGCCGGTAGACCGCGGGATCGGCGTGGGGCTCGTCGCGGGTGTTGATGATCGGCCGCTTGAGGGTGGTCTCGAGCCCGACCTCGACCTCGAAGTAGTCGGAGCGCTGGCTGATCTGGAAGCCGCGCTCGGGCGTGGTGTCGCGCCCGTCCTGGCCGATCCCGACCCGGCCGGCGCCGGTGACGACCTGGCGGGACACGAAGAACGGCGTCAGGTGGCGCACGATCTCGGCGAACTGCGTCGAGCGCCGCATCAGGTAGTTCTCGTGGGCGCCGTAGGACGCACCCTTGTTGTCGGTGTTGTTCTTGTAGAGCACGATCGGCACGCTGCCGGGCACCTGCGCCGCCATCCGGGAGGCGTCGAGCATGACCTGCTCCCCCGCCTTCTCCCACCGCACCACGTCGAGCGGCGTCGTCACCTCGGGCGAGGAGTACTCCGGGTGCGCGTGGTCGACGTAGAGCCGGGCTCCGTTGGTGAGGATCACGTTGGCGAGGCCGAGATCCTCGTCGGTGAGCTGGGTCGGGTCGGCGATCTGGCGGGCCATGTCGAAGCCGCGGGCGTCGCGCAGCGGCGACTCCTCCTCGAAGTCCCACCGGGCGCGACGTGCACGGACGGTGGAGGAGGCGTACGCGTTGACGATCTGGGACGACGCGACCATCGGGTTGGCCGCGGGCTGGCCCTGCACCGAGATGCCGTACTCGACCTCGGTGCCCATCACCCGTCGTACGCTCATGGCATGAGCCTACGGGTGTGGGACGAGCGGGTCGTGCCGCGGCTGACGGACCTGAGCCTGCGCGGTCACGAGGTCGGCGAGATGCGCGAGACGACCTGCGCCGGGCTCACCGGGCGCGTGCTCGAGATCGGCTTCGGCAGCGGGCTCAACGTCCGGTGGTACCCGCCCGAGGTCACCTCGGTCACCGCGATCGAGCCCTCCGACCTCGGGTGGCAGCTCTCCGAGCGCCGCCGGGTGCGGAGCGCGCTGACCGTCGAGCGTGCGGGTCTCGACGGGCAGCGGCTCGACCTGCCGGACGACTCGCACGACAGCGCGCTGATCACCTTCAGCCTGTGCACCATCCCCGACCCGCTCCTGGCGCTGCGCGAGGCACGCCGGGTGGTGCGGCCGGGCGGGCGGCTGCACGTCCTCGAGCACGGGCTGGCGCCCGACGAGTCCGTACGCCGCTGGCAGCACCGGATGGAGCCGCTGCAGCGTGCGGTCGCCGGTGGGTGCCACCTCACGCGCGACACCCCGTCCCTCGTGGAGGAGACGGGATGGCGCATCGAGGACTCCGAGCAGGCCTACCTGCCCGGACCGGCCGTGTCACGGCCGTGGACCTACGGGTACCGGCTGCTGGCCGGCTGACGGGTCGCGCGGATCAGCGGCCCCGGCGGAGGAAGCCCGCGAGGAAGAGGACGACCAGGACGATGACGACGATGATCAGAATGGTTCGCATACGCTCAACCTAGTGGTTGCGGGACTTCGCACACACCCTCCGAAGGGTGTCCGGGGTGTCGCTCGATCAGTCGCGACGGTTGCCGTTGACGGCGGCCGCGTGCGCGGCATTGACGCCGACGATGCCGAGCCAGGCGACCACGACCGCGGGAAGCCCGTTGTCGGCTGCGACCATCGGCACGATCGTGATGGGGATGCCCACGCCGACAAAGATGATGCCGAGGACGAACTGGCGGATCCGCCCGCCCTCGCTTCCTGCCGTACGGCCCTGCACGAGCGCCACCTGGTCGGCCACGCGACGCTCGACCGTGCGCTCGATCCGCTCGGCGAAGCCGTCCACCAGCTCCGCGTCGTAGCGCGCGCCGAGCTCGCGACGGGTCGCCAGCGCGGCCTCGATGTCGCCGTGCCCGAGCTCCTCCTCGCGGTTCATCGCGGTCAGAGGTACTGGCCGGTGTTGGCCACGGTGTCGATGGAGCGACCCGGCTCGGTGCCCTGCTTGCCGGTGATGAGCGTGCGGATGAAGACGATGCGCTCACCCTTCTTGCCCGAGATCCGCGCCCAGTCGTCGGGGTTGGTGGTGTTGGGCAGGTCCTCGTTCTCCTTGAACTCGTCCACGCACGCCTGGAGCATGTGCTGCACGCGGAGACCACGCTGGGCGGGGTTGAGGTCGCTGTCGAGGAAGTCCTTGATCGCCATCTTCTTGGCCCGGTCGACGATGTTCTGGATCATCGCGCCGGAGTTGAAGTCCTTGAAGTAGAGGACCTCCTTGTCGCCGTTGGCGTAGGTGACCTCGAGGAAGCGGTTCTCCTCCGACTCGGTGTACATCCGCTCGACCGTCGCACGGATCATCGCCGCCACCGTCGCCTCGCGGTCGTCGTTGAACTCGGCCAGGTCGACCGTGTGCAGCGGCAGCGACGACGTGAGGTACTTGGAGAAGATGTCGCGCGCCGACTCGGCGTCGGGTCGCTCGATCTTGATCTTCACGTCGAGGCGGCCAGGACGCAGGATCGCGGGGTCGATCATGTCCTCGCGGTTGGACGCACCGATGACCAGCACGTTCTCCAGCGCCTCGACGCCGTCGATCTCGCTGAGCAGCTGCGGCACGATGGTGTTCTCCACGTCGGAGGAGACACCCGAGCCGCGCGTGCGGAAGAGCGAGTCCATCTCGTCGAAGAACACGATGACGGGCGTGCCCATCGACGCCTTCTCACGCGCCCGCTGGAAGACCAGCCGGATGTGGCGCTCGGTCTCGCCGACGTACTTGTTGAGCAGCTCGGGACCCTTGATGTTGAGGAAGTAGGACTTCCCCGACGCTCCGGTGCGCTCGGAGACCTTCTTGGCCAGCGAGTTGGCGACCGCCTTGGCGATCAGCGTCTTCCCGCAGCCGGGCGGGCCGTAGAGCAGCACGCCCTTCGGCGGCTTGAGCTGGTGGTCCTTGAAGAGCTCGGGGTGGAGGTAGGGCAGCTCGACGGCATCGCGGATCGCGTCGATCTGCGCGACCAGGCCACCGATCTGCGAGTAGTCGATGTCGGGGACCTCCTCGAGGACGAGCTCCTCGACCTCCGACTTCGGCACGACCTCGTAGACGTAGCCCGCCCGGGTGTCGAGCAGCAGCGAGTCGCCGGCGCGGATCGTCACGTCCTCGGCGCGCAGCGGCTCCGCGAGGCGGACGACCCGCTCCTCGTCGGCGTTGGCGATCACCAGCGCCCGCTCGCCGTCGGCGAGGATCTCCTTGAGCATCACGACCTCGCCGACCTGCTCGAAGTCGAGCGCCGCGACGACGTTGAGGGCCTCGTTGAGCATGACCTCCTGGCCGCGCACGAGGTCGTCCATGTCGACAGCAGGGCTCACGCTCACGCGCAGCTTGCGGCCGCCCGTGAACACGTCCACGGAGTCGTCGTCGTTGCGTGCGAGGAACGTGCCGAAGCCGGCGGGCGGCTGCGCCAGCCGGTCGACCTCCTCCTTGAGCGTGGTGATCTGGTCGCGGGCGTCGCGCAGGGTCTGTGCGAGTCGCTCGTTCTGGCTCGAGACGGCGGCCAGCGACCGCTGCGCGTCGGCCAGCCTGCTCTCGAGGCCGCGGGCCTGACCCGGCACGTCGTCGAGGCGGCGTCGCAGGTCGGTGACCTCGGCCTCCAGATAGCGCACCTGAGTGGCAAGTTGCTCGCGTGTCGGCTCGGACATGGGCACCTCCTCCGTCGATTGCGACACTACCCACTCACCCGTGGGACGGAAGTGAATATCCAGCCGTGTTGGTCACCGTTTCGCAACGGCGGCGTCAGGCGGTGGCGTCGTTGAGCCGCCCGATCGCGGCGAGCTCGTCGTCGGTGAACTCGCCCGACACCTCGAGCACCCGCTGCAGCACCGCGGACTTGCCGGCGATGTAGGTCTCGATGTCCATCGCGGGGTCGGCTGCGAGCGCCAGCTTGACCGCGGCGTACGCGTCGCGGAGGTCGTCGCGGGCGCGGAGCACGTCGCGGACCGCCAGGTGGTTGCGGACGTTCGTCGTGCCCGCGGTGCAGACGTAGACGTGGCGTCGCGGCTCGTCGGGGGCGTAGAAGGCCTCGCGACCGGTGACGCCGAGGTCGCCCCGGTGGACGTAGCCGACCGACTCCAGCGCGGTCACCGCACCCGTCACGTCGGCGGCGTCCACGACCACGTCGATGTCGAGGATCGGCTTGGCGGCCAGCCCGGGCACCGAGGTGGAGCCGACGTGCTCGACGCGCGCCGAGCCGATCCCGGCCAGCGCGTCCCGCAGGACCGCGGCCACGGCCTCGAACTGCTCGGCCCACCCGGGCGACCAGTCGACGACGCGAATCTCGCTCACTAGTCCGCTTCGACGGTCTCGACGGTCTCGACCGGCGGCAGGTCGGCCGGCCGCGGTCCGGTGTAGTCGGGGCCGTACGCCCCGGGCGCGGGCCGGCGGGTCTTGCGCGGCGGCTTTTCCCCCGGTGCCATCCGGCGGGCGGTGACCAGGAACGCGGTGTGCCCGATCATCTTGTGGCCCGGTCGCACGGCCAGGCCCTCCACGTGCCAGTCGCGCACGAGCGACTCCCACGGCTGCGGCTCGGTGAAGCCACCGTGGACGCGCAGGGTCTCGACCACCCGGGAGAGCTGGGTGGTCGTCGCGACGTAGGCGCAGACGATCCCCCCGGGCACCAGCGCGTCGGCGACGACGTCGACGCAGTTCCACGGGTCGAGCATGTCGAGGATGATCCGGTCGACCTGGTGGCGACCGTGGTCGGCCAGACCTTCCTTCAGGTCGCCGAGGCGCAGGTCCCACGCGGGATGGGTCTGGCCGTCCGGGGCGGAGAAGAACTGGTTCACGTTGCGGCGGGCGACGTCGGCGAACTCCTCACGCAGCTCGTACGACGTCACGCTCCCCCACGGCCCGACGGCCCGGAGCAGCGAACAGGTCAGTGCGCCCGACCCGGCGCCGGCCTCGACCACCCGGGCACCCGGGTAGATGTCGGCGAGGGCGACGATCTGCGCGGCGTCCTTCGGGTAGACCACGGCCGCTCCGCGCGGCATCGAGACGACGAACTCGTTGAGCAGCGGCCGGAAGACGAGGTACTGCCCGCCCGCGGACGAGACGAGGGTGAAGCCCTCGTCGCGGCCGATCATGTCGTCGTGGTCGAGATGGCCCTTGTTGGAGAAGAACCGCTTGCCGGCGACCAGCTCGAAGTTGTGCTTGCGGCCCTTCTGGTCGACGAGCCGCACCCACTCGCCCTCGCGCAGGGGGCCGCGGTGGACGCCGGACCAAGCCTCGGCGGGGACGTCAGCTCTGTCGACTGTGGGGGGCTCGGACATGGCCGGAAGACTAGTGGCGCGGGTGCCGATTCACTCAGCCGACGAAGCCTCCCGGGCTCAGCGCGCGGCGTTCTCGCGGAAGGCCCGGTCGACGTCAGCAGTGGCGAGCACGCCGTAGATGCGGCCGTCGGCCTCGACCAGGAGGTACTCCTCGGCAGGGCGCCGGCTGATCGCGAGCACCAGCTCCTCGCCGGCCACCGTCGCCGGCAGGGTGAGACCCTCCTCGATCGCCCGCGCCACGGTCGAGACGGGCACCCACGGGCGCCGGTCCTCGGGCATCGCGGTCACGGCCGCCTCGCTGACGATGCCGAGCGGCCTGCCGTCGGGCGCGACGGTCACGATGCTGCCGGCCTGCGCCTCCTGCGCCCGCCGGACGGCCTCGCCCAGCGGCAGGTCCGAGGGGACGGTGAGGGTACGACGCGCGAGCGGGCGCGCGACCAGGGCCGGCAACCGCTCACGCAGCTTGGCGTGGGCCATCGCGGCGGTGGCGCCGGTCCAGAGGAACAGCCCGAGGATGAAGACCAGGACGATGTCGATGATCTGCGGCTCCGTGCCGATCAGGGGCCTTTGCACGACGGGCCACAGCAGCAGGGCGAGGGCCGTGATCCGGCCGCCCCACCCGGCGACGATCGTGGCGCGGTACTGGTTGCCGGAGGCTCGCCACACCGCCGACTTGAGCACGCGGCCGCCGTCGAGCGGGAGGCCGGGGACCAGGTTGAGCACGCCGATCACGAGGTTGGCGCTCGCCAGGCCGCCGACGGCCAGGCGGACGAGGCCGTCGGGCATCACGAGGTAGCCCCCCAGCGCCACTGCGCCCACCGCGATCGAGGTGAGCGGGCCGACCACGGCGATCCAGAACTCGTCGCGCGGCTTGCGGGACTGGCCGTCGATCTCGGTCATGCCGCCGAGGAAGTGGAGGGTGATCGAGTTGACGCCGTAGCCCAGGCGCTTGGCCACCACGGCGTGCGACGCCTCGTGGAGGAGCACCGACAGGTAGAGCACGACCGCGAAGACGAAGCCGGCGACGTACTTCAGGAACCCCAGTCCGGCCTGCTCCTGCTCGATCCGCGGGGCGAACGTCACCGCGATCAGGAGCGCGACGATGAACCACGAGCTCGTGATGAGCACGTCGATGCCCACGATCGACCCGACCCGGAACGTGCCTGGAGGGCGCGGCGAGGGCGCTCTGTGGCGCTCGCCGTCGGCTGGATCGGTGGGGTCGGGCACGCCACGAGCCTAGCCAACGGCCCCGACAGCGGCGCGCTCGGCAGACCCGCCCTCGACGGGACTGTCGGAGTGCTCGCCTAGGGTGAGCCGCGCCATGACGATCCCGACCGCAGCGCAGGGCGCGCCACCTGTCGTCGAGTCCCCCGCCGAGCGGGTCTCGACGCCGGTCGACGGCGTCGACGTGCTGGGTGCGATCTCACCGAGCCGCGCGGGCGACTTCATGGCGTGCCCGCTGATGTACCGGTTCCGCACCATCGACCGGCTGCCCGAGGCGCCCTCCCCCGACGCCGCCCGCGGGAGCCTGGTCCACAAGGTGCTGGAGGACCTCTTCGACCTGCCCGCCCCGGACCGGACGCCCGAGCGCGCCGGCGGGATGCTGGAGCCGAGCTGGGACGCGCTCGTCGAGGCGGAGCCGGGGCTCGAGGAGATGTTCGGCGAGGCCGGCCCCGACTTCACCGCCTGGCTCGCGTCCTGCCGCACGGTGCTCGAGCGCTACTTCGACCTCGAGGACCCGCGCCGCCTCGAGCCAGCGGACCGCGAGCTCTACGTCGAGGCGCTCCTCGACTCCAAGCTGCTGCTCCGCGGCTTCGTCGACCGGGTCGACGTCGCGCCCGACGGCCGGATCCGAGTGGTGGACTACAAGGGTCTCGCACTGGACACCCGGCTTCCAACACCCACGGGTTGGACCACGATGGGTGATGTCGTGGTCGGAGACCGGTTGATTGGGAGGGACGGACGGCCGACCACAGTGACCCTGAAGTCCGAGGTCCACTCCCGCCCGTGCTTTCGAGTGTCCTTCCGCGACGGCTCGTCCGTCATCGCGGACAACGTGCACCTCTGGCGTGTCGTCACCAGCCACCGGCAGCACCGCACAGAACACGTCATCTCGACGGAGCAGATGATCGACGAGCTGGCCGCGTTGCGCGAGCAAGGGCGACCGAACTCGATGTGGGTGGAGGCGGCAGATCGGGTCGACCTGCCACCGGGCAACCCCTTGTTGATTCCGCCGTGGCTGCTCGGCGCTTGGTTGGGGGACGGCGACACTCGTGCGGGATCGCTGACGGTCGGCCGCGAGGACGTCGCCGACATGAGCACGCTGGTGAAGGCGGTATGGCTGGGTGACGTGCTCATCCGGGAGGAGCCAACGGCATTCCGAATGACGCCGAGCAAGAGGGCAGACGAGTGCACCTACGGACATGCCGAGTTCCGACCGGCGACTCCAGGTCATCCCATTCGTCGTTGTGCACGCGAGAGCGAGCACTCCAGCATGCAGCAGACCAACACTCCGCTCTCCGGACTGCTGCGCCGTGAGGGGGTGCTCGGGCGCAAGCGCATCCCGCAGCACTACCTCCGCGCGTCCAACGACGAGCGTGTGGAGCTCTTGCGCGGACTCATGGACACCGACGGCTGGTGGAACACCGTCCGCAGACGGGCGGGATTCACCACCACCGACGACCAGTTGGCGCTCGATGTCGTGGAGCTCTTGCACACGTTGGGAATCAACCCGTGTCACTTCCAGAAGCCATACGTGAACACGGTCCGGCAGGACCGCACGTGGCACGTCATCGAATTCACGCCCGTCCATTTCAATCCGTTCTCGCTGCCGCGCAAGGCAACTGCGTGCGAAGGTGCCATCACGTCCGTGCAGCGTGCCCTGGCGACGCGACGCGTCGTGGCACGGGTCGATCCTGTGCCGTCGGTACCGACGCAGTGCGTGGCTGTCGACGCACCTGACTCCATGTACCTGTGTGGCGACGGTTTCATCCCCACGCACAACACGGGCAAGAGCCCGAGCGAGGGCTACGAAGCCAAGGCGCTCTTCCAGATGAAGTTCTACGCCCTCGTCATCTGGAAGCTGCGCGGCGTCGTCCCGTCGATGCTGCAGCTGATCTACCTCGGCAACGGCGAGATCCTGCGCTATGAGCCCGACGAGGACGACCTGCGCGCGACCGCGCGGAAGGTCGAGGCGGTCTGGGCTGCGATCCGCCTCGCGCAGGAGACCGGCGACTGGCAACCGAACCCGTCCCGCCTCTGCGACTGGTGCTCGTTCCACGCGTTCTGCCCCACCAAGGGCGGCACGATCCCGCCCCTTCCCGAGCCGACGCCCGCAGCCGTCGACGTCTCGACCGACGAGTCGGAGGACTGACCGCCCGGGAGGTCAGACCCCGATGTACGCCTCGGGCGGGGCGGTCGGTCCGGCGTCGGGTCCGCCGAAGCCGGGCGTCGTGATCGTGGCCTCGACCTCGTGGCGCTGGATCTCGCCCGAGGCGATCTTCTCGGCGAAGTGGCACGCGACCCGGTGGCTGTCCGAGGCGCCCGACACCTCCACGACCCGCAGCTGGGGTCGCTCGGTGTCGCAGAGCGTCTCCTGCTTCCACGGGCACCGGGTGTGGAAGCGGCAGCCGCTCGGCGGGTTGGCGGGCGAGGGCAGGTCGCCGGTCAGCAGGATCTGCTCGCGCGTGTCCTCGACCTGGGGGTCGGGCACGGGCACCGCAGACATGAGCGCCCTCGTGTAGGGGTGGAGCGGTACGTCGTACAGCTCCGCTCCGCCGGACTCCTCGACGAGCGCCCCGAGGTACATCACGCCGATGCGGTCGCTGATGTGGCGCACGACGGCAAGGTCGTGGGCGACGACGAGGTAGGTCAGGCCGAGCTTGTCCTGGAGGTCCTGGAGCAGGTTGATCACCTGCGCCTGGATCGACACGTCGAGGGCGCTCACCGGCTCGTCGGCCACGATCAGGTCCGGCCCGACGGAGAGGGCGCGGGCGATGCCGATGCGTTGGCGCTGGCCGCCCGAGAACTCGTGCGGGTACTTGCTGAGTGCTGCCACCGGCAGCCCGACGTCCGACATCAGCTCGCGCAAGCGCGCCCGGGTCGCGTCTGTGTCGGTGTCGAGGCCGTGGGCGCGGAGGCCCTCGAGCAGCAGGGACTCCACGGTCTGGCGCGGGTCGAGGCTGGACATCGGGTCCTGGAAGACCATCTGGAAGCGCTTGCGCGCATGCCTCAGGTCCTCGCCCTTCAGCGAGGCGATGTCGGTGCCGTCGAAGACGACCGACCCGGCGGTGGGCGGCTCGAGGTTGAGGATCGCCTTGCCGAGGGTGGACTTGCCGCACCCCGACTCCCCCACCAGCCCGTAGGTCTCGCCGCGGCGGATGCTCAGGTCGACGCCGTCGACGGCGCGCACATGGCCGACGGTGCGGTCGAAGATGATGCCGCTCTTGATCGGGAAGTACACCTCGAGGTCGGTGACCTCGACCAGCACGTCCGGAGCGTCGGAGGTCTGCGTCATCGGGTGCCTCCCATGGGGTTGAAGCACCGGAAGCCGACGACCTGGTCGCCCTCCCACTGCGGCGTCTCCGCGGTGCACGGGTCGATCGCGTTCGAGCAGCGGGGTGCGAAGGCGCAGGCTGCGGTCCACGGCAGGTTGTCCGCCACCGAGCCCGGCACCGGCGACAGCTTGTCGCCGCGTGCCGCGTCGAGGCGCGGGATCGAGTTCAGCAGGCCCACCGTGTAGGGGTGGCGCGGGTCGCGGAAGAGGCCGTGGCGGCCACCGCGCTCGACGACCTTGCCGCCGTAGAGCACGTTCACCTCGTCGCACAGCCCGGCGACGACACCGAGGTCGTGGGTGATCATCACGAGCGCCGTGCCGGTGTCGACGACGAGCTCCTTGAGCAGGGCCAGGATCTGCGCCTGGATCGTCACGTCGAGGGCCGTGGTGGGCTCGTCGGCGATGAGCAGCCGCGGGTTGCAGGCCAGCGCCATGGCGATGAGCGCCCGCTGGCGCATGCCGCCGCTGAGCTGGTGGGGGTAGTTCAGCAGCCGGGCCTTCGGGTCCGGGATGCCCACGCGCTCGAGGAGGTCGGCCGCCTTCGGCGTCGCCTGCTTGCGGCTCAGGCCCTGGTGGCGCTCCATCACCTCAGTGACCTGGCGCCCGATCGAGATCACCGGGTTCAGCGACGACAGCGGGTCCTGGAAGATCATCGCGATCTCCGACCCGCGCCGGTCGCGCATCGCCGACGGCGACAGCGTCAGCAGGTCCTCGCCGTCGAAGATCGCGCTGCCCGACACCCGGTTGCCGCGTCCGGGGAGCAGCCCCATGATCGCCAGCGACGTGACGGACTTGCCGCAGCCGGACTCGCCGACGAGCCCGACGGTCTGCCCCGGACGCACGTCGAAGCTGACGCCGTCGACGGCGTGGAACTCCTCCTCGCCCTGGCGCTGGAACGTCACGCGCAGGTCGCGCACGGAGAGCAGCGGCTCGGACGAGCCTGCTCCGGGACGGCTGCTGTGCTGGGTGGCCTGGGTCATCTCGTCACCTCCTGGACTTCGGGTCGAGGGCCTCGCGGAGCGACTCCCCCATCAACGTGAAACCGAGGGCCACGACGATGATGCAGCCGGCCGGGTAGAAGGCCAGGTGCGGCGCCTCGGAGATGTAGCGCTGGGCCAGGCCGAGCATCTGCCCCCACTCGGGCTGCCGCTGGTCGGGGTTGCCGAGGCCGAGGAACGACAGCGCGGCCGCCTCGATGATGGCGGTCGCCAGCGACAGCGTGGCCTGCACGATCACCGGGCCCATCGCGTTGGGCAGCATGTGCCGGAACACGATCGCCCGGGGTCGTACGCCGAGGGAGCGGGCCGCCAGGACGTGGTCGCTCGAGCGCTGCGCGAGCATCGACCCACGCAGCAGCCGCGCGAAGATCGGCACCTGCGTCGTCGCGATCGCGATGATCAGCGTCCACTGGCTCGGCTCCCGTGCCAGCGAGGCGATCGTGAAGGCCAGGAGGAGGGCCGGGAAGGACAGCATCACGTCGACGATGCGCATCACGACGGTGTCGACGAAGCCGCCGATCGCGCCGGCGAGCGCACCCAGGGTGATGCCCCCCAGCAGACCCAGAAGGGTGGCGAACACACCGACCACGAGGGTCTGCCGGCTGCCGACCAGGAGCCGCGAGAACAGGTCGCGCCCGCGGTCGTCGGCGCCGAGCAGGTGGCCGGGCTCCGGACCCGGCACGGGGTTGGACTGGGGCCGGACCTTGTCGATGAGGGGGTTGGCGGTGACGTCCCACGGCGCGATCCACGGCGAGATGATCGCCAGCACGACGAAGACGAGGGTGATGGCGGCACCGACCAGGAAGACCGGGTCGCGGCGCAGCCGCTCCCAGGCGCTGCGCAGCAGGGACTTGCCCGGCTCGTCGACCACGGTGCCTGCGGTGGCGAGCGCGTCGATGCGCTCCTTGCGACGGTCGCCGAGCGTCGGCCGCCGGGAGGGTCCGGTGTTGTCGTCCATCACGTCACCTCGTCCTGATCCGTGGGTCGATCAGCGCGTAGGCGATGTCGACCAGCAGGTTGACGAGCACGAAGATGACGGCCCCCATCAGGATCAGCACCTGGAGGACCGCGTAGTCCTTCTCGCGGAACGCGGTGGCGAGGGCGTCGCCGATCCCGCGGTAGGAGAAGACGGACTCGGTCAGCACGGCGCCAGCGAGGAGCCCGCCGACCTGGAGGCCGATGGTGGTGACGACGGGAAGCATGGCGTTGCGCAGCACGTGGCGACCGCGCACCACCCGGGCGGTGAGTCCCTTCGCCTCGGCGGTGCGCACGTAGTCCTCGTCGAGGACGTCGAGCACCGAGGCGCGGGTGATGCGGAAGATCACCGCGAACGGGATGCTCGCCAGGGCGACGGCCGGGAGGATGAGGTGCTTGAAGGCGTCCCACGACGCGTCCCACTCGCGGGTCAGGATGCCGTCGAGGACGAACATCCCGGTCACCCGGGTGGCGTCGAGACCGGTGGTCTGCCGCCCCGAGACCGGGAGCAGGTTCCACTCGACGGCGAAGAAGTACTTGAGCAGGAACGCGAGGAAGAACACCGGGACCGCGACGCCGACGAGCGAGAAGATCACCGCTCCGGTGTCGACGGCCGACCCGTGGCGACGGGCCGCCATGTAGCCCAGCGGGATGCCGAGCGCGATCGCCAGGAACAGCGCGAGCAGCGAGAGCTCGACGGTGGCGGGCAGCCGGTCGAGGAAGACCTGCAGGGCGTCCTCACCGGGGAGGACCTTGGTGGAGACGCCGAACTTGCCCTGGGACGCGCGCTCGAGGAACCGCAGGTACTGCACGTGGAGCGGCTGGTCGAGGCCGAGCGCGGCCTCGAGTGCTGCCCTGCGCGCCGGGGTCTGGCGCTCCCCGAGGATCGCCGACACCGGGCCGCCGGGCAGCGAGCGCAGCCACACGAAGATGAGCATCGACAGCACGAAGGCCACCAGGCACATCTGCAGGATGCGACGTACGACGAAGCGAAGCAATGGAACTCCTCACGCAGGCGCGGGTCCGGGGGCCGTCGCTGGGACGGCCCCCGGACCTCACACCGATCGGTCGGTCACCGGGCGGGAGTCACTCCCCTCCGACGCTGACGCTGTCGAACTCCTCGGCCGTCAGCGGGCTCGGGACGACGCCCTCGACACCCGGACCGACCACGAGGGCCGGCGGCGAGTGGCTGATCGGCAGGCCCGGGAGGTACTCGTCCATGATCTGCTGGTTGATCGTCTCGAAGGCGGCACCACGCTCGGCGTCGTCGACGACGGCGTCGGCGGCCTTCAGGTCGTCGGCCAGCTGCTTGCCCCACGGGTACGCCTCGGTGCCGAAGTCGTTCTCCTTGAGGTTGCCGAAGAACGTCCCGACGAAGTTGAACGGCGAGTCGTAGTCACCGGTCCAGCCGAGGATGTACGCGTCGTACTTGCCGGCCGTGACGTTGTCGAGGTAGCCACCGTTCCAGGAGGCCGTCTTGACGTTGACCGTGATGCCCACGGCCTCGAGGTCGGTGCGCAGCGCCTCGTAGATCTTCTCCGGGTCCGGCATGTAGGGCCGGCTGACCTCGGTCGGGTAGGCGAAGTTGAGCGTCAGGTCCTCGGCGCCGGCCTCGGCCAGGAGTCGCTTGGCCTCTTCGGGGTCGTAGGCGTAGGGCTCAAGCTCGGTGTTGTAGCCGCTGACCGTGTCGGGCATGAACTGCGTCGCCACGGCGGCACCCTCGGGCAGTTGCGTGGAGACGAGCTGGTCGCGGTTGAGCGTGTGGTAGAGCGCCTTTCGGACGTTGAGGTCCTTCAGCGCAGGGTTGCCCTCGCCGTTCAGGCCGAGGTAGAGGATGTTGAACGGGTCGCGCACCTCGACGCTGTTGCCGTCCTCCTCCAGGCCGGCCCAGTCGACCGGGTTGGGGAGGTCATAGCCGTTGATGCTGCCGGCCTCGAGCTCCTGGCGTCGCGTGCTCTCGTCGGGGATCACCCGGAAGACGAGCTCGCTCGTCTGGGCCGCGTCGCCCCAGTAGTCGTCGTTGCGCGCGAGCGAGATCGTGCCGTTGGCCTCGTCGTACTCACCGAAGGTGAACGGGCCGGTGCCGACGGGGGCATTGGCGTACGCCGGGAAGCTGAAGCCCTCACCCTCGGCGGCGATGCCGTTGGCATCACCCTCCTCGAGCGCCTTGGGCGACTGCATCGAGAGCGACTCGAGCGAGAGCATCGTCGGGAAGCCGGACGTCGGGCCGCTGATCGAGACCGTGGCCTCGAACTCACCGGTGGCCTCGCAGCCCTGGTAGAGCGAGTTCTCGGCGTCGTTGGAGAACGCGCCCATGACGTAGCCCCAGTACTCGCCGGCGGTCTGGCCGGCCTCGTTCTGGTCGAACATCCGCTCGAAGTTGTAGCAGACCGCCTCGGCGTTGAAGGCCTCGCCGTCATGGAAGGTCACGTCGTCGCGGAGCGTGAAGGTCCACTCGGTGCCGTCGTCGTTGGGGGTCCACTCGGTGGCGAGCTCGGGGACGACCTCGGCGGTGCCGGGCTCGATGCCCACCAGGCCCTCGAACATCTGCCGGGTGACGCGGAACGTCTCGCCGTCGGTGGCGTAGAAGGGGTCGAACATCTCGGGAGCGCCGGCGGCACCGAAGACGAACGTGCCGTCGCCGCCGCCTCCCTCGCCGCCGCCGTCGTCGCTGCGCTCACTGTCGGCGCAGCTCGCGAGTGTGGCGGCCGCCAGAACTGCTGCGGTGAGTGTGGCCGCGTTGCGTCTCAAAGACATCCGTTGTCCTTCCGAAAGGGTGGTGCGATCGAGTTGTTCCCGCACCCTAGACCGGTCGATGTGACCCGGGCCACCGCGACATGGTCACGGTCGCATCACGTGTCAGGCGCGGACCAGTCTCGCGAGACCAGCAGCGCCGAGGCCGACGAGGGTGTCGACGAAGACGCGGCCCTCGCCCTCGAGGATCGGCACGTGGTGGGGCACGCAGAGGGTCGTGCAGCCGGCCGCGACGGCCGACTTGGCGCCGGTGTTGGAGTCCTCGATGGCCACGCAGTCCTCGGGGGCGAGCCCGAGCTCGGCGGCCGCGGTCAGGTAGGGCTCGGGGTGGGGCTTGCCGAACTCGACCCGGTCCCCGGTGACGATGCTGGCGAAGATCCCGTCCGGGAGGCGAGCCAGGATCGGGTCGACGAAGCGCTGCCACGACATCGTGACGAGCGCGCACGGGATGCCCTGGGCATGCAGGTCCGCGAGGAGCTCTCGGGCGCCGGGGCGCCACGGCACCTCGACCTCCACCCGCGCCACCACGCCGTCGAGGAGCTCGTCGACGATCTGCTGCGGCGTGCGGTCGATCCCCATGTGCACGCGGATGTAGTCGCCGGAGTCGAGGAGGGCACTGCCGACGAGGTTCATCGCGTGCTCGTGCGACCAGATGCCGCCGTACTTCTCTGCCAGCGCGTACTCGGTGTCGATCCAGTAGGGCTCGGTGTCGACGAGGGTCCCGTCCATGTCCCAGAGCACGGCGGACATCGAGCGAGGCGTCACCGGTGCAGGCACGCCGAGGACCCTACCCACGCGAGGTGACCGTCGACGGACCGGGCGGGTCGTCAGCCTCGGCTGACGAAGTCGACGAGCTCCGCCGCCACGCGAGAGGCGCCCGCGGCGTTGAGGTGGGCTCCGTCGGAGGTGTAACCGCCGAACAGCGCCTGATCGCCTGTTGCCCCGTCCGGCCCCTGCGCCTCGATCGAGGCGATGTCGAACAGCTGGTCGGGTCCGTACGCCGCGCGCATCAGGTCGTTGTAGCGCTCCCGCGCTGCGTTGTCGTCGCGGCCGAGCACCACCTTGACGCGGTCCTTGATCCCGCGTGGCCCGGTCGTCAGCGGGACGGTCATGTGGACGAAGCGGACGTCCGGGAAGTCCGCCTCGAGGCGGTCCATCGTCTGCCGGTAGGTCTCGAACAGGTCCTCGACGTCGGTGTACCAGCTGACGTCGACGTAGCAGAACTTCAGTGCGGCCAGGTCGACCTGGTCGCCCAGGCCGCCTCGCACCAGGGCCTCGAAGTTCTCCAGCTTGCCGACTGGGTGCCGGTTCTCACCGATGAGGGCGTGCGCCAGCACGCCACCGGCCGGCAGGTCGGGCACCTCGGTGGCGGCCACCTCGACCTCCACCTCGGCCACCGGTCCGACGCCGTGCGCCGCGCCGACCTCCCGGAGCCCCGACAGGATGTTCTTGCCCACCGACATGTGGCCGAAGAAGATGCGGCGCTCCGAGAACGCCTGCAGGTCACTGGCCTCCACGAGCGTCGCCCCTTCGTCAGCCGCCGGCTCGAACCTGGGTGTCGGGTCCCAGAACGTCAGCAACGTCACCGCGGCGGCCAGGCCGACCACGACCGCCGCCGCTGCCAGTCGAACGAACACTCGAGCCCCCTGTCTCCGGTGACGCGACCACCTTCTCCCCAGCGCTCCTCACTGGTGGCCCGTCGTGCACGGACGTCCCCAAGCGAGGGGATATCCACGCTCATCCGGCACCGCCCCGGTGGCTGCGTGACTGACTCGGCGGGTGGGGAGTTGCGTGGTCGCAGCAGCGACGGCGCGCGCACCGTCATCGGGGCTCCGCTGCGGAGTTCCAGTCATCATGGGGAGACGCAGATGCAGGCGCACGTGGAGGATCAGCTCAAGCAGTTCATCGTGGACTCGTACCTGTTCGGGGACACGACGCGGATGCCAGGGGACTCGGAGTCGCTCCTGCGGGCCGGGGTCCTGGACTCCACCGGGGTGCTCGAGCTGATCGAGTTCCTGGAGGCCGAGTTCTCGATCACGGTCGAGGACGTCGAGACCGTTCCCGACAACCTGGACAGCATCGCCGGTGTCGTCCGGTTCGTCGCGGCCAAGCGCCACGCAGGTGAAGGGGCGGCGTGACCGCCGACCTGGTGGCCCGCCTCCTCGCCGAGTCCGTCCACCTGCCCCCTGAGGGGGACCCCGCGCAGGCAGCCCTGCGCTGGGCGATCCTGATCGAGGACTCCCTCGGTGTCGTCCTGTCGGACGAGCAGATCGGTTCGGTGTCGCTCGCGGACCCCGAGCACCTCAGGGCGCTCGTGACCGCCGCCCCTCGCTCCCGCTGATGTGCGGCATCTGCGGCATCGTCAGCTTCGACCGGAGCGTCGACGCTGACCTCGTGGCCGACATGGTCACCAGCCTCGAGCACCGCGGTCCGGACGACTCCGCCGTGGTCGTGGACCACGGTGCCGTCCTGGGGCACTCCCGGCTGGCGCTGATCGACGTCGCCGGAGGTGCGCAGCCGCTCGGCAGCGCCGACGGCACGCTCTGGGTGACGTTCAACGGCGAGGTGTTCAACTACGTCGAGCTGCGGGAGGAGCTGCGGTCGCTCGGCCACCACTTCACGACGGTCAGTGACACCGAGGTGGTCGTCCACGCCTACGAGCAATGGGGGGCGTCCTGCGTCGAGCGCTTCAACGGTCAGTGGGCCCTCGCCGTGTGGGACCGCAGGCGACGACGACTGGTGCTCGCCCGTGACCGCATGGGCGTACGCCCCCTCTACTACCGCGTCCTGGGGCGCGAGCTGGCCTTCGCCTCCGAGGTCAAGACCCTCTTCACCGACCGCAGCGTGACCCGCGAGCTCGACCCGGCGGGCCTGAAGCAGGTGTGGACCTACTGGTCCTGCGTGGCCCCGAGCACCGTGTTCACCGACATCCGGCAGCTGGCGCCCGGTCACGTGGCGACGTTCGACGACACGGGTCTGCGCGTGGACCCGTACTGGTCCCAGGACTTCCCCGAACGAGGACGCGAGGCCTCCCAGGACCTGGAGGAGAACGCCGCGGCGCTCCGCGAGGCCGTGACGAGGGCGACGCGGCTGCGGTTCGAGCGGAGCGACTTCCCGGTCGGCGCCTACCTCTCGGGCGGACTCGACTCGGCGGTCACCGCGGCGACCATCCGCCATGCCACGTCGGCGGACCTCACGACCTTCTCGGTCCGGTTCACCGACGACGAGTTCGACGAGGGCCCCTACCAGCGGTTGATGGTCGAGCGCCTCGGCACGACGCACCACACTGTCGACGTGTCCCACCGCGACATCGCCGAGGTCTTCCCGGAGGTGGTCCGCCAGGCGGAGTCCCCGCTGCTCCGCAGCGCGCCCGCCCCGCTGTTCCTGCTCTCCCGGCTCGTGCGGGAGAACGGCTACAAGGTGGTGGTCACCGGGGAGGGCGCCGACGAAGTCCTCGGGGGGTACGACATCTACCGCGAGGCGCGGGTGCGCCAGTTCTGGGCACGCGACCCGGGCTCGACGATGCGCGACGGAGCCGTCGGCCTCCTGTACCCCTGGCTGGCGCGCAACCCGGGCAAGGCCCCGGCCTTCGCCCGCAGCTTCTTCGGCGCCGGCGCCGACCCGACCGACCGGGCCATGTCGCACCACCCGCGGTGGAGCAGCACGTCCGCCCTCACCGCCATGCTCTCGCCTGCGCTGCAGAGCAGCATGGCCGCGACGGCGGTCGCCGACCCGGCCGAGCGGATGCCGGCCGCGGCGGAGGACTGGGACCCGCTGAGCCGGGCCCAGTGGCTGGAGATCGCCACGCTGCTGCCCGGCTACATCCTGGCCTCGCAGGGCGACCGGATGCTCATGGCCAACTCCGTCGAGGGTCGCTTCCCGTTCCTCGACCGCGAGGTCGTCGAGCTGGCCTCCCAGCTGCCGGCCCGGCACAAGCTGTTCGGCCTCGAGGAGAAGTTCGTGCTGAAGCGGGCGTTCGCCGACCTGGTGCCGCCGGAGATCCTGGCCAGGCCCAAGCAGCCCTACCGCGCCCCGGACGCGCCCAGCTTCTTCGCAGACGGAGTTCCCGACTGGGTCGCGGAGGTGACCTCGCCGCGCGCGCTGGCCGCCGCTGGCGTCTTCGACCCCCGCCAGGTCGCCGGCCTGGTGGAGAAGGCACGCCGGCGCAGCCGGAGCTTCGGCAACACCGACAACATGAGGATGGTCTCCGTCCTCTCCACCCAGCTGCTCCACGAGCAGCTCGTCGTCGGTTCAGGCCTGGACCGGCCCGGACGGCTCGCTCCCAGGCGGGTCGTCGACATCCGCGACACCGAGGAGGACGCATGACCACCACTGCCGAGACGACTACTGCCGGGACGAGCAGCGCACTCGACATCGACTGCGAGGCCGAGACCCAGCGCATCGTCGTCGTGCTGCGGCGCTACCTCGTCGACGTACGGAGGAAGGGCTACGTCGTGGCCCTCTCGGGAGGCATCGACTCCAGCGTCACCGCCGCGCTGTGCGTGGCGGCCGTCGGCCCCGGCCGCGTCTTCGGGCTCCACATGCCCGAGCGGGCCTCGGCCCCCGAGACGCTGCGGCTGAGCCGCGAGGTCTCGGACACGTTCGGCTTCGACTCGGAGGTCGAGGAGATCGCGGACACCCTCGAGGCGGTCGGTTGCTACCGCCGGTACGACGAGGCGGTGCGCCGCGTGGTCCCGGACTACGGGTCCGGCTGGCGCTCGAAGATCGTGCTGCCGAGCGTGACGGAGGACGACGCCCTGCGCATCTTCTCGATCGTCGTGGAGGACCCGGACGGGGTCCGCAGCCGGCACCGGCTGACGACCGAGGCCTACCTGGGCGTCCTGGCGGCCACCAACTTCAAGCAGCGGGTGCGCAAGATGCTCGAGTACCACCACGCGGACCGCCTCAACTACGCCACCACCGGCACCCCGAACCGGCTGGAGTACGACCAGGGATTCTTCGTCAAGCTCGGCGACGGTGCCGCCGACGTGAAGCCGATCGCCCACCTCTACAAGACGCAGGTCTACGCGTTGGCCGCGTACCTGGGCGTGCCGGCCGAGATCCGCGCGCGTCCCTCCACGACCGACACCTACTCCTTGGCCCAGTCGCAGGAGGAGTTCTACTTCTCGCTCCCCCACCACCTCATGGACCTGTGCCTCCACGCCCGCGACCACGACGTGCCGGTGCACGAGCTGGCCGCCTCCGTGGGCCTGGACGTCCCCTCGGTCGAGCGCGTGCTGCGCGACATCGACCAGAAGCGCCGCACCACCACCTACCTCCACCAAGCACCCGTGCTGGTCGAGCCGATCGCGGCGGTCGACGGTTGAGATGACCACGCAGCAGGCGGAGGAGGTCCGGACGGCGTCCCGCGGACGAGTCGTCCGGGGCGGGTCGGCGCTCGCGGCCGCGTCGGCCGTCGAACGCCTGGCGCGGCTCGGTCGCAACATGCTGCTCGCGCGCGTCATCGCGCCGGACCAGTTCGGCCTCATGGCCGTGGTCCTGGCCGTCCTGGCCCTGTTCGAGGCTCTCACCGAGGTCGGCGTCGCCCAGGCCGTCATCCAGAACGCGCGCGGCTCGACACCGGCGTTCCTCAACGTCGCGTGGTGGTTCGGCGTGGCGCGCGGGGTCGTGGTCGCCGTGGCGACCCTCGTGCTGGCGGGCCCGATCGCCAGCTTCTACGACATGCCCGACCTCGAGCCGCTGCTCATGGTCGCCGGGCTCAGCGTCGTCTTCACCGGGCTCGTCAGCCCGCGGGTGTACGCCCTGCAGCGTGAGCTCCGCTTCGGCGCCACCCTCGTCGCCTTCCAGGGCGCAGCAATGCTGGCGACCCTGGCCACGCTGGCGCTGGGGCTGTGGATGCAGAACGTGTGGGCGTTGCTGTGGGGCGCCGTGCTCGAGTCCCTGCTCCGGTTCCTCCTCTCGTTCGTGGTTGCCCCGTTCCGGCCGGGCCTGCACTGGGACCGCGAGTCCCGGCGGGACCTGTTCCGCTTCACTCGCGGCATGGCCGGACTGTCCCTGCTCACCTTCCTCGTCATGCAGGCCGACACGTTCGTCCTGGCCAAGGTCGTCACCGTGGAGGAGGTCGGCGTCTACGCCATGGCGATCGCCCTGGCCGCCGTCCCGCTGACGATCTTCAGCAAGGCCGTCCAGCCGCTGGTCGTGCCGGTGCTGGCACGGCTGCAGGCGGACCCGGTCGAGATGCGCCGCGCGGTGCTGCACATGTCCCGCCTGGTGTGGCTGTTCGGCCTCCCCCTGGTGGCCGTCCTTGCCTCCGCCGCGGAGCCGCTCCTCGTCCTGGTCTACGGCCGGGAGGAGTTCGGTCGTGCCGCAGCGGCCTTCGCGGTCTACTCGCTCTTCGTCGTGGTCTACATGGCCTCGATGGTGACGTTCTCGGTCTACCTCGCGCTCGGTCGGCCTGAGCTGCAACGGCGCTTCACCGTGGTCAGGGCAGGGCTCGTCGTGGTGCTGGTCTACCCGCTCACCGCGGCACTCGGCGGCACCGGGGCTGCGCTCGCCCTCCTCGTCTCGATGATCGGGGCGATGGCCGTGCAGCTGACGAGCCTGCGACGGGTGATCGGCCTGGGCGTCGCCGACTACCTGCGCACCGTGCCGCCGGGGGTCCTCGCCGCCACGCCGGCGCTCCTCGTCGTGCTCACCGTGTGGGCGTCCGGTCGCCCGGGCTGGCTCGTGGTGGCGGTGGCTGCGGCAGCCGGTGCCGCGACCTGGGTCGTGCTCGCGCTCCTGGAGCGCCACCCCCGCCCGCTGCCCATCCTGCGCACGGCCGTCGGAGGACCGTCGTGAGCGCCCCGGTCGACGTGTCCGTGGTCATCGTCAGCTGGAACACGCGCGACCTCCTCCTCGAGGTCGTCGACTCCCTGAGGTCGACCACCCACCGGACGTCCTACGAGGTGATCGTCGTCGACAACGCCTCCAGCGACGGGTCGGTCGAGGCGCTCACCGAGCGGCACCCCGACGTGACCGTGATCGTCAACCCCGACAACTACGGCTTCGCGAGGGCGAACAACATCGGCTTCGCCGTGGCCCGGGGCGCGGCGTACTGCCTGGTCAACACCGACGTGGTCGCGCACGACGGCGTGATCGACGAGCTGTGGTCCTACCTGGAGCAGCACCCCGGCGTCGGCGCCGTGGCGCCGATGACGCTGCACGCCGACGGCCGCGTCCGCGCGAACGTGCGCCGCTTCCCGGACCTGCGCAACGCCCTGGGCGACCACCTGTGGCTCAAGCGGTTGCTCCCGAGCGTCTTCCCCGGCCGGTCGACGCCGCTGGACACCCTCCGCTCGACCCACTCGGCGGAGGTCCTCTCCGGCTGCTTCCTCATGGTGCGCCGCGGCGCGGTCGACGAGGTCGGCCCCCTCGACGAGGGGTTCTTCTTCTACGGCGAGGACACCGACTGGGCCCGTCGGCTGCGCGACGGCGGGTGGGACTGCGTCTACCACCCGGCGGCGACCGCCACCCACCTCGGCGGCGGCTCCACGGCGGCGCACCCCGTGACGTACTACCTGGCGATGGAGAAGTCGGACCTGCGCTACTGGAACAAGCACCAGTCCCCCAGGGCCCGCGACGCCTACGTCGCCATCCGGCTGCTCCACAACCTCGCGTCGATCGCGGTCTGGGCCCTCGTGTGGGTCGGGCGACCGCGCCAGCGCGACCGCGCGGGGCTGAAGGTGCGTGGCAACGCACGGAACACGGGGTGGCTGCTCACCCACCTGGAGAGGGGCTAGACATCGTTACCGTCACCCTGCGAGAGCAACCACGCGTCCGGGTCGGCCGCCGAGGTGCCGGGGAAGCCGGGGCTGAGGAGGAACTTGACCTCGCCGCGACGCCAGCGCAGTCCCGCGCGGCGCAGGCGCGCGTCCAGCCGGGTGCCGGGCACCGACCAGGCCTGCAGCAGCCGGCAGCCGTTCCGCTCCGCTCGGGCCGCCGCTGCACGGACCAGGTGTCGCAGCGCGGCCCGGTCGTCGACCTCGTGCACCAGCTCCATCAGCTCACCCACGCCGATGCCACGCCGACGGGTGCGTCCCAGCACCGCGATGCCGACGAGCCGTCCTTCCCTCCGCAGCTCGAGCAGGTCGTAGTGATCGGGGTTCGCGACGTAGCGCCAGTTCAGGTACGTCGCGTCGCGGACCTGTGCGACCCGGTGGGCCGGCGCGACCCGCGCCCACAGCTTGTCCGCCTCCTCGTCGAAGCGGTCCACCTCCCTGCACTCGACCCCGGTGGGGAGCCGCGCGCGGCCGCCCAGCGGGCCCGGCCGCAGGACACGGAGCCGGTAGACCAGCGAGAACTCCTCGCGATAGCCCCAGCGGCCCGTGAAGATCGGGTAGGAGTTCACCGAGGGGGTCACGTACCAACCGGCCACACCGGCGCCGGCGGCCTCGTCGAACACCGAGTCGGTGCACCGGCGCATGAGGCCACGGCCCTGCCACTCCGGGTCGGTGAACATGTCCATGGTCTTGCCGACCAGCACCCGCTCCCCGTCGACGAGGAAGACCTTGGGTGCGAGGGCGAAGCTGGCCACGATCCGGTCGCCGAGCCGCGCGGAGTGCACGAAGGCGCGCCCCGCCGGGTTCTGCTCGTACATCCACCGGTAGTAGTCGGCCGACTTGTCGCGCAGTCGCAGACGTGCCCCGTCCCCGCTCATGCGGGTGACGAGGTCGGAGACCAGCTCGGCGTCGCCGTCGCGGAGCGGTCCGTACGCCGGCTCGGCCGCCGAGTGGTCTGCCGGGTCCACGCCGTCTCCCTTCGCGAGCCACACCAGTCGTCGAGTGCGAGCCGGGGCCCGCAGGCGTGGGATGGGCCTCAGGGTAGTACGACCGAGCGGGGGTGGCGGGTCTCATGAGTCAGCGAGCGGGCACCGGGATCCTGGCGGTCGTCACGGCACGGCCGGGCGAGCCGCCGTGCGAGGTGGGGCGCGCCGTCGCCGGAGCCGGGTTGACGCCGCTGCGGGCGGTCGGCGGGACCTGGCTGACGTCGTGGGGACACGAGTCCGCACTCCCCACGACGACACGTCCGCTGCTGCTGTCCGGCCGGGCCCGACGGCGTGGCGCACGGGTCGCGGACGACGACGTGGCCCGGTTGATCCGCGCCGGTGACGTGGTGGAGGTCGGACGGTTCGACCCGCCCTTCGCGGCCCTCGGACTCACGGAGGACGGGGTCCGGGTCGCCACCGACCGGATGGGCTTCTCGCAGGTGTTCTGGTGCCGAGGTCCGGGGTGGGACGCCGTGTCCACGTCGGCCCGGCTCCTCGGACGCCTGCTGGGCGGGGCGCTCGACGACGAGGGCGTGCTGGTGCAGAGCCAGGTCGGGTGGCAGCTCGGGTGTCGCACGCTCTACCGGGGCGTCACCAAGCTCGCGCCCGGCGAGTCGGCGACCCTCGATGGTGCGGGGTTGCTGATCTTGCGCAGTGCCGACGACGTCGTGGACCCCGGCTCGATCCGTCTCGACGACGCCGTGACGGCCGCAGCGACCGCGTTGCGCAGGTCGATGGCCGGCTACCTGCGGGAGGTGGAGCACCCGGTGCTCCAGCTCACCGGCGGGATGGACTCCCGCGCCGTGCTGAGCTCGGTGCCGGCCCGGTCACGAGCCGGCCTGCCGGCGTTCACGCTCGACGTCCCGGGTTCGTCCGACGCGACGGTGGCCCGCTCCCTGGCCGAGCTGACCGGGCTCGAGCACCGCGTGTACTCCCTCGCCGGGCTCACGACCGTGCCGCCCGACGAGTGGTTCGCCCGGGTGCTGGCGGCGGCCGAGGACCACGACGCGATGGTGAACCCGATCGCCAAGGCCGCCACGGGCTGGGCCGAAGCGTCGATCGACCAGGGTGACCGCCTCGGCGGGATGGGCGGCGAGGTCGCGCGTGGGTTCTTCTACGCCGGTGCCGTGCGTCCATCCGCGGTGACGCGACACCGCAGCGAGCGGCTCGCCCGGTGGCGCCTCATGGCCAACGAGGCCGTCGAGCCCGCCGCGCTGCACGTCCGGCACCGGTCGGCCGCAGCCGTCACGGCCGTCGACGCGGTGCACGCCGCGCTCGTCCAGGCAGGTGACGAGTGGTTCAGCGCGACCGACGACCTCTACTACCGGCACCGCCTGCCTCGCTGGGCCGGCCCGGACCAGACGACCGCGTCGCACCGCCGCCGGATCATGAACGTGATGCTGGACCCGGACTTCATGGGCGTCGTGCGGAGCGTGGCCCCCACGGACAAGAACCGTGCCCGGTTCTGGGGATGCCTCCAGATGCAGCTCGACCAGGACCTTGGCAGGCTACCGCTGGAGGGACGGCCGTCCCCGGAACACTATGCGCGCGGCGGGCGCAGCGCCTGGGCGCGACACGGCGTTCGCCAGCTCGACAAGGCGGTGCACAAGGCGCGACAGCGCGTGATCGGTGCGCGGCGGCCGCCCGTCGGGGGCACGACCGTCGCCGCCGGGGTGGTGGACCACCTCCGTGCCCGGGCGGTGGTGCTCGACCCGCTGCGGGACTCCGGGTGGTTCGACGACGGATGGCTCGACGCCGTGCGCGACGGCAGCGTCCGGCCGCAGCCCAGCACGGTGGCGTTCATGGTCAACATGCTCGTCGCCCTCGACCCCACGCCCGATCCCACGCTCGACTCCACGCTCGACTCGACGCTCGACTCGACGGAGGTACTCCCATGACGGCCCACCGACTCGACCGCGTGCTGCAGCAGGACCTGTGCTCCGGTTGCGGCGCGTGCGCGTTCGTCGGGCGTGACCACGGCGTGGTCATGCTGGACATCCCGACCGTCGGCAGGCGGCCCGTCGGCACGGAAGGGTTGCCGACCGCGCTCAAGGACGAGATCGTCCGGGCCTGCCCGGGCTCCCAGGTGACCTCCCCCGGCTGGCCGGCCACGCCCGACCCCTCCGCGCTGCTGGTGGGTCCCACCGAGGCCATCTGGGAGGGATGGGCGACCGACCCCGTGCTGCGCTGGGCCGGCTCCTCAGGAGGAGTGGTGACCGCCCTGGCGACGTACGCCTTGGAGGAGCTCGAGATGGCGCTGGTCGTGCACACGGGGATGGACGACACCATGCCGTGGGGCAACCGCACCGTGGTCAGCCGCGACCGCGCCTCGCTCCTGCACAACAGCGGCTCGCGCTACACCACCTCCTCGCCCGTCGAGGCGCTCGACCTCATCGAGTCCGCCGACCGTCCGTGCGTCTTCGTCGGCAAGCCGTGCGACGTCGCGGCGGTGCGCGAGCTGCGCCGCGAGCGACCCGCGCTGGACCGCAACCTGGGACTGGTGCTCAGCTTCTTCTGCGCCGGGACCCCACCGTCCGACGCCAGCCTGCGGCTGGCCGCCGAGCTGGGGTTCGGTGAGCCGGCCGCCATCTCCCAGGTCCGCTACCGCGGTGAGGGGTGGCCGGGCAGCTTCGTGGTCGGGTCGACCGACGGGCACCGGTCCGAGCTGACCTACGACGAGTCGTGGGGTCGTCTGGCGAGCACGCCCCGCCAGCTGCGGTGCACCCTGTGCGCCGACGGCCTCGGTGAGCTCGCCGACGTGACCGGCGGGGACGCGTGGCACCGGCACAGCGACGAGCCCGGCGGGGCCTCCGACGGCGTGTCGCTGATCCTGGCCCGGACCACCAGGGGCCGCACCGTCGTCGAGGGCGCGATCGAGGCCGGCTACCTCACCGCGACAGTCAGTGACGCGAGCGACGTGGTGCTCGCCCAACCGCTCACCCGGCGCCGCATGCTCGTGCCCGCGCGCACGGCTGCCCTGCGCACGGCCGGTCTCGCGGCGCCCCGCTACCCGGGGTTCCGGCTGGGCGCTGCCGCGCGCCTGCTCGGGCCGAGGGCCTGGGCCAAGGAGTACGCCGGAATGGTGCGGCGCATCGTGACCCGAGGCCTCTGGCGCCGAGGCCGGCACATGGGAAGGACCCGTTGATGAGACACCCGACGAGCAGCGCGATGCTGCGCCTCTACGGCCGTGGGACCGCAGGCCGGGCCGTCGTCCGGCGGATGGTCAACCGGTTCGAGGGCGGCGAGATCTACTCGGACACGCTGCGCGACATCTTCCGGCAGTACCACCGCGTCGACGTCGGCGCGTACACCCACGGCGGCTGCTTCGTGCCCCACGCGTTCGGTCCGGGCACGACGATCGGGCGCTACACCTCCATCGCCCGCTCCGCGTTCGCCGCCACCCTCGACCACCCGACCCACCTCAAGGGGATGCACGGCTTCTTCTTCAACCCCGAGCTGGGCCTCACCGACGCCGAACGGCACTACAGCCCGCTGGAGATCGGGAGCGACGTCTGGCTCGGGCACAACTCCGTCATCAGCGCGAGCGTCTCCACGATCGGGCACGGGGCGGTCATCGGCGCCGGGGCGGTGGTCTTCAAGGACGTCCCGCCGTACGCCGTGGTCGTCGGCAACCCCGGTCGGGTCGTGCGGTACCGCTGTGAGCCGGAGACCATCGCGGAGCTGCTCGCCGAACGGTGGTGGGAACGGGACGTCACAGACCTGGGACGCGACCTCGACGCGTTCAGCGAGCCGTTCGCACCGGCGCGCGACGCCGGTGTCCAGCACCTCCGGTCGTCCTAGATTTACCGAATTTTTGACCGGGTCCCCATCGTCTCCGCGCCTAGAGTGGCGACCGACCGCCCGGCTCTCCCCCACGACGTGCCGGGCTCCCCTGCCTGAGGAACCCCCCGTGATCCGTGTCATCCCCCTGCTCCGCCGACGCCGCCCCCGCTGGCTCCAGCTGCGCGTCGTCGCCACCCTCCTGATCGGCCTCGGCACTGTCGTGCCGCTCGCGGTCCTCCCCCTCGCCGAGCCGGCGGACGCCGCGTCGACCACCGGCATCCTGGGCTCGAAGATGCGGCCGACGACACGTGCCGTGCCCCAGAAGACGTCGGTCAACCTCGGCGTGAAGTTCACCTCCCGCCGGGCCGGCCAGGTGACGGCGCTGCAGTTCTACCGCAGCCCACGCCAGACCAAGTCCTACGTCGCCTCCCTGTGGGACAACGACGGCACGCTCCTGGGGCGGACGAGGTTCCGGGCCTCCGACCGTTCCGGCTGGCAGACCGCGAAGCTGCGGTCCCCGGTGCGCCTGCTCGAGGGCCGCGTCTACGTCGCGTCCTACCTCGCGTCCCACGGCCAACACGCCGTGAAGCGCGGTGGGTTCGCCCGCAAGCGCACCGTCAACGGGTTCACGGTGAACCCGGGCGGAGGGGTGCGGACGCGCAGCAACAAGTCCCGTGCTCCACGCAACTCGGCGGGCGGCGCGAACTTCTTGGTGGACGTCGTGTTCACGCCCCAGCGCTCGGCTCCGACGGCCACGCCCACCCCCACAACCACGCCGACGCCGATCCCCGGAGGTTGGCCAGGTCCGGACAACACCGGCGTGCCCAACGGCACCACCCTCTCGCCGTACTCCGGGCCGCTCACCGTCACCACCGCAAACACGGTGATCCAGAACGTGGTGGTGAACGGGACGCTCGAGATCGCAGCGCCCGGCGTACGGATCGTGAACACGCGCGTCAACGGGCACGTGGACCTGCGCGACCCCCGGACCTCCGGGGCGTCGTTCACGATCACCGACTCGGAGATCCATGTCGGCGCGACTCTCACCACGGGCCTGTTGCGTGGCAACTTCACCGCGACGCGCATCGAGGTCACGGGTGGCATGCGCTCGATCTACTGCGAGATCAACTGCGTGGTCGAGGACTCCTGGGTGCACGCGCAGGGCGGCGATCCCGGCGGCAGCACCCACTTCGGTGGCATCCGGATGGGCGAGAGCACCACGTTGCGTCACAACACCATCACCTGCGAGGCGATGCGCGGACCCGGTACGGGGTGCTCCGCCGGGCTGACCGGCTACGGCGACTTCGGCCCCATCCAGAACAACCTCATCGAGCGCAACATCTTCCTCGGTGGTGGTGGCGGCGGATCGACCGTGTGTGCGTACGGCGGCTCGTCGGGTGACGACGGCAGCAAGCCCTACGGTCATCTGGCCAACAACGTGCGTTTCGTGGGCAACGTGTTCGTCCGGGGCGCATCCGGGACGTGCGGCAACATTCGGGCGGTGAGCGGCTTCGATCCGACCCGACCGGGCAATCTCTGGTCCGGCAACACCTGGGACGACGGGACACCGGTCAACTACACCGACTGAGGCGGCGACGGGCGGCGTCACCCTGCACGAACATCCCCCATTCTCGGGCCGCGGAGCGCAGCGGCGCGCTTCTACGCTGGCGGCGAGGGAATGGGGGCCCATGGTCAGCGTCATCATCGCCGCGTACGACGAGGCAGTCGTCCTGGGCGCAACACTGGACGCGCTCCGCGCGGATGCTCCCGAAGCCGAGGTGGTGGTCGTCGCCAACGGCTGCCACGACGACACAGCCGAGGTGGCGAGACGCCGGCCCGGAGTGCGGGTCGTCGAGCTGCCGGACGGCGGCAAGCCGCGCGCCCTCGATGCTGGTGAAGCCGTGGCCACGTCGTTCCCGAGGATCTACCTCGACGCCGACATGCGGGTGCCGCGCGGAGCGGTGGGCGCGCTCTGCCGAGCGCTCGAGCAGCCCGGGGTGCTCGCGGCCGTGCCGGCACGCCGCCTCGACGTGGCTGGTCGACCGTGGCCCGTCCGCGCCCACTCACAGGTCCACGAACGACTCCCCCTGTTCCGCGATGCCCTCTTCGGGCGCGGACTGGTGGCCCTGTCCGAAATCGGCCGGGCGCGCTTCGGCTCCTTTCCCGACATGGTGGCGGACGACCTCTTCCTGGACTCGCTCTTCAGGGCAGAGGAGAAGGTGCTCGTGGACGACGTGGTGATGACAGTGGCCACGCCGCCGACGACCCGCGAGCTCGTGCGACGGCTCGCCCGGGTCCGACGGGGCTCGGCGGCCATGCGCAAGGCAGCCACGTCGCTGCAGGCCCACGCCTCCGTGCGGCGTCCGGACCGGTGGTCCTGGCTGCGTGACGTCGTCGCCCGCGACCCGCACCTGCTGCCCGCCGGTGCGGCGTACGCCACCCTCACCGTGAGCGCCGCGCTGCTGGCCCGCCGCTCACCGGCGGACTCCCTCGCCTGGGGCCGGGTGGCGTCGCGCGGTCACCGCGGCCGCGTCGGTCTTCTCGGCGTGCAGTACGACACGGCGAACCTGGGGTTGGCGGCGCTGGCCTACTCGTTGACGGCGATCGTCGACTCCGTCGCCGACGAGGACACCGAGGTCGTCGTCTTCTCGATCAACTCCGAGGAGTCGGTCGCCACCATGCGTCGCTCGCTGGGCACGACCCGTCCCGTGCGCACCGTGCCGCTCCGGCACAGGAGCCCGCGCTCCCTGCTGCGAGCGCTGGGCGAGATGAGGCGCTGCGACGTCGTGGTCGACCTGACCGGTGGCGACAGCTTCTCCGACATCTACGGCGGCAAGCGGTTGCTGCGCAAGCTGCTGCACAAGCAGATGGTGCTTGCGGCGGGCACTCCGCTCGTCCTCGGGCCCCAGACGTACGGTCCGCTGCGTCGTCCGGTCTGGCGCCCGTGGTACCGGCACGTGGTCGAGCGTGCAGCCCTCGTCGCCACGCGGGACGGCCTCTCGGCCGAGTTCCTGTCCACCCTGACGTCCGCGCCCGTGGTCCGGAGCACGGATGTGGCCGTGCTCCTGCCGACGTCGGGCACCGAGCCACGCAGTGGCAGACGTATCGGGCTCAACGTGTCGGGGCTGCTCTGGAACGGCGGGTACACCGGATCGAACCAGTTCTCGCTGACTGCCGACTACCGCGCCTGGTGCGACGGAGTGGTCCGGGGGCTGGTTGCGAACGGGTACGAGGTCCATCTGGTCCCCCACGTGATCGCCCGGGCGACGGCTGACGCCCTCGAGGACGACGTCGCGGCGGCGCAGGCACTCATGAGGGACCACCCAGGATGCACGCTCGCTCCGACCTTCGACTCGCCGGTCGCGGCCAAGTCGCACATCGCCGGCCTCGACGTGTTCATCGGCTCGCGCATGCACGCCACCATTGCCGCGTTCACTGCCGGCGTGCCCACCGTCCCGGTTGCCTACAGCCGCAAGTTCGCCGGGTTCTTCGGGAGCCTCGGCTACGGCGCCCTGGTCGACCTGACCGACGCAAGCACCGAGGAGGCCGTGGCGCACACGCTGGCCCTGGTCGAGGACCGCGACCGGCTCGCTCAGCTCGCCGTACCCGCCCTCGGACTCGCCGAGCGTGCGGTCGACGCCTTCGTTGACGCACTCGTCGACGTGCTTCCGGCCACCGTCCGCGAACCGGGCCACGACGTCCCTGTCCCCCGCCGATGAGCACGGGACCGGCGCTACCACCTGGAGGATCCATGGAGCTGGGAAGCTCACTGAGACTGCTGCTCCGACAGTGGATCGTCGTCGTCCTCGGCGGACTACTGACAGCGGGAGCAGCTGCCTACCTCTACACCTCAACGCCACCGACCTATCGCGCGACGGCCCAGCTGTTGCTCCTGCTGCCGTCGACCGCCGGGGACCCGGAGCAGCGGAACAGCGCGTTCCTCTACCTCCCGAACGAGCTCAACATCCTGGCCCGGGTGGTCGCCTCGGTCCCGTCCTCACGCGACTTCGCCGTGGACCTGGCGGACAGGGGGCTCACCTCGTCCTACGAGGTGGGCGTGGAGCCCACCAGTCCGGTGATCAACGTGGGCGCAGAGGGGGACGACCCGGTCAACGTCCTCGCGACACGGGACGGGCTGGTCGAGGCGGTCGGTGACGAGCTCGCGCGGGTGCAGAGGGAGGAGCGGGTGCCGACCGACCAGACAGCGCGCATCCGCGTCTTCGCCGCCGAGACGACACCGGTCGAGCTGGGCGGCAGCGGACTGCGCGGGGTGATCGCCGTCCTCGCCGCCGGCGGGCTCCTGACGCTGTTGACGGCCTTCGCCACGGACTGGCTGGCCGAGGTCCGCCGTCGCCGCCGGGTGACCAGCACATCTCGCACCTCGCCACCACTCACGTCGCCCCCACCCACGTCGCCTCCTACCACGGCCCCCGTCGCCGCTCGAGCCTCCTCTGGCCCTGTCGACCAGCGTCCAGTTCTTGCGGCGACCTCCCCGGCCCCGAGAAACGGGTCGGCGCCGGGGAAGCGGCCCCCGGCCAAGGGAGCTCCGCGCAAACGGACACCCAGCAAGAAGGGCTCGCCACGAGCGAGCAAGCAGGCGCCCGCCGAGCGCGAGCCGGGTGACCGGGCACCGAGCGTGGGTGACGGGGCGTTCGCGTCGGCTCGGGGCGCGGATCGCCCGTGACCGTCGGTCGTCGGGGCCGCATCCTGCCGGCGTGGGTGTTCGTCGCCGCGTACGCCGTGCTGCTCCTGTGCGTGCCGACCCGGCTGATCGTCGGCCCGATAGGTGCGCCGGGAACTCCGGCCAACCTGCTGGCGATCGCGGGTCTCCTCTGGTGGTTGTGCTCCCTCGTCGGCGGCCTCGGACAGGCGCACGGGGCGACGCTCGTGCGCAGCGCCTTCGCGATCTTCGCCGCCGCCTGCCTGGTGAGCTATGCCTCGGGGCACCTGGGCGGCTGGTCACAGCCCGCCGACATCCACCAGCGCTCGGACCGCCTCTGGGAGCGTGCCGACGTGCACCAGGTGACCGAGGTCATCGCGAGCGCGTCCGACCGCGGTTTGCTGGCCCTCGCCGGGTGGGCCGGGATCCTCCTCGTCACGGCGGACGGCATCCGGTCGTGGGAGCAGCTGGACCGGCTGGTGGACTGGATCGTGCACGCAGCGGGTGCCGTCGCAGCGATGGCGGTGGCCCAGTACTTCACCGGCATCAATCTCGCGGCGTACCTCCACGTCCCCGGCCTGGTCGGCCTGGTCGACTTCGGCAACGCCCTGTCGCGATCCGACCTCAACCGCGTCGTCGCGACCTCGGCCCACCCGATCGAGCTCGGTGTCGTCATGGCAGCTCTGCTTCCCCTCGCGTCGTACCGCGCCCTGCGCGAACCACGGCGTCCCGGACCCTGGATCCCGGTCGCTCTGGTCGGGGTGGCAGCGCTCATGTCGGTGTCACGCTCCGCCGTGGTGGTGCTGGGGGTCGCCTCGGTCGTCCTCTTCGTGGGGTGGCCGACGAGGACCAGGCTCGTCGCCATGGTTGCGGCGGTCCCGCTCGCGCTCGCACTCCGGGTGGCGCTCCCGGGCCTGCTCGGCACCATCCGTTCGCTCTTCACAGGGCTCGCGGGCGACCCGAGCGTTGCGGGCCGCACGGACGACTACCCCCTGGTCTTCCGCCTGGTCGAGATGCGTCCGCTGACCGGCCAGGGCCTGTTCACCTTCGTCCCGATGGTCTACCGGACGGTCGACAACCAGCTCCTGATCCTGCTGCTCGAGCTCGGTGTGCTGGGCACGCTCGCCTTCGCCGTCCTCTTCCTCGCGGCCCAGGTCGCGGCGTGGACGCCGCGTCGTCTCGGCCTGCCGCACCAGCAGTGCCAGCTCGGGTACGCGGTGTCGGCGTCGATGGTGGGGATCGTGGCCAGCTATGCCACCTTCGACGCCCTGAGCTTTCGGCAGGTGGCCGGCCTCACGTTCCTCTTCTTCGGCCTGGCGGGAGCGGTGCACCATCTCTCGCGCGCCACCGCGCGCGTCACCGTCGGCGCTTCACCGCCATCGACGTCCGTTGGCGCCACCGGTGCCGACGCGACTCCCCGCCGCGTGCCAGCGACCTGACGCGGGCGGCGTCCCAGCCCCGGACGTACGACCAGCGAGGCACGATCCAGTCGGTGCCGTCCCAGGTCGTCGCGTCGCTCGTGAGGACGGTCCGGTAGTCCCGCAGGTGCCCCAGGACGCGACGGTCGTAGCTCCCGAGCGGGACAGCGAAGCTGGTGACGGGCTCACCGCACACCTCGCCCAGCCGCTGCCGGGAGTCCCGGCCGGCACGCACGAGGTCGGGATCCGACAGCGCCCGCAGGTCCACGTGGTCCCAGCCGTGGCTGCCGATGGACATGCCGCTGCTCCGCAGGTGCTGCACCGCGGACCCGTCCACGTAGGCGGGCAGGTCCAGGCGACCCGCGCAGACGTGGAACGTGGCGGTGAGGTCCCGCTCGGCGAGCACCGGCAACGCGTGCTCCACGTCGCTGGAGTTGCCGTCGTCGAAGGTGATGGCGACCGCGGCTCCCCCAGCGACCTCCACCGCCAGCACGTCGGCGATGCGGTGCCAGTCGTCGAGAGGGCACCAGAAGGGCACCTCGTCCGGCGGCACGTGCGCGGGCGGCTCACCGATCCCGTGGAAGTTGACGACCGTCGGGCGCCCGGCCCGCGGGGCGTTCACGCGGCCCTCCGCACAGCCGTGCTGCTCGCTAGGGTGGGGATCGTGAGCGTCGTGGGGGTCGGCACGGACGTGCTCGAGGAGGCGCGCATCGCGCGACTCGTCGACTCCGGCGGCAGCCGCTTCCTGGCCCACTGGTACACCGCCGCCGAGGTCGAGATGTGCTTCACGTCGGCGCGCCCCTCGCGCGTCGCCGCGACCTGCTTCGCCGTGAAGGAGGCGGCGCTGAAGGCGATCGGGATCTCGTTCCCCGGTCCCCTGATGTGGCGGGAGATCGAGGTCAGCCTCGACGACGCGGGCAGCGTCACCGTCCGGCTCGCCGGTGATGCGGCCGTCCAGGCGACGCGGTCGGGCGTGGTCCGGCTGCATGCCTCGACGGCCCGGACCGCAGGCTGGCTGGCGGCGGTGGTCGTCGCCGAAGGGTGACCCCCTGCCCCCATCGTCAGCTGCTGTCGCTAGGCGACGGGTGGGAGGGTGGCGGCGGCGATGCTGGAGACGGCGGAGTACTCCTTGACACCGTTGGTCGTCCGGTAGGCGCGGATGCTGAGCGTGTAGACGGAGCCGGCCGCCAGCCCGCCGAACTTGTACCCGATGTCGGGGTCCGTGCACGGGGCGTTCGGGAAGCCGCCGACGTCGCGCCAGTCGGTGAAGGTGCCACCGAGGACCTCGTAGCCGATGTCCGGCTTGCACACGAGGTCAGGGGCTGCGGAGCGCACGAACCTGATGCTGATCGAGCTGGTCGTGCGGGCCGTCGGGGTGGGCGACATCGCGGCCGGGTTGACGGACCCCGTCGGGGTCCCGGAGCCGCCACCGGCCGTCGTGTAGTCCAGGCTGCGCGTCGGGGAGTACTCCTTGACGCCGTTGGTGATCCGGTACGCCCTGATGCTGACGGTGTACGTGGTGGCCGGGGCGAGCCCGGTGAACTTGTAGCCGATGTCGGGATCCGTGCACGGCGCGTTCGGGAAGCCGCCGACGTCGACCCAGCTGGCGGACGATCCGCCGAGGACCTCGTAGCCGATGTCGGGCTTGCACACCAGGTCCGGGGCCCCGGAGCGCACGAAGCGGATGCTGAGGGAGGTGGTGGTGACCGCGATCGGGGTGGCGCTCAACGTCGGCGGGTTGACGCCCTTGGTGACGAACGTCCCGCTCGACACCGCTGAGTACTCCTTGACGCCGTTGGCGATGCGGTACGCCCTGATGCTGAGCACGTAGCTCGTGTTCACGGCCAGCCCACTGAACTTGTAGCCCGGGTCCGGGTCGTCGCAGGGCGCGTTCGGGAAGCCGCCGACGTCGCGCCAGGTCGTGAAGGTCCCACCGAGGACCTCGTAGCCGATGTCCGGCTTGCACACGCGGTCCGGTGCGGGCGACCGGAGGAACCGGACGCTGATCGTGCTCGTCGTCGCGGCCGTCGGTGTGGCATACATCGACGGCGCGTCGGGTGCACCCGCACCGGGCGCCGGGGGCGACGTACCGGTCGTCGTGGCGGTCATCTGGGACGCACCGGAGTACTCCTTGACGCCGTCGGTGATCCGGTAGGCGCGGACGCTGAAGGTGTACACAGTGCCCGCGGCGAGGCCGTTGAACTTGTAGCCCGGGTCGGGGTCGTCGCAGGGCGCGTTCGGGAAGCCGCCGACGTCGCGCCAGTCCGCGAACGTGCCGCCGAGGACCTCGTAGCCGATGTCCGGCTTGCACACGCGGTCCGGTGCGGGCGACCGGAGGAACCGGACGCTGATCGTGCTCGTCGTCACGGCTGTCGGCGTCGCGTACATCGACGGCGCAGCAGGCGCCGCGGCCACGGCGGCGCCCGCGGACGCCGCCAGCATCGCCACCGTCACCCCCATCGTCGCCAACGCGGCTCCCCACCGGCGTCCAGCAGTCCTCATGTCCCCATCGCCTTCCCACTGTGCACAGCAATTCGAAGCCCACTGGCCACTCATCTCGGTGGGGTGTCGCGATCGTGGCACCACCCACCCGCACGGCCCGTCCGCGTGGCGGCAACTCCCCACAAATGGGGACACGTGTGCGTCGTGGAGCACCATGCGGACGAAGTCGCGACACTCGGGGCACACGGGTGCAGGACTGGGACGGTCCAGCGCGTGCTCGCAGTGGGGAGGGGTTGACATGGGTGTGGCCCAGAAGGTCCGCCGGACGCTGGTTGAGGACCCGCGGTCCCTGGGCGCGGGGTTCAGGTCGCGCAGATGGGCGCTGGTCCAGGAGCTGTTCCCCGACCTGTCCTCGATGGACGTCGTCGACCTCGGCGGGACGGTCGAGGCGTGGGAGCGCGCGCCGGTCCGGCCGGCGCGCGTCACTGTGCTCAACCTGACCGAGCCCGGCATCTCGCGCTCGGACGACATCGTGCCGGTGCTCGGCGACGCCTGCGATGCCGGGGCGGCGCTCGCCGCGGCGACTGGCCGAACCCGCTTCGACCTCGTCTTCTCGAACTCGGTGCTGGAGCACCTCGGAGGTCATGCGAACCGCGCGCGCTTCGCCGAGACGGTCCACGCCCTCGCACCGCTGCACTGGGTCCAGACGCCCTACCGCTACTTCCCGATCGAGCCGCACTGGCTCTTTCCCGGCATGCAGTTCCTGCCGATCACCGCGCGAGCCCGCGTCGCCGAGAGGTGGCCCCTTTCGCACAGCCGGTCACCCGACCGCGAGCGCGCCACGTCGTCGGCGCTCTGGACCGAGCTCATCAGTGTGACCGAGCTGCGGCACTACTTCCCGGGGTCCGAGGTCGTGCACGAGCGGTTTCTCGGCCTGACCAAGTCGATCATCGCAGTCCGGCGTTGACGCGGACGGTTCAGGCCTCCGCTCGTTGTCGAGGTTTGACGAGAGCCACCGCAGGCCTCCGGGGCAGGACGGGTCGGCAGGGACGGGCACGAGAGGGGCCAGCCAGGGCCCCCGGGTCCTCGGGACCTCGGCCGAGATACCTCCCACGGAAACCGCACCTCGTGGCGCGTACCCGATTCTGGGGTTGTCCGCCGCCGCAGACGTGCCGATAGCGTCGATGAGGTGCGCCTACCTCTCCGGTCCACCCCACTGACGCTCGCGCTCGCACTCTCGTTCGCACTGACCGCGTGCTCAACCACCGAGGCAAACGACCCCGAGCCTGCGTACGACCCCGCCGCCGACACGGCGGATTCGCCCGACCCAGCACGCGAGGTGGTCGCGGCACCCCGCCTGAGGGTGCGGATCCTCGCCCGCGGTCTCGACAAGCCGTGGGACGTCCAACAGGCGCCGGGTGGCCGGCTCGTCGTGAGCGAGCGCAACAAGGCACTGATCAGCGTCGTCCGCGACGGAGAGGTCCGGACCCTCGCCGACATGTCCAACCAGGTGTGGGTCTCCGGGGAGACCGGCCTGATGTCGCTTGCCGTAGACCGCAAGCGGCGCGTGGTCTGGGCCTGCCATGGTGACGATTCGACCGGGACGGAGGACGTGCGGGTGACTCGCATGCAGGTCGACCGGAGCTGGACGCTGGTGCAGAGCGCACGAACGCTCATCGCCGGCTTCCCGACCTCGACCGGCCGCCATGGCGGTTGCCGACTGCTGCTGGCTCGCTCCGGACCGGACCTGTACATCGGCACGGGCGACGCGGCCATCGGCACCAACCCGCAGGACCTCGACTCGCTGGGCGGCAAAGTGCTGCGGGTCCACCGCGACTCCGGCACGGCGATGCGCGACAACCCCTGGGCCTCGGCCCCGACCGAGCGCCGCTTCGTCTGGACCTACGGGCACCGCAACGTACAGGGCCTCGCCCAGCGCGCTGACGGCTCCGTCTGGTCGGTCGAGCACGGTCCGACAGTGGATGACGAGGTCAACCGCCTCGTGCCGGGCGGCAACTATGGCTGGAACCCGGTCCCCGGATACGAGGAGTCGGTGCCCATGACCGACGATTCCCTGCCGGGCCACCAGATGGACGCCCAATGGAGCTCCGGCGACTCGACCCGGGCGACCTCCGGTGCCGCTTGGGTGGAGGGCTCGCAGTGGGGATCGCTCGAGGGCACGCTCGCCGTCGCGGCCCTCGAGGACGAGCAGATGATGTTTCTTCGCTTCGACCGTCGCGGCCGCTTCGTGTCGATTCTGACTCCCCCGGCGTTGACCAAGTTCGGCCGCCTGCGGTCGGTCACGTCCGCCCGGAACGGCGATCTTCTGGTCACTACCGACAATGGCACGGATCAGGTGCTGCGGGTCTCGCCGCGATAGTCGGCGCTTGCACCAGGCCCCGAGCGATCGGTACTTCGTGTCCTGGCTGCGACCCCTCGAGCCACAGCAGCTGCGCGACCGGCCCGCTGCCCATCGCCGAGCGAGGCCGCGCTGGGCTCAGTCCTCCGGGTCGTAGCCGAGGTTGGGCGAGAGCCACCGCTCCGCCTCGGCGAGGGTCCAGCCCTTGCGCTCGGCGTAGTCGGCGACCTGGTCGCGCGCCAGCCGGCCCACCACGAAGTACTGCGACTGCGGGTGGGAGTAGTAGAAGCCGCTGACCGAGGCACCCGGCCACATGGCCATCGACTCGGTGAGCTTGATGCCGGTGTGCTCCTCGACGTCGAGGAGCTCCCAGAGGGTCTGCTTCTCGGTGTGCTCGGGGCACGCGGGGTAGCCCGGCGCGGGCCGGATGCCGTCGTACAGCTCCTTGATGAGCCCGACGTTGTCGAGGTGCTCGTCGGGTGCGTAGCCCCAGATGTCCTTGCGGACCCGCTCGTGGAGCCGCTCGGCGAAGGCCTCGGCCAGCCGGTCGGCCAGCGACTCCAGCAGGATCGCGTTGTAGTCGTCGAGCTCCTCGCGGAAGGCGGCCACCCGCTCCGTCACACCGTCGCCCGCGGTCACCGCGAAGGCGCCCACGTGGTCGCGGAGGCCGGAGTCCTTGGGCGCGACGTAGTCGGCCAGGCTCCGGTTGGGTACGCCGTCGCGGTGCTGGCCCTGCTGCCGCAGGTGGTGCAGCGTCGCGTGCACCTCACTGCGGTCGTTGCCGAGGTAGAGCTCGACGTCGTCGCCGACCGATGCCGCCGGGAAGAAGCCGACCACGCCGTGGGCGCGGATCCACTTCTCCTCGATCATCGTGTCGAGCATCTCCTGCGCGTCGTCGTACAGCTTGCGAGCGGCGGGGCCGGAGCTGGGGTTGTTGAGGATGTCGGGGAAGGCGCCCTTCATCTCCCAGGCGTTGAAGAACGGCTGCCAGTCGATGTAGGTGCGGAGCACGGAGAGGTCGACGTCGCGCAACACCCGGACGTGCTGGGTGACCGGCGTGCCCACGAGGGTGGACACCGCGTGGTCCTGCTGCAGCAGCATCTTGGGCTTGGGCGGGTGGTAGTCGGACCAGTCGATCGGGCTCGCGTTGGCGCGCGCCTGCTCGAGGGTCACCATCGGCCGGTCGTTCTTGGTCGCGTGGCGCGTGCGCAGGGAGTCGAAGTCGGCCTTGACGTCGGCCATCAGCGTGGCGCGCCCGGTCTCGTGGAGCAGGGCCGCAGCAGTGGGCACCGAGCGCGACGCGTCCTTGACCCACACGACCGGCCCGTCGTACTTCGGGTCGACCTTGACCGCGGTGTGGGCCCGGGAGGTGGTCGCACCGCCGATGAGCAGCGGGATCTCCAGCCCCTGGCGCTGCATCTCGGAGGCGAAGTTGACCATCTCGTCGAGCGACGGCGTGATCAGGCCGGAGAGCCCGATGATGTCCGCGCCCACCTCGGCCGCGGTGTCGAGGATCTTCTGCGCCGGCACCATCACGCCGAGGTCGATGACCTCGTAGTTGTTGCACTGGAGCACCACGCCGACGATGTTCTTGCCGATGTCGTGGACGTCGCCCTTCACCGTCGCCATGACGATGGTGCCGTTGGTGTCCTTCGCGGTCGCGAGCTCGGGGTTGTCGAGCTTCTCCTGCTCGATGAAGGGGATGAGGTAGGCGACGGCCTTCTTCATCACGCGGGCGCTCTTGACCACCTGCGGGAGGAACATCTTGCCGGCCCCGAAGAGGTCGCCGACGACGTTCATGCCGTCCATCAGCGGGCCCTCGATGACCTCGATCGGGCGACCGCCGCGCTCGGCGATCTCCTGGCGCAGGAGCTCGGTGTCGGACTCGACGTGCGCGTCGATCCCCTTCACGAGCGCGTGGGTGATCCGCTCGCCGATGGGCAGCGCACGCCACTCCTCCTCGGTCACCTCGACCTCGCCGGCGGTGACGTTGTAGCGCTCAGCGATCTCGAGCAGCCGCTCGGCGGCGTCGGGACGGCGGTTGAGCACGACGTCCTCGATCCGGTCGCGCAGCTCGGCGTCGACCTCGTCGTAGACGACCAGGGCGCCCGCGTTGACGATGCCCATGTCGAGCCCGGCACGGATCGCGTGGAAGAGGAAGACGGCGTGGATCGCCTCGCGCACCGGGTTGTTGCCGCGGAACGAGAACGAGACGTTGGAGATGCCGCCGCTGACCTTGGCGCCGGGCAGGTTGGCCTTGATCCAGCGGGTGGCCTCGATGAAGTCCTCGCCGTAGGTGGCGTGCTCCTCGATGCCCGTCGCGACGGCGAACACATTGGGGTCGAAGATGATGTCCTCGGGCGGGAAGCCGACCTCGTCGACGAGGATCCGGTAGGCCCGCTCGCAGATCGCCTTGCGACGCTCGAGGTTGTCGGCCTGGCCGTCCTCGTCGAACGCCATCACCACGACAGCGGCGCCGTACTTGCGGCACAGGCGAGCGTGGGCGCGGAACGCCTCCTCGCCCTCCTTCATCGAGATGGAGTTGACGATCGGCTTGCCCTGCACGCACTTGAGCCCGGCCTCGATCACCTCCCACTTCGAGGAGTCGACCATCACCGGCACCCGGCTGATGTCGGGCTCGGCGGCGATGAGCTTGAGGAAGCGGTCCATCGCCGCGACGCCGTCGATCATGCCTTCGTCCATGTTGACGTCGATGACCTGCGCGCCCGACTCGACCTGCTGCGCCGCGACGCTCAGTGCGGTGTCGTAGTCGCCGTCCTTGATGAGCTTGCGGAACCGGGCGGAGCCGGTGATGTTGGTGCGCTCGCCGACGTTGACGAACAGGCTCTCCTCGGTGATCTTCAGCGGCTCGAGGCCGGACAGGCGCATCACCGGCTGGTGCTCGACCGGCTCGCGCCGCTCCTTGCCGTCGACCGCCCCGGCGATGGCCGCGATGTGGTCGGGCGTGGTGCCGCAGCAGCCGCCGACGAAGTTGAGGAACCCGGCGTCGGCGAACTCGGCGAGGACGCCGGCCGTCTGGTCCGGCGTCTCGTCGTACTCCCCGAAGGCGTTGGGCAGGCCGGCGTTGGGATACACGCTGACGAACGAGTCGGCGAGGCGCGAGAGCTCGGCGACGTAGGGGCGCATGTCGCGCGCGCCCAGGGCGCAGTTGAGGCCGACCGCCAGCGGGCGCGCATGGCGTACGGAGTCCCAGAAGGCCTCGGTGACCTGGCCCGACAGCGTGCGCCCGGAGGCGTCGGTGATGGTCCCGGAGATGATGACCGGCCAGCGACGCTCCTGCTCCTCGAAGAGCGTCTCGACCGCGAAGATCGCGGCCTTCGCGTTGAGCGTGTCGAAGATCGTCTCGATCATCAGCAGGTCGGCGCCGCCGTCGACGAGGCCGCGGGCGGCCGTCAGGTAGGCCTCTGCGAGCTGGTCGAAGGAGACGTTGCGGGCGCCGGGGTCGTTGACGTCGGGCGAGATCGACGCGGTGCGCGTCGTCGGGCCGAGCGCGCCGGCGACCCAGCGCGGTCGGTCGTCGGTCGCGACCGCGTCGGCGGCCGCGCGGGCGAGCCGGGCGGACTCGAAGTTGAGCTCGTAGTCGAGGTCCTCGAGGCCGTAGTCGGCGAGCGAGACCGAGTTGGCGTTGAAGGTGTTGGTCTCGATGATGTCCGCACCCGCGCGGAGGTACTCCTCGTGGATCGCCCGGATGATCTGCGGCTGGGTGATCGTCAGCAGGTCGTTGTTGCCGACGAGGTCGCTCGGGTGGTCGGCGAAGCGCTCGCCGCGGTAGCCGGCCTCGTCGGGACGGTCGCGCTGGATGGCCGTGCCCATCGCTCCGTCGAGCACCATGATCCGCCGGCCCAGGATGTCCGTGAGGGCGTCGGTGGCGTCGGGGCGGTGCTGCGGCTTCACAGGCGGCCTTCCGTGCTGGTGGAGATCCAGCCTAGGAACGTTGTCCGACACGCGGACCTGGTTCCCACATCGTGGCACCGGCCGACACCCCTCACGAAATCACGGCAGTTCGCTGGGCTGAGTCTCCTAGGGTGGGGTGGTGATCGAGTTCGACGACGTGCAGGACCTCGTCTCCCCCGTGGTGATCGCCGCTTTCGAGGGATGGAACGACGCCGCCGACGCGGCGTCCGGCCTCGTCGACCACCTGATGGAGCAGTGGAAGGCCGAGGTCATCGGCGCGATCGACCCGGAGGAGTTCTACGACTTCCAGGTCAACCGCCCGGTCATCAGCACCGACGTCAACGGCCACCGGCGACTCGCCTGGCCCACCACCCGGATCGCCGTCGCCCGCCCCGCCGAGCTCGACCGCGACGTGATCCTGGTCCGCGGCATCGAGCCCAGCATGAAGTGGCGCCAGTTCTGCGCCGAGCTGCTCGCCGCGTGCGACGACCTCGGTGCCGAGCTCGTGGTGACCCTCGGTGCGCTCCTCGCGGACACCCCGCACACCCGCCCCATCCCGGTCAGCGGCACCGCCACCGAGCCGGAGCTCGTCGACCGGCTCGACGTCGAGCAGTCGACCTACGAAGGCCCCACGGGGATCGTCGGCGTGTTCAACGACGCGTGCACCCAGCTCGACATCCCGGCCGTGTCCTACTGGGCCGCGGTCCCCCACTACGTCGCGCAGCCGCCGTGCCCCAAGGCGACGCTCGCCCTCCTCGGCCAGCTCGAGGAGCTGCTCCAGGCGCCGATGCCGCTGGGCGACCTCGTCGACGACTCCAAGGCATGGGAGCGCGGGGTGGACGAGCTCGCCGCCGAGGACGAGGACGTCGCCGACTACGTCCGCGCGCTCGAGGAGACCCGCGACACCGCCGACCTCCCCGAGGCCTCCGGCGAGGCCATCGCGCGGGAGTTCGAGCGCTACCTCAAGCGCCGCGACACCGACTGACGGGCGTAGGTCAGAGCGACAGGCCGAGGGCTGCGTCGAGCAGCCGGTGGACCGACGCCGCCGCCTCGTGGTCCGAGGTGTCCGCGAGCCCGGTCGTGCCGAGCGTGGCCTCGACCCACTCCTGGACGGCCGCGACGGCCGTCGGGGCGTCGAGGTCGTCGGCGAGCGCGGCCAACACCCGCTCGACCACCGGTGCGGCGGGTGCGCCGTGGCCCAGCGCGAGCGCCCGGCGCCAGTCGGCGAGGGTGTCGACGGCGGCCCAGAGCTGGTCGTCGGTCCACTCCCAGTCGCTGCGGTAGTGGTGGCGCAGCAGCACCAGGCGGATGGCCATCGGGTCGACCTCGCTCATCCGCAGCGCGGAGACGAAGACGAGGTTGCCCTTGGACTTCGACATCTTCTCGCCGTCGTAGGCCACCATCCCGGCGTGGGCGTACGCCCGCGCGAACCGCTCGCCGGGGTGCGCGACCTGCGCCTCGCCGGCGGACATCTCGTGGTGCGGGAAGACCAGGTCGCTGCCGCCGCCCTGGACGTCGAAGGACGTGCCGAGGTGGTCGAGCGCGATGGCGGAGCACTCGATGTGCCAGCCGGGGCGGCCGGGTCCCCACGGGCTGGGCCACGACGGCTCGCCCGGGCGCTCGGCGCGCCAGAGCAGGCAGTCGAGCGGGTCCTTCTTGCCCTCGCGGTCGGGGTCGCCGCCGCGCTCACCGAAGATCTCCAGCATCGCGTCACGGTCGAGGCCGGACACCGCGCCGAAGTCGTCGTCGGCAGTGACGGAGAAGTAGAGGTCGTCCTCGACCGTGTAGACCGCGCCGGCCTCGTCGAGACGCTCGATGAGCTCGATCACCTGCGGGATCGACTCGACGGCGCCGATGTAGTGGGCCGGCGGCAGGACGCGCAGCGCCTCCATGTCGTCTCGGAAGAGCTGCGTCTCCCGCTCGGCCAGCTCCGCCCAGTCGACCTTGACCTTCGCGGCCCGCTCGAGCAGCGGGTCGTCGACGTCGGTGACGTTCTGGACATAGGTGACCTCGTGCCCGGCGTTGCGCCACGCACGGTTGAGCAGGTCGAAGCCGACGTAGGTCGCGGCATGCCCGATGTGGGTCGCGTCGTAGGGCGTGATGCCGCAGACGTACATCCGTGCCGGGCCCTCGGGACGGGTCTCGACGACCCCGCCGCCGGCGGTGTCGTGGACCCGCACCGTCGGGCCCGCGACGGGCAGTCGGGGAACGTCGGGGGACGACCAAGAACGCATGACGGGCAGCCTATCCGTGCGTCGGCTGACTCCTGGCGGGAGATCTCGATACGCCCTGGTCGCGGCTTCGTTCCTCAGCCGCGGGGCTACTCGATCTGGCCCGGCCCACGCCGCCGGCTCGTTCCTCGCCGACGACTGTCGGTCTCAGAACGGCGGCCACGGGATCACGGGGTACGCCGACGAGGCTGGCGCGGGGAACACACCGCGGTCCAGCAGCCGCCTGACCCGCCGCGTGGTGACCGCGAGCTCTTCGCGGGTCACGAGCCCGGCGAGCGTCGTGCCGAGCTCGCCGTCGAGTGCCACGGCGAGTCGGCGCAGGCCCTCGGACTCCTCGTCGGTGAGCGCCTCGCCGACGAAGCCCCACAGGACCGTGCGCAGCTTGTTCTCGACGTGGAAGGTCAGGCCGTGGTCGACGCCGTGGCGGTGGCCGTCGGCCATCGGCAGGACGTGCCCGCCCTTGCGGTCGGCGTTGTTGACCACGACGTCGAAGAGCGCCATCCGGCGCAGCTCCGGGGAGTCCTCGTGCACCAGCGACACCGGCTGGTCGTGGGCGTCGAGCCCGTCGAAGACGTGGCGGAAGCCGGCAGGCACCTCGCCCTCGCCGACGATGTCGACGGGGTCCTGGTCCTCGACCTCGTCGCGCCACAGCTGCACCATGCCCGGCCCGTGCGGCCCGTCACCGAGCACCGTCAGCGGCACGATGTCCCAGCCGAGCGCCTCCGAGACGGTGTACGCCGCGACCTCGCGGTTAGCGAGCGTGCCGTCGGGGAAGTCCCACAGCGGCCGCTCCCCCGCGACCGGCTTGTAGACGACGCGGACGCCGCCGATCTCGCCGACGAACGTGGCGTTGGAGGCCGGCAGCACCCGACCGTGCAGGGTCAGCTCGCCGGACGGGAACCCACCCGGGAGGTCCGGGACAGGGGTCGGCTCAGGGGTCACGACGCCGGAAGCCGTTGGCGCGGACGCACAGGTGGCCGTCGGGGTCGATGGGCTCACCGCAGAACGGGCAGTCGGGCCGGCCGGCCCCGACGACGTTGCGCGAACGCTCGACGAACGAGCGGGCGGCGGCCGCCGTCAGGCGGACCAGGAAGATCTCCTCGGGCTCCGGCTCGAGCAGGTCCTCGAGGTCCTCCTGGAGCTGCTCGGGCGACACCACGGCCGCCTCGGTGAACGGGAAGACCTCGATGACGAGGCGCTCGTCGCTGCTGTCCCACGACAGCGTCATCGTGCCGGCGCGGAACTCCTCCTCGATCGGCTGCTCCAGCGGCTGGCCGTCGACCATGTCGCGGGGGGCGATCGCGGGGATGAGCACGTCGTCGCCGGCGGCACCCATCAGCTCGTCGAGGAGCTCGTCGATGCGCTCGGCCAGGGCGGACACCTGCTGCTTCTCCAGCGAGACGCTGACGATGCGGGCGCCCTCGCGTGCCTGGAGGAAGAACGTCCGCGATCCGGGCTCGCCGACGGTGCCGGCGACGAAGCGCTCGGGAGGGTCGAAACGGTGCACGACAGGCATGTCACTCACCCTAGGACCCGGCTGGCTGGGCCGGTCCCGCTCCCCCGCCGACTGCCGCATCGCGCGCCGCGCGCGACGAACGACGCCGCGTCTTGGCGGGGGCGTTCAGCCACGAGAGGTCGCCGCCGTGGGTGTTGGTGCCGAGGACGAAGGGGCGCGAGTCGGTGTAGCTCACGATCGACACCGACGCAGGGTCGACGTGGATGCGCTGGAAGAGGTCGAGGTGGGTGCCGAGGGCGTCGGCGAGGATCGACTTGATGACGTCGCCGTGGCTCACGGCGAGCCAGACCGCGTCGTCCCCGTGCTCGGCGGCGATCCGCGCGTCGTGGCGGCGGATCGCTGCGACGGCCCGGTCCTGCATGGCCCGCATCGACTCCCCACCGGGGAAGGTCGCCGCGGACGGCTGGGCCTGGACGGTCTTCCACAGCTTCTCCTTGGCCAGGTCCTTCAGCGGCCGACCCTGCCACTCCCCGTAGTCGCACTCCGAGAGCTGCTTGTCGGTGCTCGCGCGCAACGCGGCGCCCTGCCGGCCGGTGATCTCCTTGGACGTCTCGCGGCAGCGCTCCAGCGGGCTGGTGACGGCGGCAGCGAGGCGTACGCCGGCCAGGCGCTCGCCGACGGCGACGGCCTGCTTCACACCGGTGTCGTCGAGGTGGACGCCCGGGGCGCGGCCGGCGAGGACGCCTGCCGTGTTGGCGGTCGAACGGCCGTGTCGGACGAGGATGACGGTGGGCACGACAGCGACCCTAGCCAAGGCGGGGTGGGACTAGCCTGACCCGGTGATCGTGGACAACGCCCTCTACCACCGGGGCAAGAGGGTGCCGCTCGGCGACGGCGACGACCAGAGCCTCGGCCATGCGCGGGTGCCGTGCGACCCGGGCGACTTCCAGTGGATCGGGATCCACGACCCCAGCCCCGACGAGCTCGACCTCATCGCGCGCACCTTCGACCTGCACCCGCTCGCGGTCGAGGACGCCGGCGACTCCCACCAGCGGCCCAAGCTCGAGCACTACGGCAACACGCTCTTCCTCGTGCTGAAGACGCTCTGGTACGTCGACGAGGAGGACGCCGTCGAGACCGGGGAGATCAACATGTTCGTGGGGTCCGACTTCGTGGTGACGGTCCGCCACGGCGCCGGCATCGACCTCGCCGACTCCCGCCGCGACCTCGAGGCCCGGGCGAAGGTCCTCGAGCACGGGCCGATGGGCGTCATGTACGCGATCTGCGACCGGGTGGTCGACGAGTACGAGAGGGTCGGCGCGGCCCTCGAGGAGGACGTCGACGAGGTCGAGGAGTCCGTCTTCTCCCAGGCCCGCACCAACGACTCCAACCGGATCTACGTCCTCAAGCGCGAGATCGCTGAGGTGCGGCGCGCGGTGATGCCGCTGCGCGAGCCGATGCGCAAGTTCTCCCTCCACTCCGACACGGTGCCGACGATCCGCACGCCGATCCCGATCACGGCCGAGACCGCGACCTACTTCCGCGACGTGGCCGACCACCTGCAGCGCGTCTCCGAGGTCATCGACAGCCTCGACATCCTGCTGTCGACCGCGTTCGACGCGCACCTCGCACGCATCTCGGTCCAGCAGAACGACGACATGCGCAAGATCTCCGCCGGTGCCGCCCTCGTCGTCGTGCCCACCCTCATCGCCGGGGTCTACGGCATGAACTTCGACCACATGCCCGAGCTGCACTGGACCTATGGCTACGCGTTCGCGCTGGCGCTGATGGTCGGTGCGTCCGCGGGACTGCTCTGGTTCTTCAAGAAGTCCGGGTGGCTGTGACCCGTCCTGCCCCCTCGGCATGGCGGGTGGTGTGGTGGTTCGGGTTCGTCAGCCTGTTCGCCGACATGGTCTACGAGGGCGCCCGCTCGGTCTACGGCCCGCTGCTCGCCGCGCTCGGCGCCTCGGCCGTGGTCGTCGGACTCGTCACCGGCGCCGGTGAGGCCGTCGCCCTGGTCCTGCGGCTCGCCTTCGGCCCGATCGCGGACCGCACGGGGCGCTACTGGTCGCTGACGATCCTCGGCTACGGGCTGACCGCGGTCTGCGTGCCGCTGCTGGCGCTGGCGCCGCGGCTCGGCGTCGCCGGGCTCGCCTTCGGTGCGACGATGATCCTGCTCGAGCGGCTCGGCAAGGCGATCCGCTCGCCGTCGAAGTCCGCCCTGCTGGCCCACGTCGCGTCGGCGGTGGGTCGCGGCCGTGGGTTCGGCGTGCACAAGGCGCTCGACCAGGTGGGCGCGTTCGCCGGGCCGCTGCTCGTCGCCGGTGTCGTCGCGATCAGCTCGCTGTGGACGGGGATGGCGGTGCTGGCCGTGCCCGGCGCCATCGCGATGCTGCTGCTGGTCACCCTGCGGCGGCGCGTGCCTGACCCGGCGGCGTACGACGAGACGACCACCGTGAGTCCTGCGGACGACGCCGCCGAGCGGCGCGGCTGGTGGGCCGAGGCCGTCGGCGCGGGACTGTCGGGCGACTTCTTCCGATACGCGATCGCCGCGTCCCTGACCACGGGTGCGCTCGTGACCTTCGGCATCATCGGCTACCACCTCACCGTCGAGGGACTGCTGCCCGTGGCCGCAGTCCCGGTCGTGTACGCCGCGGCGATGGCCGTCGAGGCGGTCGCGGCCCTCGCCGTTGGGTCGGTCTACGACCGGACCGGACCGCGGGTGCTCCTCGTCGTGCCGGTGCTCGTGGCGCTCGTGCCTGCGCTGGCCCTCGGGTCCGCGCTCACGGCCGTCCTGGTCGGCGTCGTCGCGTGGGGCTTCGCCCAGGGCGTGCAGGACTCGACGATCAAGGCGGTGGTCGCCGACCTGGTGGAGGCGCCGCGGCGGGCGACGGCGTACGGCGTGTTCGCGGGCATCCAGGGGCTGCTCGCGATCGTCGGCGGCGTGGGCGCGGGCTGGCTCTACGAGCGGTCGCTGGTCGCGCTGGTGGTGGTGGTCGCGATCACGCAGGTCGTGGCGCTCGCCCTGCTGGTGAACACGCTTGGAAACGGCACCGTCAGGCGGTCAGCACGCCGGCGCCGAGCAGGATGAGCGTGCCGGCGCCGAGCAGGATCCGGTAGACGACGAACGGCGTGTAGGAGCGGGTGCTGACGTAGCGCAGCAGCCACGCGATGGCGGCGTACCCCACGACGAAGGAGACGATCGTCGCGGTGATCGTCGGTCCCCAGCCGAAGTCGTTGTGGCCGTTGGGGATCTCCTTGAGCTCGAAGATCCCGGCGCCGACGACGGCGGGGATCGCGAGCAGGAAGGCGAAGCGCGTCGCGGCCTCACGGTCGAAGCCGAGGAAGCGGCCCATCGAGATCGTGGCGCCGGAGCGGGAGACACCGGGGATCAGTGCGAGCGCCTGCGCGGCCCCCATCAGCACGGCGTCCTTGAGGGTGATCCTGCCCAGCGGGCGGTCGGTGCGGCCGACGCGGTCGGCGACGCCGAGCACGATGCCCATCACGATGAGCGTGGTGCCGATGATCCAGAGGTTGCGGAAGTCGCGCTCGATGAGGTCCTTGAGCAGGACGCCCAGCACGACGATCGGCAGCGAGCCGACGATGATGTACCAGCCCATGCGGGAGTCCAGCGTGCCGCGGTGCTCGGGGCGGAAGAGCGACTTCACCCAGGCGCTGCCGATGCGCCAGATGTCCTTGCGGAAGTAGATCAGCACCGCGAGCTCGGTGCCGATCTGGATGACGGCCGTGAACGCGGCGCCCGGGTCGCCCCACCCGAAGAGCTCCGGGAAGATCCGCAGGTGCGCGCTGCTGGAGATCGGCAGGAACTCGGTGAGCCCCTGGATGATGCCCAGGACGACTGCCTTGAGGAGATCCGTCACAGGTGGTGAGCCTACGGGCGCGTCCCTGCCGCTCGCGCGCAGGACCCGTGGCTACGCTCGCCTCCATGCAGCAGCGTTCGCTCGGCGCCACCGGCCTGAAGGTCTCCCGGCTGGGCCTGGGCACCATGACCTGGGGTCGCGACACCGACGAGCACGAGGCCCGTGACCAGCTGATCGCCTTCGCCGAGGCGGGCGGCACGCTCGTCGACACGGCGGCGGGGTACGGCGACGGGGCGAGCGAGGAGCTGATCGGCACCCTGCTCGGTGACGTGGTCGCCCGCGACGAGGTGGTCCTCGCGACCAAGGCGGGCATCTCACGGCGTATGGGCGAGCGGGTCACCAACACCTCGCGCGGCACCTTGCTCACCACGCTCGACGCGTCGCTGAAGCGGCTCGGCGTGGACCACGTCGACCTGTGGCAGGTGCACGTGTGGACCGACGAGACCCCGGTCGAGGAGACGCTCACCGCCCTCGATCTGGCCGTCACCTCCGGGCGCGTGTCCTACGTCGGCATCTCCAACTACACCGGGTGGCAGACCGCGCAGGCCGCGACCTGGCAGCGCGCGGTGCCCGGCCGCACTCCCCTGGCCTCGACACAGGTGGAGTACTCCCTGCTCAACCGCCACGTCGAGCACGAGGTCATCCCGGCCGCGCAGGCCCTCGGCCTTGGCGTGCTGCCGTGGTCACCGTTGGGACGCGGCGTGCTGACGGGCAAGTACCGCACCGGTACGCCGTCCGACTCACGCGCGGCGAGCGAGCACTTCGCCGGCTTCGTCGGCGCCTACCTCGACGAGCGCGGCCGCGGGATCGTCGAGGCCGTCGCGCGTGCCGCCGACGGGCTGGGCTGGACCCCGCTGGAGGTCGCCCTGGTGTGGGTGCGCGACCGTCCCGGCGTCACCGCCCCGATCGTCGGTGCTCGCACCGCCGCCCAGCTCGACGGGGCGCTCGGCATCGAGGAGCTGACCCTGCCCGCCGAGATCGTCGAGGCGCTCGACGACGTGTCCGCCGAGTAGACCCGAGGGGAGACCCCATGGCCAGGATCCAGCGACGCCCACCCGGGCGCGGTGTCGAGTGGGAGTTCGAGACGCTCGTCCTTCCCCAGGACTTCTCCCGCAACGTCGTCACGCGCGTGCTCGTCGACCGCGCGGAGCACGGAGGCTGGGAGCTCGACCGCCTCCGGATCGGCAACGACGGAAAGCGCCGCGTCGTGCTGCGGCGCAAGATCATCCGCCAGCGTCTGACGCTCTTCGCCGGCTGAGCTCGTCGACATGGGGTGCGGACCCCATGGCCCTTCCGGGCGCCCGGTGATCGACTCCTCGGAACGGGGCCGCCGGTCCCACGGAGGAGGACCCCATGCCGTCACGGCGTACGCGCAAGGTGGAGCTCGCGATCGTGGAGCTCGCCGTCGACCCCTCGGACGTGGACGCCGAGACCTATCCCGTCCGGATCCGGCTCACCCGCCCGTTGACGACGTACGAGGCCGAGGGGCTCGCGATGATCGAGCCGGGCCTGCGGTGCGAGGGCGACGCGATCGTCGTGCAGAGTGCGACGCTCGACGACGTCGCTCGTGCCCACGACACGTGGGCGGCCCGCCTCGAGCGGGTCCAGACCCGCGCCGGCGAGCTCGAGGGTGCGACCCTGGTCGCCGACCACCGACGGATCGACGCGCAGACCCGCCACGGCTCGCACCTGCTGAGCCAGTCGGCCGACGACCGCGGGATGCACTGAGCACGCGGCCCGGAGCTCACCAGCCCTGGGTGCCCGGCGCTCCCTTGAACGGGCCCGCGACGCGCGAGGTGATCCAGCCGCCGTAGAAGCTGCCCGGCTGTGGCTCCACTCGCTCGCCGTCGACCGTGCAGCGGTCGACGCGGCCGGGGTAGAGCGCGACGTGGTCGAGCAGTGCCTCGAAGCCCGCGGACGGCGTCGGGTAGGCCCACGCGATCGACCGCAGCACCTCGTCACCGACGACGAGGTCGAAGTAGTCGGCCGCGCCCTTCCACTCGCACCAGCTCGCGCCCTTCTGGGCCTCCCGGAGCACGCCGTCGGCGAAGGCGCTGCGCGGCAGGTAGTAAGTGGGCGGGTGGCTGGTCTCGAGCACGCGCAGGCTCTGCGTCGTGTCAGCGAGCACCAGTCCCCCGTGCTCGACGACGACGTGCTCGGTGCTCGGGTCGACCCGCGGCGGGCGCGGGTAGTCCCACACGGACTCGGTCATGTCGTCGAGCCTACGACCTCACTCCGACAACCCACGCGACTCGAGCCACGCTGTGCGCCGGCGGGCCGAGGCCTGGGCGAGCCATGCCTCTTGGACGATCTCGACCAGCTCGTCGCGGTCGACCTCGGCGACCCGCGAGGCCCGGAGCAGGACCGACGGGTGGCTGTCGAAGTGGGGCGTGGTGAAGAACGGCAGCCGCTCGTCCTGCACCAGCGCCTGCTTGTCGCCCTCGGAGCCGACCCAGAGGACGATCACGTCGTCGTAGCGCTCCCCCGTCTCCGGGTCCACCGCGTCGGGCCGGGGCGTCCGGAAGAACACGAAGGACTTGCTGCCGACCTGGTAGACGGGCCGGGCGGTGTCCGGGCGGTACGCCGTGACGTGCGGCATCGCCCGCGCCGTGGCGTGGATGTCGTCGACCGACGCCGGCCGGCTCACGCGGTCGCGGCCTCCGCCTTCGCCTTCAGCTCGCGCACCATCGCGTCCGGGTCGTCGGCGGAGTAGACGGCAGAGCCCGCGACGAAGACGTCGGCGCCGGCCTCGGCGCACCGCTCGATCGTCTCCAGGGAGACCCCGCCGTCGACCTGGAGCCAGGTCTCGACGTCGTGCTTGCGCATCAGCTCGCGTGCGGTGCGGATCTTCGGCAGGCACAGGTCCAGGAACTTCTGGCCGCCGAACCCCGGCTCCACGGTCATGATCAGCAGCATGTCGAGCTCCGGCAGGAGCGACTCGTAGGGCTCGATGGGTGTGGCCGGCTTGAGCGCCATCGACGCCCGCGCGCCCTGGTTGCGGATCTCGCGCGCCAGCCGCACCGGTGCCTTCGCCGCCTCGGCGTGGAACGTCACCGACCCGCACCCGGCCTCGGCGTACGCCGGTGCCCACCGATCGGCGTCCTCGATCATGAGGTGGACGTCGATCGGCTGCGTGGCGTGCTTGCTGAGCGCCTCGATCACCGGGAGCCCGAGGGTCAGGTTGGGGACGAAGTGGTTGTCCATCACGTCGACGTGCACCCAGTCCGCACTGGGGATCCGGGCGACCTCGTCGGCCAGGCGCGACAGGTCGGCGTTGAGGATGCTCGGCGTGATCTGGATGCCCACGGGTCGATCCTAGGGAATCGTGAGCCCGTCCATCCGCGCGGCACGACTGTTCGCGGGCACGACGACGTGCAGCGCGTTGCGGTCGACCTCGAACGTCGCCGTCGTGGACGCGGCGATCTCGCCGTCGACGTTGACCGGGAGCGGCTCGTCGGTGACCAGTCGGAGCCGGCGGGTGCTGACGTGGTGGACGCGCTCGTGGTCGACGAGGTGGCCGGTGCGGAGCAGGCGGGCAACCGACACATGGTCGCGCAGCCGCCCCTGCTCGACGGCGTACACGTCGAGGAGGTGGTCGTCGATCGACGCGTTCGGCGCGACGGTGAGCCCGCCGCCGTAGTGCCGGCCGTTGCCGATCGCGACCTGCATGAGGTCGGCCAGCTCCAGGACGCTGCCGTCGTCGAGCTCGAGGCGCGCAGCGAAGGGCCGGTGGTCGCGGTAGGCCGCCAGGGTGGCCGCCGGGTAGGCGAACCTCCCGAGCCGGCGCTTCAGTCCGGGCGTGAGGCGCTGGGTGACGGCGACCGAGAGGCCGACCGAGGCGACGTTGAGGTACGCGCGCCCGTCGACGCGGCCGAGGTCGACGTCCACGACTCGGCCAGTGACGAGCGTGTCGATCGCGCTCGCCAGCACCGACGGGATCTCCAAGGTGCGGGCGAAGTCGTTGGCCGTCCCCAGGGGCAGCACGCCGAGGGCCGAGCCGGTGTGCGCGACCATGCCGGCCGCGAAGCCAATGGTGCCGTCACCGCCACCGACGACGAGCAGGTCGGGCCCCGTCCCGAGCGCTGCGTCGAGCGCCTGCGCGAGCTCCGCCCCGCCGTCGACCGCGTGCACGGTCACCTGGTCCGCGACGCCCCTCAGCGCCCGCTCGACCAGCGGCAGGGCGCGAGCGCCGCTGCGGGCGCGGGTGTTGACGACGACGGCGACGCGGTCGGTACGGCGCAAGGCCGGGGTCTGCTGCATGTCTCGACGCTAGGTGGGCCACGTGAGAGGAGGGTGAGGACGACCTGTGCGCGCGCTGTGTCCGCGTCCCCCGGGGGTGGCGGCACATCGCAGTTGGCGGGCACCGAACAGCGCAATGTGCCGCCACCCCCGCCGGCGGGTCGGCCCGGGGTGGCGGCACATCGCGAATCGCGAATCTTCAACATTGCAATCTGCCGCCACCCCAACGACGGAGCGGGGCACAGAATCAGTCCTCGGGCTCCGGCGGGGCCTCCGCGCCTTCGGAGTCGTCGCGGTCGGCCCACGCGAGGAGGGGCGCGATGTCGAAGGGGTGGTCGTCGATGTCGGCGTGGAGGTCGCCGAGGTCCGCGAAGCGCGCCGGCATCGTGAAGATCGTGAAGTCGTCGGGTGTGCAGCCGTCCACCTCCTCCCAGCGGATCGGCGCGGAGACGCGGGCCTGCGGCACGCCGCGCACGGAGTACGCCGCTGCGATCGTGTGGTCGCGGGCGTTCTGGTTGTAGTCGACGAAGAGCTGCGACGGGTCGCGGTCCTTGCGCCACCAGGCCGTCGTGACGTCGCCGTCGGAGCGGCGTTCGACCTCGCGGGCGAAGGCCAGCGCGCCACGGCGTACGTCCTGGAAGCCGTGGTCGGGCGGGATCCGGACGTAGATGTGCAGCCCCGAGCCGCCACTGGTCTTGGGGAAGCCGACAGCGCCGAGCTCGTCGAGCACCTCGTGGGCGACGTGCGCGACCCGCTGGACGGTGGCCCAGTCGCACTCCGGACCGGGGTCGAGGTCGATGCGCCACTCGTCGGGCTTCTCGGTGTCGGCGCGGCGGCTGTTCCACGGGTGGAACTCGACGGTCGACATCTGCACGGCCCAGATCACGCTGCCGAGCTCGGTGACGCACAGCTCGTCGGCGGTGCGCTTCCACCGCGGGAAGAACAGCTGCACCGTCTCGACCCACTCGGGCGCGCCCGCGGGCAGGCGCTTCTGGTGGACCTTGTCGCCGGCCAGCCCCTTCGGGAACCGGTGCAGCATGCACGGTCGCTCGTAGAGCGCGTTGACGATGCCGTCGCCGACCGACAGGTAGTACTCGACCAGGTCGAGCTTGGTGGCTCCGGGGCGACCGTCGAGCGGCGGGAAGTACTCCCGGTCGGGGTTCGTCACCTTGACGACGCGGTCGTCGACCTCGATCTCGGTGAACGGCGACGCCATGATCAAGGACCCTAGCCGGGTCGGCTACTTGCTCGTCGCAACCTCAGCGGCGACAGGCACCTCGGCGACGGTGACCGTCACCGGCTCGGACCAGCCCTCGTCGGCGTACTGGCTCTCGGGGCGGTGCCAACGGAACTCGGTGGTCTCCGTGAGGGGTACGTCGACGCGCGCCAGGCCGCCCGGCCCGCCGAGCACCAGGTCGCCGACCGCGCCCCACTCGCCGCCCGGGCGCCGGGACTCGAGGACGAGCGGGTCGCCCGTGACGCGACCGCCCGGGTCGGTCACCCGGCCGGTCAGCGAGACCGACTGGCCGGCGTCGACCGACGTGCGGTTGACGTCGACCGCGGTGGCGAGGGTCGTGCCCTCGAAGTCGAACGTCGAGCCCGACCCGCGGACCTCGTCGATGTTGAAGGACGAGCCGTCGCAGCCGAAGCCGATGATCGAGAAGCCGGCGCCGTCGCCGTGCGCAGCGGCGAAGGCGGCAGTGGTCGCGGTCTCCGCGGGGCCGAGCGGTGAGAGCGTCGCCAGGTCGACGAGCGTCCAGTCGTACGCCGTCGCGGCCGTCGACACCGTCGTCCACGAGCCCGGCGGCGCCGAGAGCGCGGCGCGCCCACGCCAGGCGGTGCCGGGGACGTTGTCGGGGGTGATGCTCATGACGTAGGAGACGCCCTGGCTGCCCGAGGTCGACGCGACGGCGACCGTCGAGTCGAACGAGGCCAGTGAGTCGAAGCGGGTGAACGGGCCGGAGGCGGTGCCGGACGCCGCCGGCACCAGGCCGAGCGAGCGGCGACCCATGGGTGCCGTGTAGGGACCGAGGTTGAGCCGCGACTGGGGAGGCTGCGCGGCGCCGAAGAGGTTGTCGCAGCCGACATAGGTCAGGAAGACGTCGGGGTCGCCGGTGCTGGGGCCGGACAGCCGGTTGGCGCCCTCGGCAGCTTGTGCCGGAGCGGTGCCGAGCGCAGCCAGCGTCGTCGCAGACGCAACCAGCGCCATGGTGGTCCGCAACCGCATCCGTGTCCTGCTCCCCGATCACGCCACGCCTCGTGCGCCGCGCTTCACCACATCATGCTCGGCTGACCAAGCGATGTGAACAGATGTCTAGCAGGTGAATCCCCAAACTTTTCCCGGACTCACCTGTGCGGGTGATGGTCGGTGCCGTGACCTAGGTTGTCGTCATGCCGCTCCGGGGTGACGACGTCCCGCGCCATCCAGTGCGCCGGATCGAGGCGCGCACCGGGCACGACCTCAGCCCGACGTCGTACCCCGCGTCCATCCCGGCGGTCGCGCAGGTCCTGGCCGACGGGCTCGACCTCGGTCCGGGGGTGACCTTCCTCGTCGGTGAGAACGGCTCCGGCAAGTCCACGATCGTCGAGGCGGTCGCCACCTCGTTCGGGCTGTCGCCGGAGGGCGGGAGCACTCACAGCCAGCACTCGACCCGGCCCACGGAGTCGTCGCTCGCGGACGCGCTGCAGCTGGTGCGCGGAGCGGGGTCGACGAAGTGGGGCTTCTTCCTGCGCGCCGAGACGATGCACGGCTGGTACTCCTACATGGAGGGCATCGGCGGGGACGACCACGCCTTCCACGAGATGAGCCACGGCGAGTCGTTCCTCGCCGTGCTCGAGTCGCGGTTCACCGGCGCGGGCTTCTTCTGCCTCGACGAGCCGGAGGCGGCCCTCTCGTTCTCCTCCACGCTCGGCCTGGTCGCGGCCCTGCAGCGGGTGGTGGCCCGCAAGGGGCAGGTGCTGTGCGCGACCCACTCCCCCGTCCTCGCGGCGATGCCGGGTGCGCGGATCCTCGAGGCAGGTCCGTGGGGGCTGCGAGAGGCGGCGTGGGCCGACCTCGACCTCGTGGACCACTGGCGGCGCTACCTCGCCGAACCGTGGGCCTACCTGCGGCACCTGCAGGACGACTGAGTCAGCCGAGCGGCCGCCGGCGCAGGGTCGCGGCGAACATCGCGTCGGTCCCGTCACGGTGCGGCCACAGCTGGAAGCGGTCGACCTCGTCGGTGTCACCTCGCCGGCCCAGCACGGCGGAGACGACGGCGGTCGTCTCGGCGAGCACCGGTGAGCACGTCGCATAGACCACGACCCCGCCCGGACGCACCGAGTCGATCGCCACGTCGAGCAGCACCTGCTGCAGGCCGACGAGCACGTCGACGTCCTCGGGCGTACGCCGCCAGCGCGACTCGGCGCGTCGCCGCAGGGCTCCCAGGCCCGAGCACGGCGCGTCGACGAGCACGCGGTCGAAGGTGCCCGGCACCCACGGCGGTCGGGTGCCGTCACCGGCCAGCACGTGCGCCGTGCCGGGCGGCACAGCGCGCATCGCGGACGAGACGAGCGCGGCTCGGTGCGGCTGACGCTCGTTGGCGACGAGCCGGGCGCCGCGCTGCGCAGCGAGGGCGGCCAGGAGGGCCGCCTTGCCGCCCGGACCGGCGCAGAGGTCGAGCCACAGCTCGTCTCGCCCGTCGAGCTCGGCGTCGGCCGTCGCGAGGGCGACGAGCTGCGAGCCCTCGTCCTGCACGCCCGCGCGACCCTCGGCCACGGCCGGGATGCCCGCCGGGTCGCCGCCGGCCAGCACGACGCCGTACGGCGACCGGCTGGTGCGGGTGCCACCGGCGGCCTCCAGCTCGGCCACGTCGGCGAGCCCCGGCCGGGCGGCGAGCGTGACGCGGGGTGGCGCGTTGTCGGCCTCGAGCAACGCGTCGAGCTCGTCGGCGGAGCCCCCGTCGGACGCCAGCGCCTCGGCCAGGGCGTCGACCACCCAGCGCGGATGCGAGCGAGCCACCGCGAGGTGGCCGTGGAGGTCGCCGGACCGGTCGGGGGCGACCTCGGCGATCCAGTCGGCGGCCGAGCGCCTGCTCATCTTGCGGAGCACGGCGTTGACCAGCCCGGACGGACCGCGGCCGACGCTCTGGTGGACGAGGTCGACGCTCGTGGAGATCGCTGCGTGGTCGGGCACCCGCATCGATAGCAGCTGGTGGGCACCGAGCCGGAGCACGTCACGCACCTCGTCCTGCAGCTTCGGCTTCGTCAGGCACGCGTCGATCACCGGGTCGTAGAGCCCCTGCATCCGGATCGCACCGGACGCCAGCTCGGTGGCCAGGGCAGCGTCGCGACCCTCCAGCCCGTGCTTGCGCAGCACCTGCGGCAGCACGAGGTTGGCGTACGCCCGGTCGGCGCGCACGGCGGTCAGGACGTCGAGGGCCGCGCGCCGGGGGCGGTCGACCGGCCGGCGGCGCTCACTCACCGAGGTGCTCCCGCACCAGCTTCTTGGGGGCCTTGGTGGCCCACGCGTCGGTGATCACCTCGAGGAGCTCCTGGCGGCTGATCTCGCCGAGCTGCGACTGCCGGACCAGGACGGCCGAGTAGCCCCGGAAGTGGTCGATGGTGAAGAACGGCGTCGACCGGTCCTCGACTAGTGCGTTCTTCTCGACCTCGGTCGGCGTCATGATCACCACGACGTCGTCGTACATCTCCCCCGTGTCGGGGTCGACCGCGGTCTTGTGGGGCATGCGGTAGAGCACGAACCCCTTGCCCTTGTCGCCGCGTGGCACCTTCCACGTCGGCCGGTCGCCCCAAGAGGTGCCGAGCTCTGTCTCGGGCAGCGACCGGCAGATCTCGTCAATGTCCTCGGGCCGGGCCTGGCGACTGGCGCTGCTCATGCCCTCGACCCTAGTCACCGAAGCGGACGCCCGACTCGAGGCGTACGCCCCGGGCCCAGTCGGCTGCGGGCATCTGCTTCTTGCCGAAGGCCTTCACGTCGCCGAGCAGCACGGGTGTGGTGGCGGTGCCGACGACGACGGCGTTCTTGGTGGCCGCTAGGACGCCCGGCGCCACAGGCTCGTGGTCCACGTGCCGCACCGGTCCGATCTTGATCCGCTCGCCCTCGAAGGTGCTCCACGCACCGGGACCGGGTGTGCACGCGCGGACCTGTCGGTCGATCGCGACCGCGGGGGTGTTCCAGTCGATGCGCGCGTCGTCGACCAGGATCTTCGGCGCGAACGACACTCCGTCCTCCGGCTGCTCGCGCGCCTCCAGCGTGCCGTCCTCGATCCCGTCGAGCGTCTGCACGAGGAGTCCCGCCCCACCCTCGGCAAGGCGCTCGAGGAGGTCGCCCGCGGTGTCGTCGGGTCGGACGCGCTCGGTCATGATCCCGAACACCGGTCCGGCGTCGAGCGCCTTCACGATGCGGAAGGTCGTCGCACCGGTGACCTCGTCGCCCGCCCACAGCGCGTGCTGGACGGGCGCGGCCCCGCGCCACGACGGCAGCACCGAGAAGTGCAGGTTGATCCAGCCGTGCGGCACCAGGTCGAGCGCCGACTGCGGCAGCAGGGCGCCATAGGCCACGACGGGGCACGCGTCGGGATGCAGCGCCGAGAGAGCGGCCTGGAAGTCGGGGTCGCGGGGGTGCTCGGGCTTGAGGACTGGTACGCCGAGCTCCTCCGCACGCTGCGCTACCGGGCTCGCGACCAGCTTGCGGCCCCGACCGCTCGGGGCGTCGGGACGCGTCACGACGCCGACGAGCTCGTGCCGACTGGCGGCGACGGCGTCGAGCGCGGGGACGGCGACCTCGGGGGTGCCGGCGAAGACGACGCGCATCAGCGAGCCCCCCTCATCGGCCGAGCCCGCCCGTGGCGTGCGGACTGACCCGCACGGTGGGCTGCTCGAGCCCGAACCACTCCGACTCCCTGATCTCCTTCATCGCCGCCTTGCGGGCGTCGGTGTCGAGCTTGTCGATGAAGAGGATGCCGTCGAGGTGGTCGGTCTCGTGCTGCATGGCGCGGGCCAACAGCTCGGACGCCTCGATGCGCAGCGGCTCGCCGTGCATGTCGAAGCCGGTGGCGATCACGCGGAGCGCGCGCAGGCAGTCGTAGGTGAGCTCCGGGAGCGAGAGGCAGCCCTCGGCCCCGTCCTGCGTCTCGTCGGACAGCTCGAGCGACGGGTTCACCAGGTGGCCGAGCTCGCCCTCGACGTGCCACGTGAAGACCCTCAGGCCGACCCCGATCTGGGGTGCCGCGAGCCCGGCACCCGGCGCCGCGACCATCGTGTCGGTGAGGTCGGTGACGAGCTGGCGCAGCTCGCGGTCGAAGCTGTCGACCTCGATCGCGCGCTGGCGGAGCACGGGGTCACCGAAGAGTCGGATGGGCTGGACTGCCATGGCGCGCAGTCTAGGTAGGAGCCGCGTGTCAGATCGTGAGCGGGTCGACCTGGATCCGGACCGGGTCGAGCTTGCGGGCCGAGCGCACCCGCTGCAGGTCACCGAGGGCTGCGGACAGGTCCGCACCGCTGGTCCGTGGCACCCGGAGCACCACCCGGTGCTCGTCCTCGAGCGGGACCGGGCCCAGCACCTCGGCGCCCTCGGGGAGGTCGAGCAGGTGCAGGACGTCGTCGAGCGCACCCAGCTCGCCGGTGACGGTGGCCATCCGCGCGGCGGGCGGCAGGTGCGCCTGCGAGCGCTCCTCGACCTCGCGTCGCGCGAAGCCGGCCGGGTCCCAGCGCACGAGCGCCTGGAGCGCCGGGTGGGCAGGATCGCCGACCGCCACGACGTGGCCGCCGCGGCGTACGAGCGCTCCGGCGTTGAGCCAGCGACGCAGTGCCTCCTCGGAGGCCCGCAGGTCGTCACGCGCGAGCGTCAGGTATGTGTCGAGCAGGACGACCGCGGCGTAGCCCTCGGCGGCCACCGGCTCGGCGCCGACCGTCGCCACGACCACGTCGGCGGCGGCCCCCACCCGGGCGAGCACCCGATCGCCCGAGCTGCTGCGCACGGTTGTGCCGGGGAACATCCGCCCGAGCTCCTCGGCGGTGCGAGCCTCGCCCCGGACCGGCGCGCGGAGGCCACGACCACCGCAGGACCCGCAGGCCCACGCCCGCTCGGCGTGGCCGCACCAGCGGCACTGGGGCGGGACGGCCGGCCCCGGCTGCGCCAGCGGTCCGGTGCACACGGTGCAGCGGGCGGGCGCGCGGCAGGTGTCGCAGGCGAGCGACGCGGCGTAGCCCGCGCGCGGCGTCTGGACGAGCACGGGACCGGTCTCGAGACCACGGCGGATGGCGTCGTAGGCCGTCCGCGGGATGCGGGTGCCGACCTGCCGGTCCTCCGCGGGCACCACCTCGGCGCGCACCCTGGCGCGGAGCACGTCGCGCGGCACGGCCAGCTCGTGGGCCCAGCCCGACGCGAGCAGCTGCTGCGCCTCGGGAGTGCGGGCGACGCCGCCGAGCAGGGCCGCCGTCGCCTGCTGCTCGGCCCGGGCGAGGAGCACCTCGCGCGTGTGGGGGTAAGGGGCGCGCGGCTCGGCGTGGAGGTCGTCGCCGTCGTCCCACAGCACGACGAGCCCGAGGTCGTGCACGGGGGCGAAGGCCGCCGAGCGAGTGCCCACGACGACGCGCCGCGCGCCTCGGGAGACGGCCAGGAAGTCGCGGTAGCGCTTCGCCGGGCCGCCGTCCGCCGTCAGGCAGACGTGGTGGCCGTCGCCCAGCACCTCGGTGAGGGCCGCGTCGACCCGGTCGACGTCACGGCCGTCGGGCACGCAGACCAGCGCGCCCCGCCCGGCGGCGTACGTCGTCGCCACCGCCTCGGCCACCATCCGCGGCCAGTCGTCGGCGGGCGCGGCGGACCACACCGCGCGCGGATTCTCGCCTGATGCCAGGCGACGGAGGAAGGCGCCGGCGTGCTCGACCTCGTCCCACGCGCCGGGCGTCACCGAGGGCGGAGCGGGGGCGGGCGTCGAGGTTGCCTTCTCGGCGGTCGCGTGCCGGGGCGGGACAGCCAGCCTGAGGATGTCGGACCGGGCACCGGCGTACCTCGTGGCGAGCGTCGCGCTGAGCTCGGCGATCTCGGGGGCGAGCACCGGCTCGGCGCTCACCACCCGCCGCAGCGGCTGAAGGGACCCGGTGTGGTCGGTCTCGGTGCCGCGCTCGACGACGTAGCCCTGGACCTCCTGGCCGGCGAAGCGCACCTTGACCCGGGCGCCGGGGACGGCGGTCTCGGCCATGCCCGTGGGGACGGCGTAGTCGAACGGCCGGTCGAGGTGGGCGAGCGCGATGTCGACGAGCACCCGGGCGACGGGGTCGACCGCCGCCGGCTCCCAGGACGCGGCGGTGCGGCGCCGGGTCGCCGCCGCCTTGGCCTTGGCGTCGTCCACGGCAGCACGAAGCCCCGGGAGCATGTCTGCTTCCGGGGCGTCGTGTGTGGTCATGCGGGCGATTGTGTCAGCGACTTCCGACAGCTCGATCGCGCCATCGAGCCGCTCTGGGGTTGTCAGGCTCTCGCTGAACTTGTCGGCCCGTGCACGGCCTGACAACTTCAGCGATCCCCGGTCAGCCGGGGATCACTGAGACAACACGCCCGATCAGATGCCGGCGGCGGCCTTCAGCTTGTCGGCGCGGTCGGTGCTCTCCCAGGTGAACTCGGGCAGCTCGCGGCCGAAGTGGCCGTAGGCCGAGGTCTGCGCGTAGATCGGGCGCAGCAGGTCGAGGTCACGGATGATCGCGGCCGGACGCAGGTCGAAGACCTCGAGCACGGCCTCCTGGATCTTCTCGTCGGTCACGACGCCGGTGCCGAAGGTCTCGATGAAGACACCGACCGGGGCGGCCTTGCCGATGGCGTAGGCGACCTGAGCCTCGCAGCGGCGCGCGAGGCCCGCGGCGACGACGTTCTTGGCGACCCAGCGCATGGCGTACGCGGCCGAGCGGTCGACCTTCGACGGGTCCTTGCCCGAGAAGGCGCCGCCGCCGTGGCGGGCCATGCCGCCGTAGGTGTCGACGATGATCTTGCGGCCGGTGAGGCCGGCGTCGCCCATCGGGCCGCCGATCACGAACGTGCCGGTCGGGTTGACCAGCATGCGGTAGCCCTCGGAGGGCAGCTCGAACTTGGCGAGCACCGGGTCGATGACGTGCTGCTTGATGTCGGCCTCGAGCTGGGCGTGCTCGACCTCAGGGCCGTGCTGGGTCGAGAGGACGACGGTGTCGATGCGCACGGGGCGGTCGTCCTCGTCGTACTCGATCGTGACCTGGGTCTTGCCGTCGGGACGCAGGTAGGCGAGCGTGCCGTCCTTGCGGACCTCGGTGAGCCGCTGCGCGAGCCGCTGGGCGATCGTGATCGGGAGCGGCATGAGCTCCGGAGTGTCGTCGCAGGCGTAGCCGAACATCAGGCCCTGGTCGCCGGCGCCGCGCTTGTCGAGCTCGTCGTCCGACGACCCGACGCGCGACTCGTGACCGGCGTCGACACCGGCGGCGATGTCGCTCGACTGGGCGCCGATGGCGACCTGCACGCCGCAGGACGCGCCGTCGAAGCCCTTCTCCGAGGAGTCGTAGCCGATCTCGAGGATGGCCTTGCGGACGATGTCCGCCACGGGGGCGTACGCCGTGGTGCGCACCTCGCCGGCGACGACGACAAGGCCGGTGGTCAGCAGGGTCTCGACCGCGACGCGCAGGTTGGCGCGGTCGCCGTCCTCGCTCATCAGGTAGTCGAGGACCGAGTCGCTGATCCGGTCGGCGATCTTGTCGGGGTGACCCTCGGTCACGGACTCCGAGGTGAAGAGGCGTCCTGCCACGTTGCTCTCAATTCTTGTCTGGAACGGTGAGTGAAAAACGTACCTGCTGCCCAGCATCCGGGACTGATGTCTCAGTCGGCGAATCGCCGGACGACCTCGTCCCAGATGACGTGGGAGAGGGCGGTCTTGCTGCCGTGGGGCACCTCGACGGAGGCGCCGTCGGAGCCGAGGACCACTGCCTCGTTGTCGCTGCTCCCGAAGACCGCTCCCCCGCTGACGTCGTTGACGACGAGCAGGTCGCAGCCCTTGCGGGCCAGCTTGGCGCGACCGAGGTCGAGCACCGAGCCGGTCGCGTCGCCGGTCTCGGCTGCGAAGCCGACGATCACCGCCTCCGCGCGGGCCCGGTCGTGGGAGATCTCGGCGAGGATGTCGGGGTTCTGCTCGAGCTCGATCGCGGGTGCGGACCCGTCGGCGGCCTTCTTGATCTTCGCGTGGCTGACCGCGGTCGGCCGGAAGTCGGCCGGCGCAGCCGCCATGACCACGGCGTCGGCGGTCGCAGTCGCGGCGACGACGGCGTCGCGCAGCTGGGCGGTCGTCTCGACGCGTACGACGCTGACGCCGGCGGGGTCGGGCAGCGACACGTTGGCACTGATCAGCGTGACGTGCGCTCCCCGCGACGCGGCGGCCCGGGCGAGGGCGTAGCCCTGGAGGCCGGAGGACCGGTTGCCGAGGAACCGGACCGGGTCGAGGTACTCCCGGGTGCCGCCGGCGGAGACGACCACCGTGCGGCCGGCGAGGTCGAGGGACGCGTCGGCGCCGCGGTCGAGGACGCCGCGGACCAGCTCGAAGATCTCGGCGGGGTCGGGGAGCCGGCCCTTCCCCGTGTCGGCGCCGGTGAGGCGACCCTCGGCGGGCTCGATCACGACCGCGCCGCGCTGGCGCAGGGTCGCGACGTTGGCCCGGGTGGCCGGGTGCTCCCACATCTCGGTGTGCATCGCCGGCGCGAAGACGACCGGGCAGCGCGCCGTCAGGAGCGTGTTGGTGAGCAGGTCGTCGGCCAGGCCGTGGGCGGCCTTCGCCAGCAGGTCGGCGGTCGCCGGGGCGACCACCACGACGTCGGCGTGCTGGCCGATCTGCACGTGCGGCACGGCGTGGACGTCGTGCCACACCTCCGAGGAGACCGGCTTGCCGGACAGGGCCGCCCACGTGGGGGTGCCGACGAACTCCAGGGCGGAGGCCGTCGGCACCACGGTCACGTCGTGGCCGGACTCGGTGAACCGGCGCAGCAGCTCGCAGGCCTTGTAGGCCGCGATGCCACCGGAGACACCGAGCACCACACGAGTGGTCATCGCGAGGCTCGCGTCACTCCGTGGCGTCGCCCGCAGCGGCCTCGGCGGCAGCGGCCTCGGCGGCGGGGTCGATGTCCTCGCAGGTCAGGAGGTCGTCGTTGATCTCGCGGAGCGCGATCGAGAGCGGCTTCTCCTGCACGTGGGTGTCGACGAGCGGGCCGACGTACTCCAGCAGGCCCTCACCGAGCTGGGAGTAGTAGGCGTTGATCTGGCGAGCACGCTGGGCGCTGTAGAGCACCAGCTTGTACTTGCTGTCGGTCTTGCTGAGCAGGTCGTCGATCGAGGGGTTGGTGACGCCCTCGGCGGCGATGGTGGGAGAAGCCACGGTGATGGTGCCTCGCAATGCAGCTAGGAGGAATTGGATCCAACCATCAAGGCTACCAACTGCTCGGCCGCAGCGTGAACTTCGTGGTTGACGATGGTCACGTCGAACTCGCTCTCGGCGGCCAGCTCCGCCCGTGCGGTCTCCAGCCTGCGCTCGCGCTCGGCCTCGCTCTCGGTGCCGCGGCCGACGAGGCGGCGTACGAGCTCGTCCCACGACGGCGGCTTCAGGAAGACGAACAGCGCGTCCGGCATCGTCTCGCGCACCTGGCGCGCACCCTGCAGGTCGATCTCCAGCATCGCCGGGTGGCCCGAGGCCAGCGCGAGGTCGACCGGACCGCGGGGCGTGCCGTAGCGGGCGGCCTTGTGCACCACCGCCCACTCGAGCAGGTCGCCCTTCTCGATCATCGCGTCGAACTCCTGGTCGGAGACGAACCAGTAGTGGACGCCGTTCTCCTCGCCCGGTCGCGGCGGGCGGGTGGTCGCCGAGACGGACAGCCAGACCTCGGGGTGCGTACGTCGTACGTCCGCGGCGACGGTGCCCTTGCCGACCGCGGTCGGGCCGGCGAGCACGATCAGGCGGGAGCGGCGGGTGGGGTTGCTGGTTCCCGACTCGATCACGACGCGTCGGGGCCGAACTCGCGCTCGAGCGCGGCGACCTGCTTCACACCCAGGCCGCGGACCCGGCGGCTCTCGGCGATGCCGAGGCGCTGCATGACCTGGCGGGCGCGCACGCGGCCGAGGCCGGGCACCGACTGGAGCAGCTCGACCACGCGCATCTTGCCGATGACCTCGTTGGTGCGACCCTCCACGAGGACGTCGAGGATCGAGCCCCCGGAGTTCTTCAGGCGGTTCTTCACCTCGGCACGCTCGCGGCGGGAGGCCGCAGCCTTGTCGAGGGCTGCCTGGCGCTGCTCGGGCGTCAGTGGGGGCAAGGCCACGAAGAAGGTCCTTCTGGTGCGTGAGAACGGGTCCGGTCGGTGCGGGTCAATCTAGTCAGAGGCCGACGCGAGGGGCAATCGGGGCAAGGCCTGTCCAGCCCTGCCCGTCCGCTCAGCGTGACAGTGGCGTCCCGCAGACGTCGAGGGCGTGCTGCTCGACGGCGGCCATCGCGGTGACGGTCTGCTCGGAGCCGACCTCGCGGGCCGCGGCCTCGATCTCCTGTCGGCCCTCGGCGTCGAGGTCCGCAGGCGGTTCGTCGGAGGTGTACGACGACGCATCCACGCCGTTGTCGGCCAGGACCTCGTCGAGCCTGCGCAACGGGTCGATGACCGCGTCCCAGTCGTCGGCGATGTCCCGGGGTGCCTGCTCGCGCAGGTCGTCGTACACATCGAGGGCGTCGAACAGCGCGCCGGTGTCCTCCGACGCAGCGATCTCGGTCAGCTCCTCCTGGTGGTCGGTGACCGTCTCGCAGTACTGCTCCTGTGGGTCTCCCGAGCAGCCCGTCAGGGCCAGGGTCACCAGGAGCAGCAGGAGGGGGGCACGCGTCACGCGCCCAACCCTCGCACGGAGTCGTTGCCGCGCAGGGCGGCGTCGCGGAGCGCCGTCACGTCGGGCCCGGCGGCCAGGACCTCGCGCGAGGAGCTCGGCAGCGCCCATCGGGCGGCGGCGCCGAAGATCCGCCGGAGGTCGTCGGTGGTGCCACCCTGCGCGCCGTAGCCGGGCACGAGGAACGGGCCGTTGATGTCGAGGTCCTCGTCGGTCGAGCCGATGGTGGCACCGACCACCGCACCGAAGGACCCGATCGGGTCGGCGCCGTCGTTGAGCCGGCGCAGGTGGCCGAGCATCGTGCCTGCGACGGTCGCGTCCGAGCTGCGGGCGTGCTGCACCTCGGGGCCCTCCTTGTTGGAGGTCAGCGCGAGGACGAAGAGGCCGGCGTCGTGGACGCGGCACGCCTCCACCATCGGGTCGAGCGAGCCGAAGCCGAGGTAGGGGCTGGCGGTGATCGCGTCGACGGCGAGCGGCGAGGTGGGGTCGAGGTACGCATCGGCGTAGGCCTGGCTCGTCGATCCGATGTCGCCACGCTTCACGTCGAGCAGGACCAGCGCGCCTGCGGCCCGGGACTCCGCGATCACCCGCTCGAGCACGGCGATGCCGCGACTGCCGAAGCGCTCGTAGAAGGCGCTCTGCGGCTTCACGACGCCCACCACCGGCGCGACCGCCTCGACGACCGTCAGGGCGAACCTCTCCAGTGACGCGACGTCGTCGGACAGGCCCCACTGCTGGAGCAGCCCGACGTGCGGGTCGATGCCGACGCAGAAGCGGCCTCGCTCCTCGATGGCGTGGGCGAGACGGGTGCCGAAGGTGGTCATCGGTCCTCCTGGGTCGATACGTGTCGGGGCGTGGCGAAGTGGGCCCGGAGCCGGGCAACGGTCGTGGGGTCGTGGAGCAGTGCGGTGCCGACCTGGACGCTGGTCGCGCCTGCGTCGAGGTACGCATTGGCCGAGCGGACGTCGTGCACGCCTCCGCAGCCGATGACGGGGAGCTCGGGCAGCGCGCGGTGCACCTCGGTGACGCAGCGCAACGCGACCGGCGCGACCGCGGGACCGCTCAGGCCGCCGGAGCGTCCGTCGGTGAAGGCCGCCGGCACGGCGTTGCCGACGACGACCGCGGTGGCACCGGCCTCGTGGCACGAGCGGGCGCCCTCGACGATGCGGGACACGTCGGGCCGCAGCTTGGCCAGCACCGGCCGGTCCACGGGGAACTCACGGCGCACGGCCGCGATGACGCTGGCGGAGTGGTAGGGCTCGCGGACCTCGAACAGGCCGACCCCCACCTCGTCGGGCGCACCGACATTGACCTCCAGCCCCGCGACCCCCGGCGCGCGGCTGAGCCGCCGCGCCAGGTCGGCGTACTCCCCCATCGTCGCGCCGGCGATCGACACGATGACGCGGGCGCCGGCACGCACCAGCCACGGCAGCTCGGTGGCGAGGAAGTGCTCGAGGCCGGGGTTGGGCAGGCCGACGGCGTTGACCAGACCGCCGGGGACCTCCTCGATGCGTGGCCCGGGTCCGCCGGCACGGGCGTCGAGGGTGATCGAGCGGGTGACGAGGTCGAGGCCGTCGAGGCCGTCGGGTCCGCAGTACGCCGCCAGCTCGCGGCCGGTGCCCCCGCACCCGGCGGCGACCATGACGGGCCCGAGGTCGAAGGCGCTCACACGGCACCCCAGCGCACGCGGTCGCCGCGGACGACGGGGCCGTCGGCGCAGGCGCGGACCACGCGGTCCACGCCGTCCTCCCCCACCACCGGGAGCGGGCAGCCGTGGCAGAGGCCGGTGCCGCACGGCGTGGGCACCTCCACCGCGACCTGGCTCCACGCGCCCGCCCGCTCGGCGGCGCCCGCCGCGGCACGCAGGACGGCCGTGGGGCCGGCGGCGTAGACAACGTCGGCGTCGCTGCGCCGGAGCAGGTCGTCGACGTGGTCGGCGACGGTGCCGCGCTGGCCGACGGAGCCGTCAGCAGTGATCACCGTGACGGAGCGCGCCGACCGCCGGGCCTCGAGGGCGGCGAGCAGTCGCGCCTCGTCGGGAGCGGAGACGACGAGCGAGACACCGCAGCCGCGCTCGCGCAGTCGCTCGGCCAGCGGGAAGAGGGGTGCGGCGGCGTACCCCTCGCCGACGAGCAGGCAGGACACGGCGTCCTTCGGCAGCGCGAAGGGGCGGCCGAGCGGCCCGGTCAGGGCGAGGCGGGTGCCGACCGGCTGGGCGGCCAGCCAGGCCGTCCCGGCACCGCGGCTCTCGACCACCACGTCGAGGGTCGGGCCGAAGGAGCTGGACGCGCGCACCCGGTGCACCCACAGCGCGCGGCGCGCGACGTGGCCCTCGACGGTGACCGCGACAAAGTTGCCCGCACGGAACCGCTCCGGCACGCCCGGCGCGGTGAGGGTGAGGTGGCGGTAGCCGCCGATCCGCTTGGTGGCGACCACCTCGGCCTCGACGTGCACGGGCCCCTGCACCTCAGCCATCAGTCGGCCAGACCCCGCACGATCCGCTGCGGCCACAGCGGGCCCTCGTAGACGAACGCCGTGTAGCCCTGGAGCAGGTCCGCACCCGCCGCGAGCCGCCGGCGGGCGTCGTCGACGGTCGAGATGCCGCCGACCCCGACCAGGGTGAGGTCGGGACCGACGCGACCCCGCAGGAGTCGTACGACGTCCTCCGAGCGCTGCGTCAGCGGCTGCCCGCTGAGCCCTCCCGCACCGATCTCGTCGACCGCAGCGGCCGGGCTGGCCAGCCCCTCGCGACTGATCGTGGTGTTGGTGGCGATGATCCCGTCGAGGCCGGACGCCAGGGCCAGGTCGGCCACGGCGAGCACGTCATCGTCGCTGAGGTCGGGCGCGATCTTCACCAGCAGCGGCACCCGGCGGTCGGGGGTCGCCTCGTCGGCACGACGGCGTACGGCAGCCAGCAGGGGCTCGAGCTTCTCGACGGCCTGGAGGTCACGCAGCCCGGGCGTGTTGGGCGAGGAGACGTTGACGACGAGGTAGTCGGCGTAGCGGGCGAGCAGCCCGGTCGACTTCTCGTAGTCGCGGACAGCCTCCTCCTCGGGCACGACCTTGGTCTTGCCGATGTTGACACCGAGGATTGGAACGGTCCCGCCGAGGGACGAGGCGGGGCCTGTCCGTCGAACACCTTCGGATGTGGCGTGGCCTCGTCTCCATTTCTCTAAACGTCTTCCGACGACCTCGGCGCCGTCGTTGTTGAAGCCCATCCGGTTCACGATCGCGCGGTCGGCCTTGAGCCGGAACAACCGCGGCTGCGGGTTGCCCGGCTGCGGCTCCCCCGTCACGGTCCCGATCTCGACGTGGCCGAAGCCGAGGGCGGCGAGGCCGTCGATGCCGACGGCGTTCTTGTCGAAGCCGGCCGCGAGGCCGAGCGGGTGCGGGAACGTCAGGCCGAGCGCCTGCACGGGGGCGGACGACACCCGCACCGCGCGGCCGGTCACCGGCGTCGCCACCCGGATCGCGCGGAACGCGGCGTGGTGGATCCGCTCGGCGTCGACCCGGGTCAACGCCCGGTCGAAGAGGAGGTCGTAGGGCCTCACGCGGTGCGGTCTCCGGCGAGCTTGGCCCAGTCCTGCAGCGACCTGACGCCGATCTCGCCGCGCCGCATCGCCTCCAGCCCCTGCACCGCGGCGCCGAGTCCCTGGATCGTGGTGATGCACGGAATGTCGGTCGACACGGCCGCGGTCCGGATGTCGTAGCCGTCGGCGCGCGGCGAGCCGCCGCTGGTCGCGCCGTGTGGGGTGTTGATCACCAGGTCGACCTCACGCGCCCAGATCCGCCCGACGATCGTCGGCTCCCCGTCGGGGCCCTCGCCCTCGGAGTGCTTGCGCACCACCGTCGACTGCACGCCGTTGCGCCGCAGCACCTCGGCCGTTCCGGCGGTCGCGAGGATCTCGAAGCCCATGTCGGCGATCTGCTTGACCGGGAAGATCATGTGGCGCTTGTCGCGGTTGGCGACGGACACGAAGACCTTGCCCGTCAGTGGGAGCGAGCCGTAGGCCGCCGCCTGGGCCTTGGCGAACGCGGTGCCGAAGGTCGCGTCGAAGCCCATCACCTCGCCGGTCGAGCGCATCTCCGGTCCGAGCAGCGAGTCGACGGTGCGGCCGTCGGCCGTCTTGAAGCGGTCGAAGGGCATGACCGCCTCCTTCACCGCGATCGGCGAGCCGTCGGGCAGGTGGCCGCCGTCGCCCTCGGCCGGCAGCACACCCGCCGTGCGCAGCTCGGCGATCGACTCCCCCAGCATCACCCGCGCGGCCGCCTTGGCGAGCGGCGTCGCGGTGGCCTTGGAGACGAACGGCACGGTCCGCGAGGCACGCGGGTTGGCCTCGAGGACGTAGAGCACGTCGGAGGCCAGGGCGAACTGGATGTTCAGAAGCCCCCGCACGTCGAGCCCGCGGGCGATCGCCTCGGTGGAGCGGCGGATCCGGTCGATCTCCTCGCGCCCGAGGGTGATCGGCGGCAGGGCGCACGACGAGTCGCCGGAGTGGATGCCGGCCTCCTCGATGTGCTCCATCACGCCGCCGAGGAAGAGCTCCTCGCCGTCGAAGAGCGCGTCGACGTCGATCTCGACCGCGTCGTCGAGGAACCGGTCGACCAGCACCGGCTGGCGCTCGTTGATCAGCCCGTTGGCGACGTACTTCTCGAGGTACGCCTCGAGCGCGCCGTCGTCGTACACGATCTCCATGCCGCGCCCGCCGAGGACGTACGAAGGCCGCACGAGCACCGGGTAGCCGATCTCGTGGGCGATCCGCTGCGCCTGGGGGTACGACGTCGCGGTGCCGTGCTTGGGCGCCGGCAGGCCCGCGTCCGCGAGGACGCGACCGAAGGCGCCGCGCTCCTCGGCGAGGTGGATCGACTCGGGCGACGTGCCGACGATCTTCACGCCCGCGTCGGCGAGGCCCTGCGCAAGGCCGAGCGGCGTCTGGCCGCCGAGCTGGCACACGACACCCGCGATCGGGCCGGCGAGCTGCTCGGCGTGGACGATCTCGAGCACGTCCTCCAGCGTGAGCGGCTCGAAGTAGAGCCGGTCGGAGGTGTCGTAGTCGGTGCTCACCGTCTCCGGGTTGCAGTTGACCATGATCGTCTCGTAGCCCGCCTCGGCGAGCGCGAGCGACGCGTGCACGCAGCTGTAGTCGAACTCGATGCCCTGCCCGATGCGGTTGGGCCCGGAGCCGAGGATGATCACGGCCTCCTTGCCCTCCGCGCGCGGCTGCACCTCGGTCTCCTCGTCGTAGGACGAGTAGTGGTACGGCGTCTGGGCGGCGAACTCGGCCGCGCAGGTGTCGACGGTCTTGTAGACCGGCCGGATGCCGAGGGCGTGGCGCACGCCGCGGACGACGTCGGCGCTGAGTCCGCGGATCTTGCCGATCTGCTCGTCCGAGAAGCCGTGCCGCTTGGCCAGGCGCAGCAGGTCGGGCGTCAGCTCGACCGCGTCGATGAGCTGGACCGCGACCTCGTTGATCAGCGCGAGCTGGTCGAGGAACCACGGGTCGATCTTGGTGGCCTCGAAGACCTCCTCGGGCGTCGCGCCCGCGCGGATCGCGTCCATGACCTTCTTGAGCCGGCCGTCGTGCGGGACGGCGACCTCGGCGAGCAGCGCGTCCTTGTCGAGCTCGACGAACTCCTTGTGCCAGTCGAAGGGCGCGTGCTTGCTCTCCAGCGAGCGCAGCGCCTTCTGCAGCGCCTCGGTGAAGTTGCGGCCGATGGCCATCGCCTCGCCGACCGACTTCATGTGGGTCGTCAGCGTCGGGTCGGCCTCGGGGAACTTCTCGAAGGCGAACCGCGGCACCTTCACCACGACGTAGTCGAGCGTCGGCTCGAAGGACGCCGGCGTCTCCCGGGTGATGTCGTTGGTGATCTCGTCGAGGGTGTAGCCGATGGCGACCTTGGCGGCGATCTTGGCGATCGGGAAGCCGGTCGCCTTCGACGCCAGGGCGGAGGACCGCGAGACGCGCGGGTTCATCTCGATGACGATGAGGCGGCCGTCCGCCGGGTTGACGGCGTACTGGATGTTGCAGCCACCGGTGTCGACGCCGACCGCGCGGATGATGGCGATCGCGAGGTCGCGCATCTTCTGGTACTCGCGGTCGGTCAGGGTCAGGGCCGGCGCGACGGTGATCGAGTCGCCGGTGTGGACGCCCATCGGGTCGAGGTTCTCGATCGAGCAGACGATCACGCTGTTGTCCATGCGGTCGCGCATGACCTCGAGCTCGTACTCCTTCCAGCCGATGATCGACTCCTCGAGGAGCACCTCGGTGGTCGGGCTGGCGGAGAGGCCGGCACCGCCGATGCGGCGCAGATCGGCCTCGTCGTAGGCCATCCCGGAGCCGGTGCCGCCCATCGTGAAGGACGGGCGCACGACCATCGGGTAGCCGAGGTCCTCGGCGGCCGCGAGCAGGTCGTCCATGGAGTGGCAGATCGTGCTGCGGGCGCTCTCGCCGCCGAGCGACTCGACGATCTTCTTGAACTGCTGGCGGTTCTCGCCGCGCTCGATCGCCTCGATGGACGCCCCGATCAGCTCGACGCCGTACTTCTCGAGGACGCCGGCCTTGTCGAGGGCCATCGCGCAGTTGAGCGCGGTCTGGCCGCCGAGGGTGGCGAGGAGGGCGTCGGGGCGCTCGTGGGCGATGACCTTCTCGACGTACTCCGGGGTGATCGGCTCGACGTAGGTCGCGTCGGCGAACTCGGGGTCGGTCATGATCGTGGCCGGGTTGGAGTTCACCAGGACGACCCGCAGGCCCTCCTCGCGCAGCACGCGGCACGCCTGGGTGCCCGAGTAGTCGAACTCGCAGGCCTGGCCGATGATGATCGGCCCGGAGCCGATGACCAGGACGCTCTTGATGTCGGTGCGCTTCGGCATCAGAGGGTGCCTCCCATCAGGTCGGAGAAGCGGTCGAAGAGGTACGCCGCATCGTGCGGGCCGGCCGCGGCCTCCGGGTGGTACTGCACGGAGAACGACGTGAGGCGCCCGTCGGCGTCATGGAGCTCGAGGCCCTCGACCACGTCGTCGTTCAGGCAGACGTGGCTGACGGTGACCTCGCCGAACTCGGTGGTCGTCGACCCCTCGAGCGGGGCGTCGACGGCGAAGCCGTGGTTGTGGGCGGTGACCTCGACCTTGCCGGTGGTGCGGTCCATCACGGGCTGGTTGATGCCGCGGTGGCCGTACTTCAGCTTGTAGGTGCCGAAGCCGAGCGCGCGACCGAAGAGCTGGTTGCCGAAGCAGATCCCGAAGTAGGGGATCCCGGCGCGCAGGGCGCCCTGGAGCAGCTCGACCTGGGCGGTGGTGGCGGCCGGGTCACCGGGTCCGTTGGAGAAGAAGAGGCCGTCGGGGCTGACTGCCTGGACGTCGTCGAGCGAGGCGGTCGCCGGGAGCACGTGCACCTCGATGCCGCGCTCGCTCATCATCCGCGGGGTGTTGGCCTTGATGCCGAGGTCGATCGCCGCGACGGTGAAGCGCTTGTCGCCGACAGCCGGGACGACGTAGGCCTCCTGCGTGCTGACGGCCTCGCTGAGGTTGGCACCCGACATCTCACCGGACTCCAGCACCCGCTGCAGCAGCCGGGTGGGGTCGCTCTCGGTGGTGGAGATCCCGACGCGCATCGCGCCGCGCTCGCGCAGGTGGCGGGTCAGCGCGCGGGTGTCGACGCCGCTGATGCCGACGACGCCCTGGTCGCGCAGCTCGTCGCCGAGCCCGCGGACGCTGCGCCAGTTGCTGGGCACCCGGGCGGGGTCGCGGACGACGTAGCCGGCCACCCAGATGCGCGAGGACTCCGGGTCCTCGTCGTTCATGCCGGTGTTGCCGACGTGCGGGGCCGTCATCACGACGACCTGGCGGTGATAGCTGGGGTCCGTCAGCGTCTCCTGGTAGCCGGACATGCCGGTCGAGAAGACTGCTTCGCCGAAGGTCTCGCCCTCGGCACCGAAGGACTCACCGCGGAAGGTGCGACCGTCCTCGAGGACCATGATCGCTGCGGTCTGATTCCTGGGGTGATTCCTGGCAGGCAGAGCCATGCCGTACCTCCTTCTCCGCCTCACGGGACGGATCGTTAAAGGATGTTCGAGCCGCCGCCGACCCTACCAGCGGCGAGGCCCGGATCGGCATCGCGTCCACGGCCTGTCACCACGGCGCGAGTGCCAGCTCCGGCCCCTCCCAGCGGCGCCGCAGCCACCGGTCGTGGGAGGCCAGGACGATGCCGCCGGGGGCCGTCGCGAGCGCCTCCTCGAGCTCGCCGGCGAGGGCGAGCGAGACGTGGTTGGTGGGCTCGTCGAGGAGCAGCAGGTCGGGAGCGGCAGCGATCGCGACGGCCAGGCCGAGCCGCCGCCGCTGGCCGACCGACAGGCTGCCGACCGGGGTGCGGTGGTCGCGCGGGTGCAGCAGGCCCAGCTCTCGGAGCGCAGGCGGGGCCGCGAGGTCGCGCACGGCAGCGTCGTACGTCGCCAGCGCGGAGCGCGACGGATCGGTGACCCGCGGGTCCTGGGTGAGCTCGCGGACGGTGCGCGCCGACACGTCGACCGAGCCGCTGGTCGCCTCGAGACGACCGGAGAGCACCCCGAGCAGCGTCGACTTGCCGGACCCGTTGGGGCCGGTGAGCAGCACGTGCTCCCCCGCAGCGACGTCGAGGCGCGGGACGCGCACCCGACCCTCGACCTCGACGTCGCGCAGCTGCGCGAGCCGCCCGGACGTCACCGTCGTGAGGTCGCCGCGGAACCGCAGGGGCACCGGCGGCTTGCGCACCTGCTCGCGCTCCGCGAGGTCGAGCCGCCGCTGCGCGTCCTTCTTGCGGCGCGCGAGCGTCTGGTCGACCCGGCCGCCCTTGAAGGAGTAGATGTACTTGTCGCCGTCGGTCGGGCCGCGGTCATGGGCGATCGCGCCGGTGCCGATCCGGGTGGCGTCGCGCAGCCGGGCGAGCTCCTCCTGCTGGAGGACGTACGTCTCCTCCCAGCGACGGCGGGCGTCCGCCCGCGCCGCCTCGTACGCCGTCCAGCCGCCGCCGAACCGCCGCCCGCCGCTCCCGTCGGTGCCGAGCTCGCCGGCGTCGAGGTCGACCAGGTCGGTGCACACGTCGTCGAGCAGCACCCGGTCGTGGCTGGCCAGCACGACGACGCCCGGCAGGTCGCGGAGGAAGCCGGAGAGCACCTCGATCGCGTCGTCGTCGAGGTGGTTGGTCGGCTCGTCGAGCAGGAGGCACGCGGGCCGCGTGGTCATGATCGTCGCGAGCGCGAGCCTCGTGCGCTGGCCGCCGGAGAGCGTGCCGACGCGGCGCTGCGGGTCGATCCCGTCGAGCCCGAGGCGCGCCGCTGCCACGGTCGCGCGCCGGTCGGCGTCCCAGGCGTCGTGGGCGAGCGCGGTCTCCAGTGCGAGCTCGTAGGCCGCATCCCCCTCTGCCGTGCCGAGTGAGCCGGCCAGTCGCTCGACGTCGACGACGGCGGTCCGGAGCGGGGCCAGCGTCATGGCGAGCACCTCGGCGACCGTGGCCCGGTCGCGGAACGGCGGCTCCTGCCCGAGGAGCACGAGGTCGTCGGGCGCCTCGATGCACCCGGACACCCGGGCGCGCGACGGGAGCCGTCCGGCGACGGCGCGCAGCAGCGTGGACTTGCCGACGCCGTTCTCCCCGACGAGGCCGATGCGTCGGCCGGGCTGGGCGAGCAGGTCGATGCCGGACAGGACGGTGCGGTCGGGGAAGGAGACCGAGAGGCCGGTGACGACGAGCGGGGCGAGCGCGGTGGAAGAGGCAGGCATGCGTGGTCCTCTAGGAGCAACAGGTGAGGGACTCGCCGGGCCAGAGGGCGCACGGGTGCGCTGCCGCGGACGCGAGTCGGGTCAGTCCTGGATCCACATGATGACCAAAGCCTACGCAGGCAGGGCCGGACGGCCCAACGCCTTTTCGGGCCCGACTGTCAGTGTGGGTGCATGCACGTCGTCGAGCTCGACCAGGCCGTCCGGGCAGTGCGTGCGCACTGCGACATGATCGGCAGCGCACCGCGGGTGGTGATCAGCGGCAACTTCGCCTCCCCGGTCACGATCCTGGGACCGCTGCTGGCCGAGCTCCCCGACGTGCGCCTGCACGCCCTCAACGCCCAGACGGACCTGCCGATGCACGACGGGGTCGTGCCGGAGACCTGCTTCGTCGGCCCCGGCTTCCGGCGGCACCCGCGCCTGTCCTACGTCCCCTGCCGCCTGTCGATGGTGCCGCGGCTCTTCCACGGTCCGCTCGCTCCCGACGTGGTCGTCGTGCACACCACCACACCGCGCGACGGCCGGGTGTCCCTCGGGCTCGAGGTCAACGTGCTGCCCGCCGCCATCGAGGCCGCCCGGGCACGCGGCGCGCTGGTGGTCGCCCAGCTGAACCCGCGGATGCCCTGGACCTTCGGCGACGCGGAGGTCTCTGTGGACGACATCGACCTCGGCGTCGAGGTCGACGCGCCCCTCGCCACCCACGTCACCCGGTCCCCCTCCGACGACGCCCGGTCGATCGGCGCGCGCGTGGCCGCCGAGATCGCCGACGGCGCCACCCTGCAGGCGGGCATCGGCGAGGTGCCGGACGCCACCGTCGCGGGCGTGCTCGACCGCCGGGGCCTGCGCATCTGGACGGAGATGTTCAGCGACGGTGTCCTCGCCCTCGAGCAGGCGGGCGCCCTCGACCGCGGCACCCCGGTGCGTACGTCGTTCGTGTTCGGCAGCCAGGAGCTCTACGACTGGGTCGACGACAACCCGCGGGTGCGGATGCTGCGGACCGAGACGACCAACTCCCCGGCCGAGATCGCCCGGCAGCCGGCGATGACGTCGATCAACACCGCGCTCCAGGTCGACCTCTTCGACCAGGCCAACGCCTCGCGGATCGACGCACGGATCTACAGCGGGTTCGGCGGCCAGACCGACTTCACGGTGGGCGCGAGCCACTCGCCGGGAGGCCGGGCCTTCATGGCGCTGCGCAGCTGGCACCCCCGGGCCGACGTCTCGACGATCGTCCCGCTGGTCGACGAGCCGGTCACGTCCTTCCAGCACAGCGCGGTCGTCACCGACCAGGGGGTCGCGTGGATGTGGGGTCGCAGCGAGCGGGAGCAGGCGCGCAACCTCATCGAGCACGCCGCCCACCCGAGCGTGCGCGACGACCTGTGGGAGGAGGCGCGGGCCCTCGGGCTCGCGTGAGCCCGTCGCCCCGTCAGTCCACGAAGACGCAGAACACGTGACCGGCCGGGCTCGCATAGGCGCGCAACGGCTCGTCGGGGTCGTCCGTGCGGTCGAACCGTGCCTCACCACCCAGCGCCAGCACGCGCTCGTGGACGGCGTCGAGCGCGCTGCGGGAGGGGACGGTCGTGTCGAGGTGCGACACCGACGGGTGGCCGGGCTCGGGCCAGCGGCTCCCGGGCAGCGACTCGACCTCCTGGATCGCGAGGCAGCGCCGGCCGTCGGGGTGGGTGAGCACCAGCCAGTCCGAGTCGTCCGCCCCGTCCTCCGGGACCTCGTCACCGGCGCGGTAGGCGAGGCCCAGCAGGTCACGCCAGAACTCTGCCTCGCGGCGGACGTCTACGGCGTCGAGCACCGTGTGCAGGAGCTGGGGGACGACGGGCGGGAAGTCGCTCATCCCGGGACTGTACGACCTGTCAGGATCGGTCCATGCCCGCAGCGACCCCTGCCGTGAGTCCCGCCTGGATCCAGGTGTTCCTCGACGTCCCGGTGGCCGAGCTGGAGCCGGCGGTCACGTTCTGGTCCGCCGTCACCGGGTGGCAGCCCTCGGAGCGACGCGGAGAGGACGGCCAGTTCCTCACGCTGCTGCCTGCGGCAGGGTCGGCGTACGTCAAGGTGCAGGCGGTCGACGGCCCGGCGGGCCTCCACCTCGACCTCGACTCGACCGACCGGCCGGCGGCCGTCGACCGGGCGGACGAGCTCGGCGCAACCCACGCCTGGACCTACCACGACGTCGAGGTGATGCGCTCCCCCGGCGGCTTCACGTTCTGCCAGACACTGGTGGACGGCGCTCCGTCCCTGGCGCGCGACGGGTCGACGATCCTCGACCAGGTCTGCCTCGACATCCCGGCGGCGCACTGGGACGCGGAGGTCGCCTTCTGGGCCGCGCTCACCGGGCGTGAGCCGCAGGTCGGTGCGTTGCCGCAGTTCGTCCGACTCGTCGAGGACGGTCGCCTTCGCCTCCTGCTCCAGCGGCTCGACGAGCCCGACGGACCGGTCCGCGCCCACCCCGACCTCGCCACCGCCGACCGCGCCGCCGACACGGCCCGGCACGTGGATCTCGGTGCCGTGGTGCGCGGGGTGCACGACTTCTGGACCGTCCTCACCGCTCCCGGCGGTCAGGTCTACTGCCTGACCGATCGCGACCCCACGACCGGTACGCGCGCGGTGTGACGAGACCCACCGCCCACGAACCGGTGCACATGCGTACTCTCGGTATGTGACCTTCCTCCGGAATGCCCTGTCCACCGCCGTCGTCCTGGCAGCGGCCACCACGGTCGTCGCGCCCGCACCGGCCACCGCCGGCGGGATCACCCTCCCGGTGCAGTGCGAGGTCGGGACGGAGACCGTGCTGCCGTGGGACGACGTCGCCTACGACCTGCGCGGCACGTGCGGGGTCGTCAGGCTCTCCGGAGACCGCACGACCGTCACCATGCCCTCGGCCACGCGTCTGGTCATCGAGGGCGCCGGCAACACCGTGACCGCGAAGCCCGTCTACGACGTCGAGGTCGTCGGCGCGGACAACTCGCTCACCACCCCGTCCCTCACCTCCCTGGTCCTGACGGGCACCGGGTCGACGGTCGCCGTGTCCGGGCTGGTCGAACGAGCCGAGCTGCTCGGCGCCGGCTCGTCGTTGAGCGCCGACACGATCAACGTCCTCCGGCTGCGCGGCACCGACACGGTCACGGCCCGCAAGGCCTACCGCACCCGGATCATCGGCTCGGACAACTCCCTCGTCCTGGCCCGCGCCGACCGCCTCGTGCTCACCGGCGACCGCAATTCCGTCACCGTCGCGCGAGGTCGTACGACGCTCCGCGACCGTGGCGACGCCAACGTGCTCGACCTGCGCCCGCGCAGGCGCTGACCGGCGTCGGTCAGGCGAGCGCGCCGTCGCGGACGGTCACCCGGCCGACGTACACCGTGTGCACGACGCGCGAGGTCAGGCCGCGACCGTGCCACGGGTTGTTGCGCGACAGCGAGGCCGACGTGTCCCGGTCGACGGTGACGCTGGCGTCCGGGTCGACGAGCACGACGTTGGCGGGCGAGCCCGGGGCGAGCGACTGCCCCTGGCCGGTCAGTCCCGCGATCCGCGCCGGCGTCACCGACATCACGCGCGCGACGTCGCTCCAGGAGAGGTCCGGGAGCGCCGTGCGCACCACACCGAGCGAGGTCTCGAGGCCGACCATCCCAAAGGCCGCGTCGACGAAGGCGTGCTCCTTGTCGTGGCGGGCGTGCGGTGCGTGGTCGGTCGCAACCGCGTCGATGGTGCCGTCGCGCAGCGCCTCGCGCAGGGCGTCGACGTCCTCCTGCGGGCGCAGCGGCGGGTTGACCTTGTAGGTCGGGTCGTAGCCCGTGAGCAGGTCGGTGGTGAGGAGCAGGTGGTGGGGCGTGACCTCGGCGGTGACGTCGATGCTCTGGGCCTTGGCCCAGCGGAGCACCTCGACCGAACCGGCCGTCGAGACGTGGGCGACGTGGACGCGCGAGCCGGTGTGGCGCCCGAGCATCACGTCGCGGGCGACGATCACCTCCTCTGCGATCCCGGGCCAGCCGGGCAGGCCGAGGCGACCGGACAGCTCGCCCTCGTGGCAGCACGCAGCCGGTCCGGCCAGCGCCGGGTCCTGGGAGTGCTGGGAGACGACCCCACCGAACGCCTTGACGTACTCCAGCGCGCGTCGCATGACGCGTGCGTCGTGGACGCACTTCCCGTCGTCGGAGAAGACGGTGACGCCCGCGCGCGAGCGATGCATCAGCCCGAGCTCGGCGAGCTCCTCGCCGCCGAGACCGCGGGTCACGGCGCCGACCGGCTGCACGTGCACGAGCCCGGCCTCCCGACCCAGCTCCCACACGCGGGTGGCAGCCTCGGCGGTGTCGGTGACGGGACTCGTGTTGGCCATCGCGAGGATCGCGGTGTAGCCACCGAGGGCGGCGGCCTGGGAGCCGGTCAGCACGGTCTCCGCGTCCTCCCGGCCGGGCTCGCGCAGGTGGGTGTGCAGGTCGACGAGCCCGGGCAGCGCGACGAGCCCGTCGGCGTCGAGGGTCTCCGCGCCGCTCGGGGCCTCGTCGACGAACATCCCCGAGTCGTCGACGTAGAGGTCTCCGGTCTTCTCGCCGAGCAGCGAGGCTCCGGTGATCACGAGGGACATCAGGCTTCTTCTCCTGCCAGCAGGTGGTAGAGCACGGCCATCCGGATCGCGAGCCCGCTGGAGACCTGCTCCAGCACGACCGACTGGGTTGCATCGGCAGCGTCAGCGGCGATCTCGAGGCCGCGGTTCATCGGACCGGGGTGGCAGATCGGCACGTCCGGCTTGAGCAGCGCCAGCCGGTTGCGGGTCAGGCCGTAGCCGACGGTGTACTCCCGCGGGCTCGGGAAGAACGCCCCCGACATCCGTTCCCGCTGCACCCGCAGCATCATCACCGCGTCCGCCTCCGGCAGCACGGCGTCGACGTCGTACGACGTCTCGAAGCCGGCAGCGGCCGACCACGACGCGATGCCGCTGGGCATCAGCGTCGGCGGCGCGACGACGGTGACCCGGGCGCCGAGCTTGGTCAAGCACTGCACGTTGGAGCGGAAGACCCGGCTGTGGGTCAGGTCGCCGATGATCGCGACGTGCCGGCCCTCGAGCGAGCCGAGGTGGCGCTGGAGCGTGTAGGCGTCGAGGAGCGCCTGGGTCGGGTGCTCGTGCATCCCGTCACCGGCGTTGACGACCGACGCGTCGACCCACTGGCTGACCTGGAGCGCCGCGCCGCTGGCCGGGTGGCGGATGACGAGGCCGTCGACACCCATCGCGCAGACGGTGAGCACGGTGTCGCGCAGGCTCTCGCCCTTCGACGTGCTCGAGCCCTTGGCGCTGACGTTGATCACGTCGGCGGAGAGCCACTTGCCGGCGATCTCGAAGGACGAGCGGGTGCGCGTCGAGTCCTCGAAGAACATGTTCACGACCGTGCGACCACGCAGCGCGGGCAGCTTCTTGACCTCGCGCTTCTGCACGTCGTGCATGTCGGCGGCGGTCTCGAAGAGCTGGCCGATCTCGTCGGTGCTGAGGTCGTCGATGGAGAGCAGGTGCTTCACGAGATGGTCACCTCGTCGGTGCCGTCGACCTCGGCGAGGCGCACGCTGACGCGCTCGGCGAAATGGGTTGAGCGGAGGTTCTTCACGAGATCGTCACCTCGTCGGTGCCGTCGACCTCGGCCAGGCGCACGCTGACGCGCTCGGCGAGGGCGGAGGGCAGGTTCTTGCCGACGTGGTCGGCGCGGATCGGGAGCTCGCGGTGGCCGCGGTCGACCAGCACGGCGAGGCGTACGGCGCTCGGCCGGCCGAGGTCGGCGAGCGCGTCGAGGGCGGCGCGGATCGTCCGGCCGGAGAAGAGCACGTCGTCGACCAGGACGACCACCTTGCGGTCGATGCCGCCCGCGGGCAGCGCGGTCTTGTGCGCGCGGCGGGTGGGCTGCGAGCGCAGGTCGTCGCGGTACATCGTCACGTCGAGCTCGCCGACCGCGACGGGCGCACCCTCGACCGCGGCGATCTTCTCGGCGATGCGCCTCGCGAGTGGTACGCCGCGGGTGTGCAGGCCGAGCAGCACCAGGTCGGTGGCGCCCTTGTTGCGCTCGAGCAGCTCGTGCGAGATCCGGGTCAGCGCCCGGGAGATGTCACGGGCGTCGAGGACGGTGCGGTCCGACCTGGTCGGGTCGGTGTCAGGGTCAGCCATCTGCTCGCCGGACCTCCTTCTCCGCCTCACGGGACGGCTCGTTAAAGGATGTCGATCGCCGCAGACCCTAGCAGTGGAGCCCGACGGGAGTACCGTCGAAGTGGACGGTACTTTCCGTCTCGCAGGTCAGGAACTGAACATGGGCATCGGATACGCCACCGCTTACCGCGCAGGGATCACCCCGTGGGAGAAGGCGGGCCGCGAGGACCAGCCCACGCTCATCCACCTCCTCGAGCGCGAGGAGGCCGACCGGCCCGACCGCGTACGCCGCGCCATCGACCTCGGCTGCGGCCGGGGTGAGAACACCAAGCTGCTGCTCGACCGCGGCTGGGACGCGATGGGCGTGGACAACGTCCGCCAGGCCGTCGACGTCGCGGTCCGCCGCAACGGGCTCGAGGACGCCCGGTTCGTCATCGGCGACGTCCGCCACCTCGTGCACTCGGGCGTCGGCACGGGCTTCGACCTGTTCCTCGACATGGGGTGCTTCCAGAGCCTCGACGACGTGGGGCGCACCCTGATGGCCGGCGGGGTCACAGAGCTCGCCGAGCCCGACGCGACCATCCTCATCCGCACGGGCGGCGCGCGGGCGTGGCCGGTCAGACCGAAGGACGCCATCCGGCGCGACATCCAACGCGCCTACCGCGGCTGGGACGTCGCCGCCGTGACCGGCGTCGGCGCGCCGACCTCGTCCTCGCCCACACGTTCCTCCGGCGGCAACCGCGGCGAGTGGTTCCGCCTCACCCGCCCCTGAGCGAGCGGGTCAGCGCTCGAGGATCGCCACGACGCCCTGGCCACCGGCGGCGCAGATGGAGATCAGCGCCCGACCCGAGCCCTTGGCCGCCAGCAGCTTCGCGGCGACCGGGATGATCCGGCCGCCGGTCGCGGCGAAGGGGTGCGCCGCGGCGAGCGAGGAGCCGTTGACGTTGAGCTTGTCACGGTCGATCGCGCCGAGCGGGCCTTCGAGGCCGAGGCGCTCCTGGCAGAACACCGGGTCCTCCCAGGCGGCGAGCGTCGAGAGCACCTGCGAGGCGAAGGCCTCGTGGATCTCGTAGTAGTCGAAGTCCTGCAGCGTCAGCCCGTTGCGCTCCAGCATCCGCGGGACGGCGTACGCCGGTGCCATCAGCAGGCCCTCGTGCCCGTTGACGTAGTCGACCGCAGCGGTCTCGGCGTCGACGAGGTGGGCGAGGACAGGCAGCCCGCGCTCCTCGGCCCACTCGTCGCTCGAGAGCAGCACGGCCGACGCGCCGTCGGAGAGCGGCGTGCTGTTGCCGGCAGTCATGGTGGCCGACGCGCCCTTGCCGAAGACCGGCTTGAGGGTCGCCAGCTTCTCGACCGAGGAGTCCGGCCGCATGTTGTTGTCGCGCTCGACGCCGCGGAACGGCGTGATCAGGTCGTCCTGGAAGCCCTCGTCGTAGGACCGGGCGAGGTTGTGGTGCGAGCGGGCCGCCAGCTCGTCCTGCGCCTCACGGCTGATCCGCCACTCGACCGCGGTGAGGGCGGCGTGCTCGCCCATCGACAGGCGGGTGCGGGGCTCGCCGTTCTGCGGGATGTCGAGGCCGATGTCACCCGGGCGGATGGCGCCGAGCGCCTTGAGCCGGCTCGCGGTGTCCTTGGCGGAGTTGACCCTCATCAGCTTCTTGCGGAGCTTGTCGCTGATCGCCACGGGAGCGTCCGACGTGGTGTCGGTGCCACCGGCCACGCCGGCGTCGATCACGCCGAGTGCGATCTTGTTGGCCACCTGGATCGCCGCCTGGAGGCCGGTGCCGCACGCCTGCTGGATGTCGGTCGCCGCGGTCTCGGGGGCGAGCTTGGAGCCCAGCACCGACTCGCGGGTGAGGTTGAAGTCGCGCGAGTGCTTGAGCACCGCACCGGCCACGACCTCGCCGAGCCGCTCGCCCTGCAGGTCGAAGCGGTCCACGAGTCCGTCGATGGCGGCCGTGAGCATCTCCTGGTTGGAGACACCGGCGTAGACCGTGTTGGACCGGGCGAACGGGATGCGGTTGCCGCCGACGACGGCGACGGGACGAGTGGTCTTCTGCATGTTCCTATCCTTGCCTGAGTGGTGCCGCTCGCCAACGGGGTGAGGGGCACGTCACGAAAAGTGGACTCCGAGTAGCACTCCGAGTTACATGATCCAGAACTCACACACCACCAGCGCAGAGGGACCTCCATGAGCGACCGCTACCAGGGCTTCGTGTCCACCTCGATCGGCCAGCTGTTCGTCAAGAACCTCGGCCTGCCCAACCCCACCGAGCTGGAGCGCTGGACCGACGGCGCCGCGCTGGTCGACGGCGTGGTCGTCCTCGGCGGCGAGGGCCGCCTCACCGAGGTGCTGCCCACCACCCTCGACGGGCTCGGCATCGCCTCGACCACCGAGCTCGACGAGGGTGCCCGCGCGAAGGCACTCGTCTTCGACGCCACCGGCATCACCGACACCGCCGGACTCGTCGCGCTCCAGGAGTTCTTCACCCCGCTGATGCGCCGCCTCGAGACCTGCCCGCGCGTCGTCGTGCTGGGCACGCCGCCGGAGACGGTCACCGGCTCGGAGCGGATCGCCCAGCGCGCGCTCGAGGGCTTCACCCGCTCGCTCGGCAAGGAGATCGGCCGCGGCGGTGCCGTCCAGCTCGTGTACGTCGCCCCTGCCGCCGACGGCGCGACCGGCTCGACGCTCGCGTTCCTCCTGTCCCCCAAGTCGGCCTACGTCTCGGGCCAGGTCGTGCGCATCGGCGCCCACGGCGCGACCGCCGCCGGAAGCGATCAGGTCGAGGACTGGTCGCGGCCGCTGGCCGGCAAGGTCGCGCTCGTCACCGGCGCCAGCCGCGGCATCGGCGAGGAGATCGCCCGGGTGCTGCACCGCGACGGCGCGACGGTCGTCGGCGTCGATGTCCCGCAGGCCGCGAGCGAGCTCCAGACCCTCATGGCCGAGCTCGAGGGCGACCACCTCGTCCTCGACATCACCGCCAAGGACGCCCCCCAGCGGATCGCCCACCACCTGCGCGAGCACCACGGCGGCGTCGACGTCGTGGTCCACAACGCCGGCATCACGCGCGACAAGAAGCTCGCCAACATGGCCGAGGACCGCTGGAGCAGCGTGATCGCGGTCAACCTGACCGCCCCCGAGCTGATCACCCGAGAGCTCCTCGACGCAGGCGTCATCAACGAGGGCGGCCGGATCGTCGGCGTCGCCTCGATCGCGGGCATCGCCGGCAACGTCGGCCAAACCAACTACGCGACCTCGAAGGCCGGCGTCATCGGCTTCGTGGAGAGCCTGCGCGACGAGCTCGACAACGGCATCACCGTGAACGCCGTCGCTCCGGGCTTCATCATCACGCAGATGACCGCGGCCGTGCCGTTCGCGACCCGCGAGGTCGGCCAGCGGCTCAACGCGATGTCGCAGGGCGGCCTGCCGGTCGACGTCGCCGAGACCATCGCCTGGTTCGCCAGCGCCGGATCGGGTGCGGTCAACGGCAACGTCGTCCGCGTCTGCGGCCAGATGATGCTGGGCGCCTGATGCCCGAGCCGAAGCACCTCGACGGCGAGCCCGGCAGCCTCGGCACCCTGCTGAGGGCGGCCCTCCCCGTCGTCCCGGGCGTCAACCAGCTGCCCGGGATCCGCAAGGGCCCGGCGAGCGCGTTCACCGGCCTGGCCTACGCCCGCGAGGGCGTCGTCGCCGAGCGCTCCCGCGTCGACGCGTACGCCGCCGTGTGCGGCTTCCCCCGCAAGGACGTCGTACCCCTCACGTATCCGCACATGCTGGCGTTCCCGCTGCACATGGCGATCATGAGCGACGCGGACTTCCCCTACCCCGCCATCGGGATGGTGCACGTCGAGAACACGATCACCGCCCACCGGGCGATCGCGGTCGGCGAGGCGCTGGACGTGACCACGTCGGTCGGTGCGCCGCGACCGCACGCCAAGGGTGTCCTGCTCGACTTCGTCACCACCGTCACCGGTGAGGGCGCGACCGCCTGGGAGTCGACCTCGATCTACCTCCGGCGGGGCCGCACGATCGACGGCGACCCCGCGCCCGGTCTGATGGTCCCCGACGCACCCACGGGTGGCGTCGAGTGGCGGCTGCCCGCCGACCTCGGCCGGACGTACGCCGCGGTGTCGGGCGACGCGAACCCGATCCACCTCTACCCGCTGACCGCGAAGGCGCTGGGCTTCCCGCGCCAGATCGCGCACGGGATGTGGACGAAGGCACGCTCGATCGCGGCGATCGAGAACCGGCTGCCCGCGGCCGTCACGGTCGAGGTCGCCTTCAAGAAGCCCGTCTTCCTGCCGGGCACGGTGGCCTACGCCGCCCGCCGGGACGACGCCGGCTGGACCTTCGCCCTCACCAGCCCGAAGGACGGCTCGCCCCACCTGCTGGGTCGTACGCGCTAGTCCCGGGACTCGCGGACCCGGATCAGCCCCTCCTGGGCGACCGTCGCCACCAGCTCGCCCGACTGCGAGAACACCCGCGCGAGCGCGAGACCACGCCCGCCACCGGCGAACGGCGAGAACTGGTCGTAGAGCCACCAGTCGTCCGCGCGGAACGGCCGGTGGAACCAGATGGTGTGGTCGAGCGACGCCGGCTGGAGCCGCGGCGAGGCGATGTGGATGCCGTGCGGCACCAGCGCTGCGCCCAGCAGGGTCAGGTCGCTGGCGTAGGTGAACGCCGCGGTCTGGAGCGTCGGGTCGGCCGGGATCACCCCGTCCACCTTGATCCAGAGGCGGGCCCGGGCCGCGTGCTCGGGGTCCTCGGCGATGCCACGGCCGGTCACGCCCACATGGCGGATGTCGAGCGCGGCCCACTCGCGCTCCCAGTGCTCGGCCGCCTCGGGACCGCGCTCGCGCGCGAGCTCGACCAGCGGCATGCCCTGCTCGGGCGGCACCACCTCGGGCATCCGGTCCTGGTGCTCGAGCCCCGGCTCGGGGATCTGGAAGTTGGCCGTCAGGTAGTAGATCGGCCGCCCGTGCTGGCGCGCGGCGACGCGACGCGTCGCGAACGAGCGCCCGTCGCGGATCCGCTCGACGTCGTAGACGATCGGCACGGTCGTGTCACCGGGCCGGAGGAAGTAGGAGTGCAGCGAGTGCAGCACGAACTGCTCCTCCACGCTGCGGGTCGCAGCCACCACCGACTGGGCGGCGACCTGGCCGCCGAACACGCGCTGGCGCTCGGTGCGGGCCTGGGTCCCGCGGAAGAGGTCGACCTCGAGCTGCTCGAGGTCGAGGAGCGTGAGCAGCTCCTCGGCGCTGCCGGCCATCAGCGGCCGTCCCAGCCGGGGTCGTCGGTGTCCTTGGGGTCGCCCTGGTCCTCCAGGTCGGCCAGGAATGCCTCGAAGGCGCTGCCGATCTCCTCACCCGTGGGCAGCGGCTCGTCGCCCGCCAGCAGCGACGTGCCGGCGGCCTCGGCCTCGCGGAAGGAGTCGTACTGCTGCTCGAGGCCGCGCACGACGTCGCCCACCTCGACGTTCTGCGAGAGGTAGCGGTCGACCTCGGCCTCCGTGATCTCGGCCGACTCCCGCAGGTCGGCGAGGTCGATGGTGAGCCGGGCGCCGATCTCGAGGTGCTCGAGCAGCACGAGCGCTGCCTGCGGGTACTCCATCTGAGCGAGGTAGTGCGGGATGTGGGCGACGAAGCCCAGTGCGTCGTGCCCCCACTCCCCCAGCCTGATCTCGAGCAGCGCCTGCGCGCTGGCCGGGACCCGCAGCTCGCCCTGCCACGGGCTCTCGCCGGGCACCAGCTCGGGACGGTTGGCGTGCGGGGTGATCGCGATCGGTCGGGTGTGCGGGACCGCCATCGGTACGGCACCCAGGCCGACCACGCGCGAGACGCCGAAGTGCTCGATGACCTCGCGCACCGCGCGGGCGAAGGCCTCCCAGCGGATGTCGGGCTCGGGACCGGCGAGGAGCAGATAGGGCGTACCGCCGGTGTCGCGCAGCGCGCGCACCACCAGCCGGGGTGCCTCGTAGTCGGTGTAGTGGTCGCGCACGAAGGTCATCGGCGGGCGGCGGGCGCGGTAGTCGTGGAGCGAGTCGACGTCGAAGGTCGCCACGACCTTGCCGCCGTCGGACAGGTCGGCGAGGTGCCCCGCGGCGAGCTCGGCGGACTTGCCCGCGTCGAGGAATCCGGTGAGCACGCAGACCAGCGTCAGGTCGCCCGCGTCGGCAAGCACCTCGGCGTCGTCGACGATGTGCACGAGTCTGTCGGCCATGGCCCAACCCTAGTGACTGCACGCCAGTGACCCGACACACACCCGCCATGCTGGGCAGGCGTTGTTACTGAGGGGTAACGTGGCGCCACCCGAGTCCCCGAGATGCAGGAGCACCCGTGTCCGCAAACCCATCCAACAGGGTCCAGCGTGAGGTCGTCTTCGTCGACGGCGTGCGCACCCCGTTCGGCAAGGCCAAGGGCCAGTACGCCGAGACGCGTGCCGACGACCTCGTCATCAAGTGCATCACCGACCTCATGCGACGCAACCCGTCGCTGCCCCCCGAGCGCGTGGACGAGGTCGCCCTCGCGGCCACGACCCAGATCGGCGACCAGGGCCTGACCCTCGGCCGCACCGCCGCACTGCTCTCCGGCCTGCCGCAGAGCGTCCCCGGCTACTCGATCGACCGCATGTGCGCGGGCGCGATGACCGCGGTCACCAACGTCGCGTCGGGCATCGCCTTCGGGGCGTACGACGTCGCCATCGCCGGCGGCGTCGAGCACATGGGCCGCCACCCGATGGGCGAGGGCGTCGACCCCAACCCGCGGATCCTGTCCGAGCGGATCGTCAACCCGGACGCGCTCGTGATGGGCAAGACCGCGGAGAACCTCCACGACCGCTACCCCACGATCACCAAGCAGCGCGTGGACGCGTACGCCGTCCGCAGCCAGCAGAAGACCAAGGCTGCCTACGACGCGGGCAAGATCCAGCCCGACCTCGTCCCGGTCGCCACCCGCTCCGCCGAGGCGGGCTGGGGCCTGGCCACGCTCGACGAGCCGATGCGTCCCGAGACGACGATGGAGTCGCTCGCCGGGCTCAAGACGCCGTTCCGCTCGCACGGCAACGTGACCGCGGGCAACGCCGCCGGCATCAACGACGGCGCCACCGCCGCGCTGCTCGCCGACGAGGAGACCGCGCGCGAGCTCGGCCTCCCGGTGAAGATGCGCCTGGTGACCTACGCCTTCGTCGGCGTCGAGCCCGAGGTGATGGGCGCCGGACCGATCCCCGCGACCGAGAAGGCGCTGCGCCTGGCCGGACTGACGATCGACGACATCGAGGCCTTCGAGGTCAACGAGGCGTTCGCCGTCCAGGTCCTGGCGTTCCTCGAGCACTACGGCATCGCCGACGACGACGAGCGCGTGAACCCCTACGGCGGTGCGATCGCGATGGGCCACCCGCTGGCCTCGTCCGGCGTACGCCTGATGAACCAGCTGGCGCGCCAGTTCGAGGAGCGGCCCGAGGTCCGCTACGGCCTCACCACCATGTGCATCGGCATCGGCATGGGCGGCACCGTCATCTGGGAGAACCCGCACTGGACTGGAGAAGACAAGTGAACGACATCTTCGAGCGCGCCGAGGCGATCGTCTCCGACGCCGAGCGCGTGACGCAGGCCCACCTGCGCCGGGTCAGCCTCCCCGGCGTGACGATCGGGCTGATCACCCTCGACAACGGCGAGGACCACACCAAGCCCAACACGTTCGGCCCGGCCGGGCTCCTGTCGCTCAACACGGCGATCGACGCCGCGCTGGCTGACGACTCGGTCGACGCGATCGCGGTGACCGGGAAGCCGTTCATCCTGGCCGCCGGTGCCGACCTCACCTCGATCCAGGGAGGCGGTCCCGATGCCGTGCGCGTCGTGGCCGAGCTCGGGCACGCGGTGTTCCGCAAGCTCACCGACGGTGGCAAGCCGTCGTTCGGCTTCGTCAACGGCCTCGCCCTCGGCGGTGGCCTCGAGGTCGCGCTGCACTGCACCTACCGCACGGTCATGGACTCCGCTCCTGCGCTGGGCCTGCCCGAGGTCATGCTCGGCCTGGTCCCCGGCTGGGGTGGCGCGTGGCTGGTGCCGAACCTCGTCGGCGCCGACAAGGCGGTGACGCTGATCCTCGAGAACCCGCTCAACCAGGGCAAGACGCTCGGTGGGCAGGCGGCGTACGACTTCGGGCTGGCCGACGCCGTCTTCGGCGGAGCCGACTACCTCGAGCAGTCCCTGCTCTGGGCGGCCTCCGTGGTGCGCGGCGACGTGGTCGTCGAGCGCGCTGAGGTCGACCGCGGCGCCTGGGACGCCGCGATCGCCCGCGCCGAGGGCATCGTCGCTGCGAAGACCGGTGGCGGCTCGCCTGCGGCGAAGAAGGCCGTCGAGCTGATCGCCGCGGCCCGCGACACCGACCGGAATGCAGGCTTCGCGGCCGAGGACGACGCCCTCCACGCGCTGTCGCAGACGGCCGAGCTGCTTGCCTCGCTCTACTCCTTCGACCTGGTCCAGAAGCGGGCCAAGCGTCCCGCAGGTGCACCCGACACGTCGCTCGCCCGGCCGGTGACCAAGGTGGGCATCGTGGGGGCCGGCCTGATGGCGAGCCAGCTCGCGCTGCTCTTCGTACGCCGTCTCGAGGTCCCGGTCGTGCTCACCGACCTCGACCAGGAGCGGGCCGACAAGGGCGTGGCCTACGTGCACGCCGAGATCGACAAGCTGCTCGCCAAGGGCCGGATCAACCAGGACAAGGCCAACCGCCACAAGGCGCTGGTGTCCGGTGCGACCGACAAGCAGGGCGCCTTCGGCGACGCCGACTTCGTCATCGAGGCCGTCTTCGAGGAGATGTCGGTCAAGAAGACGGTCTTCGCCGACGTGGAGAAGGTCGTGTCGCCCGAGTGCGTGCTCGCGACGAACACCTCGTCGCTGTCGATCACCGAGATGGCAGCCGACCTCGAGCACCCCGAGCGGGTCGTCGGCTTCCACTTCTTCAACCCGGTCGCGGTCATGCCGCTGCTGGAGATCGTCCGCGGTGACGCCACCGACGACGCGACGCTCGCGACGGCGTTCGCCACCGGCAAGGCGCTGAAGAAGACCTCCATCCTCGTGAAGGACAGCCCGTCCTTCATCGTGAACCGCCTCCTCGGCCGCTTCATGAGCGAGGTCGGCCGCATCGTCGACGAGGGCACTCCGGTGCAGGTCGCCGACAACGCCTTCGCCGGGATCGCGCCGATGCCGCCGTTCGTCCTGCTCTCGCTGGTCGGTCCGGCCATCGCGCTGCACAACAACGAGACGCTGAAGGGCGCGTTCCCCGACCGCTTCTACGTCTCCCCCGCCCTCGAGCGGATCGTGGCGGCGCGCAAGGGTGCCTACTACGGCCCGGACGGTGCCCTCGACCCCGAGGTCGAGGCGATGCTCGAGAAGCCGGAGTCGCCCGTCGTGCTGACGGCCGAGGAGGTCCGCGAGAAGACGCTCGCCGGGCTGGCCGAGGAGGCCCGCCTGATGCTCGACGAGGGTGTCGTCGCCGCGCCGCAGGACATCGACCTGGCGATGATCACCGGAGCCGGGTTCTCCTTCTGGAACGGCGGGCTGACCTTCATGCTCGACGTCGCCGGGATCTCGGAGAAGGCGACGGGGCGCCGCTTCCACTGATCGGCAACCCGTTGATGGTCGAGTAGCTCGCGAGCGCAGCGAGCGGCGTATCGAGACCCCATCCGAAAGGGACGGGTCTCGATACGCCTCGCTCGTTCCTCGCTCGGCTACTCGACCGCCGAGGTGCTCGCGGGGATGTGCTTGTCGTACTCCCCGCGACCGAGGCGGCTGTGCGAGCGGCCGTAGAGGAAGTAGACGGCCAGGCCGATCAGCATCCACACCATGAAGCGGACCCAGGTCTCGCCGATCAGGTTGAGCATCAGGTAGAAGCACAGCAGGACCGAGAGCGTCGCGACGACGGGCACGGCCGGCGTACGGAAGGCGCGTGGCAGGTCCGGGCGCGTACGCCGCAGCACGAGCACGCCGACGCTCACGAGGACGAACGCGAAGAGGGTGCCGATGCTGACGAGGTCACCGAGGGTGGCGAAGTCGACGAAGCCCGACAGCAGCGCGACGCCGATGCCGGTGATCGCCGTCAGCCGGTAGGGCGTCCCGAAGGTCGGGTGCACCTTGGCGAGCGAGGTCGGCAGCAGGCCGTCGCGGGCCATCGCGAAGGCGACGCGGGTCTGCCCCATCATCAGGATCAGCACGACGACCGTCAGCCCGATGGTCGCCCCGACGGCGATGATGTTGCCGATCCACTCGACGCCAGCCTTGTCGAAGGCCGTGGCGAGCGGAGCCGGGTCACTGGGGTCGATCGTGTCGTAGGACTGCATCCCGGTGATGACCAGGCACACGGCGATGTAGAGGACGGTGACGATCGCCAGCGACCCGAGGATGCCGATCGGGACGTCGCGCTGGGGGTTCTTCGTCTCCTCGGCGGTGGTCGCGACGACGTCGAAGCCGATGAACGCGAAGAAGACGATCGCCGCGCCCGCGATGACGCCGCCGATGCCGAAGACCGCGGGCTCGAGGCCGAAGATCGAGCTGATGAGCGGCGACTTCCAGAAGCCACCCTCCGCGCCGCCGGTCGGCTGGCTCGGCGGGATGAACGGCGTGTAGTTGGCGACCTTGATGTAGCCGATCCCCATCACGATGACGAGCCCGACCACGCCGAGCTTGATCGCGACGATCACCTGGTTGATCCGGCTGGAGAGCTTGATGCCACCGATCAGCACGGCCGCCACCAGCAGCGAGATGACCACAGCGGGCAGGTTGACGATCCCGTCGCCGGCCGATGCCAGGGACGCCGGGATCTCCAGGGGCGTGCCCTCGAGGACGTTCTGCAGGTAGCCCGAGAACCCGGCGGCAAGCGCGGACGCACCGACGGTGAACTCGAGCACGAGGTCCCAGCCGATGATCCAGGCGACCAGCTCGCCGAAGGTGGCGTAGGAGAACGTGTACGCGCTGCCGGCGACCGGCACCGTCGAGGCGAACTCGGCGTAGCAGAGCGCGGCGAGCGCGCAGGCGAGGCCGGCGATCAGGAACGACAGGGCGATGGCCGGTCCGGCGTTGGTCGCGGCCACCAGCCCCGTGTAGACGAAGATGCCGGCGCCGATGATCACGCCGACCCCGAAGATGGTGAGGTCGAGGGCCCCGAGGTTCTTCTTCAGCCGGTGCTCCGGCTCCTCCGTCTCGGCGATCGACTGCTCGACTGACTTGGTGCGGAAGACGCTCATCCCGGCAACGTAGACCGGCTCCCGGCCTACCCGCGAGTCACGTCCGGTGCTCGGTCACGTCGGCTGCGTCAGCCCACGGACGCCGAGCGCGGCTCATCGTCGAGGGCGGTGACGTCCTCGACGATCTGGCGCGCGAGCGTCTGGGCGTCGAGGCCGATGCGGGCGAGGATCGCGTCGCGCTTGGCGTGGTCGAGGAACTCCTGCGGGATCCCGTGGAGGCGGAACGGCGTGTGGACACCGGCGTCGTTGAGGGTCTGGAGCAGCACGGCTCCGCACCCGCCGACGCGGCCGTTGTCCTCGATGCTGACGACGAGCCGGTGCTGGCGTGCCAGCTCGACGACCGCGGGGTCGACCGGCTTGACCCAGCGCGGGTCGACGACGGTCACGCCGATGCCCTGGTCGGTCAACCGCGAGGCGACCTCGACCGCGGTCGTGGCCATCGAGCCCACGGCGACGACGAGCACGTCGCGGTCGCCCTCGCGCACGAGCACGTCGGCGCCGCCGGCCCGGTCGATCGCGGGCACGTCGGCAGGGGGCGGGCCCTTCGGGAAGCGGACGACCGTCGGCGCGTCGTCGACCTGGACGGCCTCGTCGAGCAGCTCGCGCAGCCGGGTGACGTCGCGCGGCGCGGCGAGGCGCAGGCCGGGCACCACCTGGAGGATCGACATGTCCCACATGCCGTTGTGGCTCGCGCCGTCGTCGCCGGTGACGCCGGAGCGGTCGAGCACGAAGGTGACGCCGCACCTGTGCAGCGCGACGTCCATCAGGACCTGGTCGAAGGCACGGTTGAGGAAGGTCGCGTAGACGGCGAAGACCGGGTGCATCCCACCCATCGCAAGGCCGGCGGCGGACGTGACCGCGTGCTGCTCGGCGATGCCGACGTCGAAGGTGCGCTCGGGGAACTTCTCGGCGAACACGTCGAGGCCCACCGGGTGCATCATCGCCGCGGTGATCGCCACGACGTCCTCGCGGCGCTCGCCGAGCTCGACGATCGCCTCGGAGAAGTGGTCGGTCCAGATCTTGCCCTTGGGCTTCTCGGCGCCGGTCTGCACGTCGAACGGACCGGGCGCGTGGAACTGGTCGGCCTCGTGGCGCAGCGCGGGGTCGTACCCCTGTCCCTTGCGGGTGATGGCGTGCACGATGACCGGGCCGCCGAAGCGCTTGGCCTGCGCCAGCGCCTGCTCCATGGCTGCGCGGTCGTGGCCGTCGACGGGGCCGACGTACTTCAGGCCCAGGTCCTCGAAGAGGCCCTGCGGGGCGAGGGCGTCCTTCATGCCCTTCTTCACCGCGTGGAGCGCGTCGTAGGCCGCGTGCCCGACGCCGGGCACGGCGTTGAGGCGCTTCTTCACGAGGTCGAGCACCTGCTCGTAGCGCGGATTCGTGCGCAGCGCTGTCAGCGCGGTCGCGAGCCCGCCGATCGTCGGCGTGTAGGACCGCTCGTTGTCGTTCACGACGATCACCAGTCGGCTCGACCTCGCGATCGCGATGTTGTTGAGCGCCTCCCAGGCCATCCCCCCGGTCAGTGCGCCGTCCCCGATCACGGCGACGACGTGGCGGTCCTCGCCCTTGATGGCGTACGCCTTCGCAAGCCCGTCGGCGTACGACAGCGAGGTGCTGGCGTGCGAGTTCTCGACGATGTCGTGCTCGGACTCGGCCTGGCTGGGGTAGCCGCTGACGCCGCCCTCCTTGCGGAGCGTGTCGAAGCTGGCGTGACGCCCGGTGACGAGCTTGTGCACGTAGGACTGGTGGCCCGTGTCGAACACGACGCGGTCGTGCGGGGAGTCGAAGACGCGGTGGATCGCCAGCGTCAGCTCGACCACGCCGAGGTTGGGGCCGAGGTGCCCGGTGTTGGTCGCGACGGTGCGGATCATCAGGTCGCGGATCTCGGCGGCCAGCTCGTCCAGCTGCCCCTCGGACAGCCCGCGGAGGTCGCGCGGGGAAGAGATCGAGTCGAGGAGTGCCATGTCGACCGAGTCTATTTCATGGCAGTTCGTGGACGGCCACCGCAGCCTCGTGGAGGCTGCCCAGCCACACCCGGCCCTCGTGCTCGCGGACCCCGGTGACCATGTGGAAGCCGGAGTGGTCGACGTCGACGTCGTGCACGAGCCTCCCGTCGGCGTCGTACGCCTGCGCGCGGATGGTGCGCTTCGGCGCCGGCTGGAGCCGCTCGGGGATCCTGGTGGCGAGCCTGCGCACCGCGAGCGGCGCCGCCCCGATCCGCTCCACGACGGGGTCGTACGGGCTCCCGATGGTCACCCACACGAGGCCGTCGCTGCCGCGGCTGATGTTGTCGGGGTAGCCGGGGAGGTCGGTGACGAGGTGGTCCTGCTCCCCCGCCCGCTCACCGGTGAGCCAGAGGCGTACGACGGTGCGGGCCCGGGTCTCGGCCACGCAGACGAAGGATCCGTCCTCGGCGAGCGCGACCCCGTTGGCGAACGCGAGCCCGTCGACGAGGACGGTGACGGTGCCGTCGGGGTCGCGGCGGGCCAGCCGACCCGACCGGGTGTCCTGGAGGAAGTCGTCCTTCCACCGCTCGATGCCGTAGTGGCGCGAGGAGTCGCTGAACCAGATGGTGCCGTCGGACGCCACCGCCGCGTTGTTGCAGAAGCGCATCGGCTCGCCCTCGATCCGGTCGAGCAGCACCTCGACCGCCCTCGACACTGGTTCGACCGCGAGCAGGCCCCTCCTCGCGTCACAGACCAGCAGCCGCCCGTCGGGCAGCAGCTCGAGGCCGAGGGGACGGCCGTCAGTGTCGGCGACGCGTCGCGTGCTCCCGTCGGTCGGGTCGATCGCCCAGATGGCGCCGTCCTCGGTGCCGGTCCAGACGGTGCCGTCGGGCCCGACGAGCACGTCCTCCGCGCCCATCGACGGAACGGGATGGACGGTGAGCGAGGTCGAGGTGGTCATGGCGCCATGCTGGCGTACAGGGGACTGTCGAGGAAGGCGGGCAGGACGTCGGCGGCAGCGGAGGTCAGGTCGAGGCCGCGGGCGACGTCGGGCTCGACGAACACGATCTGCCGGCCCTCGCGGCAGTCGATGTCGGCGTCGGTGAGGTCGGTGGCCGCCACGAACACCTGCATCCGGTCCCACGTGCCGTGCGCCCGCGTGTGGTCGACGACGAACTCCCCGAAGAGCGCGAGGGTTCCAGGCGTGAGGCGTAGGCCGGTCTCCTCCTCGAGCTCGCGGTAGGCCGCCGGCTCGAAGTCCTCGCCGGGCTCGACGTGGCCGCCGGCGAGGCCCCACGACTCCGGGTCGATCGGCGCGTGCTCGTCGCGCTCCTGCAGCAGGATGCGGCCCTCGCGGTCGACCAGCACGATGCTGGCGAAGGTGCGGGCGCCCGGGTCCGGGACGAACGGGTGGTCCGCGATCCACTGGCGCAGCACCGGTGCGACGAGCGCCGTGGACGGCACGAGGTCGACATCGGGCAGGGGGTCGGAGTCGACGAACACCATCTGGCGGCCCTCGTGGCACTCGACCTCGCGCAGCGCCGTGCGCGCGACGAAGGCGTGGAAGTAGAAGGTGCCGCGGTCTGCGGTGACCAGCTCGAAGCGGCCGAGGTCGGCGAGGTCCTCGGGGGCGAGCTCGACTCCGGACTCCTCGGCCAGCTCACGCACAGCACCGACGACGGGCTCCTCACCGTCCTCGAGCCCGCCACCCGGGAAGCACCACATCTCCGGCCACACCGGCGCGTGCTCGTCGCGCTCCTGCATCAGCACGCGCCCGCGCGGGTCGACCAGCGTGACCTGGACGAAGTCGGTGCGGACGGGGGCGGGCTCGGGCATCCGTCGACCCTAGCCAGACCTCACATCCGGACGCGGTAGCGGCGCCCGCGCAGCGCCTCCTCGACCAGGCCCACCTCACGGCGTACGGCGAGCAGGCGCGCGTCCTCGAGCTGGAAGGTCTGGACCGCAGCGGTCACCACGGCCTCGTCGGCGACGTCCCTCAGGTCGCCGCGGATCTCGCTCAGCCCGCGCCTGGTCGCGAGCTGCTGGGCCTCGACGTGGAGCACGGCGAACCTCGCGAGGACCACCACGTGGCGGCGCAGGCCCGGGAAGCGCCGGTAGTCGGGCGGGCACAGGTCGAGCAGCCAGCCGGCCGCGGTCGCCTCCCAGTCGGGGGCATCGGGCGGGCGCACCTGGCGGGGCCAGCCGGGCGGCGCGACGCCGCGGTGTCCCTGCGGCGGGGTCGGTCGCTGCCGGGGTTGTGGGGTCGGGAACACCGGTCCAGTGTATCGAACATCTGTTCGATCAGCGGCGTAGAGCCGCCTCCACCTCGGCGAGGTCGGGGTCGCGCATGCCCGTCGAGTCGTGGCGCCACCACACCTCCGGGTAGACCACGCGTCCGGTCATCCAGTCCTCGAGCGCGTACGCCACGACCTGGAACGCCGGCGGTGGCACTCGCACGGTCGGTGCCTCGATGCCGTGGTCCGACGCCGGGCGGAAGCCGCGAGTGGAGTAGAACGTCGGGCTCCCCTCGAGGACGAGCGCGGGCCGACCCGTGTCGCGGCCCGCCTCGATCGCGGCCGCGACCAGGGCGCTCCCGATCCCCTGACGCTCCCGGTCAGGCACCGTGCTCAGCGGCGACAGCATGGCCATCGGCACCAGCTCGCGGCGCGCGTCCAGCCAGCAGTGGCTCACCCCGACGTGCCCGACCACCTCGCCGTCGACGACGGCGACGCGCTCGGCGAGCAGGTGCTCCCCGGCGCGGACCTCGGCCCACAGGCCGGCGACCTGGTCCCCGTGCGCGGACCCGCCGGCACCGAAGGCCGACCGGATCACCTCCAGCACCACGTCGGCGTCCCCGGGCTCGACGTCCCGGACCTCGAAGGGCTGGTCGCTCACCGGCGCCACGCTAGCCCGCCACCCGCTCGCGCAGGCCCGCGGCGAGACCGATGATCGACAGCGCGTCGAACAGTCCACCTGCCGCCTCGGCGAGCCGCCGGTGCCGCACCGGCCCGAGCCGCAGCCTCAGGTGGACCCGCGTGCCGCCCGTCCCGACAGGCGCCAGGTGCAGGCACCAGGTCAGGTCGGTGCGGCCGCGCCGCGAGGTGTAGAGGAGGTGGCGGGGGTGCTCGATCCCGGCCAGCGTGAACGTCGCGTCGGCACCGCCCCAGTCGGGGATCACGTCGCCGACGTCGTGCGCGAGCCAGCGCGGCTCGAGGCGTCGCAGCGCCCGGCGCGACGGCGGGACGAACCGCTCGACGGAGACCGGGAGGTACCACCCCGCACGCCGCTTGCCGAGCTGCACCAGCCACGGCCACACCACGTCGGGCGGGGCCGGCACGTCGAAGCCGCGGTCCATCACGACGTCGGCGTCGACGAGGTCGTCGCCGGGCAGGGGCGTACGCCGTTCGGCCGGGGTCGCTCTCGCCAGGTCCACCGGCGTCAGCCCGCCAGGAAGGACCAGCGAACCTCGCGGCTGGCGTTGTCGACGTTGAGGTCCACCAGGCAGATGCTCTGCCACGTGCCGAGCGCCAGCCGACCGGCGAGCACCGGCACGGTGCAGTGCGGCGGCACGATCGCCGGCATCACGTGCGAGCGACCGTGGCCGGGTGATCCGTGGCGGTGCCGCCAGCGGTCGTCGGCGGGCAGCAGGTCGCCCAGGGCGGCGAGCAGGTCGTCGTCGGAGCCTGCCCCGGTCTCGATGATCGCCAGCCCCGCGGTCGCGTGGGGAACGAACACGTGCAGCAGCCCGTCCCCGCGGTCGGCCACGAAGTCGGCGGCCTCCTCCGTCAGGTCGAGCACCACCTCCTCGCCGCCGGTGCGGTAGGTGCGCGTCTCGGAGTCCATGCGCGCCACGCTAGCCCGCTCCGAAGCGATCAGTCCTCGGCGAGTGCCTGCTCGATGCGCTCGACCTTGGCCGTGAGCTGGCCCGTGAAACCCGGCCGGATGTCGGCCTTGAGCACGAGGCCGACGCGCGGCGACACCTGGGCCACCGCGTCGACGGCCTGCTTCACGACGGCCATCACCTCGTCCCACTCCCCCTCGATCGTGGTGAACATCGAGGTGGTCTCGTGGGGCAGCCCGGACGCACGGACGACGCGTACGGCCTCGGCGACGGCCTCGGTGACGGACCCGGTCGGGTCGCTGGACATGGGCGAGATCGAGAAGGCGGCGAGCATGGTGGGGAGGTTATCGGGACGGCCACCCCGGCGGGTGGGACGACCCATCCGGCGGCGTGCCTACGGTCGAAGTACCAGTCGAACGGTCTCCACAAGAGGCCCCATGAAGGGATCACCGCGTGCCTGACGTCACCGCAAGCTCCGGCCTGCTGAGCTCCACCAAGGTCCACGTCGAGGACTCCGGCGGCTCCGGCCGTCCCGTCGTCCTCATCCACGGATGGCCGCTGTCCGGTGAGTCGTGGAGCGAGCAGGTCGGGCCGCTGAGCGCCGCCGGCCACCGCGTCGTCGCCTACGACCGCCGCGGCTTCGGTCGCAGCGACAAGCCCTCCAAGGGCTACGACTACGACACGCTCGCCGACGACCTCGACGGCGTGCTCAAGGAGCTCGACCTGACCGACGTGACGCTCGTCGGGTTCTCGATGGGCGGTGGCGAGGTGGCTCGCTACATCGCCCGCCACGGCGAGGACCGGATCCACTCCGTGGTCTTCGCGGCCGCCGTGCCGCCCTACCTGCTGAAGTCCGACGACAACCCGGACGGGCCGCTGACCGAGGAGGCGGCTGCCGAGATGACGAAGGGGCTGGAGTCCGACCGGACGACCTTCTTCGACGGCTTCACGCAGGACTTCTTCTCCGCCAAGGGCGAGCTCAAGGTCACCGAGGAGCAACGCCAGGAGGCGATCGTCCTGTGCCACCAGAGTGACCAGACGGCCGCGCTCGGCTGCATGGAGGCCTTCGGCACGACGGACTTCCGCGACGACCTCGCCAAGGTCACCGTCCCGACGCTCGTCATCCACGGCGACAGCGACGCCACGGTCCCGTTCGAGGGATCGGGCAAGCGCACCCACGAGGCGATCGCCGGCTCCGAGCTGGTGGTCGTCCAGGACGCGCCCCACGGCTTCAACGTGAGCCACGCCGACGAGTTCAACCGGGCGCTGCTCAGCTTCCTGCAGCACTGATCCGACGACATCGTGGAGGATCCGAGCCGCATCCCGGCACGGATCCTCCACGGTCTCGTTTCAGGCGTTGACGCCTTCTCCCGGCAGCGCGCCGGTGGGGTCGGGGGTGCCGCCCTGGCAGCTCACCCCGAACTCCGGCGCGGTGTGCCCGTCGCCGTACTCCTCCAGGAACAGCCCGAGCCGTTCGTCGTCCGCCCCGTCGAGCTGGAGCTGCGCACCCCAGACGGTGACGACGACCGGTGAAGGCAGATCCGAGCGCGGCGACATGATCCCGTTGTCGGGCAGCTGTGTGGCGAGCTCCTCGACGTCGTCCGCGGACAGATCGGGGTCGTGGGTGATCCACACGGTGCCGTGCTCGAGGTCGTGGACCGCGTTCTCGTCCCGCACCGGCTCGTCGTACACGCCGCAGTCGAGCCAGATCGGCGCGTGCGCGCCACCCGCCGGCGGGTTCTGCGGATAGGTCACGTCGTCCGTCGTGTGCGCACGGTCCGTGATGTCCCACGTCTCGACCAGGGTCAGGTCGAGCGCCCGCTGCACCTCCTCCTCGCCGCGCAGTGCCTGGTCGACGAGCGGTGCGGCCAGCGCCGCCCCGAGCACCAGCACGGCACCGACAGTGGCCAGCACGAGCGGCAGCCGGCTCGAGCGCTGCTCCTCGACCACGGGCGCCGGCTCGTACGACATCGCGGCGGGTGCCTGGTCGGGCGACTCGCTCGGCGGCAGGTCAGGCGATGCGTGCGGCGCGGGATCGGGCGTCTGGTCGGCGTCGCTCACCGCGTCAGGCTACCGGCGCAGTCCTCAGGCCAGCGCAGCCCGTACGACGTCCGCGCGGGCGTCGTACTCGTCCTGCGGGACGTTCGGGAGCATGTCCGCCCAGACGGGCAGGTTCGAGCCGCGCAGCTGGAGCACGCCGAGGGGACGGGCGAGCAGGGTCACCGAGAGGTGGCCGGTGCCGTTCTCCCACTTGTTGACGTGCACGTTCCCGACACCGTCGAGGGCGCGCAGGGCGCCGTAGGTGCGACCGATCAGCCGGCCCAGCTCGACGTGCCCGTCGTCGTCGAGGTCGTCGAGCACCTCGTGGGTGCGGGACACGATGTTGGCCACGAACGGCAGCGACGTGCGCGCCGGGCGGATCACCGCCAGGCGCTCGCCGGTGTGCAGGACCAGGTCGTCGCGACCGAGCGCCACACAGGTCTTGCACTCCTCCGGAGGCTTGCGGCGGTCGGGCTCCGGGTCGGCGTACTCGACCAGCGGACGCACCCGCAGGCCGTCACGGTCGAACGGGAAGACCTCCCAGTCGACCATCCCGCCGAGCGGGAGGCGGCCGTCGTCGCCGACGGCCGCCACCGCGCGCTCGAGGAACTCGCGCAAGGCCTCAGCCCCGCAGCAGGTTGCGCAGGACGTACTGCATGATCCCGCCGTTGCGGTAGTAGTTCGCCTCGCCCGGGGTGTCGATGCGGACCGTCGCCTCGAACTCGCTCGTCTCGCCGTGCGCCATGTCGGTGCCGGGAGCGGGCTCGACCTTGACCGTGACGGTCTTCGGGGTCGTGCCGTCGTTGAGCTCGGTGATCCCGCTGATGCTGATGATCTCCGCGCCGGTGAGGCCGAGGTCGTCAGCCGTCTTGCCGTCGGGGAACTGCAGCGGGATGACGCCCATGCCGATGAGGTTCGAGCGGTGGATGCGCTCGTAGGACTCGGCGATGACGGCCTTGACGCCCAGGAGGGCCGTGCCCTTGGCCGCCCAGTCGCGCGACGAGCCCGAGCCGTACTCCTTGCCCGCGAGCACGACCAGCGGCGTGCCGGCCTCCTGGTAGCTCGCGCTCGCCTCGTAGACGCTGGTGACCTCGCCGTCCTTCGTGAAGTCCTTGGTCACACCGCCCTCGGTGCCCGGCGCGAGTTGGTTGCGCAGGCGGATGTTGGCGAACGTGCCGCGGATCATGACCTCGTGATTGCCGCGGCGCGAGCCGTAGGAGTTGAAGTCGCGCTGCTCGACGCCGTGCTCGGCGAGGTAGTGGCCGGCCGGGCTGTCCTTCTTGATCGCGCCGGCCGGGCTGATGTGGTCGGTCGTGACCGAGTCACCCAGCTTGAGCAGCACGCGGGCGCCGACGATGTCGGTGACCGCCTCCGGCTCGTCGGGCATGCCGTCGAAGTAGGGAGGACGGCGGACGTAGGTCGAGTCCTCGTCCCACTCGAAGGTGTTGCCCTCCGGGGTGGGGAGCGACTGCCAGCGCTCGTCGCCCTTGAAGACGTCGGCGTAGGACTCGCCGAACATGTCGGAGGTGATCGCGCTCGCGATCGTCTCCTCGATCTCTTGCGGGCTCGGCCAGATGTCCTCAAGGAACACGTCGTTGCCGTCCTGGTCCTGGCCCAGCGGGTCGCCGAACAGGTCGACGTCCATGGAGCCGGCCAGGGCGTAGGCCACGACGAGCGGCGGGGACGCGAGGTAGTTCATCTTCACGTCGGGGTTGATCCGGCCCTCGAAGTTGCGGTTGCCCGACAGCACCGAGACGACCGCCAGATCGGCCTCGTTGACGGCCGCGGACACCTCGGGGATGAGGGGGCCGGAGTTGCCGATGCAGGTCGTGCAGCCGTAGCCGACGAGGTTGAAGCCGAGCTTGTCGAGGTACGGCGTGAGGCCGGAGCGGTCGTAGTAGTCCGAGACGACCTTGGAGCCCGGTGCGAGCGAGGTCTTGACCCACGGCTTGCGGGTCAGGCCCTTCTCGACGGCCTTCTTGGCCAGCAGGGCGGCACCGATCATCACGCTCGGGTTCGAGGTGTTGGTGCACGAGGTGATCGCGGCGATCACGACGGCGCCGTGGTCGATCTCGACCTCCTGGCCGTCGAGCGAGATCTTCGTCTTCTTCATCGGACGACCGGCGTCGTGCGGCGCGTCGGCGTGCACGGGCTTGCCGTTGCCGCCCTCGTGGCTCGGCGAGTCGGAGGCCGGGAAGGACTCCTCGACCGCCTCGTCGTAGCCCGAGGCCTTGGCGGCGTCGTCGGGGTCGCTGTCGCCCTCGTCGACGTAGTCCTTCAGTGCCGCCCGGAAGGAGTCCTTCGCGGCCGAGACCTCGACACGGTCCTGCGGACGCTTCGGGCCGGCGAGCGACGGCACCACGGTGGAGACGTCGAGCTCGAGCCGCTCGCTGTAGCGGGGCTCGGCGCTCGGGTCGTGCCACAGCCCCTGCTCCTTGGCGTACGCCTCGACGAGAGCGAGCTGCTCGTCGGTGCGGCCGGTGAGGCGGAGGTAGTCGATGGTCTGGTCGTCGATCGGGAAAACGGCGATCGTGGAGCCGAACTCCGGGCTCATGTTGCCGATCGTGGCGCGGTTGGCGAGCGGCAGCGCGGAGACGCCCTCGCCGTAGAACTCGACGAACTTGCCGACCACGCCGTGCTCGCGGAGCATCTCGGTGATGGTGAGCACCAGGTCGGTCGCGGTCGAGCCGGCAGGCAGCTCGCCGGACAGCTTGAAGCCGACCACCCGCGGGATGAGCATGGAGACCGGCTGGCCGAGCATCGCGGCCTCGGCCTCGATGCCGCCGACGCCCCAGCCGACCACGCCGATGCCGTTGACCATCGTGGTGTGGGAGTCGGTGCCGACGCAGGTGTCGGGGTAGGCCACGCCGTCGCGCACCATCACGACGCGCGCGAGGTGCTCGATGTTGACCTGGTGCACAATGCCGGTGCCGGGCGGGACGACCTTGAAGTCGTCGAACGCGCCCTGGCCCCAGCGCAGGAACTGGTAGCGCTCGCGGTTGCGCTCGTACTCGATCTCGACGTTGCGCTCGAACGCGTCGGCGGAGCCGAACACGTCGGCGATCACCGAGTGGTCGATGACCATCTCGGCCGGGGCGAGCGGGTTGATCTTGGTCGCGTCGCCGCCGAGCTCGGCCATCGCCTCGCGCATGGTGGCGAGGTCGACGACGCAGGGCACGCCGGTGAAGTCCTGCATGATCACGCGCGCCGGCGTGAACTGGATCTCCTGGTCGGGAGCGGCGCTCGCGTCCCAGCCGGCGATCGCCTTGATGTGGTCCTCGGTGATGTCCGCGCCGTCCTCGGTGCGGAGCAGGTTCTCCAGCAGCACCTTCAGCGAGAAGGGCAAGCTCTCGACGTCGAGGCCCTCACCCTTCACCGCATCGAGGCGGTAGATCTCGTAGGACTGTCCGTCCACGTCCAGGGTGCCCTTGGCACCGAAGCTGTCCTGACTGGCCATCAGCCACATCTCCTCGGGGAGTTCGCGGGTTCACCACCATCTTGCCGTCGCCCCCACGGGGGCGGGAAGACAGGCAACCCTTACTTCTGACAAGTATTATCTTGACGTCAAGATATCACAGAGGTCCCGCCCTCTCCGTTAGCCTCCCCCGCGTGCCGACCCTCCTCCACCTCAACGGTCCTTCGGGCGTCGGCAAGTCGACGCTCGCCCGCGAGCACGCAGCCGCCCACCCCGGGACGCTGGTCTGCGACATCGATGACCTGCGGTCGTCGGTGTCGGGGTGGGAGGACGACTTCGTCGGCACCGGCGAGGCCGTTCGGCATACCGCGCTCGCGCTGATGACGGCCTACCTGCGCACCGGTCGCGACGTGGTCCTCCCCCAGCTCATCGTCACGCCGAGCCAGGCCGAGAGGTTCGAGGCGGCCGCTGCCGAGGCGGGAGCGACGTACGTCGGTGTCGTCCTCGACGTGGCGCCCGACGTCCTCCTCGATCGGCTGCACCAGCGCACCGAGACACCCGTCACCGCGGTGATCTCGCGGATCATCGAGGAGCGCGGCGGCGACCCGCTGGTCCTCGAGGGGCGGCAGCAGCTGCTCGACCTCGCGCCGGAGCACGGCTGGACGGTGGTCGACGCCACCGACCGATCGGCAGCGCTCGCGGCGTTGGCGGCGCTCGCGACGCGCTGACCACGATCCCCGCGGTCCTCTACGCTGGTGGTCCACGTCCGAGGGGAGTTCGGGATGTCCGACGGAGTTCAGATCTTGCTGTTCTGCCTGGGGTTGACAGCGCTGGTCGCGCTGGTGGTCGGCCCGCTGATGTACTTCAGCCGCAACGCCAAGGGCAAGGGACGGGGCCGCAGCAACGTGAGCGTGTCGGACTCGATGAACGACATCAACAACGCTCTCTGACCCACTGACCTACTCGATCCCGGCCATCTGGTCGAGGCGCTGCAGCAGGTCGTGCGCCGCGAGCTCGACCTTCTTGTGCCGCCACTCCGCGGCACGGTAGACGCACGCGATCAGGCCGCTGCGGTGCACCCGGCGCAGGTCGCCGTACACGAACGCGTGGCGTGCCTTGGTGCCGTCGTTCGCGCCCTCGGTGAGGCCGAGGTGCCATGCGGCGTAGTCCTCGAAGGGGTGCTTCTCGAGGTAGGCGTTCTCCGCCTCCGCGTGGGGCTGGACCTCGCCCCAGTCGCTGTCGAGGACGTACTGCCGAGCGTCGATCAGCCGGCGTGCGTGGGCGACGGCGTCCTGGTTGACCTCGTAGGTGGCCATGTCCCCACCCTGCCAGAATCAGAAACCGAGCAGCTTTCCGAACGCTGAGAAGAAGGCACCGAAGGCGCGCGCGAGCGGGTTGCGGGGACCCTCCGAGCTGGCTTTTTGCCAATAGAGCGGGTGGGAGCCGGTGAACTCGTCGTCGACCAGTGGCGTCCTGCCCCACAAGTAGGGCCAGAACACCTCGGTCCGGTTGACGCCCACGTGCAGCCGGGAGTCGAAGCCCATCAAGAGGTGCTGCTCCATCCGGGTGGTGCCACCGAAAGGGTTCGTCGCCACCACGTCGCCATGTCCTTGGACGACAAGGCTGCCGGTGCCGGTGAACAGGATGTAACGCACCTGCCAAGTGGCGAATGCCTGTATCCCCCAGCGCCACCGCGTCTCGAGGCGGGGCGAGCCGACGACGCCCACCACATGCCGCGGACGCATCACAAGACCGGGGTGATCGGTGAAGTCGATACGCATCAGGTATGAGTCGGGATCGTTCGGTGTGGACAGAGTCGCGGCGGTGACGCGCTCGTCGCCCGTGACGCGGCTCAGGCCGTACAGCCCGGCAGCGAAGCTGACGAACGGAGACGACCAGTCGTAGAGCAAGTGGCTGCGGATTCGGCCCTGCACTGGCCGCACGTGCTCCGACCGCGCGGCCAACACCTCGCCGGGGCCGAGCTCCACTGTCAGTGTCCGCTCGGCTGGCACGCTACGGACTGCCCCCTCTTCGCCCATCGCACCGGCCAGGTGCATCCGCCGGTGTATGCGATGAACCAGAGGCATCAGGACGAAATAACTGACGATTCTCCCGACAGGCGGCAGCACCAGCACGAGGAGCGCGACGGCGGCCAGCCAGCGCCAGGACCGCGCCCACTGGTCGACGACCCAGCCGACGCCTGACCCTTGGGCTTGCTCCAAGCTGCGCTCCTCCGCCTGCTTCTGGGCTAGCTCCGACTCGGCGGCTTCAATCTCTCTCTCGGAGGAGGCAAAGGTGCCGTCCGCGCCGACCTGTTCGAGCTTCTGTTGAGGCGTCAGGTCTGGGTCGCGCAGAACCGATGCCGTGGCCTCGGCCTGGTCGAGGCTCGACTCGAGAGTCGCGAGCGTCTCCTGAGCCGACGCGGCAGCCTGCTCCTTGAGGTCGCACGTATTGGGCACCAGGGGCAGGTTCTCCACCGCATCCCGTATGGCACCGCACTCCTCGCTCTCCGCCACCTTCTCTGCAACCTCGGCCCGCTGGTCCGTCACCCGGTCGCCGAGCCCCTCGACCTCGTCATCGATGCTGCCCAATCGCGAAGCGACCTCCCCGCGCTGCGCTTGCGCGACGTCCGCACGCAGCCGGCCGAGATCTTCCTCGAGGGCGGCTCGATCCTTGCCCACTTGCTGAAGGCGCTCGCGATCGGTCACCGCGTCCTTGACCGCTGGGACAGCGGCTTGGACGAGCAGGAGTCCCACGAACATGGCCAGCACCACAGCAAGGAGGGCACCCACCTTCTTCAGGACGAAGCGCAGAACCGCCGAGATGAGACCCACGGGCGCGATCGTAGTTCTGACTTACGACATTGCGGGCCGGATTCGCTCGAGGAGCGCCACGCACTCGACGTGGTGGGTCATCGGGAAGAGGTCGAAGGCGCGGATCGCGGTGAGCTCGTAGCCGTGCTCGGCGAAGATCGCTACGTCGCGGGCGAGCGCAGCGGGGTCGCAGGCGACGTACGCCACCGCGCGGGGGCGCCGGTCGACGACCTGCTCCACGACCGCGCGCTTGGCACCCTCGCGAGGCGGGTCGAGGACGACGAGGTCGAAGGGCTCGTCCAGCCCTGAGCGGAGGACGCGGTCGGTGGGGCCGCACTCGACGGTGGCGCTCCTCAACGCAGCGAGGTTGCCGCGGGCGTGCTGGCAGGCCGCCCGGTCGGCCTCGACCGCCACCACGCGCGCGCCGGTCACCTCGCCGACGAACCGCGCGAACAGGCCCACCCCGGCGTAGAGGTCGAGGGTCCGCTCCTCCGGCGCCGGCGCGAGCAGGTCCAGGACGGCCTCGACGAGCACCCGCGGAGCCTCGGGGTGGACCTGCCAGAAACCGTCGGCCGCGACGCTGAAGGGATGCACCTGCCCGGACGCGGTCACCTCATGGGTGACGGGGCCTCCTCGTGACAGGTGCTCGTCGCCTTCCTCGACCGACGCGTCCGTCGGGCGCGCGCCGTCGGCGGCGATCAGGCAGTCGTCGACGGGCACCAGGTCGTGGGAGCGGTGCTGGCGCATGGCGGGGCGGCCGTCGGGGGTCATCGCGTAGCGCTGCCGCGTGCGCCAGCGCAGCCCGTCGTCGTCGCGGCCGGGCACCGGCACGGCCTCCACCTGCAGCCCGGAGACGAGGTCGGAGCCAGGCTCGAGGCGGCCGAGCCGCACGAGCTGCTCGCGCACGACCGCAGTCTTCAGGCCGCGCTGGGCGGGCACCGTGACGTGCTGGAAGTCGCAGCCCCCGCACAGACCGGGACCGGCGTACGGGCAGGGCGCGTCGACTCGGTCGGGCGAGGCCTGCACGACCGACACGGCGTCGCCGCGCCAGAACCGGTCTCCGTCCGTGCCCTCGGTGATCTCGACGACGACCCGCTCGCCGGGCAGCGCATGGCGCACGAACACCACCCGCGCCTCCGGCTCGGGGAGGCGTACGACGCAGTGGCCACCGTGGGCGATCGCACCGACCTCGGCCTCGAAGCGCTCCCCGACCCGCGAGCGTCCGCGGGGCTTGCGGACCCGGGTCGTACGTCGACTCATCCGGCCCTCACAGGTCGTCGATCTGGCCGGGGCGGCTGTTGCGCGACGTGACGCGTCCGCGGCGCAGGTCACCGGCGTGCACCCGTTCCTCGTCGCGTCGCTCGCGCTCCTGGGCGACCTGCGAGGACCGCAGCTGGTAGGGCACGGAGATGACCATGACGCCGGGGGTGAAGAGGAGGCGGCCCTTGAGGCGCAGCGCCGTCTGGTTGTGCAGCAGCTGCTCCCACCAGCGGCCGACGACGTACTCCGGGATGTAGACCGCGACGACGCCGCGCGGGCTGGCCCGGCGGATCTCCTGGGTGTACTCGACGATCGGCCGGACGACCTCGCGGTAGGGCGAGTGGAGCACCTTGAGCGGGATGTCGAGTCGTCGTTCGTCCCAGTCCTCGAGGAGCCGGTTGGTGGCCTTGGGGTCGATGCTGACGTAGATCGCCTCGAGCACGTTGGGGCGGGTCGCGCGGGCGAAGGCGAGAGCGCGCAGGGTGGGCTTGTGCAGCTTGGACGCCAGCACGATCGCGTGCACGCGGGTCGGCATCACCTTGTCCTGCTCGTCGGCCGCCAGCTCGAGCTCGACGCGGGCGTAGTGACGACCGATCGCCCGCATCACCAGGAAGAAGAAGCCCATCGCGAGGATCGTGATCCAGGCGCCTGCGAGGAACTTGGTGATCAGCACGATCACCAGCACCACGGCTGTCATGCCCAGGCCGAAGGTGTTGATCGCTCGCGAGCGCAGCATCCGGCGGCGGGCCGCCGGGTCGGTCTCGGTCCTGAGGTGACGGGTCCAGTGGCGGATCATGCCGAGCTGGCTGAGGTTGAAGGACACGAAGACGCCGACGATGTAGAGCTGGATCAGCTTGGTCGTCTCGGCGTCGAAGACCCAGATCAGCAGCATCGACAGGGCCGCCAGGAAGACGATGCCGTTGCTGTAGGCGAGCCGGTCGCCGCGCGACCCGAGGGACCGGGGCGCCAACCCGTCCTGGGCGAGGATCGAGCCGAGCACGGGGAAGCCGTTGAAGGCGGTGTTCGCCGCGAGCACCAGGATGATGCCGGTGACGGTGATGACGAAGTAGAAGCCCGGCGAGAAGTGGTCGAACACGCCCGCCGCGATCTGGGCGATCACCGGGTGCTGGTCGTAGTCCGCGGGGACCGCGCCTCCCCCGGCGCTGCGCAGCCGGTCCAGCTCGTGGGGATCGACGTAGCGGATCGTCATCTGCTTGGCGAGCACGATGACGCTCATCATCATCGTGATGGCGATCAGGGCCAGCAGCAGGAGGGTCGTCGCCGCGTTGCGGCTCTTGGGTTTGCGGAACGCGGGGACGCCGTTGCTGATCGCCTCGACGCCGGTCAGTGCCGCACAACCCGAGGAGAAGGCCCGCGCGAGCAGGAACATCAGTCCGACCTGCGTCAGGGGCTCCTCCCAACCCGGCGAGGGCTGGATCGTCAGCCCGGCGCTCTCCGCGTCGGGGAGGTCACCGACCAGCAGGCGCAGCAGGCCGTAGCCGCACATGCCGAGGATCGCGACCATGAAGAGGTAGGTCGGCACGGCGAAGAATCCGCCCGACTCCCTCACGCCGCGCAGGTTCATCGCGGTGAGGATCGCCACGGCGACCACGCCGACCGTCGCCTCGTGGTCGATGAGCGGCGGGATCGCGCCAGCGGCGTACTGGGCGGCGGACGAGATCGACACCGCCACCGTCAGGACGTAGTCGACGATCAGCGCGCTGGCCACCGTGATCCCGGCGTTGCGGCCGAGGTTGACGGTCGCGACCTCGTAGTCGCCGCCACCCGACGGGTAGGCGTGCACGGTCTGGCGGTAGCTCGCGACGACGGTGAGCATCACCAGTGCCACCACGAGGCCGATCTTCCACGACCAGACGTAGGTGGACGTGCCCGCGATCGCCAGCATGATGAAGATCTCGTCCGGGGCGTACGCCACCGACGACAGCGCGTCGCTGGCGAACACGGGTAGGGCGATGCGCTTCGGCAGCAGCGTCTCTCCGAGCTGGCTGCTGCGGAGCTTGCGGCCCAGCAGGATCCGCTTGGACACGTCGCCGACACTCACAGGCGGGAAGCCTAGACCCGCGCGCGCCCGAAACCACGCTGGGCTACGGTTCGGGGGTGCACGTCGTGATCATGGGTTGTGGCCGCGTCGGTTCGACGCTCGCCCGCAGCCTCGAGGACCGCAACCACACCGTGTCGATCATCGACAGCGAGCCCGACTCGTTCCGACGGCTCGGCCCGGAGTTCAACGGCGACAAGATCACCGGCTACGGCTTCGACCAGCAGGTGCTCGAGAAGGCCGGCATCCGCCGTGCCGACGCCTTCGCGGCGGTCTCGAGCGGAGACAACTCCAACATCATCGCCGCGCGGGTCGCGCGGGAGACGTTCGGGATCCAGCAGGTCGTCGCCCGCATCTACGACCCCGGTCGGGCCGAGGTCTACCAGCGCCTCGGCATCACGACGGTCGCGACGGTGAAGTGGACGGCCGACCAGGTGCTGCGCCGGATCCTCCCGGCCGGTGCCGAGCCCGACTTCCGCGACCCGTCAGGCACCATCCGCGTCGACCACGTCCAGGTGCCCGAGGAGTGGATCGGCAACCGCACGGTCGAGTTCCAGATGCAGTCCCGCAGCCGGATCGCGTGGATCGACCGCCTCGGCGAGGGCATGCTGCCGACCCGCGAGACGGTCCTCCAGGAGGGCGACATGCTGCACCTCGTGATGCGCGAGGAGCACGCCGCGCACGCCTACTCGGTGCTCGACTCCGGGCCCGAGGACGACTGACCGTGATCGAGAGCCCCACCGGAACACAGGAGCACTGCTGACATGCGCGTCGCCATCGCCGGAGCCGGAGCCGTGGGTCGCTCGATCGCGCGCGAGCTGATCGACAACGGCCACCAGGTCCTGCTCATCGACAAGAACCCGTCCTCGATCCGGCCCGAGCGCGTCCCCAACGCCGAGTGGCTGCTGGCCGACTCGTGCGAGCTGTCGTCGCTGTCCGAGGCCCAGCTGGGCAAGTGCGACGTGGTGATCGCCGCCACCGGGGACGACAAGGCCAACCTGGTCACCTCGCTGCTGGCGAAGACCGAGTTCGGCGTGCCGCGCACCGTCGGCCGGGTCAACCACCCCAACAACGAGTGGCTCTTCACCGAGGCCTGGGGCGTCGACGTCAACGTCTCGACCCCGCGCATCATGTCGGCGCTGGTCGAGGAGGCCGTCTCGATCGGCGACCTGGTGCGGCTCTTCACCTTCCGCCAGGGCAACGCCAACCTCGTCGAGCTCACCCTGTCCGCGGACTCCCCCTTCGTCGGTACGCCGGCCGGGCTGGTGCCGTTCCCCGACAACTGCGCGCTCGTCACGATCCTGCGCGATGGCCAGGTCTACACGCCCGAGGCCGAGCAGCCGCTCGAGTCCGGCGACGAGCTCCTGTTCGTCGTGCCTGCCGAGGTCGAGGCCGAGCTCGAGCGCCTGCTCTCCCCCGGCAGCCACCCGGGCTGATCCGGCTCAGGCCGGAGCGGCGTCGGGCGAGACGGGTGTGCGGTTGCGCGAGAGCAGCCACACCATCGAGCCGAGTGCCGCGAGCTGGAGCGGCCAGCCCAGCACGATCTTCGACACGCCCAGGATCGCCACGGCCGTGTCGGGGTCCATCGACGCCGCGCTGCCGGCGAGCCAGATCGGAGCCTGGATCGCGACGCGCAGCAGGCACGGCGCGACCAGCAGCCAGGTGAGCCGGGTGCAGAGCTTGACGATCTGCTTGTCCTGGTGCCAGGCGGTCGGGTCGCCGGTGATGCTGCCGACCATGAACCCCACCAGCGGCCATCCGATGAGGCAGGTGAACGCCAGCACGACGGCGTACCCGCCGTTGTAGAGGATGCCGGGCAGGAAGTAGGCGAGCGCCTGGTCCTGCTCGGAGCCACCTGCAGCTGCCGAGCGGTGCACGAAGTACCACCCGATCGCGATCCCGAAGAGCGCGTTGACGACGAACTGGACCGTCGAGCGCTGCACCAGACGGACGGCGAGCAGCACCAGCGCCGCTCCCACACTGACCATCAGCGCGAGGTCGAGGTCGCGCTGGGTCAGCCACGTCACGGTGAAGAGGATGGTCGGCACGGCCGCCTCGGCCATGCCACGCCGACCTCCGAGCGCCTTGGAGAGCTGCTGGCGCACGACCGCCTCGACGGTCTCGGTCTCGACCTTCTCCGTGCCGCCCTCCCGGGGCGTGGGGGTCCCCTCCGTCACGGGCGCAGCTCGTAGCGAGGGTTGAACATCAGTGGGACGCCGCCCTGGCGCCCGATGCAGCCCGCCACCGTCACCGAGCGGCCGGGGTCGACCCCGGTGATCCGCCGGCGGCCGAGCCACACGACGGTGATCACGCCGGAGCCGTCGTCGAGGTCGGCCTCGAGGGCCGGGACGCCGCCGCGCGGGCGCAGGGTGACGGTGCGCAGGACGCCGCTGACGACCACCTGCTCGCGCTCGGGGGCGTCGGCGATGGCCACCGCCTCCTCGGTCGCGTAGGACTGGCGCAGGTCGCGCTGGTGCGCCTCACCGCTGTCGGCCCACTTGGACAGCGCCTGCCGCAGCCGGCTCTTCTCCGCCACGGGTCACCGCACCCGGCGGGCGTCGTCCGGCAGCCGGACCGGGAGGGGCTCACCGACGGGCATGGCCTGCTCACCGCGTCGTACGACGACCTGGGCGAGCGCGTCCTCCCACTCCGCGGTGTTGTCGGGGTCGAGCGCCGGACGGCCGAGGAACGAGGCGCGCAGCATCCAGCGGTCACCGTTGATGCCGATGATCCGCGACGGCTGGGTGGCGTCACTGCCGTCGGGGCGCTTCACCGGCATCTGGCACACCAGCTCGGTGCCCCAGCGACCCTCGCGCTCGGTGGTCTGGCCGCCGCGACGCGCCATGTCCTCGGCGATCTGCGGCCGCACGTCGGACCAGAGGTCGCCGTTGCGGGGGGCCGCGAAGGCCTGGAACTCGCACGCTCCGTCCGAACCGGCGAGCATCACCGAACGCACCTGTCCGCTCTGCTCGTCGACCTGGAGCCGCAGCTCTCGGTCGGCGATCGCCGGCACGAGCACGGACCCGAGGTCGGCGCGGTCGATGCCGTCGCCCTCGACCTGCGACACGTCGAAGGGGCCGGTGCGGGGGTCGGGCGTCTCGGCGGCCCCCTCGGTCGGGGTGTCAGCGGTCGCGGTGCCCGCGTCCTCGACGGTGTCGGTGGCCTGTGCCTTGCGGCGGAACTTCACGTCAACATCTCCTTGCTAGCGAACCGGCTCATGGTCGCGCGCCGGTACCTGTAGAACCGTAGCCCCCGGCGCCCCGCACCGAGTCCGGCAGCACCCCCACCTCGACGAACCGGGCGCGCTCGAACTTCTGGATCACCAGCTGGGCGATCCGGTCGCCGCGCGCGAGCGTGACCGACTCGGTCGGGTCGTGGTTGATCAGCAGGACCTTGATCTCGCCGCGGTAGCCCGCGTCGACCGTGCCGGGGCTGTTCACGATCGAGATCCCGTGGCGCGCCGCGAGGCCCGACCGCGGGTGCACGAGCGCGACGTAGCCGTCCGGCAGGGCGATCGACAGCCCCGTCGGCACCATCGCCCGCTCCCCCGGTCCCAGCGTGATGTCCACCGTCGTGTGGAGGTCGGCGCCGGCGTCGCCGGGGTGGGCGTAGGTCGGCAGGGGCAGGTCCGGGTCGAGGCGGACGACGGCGATGTCGAGGTCGCTGTCGAGGTCGCTGTCGAGGTCGCTGTCGAGGTCGCTGTCGGGCACGAGGGAGGAATCTATCGGCCATCTATAGGATCTGGGCCGTGGACTACGCCGAACGCCTCACCGTTCCGCTGCGCTGGTGGGTGCAGGGCACGATGCTGGTGGCCTCGCTGTGGCTCGCGTTCATCGTGGCCGTCCCCGAGCCCCTGGCGTGGTCGATCGCCGCCGGCGCGCTGGTGGCGATGGTGGCGCTCTTCGTGAGCTACGGCCGCCCGCGGGTCGCCGTGGAGAACGGCACCTTCAGCGCCGGTCGCGCCCACATCGGCCTCGAGCACGTCGGCGAGGTGACCGCACTGGACGCCGACGGCGTACGCCGGCAAGCGGGCGTCGACGCGGACGCACGGGCGTATCTCCTGCTGCGTCCCTACCTCAAGCGCGGGGTGCGGGTCGACATCACGGACCCGGCCGACCCGGCGCCGTACTGGCTCGTGAGCTGCCGTCGACCGGAGGCCGTCGTCACGGCCGTCAGGGTGGGCCGGACCGCGGGACGCTCTGGGTAGGGTTGCCGTCATGGCCTCCCAGGAACCCTCGAACAGCAAGTTCTTCTCGGCGTTCTCCCTCGTCGCCGCCGTCGGTGCCGCCGCCGTGGCCAAGAAGGTGCTCACCACCTCGTGGCGCGCAGCGACGGGCAAGAATCCGCCCGCCAACCCCGCCGACCCCGACGTGGGCATGGGCGAGGCGGTCATGTTCGCCGCGGTCAGCGGCACCCTCATCGGAGTGGCCCGGATGCTGGCCGCCCGTCGCGCGGCCGACTACTACGCCAAGTCGACCGGTCACCTGCCGCCGCAGTTGAAGAAGGACGGCCAGGACGCGTCGAAGGCCTCCGCACCCCAGTCCTGAGCCGCCTGCACTGACGCCCGAGGCCCCTCGCCGCTGCGGAGGCGGGCGTCTGCCTGCGTCGTCGTACGCCCCACCACTGTCACCTCCCCGCCGGCACTGGCCAGTGAGTCTCTGAGCGACTCAACACCTGTGCGTGAGGAGCTGCCGCGCTCAGTGGCCCGTGAGTCTCTCAGCGACTCGTTGGCCAGTGCCGAGGCGCGAGCGGGCCCACCGCCGAGACCGGCCCAGGGCGGGCCAGGAACCGTCCACAGGTACCGCACATGCTGTGCGGACGGCTCGATTGTGGATGACCGACCTGCACTGTCCTACCGCCGCTCTGTGATGAAACGGACACGACATCACTCGAAGGGGCAGGCAGATGGTGGGGACGATTCACCCGCTCAGGACGACGGACCTGACGGAGGAGGAACGGGACTGGATGCTGATGGGGCCGTTCGATGGTGGGGTGCCGGGCCTCGTGCGTCGGGTACGTCGCATCCTCGACGTCTCGCAGCGGGGGCTGGCCGCGATCCTCGAGGTCTCCCAGTCGGTCGTCGCACGCTGGGAGACCGGGAGGACCAGTCCGCGAGTCAGCGTCGTCCAGCGGCTGCTCACGCTGGCCGGGATCAGGGTCGAGCTCAGGGACGAGGACACCGGCGAGGAGGTCGGTGCGATGCGGGCCGACGGAGCCCGTAACCGGGGCGGCAACCGGTATCCCGCTCACGTCGACCTCGAGGTGACCGGGTGGTGGGTGCCACGCCAGGACCGGCGGATGACGACGATCGGCTACATCGTGAACCTGAGGCGCTCACGTGAGCTGGGAAGGCCGGCCGTGCACTACCGGGTCTGTCCGCGCTTCAAGGAGATCCAACGGATGCTCTTCGGCACACCGGACGACCACCCGGCCCGCCACCAGCTCCATGCCGAGGCCGAGCACCTCCAGGACCTGCACGATGACCGCAGGCGAGCCCGCACCGCATGAGCAACGCCCGCCCCCCACGAGAGGGACGGGCGCTGTGTGAGACCGCGGATCAGATGCAGTCGCGGCAGATGAGCTTCTTCTCGTCCGCGAGCTGCGAGCGGTGGTGAACCAGGAAGCAGCTCATGCAGGTGAACTCGTCGTCCTGCCGCGGCATGACCTCGACCGCCAGCTCCTCGTGCGAGAGATCGGCGCCGGGCAGCTCGAATGACTCGGCCGCCTCGGTCTCGTCCTCGTCGACCTTGCCGGAGTTCTTGTCGTGACGTCGGGCCTTGAGCTCCTCGATGCTCTCCTCGCTCTGGTCCTCCTCGGACTTGCGCGGCGCGTCGTAGTCGGTGGCCATCGATTCCTCTCCCCATACGGTGGTCCCTGGCCGGCCGGTTCGCGGCGCGGGGGTGGGACCCAGTTGTGCTCGTCGTCGGCGCCAGATTGTGCACCATGGAACAGCCCTGTGGTGAGCCGGTCCGCAACGTGTCGCCTGAACAGTGGAGTACGTCTCCCTATTCCCGCAATCCCGGGCAGGACCAGTCACCTGTTCGAGCGGGTTGCGCAGCGTTGCCTCAGGCGAGGAAGCCGGCGGTCCCGAGGGCCTCGACGAAGCTGTCCCAGCCGTCGGCCGTGGTGCCCACGACGACGTTGCGCAGGTCACCCGAGTCGAGGGGCGCACTGCCGTCGAGGAGGTCGAACCGGCCTCCCGACTCGAGCAGCACGAGCCCGCCCGCCGACCAGTCCCACGGCTTCGGCCCCGCCTCGACGTAGGCGTCCGCGCTGCCGTCGGCGACGTGGCACAGGTCCAGCGCGCACGACCCCATCCGGCGGATGTCGCGGACCTCCGGCAGGAGCCGGGCGACGCAGGCGGCCTGGTGCTCGCGGACGGCCCGCTGGTAGCCGAAGCCCGTGAGGACGAGCCGCTCCTGCAGCGGCGGGGTGGGACGTACGCCGATGGGGCGGCCGCTGCGGGTGGCACCGTGGCCCAGCGCGGCGGCGTACACGACCTCGGACAGGATCCCGACCACGGCACCCGCCACCACCGTGCCGTCGACCTCGGCGGCGACCGAGACCGCGCAGTCGGGCAGGCCGTAGAGGTAGTTCACGGTGCCGTCGATCGGGTCGAGGATCCACCGCACGCCGCTCGTGCCCTCGTGGTCGTCGCCCTCCTCGCCCCGGATCGAGTCGTCCGGCCGGATCTCCAGCAGGCGCTCGCGCAGCAGGTCCTCCGTCGCCCGGTCGGCGCGGGTCACGACGTCGGTCGAGCTGGACTTGGTGTCGGCCACCTCGACGCCGTCGTGCCGCATCCGGCGCGCCAGGGTGGCGGCCTCGCGCCCGACGGTGAGGGCGACCTCGCGCAGCGCCACCGCGCCCCTGTCGCTCACGAGTCGCGCCCGCACAGGGCCGGTCGCGACCCCCGCGGGTTGGGGCAGCAGCCGACGCCACACACGTCCGGTCCGGCCGGCAAGGAGCCCACGGCCACCCGCGCAGGCTGCTCGCCGCGCTCAGCAGCCGCGCGCTCGACGACCAGCTCCCGCACCATCGCCACGAAGCGCGGGTCGGTGCCGGCCGAGTCGGCACGCACCGCCCGGATGCCGACCCGCTTGGCGGTCGCCATCGCCTCGGTGTCGAGGTCGTAGATGACCTCCATGTGGTCGGACACGAACCCGATCGGTACCAGCACGACGTCGGACACGCCGTCCGTGGCCAGCTCCTCGAGGTGGTCGTTGACGTCGGGCTCGAGCCACGGCGTCGACGGGGCCCCGGAGCGCGAGCAGTAGACGAGGTCGTGCCGGTGGCTGCGCCCGGTGACCTTCTTCACCCGGGCCGCGACCTCGTCGGCGGCGCTGCGGTGCTGGCGGACGTACGCCGGACGTGGCTGCCCAGCGGGGTCCTCCGAGCCGCTGCTCTCGCCCATCTCGGTCGGGATGGAGTGCGTGACGAAGACGAGCCGCGCGCGGTCGCCGCGATCGGGCAGCTCGGCCAGCGCGGCGACGACCGCGTCGACGGCAGGCTCGATGAAGCCCGGGTGGTTGTAGTACTGCCGCAGCTTGTCGAGGCGCGGCGCACCCGGGACCTGCTCGACGGCGTCGAAGAGGTTCTCGCGGTACTGCCGGCACGAGGACCACGAGGAGTACGCCGACGTGGCGAAGACCGCGGCCCGGGTGATGCCGTCTTCCTTCATCGTCGCGAGCGTGTCGGCGAGGTAGGGGTCCCAGTTGCGGTTGCCGAAGTAGACCGGCAGGTCGATGCCCTGGTCGGCGAAGTCCTTCTCGAGCGCGGCGATCAGCGCCCGGTTCTGGTCGTTGATCGGGCTACGCCCGCCGAAGAGGAAGTAGTGCTCCCCCACCTGCTCGAGACGCTCGCGCGGGATCCCCCTCCCGCGGGTGACGTTCTCCAGGAACGGCACCACGTCCTCGGGCTTCTCGGGTCCCCCGAAGGAGAGCACCAGCAGTGCGTCGTACGGCCTCACGTCAGTCACATCGGGGGTGCCCGCGGGATTCATGAACTCAGCGTAGACAGACCTACCATCGCCTCGATGCTCGACTCCTACCGCCGGGTGCTGTCCCGCCCCGGCGCCCTCCGCTTCAGCAGCGCGGCGCTCGTCGCCCGGCTGCCCATCTCCATGGTGGGTCTGGGGATCGTCCTGCTCGTCGAGGAGCGGACCGGCTCCTACGGGATCGCGGGCACGGTCTCCGCGGTGTTCGTGCTCGCGGAGGCGGCGTTCGCGGTGCTGCACGGCCGGTGGGTCGACCACTTCGGGCAGTTCCGCGTGCTGCCGATCGCGATCTCGATCTTCGGTGCGGGGCTGGCGTTGATGATGCTCGCGGTCGAGCAGGACTGGCCCCGCGCCCTGACGTACGTCTTCGCGGCCGTCTCCGGTGCCGCCCTCCCCCAGGTCGGGGCGAGCGTCCGGACCCGTTGGTCCCACCTGCTCGACGAGCCCGGCGAGAAGCAGACCGCCTTCGCCCTCGAGGCGGTCCTCGACGAGGTCGTGTTCGTCGTCGGGCCGGTCGTCGTGACCCTGCTGGCGACGAGCTGGCACCCCGTCGCGGGCCTGACCTTCGCGCTCGTCACCGGAGTGCTCGGCACGTTCGCCTTCGCGGTGCAGCGCGGGACCGAGCCGCCCGCCGGGATCGGCACGACGACCGACGGCGTGAGGCCAACGATGCCGTGGCGGATCGTGCTGCCGCTGGCGCTGGTGTGCCTCACCCTCGGCGCGCTGTTCGGCGCTGCCGAGGTCACCACGGTCGCGTTCGCGGAGGAGCAGGGCAAGCGGTGGCTCGCGGGGTGGCTGCTCGCGGCCTGGTCGTTCGGCAGCCTCGTCGCGGGCCTCGTGACCGGCGCCGTCGCCTGGCGGAGCGGACCGGACGTGCGGCTGCGGTGGGGCTCGGCGGCGATGGCTCTGGCGATGGCTCCGCTGATGTTCATCCACTCCATCCCGCTGATGGCGTTGGTGCTCCTCGTCGGCGGGATGGCGATCGCACCCACGATGATCGGTGCGATGACGATGGTCGAGCAGGGGGTGCCGTCGGGCCGGCTCACCGAGGGCATGGCGATCCTGCACACCGGGATCGTCGCCGGGGTCGCGCCGGGCGCGGCCGTCGCCGGCTACGTCGTCGACCACAGCGGCGCCTCGGCGGCGTACGCCGTCGCGCTCGTCGGCGGCGTCCTGGGTGCTCTCGCCGCCCAGACCGCCCGGCCGAAGCGGGTCGCATCCCGGGCGGGATCCCCTAGCCTGCGGGCATGACGACCTGGCGCAACTGGTCCGGCCTCGAGGAGGCGACCCCACGTGAGGTGGAGACGCCGCGGTCGGTGGACGCCGTGGTCGACGTCGTACGCCGTGCACGCGAGGCCCGCACCACGGTCAAGATGACCGGCACCGGGCACAGCTTCACCGCGATCGCCGCCCCCGAGCACACCCTGCTGCTGCCCCCCGGGCTCGACGGCGTCCTCGCCGTCGACCGCGCCGCGATGACCGTGACGGTCCGCGCAGGCACCGTGCTCAAGGACCTCAACCTCGCACTCGAACGGCTGGGCCTGTCGCTGCACAACATGGGCGACATCGCCGAGCAGACCATGGCCGGCGCCACCTCGACCGGCACCCATGGCACCGGCGGGACCGCCGCCGGGCTGGCCGCGCAGCTCGCCGGGCTGGAGCTGGTGACCGGCACCGGCGAGGTCGTCCGGGCATCGGCCGAGGAGAACCCCGACGTCTTCGAGACGGCCCGTGTCGGCCTCGGCGCGCTCGGCATCCTGACCAGCCTCACCTTCCACGTCGAGCCGCTCTTCGTCATCGAGGCGCACGAGCAGCCGATGTCGTGGGACGAGGCGCTGACGTCGTACGACGACATGGTCGAGGCGGCCCACCACGTCGACATGTACTGGTTCCCGCACACCGACCGGATGGTGGTGAAGCAGAACGTCCGCACCGACCTCGCCCCCGGGGAACAGGAGCCGCCGTCGCGGCTGGCCGCGTGGTGGGAGGACGACTTCGTGTCCAACACCGTCTTCGGCGGGCTGTGCCGCATCGGGTCGCGGGCGCCGGGGCTCGTCCCGCGGATCAACCGGGTCGCAGGACGCGCGCTCTCCGAGCGCCGCTACAGCGACCTCGCCCACCGGGTCTTCGTCAGCCCGCGACGGGTGCGCTTCCGCGAGATGGAGTACGCCGTCCCACGTGAGGTGGGCCTCGACGTGCTGCGCGAGTGCCGCCGGGCGATCGAGGCGAGCGACTGGCGGATCGCCTTCCCGGTCGAGATCCGCACCGCGCCCGCGGACGACGTGCCGATGTCCACCTCCTACGGCCGCGACAGCTTCTACCTCGCCTTCCACGTGCCGCACGACACCGACCACCGCGCCTACTTCGGCGGGCTCGAGCCGATCCTGCGCGAGGCCGGTGGGCGACCCCACTGGGGCAAGGTCCACACGCGGTCGGCCGCGGACCTGGCACCGGCGTACGACCGGTTCGAGGACTTCCTCGCGATGCGCGACCGGCTGGACCCCGACCGGGTCTTCGCCAACCCCTACCTCCGGCGCGTGCTGGGGCCCTGAGCTCCGACGCTGCACCTCAGACGTTGGCAGGCCCCTTGGGCAGCGGCGCGCGCCAGCCGCGCACCAGCGCGAGCAGCCGGAAGCCGAGGCAGGTGCTGAACCCGGCCGCCGCCACGACGACGAGCGGTAGGTCGGTCCGGTCGAGCAGGACCGCGACAGCGGCACCCACCAGCGCGGGCGTGGCGTACACGACGCCCTCGAAGATGACCGGGACGTTCCCGGCGAGCACGTCGCGGATCATCCCGCCCCCGATCCCGGTGACCATCCCGAGGAGGGCGGCCGGCAGCGGCTCGAGGCCGTAGTCGACGGCCTTGAGGGCGCCGGTCACGCAGAAGAGCGCGAGCCCGAAGGCGTCGAACAGCGTGATCACCCGCTCGAGACGGCCGATGGACGCGTGGAAGAAGAAGGTCAGCAGGCCGGCCGCGATCGGGACGAGCAGGTAGCGCCAATCCGCGAGCGCCGCGGGCGGCGTGGCCCCGATCAGCACATCGCGGATGAAGCCGCCGCCGAGCCCCGTGACGCCGCCGAGGACGAGCGCCGCGAAGAGGTCGAGGTTCTTGCGCACGGCGACCAGGGCGCCCGACACCGCGAAGACGAAGATACCGGTCAGGTCGAGCACGACCAGGGTCGTGGCGAACTCCGTCTCGGGCACCTCCGAAGGCTAGGGGCAGACTCCTGCGGGGCGCGAAATGACCGTGACTTCCACCGCTCGGCGCGCCGCAGGTGCAACCGGTCGTGAGCGTGCCGCTGGCGTAGGCTCGAGCGAAGGGATGCGCACGGCGCATCCACGCCCACCAGAGAGCAATCCAGGCAGGAGCCCGCCGTCCATGGACAAGCTGACGTTCACCGGACGCAGCGGGGACGGCAAGCGCCTGCTGCTGGTGGACGAGTCGGGCCAGGAACACTCCCTGGCGATCGACGCCCGGCTCCGTCGCGCCCTCTCGGCGCCCGCAAGCGGCCCGAACACCACAGGCCAGTTGGAGATCCCGATGGAATCAAGCCTCCGTCCCCGCGACATCCAGACCCGCATCCGTGCAGGTGAGACGCCCGAGGCGGTGGCCCACGCCGCCGGGACGTCGGTCGAGAAGATCATGCCGTTCGCCGCACCCGTGATGGCCGAGCGCGCCCACGTCGCCGAGCGCGCCCAGCTCGCCTCCGTCCGTCGTCGCGCGGCCGAGTCCGGTGCCCGCACGCTCGGCGAGGCCGTCAGCGCGCACCTGCGCGCGCACAACGTCGACCCCGGTGCCGTCGAGTGGGACGCCTGGCGGCGCGAGGACGGCCGCTGGACCCTGACCGCGTTGTACGACGTCGCCGGCCGCACCGGCACCGGCACCTTCTCCCACGACCCCCGCGGCAACTTCGTGACCGTCGACGACGACGACGCGCGCTGGCTGGTCGGCGACGGCGCACCCGCCGCCGCCAGCACCGAGCCCGCCGCCGACGACCTGGCTGCTGCCCGCCAGCGCCGCCTCAGCTCGGTCGACGAGCCCGCCTTCGGCGACGACGCGATCGAGATGGTCTCCGACAGCGAGACGCAGGCCGAGTCGTCCGCCGAGTCGTCCGCCGAGTCGGACACGGAGACGACGATGGAGATCGGCGGGGCGGCCCTGGGCACCGAGCAGCCCGTCGAGGCCTACCTCGACGACGAGCCCTCCGAGAGCCACGCCCAGGACGACCGGCCCGCAAGCTCGGCCGAGGACGAGTCGGCCGCCGAGGTCCCGGAGCCGCGACGCCCCGCGAAGAAGCGTGGTCGGGCGTCGGTGCCGAGCTGGGACGAGATCATGTTCGGCGGCGGCAAGAACGACTGAGCCGCCTGCATGCCGAAGCTCCTCGGGCTCAACGTCCATCCCCTGAAGTCGGGTGCCATCCGGCCCGTCCGTTCGATCGGCGTGCTTCCTGGCGGGCTGCGCGGCGACCGGACGTGGATGGTCGTCGACGGCGCCGGGCGGCTGGTGTCGGCGCGTGACGTGCACGGGCTGTTCCACGTCGTGGCCGACACCCCCGACACCGACGCTGCGGTCACGTCCGCCCTGCGGCTCCGAAAGCCCGGCCTCCCCGACCTCCACCTCGACGAGCCGGCCGGTGAGCCCGAGCCGGTCCGGCTCTTCTCGCTCGACCTGCTGGCGGTGCCCGCCAGGGCCGACGCCGACGCCTGGATCCGTGCGGCGCTCGACCGCGACGACGTACGCCTCGTGTGGTGCGACGACCCGACCCGCCGCACGCTCCAGCCGGGCTTCTCGCAGCCGGGCGACCACGCCGCCTTTCCCGACTCGTTCCCGGTCACCGTCGCGTCGACGGCATCGCTGCGGCAGCTGAACGACTGGATCGCCGAGCACGCGCTTGAGCTCGGCGAGGAGCCGGCCGCGCCGCTGCCGATGGAGCGGTTCCGCCCCAACCTCGTGGTCGATGCCGACGAGCCCTTCGCCGAGGACCGGTGGGAGGCGCTGACCATCGGCGGGGTGCGGTTCCGGGTGGGCAAGCCAGTCGGCCGCTGCGCGATGACCACGATCGACCCGGCCTCCCTGACCACCGCCAAGGAGCCGATCCGCACCCTGGCCCGGCACCGCCGGTGGGACGGCAAGACCTTGTTCGCCGTGCACCTGGTGCCGGAGGGTTCCGGGATCGTCTCGGTCGGCGACGAGGTCGAGGTCGAGGTCTCCTGACGCTCAGTCCCGCTCGACCGGGCGGTCGGGGTCGGTGATCCAGCCGCTCCAGCTGCCCGGGTAGAGCGCGGCGCTGATGCCGGCGACCTCCATCGCGAGGATGTCGTGCGCCGCCGTGACGCCGGAGCCGCAGTAGGCCGCGACGGACGCTGCAGTGTCGGCCCCGCCGCGGGCGTACGTCTCCCGCAGCGCGGCCGCCGACCGGAAGCGGCCGCTCTCGTCGACGTTGGACGTGGTCGGCACGTTGACCGCACCGGGGATGCGACCGGCCACCGGATCGACGGGCTCGACCAGGCCGGCGAAGCGCTCGGCCGCGCGGGCGTCGACGAGCACGTCGACGCCCATCACGTCGTCGGGCCGCACGACGGGCATCTGCTTGGCGGCGGCGATCGCGAAGTCGCCCCGCTCGGTCTCGACCTCGCCGCTCTCGACCGGGAGCCCGGCCGCGACCCACGCCGACCAGCCGCCGTCGAGGACCCGAACGTCCGGGTGGCCGTGGAAGCGCAGCAACCACCACGCACGCGCTGCCCCGCGGCCTTGCCAGTCGTCGTAGGCCACCACGGTCCGGTCGCCGCGCACGCCGGCGCGACGCATCGCGTCCTCGAAGCGCGCCTCGTCGGGCAGCGGGTGACGACCGCCCTCGCCCGGCGGGTCGGCGAGGTCGCGGTCCATGTCGACGTACGCCGCTCCCGGGACGTGGCCCTCGCGGTGCTGCGCCTCGCCCGGGGGGCCGCCCATGAGGTAGCGCACGTCCAGCACGGTCACCTCGCCGAGGAGGGCAGCGAGCTCGTCCGGGCGGATGAGTGGTCCGTCGGTCATGGAGGCACCCTGCCACGACGTGGCACCCTGACGGCATGGAGCTCGACTGGGCGAGCGGCGACGTCATCCTCGCCGACGGGGTGGAGGTGGCGCGGGCCGACCGGTCGTGGTTCCGCGAGCGCGCCGAGGTGCAGATCGGCTCGCAGCTGTGGGAGTTCCGCTCCAACGGCTGGGGTGGGAGCGAGCTGACCGCGTCGCTGGACGGGACCGTCCACTTCGGCGCGCGGCGCTCGGGCTTCCTCAGCTCGACCTGGACGCTCGACGTGGGTGAGTCGCTCGAGCTGAAGCAGGCCGGCTGGTTCGGGTCCCGCCTCACCCTGTCCCGTGCGGGATCGCCCGTCGGTGAGGCGGCCAGGACCGGGATGTTCACGAGCCGTCCGCGGCTCGGGCTGGTCGAGCCGCTCGAGACCCGGGCGGCGGTGTTCGTCCTGTGGGTCGCCTACGTCGAGCTCAACCGCCAGTCGAGCGACGGCGGTTCAGCGGGCGCCGCCGGCTGACGTTGCGGCGGCCCGGTCGATCGCCTCGATCTCCGCCGCGGCGACGGCCGCGACCTGGACCAGCTCGGCCCGACGACGTGCGGGATCGGACTCGACCAGCGCCTCGAAGACCTCCTCCAGCAGGATCGCGTCCCACGAGTGGGCGCCCGAATCCATCCGCGCGTCGTTCACTGCACGCCACCGCTCGACGACCGGGCGGAACGGCTCGGTCCCGGCCGGCCCGACCGACGGATGGTCCTGGCGACCCCAGCGCGTGACCTGACGCCTGCGCTCGGCGGCGATCTCTCCGGCGATGGCGTCGATCCGCGCGACGTCATCCATCTCGACGGCCTCGTCCATGACCGGCACGGTAGCCGTCGGTGCGGGCCCGCGCTGTGGCAGGATCGCCGGGTCATGGCTGAACTGCACTTCTTCACGGGCACGATGGACTCCGGCAAGTCCACGCTGGCGCTCCAGACCAACCACAACCACGCCGCCCGCGGACGCGTCGGCCGGATCTTCACCACCCACGACCGCTCGGGCACCGCCACGGTGTCCAGCCGGCTGGGGCTCACCCACGAGGCGCTCGAGGTCGAGTCGGACTTCGACTTCTGGCGCTACGTCGTCGACACGCTCACCCGCGGCGGCCGCATCGACTACCTCATCTGCGACGAGGCCCAGTTCTACTCCGCCGACCAGATCGACCAGCTCGCCAAGATCGTCGACGAGCTCCAGATCGACGTCTTCGCCTTCGGCATCCTCACCGACTTCCGCTCGATCCTGTTCCCGGGCAGCGCCCGCCTCGTCGAGCTCGCCGACCGGATGAACGTCCTCCAGGTCGAGGCGCTCTGCTGGTGTGGCAAGCGCGCCACCCACAACGCCCGCACCGAGAACGGCGCGATGGTCGTGGAGGGCGAGGTGATCGTCGTCGGTGACGTCGAGCAGGCCGACGAGCCGCCCGCCGACGTGGCCTACGAGGTCCTCTGCCGCCAGCACTTCCGCCGCCGGCTCACCGCCGACCGCGCCAAGGCCGTCAGCCTCGCCCCGGAGCCGCTCCCCTTCGGCTGACCCGCACCAGCACCTACGATCGAGGCGCGGACGAAGACAGCGCGCTCGGCGCCGCCCGGACTGCCGGGCTGGCGACCCTGGTCATCGGTACGTCGCTCCTGCTGGCGCCGCGACGGGTGGGATCGCTCCGCGGGATCGACTCCGAGCGCACGGCCCGCGCCATCGGCATGGTCGACCTCGCCCTCTCCCCGGGTCTGCTCGTCGGCAACCCGCGCTGGCCCTGGCTGGCCGCCCGAACTCTGGCCAACGTCGCGACCGCAGCCGTCGTCGCGCCTGGCGGCTGGTCGGGCCGGGTGACGGCCGCCTCGCTGCTCGCTCTCACAGCCGTGGACGGGTCGGCCGCTCGGACCCTCCAGCGCCTCGGCCGCTGACCGACTCGCCGCGCACTGGACCTTGAGTCCCTCAGAGACTCAAGGTCCAGGATGACCGACCGACTCGCCCGCAACTGAGCGTTGAGTCCCCCAAAGACTCAAGGTCCAGCAGCGGACCGAGCCACGAGATTCGCCCTCGGGAACTCAGCCCACCAGGATCGGGATCAACATCTCCGTCGAGGTCAGCGAGCCGTGCAGGCCGACGAGCGTGTCCTCGTAGGCGAAGTCGCGCGACGACATGACGCCGAGGTCGTCGTGGCAGGCGACCATCACGTCGCCGAGGCGCGGCAGCACGCCGTGGTCGACGGCGCCGAACCACCCGCGGCCGATCGCGGCCTCCCGGGTCAGCACGGTCGCCCGGTCCCCCAGCACCTCGCCCCACGTGGCGACGACGTCGTCGACGGCCCCGGAGGCGCAGTAGAGGTGTCGGAAGCGCGCCTCGCCACCCAGGAGTGACACCCCGTCGCGCATGCCGTCTACCTCGTCGACGTCGATCCGTGCCTCGCGCGGGCTGTCGACCATGCCGTGGTCGGCGACCACCAGGAGCCGCGTCGACGCAGGGAGCGCCTCACGCATCTGCTCCGCCTCGGCATCGACCATGGCGAGCTGCTGGAGCCACTGGGTCGAGGCCACGCCGAACTTGTGGCCGGTCCAGTCGAGGTCGGAGTCGTAGACGTAGGTCAGCGACGGGTGGTGCGCCGAGGCGCTCACGGTCGCGGCGATCCGCTCGCCGACGCGGTCGGCACCGACGTACGTCGCCCCGCGCTGTGACGCCACGGTCAGGCCGGAGCCGGCGAAGTCGCGCTTGTTGACCGACGTGACGTGCACCCCCGCCCGCGCCAGCCGGCTGAACGCCGTCGGGTGCGGCTGCCAGTCCAGCGGGTCCACGGGCCGGTCCCACGAGAGGTGGTTGAGCAGCTGGTCCGTGCCGGGGATGCGGGCGGTGAAGCCGACGAGCCCGTGGGCCCCCGGCGCCAGGCCGGTGCCGAGCGAGGTCAGCGAGGTCGCGGTGGTCGACGGCACGCCGGCGGTGCCCGTGGCACCGCCCGCCACGAGTGAGGCGAGGTAGGGCGCGGAGTGGCTGTAGCGCTCGAGCAGCTCGGCGCCGAGCCCGTCGACGAGGAAGACGACGTACGACGGCGCAGTGGGCAGCTCGAGCCCCACCGGGTGGCCCTCGAGGTCGGCGCCGAGCGCACGGGCGACGGACGGGATGACGTCCGCGAGCGACCGGTCGCCGTAGGCCGGCGGTGTCAGGGTCACGCGGGTTTCAGCCGCGCGTCCGCGCGGAGAGCGAGTCCGAGAAGGCCAGGAGCGCGCTGACCGCGTCGGCGCCCTCGGCCGCGGCGGAGACCCGCAGCGTGTAGTCGTCGCCGGCGATCGTCCCGGTGTAGCCGTGGTCGGCGTCGCAGCTGGGGTCCGAGCACGCGGCGGGCTCGAGGTCGACCCGTCCCACACCGCCCCACCCGATGGTCAGCACGGCCTCGGCCGGCGGTGCCACGCCCTTCGTCGGGTTGGCGATCATCCGGGTCACGACGACGGTGCGGATGGACGTGAGGGTGACGGCCTCGGTCGTCGTGGACGTGTAGGGCTCGGGCAGCATGTCGTCGCCCGGGTGCTCGTCGGTGTGCGCGATGACGAGGCGGGTCGGCGTCAGGAGGAGCGCGGTCAGGTGCCGGCGTACCTCCTCGTGGTCGAACGTCGTCTCGTGGTGCACGAAGTAGGACAGGACCTCCTCGCCGCCGGCCGCCGAGAACACGCCGTCAGCCACCACCTCGGGGTAGTAGCCGGTGCGGTGGATCGCCTGGCGGAGGTCCTGGGAGACGTCCGCGTCACGGGTCGAGCGGGGCATGCGTGCAGTCTGCCACGCGGCGGCGCGCCCGGATGAGTCCTGCCCGGATCAGGGCTAGTCGGGGATCGTGTCCCCGGGCATCGTGGAGAGCCGTCGGACGAACCAGTCCGAGCGCGGGTCCTTCACCGGCTCCACGCGCACGCTGGCGCCGAGCACGGTCACCCCGCCCGCGCCGGCCAGGACGAGCGGCAGCTGCAGCGCACGCACCTGCGGCAGGTCGTGCTGGAGCTGGGCGACCCGGCGGACCAGGCGCTCGATCTCCTCCACGTCGACGATCTCGCTGCCGCGGTAGCCGAAGAGCAGTGGTGAGGCCTTGATCTCGCGCACCATGTCCTGGGCGTCGTGGTCGGCGAGCGGTGGGATCCGGTAGGACCGGTCGCCCAGCAGCTCGGTCAGCGGCCCGCCGATCCCGAACGACAGCACCGGCCCGAAGAGCGGGTCCTCCATCGTCGCGATGGTGATCGGGACGCCCGGCGGGGCGTTGCGCTGCACCACGAAGCCGGCGCGGTCGGGATCGGTGATGAGCTCGTTGAGCGAGCGCCACGCAGCGGCCATGTCGTCGGCCGAGTCGATGTTGCGCCACACGTGCGCGAGGTCCGGGCGGTCGCGCAGGTGTTCGGCGGTCGCCTTCAGCACGACGTCCCAGCCGAGCGTCTCCCCCGCCGTCGTCGCCTCGTCGAGGCTCTCGACGGCATAGGTGTCCCAGAGGTCGATGCCGTAGGCCTTGAGCAACCGGTGCTGCTCGGGGAAGTCGAGGTCGCGGCCCTCGGGGTGGTTCATCAGCAGCTCGTTGACGAGGTGGCGGGCGCTGTCGCGGTCGACCGGGTCGCTCTCGAGCGGTTCGACGTCGGAGACCGACGTCTGCGGGACGCGGAGCCAGACGGCGTACTCGACGACGTGGGCGAGCGCGCGCACGGCGGCCTCGACGGCGGGGTACGACGGCACGGAGCCGCGGCCGGCCGACGACCCGGCGACGTCGGGCACGCGCAGCAGCTCGGGGACGCCCTCGGTGCCGAGGAACGTGGAGACGATCGGCTTGTCGGACTGCTCGCCGACGGCGGCGAGCACGTTGGCGACCTCCTCGCGGGCGCCCGGGACGTTGAGCGGCGGGATGAAGATCGCGACGACCGCGTCGACCTCGGGGTCGTCGATCGCACCGTCGAGGGCGTCCTCGAAGTCGTCGGACGTCGCGTCGGCGCCGAGCGGCACCTGCTTGTTGACGACCAGGCCGACGGAGTTCGCGGCGTCGGCCGCGAGCAGGCCGAGTGCGTCGGAGTTGCCGACGATCGCGACCCGGCGCCCTCGTGGCAGCGGCTGGTGGGCGAGCAGCTGGGCGACGTCAAACATCTCCTCCAGCGACTCCACCTGGATGATCCCGGCCTGGCGGAACATCGCGTCGACCGCCTCCGCGGGGGCGGCGATCTTCCGGACGGCGTGGCCCATCGGGACGCCCTGCGAGCTGCGACCCGAGCGCACCGCGACGATCGGCTTGCGCCGGCTGACACGCCGGGCGACCCGGGAGAACTTGCGCGGGTTGCCGATCGACTCGAGGTAGAGCAGGACCACCTCGGTGGCGTCGTCCTCCTCCCAGTACTGCAGGAGGTCGTTGCCGGAGACGTCGGCACGGTTGCCCGCGCTGACGAACGTCGTCAGACCGAGGCCGCGATTCTGGACCTTCTCCAAGATGGCCGTGCCGAGCGCGCCGGACTGGCAGAAGAAGCCCGCGCGACCGCGCGGGGGCATCACCGACGACAGAGAGGCGTTGAGCGACACGTCGGGGTCGGTGTTGATGACGCCGAGCGCGTTGGGGCCGATCAGGCGCAGGCCGTAGGACCGGGCGAGCCCGACGAGGCGGCGCTGGCGCATCCGCCCCTCATCCCCCGTCTCGGCGAAGCCCGAGGAGATGACGACGAGGCCGTGGACGCCCTTGGCGGCGCAGTCGAGCACGACGTCCTGAACGGACTCGGCCGGCACGGCGACGATCGCCACGTCCACGTCGCCGGGGATCTCGGCGACGGTCTTCCACGCCGGCATCCCGGCGACCGAGTCGGCGCTCGGGTTGACCACGTGGATGCGGCCCGCGAAGTTGCCCAGCACCATGTGGCGCACCAGCGCGCGCCCGATCGTGTCCTGGCGGCGGCTGGCGCCGATGATCGCGACCGACTTCGGGGAGAAGAAGCGCTCGATGGAGGCGTACTCCGCGCGGTGCTCGCGCTGCTCCATCACGCCGATCGCGGTGTCCGTGGGGTCGATCCGGAAGACCAGCTCCATCACGCCGTCCTCGAACGCGCTCTTCACCTGGTAGCCGGCGTCGCGGAACGTGTGGATCATCGCCTGGTTGTCGGGCAGCACCTCGGCGACGAACTCCTCGACCCCGCGCTCCCGCCCGGCCTGGGCCAGGTGTTCGAGCAGCAGCTGCCCGATCCCGCGGCCCTGGTGCGCGTCCTCGACGAGGAACGCCACCTCGGCGTACCCCGGGCGGATCGTGTCGTAGCGGCCCACCGCGATCATGTGACCGGCGACGAGCAGGATCAGCGCGACCCGGTCGCGGTGGTCCACCTGTGTGAACCGGTCGAGGTCGCGGTCGGAGAGCTCGGGCATCGGCGAGAAGAAGCGGTAGTACTTCGACTGGTCGGAGACCCGGGCGTAGAAGTCGATGAGCAGGTCGCGGTCCTCGGGCTGCATCGGCCTGATGTGCGCCGTACGCCCGTCGCGCAGCAGCACGTCCGCCTCCCAGTGGCGGGGCGGCGTCGGCTCGGCCTCGACATCGGTCACGGCAGCAATGTATCGGCCACGCCCACCCCTTGTTGGTCGAGTAGCCGAGCGAGGAACGAGCCAGGCGTATCGAGACCCCTCAGCCCGGCGGCTCGATCCTGCGGCGCGAGAAGTCCTTCCTGGCCAGGGCGGGCAGCCCCTCGTAGTCCCCTGCGATCAACGCCAGCCGCTTCGCCCGACTCCAGTTCTGGACCTGCTTCTCCCTCGCGAAGGCCTCGGACACGCGTTCGTACTCCTCGTGCCAGACCAGCTCGACCGGCAGCCGCTTCCGCGTGTAGGCCGCACCCATGCCGAGCTGGTGCTGGAACTCGCGCGCGTGCAGGAGGCGGGTGCTGCCGACATAGAAGGAGCCGTCCGAGCAACGGAGCATGTAGACGTAGGCGACCATCGGTCAAGGTTCTCCGTTCGCAGCGAGGCACGACAGCCCGGTCACCGGATCTGTGGACAGGTCTCGATACGCCGCTCGTTCCTCGCGGCTACTCGACCAGCGAGGATCCACACAGCCGGTCGAGTAGTCGAGCGAGGAACGAGCGAGGCGTATCGAGACCCGACGCGACCCGAGTGAGGTCTCGATACGCCGCTCGTTCCTCGCGGCTACTCGACCAACAGGGGCTTGCCCGTGGCTACTCGACCAACGAGGGCGCCCCGCCCGGCGTGCCCCTGCACCGGTGCGGAGGACCACCGGGGAGAATGACGCACATGGCACGACGTACGACGAAGCAGGAGCTCCCGGACGACTTCGAGGAGCACATCCTCGACACCGACATCCGCGACGAGATGCAGACGTCGTTCCTGGAGTACGCCTACTCCGTCATCTACTCCCGGGCGCTGCCCGACGCGCGCGACGGCCTCAAGCCGGTCCAGCGCCGGATCCTCTACACGATGGACGACATGTCGCTGCGTCCCGACCGCGGGCACGTCAAGAGCGCCCGCGTCGTCGGCGAGGTGATGGGCCGGCTGCACCCGCACGGCGACGGCGCGATCTACGACGCCCTGGTGCGGATGGCGCAGTCGTGGTCGATGCGGCTGCCCACTGTCGACGGCCACGGCAACTTCGGCTCGCCCGACGACCCGCCCGCCGCGATGCGCTACACCGAGTGCCGGATGGCGCCAGCCGCGGTCGCGATGACGACGTCGATCCATGAGGACACCGTCGACTTCAAGCCCAACTACGACTCCCGCGAGATGGAGCCGGTGGTCCTGCCATCGGCGATCCCGCACCTGCTGGTCAACGGCTCGGCGGGCATCGCGGTCGGCATGGCCACCAACATCGCCCCCCACAACCTCGTCGAGGTGGTCCAGGCGCTCAAGCACCTGATCAGCCACCCGAAGGCGACCCTCGACGACCTGATGCGCTTCATCCCCGGCCCCGACCTGCCGACCGGCGGCAAGATCGTCGGGCTCGACGGCGTCCGCGACGCCTACGAGACCGGCCGCGGCACCTTCCGGATGCGCGCGACGGCCCGCATCGAGTCGGTCACGCCGCGCCGCAAGGGGATCGTGGTCACCGAGCTGCCCTACGGCGTCGGCGAGGAGCGCGTCGTCGAGCAGGTCAAGAAGCTTGTGCTCGCCAAGAAGCTCCAGGGCATCGCCGACATCAAGCAGCTCGGCGACCGGCACCAGGGCCTCCGCCTGGTGATCGAGGTCAAGAACGGCTTCGTCCCCGAGGCCATCCTCGAGCAGCTCTACCGCCAGACCGCGCTCGAGGACACCTTCGGCATCAACGCGGTCGCACTGGTCGACGGCCAGCCGCGCACGCTGAGCCTCCGCGAGATGCTCGACGTCTTCCTCGGCCACCGCTTCGACGTCGTACGCCGTCGCTCCGCGTTCCGCCGCGGCAAGGCCGCCGACCGGCTGCACCTCGTCGACGGCCTCCTGATCGCCATCCTCGACATCGACGAGGTCATCCAGGTGATCCGCGGCTCCGACAACGCGGCGGCCGCCAAGGAGCGGCTGATCTCGGTCTTCGACCTCTCCGAGCTCCAGGCCGACTACATCCTCGACATGCCGCTGCGCCGGCTCACGAAGTTCTCCAAGCTCGAGCTCGACAAGGAGAAGGAGGAGCTCGAGCGCACGATCGAGCACCTCGACGCGATCCTCGCCGACGAGAAGCTGCTCCGGAAGGTCGTCTCGGACGAACTCACCGAGGTCGCCAAGGAGCACGGCACCCCGCGGCGAACGGTCCTGCTGGGAGCGGCCCCGGCCATCAAGGCGGACACGTCCGTCGAGGTCACGGACGACCCGTGCTTCGTCCTCCTGTCCTCGACCGGGCTCATCGCGCGCACCAGGGACGCGGAGCAGCCGAGCACGGGCGGCGACCGGAGCAACCACGACGTGGTCGTCGCGGCGACCCTCACCACCCGGCGCGGTGACATCGGCCTGGTGACCAACCGAGGTCGCATGGTCAGGATCCCCGTCATCGACATCGCCCCAGAGCTGCCGACCACCGCGAACGACCCCCACGTCGCCGGTGGCGTCCCGCTCAGCGAGCTGGTCGCGCTGGAGGCCGACGAACGGGTCCTCGCCCTCTCGTCGCTGCCCACCGGGGGACCCGGCCTCGCCCTCGGCACCCGCGACGGCATCGTCAAGCGGGTCAACCCCGAGGCCCTCAACCGCGACGAGTGGGAGGTCATCGGGCTCAAGGACGGCGACGAGGTCGTCGGCGCGGTCGAGCTGGCGACCGGCGAGGAGGAGCTCTGCTTCATCTCCACCGATGCCCAGCTGCTCCACTTCTCCGCCTCGGGCGTCCGGCCCCAGGGCAGATCAGGCGGCGGCATGGCGGGCATCAAGCTCGGCGCCGGCGAGAAGGTCGCGTTCTTCGGGGCGTTCGACCCGGCCGATGCCGTCGTGGTGACCGCGTCGGGCTCGTCGACCGCCCTGCCCGGCACCGAGGCCGGGGCCGTCAAGGTCACGCCGTTCGCGGAGTATCCCGGCAAGGGTCGCGCCACCGGCGGCGTCCGCAGCCACCGGTTCCTCAAGGGCGAGGACACCCTCGTCGCGGCCTGGGCCGGCCCCGGTCCGGCCCGCGCCGCGGCCGCCAGCGGCGCCCCCGTCGACCTGCCGGAGGCCAACGGAAGGCGGGACGGTTCCGGCGTACCCGCTGCGCAGCCGATCGCCGCCGTCGCCTCGCCGGTCGCCCTGCAAGTCGCCGGTCAGGTCGACGGGCGCGCGGCCGGATCGACCGACTCCGCGACCGACCCTGTGGAAGGCTGACGCCATGCCCGTTCGCTCCCGCTCCGTCGCTGCCGCCACGGCCGTCCTCTTCGTCGTGCCCGGCCTCGCCGCCTGCTCGGGCGACGAGCCCGATGCCGCGGAGAGCGCGGCCCCCGAGGAGGTGCTCGCCCAGGCCTCCGACACGCTGGTGCAGACCGAGGGCGTGCAGCTCACGCTCAGTGCGGGCACTCTCCCCGAGGGCGTCTCCGGCATCGCGAGGGCCTCGGGCCTCATCACCAGCGCACCGGCCTTCGACGGCTCGCTCACCGTCGTGTTCGCCGGCCAGACCGTGGACGTGCCGGTCATCGCGGTCGACGACAAGGTCTTCGCCCAGCTGCCCTTCACCGGCGGGGCGTGGGACACGGTCAACCCCAAGGAGTACGGCGCTCCCGACCCGACCGACCTGATCGGCCCCGACGGCTTCCCCGGTCTCCTCACGCTGACCGAGTCGCCCGAGGCCGGCGAGAGCGTGCGCGGCGGCTCCGACAACTCCGACATCCTCACGACCTACTCCGGCACCGTCCCCGGCGACGCGATGGACGCGATCATCCCGTCGTCGTCGGGCGACTCGTTCGACGTCGAGTGGCAGGTCAACGACGACGGTGAGCTCACGAAGGCCACGATGGAGGGCGTGTTCTACCCCCGCACCGACCCGATGACCTACACGGTCGAGTTCAGCGACTACGGCACCACCAAGGACATCACGGCGCCGGCACCGAAGTGAGTGACGGCGTGAGCGACGTCGCTGGGCAGGTCGAGGTCTCGCGCGCCTCGCGCGTCCTCCTCGCGATGGCGGCCGTCGCCGTCGCGTTCGCCGCTGCCGACACCTACGTCGTGGTGCTGGCATTGCCCGACATGATGACCGGCGTCGGGGTGCCGATCGACCAGCTCCAGCGCGCCGCCCCGATCGTCAGCGGCTTCCTGCTCGGCTACGTCGCGATGCTGCCGCTGATCGGGCGGATCGCCGACCTGCGTGGGCGGGTGCCGGTGCTCGTGATGTCGCTCGTGCTGTTCGCGCTCGGCTCCCTCATCACCACGCTCGCCTACGACATGCCCAGCATCGTCGGCGGCCGCTTCCTGCAGGGCGTCGGGGGTGGCGGGCTGGTGCCCGCGACCCTCGCGCTCGTCGCCGACCTCTACCCGGTCGATCGCCGCGGCATCCCGCTCGGCGTGGTCTCCGCCGTGCAGGAGATCGGCTCCGTGCTCGGCCCGCTCTTCGGCGCCGCGGTCCTCGCCGTGTCGGACTGGCGGGCGATCTTCGCGATCAACCTCGCCGTCGGGCTGGTCCTCGCCGCGGCGATCCGCGCCCTCGCACCCCGTGCCTCCGCTTCGACGGGTGAGGAGCCAGAACAACGAGCCTCGAGACCACGCGTCCCCGACCTCGTCGGCGTGCTCCTGCTCCTCGCCACCTTCGCCGCGGGCGCCATCGTCTTCCTGCGGCCCTCAGGCCTCATGCGCGACCTGACCTGGGGCCAGCTCTTCATCCCCTACGCCGGCGACGGCCGATGGCTGACGCCGATCGGCACGATCACGGTCGCGGTGCTCGTGCTGCTCCTCGCCTGGTGCTGGTTCGCCCCGCGTCCGCTGCTCGACCTCCGGGGCTGGGTGCGGGTGCTGGTCGAGGCCGACCTCGTCGGCGCCCTGCTCCTCGCCCTGGCGCTCGGCGGCGTGATCCTCGCCTTCGCCACCGCCGATCCCAAGATCGAGGTGTTCTCGCCCCGCGGCCGGTGGTACCTCCTCGGCGCCGTCGTCGCCGCCGCGGCCTTCGCCTGGCACGTCCGTCGCGCGGCCAACCCGCTCGTGCCGCGGGGCGCCCTGCGTCGTACGCCGGCGTGGGGGGCGCTGCTCGTCAGCTTCTTCGTCGGCGCCGCGCTCATCGCGGCGCTGATCGACATCCCGCTGTTCGCGCGGACGACGGTCTACCCCGACGACCAGCTCCCGGCGGCGCTCGTGCTCGTGCGCTTCCTGCTCGCCCTGCCGGTCGGTGCGGTGGCGGGCGGGTACCTGATCCGCTTCCTCTCCCCCGGCGTCGTCACCGCGGTCGGGATGCTGATGGCAGCGGCCGGTTTCGTGCTGATGACCCGCTGGGGGCTGACCACGCTCGAGGAGCCGATCGCCAACGTCGCGCTCGTCGTCGGCGGGCTGGGCTTCGGCCTCGCCCTGGCGCCGGTCAACGCCGCCCTGCTCGCCTTCACCGACGACGACGTGCACGGCGTCGCCACCGCCTTCGTCGTCGTCTCGCGGATGGTCGGGATGCTCATCGGCATCTCGGCACTCACCACGATCGGGCTCCGGCGCTACTACGCCGAGCAGAAGGTCGTCCCTCCCGTCCAGGAGGTGTGCGACGGCAGGAGCAGGTGCAAGGAGTTCTCCGACCTGCTGCGCGTCGCGGGCATCGCCCAGGAGCACGCGGTCTTCTGGGGGGCCGCGGGCTGCGCAGTGGTCGCCGCGGTGCTGGCGCTCGTGCTGTTCCGCGGCGTGCGCGTCGACCGGGTCAGCACCCGCGAGGTCATCTCGACCCACTGACCCCGCGGGCACCGCCCGGCCGGTCGCGCCGGGTGCTCACGAGGTGTGATGGACCTCCTGGAGGCCATGGACCGGTGTCTCGATCCCCTCGAACCGCGCCTTGAGCTGTAGCGCGAGGTAGAGCGAGTAGTGGCGCGACTGGTGCAGGTTGCCGCCGTGCATCCACAGGTGGTCCACCTGCGTGGGCTTCCACATGTTGCGCTGCTCGCCCTCCCAGGGACCGGGGTCCTTGGTGGTGTCGGAACCCAGGCCCCACACCTTGCCCAGCCGGTCGGCGGTCTCCTGGTCGACGAGGTCGGCCACCCACCCGTTCATCGAGCCGTAGCCGGTGGCGAAGACGACCACGTCGGCGGGCAGCTCCGTGCCGTCGGCCAGCACCACCGCGTCCTCGGTGAGGTGGTCGATCTGACCCTTGACCAGCTTCACGTCGCCGTTCGCCACCAGCTCGGCGGCGCCGACGTCGATGTAGTAGCCCGAGCCGCGCCGGAGGTACTTCATGAACAGCCCCGAGCCGTCGTCACCCCAGTCGTGGTCGAAGCCGGACGCCTCGAGCCGCTCGTAGAAGTCCTTGTCGCGCTCCGCCATCGCCTCGTAGGCCGGGATCTGGAACGTGTGCAGGATCCGGTAGGGCAAGGAGGCGAAGATCAGGTCCGCCTTCTCGGTGGTCACCCCGGCCGCCACGGCGCGCTCGGAGTAGAGATCGCCCAGCCCGATGTCCATCAGGCTGTCGCTCTTGACGATGTGCGTCGAGCTGCGCTGGACCATCGTCACGTCGACGTCGTTCTCCCACAGCGCGCCACAGATGTCGAAGGCGGAGTTGTTGCTGCCGATCACCACGACCTTCTGCCCGGTGTAGGCGTCCGGGCCGGGGTGGGCCGACGAGTGGTGGGTGTCGCCGCGGAAGACGTCGAGGCCGGGGACGTCGGGGACGTTGGGCTTGCCGGACATGCCCGTCGCGAAGACCAGGTGGGTCGGACGCAGCGTCAACGGCTTGCCCTCGCGCTCGACCTCGACGGTCCACTCCTCCGTCTCCTCGCTGTAGGACGCACTGGTGGCGGTCGTGCTCGACCAGTACGGCACCTCCATCACCTTCGTGTACGCCTCGAGCCAGTCACCGACCTTGTCCTTGGGTGCGAAGACCGGCCAGTTGTCGGGGAACTTCAGGTAGGGCAGGTGGTCGTACCAGACCGGGTCGTGCAGGCACAGCGACTTGTAGCGGTTGCGCCACTGGTCGCCGGGCCGCGGGTGCTTGTCGATCACCAGGCTCGGTACGCCGAGCTGGCGCAGTCGCGCGCCGAGGGCGATGCCGCCCTGGCCGCCCCCGATCACCAGGACGTAGGGCTGGGTCGTGGTGCCGAGACTCTCCGCCTCCTGCTGCCGGCGCTCGAGCCACGTCTGCCGGCTCTTGTCCGCGCCGTGCTCAGCGCCGCGGGGTCGGTGCTCGTTGCGCGGCTCCTCATGGCCCTTCAGCTCGTAGAGCGTGGTGAGGAAGGTGAACGCGCGGTGCTCGCCCTCCTCCTCGACCAGGCGCAGCAACCCGCGTCCGCGCCCGACCCCCGTCTCGAAGACGAACCACGCCGTCACGACGCCGTCGGCCTCGTCCGCCGGCTCGTCGAGGGCGAAGCCGGACGGGTCGGTCCCAGCGAGGGTGCCGGAGAGCAGGTCGGTGACTCCCCCGCGCCCCTCCACCGTGGTGAGGTTCCAGCTGAAGGCCACCAGGTCGCGCCACCAGGACTCGGTGGCGAACATGCCGGCTGCCGCCGGCACGTCGCGGGCCTCGAGGGCGGCCTCGAAGGCGTCGAGCCAGGCGGTGGCGACCTCGCTCGGGTCGCCGGCGGTGGGGGTGGCGGGGGCATCGATGGTCTGGGTCATGGCGTCTCCTTCCGACGTGACCCACGACACACCCGCCAGTAGGATCGGCGGAAGGGTTGCACGGGGTTGCAAACGGACGGGAGTCGACATGGGCGCGGACGCTCGAGCCGCTCGCCCCACCCGCGACCAGGCCCTCGCCGGACGACCCGACGCGGCCGCCCGGCCCGAGATCAGCGCGTCGTGGCGCCGGGTGCGTGCCGGCGGTCTCGCCCCCGGCGCCGAGCCGGCCGTGGCCCCGCTCTCGGAGGCGGAGATCGCCACCCGGCGCACGTCGAGCGCACTGGCACCCCTGATGCCCAGCATCACCGCGTCCCTGGAGCCCGTCGTCGACGACGGCCTGCTCCTGGTCCTGACCGACGTCGACGGCCGCGTGCTGTGGCAGCGCGGTCGCGCCGGCGTACGCCGTCTCGCCGACACCCTCGGCTTCGTGCCGGGCTCGGCGTGGACCGAGGTCAACGTCGGCACCAACGCCATCGGCACCTGCTTGGTGGTCGGCGAGCCCGTCCACATCCGCGGACCGGAGCACTACGTCGAGTCGCACACGCGGTGGAGCTGTGCGGCGGCGCCCGTCCTGGACCCGTGGACCGGGGAGACGCTGGGCGCGATCGACATCAGCGGTCCGGCACAGTCGGTGCAGCGCTCGGTGCTGGCCCTCGTCGGCGTCACGGCCCGGCTCGCGGCCGCCGAGGTGCGCGCCGACCACGCCCGCGCCCTGGAGCGGCTACGTGCCCACGCCGCACCCGTGGTCGCGCGGGTCGGCGGACGCGCGCTGGCCATCGATCCGGCCGGCCACGTCGCCGCCGCCACCGGCTTCAGCGCACCCGAGCGGCTGGTGCTCCCTGCCGACCTCTCCACGTCGTGCACCTGGCTGCCGACCCTCGGAGCGGTGAGCGTCGAGCCGCTGCCGGGTGGGTGGCTGGTGCGGCTCGGCGGCGAGACGGCGCAGGCGACCGAGCTCGTGCTGGACCTTTGCGGACAGCCGGTCCTGCGCGTCCGGACGACGAGCCACACCTGGGAGTACCGGCCCAGCCCCCGGCACGCCGAGATCCTGCTGGCGCTGGTCCGAGCGCCGGAGGGACGGACCGCGGCCGAGCTGGCGGCGGACCTCTTCGCCGACCCGACCCGCCTGGTCACGGTCCGCGCGGAGGTGTCGCGACTGCGCCGCACCCTCGGCTCGGTGCTGGAGGCCCGCCCCTACCGGATCGCGCCCGGTGTCCGGGCCACCGTGCTGCTCCCGGTCGACGGCCCGGCGATCGTCGGCTCGAGCGCCCCGGTGGTGTGGTCCACCGGAGCGTCCGCGGTGCGAGGCCCCTCGTGAGGAGTCCCGCCCGAGCGCTAACCTGCGATCCGTGGACGACTTCGACGACCTGATCGCGGCCAACAAGGACTTCGCCGAGCACTTCGACCTCGGCGGCTTCGACGGCAAGGCGCATGCCGGCATCGCGCTCGTGACGTGCATGGACTCGCGCATCGACCCGCTGCGGATGCTCGGGCTCGAGCACGGCGACGCCAAGATCTTCCGCAACCCCGGTGGTCGCGTGACGCCCCAGGCGCTCGAGGCGCTGGTGCTCGGCGTCCACCTCCTCAACGTCCAGCGCATCCTGGTCGTCCCGCACACCCGGTGCGCGATGGCGTCGGCGTCCGAGGCGGACCTGCGCGTCAAGGTCGGCAAGTCGGCCGGCGTCGATGCCAGCTGGCAGTCCTTCGACGTGGTCACCGACCAGCTCGACCAGCTGCGCCAGGACGTCGCCAAGGTGCGTACGCACCCGCTGATCGGCGAGCGCGCCCAGGTCGGCGGGTTCCTCTACGACGTCGACACGGGGCTGCTGACCCAGCACGCCTGACTCGCGTCAGCTCACGTAGGGCTGCAGCAGCTGGTCCACCGGTGCGTGGTCGTCGGTGAGCACCTCGGCGTCACCGACCCAGCTGTCGAGGCCCGGGCCCGTGAGCACGGTCCACCCCGTCCCGCGCTCGGACAGCCGCTCCTGCAGGGCGTCGAGGTCGACCGGTCGGTCGCCCGCGAGCGCCACCAGGTTCCCGCCGCGTCCGGGGGCGGGCTCGCCGAGGTCGACCGGTTCGCCGAGCACCGCGACGTGCTCGAACGCCTCGCGGAGCGTGGCGACCTCGGCGCGGGCGAAGGCCAGGTCGCCGTAGTCGATCAGGTTCGCCACGTAGAGGCCGTCGTCGTCGAGCACCCGCTCGATCCCGGCGACCGCCTCCCGCGTGGTGAGGTGCCACGGCACGCTGACGCCGCCGAAGGCGTCGCCGACGACGAGGTCCCGGCTCGCCTCCTCGAGCCTCGCGAGCCCGAGGCGGCCGTCCTCGACGCGCACCTCCGCCACCGCCTCGTCGAGCGCGAGGAGCTGCCGGTCGACCCGCACCACCCCGCCGTCGATCTCCGAGACCACGCTGTCCGTGCCCGGCCGGACGGCGGCCAGGTAGCGCGGCAGCGTCAAGCCACCGCCACCCAGGTGGTACGCCCGCAGGGGCTCGTCCGGCGCGAACGCCACGTCGCTGACCGAGGCGATGGCGCGCACGTAGGCGAACTCGAGGTGTGTGGGGTCCTCGAGGTCGACGTAGGAGTGACGCAACCCGTCGAGCACGAGCGTGCGACCCGACTCGCGACCGGGATCGGCCACGACCTCCGCGCAGTGGTACGTCGTCTCGGCATCGCACCCGCCCGGGCCCAGCGCGGCCGCGAGGCCACCGACGACCACCACCGCAGCCGCAGTCCCGGTCCCGCGGCCGACGCGCCTACGCAGCAGCACCTCGATGACGACGGCGCCGATCACGAGCAGCAGGCCGAGCGCCAACAGGATCGTGCTGACCCGCAGGCGCGAGACGAGGACGAAGCCCGTCACGACCGTTCCGGCGATCGCCCCGACGGTGCCGATGCCCGACAACCGGCCCACGACCGTGCCCGTCCGGTCGAGGGACTGCAGCTGGAGCTTGGTGACCATCGGTGTCACTGCCGAGAGCAGGGCTCCGGGAACCAGGATCGTCACCGCAGCGACGAGCAGCACTGCGCCCCCACCGGAGGCTGACGCAGACTCACCCGCCCCGCGGACCGCGAACGGCGTCACGGCCACCACCGCCCCGGACACCCCGAGGAGCGGGGCGAGCACGCGACGCGGGTCGACGAGGTCGGCGTAGGTCCCACCGGCCCACGATCCGGCCGCGATGGCGGCGAGTGCGATGCCGATCACCATGGTGCTCGTCTCGAGCGTCAGCCCCAGGTACGGAGCGAGCAGGCGGAGCGCGGTGAGCTCGACCACCAGCACGGCTGCCGACGACAGGAACACCAGCGCCGCAGCCGTCCGCTCACCCAGGTCCGCACGCATGGTGGCGAGCCTAGGGCGTGGGCACTGGCGACTCGGTCACCGCAGGGTCTGCTTGCCCCCGTGCAGGAGCGTGATGAGCTGGGCGACCTTGCCGTCCGTGGCGGAGTCGCGCGCGAACGACGTCAGGTTCATCACCGGTGCGAACTTCTGCCGCGTGATCGCCTTGGCGTACGTGAACTCGCGGAGGCCGTCGGGACCGTGGATCCGGCCGAAGCCCGATTGCCCGACGCCGCCGAAGGGCAGGCCCGGGACCGCGGCGAAGGCGATGACACTGTTGACCGACGTCATCCCGGAGCGGATCCGCCGAGCGATCGACAGGCCGTTGGCCTTGGAGAACACCGCGCCGGCGAGGCCGTACTCGGTCGCGTTGGTGAGGCGCACGGCCTCATCCATGCTGGCGACGGGATTGATCGCCAGCGTCGGGCCGAAGGTCTCCTCGGTGATCTCCGTGGAGTCCTCGGGGACGTGGGTCAGGATCGTGGGCTGGACGAAGCGCTCCCCCACGGCGTCGGACCCGCCGAGCGCGACCTTCGCCCCGCGGGCGATCGCGTCGTCGATGTGGCTCTTGATGACGCCCAGCTGCGACGGCATCGTGATCGGCCCGATCTTGGCACCGGAGTCGGACCCGGCTCGCAGGCCGTCGGCCTGCGCCAGGATCTCGGTCATGAAGGCGTCGAAGACGTTCTGGTGGACGTAGACGCGCTCGGTGCCGATGCAGGTCTGCCCGGCGTTGGACATCCCGCCCCACAGGGCTGCCTCGGCCGCCTTGGACAGGTCTGCGTCCTCGTCGACGATCAGTGAGTCCTTGCCGCCGGCCTCGATCACGACGGGGGTGAGGTTCTCGGCACAGGCCGCCATGACCAGCTTGCCGGTGCGGCCGGAGCCGGTGAACGCGAGCTTGTCGATCCTGGCCCGGCACAGGGCGTTGCCGGTGTCGCCGAGGCCGGTCACCACCTGCAGGACGTCACGGCCGTGCACCACCTCGCGGAAGGAGTCAGCCAGCCACTGGCCGACGCCGGGGGTGTACTCGCTGGGCTTGAACACCACGGCGTTGCCGGCGGCGAGGGCGTACGCGATCGATCCCATCGGAGTGAAGACCGGGTAGTTCCACGGGCCGATCACGCCGACCACGCCGAGCGGGTGGTACGCCACGGTGGCCGCCTGGTTGGCCATCAGCAGGCCGGACGAGACCTTGCGGGGGCCGAGCACCTTCTTGGCGTTCTTGGCCGCCCACGCGATGTGGTCGATGGCGAGGACGATCTCGAGCTGCGCATCACCGTGGGGCTTCCCGGTCTCGCGGTGGGAGATGTCGGCCAGCTGGGCGATGCGGCGGGTGATGACCGAACGCCAGGTGAGCAGGAAGTCCGCGCGCTCGTCGAACGACAGGTTCCCCCACCAGTTCACCGCCTCGCGCGCCCGGGCCACGGCGGCGTCGACCTCCTCCGCGCCCATGACGGGGTGTGTGCCGACCACGTCACCGTTGGCCGGGTCGAGCGAGTCGAAGGTCTCGGCGGACGTGACGGTGGGGTCGAGCGTGGCGGTCATCGTGACTCCTTGATGAGGTCGGCGCACTTCTCGCCGATCATGACAGTGGGGGCGTTGGTGTTGCCGCGCGGGACGCGAGGCATGACGGAGGCGTCGGCGACCCGGAGGCCCTCGACGCCGTGGACCCGGAGCTCGGGATCCACGACGCTGCCCTCGACCGTGCCCATCGCGCAGGTCGCCACCGGGTGGTAGAGCGTCTGCCCGAGGCGGCCGATCCCCTCGATGATGTCGTCGTCGGAGGGGTCGGCGGAGGCCGGGATCCAGGGCTCGTCGACGTACTTCGCGATCGGTCCCTGGCGGAGGATCTCGAGGGCGGTGCGGAAGCCCCCGATCATCGCCTCGAGGTCGGCGCGGTCGTCGAAGTAGCCGGGGTCGATCTCGGGATGCCAGGTCGGGTCGGCCGAGCGCAGCTTGACGTGGCCCGAGCTCTGCACGTTGACCAGCGTGACCGCCGTCGTCAGGGCACGGCGTACGGGCTCGTGCATGCCGTTGTCGTAGAAGCCGGTGGGCGCGACGTGGAGCTGGATGTCGGGGAGCTCGAGGTCGTCGCGGGAGGCGTAGAAGGCTCCTGTCTCCGCGACGTTGGAGCTCAGCGGCCCCTTGCCTGTCGCCTTCCACTTGATCAGGTTGCCGACCCCGAGCATCTCGGCGACGTCGGTGGTGTCCTTGGTGTAGCTGAGAACACCGCCCACGGGGTGGTCCTGCAGGTTCTGGCCCACGCCGGAGGACTCGACGGCGACGTCGATGCCCATGTCGCGCAGGTGGGATCCGGGACCGATTCCCGACAGCATCAGCAGCTGCGGGCTGTTGATCGCGCCGCCGCTCAGGACGACCTCGGCGTTCGCGCGTACGACGTGGTGCTCGCCGCCGCGGGTGTAGGCGACACCGACGGCCCGGGTGCCCTCCAGGACGATCCGCGTGACGAAGGCCTCGGTGCGGACCGTGAGGTTGGGGCGGCACTCGGCCGGGTGGATGTAGGCGTCGGCGACGGACCAGCGGCGGCCCTTCTTGCACGTCACCTGGTAGAGGCCGATCCCCTCCTGCTCGGCTCCGTTGAAGTCGTCGTTGCGCTTGAGCCCGGCCGCGACGCCGGCCTCGATGAACGACGTGCTGAGCTCGTGGTTGTAGGTCCGGTCCTCCACGTGGAGCGGGCCGTCGGTGCCGTGGAAGCGACCCCCGAGGCGGGTGTTGCCCTCGGCCTTGACGAAGTAGGGCAGGACGTCGTCGAAGCCCCACCCGGTCGCGCCGTAGGCGTCGCGCCACTCGTCGTAGTCGGCGTGGTTGCCGCGGATGTAGATCATCGCGTTCATCGAGGAACAGCCGCCGAGGGCCTTCATCCGCGGCCAGTAGGCCCGGCGTCCGTCGAGGTGCTTCTGCGGCGTCGTCTCGTAGTTCCAGTCCCACTTGGTCTTGAAGAGCGCCGAGAACGCCAGCGGGATGTGGATGTTGTCGTCGTCGTCGGCCGGACCGGCCTCCAGCAGGAGCACGGAGACGTCCGGGTCCTCGGTCAGCCGCGCGGCGACGACGCCCCCGGCGCTGCCCGATCCGATGACGACGTAGTCGAACTTCTCGTCGGGCATGTGCTCCCTCTCGACCTGCTATGACGCGGGCCACAAACCTACTGAGAGGCAGACCGCGCCACAACCACTGTCACGGTCGGGTCCGCCCGACGCTGACGTCCGGTCGACCTCCAGGAGGACGCGTCAAACGTGCGTGATCGCAAGGCGGAGGAGGAAGCGCGATCTTGGAGCGAAGCGATCGCGCGACGACGACAACGCAGCGAGCGCGTGCATTTCACGCGTCCTACGCGTCGATGGAGTCCGCGTCGACCTCATAGGCGCCCTGGACGATGAACTCCTTGCGCGGCGCCACGTCGGAGCCCATCAGCAGCTCGAAGACCCGGCTGGCCTCGTCGACGTCGTCGATCGTCAGCTTGCGCAGCGTGCGGTGGCGCGGGTCCATCGTGGTCTCGGCCAGCTGGTCGGCATCCATCTCACCGAGGCCCTTGTAGCGCTGGATCGGCTCCTTCCAGCGGACGTTCTTCTTCTTCAGCTCCGCCAGCCGGCGCTGCAGCTCGCCGTCGGAGTAGGTGTAGATGTACTTGTCCATGCCCTTCTTGGGGTTGGACAGCTCGATGCGGTGGAGCGGCGGCACGGCCGAGTAGAGCCGCCCGTCGGCCACCAGCTCGGGCATGTACTTGAAGAACAGGGTCGCGAGCAGGCAGCGGATGTGGGCGCCGTCCGAGTCGGCGTCGGCCATGAGGATGATCCGGCCGTAGCGCGCGGCCTCGAGCTCGAACGTACGCCCCGAGCCGGCCCCGACGACCTGGATGATCGAGGCGCACTCGGTGTTCTTGAGCATGTCGCCGACGGTGGCCTTCTGGACGTTGAGGATCTTGCCGCGGATCGGCAGCAGCGCCTGGAACTCGCTGCTGCGCGCCGCCTTGGCGGTCCCCATCGCCGAGTCACCCTCGACGATGAAGAGCTCGGTGCGCTCGGTGTCGGTGCTGCGGCAGTCGAAGAGCTTGGCGGGCAGCGCCGACGACTCGAGCGCGGTCTTGCGGCGCTGGTTCTCCTTGTGCTGCCGGGCCGCGAGCCGGGTCTTGGAGGCCCCCGCGACCTTCTCCATCAGCACCTTGGCCTGGGCCTTCTCGGCGCGCTTGGTGGAGGTCAGGAACGACTTCAGCTCGGCGGCCACCACCTTGCGCACGACGCTGCGGGCGGCCGGCGTGCCGAGGATCTCCTTGGTCTGCCCCTCGAACTGCGGCTCGGCGAGCCGCACGGTCACGACTGCGGTGAGGCCCTCCAGCACGTCGTCCTTGATCACGTCGGTGTCGGCGGCCTTGAGCACCTTGGCGCCGCGCATCGCGTCGTTGAAGGTCTTGGTCAGCGCCGCGTCGAAGCCGCTGACGTGGGTGCCGCCCTTCGGCGTGGCGATCACGTTGACGAAGGAGCGCACCTCGGTGTCGTAGGCGGTGTCCCACCGCACGGCGACGTCGACGGTGAGCTCGCGCTCGATCTCCTGCGGCGTCATGTGCCCCTTGTCGTCGAGCAGCGGCACGGTCTCGGTGAACGTGTCAGTGCCCTGCAGCCGCAGGATGTCGGTGACGGGCTCGCCGTGGGAGAGGAACTCGACGAACTCCGCGATGCCGCCGTCGTGGCGGAAGCGCTCCTCGACCACCTCGCTCGTGCGCTGGTCACGGATCACCAGCTCGAGACCCGGCACGATGTACGACGTCTGGCGGGCGCGGCCGATGAGGTGCTCCATCTCGACGCGCGCGTCCTTGGTGAAGACCTGGCGGTCGGGCCAGAACCGGATCCGGGTGCCGCTCTTCCCCTTCGCCACGCGCTTGCCCTTGCGGGTCAGCCCGGACTGGGGCGTGAAGGAGGCGCCGGGGCCGTCGCCGTCGAACACTCCCGGCACGCCGCGCTGGAACGACAGACCCTGCTGCGACGGGGAACGGTCGACGTCGATGTCCATCCGGGAGCTCAGCGCGTTGACCACGGAGAGGCCGACGCCGTGCAGGCCGCCCGTCGCGACGTAGGAGCCGCCGCCGAACTTGCCGCCGGCGTGCAGCTTGGTCGCCACGACCTCGACACCGGGCAGCCCCGTCTTGGGCTCCTTGTCGGTCGGGATGCCGCGCCCGTCGTCGTACACCTCGACCGATCCGTCGGCGTGCAGCGTGATCTCGACGAGGTGCGCGACGCCCGCCAGGGCCTCGTCCACGCCGTTGTCGATGATCTCCCACAGGCAGTGCATGAGGCCGCGCGTGTCGGTGGACCCGATGTACATGCCCGGTCGCTTGCGTACGGCGTCGAGGCCCTCGAGGACCAGGAGGTGTGCTGCGTTGTAGGTGTTGTCCGCGGGTGCTGCCACAGGGGTCCTGTTCGTGCGTGAAATCCGGCCGGTGCGTGTGCTTCGAACCACTGGTGTGGATCACGCCGACACTACCCGCGACACGCCGTGCGCCGACGGAGGCACGCCTGCCTGCCGGGACGCATGGGCGGGGCTAGCGTGGGGCACAGGTCAGGTCTCACTTCGACAACGTCTGGTCCACGGTTGCGGACAACGCCAGCGGAGCGGGGTGTGACGTGATTGACTCCAAGAGTTCTCGATCCGGAAACAGCAGCAGGGAATCTTTGTCCCACTGGCTACGTTGGGCCAGACACCGATGAACAGAAATGAGGCTGACGTGACCACTGCCACCGCACCCTCCCAGGCCGTCCTGACGGCCGGTGACCGCTGCGACCGCTGCGGTGCCCAGGCCTACCTCCGAGTGGAGATCAAGACCGGCGGCGAGCTGCTCTTCTGCGCGCACCACGCTCGTGAGCACGGCGAGAAGCTCCGCGAGGTCGCTGCCACCGTGCACGACGAGACGCACAAGCTGGACCCCGCCGCCCCGGCTGCGGGCAGCGACGCCTGACACCCGGCACCACACCGAACTTCCAGAACGGCCCCGGACACGCTCTCCGGGGCCGTTCTGCGTCCCCGGACGGGCGCCATGCCCGCCTGCGTCTGGGAGGCTGACCCCGTGACCGTCACCGAGCTCCTCGCCGCCGTCGCGATCGCTGTCGGCATCGCCGGCATCATCGTCCCGGTGCTGCCCGGCACCATCCTCGTCCTCGGCGCGATCCTGGTCTGGGCACTCGAGATCGGCACCGCGACCGCATGGCTGGTGTTCGCCTTCGCCACGACGTTCCTGGTCCTCGGCACGATCGTGAAGTACCTCGTGCCCGGCCGCCAGCTGAAGGCGTCGGGCGTGCCCAACCGCACGCTGCTCGCGGGGGCGCTCCTCGCCTTCGTCGGCTTCTTCGTCGTCCCGGTCGTCGGGATGTTCATCGGCTTCGTCGTTGGCGTGTACGCCGCCGAGCGGGCGCGGGTGGGTGCGGCGGGCGCCTGGCCGTCGACGAAGGCGGCGCTGCGAGCAGTCGGGGTCTCGATCCTGGTCGAGCTCGTCGCGGCGTTCCTTGCCGTCGCCACCTGGGTCGTGGGCGTGGTCCTCACCTGATGGTGGTCGTGCTCTCGCTCGTGGCGGCTGTCGCCTACGGGCTCTCGGACTTCGTCGGCGGCCTGGTGTCGCGTCGTACGTCTGCATGGGCCGTGGCCTTCACCGGCAACGCGGCCGCCTTCGCCGGGGCCGTGGTGCTCGCGCTCGCCGTCGGCGGCTCGCCGACCCGCTCCGACCTCTTGTGGGGCGCGCTCGCCGGCGTCGGAACCGGCGCGGGTGGCGCCTTCCTCTACCGCGGCCTCGCAGCCGGACGGATGGGCGTGGTCGCACCGATCTCCGCCGTCGGCGCGGCGCTCCTGCCCGTCTGCGTCGGCGTCGCGACCGGCGAACGGCCGGCGCTGCTCGTGTGGCTGGGCATCGCTGCGGCCGTGCCCGGCATCTGGCTGGTCAGCCGTGAGCCGGGCGGCTCCGGCGACCTGGCCGCAGGGATCCTCGACGGGGTCCTTGCAGGGCTCGGCTTCGGCTTGCTCTTCGCGGCCATGGGCCAGGTGCCCGAGGAGGCGGGCTTCGCGCCGCTCGCCCTCTCGCAGGCGGTGGCGATGGTCTGCGTCGCCCTCACCGCTGCCGCCCTCGGCGGGCGCTGGCTGCCGTACGAGCGCTCGCAGGCGTGGGGCGTCGTCGCCGGGCTCCTCGCGACCGCCGCGGTGGTCGCCTTCCTGCTCGCCACCCAGACCGGACTCCTCACGGTCGCCTCGGTCGTGACCTCGCTCTACCCCGCGATCACGATCGCCCTGGCCGCCGTGGTCGTGCGCGAGCGGATCCACGCCTCGCAGGCCATCGGGCTGGTGCTCTGCGGCGTGGCCGTCGGCCTGGTCGCCGCGGGCTAGACGGGGTCGGCGCCCAGACCGGGCTCGATCGGCTCGCTCCAGCGACGACGCTCCGGCGACCAGTCGACCACGCGGGTGGACCCGTCGGTGGGGTCCACCATCTTGACCGCGACCCTGACCGAGTCGGGCTCGTCGAGGCACTCGCGGCCGATGCGCACGCGGACCGAGTCCCTGGCGCCCCAGCGGTACGTGGCCTCGTAGTCGCACTCGACGCGGGCAACGGTGCCGCGCCATCCGGCGGCCTCGGTGAGGACATAGTCGGTGCCGTCGTTCAGGCCGGTGCTGAGGACGTACTCGGCTCCCTTGGCTCCACGATCGGTGTCGAGGAAGATCGACAGACCGGCGGCGCTCGAGCGCATCAGCTCCTGGAACCGCACCTTCACCACCACGTTCGCGGTGCCGTGCTTGGCACGCACGGCGCGGATGTCGGTGAGCGACCCGCTCGCATCGGCCGGGTCCGACGTGCTGAAGTACTCCGCCTGAGCGGGCGCAGCGGCGAGCGTCGCGAGTGCGAGAACGGAGCCGGCGGCCACAACGATCCGAGATCTCATGCTCCCGAGTGTGGCAACCCGCACCAGCCGCGTCCACCCACTTCTGGGGGGTGTGCGCCACCCACGATGGCACGATGGCGCCATGAGGACCCGGGGGCGGAGGTGCGTCCTCCTCGTGCCTGCCGTGCTCGCGCTGATGGCCTGCTCGACCTCGCCGACGGCTCCGCCGCCCAGCCCGTCGACGTCATCCACCGCAACGCCGTCCGCCGAGTCGACCACGGACCAGCCCGCACCTGCCCCGGACGGGTACCCCGGTCCGGTCCGGATCGCGGTGGTCGGCGACATCCACTTCGAAGGTCCGCTCGCCCCACGACTCCGTGACCCGGCCAGAGCGCTGGCCCCGGTGTCCGACGGCCTCTCCGTCGCCGACCTCACGATCGCGAACCTGGAGACCTCGATCGGCACCGGCGGGCAACCTGAGGCAGGCAAGCGCTTCACGTTCTCCGCGGGGCCGGAGGCGTTCACCGCGCTCGCCGCGGCCGGCATCGATGTCGCGACCATGGCCAACAACCACGCCCTCGACTACGGCCGCGCCCGGCTCCCGAGCACGTTCCGGGCGATCCGCCGTGCCTCCCGGGCGGACACACCTCTCGAGGTGGTCGGGATCGGCCGCGACGCCGACGAGGCGTTCGCGCCGGTGGTCCACGACGTCCGCGGCACCCGCATCGCCACGCTCGGGGCGTCCGTCGCCGACCAGGACCCGACGGCCGATCCGACGCGCGACTGGGCGGCCACCGACGACCGGGCCGGCATCGCCGTCGCCCTCGACCCGACCCGGCTCCTCCAGGAGGTACGCCGCACCCGCCGGAGCGCCGACGTGGTCGTGGTCTACCTCCACTGGGGCATCCAGGGGCAGCGCTGCCCGAGCCAGGACCAGCGGACGCTGGCGACGGACCTAGTCGGTGCCGGGGCCGACATCGTCGTCGGGTCGCACGCACACCGGCTGCAGGGCGACGGGCGGCTCGGCAGCGGCTACGTCGCCTACGGCCTGGGCAACTACGCGTGGTACTCCCCCGGCGACTCCACCACGTCGCGCACCGGTGTCCTCAACCTCACTGTCCGACCCCGTGCTGCGGGCCCGCGGCCGCCCCACGTCGTACGCGCCGCGTGGCTGCCGCAGCGCATCGGTGCCGACGGGCTGGCAGCCACGGCGACGCCGCGGGACGCCACTGCCTTCCGGGCCGACCGCGAGTCGCTCCGTGCGTGCTCGGGGCTCCGTCCCTGAGCGGTCAGCGCGGCGCGAGCCACTCCAGCAGGAGCCGGCCGGTGCGCTCGAGCTGGGCCGGCGACACGACGGACGGCACGTCGCTGGCGTCGTGGTAGGCCGCGTAGGACGTCGACCCCAGGCGCGCCCCGGGCAGCCCCGCCCGCACGAACGACCAGTGGTCGCTGCTCCTCTGGTCTTGGTCCGCGATCGTCGCGACGCCCGCCCGCCGACCCGCCGCGAGCAGGCTGCGCTGCACCGGATCGGAGTCGTCCGCGGAGCCGACCGGCACCCGGGCGCCGACACCGACGCGATCGAGGGAGACCATCGCGCGGACGGCTCGGCTTTCTGCGGGCCCCAGCGCGGCGACGTAGGACCGTGAGCCGAAGTGGTGGTCGTCGTCACCCGGGCCGCGCGGCTCCTCCGCGCCGAAGGCGACGAACACGACGGGCAGCCGCGTGCTCCGGACGGCCGCTGCCTCGGCGGTCGCGAGGAGCACACCGACGCCCGACGCGTTGTCCTCGGCGCCCGGCGCCTGCGCCACCGTGTCGAGGTGGGCACCCACCACGAGGTGCGGCTCGGTCGCGTCGAAGCCGGCCGGCGTCGCGACGACGTTGACCGACCGGCCCGCCGGGACGGCGTCACCCAGCCACGACACCCCGGCAGGGACGCCGACGGGCCGGAGGTCCGCGTTGTAGCCGAGCCGGGTGAAGCAGCGTGCGACCCATCGGGCCGCACGGTCGTGGGCAGCACTCGTGGCCTCGCGCGGACCGACCCGACCGGCCAGGAAGCGGACCGTGGCCACGGCGGTCGCGACGTCGAGGTCGTCGGGCGCCAGCGGCTCGTCCACCGGATCCTCGTCCGGAGGTTCGGTCTGGGTGGGCTCCTGCTCCGGGGCCACGGGCGTCGTCGTCGCCGAGGTGACGTCGCCGAGGTCGTCGCCCGACGCCGCCGGCGCCTCGCGCAGCGCTCGGATGGCGCGCTCCACGAGCTCCGGGTCGGCCTCCGTCACCAGGCCGCTCCAGTAGAGCAGCGTCCCGTCGCGCACGAGGCCGACTCCGCCCATCTCCTCCATCGACGTCGTCACCGAGTCGCGGTCAGCCTCGCAGGTGTCGCCGGCTAGGCGGACGTCCACAAGGGCAGCGCACAGGTCATCGTCCGGCTCGGCGAGCTGCACCAGCGTGCGGTCGTCGCCGTAGTCGGAGGTCACCCGGTCGGGCGAGAGGGTGCTCGACGCCGCCTTCGCCCCGTCGAGCACCGGCGCGAACACCGGGAAGCCCGCGTCGGCCAGGGCGTCCCCCGGGGTGCGCGGGCTCCGGGTGTCGCCGTCACCGGAGCAGCCCGCCAGCAGCGCGGCGACGAGGAGCACCTGCGCACCGCTCCCCCGTCCTACCCTCACGCGCTCAGCCTGACAGGCGGTCGGTGAGGTATGCGCGCAGCAGCGCCGCCCCCGGAGGGCGACGCTGCTCGGTCGCGCACGTGCTCGGTGCTGCTCAGTCGAGGTAGTCGCGCACTACGGACGCATGAACGCTGTGCGGTCAAGCCGTAGTGGCGGGCGGGCCATGAGCGCTGTGGGTGGAAATATCACCGACTGAGAAGGAAGCGACATGACCACCACTGCACAGTTCACCGTCGACAACCCGTGCCCCGACTGGTGCACGCTCGAGCCCGGACACCCGGTAGACAGCATCCACGACGACGACAGGCGCTCACGAGGGCACAGCGGCCCAAACTTTGGCGCTCACCTGACCGTCTGCTCGGTCGAGTACACCGACGTCCCGGGAGTGCACGTTCCGTTCGTGGAGCTCTACAGCGAGTCCGAAGACCTTGACATGGTCGGACTCCTGCTCTTCGCGAGGCACGCGCTCGAGGCCGCGGCGTGGCTGGAGATCGAGCGGGACAAGGCCGGCCTGGCCTGCCTCGCCACGGGTCGGGCAGACGCATGGCTGGCGGCGCACCAGTGAGCGCGCTGCGAGTCGTTCCTACGACCCTCGAGATCACGTGCCCGCACTGGTGCAACTCGGATCCGCAGCGCCATGCCGACGACCTTTGGAATCAGGGCGGCTGCGTCATCCACACCCTTGAGGAGATCCGGATCGGAGACGCGGACGGGTTCGACCAGGGGGCATTTGAGGACCCGCGGGAGGCGGAGCCGATCGAGGTCGGCCTCAGTGCCCTGACGACCCCCAGCAACAAGCCCCAAGCGTCCCCGGTCATCTTCATCAACGGCACAGAGGTGACGGTCGCTCAGGCCGAGCTGCTCGCGGGCGCCCTCCTTGAGGTCGTCGCGCTGACGAAGGAAGTGACGTCGTGATCCGTGCTGGAGAGACCGGAACCATGGTTCCGGTCAGGCTCGCAGGTGAGTCAGATGACTCACCTCACCACCACGCCCCGATCCACAAGTTCCACAAGGGCACCGACCGGTACCTCTGTGGCGTTCGCAGACAGGACGCCGGCCCGCCGCGGGGCCTCGCCACGACGTGCGCTCGACTCGGCTGCACACCGCCCCCGTGTGGTGTCTGTGAGGCGGTGATGCTCAACCTGACGCTGACCTGAGCCACCGTCAGTCGCGGACTTATGCAAATGCATAGGACAGACAGAACCACCCCCGGCGCGGATATCGCCGGGGGTGGTTGCACGTCCTAGTCGTCTGGGTTCGTGACGCGCAAGGTGAAAGGTAGGGAAGGGTCGTATTCGCTGACGCCATCTGGCATGAACCCAAGGCTGCGGCTCCCAGATACGAAGGCAGAAGGGCGACTCGAAGGCGGGCGGGTCGTCTGTCAGTGACCATGCGAGCAGAACAGGCTGCTTGATGAACGCAGCACCGTCGACAATCGGACCATCCTTCATCGCTCCGTATTGCCCTCTCGGGTAGACCAGGATCGCGAAGCGCTTTCCTGCGATGAAGGTCCCGTGATGTTCAAACCACATGCGGAACAACCTCGGCAGGGTGACCTCCATTCGAACCACGAGATCGTCTTTAGTCGGCACGCGGGAGACGCCCTCCACGATCGTCACGATTCCCATGCCACTGACGTTACGCGCCGTCACCGACACTCACCGCCAACCCGAAGCGATGACGTCGGCGAGGTTTCGCGGTGCCGTCCTCGTTGGCTCGATGTAGATCGAGTCCTCGCCAGCTGTGTACCGGGTCTTCCCGATTACGAAGTCGAGCACCGGAGTCTGCACGTTCGCACGCGCCGAGATGAGTCCGTGCGCGCGCATCATCACGCCAGCTCGGATGCTGGGCAGGAATGCGCTCGAGCCCCCGAGCGTGGTGATCTGCTCACTGGTCAACGTCATACCGTTCGTGAAGCCGATCTGACCGGCCAGTTCGAGAGCCCCGTCAAGGATCGCGTTCGCCTGACCCAGGCTCAGCACCCCGCGGTCGGTCAGATCGATGGGCTCCTCGGCACGGTGCTGCACGACCGAACCCAAGGCGGGCCGGATCGTCTTGAGGTTGTTCGTCCCGTCGAAGTAGACGCCCACGACATGAGTGATCGTGCCCTCGTCCGTGGTGCCGAACACCGCCGAATCAGGGGTGGCGTGCCACCACGGGGTGGTGGGGTCAGACCGCACGTAGATGTTGCCGAGCGGGTCCACGCCCCACCGCTGACCCTGTGCAGCCTCAGTGAGCAGCGAGCCGATGCTTTGAGGTTCCGTCGAGTCTCCGGGCACTGTGTATCCGGTCCCGTGGCCGACAGGGTTAGCCACCCGCCAGCCGCGAGCGATGGCCTGGTCGATCGCCACGCCGAGGTTGCGGGTCACGTTGCCGGATGAATCCAAGGCTAGGAATCGGTCGCTGTGGTCGCCTACGGCCCAGCAATCCCAGGATGTGCGGTCGGGGTCGACCATCGGAGCCCGTGCTACTGGCATCCCGCCGACCTTGACGACGGCCATCGAGCCGGGTCGGAGTGCCGGATGCTGCGAGCGAGGAGTCAGCGCGAACGACCACGAAATCTCGGCCGTACCGCCATCCGCAACCGTCTCCCATGTCGGCGGGGTGTGCGGCGCGATCTCAGTTGCTGGGTATCCACCGACCCAGAGCGTCACGTCGTCCATCACTCGGCCCCGGCCGCGTTCGAGTGCCAGCGCGGGAAGTAGGTCAGAGACGCTTCTGGGTTCTCAGTCCCAGAGGTGCCCACGAACACCGCCATCGCGTCAGGGGTGAAGGTGTGGTTGCCGTGGGTGTACAGGTTCGCGCCGGGGTGTGAGGCGTCGACGCGGCCGGCGTCGTTGCCGATCCAGATCCGCGGCACCCGTGAAGCCACGTCGGGCGAGTCCAGCCACAGACGCGGCTTCACGGCGTTGTGGAGCACCGTGAGCGCACACCCGTCGTCGACCCGGAACAGCCACGCCTCGTCAAGCTCGGCCGTCATGGAGGAGAGGTTGATCCGCACCTTCCCCGAGTAAGAGCGGACGGACGGGAGGGTGAGAACCGCGATCGGCACGAAGTACCAGTTGCCCGAGCTCGGGAAGTTGGTCGTCGCATAGTCCGTGACGTAGCCCTCCGCGACGCCGTCGATGCGCGTATCGGTTGCCCAGTTGATCGTCGCGCTACCAACAACCGACGCCCGCATACGAGCAGCCAGCAGATACCCGCCTTCGGGCAGCGCCGGATTTGGAATCTCCGCGATGAACGGGTTCGCGGGGAGGATGGGCTCACGGGCACCGGACATCGTGGCCGCATCCGTGGTCGGCGACGCGGCACCAGAGACCCGCCAGCGACGCAGCGGGGGCGAGTACCCGGAACCGTCCTCGGGCGACGTGTGCACAACGGTCATATTGAGGTTGCTTGTCCCGTTTGCGGACTTGATCGCAAGGCTCGCGGGGGTGCGCTCCGTCCCTGCCACCGACACGATGCGCGCAACCTGACGGGCAGTGATCTGCGGGATCGTGTCCGTCCGCTTCACGTCGCGGATGCGGTACTGACCACTAGTGCCGCGCAGCACGGCCCGGAAGGTCAGGGACGCGTACGACAGACCCGTTGTGTCATAAACCGTCTTGGTCCAGCCGTCCGGCAGGTTCAGCGTCTGCACCACCGGAGCAGCCAGGAGCGTCGGGGTGAACAGCGTCGGATAGGTCGCTTGCCACTCCACCACCACATACGGGGTCGCCGGAACGGTTGCGGCGGCGAAGAACAGGTAGTGCTCACCCTCGCCGAAGAACGCCGAAGTCTGAGTCGAGTAGACGTAGCCGCCCGTCTGACCGAGCGTCGCCGGCGCGACGGTGGTCCAACCCGTCGTGGAGTCCGCGGTGCTCACGGTCACGGTCGTCGGAGTCGGGCCGACAGCCAGCGCGGGCACCGTCACCAGATCCCTGGACCTGGCGAACGGCGCGCACGTCAGCGTCACATGGAACACACGCCGCGTCCGCAGCTCGTCGATGTCGTCGAACTTCGGCGCCATCTCCGACGTCACAACCTCGAACACGGTCGGCGCAGAGAAGTCAGCGGGCGGCGTCCACGTCACCACGTTCGGGCGATACAACTCCCGACGCAGAGCCACTTCCCCAGCCTGCAACGCCGCACCGTCCGCGCCCTCAATCAGGACGTCGAACTCGGCCACACGGTTACCCGCACGGTCATACGACACCAGGTCACCGTCAGCGAGCATCGACACGATCTGACGCACCACCGCCTGCGACTGACCGAATGTTGCGCCACTGCCGAGGACCGACAGCGTGTAGCCGTCGCCGTGGGGCAGACCCGACGCCAGGTCAAGGGTGCCGAGGTCGAAACCATGGGTACTCATGACGCCTCCCCATCGCCGGCGTAAACATTGATGTCGGGACCCGCCTCTAGCGTGGGCGGCATGAGCACTCCCACGCCGAAGCAGACGACCATCGAAGGACCGTCGGACGACGACCTCGCCCGGATCAACTCCCTGCTCCACCGCATCGGTGGCCAGAACGTCTCGTGGGGAGCGGTGAACAAGCTCGAGGTCTGGCTGACCGAGACACGTCTCGAGTCCGAGCGCCTCGCGAGCAAGCGCCTACTGGTCGCGACGTGGGTGCTGGCAGCCGCCACGCTCGCCCTCGTTCTGGCAACCGTAGGGCTGATCGTCGTGGCGCCGTGACCCGAGCTTGTGCGCTTGTGAACGTTTGAACCCTCCGCACGTTTTTCGAGCCTCATTCCCGGTTTCTTTGGGCGAGGCGTCCCGGCCCTACCCCCAGGGGGTGCCGCGGCGCGACGCAGGCCGGTCTGTGCGGGAGAAAGGATGACCTCGCTCGCGGCCTTCGATCCTCTGTCCGAGCCCTTGCTGTCTCGGTGGGGTGACGTTGACGTCGGCGCGGCAGTCATGGGTCAGTCCTCCTGGTTCGCGGGCACTGCGTCAGTGACGCGGCGGCCGTCGAGCAGCGTGGGCTCAACATCGATGAGCACGGTGTCGCCCTCGGGTGTGCGCTGGCGTCGCAGTCCAATGGGCATCCGCGCGGTGTCGAGAGAGCCGTCGGGGTTGCGCGGCATGTGCGGGTAGTTGCCGTCTGGTCCGGGGTCAAGTGCGTCGGTGGTCATCAGGCGCTCGCCTCCCACTCGCCGGCATTGATCGCGGCACTGCGTCGGGTCTCGTAGTCGGCGACCTGCACGCGGCGCTGTCCGAACGCCAGTCGCTCGTAGGTCTCGCGCTGCTCCCGCTTGTCGCTGTCACGAAGTCGGAGCATCTGCTCGAGCTCGGGGTTGGGCTTGAACGTCTTTCGTCCCCAGCTCGCCACCTCGTCGCGCTGGCCTTGGGTGGGCGTCGGTGCGGGTGTGCTGGTCGGCGTGAGCTTGCCGGGGTCGCTGACCCATCCCTTGAGGCTGCGGTCGTAGAAGCCGCGTCCGGGCTGGTACTCGCCGTGCTGGTGCGTCATGAGTTGGTCCCTTCGTAGGTGTTGCTCGGGTGGTTGTGTCGCTTGGGGTCGATGCGGCCCTCGGTGGGTCGCAGGAGGCCGATGCCGTCATGCCAGGTGCGTCCGGTTGGTGCGAGTGCCCCGGTGGTCGGCCGGGCGGTGCCTGCGGGCGGGTGGTGTGCGCCGCAGTCGAGGCAGTGGGTTGTGGTGATGCCGGCCGCGGGGTGGTCGGTCACGTCCAGGCGGGCGGGGTCTTGGGGGCAGCCGGCAGCGTGAGTGAGTGGTGAGGTCATCGGTCGACCGCCGGCCGGTTGCGGGGGCGGTTCGCGCGCTCTTCTTCGTTGCGCTCTTGCCACCACGGACGACGGCGCGCGAACTCAAGGGAAAGACGCTGAATGAGGGCGTCGTTGGTGTGGGGTCGGCGGCGATTCGGGCCGTAGGTGTGTCGGGGCATCAGGCAGCCCGTCCTTCGTGATTGGGGCAGCTCCAGCCGCCCGAGGCGTTGAGGTTGTCCAGGTGGCGGCTGTCGAAGGTGCGGCCCTCCGGGCAGCCGGGGTGGCTACAGCCGACCCAGGCAAGTTGTTCGAGGTACTTCATGCGGCGCTCTCCTTACGCTTCGGGATGGGTGTGAAGTCCTGTCCGCCCCACACGCCCGCGGGCTCGCGCTGGGCGAGTGCGAAGGCGAGGCAGGCGGGTTGTGCTGGGCAGAAGCCGCAAGCTGCTGCGGCGTCCTGTCGCGCTGGCGGCGTAGCGTCGCTGCTCCACTGCTCGGGGCGCTGCTCGCAGACCGCGCGGCGGTTGTCGTCGCCCATGCGGTTGAGCACGTCAGCGAGGGCCAGGAACGCGTTGACCGCCTCAGGACGAACGCCGAATGACGCGGCGGTCCTCACGGGTTGGTCCTCTCGGTGGGCGGCGTGCTGTCCAGCACGGCGGCTGTCGTGCGGGTGATGTCGGCTAGGACTGCCTCGAGCACGTCGCGCGGGATGAGCAGGTCGTGCCCGTCGAGGTGGTCACGGGTCCGGGAGGCGAGGGCGTCGAGCTGGTGCCGCGTGCACCGACAGGCCGCCTGTGGTGCCGGTCGTCGGCTATCGAGGGAAACGATGGTGGCGGTCATGCGCTCTCCTGACGGTTGGTCGGGTGTCCCGCACAGTCCTCAGGGCACGCAACGTGCTCATGCCACTGACAGCCCTCGTGCTCGTTGCTGCCATCCACGCCCGCCAGTGACTGCGGGGAGTCGCCAACGGCGGGTGCCGGGCTGAGGCCGGTAGGCGTCCTATAGGGAAGGGGGGACGTGGTGTCCCCCCTTACGTGGAGGGCGTACAGGTCGTAAGGGGGGACAAATCGTCCAGTCGTAACCCGGTTGCTCATGTCCCCCCTTACGTCGAGGGCCTGCCATCCCGCGGGGCGTCCGAAAGTGCCCGGATGACGCTTGAACAGCCACCCCTTCGCGGCCAGGCGCTGCGCTGCCTTCTTGACGCTCTCGGGCGACGTGTGGAGGTGCCGCGCGAGGTAGTCGTAGTGCAGGGAGAACCGGCCTCTGGCGTCCATTCCGACGCTTCCTGCGCGGCGCTGCCCGTCGACGTGCTCGGCCGGCAACATGCTTGCCACGATGAGAAACACACGCTCGGCGTGTCCGAGGTCGGGGCTGCGAAGGGCGTTCACCATGAGCTGCTGACGCATGTCTGCCCGACTCACCACAGACCCTCCTGACGCATCGAGGGCGTGTTGGCCGACACCGTCTCCGTGAGGTCGAAGACGGCCTGGTCGGCGTTCTCCACGATGACGGGCACACGACGGGCCTCGAGCTGGTCGACGACGGCACTCGCTGCCCTGGTCGACGTCGCCCACGCCCCGCGGCGCTGGGTCCAGATCGGCGCACTGTCACCACAGGCTGCGAGGCGACGACGGGCCTCAGCCTTCGGGCCGACGACAAACGCCGTCCCGCGGTCGAACTCCACGCGCCACGTCATGCGGCACCCCTGGTCGCGTCGACTGTGTAGTTCTGCACGGTCGGCTGGTCGCCCCGGACCCAGTCCCAGAACTCAGCCTCGATCTCGGCCTTCGGCTGTCGTCGGTCGTAGTAGCGGGCACCGGTTCGGATGCGCGCGACGTACTCGGCGTCTTCCTCGCGCTTGTTGGCACGAGACAGAGCCATGACCTCCGTGCGCAACCGCTCCTCAAGCTCGTCACCATCGACGGCCCAGCACTCAGCAGCGCGCACGACAGCGGCCACCTTGGCGGGAGATCCCTCGGGCAGCGCAAGCCACTCAGGAGAGCCGTAGGACGGCGCATCCGGGGCAGCGGCAAGAAGGTGCCGCGCCCACTCCGTACGGGCGTTCACAACGGCCCCACGGTGTGCATCGGGCAGCCAAACCCAAGGCGCAGTTCGTCGATAGAAAACGAACCACAGCAGTGCGCGTCTACAATGGGAGCAGTCGCCAGCCAGCGAGCAACAGGGCCTCGAGTTTCGCCACTCGGGGCCGTTCGCATTTCGTCATGCAATGCGACCACCCCGCACGGCGTTGCGCACGGCCGACTCCCCAGTGGGGTCGGCGATGCCGTGCCAGTTGCGGAGCCACATGCTCCAGCCGTCCAACTCGGGGCCGTGGTCTAAGGCGTAGGCCAGGACGATCGCCCGCGCGGCCTTCCGGCGCAGCGGCACTCCCTTGGCTGCCGAGAGGGACACGAGCCCATCCGTCGTACGCCGCACAAGGGCAGGGTCGATCCCTAGTGCGCTGGTCCCCTTCTCGGTGGGACGGGCCGTCGTGCTGAGTGCGGGCTCGTGGCCCGTGGCGCTACCCGGCAAGGCGCTCACCCGCCTCGGTCAGCTCAGCCTCGGCCTGGTCCGCGGCCTCGGTCAGCTCACGAGCCTTGCGGCGTGACTGAGCACTCTTGAGGGCAAGGCGCGCGAAGTGGGCCTTGCGGAGGTGCGCGGCGCGGACGGGGTCGCCGTCGGCTGCGTCGAGGAACTTCTGATCGAGCGCAGCGCGCGCGGGGGCGGTGCGGGCCGTGCGGTTCTCGGTGTTGGCCCAGGACTCGTGGGCGGCGATGCTGGCAGAAAGCTGCCGTTCCGTGGCGGTGAGTGCCATCGCGGTTCCCTTTCGGAAATCACGAACGCCGAGCAAACAACCAATCCACGATGGTGGACTCTTGGTTGTTGCTCGGCGTGGGCAATCGCGCGCAGGCCGTTGGCTCGTCGGGTGTGACTACTCAGGGCATCGCGCCCTTTTCGCTTCCCGCTTCATTGCCGATCCGAGGGGGCTGAGCATCGCGCTCAGGCCGCAGGGACGCAGACTCGGTGTTCTCGAATGAATGGTTTGGCGGGCAGTGGTAACCCGCTAACGCTAGTCTGCCCCACTCGCTGCGGTGTGCGCAAGGGAATGCTCACACCGCTGTAGTTATTGGCAGATATTGCCCTATCAAAGCTCTCCGAGGTTCAAGGTTCGTGCCTCGTCGGCCGCTCGAGCGGATGCTTGAGCCTTGGTGTAGCGCATGAGCATGTCTGGTCGGGTCCAGCCGCCGACCGCCATCGCACCCGACTCGCTCCCCCCTGCGGACAGCCAGCGGTGCGCCCAGGTGTGCCGCATCTTGTGCGGATGGAAGCCGACGATGCCCGCGGCGTCGGCGCGTTCCCTCAGCGTCTTGTGGAGCGCGTCGTAGGTGAATCCCTTGCCCCGGTCCCCCAGCCAGAGAGCCGAGCGGTCAGCGAGCCTGTGGCCGCGCCTGAGCCGCAGGTAGCGGTCGAGCGCCAAGGCTGCCTCTGGTCCGACTGGGACGGTGCGGCCCTTGCCGCCCTTGCCCCGTCTGACGATCGCAGAGCCGCCCGAGAGGTCGAGGTCGTCCAGCTCGAGCGCGACCACCTCGCCAGCGCGCAGGCCGGCGTCGATCATCAGGCGCACGATCGCCTCGTCACGGCGGTAGCGCAACGCGACCTTCGGATCGGCGCCCTTGGGTGGCTGGCACGCCTTGAGCAGCGACCTGAGCTCGTCCTCAGTCATCGGCTCGATGATCCGCTCGTCGAGCTTGGGCGCCTTGACTCCGAGGAACGGATCGACGGCCAACTCCCCCTCGTCGGCGAGCCAGGACGAGAAGCGCCGCACGGCCAACTGGCGAGATCGGGCCGTAGAAGCCGCCGATCCCCCGTCGAGCAGTTGGGCCACCCAGAGGTTGAGCGCGGCCCGTGTGAACGGCTCTACGTCCCTCTCGGTGCACCACGCGAGGAACTGCCGCACGCCCTCGCCGTACGCCTTGAGGGTCTGAGGGCTCTTCCGCTCTGCACGCAAGGCCAGTTGCCACGACTCAGCAAGCAGTGCGGCGTCGGCCGTCGTCAAGGTCACGACACGCAGTCTAGCCTGATATCTGGACTAGAAGCGCTGTGCTGAGTTAGCGTGTCGCCAGAAGCACCCCAAAAGCGCTCCTGACCTGCACCGGAGCAACTTCCCGGACTGGAACCTCAGTCCAGGTAGTCGCGCAGGACCTGCGAGCGGCTCGGGTGGCGCAGCTTCGACATCGTCTTCGACTCGATCTGGCGGATCCGCTCGCGGGTCACGCCGTAGACCTTGCCGATCTCGTCGAGGGTCTTCGGCTGGCCGTCGGTGAGGCCGAAGCGCATCGAGACCACACCGGCCTCGCGCTCGGACAGCGTGTCGAGCACCGCGTGCAGCTGCTCCTGGAGGAGCGTGAACGACACGGCGTCGGCCGGGACGATCGCCTCGGAGTCCTCGATGAGGTCACCGAACTCGGAGTCGCCGTCCTCGCCGAGGGGCGTGTGGAGCGAGATCGGCTCGCGGCCGTACTTCTGGACCTCGATGACCTTCTCGGGGGTCATGTCGAGCTCCTTGGCCAGCTCCTCCGGCGTGGGCTCGCGGCCCAGGTCCTGGAGCATCTGGCGCTGGACGCGCGCGAGCTTGTTGATGACCTCGACCATGTGCACCGGGATGCGGATGGTGCGGGCCTGGTCGGCCATGGCGCGGGTGATCGCCTGACGGATCCACCAGGTCGCGTAGGTCGAGAACTTGTAGCCCTTGGTGTAGTCGAACTTCTCGACCGCGCGGATCAGGCCGAGGTTGCCCTCCTGGATCAAGTCGAGGAAGAGCATGCCGCGACCGGTGTAGCGCTTGGCGAGCGAGACGACGAGTCGCAGGTTGGCCTCGAGGAGGTGGTTCTTGGCGCGACGGCCGTCCTCCGAGATCCACTCGTACTCCTCGAGCATCTTCGGGCTGATCCGGCCGCCCTTGGCGAGCTTCTCCTCGGAGAACAGGCCGGCCTCGATCCGCTTGGCGAGCTCGACCTCCATCTCGGCGTTGAGGAGCGGCACCTTGCCGATCTGCTTGAGGTAGTCCTTGACCGGGTCGGCGGTGGCGCCGGCCACCATGACCTGCTGCTCGGGCTCGTCGGTCTCGTCGGCCGCGGAGACGGTGAAGGCCTGCTTCTCGTCTTCCTTGATCGTCGGGTCCTTGGCGACGTCCTTCTCGAAGACCTCGTCGGGGATGTCCGGGAGCAGCTTCTTGCCGTCGGGGCCGACTGCCGGCGTCGGGACGACCGCACCGAGGTCGACGGCCTCGTCGGCGGTCTTCTTCGCGGCGGTCTTCTTCGCGGCCGTCTTCTTGGCGGGAGCCTCCGCCGTCTTGCTGGCAGCAGCCTTCTTCGCCGGCGCCTTGGCAGCGGCGGTCTTCGTCGCGGTGGCCGCCTTCTTGGCAGGCGCCTTCTTCGCCGTCGACGTGGTGGCCGCGCGCTTGCTCGTCGCGGCAACGGCACGGAGGCCCGTCGCGTCGATCTGGACCGAGATGCCGAGGCCGCTCAGGTGCACCAGCAGCGCCTTCAGGTGACGGGGCTCGACACCGGCGTCGTCACTGGCACGTCGTACGTCCTCGGGGGACACGGTGCCCGTGGGGGTCGCGGCGGCGACCAGGGAGGTGATGGAGGGGTGCGTGAGCACCTCGGCGGGGAGCAACTTGCGTGCGTGTGAAGACACGAACACCTCTCGTCAAACGACTTCGGGGCGCGGCGAGGCCCGGTGACGTCAAGAGCCGCGTCGTCATTCTGCCACGGCTGACCTGAGGGACCGAACCGGGTCAGTCCGACCCGCGTGCCGCGGCCTTCTTGGCCTTCTTGAAGTCGCGCACCTTCTGCAGCGACTCGGCGTCGACGACGTCCGCGACCGAGCGGTGACCCTCGAGGGCGTAGTCACCGACGGCGGCCTCCCACCCCTCCGGTCGTACGTCGAGCTGCTTGGCCAGCAGCGCCACGAAGATCTGGGCCTTCTGCTTGCCGAAGCCCGGCAGGGACATCACGCGCTTCAGCAGGTCCTTGCCGTCTCTGGCCTCGGTCCACAGCCGCGAGGCGTCACCGCCGTAGGTCTCCTCCACGATCCGGGCGAGTTCCTGCAGGCGCGCGGCCATCGACCCCGGGAAGCGGTGGATGGCCGGCGGCGTGGACGCCATCGCTGCGAACTGCTCGGGGTCTGCGGACGCGATCGCGTCGGGGGCGAACGTGCCGAACCGGTCGACCACCTTCGCCGGGCCGCGGAAGGCGTGCTCCATCGGGTACTGCTGGTCGAGCATCATCCCGGCCAGCAGCGCGAAGCTGGAGTCGTCGAGAACCTTGTCGGCGGCCGGGTCGCCGGTGATCTGGAAGCCCATGCGCCCATCATCGCGCACCCAGCCGCAACGTCATACGGAGAGAGCAAGCGGATGCCCCGTCCGTATGACGTCCGGGGTCGCGCGTGACTAGGCCTTGACCGCCAGGACGGGGCAGGGGGCGTCGAGGAGGACGCGCTGGGCGTTGCTGCCGAGGATGAGCTTGCCGACGGGCGAGCGGCGGCGCAGGCCGATCACGAGGAGCTCGGCGTTGTTGGCCTCGGCGATGCTGATCAGGTCCTCGGCAGGCTCGAAGCCGCGCACGAGCTGGCGGATGTCGTGCTCGACACCGGCCTCCTCGAGGCGGGTCTTGATGCCCGCCATGTCGTCCTCGGCCGCCTGGGCCTTGGTCCGGTCGAACTCCTGGCCACCCCGGTGGGAATTCACCACGACGAGCTTGCTGCCCCGCAGCTTCGCCTCGTTGATGCCGGCAGCGAGGGCGGCTTCGCCCTCCGGCTTGGGGACGTATCCGACGACGACGGTGCCCATGGTGTCTCCTCTCGAGGGCCACCGCGCGTCGCGGTCGGCCTGTGGGCACCGTAACGGAAACGAGCGGGGTTGGGCAGCCTGTGGAGAGCCGCACCGCAGCGTCGTACCTCCGGCAGGGTGAGGCCATGCCCCACCTCGCGGCACCGCACCTCGCCCTGCGCGCACCCATCGACCGGCACACCCACGTCGCGCTGCGCTCCGCCGTGCTCGAGCTCGTCGAGGGCGAGCACCGCCGTCGCTTCCCTGCCGCCCTGCACGCGGGAGTGCCGGGTCGCAGCGTCGTCCACCTCGAGGACCCTCCACTCGCCGACGCGGGGGCGCGAGCGGACCTCGTGCTCGCCCTCGTCGTCCGGGCCAGGGCGATGGTGCCGCGACCGGTCGTCTGGCTGACCCGGCCCGGCGAGCTCAGCACGCACGACGACGACCTCCTGTGGCTGGGACCGGTCGCCTGGGCGTGCAGCAGCATCGGAGAGCCGGTCGGGCTGGTCGTGGTGACGCGTCGCGGGTGGTTCGACCCGGTCAGCGGCGTACGGCGTGAGTGGCGCCGGCTGCGTCCGCGTCACCGGCCGGCGTCGTGAGGCGCCTCAGTCCCAGAGGTGCACCGGCTCGTTGCTGTGCATCCGCTCGCGGTACTCGAGGAGCGTGGCGCGCAGCGCGTCGAAGCGATCCTCTCCCCCACGCTCGCGCACCCGCTCGACGAACCACGCGGCGCCGCTGGTCCCGGCCTGGCAGCGCTGCTCGATGATCCCGAGGTAGCGGTCGCTCTCCTCGGCCGGCACGCCCCACGAGTCGAGCCCGGCGCGCGCCATCGGCAGCAGTCGGCGCAGCACCAGCTCGGTGGCGCGGACCTGGCCGATACCCGGCCAGTAGATCTGCGCGTCGACGCCCATCTGGGCGGCGACCTGGAAGTTCTCCTCGGCCGCGGAGAACGACATCTGCGACCACAGGGGCCGCTCGCTCTCGGCGAGGAACCGGATCAGGCCGAACCACAGGGCGGCGTTGGCGATGGTGTCGGCGACGGTCGGGCCGGCCGCGAGGAGCCGGTTCTCCACCCGCAGGTGGGGCATGCCGTCGGCGATGTCGTAGACGGGGCGGTTCCAGCGGTAGATCGTGCCGTTGTGGAGGCGCAGCTCGTGGAGCGCGGGCGTGCCACCGGACTCGAGCACCTCGAGCGGGTCCTCCTCGTCGGTGACCGGGAGGAGGGCCGGGAAGTAGCGGACGTTCTCCTCGAAGAGGTCGAAGACCGAGGTGATCCACCGCTCGCCGAACCACACCCGCGGTCGGACGCCCTGCGCCTTGAGCTCCTCGCTGCGGGTGTCGGTCGCCTGCTCGAAGAGCGGGATGCGCGTCTCGCGCCACAGCTCCTTGCCGAGCAGGAAGGGCGAGTTCGCCGACACCGCGAGCTGGACGCCCGCGATCGCCTGGGCGGCGTTCCAGTAGTCAGCGAACTGGTCGGGCGAGGTCTGCACGTGGAACTGGGTGCTGGTGCACGCGGCCTCGGGGACGATCGAGTCCGCGGTCGTGGTGAGGCGCTCGCGACCCGAGATGCTGATCGTGATGTCCTCGCCGCGGGCGGCGAGGATCTGCTCGGACAGCAGCTTGTAGCGCGGGTTGGCGCTGAGGCTCGAGGGATCCATGTGTCCCTCGGCGAGAGTCGGCAGGATGCCGATCATCACCTGGTGGGCGCCGACCTTGGCGGCCTTCTCCTCGGCGTCGTTGAGCGAGCGGCGCAGGCTCTCCTCGAACGTCGTCAGCCCGCCGTCGCGCAGCTTCGCCGGCGCGAGGTTGATCTCGATGTTGAACTGGCCGAGCTCCGTCTGGAAGTCGGGGTCGGCGATCGCCTCGAGCACCTCGGCGTTCTTCAGCGCCGGGTCGCCGACGTCGTCGATGAGGTTGAGCTCCATCTCCAGCCCGGTCATCGGGTCGTCGGTGTCGAAACGCGCCTCACGGAGCATCCGGGCGAACACGTCGAGGTTGCGACGCACCTTCTCCCGGTGGCGCGTCCGGTCCGCCCTGCTGAACTCCTGCTGGTCGACCTCTTCTCCCATGTCCGCACCCTAGTCACCCCCCACGTCGGCGGGAACCGTCCCGAAGGGCGGTCTCACGCCGCCGGATCGGACGTCCGGCACGAGGACGAGCCGAGCCGTGGACGCAGCTCCTCCCAGAGGTCGGGCGAGGTCGCCGAGTCGAGCAGCTGGGCGACCAGCGACGCGAGCGAGTGCGTCGGATCGGCCTCGCGGCACCGGTCGACCGCGCACCAGGCGAGGGCGCCGTCGCCGACGAGCCAGGCGACGAACGCCAGCACCGCCGCCGGCCCCGCGACGTGGCTCGTCGGCAGGCGCCGTACGGCGTCCGACCACAGGTCGACGGCCCGTCGGGCGTCGGCGCGATCGAGCCACGTCCACGCCTCGTCGCGCAGGTCACCTCGCGGGAGCGACACCGCGACGGCTGCCAGCTCCGTCGGCGTGAAGGTCGACCCCGCCGTGCCCTGGTGGCCGCGCACCAACGTCGCCAGGCACCCGGTCGGCAGGGCGGTCGCCCCTGCGAGGAGGGGCTCGAGGGTGCGGGCCGCGTCGTGGTCCTGGTCGATGGTCGCGCGCAGCGCCTCGCGGCTGGCGTGGGTGACCCGGCCGTCGAAGACGCCCTGGGCGGTGAAGGCGTGCTCGGCGAGCACGAACGGCACCCCCCGGTAGGCGGCGAGCGGCGCGCCGGGGAGGACGGCGTACCAGTGGTCGTCGTGGACGCGCAGCACCTCGCGCACGCTGATGCCCGCGGCGGTGAGCTCCTCGTGGAGCGCCCACGCGGCCTCGTCGGCGACGGTCGTGTCGTCGTCGTAGACCATCACGACCACCTCGCGGACGCCGTTGCTGCGCGCGGGTCGCAGCAGCGCCTCGACCACGTCGTCGACGTCGTCAGGGTCGTGGGGCAGGTCGACGCGGGCGTGCATGCCGCCCGGGGAGCCGACGCTGATCATCACCACCGACCGCTCGGGCACGAACCCGAGGGCCAGCGGGACGAAGGCAGCGAGGTCGTCGGGGGTGCGTGCCCGGAGCCGGGTCGCGGGAGCAGCGGTGGTCGAGGTGGGTTCGGGTGAGCGTCGGGGTGAGGTGGAGTCCATGACGAGGACGCTTCCCGCGGCCACCGACGTCCCACGCCCCTAGCGCCGACCCCCTGTGGAGAAGCCGCTCCCCACGCGACCTGTGGACGCTTGATGGCCCGTTCGTCGGCCCGCAACGGCACGCGACCGTCCGACTGAGAGGATGGAGCGGTGCGTGCGACCGCGTCGATCCTCCACCTCGACCTGGACGCCTTCTTCGCCGCCGTCGAGCAGCGCGACAAGCCGTCACTGCGGGGCAAGCCGGTCATCGTCGGGGGAACCGGGGGTCGCGGCGTGGTGTCCACCGCGTCGTACGAAGCCAGGAAGTTCGGCGTCGGGTCGGCGATGTCGGGCCGGGAGGCGCGGGCCCGGTGCCCGCACGCGGCCTTCCTGAGCGGCCGGTTCCACGCCTACCGCGAGACGAGCAAGCTGGTGATGCAGGCGCTGCGCGACCTGTCCCCGCTCGTCGAGCCGCTCTCGCTCGACGAGGCCTTCGTCGACCTGGCGGCCGCCGGGCTGGACGACCTCGACGTCGCGACGGTGACCGAGGTCGGGACGGAGCTGCGCCGCCGGGTGCACGAGGTCACGGGCGGACTCACCGCGACCGTCGGGATCGCCTCGTCCAAGTTCCTCGCCAAGGTCGCGAGCGAGCTCGACAAGCCCGACGGGATGACGGTCGTGCCGCCGGGCAGCGAGCTCGAGCTGCTGCGGCCGATGGACGTCAAGGTGATCCCCGGCGTCGGCCCGGCGACCAGGGAACGGCTCCGCCGGGCCGGGATCCACACCATCGCCGAGCTTGAGCTGGTCAGCGAGGACGAGCTCGTCAGCCTGCTGGGCCAGGCACAGGGGCACGGGTTGTGGCGGCTCGCCCGCGCGCAGGACTCCCGCCCCGTCGTCGCCGAGCGCGAGGCGAAGTCGATCAGCGTCGAGGGCACCTACGACGCCGACCTCAACGACCGCAAGCTGATGGCGGGCCTGCTCACCCGCCAGGCCAAGGAGGTCGGCACCCGGATGCGCAAGAACGGCTTCTCCGGGCGCACCGTGTCGATCAAGGTGCGGCTGCACGACTTCACGACCCTGAGCCGCTCCAGCACGCTGTCCAGCCCCACCGACGACGGCACCACGATCGCCCGGATCGCCCGCGCGCTCCTCGGCGACCTCGACACCACCGGCGGCGTCCGCCTCCTCGGCGTCGGCGTCTCGGGGCTGGCGGACTGGGTGCAGGAGGACCTCTTCGGCGACGCACCTGACGAGGAGGAGGTGGAGGTCACCCTCCCCGAGCCGCCGCGCCGCTCCTGGCCGCCCGGCGCCGATGTCGTGCACGACGAGATGGGGCCGGGCTGGGTGTGGGGGTCGGGGTCCGGCGTGGTCACCGTCCGCTTCGAGACCGCCGAGACGCCACCCGGACCGGTTCGCAGCTTCCGGATGGACGACCCTGCCCTCCACCGCTGGGAGCCTCCGCCGGAGGAGTAAGCCTCAGGTCGTCTGCAGCACCACGGGCCCCCGGACGACACCCGTTGTTCACTGGGCCCGACTTGCACCGCGCCCGGTCGAGCGGGCAGCCTAGCGGCGCAAATGTGGTGAGGGGCTCCAGATGGTATGAGCATCAGGAGCCCCTCGGTTTGCCCGGGATGGTGACGTCCGAGCCACCGCACCGGCGTCCGGCTCCCACAGTCCCCGTCACCGGGCCTGCGCGGCGAGCAAGTCGCCGGGTGGAGCTGTTCTTCCGATCCGATCCCCGGCCCCGCCGAAGCGGTTCCGGTAGGGAGAGTTCTATGTCCCCCGGGGATCTGGCCGCAAGGGTTTCGTCGACAAACTTCGGGTCCCACAGGGTTCCCCACAGAAGTCGTGCCGTGCTCCACAGGCAACGCGTCGTTCGTGCACAGGTTCTCCACCGACACGACCAGGGCGCCGAGGTCCACCCCTCGGACCATGCCTGCATGCCCCCACCGCTTGAGGGGAACCCCCTGAGAAGTCCCTGAGAGTTGGCGGATCGTGCAACTCCTCGGGTCACTGGCTCGTCATGGCAGGTGAAGGCACCGAAATCCGCCAACTGAAATCCGCAAGGGAATCTCGCAACGGACACGGGTGTTGGACCAGATGTGCGACACGGGGTGATCGCACGAGAAGCAGGAGGACGGACATGAGCACTGCACAGGCCAAGCGCACCAGCACCACCCGTGAGATCGAGGGCCGCGACAGCGTCGGGCTCTACCTGGACGAGATCGCCCGCACCCCGCTGCTCGACGCCGAGACCGAGGTCGAGCTCTCCAAGACCATCGAGGCAGGCCTGCTGGCCCAGCACCTGCTCGACACCGGCCGCATCGGCCGCCGCAAGGGCGGTGCTCCGATGACCGCCAACGAGGAGGAGCTCGAGTGGCTCGCCGAGCAGGGTCGGCTCGCCGTCGACCGGTTCATCGAGGCCAACCTCCGGCTCGTGGTGTCCATCGCCCGCAAGTACGGCCGCTCCCAGATGCCGATGCTCGACCTGATCCAGGAGGGCAACACCGGCCTGATCCGTGCGGTCGAGAAGTTCGACTACACCAAGGGCTACAAGTTCTCGACCTACGCCACGTGGTGGGTCCGGCAGGCGATCACGCGCGGCATCGCGCAGCAGGCCCGCGTCGTACGCCTCCCCGTGCACGTGGTCGAGGAGCTCAACCAGGTCGGCAGCGCGCGTCGCACGCTCGAGCGCCAGCTCGGCCGCGATCCGGAGCCGCACGAGATCGCCACCGAGCTCGGCATGGACATCGACCGGGTCCTCGACCTGATGAGCTGGGGCCGCGAGCACGTCTCGCTGGACACCCCGGTCGACGAGGACGGCGACACCTCGCTGGGTGACCTGATGGCCCAGGAGACCGCTCCCGGTCCGGACCTCAACTTCCTCGACGCCGAGGCCAAGCAGCGGCTCGAGGACCTGGTCGGGATCCTCGACCCGCGGTCCGCCGACATCGTCCGGGCCCGCTACGGCCTGGCCGACGGCCGCCAGCACAAGCTCGCCGACATCGGTGCCCGCCACGGCATCTCCGCCGAGCGGGTCCGCCAGCTCGAGCGGGAGGCCCTCCAAAAGCTGCGCCGCGCCGGAGACCCCGACCTCGCAGCCTGATAGCACGCACCTGGCAGCGTTCTCGGCGCTCGACGACCCGCTCCGCTCCAAGGTCGCCTTCGCTTCTCGGCCTTGCCAGGCACGCACTCTCAGGCCGCGACCAGCCTGATTGATCAGTACGCCGCGGACTCCAGGTCCGCGCTCGCGGCCCGTGCCTTCTCGACCACGTCAGGGGGCACGGGCCGTTCTGCTGCCAGCCGGGCCTGCCACATCTGGACGGCGACGACGCGGGCGGCGGCCTCCTCGACGCGCTCGCGGGAGACGGCGCCCGACGTGATCGCGTCCACCACGATCTGGTGGGTGACTGCGGTGTCGACCGGCATCAGCAGCAGGTCGGCGCCGGCCTCGAGCGCCTGCAGTGCCGGGGTCGGCCGTCCACCGACCGCGCCCATGCCGAGGGAGTCGGTGATCGTCACGCCCTCGAAGCCGAGGTCGTCGCGGAGCAGGTCGTACACCTCGGGTGCCATGCTCGCGGGCACGTCGGGGGCGATCGAGGTCAGGTCGAGGTGGCTCATCATCACGGCGGGCGCTGCGTTGACGATCGCCGAGGCGAAGGGCGGCAGGTCGTGCGCCTCGATCTCGGCGAGCGTCGAGCCGACGACCGGCAGCGTGTCGTGGCTGTCGCTGGTGGCGGTGCCGTGGCCCGGGAAGTGCTTGACGGTCGAGACGATGCCCGCGTCGTCGTAGCCCTTGATCGCCGCGCCGATCGCCGCGGCGGCGACGTTCGGGTCCTCGGACGGCGACCGTGCGCCGATGGTGGGGTCGGCCGCACCGATGGTGACGTCGGCGACCGGCGCGAAGACCCAGGTGAAGCCGAGGCCGCGCAGCTCGAGCCCGGTCGTCAGGGCCGCCTCGCGGATCACCCGTCGGCCGAGGCGGGGGTCGGCCTGGATCGCGAGGCCGGCGGTCTGGAAGTGCGGGAACTCGGTGGCGATGCCGCGCAGGTGGGAGACGTAGCCGCCCTCCTGGTCGACGCCGATCACCGGGGGGAAGTCGCGACCGTCCGCGGCGGCCGCGTCGGCCAGTGCGGAGGTCATGGCAAGCACCTGGTCGCGGTCCACGACATTGGCGGTGGTGACCGAGACGCCGGCGAGGTGCAGGTCGCGCACCATCGCTGCCGGCTCGGCGGGGTCGCTGCCGTGGAAGCGCCCGACGATCACGCCGCCGGCGAGCTGCTCGGGCGTCCAGCCGCTGACGAGCTCCTGCGCCTCCTCGAGCTCGCCGATCGTCGGCCCCCACGAGGTCGGGGTGTCAGGGTCCTCGGGCGTCTCCGAGGCTGTCGGCGTCTCCGCAGGAGCAGTGGACTCCGACGGGGTCGCCGTCGAGGTCGCGGGCGAGGCGTCACCGGAGGGTTCCGCCCCGAGGCCGGCGCAGCCGCTGACCAGCAGGGCTCCGGCGGCGATCACGGCCAGGCGGGGACGGATCGAGGACACGTCCGGGACGTTACCGGCCGCACCCCGGCGAGGAAGAAACGTCAGGCGCGCGCCGCGAGGACGGCGTAGATCTCCTCCACGCGGGCACGGAGGTCGGAGAGGGTCCCGGTGTTCTCGATCACGTGGGTGGCGATGGCCAGCCGGTCCTCCCGCGTCGCCTGGGCAGCGATCCGGGACTCGGCGTCCTCGCGGGTCCACCCGCGGTCCTCCACCATCCGGGAGACCTGCAGGTCGGCCGGCGCATCCACCACGATCACCTCGTCGAACGACCCGGCGCGTCCGACCTCGGCGAGCAGCGGGATGTCGTGCACGACGACGGCGTGGTCGCCCGCCTCTGCCTCGAGCTCGGCGCTCCGGGCGTGCACCAGCGGGTGGATGATCGCCTCGAGCCGCTTGCGTTCGGCCGCGTCACCGAACACCAGCGCGCCCATGGCGGGCCGGTCGAGGTCCCCCTCGGACGTGAGCAGCTCCGGCCCGAACTCCGCGACCACCGCGTCGAGCCCGGGGGTGCCCCGCGCCACCACCTCGCGCGCAATCAGGTCGGCGTCGATCACGACCGCCCCCAGCTCGGCGAGGATCGCCGACACGCTGCTCTTGCCGGAGGCGATGCCGCCGGTCAGGCCCACACGAACGGTCACTGGCGCTCCCCCACGACGACGGTCAGGATCTCGTGGAGCGTACGACGCTGCGCATCCGTGAGCACGTCCAGCACCCGCTCCGACGCGAGACGTCGTACTCCCTCGATCCGCTCGACCAGCTCGCGACCGTCAGTGGTGAGACTCAGCACGGTCGCCCGGCGGTCGCTCGGGTCGGCCGCTCGCGAGACCCACCCGCGCGCCTCCAGCCCGTCGACCACGTCGGTGGCCGAGCGCGGAGCGATCCGCAGCTCGTCGGCGAGGGCCGAGGGCCGCATCCCCTCGTCGCGTGACGACAGCACCCGCAGGGCCCGGGCCTGGGAGGGCGTGACGTCCCATTCGGCGAGCGACTCCGCGTGCTCGCGCCGCACGCGCCGCGCCAGCGCCATCACCAGGTCGCCGGTCGGGTGCTCGGCCACGGGAATACCTCCGCTCGGTGTCGCGTTGCTACCTCATAGTGAGGTTACCTCACATTCCACTGCCTCCCAACGAGAGGAGCTGGTCGCATGGCTGACCACTCGGACTCCCACACCGGAGATCGACGCTCGCGCGGCTCCCGCGCCGGCCGCCCCGATCCTGCCGACCTCCGCCAGCTGGCGGACTCCCCCGTGTCGCTGCGCCGCATCGCGCGGCTCTTCGCGCCGCACCGCGCCACCCTCGCCGTCGTCGTCGCACTCATCGTGCTCAGCTCTGCCGTCGGCCTGGCCCAGCCGTTCCTCGTGCGCCACGTCATCGACGAGGCGCTCCCCCGCCAGGACGTACGACTCCTGCTGCTCCTCGTCGGCGCGATGCTCGGTGTCGCCGTCGCGACCGCCGTGATCGGCGTCGTCCAGACCTGGCTCTCGACCGCCGTGGGCCAGCGCGTGATGCACCGGCTACGCAGCGACCTCTTCGCCCACCTCCAGCGCCAGTCGCTCGGCTTCTTCACCCGCACGCGCGGCGGTGAGGTGCAGTCGCGCCTGGTCAACGACATCGGCAGCATGCAGGGCGTCGTGACCCAGACCGCCACCTCGATCGCCGCCAACCTCACCGTCGTCGTCGGCACCGCCGTCGCGATGGTCGCCCTGAGCTGGCGCCTCGCGCTGCTCTCCCTCGTCGTGCTCCCGCCGGCCGTCCTCCTCACGCGCCAGGTCGCGCGGATGCGCCACCGGGTGACGGGCGAGCGCCAGCGCCGCCTCGCCGACCTGCACGTCCAGATCGAGGAGGGACTCTCGGTGAGCGGCGTGCTGCTCACCAAGACCCTCGGCGCCTCCCCGCGGCTCACCGCGAGGTTCGAGGAGACCTCGGCCGACCTCGTCGGCCTCGAGATCCGCTCGCGCCTGGCCGGCCGCTGGCGGATGGCGACGATGAACGTCGTCTTCGCAGCCGTCCCCGCCGCGATCTACCTCGCCGCCGGCTTCCCGGCGACGTCCGGCGGGATGACCATCGGCACGCTCGTCGCCTTCATCGCCCTCCAGGGCAACCTCTTTCGCCCGCTGATGGGCCTGCTCAACGTCGGCGTCGACCTCACCGCGTCGATGGCGCTCTTCAGCAGGATCTTCGAGTACTCCGACCTCCCCGTCGAGATCGACGAGCCCGCCACGCCGTCACGACTGTCCCGCGACGAAGCCGCGGGCGAGGTGCGGTTCGAGGCCGTCGGTTTCGCGTACGACGCCGGGCGGCCCGTGCTGTCCGGCATCGACCTCCACGTCCCCGCGGGCAGCACGCTGGCACTGGTCGGCGAGACCGGCAGCGGCAAGTCGACGCTGGCCTCGCTGGTGCCGCGCCTGCACGACGCGACGACCGGCCGGGTCACCATCGACGGCGTGGACGTCCGCGACCTCGCCCTCACCGACCTGGCCGACCTCGTCGGCGTGGTCACCCAGGAGACGTACCTGATGCACGCGAGCGTGCGCGACAACCTGCGCCACGCCCGGCCCGACGCCACCGACGAGCAGATCGAGCAGGCAGCCCGCGAGGCCCGCATCCACGACCTGATCTCGTCGCTGCCCGAGGGCTACGACACGGTCGTCGGCTCCCGCGGCCACCGCTTCTCCGGCGGTGAGCAGCAGCGCCTGGCCATCGCCCGCACGCTCCTGCGCGACCCGGCCGTCCTCGTGCTCGACGAGGCGACGAGCGCCCTCGACAACGAGACCGAGCGGTCGATCCTCGCCACGCTCGACGACGTGACCCGCACCCGCACGACCATCACGATCGCGCACCGGCTGTCCACGGTGCGCAACGCGGACCGGATCGCGGTGCTGCACCGCGGCCGCGTCGTCGAGACCGGCACCCACGAGGAGCTGCTCCTCCTCGGTGGGCGGTACGCCGACCTGGTCCGCGGCGGGCTGCAGCGCGAGCGCGTCGCCGCGTGAGCGGACCTCAGGCTTGCTTCTCGAGCGCGGCCAGGAGCACGCACGTCGCCACGCCCTCCATCGCCGACGTGACCTCGACGAGCGGGGGCATGGTCGGCGCGAGCCGGATGTTGGTGTCGTCGGGGTCCTGCTTGTAGGGGTACGACGACCCGGCGGGCGTCAGCGCGATGCCGGCCTCCTTGGCCAACGCCACCACGCGCGACGCCGTGCCGGGCACCACGTCGAGGTTGACGAAGTAGCCGCCGGACGGGGTGTTCCACGTCGCGACACCGCGGCCGCCGAGGCGCTCGGTCAGGACCCGGTCGACCTCGGCGAACTTCGGCGCGATGATCGCGCGGTGCTTGGCCATGTGGTCTCGCACGCCCTGCGGCGAGCCGAAGAACTCGACGTGGCGCAGGTGGTTGACCTTGTCGGGGCCGATCGAGCCGTTGCCGAGGTGCCCGAGGTACCACGCGACGTTGTCGGTCGAGGCGGCCAGGAAGGCGACGCCGGCGCCGGCGTAGGTGATCTTCGAGGTCGAGGCGAACATGATCGGCCGGTGCGGGTGCCCCGCCGCCGAGGCGAGGGTGAGGATGTCCGCGCTCTTCGCCTCCTCCTCGGTGAGGTGGTGCAGCGCGTAGGCGTTGTCCCAGAAGATCTTGAAGTCCGGCGCCGCGGTCGGCATGGCGGCCAACCGGGCGGCGACATCCTGGCTGCAGATCGCGCCCGACGGGTTGGCGTAGGTCGGCACGATCCAGATGCCCTTGATGCTCGGGTCGTCGGCGACCAGGGCGGCGACGGCATCGACGTCGGGACCGTCGTCGTTCATCGGGACGCTCACCATCTCGATGCCGAGGCTCTCGAGCAGGGTGAAGTGGCGGTCGTAGCCCGGCACCGGGCACACGAAGCGGACCTTCTCCTCCTGGCCCCACGGCCGCTCGGAGTCCACTCCGCCGAACAGCGTCAGGTAGAAGAGGCAGTCGCGCATCATCGTCAGGCTCGAGCTGCCGCCGGCCACCACCTGCTCGGGCTCGACCCACAGCAGCTCGGCGAACATCTCCCGCAGCTCGCGCAGGCCCTCGAGCCCTCCGTAGTTGCGTACGTCGACGCCCGCCGCGTCCTTGGTCGTGGTGGGCAGCCGGAGCAGGTCGTCGGCGAGGTCGAGCTGCTGGGACGACGGCTTGCCGCGCGTGAGATCGAGCTTGAGACCGCGTTCCTTGAGCTCCTCGTAGGCCGCCCGCTGCTCCTCGAGCAGGGTGGCGAGGTCGTCGGCGGACAGGTCGGCCAGCGCAGTCGCGTTCACGCGGCCAAGGCTACCGAGGCCACCGACCGCACCACGCACGCGTCCGTTGCTCGCCGAGACGGGTCAGGCGGACATCCGGAACGTACGCCGGTACTCCTGGGGGCTGACGCCGCGCGATCGGCCGAAGTGGTGGCGCAGGGTGGCGGCGTTGCCGAAGCCCACCTCGCCGGCGATCCAGTCGATCGAGTGGTCGGTCTGCTCGAGCAGCTCCTCCGCGGCGCGCACCCGCTCCCCCAGGATCCAGCTGTAGGGGGTCGTGCCGGTCTCCTCCTTGAAGCGGCGGGCGAAGGTGCGCGCCGACATGTGCATGTGGCGGGCGAGGGTCTCGACGTCGAGCTCGTCGCCGAGGTTCTCGGAGATCCAGGCCAGCAGCGGCGCGAGCGCCTCGGACTCGCAGACCGGCACGGCGCGGGCGATGTACTGGGCCTGACCGCCGTCGCGGTGGGGCGGCACGACCATCCGGCGAGCGGTGGTGGCTGCGACCTGCGCGCCGAAGTGCTGGCGCATGACGTGCAGCGACGCATCCAGGCCGGCGGCGGAACCCGCGCCGGTCACGATGGAACCGTCCTGGACGTAGAGCACGTTGCCGTCGACGGTGGCCTCGGGGAACCGCGCCGCCAGCTCGTCGACGTGGCGCCAGTGCGTGGTGGCGCGACGACCGTCGAGCAGGCCGGCCTCGCCGATCATGAAGGCGGCCGAGCAGTGGCCGAACACCAGGCCGCCCCGGTCGTGGACGGAGCGAACCAGCTCGACCACCTCGGGGGACGGCTCGCGATAACCGCGCTTGGGGACCAGGCAGACCAGGTCGGCGTCGGCGGCGGCGTCGAGCGCGTGGTCGACGTGCAGGTCATAGCCCGTCGCGCCCTTCACCCGGCCCGGACGGGGCGTCGCGACGAGGAAGTCGAAGACCGGGTTGTCGTCCTCGGGGTGGTAGGGCTCGCCCCACACCTCACACATCGAGCCGAGCCCGAACGGCTCGGCCCCGTCCTGCACCACGGCGACGACCTTCTTCATGGGGACAGCGTGCACCACCAGTGGCAGTAAATCAACTAACACTGTCATTCCTGCCACTGGTGGCAGGATCGATGTGGGAGCAGAATTACTGCCATGACCACATTCATCGCCCTCGTCGTCCTCACCGCCCTGGCCTCGCTGCTCGTCAGCTACGCCCGCCACGACCGCTTCGCCGGCCCCGCCTCCACCAGCCACCCCTTCGACGAGCTCGGCCTCATCGAGGAGCGTCGCCACCTCGTCCCCCGCGCCTGACGCCATTCCGCCGGTGGTGCCGTACAGGGATCAGTCCGCGCACGGGCCGACGTCACCGTCGGAGAAGCAGGCGTACGACGGCGCAGACCGTCCGGTTGCGCCACTCCCGTCCACGGACTCGGCCCACAGCCGGATGAGTCCGCTGCCCGCGCCATGCCCGTCATCGACGTGCATCGTCCCCGACCGGGCTCCCGACACCTGTCGGTACGGGTGCACGTGGAAGCCCACACCGTTGTAGTGCAGGAACTCGGCCACCACGCGTGTGCGCTCCAGGAGCTCGGCCTCGCTGTCGCCGTCGGCGTCGCGTACGCCGACCTCCCATGACAGGCTGCCGTCGGGGGCGACCTCGGTCCGGCCCGTGACCAGGACGACCTCGGGGGGCACGCCGATCCTCTCCCACGTCGCGCTGGCGTAGGCGAGGTCCTGGTCACCGTGGAGGTACTCCACGCCCACCGAGTGGACCCCGGCCTGGAGGACCACGTCGTGATGGCGGGCGTCGGTCCAGAAGTCGTTCGAGTAGAAGTCGTGGACGAGCTCGTCGTCGACGCGCAGCCGCATCCACTCGCTCCCCCGCACCGCGAACCGGTAGGTGCCGCCCTCGAGCTCGACGCGGCCGCGCCATGACACACCGAAGCGGTCGCCGGGGTGGTCCCGGACGTCCGGCGCGTCGTCGGTCGCCCACGGCGACCCCGACGTCGGCTCCAGTCGCACCTCGGACACGCACTCCGTGGATCCCATCGTCGCGGTCGGCAGATGGGTGTCGCTGTAGGGCTGCAGCCACGACCAGGGGCCGTCGGGATAGTCGCGGTCGAACGTGGAGTCGGGGCCGTCGAGGTCGTGGTACGCGCGTCGGAGCTGTCCGACGGCACACACGTCCCCCGGCGTGTCCGCGGACCACGTCAGCCGCTGCAGGGCGCCGGCGTATATGGAGATCGACCACACCCAGCCGTCGGGGCCCTCGAAGATCTTCACTGGGCCGCCCGCCGCCCGGGACTCGGCGATCGGCGGACCAGGGTTGCCCTCGCCACCGTGCGGCAGGGACACCGTGCGCAAGTGGTTCTGGGAGTAGTCGCCGTAGAGGAACAGGTCACGGACGGCGGGCGGGTACCGGTTGCCGGTCATGGGGACGCCGGCCGTGATGGACCCACCCTCGGACGTGTGCGCGTAGGCGTAGGCCGGGGCCTCCGTGCCGGACGCCCGCACCGAGGCGCACGCATGCCACGGGCTGCCGGGGTCACTGACGTCCCCGAGCGGGCTGGGGCCGCTGCCCTCCAGGCACGGCCATCCGTAGTTGGCGGGCGGTCCGGCGGGCTGATCGAGGTGGACGATGTCGATCTCCTCGTAGGCCTCCTCGCCGACGTCACCGACGACCAGGTGATCACCGTCCACCACGAACCGGAACGGGTTGCGCAGTCCCATGACGAGCACGCGGGAGGAGTTCGCGCTGCCGTCCCCCGCGTACATCGGGTTGCCCGGCACTCCGTGCCCGGTCCGCGGGTCCACCCGCAGGATCTTGCCGACGAGCACCTCCGGGTCCTGCGACCAGAGGGTCTCGTGACGGTCCTTCAGGGGGACCGGCACCAGCGCGCTGTCGCCCACACCGACGAGCAGGTTCCCGGCGGCGTCGAAAGCCAGGTCGCCCACCGTGTGGGCGGCGCCGTACAACGGGATGCAGTCCGGAGTCCGCACCCGGTCCCGGTCGTGGCAGTCCGGTCCCGTCACGGAGCCGACCACCACGTGCCGCGAGGCGGGGTCGAGCCGGGTGCCGTCCCAGCGGTAGCGGACGACCTGCTGCGACCGTCGGTCTCCGTCGCCGCCCTCGTCGACGGCATGGGACAGGTAGGTGTAGCCGTTCTCGGCGAAGCCCGGGTCCACGGCAATGCCGTTGAGTCCGGAATCGGCCTCGTCGAAGACGAGGTCGCGGAGGTCCAGGACCTCGCGCGGGAGAGCCCATTCACCGCCTTCCTCTCGCGAGATCGCCTGCACCCCACCGTCCTTCTCCGAGACCAGGACGAGGTCGGGTCCTGCCACGGCGGCCGACGTGGGCAGGACGAGGCCGCTCTGGACCGTCTCCAGACGGAATCCGGCAGCCACCCCCGTGTCCGAGTCGACGGCGCCGACGGGCACCACCACGTCCACCGCACGCGACAGCACGCTCTCCACCGGGCCGACCGCGCGCGCCACGACGTCGTGGCGACCACTCCCCCACGACGCGTCGAGCTCCCAGGGCGGCACTGCGTCCACGCCCGCGACGACGCCGTCGACGAAGAAGCGCACCGCGTCGACCTGACCCTCCGTCTGCGCCACGGCCGTGTACGCCCCCTGCTCCGGTCGCACCAGCAACGAGACGCGCGGCGGTTGCAGCACGGCCGTGGCGATCGGGTCGAGCCCGTCGTACGCGCTCAGGTGCACGCGCAGCTCCTGCCCGCGCACCTCGCTCGCCGGCAGCACTGCCGGAAAGGTGGTCGAGGTGCCTGCTGGCAGGGTGAGGGAGGCCATGGGGCGCCACTCGCCCGAACCGTCTCGGGCCTGCAGGGTCGCGACGCGACCGGGCGTGCTCTCGGACGTGGAGATGTCGAGCCTCACCTGCCCCTGCGCATCACGCCCGGCGACGAACGACGCGGTCTGCGGTCGGGGCGTCGGCGTGGGGGTGGGCGTGGGGGTGGGCGTCGGTGTGGGCGTCGGGGTGGGTGTCGTGGTCGGGACCGCGCGCGTGGAGAGGGTCATCGCCCGCGTGAGGACCAGGCGGTACACGTCGCCGGAACGACGAACGCGTGGGGCACGGAGGCGCAGCCGGACGGACGGACTGGTGGTCGACCAGGTCACGTGCGCGACACCGCGCCGGTTCGTCCGCTCACGCGCGACCGTCGTCCAGCGCCCGGCCAGCCGCTGTTGCAGCTGCACCGGTCGGGCGATGCGGGTGCCGAGCCGCGAGCTGACCACGAAGGGAGATCCCCGCATCGGATCGGCGGTCGAGACGGTGATCGCGGGACGCGTGTCTCCGGGTCGCTCGTTCCCCGCGGAGCTCGCCGTCCCGGGCAGCGCAGCAAGGGCGGCGACGAGGGCGACCGAGGCGACCACGACAGCGTGACGTCTGGTTCCCCCTCGGGTGCTCACCGGGCCGAGTGTGCCACGACTGCCCTGCCGGGACGCCTCACGCGGCCCAGACCCCACGCACCTGGTCCACCAGGTCGCGGGACTGGCGAAGTCCCGCCTCGGCCGCGACCTTCCGCTTCGCCGGGTCGAGCAGGTTGCGGCCGAAGACAGCGAGCGACTCGGGATCGGGCGTGACCACGGACCACGCCCGCGGCGCGATCTTCTCCATCTGCGCTCGGATGGACGTGTTCTTGCTGAATGCCCTCGGCAGCGGCGCCAGCACCACCACCCGGTCCGCCCCTGCCGCGACGTCGACGTTGGCGGTCGAGCGCATCCCGCCGTCCATGTAGGTGCGTCCCGCGATCTCCACCGGCGGCCACACCGTCGGCACGGCGCAGCTGGCCGCCACCGCCGAGACCAGGTCCACACCCGAGTCGCGGGTGAACACGGTGAACTCGCCGCTCTCGGTGTCCACAGCGGTGATCCGCAGGTCGCGCTCCGGCCAGTCCTGGACCGGGAGTCGCGAGCGGATCACTCCCTCACGGTCGACGCTCCCGGGCTCGTGCGCCGCGCGTGCGACGCGACCGACGCGAGCGAGCTTGTCTCGACCGCTGCCCGGCAGGAGGTAGGGCGGAACCAGCTTGAGGGCGGCGATGCGGGAGAGCCTGCCGCCCAGCTCGGCGTCCGGGGGCTCGAGCTGTGAGGCATACAGGTCGGCGAGCGAGAGTCCGCTGCCCAGCTGCGCGCCGACCACCGACCCCGCCGACGTACCCACGACCGTGTCGGCCCCGGTCAGGTCGATGCCGGCCTCGGCCAGTCCGTGCAGGATGCCGAGCTCCCAGGCGATGCCGGTGATGCCGCCTCCGCCGAGGACCAGCGCCGAGGTTCCGCGATCAGTCATGCGTCAGTTCTAGCCGACGTCCCTGACGGTCCGCGCGCCTGCCCGCCCTCGACCTACGACGAAGGCCCGCCGGGGATCCCGGCGGGCCAACGTGGTGTTCAGTGCTGCGTGAGCGTCAGCCGATCAGGCCTGGCCGCCCGTGAGCTTCTCGCGGAGCGCCTGGAGCGCCTCGTCCGAGGCGAGCGAGCCGCCGGTGTCGGCAGCGGTCTCGCCGTCCTCGGTGGCGGTGTCGCCGCCCGAGGAGTAGGACGTGGCCTCGCCGGCCTCGGCCTCGGCGACCTTGGCGTCAGCCTGCTGCTTCACGTGCTGCTCCCAGCGGGCGTGCGCCTTGGCGTACTGGTCCTCCCAGACCGCGCGCTGGTCGTCGAAGCCCTCGAGCCACTCGCCGGTGTCGGGGTCGAAGCCCTCGGGGTAGACGTAGTTGCCCTGGTCGTCGTAGGTCGCGGTCATGCCGTAGAGCGTGGGGTCGAACTCCTCCACGTCGGCGGCGGCTGCGGTCTCGTTGGCCTGCTTGAGCGACAGCGAGATCCGGCGACGCTCGAGGTCGATGTCGATGATCTTGACCATGACGTCGTCGTTGACCTGGACGACCTGCTCGGGGATCTCGACGTGACGCTCGGCGAGCTCGGAGATGTGCACGAGGCCCTCGATGCCCTCCTCGACACGGACGAACGAACCGAAGGGCACCAGCTTGGTGACCTTGCCCGGGACGATCTGGCCGATCTGGTGGGTGCGGGCGAAGTGCTGCCACGGGTCCTCCTGCGTCGCCTTCAGCGACAGGGAGACACGCTCACGGTCCATGTCCACGTCGAGGACCTCGACGGTGACCTCGTCGCCCACGGCGACGACCTCGGACGGGTGGTCGATGTGCTTCCACGACAGCTCGGAGACGTGGACGAGGCCGTCGACGCCGCCGAGGTCCACGAACGCACCGAAGTTGACGATCGAGGAGACGACACCCTTGCGGATCTGGCCCTTCTGGAGCTGGGTCAGGAAGCCGTGGCGGACCTCCGACTGGGTCTGCTCGAGCCAGGCGCGACGCGACAGGACCACGTTGTTGCGGTTCTTGTCGAGCTCGATGATCTTCGCCTCGAGCGTCTGGCCGACGTAGGGCTGCAGGTCGCGGACGCGACGCATCTCCACGAGCGAGGCCGGCAGGAAGCCGCGCAGGCCGATGTCGAGGATGAGGCCGCCCTTGACGACCTCGATGACGGTGCCCTCGACGACGCCGTCCTCCTCCTTGACCTGCTCGATGGTGCCCCAGGCGCGCTCGTACTGGGCGCGCTTCTTGGACAGGATCAGACGGCCTTCCTTGTCCTCCTTCTGGAGGACGAGGGCCTCGACCTTGTCGCCCACGGAAACGACCTCGTTGGGGTCGACGTCGTGCTTGATGGACAGCTCGCGCGAGGGGATGACGCCCTCGGTCTTGTAGCCGATGTCGAGGAGTACCTCGTCGCGGTCCACCTTGACGATGGTGCCCTCGACGATGTCGCCGTCGTTGAAGTACTTGATGGTCGCGTCGATTGCCGCGAGGAAGTCTTCTTCGGACCCGATGTCGTTGACCGCCACCTGGGGCGCGTCGTAGTCCGGAAGAGTGGAGAGCAGGGCTGTCATATGGGAAGTGATTCCTTGGATGGGTGGAGTCGTACGGACGCACTCAGCTGTCGGTTTCACTGGCCCACGTCAGGACGGGGCACGGCGAGCCTCGCTTCGCTCGGTATGGAAGCCGGGCAGACGACTGGCGCAACTCCGAAGACTACGCGCCCGCGAAGGCGTACGTCCAACCGGCGGGCCACGCTCAGCCCACGCTCAGCCGCCCACTGCTCCCGAAGCACACCACGGGTGTCCGCGACCGTCCGGATCGAGCGGCACCTCATTCTTTAGGACGACTTTGCATCACCAGCACCGTGCAGCCCAACGGCACCTGGACCTGCAGCCCCACGGAGGCCCAGGCCCCCGGCGTACACACCTACGACGTCACCGCCGAGGACGAGGCCGGCAACACCGACACCGCCACCACCACCTTCACCATCGCGCTGGCCCCGACCCCGGGTGACACCGCCGCGCCTGCGGCCCCGGACATCACCTCACCCGCCCAGGGTGCCTCGGTCGCGGACCAGACCCCGCTGATCACCGGCACCGGTGAGGCCGGAGCGACAGTCACGGTGCGCGAGGGCTCGACGGTGCTCTGCACGGCCGTGGTCCGTGCCGACAACACGTGGTCGTGCTCCTCCACCGTCACCCTCGCACCCGGTGCGCACACTGTGACCGCCACGCAGACCGACCCCAGCGGCAACACGAGTGATGCGGACTCGGTGACGTTCTCGATCCCGGCCGCACCTGACGACCCCGACGGTGACGGGCTCGCCAACGTCGAGGAATCGAACTACGGCACCAACCCGAACGACCCGGACACCGACGGCGACGGCGACGGCCTCACCGACGGCCAGGAGGTCAAGGGCGTCAAGATCCGCGAGCGCTTCGAGGTCTGCGGCAAGAAGGTCAAGAAGTCGATCACCGTGACCACCAACCCGCTCGTCAAGGACACCGACAAGGACGGCCTGAGCGACGGCAAGGAGGTCAAGGGCTACCAGATCAAGCAGAAGGTGAAGACCCGCAAGGGCTCCTTCGTCATCGGCAGGACCCGGTCCAACCCCACCAAGAAGGACACCGACCGCGACGGCCTGAAGGACAAGATCGAGGTCACCGGCAAGGCCAACAAGCGCTACGGCAAGGCCAAGACCGACCCCACGAAGTGCGACACCGACCAGGGCGGCATCCGCGACGGCATGGAGGTCAAGGCCAGGGCCAACCCGGCCGACTGGCGCTCCGGTCCCCGCAACCCCGGGGGACGGAATGGTCGGTTCGGTCCGCCCGAGGGCAGGACCTTCGGGATCGGTTGACGCCTTCCTGACGCACGCCCCTGAGGTGCCGGCGCACCGGACGACCACCGTCCGGTGCGCCGGCACTGCCGCGTCGGGGTCCGGGCCCCTCAGGTGCCGAACGGCCAGGCGTGCAGGTCGCCCGTCTCGGCGACTGCCCGCAACAGCACCTCCGCGCGGTCGGAGACCGGGTTGCTGCCGGCGCGGGAGGCGAGGTCGACCAGGGCCCAGAGGTCGGCCGCCCGAGCCCCGTCGAGCAGCGCGGCCGCAGACCCTCCGTGCCGCTCGGTCCATGCGCGCAGCACTGCCTCGACGTACGCCGGCTGCCGCTCGAAGCGGACCAGGTTGCCCACGTCGGTCCACGGGTGGCCGGCATGGGCGAACTCCCAGTCGAGGACCGCTGTCAGCTCGAGGGTGGCCGGGTCGACCACCACGTTCTTGGGGTTGAGGTCGCTGTGCACGAGGCAGGCACGTCCGACTCCGTCCAGCAGGACCTGGGCATCCTCGGCGACCGGCAGGAGCCGCTCACGGTCGGAGGCGGACCAGGTCACGAGGCGCTCCTCCACCCACTCGGCCAGCCCGCCCTCGGGAAAGGCGCCGATGCGCAGGTCGGCGTCGACGAAGGGACCCGGACGCACCATCGGCATCCCGGCCAGCGTCGCCGCCACCGCGCCCATCGCGCCGCCGAGCCCGGCCAGCCCTTCCCCGTCGAGCCCAGCGACGACGCGGTCCCCCGGCTCCCCCGGCACCCATGCAGTGACCAGAAGACCCGGCTGGTCGCTGTCACCGCGTCGCACCTCCAGCACGTCCGCCACGGGCACCAGGCCGCGTACGAGGTGGAGGACGGCTTCGTCGACCTGCGGGGCGTCCGCCCCGCGCGGGTCCCCGGGCGGGTAGATCCGGACGACCGAGCGCGAGCCTGCGACCTCGCTGAGGAAGGACCGTCCGGAGTGCCCGCCCGTGAGCGGAGTCAGCGAGGCAGCGAGGTCGGACATGGGCCGCATCGTGGCACGCGGTACGGCCGCGGGCGGTCACGTTGATGCCGTGTGCACCCCTTTGGGTAAAGAAAGTGTTACCTCTTCGTAGGTGTCTCGTTGAGTCAGATACATCACGAGTAGCTGCGACGTGGGTCGTTTGAGGGTTCACGCGTGGTCAACACACCTGGGGGTACGAAGATGGGTTCCAAGACTCGCGGCCGGTCGACCAACCGGTTCACGAAGGGAGCGGCCGTTGCGGTCGCTCTCGCACTGCCAGGGTCGTTCCTGGCCATGACACAGACCTCGGCCTCGGCGGCACCCGTGCCGACGAGCGCCACCGGGTCCACGTCGGCTGGCCTGCTGGGAGTCGACGTGCTCGACGCAGTCGTGCCCGTCGTCGGCAGCTTCACCGCCGCCTCGGTGGACGTCGCGCCCGTCAGCGGCTCCCTCTCGGCTGCCTCGCCCCGCGTCGGCGCCAAGGCTGCCAACCTGGGCGCCATCCTGCTCAACCAGACGCTTCCGCCGCTGCTCACCGAGGCCTCGCAGACGGCTCCGCCCACGAACGCTGCGCCGAGCGTCGCGAACGGCCCGGTCATCCCAGCCGGCCCGCTCCTGACCGCGGGCATCTCCACGTCCACAGCGCACGCGCGGTTCACCGACGGTTCGTGCCTCCCTGCGGCGACGCCGCTGAGCTCCTCGTCCACGACGACGCTGAACGCTGCCGTCCTCGACGTCCCGGTGACCGGAGCACTGGTCCGCGCCCCGGGTGAGGTCACCACGAGCCAGGACGTCAGCCTCGTCTCGACCGGAGGGACGAACGACGAGCGCAAGGTCGTCGCCACCTCCGCGAGCACGCTGGCCGACCTCGACCTCTTCGGCTCCGTCGACATCGGCGTGAGCAAGCGACCCACGCTCACCGCCACCGCCACCGGAAAGCCAGGCGGTGCGGATGTCAGCTACAACGAGCCCGTCGTGACGGTGACCGTCCCGAACCGTCCGGAGCCGTTCGTGCTGGACGTGGCCAACGAGACGGCCACGTTCGTCCTGCCCGAGAACCCGCTCCTCACCGTCGAGCTGTCCCTGGGCACCGCGACGAACGTCACCGAGGCTGCTGACGGCACCAGCGCCTCCGGCCAGGCATCGCTGCTCCGCCTGAAGCTGGCGACGACCGCGGCGCCCCTGACCATCGCCAACGTCGACATCGTCCCGCTCTCGGCGTCCGCCGGCGCTCCGGCCGGTGGCATCCAGTGCGGTGACGGCGGAGGCAACCCGCAGCCGGGCGCGATCGCTGCACCCGACATCACCTCGCCGGCCTCTGGCGCGACGGTGACCGACTCGACGCCCGTGATCTCGGGAACCGGTCTGCCCGGCGCCGTGGTCACCGTGACCGAGGGTGGCACCGTGATCTGCACCGCGACCGTGCGCGCCAACGGCACGTGGAGCTGCGAGCCCGGTACGCCGCTGACGGCTGGCCCGCACACCGTGACGGCGACGCAGACCCTGGACGGCCAGACGAGTCCTGCCGACTCGACCACGTTCACGGTCGTCCCTGACCCGAACGACCCGGACGGCGACGGCCTGCCGACCGGCCAGGAGGGTCCGATCGGCACCAACGCGAACGACCCCGACTCCGACGACGACGGCCTGTCGGACGGCGCCGAGGTCAACACGCACGGCACGCTCCCGCTGAACCCGGACACCGACGGTGACGGCCTGCTCGACGGCGCCGAGGTCAACACCCACGGCACCGACCCGCTGGACGCCGACACCGACAACGACGGACTCACCGACGGCCAGGAGGTCAAGGGCGTCAAGATCCGCGAGCGCTTCGAGGTCTGCGGCAAGAAGGTCAAGAAATCGATCACCGTGACCACCAACCCGCTCGTCAAGGACACCGACAAGGACGGTCTGAGCGACGGTAAGGAGGTCAAGGGCTACAAGATCAAGCAGAAGGTGAAGACCCGGAAGGGGTCCTTCGTGATCGGCAAGACCCGCTCGAACCCGAAGAAGCAGGACACCGACCGCGACGGCCTGAAGGACAAGGCCGAGGTCACCGGCAAGGCCAACAAGCGCTACAAGAAGGCCAAGACCGACCCGACCAAGTGCGACACCGACAAGGGTGGCGTCCGCGACGGCATGGAGGTCCGTGCCAAGGCCAACCCGGCCGACTGGCGTTCGGGCCCGCGTGACCCGGGCGTGAAGAACGGTCGCAGGCGGGGCTGAACCTCGCACCCCTGAGGGACCGGCGCACCGGGCAGTCACTGCCCGGTGCGCCGGTTTGCGCGTGCGCGAGACCTGATGTCACGAGGAGGGCCGACTAGGCTCCTCGGCGTGGAGGACCACCTGCCGCAGTCCGTGCGGGTCGAGCGACGGGCCGTCTCCGAGCGTGAGTCGCGCGACGCCAACGGCCCCGACTGGGACCGCTACGCCGACGAGTACCAGGCCACCCACGGCGCCTTCCTCGGGGACGCCGGCTTCGTGTGGGGTCCCGAGGGCCACCGCGAGGACGACCTCGCGATCCTCGGCGAGGTCGCTGGCCTCGACGTCCTCGAGGTCGGCAGCGGCGCCGGCCAGTGCTCGCGCTGGGTCCGCACCCACGGTGGGCGCGGCATCGGTCTCGATCTCTCCCACCGCCAGCTCCAGCACTCGCTCCGCCTCGACGCCGAGACCGGGGTGACCGTCCCGTCGGTGCGCGGCACCGCGACCGACCTGCCCTTCGGTGCGTCGAGCTTCGACGTGGTCTTCTGCTCCTTCGGGGCCCTCCAGTTCGTCAGCGACATCGAGCGGGCCCTGGCGGAGGTCGCGCGCGTGCTGCGCCCGGGCGGCCGTTTCGCCTTCTCGATCACCCACCCGACCCGGTGGATGTTCCCCGACGACCCGGGCGAGGCCGGGCTGACCGCCAGCCAGTCCTACTGGGACCGCACGCCCTACGTCGAGGTGGACGACGTGACCGGCGTCGTGTCCTACGTCGAGCACCATCGCACGCTGGGCGACTGGGTGCGCCTGCTGAGCGCGAGCGACTTCGTGCTCTCCGACCTCGTCGAGCCCGAGTGGCCCGAGCAGCACGACCGTGTCTGGGGCGGGTGGTCACGCGCCCGCGGGCTGCTGACCCCCGGCACGGCGATCTTCGTGGCGCACTCGAGCGGCGCGTCCGCACCGGTCGGTGGGCCCGGCGGCGCGGACGGCCAGTAGCGTGACTGCGTGACCGAGCACCCCCGAAGGCAGCCGGCCGTGGCAGTGGACCGGCGGCTGACGGGCTGGGGCCAGACCAGCCCGAGCGTCGCGTCGTGGGTGCGAGCGACGACTGTGGACGAGGTCCGCGCAGCGGTCCGCGGCGGACAGCACCGGGGTGTGCTCGCGCGGGGACTCGGTCGCTCCTACGGCGACGCTGCGCAGAACGCCGGCGGCCTCGTCGTCGACGTGACGGGCCTCGACCGCATCCTGTCCATCGACGCGGACGTGCCCAGTGTGGTCGTCGAGGCCGGAGTCAGCCTCGACGTCCTGATGAGGGCGGTCCTGCCTCTTCGGTTGTGGGTACCGGTCCTTCCGGGCACCCGCCACGTGACCGTCGGGGGTGCGATCGCCTCGGACGTGCACGGCAAGAACCACCACGTGGCCGGCTCGTTCGGGCACCACGTGCTTGCCCTCTGGCTGGTGACCGCCGACGGCGACGAGCACCGGCTGACACCGGACGATCCCCTGTTCTGGGCGACCGTGGGCGGGATGGGTCTCACGGGCATCATCACCCGGGCGCACCTGAGCCTGACCCGCACGGAGACGGCCTACGTCAGCGTCAGCACCGAGCGCGCGCCAGACCTCGCGTCGACGATGCGGCTGCTCGAGGCGAGCGACGACGACGCCCCCTACACCGTGGCCTGGTTCGACTCGATGAGCTCACGCCCACAGGTGGGGCGCGGGGTCGTGCACCGGGGACGACTGTCGTCGTGGGAGGAGCTGTCCCCGCGCCAGCGTCGCAGCGCGCTGGTCCTGCCGGCGGGACGGGCAGTGCGGGTCCCGGACGTCGTCCCCCGCAGTGCCCTGAACCGTGTCAGCGGCCGCGCCTTCAACGAGGTCTGGTTCCGCAAGGCCCCGCGCCAGCGGGTGGACGGCATCCAGTCGGCGTCCGCGTTCTTCCATCCCCTCGACGGGATCACCGACTGGAACCGGCTGTACGGCCCACGGGGCTTCTGCCAGTACCAGTTCGTCGTGCCCTTCTCCGCAGCCGACAGCGTCCACGAGTGCGTCGAGCTCATCGTCGCCTCCGGCCACGTGTCGTGCCTCAACGTGCTCAAGCGTCTGGGACCGGGCAATCGCGGCCTCCTGTCCTTCCCGATGCCTGGATGGACCTTGGCGGCCGACTTCCCTGTCCGCGAGGGCCTGGACGAGCTGCTCGACGCCCTGGACGGCATCGTCCTGCGTGCGGGAGGCCGTCTCTACCTCACCAAGGACAGTCGGATGACCGAGCAGACCTTGCACGCGTCCTACCCGGGACTCGACGAGTTCCGGCGCATCAGGCAGCAGGTGGATCCCGCCGGGGTCTTCACTTCGGACCTCGCCCGCCGGCTCCACCTCTAGGAAGGACCACGACCCATGATCGACGCGACGGGGCGACCCCAGAAGCTGCTCCTGCTGGGAGGCACGTCCGACATCGGCCTGGCGATCGCTCGCGCCTACGTGCAGCCGGGCTCCACGGAGGTCGTCCTGGCTGCTCGTCCCGGTCCACGGCGTGACGCGGCCGAGGCGGACCTGTCGGCGATGGGCGCGAGGGTCCGGCTCCTCGACTTCGACGCTCACGACACGACCGCCCACCGGGAGGTGGTCGCGCGCGCGTGGCAGGGCGGCGACGTGGACATCTCGGTGGTCGCGTTCGGGGTGCTGGCCGACAACGAGACAGCGTGGCAGGACGCGTCCGTCGCCGAGGACATGGCCAGCATCAACTACACCGCCGCCGTGACCGTCGGCGTGGCGCTCGGCGAGCGGATCGTGCAACAGGGCCACGGCGTCATCGTCGCCCTGTCGAGCGTGGCCGGCGAGCGCGCCCGCCGGTCCAACTTCGTCTACGGCTCCACGAAGGCGGGGTTCGACGCCTTCTACACCGGACTGGGCGAGACGCTGCGTGAGCACGGCGGCCGGGTCCTGGTGGTCCGTCCGGGGTTCGTGAGGTCCAAGATGACCGCCGGACTGGATCCTGCCCCGCTCTCGGTCACGCCCGAGCAGGTGGCGGAGGCGGTGCGGGCCGCCGTGCTCGCGGGACGTGAGCAGGTCTGGGTCCCGTCGAGCATGAGGTACGTCATGTCGGTGCTGCGCCACGTGCCACGACCGCTCTTCAGGCGTCTCCCGCTCTGACCGGTCGGCGCTGCACGGGCAGCGGGTGCTCCGTACCGCCGTGACCGGCTCGGACGGGCGGACCGATCGCGCGTCGGCGGGCCCACCCGGCGAGGAGCGAGGCGGGGGTGAGCTGCGCCCACACCCGGCGACGGCCCGTCACCTCGGCGAGCAGGGCACGGCGTACGCCCTCGCACGAGCGCCAGAAGTCCTCGGCGTCCTCGGTCGTGCCGGGGCCGGGAGCGAACACGGCAGCGTCGGCCCGCCGTGCCAGGTCCATGCCCGCCCCGAGCTGACGGGCCTGGGCGACGCGGCTCCACGTGTCCGGGACCGGTGTCCCGCGGTCGCGCGCCGCATCGAGGACCTCCTGCCAGCCGTTGACGTAGGGTCCCGACCAGCCTCCGGCGGACCTGCGGCGACGACGGCGCAGGACCTTGACGACGGGCACGAGCAGGAGCGCCACGACGACGACAGAGGTCGTGATGACGGCGACGGCGGTGAGGACCTGTCCCGGCGAGGGCGGGGGGTCGACGACGGTGCCGTCCGGGTTCCTCGACCCGCGGGGCGGACGGATGTCGTCGTCGCGCCCCTTCGCGGCGTTGTCGAGCTGCTCGGCGACGAAGGTGTCCGGGGGCGGAGCATCCACCTGTTCGTCCCCCTCGGCCGGCAGGTACGTACCGAGGTAGCGCTCGAGCTTGAGGGGGCGCCAGGTTCCGTCGTCCATCTGCAGCTCCACCCACGACGTCACGTCGGCGTAGTCGACGCGGCCGCCCGGCCCGGGCTCGGCTCCTGTCACCATCCGTGCCGGCACCCCGAGCCGGGAGGCGCCGAGGGCCATCAGCGCGCTGTACTGGAACGCCGAACCGCTCGGTCGCCGGAGGCCGAGCATGCGCCGCCCGAGGGCATCGGCCGACTGGTCGAACGCCTCCGTCCGGCGGACGGTGCCGTTGAGCGAGAGATAGCGGGCGAGGAGGAGCACCTTCTCGAGCGGGAGCAGGTCGTCATGGTCGAACGGCTCGAGGTAGGAGTCGAGGAACGCCCCCTCCGGCTGCCGCTGCTCGTCGCTCGGCTCGCGGGTGGCGCCACGCCGAGGAAGGGTGTCCTTGCCGGGGACGGCCTCGAAGGCGTACTCGTCGCGAGGGTCGATGCCGCCCACCACGAGCGCGGTGCCGGTCGCCTGGTTGTACCGGACGTCGTCGACCTCGGTACGGCCCGGGTTCCAGGCGAAGTCCAGGCGGGTCAGCTCCCCGAGCAGGGGGAGCCAGTCGCTCGACCAGCCAGGGAGGAACCGCACACGCACGACGATCGTGGGTCCGGGGTGCAGCGCGGCCACCTCCTCCCCGATCCGCTTGTAGGTGCCGTAGCCGCCGGAGCCGGGCGACTGCTCGGCCGGCACCCAGGCGTCGCCGTCGTAGCGGTCGAGGACGGCGAGGCGCAGGCGCCGGCCGTCCGGAACGCCGGTCACTCTCAGCAACCGGGTGTCGTCGCGCCTCGGCTCGAACGGCATCGTCGATCGCGCGGCTGCCGAGAGCAGCGGGCTGTTCCCCTCGCCGCTCAGCAGCACCCGGTCCGACTCGTCGTCGTCCGGCACCAGGAGGAGTGCCAGCCCTGACACGGACGCGACCGTCACCGCCATGGTCACCGCCGCCGCCACAGACCCGCGCGAGCCCTCCACGACGGCCTCCCGCCTGCGAGCGCGGTGGGCCGCCCAGACCAGCAGGGTGAGGGCGACCAGGATCCCGCGCGGCACGAGCAGGGTCGGCACCAGCACGCCCAGCGGGATGGTCGCTCCGAGCGCGAGGAGGAGGGGGACCACCGGGGCGAGCGCACGGGTCGTCCCGAGCGCCAGCCAGGCGGCGGCCGCGGTGGCCAGGAAACCGATCAGGAACGGCACCAGCAGGGCCTGACCGCTCGGGGCCACCGGCGGAACCGTGCTCACCAGTGTCGTCGGGGCATGGACGCTCTGCACGAGCACCCGGGTCATGCTGTCGAGCGTCGGCACGAGGAAGGGGCCCGGATCTCGCAGCGCGGCGACGGCGCCGACGGGAGCGAGGAGGACCAGCGCGCCGAGGAAGTACCACCAACCGCCTTCAGCCGTGCGGCGCGCGAGCAGCGCCAGGACGACCAGCAGCACCACCGGCACCAGACCGGCCGTGAGATAGCTGCGGTCCGCGAAGGTGTCCTCGAAGATCGACAGGATGGCGGCCATCACGCCGACGACGACCACCGCGTCGACGAACGTCCCACGTCGCCTGGTCACCGCAGGCCCCGCGCCAGAAGCTCGGCGAGCCGAGCGAGGTCCGGGACGGACAGCTCGCGCAACGTACCGCTGTCGCGGAGGAAGGGCTCCGCGGCGCTGTCGGCCCGCACGACCAGCCAGTCCGCCTCCCGGCTGAACAGCCGGGCGGCCGCATCCAGGTCCGGCAGCGGTCGTTGGCCTCCGGTCACCTGCACGACCAGGCCCGTGCCGTGGACCGCCTGGGCGGCATCCGCGGCGTGCTCGAGGTGGTCGTCACCACCGAGGGCGAACCGGCACGCCGCGTCCGTCATCGCCACCGGGGCCCGGCTGCGAGACAGGTGGGGTCCGCACCGCAGGTAGGTGTCGAAGTCGTCGCGGACGGCCCGCAGCGCGATCGAGGTGGCCACGGAGACCGCCAGCTCGAAGTCGGCCTGCCTCGGGTAGGACTGCCGGGCACCGTCGAGCAGCACGGTGACGTGACCGCGCCGCGTCTCGTGGTACTGACGGACCAGCAGCTCGCCCGCCTTCGCCGACGATCTCCAGTGCACGTGCCGCAGGTCGTCACCCGGGACGTACTCGCGCAGCGCGTGGAAGGCGAGGTCGCTCATCGAGAGCTGCTGGCTGGTGGCCCCGTCGAGGTCGTTGGTCAGTCCGCCGGCGAACACGGACAGGTCGGTCACCCGGGGCGACACGCGCAGCTCGACGGCCGGACCGGTGCTGAACGTGCGACTGACGAGGCCGACCGGGTCGATCTTCTCGTAGGTCACTGGCCCGACCGTGTGCACGCCGCGTGCCAGCTCGGGCAGGTGGAGCTCCTCGGTGTGACGTGAGAAGGGCGCCAGGAACGGCAGCCGGAGCCCCACCCCACGACGCCCGACGGGGACGAGCACGCGGGGGAACAGCATGGGCACCGCGCCAGCCTGCACCTCGAGGCTCGCGGCGGGCGCCGGAGCGCCTTCGACGATGCGCTCGTGGCGGAGCCGCAGCCCGACCACCAGGCCGCCCGGCAACAGCTGCCAGAGCAGTCCCAGGACCAACAGCCCCAGGGCCACCGCCGCCAGCTGGGTGAACTCCTGCCAGTGGAACCTCGCTGACAGCCCGCTCGCGACCAGACCGGTCACGAGCACGCCTCGGCCCAGAGGGGTCAGCAGGCGCAGCGGCGCGGTCAACCGGTACGCCCGGGACGACCTGGACAGCAGCCGGCCGCCGCGCAGCCTGGCGGCGATGGAGGTCGAGCGGGGTGCGCCGCTCACGCCCGGTCGCGGGGCACCGGCACCTGCACGAGCAGGTCGTCGATCACCTCCGCGGAGGTCGTCCCCCCGAACGTGGCACTCGAGGCCATCAACAGCCGGTGGCCCAGCACCGGGTGCGCCAACGTCGCGACGTCCTCCGGCACGACGTGGCCGCGGCCCTCGGACAAGGCCCACGCCTTCGACGCCCGCACCCATGCCAGGCACCCGCGGGTGGAGAGACCGAGCCGCACGCCGGTGAACTCGCGCGAGGCCTCGGCGAGCACGCGCACGTAGCGGATGATCGCCGGGTCGACGTGGACCTGGTCGGCCAGCTGCGACATCCGCAGCACGTCAGCGGCGTCGACCACCGGCGCGAGGCCGGCCGCCCGGTCGCGGACGCTCGACTGCGCGAGGAGGGCTTCCGTCGACTCGGCATCGGGGTGGCCGACGCTCGAGCGCATCAGGAAGCGGTCGAGCTGTGCCTCGGGGAGCTGGTAGGTGCCGGCCTGCTCGATCGGGTTCTGGGTGGCGATCACCATGAAGGGACGTCCGACCTCGTGCGTATGGCCGTCGACGGTGACGTGCCCCTCCTCCATCACCTCGAGCAGGGCCGACTGGGTCTTGGGCGAGGCCCGGTTGATCTCGTCGGCGAGCACGACGCTGTGGAAGATCGGTCCCGGATGGAAGGAGAACTCGCCCTGGGACTGGTCGTAGACGGTGACCCCGGTGACGTCGGAGGGCAGCAGGTCGGGCGTGAACTGGATGCGGGCGAACGAGCAGTCCAGCGAGTTTGCGAGCGAGCGCGCCAGCATCGTCTTGCCCGTGCCCGGGAGGTCCTCCAGCAGCAGGTGGCCGCCGGAGACCAGGCACGTCAGGCCCAGGCGGACGATCTGCCGCTTTCCCAGCACCGCCGATCCCACGTTGCGCACGACCCGCTCGAACGTGTCGGCGTACCACCGGACGTCGTCGTGGCGCACGGTCGCGAGGTCGGGCACGGCGGTCAGGCTGAGGCCGTCTTCTTCTCGCGCCGGGCGCCCGCCCAGAGGAGGAAGCCGCCGGCGAGGAGGGCCACGATGCCACCGATGATGCCGATGAGCGGCACGGTGCGGGTCAGGAGACCGAGCGTGCCGCCGTTCTCGTCGGCGTCCGCGGCGTTGGCCGAGACCTGGTCGTCGGTGAACGCGAGCTGCAGGTCGAGGATGGTCGAGCCGTCCTCGAGCTCGCGGAGCTCGTCCTGCGTCTGGTTGATGATGGAGCCGGTGACGGGGTCGATCCAGATGTACTTGTCCTGGGAGTAGACACCCTCGACACCGCTGAGGATCTCGGTGGCGGCGTCCTCGACCAGGACGTGGTAGCGGTAGGTCTCCAGCCCGTCGATCGTCTCGGTGCCGTCGTACGTCGCGTCCACCGGCTCACCCAGGAGGCCGTCCCAGTAGGGGTAGGTCTTCTTCTCGGCGTCGAAGGGCCACTTGTTGACCAGGCCCTCCTTCTCCTCGGCGCTCGGCGGGAGGTAGGACGAGCCGTTGACCGCCATCGCGTCGCCGCGGTCGGTGGCGAACACGTCGGTCGATGCCGTGACCAGGCGCTCGTCCTCGCCGTCCACACAGTCGGGCACCTCGCCGCTGCCGTCGTTGATCACCAGGCAGGTGGAGTTGACGAAGACCACGACGTCGTCGTCGGAGAGCTCGGAGTCGGCCTTGGTGATGCTGGTGGCCTGGACGTCGATGTTCTCGACCTCGCCGGTCGCCGGGTTGAGCTTGTCGGCGTTGCCCGACAGCCGTGTGACGCTGTCGGTGTCGAGCGGGGTCCGCTTGACCTGACCGGGCGCCCAGAGGGCAGCCATCAGGCCGACGACGACCAGGAAGGCTCCGAGTGCCAGCAGCACCCAACCAATAATCTTGCGCACGACGATGTTCCCTCCACAGTACGACGAGTCGCCGCAGGCTACCAACAAGTAGTCACGCTGTCTGCTCTATCCGTTCCTCGCGACGCGGGCGGCCTTTCGCCGACCCCGAGGAGCGCGCGCGGCTGTGCGATAGTGCCCCGGTGACGAACCAGCGCGAACGGGCGCGGCGCCGCGCTGCCCGTGCCGCTGGACGACTACGAGCCTCACTCCCGGTCCGGTCGGGTGAACCGCTCCTCCTCGCGGTCTGTGCACTGTTGGTCGTGGTGCACACGGCGTTCCGGGCGTGGGCGGTCCTGGGTGCGTGGTTCCAGGAGGACGACTTCGAGCTGCTGCGCCTCAGCGTGCAGGAGCCCCTCACCGTGGACTACCTGATGACGCCGCACAGCGGGCACCTGATGCCCCTCGGGCGTCTGCTGATCGACCTGTCGGTGGCGGGAGGGCTGTTCAGCTGGCCCGCGACGGCGGCCGTCACCATCGCCTTCCAGGCCGCGATCGCGCTGGCTGCCGTCTTGATGCTCCGCACCCTGTTCGGCCTGCGGTGGGGCATCGTGCCGCCGCTCCTCGTGTTCCTCTTCTCCCCCATGACCATGCCCGCCACGGTGTGGTGGGCGGCTGCCCTCAACCAGCTCGGCCAGCAGATCGGCCTCCTGTGCGCCGTGACCTGCTGGGTGCTCTACGAGCGCCACGGGCGCCGGCGCTGGAGCGCGCTGACGCTCGCGAGCGTCGGCCTCGCACTCGCGGCCGACATCCGCGGGCTCGCGATCCTCCCCGTCCTGGCCGCGATCTCCTACGGCTGGTTCGAGTCGGGCGGGCCTCTCGAGCGGCTGCGGTCCCTCACCCGGCGTCGCAGCGCCGCCGCCGTGGTCACCGGCGTGGTCGCGCTGGTCACCATCGCCTACTACTCCGCCTACGTCCCGCTCATCACCCCCGAGCCCGACTGGGGTCTCCTCGGTCCCTTGGCCAGCAGCATGCTCGGCACGTCGTACGCCACCGGTGTGATCGGCGGGCCCTTCCAGTGGCTCACGCCCCAAGCGCCGGCAGCCTTCGCCGACCCTCCGGCGTGGTTCACGCACCTGGCCTGGGTGGTCATCGCCGGTGTGGTGGCGCACGCCTGCCTCACCCGTCGGCGGGCCGGACGCGCCTGGGCCCTGCTGCTCGGCTACCTCGTCGTCCTGCTCCTCCTGCTGTGGTCGAGCCGGGCGCCGTTCGTCGGCGCGGTGGCCGGTACGGAGTACCGCTACATGACGGACGCCGCCGCCATGACGGCGCTCGCCCTCGCGCTGGCCTACCTGCCGCTCGCCGGCGCGCCGGGGACGAGCGAGCCGCGCCCGGCGCCGTACTTCACCCCGCGCGTCCCGGTCGCCGTTCCCCTCGCCCTGGCTCTCGCCGTCGCCGTCGGCGGGATCTTCTCCTCGATCACCTTCACCCGGATCTGGCACGACTTCACCCCTCCGCGCGACTACGTCGGTGCGCTCAGCACGAGGCTCGCCCAGACCGGACCGGTCGCGTTGGCGGACACGGGGCTTCCCCTCGACGTCGTGGCGCCGATCATCTGGTCGCAGGACCGGCTCCCCCGCCTGGTGGGGATGCTCTCCCCCGGATCGCGCTTCCTCGACGCGGCCCACGACCTGGCGATGGTCGACGACAGCGGCCGACTCACCTACGCGGAGGTGAGACCCGTGAGCAGGGCACGACCCGGCACGGTCCGTGACTGTGGCTGGCGTGTCCGCGACGGCTCCGTCCGGGTCCGCCTCGACGGCCCCGTGCCGGAGCGGAGCTGGTGGATGCGCATCAGCTACCTCGCCCCTCGTGAGAGCCCGGTGACGATCAGGGCGGGAAGCACCCAGTCCCCCGGCGCCTCGGTGTCGACCGTGCTGCGTCCTGGCCTGCACCAGCTCTACGCTCGGGTCGAGGCCGGCTTCGACTCGGTCCTCCTGTTCGGCATCGACCCCTCGATCACTGTCTGCGTCGACTCCATCGACGTGGGCGACCTCGTACCCGGAGCGCCCCTGACATGAGCCACGACACCAGCCACGACACGGTGGCCGCCGGGCCGCACGACGGTGACTCCGTCCAGCTCCGGGACGACCGACGCCACGAGCCGGGCGGCGGACCCACCGTCTTCGCGGTGCTCGACCCGCTGCGCGCCGTCGGTGCCCTCGCGGTGGTCCTCACCCACGTCACCTTCTGGACCGGTGACTACCTGCGGCACGGCATCATCGGCCGGGTGCTGCCCCGGCTGGACGTCGGCGTGGCCCTCTTCTTCGTCCTGTCCGGGTTCCTGCTCGCACACCAGTACCTCGCCGCCGCCTCGGCCGGCCGGCCCCACGACTCGACCGGGCGCTACTACTGGAAGCGATTCCTCCGGATCTACCCGTTGTACGTCATCGGAGTGGTTCCGGCCCTGCTCTTCGTCGGCGGCAACGAGGGCGCCGGTCTCGGGGACTGGGTGAAGGTGCTGACGATGACCGACATCTACCTCAGCGACTCGCTGCGACCTGGCCAGACCCAGATGTGGAGCCTCGCGACCGAGGTCTCGTTCTACGCGCTGCTGCCGCTCCTCATGCTGGCCGTCGGCGCGCTCGGCGGACGGCGTCCGACTACGCGGCGCATGGTGTTGCTGTTCGTGGCACTGCTGACGGTCAACGTGGTGTGGACACTCTTCCTCAACGAGCCCGTGCGCGACGCCGGTGCCGTCCTCGTCTCGCAGTGGCTCCCGAATTACCTCATGTGGTTCACCGCCGGCATGGCCCTCGCGTGGGCACACGTCCTCGTGAGCCGGCCCGGTGGGGCGCCCCGGTTGCGGTGGCTGGTGGCCCTGGCACGCCAGCCCGGTGTCTGCTGGGTCCTGGCGGTCAGCCTGCTGGTCGTCGCCGCCACCCCGGTCAGTGGCCCGATGATCTTCGACCCCTCCACGCCGGCCGAGAACCTGACCCGCCAGGTGCTCTACACGTCGGTCGGCGCGCTGCTGGTCCTCACCGGCGTCTTCGCCGACCCGCGCTCCGGCTACGCACGGGTGATGTCGCACCGGTGGGCACGTCGCCTCGGCCACATCTCCTACGGCATCTTCTGCCTGCACCTCGTGGTGCTGCACTTCGTCTACTGGGCCACCCCCTACGCGATGTTCGAGGGCAACGACCTGTTCCCGGTGCTGGGGCTCACGCTGCTCATCACGGTGCCGCTCGCCGAGCTGCTCTACCGCTTCGTGGAGTCGCCGTTCATGCGGCTGCGCCACCTGGGCTCGGCCACACCCAGCAAGACGCCGCAGAGCGCGACCACGCACAACAGCTGAGGCCACGCGCTCGCTCCGGCCCAGTCGTTGCCCCACGGTCGGACTGCGTAGAAGAAGGCCGCAGCGACCACCGTGGTCGCGAGGAGCGCCTCCACCACGTCCGGGTACCTGCGCCCGAGGGGGATGGCGACGACGTAGGTCCCCACCAGCACCGCCACGCCTGCCCAGCCGGTCAGGAGCCCGACGACCAGCGCAGCCCCAGCGGTCCACAGGACGGGACGGATGCGCGCCGGTCCCACGGGCCGCGGGTCGTCCGCGGGCGGACGTCGCCACCAGAGCAGCGCGAGCAGGAGCAGGGCGATGCCCGTGATCAACCCGGCCAGCAGGCCCCACCGGTACGCCGCCTCGGGCGCGTAGCGTTCCACGACCGGACCTGTGGCCTCGCTGTCGGGGTCGAGCACCCATCCCTGCTGCCACCCGTCCACGCGCACCGCCTCCAGCGACTCACCGTCGCGCGACGCCGTCCAGCCCCGGTTCCCGTTCTCGCGGAAGGCGAGGACCGCCGCCCCGGCGGGCGCCTCGGCGGCCCGGGAGTCGGCGTCGTGCTCGGCCCACGGGACCGGCGTGGAGCCGGAGGGGTCGAAGTCCGGGTCACGCAGCACCACTCGGGTGGCGCTGAAGGTGTCACTGCTCTCGACGGAGACCTCGTGTGTCCCCTCGTCCAGTGACAGCGCGGTCGTCGAACCGCACAGCGTGGCCGGCACCTCCTCACCGTCGAAGATGCGAGCCGAGGAGGTCGTGACACGGCTGCGGAACACCTGTCCGTCGACCCGCACGTCGGGACCGGATCCACACCCCAGGTCACGCTCGTCCTCCGGCGGCGACAGCGCCTCGAACGGTGCCCCCTGGATGCGGAGCTCACCGATGGCGGCCGCCAGCGGGGTGACGAACCGGTCGAAGCCGATGCTGCTGGTGAGGTCGGTCTGCAGGACCTCGACGTCGAGGAAGTCCGTCCGCACCGGCGGGAACGTGGCCCGCCCCGATTCGTCGACCTCCACCTCGGTGGACCCGCCGCGGTAGGTGAGCCCCAGCCGGGTGGGCAGGCGCCCGCCCGTGCTCGGGTCGATGCTCACGCTCACCCCACGGACCTTCGTGCGTCCGACCCACCGCACCCGGAGCGTCGGGCGGAAGTCACCGCTGCTCGCCATCCACGCCGTCCCGATGTCGCCGTCCAGCGCCGCCAGGGCCGAGGCGCGCACGTCCGGCACCGCCTGGCTCGACGACGTGACGCTCACCGGCAGGTCCTCGAGCAGGGCCTCCTCGACCGCGGTGCCGGCGCGGGGCCGCACCCACACCTCGGCGTCGTACGACGCGTCCCCGGTCAGGTCGAACTCGCGGCGGAAGCCGGTGTCCTCCTCACCCGCGACGTCGCGCCCGGGCAGGCAGCGCACGTCGCCGTCGACCTGCACGCAGCCGGTCCGGGCGTCCTGCGCCGCGGTGAGCAGGATCGCGGCGGGAGTCCCCCACGCCGCCGGGGTGGTCGGTAGTCGCAGCCGCTTCTCCACGGTCAGTCCCGGCACGTCGACCTCGGCCAGCGCGGCCCGGACGTCGGCCGCCTGGCCCACGGTCTCGATCCGCAGCCACGAGGTGGGGCCTTCCGGGACCGCCACCGTGGCCCGCTCGGCGGGCCCGAGATCCACGGGCTCGCTGGCGCCGTTGGCGGTCACGACCCGCACGCTCTGGAAGGTCGGTGCACTCACCCCGCCCACCAGGTCCACGCTGGCGATCGTGCGCTCGGACTCGAGGCCGAGGGTCCAGGTCGGTCGCTCGGCGCTGCCGGGGTTGGACGCCCACTGCGTCGTGTCGTCGCCGTCGAGGGCGGCGATCGCCGAGTACGCCGGACGCGCGCCTCCTGCTCCGGTGGCGTCACCCAGCGAGCTCGACGCGACCAGCGAACGGGCGCCCGAGAGCAGGGCCCGGGTGCGCCAGCGCTCGTCGCCCTCGGTGACGTAGAAGTCCTTCGTCGGATGACTGCTGTGGCGCGGCTCGCCCGGCAGGGTCGTCGCGGAGTACCCGTCGTGGAGCTGGCCGAAGAAGCGCTCACGGTCGCGGTAGCCGTCGGTGAGGATGAGCGGTCCGCTCGGCGCGACGTCGGGGTCGGCGTCCATGGCGAGCACCGTCGGCTCCTCGCCGACGATGCCGGCGTCGGCGAGGTCGAGGAGCGACTCCGGCCCTCCGACGACGATCGGCAGCTCGTCCGCTGCCACGGCACCGGGGCCGCCCGCCTCCACCTCGTAGATCTCGATCGCCCGGTAGTTGGTCTGCCAGCCACCGTTGACGACGTTGCGGTCGCCGTCGCGGAGCAGGTACGCCGATCCCCCGAGCTCGGGCCCGAAGCTGACCAGGCGGCGCAGACCCGCTGAGCCGTCGAGAGCCTGGTGCAGCAGGACGGTGTCCGGGATGTCCGGCGCCTTGATGACGTCGTTGCGCACGACCAGGTACTGGACGCCCGAGCGGGCGAGGAACGGCGCGAGCCCACGTGAAGGTCGTCCCTGCGTGAGGCGCTCCTCGATGGCGTCGAGGGCCCGGATGTTGCCGGGTGGCACGAACGGGATGTTCGATCTCACCCCGAACCGGCCCTCCTCCACCAGGAACTCGAGCGGCTCGTCGTTGGTCGAGCCCCAGACGAACTGGGCCACCCCGATCCCGGGCGACATGAGGGCCGCGCCCTCCTCGCCACGGTCGTCGAGCCACGCTCCGGCCTCCTCCCAGTAGCCGGGCACCTCGAGGACCTGGCCCGCGGGCGCCATCCGACCCACGATCCCGGGGATCGCGGCACCCAGCACCGCCACGATCGCGAGCCAGGACACGGACCGGAACGCGAGGGGAGACGGAGCCGACGGCGTCGACGTCCCTGCGACCGGCCTCGGTGCCCGGAGCGAGTCCAGCAGGAGGGCGAGGCCCAGCACCAGGGGCAGCCGGATGACCGGGTCGAACTTGTGCACGTTGCGTGCGGCCGCGAGGACGCCGTCCAGCGCCTCGTTGAGCTGGGGCGCGAACCAGCCCTGGACGGGACCGAGGTGGCCCATCCCGACCATCATCAGGCCGACCAGGAGGGACACGCCGAGGAACAGCCGGTGCTCGTTGTCGCGGCGCATCAGGCCGAGCAGCCCCAGCATGAGCACGACCCCGCTGTTCAGGGCGAGGTAGCCCTCGCGCACCAGGTCGCCGCCGGCCCGCCACCGCGTGTCGATGTAGGGCAGCCAGTGCGACGTTCCGCGCAGCGAGTCGAACAGGGTCGTCGGGGTGGTCGTGAGCGACGCGGACTCGATGAAGTCCAGGAAGGGGGGGCTGTACGCCCCGAGCAGGAAGAGCGGGGCGAGCCACCACAGCGTGCCGAGCGCGGTGAGCGCCGGCCACCACAGCATCATGCTGCGCCTGCGCGGACCGCCGCTGCGGGTCAGCAACCAGATCGCGGCCACGGGGATCACGGCGAAGCTGGCGGTGGCGTTGACACCACCGACCATGGCCACGGCCAGCGCGGCCAGCGCCGCGGCGCGGCGCGGTGAGCCGCGCGACGCCCCCACCACCAGTGGCAGCAACACCCAGGGGGCCAGGGCCGAGGGCCAGGCCTCGATCGAGATGGTGCCGACCGTGGTCAGCATGCGGGGCGAGAGGGCGTACGCGAACCCCGCCACGAGGCACGCCAGGTGGGACCTGACCCCGAGCGCGCGAGCGACGTACGCCGTCCCGCTGAACCCGACCGCGAGGACCAGCGCCATGAAGAGGCGCTGCACCGCCCAGCCGGGGATGCCCAGGGATGAGCCGACGGCGAAGAAGGGGCCCATCGGCCACAAGTAGCCGTAGGCCTGGTTCTGCAGCTGCCCGATCGCACCGTTGGAGTCCCAGAGGTGCAGGCCACGCTCGAGGTAGTGCCAGGGGTCCACGACGAGGTCGAACTTGGTGTCGAAGGTCAGCAGCCCGGGAGCCTGTGAGAACGCGAGGGCGATCAGCGCCAGGGCGCCGGCCAGGACCCGCAGCCGGAACCTCAGTGCTTCCTGACCACGATCACGAGGTTCCACGTCGCCACCTCCCTCAGAAGGGGGACACGGAGCAGGAAGCGCGCCCACCGGGGGTTGTAGCGCGGGGTGAGGTCGAGCAGCTCACCGCGGCCCTCGCCGCGGGCCCAGTCCATGCCGTCGCGGACCGTGACCGCGAACAGGCTCTCGCCGAACCGGTTCTTGGGCTCGACCCCGTGCCGGCGCACGTACCGTCGACGGGCCCGGTGGCCCCCGAGGAAGTGCCAGGGCGCGGTCTCGTGGCCACCCCAGGGGCCGTACCAGACGGTGTAGCTGATGAAGGCCAGCCCGCCCGGCCGCACCACTCGCAGCATCTCCTCCGCCACGCGCCACGGGTCGGAGACGTGCTCGAGCACGTTCGAGGAGTACGCGACGTCGAACGCGCCGGTCCGGAAGGGCAGCTCGGTGCCGGATCCGACGACCCTCCGGCGACGGCCCGTGTCGTCGGCGAGGTCGGAGTCCACGTCCACCGAGTAGTAGGTCGCGCCGGCCCGTGCGAAGGCGTCGGCGAAGTAGCCGGGACCACCTCCGACGTCGAGCATCAGTGAGCCCTGGAGCGGGACGTAGCTGGCCAGCATGTCGGCAGAGTCCTGCGCCAGGACACGGTAGAACCGAGCCGGGTCGGGCTGCTCGTGACGGAACTCCCGGAGCAGGTGCACCGACCTCCTGAGGGTTGGCGCCCATGCTCCGGACGACGCTCCCCTCAGTGGCACGCGCAGGACCCTACCCGACAGTCACTTGCCGGTCCCGGGGCGATACCGTCCCGCGCATGGCTCCCAACCCCGACCTCCGGGGCAGGCACGTGGTCTGCTTCAGCTGGCGCGACACCAGCAACCCCGAGGGCGGCGGCGCGGAGCTCTACCTCGAACGGATTGCGGCCGGACTCGTCGAGGCCGGCGCCCGGGTCACCATCTACTGCGCCGAGCACGGGCTCGCACCGAGGGACGAGGTGCGCGACGGCATCCGGTACGTCCGGCGGGGCTCGAAGATGGGCATCTACGCCCGTGGCCTGCTCTTGCTGCTGACCCGGCGCTTCGGCGCGGTGGACGCCGTGGTGGACGTCCAGAACGGCCTCCCGTTCTTCACCAGGCTCGGCACCCACGCCCCGATCATCGTCCTGGTCCACCACGTGCACCGCGAGCAGTGGCCGGTGGTCTACCCCGGCCTCGTGGGCCGCATCGGGTGGTTCATCGAGCGGCGCGTGGCGCCCCGCCTCTACCGCGGCTGCCAGTACGTCGCCGTGTCGACGGCGACGCGCGACGAGCTCGTCGAGCAGGGCGTCGTGCCGGACTACCTCGCAGTGGTGCACAACGGCACGGACCCGGCCCCGGCGCTGGTCGGGATGCGGACCGCACACCCGTCGCTCTGCGTGGTCGGCCGGCTGGTGCCGCACAAACGCGTCGAGCACGCCATCGACGCTTGGGACGAGCTGCGGCGCAGCATTCCCGACCTGACGCTCACCGTCGCCGGGTCGGGCTGGTGGGAGCACGAGCTCACCGACCACGCTGCGGCTGCCCTCGCCCGCCACGGCCTCACCCCGGACGACGGAGCGATCACCTTCGAAGGTCACGTCACCGAGGAGCGCAAGCACGAGATCTACGCGTCGGCCTGGGCGATGGCGCTCCCGTCGCTGAAGGAGGGCTGGGGTCTCGTCGTGGGTGAGGCCGGCATGCACGGCACCCCCACCGTGGCCTACCACGCGGCCGGTGGCACCCGGGAGTCCATCGCCCACGACGTGTCCGGCCTGCTGGCGCGGGACCGGGCCGACTTCACCGCCTCGCTGGGTCGCGTCCTGCAGGACCGGGAGCTGTGGGACCGGCTGTCCGAGGGATCACGCGAGATGAGTCACCGCTTCACGTGGGGGCGCGCGCAACGGTCCTTCGCAACGGTGGTGAGCGAGGTGCTCGCCCGACACCACCTGGCCGGCCAGGATCCCCAGTGATCGGGGCAACCGAGGCCCGCTCCCCGCGCGGCCCTCAGAGGCCGAGGACGCCGAGCACCACGGTGAGCAGCCAGACCGCGCCGATGGCCTGCAGGACCCGGTCGGCCCAGATGATGTCCTCGGGCTCCGCTGCTGTGCCCGCGTCGATGTCCACGGCGTAGCGCAGCACCCCGGCCACGAACGGGGCGATGGAGATCGTCGCCCACGGCAACGACCCCGACGACGGGTTCTCGAAGGCCCACAACGAGAACGCCAGCAGGGTGGCGGCGGCGGCGACGCCCCACACGAAGCGCAAGTAGGTCGCCGAGTAGCGCACGAGTGCCTGACGCGTGCCAGACTCGGCTCCGAGCGTGTGAAGCTCGGAGTAGCGCTTCCCGGCGACGATGAAGAGTGAACCGAACCCCGCCACCAGCAGGAACCACTGCGAGACGTAGAGGTCCGACGCGACGCCACCGGCCACCGCGCGGAGCACGAAGCCACTGGTCACGAGCAGGATGTCGAGAACGGGCTCGTGCTTGAACCACAGCGAGTAGCCGAGCTGGAGGACGAGGTAGCCCAGCATCACGGCCAGCAGCTGCCACGCCGTGGCCGCGGCAACGGCCAGCCCCAGCAAGGCCAGCACGCCGCTGACGACGCGCGCCGTGCGCACGGACACCTCGCCGGAGGCGATGGGCCGCGACTTCTTGCGCGGGTGCCGCCGGTCGGCCTCCACGTCGACGCTGTCGTTGAGCAGGTAGACGGCCGAGGAGAGGAGGCAGAAGGACAACCCGGCGAGAAGTGTGCTCAGCAGCACGCCGGGGTCGGTCAGGTCACCCGAGGCGAGCGGAACCGCCAGCACCAGCAGGTTCTTGACCCACTGCTTGGGTCGCGCGGCCCGGAGCAGGGCCGGGGCGCGGACGGTCGTCACGTGATCGGGACGGGGAGCGCGGGCACGAACGGAGGACGGCGCGCGCGGACGCACTCCGACGTCACTCGGTCGTGGTGCCGTACTCCAACGTGGGCACCTCGGCGTTGCCGGGCGACGTCTCAGGCGCGCCCGTCTGCGAGGAGACGACGCCCATGATCGTGGTGATCCCGAGAACAGCGCCCGCGACAATGCTCACGATCGGTGCAACAGCGTTACCCATGGTGCGAAGACCCTTCTCGATGACGTCGCGGCGATGCTACCAGTCAGTTGGACGCTGAGTGACAATTCCGGCCGCGTCGTCCACCGGCTCTCCGTCGTCCGCGATCACCCCCGTTGCCCCACCACGAGCCTCGACCGGTCCGCGACGGCCCCTCACCAAGGCTGCGAGTGTCGCGAGGAGCACGGCGAGCCAGGCCGCCCACGCGAGCGCCATCGCAGCGGTGCGTCCAGTGGGCGCGGACGGCGCGGCGGCCGGTCCCAGCACCGTGACGGAGAGGTCACCGTCGACGACCTGCTCCCCCACCAGGTCCACGTCGGGGTACCCCACGATCGACTCGGCGACGACGACCGAGATGCCGGCGGCCCGCAGTGCCGCCGATCGCTCGCGTGCGCCGCCCGCCTCGAGGGCGCGGCGCACGACGGCTGCGCGCGGGTCCTCCCCCGCCACGCTGCGTCCGGAGACGATGAGGACGTCGTTGACCACCGTGTCGCGACCGAGGTAGCGCCCCAACGGGTCGAGGACCCGGCGGTCACCGTTCCAGGCAGGTGTCCGGTAGGACTCGAACGGCAGCGACAACGCGTCGCCGGCGGGGGCTCGGGCCACCGCCCGGCGCGCGTCGACGTAGGCGTCGGGATAGTCCACCGCGACAAGCCGTCCCTGCATGCCCCAGATCGCGTCCGGCATGAGCGTCAGGGGCACCAGTGCCAGGACGCCGGCGACCACGACACGTGACGCGCTGTCCGGCAGCCGCTCGAGCACGCCGTCCACTGCGACCGCGACGAGCACCACCACCAGCGGCACCGCGAGCCCGAGCAGCCGGGAGCCGTCGCGCACCAGGCCACCGCCGGGGAAGTGCTCGCCCAGCCAGCCGAGCGCCTCGGGCGCGGCCCAGCTCAGGACGGCAGAGCCCCAGCCCACGGTCCAGCACACGGCGAGCGCCCCCAGGTGGGGTACGTGCGTGCCGCGCCGGACTCGAACGATGCCGGCTGCAGCCGCAGAGACGAGGATGAACGTGAGCACCAGACCAGCGATGCCCAGGCGCGAGCCGGGCACCACGTCGGCGTTCCACACCCCGCCGAACGAGAGGGCTGCGACGGGCCCGCTCATCAAGCCCTCGTCCGCGGTCGCGAAGACCACCGCACCGACCGGGTCCGATGAGGAGCTCGCGGGAGTGGACATCCCGGCCACCACCCACGGGGCGTTGGCCCCGAGGAGCCCGGCGAGCAGCAGGACCGTATGCCGCCGTGGCCGGCGCCCGGCGACGGACAGCGCGACCAGCGCCGTCATCAGGCCCGCGCTGGCGCTCAGGCTCCCGAGGACGAGCAGGGGCAGCACCCGGCGCGGCAGACGCGCCGGATCACCGCCGCCCCGCAGCGCCACCACGAGCCACGGGAGGACGGCGTACCCGATGAGCAACGGCCAGTGCCCGAGCAGCAGCCGCTCCGCGACGTACGGGTTCCACATGCCCACGGTCACCGCGACGAGTCGGGCACCGAGACTGCGCTCGCCGACAAGCGCTGCAAAGCCGCAGCCGGCGCCCACCAGCATCCCGAGCAGCACCAGCTTCTGGAGCAGCGACCCACCGACCACCTCGTCCAGCGCGGCGACGACGGCGTCGGAGGGAAGAGCGCGCGGCTGGGCCGTGCCGAGCCCGAGCACGTCGCGGGAAATAGCGAGGTCCGGCACCCACACCATGTCGTAGCTCAGGGCGTAGCCGGGGCCGAGTGCACCACCCAGCAGGAGCACCGCCAGGACCAGGGCCCACGCCACAGGTGTGGCGCGCCTCAGGGACCCGCGCATCCGACCTCCCACGGGACGACAGCCTAGGGTGTCCGGCATGTCCACACCGCGCGACGAGGTGCGCGACCACGCCGGCATCACCGGCAGGGCGAGCGATCTCCTCAGCGGCAGCGGGCAGATAGCGGTCGCGATGATGGTCATGAACGTCGCGACCTACGCCTACACGATGTCGGCGGCCCGGATCATCGGCCCCACGCAGTACGGCGCGTTCTTCGCCCTGATGAACCTCCTGCTGATCGTCAGCGTCGTACAGCTCGGCCTGCAGGCCACGGCCGCCCGTCGCATCAGTGCGGAGCCGGGGCACGTGGGTCAGATCGAGCGCGAGATCCTGCGGGTCTCGTTCCGGTCGGCGCTGGCGCTCGGCGTGGTCCTGCTGGTCAGTGCCCCCTTGGTGAACCGGGTGCTCGACCTCGACAGCCTGCCGACGGCGGCGCTCGCTGCCTTCGCGGCGATGCCGCTGACGCTCATGGGGGCCCAGGCGGGGATCCTCCAGGGCGAGCGCAGGTGGCGGCAGCTGGCCGTCCTCTACGTCTTGTCCGGGGTGCCGCGACTCGTGGTGGGTCTGGCGCTGATCCTGTGGCAGCCGACCGAGTTCATGGCGCTGTTGGGCGTGACGATCGGGTTCTACGCCCCGGTCCTCTACGGGATGGCGGTGCTGCGGCACCCGCGGGACACCGGTGAGACCGACGCCCGTCACGGCCTGCTGCCCATCGTCCGGGAGACGGTCCTGAACTCTCAGGCGCTCTTCGCCTACTTCGCCCTCACCAACAGCGACATGCTCGTCGCCCGGTCGGTCCTCGACGCCCACGACTCCGGTCTGTACGCCGCCGGCCTGATCGTGACCCGCACGGTGATGTTCCTGCCGCAGTTCGTCATCGTGATCGCCTTCCCGTCCCTGTCGTCGGAGGTGAACCGCGGCCGCGCGCTCGTGGCGAGCCTGAGCATCGTGGCCGGGCTAGGCGCTGCCTGCGTGGTCGGCACCGCGCTGCTGCCCGACCTCGCCCTGGTCTTCGCCGGCGGTCGGGAGTACGACGAGGTCCGCGACATCCTGTGGCTCTTCGCGTTGCTCGGCACCACGATGGCGATCCTGCAGCTGCTGGTCTACTCGGTCCTCGCGCGTCAGGGCACTGCGTCGATCGTCCTGGTGTGGGCGGCCCTGGCCGCGCTGGTGGGCATCGCCACCACGATGATCTCGACCGTCGCGGCCCTGCTCGCCACCGTGCTCGTCGTCGACGCCGTCCTGCTGGTCGTGCTCCTGGTGATCAGTGCGGTGATGTTGCGTCGACCGCGCGCCGCCGGCACTGCCAGCGACGCCGACGGCGCGAGCAGCCCCGACGAGCCGGGCCCGAGCATCGGGTGAGCGGGGCAGCCTGACGCCTTCGGCGTCAGTGAGCCGCGTCGTGCCAGCTGCGGCCGGTGCCGATCGACACGTCGAGCGGGACGGTCAGGTCGGCCGCTCCACCCATCTCGGTGCGGACCAGCTCGGCGAGCGCGTCGCCCTCGCCGGGCGCCACCTCGAAGACGAGCTCGTCGTGGACCTGCAGCAGCATCCGTGAGCGCAGCCCCTGCTCGGTCAGGGCGCGCTCGACGCCGAGCATCGCGACCTTGACCAGGTCGGCGGCCGAGCCCTGGATCGGCGCGTTGAGGGCCATCCGCTCGGCGGTGTCGCGTCGCTGCCGGTTGTCGCTGGTGAGGTCGGGCAGGTAGCGGCGGCGACCGAGGATGGTCTCGGTGAACCCGGACTTGCGGGCCTCGTCGACGATGCCGCCGAGGTAGTCGCGGACGCCGCCGAAGGTCTCGAAGTACTCCTCCATCAGCCTCGCCGCCTCGCTGGTGCTGATGCGCAGCTGCTGCGACAGGCCGAACGCGGACAGCCCGTAGGCCAGGCCGTAGTTCATCGCCTTGATCTTCGCGCGCTGCTCGACGCTCACGTCCGCGGCGTCGACACCGAACACCTTGGCTGCGGTGATCGAGTGGAAGTCCTGCCCCGACCGGAACGCCTCGATGAGCAGGGCGTCCTCGGACAGGTGGGCCATGATCCGCATCTCCACCTGGCTGTAGTCGGCCGTCAGCAGCGACTCGTTGCCCTCGCCGACCACGAACGCCTCCCGGATCCGGCGACCGGCCTCGGTGCGGATCGGGATGTTCTGCAGGTTGGGGTCGGTGCTGGAGAGCCGACCCGTCGCGGCGATGATCTGGTTGTAGGTCGTGTGGATGCGGCCGTCCGAGGCGACGGTCTTGAGCAGCCCCTCGACCGTCTGGCGCAGCCGGATCACGTCGCGGTGGCGCAGCAGGTGCTGGAGGAACGGGTGCTCGGTCTTCTCGAACAGCACCTGCAGGGCGTCGGCGTCGGTCGTGTATCCCGTCTTCGTGCGCTTGGTCTTGGGCATGTCGAGCTCGTCGAAGAGCACCACCTGCAGCTGCTTGGGCGAGCCGAGGTTGATCTCCTTGCCGATCACGTCGTAGGCGTCGTTGGCCGCGGTGCGGACCTGGTCCCCGAAGTCGGACTCGAGACCCTCGAGGTAGTCGGTGTCGACAGCGATGCCGACCTGCTCCATCCGCACCAGCGTGCCGATCAGCGGCAGCTCGACGTCGCTCAGGAGCTGGGTGCCGCCGTGCTCCTCCACCGCCCCGTCGAGCGCGTCGGCCAGGTCGAGGACGGCGCGCGCGGTGAGCATCGCCGCGTCGCTCGCGGTCGTGTCGTCGAGCGCGTCGAAGCTGAGCTGGTCGGCGTCGGTCGTGTCCTGGCGCAGCTCGCGCTTGAGGTAGCGCAGGGTGAGGTCGGCGAGGTCGTAGGACCGCTGGTCGGGCTGGACGAGGTAGGCGGCGAGCGCGGTGTCGACGACGAGCCCGGCGAGCTCCCAGCCGCGAGCGGCGAGCGCGAGGCTCGGGCCGTTGGCGTCGTGGAGGGCCTTCGGCCGCGCCGGGTCCGCCAGCCAGGCGGCCACGGCCGCGTCGTCGTCGGGACTGATGTCGGCGACGTCGATCCACGCGGCCTGGCCCTCGCTGGTCGCGACGGCGACGGACACGACCTCGCCGGTGCCGGCTCGCCAGCTGCCCTGGACCGCCACCCCGACGCGCTCACCGGCGGGCGCGTGCTCCTCCAGCCAGGCAGCCGCCTCGCCGAACGCGAGCCGCCGGCCGTCGAGCTCGAAGCCCGACTCCGCCTCGAGACTCTCGGTGGGGTCGGGATCGATCGTCTCGAGCAGCCGGCCCCGCAGCTCGCCGCGGAACTCCAGCTCGTCGAGCAGCGCGAGGCCCTCGGTGCGGTCCCACGGCTGGCGTGCCAGGCCGTCCGGACGGATCGGGAGGGTGAGGTCGCGGACGAGAGCATTGAGGCGCCGGTTGCGGATCACGTCGCCGAGGTGGGCGCGCAGTGCCTCGCCCTTCTTGCCGGTGATCTCGTCGGCGCGGGCGATCACGTTGTCGAGGCCGTCGAACTGGTTGATCCACTTCGCGGCGTAGCCCTGACCGACGCCGGGGACGCCCGGGAGGTTGTCGGAGGTCTCCCCCACGATCGCTGCGAGCTCGGGGTAGCGGTGCGGCGGGACGCCGTACTTCTCCTCCACCGCTGCGGGTGTGAACCGCGCCAGCTCGCTGACGCCGCGCAACGTGTAGAGCACGGTGGAGTCCTCGGTGACGAGCTGGATGGAGTCGCGGTCACCGGTCATGATCAGGACCTGCATGCCCTCGGCCAGCCCCTGCGTGGCCAGCGTCGCGATGATGTCGTCGGCCTCGAAGCCGTCCATCGAGAGGTGCTGGATCCGCAGCGCGTCGAGCAGCCGTCGGATCAGCGGCAGCTGGCTGCCGAACTCGTCGGGGGTCTTGTTGCGCTTGGCCTTGTACTCGCTGTACTCCTCCAGCCGGAAGGTCTGGCGCGACTTGTCGAAGGCGACCGCGACGTGGGTCGGCTGCTCGTCGCGCAGGACGTTGACCAGCATCGAGGTGAACCCGTAGACCGCGTTGGTGTGCTGCCCGTCGGCCGTCGCGAAGTTCTCGACAGGGAGCGCGAAGAACGCCCGGTAGGCCAGCGAGTGCCCGTCGAGCAGGAGGAGGCGGGGACGGGTCTGGTCGGTCGTCTCAGGCACCCGCCGACTCTATCCGTCGCCACCGACAGCAGAATGGGCCCCATGAGCGAGACCCCTGACTCCCCTCCGCAGAGCCTGGCCGGCCTCAGCATCGAGGACCTCCTCGCGTTCCTCCCCGAGGGCAACGGCCGCCTCAACGACAAGATGGGCGTGCAGCTCGTCGAGGTCTCCGCCGAGCGCGTGGTGGCGACGATGCCGGTCGACGGCAACACCCAGCCGTTCGGCCTGCTCCACGGTGGGGCGTCGGTCGTGCTGGCCGAGACCCTGGGCTCCATCGGGTCGGCGATCCACGCCTACCCGCAGAAGATCGCCGTGGGTGTCGACATCAACGCCACCCACCACCGCTCGGCCACCTCGGGGATCGTCACGGGCGTCGCGACCGCGATCCACCTGGGCCGGTCGTCGACGTCGTACGACATCGTCATCACCGACGATCGCGGCAAGCGCGTCTGCACCTCGCGGATCACCTGCGCCCTGCTGGACGCACCGAAGGCCTAGCCCGGGACGCGCTCGCGACGCACCCGACGGGCCGCGAGGACCCGGTCGATGCGCTGGCGATGAGGCGCCGCCTGGGTCACCTGGCGCCCCTGCGGGAGCCGGGCTCGTACGGCGCTGGTGGTCGCCGCGCGCAGCATGGCCTGCGGGGCGAAGGACAGCCGCGCCATGAACCGGTTGGCGTCACGCGCCTCCGCCGCGGCCGCCGTCTGCACGTGCGTGATGCCGCGTTGCTCGGCGAAGCGGCAGGCCGCCTCCATGAGCGCACTGCCCACGCCCTTGCGGCGGAACCGCGGCAGGACGTGCGGCGACACGGCCAGCACGGCCGGCTCGAGGTTGAGCGGCGTGAAGGTCGTGGCCTCGAGGTAGACCGCTCCCGCGACCTCCCCGTCGATCTCGGCCACGGCGATGCAGTGGTCCTCGCGCTCGGACGCCGTCGCGATGACGGTGGAGACGTCGGCGAGCTGCTCGTCGAGCCCTCCGCGCCTGAGGATGTCGCCCCACAGCTCGCGCAGCGAGGCGGCGTCAGAGGGCTCTGCTGCGCGTACGGTCACCGGCGTCCGGCTCATCGACCCACCACTTCCTCGAGCACCGACAGTGGCCCCCTGCCGTCCTTTCACGGCACCACATCCGGGCGACCCTATCGCCCGGCCATGCGATCAGGCTACGCCGAGGTAGGCCTCGCGCACCGACGGATCGTCGAGGAGCTCGGCACCCGTGCCGGTCTTGACGATGTTCCCCGTCTCCAGCACGTAGGCACGGTCGCTGCGCGAGAGCGCCTGCTTGGCGTTCTGCTCGACCACGAGGATCGTCGTGCCCTGCTGCGAGATCTCGGTGATGATGTCGAAGATCTGCTGGATCAGCATCGGCGCCAGGCCCATCGACGGCTCGTCGAGCATCAGCAGCTTGGGACGCGACATGAGGGCGCGGCCGATGGCCAGCATCTGCTGCTCACCGCCCGACATCGTGCCGGCGACCTGCTTCTTGCGCTCCAGCAGTCGCGGGAACAGCCCGAACACGCGGTCGTAGTCCTCGTCGATGGCCGCCTTGTCCTTGCGGGTGTAGGCGCCCATGTTGAGGTTCTCGGTGACCGTCATGCCGGGGAAGATCCCGCGACCCTCGGGGCACAGCACGAGTCCCAGGCGCAGGCGCTGGTCGGCGCGCAGCTTGGTGACGTCCTCGCCGTTGAACACGACCGAGCCCGCCGACAGTCCGCGTACGCCGGAGAGCGCGCGCATCGTGGAGGTCTTGCCGGCCCCGTTGGCTCCGATCAGCGAGACGACCTCGCCCTCCTTGACCTGCACGCTGATCCCGTGGAGGGCCTCGATCTTGCCGTAGCTGAGAACGGCGTCCTTCATCTCAAGCAGCATCGTCGGGCTCTCCCAGGTAGGCGGCGATGACCTTCGGGTTGCGGGCGACCTCGTCGGGAGTGCCCTCTGCGATCTTCGAGCCGAACTCCAGCACGACGATCCGGTCGGTGACCCCGAGCACGAGCTTCATGTCGTGCTCGATGACCAGGACGGTGTGCCCCAGGTCGCGGATCCGGCGGATGAGGCCCATGAGGTCCTCCTTCTCCGCCGGGTTGAAGCCGGCAGCCGGCTCGTCGAGGCAGATCAGCTCGGGCTCCGTGGCCAGGGCGCGGGCGATCTCCAGACGACGCTGGTAGCCGTAGGGCAGGTTGCGCGCGAGCTCGTGGGCCCGGTCGGCGATGCCGACGAAGCGCAGCAGCTCCATGGAGCGGCGCCGTCCGGCGCGCTCCTCCAGGGTGTGGCGGCTGACGCCGAACACCTTGGCGAGACTCCGACGGATGCCGCTCTCCGGGAGCTCGTCCTCCGCGGGGCGCACCCGGTAGGTGCGGAAGAGGACGCCCACGACGCTCGACTTGTGGCGGGCGTCGCAGCCGACCATGACGTTCTCGAGCGCCGACATCTCCGGGAAGAGACGGATGTTCTGGAACGTGCGCGCGATGCCGAGGTGGTTGATCTTGTGCGGCTTGGTGCCCGCGATCTCCTTGCCCTTGAACCGGATCTTGCCCTCGGTGGGGGTGTAGACGCCGGTCATCGCGTTGAAGCACGTCGTCTTGCCGGCCCCGTTGGGACCGATCAGGCCGAGGATCTCACCGCGGCGGATCTCGAAGTTGACGTCGTTGAGCGCCACCACGCCGCCGAAGCGCAACGTGACGTGGTCGACCTCGAGCAGCGTCTCCCCCACCTCGCCCGAGGTGTGCATCTCGATGAGGTCGTGGTCCGAGGTGTCCTTGAGCTCCTCGGCCATGTCCTGCGTCATGCGCTGCTCAGACATCTGCCGCAGCCTCCTCTGCCTCGTGTCGTCGATCCTCGAACTCCCTGGCCCTTCGTCTGCTGGGCACGAGGCCCTGCGGGCGCAGGATCATCACGGCCACCAGTGCGACACCGAAGGCGAAGGGACGCCAGTCGACGAACTCGCGGAACCGCTCCGGCAGGTAGGTGAGCAGGAAGGCGCCGAGGAGTGCGCCGAAGATGTTGCCCGACCCACCGATGACCACCATGGCCACGAAGAGGAAGGACAGGTTGACCATGAACGCGTTGGGCTCGACGTACTGCTGCTTCGAGCCGAACAGCAGTCCGGCCAGGCCGCCGAGGGTCGCGCCGATGGCGAAGGCCCACAGCTTGAACTTGAAGCCGGCGACTCCCATGACGGCGGCGGCGTCCTCGTCCTCGCGGATCGCCAGCCAGGCACGGCCGACACGGCTGTGCTCGAGGCGGCGGGCCAGGAAGATGAGGAGGATGAGGATGGCCAGCGCCAGCCAGTACCACCGCTCGGCGTCGATCGTGTTGAAGAACGCACGGCCGTCGGTCTCGGGCCCGGGCGGGACCGGCACCCCGGTGATGCCCGCGGCGCCGTTGGAGATGCCGTCGAGGTTGCGGAACGTGATGCGGATGATCTCGCCGAAGCCGAGCGTCACGATGGCGAGGTAGTCACCGCGCAGCCGCAGCGTCGGGGCGCCGAGGATCACACCGGCCACGAGGGAGACCAGGATGGCGATCGGGATGCAGACCGCGAACGGAACGGCCCAGTCCTCCGACAACCCGAACCGGCTCTGGAGCGCCTGGACGACCGGCGAGTTGGTCGATCCGAAGATCGCCACCGAGTAGGCGCCGAGCGCGTAGAAGCCGACGTAGCCGAGGTCGAGGAGCCCGGCCAGGCCGATGACGACGTTGAGCCCCACGGCCACGATCATGTAGACGACGATCAGGAACAGCACGCTGGCCCAGTCGGACCCGCTCGCCGTGAGGTCGGTGCGGATGTAGGCGAACGGCAGGATGTTGAGGTAGGGCAGGTAGAACGCGAACGCGATCACCAGCAGCATCACGGCCCACCGGACGACCTTGGGGGCGTGGTTCCAGCGCTCGCCGAGGGCGAGGCCACGAACGGCGTCGAGGATCTGGCTCATGCGCGTGCCTTTCCGAGCGATTCACCGAGGATGCCGGTGGGGCGGAACATCAGGACGACGACCAGGACCACGAACGCGTACACGTTGGTCCAGCTGGAGTCCCAGACGGCCGAGGCGTAGACCTCGACGATGCCGAGGAACAGGCCGCCGACGAGGGCTCCGCGGAGGTTGCCGATGCCGCCCAGGACAGCGGCCGTGAAGGCCTTGAGCCCGATGATGAAGCCGATGTCGAACTTCGTGATGTCGTACTGGACGGTGTAGAGCAACGCAGCCACACCGGCCATCGCGCCGCCCAGGACGAAGACCAGCATGATCACGCGCTCCTGGTTGACGCCCATGAGCGAGGCGGTGTCGGGGTCCTGCGCCACGGCGCGGACGCCGCGGCCGAGCCGGCTCCGGTTCACGAAGGCGTCGAGCGCGAGCATCATGACGATGGCGCCGACGATGATGAGGATGCGGGTGTTGCTCACCGCGAGGTCGACGCCCGGGATGGTGAAGACGGTCTTGGTCTCCAGCACGGCCGGGATGTTCACGGTCACGCGGCCGAAGGGGCGTCCGAAGAACACCCGCAGCACCTGGCCGAAGACCTCGACGAGGACCATCGAGCAGCCGATGCCGGTGATCAGGAAGATGAGGGCCGGCGCGCCCTTCTTGCGAAGGGGCCGGTAGGCGATCCGCTCGACGGCGAGCGCGGTGCCTGCGGACGCCAGCATCGCCGCGATGAGGGCGAGGAGCGTGGCGCCGATGACCATCGCGAGGCCCGAGCCGCTCGTCGCCCCGATGGCGGTGTAGACACCCAGGACGGTCCAGGTGCCCACCATGAACACCTCGGAGTGGGCGAAGTTGATGAGCTTCATCACGCCGTACACCATGGTGTAGCCGAGCGCGACGAGCGCGTAGATGGATCCGCGGGTGATGCCGTCCAACGTGTGTCGGTCCAACCCGCTGATCAGGGCGTCGAAGTCCACTCAGGACCCTCCCAGACTGAGCCCCTGCCGGGGCCATGGAGCGGGGGCGGCCAGGATCGGCCGCCCCCGCGATGGTTCATGCAAGTGGTGCGAACTACTCGGCCGGCTTGACCTCGACCTCGGGCTGCAGCGTGCCGCCCGTGTTCTTGTAGGCCCAGTAGGAGACCTGGTCCTGCGGGACGTCGCCGTTCTCGTCGAACGCGATGGACTTGCTGAGGCCGTCGCCGGTGTAGCCGGTGACGAACTCCTGCATCGCCGCGCGGTCACGCGCGCCGTCCTCGAGGCCCTTGAGGAACACGGTCATGGCGTCGTAGCCCTCGGCCGCGTAGGCGCCGGGGGCGCCGCCGTAGGCCTCCTCGAAGTCAGCAGCGAACGTGCTGGACTCGTCGATCGGGGCACAGGGGCACATCACGACCGCACCCTCGCCGGCCTCGCCCACGGCGTTGCCGAAGTCGGCACCGTAGAGGCCGTCACCACCGATGAACGGGACGTCGATGCCCGCGTCACGGATCTGCTTGAGCAGCGGGGCCGCCTCGGCGATGTAGCCGCCGTACATGATCGCGTCGGGCTGGGCCGACTCGATCTTCGAGATGGTCGGCGCGAAGTCGGTCTGGCCGACCTCGGTCTTGTCGCGCTGGATCATCGCGTCGCCGAGGGTCTCCTCGACGCGGTCGGCCAGCGGCTCGCCGTAGGCCTCGGCGTTGTCGATGACGAACACCTTGGTGGCGCCGACCTCGTCGGTGAGGTACTTGGCGATCGCCGCGCCCTGGTAGTCGTCGTACGGCACGAGGCGGTGGAACACCTCGACCGGGTCCTCCTGCGTCAGGTCGGTCGCAGTGGCCGACTGGCTGATCATCGGGATGCCGCCATCCTGGTAGATGGTCTTGGTCGCGCGGGTCTCACCGGAGAACGCGCCACCGATGACACCGATGAACGACTCGTCACCGGCGATCTGGGTCGCGACCGGCGTGGCCTTGGCCGGGTCACCCTCGGTGTCGAAGCGCTCCATCTCGACGGTGCAGTCCCCGCCGTCCCACTGGTCGAGCGCAAGCTGCGCGCCGTCGACGGACGGGACGACGATGCTGGCGTTGGGGCCCGACAGGGCGCCCATCGCGGCGATCTTGAAGTTGCAGTCGCCGCCTTCGTCGCCGCCACCGCTGCTGCCGCCACCGGTGTCGGTGGTGCCACAGGCGCTGAGCGCGAGCCCGGCGACCGCGGTCAGCGCGACTGCCTGCCACGTCTTGGTTGAGCGGATCATTGATCCCTCCACAGTTCTGGGTATTAGGGCTGTCCACCTCGGCAGCCTCGTGGCGTGGAACCTAACACCCGGAATGTGGCGCGGGACACGATTGACGCCCGCTAAAGGTGTGCCGTTGCAGTTTCGTGACCAACCGGTCTGTACCGGAAACGCGTCCGTCACATCCGGTGCTATGAGGGGGGCTGCTCCGAGGTGTCCTCCGCGGGCTCGCCGGCGGCACGCCCGAGCCCCGACACACCGTGCTCGACGACCCCGTCGGCGACCTGCTTCATCGACAGCCGGAGGTCCATCGCGGTCTTCTGGATCCACCGGAACGCCTCGGTCTCGCTGAGCCCGAGCTTCTCCTGCAGCACGCCCTTGGCGCGGTCGACGGACTTGCGGGTCGCGAGCGACTCCTGCAGGTCGCTGACCTCGCGCTCGAGGACGGCGATCTCGCTGTATCGGCTCACGGCCATCTCGATGGCGGGCACGAGGTCGCCCCTCTGGAACGGCTTCACGAGGTACGCCATCGCGCCGGCGTCGCGGGCCCGCGAGACGAGGTCGCGCTGGGAGAACGCCGTCAGGATCACCACCGGCGCGATCCGCTCGGCCGCGATGGTCTCCGCGGCGGCGATGCCGTCGAGGACCGGCATCTTCACGTCGAGGATGACGAGGTCGGGTCGCAGCTCGCGCGCCAGCTCGATGGCCTTCTGACCGTCGCCGGCCTGGCCCACGACGTCGTACCCCTCCTCCCCCAGCATCTCGGCGAGGTCCATGCGGATCAGGGCCTCGTCCTCCGCGATCACGACACGGCGTACGTCGTCCGGGGCGGGGCTTGCGTCAGGCTGCGTCACGGGCATGAGGCTAGTCGGATAGGGTTCCGACGCCGATTCAGCCCCGGTAGCCCAACGGCAGAGGCGATGCTCTCAAACAGCATTCAGTGTGAGTTCGAATCTCACCCGGGGCACCGAGTTCCACCGCCCGAGCGGTGGTCCACCCACATTCTCGGCGAGCGGAATGTGGCTCCACCACCGCCCCTCGGCGTACGCCGGCGTGTTGCCGTCGGCAGCGGTGGCCCACCCACATTCTCGGCGAGGGGAATGTGGCTCCACCACCGCTCGCGTGCTGGCGGGAGGCGTCAGGTCCGGCGGTAGGCCGGTGCGGCGCCGTTGATGGCGTCGCCCATCCGGTGGATGCGGAGCGCGTTGGTCGAGCCGGGGATGCCCGGCGGGCTGCCGGCGATGATCACCACGAGGTCGCCCTCCTTGACCCGGCCGATGTCGAGCAGGGCCTCGTCGACCTGGCGCACCATCTCGTCGGTGTGCTCGACGTCGGCGCCGAGGAAGGTCTCCACGCCCCACGTCAGCGCCAGCTGGGAGCGCGTGCGCGGGAGGGGGGTGAAGGCGAGGACCGGGATCGGGCCGCGGTAGCGCGAGAGCCGCTTGGCCGAGTCGCCGCTGACGGTGAAGGCGACGACGTACTTGGCCTCGACGCGCTCGGCGACCTCGGCGGCCGCCTTGGCGATGATGCCGCCGCGGGTGTGCGGCTGCCACTCGACCTCGGCCATGTGGCTCAGCCCGTGCTCCTCGGTGGACTGCACGATCCGAGCCATCGTCTCCACGGCCACGATGGGGTACTCCCCCACGCTCGTCTCGCCCGAGAGCATGACCGCGTCAGCGCCGTCGAGCACAGCGTTGGCGACGTCGCTGGCCTCGGCCCTGGTCGGCGCCGGGGCACTGATCATCGACTCGAGCATCTGGGTGGCGACGATGACGGGCTTCGCGTTGCGACGCGCCTTGTCGATGATCAGCTTCTGGTGGATCGGCACGTCCTCGAGCGGGCACTCCACGCCGAGGTCACCGCGCGCGACCATGACGCCGTCGAAGGCGTCGACGATCTCGTCGATGTTCTCGATCGCCTGCGGCTTCTCGATCTTCGCGATGACGGGCACGAAGATGCCGACCTCCTCCATCACGGCGCGCACGTCGGCGGCGTCCTTGGCGTTGCGCACGAAGCTCAGCGCGATGAAGTCGACGCCGAGGCGCAGCGCCCAGCGGAGGTCCTCGGTGTCCTTGTCCGACAGCGCCGGCACGGAGACCGCGACACCGGGCAGGTTGATCCCCTTGTTGTTGGAGACCTTGCCCGGCACGACGACCTCGGTGACCACGTCGGTGTCGTCGACCGACGTCACCTTGAGCCGGACCTTGCCGTCGTCGATCAGCAGCGGGTCGCCCGGCTTCACGTCGCCCGGTAGGCCCTTGTAGGTCGTCCCGCACTGGTCGACGTCGCCCACCACGTCGCGGGTGGTGATCGTGAAGGTGGCGCCCTTCTTGAGCTTCACCGGTCCGTCGCCGAAGGTCTCCAGACGGATCTTCGGGCCCTGCAGGTCGGCGAAGATGCCGATCGCGTGCCCGGTGTCGTCGGAGGCCTGACGCACCAGGCGGTAGACCGCCTCGTGGTCGGCGTACGCGCCGTGGCTCATGTTGAGGCGGGCAACATCCATGCCCGCCTCGACGAGGGCTCGGATCCCCTCCGGGGTGTTCACCGCGGGGCCGAGGGTGCAGACGATCTTGGCTCTACGCACGGGCCCAGCCTAGCGGGTCTTGGATCGTTCCAAGCAAGGCCGCTCCGGCCCGTGGACACCCTGTAACGCCGGGTTACGTGCTGTACCCACCCCCGAGGAAGGGGGTGGGTACAAGCACTAACCCGGCGTTACAGCGGGTTTCGCGGACTCAGACGACGAGCGGGCGCTCGTGCGGCTTGATCGGAGAGGGCAGCGTGGTCGAGCCGGTGAGGTACGCATCCACCGACGCGGCGGCGCTGCGGCCCTCCGCGATCGCCCATACGATGAGCGACTGGCCGCGGCCCACGTCGCCGGCGACGAAGACGCCGGGCACCGAGGCGGCGTACGACTCGTCGCGCTTCACGTTGCCGCGCTCGTCCAGCTCCACCTCGAGCTGCTCGATCAGGCCGGGCTGCTCGGGGCCGACGAAGCCCATCGCGAGCAGCACCAGCTGCGCGGGGATCTCGCGCTCGGTGCCCTCGACCGGCTGGAACTTCGCGTCGACCTCGACCAGGCGCAGCGCGGCGACGTTGCCGTCGGCGTCGCCCACGAACTCCTGGGTCGAGACGGCGTACATCCGGTCGCCGCCCTCCTCGTGGGCCGAGGAGACCTTGAAGGTCATGGGGTACGTCGGCCACGGCTGGCCGGCGGGCCGGTCCTCGCCGGGGCGGGGCATGATCTCCAGCTGCGTGATCGACCGGGCTCCCTGGCGGATCGAGGTGCCCAGGCAGTCGGCGCCGGTGTCGCCACCGCCGATGATCACGACGTCCTTGTCGGTCGCGACGATCTGGTCCGGCACCTCCTCGCCGAGCGAGGCACGGTTGCCCTGCGGCAGGAACTCCATCGCCTGGTGGATGCCACCGAGCTCGCGTCCCGTGGCCGGCAGGTCGCGGGCCTGGGTCGCACCCATCGCCAGCACCACCGCGTCGTAGCGGGCCAGCAGCTGGGGTCCGGTGAGGGTGTCGGCGCCGACATTGACGCCGGCGCGGAAGACGGTGCCCTCGCGGCGCATCTGGTCGAGGCGCCGGTCGAGGTGCTTCTTCTCCATCTTGAACTCGGGGATGCCGTAGCGCAGCAGCCCGCCGATCTTGTCGGCGCGCTCGTAGACCGCGACGGTGTGCCCGGCGCGGGTCAGCTGCTGGGCGGCGGCCAGCCCGGCGGGGCCGGAGCCGATCACGGCGACGGTCTTGCCCGAGAGCCACTCCGGCGGCTGCGGCCGGACGTAGCCCGAGCCCCACGCACGGTCGATGATCGAGACCTCGACGTTCTTGATCGTCACCGGGTCCTGGTTGATGCCCAGGACGCAGGCGGTCTCGCACGGCGCGGGGCACAGCCGCCCGGTGAACTCCGGGAAGTTGTTGGTCGCGTGGAGCCGGTCCATCGCGCCGTCCCAGTCGTCGCGCCAGACGAGGTCGTTCCACTCGGGGATGATGTTGCCGAGCGGGCAGCCCTGGTGGCAGAACGGGATGCCGCAGTCCATGCAGCGACCGGCCTGCGTGTTGATGATCGGCAGCAGCGCCCGGCCGATGCCGTCGGGGTAGACCTCGTCCCAGTCGTTGACGCGTTCGGCGACCTCACGGCGCGAGGCGACCTCGCGACCGTTCTTGAGGAAGCCCTTCGGGTCAGCCATGCAGCACCTCCATGATGCGGGCGTTGGCCTCGTCCTCGTCGAGGCCCTCCTCGAGGGCCTCCTCACGAGCCTCGAGGACGCGCTTGAAGTCGCTCGGCATCGCCTCGGTGAAGCGCGCGAGCGACGAGTCCCAGTCGGCGAGCAGGGTCGCCGCGACCTCGGAGCCGGTCTCCTCGGCGTGCTGCTCGACGAGCGACCTGAGCTCGTCGACAGCCTTGCCGGTCACCGGCGCGAGCTCGACGAGCTCGGGGTTGACCCGGTCCTCGTCGAGGTCGAGCACGAACGCGTAGCCACCCGACATGCCGGCCGCGAAGTTGCGCCCCGTGGGGCCGAGCACGACGACGACGCCGCCGGTCATGTACTCGCAGCCGTGGTCGCCCACACCCTCGACGACCGCGCTGGCACCGGAGTTGCGCACGCAGAACCGCTCCCCCGCACGACCGCTCAGGAAGATCTGCCCCGACGTGGCGCCGTAGCCGATCGTGTTGCCGGCGATGATCTGCTCGGCCGCGTCGAAGGTCGCCGCCCGGTCTGGCCGCACGATGATCCGGCCTCCGGAGAGGCCCTTGCCGACGTAGTCGTTGGCGTCGCCCTCGAGCCGCAGGGTCATCCCCCTCGGGACGAAGGCGCCGAACGACTGGCCCGCCGACCCGGTGAGGGTGATGTCGATGGTGCCCTCGGGCAGCCCCTCGCCGCGGTAGCGCTTGGTGACCTCGTGGCCGAGCATCGTGCCGACCGTGCGGTTCACGTTGCGGATCGTCACCTGGGCGCGGACCGGCTCGCCCGACTCCAGCGCGGGCCGGGCGATCGCGATCAGCTCGTTGTCGAGCGCCTTGTCGAGGCCGTGGTCCTGCGTCTTGGTGTTGCGCAGGTCCTGGTCCTCGAACTGGCCGAACTCACCGTGCCGCGAGGCCTGGTGGAGGATCGGCGCGAGGTCGAGCCCGGAGGCCTTCCAGTGGTCGATCGCCTCGGCGACGTCGAGCGTGCCGACCTGGCCGATCGCCTCGTCGAGGCTGCGGAAGCCCAGCTGCGCCAGCAGCTCGCGCACCTCCTGGCCGATGAACTCGAAGAAGTTCACGACGTGCTCGGCCTGGCCGCTGTAGCGCTCGCGGAGCACCGGGTTCTGCGTGGCCACGCCCACCGGACAGGTGTCGAGGTGGCAGACCCGCATCATGATGCAGCCGCTGACGACGAGCGGCGCGGTGGCGAAGCCGAACTCCTCCGCACCGAGCAGCGCCGCGACCATCACGTCGCGACCGGTCTTGAGCTGGCCGTCGGCCTGCACCACGATCCGGTCGCGCAGGCCGTTGAGCAGCAGGGTCTGCTGGGTCTCGGCGAGGCCGAGCTCCCACGGGCCGCCGGCGTGCTTGAGCGACGTCAGCGGCGAGGCTCCCGTGCCGCCGTCGTGACCGGAGACGAGCACCACGTCGGCATGTGCCTTGGAGACGCCGGCCGCGACCGTGCCGATGCCGACCTCGGAGACGAGCTTCACGTGGATGCGCGCCGCCGGGTTGGCGTTCTTGAGGTCGTGGATCAGCTGCGCGAGGTCCTCGATGGAGTAGATGTCGTGGTGCGGCGGCGGGCTGATCAGGCCGACGCCGGGCGTCGAGTACCGGGTCTTGGCCACCCACGGGTAGACCTTGTGGCCGGGCAGCTGGCCGCCCTCGCCGGGCTTGGCGCCCTGCGCCATCTTGATCTGGATGTCGTCGGCGTTGGTGAGGTACTCCGAGGTCACGCCGAAGCGGCCCGAGGCGACCTGCTTGATCGACGAGCGCCGCTCGGGGTCGTACAACCGGTCGGCGTCCTCGCCGCCCTCACCGGTGTTGGACTTGCCGCCCAGCCGGTTCATCGCGATCGCGAGGGTCTCGTGCGCCTCCTGGCTGATGGAGCCGTAGGACATGGCCCCGGTCGAGAAGCGCTTGACGATCTCGGAGACCGGCTCGACCTCCTCGATGTCGATCGGCTCGCGGACGCCTTCCTTGAACTCGAAGAGGCCGCGCAGCGTCATCAGTCGCTGCGACTGCTGGTTGACCCGGTCGGTGTACTGCTTGAAGACGTCGTAGCTGCCGGTGCGGGTCGAGTGCTGCAGCCGGAAGACCGTCTCGGGGTCGAAGAGGTGCGGCTCGCCCTCGCGACGCCACTGGTACTCGCCGCCGATCGTGAGCTCGCGGTGCGCCGGCGAGATGCCACCGCGGGGGTACGCCACCGCGTGCCGGCGCGCGACCTCCTCGGCGATCGTCGCGAGCTCGATGCCGCCGAGCTTGGACGTCGTACCGGTGAAGTAGCGGTCGATGACCGACTGGGACAGGCCGACGGACTCGAAGATCTTGGCCCCGGTGTAGGACGCGACGGTCGAGACGCCCATCTTCGACATCACCTTGAGCACGCCCTTGCCGAGCGCCTTGATGAGGTTGGCGACGGCCTTCTCGGGGTCGACCTTGACGTAGTAGGCCTCGCGGGCGAGGTCCTCGACGGACTCCATCGCGAGGTAGGGGTTGACCGCGGCCGCGCCGTAGCCGACGAGCAGCGCGACGTGGTGCACCTCGCGGACGTCGCCGGCCTCGACCAGCAGCCCGACCTGGGTGCGGGTCTTCTCGCGGACGAGGTGGTGGTGGACCGCACCGGTGAGCAGCAGCGACGGGATCGGCGCCAGGTCGGCGGTGGCGTGGCGGTCGGACAGCACGATGATCCGGGCGCCTTCGGCGATCGCGGCCGACACCTCGGCGCACAGCTCGTCGAGCCGGTCGGCGAGCGCCTCGCCGCCTCCCGCGACGTCGTACAGCCCACGGACGATGTGGACCTGGAACCCCGGCATGTCGCCGTTGCGGTTGATGTGGCGGATCTTGGCCAGGTCGTCGTTGGAGAAGACCGGGAACGGCAGCACGATCTGGCGGCACGACGCGGGCGTCGGGTCGAGCAGGTTGGCCTCGGGGCCGATCGAGCCGCTCAGCGACGTGACGAGCTCCTCGCGGATCGCGTCGAGCGGCGGGTTCGTCACCTGGGCGAACAGCTGGGAGAAGTAGTCGAAGAGCAGTCGCGGCTTGTCGCTCAGCGCGGCGATGGGCGTGTCGGTGCCCATCGAGCCGAGCGCTTCACCGCCCGTGTTGGCCATCGGGCTCAGCAGGACCCGCAGCTCCTCCTCGGTGTAGCCGAAGATCTGCTGGCGGCGGGTCACCGAGGCGTGCGTGTGCACGATGTGCTCGAGGTCGTCGATGTCGTCGAGGTGGATCAGGCCGGCGTGCAGCCACTCGTCGTAGGGGTGCTCCGCGGCGAGCTGGCTCTTGACCTCCTCGTCCTCGATGATCCGGTGCTCCTCGGTGTCGACGAGGAACATCCGGCCCGGCTGGAGGCGACCCTTGCGCACGATCGTCGCGGGGTCGAGGTCGAGCACACCGACCTCGGAGGCCAGCACGACGAGGCCGTCGTCGGTGACCCAGTAGCGCGAGGGACGCAGGCCGTTGCGGTCGAGCACCGCACCGATCTGGGTGCCGTCGGTGAAGACGACGCACGCGGGGCCGTCCCACGGCTCCATCAGCGTCGAGTGGAACGAGTAGAAGGCCCGGCGCTTGGCGTCCATCTCCCGGTGGTTCTCCCACGCCTCGGGGATCATCATCAGCACCGCGTGCGGCAGCGAGCGCCCTCCGAGGTGCAGCAGCTCGAGCACCTCGTCGAACGACGCGGAGTCCGAGGCGCCGGGCGTGCAGATCGGGAAGAGCCGCTCGAGGTCGCCCGGGATCAGGTCGCTCTCCAGGAGCGCCTCGCGGGCGCGCATCCAGTTGCGGTTGCCCATCACGGTGTTGATCTCGCCGTTGTGCGCGATGAACCGGAACGGGTGCGCCAGCGGCCAGCTCGGGAACGTGTTGGTGGAGAAGCGCGAGTGCACCACGGCCATCGCCGAGGCGACGCGCTCGTCGGTGAGGTCGGGGAAGACCCGGTCGAGCTGGTCGGTCGTGAGCATGCCCTTGTAGGCCAGCGTGCGCGAGGACAGCGAGGGGAAGTAGACGCGCGTGGCCGACTCGGCGCGCTTGCGCAGGCAGAACGCCATCCGCTCGAGGGCCATCCCGCTGACCCGCGAGGCCTTGCCGGCCACGAAGAGCTGGGCGAAGGTCGGCATCACGCTGCGCGCGGTCGCGCCGAGCGTGGAGTCGTCGACCGGCACGTCGCGCCAGCCGAGGACGGCGAGGCCCTCCTCCTCGGCGATCTCCTCGATGCGACGGCGGGTGTCGGCGACCTCGTCGGCGTCACCCGGCAGGAAGGCGGTGCCGACGGCGTACGCCCGGGCGCTGGGCAGGTCGAAGTCGACGACCTCGCGCAGGAACGCGTCGGGGACCTGGAGCAGGATGCCCGCGCCGTCGCCCGAGTTGACCTCGGCGCCGGCGGCGCCGCGGTGGTCGAGGTTGCGGAGCGCCGTGAGCGCCTTGGCCACGATGTCGTGGCTCGCCTCGCCGGTCAGCGTGGCCACCATCGCGACGCCACAGGCGTCCTTCTCGTGGCGCGGGTCGTAGAGCCCCTGCGGAGCAGGGAAGCCAGGCGGGAACTCGTGTGTCGAGGACACTGGTTCTCCCGTCGTCGTCTCCGCCGCTCGCGAGTCCCAATCACGCTGGGCTCGTGGGCAGACGAGGTGGTGGGCGGATCCGCTGGGGACGACGTTGGCCCGAGCACGACGGAACCTATCACCGGCGAAAGCCGCCGGGGAGCACCGTTTCAGGCCGTGGGACCGGCCGTCTCGTGCTTGTCGGCGCGGTCCTCGGACGCGTCCGCGTCGTCGTCGTCGGCACTGCCCTCGTCACTGTCCTCGACGGGCTTGGTGCGCACGACCTCCTCGCGCCCCGGGTGCCGGCGCGACGACCAGGCGTAGAAGGCGGCGGCCAGCACGAAGAGCACGATCGAGGTCCACACGTTGAGCCGCAGGCCCAGCACGTCGTTCATCTGGACGGTGTCGATGCGGAGGTACTCGATCCAGCCGCGACCGGCGGTGTAGAGCATCACGTAGAGGGCGGCGACCCGGCCGTGGCCGAGCTTGTAGCGGCGGTCGAGCCAGATCAGGACGGCGAACGCCGCCAGGTTCCACAGGCACTCGTAGAGGAACGTCGGGTGGAAGAGGACGTCAGGACCGAACTGCGAACGCACGCCGTCGTCGAGGTTCGGGTCGATCTCGAGCCCCCACGGCAGGTCGGTGGGTCGGCCGTAGAGCTCCTGGTTGAACCAGTTGCCCCACCGGCCGAACGCCTGCGCGACCAGCACGCCCGGCGCCAGGGCGTCGAGCATCGGCAGCAGCTTGATCCCCTGCACCCGTGCGCCGATCCACACCCCGACGATGCCCAGGGCGATCGCGCCCCAGATGCCGAGACCGCCGCGCCAGACGTACAGCGCCGTGATCGGGTTCTGGTCCTCGCCGAAGTAGAGCTGCCAGTCGGTGATGACGTGGTAGAGCCGGCCACCGACGAGGCCGAACGGCACCGCCCAGATCGCGAGGTCGCTGACCTCGCCGGGCTGCCCGCCGCGCGCGACCCACCGGCGCTCGCCGAGCCAGATGGCGAAGACGATGCCGGCGATGATGCAGAGGGCATAGGCCCGGATCGGCACGGGGCCGAGGTGCCACACGCCCTCCGACGGGCTCGGGATGGACATCAGCGTCACCATCGGCGACTGCAGCACGTCAAGCATGGGCAGCATCATCCCTCCTCCAGCAACCCGTCGAGAATGGCGGTGACGTCGTGGGCGAGCTGGGCCTGCGAGACGTCGGCCTTCCAGTAGGCCGGGGCCTCGTCGTCGGAGTCGATCGCGATGACCTGCGTGCCGTGGGTGACCTCGTAGCCGCCGCTGGGGAGCTTCTCGCCCTGGTCGACCCCGACGGCCATGCTCCGGCCGACCTCGATGATGTCGTCGAGGTCTCCGGTGAGGCCGATGATGCTGGGGTCGAAGGCGTCGACGTACTTCGCCACCGTCGCCTCGTCGTCGCGCGCGGGATCGGTCGTCACGAAGACGACGTCGAGCCGCTCCTTCTGCCCGTCGTCGAGGCGGGCGAGGGTGCCGGCGAGCGTCGCCATCACCTGACCGCAGATGTCCGGGCAGTTGGTGTAGCCGAAGAAGACCAGGGTGAGGTCCTTGTCGGTGTCCTCGGTGAGGCTGTACGCCGTCCCCTCGGTGTCGACCAGCGGTGTCGAGGAGACCACGAACGGGTCGGGGTCCAGACGGGTGCCCGTGAAGTCCGCCGAGCCGGCACTCCCGGAGCCGCCGCACCCGGCCAGCAGCACCAGGAGGGCAGCAGGGACGAGTGCCCTGCCGCTGCGCCTACGTCCGGGCACGCCGGACGCCCTCGGCGAGGTCGGTGGTGAGCGCACGCAGCGCGTCGAGGCCGCCAGCCTCGTCGCCCGGGTGGTCGAGCAGCGCGCGCACGAACGCGGACCCGACGATGACGCCGTCGGCGAAGCCCGCCACCTCGGCGGCCTGGTCGCCGGTGCTGACGCCGATGCCCACCGCGACCGGGACGTCGCCGGTCGCGCGGACGCGCCGCACGAGCGGACCGGCGAGGTCGGAGGTGGCCTCGCGGGCGCCCGTGACGCCCATGACGGCGGCTGCGTAGACGAACCCGCGGCTCTCGCGCGCGGTCATCGCGATGCGGTCGTCGGTCGAGCTCGGCGCGACCAGGAAGACCTTGTCGAGGTCGTGGGCGTCGGCGGCGGCGATCCACTCCGCGCCGTGGTCGGGGGTGATGTCGGGCGTGATCATGCCCGCTCCCCCGGCGGCCGCGAGGTCGGTGGCCCAGCGCTCCACGCCGTAGCGCTCGATGGGGTTCCAGTAGGTCATCACGAGGGTCGGCACGCCGGTGCCGGCGACGGCCTCGACCACGCGCAGCACGTCGGCCGTGCGCACGCCGCCGTCGAGCGCTGCCTGCGCGGCGGCCTGGATCGTCGGTCCGTCCATCACCGGGTCGCTGTAGGGCAGGCCGATCTCGATGGCGTCGCAGCCGGCCTCGACCATGACCTGCATGGCCCTGATCGAGCCGTCGACCGTGGGATAGCCGGCCGGGAGGTAGCCGATGAGGGCCGCGCGATCCTCTGCCCGTGCCTTCTCGAAGGCGGTGCTCGTCGAGGTCACTGCTGGGTCACCGTCTCGGTCTGGTCGAGGTCGGCCTCCGGGCCCTCGTCGGCGTCGCCCAGCCCGAACCACTCGATGGCCGTGCCCATGTCCTTGTCGCCCCGGCCGCTCAGGTTGACGATGATCGTCGCGTCGGGGCCCTTCTCGGCACCGAGCCGCTTGGCGACCTCGATCGCACCGTGGATCGCGTGGGCCGACTCGATGGCCGGGATGATCCCCTCGGTGCGGCTGAGCAGGGCCATCGCGTCCATCGCCTCGGCGTCCGTCACGGGCGTGTACGTCGCTCGGCCGGTCGCCGCGAGCAGCGAGTGCTGCGGTCCGACGCCCGGGTAGTCGAGGCCCGCGGAGATCGAGTGCGACTCGACCGTCTGGCCGTCCGCGTCCTGGAGGACGAAGGTGCGGGCGCCGTGGAGCACGCCTGCCTCGCCGGCGTGGATGGTGGCCGCGTGGCGGCCGGTCTCGACGCCGTCGCCGCCGGGTTCGAAGCCGTGGATCTCCACGCCCTCGTCCTCGAGGAACGCGGTGAAGATGCCGATGGCGTTGGAGCCGCCGCCGACACAGGCCGCGACCGCGTCCGGCAGGACGCCGTACTGCTCGAGGCACTGCGCACGCGCCTCGTCGCCGATGCCGCGGCAGAAGTCGCGCACCATGCTGGGGAACGGGTGCGGCCCGGCCGCGGTGCCGAAGAGGTAGGCCGTGTGGTCCACGCTGGCGACCCAGTCGCGCAGCGCCTCGTTGATGGCGTCCTTGAGCGTCGCGCTGCCGGACTCGACCGGGATGACCTTGGCGCCGAGCAGCTGCATGCGCGCGACGTTGAGCGCCTGGCGGCGGGTGTCGACGGCGCCCATGTAGACGGTGCAGTCGAGGTCGAAGTAGGCCGCAGCCGTCGCGCTCGCGACACCGTGTTGGCCCGCACCGGTCTCGGCGATGACGCGCGTCTTGCCCATCCGCTTGGTCAGCAGCGCCTGGCCCATCACGTTGCGGATCTTGTGGGCACCGGTGTGGTTGAGGTCCTCGCGCTTGAGCAGCACGCGGGCGCCGACCTTCTTCGACAGCCGCTCCGCGTGGTAGAGCCGGCTCGGCGTGCCGGCGTAGTCACGCAGCACCCGCTCGAACTCGCCGACGAACGCCTCGTCGGCCATCGCCTCGTGCCAGGCGTCGGTCAGCTCGTCGAGGGCGGCGACGAGGGCCTCGGGCATGAAGCGCCCGCCCCACGTGCCGCCGAAGTAGCCGCGCTCGTCCGCGTCGTACCGTCCCTGCTGCTGGACCTGCTGGCTCACGGTGCTGTCACTCCTGTCATTGCGCGTACGGCGGCCTCGGGGTCGCCGTCCTTGACCAGTGCCTCGCCGACCAGGACCACGCCGGCGCCCTCGCCGACGAAGCGCTCCACGTCGGCGACGCCGGTGATGCCGCTCTCGGCCACCTTGACCACGTCGGCGTGGATCTGCGGGGCGAGGCGCCCGAACACGTCGGGGTCGACCTCGAGGGTCTTGAGGTTGCGGCTGTTGACGCCGATCAGCTCGGCGTCGAGCGCCTGGGCCCGCTCCGCCTCGTCCTCGTCGTGCACCTCGACCAGGACGGTGAGGCCGAGCTCGGAGGCCTCGTCGTGCAGGCGGCGCAGGGTGTCGTCGTCGAGAGCCGCGACGATCAGCAGGGCCAGGTCGGCGCCGGCGGCGCGGGCCTCGACGAGCTGGTAGGTCTCGACGATGAAGTCCTTGCGCAGCAGCGGGGTGTCGACGGCGGCCCGCACGGTGCGCAGGTCGTCGAGGCTGCCACCGAAACGGCGCTCCTCGGTGAGCACCGAGATCGCGGCTGCGCCGCCCCGGGCGTACGCCGTCGCGAGCGCCGCGGGGTCCGGGATGTCGGCCAGGTCGCCCTTGCTGGGGCTGCGTCGCTTCACCTCGGCGATGACGCTCGAGCCGCGGGCGCGGAAGTGCGGCATCGGGTCGCGGGGCGCGGGCGCCTCGGCGAGGTGGGCCAGCAGCTCGTTGAGCGGGAGCGCGGCCTCGCGGCGGGCGAGGTCCTCGCGCACCCCGGCGACGATGTCGTCGAGCACGGAACCGGTCGCAGGCATGCGTTCAGCCTCTCACCCGGCACCAGCCCGCCCGGGGGCGGTGCCCAGCGGTCGGACTGGGCGCGGTGGCGCCGGAGATCAGTGCTCGGAGGTGTTGAAGCCGAGCTTCGACAGCACGAGGAAGAGCGGGAAGGCGACGACGGCGATGATGATGCCGATCCAGAGCAGGGTCATCTGGGCCGGGGTCTGCAGCAGCGCGATGCTGCCCACGACGAATCCGAGCATCGCGACGCCGACGGCGGTCCATGCAGCGGGGGTGTTGCCGTGGCCTGCAGCCATCGTGGGGCTCCTTCGTCTACCGAGTACATCCGTGGGGCGAGTGCTGCGCGGAAGTCTAGGCGGTCGGGTCGCGTCCCTCGTCGAGGGCCTTCCAGATGTCGATGTTCTCCGTCGGCGGCTCCTCGGTCGCCGTGTCGTCGGCACCCGGCGCGCCCGTCGGGGCGTCGTACTTCGTGCCCATCTCGGGCCACGACCCGACCAGCCGGACGGCGGCCAGCGAGGTGGCGACGCTTGCGAGTGCGGCCAGCAGCGCGACGGGGTACCACGCGGTGAGGCTGGTCGACACCGTGTCGACACCGGAGACCTCGAGCAGTGCGTCGGCCAGTGCGTCGGGGAGGTTGGAGAACGCCTCCACCGTGGCAGCCACCAGTCCCAGCGCGGCGATCAGGGCCAGCACCGCGATCGCCTTGCGGAAGCGGCCGCGGGTGACGAGGAGGACGCCCCAGCACGCGAGCACCACCAGGGAGAGGGCTGCTGCGAGCGGCGACTCCGCCACGCTGTCGAGGGCCAGGATCGAGTTCATCGCGCCACCGTCGTCGGAACGGACGCCCCCGGACTCCCCCGAGACCCACGGCTTGCTCCCGGCCACGGCAGCGAGACCGGCCGAGGCGAGGCCGACGAGCACGACGGGCCCGAAGCTGCTCCGCCGCCTGTCGGGAGCGGGCTCAGCCATCGACGCGGTGCACGACGTCGGCGTCGAAGCAGGTGTGGTCTCCGGTGTGGCACGCCGCGCCGACCTGGTCGACCACGAACAGCAGGGTGTCGCCGTCGCAGTCGAGGCGGATCTCCTTCACGTGCTGCTCGTGCCCCGACGTGTCGCCCTTGACCCAGTACTCCCGGCGCGAGCGCGACCAGTAGGTCGCCCGCCCGGTGTCGATGGTGCGGACGAGCGCCTCGTCGTCGACCCACGCGAGCATCAGCACCTCGCCGGATCCCTGCTGCTGGACGACGACCGGCACCAGGCCTTCGGCCGTGTGGCGCAGGCGGTCGTGGATGGCCGGGTCGAGCTGACTCATGGGTCCATGCTCTCAGCCTCGCGGGCGCGCCACGTCTCCGCACACTGCGCGGTGACCGGACCCGGCGACGGGAGGTCGCGGTCGTCCCAGCGGGCGATCGCCTGGACGTCGCGGGTGGTCGACGCCAGGAACGCCTCGCTCGCCGTCGCCAGGACCTCGGTCAGCGGCTCGTCCACCTCGCGGGCACCGCACCAGTCGATGACCAGCGCGCGCGTGACGCCGGCCAGGCAGCCCGACGCGAGGGTGGGTGTGCGCAGCTCGCCGTCGACGACGTAGAAGACGTTGGTGCCGGTTCCTTCGCAGAGGTTGCCGGCGGTGTTGGCGAAGACCGCCTCGCTCCCGCCCCGCTCGACCGCGTGGGCGAGCGCGATCACGTTGTCGGCGTACGACGTCGTCTTGAGGCCGGCGGTCGCGCCGTGCTCGTTGCGGGTCCACGGGACGGTGACGACCGTCGTCTCGCTGGGCGCCACGTCGATGGCACTCCAGGCCACGACCAGCGTCGGCGGACCGCCGCCGCGACCCGACCCCATCGGGTGCGGCCCGGCGCTGTAGGTGATCCGGAGCCGACCGATGGGATCGTCCCCGGTGACCGCCTCCACCCCCCGTCGTACGTCGTGGAGGTCGGGCGCGGGCAGCCCGAGGCCGGCGGCGCTGCGCTCGAGCCGCTCGAGGTGGCGGGTCAGCGCGAACGGAGTGCCGGCCAGCGTCTTGACGGCCTCGAAGACCCCGTCGCCGACGGTGAAGCCGTGGTCGGTGACCGCGACCGCCCCCTGGGTCGGATCGGCCAGCAGGTCACCGTTGAGCCATGCGCGCATGGAGTCACTCTAGGGGCGCGAGTGACACCCGGAGCGGGGGGCGATTTTGGCCCCGCCGAAGCCATGTACTACTGTTCCACTCGCACTTGAGGCCGCACGAACGGGCCGAAAATGCAGGCGGACATAGCTCAGTTGGTAGAGCGCAACCTTGCCAAGGTTGAGGTCGCGAGTTCGAGTCTCGTTGTCCGCTCGGAAGGTCTCCCCCGTCAAGACGGAACCTCCACGGTGGGTTGGCCGAGAGGCGAGGCAACGGACTGCAAATCCGTCTACACGGGTTCAAATCCCGTACCCACCTCGCACGCAGTCACAACAGCACTGAAACTCAAGACCTGGGCGATTGGCGCAGCGGTAGCGCGCTTCCTTGACACGGAAGAGGTCACTGGTTCAAACCCAGTATCGCCCACAGAGAAACCGCAGGTCAGAGCCCCTTTTGAGGGGCTCTTTCCGTTTCGGGGAACATGCGTGGAACAAGGAATCGCCCCTTCTGGCCCGTTCTGTCACAGCTCACCGCCAGTTCCCGATCGGCCGGGCGTCGATGAAGCGCTCGATGGAGTCGACCTTGATCCGCAGCGTCTTGCGGCCGAGTCGTACGGCGTCGAGCTGGCCGTCGGCGATGTAGCGGCGGACCGTCCGCGTCGAGACGGCGAGTGCATCGGCGGCATCGTTGATCGAGACGAGTCTTCGGGTGATGGTGGCGGACATGGTGACCCTCCTGGGGTTTGTGGCGGTCTCCTGTCGTCCGCCCTCACTCCCCAAGGCGGCAGTCTGGCCGCGAGTGGCCACGGCTGGCGCGATGTTCAGTTCCCGCGTGCGCCGGGCCGGCTCCAGCCCGACGGCGACAATCACCACAGCCAGTCCGTCACGATTGGGGATCGGCTCGCGGGATGCGGACGCACTTCATGTCTGGAAGAGCCGCGCACCTTTGACAGCTATGCGGGGCGGCTGTCCGAGTTGGGGTCTGCACAATCCGCCGACAGTCAGGCGGATCGCCTACGCCGTCGGTATCACGACCGACTGCTGGAGCAGCAGCTTCTCGAGCACCTGAGCCACCCCGTCCTCCTCGTTGGAGGGACTGATCTCGTCTGCGGCCGCCAGCGCTGCAGCGCTCGCGTTGGCCACAGCCACTCCGCGGCCGGCCCACGCGAGCAGCTCGGCGTCGTTGGGTGCGTCGCCGAAGGCCAGCACCTCTTCGGCTGTGATGCCTAACCGGTCGCAGAGGCGGGCGATGCCCCACGCCTTGCTGATCCCCTCTGCCATGACCTCCACGAAGGGCGCACCGGAGTGGGTCGCAGCAAAGCCCGCTACCCCTGCCCCGCGGACGATGTCGAGGAGTTCGTCGACCGGACGGTCCGGGTGCCGCACGATCAATTTTAGGCTCGGTTCGGCCAGCACCTCCTCCAGCGTGTGGCTGCCCATGGTCGCAACGTCTCGTTTGTGGTCACGATCGGCGGCGATCGCGGTGTATCCCTGTTGCGGCACGAACCCTTCGCCCCCGTCGCGGACGCTCACAAACAACAGGCCATCCACCAGCGGCTTCAACGCCGACGCGAGCCGGCGCTGCACCGCCACTCCAACGGTCTGCTCGAAGATGACCTCGCCACTTGTCAGGTGCACACCCAGGGCGCCGTTGGAGCACACCGCCCACTCATCGAACCCGGCTTCCTCGGCGATCTGACGAAGTCCGATCGGCTGTCGCGCAGTCACCGGGACAACCTGAACGCCCGCGGCCCGTGCAGCATCAAGCGCGGCTCGAGTGCGGGGACTCACACTGAGGTCGTCGTGCAGCAACGTGCCGTCGAGATCGGTGGCGACGAGACGGATCGGCATGGACGCGAGCGTAGGGGAACGGCAGGACAGGGCACATGCCGCGCCTGGGGTTGGTCCGGTCGAGACCCTGGCTTGCCGAGCACAGCGTGCCAGTGCGGGATCCCTCTGTGAGACGGGAGTGTTGACGTCGCGCGGGGCCGCACCCCTGACCGCTGGGCCTACGGCGACGGCTGCGACCATTGCAAAGTGACTCTCGAGCATGCGCTCCTGCCGGTCAGACCGGGCCACGAGGATGACTTCGAGGCCGCCTTCAGGCAAGCCAAGAAGATCATTGTGCGCATGCCCGGCTTCAGGAGCCTGACATTGTCGCGGTGCCTGGAGCGCCCGAGCACCTACTTGCTGCTCGTGGAATGGGACAGCCTGGAGGACCACACCGTGGGCTTTCGCGGTTCGCAGGACTACCAGCAGTGGCGCCAGTTGCTGCACCACTTCTATGAGCCCTTTCCCACCGTCGAGCATTACGAGCAGGTCCTGACCGCTTGACGATTTTCGGGCGGAGCGTGACCAGCGCGGGAGGGCCGATCGGTCCAGCCGTCCTCACCGCAGCACGAACAAGACCCCCGATCGACTGACGCAAGAAATCGTTCGGTTGCGATGGCGGTACAGGCTCGGGCCGGTTCAGATCGGCGGACGACTCGGCCTCCCGCCATCCACAGTCCACGGGTCCTGGTGCGCTGCCGAGTCAATCGGCTCAGCCACATCGACCGGGCAACCGGGGAGCCCATCCGCTACGAGCACCCCCGGGTGGTCGGCGTGCTGACCTAGGGTGAGGCTTCATCTGAAGGAGGGACGATCTATGGAGACGTTGCACGCTGCGCTTCAACCTGTGTACGCCGACGTTTTGCGCCGTAACCAGGGAGAGACTGAGTTCCATCAAGCGGTCTTCGAGGTGCTCAGCTGCCTGAGCCCCGTGGTGGAGAAGCGTCCTGAGTACGTTGATGCCTCGATCATCGAGCGCATCTGCGAGCCTGAGCGCCAGATCATCTTCCGCGTCCCGTGGGTCGACGACTCCGGTGAGGTGCAGATCAACCGCGGCTTCCGCGTCGAGTTCAACTCCGCGCTCGGGCCGTACAAGGGCGGGCTGCGCTTCCACCCCAGCGTCTACCTCGGGATCGTGAAGTTCCTCGGCTTCGAGCAGATCTTCAAGAACGCTCTCACCGGTATGCCGATCGGCGGCGGCAAGGGAGGCTCGGACTTCGACCCGAAGGGACGCTCCGATGGCGAGGTCATGCGCTTCTGCCAGTCCTTCATGACCGAGCTGTACCGTCACATCGGCGAGTACACCGATGTGCCGGCCGGTGATATCGGTGTCGGCGGTCGTGAGATCGGTTACCTGTTCGGACAGTACAAGCGGATCACTAACCGCTACGAGGCCGGCGTACTCACCGGCAAGGGGATCACCTGGGGCGGCTCCCACGCCCGTACCGAAGCGACCGGGTACGGCACCGTCTTCTTCGTCAACGAGATGCTCGCCGCCAGAGGAGACTCCTTCGACGGCAAACGTGTCGTCGTGTCCGGCTCCGGCAACGTGGCTATCTACGCCACCGAGAAGGTGCACCAACTCGGGGGTACCGTGGTCGCGGCCTCCGACTCCTCCGGTTACGTCGTCGATGAGGCCGGAGTCGATGTCGGCCTGCTGCGCGAGATCAAGGAGGTCCGCCGCGGTCGAATTAGCGAGTACGCCGACATCAAGGGCAGCGCCGTCTCGTTCGTGTCCGGCGGATCGATCTGGGACGTCCCCTGCAGCGTCGCCTTGCCCTGTGCCACCGAGAACGAGCTGCCGGTGGACGCGGCGAAGGCCCTCGTCGGCAACGGCGTCCAGGTGGTCGCCGAGGGGGCCAACATGCCGACCACGCCGGATGCGGTGGACCTACTCACCGAAGCCGGCGTGCTCTTCGCCCCTGGCAAGGCCGCGAACGCAGGCGGTGTCGCGACGAGTGCGCTGGAGATGCAGCAGAACGCGTCCCGCGACTCGTGGACCTTCGAGCACACCGAGCAGCGGCTGGCTGAGATCATGGCAGGCATCCACGAGCGCTGCGTCATGACGGCCGAGGAGTACGGCGTACCGGGCGACTACGTGGCCGGCGCCAACATCAGTGGCTTCACCCAGGTCGCCGACGCAATGCTCGCCCTCGGCGTGGTCTGACCCCCCGGCCGGGTTGCCGGCGGACTTTCGACGGGTGTGCACCACCACAGTGCGACGAAGATGGTGCACACCATCGAACTCGAAACCGGTAGCGCCGCCGGGGCTAGGCGGCCGGGATGTCGAGAGTGCCTCGTAGGCACCACCCATGCCGACACGTCAGCGGCTTGCCACTCCAAGCTGAACGCTGGCCGTGTCGATATTGGTGGTGAGGTCCGTATTCCGATCTGAGAGGCTGGGCTCACGGACTGAGATACGGACATCGGCTGAGAGTGCGCCGGGAGAGGACGACACGTCCCCCAAGCGGAACCCCCTCTGGGGAGACTGCTGTTCGAAGCCAACCCTGGTCAGTTCGGCTCGTCGGCGTCCCGCTTAGGTGTCGATAGCGGGACGCCAACGAACTGGGAATCACCGTCTTGTGGACGTGTCAGCAAGATCGGCCTTCGCCGCGACGCGTTGGCGCTCGATGGCGCGGTACACGGTCGACCGTCCAATGCCGAACAGTTCGGCTACCTCGAGGGTGCTGTAGTCGCCGCTGTGCACGAGTGACACGAGGTGCGCCTCCTGCTTGCGGCTCAGCTTTGGCTGCTTGCCCTTGAGTCGGCCCTTCGCTTTGGCGACCTTCATGCCTTCGACGGTGCGAAGCCGGATGAGGTCGGACTCGAACTCCGCGACCATGGCCAGGACGTTGAACAGCAGCTTCCCGACCGCATCGGTCGGGTCATAGACAGACCCGCCCAGACTCAAACTGATCTGCCGGGCGGTGAGCTCGTCAGCGATCGCGCGAGCATCGGGCAGGGACCTGGCCAATCGGTCCAGCTTGGTGACGACCAACGTGTCCCCCGCCCGGCAGGCGGCGAGCGCCTCGCGTAAGCCGGGGCGTTCGCGGTTGGTACCAGTTAGTCCCAATACCGTTCAATTAGGGTTACAGGCGTGTAGTTTGGGGGTATGCCCCGTTCTGGTTGGAGGAAGCCCGAGTCGGATCGCAGGTTGCCGGATCTGGTGTCGGTGGGTTTGTTGATGAAGGTCTTCCCCGCCGAGGTGGTGGACGCTGTGATCGCGGAATGTGGCCGTACCGAGCAGCGGCGGCGGTCGTTGCCGGCCCGCTCGATGGCGTACTTCGCGATGGGGATGGCGTTGCATTCGGAAGGCTCCTATGAGGACGTGCTGGCGTTGATCTCGGATGGGATCGCGTGGGCGCACCGCGAGGAGGGTTCGGCCAGGTTGGCCAACAAGGCGGCGATCTCCCATGCTCGGGACCGGCTGGGATCCGAGCCCATGGCGTTGCTCTTCGACAGGGTCGCCGAACCGCTGGCCGAGCAGGACACGCCGGGCTGTTGGCTGGCCGGTCGGCGGCTGGTCGCGATCGACGGGACGTGTCTGGACCTGGCTGACACGCCCGCCAACGACTCTCACTTCGGTCGTCCCGGGGTGATGAAGGGCGAACGCTCGGCGTTCCCTCAGGCGCGGGTGGTCGCGTTGGCTGAGTGCGGCACCCATGCGATGTTCGAGGCCGTGATCGGGCCGTACACGACTTCGGAGAACGCCTTGTCGGGCGACCTGTTGCCCAGGCTGACCCCGGGGATGTTGTGCCTGGCAGATCGGGGCTTCTACAGCTTCACCGCCTGGCACAACGCCCGTGCCACCGGGGCGGATCTGCTGTGGCGGGTCAAGGACAACCTGAAGCTCGAGCCCGTGGAGGACCTCTTTGACGGGTCCTGGCTGGCCGAGGTCTTCGACTCGGTCGCCGACCGACGACGCCAGCACCCGCTCCAGGTCCGGGTCATCGAGTACACGATCCAGGACGGCCGCGAACCCAAGGGCCCCTACCGGTTGCTCACCACGATCCTCGACCCCGCCCAGGCGCCGGCCGCGGAACTGGCCGCGGCCTACGCGCAGCGCTGGGAGATCGAGACTGCCTTCGACGAGCTCAAGACCCACCAACGCGGGCCGCGTGCGGTGCTGCGCTCGAAGTCACCCGACCTGGTGACCCAGGAGATCTGGGGGCACCTGTGCTGCCACTACGCGATCCGGACCCTGATGCTCCACGCCGCCGACCACGCCGGCCGCGACCCCGACCGCGTCTCGTTCGTCGCCGCGCTGCGGATCTCACGCAGATCGATCGCCCAGCAGGGCGCTTTTTCCCCCTCACGCGCCTGACGCCCTCGCGCGGCTGTGGCGCCACGCCATCGGCGAACTGGTCCGCCGACTCCTCCCCAGGCGGCGACCCCGAGCCAACCCCCGCGTCATCAAACGCAAGTACACCCGCTGGCACGTCAAACGATGCCGCCACCGCGATTGGCCCCAACCGGACCGACGACCCGACCAGGCAGCCAGGATCTAATTGAACGGTATTGCAGTTAGTCCGTGGTCGACGTAGATCCGTTCAGCCTCGACACCGAGGGCGAGGAGCCCGTCTCGTTGGGCGGTCAGGTCTTGTTGATCGGTGGAGCATCGGGCGTACCCGACAAGTAGGGCGCTCATGGCGCACCTCCCGTGATGGACCCGGCCGGACGCCGGCTGCGGCCCGGCTCGGGCATCGAGCAGCGCAGAACGCACAGCACGACCCCTCAGCCAGCGCCTCTCCCCCAACGTCCGCAAGACCCTGATCATCACTCACCACGACCAGGGCCGCTCCGAACGTTTCGAGGCCTACTGCTCGCGGCAAGTCCCGTTGTTGCTGCCTGCGGGCCCCGTGGTCAGTCCTCGGGTGGCGGCGGGTGCCACGGATCGAGGACTGGCACCCCGAGGGGCTCGAAGTGTCGGACGTTGCGCGTCACCACCGACATCCCCGCCGATTGCGCAATCGCCGCGATGAGAGCGTCGTCGCATGGCGCGTGTTCGGGAACGCGATAGCCAGCAAGGATCCGCGCCGCAGGCAAGTCGAACGGCAGCACCCGGTCCGCGAACGCGGGCAGCACGTTGTCCTCAAACCAGCGGCGCAGGACCGCGCCTTGACTCTCGTCGGTGCGTTCCTTCGCGACAACGCCGCGCTCGATCTCAGCGACGGTGAACGCCGAGACGAACTGGTCGCCGATCGGCACCGACGTGGCCCAGGCTTCTACCGCGGGGTTTCGCCCGCGGACCCGAAGCGCGGACACCACGTTGGTGTCCAGCAGGTACCTCACAGGCGCGCTGAGCGAGCCGTCAGCCCCAGCCGTGCGGGCTCGAAGTCAATGTCAGCACCCTCGTCCGTGCCCAGCAGGTCGACGATCGTGACGGGCTCGTCGACCAGTGCCTTGGTCAACGCGTCGCGCGCCTCGGCTTCCACAGACCGGTGGCTCTGCTTGGCACGCTTGCGCAGCGCCGCCTTGGTCCCCGCAGGAAGGTTGCGGATCAGAATTTGCTCCATCACGATCACCTCCGATATCGCCACAACGATATCATCGCTGGAGAACTACGTCTTCGATGTCAGCTCGACGACGCCTCACGAGCGTCAGGGACCAACTACGCGGCGTTCGAAGATCCGAGGAGAGCTTCTGCATCGCTCTACGGATTGGCCGAACCGTAACGAAACGTAAAGCCACCGACACGCCGGGGGTCAGATCCCGCAACGGGATGGGCTCGCGGAGCGACCCGGTGCGGGATCGTCATGGGGCGCTCCGTTTCGGAGCATCGCAGACCGTTCGTGTTGTGCACCCCGCGCTCGCGCCACCAATGGTGCGGCGTCGGTGCGCAAGGTCGGCCTCGTGGGATGTCGTTTCCCGTCGGGTGGTAGGTCGTGACCAGAATCTGACCGTCGAGGACCTTGTGGTCGATGAGGTCGAGGTCGGTGGAGGCGATGTCGGTGAAGGCCCAACTCCCGACCCGCAGGTCCGGGGAACAAGGGGAAGGTGACCAGCAGCAGGTTGTCGACGAGGGATGCGTCGATCAGTTGGCGCACAAGCGTCGGACTGCCCACGGTGCGCAGTGGAGCCGACGACGTCTCCTTGAGTCGTTGGATTTCGCCTCTGAGGTCGTCGGCGACTCGTGCGGTGGGCCAATCGAGGTTGGTCAAACGTTCGGGAGAACACCACGGTCTCTCGGTTGACCATCTTTTCGTACTCATCGTCCTTGGCCTCGCCAGGACGCTCGTTCAACGTCTCGTAGGTCGTTCGTCCGGGGCAAGTCGCGGCTAGGACGCGGCGAGTTTCGCTGCTGCGATCACGCCAGTGAGCTGGGCATGCATGGCGTGGAGGTCATCGAGGCTCATGCCGAGACGTTGGACGACCTCGATGGGCACCTTGAGCGCTTGTTGCCGCAGCGACGTCCCCTTCGAGGTCAGCGTGACGGCCAGCGACCGCTCGTCTGCGGGGTCGCGCCGGCGGACGATGAGGTCTGCTGCCTCGAGGCGCTTGAGGAGACGAGACAGGGTGCCGGCATCGACATCGAGCAGGCGGCTCAAGTCGGTCACCGACAGCGGTTGCTCACCCCACAGCGCCAGCATCACCAGGTACTGCGGGTGGGTGAGCCCCAATGGTTCAAGGACCGGTCGGTACACCGAGATGACGGTTCGAGAGGCGACTGCCAGCGCGAAGCAGACCTGACGTTCCAGCGCCAGGGGGTCGAGGTCCTCAATGTGAGATGGATTGCATGCAGCTTCGGGCATACCCGTAGCCTACCAACCGTTGTTCTAGCAAGGGATGTCCCACCAAGCATTGGAGAAGCATGAGCCGCGCTACCGCCCTGGTCACCCCCGACTGGCTCGAGCCGCGCCTCGGCGACGACGGCATCGTCGTCATCGAGGTCGACGAGGAGACCAACGCCTACGACGTCGACCACATCGCCGGCGCCATCGCGTTGAACTGGCGCACCGAACTGCAGCACCCGCACAGCCGCGACGTTATCGACCGGGTAGGCTTCGAGAAGCTCCTGAGCGACAAGGGTGTCGCCACCGACGACACCGTGGTCCTGTACGGCGGCAACAACAACTGGTTCGCCGCCTACGCGTACTGGTACTTCAAGCTCTACGGCCATTCCGACGTCAAGCTGCTCGACGGCGGCCGCAAGACCTGGGAGCTGCAGGGCCGACCCCTGGTCGCCGATGAGGTGACCCGACCGGCCACCCACTACGTCGCCCGCGACGCCGACCAGAGCCTGCGGGCCTACCGCGACGACGTGGTGGCGGCTCTCGGCACGGGTACCACCATCGTCGACGTGCGGTCCCCGCAGGAGTTCTCCGGTGAGATCCTCGCGCCGGCGCACATGCCCCAAGAGCAGCCACAGCGCCGAGGACGCGTCCCCGGCGCACTCAATGTCCCGTGGTCGCAGGCAGCCAACGACGACGGCACGTTCAAGTCCGACGACGAACTGCGGACCCTCTACGGCTCCGCCGGCGCCCCGCTGGACGGCACCGAGACGATCGTCTACTGCCGCATCGGCGAACGCAGCGCTCACACCTGGTTCGTCCTTCACGAGCTGCTCGAGCAGCCTGCGGTGCGCAACTACGACGGTTCCTGGGTCGAGTACGGCTCCCTCATCGGCGTACCGATCGAGATCTGATCGCCACCACCGACTACCCACTGGGAAGAAACCCCGCCATGAGCAGCTCCACCCCGCAAGAGTCGCGGCCCGCCAAGCGCCGCAGCCACCTCCTGGACCCCAATGCACCCCGTCCCGTCTACGACCCCGACGCCGAACGCAAGCTGATCCACGTACAGCAGTGGGTCATGTCTACGCTGGCCGTTATCACGTTCCTGCACCTGGCGGCCGGCTTCATCCTCGGCGCCTGGGCACTCGACGACCCGGGGCCGGGCGCCGTCATCGGCCTCAACGTCCTCGCCGGGATCGTCGGAGTCATCTCGATCGCAGCCGCGCGGGCGATCCACCACCGCCGCATCCTGTCGTGGTGGCTCCTCCTCGGTGCGCTCATCACGCCCCTAGGGCTGTGGCTGACCGGGTCCTGAACTCACGAGCCGTTGCTAGGGCGCGGCCCGCCGCGCCATGGACCCTTGATGAATCCCGCCGCCTCGGGCGGTCATAGAAAGTGAACCCCATCTTGGGAGGGTGGCGTGAGCATGGACTGGGTACCTCTTCACAGCGCTGGCGAGCCCCAGCTGGCGACTCAACCAAAGGCTTCTCGTCCTCTTGGCGCTTCGGGTGCGGAGGTCAACACATGCAGACGGTGAGCGGGGTACAGCACGCCGGCGAGGTGCTTGCCCTCTTCACCAGTGACGCCCCGAATGGGGTGCCGCCGGTGTCGGGCGAGCGCTCGGAATGTCGAAGTCTCATGCCCATCGGCTCCTCGCGACGCTGGCTGGGATCGGGCTCCTCGACAGGGTGAACTCGAGTGGCCGCTTCCGGTTGAGTTGGGTATGGCTCTCCTACGCATCTGCGGTGCTCGCCTCGGACCGGCTCGTGACCGCGGGGATGCCCGTCCTGCGCAGGCTGGACCAAAGCTTTGGGGCCGAGTCGATGATGGCCGTGTGGCGCGATGGTGCGGTCTTCGGCCTGCGGTCACGAGGCATGCGAATGGTGACCAGGATCGAGCTCAAGGACTGCCCGTTGGTGGGGTTGGTGCTGATGGCAGGCTTGACCGACGACGAGGTAGACGCAGTTGTGGCCTCAGAGCACGTCCGCAACGGATTGTTCGGCCGCGCAGATGTGCACTCCTGGGTGCGTCATGTCCGCTCCGGAGGGGTACTTACCAGGACCGCCGTGCAGGATGGCGGCGACTGGGTCTGCGCCGCCCCCGTCCTGGACGGCGGGCAGGTGGTCGCCGTCGTCGCTGCGTCATGGCCTGCAACATCCCTTGCATCGGACCACCTGGCCGCGCTGGCAGTGAAGAAGGCGGCGCTCAGCGTCACGTCGTCTCTCGGACGCGGCGCGAGCCGACCCAGAGTCGACCTCACGCCCCCGGGTCGGAACGGGAGATCGCCGTGCCATCAACTCGGGTCTCCCGACGCCCGGTAGACACGAACATGGTCGATGGTGAACGAGACCGGGAACACCACGTCGGCCGCGAGGGCGCCTCCGAAGTTGCCGCCGACGGCGAGGTTCGCCAGCAAGAAGAACGGGTGGTCGAAAACCCACTCATGGGGCGCGACATCGGTCGGTGAAGCTTGATGAAATACTGCGCCGTCGACCGCCCAGACGATCTTCTGCGGTGACCACTCCACCGTGAACTCGTGCCAGTCCTCGGCCACGGGGCGGCCGATGTCGAGGAAGCCGTTGAACGACTCCCCACCTGCGTAGCCGGGGCCGTGAATCGTCCCGAAAACTTGGTCCGGCTCCCGACCGACGAACTCCATGATGTCGATTTCGCCAGTCTGGGGCCACCCGACCTCACCGAAGTCGGCGCCGAGCATCCACAGTGCCGGCCACGAGCCGGACCCAGCGGGCACTTTGACTCGGGACTCGATACGCCCGTAGGTGAACTCCTGCTTGCCCGCTGTGATCAGCCGCGCCGAGGTGACGGTGCACGGGCCGTACCAGCATTTCAGGTCGGTCGTGGCCGGGTCGACCTCTCGCGCCGTGATGACCAGGTGGCCCTCCCCGTCGAGGGCGGCGTTGTCTGCGCTGTCGGTGTAGTACTGCAACTCCTCATTGCCCCACCCGCTACCGCCGATCTCGTGGCTCCAATACTCACCATTTGGGCGGCGTGCCAGCGTCCCCCTCGAAATCGTCACTCCACAACAGGGTCCACGGGTCCTGGGCCGAGCCGGAAGTTGAGGCCGAGCCGGAAGTTGGGTCGGGCTCGTCTTCAGTCGTGGCGTGCACAACAAGTGAGCTCACCAGAGCCACCAGCACCGCCAGGAACTGCCACAGTCGGCGCGCACGGGTGCCACGACCTAGATGTTCTGACCACGGACGTTAGGTACGGCGTTTCTGCTTGGCGATGACGAAGACCTCCGAGTGAGGTGTGGAGCTACC
>NZ_SDWS01000005.1 GCF_004137245.1 Nocardioides glacieisoli
TTCGGCATGGTGCACATCCTTCCAGCGCCGACACACATCGACGCAGATCAGATGTCACCTATCCGTGCAGCGGACCCCAACGACCAACAGCCACATGCGCAGCACTTGCGATCGCTTCTGTCCGACCGTGCGCTTCGCCTGGGTGGCTTCTACGCCAAGCGCCAGGACCGTGGGAGCCGGGACACCTGGTCAACCAAAACCTACCTCCGCCCCCTGGAACGCGAGAAGGCAAAGGGCGTCCCAGTCTGGGCTGCGCGCCAGGGAAACCCGTATGCCTTGGACGGCTCGGACGACATCAACGTTTTCGTGGAAGGAATGGGCGGGAACGCAGAAGGACGCACTCTGAGCAAGAAGCGTGTCGAAGGCGCTCGACGGCTCATGGACGCTGGGATGGACCGGGATGGCCGGTTCCCCTGGGCTGTCGGAAGGACGGTGCCTCCTGGGATGATGCGCTTGACGATGAAGGCGACTGGGCGCGCCGTCATTACGTTCGACTCTCCTGCCGAGTATCCGTCGTCTGACGAGGTTGCGAACCTCCTCCCGGACGTGCGACACCCGGACGGCAGGCACGTCGATCAAGTCGAGAACGTACGTTGGTTCTGGGAGAACCTCCCCGACCTCGGCTTGCAAGAGACCATGCGTCTACTCACCGAACGCAGGTACAGCACGCAGACACTGCGCGACCAAAAGACCCGCGGCCCAAGTGCCTATTACGGGTCTGCGGACGACCCCTTCGTAGATCCCCAGCGCACCTGGGACCCCGCCGGTAGTTGGTCTCGATCGCTGATCAACAACTTCGAGTTCTACTCCGAGGGCGGACTCTTGATCAGCCTCGGGCAGGGCGAGGAATCCATCCCACTCGTCGGGGTCTTCCCCCCGGACGGGCCGTGGATGACCGCGAGTGTTGCGACCCGCGCCAAGGACTACCTTGACGCTCAGAGTCGAGGCGAGCGCTCAGCGCGAAGTTCATGGTCCTGGTCAGGCTTCGCGCTACAAGTCAACGGTGGGCCCGCCACCTTGCAGCGCCCTCACGATCCTTCCGACGAAACCGTTCGCTGGCGGGTCGTCCCCGATGACGGCTGCTGGGCAGATTGGGGCTCCCTCGCCCTAGCGGACTCGCACTTGATGGGTGCCATCACCGAGGCGTTGATCGCCGCTAACGGTCAGCCGCTGCGAGCCAAAGTCGACGACGGGGAGGGACTGGAGGTGCGGGCACTCGCGGGTGAGCGCGACCGTCTTGAGGTCACCGTGGAGCAGCGAGACAAGAACCTGACTCGACGCCGGACCGCCATCGGCGAGACGCACCCCGACACGGGCGAGTTCGTGATGCCCGCGGGTTTCCGGACCGCCGAGATGTCCAGCTGGGAAACTGACAGCCGGGCACTCGAAGAACTCCGCACTGAACTCGTCGCGGTCCAGCAACAGTTGGCTGCAACACGTCGCGGGGAAGGTGTCGCAGTAGCCGTCCTAGAGCGGATCGTGAACGAACTTCGAGACCCCCGCGGCTCGACGCTGAGACCGGCGCTTCGAGCGGCGGTGCAGAATGTCGAACTCACGGTCGTGCCGGCGCGCCGCAAGGCGATTAAAGGCAAGCACGTCACCCTGCGCGGAGAACTCCGGATCACACACACGGGGGAGCCCTACTCTGTCCCGTTCAGCACCGACTTCGAGACTGGTGCAATCACGAAAGCGGACGACGGTGCCGCTGCCATGGCAACGGCGCTGCGCGCCGGCATCGTGCCAACTTTCAAAGGCAAGCGCGCACCAGCCGAGGTGGCGCTCGTCGGCTCGGCGCTCGGGGTCCCAGCACGGGGATTCGCCCTCGGACGATGCCAGGACTCCGCGCTACTGCGCCTAGGCATGGCCGCTCTCTTCCCCACACCCATCCCGGGCGAAGACCCAGCATCGGTGCCCGCGCTCACGGACCTGCTAACTGACGCTGATCTGGTCTCCGACTTCGGCGACGTGTCCGCTCTGGTCCGCAACATCGAGGAGGCATTCGGGGGAGCAGACTCTAGGTGGCTCATCAAGGACGGAGCCTCGTTCGAGACATGGGCCATCCTTTCCGGTACGGGGATCGAACTACCTCTCGATTTCGGGGTGACCGAGGAGGAAGGGGTGAGGAATCTCCGGCAACAGGCGGACCGGGGGACCCGACGCGACCGCTATGCGCGTTGGGACTTCGCGGCCGACCAGCGCCCAACGGTCACACCCTGCGGCTTCTGCGGTAGTCGACTGTGCGCCCCGATGCGCATTCGAGAAGTTCGAGGGTTGCTCTGCCTGACGTGTCGACGCGACGAAAGCGGGGTTACCTGGCCCGACCGCTTCGACGCCTACCTACCTAGTCTGGACCTCTGGACGAAGGCTGGTGTGGTCTCGGCTCTCCCCGGAGTTCTTCCAGTCGTGGCCAAGGGGTCGAAGTACCGACCGCTCCACGCTCTCGCCGCGGCCGAACTCGACCAGATCGCTTCCGAGTACGCGAGCGGGGAGGGCCTCGTCGCGGACATCGCGCACCGTCATGGCGTCAGTCTCACCACGGTCTACGCGATTCGCAGCGCTCGGGCGTTGGGCTACCGATATCCCGGGACGCAACGCCGATCAGGCGGTTAGGGTCCGGCTCCGCGCCTTCAGCCCGAACTCTCGAGCGGTGGGGCTTTGAAGCGTCGCGCCTTCGGCACCGCGTCCGGGACTCGGGGTCCCACACCAGGCCGCCCCGCTCGGCCAATTGCCTATGGGCGCAAGCACATCCCGGGGGGACGGTCGGACGCAAGGTCGATGGCAGATTCCGAGGGAGTCCACCGCCTCATCGGTCGCCCAGTGCTGCAGGGCCAGCACTACTGGTTGCGGGAGTGCGATCAACACAGCGACGTCCCCCTCTAACTGCCGTCAGCTACCCCCAAGACACATGGGTGGAGCGTAGTGCGCACGCCGCCGCCGGGCATCGCGCTCCTTCTTTCACTACGTGGGGGTGCGGCAAGGGGGCGATTGGCGGTCACCGCGGCTCGTGCGCGGAGTTGACCGACAAGACAAACGCCGGCCGGCTTCGACACGTACGCGCCGAGCGCGGACCGCTGCCTTGGGCCACCGTCGGCGCCTAGTCGCCCGCCGAGGTCGCCAACGGTGGCCCTGGTACCGGCTATCCGACGACCAAATGCGACACCGAAGTGACGAACGTACGTCCTGAACTCGAAGCAACCTGCCGATAGTCAGAAGGACAGTTCGCACCCGGGGCCGCCACAGGCCTCACCCCTACGGGGACAGTCCTCCCACAACCAACTAGGAGCACACGTGACCACCTCATCCACAAAGGCCAACATTCGCGATCTTCTGCAGCGCCAGATGACGTGGCATTGTCGGCCCGGATCCTATTCCCAGTCCGACATCGATGCCATCATCAGCGCCTGGAGGAAGCATCGGAGGCCGGTCAGTCGGCGTCTGGTATCCACAACGGGCCGGTTTCTGGCGTGGGGCTATAGCCCCGCTGAGACCGCGCAGTGGCTCTCGCTGGGCTACGACGCCCAACAGGCTGAGTACTACGGGCGAAGCCTCTTCGCGTCAGTCCAACAAGCGGCATGGGCCCGCCCGTACATTTCAGTACCGGGTCAGACGAGGACGGCCAAACCCTCACACGGCTGCTGCAGCGCCGAGGTGCCCTGGGGCCTACTGCGCCTGATCTTCGCGGCCGGCTGCCCATCGGCCGCCGACCTCAACGAACTTCTCTTTAGGTGGCACGCCGGCGAGCACATCGAACCCGAACTGAGGATGCTGGCCGCCCTACGGGGGGTGTCGATGCCTGAGTGTGATGCCCCGCCGCTGTATCCGCATGCATAGCCAGACACTCGCCTGCAGGGCCACCTGTTGACGAGTTGCCCACTGTCGGGTCGCAGGCACACGTCCCCCATCCGCCGGTGCGTGCCACCGGGTTTGGCGCGGAGACCGAGCGCTTGTTTCGCATCGGCACGTTGCGTACTAGGGGGCGCTGGCCGTCAGCAAATTGAGCGACCCGAGGACGGAGGAGCAGCCGGCCTCTAGCCTCGCTAGCGGACACCCAACCGCGAGCTAGCCCTGAGCGCTCCAACAATCCATCACTGGAGTTCCGTCCAATCGACCTGTCCATGTGTGCGTCCATGCTGTGTTCAGGGCAGCCGGCCCGCAATGCTCATCGAGAGCGATGCAAATTCAGCATTGGAGATGTTCAACATGCCAAGTACGACCGTCAAGCACTGGAACAGCACCTACGCCGACTGCGGCGTCCTAGTCAAGGAAATCGCGTCTCTGATCCACCTTCGGGATTTGACGGCAACCCCAGTGTTCGTTTCTAGTTCACCAGAGGTCCATCGTTCGATTGCCGAGCGGTGGATTGCGGCCATCGAACTGATGCTTGATCTGGTCGACACGGCTAAACAGCTGGGAGGGGTTGATGAAGTCCAACTGCAAGAGATGACCGCTCTGCTCTGCACCTGTCGGGAGGCGCTTGTAGCAGTGCATGCCTATGTGCTTAAGGTCTGCGAGACTGGGGAATTCGACTCGCTCCGGCGGTATATGGCTGCCGCTGTCGCTAGGGAAACGGCCTGATAGACCTCCAGTCGTGAAACCCCATTCGGCGCCGCAGTGACTAACGTGGTTGAGGCGCCGGACGCCGACCCCCCGGTTTGGCGTTGCCTGAAGTAATTCGCCACGCCGGGACCCGCCGCCGGACTCAGGTGCACCCGAGTCCGGCCGACGGTTGGTCAGGCCGCGCTCGGGGGCCTCCTCGAGCACCCTCGGGTGGCGCCGCTGAGTCGAGGGGATTTCGCGCGACGAGAAGACGCGACAAGTGTGTTCCGTCCAAACGGCACCTGCAGGTCGGTGTCGTCTAGTCGCCTCGCAGGCACGGTCCCCGTCCCTGCGCCCGAGCAGCTGAGCGCGTCAGCACGCCCACTTCGCCCAGAATGACGCGGGTCTTTATGGCCAACTCGACGAACTGGTCAGGCGATTTCGATCCAACGAGGGATCGGTATCGACGGCGCTCCAAAGCTGGTCGTTCTCGGCGCTTGAAAAGTGAGCGGTGTTGCCCAGTCTAGGACTCGGTCTGGTCGGTGGTGGTGCGGATGCTGGGAAGGCTGTCGATACCTCTGCCGCGGAGTCGATAGCTGGCGCCCTTGAGGGTCAGGACGTCGGCGTGGTGGACGATGCGGTCGATCATCGCGGCGGCGACGGCTTGGTCGCCGAACACGCCGCCCCAGCCGCTGAAGGGCAGGTTGGATGTGAGGATCAGCGAGGCATGTTCGTAGCGTGATGAGACGAGTTGGAAGAATAGGTTCGCGGCGTCCTGCTCGAAGGGTAGGTAGCCGACTTCGTCGACGATGATCAGCCCGTAGCGCCGCAGCCTGGCGAGCTCTTGGGGTAGCCGGCCGGCGCGGTGGGCGTCGGTGAGTCGGGTGACCCACTCGGTCGCGGTCGCGAACAGCACGCGGTGTCCGTGTCGGGCGGCGGCGACTCCCAAGGCGGTGGCCAGATGTGTCTTGCCGGTCCCGGGCGGGCCGAGCAGGACGACGTTGCGGCCCTCGGTGAGGAAGCCTCCTGATGCCAGCGCGCCGACCTGTGGGCGGATGCTGGGTTGGGCGTTGAAGTCGAAGTCCTCCAGCGTCTTCACGCCACCGAATCCGCTGCGCGGATCCGCAACTGGGCACCTGAGGCGTTACGGGCCGACACTTCTCGTTCCAAGACTGCGGCGAGGTAGTCCTCGTGCGTCCAGCCGGCGTCGCGGGCCTGGTCGGCCAGCCGTGCGGCGGCCTCGGTGATCCGCGGAGCCTTCAGCGCGGCAGAGAGGTAGGTGATCTGCTTGACCGCTCCGGTGCTTGCTGGGGCCTTGCCTGTGCGGGTGGCGGGGTTCTTCGTGGCGGCCATTAGCCGATCTCCTCGATGTCGCTGATCCCGAAGGCGCGGTCGTAGTCAGCCAGATCCCGGACCAGGTCGTCGCCGTCGCCCGTGCGGACGCGGGGCTGTTGGAACTGCCTGCGCAAACGGGCGGCTACTTCGACATGCGCCGGGTCGGTGATCGTCATGCCTCGTGCCCACACGCGCTGGCGTTCGGCGATCACGCGACCTTCCAGCCGGATCCGGACACGGTCGAGGTCAGCGGCGACGTCGACCATTCGACCGATCATGTTGGGGTCCACGGAGTAGTCGTTGGTGTCGAGGCGCACGTAGTAGTCGCGACCGAGCCGGATCTTGTTGCGCCACCCCAGGTGCAGTGGGATCGGTGGCAGCGGCAACATCGCCGCCCGATCGGCATCGATCAGATCCACTGGCGCAGCCTTGATCGTGCGGACCACCCTGGCGTTCGCCTTGCCGAGCCAGTCGGTGAACTGGTCGTTGAAGTCGGCCGGTGAGGTGAACGTTCGACCGGGCATGAACGAGGTCTCGAACCAGCCGTTGCGACGTTCGACCACACCCTTGGACTCAGGGTCCCGCGGCGGCAACAGCACCAGCTTGGTGGCCAGAGTGCCCATGAACGCGGCCACACCCTCGGCGCGACGAGTGCCACGCCCGATGCCGGGCTCGTTGTCCCAGATCAGCCGCCGCGGGACTCGGCCGAGCTGCTGGATCAGCTCCCACGAGCCGAGCAGCAGGTCCTCGGTCTTCCGCGTCGGGATCATCCGTCCTGTCACGAACCGTGAGTGCGCCGCGGTGATCACCAGCACCGGCAACAACTTGGCGGTGCCGTCCTCGAGCAGGATCCTCCGCGGCGGGAACCACAGATCGCACTGCGCCGCGTCACCAACGGTCCAAGTGATCCGATCCGCGGGATCGACCGGCCGGTGCTCGGGACGCAGCCGACGCACGTTGTCGCTGAACCAACGGATCGAGCCAGTCCAGCCCACCCGTTCGGCCAGCACCGTGGCAGGCATGTCCGGAACCTCGGCCAGCAACGCCCGCACGTGCGGCTCGAACTCCGTGAACGACGTCGGCCCCCGCGTCCGCACATAGCGCGGCGGCGCGTCCGAGTTCACCGCCTTGATGACCGTGGTCCTAGAGATCCCCAGCCGCTCAGCGATGCGCGACTTCGGCACGCCCTCCGCAGCCAGCCTCCTGATCAGCGCCCAGTCCTCCAAAGTGATCACACTCCAATCGTTGAGTGCTCACTTTTCACCGCCGAAACTGTTCAGTTTTCGAGCGCCGCCGACAGGTCGGGGCCAAGTCGGACCATAAAGTGTCGGTACCTCGTGCTTGCATGGAGCGAACGACTGGTAGCCGACGTGTCCACTCCGCACAAGCCTCGACGGGCGAGCACGGCGCGGCGCTCACAACCCTTAGCAATGCTGGAAGCAGGAGAGAACATCATGACACCGCCGCCGACCGAGACCGACCTCTCGGGCTCTCTCGCCCATACCGACGCACCGCCCGAGATGGGCGCGGTCTTCTGGCCGGTCGGTACCGGCGACTCCACCACCCTCGTCGTCTCCGACGAGGTAGTCGTTCAGATCGATCTGCACGACATGGCGCTCGCCGACGACGAGACGAAGCCTGAGGTTCCGGTCGTCGACCTGCTGGCGGAGACGCTCCCGCAGGTCGACGGCGAGCCGTACCTGGCCGTCTTTGCGCTGACGCACGCCGACAAGGACCACTGCCTCGGGTTCGCCGACCTCCTCGACAAGGTGCGCATCGGTGAGCTGTGGGCCACGCCCCGGCTCTGGCGCGAGTACCAGATGGAGAACGCGCCGGACCTGTGCGCGGACGCGAAGGTCTTCCAGGAGGAGGCCGAGCGCCGGGTCGCCGCGGTCAAGGCTGCCATCGCGAAGGGCGTGGAGCCGGCAAGCGGCGACCGCATCGTCGTCATCGGCTACGACACCAACCACGACCAGCACGCGTACGCCGAGCTGCCGGCGGAGTACAAGTCCGGTCCGGGCAAGTCGATCACGGTCCTCGACGGACGCGATTGCAGCGACCAATTCGAGGCCTTCATCCACGCGCCCTTCGCCGACGACTGCGCGAACGCTCGCAACGACACTTCGTTGGCCATGCACATGACGCTCCTCGATGCCTCGGGTGTCGGCGGCCGAGTGCTGATGTTCGGCGACCTCGCCCACGAGACGATCATGAAGATCGTCGACTACAGCGAGAAGAAGGTTCGCGAGAAGTACCTCACCTACGACGTCCTGCTCGCCCCGCACCACTGCTCCAAGAAAGTCATGTACCTGCCGGACGCCGAGGGCAACGACGTCCTTCAGAAGGACGTGATCGAAGCCTTCGAGCGCCATGCGGCCACCGGCGCCGTCGTGGTGTGCAGCAGTGGCCCGATCCCGGCTCAGGACAAGCCCCGGGACAACCCGCCGCATCTGAAGGCATACAACCGGTACAGCGAGGTGGTCGGCGAGGTCATCGTGACGATGTCGTGGCCCAGCGGTGACGCCGTCGCCCCTGTCGTCTTTGCCGTCGATAAGAACGGCGCCCGGATCATCCGCGAGGCAGATGTAGAGGCGGCCGCCGAAGTGATCCTGTCGAAGTCGCTCGAGCACGCCGCGCGTTCCCTGCCGATGGGCCGCCGCCTAGCGGCCGTCGCGGCGGCGGCCACCCTCGCCTCCGTTGGTGAGAGCTCAGGCGCCGCGCTAGGTTCTGGCGGTGGGTCCGACGGTGGGCGAAGCAGTCTGGAGCGGTTGCGCGCTGCCATTACTTCGGACCGGGGCGGCGACGCTGCCCCTCCGCCGGTCGGATTCGGCGGTTGATCGCTCGTGGCTGATCCGGTCGACCACGAGCGTGCCCACAGTTCCCGCCCCGCTGAGCCACTCGGCTCGCGTGCACCAGCACCGACCCTCGGGCCAGAACTGGCCGCTCTCCAGCTCGCGGAGCTCGCTGCGATCTCGGCCGGCGGGCTCGAGATCATCACGGAGTCGACCGAGGCGCGATCTGCGTTCGTATTGTCGTTGGCCACCGACGGGATCGCTGCTGGCCCTGGCGTGCGACTTCGTTCTCGCGAGCGGTTCCGGGTCTACGTCGGCGACAAGTTCCCGTTCACACCCCCCAAGGTATTTGCAGACCATCAGCGATGGGCGGGGAGCCCGCACGTGCAGTGGGGCACCTTCTTGTGCCTATACGCAGCGGAGTCGGTCGAGTGGAACTCTGCGGACGGGATGCGGGGCTTCGTCGAGCGGCTCCTGGCCTGGCTAGAAAATGCCGCTGCCGGCACGCTCGATCCCGACGACCGCCCGCTGCATCCGCCCTCGACCGCGACCAGCCCGGCCGCCGGTCGCCTCGTAGTGCGACCGGACCTTGCCGACCGCGTTCCGTGGGCCAAGGAGTCGTCGGGGCCCGCGGGGACTCCGAGCGCCACGCAGGCGACGGCTGAGGTCGCCTATGGATGGTGCGTCCATGACGGCAGCCGTTTCGAGATACTTGAATGGCTCACGCTCGTGGAGACCTACGACAAGGTCCTCCAGGACGGTTTGATTCCGCTCGATGAGCGCGGTCGACGGTTCATGGTCATACCGGTCGTCATGATGGACACCCACCTCGGGTGGGAGTACCCCAAACACGCCGCCGACCTGGCTCACAAGCTCGCGGAGGCGGGTTATGCGCCCCGCGACCTGCTCGATGTCGTCGTCTTCGCAAGTCGGATGAACCGGCTGATGCGGATGATCGAGCGCGACGCCGCGCTCGACACGGACGCTGACTCTGACGCCGGCACAGGTGGCGACACCGAGTTCGACGTCGACAGCGACCCCTTGATCCTGGGCCTGGCGACGCCCGGCAGACGCGTCGAGTCCGATCGCCTCGCCCACATCGTGGCCTGGAGGTTCACCGGCATCGGAGTCGATGCCGTTCGGTTCCTGCGCCAGATCGGCAGGCTCAAGGAGCCGCCTCCGGAGCTGGTCGAGAAGGTCCATGCGTTCGCCCAGGATTGGATCGATACGGCCAAGGTCGCGTGGATCCGTGTGCACGAGATGAGGCCCGAAGTCACGCGCCGACGTGATGAGGGATCACCAGGCCGATGGCTCGCCGGCAAAAACGTCGTGCTCCTTGGGGCGGGGGCCATCGGTGCCGTTGTAGCGGAGCAATGCGTCCGTCTGGGATGCCAGAACCTCGTCATCGTCGACGACGGAGTCGTCGGGCCAGGGATCCTGGTCCGTCAGCCCTACTACGACCGAGACGTGGGGCATGCGAAGGCCGAAGCCCTGGCGTCCCGGCTCAATACGATCACTCACGAGGACGTGGTCACCGCGGTCACTGACGACTGTCGTGACCTGTTCATCGATGGTCACAGCGGCGGCGGGAACCCGTTCTGGCTCTCGATGGACTCGTGCGACCTCGTCATCGATGCGACTGCCGACGCCGGCACGCGAGCGGTCCTTGAGCGACTGCGCGTGTCACAGCGCTCGAGCTGGCCGCCGGTGATCACGATGCTCGTGGGGCATCAGGCAACAAGGGGGTTGGCCATTGTCGCGGGAGCCGGCGCGTCATCGAGCAGCCACGAGCTCTTGCGGCGTGTGGCGATCAGAGGACGGGACGTGGCGCGACCGTCGTGGGGCGACATCGTTGACGACTTCTTTCCCGATCCGCCGCGAACCGAGATGTTCTTTCCGGAGCCTGGCTGTTCGGAGCCGACGTTCACGGGCTCGGCCAGCGACGTCATGGCCCTGGCTTCGACGATGTTCGGGTACGCCATAGCTGTGCTCGACGAGATCGACCAAGCGGCACGTACCCCTCATCGCGAGAGCGACGATGAGGAACAATTGATGGTCAGTCAACCGCCGCGCATGCGTGCCGCCGGCTTCAGAATTGCTCGTCCGGGGTCTTCTCTCGCCGGGCGAGCCGCCGTCGAGGAGATGAGCTGGGACGACGACCTAGTCCAGCTGGACCCGACGAGCGGCTTGGAAGTCAGAATCAGCGCAGAAGCACTCCTTGAGATGAGGAGTGAAGTGCGACGCGGCGCGCGCACCCGCGGTCCTGGGGTCGAGACCGGCGGGCTGATGCTCGGCTTCTTCGACGAGGCCTCCCGCAGTGTCATCGTCGATGTTGCCACCGGGCCAGCGCCCGACAGCCTGCTGTCCGAGGGCTACTTCTTCCACGGCGTGAGCGGCACGCAGGACTTCATCGACCGCGTTTCCCAGCGCACCGGCAAGCTGACCCGGTTCGTGGGCATCTGGCACTGCCACCCCTACGGGCGCGCATGGCCGAGCGCCACTGACGAAGCAGGCATCACCGTCCTGACCTCGTTCACGACGGGTGGACGTCGTGCTTTGATGATCATTCTCGGCGGCTCCTCGCATCGGTGGGAGTCATGGCGCGACGGACCGGATCAAGGTCTGGCACTGGGCGGCCATGAAACGTTGCCTCGCTTGTTCGCCCGCGTAGTTGAGAGACCAGCCGACAACCCGAGTAGTGCCGCGCAGCCGCCCAACACATCCGAAGGTCATCTTCGTGGCGCAGCAGACGCAGACCCCTACGCTGTGCTGACGGCCTACCAACGGATGCTTCAGATGCCACCAGTTGGCGTCTACTACGCGGGCGGCTACTCCGACGAGTCCTTCAAGGTGGACCTCGTCGGCCCCAGCACCAGCTCCGGCAGTAGCGACGAGGCTCACGACATTGAAGAATGACGCTCAGAGGTCGCGATGAGTACAGAGAAACCACGAATCGGGCTCGCCTTGTCCGGCGGCGGGTTCCGTGCCACCGCCTTCGGGCTCGGAAGCATGCGCGCCCTGCACGACCGTGGCCTGCTCAACGAGATCAGCGTCGTGTCCGGCATCAGCGGTGGCAGCCTCCTCGCGGCCATGTGGGCCTACGGTCCGCCGTCGTTCGAAGAGTTCGACGCGTCAGTCACGGAACTGCTGCGGTCCGGCCTGCAGATGGAGCTGGCCCGACGTGTGTTCGCTCCCAGCTCCGGGGCGAAGAAAGTCGGATCCTCGATGCGTCGTCGGCTCACGAAGAAGGGACGCTCACAAGGTCAGTTGCGCAGCCGCACCGACGCCTTGGCAGAGGCATTTGCCTCTAGACCCTTCGGTCAACGGCTTCTCGAGCAAGTAACCCATCCTGACCTGGCGACGGTGATCTCGGCTACTGACCTGACGACCACCAACGCAGTGCGGTTCGGCAGCGTCGTGAGCAGCTGCTCGCGTTACGGCGACATCCTGAATCCGGTCCGGGTAGCAGAAGCCGTTGCTGCCTCGGCAGCCTTCCCGATTCTGCTGCCGGCCCTGGATCGCGTCTACAACTTCCGGGCACGAGACGAGTCCGTCGTTCGTGAGCGCTTGGCGCTCACCGATGGGGGCGTCTACGACAACCTCGGCCTGTCGGTGCTGCTGCCAGGACGAGTGGGGCGCTTCACCTCGCACGTGTACGACCTTGACTACGTGATCGCCATCGACGCCGGTCGAGGACGAACAAGCAAGGTGACGGGCAACACGACTCCGTTCCGCCTGGCGCGCAGCTTCGACATCACGTACGCCAAGACCCAGGACGGTGGCCGCGCCCAGTTGAATCATGCAGCTCGACATGGACAGTTGCGGGGATTTGTGCACACCTACTTGGCGACGCAGGACCGCAATCTGCCGCGGCCCGTGGCCGATCTGGTCGGTCGAGACGAGGTCGTGGGCTATTCGACGAATTTCGCGGCCATGCACGTCGATGACTTACGGCGACTCACGACTCGCGGCGAGCAGCTCACTCGCAGCCTTATGAGCTACTACTGCCCAGAGTTAGGCAACTGATCACTACCGGGAAGTGGCTCGGGACCCTCGGACTGGGGTGCGGTTAAGCATCCGCCGGAAGGCAGAGTCAGCTTGCACCGGCTACGTCATTCCGCCGCCTGTCGGGGACGCTCGCAGGGTCCGCTCATGCGATGGGCGGGCACACAACTTCCCTTGCCGACGGTCACGAAGTCGGGTGCGAGATCGAGGCTGTCCCCCCAGTCTCCGACTCCTCAAGCCAGGAGAAGGCTGAGGAGACCGCTCGCTCTTCGGTGTCGAGGATGCGGAAGGCTGTGCGCACGAGTGAGTAGAACTGGTTCACCCACGCGGTCGCGAGCTGGACGTTGCCACCCAGGCTGAGCGAGAGGCTCGGTATGAGGTGTAGGCCGTGAAGGACGTTGAGGCAACGTTCCATCGCGTGGGTCTCGATAGACCACCACTCGGAATGCGCCACGCCGCTGGCTTGTGAGTAGGCCTGTCGGTAAAAGTCCAGGAGACCTGTTTCGTCGGCCATGCTGCGAATGGACTTGCCTTGCGCGAATGTGTCTCGGGTGTCGACGATCCTGTAATCGATGATGCCGTGGTTGTGGCTGAGTCGTTCGAACTCATCCATGGCTTCTTGATATCCAGTAGTGCGTGCTTCTGCCGGCACCTCATCCGCGATGCGGGCGTAGAGCTTCGCCTTGCCTGCGCCGTACTCCTGGAACTCGCGGTAGATGGCTGGATCCTGCTGCGCCATCCAGTGCAGGTAGATCTTCGTTTCCACCAGCATGCGCACGATGTGGGCGCCGTGCTCCATGCACCACAGATCGGGCGCTGTAAGCACCGCGATGAGATCTCGCCCGGCCCGCGACACGAGGCCTGAAACGACCTCCTGACGCTCCTTGTCGTGCAACCGGGCGGGCGCCGTCTCCAGAGCTCCGACAAAGCTGGACAACAGGTCCATGGTGAGTTGTCGTAGGTGCGCACCATCGGGCGGAACGGGGGTTGCGCCGGCGCCGACGTCGTTCGTCACCGCCGGTCGGTCGTCCCGCGCGTCCGGCTCCGAGCCGGGGTCGGGGCTTGCTTGCGGCGGTGCAGTGGTCACCGCGGCTTGGGACGCGGCCACGTGGGTCGCGTTCCACGCCGAGCCATCACTTGCTGGCGTCGGGGTGGTCTCGCTCTCGCCGTCCCTCTTGCGAACGCACTGGGACGTCATCGAGTTAGCTCCCCAGAACACACGCGCCCACCTGATGGACTTGTCGAAGTAGTTCGGGTCCTCGACCGTCAGCATCCCCTTGTGTGCTCCCCACTGCGAGCGAATGACCGTGTCCGCCTGGGACCTGGTACCTGCTGCGTCGGGGTAGGTCTTCAGGAGGTCGATGGTCTGCTGGTCTGATGAGAATGTGCCGGCCTGAACCGTGCTCCAGGTGCGGAAGCACTTCATCAGCGCCTCGCGGTGGCCGTCGCTGAGCGCTTCGAGAAGCGCCCGGCGCACGAGATCGATGTCGGCCTGCTCGGGCACGTGCACCTCGACATCCGCAGTCAGCCATGGGACCGGCATGTACGGGTAGGAGGTGAGGGCACTGCGCACACCGGCAGAGAGCAGACTGTGATCATCTGCTTGCTCGGACACCACTCCTGCTGCGCTCGGAATCTTGATAGCGAGGCGCGCGAGGTTGGTCAGTCGACCGTCAAGCGACTCGGCCACGAACGCGGTCTCATCGTGCCCGGACAGTGCGTCCTGAACTGCCTTCTGCCATGCGACAAAGTTGCGGATCGCGCCGTTGCCTTGCTCGGCGAGCACGAGGGCCGGCCACAGCAAGTCGGGGAGGTCGTCCTTGAACCAGTCTCCGATGACGAGGACGCCGGTCGCCGCGAGTGGCGGCGTGAAGACCCGGCGCCGGTGAACATGTCCGGCCAGAGGCCCGTTGTGCTGGTTCGGCTGCGGCATCTGCATGAACGCAACCTAGGAGAAGGCACCGACAATGGTGCCTGCTCTCAAGTTTGCGATGCGCTCAGTGTCGGTCCGGACCTGACGGGGCATCGTTCTGCTGAAGCGAGGCGGTTCCGGGCTCCGCCTTTGTACCTACGGTGAGGATCTAGCCGCGGAAGTCAATCTGCCGCCTGTCGGCGCGTCAACGACCGGTGCTGCCGAGGTTCGAGCGCCGCTCAGAGCCGTCGCGTAGAAACGACGGTGGTCCCGTGGAGGGTCACCTCTAGTTCCGTCTTTGTGAATCCGACCTTCGCGAGCACGCGGCGTGAGGGCGTGTTCCAGTCCCAGACCGTGGCCCAGAGTCGCTCGTACCCAGCCGACTTCGCCCAGTCCATCACTACGCACGCCGCCCCGGTTGCGCACCCCGTGTCCCCACGACCGGCGCAGAAACTCGAAAGTCAGTTCCGGTCGCTGCGCCCCACGTCCGCTCTTCACTAGGCCGCAATAGCCGACCGCGCGTCCAAGGCCCTTCGGCTCGACCGCGAGTAATCCTGGTGACGGCGCCCCGGCCGCACGGATCGCCTCTTCGAAGGCTGCGACGGGGCACCCGTTGGCGTCAATGCGTCGGTGCGGTGGCACTCGCGGATCGCGTTCGGCCCACATTTCAGGCTGCATAAACGCCTCTGGCACGCGCCACGGCCTGAGCAGGAAGCGATCGGTCTCGAGCAAGAGCTTGGGGCCCCGAGCCTCTCCACCTGCCATGAGGGCCCTCTTCCACGAGCGACCGCCTTCATCCTGTCGAGATCCGCGTGCACGCGGCCCGAGTCTCTGCGCCACGGACGTGCTATCGCCGTTGGACGGACCATGTCAGCTGTCAACGGCGGCTGAAAACTGACCCCCTAGCGGCAAGTGAAAACTGACCCCCTGGTTCTAGTTCTCTTCGTTGACGGCCGCGGGGACGCGGCCGAGTTCTCGGTTCTTCAGCCGGTAGGAGGCGCCCTTCAATGCGATGACTTCGGCGTGGTGGACGAGCCGGTCGATCATCGCGGCGGCGACGGTGTCGTCGCCGAAGACCTCGCCCCAGCGGGCGAAGTTCTTGTTGGACGTGACGATCAGGCTGGCGCGTTCGTAGCGCGATGAGACGAGCTGGAAGAACAGGTTGGCGGCCTCGGGCTCGAAGGGGATGTAGCCGACCTCGTCGATGACCAACACGGGATAGCGGACGAGTCGGCGGAGCTCGTCTTGCAGCCTGCCGGCGTGGTGGGCTTCGGCGAGCCGGTCGACCCACTGGCTGGCGGTGGCGAACTGGACCCGGTGCCCGGCCTGGCAGGCCCGGATCGCCAGCCCGGTGGCCAGGTGGGTCTTGCCGGTGCCGGGCGGGCCGAGCAGGACGACGTTCTCCTTGGCGGCGACGAAGTCCAGCGTGCCCAGGTGCGCGATCGTCTCCCGTTTCAGGCCCCGGGCGTGGTCGTAGTCGAAGTCCTCGAGGGACTTGCGGGCCGGGAACCGCGCGGCGCGGATCCGGCCCTCGCCACCGTGGGACTCGCGGGCGGCGACCTCGCGTTGCAGGCAGGCGGCGAGGAACTCCTCGTGGGTCCAGGACTCCTCGCGGGCCCGTTCGGCCAGCCGGGCGACCGACTCGCGCAGGGTAGGTGCCTTCAACGCCCGGGTCAGGAACTCCAGCTCGCTGGTGACATCACGACCGGTGCTCCCGGCTGTCTTCGCGGTGGTGCGGGTGGCCATCACGACACCTCCTCATCAACGAGCTCGGCGACCAGCTCGTCGACTAGGCCGAGGACCTGGTCGTAGGTGGTCAGCGACCGGATCTCGACCTCCTCACCGGTCACGACGTCGGCGACCGGCCGCAGCAGGTCGGCACGACCGTGACGCAGCTGCTTGGCGGCGACGGTGTGCTCGAAGTCGGTGATCGTTTGGTGCTGTGCCCAGACCCGGGCGTGGTCGGCGACGATCGCGCCCTCACAGGTCACCCAGACCCGGTCCAGGTCGGCGTGGACCTCGATCCGCCGTCCGACCACGGCCGGGTGGACTGAGTAGTCGTTCGAGTCGACGCGGACGTAGTGGTCGCGCGGCAGCCGCAGGCTCTTGCGCCAGCCGACCTCGGGCGCGACCGGCGGCAACGGCATCATGGCGGCCTTGTCCGCTGCGATCCGGTCCGCCGGTGAACAGCCCAGCACCCGCATCCGGCGCGTGTTGGCCTTGGCCACCCACTCGCCCAGCTGGGTGTTGAAGTCCTCGGGTGAGGTGAATGTCCGTCCGGGCAGGAAGGACCGCTCGAGGTAGTCGTGGAACCGCTCCAGCATTCCCTTTGCCTCGGGGTCAGCCGGCTTGCAGATGTACACGCTGGTACCCAGCACGCCGCGGAACGCCTGGCACTCGGCGGTCAGCTCGGGTCGTCGGGCGCGCCAGCGGCCGACCGCGCCCTCACCGTCCCACACCAGCGTGCGCGGCACCGCGCCGAGCTGTTGGATCAGATGCCACCAACCCGCGAAGAGGTCCTCGGACTCGCGACGAGGAATCAGCACCGCGCCCGTCCACCGGGAGTAGCCCGAGCACATCGTCATCACCGGCAGCCGCTTCGCGGTCCTGATCTGGCCGTAGCCGACCGGCAGCTCGATGGGCGGGAACCAGAAGTCGAACTGGGCCAGCTCGCCTGCCTCATAGGTCGTGCGCGACGCCGGGTCCGGTGGCAAGTACACCGGCCGCAGCTCGCTCACCCGCGAACGCAGCGTCCGGATCGAGTGCTCCCAGCCGATCCGCTCGGCGACAACCGTGGCCGGCATCGTGGGCGTGACCCGCAACAACTCGCGAATCCGCGGCTCGACCTCGTCGACCAACGACCCTCGCGTCGGCCGCTCGTAGCGCGGCGGCCCCTCATCCCGCAGCGCCTTGCGCACCGTGTTCTTCGAGATCCCCATCGACCTGGCGATCACCTTGATCGGCACTCCCTCCGCACGGTGCAACCGGCGGATCTCAGCCCAGTCCTCCACTGACAACACTCCGTATCCCCCTGCCTCGAGGTTCGAGGACAGGGTCTCGGAGGGGGTCAGTTTTCAGTTGCCGTCCGGGGGTCAGTTTTCACGTGCCGTCGACATCAGCCAGGGAGGGCAGTCCTCGCGATCGCGGCACTTAACTCGCCATAGGGGAGCGGTCGCCGGCGATCCGCGCGAGGGTTGCGAGCCCCATCTGGCGGGTTGTGCGCTCTTCCACTGTTGTTCGGCTCGCGACGTAGAACTTCCATTGTGAGGTGTTCAACGTGTTAGAGACGTCGTGTGCTGTGGGGTGTAAAGGCTGAATGCATAGACGTTCGCGTTGAAGCCTTGTGACTGGGTCCAAGTGCCAGTAGACGGATCCCAGCCGATACGCGGGGGCGACTCGAAAGGTCGGGGCGTTCAGTGCACTCTCAGAGTCGAGGTTCGCCCGCAGCGAGGGGGCAAACCGATTAGGCTCCGGGTCTGTTAGCACCCTCCTTCGGTGCCTGCTGATCGACAAGTGGGGACGTGATGAACCAGCCGGACATCGAGGCTGTGTTCGTTGACGCCCTCCAGAACATTGCCGAAGGTGTGACTGATCTGGTGGGGTTTGAGGTCGCGGCGATCAGCATCGCCCGTGATGATCACACCTTGGAGATGATTGCGGTCGCGGGCAGTGCCGAGGCGCGTGATCAGCTGCTGGGTCGTCGCACCCCGATCTCAGATATCGAGCAGGAGCTGCGCGACGCAGAGGCGTGGGGCGATCTGCGGTTCGTGCCGCACGAGCGGATGACTATCGAGGCCGACAAACTGGGTTGGGTTCCCGATTTGGAACCGTCTGATGACCCGGAGCGATGGCACCCACTCGACCTGCTGCTGGCGCCCATCTACGACGAGCACGGAAAGCTCCGAGGTCTGCTTTCGGTCGACGTCCCACACGATCGTCGGCGTCCAGGCCTGGTGATGCGCGAACAGCTGCAACGCTATGCCCACCAGACCCGACGCAGCGTCCTCACGGCGTTGGAGCGCGCTCAGCTTGCTGAGCAGGTGCAACTCGCGGACACAGCACGGCGGATTGTTCGTGAAGTGAGTTCAGAGCTGTCGATCGATCGGATAATTGAGATTTGCCAACCCGCTGTGGCGACCGGACTCGGCGCTGTAGGGATGTGGCTGCAGACGTTCGACCAGGACGACAGCAGCGCCGACGCGGTGTACGGCGCTACCGAGGGTGAGATTCTGGTGCCTGAGGAGTTCAAGGTGCTCGGGCGGGGCGCCGCCGAGCTGCTGTGGGCTACCCAAGAGGTTGCCGTGGTCACCGAGGAACAGATTCCGGTCATCGGCGGACTGGTCATGGACGTGGACCAGGCACAGCGGTTGCGCGACTTCATGGACACCACGCTCGAGGCGTCCACGATGCTCTTCGTTCCGATCGGTGCCGGACAGAAGTGCCTGGGAAACCTGGCGCTGACTCGGCGCGGGCCGAAGGCCGAATGGACCGTCGTTGAACAAAACGCAGCGCTCGAGATCGGCCGCGATCTCGGCCGTGCCATGCTGAACGCTCGTACCTTCGAGCGCGAACACGTCCTGCTTGCAGAAGTGCGGGTTCTGCTCGAGGAAGTGCAAGAACTGGCCCGTTACAAGAGTCGGCTCATCGCCACGATCGCGCACGAGCTGAAGAATCCCCTGACTGCGATCTTGGGGCACGTGGAGATGGCCCAGGCCGAGCCCACCGCAACCGCGGCCTCGACAAGGCCGATGTCTGCCATCCAGCGTGCAGCGGTGCGGATGCGCAGCACCATCGACGACCTGCTGGTGCTGGCCGAGGTTGCTGATCCGGACACGGTGCTCAACCCCGCCGCAGTCGACTTGGTCAAGGTCATTGTCGACGTGCTCGACCTGCTGCGGGTGAACATCGACGAACAGGGACTCGACGTCGTGCTCGACCTGCCCACCAAGGCGGTGTACGCGTGGGGCGAGGCGGGTGGGCTCTTCCGGTTGTGCGTCAACCTGGTCAGCAACGCCGTCAAGTACACCCCCCGTGGCGGCGTGATCACGATCTCGCTGTCCCACACCGCGCAAGGTGCCCAGCTGACCGTCACTGATACCGGGATGGGAATCTCAGCCGAAGACCAAGAGCGGTTGTTCGAGGAGTTCTTCCGTTCCACCAACCGCGAAGCGGTCGCCATTCCAGGTACTGGACTGGGCCTGGCCATCGTCCACCGCATCGTCGAGCGGCACCGCGGCCACATCCGAGCCGAGTCAAACCTCGGCTCCGGTTCCACGTTCGCGGTCACCCTCCCGTCCGCGCCTTGACGTACCTCCAGGCGCTCGCAGTCCTGCCGTCGCAGATCGGCCCCGCTGTGCCAGTCCGGACTCATCCCCGTCGCGGGCGAAGCGAGAGGTGGCGGCGCGTGTGCTGTGCATCAGGAACGTGTGGACGACGACCCGCGTCTGTCGATCCAGAATCTGAGCAGTGCCGGCGCCTCCACACGTGCGCGGCGATATGGTCGCGCGGTGGACACCGCGCCTAGATCAACCACGGTCGACGAATCCCCGATGACCGTCGCAGCACGAATGCTCGAGGTCGCTGGGCTCACCGCAGAACGGCTGGTCTCCGACGCGGAAGCACAAGCGAAGTCGTTGATAGTCTCCGCGCAAGCTGAGGCCGATGCGATACAGCAGGCCAGCCGCACTGAAGCCAGCCAGGTCGCCACCGACATGGCCCGCGCCAAGGAGCAGCAAGCCGACGACCTGCGTCGTGCACGGGATGCAGCACTCACTGATCTGAACGCCGAGAAGGCCGCCCTAGATACGCGGATCAGCGAATTGCGCCAGGTTGAGAGCCGCTTCCGAGAGCACCTGCGACTCCACCTCAGCGAGCAACTGTCCATGCTCGACAACCCTTGAGCGGGACGGGACCGCTGGCTGACTAAGTCGGAAACGTGCTCGATGGGGCAGATGCGACAGGATGCGCAACGCCTGGAAACCGCGACTCCAGAGTGACCTGTCATCAGTTTGGGCACGATGGCGTTTTGGGCACTGTCGAGTTGGCAGAACCGCCCACGGTCTCGGGTCCGTAGGCGGTTCTGTGCCTGACCCTACGAGCACCAAGCGGCCTCTGTCCGCGAGTTGGCCGAATCCGCCAGACCGCACTAGACCAGCGTCGGTGCGGGTTCGAGCATTCGCCACCGCGAACCTTCCCGGCCCTCTAGCCTTCCGTGACCGCTCGGCCCCATACCGAGTGGTCAACCGTCGGCGACGGTCTCCCCCTTTGGGATGTGTGCCACCGACGAGAACCGCCCGCGACAAGTGTTGCGGGCGGTTCTGCGGCGTCAGCGGCTCGGGGCCAGGACCAACCTCCAATCAAAGATTGGCGGTCTGTCTGCCGGACTTATGGTTCAAGTGGGCGCCTGGCGCGCATGGGCCCTTCCTGGTGGGCCCCTCGTCAGGCACCACGGGTCCCAGGGTCACGTCCCCGACGCCGCTAAGCGTCTTCGAAACCATGGACGATTGCGGCAGGCACGTGTAAACCCGTTCATGGAAGCGGAGCCATCACCGACCGAAATAGTGCAGTTGGACGACCTCCTTCGACAGGTTACGCCCCGGGACGTTGTCGCGTGAGATGGCCCCGAACAGGTCAATGGGGAATGCCTCCGGTTGTGAAGTGGAGCTGTTCAGAAACCGCGTCCCTGACCAGGAGGCCTAGTGCCAGCTGCATCGCGTGCCGCCCGCTCTTGCACCACTGCCCGTCAATCAGGATCTGGATGTCGGCGTCGCTCGTCAGAGCGATAGGTGCGGTGCGGACTGCGGCCATGGAGCGGACGGTAGCTGCCGGTTGGACAAGGCGCTCTTATGGCTGGCTGGCAGTGCGTCCCGCGTGTGGTCCCGATACCTGGACGGTGTCTACCTGGACATCAGTGAGCACCACCAACGGTGTGTTCATGATCATTCGCAGGTCTGTCGTGTTGAACTCGAGGACCCCGCCGGCCTGGGTGAGAACCCAAGAGTCCTCGCTGATGATCGAGGCATGCTGCGCGCGGATCTCATCTCTCAACTGGCGCACGCACGTTGCGTCGCCAGTGAAGATCAGCCGGTGCACCGTCATTCAGTGAGGGTTGCAGGCAGGACGCTGCACCTGGGGCTTTGCTGTTGCCACGTCTCGGCCACAGTGCCCACGATGGGACCCAAATCCCGATAACTGGGCGGTAACCCAGGCGGGCCGGTGACGCCGGTCACTTACCGACTGGTAGCAGTCTCCGCGTATCTAACGTGCCGTCTGATGCACGAGCAGATAACTACTGCCGCATCCGGGCTGCACTCACTCCTTCCAGGGCAGTCAGTCTGGCGCCCAGCCCACCACCCCTCGGGCTGGGCCGCACCCGCTCCAGTCCAGTCGACACCTCCGGTTGAAAGGGCCGCCATGAAAACCGAAGAGGTCACTGTCAAACCCGGCCGGCCACTGGACTGGTCACCCGCAGGAGCCTGGCCATTGGGCCATCCTCGCCATCAGTTCGACCAAGGCGAAGCCCGTACGTATCTGCACTCTCAGGACGACGACCTAGCCGCTCACATTAGATGACTATCGAGTACGCCATACCGTTCGAGCGCCGCTAGAGATGCGGGATCCGAAGCGGCACCTGTTGTATACGCGGATCTCGAAGTCCCTCAAACGTGAGGTCCCGTGATGTTCGAGCCGCCCATCCGCACATGTTCACCGGTGCGTCCTTCAGGTGCGACCGCTTGCTTACGGACGTTTCCGTGGTGAGGCAATTGCGCTTCTTGGTCGTTGACGATACGGCGGAGATCCGCGACTTGATGGTTCGTATGGTTGAAAGGGCAGGACACGTCGCTGAGGAGGCCGCAGACGGGGTGGAGGCCACGGAGTCGCTCTCTGCGCATCGGTACGACGTGATGTTGCTGGATCTCTCGATGCCGCGGATGGATGGTGAGGACGTCGTGCGCTGGCTCCACGCTCATCCAGACCGCGCCGAGGGCCTTCGCACCGTGGTTGTCACTGCTTGGGCCGGTGACAGACGTGGACGTCTGCAAGAGCTAGGCGTCACCACCGTTCTGCCCAAACCATTTCGACGGCAACACTTGACCGACCTCATCGCTGGCGTTGCCATCGATACCGAGAACTGAACAAGAAGCCAAGCCCCGCGAGAGCGGGGCTAGATTGACGGCGCAATTCGGCACCAGCATCGGCATGCGCCTACGAGCTCGAGTCAGACTCGGTGCGCTCCGTTGTTGTTGGATGGCTGAATTGGGCACCTGCGCTGGAATCCGCTGCCTTCGCCGGGCGTGCGACATTGCGGTTGACAGTTTGGCCGGCCTGATCGTTTCAGCCTGGGCTTCCGGTCCGACACTTGCGATGGTCAGACACTCAGAACGACTGGCGCCTTGCAGGCGTTCGCGCGTCCGCGTGCCCCATTCCGCCGCGTGTCGACCACGAACGGCCAGTGCGCCCGCCGAGCCACCAACTACAAACGGCTGACGAGCATGGCGGCGTCTCGCCAGGCCTCGGTCGCCTTGCCAGGGGTGAGGCCGCGGTCGGCCTGAAAGCGGTCGCGTGTGACGCCGGCATCACGCGCGCGGCGCGCTTCACCAGCGAGCGCGAAGCGCGACGGGTCGGCTTCGGGGTTCTCGTAGAACTTCGCGTCGCGCAGCAGCGACTTGACCGTTTCCGGCCCGACGCCGAGTGCGACTGCGATGTCGGCCCGGGTCGAACCGGCGCGCTGCATTGCAAGGGCCTCCTTGCCTCGTTCTCCGCGTGCCTGCATCGAAGTCGTCGACGTAGCGTCACTGGCAAGGTGCAGCGGTGCGGCGAGTTTGGGTGTGGGGGTGGGGTGGAGGTCGCTGAAGTAGCCGGCGAGGCTCAAGTCGGATGCTGCGGACCGGAGCTGCCGTATCTCGGTCGGCGTCAGGACGTCGTCGTCCAGGGCGGCGCTCTTGAGCCCTTCCAGGAATCGCTGGTTAAGCGCAAGCACCTCGCTCCCACCCATGCCTGCGGAGCCGGCAAGGTCAGCGAGGAGGTGAGCTTCCTCGCGCGTGATGCGACCGTCGGAAAGCACTTCAGCCAACGCATCGAGGTAGGCCTCGGCTGCTGCGTCCGCCGGCTCGAGACCCGTCCCGGGAAGTCGGGCCATCAGCGAGGGCATCCATCCGTCCGTGCCCTTGCGCAGGGAGACAGCCCGGGTGACGAGCGGGATGCGAGCGTCGGACGCGTCCGCCGCGGTCCAGTCCAGTGGCGAGCCAGTGTAGAGAAGCGGCGCGCCAAGCTTGCTAGCCATCTGAGGAAGGAGCGCGCTCACCGCCCTCACGTCTCCGAGGGCGGCATGCTTGTCGACGAGGGTGACCCCGCCGGCTCGAGCGAGCGTGCCGAGTTTGTAGTTGGGTGTGGAGAAGGTCTGTCGCCCGAGCCACAGTGTGCATAGAGCGGGAAGTGGACGCACCTCGATGCCGGCTCGCTTCAGTTCGGCAGCGAGGAAGGCCTCTTCGAACGTCGCGTTGTGGGCGACGACCACCGCGCCGCTCATTCGGGCGAGCAGATCCGGCGCGATCTCGGCGAACGTTGGCGCACGCTTCACCTGGGCGTTGGTGATGCCGTGAATGAAGGTGGGGCCGACGTCCCTGCCTTCCGGGTTGATCAGTGTGGCGAACTCGTCTTCGATCTTGCCGCTCGCATGGACTCGAGCGACGGCTACTTCAACTACGCGATCGCGTCGCGGCGACAAGCCGGTGGTCTCGAAATCTATGACGGCGAAAGGGCCGCCGTGCTCGGAGCCGCCGCGCACAGAAGTGCCGCCGTACTGGAAGAGCGGGCCCTTCAGCCCGGGCTCAGCGAACGGAATTTCGCGCCCTTCGGACCTCCAGTTTTCCGATGGCCTAGAAGGGCCGCGCTCGCGGGTGTACGTGGGCGGACGACTCGTAGAGCGCGCCCGGCTGGAGCCCGGTTTCGCTTGCGACGCAGAGCGGGACTTTGCGGCTTGGTCACCGCTGCGGGCCACCAGGTAGAAGACCACGACGATGATCGCGACGAAGATCACCCAACCCATGTGGGCGAACGTAGCCGCGGCGGGCGACTCACCTTGGTGGAATGGCGCAATCCAATGAGCTATTGGCCGGCGCGGCAGAATGATCTGCTCCCGCGTGTCGGCGCCCGAAGCGCGTCATACCGCCGCGAGTGGCAGCGGGGCGGTCGCTAGGGAGATGCGACTGTCCTGCCGGCTTGCGGTTGGCGAAAGGGCGGCCCCCAGTCTGCGACGAATTCGCTGATGAGCCCTGACTCCACGTCATCGGGATCGGCATCGGGCGTTTCCCGCCAGGCCACCAACAGGCTTGCGCTGTCGGCGAGTTGCCAGATGAATCTGCCGCCCCAGTGGCCCACGGGTTGGGCGGCGCCGCGCCTCCGGAATTCGTCGAGCCGCTTGGCGATGCCGCGGCGACCGCTTGTGCCCACTGCGGCCTTACCTATGTAGAGAACGTGGGGTCCGTCAACCCAGGAGCTTTGGGAGAGTTGGCATGCCAACGGACGGGTCCTTCCCCTTGAACCATCCCGCAGGGCTCTGGTAGAGGAAGGTTGGCGGCTCCGTTCCGTCGCGCAGGATTGCGTAGACGCCCTGCCCTCGGGGGACCGGGGATGTGGGCAGGTCCCGGGAGGGAATGAACCCATTGAACCCAGCCTCAACCAGGCCCTCCCGCGTCCACTTCACGTTGGTTCCCCACTCGCGCCGGGAACGGCAGGCGACGTAGTCGACACCTCGCCCGAGGGCTCGATACCCACCTCTGGGCTGTCCGAGGTTTCTTCAGCGCCATCCTGGGAGGAGTAGTCGGTGGACACCAGCGCGGCAGGCACGGTGTCATCCAGGTCTTCCGGCTCGACGCTGACAGGGCGAAGCCTCGGCGGGGCCGCCGACCACGCTCGCAGGTTGCCCAGCACGTCCAAGTAGAAGCTGTCGACGGTGGTTAGGACGGAGTCGATGAACGATCCTCGTCCCCGACCGCGCTTCGAGCCCAGGTTTCCGGAGACGGCAAGCCGAAACGATCGCAGTTCCTTCGCCGGATCGAGCACCAGGCTGTTCGGGTTCTCCCGCACGGTGGACAGCAGTTCGGCCGCTTGCGACCCGCGTGCGTGTGCGACGAACGCCTCGACCCGCGTGCCGTCCGGCGCGTTCTTCAGTTGGCGCACCAACCAGTTCACTCGAGTCGTGGCTCGGCCCTCTCGTGGGGAATCGACGTCGACGTGACAGGTGACCTTTCCTGCCCGGAGGTCTGCAGTGACGACGAGCTGGCCGACGGTGTCCGGGATGCGAATGGCGCCGGACATCTGGCCCGTGGTGCAGAGCGACTCCGCCAGAGTTTGGGCGCGAACGAGGGGGTCCGCGGCCTCTTTGCGGGACAGCACCGGGACGACCTCGGTGCCGAGCTGGCGACCCAGTTGGAGGCTGGCGAACCTCAGGAGTGCGTCGAAGCGGGCGACCACCTCGGCGATGCCCTTGTCGGTGCTGCGAAGGGTGCCGGCGGTGACTTGGTCGCGCACGCCGACCCACGCCTCGCCCATGTCCTCGAATTCCAGCGCACCGGACTTGCTGTGTTCGAGGTAGCGGATGAGCTCTCCCAGGATCCATGCCTGGTCCGGGTCGGCGACGCCGCGGAACTCCTTTTGCATCACAGCCTCCGCGAGGACTTGCGACCACGAGATGTGGTGCAGGTCGACCTTCTTCAGCTTTCGCTTGTCGACCTTCGTCGGGTGTTGGCCGGCGATCGCGGGGATCTCGTTCGAGATGGTGATGACGGCGTCGAAATTGTTGTCTCGGGCGATGTCGAGGTAGTTCTCCAGTTGCTCGCTCGCGAGTTGGTTGGGGCCGGTCTTCACCTCGACGAGGGCCGTCCAGCTCGTGGAGCCGCGAGTGACGCGAATCAGTCCATCGGGGTAAAGGCGCTTCTCAGCCAACATGAATGGCACCTCGATGTAGCAGTCGAGCGTGCCAGCAGGGGCGCCAAACGGCTTGACGAATCCGCGACCGAACTCCTTGACCGCCGTTAACACCGCAAGGAGCGCGGAGGTCGCGCGTCGCTCTTGTTCCTCAGCGCCGTTGATCCCCGAAGTAGGGATGAGGCGCGCTTCGTGCCATGACTCTTCGGCCATCAAATTTCCCCATATCAACTAGTCGAAGAAGTGCCACCCGCACTCCGGCGCGGCTACAGCCTTCAGCGGGACGCTAGCGAACCTCACCCCCACTCCGCGCCGAATCCGCCAAGTGTCGCAACGGTGCGCCCAATCGCTCTGCTTTCGAGAGAACGCCTGCAACCACGGCCTGGCTCGGCTTGGATCTACGGACTGACTCTTCAGGAGCCTTCATGTCCAAGCATCACCCGTATTCGCGCCTCGAGTTCCGTCGACGGTTGGTCATTTGGCTCCGGCGCAACCTCAAATTGGTAACGGGACTGACGATCGGCTTGGTGGTCGTCCTCGTGGCGATCACCGGGATCTTCCTCGCTACCGGGATCCACTCGAGCTTCACGTGGTGGCTGGTCGGAGTTCTGCAGACGGGCATTGTGGCGGCGTACCTCCACATGCTTCACACCGCGTTCTTGGCCCACGACGCAGAAGCGATCCGACACGTTCGTGGCGCATGGGGCGAGGACAACACGCGTAGCGAGTTGCAGCGCGCCAAACGGAAGAGGCTCGTGTGGGGCTGGGTCGACAGCCTCGGGCTCGAGCACGGTGACATCGACCACCTCGTGGTGACACGAAACGGTGGCCTGGTAGCCGTCGACTCTAAGTGGCGTAGCCAAGCCAGCGACACGACCGACATGGCACGCGCCGCCACGAGAGTTCGCCACCGTGCCGAAGGCGTGACGCGCGACCTCCTCAAGGGAACAACCCGCGGTACTCGACGTGCGAAGGTGAATCCGCTTAGCGTCACCGCCGTCGTCGTCCTGTGGGGACCAGCCCAGCACGGGGTGCCCGACGGCGCCACCGTAGACGGGATCGAATTTGTCGCTGGCCGAAAGTTCGTCGAGTGGCTGGGCCGACTCGACGGTCAACCCGTCCACCGAGCCGCAGCTACAGACATCGTACGCAGCCTCGAAGTCCGCCGCTCTGTCACGGAGAAGGCACAAGCTGGGCGTTCAGCGACTCGATAGCTACTGCGTCATACCGCCGCTTGAGGAGCGTCGAAGCTTCGCCGCCGCGCGCGCCCGGAAGTCCGCTCGAGGGGGTTGGCTTGGACTGAACTTGGCCGACCCCCAGTCGAACGGGCGCGTCGGACGCCCTTATTCCGGTGTGTGACTGGTCCCGGCTGCCTCGGACGCCTTGAAGCGAGCGCGGGCGCGGGCCAGACACAGCCCTTCGGTGGCGTGGTGGTGGTCCTCGCCCGAGAGGGACTGGAGGTGTTTAAGGACGTCTTCAAGTCCCGAGATGCAGTCCTCAAGACAGAGACGCGTCGACTGATGGTTCGAGTGCCCGCAGGAATGACTCGTTCAAGAAGAAGGAGTAGCCGGTCGTCATGTAGGTCGCCCCGGGGCGGGCGCCGCAGGGGGTTCGCGGTGCTGCTGATGCCGCGTGAGGAGCTGGCGTACCACCAGTAGAGGAACTGTTGACAACGCTATTAGAGCGCCGTCGGCGCGGCTTACCTCAACCTGGAGGCGCGGGGAGTCCGGTCAGTTCGCTTTGCTTGCAGGGTTGTTGAGGTAGTCGTCGATCAGGTCGATTCCGGCGCTGATGTCGTCGTTGAGAACGGCCAACAGGACGGCGGACGCGACTACATGCGCGGGCATGGGTGCGGGCAGGTCGGGGTCGAGGTGGCGGGCGATGGCGCGCAGCACAGGGTCATGATCAACGTTGACCGGTGGGTTGCCGTCTCTAGCGTATTCGTCAGTGTAGAAGGTCAGGATGTGGCCGGTGAACTCATCCACACAGTTGAGGCATCGGATGTTGAACTCTGCGTCATAAGTGTCAGGCGCGTAGTAGTCCTCGCCAGTGAGGGCCACTTCGTGCCCGACAAGTTCCCAGTAGATGTTTCCTGACACAGCTTGTTCCTTTCGTCCTTCGGTTGGAGTCATAGCAGTCGCTGGGAATTACGAATGCGACCGTAGTTTGACAGTTTGTGGTGTACCCGCGAACGAGAGTCCTCGATCGATTCGTAGCTCAGCGGCGTTTCGATTTTTTGGGTGTCGCCCGATTGGCGCGGTCGCCGGCGGGCCTCTAGCGGGTACTCGGATCGTCTTCTGCTTGCTGCCAACTGCGCAGCATGGAGGAGTAGGCAGAGAAGCGGCTGCGGCCGCCCCGCTCGCACGCCTGGTCACGACGGGTCGTTGAACGCGGCAGCAAGTGCCGCCTTTAGCGTCGTATGTTCGGTGAGTGCGGCGACATCGGCGGCCCGGACACGGAGGACGCAATTGTGCTGCTGACGAGCGGCGTCGGCGGGTGGAGCCATCAGGAACGCCCACCATTCGTCGCTCGCGTCCGTGTAGGGGATTAGTACTGACGCTTGGACGGCCGGGGGGAGTCCAGTCGCGGCCGTTGCCTGGTAGCGAAGTGCGTACCAGCGTGGGGTTGCCGGAGGCGGTGTCGGTGCGCTGGCGATGCCCATGGGAAGTCCGTCCAGGAGGATCTCGCGGCGGTCCGCGCTCCAGGACAGTTCTGCCGCACGCTTCCGCTGAAGCATCGTCAGACCGCGCGTTGCCGGGCAGGTCTGCGCTGGCGGGAAGTTGAGGTACGCGTCAACCGTGAGGGCGTGGTGCTCCCAGAAGGTGAATTGCCAGTCCTGGCCGAGACAACAGTTGCAGCGGTGACAAAGTAAACCGCGAATCAGGCCAGTGGCGTCGTCGTGATCCACGTGCACGAAACGTGGACGTGTCGCGACAGGTAGCCCGGTGGAGCAGATCGCGCAGCGCCCGCGCTGCCACAGGAACAGCGAATGCATCACGCTGTTGCTGTATGACCACGTCTCGGGTGCAGGAATCTCGGTGGGCGCGAGCCCAGAATTGAACCGTCGGGGTCGGCTCTGGTGACCGAGCCCTGCTGTCGTGGGGCATCGTTGCCCGGGCGGGTCGGAAAGGAATGCGGCGAGCCGGGCCGCCGTGGCGTCGTCGGGCGTCTTCTTCAGCGTCTTGTAGCGGCGCGCGCATAGAGCGCAGACGAGTCCCAGCAACAGGTCGTCGTCGACCCACTGACGCAACGAGCAGGCGGCGACGCTGTCCACTTCGTCCCCTGCTTCGTCGTTCCATCGCGCTTTCGTGCAACAGACCGCGCATTGTCCGTCCTGGAACTCCAGCAGCCCGTGGAGTGGTCCGTCGTAGTGAGGCCATGTCGTTGGCACGGGCATGCTGTACCGCGGCGGCGGGGGTGAGGCGGGAGTGCGCGGGGCGTCATCGCGGTCGTCGCTACTAAAGACGGGCATTGAGGGCATCGTCGGTTCCTAACTGCGGCTTTGGCCGCAAAGAACAGGGCGCTCTTAGCGCGCCCCGTCGTTGATCAAAGGTTCTGCGTGGCGGGAACGTTGGTGCACCCGCCTAAGAGCAAATTAGCATCTATAAATTGCTTTACGAGTCCACCTGTCTACCTTGGACGGCTGGGCATTTCCTGGCTGAGCCCGCGCAACCGAGCGGCGAGGTGCCGATTCCGTACGCGCGGCTGAGGGACATCCCGGCAAGGGGGCCGAATCGCCGTACGCGTATGAATTGAGGATCGGCACGCCGTCTGGCCACCTATGTCGACGCAGATCGGCGCCCGGGGGCTATTCCAACTCGGCTGGCCGCATACTGACCGGATGAAAGATGCGGTCGCTGTGGGCGAGACTGCGAAGCTCCTCGCCACCAACCTTCGCACTCTGCGTGCAGCTCAAGGCGAAACCCAATTGGCCGTCGCTGCAGCAGCTGGACTGACGCCTCAGCACTACCGGCTTCTCGAGAAGGCCGTCTCTCCATCTGGGGGTCCCGCCAACCCGCGGTTGAGCACCCTCCTTGCTCTGGCGCAGGTCCATGGCATCTCGGTTGCAGAGTTGCTGATCGCCCGGCCGCACGCCTGACGTTTGAGCACGAGCGCTACACCGCCGCCCGTTTCGGCAGGCGAAGTCACGCGACGCACTTGATGGCAGGAACGAGGACCACGGGGCGGGGCCGGGGGCGAGACTCTCGTTGCAAGGTCAGCGACCGGCGCGCGAACGGCCACGGCCGGTCACGGCCGGTCACCCCGACCGACGCCATCACTGTCGCTTGCGGCGGTGCCAAGTCGGCGTCAACGATGAACGCACAGGAGCCACCCGGCCATCGAGCGTTGGTGCGGCGCCACTCTTACGGCCGAGCGCCGTCAGAAAGGAGGCTCATCGCGCCAAAGGTCGGTTGACAAATGAGGCGCGGTGAGCGCCAAGAGCATTCGAGCGGCCTCTGCGAGGCCGCGCACGCCGTCGACGCCCGGTTCGGCGCGTTCCCGTAGGCGATCGGGCTCGAAACGGGCGCGAAGAATGTCGCGTAGGTCCGAGTCATCCACATCGAATTCCGAGAGAACTCTCTCCCAGGCCACGGCCGATTCCCCAGATACGCCGTTGCGAAAATAGAAGGCCGCCCGCTGAACGGGGAATCCGGACGTGACAGCCTCGCGCGTAAGGCCAAGACGCAGCACCCAGTGAAGGTCGCCGTCGGGAATCTCGTGCCGCGCTGCAACTCCCTCCCACGCGATGGCTTCCTCGACGGTGCAGTGGTCGACATACCGTTCCCCACGCTCGAAGGGGAGACCGGCAAAGAGCCACGGCAGGATGTCGAACTCGTCTTGATACCACTTCTGGCTTTCCGACATCTCTGCATACGCCCGAACGTCATGGGGAGTGCATCCCGCTGCATGGACTTGGCCCGCTTGCACCGGATCCAAGAACGCGAACATCGCGCAGGCAGTCAGAGCCGGCACGCCAGCGTTCGTGTAGGAGTCGAGAGTCGACAAGGCGGTTTCAGCGACGTTGCGGTAGTCCCGGTCTGGGATAAGCCTCGTCTCTTTGTCCCAAGCGGCGATCACGTCGGCCGTATGGCCGGCGTTTCGTAGAGCGTCGATCACCGCTTCGGCCAGCGGTTGCGCGTAGAACACTTGGCGCATCAACTCCGCTGCAGCGTCGGCCATGTCCGGCGACCGGGAGGAGAGACCTGGGTACTGGGGAGTCGTGGCCTCGAAGTACTCGAGGTTCCACGGATCGAGCACCGCGTCTCCGTTAGCATTTCGAACGTGATCAATTGAAACTGTCAGGGGGGTAGGAACAGACGTGTAATCCATGAAGCACTCCTAGATCAGGTTGCGGTCGTGTCGGTCACGACCGCCTCACTGAGTGGTATCGGCACGATCGGCGACGGACAGGCTGCAAATGAGTCGGGAACTTTTGGCCGTTGCGCGGTGGGCCTAAGAACGCGTGATGTGCACCCATGAGAGGCGTACAGAACGGTGATGTCGTCGACCGGCATCCGGTTCACTGCTGCCTTGACCCGCAACACGGCTGTTCGCCCGGTACAGCAAGGGGGCACCGCACAGCTCGGGCAGGCGATGTCGCACCAGCGTTTGCGCCCGCTGCCCGGAGGCGCATTGAGATGTGCGGTGCACATTCTCAATGCGCAGTGGAGGACGTGGGTCACCGGCCCCCTGCGGGTGCTGCGCAACGGGCGCGGTAACTCTCGCGGAGGTCAGGATCATGCGGCGCGGGAAAGACGACGTCGCTGTGCCTTCTCGTTACCGAGCAGGCATCGGTCCCCGATATGATCTGCGAGTTGGGCGCGCCTCACAAGGCGGAGCCCCGGCTGGGCTCATCGGCTTGACGCCCGGCCACTCAGCAGCATGTCGGCCTCGGCTGCCCACGTCGTAGAGGAACGACTCGCGTAGTAGATCTGCATAACTTCTTCGGTGTGACCAGCCCACTCGGCCGCGACGGCGGGGCTAACACCTCGCTCTAACCACCACGTGATCGCCGCCTTGCGTAGGACCTTTGGTGAGGCGTTTACGAGCGCTGCCTTGCTGGTCCCTCCGAAGACCTTCTCGAGTGCGGGGCGCCAGTACGTGTCCGTGAGGTTGCCCCAGTCGAGGTGCCCCCGGCCCGTCGGGCTGAGCCAAGTGCGCTGGCCGTTGCAGTAGCCGCGCTCAACGTGAAGTAGGAGAACCTCGGCGACCTCAGGTAAGACAGGTACGTCCCGATGCTCTCCCTCCGCGCGGTGCTTCAACGGCCTGTCCCGCCTCCCGGTGGACCCCTCCTTCGTGTCGTACACCGCAGCCTCCGTCTCTTGGAACCGCACCAGCGAAGGTCCGGCGCAGTACAGCCACTCTGGTTGATGCGCCACGAGTTCCCCTGGGCGCGGACCCAGAGACCCGGCGGCCAAGATCAGGCTCCGGAAGCGCTCGCCGGTCGGCCGCCCGTCCTTCATCCGAGATCCGAGTATGGCAATCGCGTCAGCCAGATCGAAGACCTCTTCGATAGTAGGAACGAGCCGAGCGCTCAGACGCTGCGGGCGGGGCTTTGGCGCCAGGGCCATAACTCCTGCCATGGGGTCTCCAGCTACCTGTTGACTCGCGGCCGCGGCCTTCACGATCATGCCGAGCGTGGTTGCGAAGGCCCGCACTGTCGCGGGGGACGCGAACTCAGGTAGTGACACGACGTCGACGACGTCTCCGGCAGTAGACAGGGCTGCCGTTAGCCGGCGCTGATTAACGGCAGCTGTACGTCCGTTAATGCCACGACGCTCGACGACCGCTGACTTGAGATCGTCGGCTACCAGGTGGTGCAGAGCGATGGAGTCGCCAGCATTGTGGGTCGATCCAACGCGTGGGTCCCCAGGGGGATAGCGGACTAGTTCCACGGCAACTTCTGCGTTGCGACGGTGGCCAAGACGGTTCTTGTCTTCGAGGGTCTGGGTGAGGGTCGGCCACCACACGTCCCATACGTACGACTCGAAGGAGTGACCGCTTTTAGAAGCCGCATCTAGCGTGTCCGCGGTGGGGTGGACCGCCGCGGCGGAACCCGACACTGGACGGCCGGGATCGACCGGCCAGCCGCGCTCGTCGGCCGCCCAGGCGTAGCGCTTCGCCTCCATCAACTCACCGTGGAACGTCTGGGCGTGCCCCTTCTGCCGGAAGGTGCGACGACGTGCGGCCCCGTCGACACGCCACCTGACGAACCATGCCTTCGCGGCCCGGTTGCTGGCAGCTGTGTGTGAACCGTCGGCCAGTCGCCCTTGAACGCTGTAGACACCCCAGACGCTCATCCGATTGCCTTGCTCTCGATCCAAACGCGGACCTCTGCGGGCCGGAACCGGACCTGGCCGTTGATTCGATACATGCGGGGAACGCGGCCGGCGGCGGGGCCGGCCTGGACCCACTTCTTCACAGCGTGGTCAGAGACGCCTAGCCACGCCGCGAGGCCCGCGATGCTGATCATCGGCTCGTCCGCCTCTACCCCGGCGCCCGTCCTGTTGCTCTCCATGTGTGGGTCTATCGGCACAAAATCCGGGAGGAGTACCGGGTAGACAGAAAAAATTTTGAGAACGGGCAACCGCCCATTACTGGACCTGTGTGTCCACCATGTGTCCAAGCGCCTTGACCCAGCGCGCACCGGGGTCCGCCGGCGGTCGGCCGGATCGAGCGACGAGTGCAAGAAGCCGCAGGTCAGAGGCGCTGACCTACGGCTTCGAGTGTTGTGCGCCTGTAGGGATTCGAACCCCAAACCTTCTGATCCGTAGTCAGATGCTCTATCCGTTGAGCTACAGGCGCTCGTCGCCCGCACTGCGCAAGCACCGCGAGGACTGGTTGAGGATAGCCGACCGGTTCGGGGCGGACGAAATCAGGACCACCCCGAAGCCGGGTCCCACCCGCCGAGAGGGTGCCCTAGGGTGCCTAGCACCCGCACACGTGAGGGTCACGGCCCTCGCACGATGAGAGGTAGCGCCGATGGCAGATCTCGAGGCAGCGCTGGACGACGCCGGACTGACCAACCCGCAGGTCCGCGAGTTCGTGAAGGAGTACGCCGAGCTCACCGGCGCCGAGCGCATCGAGGTCGTCAACGCCTCCGATGACCGCCGTCTCCTCGAGGAGGCCGTCGCGGCCGGCGAGCTGGAGAAGGCCGGCGAGGGGCGCTACTACTCCCGCAGCTATCACAAGGACACCGCCCGCTCGGAGGAGCGCACCATCGTCGCGACGAGCGACGAGAAGGACAGGGGCGTCTACAACAACTGGCGCCACTCCTCGGAGATGAAGCCCAAGCTCACCGACCTGATGCGCGGCGCCAGCGCCGGCAAGACGATGTACGTCGTCCCCTACCTGATGGCTCCCGCCGGCAACGCGCTCGCGCCGTGGGCCGCCGGCGTCGAGATCACCGACACCCGCACGGTCGTGCTCCACATGATCCGGATGGCGCGCGTGGGCGTGCAGTTCGTCAACGACCTCGAGGACCCTGGCCACTTCGTCCGCGCGGTCCACGTCACCGGCGACCTGGAGAACCTCGGCCAGGGCACCGACGGCGACAAGCGCTACTTCGTCACCGTCGCCGACGAGCGCACGATCCTGCACTTCGGCTCGTCCTACGGCGGCAACGCACTGCTCGGCAAGATCGCGCACGGCCTGCGGCAGGGGGCGTACGACGGCTGGGCGAGCAGGAAGTTCCTCGCTGAGCAGTACATGCTCATCGGCATTTACGACAAGGAGACCGGGAAGGACTACCACATCTGCGGTGGCTTCCCGAGCGCCTCCGGCAAGACCAACCTGGCCATGATGGCGGCTCCCGACGCGCTGGGCGAGCGCTACCACGTGTCGTTCTACGGCGACGACATCGCCTGGCTGTGGGTCGAGGAGGGGTCGGGCCGGCTCTACGGGATGAACCCGGAGTACGGCGTCTTCGGCGTCGCCAAGGACACCAACGAGACCACCAACCCCAACGCCCTCGCGTCCGTCGGCCACGGCACCGACTGCATCTTCACCAACGTCGCCTACAACCCGACCACCGGCGAGGTGTGGTGGGAGGGCCGCACCAAGGAGAAGCCGCCCCGCAAGGGCTGGCTCGACTGGATGGGCTCGCCGATCGCGGACCGCAAGGACGACGACCCCGCTCCGTGGGCGCACCCCAACAGCCGCTTCACCACGACCCTCGCCAACGTCCCCAACATCGCGCAGGACTACGACGCCCCGATGGGCGTGCCGATCGACGCGATCATCTTCGGTGGCCGCACCCGCGACCGCGAGCCGCTGATCCGCGCGATCACCGACCTCGCCGAGGGGGTGTACGACGGCCTCACGCTGGGTGCGGAGGCCACGTCGGCCGCCGAGGGAAAGGAGGGCATCCTCCGCTACGACCCGATGTCCAACCGGCCGTTCATGGCCTACGGCGAGGGCGACTACGCACGCCACTACCTCGACATCGTCGGGGCGGCGAAGGACCAGCCGATCTTCGCGCACGTCAACTGGTTCCAGCGTGACGCCGAGGACGGCCACTTCCTGTGGCCGGGCTACCGCGACAACCTGCGGCCGCTGCTCTGGCTGCTCCAGCTCAAGAACGGCGAGGTCGAGGGACGGCGTACGGCCGTGGGCATCATCCCGACCAAGGAGGAGCTCGACCTCGAGGGCGTCGACATCACGCCCGAGGACCTCGACCGGATCCTGTCGATCGACAAGGAGCGCTGGCAGCAGGAGATGGGCTTCCGCGAGGAGCACCTCTCCCAGTTCGACCGGATGCCCGAGGAGATCTGGGAGGCCCACCGCCGCGTGTCAGAAGATCTCGCTCAGGAATAGTTAACAAAACTGCCACAGAACGTCAACTGCTCGCCTAACTTGTGTGGGTGAGACGACGCACTGCGAGGACTGACGCGCAGGTCCCGAGTGCTGGCCGGGGCCTGCGCCGAGGCACGCCCGCCCTGGCCATCCCCTTCGCGGTGGTGGCCCTCATCGGCCTGGTCACGGTGCTCCTCCCGCCCTACGAGCGGCCGTGGTGGGTCACGGGGCTCGCGGCGCTGAGCCTCGTGCCGGTGGTGGTGGCGTACCTCGCCAGCCAGCGTCGGAGCGAGCGTTCGTGGCTCGACCCGATGGCCGCCTACCTCCTCTTCCCCTTCTCGGCGCTGCTGCACGACGCGGCCGGTGCCGGTGCCGGTGGTTCCTCCTCGGGCATGACCGTCCTGCTCCTGCTGCCCATCCTGTGGCTGGCGATCACCGGCACGCTCGGCCAGCTGTGGGTGGCGAGCGGCCTCGCCGTCCTCACGTTCGTGATCCCGATCGTGGCGATCGGGCCGCCGGGGTATGCCGTCGGGGACTGGCGGCGGGCCGTCGTCTGGGCAGCCGTCACCCTCGTGATCGCGCCCGTCCTCCAGCGCATCGTCCGCGACCTCGAGCGCCAGACCCGCCGCGCCCGGACGGCCAACGAGCGGGTGGAGCGGCTCTTCGACGACGCCCCGCACGGGGTCGCGCTCCTCGACACGGACGGCAAGATCATCCGGGTCAACCTCGCCATGGCCGTCATGGTCGGCCTCGACCCGCCGGAGATGGTCGGCCACTCGCTGGGCGCCTTCGAGACGCCCGGCGAGGACCGGATCGAGGACCACGTCGGTCGACTGATGTCCAGCCGGGGGGAGACCCTCGTCGCCGAGTGCTCCGTGCGGGACTCGGGCGGCAACGACCTCAGCGTCTCGCTGAGCAGCACGGTCGTCGGCGACCGGGGCATGGGGGAGATCCTCATGGTCAACGTCGTCGACATCTCTGACCGTCGTCGCTACCTCGACCGCCTGACCCACCTCGCCGACCACGACGTGCTGACGGGCCTGGCGAACCGCCGGCGCTTCGACAACGAGCTGCAGCGGCACCTCGACCGGTGCCGTCGGGACGGGCCGAAGGGGGCACTGCTGCTGCTGGACCTCGACAACTTCAAGCAGGTGAACGACAGCCTCGGGCACAACGTGGGCGACCAGCTGTTGGTGACCATCGCCGGACTGCTCCGACGTTCGATCCGGAGCACGGACGTGGTGGCCAGGCTCGGGGGTGACGAGTTCGCCATCCTCCTCCCCGATGCCGACCAGGACGCAGCCCAGAGGGTTGCCGAGCTCGTCGTCGAGCGCGTACGCACGCACGCGACGACGCTGGACGGCGTGGGCCGCCGGGTGTCGGCGAGCGTCGGCGCAGTGACGTTCCTGGCTGCCTCGGAGCACGCAGCGGACGTGCTCGCGTTGGCGGACATGACGATGTACGACGCCAAGGAGGCCGGCCGCAACCAGGTCGCGCTGCTCCCCGAGGGGGACTCCCGCGGGCCGCGCACGGCTGCGCGCCTGATGTGGCAGAGCCGGATCGAGGCCGCGCTCGAGCACGATCGCTTCGAGCTCCACCTCCAGCCGATCATGAACCTCTCCAACGACCGGATCACCTCGGCAGAGGTCCTGCTCCGCCTCCGCGAGGACGACGAGCTGGTCCCGCCGACGCGCTTCGTCTACATCGCGGAACGCGTGGGCCTGATGCCGCAGGTGGACGCATGGGTGGTCGAGCACAGCGTCGCCATGCTGGCGCAGCTCCGCCGCCTCGACCCGGAGTTCGAGCTGGAGGTGAACCTCTCCGGCCACTCGATCGGTCGCCCCGACGTCGAGCAGAGCATCCGGGACGCCCTCGCCGTGCACGACGTCGACCCCTCCGCGTTGATCCTGGAGATCACCGAGACCGCCGCGGTCGGCGACGTCGCCCTGGCGCGAGCCTTCGCCGAGCGGGTGACCGAGCTCGGGTGCTCGTTCGCCCTGGACGACTTCGGCGCGGGTTTCGGGTCGTTCTACTACCTCAAGCACCTTCTCTTCGACTACGTGAAGATCGACGGCGAGTTCGTCGCGCAGGTGCACGAGTCGTCCGTCGACCGCACGATCCTGCGCTCCATCGTCGGCATCGCCAAGGACCTCGGCAAGCAGACGGTGGCCGAGTTCGTGTCCCACCCGAGGATCCTCGAGGTCTGCCGCGAGGAGGGCGTCGACTTCGCCCAGGGCTTCCTCATCGGCAAGCCCGTCCCCTATGACGAGTTCGTGTCGTCGTTCCTCCCGTCCGGGCTGACCACCCCCGAGCCGGTGCACTGACCATGCAGTGGCTCCAACGTTCGGTCGGCCTCGCCATCATCGGGTGCGCGTCCGCGGGCGCGCTCCTCCTGTGGCTCGCCGTGGCTGCCGGTGGTCCCCGCGCCGGCCGCAGCCCGGAGGAGGGGCTGCTCTTCGGTGCCTGGCAGGTCTTCTACGACACGGAGGTGCCGTCGCCACGGGTCGTGATGGCTGCCGCGGGCCTGGCGTTGCTCCTGGCGGCCGGCGTGGCGTCGCTCGAGCGGTGGATCGCCACTCGCGCCCGCCGCAGCCAGGACCCCGACCGGTTGCCCCTCGCGCCCAAGCTGGTGATGGCGCAGACGCGCGGCCGCTACGCGGGGCCGGTCACCATCACCGTCCTGGTGCCCGCGCACAACGAGGAGGGGTGCATCACCGAGACCCTGGCCTCCTTGCGGTCCCAGTCCCATCCGCCCGCGCGCATCATCGTCGTGGCGGACAACTGCACCGACGCGACCGTACGGCTCGCGCGCGAGGCCGGTGTCGAGGTGTTCGAGACGGTCGACAACGACAAGAAGAAGGCCGGCGGGCTCAACCAGGCCATTGCCCGCGTCCTCCCCGGCATGGGGGAGAACGACTGCGTGATGGTCATGGACGCCGACACGTCGCTCGACCAGGGTTTCCTCGAGGCAGCCGCACGGCGCCTGGGCGACGACCGAGCCCTGATGGCCGTCGGCGGGCTCTTCTACGGCGAGGAGGGCGGCGGGCTGATCGGCCTGTTCCAGCGCAACGAGTACACCCGCTACCAGCGAGACCTCAAGCGACGACGTGGCCGGGTCTTCGTGCTGACCGGCACCGCGTCCGTCTTCCGCTCGCGTGCCCTCCGGGCGGTGGCAGAGGAGCGCGGCCGCAACCTGCCCGGCATCCCGGGTGACGTCTACGACACGGTCGCCCTGACGGAGGACAACGAGCTGACGATCGCCCTCAAGTCACTCGGCGCCCTGATGGTCTCGCCGCCCGACTGCACGGTCGTCACCGAGGTGATGCCGACGTGGCGGGGACTCTGGGCACAGCGACTGCGCTGGCAGCGCGGCGCCCTCGAGAACCTGGGGGCCTACGGCCTGCGCCCGGCCACCTTCCGCTACTGGGCGCAGCAGCTGGGGATCGGGTACGGCGTGATCGCGCTGGCCACCTACCTCGGGCTGATCGTGCTCATGGTCGTCGCGACCGACACCTGGGTGTGGTTCCCGTTCTGGATCGGCGTCGGTCTCGTCTTCACCCTCGAGCGGCTCGTCACCGTGTGGCGCGGCGGCTGGAAGGCGCGACTTCTCGCGCTGACGCTCTTCCCCGAGCTCTTCTACGCGATGTTCCTCAATGTCGTGTACGTGAAGGGGGTCTGGGACCTGTCCCTGGCCAAGCAGGCCGCCTGGAAGCACGTGGTCCAGCCGAGCCACGCTCTGCGCGTGGAGGAGACCTGATGCACGTGTGGGGGATCCTGCTGCCCGAGAGCGCGCTGCGCGAGGAGTTCGTCGCGGTGCTGGCCGCCTTCGTCGCCATCAACACCATCCTCTACGTGACCCTCTCGGTCGCGAAGATCCTGCCCAAGGTCTACGTCCAGGACTGGATCAGCACACGCAACCGCCGTTCCGAGACCCGCAGCATCGACCCCGACGCCCCGGTGTGAACGCGTGACGGCGCCCCGCGTCGGGCTCGGTGCCGTGGCCAGTTCCGTCGAAGAACGGCGGAAGTGGGCTACGAGATCCAGGTCACAACCCTTGGCACGATCCAATTCGTGCACCGATTCACAAGCGTTAGCGTCCCCGGAAAGTCGCCGACAACGAGGCCGCGCGAACCGCGACGAACGCTGAAGGAATCCTTAGATGTCCGCAACGACCGAGACCACGACCTCCGCCCCGACGACTCACCCCGGCATCGTCGCCTGGGTCACCGAGGTCGCCGAGCTGACCCAGCCCGACCGCATCCACTGGTGCACCGGCTCCGACGAGGAGTGGGCCGAGCTGACCGCCTCGCTCGAGGCCACCGGCACCTTCACGCGCCTCAACCCCGACGTCATGCCGAACTCCTTCCACGCGGCGTCCGACCCGACCGACGTGGCGCGCGTCGAGGACCGCACCTACATCTGCTCCGTCGCCGAGCGCGACGCCGGGCCCACGAACAACTGGATGGACCCCGAGCAGATGAAGGAGCTCATGCGCGGGCTCTACGCCGGCTGCATGCGCGGCCGCACGATGTACGTCATCCCGTTCGTGATGGGCCACCTCGAGGCCGACAAGCCGATGTTCGGCATCGAGGTCACCGACTCGGCCTACGTCACCGTCTCCATGCGCGTGATGGCTCGCATGGGCACCGACGTGCTGCGCCGCATCGAGGAGCTCGAGGCCGCCGGCGAGTCGCCCGCCTGGGTGCCCGCCCTCCACTCGGTCGGCATGCCGCTCGAGCCCGGCCAGGCCGACGTGGCATGGCCGTGCAACGACACCAAGTACATCGTCCAGTTCCCCGAGGAGCGGATGATCTGGAGTTTCGGCTCGGGCTACGGCGGCAACGCCCTGCTCGGCAAGAAGTGCTACGCGCTGCGCATCGCCTCCGTCATGGCGCGCGACGAGGGCTGGCTCGCCGAGCACATGCTCATCCTCAAGCTCACCTCGCCCCAGGGCGTCACCAAGTACGTCGCCGCGGCCTTCCCGAGCGCGTGCGGCAAGACCAACCTGGCGATGCTCAAGCCGACCATCCCCGGCTGGAACGTCGAGGCGATCGGCGACGACATCGCGTGGATGCGGATCGGCGAGGACGGCCGCCTGTGGGCGGTCAACCCGGAGTTCGGCTTCTTCGGCGTCGCGCCCGGCACCAACGAGCACACCAACCCGCACGCGATGGAGACCATCCGCAAGGGCAACTCGGTCTTCACCAACGTCGCCCTCACCCCCGACGGCAACGTGTGGTGGGAGGGCCTGGAGAACACCCCGGCCCAGGCGACCAGCTGGAAGGGCGAGCCATGGACGCCCGAGTCCACCGAGCTCTCGGCCCACGCGAACAGCCGCTACTGCACCCCGATCAAGCAGTGCTCGATCCTCGCCGACGAGTACGACGACCCGCGCGGCGTGCCGATCGACGCGATCCTCTTCGGTGGTCGCCGCAAGACGACGATCCCGCTCGTGACCGAGGCCCGCGACTGGAACCACGGCACCTTCATGGGCGCCACGCTCTCCTCGGAGACCACCGCGGCCGCCGTCGGCGCCGTGGGCGTCGTACGCCGTGACCCGATGGCGATGCTGCCCTTCATCGGCTACAACGCCGGCGACTACTTCAGCCACTGGGTCGGCATCGGCAAGGACAACGACGCGGCCAAGCTGCCGAGGATGTTCTACGTCAACTGGTTCCGCCGCGGTGACGACGGTGACTTCCTGTGGCCCGGCTTCGGCGAGAACAGCCGCGTCCTGAAGTGGGTCATCGAGCGCCTCGACGGCCAGGCCGCCGCGGTCGAGACCCCCATCGGCCACGTGCCGGCGCCGGGCTCGCTCGACGTCGACGGCCTCGACCTCACGGACGAGCAGCTCGCCCAGGCCCTCGCCGTCGACGCGGAGGAGTGGAAGGCCGAGATCCCGCAGATCGAGGAGTGGTTCGAGAAGTTCGGCGACGACCTCCCGGCCGTCCTCTGGAGCGAGCTCGACACCCTGAAGGCCCGCCTCGAAGCCTGATCCGGCACCCGATCCGCGGCGCACAGCGCACGTCGACCCGTCTTCCTCGGCCAGGAAGGCGGGTCGACGCGCTTTCCTGACACTCGCTGGGACCCGTGTGGCACCATCCTCACACTGGGTCTCGTGGGAACGTGGGAGGTGAGTCATGCCCTTCGGGCAGCACGAACGCGCCGTGTTCGAGGAGCAGTCCACCCCGCTCTACGAGGAGATCGTCACCTCGGGCGGCATCAGCGCCGCCGACGCCCGGATCGCCGAGCGCAGTGAGCTCCACGAGGCCTTCCACCTGCTCGTCGAGGTCGGCCTGGTCAACAAGAGCGACGACGGCGTGCACTGGCGGGCCGTCGACCCGGCGGCGGTGCAGGCGCAGGTCGTCGCGCCGCTCGGCCAGCAGGGCGCGGAGCTGATCGCCGAGTCGGCCCACTGGGCCCAGGCCTTCAGCACCCTGTCGCACGCCTGGCGTCGCTCCCCGAGCGCCGTGGGCGGGCCGTTCGCGGAGATCCGCGGGCTCGACACGATCGGCAACTTCCTCGGCTCGCTCGTCAGCGACGCCGAGATCGAGCTCCTGACGGCCCAGCCGCAGGACCTGCGAGGCGTCAAGCAGCTCGGGGCCGAGGTCGGCGCCCGCGACATCGCCGCGCTCAAGCGCGGCGTCAAGATGCGCACGCTCTACCAGCACGCCGCGCGCCGCGGTGCCGACACCCGCAAGTACGTCGCCGCGGTGACCGCCGCCGGCGCCGAGGTGCGCACCCTGGACGAGTTCTTCAACCGCCTCATCGTGGTGGACCGACGGGTCGCGATCATCCCCAGCCACGAAGGCGTCCACACGGCCATGGTGATCAGCGACCGGTCGATGGTCGGCTACCTCGTCGACATGTTCGAGCGCCACTGGGAGCGCGCCCGCCCGTTCACCAGCAGTGAGACCTCACTGATGCGCGACATCGCGACCGAGCAGCGAGCGATGACGATCCGGATGCTGCTCGAGGGCCGCGCCGACCCCGCCGGGGCGAAGCGCCTGGGCGTCAGCCCCCGGACCTACGCAGGCTACGTGGCGGACCTGAAGAGCGAGTTCGAGGTGGAGACCCGGTTCCAGCTCGGCTACGAGATGGGCAAGCGCGGGATCTCCGGTCGCGAGACCGACGAGCCGGCGCGCTGACCCACCGGGACACCGGGCTGCTGCGACCTGCCGGGAAATAGAGGCGAGGGCAGCAGCTCGATGAGCTGCTGCCCTCGTGCCGGGACGGGCCTGTGGGGGAGGCCAGCGGACCAGAACTCGTGGGGGGTTGAGGGGTCCGTGTCCCGGCTTCTTCTTACGTGCACATCATGGCACGAGTCGAATCAGCGGCCGGCCTTGATCTTGCCGCCCCAAGAGGTGTCGATGCCGGCGTTGGCCGGGGCGGCGCCGAGACCGACGGCTCCGAATCCAAGCGCGGCCACGAGGGCGGCGGCGGCGATGCGGCGTACTGGGGTCATAGTGGTTTCACCTCTAGTTGTCACGATGTCACAGGGGATGACACATCAATTGTCTCGCACGCTCCCCGGCAGCGTCAGTGCGATGCCGGTGCAGGTCTGTGCATTGCAGGATCTTGCAAAAGGGCGCACGCTGCCGATGACCGGCCCCCTCACCCGAATGGGGGGCCGGTCTGTGGCGGAGGCGGAGGGATTTGAACCCTCGATGGGGTTTTAGCCCCAAACCCGCTTAGCAGGCGGGCGCCATAGACCGGACTAGGCGACGCCTCCATGCCCGGCTGTTGGCCGGGCGGACAGAAGGTTACAAGGCTCAGCGCGGGTGCGCCGAATCAGGTCGCTCGGCAGGTTGCTCGGGTGGCGCTCAGAGCGGTCGCAGGCCCTGCCCGCGCCGGAGGTGCCGCTGCAGGTCGCGGACGAGCTCCTCGCGGTCGGTGGCGATCACCTCGACCGGGATGGTGGTCGTACGTCCGTCGCGCAGGCGCAGCACGACGACGGGTGCGTCGGCGATGGTCGTCGTGACGGCGTCCTCGACGTCCTTCCACCGACCCGATGCCGTGCCGACACCGCGCACCCACTGGACGCGGTAGCCCTCGTCGGTGAACCGGGCGACCCAGCCCTTGTCGCGCCACACCCACCAGCTCGCTGCCAGGACGGCGACGGTGATCGCGACGGGCACCAGGAGGAAGACGGTGTGCAGGTCCACGACGGCGATCGCGACGGTGCTGGCCAGGATCAGGAGGGCGACCGCGCACAGCACCAGTCCCAGCAGGCGCGCCGCCACGGCGGGTGCGAGGCGGTGCACGGTGACGGTCTCGGTGCTCACCCGGTGATTTTCCCACGGTAGAGTCGCGCGGTGTGCGGCGCCTCTGCGCTGCACGAGGAGAGGTGCCGGAGCGGCCGATCGGAACCGCCTTGAAAGCGGTCGTAGGGAGACCTACCGCGGGTTCGAATCCCGCCCTCTCTGCTGAGGCCTCGTCGCTGCGCCCTCCGCGGAGCGGAGGGCGCAGCGCGACGTCTTGAACGGAAGAGCGTGAGCGCCAGCGAGCGCACGCGCCAGCAGCCCCCTCGCCTGGGAGCACGGCCGCCACCCCGTTACATGGCCACTAGGCTCGCGACCGTGACGACCTGGTTCGACTCCGCCGACGACGCGACCGCGCGGCTGCGCGCGGCCGGCTACCTCACCGACGACGCGACCGCGCTGACGGCGTACCTCGCCGGAGCGCTGGAGAAGCCGCTGCTGGTCGAGGGTCCGGCCGGTGTCGGCAAGACCGAGCTGGCCAAGGCGGTGGCGCGCGCGGCGGGCGCCGAGCTGGTCCGGCTGCAGTGCTACGAGGGCCTCGACGAGGCGCGCGCGCTCTACGAGTGGAACTACAAGAAGCAGCTGCTCCGGATCCAGGCCAGCGGCGGCGGGGACTCGTGGAGCGAGACCCACGACGACATCTTCACCGAGGAGTTCCTGCTCACCCGTCCGCTGCTGAGCGCGATCCGCCGAGACGAGCCGACCGTGCTGCTGATCGACGAGGTCGACAAGACCGACGTCGAGGTCGAGGGCCTGCTGCTCGAGGTGCTGAGCGACTTCCAGGTCACCATCCCCGAGCTAGGGACGATCAGCGCGATCTGCCGACCGTTCGTCGTGCTGACCTCCAACGCCAGCCGCGAGCTGTCGGAGGCGGTCAAGCGACGCTGCCTGTTCCTGCACCTCGACTATCCCGACGCCGAGCGCGAGAAGGCGATCGTCACCAGCCAGGTGCCCGGCCTCGACGACAAGGTGGCCGCCCAGCTGGTCGACGTCGTCGTACGACTGCGCGAGCTCGAGCTCCAGAAGGCGCCGTCGATCGCGGAGTCGGTCGACTGGGCGCGCACGCTGATCGCCCTCCAGATCGGCGACCTCGACGAGGCCACCGTCGCCCGCACCCTCGGCGTCGTGCTCAAGCACGCCTCCGACCAGCAGCGGGCGATCAAGGAGCTGCAGCTCCCTCGATGAGCCTTCTCGACACCCACATCGGCTTCGTCGAGGCGCTGCGCTCGGCGGGCCTGTCGGTGTCTCTTGCCGAGGGGCTCGACGCGATCAGCGCGCTCGAGAAGGTGACGTGGCACGACCGCGAGACCGTGCGGGCGGCGTACGCAGCGACGCTGGTGAAGCGGCAGCCGCAGCGGGTGACCTTCGACGCGGTCTTCGACATCTACTACCCGCGCCTCATCGGCGGCGGGGTCGCCGGTGAGGAGGCGGAGCCGGCGTCGGACGGACCGCCCGACACCGGACCCGAGCTGGCCAGGTTTCGCGAGGCGCTGGCGGAGGCGCTGGCTGCCGGCGACCAGCAGGCGTTGCAGGACCTTGCAGTCGAGGCGGTGGCGCGCTTCGGCGCGATGCCCGGCCGAGGACCGGGGCTGTCGAGCTGGTCGGCGTACACCTCCCTCCAGCGGGTCTCGCCCGCGGAGCTGATGGACCGTCTCGTGCAGGGGCTGCTCGCCTCGGGCCTCGACGACGAGCGGGCGCAGCGGACGGCCGGTCGACGCATCGGCGACTTCACCCGGCTGGTCGAGGGCGACGCCCGCCGGCGCATCGCCGAGGAGAAGGGGCCCGAGCACGTCGTCGACGTGACCGTGCGGCCGACCATCGACCGCCTTGACTTCACCGCCGCGCGGCGCAGCGACCTCGAGGAGATGCGTCGCGAGATCTACCCGCTGGCGCGCCGGCTCGCCGCTCGGCTGACCAAGGAGCAGCACGCGCAGCGTCGCGGCCCGCTCGACGTACGCCGCACGGTGCGCGCATCCATCGCCACGGGCGGGGTGCCGCTGACCACCCACCACCGGCCGCGACGCCCGCACCGCACCGACCTCGTCGTGCTCTGCGACGTGAGCGGGTCAGTGGCCAACTTCGCGCAGTTCACCCTGATGCTGGTGTACGCCCTGCGCGAGGCGTTCAGCGGCGTGCGCGCGTTCACCTTCGTCGACGACGTCGTCGAGGTGAGCGACACGTTCCGGCCGGGCGCCGACGTGGTCGAGGTGATGGAGTCGCTGTCGGCGAGCATCTCGCAGGCCGCGCTGTGGGGACGCACCAACTACGGCCGGGCGCTCACCCGCTTCGCCGAGGAGCACGCCGACGCGATCGGCCCGCGGTCGTCGCTGCTGGTGCTGGGTGACGGGCGCTCGAACTACAGCGACCTCGCGCTGCCCGTGCTCGCCGACCTCGCCGGCCGGGCCCGCCACTCGTGGTGGCTCAACCCGGAGCACCCGCGCCACTGGGGCACCGGCGACAGCGCTGCCGACCAGTACGGCCAGGTCGTGCCGATGGTCGAGTGCCGCAACCTCGCCCAGCTCGGGGAGTTCGTGCACCAGATCGCCTAGCCCGCGAGGTAGCCGAGCTCCTGCATCCGGGCGATCTCGGCCCGCAGCTCGGGGTGCTCGGCGGTGTCGGCCGCCTTGGCGCCGGCGACGTAGAGCTCCGAGCCCGCGGACGCACCGCCGTCGAACACGACCGTGAGCCGGTTGGGCGTCGCGGCGTTGATCAGCGAGCCGAGGAGCGCGACCGGGTCGGAGCGGTCCTCCAGCGACAGGACGCGGGTGGCCTCGGGGATCCGGGGCACCTGCGAGGACGGTGCGCCGGCCGTGACGACCTGGTCGACGACGAAGCGGGGCGAGCTCGCCGCGGCGGCGATCTCCGCGGCGACCGTGCCGCCGGCCGCGGAGCCCACCAGCATCACGCGGGCGTCGTCCTCGGTCACGACCTTCTCGATCGCGCGGATCACCTGGGCGACCGAGGTGCTCGGGTCGGCGCCGACGAGGCGCAGGCGACCGGTCCCGACGCCCAGGGAGCCCGGGAGGTAGGCGATGTAGCGGCCGGTCCCGACCCGCTGGACCGAGATCTTGGCGTCCTCGGCGAGCAGGGTGGCCAGCAGCTCCTCGAGCGAGCGCGGTGCCTGGCCCGAGCTCGCCTCGGCCTCGGCCTCGGGCTCCTCGGCCTCCACGAAGGATCCTGCCGAGTCGCGGAACGCGGACACCGCGTCGGTCGGGAACGGCTCGACCCCGATCGCCCGTAGGCCGCCGCGCGCAGCGTGGGCGCCCTGGTCGGAGGCCAGCACGCCGGCGGTGAGCAGGGAGCGCATGTGGAGGCCGTCGAGCAGGCCGCCACCACCGGAGAGGTGCTCCATGAGCTCGGGGTTGTTGTCGGCGAGCTCGCTCAGGTAGGCCGCGACGCCGTCGCGGTCCAGCGCGTCGGTCTCGATCAGGCCGGCGCTGACGATGGCACCACCGAGCGCGACCTCGGGGGCGAGGTAGCCGATGGCCCGGCCAGCGATGGAGCCGAGCGTCTTGTAGGCCGCCTGCTGGAGCTCGTCGATCCAGCGGTAGGTCAGCACCGTCGCACGTACGACGAGCGCGTCGGCGTCGAGCTCGACCGAACGGGTCAGCAGCCCGTGCTTGCCCGTCAGCGCGGCCCGGATGTCCTCCTCGGCCTGGCCCCACGTGGCCTTCGACAGCGCACCCGAGTCGACGACGTCGTCGTCGCCGAGGATCTCGGTGCCGAGGCGGGCGCGGGTGCGCATCTCGTTGCCGGAGGAGTCGAACAGGTCGGCCAGCGCCAGCATCTGGTCGTACTTGTCGGCCGCGACGGACGCGGACGAGTCGGCGGCGGGCGCGGTGTCGTCGCCGGACGTGCGGGGGATGTCCATGGCGTTCACCTCGGGGTCCCTGCGGCGTTGTTGAGTGGGGGAGCGGAGCGGAGGAGCGAGAGAACGTCGGAGGGTGAGTTCATCGGGCGACATCCTCTCGGGTCGAGACCTGGGCGAGCACGGGGGCGAGCTCGGTCGCGAGGTCGTCGGGCTCGACGATCGCGACGGAGACGCGGGCGACGTCGTCGTGGCGCGGGGTGAGCGAGTGCCAGCCATCGTTGAGCAGCACCCACGAGACCACCCCGACCGACGAGGTGGCGCCCTCGGCGACCTCGGCGGCGAGGATGCGGAGCCGGCCGCGGCTCTCGGCGTGGACCGCGGACACGGCGGCGGTGGCCTCGGCCTCGGTGAGGACCTCGCCGTCCGCTCGGACCTCGCCCACGGCCTGGGACATGAGGATCGGAACGAGGTCGGAGCGGTGGGAGCGGACGGCCTCGCCGACCGAGTCGGCGAGGGCATAGGGCACGTCGAGCAGGGCCGGGACGCGCGAGGTGGTGAGTGGGAGGTCCTCCGGGACGGTCGTGACCCGAGCGAGCTCGACGGTCCACTGGTCGACCGGGAACCACGCGATCTCGAAGACGATGCCGTCGCAGGTCGACAGGCTGGCGACGGCGCCACCGGACTGGCGGTGCCACGCCTTCACCTGGGTCGCGCCGGCCGCGACGTCGAGGTCGAGCGCGAGGCGGGGCGTGGCCAGCAGGCCGACGGCACCCAGGAGGCCCGGGTCGGCGCCGTCGTCGGTGATGAGCCCCCGGCGCCGCATCGTCTCCTCGGGGTCGTGGAGGGTGCCGAGCGCGTCGGTGTAGGCCGAGTCCTCGGTCGAGCCCCTGCTCGCACCCAGGCGACCGGACAGGCCGCCCGCGCCACCGGCCGCGTGCTCGGTGGGCTGGAGGTCGAAGGGGAGCGGTGCCCCGCCGGCGAGGTCGGCGACGAGGCGCAGCTCGGGGAGGGTCAGCGCGAGGCGCCGCGCCATGCCGTCGAGGAAGGTCGCCGGCGGGGCCGGCGGGGTGGTCAGGTCGATGGTCACCATGGTCAGAGTCCCGGGAGCTCGACGGTCAGCCAGTCGCGGTGACCGGTGGGGGGAGGGTCGAAGGAGACGAGGACCGCGTCGTCGTCGGCCGCTGCGCCCTCGCTCGCGCGGGTGCGGGCGTCCTCGACGAGCGTCGTGGCCTTGCGGGAGCGCAGGTCGATGGCCTCCTTGAGCCGGTCGACCTCGGACACGTGGGCGGACAGCGACTCGGCGGCGGTGTCGTGCTGGGCGGCGGCGGCACGGAGGTGGCCGGCGCGCTCGCGGATGCGCTCACGCATCGCCTCCGCGGCCTTGCCGTGCCACGGCACGGCCTCGGCCTGCGAGACGAGGCGGGCAGCGAGGCCACGGACGTCCCCGGCCTGCTCGCGCAGCTGGGCCACGCGCTTGCGGCCGGCAGCGGTGTCGCCGTACATCGATCACACCCTTTCGTCGGAGGACGCCTACCCCGTCCGGACCTCGTCCAAACGTCGTCGCTGCGGACCATCGTGCCCCGGACAACGGCCGGGACACCGCTCGGCCACCGATAGGATCGGAGCCTCTGGCCGCCCCCGTCCGCCCCGGATCTCCGCCCGATCGCACGAGGTGTGCATGACATTCGACGTCCACCAGCTCGACGTGTTCGTGCTGGTCGGCGCGGTCGTGACGCTGGCGGCGATCCTCGCGGTGCGGGTCTCGGCGGGCGCGGGGCTCCCGTCGCTGCTGATCTACCTCCTGATCGGCGTGCTGCTCGGGGAGGGCGGGCCCTTCCAGATCCCCTTCGACGACGCCCAGCTGGCGCACGCGCTCGGCTTCGGTGCCCTCGCGATCATCCTCGCCGAGGGTGGTCTCACCACGGAGTGGCGGGAGATGCGCCCGAGCATCCGGCTGGGGTTGTCGCTCGCCACCGTCGGCGTCGCGGTCTCGGTCGCGGTCGTGGCGGTCGGCACGCACTACCTCCTGGGGCTGCCGTGGGAGCTCGCCATCCTGCTGGGCGCCATCTGCTCGCCCACCGATGCGGCCGCGGTGTTCTCCGTGCTGCGTGCCCTCCCGCTGCCGAAGCGGCTCACCGGCGCCCTCGAGGCCGAGTCGGGGCTCAACGACGCCCCGACCGTCGTCCTCGTCGGCATCATCTCGACCGGTGCCGCGGCCGAGTCCGGGCTCCTCGAGGTCGCCGGCATCATCGTGTTCGAGCTGCTCGCCGGAGCCCTGATCGGGGCGGTGTGCGGCCTGGCCGGCGCGTGGGTGATGCGCCGCGCGGCGCTGCCCTCCTCCGGCCTCTACCCGCTGGCGGTCCTGTGCCTGGCGTTCACGGCGTACGGCGCCGCGTCGGCCGTGCACGCCTCCGGGTTCGCTGCGATCTACGTCGCCGCGCTGATCCTCGGCAACAGCGAGCTGCCGCACCGGGTGGCGACCCGGTCGTTCGCCGAGGGGGTCGCGTGGCTCGCTCAGATCGGCCTCTTCGTGATGCTCGGACTGCTCCTGTCGCCCGGGCGGATCGACGCCCAGACCGTGGTGCAGGCGCTGGTGACCGGGCTCGTGCTGACGGTGGTCGCGAGACCGCTGTCCGTGCTCGCCAGCAGCATCGCCCAGCCGATGCCGCTGCGCGACCTCGGCTTCATCTCGTGGGCCGGGCTGCGCGGTGCGGTGCCGATCGTCCTGGCCACGATCCCGCTCTCGGAGGGGGTCGACGGCGCCGACGACCTGTTCGACATCGTCTTCGTGATGGTCGTGGTCTACACGCTCCTCACCGGGCCGACGCTGCCCTGGGCGGCCGAACGGCTGCGGGTCGCGCGCCGCAACGAGCCCCGCGGCCTCGACGTCGAGGCCGCGCCCCTCGACCGGGTCGCCGCCGACCTGCTCCAGGTGACGATCGCGCCGACGTCGAAGATGCACGGCGTCGAGGTGGGCGAGCTGCGCCTGCCGCAGGGCGCCTCCGTCTCGCTGGTGATCCGCAGCGGCAGCTCGCTGGTGCCGGAGCGTCGTACGGTCCTGCGCTCGGGCGACGACCTCCTCGTCGTCACTCCCCGCAAGCTGCGTGAGGCGACCGAGGACCGGCTGCGCCAGGTGTCGCAGAACGGCCGGCTCGCGCAGTGGCTCGGCGACCCGCGCCGCCACGACAGGGACTAGCTCCGGGTCTATTCCGAGCCGGTCGCCCGGCAGTAGGTCGCGTCGGCCTCGGCGAGCACCGACTCGACCTGCTTCCCCTTGAGGGCCTTGAACTTCTCGCCGACTACCACGACGATGCCGTCGCCGATCGGGTCGCCCGGGACGATCTTGGCCTTCTTGAACTGCTTCTGCACCAGGAGCACGGCCGGGTTCGTCGGCTCCGAGGACCAGATCTGCGTGGTGGCCGTAGGCAGCGGTGCGTCGCCGACGTCACCCTCGACGAACCCGCGCTCGGCGAGCTCGGCCATCGTCGAGCCGGCGAGGCCGGAGCGCTTGCTGCCGTTGAAGACGCTGACCACGACCTGGTCGCGGCGCACCTCGCCACCGGCGGCGACGTCGGTGGGCTCGCAGATCGCGACCGGCTCGTCCTCCGGCAGGGGCTCGGTGAGCGCCCCCCATCCCCAGACCGCCGCGACGAGCACGAGCGCGGCCAGCACGGCGAGGGTCAGCGCCGACTTGAGCGCGCCCGTCATCCGTCGGCCTTGTGGACCCGGGCGTGGAGGACGCTGCGCTGCTGGAGCGCGGCCCGGAGGGCACGGTGGAGACCGTCCTCGAGGTAGAGGTCGCCCTTCCACTGCACGACGTGGGCGAAGAGGTCGCCGTAGAAGGTGGAGTCCTCGTCGAGCAGGGTGTCGAGCTGGAGGGTGTCCTTGGTGGTCACCAGCTCGTCGAGCCGCACCTGGCGCGGGGGCAGGTCGGCCCAGGTGCGCGAGGTCAGCCCGTGGTCGGGGTAGGGCCGGCCGAGGCCCACCCGCTTGAAGATCACGCCGGTGATCATAACGACGGCACCACACGACCCTCGTCGTCGTCTGCCGCCGTGACTAGGCTCGCTCGCATGAGCGAGACCCCGGGGACGACGCCAGTGCCAGAGCAGACGCCGACGGAGGCCCCCGGCGCGGAGGCCGCACCCGCTGCGCCGGCGCCCGCCGACGCCGCCGCAGGCGAGGCGGTGACCGAGCCGGCCGCTCCGCCGGAGGCGCCGGCCCCGACCGACCCGATCTCCGAGGCCGTCGCGCCGGGCTACCGGTTCGAGGGGCCCGCGCTCGAGCTCGGTGGGCTGATGCTGAACGCCGACGAGCTCAGCGACGTGCACATCCGGATCCCGCTCGGGATGCTCAACCGCCACGGCCTGGTCGCGGGCGCCACCGGCACCGGCAAGACCAAGACCCTCCAGCTGCTGGCCGAGCAGCTCAGCGCCAACGGCGTACCGGTGTTCGCGGCCGACATCAAGGGCGACCTGTCCGGTCTCAGCGTCCCGGGCGAGCCCAGCGACAAGCTCACGGCCCGCACCTCGAGCGTCGGCCAGACGTGGACGGCGACCGGCTTCCCGACGGAGTTCTACGCGATCGGTGGCCAGGGGATCGGCGTACCGGTGCGGGTGACGATGACCGCCTTCGGGCCGACCCTGCTCGCCAAGGTGCTCGACCTCAACGAGACGCAGGAGTCCTCGCTGGGCCTGGTCTTCTACTACTGCGACAAGAACGGGCTGCCGCTGCTGGACCTCGCCGACCTGCGCGCGGTGCTGCAGTACCTCACCGGTGACGAGGCCGGGAAGGCCGAGCTCAAGACGATCGGTGGGCTCTCGCCGCAGACCGCGGGCGTCATCCTGCGCGAGCTGGTGTCGTTCGAGGCCCAGGGTGCGGACGTGTTCTTCGGCGAGCCGGAGTTCGAGACCAAGGACTTCCTCCGGCTGACCGACGACGGCCGCGGCGTGATCAGCCTGCTCGAGCTGCCCAACCTCCAGGACCGCCCGGCGCTCTTCTCGACCTTCCTGATGTGGCTGCTCGCGGACCTCTTCCACGACCTCCCGGAGGAGGGCGACCTCGACAAGCCCAAGCTGGTGTTCTTCTTCGACGAGGCGCACCTGCTGTTCAACGACGCGAGCGACGCGTTCCTCGACCAGATCGCCCAGACGGTGCGGCTGATCCGCTCCAAGGGCGTTGGCGTCTTCTTCGTCACGCAGTCGCCCACCGACGTGCCCGACGAGGTGCTCGCCCAGCTCGGCTCCCGCGTCCAGCACCAGCTCCGCGCGCACACGCCCAACGACGCCAAGGCGCTGAAGGCGACCGTGAACACCTATCCCAACAGTGCGTACGACGACCTCGGCGAGGTCATCATGTCGCTCGGGATCGGCGAGGCCGTGGTCACCGTCATGAACGAGCGCGGCGCCCCGACCCCGGTGGCCTGGACCCGCCTCCGGGCGCCCGAGTCGCTCATGGACGCCGCGCCCACCGACGGCATGGAGGCGGCGGTCAAGGCCTCCCCGCTCACCGCCAAGTACGCCGAGGGCATCGATCGCGAGTCCGCCCGCGAGCTGCTGGCCAAGAAGCTCGAGGAGGGCGCTCGCAAGGCCGCCGAGGACGCGCGCGTCAAGGAGATGGCCCGCGAGCAGAAGAACGAGCGGGTCACGAAGAAGTCCTCGGAGAAGGCGGCCGAGGAGGACGACGGCATCGTGATGGACGTCGTGAAGTCGACCGCGTTCAAGGACTTCATGCGCACGGCCGCCCGCGAGATCGCGCGGGGGATGTTCGGCTCCGGTCGCCGCTGACCTCTCGTCCGGGCGGTGGTCCACCCACATTTCTTGAGCCGAGAAGGTGGCTCCACCACCGCTCGAGCGCGTGTCGACGTACGACGCGCCCGTGAGCGGTGATCCACCCACATTCGATCGCTCGAGAATGTGGCTCCGCCACCGCTCGGTTGGTCACATCGTCGGGTCGAGCCAGGCCAGCTGGGCGGTCTGGGTGCCGCCGTCGCGGGTGACGACGCGGGCGCGGCCCGCCGGCGCGGGCTGGGGGCGCAGGTTGCCGATGAGGATGCCCTCGTCGCGCGGACCCGACAGCATCACGCCCGGCATCGCGAGGTCGCGCAGCGACTGGATGACCGGCTCGTAGAGCGCGCGGGAGGCGCCGCCCGTACGACGTGCCACGACCACGTGCAGCCCGACGTCGCGGGCCTGCGCCATCAGCGGCTGCAGCGACGAGACCGGCGAGGACTGGGCGGTGGCGACGAGGTCGTAGTCGTCGACCACGACGTAGACCTCCGCGCCGGTCCACCACGACCGGTTGCGCAGCTGGTCGGGCGTGACGTCGGGGCCGGGGATCCGACCCTCGAGGTAGGTCGCGATGTCCTTGAGCGTCGGTGTCGCCTGGGTGGCGGAGGTGAGGTAGTTGAGGAGGTACTCGTCCGGCACCTCGCCGAGCAGCGAGCGGCGGTAGTCGACCAGCACGATCTGGGCTTCCTTGGCCGTGCGGGTGCGCATGATCTCGTGGACGTACGCCCGCAGCAGCGCGCTCTTGCCCGACTGCCCGTCTCCGAAGACCAGCATGTGGGGCTCGGCGTCGACGTCGAGCCCGATCGGCGCGAGCTCCTTCTCGTTGATGCCGAGGAGGACGTGGCGCTCGGGGACCGTGCGGCGCACGGCGTCCTCGCGGACCGCCTCGAGGGTGACCCTGCCCGGGAGCAGTCGGAGCTTGGGGCCCTCGGGTCCGTGCCAGGAGGCGACCATCGTGTCGATCAGGTGGTCGACCCCGTCGCCGAGGGTGTCGGCGCTCCCGTCGCCGTCGATGCGCGGCAGGGCGCCGAGGAAGTGCAGCTTCGACGGCACCAGGCCGCGACCGGGGCGGCCGACCGGCACGAGGGCGGCGACCTTGCGGTCGACCTCGGAGTCGAGCGGGTCGCCGAGGCGCAGCTCGAGCTTGGAGCCGAACACGTCGCGCATCGCCGCGCGGTAGTCGGCCCACCGCGTCGACGAGGTGACGATGTGGAGGCCGAAGGTGAGGCCGCGAGCAGCGAGCTGCTGGATCTCGATCTCGAGGTCGTCGAACTCGGCGCGCAGCGTGCTCCAGCCGTCGATGACGAGGAAGACGTCGCCCCAGCCGTCGTCCGCGCGACCCTGCGCGCGGCGTGAGCGGTAGGTCTCGATCGAGTCGATGCCGTTGTCGCGGAAGTAGGCCTCGCGCCGGTCGACGATGCCCTCGACCTCCGCCATCACCCGGCGTACGACGTCGGGCTCGGAGCGCGTCGCGACGCCCGAGACGTGCGGGAGCCGGGTCATCGGCGCGAATGCGCCGCCACCGAAGTCGAGCACGAAGAACTGCGACTCCAGCGGCGTCGTCACCAGCGCCATGCTGGTCACGATGCTGCGCAGGAGCGTGCTCTTGCCGGACCGCGGACCACCGACGACGGCGACGTGGCCGGCCGCTCCGGTCAGGTTGAGCGTCATGGTGTCGCGGCGCTGCTCGCGCGGCCGGTCGACGGTGCCGAGCGGGATCACCAGGCCGGGGACGTTGCGCCACTGCAGGGAGGTCAGGCCGTGCTCGGGGTGCGCGGCGAGGTCGGGCATCAGGTCGTCGAGGGTGTCGGGGACGTCGAGCGGCGGCAGCCAGACCTGGTGCGCCTCGGGGCCCTTGCCGATCATCCGGGTGACGGCGACGTCGAGCAGCGACGGCTGCTCGCCCTGTCCCTGCCGCTCCGGCTGCGGCGCGACGACCTCGGCGCCGTCGTCGGGCGTCGGCTCGAGGGCCTGCACCTCGGAGATCGTGAAGGGCAGGATGCCGCGGATGCCGCCGCCCTCGTCGCGCGTGACCCGTGCGCGGCTCGACGGCGGCCCGGAGACGTACGCCGCCTTGAACCGCAGCAGCGTGGACTGGTCGGGCTTGAGGTAGCCGAGGCCCGGGACGGCGGGCAGCTCGTAGGCGTCCGGCACGCCGAGGACCGCCCGGGACTCACCTGCGGAGAAGGTGCGGAGGCCGACGCGGTAGGAGAGGTGGGACTCCAGGCCGCGGAGCCGGCCCTCCTCGAGCCGCTGCGAGGCGAGCAGCAGGTGGAGGCCGAGCGAGCGGCCGAGCCGGCCGATGGCGACGAACAGGTCGATGAACTCCGGCTTGGCCGACAGCATCTCGGAGAACTCGTCGACGACGATGAAGAGCGACGGCATCGGCTCGAGCGGCTCGCCGTTGGCACGGGCCTTCTCGTAGTCGCGGACCGAGGCGTAGTTGCCCGCGTCGCGCAGCAGCTCCTGGCGACGGGTCATCTCGCCGGACAGGGCGTCCTGCATGCGGTCGACGAGGGTGAGCTCGTTGGCGAGGTTGGTGATGACGGCCGAGACGTGCGGCATGTCGGCCATGCCGGCGAAGGTCGCGCCACCCTTGAAGTCGACGAGCACGAGGTTGAGCTGCTCCGAGGAGTGCGTCATCACCATGCCGAGCACGAGCGTGCGGAGGAACTCCGACTTCCCGGACCCGGTCGCGCCGATCACCAGGCCGTGGGGGCCCATGCCCTGCTGGGCGGACTCCTTGATGTCGAGGTGGATCAGGCCGCCGGAGTCGCCGATGCCGATCGGCACGCGGAGCCGGTCGCGGACCGGTCGTGGCCGCCAGGCGGTGTCCGGGTCGTAGGCGAAGATGTCGCCGAGGCCGAGCAGGTCCATGTGGTCGGGCGTCGTCGAGGTGATGTCGACGGCGCCGCCGGCCGAGGACGACTCGGCGCTCGCGGTCTTCAGCGGCGCGATGCGTCGGGCGAAGGCCTCCGCGGTCGCGAGGTCGCACTGGTCGGCGAGCGCCTTGACCGGCTCGCCCCGCAGCCGCAGCGCGCGCACCGGCCGCTTGCCGAGCTCGTCGGGCCCGCCGGTGAACTCGAGGCGCAGCCGCGTCGAGTCCTCGAGCTCGTCCCACCGCGCCGGCAGGTCCAGGAGGGTGACGCCGTGCAGGCCGTCGGGCGGCACGATGTGGTTGCCGGGCGGCAGGTGGCCGCCGTCGATCACGAGCAGGATGTGCGGGGTCGCCGCGCGCTCGTCAGCGCCGAAGCGCGGTCGGTCGCTCAGGTCGGGCGGCAGCAGGTTGCCGAGGTCGTCGAGCGAGGTCGAGACCAGTCGCATCGGACCGACGGCATCCGCCTCGCGCGTGCTCTGCGCGTGCGGGAGCCACTTCACCCAGTCCCAGTGCGTGAGGTTCTGCTCCGAGCTCAGCACCGCGACGATCAGCTGGTCGGGGTTCTGGAAGGCGGTGGCCGAGCAGATCATCGCCCGGGCGGTCGAGCGGGCTTCGTCGGCCTCGCCGCACAGCTCGATGCGGTCGAAGGCGCGCAGGTCGATCGACGCCGGCAGGTGGGGCTGGAGCCGGTGCACGACGAGCAGCCGGTGAAGCGCCGACGCGGCAGCCGGGTCGACCTGGTCGACGGGTGCGCTCTCCGGCGGCACCAGCTCGAGCGACAGCGGCTGCGAGCACAGGCCGTAGCGCACGTGCAGGAAGTTGTCGTCGGTGCTGGTGTGCTCCCACAGCCGGGTGCGGTCCTCGGCCAGGGACGGCAGGGCGGACGGCTCGGGATGGTGCCAGTTGAGGGCGCGGCGCTGCTGGTCGGCGGCCTCGCGCGCCACCTTGCGGATGTTGCTGAGGTAGCGGAGGTACTCCGTGCGCGAGCCCGTCACCTGCTGCGCGCGCTGCTTCCGCTGCCGGTCGATCTGGACGACGATGAAGCCGAGGGTGGCGAAGAGGAACATCCCCGCTGCAAGGAAGCTGCGCCCGCGGTTGCCGCTGCCGCTCATCGTCGCGACGAGCACGATCGAGCCGAGGCTGCCGAGCATCGGGATGGCGTTCATCAGCACGCCGCTGGCGCCCTCGCCCTCCTGCAGCTCCGGCGGCGGCTGCAGGACGATCTGCCCGCTCGGCATCTCCGGCTCGTCGAGCCGCTGCCCGCCTCGCAGTGTCGTGCTCACACGTCCCCCGTTGCCTCACCCGATGAAGTCGCGTCGATGATAGGCGTCGCGGCTGCGACTACCCTCCTGCGCAGAGGTGCTCGATCTCTCCAGCGGAGAGGTGCTCGATGCGTGCGAAGGGGGAATCGTGTCGGACGTCGTGGTGCCGGGCCCCGCGCACGCGACCATCGCTGTCAGCATCCACGGCCCCGCCGGGGTGCTCGACCTCGTCGTGCCTGCCGGCGCCACCGCGGTCGACGTGGCCCGCGAGTACGCCACGCAGGCCCGGGAGTCGGGTGCGGGCGCCGGCTCCGTGCCGGGCATCCCGCTGCTGCAGACCGCGCTCGGCACGCGGCTCAACGCGGCCGTCCCGCTCAGCGAGGCCGGCGTACAGCCCGGCGACGTGCTCGTCGCCACGAGCGGGGTGCACCGCCCGAGGAGGACGACGCTGCTCGACGCGGCCAAGAACGCGCCCGAGAGCCCGGCGCTGGCCTCCATGATCGCGGCGGTCGCGTCCGCGGCCGCCGTGCTTGCTGCGTGGTACGCCGGTCGCGCGGGCGAGGAGACCTTCCGCACCGTGACGGTCGGGATGCTGCTCGCCTGTGCGCTGGTCGGGGTGCTCCCGGTCGGCCGCCACCAGCGTCAGCGTGCCGCCGCGGCCCCCGCCTTCGCGGCGGCCGCCGCCTTCGCCGCCCTCTACGAGCCGGGCGTCCACCTGCTGCCGGCCATCCTCGGTGCTGCGGGGATCGCCGCAGCGGTCGTCGCCGGCATCGGCCGCGCGCTCGCCGCCCACAGCGACGAGACCAGCATCGTGTGGATCGCCAGCGGCCTCGTGGTGTTCGTCTGCTGCGCCCTCACGGCCCTGCTCGGCTGGGACGCCCGCGTCGCGTGGACCCTCCTCGTGTTCCTCGCGATGATGGCCGCGCGGTTCGCGCCGTCGCTCGCCATCGACGTGCCCGACGAGGCGCTCCTCGACCTCGAACGGCTCGCCGTCACCGCCTGGTCGGCCCGCGACTCCCAGCCCACCGGGCGCCGCGGCCGCGTCGTGGTGAGTGCCGACGCGATGGAGCGGCTGGTCCACCGCGCCTCGCGCATCGTCACCGGGGCGAGCGTCGCGATCATGGTCGTCACGGTGACCGCGAGCCCGCTGCTGCTGCACAGCGCCACCGTCGACCTCGACCGCATCGGCGCGCGCTGCCTCGTGCTCTTCGCCGGCCTGTCGCTGCTGCTCGCCGCCCGCTCCTACCGGCACGCTGCCGCCCGCGCGTTCCTCCGGCTGGCCGGGCTCGGCGCCCTCGCCGCGCTGGCCGAGCACCTCGTGACCGGTCCCGGGGCCGGTCACCTCGACACCTTCTCCTACGTCGTCGTCGGGCTCGGCGCGATCGCGGTCGCGGCCGCCGTCGCCACCGGCCGCGGCTGGCGCTCGGTCTGGTGGTCGCGCCGCGCGGAGGTGGCGGAGGCCCTGTGCGGCAGCTTCGCCTTCGCTGCGGCGGTCGTCGCGGCCGGGATCTTCCGGCGGCTGTGGGAAATCACGTCCTAGGCACTCGTCCACCGTTCGGTGGATCGATGTTTAGGCCCGATTCGGTCGGGTAGATGCCACGTCAGCACAGGGGGTCGGGACGTCTCCCTGAGTAGCAGCTCACGACCAAGACGGTGGTCCGCCACCACATCCACGACACTCGGCCGGTCAGACCGCCGGGGGAGAAGGAAACTTCCATGAGCGACATGTACGGCCAGACAGAGAAGGCCCTCTCCAAGGGCGCCGACTACGTCGATCAGGCCCGCGGTGACGTCAAGAACAAGTGTGGCGTCCTCTCCGGCAACATCCAGACCCTGATGGCCGGCTGGGGTGGCCAGGGCGCGACCGCGTTCAACAACCTGATGATCTCGTGGGACCAGAAGCAGGAGACCATCCTCAAGGCCCTCGACCAGCTCTCCGCGTCGATGAAGGAGACGGAGCGCGACAACGTCTCGACCGACGAGAACCAGTCCGCCACCCACACCAACCTCCAGGGCCGTCTCGGCTGACGCCGGGCCCTGACAAGACTGAGGAGATCGATGATGAGCTTCGACGGAATCAAGGTCCAGCACGGCCACCTCGACGCCGGTGCCGCCGACGTCATGAAGGCGGCCAAGGACATCGAGGCCCGCCTCGACCAGCTCGAGAGCGAGCTCAACCCGCTGCGGTCGGACTGGAACGGTAACGCCAAGATGGCCTACGACCAGGCCAAGGCCAAGTGGGACCAGGCCATGCAGGAGATGACCCTCCTGCTGCAGCAGGCCAGCCAGGGCGTGGACTCGTCCAACGCCGAGTACAAGGCGGCCGACGCGCGCGGCGCCAACCGCTTCTGAGCGCACTCCGCTCGGCCGAGGCCGGTCGTCCCTCCGGGGATGATCGGCCTCGACCCATTTCCGGTGAGCAGTCGCCTCGGGCCACCTCCTTCGGTCCTCGACCTGCTGCGCGACGCCCGGTGCGCGCGCTGGCTGCGTTGTCGTCGGTCGCCATGGCTCCGCCATGTCTCCCTCCTCCGCCTTGCCAGCACCCACACCAGGCGCCGCTCGCGACGGCCGATGCCCGAATGAGATGGCCTAGGCTGCTCCCCGTTCGGTGCCCCGGCCCCCGGTCGGGACGATCACGTTCAGCAGGGGGAAGGCCATATGAGTCAGGGGTCCTCGGTCGCCTCGGGCCTGGTCCGGGTGACCATCGCGTCAGGTTCGCGTCGCGTCGACCTGGTGCTCCCGGGCTCGATCCCGGTGGCCGAGCTGGTGCCCGAGCTGGCCCGCTCGGTCGGCCTGCTCGACGCCTCCACCGTCTACGGCGGCTACCGCCTGGTGACGCAGGAGGGACGCCAGCTCGCCGCCAACGCCGGCCTGACGATGCAGGGCATCGAGGACGGTGGCCTGCTGACCGTCACCGCCGGCGTCGACGACAAGGCGCCCCGCGTCTACGACGACGTGGTCGAGGCGATGGCCGACGTCGTGGAGAACGAGCTGAAGCCGTGGGAGCCGGCAGCCGGACGGCGTACGGCACTCGGCGCGGGAAGCGTCCTGCTCGGCCTCGGCGCCCTGGCCCTCCTGCTGCAGGGCGAGAGCCTGCTCGGTGGCGTCGCCGCGGCCGTGATCGCCGCGCTCCTCGTCGTCGGCGGGGTCGTCCTGGCGCGCGCCCAGCACGAGCCCGAGGCGGGCGTCGCCGTGTCCCTGCTCGCTTCGGTGTACGCCGGTGTGGCGGGCCTGCTGCTCGCGCCCGGCGAGCTGCCGGGCTGGAGCTGGCCCCTCGACGACGCCTTCTTCACCGACCCGCTGCTCTGTGCCGGCCTCGGTGTCCTCGCCGTCGGGCTGGTCGCGGTCGTCGGCCTGCAGGACGGCCGCCCGCTGGTGATCCCGGCCATCGTCGTCGGTGCCGTGCTGGTCGCCAGCTCGGTGCTGATCCGGGTCGCCTCGCTGGAGCCCGGCCCGGTCTTCACCGTGCTGATGACGCTGGTGGTGCTGGCCGGCAGCATCTTCCCGTGGTTCGCCCTCGGGGTCACCGGCACGAGCGTCGACCAGCTCTACTCGCTGCACGACATCACCGCCGACCCCGACGAGATCGACCCCGACGAGGTGGCCGAGGACGCCCGCGTGGGTCACGAGATCCTGTTCGCGGTGTCCGCCACCGTCGGCACGCTGCTCGTGCTGTTCGCGCCCTTCGCCGTGGACCGCGGCGTCTACGGCACGATCCTGGCCGCGGTCTGCTGCCTCGCCGTCATGTTCCGCACCCGGCAGTACCGCACGGGCGCCGAGGTGCTGGCCGGCCTGACCTCCGGCATCCTCGGACTGGTGTCGGTCGCGGTCTCGATGCTGCTCATCCACGAGGAGTGGCGGGCGGGTGCCGCGATCGGGCTCGCCGGCATCGGCGCGGTGCTGCTCGCGCTGACGCTCGTGCCGGCGTCCGCCTCCGTGCGCCGGGGACGGATGGGCGACGTCGTCGAGACGATGACCCTGATCGCGCTGCTCCCGCTCATGGTGCTCGCCGCCGGCTTCGTGTCCGCGGTGGCGGGCTGAGGAGCTGACGGGTGGCGACCAAGAAGGACCTCGTCGAGGCCCACGCGTTCAGCCGTCGACGGCTGGTGACGGCGTTCGTGTCCGGCGCTCCCGGCGGTCGCGAGGTCGAGCCCGTGCGTCCCGGCCGGGTGCTGATCGGTGGCGTCGCCCTCTCGGTGCTGCTGCTCGCGGGCGCCGCGATCGCCGGCTTCCTGCTGGGACGCCCGCCGGCGCAGTGGCTCGAGCAGGGCAGCTTCATCATCTCCAAGGACACCGGCGAGCAGTACGTCGTGATGGTCGGCGGTGACAACCCGCTCCTGCAGCGGGTGCCCAACTACGTCTCCGCCCAGCTGCTGCTGGCCGACGCCGAGCTGACCCCCTTCACCGTGCGCGACAAGTACATCCGCACCGTCAGCCTCGGCGAGGACCTCGGCATCGAGGGCGCCCCCGCCGGCCTCCCGGCAGCGAGTGAGCTCGTCGACGACGGCTGGACCGCCTGCACCGGCGACGGGCTCGGCATCAAGGTCGCCGTGCAGGAGACCCCGTCGGTCGAGGACCTGACGGGATCGGCGTTCCTCGTCTCCAGCGAGGGCGAGCAGTGGCTCATCGCCACCGCTCCACCCGTGGGTGACCAGGAGGGCCGGGCCTGGCGCTTCGCGATGCCCGACGACGAGATCTCCGCCTCCACCGTCGGCAACCGGCTGCAGTTCGGCGCGACGCCGGTCGAGGTCGACGAGGACTGGCTCAACCTCTTCCCGACCGCGTCCGGCACCGACCTGGAGGAGGAGTCCTTCGGGGTCACCCGCACCGGCGAGCCGGTGGGCTACGGCGACACCCGCACCGATCTCTCGGAGTTCGCGATCGGCGACCTCCTGGTCTCCGCGTCCTCGGGTCGCTACTACCTCCTCGGCGACGACGCTCCCCAGCAGCTCTCGCCCTTCGCCGCCATGGTCTACACCGTCGTCGGCCGACCGGCCGTCGAGGTCCCCGACGACGTCAACGCCAGGTTCGACGACACCACGGTCCCGGACGAGTGGCCCACGAGCCTGCCGACCGCGGTCACCTCCGGGGCGATGTGCGCGGAGCTGCACCCCGGACCGGCGACCGCCGCGCGCGTCAGCCTGGCCACCAACCCGACCGGCGCCGCGGACCCCGCCGGGGAGGACCCGATCAGCCCCGGGCGCCACGACGTCGACGTCGAGCCCAGCCTCGGGGCCTACGTGCTGTCCGGCTCCGACGACGCGGCCACCGGCGGCACCCCCTACGTCGTCGACACCAAGGGCGAGAAGTACCTGCTGGGACCGCTGGTGCCGACCTACATCGGTTACGAGGACGTCGTACCTCCGCTGGTGCCGAGCACCTGGATGCGGTTCTTCGACACGGGCGTGCCCCTGACGACCAACAGTGCGCGCCGGGTGCCGGAGGACGCGCCACCGCCCGACTCGGACGAGGACGGCTAGTGCACCGCGTCCGTACGACGCTCGCGGCCGGGATCGTCGCGACCGCGATCGTGCCGGCGTGGGCGATGCCGGCGCACGCCGACCACGAGGCCCCCTGCTCGATCAGCGAGGTGCCGGGCTCGGAGCGCCTGGCCGACACGCACGAGGAGGACAACGCTGCCTTCGACCGGATGCACGTGGAGCGGGCCCAGGAGCTCGCCTCGGGCAAGAAGGTCAAGGTCGCCGTGATCGACAGCGGCATCGTGGGCGGCGAGGGAGGGGCGATCCCCTACGACGGCGCCACCATCCCCGGCGTGAACCCCGCCACCCGGCTGTCGGGCCACGGCACGATCGTGGCGAACCTGATCGCCGGCCCGCACGGCGTCGCGCCCGACGCGCAGGTCTTCGACGTCAAGGTCTACGACGCCGAGGTGGCCGATCCCGCGCAGGGGGAGCGGGCGCTGTCGTCCGCCGGCATGGTCGCGGGCATCAACGAGGTGATCGAGGCCCACCGGCGCGAGCGCTTCGACGTCGTCAACATCTCGCTGGCGGTGACCCAGCCCGATCCTGCGCTCGAGGACGCCGTCGCCCGGCTCGTCGCCCTCGACCTCGTCGTGGTCGCGGCCTCGGGCAACAAGGAGGAGGGTGACGCGTCCAGCGAGGACGGGTTCAGGGGCACGCCGGGCAACGACGCCGATGTCTGGCCGGCCGACTACCCGGGCGTGCTCGCGGTCAGCGCGACGCCGCCCGACGGCGGCGACCCGAGCCAGTACGTCAGGCCCAACACGGACACCGACGTGGCGGCCCCGACGCTCGGCGCGATCTCGGTCAACGCGACCGGACAGGTGTGCGTCGTGCCGCAGGTCGCCACGTCCTGGGCGGCCGCCGAGGTCAGCGGGATCCTGGCGCTGCTGCGCGAGCGCTTCCCGCGCGAGACGCCGCGCCAGCTGGTCGCCCGGCTGGAGGCCACGACCGAGAGCGGTGGTGCGCGCGACCCGTGGACCGGGGCGGGCGTCGTCCAGGCGCACGACGCGCTGACGCGCCAGATCAGGCCCGATCGCCAAGGGCAGGTAGAGGCGACGGTGCAGGAGACGCGGGCCGATGCGCAGGCGCCTCCGGCGCCTCGGCCGGTCGACCTGTTCAGCACTCCCCGCGCGATCCTGCTGTGGTCGGGGCTGGTCGCCGGGTCGCTGCTCGCACTCGCCTTCATGCTGCGACCGCTCGTCCGCAGCTCCCGCCATGATGGAATCGCCCCATGACTGACACGTCGGACGAGCCGGTCGCCGTCATCCTGGCCGGGGGCCAGGGTTCGCGCCTGTGGCCGATCAGCCGCGACCGCCGCCCCAAGCAGTTCCAGCCGGTCCTGGGTGGGCGTCCCCTGCTGACCGGCACCATCGAGCGGCTCAGCGAGATCGTCGACCCGTCCCGCATCCACGTCTCGACGCGCGCCCGCTTCGCCGAGGCGGCCCGCGCGACCCTCGGGCCGGTGCCTCCGGAGAACCTGATCCTGGAAGAGGATCCGGCCGGTCCGGCGACCGCGTTCGCGCTCGGCATCGCGACCCTCGAGCACCGCTACGGCAACGCGCCGGCGCTGATCGCCCCGTCCGACCACCTCATCACCGAGGACGAGGCGTTCAACCAGGCCTCGCGCGACATGCTCGCCCAGCTCGTCGAGAGCCCCGAGTCGATGGTGGTGCTCGGCGCCGAGCCGACCGGCTTCGACGGCAGCCTCGGCTACATCCACACCGCGGGGGAGGGCGGCCCCGTCGAGGTGATCACCAGCTTCTTCGAGAAGCCCGACCCGGCGACGATCGACGAGATCGGCGACGCGGGCTCCCTCTACTGGAACACCGCCTGCTACGGCGTACGCGTCCAGCAGGCGTGCGACGCCTACCGGGCGGCGATGCCGATGGTCTTCGACGCCATCTCGCGGTTCACCGCCGACCGGCCCGACGTGAACGGCTACCGCGGAGCAGCCATCGGCGGCCACGAGCTCTACCCGCTGCTCGCCGCCGGGATGGAGTGCCTGGTCGTCCCGCGCCACCTCGGCTGGAGCGACATCGGCACCTGGAAGCGTCTCGAGCAGGTGCTCGCCGACGACGACGAGCACGCCATCGGCCCGGCCCTGCAGCTGGAGTGCGACGACGTCCTCGTCGCCAGCATGGACGGCCGGCCCGTCATCACCCTCGGCGCCACCGGCCTGGTCGTGGTGTCCCACGAGGACGCGGTCTACGTCCTCGACAAGCGGAAGGCGATCGATCCCGCCGCGCTCGCGCACCTCCGTTCGCTGCTCGCGGCCACCAACCGCGAAGATCTCCTCTGAGCCGCGTCAGCGCGAGCTCTCCTCAGCCTCTCGACCCCTCGTAGAACCCGAAGGAACCCATGTCCCACGAGAACAGCCAGCACATCGTCGTCGTCGGCACCAAGCCCGACATCATCAAGCAGGCGCCGATCTACCACGAGCTGCGTGAGCGGGGCCACGACGTGGTGCTGTGCCACACCGGCCAGCACTACGACCACAACCTGTCGCAGTCGATGCTCGACGAGTTCGGCGTCCGCGAGGACGTGAACCTCGAGGTGCGCGGCGGCGTCAACGACCTCGTCTCGGGCATCACCGCCAAGCTCGCGCTCTACCTGCGCGGCTTCGCCGAGCGCGGCGGGTTCCCCATCACGTACGTCCACGGTGACACCACGACCGCGATGGCCGGCGCCCTCGCCACCTTCGGCGAGCGCCAGGCGCTCGTCCACGTCGAGGCCGGCCTGCGCACCCTGTCGCCGAAGCCGGAGGTGCTGCGGGGCTGGCTGGAGCAGGGCGCCGACCTCGACTGGGCGGCATTCCGCGAGCAGTCGATCGACCGCACCAGCTGGTCGAAGGGCAGCCGCGAGCCGTCGCCCGAGCAGTTCAACACCCGCGTGGCCGACGCCGGCACCGACCTGCACGCCGCCCCGGTCGAGCTCAACCGCGAGTTCCTGATCGAGGAGGGCTTCGCCCCGGCTGCCATCGACGTCGTCGGGAATTCGGTCGTCGACGCGCTCGCCCAGGCGGTCGCGGGCAGCGACAAGAACCAGGTGCTGCAGAAGTTCCCGCAGATGGGCGACGGCTCGTTCCTGCGGTTCTGCGTGCACCGTCGCGAGAACACGACCAACCACTTCCGCTTCAACCTGCTGATGGACGCCATGGAGGCGCTGCTCGAGCAGGGCCACCACATCCTCTTCATCCGCCTCCTCGGCACCGAGGCCGCCATCGACAACTTCGGCCGTCGGCAGTGGCTCGAGGACCTCGAGGCGAGGTACGGCGACGCGCTGATCTCCACGCCCGTGTGGGACAGCTACCTCGACGTCGTCGCCGCCATGTCGATGTGCGCGGTGATCGTGACCGACTCCGGCAGCATCGTCGAGGAGGCCAACGTGCTCGAGGTGCCCTGCGTGACGCTCCGCTTCGGCTCCGACCGCTCCGAGACCTTCCTCGCCGGCAGCAACTTCCTCGCCCCGCCCATCGACAAGGCCCTGATGACCAGCGTCATCCACAACGTCTACGAGCACCGCAAGGAGCTGTCGTGGCACCGGGTCTACCCCGAGGGTGCCTCACGGATGCTCGTCGACGCGGTCGAGAAGCGCCTCGACGAGGGGAGCCTGCTGATCTCCGAGGAGTGGCGCTACGGGCTCAAGGCCCAGCTGCGCTGAGCGGCGTACGACCCTTCTTCCGAGGCGCACGACGAAGGCCCCGCGTCCCTCAGGACGGCGGGGCCTTCGTGTGTGCGGCGGAGGTAGGGGGATTCGAACCCCCGAGGGCGTTAACCCAACCCGCTTTCCAAGCGAGCGCCATAGGCCACTAGGCGATACCTCCGCGGAGGACAGTACCGGTCGCCTCGGGGACCGGTGAAATCGACTGCGCCCGCCCTCGCAGGCCCTGGGTTTGGGGGCCGCATCGGCGCTCGCCTAGACTCCCGGGCAACCCCCCACGCGGCGTCACCTCGCCCAATCCCCCAGGGCCGGAAGGCAGCAAGGGCAAGTGAGCTCTGACGGGTGCGTGGGGGGCCTCTTCATGTCTGGTTGATGAGTACGCACCGTGCCCTGTCCGCTGTGGGTGGCCCCGGTTAGGGTTCACGACGTGGAGTCACCGCTCGCGCTCTATCGCCGCTACCGGCCCGATACCTTCATGGAGGTCATCGGGCAGGACCACGTGACCGAGCCGTTGCGCGCCGCCCTCGCGGCCAACCGGGTCAACCACGCCTATCTCTTCTCCGGCCCCCGCGGCTGCGGCAAGACCACCTCGGCCCGGATCCTGGCCCGCGCGCTCAACTGCGCGCAGGCGCCGATCTCCGACCCCTGCGGCGAGTGCGACAGCTGCCGCGACCTGGCCCGGGGCGGGCCCGGCTCGATCGACGTCATCGAGATCGACGCGGCCTCCCACGGCGGCGTCGACGACGCCCGCGACCTGCGCGAGAAGGCGTTCTTCGCGCCGGTGCGCGACCGCTACAAGGTCTACATCATCGACGAGGCCCACATGGTCACCACGCAGGGCTTCAACGCCCTGCTCAAGCTGGTCGAGGAGCCGCCGCCCCACCTGCGGTTCATCTTCGCCACGACCGAGCCCGACAAGGTGCTGCCGACCATCCGCTCGCGCACCCACCACTACCCGTTCCGGCTGATCCCGCCTCGTCTGCTCAGCGACTACCTCTCCCAGCTCGCGGGCGAGGAGGGCGTGGCCATCGAGCCGGCCGCGCTGCCCCTCGTCGTCCGAGCCGGGGCGGGGTCGGCGCGCGACTCGCTGTCCGTGCTCGACCAGCTGTTGGGCGGTGCCGGCGAGGCGGGCGTGACCCACAAGCTGGCCAGCGACCTCCTCGGCTTCACCCCCGACACCCTGCTCGACGAGGTGGTCGAGGCGTTCGCGTCGCGCGACGGCGCAGCGGTGTTCTCCGTCGTCGACAAGGTCGTCGAGACCGGCCAGGACCCCCGCCGCTTCACCGAGGACCTGCTCCGCCGCCTGCGCGACCTCGTGATCGTCACGGCGGTCCCCGACGCCCCGGCCACCGGCCTCATCGACGTCCCCCAGGACGCCGGCGAGCGGCTCGTCGCCCAGGCGGCAAGGTTCGGCGCGATCGAGCTCAGCCGCGCCGCCGACATCGTCGCCGCCGGGCTCACCGAGATGCGCGGCGCCACCGCGCCGCGGCTGCTGCTGGAGCTTCTGTGCGCCCGCGTGCTCCTGCCCGGTGCCGACCACACCTCCGACGGCGTGATGGCGCGGCTCGAGCGCCTCGAGCGCCGGCTCGACGTCACCGGCACGCCCGCTCCCACGTCGCCGGTCGCGGCCGCGCGGGCCGCCGCCGCTCCGACCGCTCCCGCTCCCTCCGCGCCGGTGGAGGCGCCCGCACCCGCCGCCCAGACGGCGCCGGCTCCTGCTGCCCCGACCCGCGACGAGCCCGCGCCACCGCCCCCGGTGCCGGCGCCCGCGGCGTCGCAGGACGGCCCGCCGCCGCCCCCGCCGATGCCGACGTCCGTCCCGGAGCCGGTCCCCTCCGTCCCTGACGCTGCGCCGACCTCCACTCCTGCGCCGGCGCCCGCCTCCGACGAGCCCGTCGCCGAGCAGCCGGCCGGGCCGCAGGGCGGCCTCAGCCTCGTCGACGTACGCCGCCTGTGGCCCGACATCCTCGAGCAGACCAAGAACCGTCGCCGGCTCGCATGGATGGTGCTGTCCCAGCACGCCCACGTGGTCGACGTGAACGCCACCCGGCTGACGGTCGGCTTCGCCAACGCCGGTGCGCGCGACTCGTTCGTCAACGGCGGGTGCGACGAGATCCTCCGCCAGGCGTCGATCGACGTGGTCGGGATGGACTGGAAGGTCGAGTCGATCGTCGACCCGAGCGGCGCGTCGGCCCAGGCGCCCGTCGTGCACCAGGCGTCGACCGGTGCCCCCGCCGCGGAGCCCGCTCCCACCCAGGCCGCACCCGACGCCCCGCCGGACTGGGTGACGGGCGGACCGGCCCCGGCTGTCGAGGCTCCCAACGGTGAGCCCGTGCAGCCCCCGGCCCAGGCGGCGTCCCAGCCCCCGGTCTCCGCCGCCCCGGCGCGCGAGGCGCTCGAGGCCGCCCGCTCGGGCGGACCGGCAGAGCCGACCGAGCCGGTCCGATCGGCCGACGACGACGTCGACCGCGACGACGACCGCGATGCCGAGTCGGCAGCGCTCGACACCGAGTCACTCCTCAGCCAGACGCTCGGCGCCCGGCTGATCGAGGAGATCAGGAACGACTGATGAGCCCGTCCACCCTCTCCCTCACGTCCCACCTGGAGACCCGATGACCCAGAACCCCTTCGACGCCCTCGGCGGCGGCTTCGACATGAACGCCCTCCTCCAGCAGGCGCAGCAGATGCAGCAGCAGCTCGAGGAGGCGCAGGCCGCCCTGGCCAGGCAGACGGTCGACGGCACGATCGCCGGCGGCGCGGTCACCGTCACCGCCAACGGCGTGGGCGAGCTGGTCGGCGTGACCATCCGCGCGGGCGAGTTCGACGGCAGCGACCCCGACGACCTGTCGGACCTCTCCGACCTCATCGTCGCCGCCTACCGCGACGCTCGCGCCAAGTCCGAGGCGCTCGCCGGCGACTCGCTCGGCCCGCTGTCCGAGGGCCTCGGCGGCGGCGCCGGTGGCCTGGGCTTCCTACCGCCGTCCCTGGGCTGAGGACCTCCTTTGTACGAAGGCGTCGTCCAGGACCTGATCGACGAGCTGGGCAGGCTGCCCGGCGTCGGTCCCAAGAGCGCGCAACGCATCGCTTTCCACCTGCTGCAGGCCGAGCCCGTCGACGTACGCCGGCTCGCCGACGTCCTGATCGAGGTCAAGGCCCGGGTGAAGTTCTGCTCGGTCTGCTTCAACGTCAGCGAGGACGAGCAGTGCCGGATCTGCCGCGACGAGCGGCGTGACCCGACCGTGCTGTGCGTGGTCGAGGAGTACAAGGACGTCGTCGCGATCGAGCGCACCCGCGAGTTCCGTGGGCGCTACCACGTGCTCGGCGGGGCCATCTCGCCGATCGACGGCATCGGCCCCGACCAGCTCCACGTCAAGGAGCTGATGCCGCGGCTGGCCGACGGCACCGTCACCGAAGTCATCCTCGCCACCGACCCCAACCTCGAGGGCGAGGCCACCGCGACCTACCTCACACGCCTGCTCCTCCCGATGGGGTTGCGTGTCACCCGCTTGGCGAGTGGACTGCCAGTGGGCGGTGACCTCGAGTACGCCGACGAGGTCACGCTCGGCCGTGCGTTCGCCGGAAGGAGATCAGCCCAATGAAGGACGACCCAGTGACCAGCGACCAGACCGAGAAGATCAGGTTCGAGGAGGCCATCGCTGACTCGGTGACGAGCTTCCTGCTCGCGCTGCGCGAGATCGCCCGCGAGGGCAACGGCTCGCAGGCCATCTCGCTGCTGCTGCTCGAGATCAGCCAGGTGCTGCTCGCCGGCGCGCGACTCGGGGCCCAGACCGACTTCACGCCCCGCGAGGAGTTCCAGCCCGACGTCGGCCCCGAGGCCGACATCGACGAGCTGCGGCTGCGGCTGGCCGAGATGCTCGAGGGCGTCGACGCGTACACGTTCGTCTTCGACCCCTACGTCCCCGAGGTCGTCCAGAGCCGGCTCTCCGACGACCTCGCCTCGATCGCCATCGACCTGGAGAACGGCCTGCGCCACTTCCGGGCCGGCAACGTCGACGAGGCGCTGTGGTGGTGGCAGTTCTCCTACGTCAACAACTGGGGCAACCTCGCGGGGGCGGCGCTCAACGCGCTGATCACCGTCGTCGCGCACGACCGCTTCGACACCGACTTCGACGCCGACGCCGAGCAGGTCGAGGTCGCCGATGAGATGCTGGGGAGCGCGCCCACCGCGCAGCCGTAGAATTGTCTCGGTCCGCCGCCGACGTCGCCGGTGGGCCGTCGTTGCCACCAACCTTTCCGAGGGACTGATCGTGGGCATTGTCGTGCAGAAGTACGGCGGCTCCTCGCTCGCCGACGCCGACGCCATCAAGCGCGTCGCGCGGCGCATCGTGGACGTCAAGAAGTCCGGCCACGACGTCGTCGTCGCCGTGTCGGCGATGGGCGACACGACGGACGACCTCTACGACCTGGCCAACGGCGTCTCGCCGCTCCCGCCGGCGCGCGAGATGGACATGCTGCTCACCGCGGGCGAGCGCATCTCGATGGCGCTCGTCGCGATGGCGATCAGCGACCTCGGCTTCACCGCTCGCTCCTTCACCGGCTCGCAGGCCGGTGTGATCACCGACTCGGTGCACGGCAAGGCCAAGATCATCGACGTCACGCCGGGCCGGATCACCGAGGCGATCGGCAACGGCCACATCGTCATCGTCGCCGGCTTCCAGGGCGTCTCCCAGGACACCAAGGAGATCACCACGCTCGGGCGCGGCGGCACCGACACCACCGCGGTCGCGCTGGCGGCAGCGCTCGAGGCCGATGCCTGCGAGATCTACACCGACGTCGACGGCGTCTTCACCGCCGACCCGCGGATCGTCCCGAGCGCCCGCAAGCTCGACCAGGTCTCCTATGAGGAGATGCTCGAGCTCGCCGCGTGCGGCTCCAAGATCCTGCACCTGCGCTGCGTGGAGTACGGCCGCCGCTACGGCATCCCGATCCACGTCCGTTCGTCGTTCAGCCAGCTCGAGGGCACCTGGGTCGTCAACGACCCGCGCCCCGGAACCGAGGTACAGCCCATGGAACAGCCCATCATCGCCGGTGTCGCCCACGACGTCAGCGAGGCCAAGATCACCGTCGTCGGAGTGCCCGACAAGGTCGGCGAGGCAGCCCGCATCTTCGAGGCCCTGGCCGACGCGCAGATCAACCTCGACATGATCGTGCAGAACGTCTCGGCCGCCGCGACCAGCCTGACGGACATCTCGTTCACGCTGCCGCGCACCGACGGCCAGACCGCGATGACCGCGCTGGCCCGGATCCAGGCCGAGGTCGGCTACGACAAGCTGCTCTACGACGACAAGATCGGCAAGGTGTCCCTCATCGGTGCGGGCATGCGCTCGCACCCGGGCATCACCTCGAAGTTCTTCGGTGCCCTCGCCTCGGCGGGCGTCAACATCGGGATGATCTCCACCTCCGAGATCCGCATCTCCGTCATCGTCGACGAGAACGTCGTCGGTGACGCGGTCCGCGCGACCCACACCGCGTTCGACCTGGACGCCGACGAGGTCGAGGCCGTGGTCTACGGCGGGACGGGACGCTGACATGGTCAACATCGGGATTGTCGGTGCCACCGGCCAGGTCGGCGTCGCAATGCGCCAGATCCTGCTCGAGCGCGCCCACCTCGGACTGATCGGCCCGGACGACCAGGTCCGCTTCTTCGCCTCCGCGCGCTCCGCGGGCACGGTGCTGCCCTTCGGCGACCGCGAGATCACCGTCGAGGACGCCGAGACCGCCGACCCGACGGGGCTCGACATCGCCCTCTTCTCCGCCGGTGCCACGACGTCGCGCGCGCTCGTCCCGAAGTTCGTCGACGCCGGCGTGATCGTCGTCGACAACTCCTCGGCCTTTCGCAAGGACCCCGACATCCCGCTGGTCGTCTCGGAGGTCAACCCCGATGCGATGGCAGGCGTGATCGAGGCGGGGCGCGGCATCATCGCCAACCCGAACTGCACGACGATGGCCTTCATGCCGGTCCTCAAGCCGCTGCACGACGAGGCCGGCCTCGCCCGCCTGGTCGTCTCGTCCTACCAGGCCGTCTCCGGATCGGGCGTCGCCGGCGTCGCGGAGCTCGCCGACGGGGTGGCCGCCGCGGGCGACAAGGCCCGCGAGCTGGCGTACGACGGTGCGGCGATCACCTTCCCCGACCCGGTGAAGTACGTCGAGCCGATCGCCTACAACGTCCTGCCGATGGCCGGTTCGATCGTCGACGACGGCCTCAACGAGACCGACGAGGAGCAGAAGCTCCGCAACGAGTCCCGCAAGATCCTCGGCATCCCCGAGCTCCCCGTGTCGGGCATCTGCGTCCGGGTGCCGGTGTTCACCGGCCACTCGCTGGCGATCAACGCCGAGTTCGAGCGGGCGATGACCCCTGAGCGGGCCCGCGAGATCCTCGCGACCGCAGCCGGCGTCGAGCTCGACGACGTGCCGACGCCGCTCAAGGCGGCCGGTCGCGACCCGTCCTACGTCGGTCGCCTCCGTGCCGACGAGGGCGTGCCGGGTGGCCGCGGCCTGGCGCTGTTCGTCAGCAGCGACAACCTCCGCAAGGGCGCCGCGCTCAACACGGTGCAGATCGCCGAGCTGGTCGCCGCCGCCCTCTGAGCGTGCTGCTTCAGTGATCCCCGGCTGACCGGGGATCACTGAACATGTCGGCCCGTGCACGGCCTGACATGTTCAGCGAGAGCCTGACAAGTCGGGCTCAGCGGACGTCGCGGGGCTCCGCGGTCTCCTGGGGTGCCTCGTCGCCCACGACTGCGTGGGTGACCCACCACGACACGCAGTAGCCGATGACGGCCGTGACAGGTACGGCGATGACGGCCCAGGGCTCGTCCAGCGAGCCGAGCAGGAAGACCATCACCAGCACCGCCATGATCCCGACCGCCAGGAGGCTGGTGGAGCCGTAGTCCGGCTCACCGAAGATGTCGAGCAGCCACGCCCCGGCCACCGCCAGGAGCGCGAGCACGACGAGGAGGATCACGAAGCCGGGTCCGCCGCCGCACGACGACGTACCGCGGACCGCTTCGCAGGCGCTGGTGGCGAGCCAGGAGAAGAGCACCGCGAGGACGCCGACGGCGACGCCTGTCGCAGCTGCTGCGGCCAGGCCGGAGAGCGGGAGCTCGCGGCGCTCGCGGGCCGGCTCGTCCTCGGGCTCCGGCGGGCTCGGCTCGGCGGCCTCGTGGACCACCGGCACGACCGCTGTCGGGGCGTCGTACGCCGCCGGCTCGGGCTCCGGCTCGGGCGCGGGGACGGTCTCAGGCTCAGGGACGGGTGCCGGGACTGGCTCGGCCGCGGGGACGGGCTCAGGCTCAGGGACGGGTGCCGACTCGGACTTGGCCACCGGTTCGGGCTCCGGCTCTGGTTCCGGCTCCGGGATGGGAGCCGGTTCGGGCTCCGGCTGAGGCTCGGGGGCGACGTCCTCGGGCGGCGCCTCCTTCTTCTTCCGCCGGAGCGAGAAGGAGGGCATCTCCAGCGAAGGGCTGTCGTCGTCGGGCTTGCCCGTGTCTGCCATGGGGGCAGTGTGCCAAACAGCGCGGTCGCGCTCCTAGGACCCGGCCATCCAGACGAGGACGTCCTGGATCTGGGCGTCCCAGAGTCCCCACTCGTGAACGCCGGGGCGGAAGTCGGTCGTCACGTCGAGCCCACGGGCGCGCGCCTCGGCGACGAACCGCTCGTTGGGCGGCATCAGCCGGTCCTCCTCGGTGCCACAGCCGACGTACAGCCGGGGGGCCGTGGCCGGGTCCACCGCGGCGAGCAGCCCGAACAGGTCGTCCCCGGGGCCGAACTCGCCGCCGAAGACCCGTTCCACGATCTCGGCGCGTTCGAGCCGCTCCCCGATCTGACGGATGTCGGCCACACCGGACAGGGACGCCGCGCCTGCGTAGCGATCGGGGTGGGTGACCGCGTGCTTGAGCGCGCCGTAGCCACCCATCGACAACCCGGCGACAAACGTGTCTGCGGGGTCGTGGGAGACGCGGAGGAAACGTCGTACGACCTGCGGCAGCTCGTCGGAGACGTAGTCCCAGTAGGCGTGCCCGTGCACCTCGTTGGCGTAGAAGGACCGGTCGACGGCGGGCATCACGACGGCGAAGCCGAGCGCCGTGGCGTACCTCTCGATCGAGGTGTAGCGCAGCCAGGCGGTGTGGTCGTCGGAGAGGCCGTGGAGCAGGTAGAGCACGCGCGGCGGGTCCTGGTGGACCGTCCCGCTCACGCCGATCTGCTCGAGGGTGGGCTGGGGCAGGACGACGGTCATCGAGGTCCCGCGCTCGAGGGCGTCGGAGAAGAAGTCGCACGTCAGCAGGGCCATCGCACCACTGTAGGGAGGCCGAAATGACGAACGGACCCACGTCTCACGTGGGTCCGTCCCGATGTCGGGGTGACAGGATTTGAACCTGCGGCCTCGTCGTCCCGAACGACGCGCGCTACCAAGCTGCGCCACACCCCGCTGCCCGTCCGAGACTCCGGCTGGGCAACGCGGGCAACCATACCCGCTCGGTCAGGGCCGCCCGAAATCGCCCCGCGCGCGGTGGACCTGGAGGGCGAGTCGGACACGTGGTGGCCTGTGCAACCCCCTCCAGGTGTCAGACTCCCCGCACGTGCGGGGAGTCATGCAGAGGGCGACCGCCGGGTCAGGGACAGGTGGGTGACCCCGCTCGGGGACGTGACGGCCTCGATGTGGAAGGTGTCCTCCAGGGCCTCGAGACCCTGCCAGAGCGACGTGCCGCGACCGAGGACGATGGGTACGACGGCGAGGTGCAGGTGGTCGACGAGGTCGGCGGCGACGTACGCGTTCACCGTGCTCGCGCCGCCCCCGATGCGGACGTCGAGGTCGCCGGCGGCCTCCTTCGCGACCACGAGCGCGTCGGTGGGTGAGGCGTCGAGGAAGTGGAAGGTCGTTCCGCCCTCCATCTCCATCGCTGCCCGGGGCCGGTGCGTGAGGACGTAGGTCGGGGTGTGGAAGGGCGGGTCCTCGCCCCACCAGCCGCGCCAGTCGGGGTCGTCCTGCCAGCCGGGCGGGCCGAACTTGTTCGCGCCCATGATCTCGGCGCCGAACCCGACGTCGTACTGCCTGCCGAAGAGGGCGTCGAGACCGTTGGGTGCACCGGGCTGCCACGTCGCGAAGCGCCACTCGTGGAGCTTCATGCCGGCGTGCCCGAACGGCGCCTCGAGCGACTGCGGCTCGCCGGCGCCGTAGCCGTCGAGGGAGATGGCGAAGTTGGTGACGCGGACGAGCGACATCAGGCCTCCTGGGCGGGTGCAGTGGCGCCGGGGACGAACGTCATCAGGGTCGCCTCGGGACGGCAGGCGACCCGGATCCGGACGTAGGGGTTGGTGCCGAGCCCGGCGGACACGTGCAGCCAGGCCGAACCCGTGTCGCCGGGCTCCGAGTCAGCGGGGTGGCGGTGCAGGCCGCGGGCACGAGCGGGCTCGATGTCGCAGTTCGTCGTCAGGGCGCGACCGCCCGGCAGGCACACCTGGCCGCCGTGGGTGTGCCCGGCGATCACCGCGTCGTAGCCGTCGCTCGCGAACTGGTCGAGCACCCGGAGGTACGGCGCATGCGTGACGGCGAGCCGGATGTCGGTCGCCGGGTCGGCGCGGCCGGCGACGCGCGCCAGGTCGTCGTACTGCAGGTGCGGGTCGTCGACACCGGCGAAGGCGATGGACGTGCCGCCCACGTCGAGCCGCCCGAAGCCGTTGGTGAGGTCGAGCCAGCCGGCCTGGTTGAAACGGTCCTTGAGGTCGGGCCACGGCAGCTGGCGGCCCGACGTGTGGCGTGCGCCGGTGTCGGGGAGCAGGTAAAGGAAGGGGTTGCGCATGGTCGGCACCCAGTAGTCGTTGGAGCCGAGGACGTAGACGCCGGGGACGTCGAGCAGGCCTCCCAGTGCGTCGGTGACCACGGGCACGGAGCGCGCGTGCGCGAGGTTGTCACCTGTGTTGACGACGAGGTCGGGCTCGAGCTCGGCCAGCCCGCGCAACCACTCCTGCTTGGCCCGCTGGTCCGGCGCCATGTGGATGTCGCTGAGGTGGAGCACCTTCAGCGGCGCGTGACCCGCGGGCAGCAGCGGCACCGTCACCCGGCGCAGGGTGTACTGCCGTGCCTCCCAGGCGCCGTACGTCGTCAGCCCCGCCCCGGCCAGCGCGCCGATGGTCAGCGTGCGCCGCACAAAGGGGAGGAAGGACATTCGGACAGGCTGCCACAATGGGCCGCATGAGTGCTCTCAAGGACCGTCTCCGCGCCGACCTCATCACCGCCATCAAGGCGCGTGACGAGGTGCGCTCCTCGACCCTGCGGATGGTGCTGACCTCCATCACCAACGCGGAGGTCGCCGGCAAGGAGGCCCGCGAGCTGACCGACGACGACATCCTCGGCGTGCTGTCGAGCGAGGCCAAGAGGCGCCGCGAGGCGGCCACCGCCTTCGCCGACGGAGGTCGCGAGGAGATGGCGGCCAAGGAGGCCGCGGAGGGCGAGGTCATCGCGGAGTACCTCCCGACCCCGCTCACCGACGCCGAGGTCTCCGAGCTCGTGTCGGCCGCGATCGCGCAGACCGGCGCGGCCGAGGAGGGCATGCGTGCCATGGGCAAGGTGATGGGCGTCGTGACCCCGCAGGTGAAGGGTCGTGCCGACGGCGGCGCCGTCGCCGCGGAGGTACGCAAGCAGCTGGGCTGACAGCGCGAGGAAGCGCCCGGTCAGCGTGCTGCAGCGCGAGGAAGCGCCCGGTCAGCCGTTGCCGCGGCCGCCGCCGTTGCCGCGACCCCCGCCGTTGCCGTTGCCATTGTTGCCGCCGCCACCGCCGCCGCCACCGCCGCCGCCACCGCCGCCGGTGGACGGGGGCGGCGGGACGTAGCCGGTCGAGGAGTAGAGCGTGACCGTGTCGCCGCTGCTCAACGACGTGCCCGCGGCGGGTGACGTGCTGGCGACGAGGCCCTCGCCGACCTCGGAGTTGACCTGGCCGCCGTCGGCGACGGTGAACCCGGCGCCCTCGAGGGCGGCCGTCGCGGCCTCGACCGACTGTCCGGTCACGTCGGGCACGCTCGACAGCACACCGGCGATCTCGTCGCCGGCAGGCGCTTGGAAGTCCTCGTAGGGGAGCTTGGCCGAGATGGCCGCCATCGCGTCACCCCAGATGGGACCGGCGTAGCCCGAGCCCGACGCCTCGTAGATGATCTCCCCGCCGACGCTCTGGCCCCCGAGCGGCAGCCACTGGCCGAGCTCGTCGGCGCCCGCGATCATCGCCGCAGCCGAGATGGCCGGGGTGTAGCCGACGAACCACACCGACCGTCCGCTGGTCGTGGTGCCGGTCTTGCCGGCGGACGGCTTGTCGATCTGGAGGTTCGAGCCGAAGCCGCCCTCCATGACGCCGCGCAGGATGTCGTTGACGGCGTCGGCCGTCGCGCCCGGCATCACCTGCTCGCACTGGGTCGAGAACTCCTTCAGGGGCTGGCCCTGCGAGTCGAGCACCCGGGTGACGGGCCGCGGGTCGCAGTGCAGCCCGCGGGCGGCGAAGGTGGCGTAGGCCTGGGCCATCTCCAGCGGGTTGGAGTCGGAGACGCCGAGGATCCACGACGGCACCTTCTGGGCCAGCGGCACCTTCACGCCCATGTCGGCGGCGAGCTGCAGCGGCTCGCACATGCCGGTCTGCGTCTCGAGCTGGGCGAAGAAGGTGTTCACGGAGTCCTGGGTGCCCGAGTAGAGGTCGTAGGTGCCCTCGCCCGTGGAGTTCTTCACGTCCCAGCCCATGCCGTCCCCGGCGTAGGGGCCGTCGCAGTTCTCGAACTCCTCGTCGTCGAGGTGCAGCTCCTGCGGCGAGTTGATGGTGGTGCTGAGCGGGATGCCCTGGTTGATGGCCGAGGCCAGGACGAAGACCTTGAAGGTCGACCCGGCCTGGAAGCCGTTGGCGGCGCCGTACTTCTTGGGGACCGTGTAGTTGAGGGCGGTCTCGCCCGCAGCCTTGTCCTGGCCCATCGGGCGCGACTGCGCCAGCGCCCGTACGTCGCCGGTGCCCGGCTCGACCATCGCCAGGCCGCCGATGGCCTGGTCGGTCTGGAAAACGTGGGCGGCGACTGACTGGTCGGCGGCCTTCTGCATGTCGAGGTCGATGGTGGTCTGGATGGAGAGGCCACCGTTCTTGAGCGTCGTACGACGCTCCTTCATGGTGTCGCCGAGCACCGGGTCCTTCAGCAGCCAGTTGACGACGTAGTCGCAGAAGAACGGAGCCGCCGACTGCTGGCAGCCGTTGGGGGAGTCCTGGATCTTCAGCGTCTCCTCGATCGGCGTGTTCTTGAGCCGCTCGGCCTTCTTCTCGGTGAGCACGCCGAGCTGCGCGAGGCGGTCGAGGACGACGTTGCGCCGGCTCTCCGCGCGCTCGGGGTTGTCGACCGGGTCGTAGCCGACCGGGTTCTTGACCAGGCCGGCGAGCGTGGCCGACTCCAGCAGGTCGAGCCTGCTGGCGTTCTTGGAGAAGAAGTGCTTCGCAGCGGCCTGGACGCCGAAGGCACCGTCGCCGAAGTAGGCGATGTTGAGGTAACGCTCGAGGATCCAGTCCTTCGTGTGGTTCTTCTCGAAGGCGATGGCGTAGCGCAGCTCACGGATCTTGCGGGCGTAGGTCTCCTCGGTCGCCGCAGCGCGCTCCTCGTCGGTCTCCGCCTGGTAGAGCAGCGTCTGCTTCACCATCTGCTGGGTGATCGACGAACCACCCTGCACCGAGCCGCCGTTGGCCTGGTTGGTGACGAACGCGCGGAGCGTGCCCTTGAGGTCGAGCGCCCCGTGGTCGTAGAAGCGGTAGTCCTCGATCGCGACGATCGCCTTGACCATCGGCCGCGAGATCGACGTGAGCGAGACGTTGATGCGGTTCTGGTCGTAGAGCGAGGCGATGAGGTTGCCGTTGACGTCGTAGATCCGCGTCTTCTGCGACAGGTCCTTGGCCTCGAGCGACTCAGGGAGGTTGACCATGCCCTTGCTGACGTCCTTCGCGGCCACGCCGACCAGGCCCGCGAACGGGATGGCGAGGCAGGCGATCAGGACGCCCATGACCACGGCGACGGCGCCCATCACGGCGAGGTGCGAGGCGATGCGCCCCGCGTTCGGGCGCCCGTGGGGGCGCCTGGCGGGCGACGGCGTACGGGAAGACATGGACACCAGAGTACGGGGGGAAGGCCTAGCACCCTCAATTCCACTCGCGCAGCCGAATAGTCACATCGGACTATGCGAATTGAGCCACTCGGCCCCTGTCTATACCGGGGCGCAGTCGTTTACTTTTCTATTCGAGATCGGGATGGCCGCTATGGGGGCGGCTGACCGGGCTCCAATGATTCGTGGGGATTGACTATGTGGGTTGAGGACTGGGCATCGCGCGCCGCTTGCAAGGCGGACACGCCGGACGCACTCTTCGTGCGCGGCGCGGAGCAGAACAAGGCCAAGCAGGTCTGTGCGGGTTGCCCCGTGCGGACCGAGTGCCTGGCCGAGGCACTGGACAACCAGATCGAGTGGGGTGTCTGGGGCGGCATGACCGAGCGTGAGCGCCGTGCGCTGCTCCGCCGTCGCCCCGGCTCGTCGTGGCGCTCGATCCTCGAGACCGCCCGCACCAAGGTCGAGGCCCCGGCCGTCTCCGTCTGACGCTCTGGTTGCTACGCCTGGTCCGCCAGGCGTACGCCGATCTCGCGCAGGCCGTCGAGGTCGTGGACGTCGCTCGCCATGGCGGGCACGACCGCGGTCGGGACGTGCGGGTGCGAGGCGGCGAACCGCTCGCGCAGGTGCTGCTCGCGCTCGATGATGCGCACCCGGTCGGCGTGCAGCTGCAGCAGCCCTGCGGTCAGCGAGGACGAGTCCTGCGCGCGCAGCCGGTCGGCGGCGCTGATCGCCTCCTCGGCGGACAGCTCCGTGCGCGCCGACGGGCTCGCCCGGTTGATCACGAGTCCGGCCAGCGGCATGTCGTCGTCGGTGAGCCGGTCCACGAAGTACGCCGCCTCGCGCAGCGCGTCGGGCTCGGGGGACGCGACCACGATGAACGCCGTCCCGTCCGCCTGCAGGAGGGCGAACGTCTTCTCCGCCCGCTGGCGGAAGCTCCCGAAGAGGGTGTCGAGGGCGGTCACGAACATCTGGACGTCGCGCAGCATCTGGCTGCCCAGGATCTTGCCGAGCGCGTTGGTCACCACCGACAGCCCGGCCGTCATCAGCCTCGCCGGACCGCGCGCCGGCGCCACGAGCAGCCGGATCAGCCGGCCGTCGAGGAAGCTGGACAGCCGCTCGGGGGCGTCAAGGAAGTCGAGCGCCGAGCGTGACGGAGGCGTGTCCACGACGATGAGGTCGTAGGTCCCCTGCCCGAGGGCCTCGCGGTGGAGCTGGCCGAGCTTCTCCATCGCCATGTACTCCTGGGTGCCCGCGAACGAGCTCGACAGCGCCACGTAGAACGGGTTCTCCAGGATCTGCTTCGCCTTCTCCGGGCTGGCCTGGCTCTCGACCACCTCGTCGAAGGTGCGCTTCATGTCGAGCATCATCGCGTCGAGGGCGCCGCCCCCCGAGGTCTCGATGTCGGCCACCGGCCGCGGCGTGTTGTCGAGCGCCTCGATGCCCATCGACTGGGCGAGCCGGCGGGCCGGGTCGATGGTCAGCACGACGACCTTGCGACCCCGCTCGGCCGCCCGCAGCGCGAGCGCCGCGGAGGTCGTGGTCTTGCCGACCCCGCCCGAGCCGCAGCAGACGATGATCTCCGTGCCGCGGTCGTCGAGGAGCGCGTCGATACTCAGTACTGGCACTGGTTGGCTCCTTGGAGCTCGGGGTCCCCGCGGCGTTGTTCGGGGGAGCGAAGCGGAGGAGAAGAACGTCGTGGGGTGAGTTGCTTCATGCCATGCCCTGGGTCCGGAGGAGCTGGGCGAGCTCGAGCAGGGCGCCGTGGTCGATGCCGTTGGCCAGCCGGGGCAGCTCGTAGGTCGGGAGGTCCTCGGCTGCGACGAGCTCGCGCTGCTCGTCCTCGAGCTGACGGCGTACGGCGTGGTCGCGGCCCTCGTCGACGAGCGAGGCGACCAGGGCAGCGCCGACGTCGACCTTGGCGCGCTTGAGCTCCGAGGTGACGGACGTGGGGTCGACCGCGTCGTCGCGCACGAGCGCGAGCTCGGAGGGGCTGAGCGCCTGCGGGCGGACCAGGTTGACCACGATGCCCCCCACCGGGAGCCCGGCCGCGCGCAGCTCCTCGATCGCGTCGCTGGTCTCCTGCACGGGCATCTCCTCGAGGATCGTGACCAGGTGCACGGCGGTCCGCGGGGACCGCAGGACGTTCATGATGTTGTCGGCCTGCGACTTGACCGGCCCCACCTTCGCCAGACCGGCGAGCTCGGAGTTGACGTTGAGGAACTGGCCGATCCGGCCCGTGGGCGGCGCGTCCAGCACCACGGCGTCGTACGTGATCTGGTCCTTCTTCCGACCGCCGCGGGGACGCTGCACCGCCTCGTAGACCTTTCCGGTGAGCAGCACGTCGCGCACGCCGGGGGCGACGGTGGTGGCGAAGTCGATGACGCCGAAGCGGTCGAGGGCCTTTCCGGCGCGGCCGAGCTTGTAGTACATCGCGAGGTACTCCAGCAGCGCCGACTCCGGGTCGATGTGGAGCGCGAACACCTGACCACCTCGACCGTCCTCGTCGGGCGCGCCCTTGGTGATGCGGCGCTCCGCGTAGGGCAGCGGGTCGACGTCGAACATCTTCGCGATGCCCTGGCGGCCCTCGACCTCGCACAGCAGCACGTTCTTGCCGGTCGTCGCCAACGCCAGCGCGAGCGCCGCCGCGACCGTCGACTTGCCGGTGCCACCCTTGCCGGTCACCACGTGCAGACTGACCTGTGGCCAGTCGGGGGAACGGTCCGGGTGGGCGGTCACGAGACCAGCGTAGAGGCGGGTCGGGCACCCATCCGGAGGGGCGAAGTGTGGTCCCGGCCCACACAGTGGCGCCGCTCACACGGCCGCTAGGGTGCCGGACATGGACAAAGTGGTCAGCTCGGCCGCCGCTGCGGTGGCCGACATCCCGGACGGCGCGACCCTCGCGGTCGGCGGATTCGGACTGTGCGGCATCCCGTCGGTCCTCATTGACGCGGTGCTGGAGGCCGGCACGAGTGACCTCGAGGCGGTCTCGAACAACTGCGGTGTGGACGAGTGGGGCCTGGGCCGGCTGCTCTTCGAGAAGCGGCTGCGCCGGATGATCTCGTCCTACGTCGGGGAGAACAAGGAGTTCGCCCGGCAGTACCTCTCCGGTGAGCTCGAGGTCGAGCTGACGCCCCAGGGGACGCTGGCCGAGCGGATGCGCGCGGGTGGTTCGGGGATCCCGGGCTTCTACACCGCGACCGGTGTCGGCACCCAGGTAGCCGAGGGCGGCCTGCCTTGGAAGTACGACGACTCGGGCAACGTCATCGTGGCCTCGCCGCCGAAGGAGACCAAGGTCTTCTCGACGGCTGAAGGGGACCGGGAGTACGTCCTGGAGGAGGCGATCGTCGCCGACTTCGGACTGGTCCGGGCCTGGAAGGGCGACCGCCACGGCAACCTCATCTACCGGCAGTCCTCGCGCAACTTCAACCCGCTCGCGGCGATGTGCGGTCGGGTCACGATCGCGGAGGTCGAGGAGCTGGTCGAGCCGGGCGAGCTCGACCCCAACGACATCCACACGCCCGGGGTGTACGTCCAGCGCGTGGTCGCGCTGACCCCGGAGCAGGCCGCCGACAAGAAGATCGAGCGGGTCACCACGCGGCCGCGGCCCACCCCTGATCCTGGTGGTGCCGCTCCCGCTGAGGACGCCGCGACGCACGGGCTGGGAGGCTGACATGAGCTGGAGTCGTGAGGAGATGGCAGCCCGTGCTGCCAGCGAGCTCAAGGACGGGTCGTACGTCAACCTCGGCATCGGGCTCCCGACGCTGGTGCCGAACTACGTCGCCGACGACGTGGAGCTGGTGCTGCAGTCGGAGAACGGCATCCTCGGCGTGGGGGCGTATCCCTTCGAGGGCGAGGAGGACCCCGACCTCATCAACGCGGGCAAGGAGACGGTGACCCTCCGCAAGGGGGCGTCGTTCTTCGACTCCGCGCAGTCGTTCGGGATGATCCGCGGTGGCAAGATCGACGCCGCGATCCTCGGCGCGATGCAGGTCTCGGCCGCCGGTGACATCGCCAACTGGATGATCCCCGGGAAGATGGTCAAGGGCATGGGCGGCGCCATGGACCTGGTCCACGGCGCCAAGCGCGTCATCGTGCTGATGGAGCACACCGCCAAGGACGGGTCGTTGAAGATCCTCGACGAGTGCGACCTGCCCTACACCGGCAAGCGCGTCGTGCAGCGGATCATCACCGACCTCGCGGTCATCGACGTGATCGACCCCGCCACCGGTGAGGTCGCGCCGTCGGGCACCCTCGGCGACCGCGTGCTGAAGCTCGTGGAGCTGGCCCCCGGCGTCACCGAGGACGAGGTCCGGGAGAAGACCCAGCCAGACCTGGTCTGATCAGTCAGCCCTGCTGGCGAAGTGCTCCTCGAGCGCGCGGAGCGTCTCGGGGTCGAGCGCGGCCTGGGGGTCCGCCACGATCTCCGTCTGCAGGTGCTCGCGCGCGGCGTCGTACAGCGGCGAGGTGATGGCCCAGGGCAGGTTGCTGACGTACCAGGGCCGGTAGATGCGCGCGCCCAGGGCCTGCAGCAGCTGCGCGATGATCCCCGGCCGGCCCCGGCGCACCCAGAAGCCGACGGCCCGGCCGACGATGGCGGCGACCACGAGGGCCAGTGCCATCACGAAGACGGTCGAGAAGATCTCGTCGCCCGCGAAGTTGTCGGTCAGCGTGAAGAAGTTGCCGTAGTAGACGGGGATGAGCACGTCCACCTGCTGCCTGAACGGCTCGACCTGGTCGGCCACCTCGGCGAGCTGTCGCAGCGAGTCGAGCTCGGGTCGCGCGTCGTAGGCGTTGCCGACGTGGCCGATCGCCTCGCGGACGTTGTCGAGGGTGCCGCTGATGCCGTCGAACTGGAGCACGTCGCGGGCGGCGCCCACCTCGTCGTACGTCGTCTCGATCGACTCGAGCGTCCGCATGCTCTCGTCCGCGGTCCGCTGCAGCTCGTCCTGCGGGAGGGTGTTCTCGTTGAGGTAGGTGACAGCCGCCTGGATCTCCTCGCGGTGGGCGATGGCGTACTGCGCCTCGTTGAGCTGGTCGGCCAGGTTGGGCACCGCCCGGACCGCGTCGCCGACCTTGCCGCCCGTGGTCTCGGAGTCGCTCAGCGCGACGCTCAGCGCCGCGCCGGCGCCGTACGCCTTGACCAGCCACTCCAGGACCGATCCGAGGAGCAGCCGGCCGAGCTCCACCCTGCGGCGGATCGTCTGGAGGTCGAGGTCGGGCATGGGCCCGATCCTCGCAAACCTCAGGCTCCGGGCTCGTAGCCCTCGCCGCCGGCGCTCGCCGACCAGTCGGGGAGCTGCTGGAGCGCCCAGCCGTTGCCGTCGGGGTCGGCGAAGAACGCGAACCGCCCCCAGGCGAGCTCGTCGACGTCGCTGACCTCGATGCCGCGGGCGACGAGGTCGGCACGGGTCGCGTCGGCGTCGGCTACCACCATCTGCATGTTGTCCAGCGACCCCGGCTCCATCTGCGTGATGCCCTTGCCGAAGGCGATCGAGCAGGCCGATCCCGGCGGCGTCATCTGGACGAATCGCACCTCGTCGCTGACGACCTGGTCGTGGTCGGTGTGGAAGCCGACCTTCTCGTAGAACTCCCTCGCCCGGTCGACGTCGGTCACGGGCACCATCACCAGCTCGAGCTTCATGTCCATGCCTCGAGGCTAGGGGCGATTCAGGTCACCGGGTGTCCGCAAGGAGGCGTGGCTCCGGGACCAGGCCGACAGGTGTGCTATCTGTAGTAACCCACTAGACAAATAGATGAAAGGCTCGGCATGGACCTCCTCTGGTAGATCCCCAACCAGGTGACGGCCGGCCACCGGTCGGACACGACGGTGGCGGGTCACAACAGCCTGCAGCGCCTGACCGCGCTCGCGCGGCTCACCGAGGACCACGGCTGGGGTGGTGCGCTGATCGGCACCGGCTGGAAGCGCCCGGACACGTTCACGGTGTCGACCGCCCTCGTCGCCGGTACGACGACGTTCAACCCGCTCATCGCGATCCGCCCGGGCTACTGGACCCCGGCCCACTTCGCGTCGTCGGCCGCGACGCTCGACCAGCTGAGCGGTGGCCGGGTGAAGGTCAACATCGTCAGCGGCGCCGACCACCAGCCGCAGTACGGCGACGACGAGGGCGACCAGGCGAACCGCTACGCCCGCACCCGCGAGTTCATGCGGCTCGTACGTCGGTACTGGACCGAGGACGACATCACGTTCGGCGGCGAGCACTACCGCGCCGAGGGCGCCACGCTCGAGCACAAGCCGGTCGCCCGCGAGGGACGCCCGCACCCCCAGCTCTACTTCGGCGGCGCGTCCGAGGCCGCCCAGCGGACCGCGGCGGCCGAGGCCGACGTCCAGCTGTTCTGGGGCGAGCCGCTCGACGGCGTCGCCGCACGCATCGCCCACCTGAAGAAGCTCAGCACCGAGCTCGACCGTGACCTGCCGCCGCTGCAGTTCGGCCTGCGGATCACCACGCTGGTCCGCGACACCACCGAGGAGGCCTGGGCCGATGCCGAGGCCAAGGTGGCGGCGATGGCCAGTCACTCCCAACGAGGTCAGCACGAGTGGGCGGCCGACCCCGGCCGTCGCGTCGCGGTCGGCCAGCAGCGCCTGCTCGACCTCGCCGAGCAGGGTGACGTCCTCGACGACTGCCTCTACACCGCGCCCGGTCGCGTCGGTGGCGGCGGTGCGGGCACCACCTGGCTGGTCGGTTCTCCCGATGACGTGGCCAAGGCGCTGCGTCGCTACGCCGACCTCGGCGTCACCCACTTCGTCCTCAGCGACACGCCGTACGAGCAGGAGATCGTCCGCATCGGGGACTCCCTGCTGCCCCTCCTGCGGGGAGCCTGACGGGTCCGTCGGGCACCGCGTGGGTGACAGGGAACACGCCGCACCCGCTTTGTGTTGTTTGTCGAGTTGTTTACAGTACTTTGGATCACCCCGACCTCCCGACAAGGAGACCTTTGATGTCACGACGAGGGCTGAAGAGCCCCCTCATCCGCACTGCCCTGCTGACCGCCGCCGGACTCATGGCGCTGTCGGCCTGCGGCGGCGCCGAGGCCGGGCCCAAGCTCGAGCTGACCGCCGCGCTCCCCGACGAGCCCGCCGACGGCACCGTCCTGCGCGTCGGCGACCCCGCCACGCAGGTGGCGCTCGAGACCTCCGGTGCCATCGACGACCTCGACATCGACATCGAGTGGGCCAACATCACCGGCGGCCCGAAGACGCTCGAGGCCTTTCGCGCCGACGCGATCGACATCGGCTCCGTGGCCGACATCCCGCCCCTCTTCGCGCACTGGACCGGCACCGACGTCCGCATCGTCGCCGCCCGCGAGACGGTCGACCCCGAGACCCACCCGACCTACGAGCTCGGTGTCGCCCCGGGTGCCGACGTGACGTCCATCGAGGACCTCGAGGGCAAGAAGATCGCCTACAGCCCGGGCCAGGCCCAGGGCGCGCTGGTGCTCAACGTGCTCCGCGAGGCCGGCCTCAGCCAGGACGACGTCGAGCTGGTGGAGATGCAGAGCGTCGACGACGCCTTCTCCATCGCCCTGGGCAGCAAGCAGGTCGACGTCGCCCCGCTGCAGCAGGCGCTCGTGAAGACCTACCTCGCCAAGTACGAGCGCGACGGCGCGACGACCATCGAGTCGGGCGTGCGCGACGACGCGTGGACGCTCTACGCCCCGACCACCGTGCTCGAGGACGCCGACAAGGCCGCCGCGATCAAGGAGTACGTCGCCGCATGGGCCGAGGCGCAGCTGTGGATCTCCGAGCACCCCGACGAGTTTGCGGAGGCCTTCTACGTCGACCACGAGGGCCTCTCGCCCGAGGACGCGAAGTACGTCGTCGACGCCTACGGGCAGTACGCCGTGCCGACGAGCTGGGACGACTTCATCGCCCGCCACCAGGTCACCGTCGACACGCTCGTCGAGGGCCAGGACCAGGAGCCGCTCGACGTCTCGACCATCTATGACCGCCGCTTCGAGAAGGCCATCGCCGCCGCGCTCGAGGGGGAGGGATCGCAGTGACCACCCTGACCGCCCCCGCGCGACGCGCGATCTCGTCCGGGACCGAGGACGTACGCCCCACGCGACGGCGTCTCGGTCCGGGCAAGCCCATCCGCTTCGGTGGACTCATCGGCATCGCCGCGCTGCTGGCTGCGTGGGTCGTGGGCTCGGCCACCGGGCTGCTCGACCCGCGCACGCTGACCGAGCCGTGGACCGTCGTCGCGACGGCCGAGACGCTGATCGAGAACGGCCGGCTGCAGGAAAGCCTGGTCACCTCCGGCATCCGCGCCGCCCTGGGCCTCGGTCTCGGCGTCGCCGTCGGGCTGGTGCTGGCGCTCGTCTCCGGGCTGTCGCGCGTCGGTGAGACCCTCATCGACGGACCGATCCAGGTGAAGCGCTCGATCCCGACGCTGGCCCTGATCCCGCTCCTGATCCTGTGGCTCGGCATCGGCGAGCCGATGAAGGTCATCACGATCGCGCTCGCGGTCTTCGTCCCGATCTACATCCACACCCACAACGGCCTGCGCACCATCGAGGGCAGGTACGCCGAGCTGGCCGAGACCCTGGGCGTCTCCCGCACCGAGTTCATCCGCCACGTCGTGCTCCCCGGCGCGATGCCCGGATTCCTGCTCGGCCTGCGCTTCGCGGTGACGTCGTCGCTGCTCGCGCTGGTCGTCGTCGAGGTCATCAACGCCACCAGCGGGATCGGCCACATGATCACGCTGGCGTCCAGCTATGGCCAGACCGACATCATCGTCGTCGGTCTCGTCGTCTACGCACTGCTCGGCGTGAGCGCCGACGCGGTGGTCCGTCTCATCGAGAGGAAGGCACTGTCATGGCGTCGCACACTGGCGAGCTGAGCACCCACGGGCCGGCGGTGCGGGTCCAGGACCTGCACCGCAGCTTCAACGAGGCAGGCGGCGTGCTCAACGGCCTCGACCTCGAGATCGCGCCGGGTGAGTTCGTGGCTCTGCTCGGCCGCAGCGGCTCGGGCAAGAGCACGCTCCTGCGCTCCCTGGCGGGCCTCGACCGCGGGGTCGCCGGCACCGGTCGCGTCGAGGTCCCCGAGAAGGTGTCGGTCGTCTTCCAGGACTCCCGGCTGCTCCCGTGGAAGCGGGTCCTCGACAACGTGACCTTCGGCCTCCGCTCGAGCGACGCCTCCGAGCGTGGCCTGCAGGCGCTGGACGAGGTCGGGCTGGCCGGTCGCGAGAAGGCCTGGCCCCACGAGCTGTCGGGTGGTGAGCAGCAGCGCGCCGCCCTGGCGCGGTCGCTGGTCCGCGACCCCGAGCTGCTGCTGGCCGACGAGCCGTTCGGTGCCCTCGACGCGCTGACCCGGATCCGGATGCACACGCTGCTGCGCAAGCTCTGCGAGGTGCACCGGCCGGCCGTGCTGCTGGTGACCCACGACGTCGACGAGGCCATCGTCCTGGCCGACCGGGTCATCGTGCTCGACGGCGGCGTCGTACGCCACGACGCCCGCATCGAGCTCGGCACCCGCCGCTCGCAGGCCGACCCGGCGTTCGCCCGGCTGCGCGCCGAGCTGCTCGCCGAGCTCGGGGTCGAGGACGACCACGACGCGGCCCCGCGCCCTGCGGTCGGACGGCTCAGCGAGCGGGCCGCCTCGTGACGAACACCCTCCACCTCAACCTGTTCATCTATCCCGACGGCCACCACGAGGCGGCCTGGCGGCGACCGGAGTCGCAGCCCGAGCGGATCACCGACATCTCCTACTACCAGGAGCTGGCCCAGCGCGCCGAGGCCGCGAAGTTCGACGCCGTCTTCTTCGCCGACGGCCCGGCGCTCGCGGACAACATCGCGTACGCCGCCCGCGCGGGGCTCGAGCCGATCACCAAGATGACCGCCATCGCGGCGGCCACCGAGCGGATCGGCGTCATCGGGACGTCGTCGACGACCTACAACGAGCCGTACAACCTCGCCCGGCAGTTCGCCTCGCTCGACCACCTCAGCAACGGCCGCGTCGGGTGGAACATCGTCACCACCTCGTCGGCGTCCGCGGCCCACAACTTCGGCCTCGACGCGCACCCGGCCCACGCCCAGCGCTACGAGCGCGCCGAGGAGTTCCTCGACGTGGTCACCAAGCTCTGGGACAGCTGGGAGGACGACGCGGTCGTCGCCGATCGCGCGAGCGGGACCTACGCCGACACCGACAAGATCCACCGGGTCGACCATGCGGGCGAGTTCTTCCGCGTCCGCGGCCCGCTCAACGCCCCGCGCTCGCCGCAGGGCCGGCCGGTCTACGTGCAGGCCGGCTCGTCGCCGGACGGTCGGTCCTTCGCGGCGCGGTGGGCCGAGGCGATCTTCACCGCGCACCAGACCCTGGACAACGCCCAGGAGTTCTACGCCGACATCAAGTCCCGTGCCCGGGCGGCCGGACGGGACCCCGGCCAGCTCAAGGTGCTGCCCGGCATCAGTCCGTTCATCGGCTCCACGACGGCCGAGGCGCGCGCGCTCGAGGAGGAGTTCAACGACCTCACCCAGCCGGCGTACTCCCTGCAGCAGCTCGGCAACCTCGTCGGCGTCGACCTGACGTCGTACGACCTCGACGGGCCGTTCCCGACCGAGATCGTGGCGCCCGTGGGCGACCGCGCGTTCCACAGTCGGTCGCAGCTCGTGCTCGACATCGTGGCCCGCGAGAACCCGACGATCCGCCAGCTCTGCCACCGGCTCGCCGGCGCGCGCGGCCACCGGGTCGTCGCGGGCACGCCGGTCGAGGTCGCCGACACGATCCAGGAGTGGGCCGAGCAGGGCGCCGCCGACGGCTTCAACGTGATGCCGCCGTGGCTCCCGGGCGGGATCGACGTCTTCATCGAGGAGGTCGTCCCGATCCTGCGCGCCCGCGGGCTGTTCCGCACGGAGTACACAGGAAGCACGCTGCGCGACCACCTCGGGCTCTCCCGTCCCGCCAGCCAGTACGCACCCCGTCTCGAGAAGGAGACCGCATGACTTTCGAGCACTACCGACCGCTCGGCCGCACCGGCGTCCAGGTCAGCCCGCTGACCCTCGGCGCGATGATGTTCGGCGCGTGGGGCAACCCCGACCACGACGAGTCGATCGCGATCATCCACCGCGCGCTCGACGCCGGGATCAACGTCATCGACACCGCCGACGTCTATGCCCGCGGCGAGTCCGAGGAGATCGTCGGCAAGGCGCTGCAGGCCCGCAGGGGCAGCCGCGACGACGTCTTCCTCGCCACCAAGTTCCACGGCAACATGCACGACGAGGACCCCAACCAGGCGGGCAGCTCGCGCCGCTGGATCATCCGCGAGGTCGAGCACTCGCTGCGTCGGCTCCAGGTCGACCACATCGACCTCTACCAGGTGCACCGCCCGCGCCCGGAGGTCGACATCGACGAGACCCTCGGCGCGCTGACCGACCTCGTGCGGCAGGGCAAGATCCGCTACCTCGGCACGTCGACGTTCCTGCCCTCGCAGGTCGTCGAGGCGCAGTGGGTGGCCGAGAAGCGCCAGCGCGAGCGCCCGGTCAGCGAGCAGCCGCCGTACTCGATCCTCGCCCGCGAGGTGGAGCGCGACATCCTGCCGACTGCGCAGAAGTACGGCATCGGCGTGCTGCCGTGGAGCCCGCTCGCGGGTGGCTGGCTGTCCGGCCGCTACCGCCGCGGCGAGGACCCGGCGGTCACCTCGAGCCGGCTGAAGCGTCAGCCCGCGCGGCACGATCCCGCCTCCCCGGAGAACAAGGTCAAGCTGGAGGCTGTGTACGCCCTCCAGGAGCTCGCCGACGAGGCCGGCCTGTCGCTGATCCACCTCGCGCTGGGCTTCGTGCTAGCGCACCCCGCGGTGTCGTCGGCCATCATCGGCCCGCGCACGCTCGAGCAGCTCGAGTCGCAGCTCGGCGTGGAGAAGGTCGTGCTGTCGCCCGACGTGCTCGACCGGATCGACGAGATCGTCCCGCCGGGCACCACGCTCAACGAGGCAGACCGGGGTTACGCACCGCCGGCCCTCGTCGAGGCGGCGCTCCGGCGCCGCTGACGCTGCGGTAGTCCAGTGGGTTCTCGCTGTCACGGCCGGGTAGTCCAGTGGGAACTGGTCGTCCCGAAGGCCACATGACGACAGATGCCCACTGGACTACCCCGGCGGGTGAGGGGTTGCTGTGAGCCATCTCTCGAAGGCCCCGAAAGGGGAACATCGACGGCCCGCGGACGGCTGAGGAGGTCGTACAGCCCTCAACCATCTGGAGGCAGCACCTACATGTCCCGTGCATTCGAGTCCCTCACCGTCGGCCGCTGGCAGCTCCCGCAGCGCTTCGTCATGGCACCGCTGACGCGCAACCGCGCCGGTGCCGGCCACGCGCCGACGTCCCTCAACGCCGAGTACTACGGCCAGCGCGCCTCGGCCGGCCTCATCGTCACCGAGGGCATCGCGCCGACCCAGGTGGGCCAGGGCTACCTCGACGTGCCCGGCCTCTACACCGACGAGCAGGTCGCCGGCTGGCGCCTCGTGGCCGACGCCGTGCACGCCCGTGACGGCATCGTCGTCGCCCAGCTGATGCACGCCGGCCGGATCGCCCACGCCGACAACAAGGACGGCGTCGAGACCGTCGCCCCGAGCGCCGTGCAGGCGCCCGGCGAGATGGTCACCGCCGACGGCGGCCAGCCCCACGACGTACCGCGCGCGGTCGAGACCGACGAGGTCGCCGGCCTCGTCGCGGACTTCGTCGCCGCCGCCCGCAACGCGGTCGCCGCGGGTCTCGACGGTGTCGAGGTCCACTCCGCCAACGGCTACCTGCTGCACCAGTTCCTCGACCCGACGGTGAACCTGCGCGACGACGACTACGGAGGTACGCCGGAGAACCGGGCGCGCTTCGTCGTCGAGGTCGTCACCGCCGTCGCCGAGGCGATCGGCGCCGACCGGGTCGGTCTGCGGCTGAGCCCCGGTCACCAGTTCAACGGCGTCGGCGAGGAGGTCGACGCCGACCTCACCGCCACCTACCGCGCGGTCGTCGACGGGGTCGCCCCGCTCGGCCTGGCCTACCTGAGCCTGCTGGCCAGCCCGCTCGAGCCGCTCGAGACGCTGGTGCGCGACCTGCGCGAGCGGTTCGACGGCGTCGTCCTGCTCAACGACGGCTTCGGTGACGTGACCACGCTGGACTCGGTCGAGCAGCTCCTCGCCACCGGTCTCGCCGACGCGGTCGTCGTGGGGCGCCAGTTCCTCGCCAACCCCGACCTGGCCGAGCGCTGGCGCCGGGGTGCCGAGCTCAACGAGCCCGACCAGTCGACGTTCTACGGCGGCGGCGCCGAGGGCTACACCGACTACCCGACGCTCGAGCAGGCCTCCTGACCCGCTCGCAGCACCCCTGATCGTCCGGCCGTCCCTCTCCCCCGTGGGGCGGCCGGACCTATTTCCGGACTACGCGGCAGGTGCCGCCGTACGCCGGGCCGCGACCACGCCGAGCACCCCGATCGCGACGGCGATGGCGTACACCACCGGGAACGGGTCGACGTCGGAGCGCACGGCGACGGCGTACGCGATCCCGCTGATCGAGAGCGCGAGGGCCGCGCCGAGTGAGTCGGCGACCGAGAGCGCGGAGGAGTTGAAGCCGCGGTCGGCGTCGGTCGTGACGGAGAGCATCGCGACGCTCGTGCGGGGGTAGGCGAAGCCCATTCCCACGCTGGCGAAGACGTAGGCCGCGACCGGGGCAACCGCCGGCAGGTCGACACCCCGGGAGCGGAGCAGGACGACGACCGCGACACCGGCGACGCCCGCCAGCACCACCGCCGTGCCGAACCTCATCGCCGCGACGTTGCCGACCTGGGCGCCCAGGCGCGAGGACACCTGGCTGGACGCCGCCCACACCACGCCGACGCAGGTGAGGGCGATGCCGGCCTGGCCGGGGGAGAGGCCCCAGAGCTCCTGGAGGGCATACACGATGTAGGCCTCGGCGCAGAAGAAGGCCGCGCTGAGCAGGCCGCGGGTGACGATGACGGCGGGCAGTCCGCGGCGCGCGAGCAGGGCGCCGGCCGGCAGCAGCGGCCGCAGCCCCACGATGACGAGGACGAACGCCACCGCCGCCGCGACGAGGGTCAGCCCGCGCCCGGAGCCGAGGAGCTCGAGCGACAGGACGGCGACGGCCGCCAGGAGCGCCCACCAGAGCTGCGTACGCGAGGTGGTGGTCGGCGACTCCGGCGCGGGCAGTGCGCGGAGCGACGGGGCGACGAGGACGGCGGCCAGGGCGACCAGGGCCACCATGCCGAGGAAGACCCAGCGCCAGCCCACCGTGTCGGCGACGAGGGCGGCCACGGCCGGGCCGAAGAGCGCCGGCAGCACCCACGCAGCCGCGAACGAGGCGAAGACCGCCGTGCGCAGGGTGGCGGGGTAGATCAGGCCGACGACGACGTAGATCGCGACCACCATCGCGCCGCTGCCCAGGCCCTGGAGCACCCGTCCGACGACGAGGACCTCCATCGACGCCGCGGTGCCGCACACGACGAGCCCGAGGGAGAACATCGCCATCGAGGCGAACAGCGGGCGCAGCGCACCACTGCGGTCGGTCCACATCCCCGACGCCACCATGCCGACGACGCCGCTCGCGAAGGGTGCCGCGAAGGCGAGCGCGTAGTAGTCGAAGCCGTCGAGGTCGCGGGCCACCGTCGGCATCACGGTCGTCACCGCCATCGCCTCGAAGGCGGCGAAGGCGATGAGGGAGAAGAGGCCGATCGTCGTCACGGCGTAGGCCGGGGAGAGGATCCGCTCGCGCGGCTCGGTGGTGTCGGTGCCGCTGGTCACCCTGTCGACGGTAGGTCCTCAGGTGCACGTGAGCCCAAACCCTGGGCACTGTCGGAATAACCCCCGACGTCCGGACGCTGCACCGACAGTGACTGCCCTCTCCGTGCTCGACCTCGTGACCGTCCGCAGCGACCAGACCACCGGTGACGCCCTCGCCGCGTCCCGCAGGCTCGCACAGGTCGCCGACGAGCTGGGCTACCGCCGCTACTGGGTGGCCGAGCACCACAACATGCCCGCCGTCGCGTCGACCAACCCGCCGGTGATCATCGCGATGCTCGCCGCCGCGACGCAGCGGATCAAGGTCGGCTCGGGCGGTGTGATGCTGCCCAACCACGCGCCGCTGGTGGTCGCCGAGCAGTTCGCCCTGCTGGAGGCGGCCTTCCCGGGCCGGATCGACCTCGGCATCGGCCGCGCGCCCGGCACCGACCCGCTGACGAGGTACGTCCTCCGCGGCGGCAGTGCCGAGTCGGCGGACGACGCGGTCAGCAAGTTCCCGGAGTACGTCGATGACATCCGCACGCTGATGTCGACCGACGGCGTCGAGCTCCAGATCGGGCCGCGGCGCCAGCCGTTGCGCGCGACCCCGGCCGCCACGTCGGTGGCCACGATGTGGCTGCTCGGCTCGTCGGACTACTCCGCCCGCCTGGCCGCCGAGAAGGGACTGCCGTACGTCTTCGCGCACCACTTCTCGGGCGAGGGGACGGGCACCGCGCTCGACCTCTACCGGTCGTCGTACCGTCCCTCACCCGAGCACCCCGAGCCGCGCACCTTCCTCACAGTCAACGCCGTCGTCGCCGCGACCGAGGAGGAGGCGCGTCGCCGCGCGCTGCCCAACGTGCAGCAGATGATCGCGCTGCGCACCGGCGCCCCGCTGCACCCGCAGCGGACCGTCGAGGAGGCCGAGGCCGTCGAGATGACCCCCGACCAGCGCGCGTTCGGCGAGGCGATGTCGAAGCGGTGGGTGGTCGGCTCGGCCGACCAGGCGCGCGAACAGCTCGACAAGCTCGCTGCGGAGTACGACGTCGACGAGGTGATGGTGCACCCGGTGGCCGGCGCCAGCGCGGGCACCGACGTGACGACCTCACCCGCTCGCGAGGAGACGCTCCGCCTGCTGGCCCCCTGAGGCCTAGTGACGCTCCTCGAGGCCGACGGCCTCGCGGAGGTCCTCGATGGCCTCCCGCAGCTCGTGGCTGTCCTCGGTGAGCTGGGCCTCCATGAGCGCGGCGAGCGCCTCGGCGAGGACGTTGAGCTTCTCCTGCATCGCCTCGGTGTTGCGGCGCCCGGCGTTCTCGAGGAGGACGAGCAGCAGCAGCGACAGCACGCCACCGAAGGTGTGGATCGCCAGCTCCCACTTGGTCGTGCTCGGCCACAGCGAGTAGCTCGCCGCCCAGACGACCACGACCGCGACGACCACCGCGAAGAACGGCGCCCGGCTGATCAGCTTCGTCGAGACCTCGACGAACTTCTCGAACGGGTCGAGCCCGTCGTTCTTCTCGCGGCTCTCGGCCGCGTCCGTGCGCTCCTGGGTCATTCCCGGAATCTAGCGGTGTCAGGGCCCGAGTAGGGTGCGATCCATGACCCAGTGGGAATACCAGGTGGCGCCGATTCCGCTCCACAACGAAGCGCTCATGCTCAACAACTTCGGCCAGGACGGCTGGGAGCTGGTGGCCATCCACACCAACGCCCAGGGTGGCCTCGTCGCCTTCCTCAAGAAGCAGAAGGCCTGACGTGGGCGCTGAGGCAAGGCTCGCCGAGCTCGGCATCACCGTCCCCGACGTCGTCCCGCCGGTCGCGGCCTACCAGCCCACCGCGCGCAGCGGGAACCTCGTCTTCACCGCCGGCCAGCTGCCCGCCCGCGACGGCGAGATGATCGCGGTCGGCAAGCTCGGCGGCGAGGTCACCGAGGAACAGGGCTACGAGTGCGCGCGCCAGTGCGCCCTCAACGCGCTCGCCGCGGTCAAGGCCGAGATCGGCTCGCTCGATGACGTGAAGCGCGTCGTCAAGGTGGTCGTCTTCGTCGCCTCGACGCCCGACTTCACCGGCCAGCCCAAGGTCGCCAACGGCGCGTCCGAGCTGCTCGGCGAGGTCTTCGGCGACGCCGGCAAGCACGCCCGCTCGGCCGTGGGTGTCGCCGTGCTGCCGCTCGACGTGCCCGTCGAGGTCGAGATCACCGTCGAGGTCTGAGGCTTGGAACGCCTGCCTCTTCCCGAGGCGCTCGTCGCGCAGGCCAGGTCGTACGCCGAGGGCGGGGCGACGCCTGCCGAGCCGCGCGACGCGGCGACGGTGGTCCTCCTGCGCCCCGGGGCGTCCGGCCCCGAGGTCTACCTCCTGCGGCGCCAGACGTCGATGGCCTTCGCCGGCGGGATGTGCGTCTTCCCCGGGGGCGGCGTCGACCCGCGCGACTACTCCGACGACCTCGTCGAGCGCGGTCTCTGGGCAGGTCCGTCGCCGGCGGAGTGGGCGACGCTGCTCGGTGTCGACGAGCCGCGGGCGCGTGCGCTGGTGTGCGCCGCGGTGCGCGAGACGTTCGAGGAGTCGAGCGTCCTGCTCGCGGGGACCGGAGCCGACGACGTCGTCGCCGACACGACCGGCGACGACTGGGAGGCCGACCGGGTCGCCCTCGAGTCGCGCGAGCTGTCGATGACGGCCTTCCTCGAGAAGCGGTCGCTGGTGCTGCGCACCGACCTCCTCGGTCCGTGGTCGGGCTGGCTGACGCCGGTCTTCGAGCCGCGTCGCTACCGCACGTGGTTCTTCGTCGCGCGACTGCCGGAGGGCCAGGTCACCCGCGACGTCTCGTCGGAGTCGTCGGCCGTGCAGTGGACCGCGGCGTTGGACGCCGTCGAGCAGGTCGAGCGGGAGCAGATGATGATGCTGCCGCCGACCTGGCTGACCTGCCTCGACGTCGGCCAGCACGCCGACGTCGACGCCGTCCTCGCCGAGGCGCAGGGCCGTCACGTGGAGATCTTCACGCCGGAGGTCGTCGCCGACGGCGACGAGTGGATCCTCTCCACGCCGCCGCACTACTCCGCGCTGATGGCTGCCAGATGACGTGGACGGGGGGCGCGTTCGGGTCGACCGGCCAGTGCGTGCTCGCGCCGAACGCCGGCATCATGACCCTCGACGGCACCAACACCTGGGTGCTGCGCGTGCCCGGCTCGCCGCGGTCCGTCGTCGTCGACCCCGGTCCCTTGATCGGCTCCCACCTCGACGCGATCGACGCCGCCGCTGGCGACGTGGCCGTCGTCCTGCTGACCCACCACCACGCCGACCACAGCGAGGCCGCCCGGGAGTACGCCGAGCGGCACGGGTGCGGCGTACGAGCCCTCGATCCGGCACATCGCCTCGGCTCCGAGGGACTGGGCGAGGGCGACGTGGTCTCCGTCGGCGGGCTCGAGGTGCACGTCGTCGCGACGCCGGGGCACACCTCCGACTCGTTGTCCTTCGTGGTCCCGCAGGACCGCGCGGTCCTGACCGGCGACACCGTCCTCGGCCGCGGCACGACCGTCGTCGCGCACCCCGACGGCGAGCTGGGGGCGTACCTCTCCTCCCTCCAGCGACTGCACGCGCTCTGCGGCGAGCAGGGCATCACGACGGTCTGGCCCGGGCACGGGCCGGTCATCGACGACGCCCTCGGCGCCATCGACGTCTACCTCGCCCACCGCGAGCAGCGGCTGGAACAGGTGCGTGCCGCGCTCGCGACGCTGCCGGAGCAGGACGACCCGGCGCGCGCGGTGGTGGAGATCGTGTACGCCGACGTCGACCCGGTGCTCTGGGGTGCGGCCGAGCTCTCGGTGCGCGCCCAGCTGGCCTACCTCACCTCCCGGTAGTCCCGCTCCCACAGCAGGCTGCCGAAGGCGATGACCAGCGCGACGTTGACCGGCACCGCCACCACAGCGATGTTGCCGATGTGCGCGATCGGCCACGCGATGATCGCCGCGAGCACGAGGACCGCCTGCCACCGGTGGCCGAGCCGGTCGAGCGCCCACGCGACGAGGGCGAAGGACAGCGGGAAGAACAGGCCGAGCGGCTTGATCAGGTTCGCTGCGCCCGGCTGGTCGACCAGCGACACGTCGCCGAGCGAGAGGTGGATGGCGTCGAAGCCGTAGGCCGCGTTGCCGACCGCGCCGATGACGCCGGTCAGGATGATCGCGGCGGTCAGGCGGAGGCCGCGGGGCAGCCACGACGCGATCGCCAGGACGACGAACCCGTAGCCGATGGCGGCGAGCACGTGCAGCAGCCCGGCGGTGGCGTCGTCCCAGCCGCGGACGGCGTACGTCGTGTCGGCGGCGAGGTAGAGCAGCGGGGCCACGGCGAGCGAGCCGTCGAGCAACCGGTCGGTGGGGGTCGGGGCGGTGGTGACGCCGGTGTCGGCGTGGAGGGTGGTCATGGGCCCACGCTCGCCGCGGCGACACGTGGCGCGGTACGGGGCTGACCCTGGAGCCGGGTTCCAGGGACAACCCTGTGCCGGCGGAGCCCGCGCGGTGCCACGATGGCGGCATGAGCAGCACGCCTCGTCTCCCGCGCGGCCTCGTGCCGCTGCTCGTCGTCAGCGGGTGCGTGCTGCTGGTGTCGTGGGGCCTGGCCGAGGGCGTCTGGTTGAGCAACCTGCACAACGGGCTGCTGGGGCTCTCGTTCTCCCTCGTCGGCGCCTACGTCCTCCTCCAGCGCCGCGACCACCCGGTCGGCCGGCTCATGCTCGCTGCGGGGGCCGTGGCGGCGGTGATGTTCTGGGGCCGCCAGCTCGGTCACACCGGGGGTGACCGGTGGGCCGCGTGGCTGGGCGTGTGGCCGATCGCGACCAGCATCGGCCTGGTCACCCTGGCAGTCCTCACGTTCCCCGACGGCCGCTTGCCGTCGCCACGGTGGCGTCCGGTCGTCGCGGTGGTCGTCGCCCTCGCGGTCGTGTGCTCCACGCTGTCCCTGCTGTGGCCGGTGGAGTACGACTCGGCCGGGATCGCCGTCGCCCACCCCCTCACGAGCTCGACGCCCACGTGGGTGGACGCGGTGTGGTCCGCGCTCGCGCATCCGGCGTACACCGCCTTCCAGCTGCTCTGGCCGGTCGCGATCTGGGCCCGCTGGCGCAGCGCCTCGGGGTGGGTACGACGCCAGCTCGCGTGGCTGCTGCTCGCCGCCGCCGGTGCCGCGCTGGTGCTGGTCACGGGGCTGGTCGGGTGGGGGACGCCGACGCCCGGCCTCATCGCGGTGACGACGGTCCCGGTGGCCGCCGGGCTCGCGGTGGTGCACGGGCGGCATGCGGCGGCCTACGCCGCGCTCACCTGGATGTCGCGCCGGGGCCCGGAGCAGGACGACCTGCCGACCGACCTCGCCCGGGCGACGTCGGAGGCGCTCGGGGCGCCGGTGGTGCTGTGGCTGGGGTCTGAGACGTCGCTGCGACCGGTCGGCGTCTGGCCGCCGACACCGGACGACCCGGCTCCACTCACCGAGCTCCCGCCGACCTCGCGACGGATCGCTCTCGACGACGACCGCGTCGGAGCGCTCACGGTGGACCGTGCCGAGGTGACGCCCGCGGAGGGGCGGATCCTCGACGACCTCGCCGCGCAGGCGGCGCTCGTCCTGCAGCACCTGACGCTCGGCGAGCTGGTCGAGCAGGAGCGGCTCGCCGGCCACCTCGAGGGCCTGACCCCGCGGGAGCGCGAGGTCCTCGGGCTGATGGCCGAGGGGCTCTCCAACTCCGCCATCTGCGAGCGGCTGCACCTGTCGGTGAAGACCGTCGAGCCGGTGGTGGGGTCGGTGTTCGCCAAGCTGCGGCTGCACCAGCAGCCCGACACCAACCGCCGGGTGCTGGCGGTACTGGCGTACCTCCGCTCGGACGACGTACGCGTCGAGCAGCCCTGAGGGGTCGTGCGCGCGCGTGCCGGAGTACTCCAGTGGGAACTTGCTGTCCGCTCCGGGTAGTCCAGTGGGAACTTGTTGTCTTTCGGGCTCCCGGAGGACGGAAACCCACTGGACTACCCCAGCAACCGGCGCCAGAGCCAGCGCACTGCCATCAGTACGGCGATCGCTGCCGCCACACCGAGGCCGATGATCCACGAGATGTCGCGCTCCGGCGGTGCCGGGAAGTCGTACGTCAGCTGTTGCGACGACGTGTCGTCGAGGTCGGGGAGGAGGTCGACCGCGACGCTGAGCGGCTGGTGGGTCACCTCGCGCGCCACGACGCGGTATGTCCACTGCTGCTCGGGCGTGTTGGGCGCGGTGAAGAGCGCGAGGTGGGAGCCCTCGACGTACGAGCCCTCCGGCGCGTCCACCTGAGCCAGCACGAGGGTGTCGGTGGCCCAGCCCAGGGGGCGTACGGCGGCGCCGTCGGGATAGAGGTCGGTGGCGAGCGGTCGCTCCTCGAAGCGTGACGACGTCAGGAAGTCGGCCGCCGGGAAGGGCTCGCTCGTGGAGAGGGCGAAGGTGTTCCCCGTCGGCGAGGAGACGGCGCCGTCGATGCGTTCGTAGGGGTTGCCGCCCCACGCAAGCTGGTTGCCGTCGATGTCAGCCGATCGTGGGGTACCGCCGACGGGCCACTGCTGGGGAGGACCCTCGTCGAAGGTGACGGTCCCGTCGTCGTCGATCGCGGTCCACACGATGTCGGCCTGGCTTCCGTAGGTCTCCGTCTCGCCCGACCCGACAGGGATCCGACCGACGGTCGCGCCCCCGGACCAGGTGAGCCACTGCGAGCCGGACGCCCACGACACCTGCTGCGCCGTCAGGAAGTCACCGTCCGCGCCGGCGGTCGCGTGGACGGTCTCCTCGCCGGTGACGAGGTCGACGATGGCAAGTCCCCTGCCCGGGAGCCCGGGTGCGACCTCGCCGTCGACGGTCCACGCGAGCCGTGACCCGTCGGGACTCAGCGCAACCAGCTCGCCGTCCCAGTCCGGGAGCTCGAGGGCGTGGTAGCTCCCGTCGGCGGCCGTCACCACGATCGCCTGTCCGCCGCTGGACGCAAACGCAACCGACGCCCGGCCGACAGCGAGGTCGCTCTCGGGCTCGAGATCGGCGGGGTCGACGATCCGGCTCGGGATCGCACCGCCCTCGACGACCTCACCCGACGCCGTACGCGCCTCGCGGTCGTCGCTGCCGAGGAGGACCGCGCTCCAGGTGACGGAGGCGATGATCGCGACCACAGCCGCGACGACGAGCGCCTGGCCGCGGCGGCGGGCGGCCACCCCGCGCTGCCAGAGGTCGTCGTTGACGGGCAGGGGGTCGACCGCGTCGGCCACGCGGTGGAGGGAGGTGCGGAGGTCGGTCATGCGGGGTCCCTGCGGCGTTGTTGGGAGGAGCGAAGCGGGGGACAAGAACGTCGTGGGGTGCTCATGCGTCTGCTCCGATCAGCTCGGCCAGCTCGGGCGCGAGGGTCCGCAGCCGGGCCAGCGACTGGCGGGTCGTCGACTTCACGGTGCTGGTCGAGAGCCCGAGCGCGCGTGCCGTCTCGACCTCGGTGAGATCCTCGTAGAAGCGCAGCACCAGCACGGTGCGCTGCTTGGGCGTCAACCGGGCGAGTGCCTGGTCGAGCGTGAGCCGCAGGTCGGTGTCGGGCGGCGGGACCGCGCCGTCGTACGACTCGAGCGGGGACTCCGCGATCTTGCGGCGGCGCCACCACGAGATGTTCTGATGGTACATCGCCCGCCGGACGTAGGCCTCCGGCGACGTGTGGATCCGGCGCCAGTGCCTCACCGCCTGGACGAGCGCGGCCTGCACGAGGTCCTGGGCGAGGTGGTGGTCGCCGGTCAGGAGGTACGCCGTGCGCGACAGCGCCGCGCTGCGTGCGGCGACGAACTCGTCGAAGCCGGTCTCGTCCGATGTGGTCACGGTGCCCCCCTTCACGATGTACGACGCGTGCGCAGGCCGCGTCGGGTGGCACCGAGGGCAGGAATTCTAGGCGCGCTTCTGCATCATCCGGATGAAGGCGAGGCCGGCGAGCAACGCCAGCAACGCACCAGCGATGAGCGGACCGCGGTCGCCGTCCGACGAGTCCTCCGACGCGGCGACGGTGAAGTCGCGGGTGAGCTGCTGGTCCGGATCGCCGGTGAGGTCGGGGATCAGGTCCACCGCGAAGCTGGTCGCCTCCGGTGGCAGCCGCGGCAGGAACTCGCGGTAGGTCCACTCCGACTCGGGTCGGTCGGGCGAGGTGAGGAGGGCCAGCCGCGGCCGCTCCACGACGTCGCTCGGCGGCGGGTCGATGATCGCCACGAGCGTGTCCTCGTCGGCCCACCCGACGGGGGTGACGACCGCGCCGTCGGGGTGGAGGTCGGCCGGCAGTGCGCGGTCGACGGGGATCCCTGCCTCCCTGCCGCCAGGCTCGGGGGCCCGCTCGAACGGTGCCGCGGCGACCTCCTCGCCCGAGTCCAGCGCGACCACGTCGAAGCTGGGCGAAGGGATGCCGCGCGCGCCGAAGCGCTCGACGTCGATGTCTTCCGTCGAGCCGGTCGTGTCGATCCAGGCCGCGACCCGCGCACCCTTCTCGCCCCACCCGTTCCACCGCAGCCGCGCCGAGTCGGGTGCCCACGTCATCGACGTGACCGAGGCACTCTCCGAGGTGCCTGCTACGTCGGTGATCTCGCCGGTGCGCAGGTCGGCGATCCGGATGCTGTCGTGTTCGAGGTCCTTGCCGGACCACCATGCGAGCCGGTAGCCATCGGGTGAGAGGGCGAGGACATCCGCCAGCTCACCGAACTGGTGGTAGCGGCCGTCCTCGGCGTCGACCAGCACGAAGCCGTTGCCACCGAGGGCGACGGACGCCCGGCCGATCGCGAAGTCCGTCTCGAAGTCCGCCCCGAAGTCGGCGTCGCGCAGGTCGACCCGGCTCGGCAGCGCCCCGCCCGGCACGTCGGCAGGCGCGACGGACTGGCGGTCGGGTCGGACGGCGATCGCGCCGACCCCGACGACGATCGCGACGACGGCCAGCACCGCGGCCCCGCGGGCCACGCGGGAGTTGCGCCGCGCGCGCCGACCGCGGTCCCACGCGGCCGCGTCGGGGGAGAAGGGCTGGGTCTCGGCGAGGGCGGCGAGCTCCTCGCGCAGGTCCGTGCGTGAAGGACTGGTCATGTGTCTGCTCCCACCAGGTCGGCGAGCTCGGGGGCCAGCGCGCGCAGTCGCCGCAGGGCGTCGCGCGACATGGACTTGACCGCGCCGCTGGAGATGCCCAGCTCGGCGGCCGTCTGGACCTCGGTGAGGTCCTCGAAGTAGCGCAGCACCAGCACGGTGCGCTGACGTGGCGTGAGCCGGCGCAGCGCCTGCTCCAGGGTCAGCCGGATCGTCGGGTCGGCCGCCGGCACCGGGGCGTCGTACGACTCGAGCGGGGTCTCGACGAGCTTGCGGCGTCGCCACCAGGAGATGTTCTGGTGGTACATCGTGCGGCGCACGTAGGCCTCGGGCGAGGTCTCGATGCGCTCCCAGTGCTTGGCCGCCTGCACGAGCGCGGCCTGCACGAGGTCCTCGGCGAGGTGGTGGTCACCGGTGAGGAGGTACGCCGTCCGCGCAAGGGCAGGACCGCGTGCGCGGACGAACGCGTCGAACCCGGATCGATCGGTCATCGGACCCCCTTCACCCCGTCAGACGCACGGATGCGCCGGCTCGGGGGTCAGGTGGGGCGGAAGAACTTCAGCGGGCGCGGCGCGAGAGCCGCTCGAGGTCCATGATCACGACGGAGCGGGGCTCCAGGCGCAGCCAGCCGCGCGAGGCGAAGTCGGCGAGCGCCTTGTTGACCGTCTCGCGGGAGGCGCCGACCAGCTGGGCGAGCTCCTCCTGGGTGAGGTCGTGGTGGACGTGGACGCCGTCGTCGGCCGTGCGGCCGAAGCGGTCGGCGAGGTCGAGGAGCGCCTTGGCCACACGGCCCGGGACGTCGGAGAAGACCAGGTCGGCCACGACGTCGTTGGACTTGCGCAGCCGCGAGGCGAGCTGGGAGAGCAGGCCGCGGGCGACCTGCGGGCGGCCCTCGAGCCAGCGGAGCAGGTCGTCGTGCGACAGCGAGCCGAAGGTCGCGTCGGTGACGGCGGTGACGGTCGCCGAGCGCGGGCCGGGGTCGAAGAGCGAGAGCTCGCCGAACATCTGGCCGGGGCCCATGATCGCCAGCAGGTTCTCGCGGCCGTCGGAGGAGGACCGGCCCAGCTTCACCTTGCCCTCGGTGACGATGTAGAGCTTGTCGCCGGAGTCGCCCTCGTGGAAGAGGACGTCACCGCGCCGCAGCGTCGTCTCGGCCATCGAGTTGCCGAGAGCGGTCGCCGCCTCGTCGTCGAGCGAGCTGAACAGCGGTGCCTGCCGAAGCACGTCGTTGTCCACGTCATTCCTCCAAGTCGTCGGACCCGCTGGGTCGGGATGATCCTAGCCGTGCTCCACCTCACAGGTGCGAGTCCGCCCACACCTCAGGGGTGAGCGGGCCGCGTGGGACTGTCGGCGGCGGACCGTACGCTGGGGGCCGTGCCCGCCCCCAGGTCCACTCAGAAGGTCGCCAAGGCCGAGACCGCCAAGCCCGACACGACGCTCGTGCGGCGGGCCCGCCGGATGGACCGGATCCTCGCCGAGACCTACCCCGACGCGACCGCCGAGCTCGACTTCACCAACGCCTTCGAGTGCCTCGTCGTCACCGTCGTCTCGGCGCAGACCACCGACCGCCGGGTCAACGCGGCGAGCCCGGCGCTCTTCGCGGCGTACCCGACTCCCGAGGCGATGGCCGCCGCGCCCCGCGAGCACCTCGAGCAGCTGCTCGGCCCGCTCGGCTTCTTCCGCGCCAAGACCGACTCGGTGCTCAAGCTCAGCCAGGCCCTCGTCGAGCAGCACGACGGCCAGGTGCCGGCGAAGCTCGACGAGCTGGTGAAGCTCCCCGGAGTCGGGCGCAAGACCGCCAACGTCGTGCTCGGCAACGCCTTCGGCCTGCCCGGGATCACCGTCGACACCCACTTCGGCCGGCTGGCGCGCCGCTTCGGCTGGACCGAGGAGACCGACCCGGTCAAGGTCGAGCACGCCGTCGCCGCGCTCTTCCCCAAGCGGGACTGGACGATGCTGTCGCACCACCTCATCTGGCACGGCCGCCGCCGCTGCCACGCCACGAAGCCCGCCTGCGGGGCCTGCCCGCTCGCGAAGCTGTGCCCGTCCTTCGGCGCCGGTCCGACCGACCCGATCGAGGCGGAGAAGCTCGTCACCACCCAGGGTCCCGCGTGAGGAAGGCCTTCGTCGCGCTCCTGCTGGCCGCCTGCGTCGCCGTCGGCGCCCTCGCCTGGTCGTCGATGAGCCCTGACGGCATCGTCGTCCGCCCCCCGGACGTCGAGGTCGACACCCCTGCATTGCGCGCGGCCAAGGCGGAGATGGGCATGGAGGACTGCACGCCCGGCACGGGCGAGGCCGTCGAGGGCGGACTGCCCGAGGTGACGCTCCCGTGCCTCGGCGGCGGTCCCGACGTCGACCTGTCCTCGCTGCGCGGACCGATGGTGATCAACCTCTGGCAGGCCGGCTGCGTGCCGTGCGAGAAGGAGATGCCGGTCCTGGAGGAGTTCCACCAGCAGTACGCCGACCGGGTGGCGCTCGTCGGCGTGGACTTCAACGACGTCCACCCGGTGAGCGCGCTCGAGCTGGCGGCGCGCACCGGTGCGACCTACCCCTCGATCGCCGACCCCGGCGGCGACCTGATGACCGAGGACGCCTTCGCCATCGGCCGGCGCGGGCTGCCGGCGTTCGTCTTCGTGGACGCCGACGGCGTGGTCGTCGGGCAGGACTCCGGCGGCGTCGACTCGCTCGCCGAGGTCGAGGACCTGGTCGCCGAGCACCTCGGGATCGCCCTGTGACCGCGGTGAACGCCCTCCCCGGCTGGCTCGGGCCGGTGGTCGAGGCCGCCTCGACGATCACCGTCCACGAGCTCACCCGCTTCATGCCGCCGGAGGACAGCGACCCGCGACGCGGTGCGGTGCTGATGGTGTTCGCCGACCGCGAGGGGGCGCCCGAGGCCCCCGACGACCTCGCCCACCGTGGCGAGCTGCTGCTCACCGAGCGCGCCCACCACATGCGGTCCCACCCGGGCCAGGTGTCCTTCCCGGGCGGCGGGCTCGACGACGGCGAGACCCCCGAGCAGGCGGCGCTGCGCGAGGCGTACGAGGAGATCGGCCTCGACCCCGCAGAGGTCGAGGTCTTCGGCGAGCTGCCCGAGCTGTGGCTGCCGCCGAGCAACTTCGCCGTCACGCCGATCCTGGGCTACTGGCACCGCCAGGGCCAGGGTCACGTGCGCATCGCGAGCCCGGACGAGGTCCACGAGATCCACCGCGTCGCGATCGCCGACCTGCTCGACCCGGAGAACCGGATCAACGTCCGCCACCCGAGCGGCTGGACGGGTCCGGGCTTCCTGATCGGGCCCGAACGTGACGTGATCCTGTGGGGCTTCACGGCCGGGATCATCGCGCGGCTCTTCTCCTACCTCGGGTGGAGCGAGGACTGGGACCGGGCGCGGGTGCGTGACCTGCCGGACCACATGCTGCAGGGTGTGCCGAGAGGCACCGACCTCGCAGACAATCCAGCGCAGAACACCCGGCTCGAGGAGTAGGCAGTGAACGTCCTCGACTGGTGCCTGCTCGCACTGGTGGGCGTCTATGCCCTCTCGGGCTACTGGCAGGGCTTCATCACCGGGGCGTTCGCGACCGCGGGGCTGCTGCTCGGCGGCCTGCTCGGCATCTGGGCGGCGCCCCTCGCGCTCGGCGACGCCGCGCCGTCGCTGTGGGTCTCGCTGGGCGCGCTCTTCATCGTGATCGCCGCCGCGTCGCTGGGCCAGGCGCTGTTCCAGTACGCCGGCTCGCGCATCCGCGCACGCATCACCTGGCAGCCGATCCGGGCCGTCGACGCGGTCGGTGGGTCGGCCCTCAGCGCGGTCGCGGTGCTGCTCGTCGCGTGGGCCCTCGGCGTCGCGGTCTCCGGCACGCGCATCGGCGGGATCACGCCCCTCGTGCGCGACTCCCTCGTCCTCGCCAAGGTCAACGAGACGCTCCCGGCCGACTCCAGCCGGGTGCTGCAGGCCTTCAACAACGTCGTCGGCACCACGTTCTTCCCGCGCTACCTCGAGCCGTTCGCGCCCGAGCGGATCGTCGCGGTCAAGCCCGGTGACAGGCGGATGCTGACCGACCCCGACGTGGTCGTCGCCCAGTCGAGCGTGGTCAAGGTCCGCGGCACCAACGGGTGCGGCGGAGGTGTCGAGGGCACCGGATTCTTCTACGCGCCCGGCCGGCTGATGACCAACGCCCACGTCGTCGCCGGCGTCACCCGGCCCGAGGTCGAGGTGGCCGGCTCGACGGTCGTCGCGTCGGTCGTGCTCTACGACGCCGACCTCGACATCGCCGTGCTGGCGCTTCCCGACACCGGCGTGCCGCACCTCAGGCTCGACACCGAGGCCGGCCCCGGCGACAACGTCGCGGTGCTGGGCTACCCCGAGGACGGGCCCTACGACGTCGAGGTCGGCCGGATCCGCTCGCAGCAGCGGCTGCGCTCACCCGACATCTACGGCGAGGGCACGGTCATCCGGCAGGTCTACTCGCTGCGCGCGCTCATCCGCCCCGGCAACTCGGGAGGCCCGATCGTCACCTCCGGCGGGGACGTCGCCGGACTGGTCTTCGCCGCGTCGGTGAGCGACCAGGACACCGGCTACGCGCTGACGGCCGAGCAGGTCAGCGAGTCGGCCGCCCGGGGGCTCACCCGGGACACGCCCGTCGACACGGGCACCTGCGTGCGCTGAGCGTCGTACTGCTCCCTTGTCGAGCGGTGGTGGAGCCACAGTCGAGTTCGCCGAAAGGTGGGTGGACCACCGCCCACCGGCGTGTCGGCCCTGGACACGCCGGACAGCGGTGGTGGAGCCACAGTCGAGTTCGCCGAAAGGTGGGTGGACCACCGCTCAGCGGAGGGAGGAGCGGGTCAGCCCTTGCCCTTGAGGGCCTGGGGGATCTGCTTGCCCTGCCTGATCGCCTTCTCCGGCGCCTTGACCTTCTTGACCTGCTTGAGGCCGATGAAGGCGAGGAGCCCGGCGATCAGGAGGTAGAGAGCGAAGACGATGAGGAACGCCCAGTGGAGGTCGAGGCCGCTGCCGTTCCAGTGGATGAAGTAGGCCAGCGCGACCGACAGCATGATGATGGCGAGCAGGCCCAGGAAGGCCGCTCCGGCGAAGAGCCCGATGCCGACCCCGCCGTGCTTGACGCTGACCTTGAGCTCGCTCTTGGCGAGCTCGATCTCCTTGGAGATGAGGGTCGAGATGTCGCGCTGGGCGTCCATGACGAGCTTGCCGAGCGTCGGATCGGAGTCCTTGACGATTTCTCGAGCCTGGTTCGGTTCGATGGCCATGCGGAGCGATCCTTCGGTGTACGCCGGGGGTGTGCTGACGGTCGCGACCCTACCAACGGGCCCGGGGCCACCCTTCCTCCGTCTAGACTGAGGAACAAGGTGAGCCGGGAAGTCTGGTCGGCCCGCGGCGTGCAGTCGCGGTCATGCGTTACCCCGTCGACCTCCAAAGGATGCGCCTGCCCATGGCATCGACCCCGCCCCATCGTCCGTCCGACGACCTCTGGCGCACCGGTCCGGTCTACAGCGAGAGCGACCGACCGCTGGCACGGCTGGTCGCGCGACCGGTGCGCGAGTTCCTCCGGGTGGAGGCGGCCGGCTCGCTGCTGCTGCTCCTCGCCGCGGCCGTAGCACTCGTGTGGGCCAACAGCCCGTGGGCGTCGTCGTACGACGCCTTGTGGCACACGCACCTCGTCCTCGACGTCGGGCCGCTGCGCCTCGACGAGTCGCTGCAGGAGTGGGTCAACGACGCCCTGATGGTGATCTTCTTCTTCGTCGTCGGGCTGGAGATCAAGTACGAGCTGGTCAACGGTGACCTGCGCGACCCGAAGACCGCAGCCCTGCCGATCGTCGCCGCGATCGGCGGGATGGTCGTCCCGGCCGGCCTCTACCTCGCACTCAACCCGCCCGGGAGCGACGGCAACGCCGGGTGGGGGATCCCGATGGCGACCGACATCGCCTTCGCCGTCGGCGTGCTCGGCATCCTCGGGCGCCGCATCCCGTCCGCGGCGCGGCTCTTCCTGCTGACGCTCGCGATCGTCGACGACATCGGGGCGATCCTGGTGATCGCGGTGTTCTACACGAGCGACCTCTCCCTGGGCTGGCTGGCGATCTCGCTGGGGCTGCTCGCCGCGATGGTGGTGGCACGGCTGCTGCGCGTGTGGACGGTCGTCGTCTACGCCGTGCTCGGCGTCGGGGTCTGGTTCGCCCTGCTCGAGTCGGGCGTGCACGCCACGCTCGCCGGTGTCGCGATCGGCCTGCTCGCCCCGGCGACCCCGCTGCTCGAGGAGAAGGTCGCCCGGCAGCACGCGCGCGAGGCGCTGCGCGACAACCAGCTCGACCCCGACGAGCTCGCCCGTCTGCGGTTCCTGCTCAAGGAGTCGGTCTCCGTCGTCGAGCGGCTGGTGAGCACGCTGCACCCGCTCTCGGCGTACGTCGTGCTCCCGGTCTTCGCCCTCGCCAACGCCGGCGTCGAGCTCGGCGCGATCGGCAAGGTCTTCACCGAGCCCGTCGGGATCGGCATCGTGCTGGGCCTGGTGGTCGGCAAGCCGATCGGCATCTTCGCCGTGTCCTACCTGGCCGTACGCCTCGGGCTCGGCCGGCTGCCCGACCGGACCACGTGGCCCATGGTCCTCGGCCTCGGCGCCGTCGGCGGGATCGGCTTCACCGTCTCGATCTTCATCGCCGGCCTGTCGTTCCCGGGCGCGGACCTGCTGACGGAGGAGGCGAAGATCGCGATCCTGCTGGCCTCGCTGTTCGCGGCGGTCATCGGCGTCCTCGTGCTCCTCGCCGCGACGCGCGGTGCGAGCGTCGAGAGCCCCGAGGAGCAGCTGGAATCGAGCTGAGTGGGTACGGACCGCCCATGGCACTCGTGAACAGCAATGGTTTCGCCCACGTCCGACTGACCGTCACCGACATCGCCCGGTCCAAGGAGTTCTACGACCGGCTCTTCGGCTGGCCGGCTGCGATCGACAACTCGGACCGGGCCGGCGAGCCCGGCGTGCGTGAGTCGGCGGAGGAGTTCTACGGCGGCACGGTCTACCAGACCCCGCAGGGCACGCTCTTCGGCCTCCGGCCGGTCGGGTCGCAGGGGTTCGACGCCGACGCGACCGGGCTCGACCACGTCAGCTTCGCGGTCGACTCCCGCGACGACCTCGAGTCGGCGCTGACCGCGCTCGACGAGGCCGGCATCGAGCACGGCGAGATCATGGACTTCCCGGACGCCGGGATGGCCATCCTGTCGATCCAGGACCCCGACGACATCAACATCGAGCTGACCGCCCCCCTGTCCTGACCGGGCTGGGTCAGGCGGGGAGGATCACCCGGAAGCGGCAACCCGCTGCTGCGGGGACGTTCTCGACCGCGACCTGCCCGTGGTGGGCCTCGACGATCCCCTTGACGATGGCGAGGCCGAGCCCGGCGCGGGAGGTGTGGACGTCCTGCACCTCGGGCTCCTCCGGCGTACGTGACGAGGTGCCGCGGTAGCCGACGTCGAAGACGCGTTCGCGGGCGTCGTCGGCGATGCCGCCGCAACCGTCGGTGACGGCGAGCTCGACACCGCCGTCGACCGGCTGGGCGAGCACGTGCACGGTGCCGTCGGCGGGCGTGTGGCGGATGGCGTTGACGATGAGGTTGGCGAGGACGCGTGAGAGACCGCTGGGGTCCGCGTCGACCTGCAGGCCGTGGGGCACCTCGCCACCGAGCCGTACGCCGCGGGCGCGGGCCACCGGGTCGGCCGCGGCGAGTGCCTCGCTGACCAGGTCGCCGAGCAGGACGGCCTGCGGCTGCACGACGAGCTGGCCGGCGTGGATGCGGGAGAGCTCGAAGAGGTCGTCGACCATCACGACCATCCGGTCCACCTCGCCGCGGATCTGGCGGTGGTAGCGCTGGGGGTCGGTCGCGATGCCGTCCTCGAGCGCCTCGGCCATCACCCGGATCCCGGCGAGCGGCGTGCGGAGGTCGTGGGACACCCAGGAGACGAGCTCGCGCCGCGAGTCCTCGAGCCGCTGCTCGCGCTCACGCGCCTCGGCGAGGCGCTGGTTCGCGGACGCGAGGTCGGCGGCGAGGGCCTGGAACTCGGTGGGCCCGCGGCGCTCGGCCACGATGCTGCCGCCCGCGCCCACCCGGCGTACGTCCTCGCGCAGCGACTGCGACCACCGCACGAGGGCGGCGGCGAGCGCCAGCGCGACGGCCAGCGACACGACCGCGGCCGCAGTGGTGACGATGAGCACGACGGAACGGTCGTGGTCGGAGATCAGCATCCGTCGCGAGATCGCCTGGGTGCCGAGCAGGACGGTGAAGGTGGTGACGACGGCGACGACCGCGAGCTGCCAGCGCAGCGACCGGTGGCGCAGGGCCCAGCCGGCCAGGAGGCCGAGCAGGCCGACGGCGAGGCCGCTGACGATCGCGACGAACCAGATCTCGGCGAGATCGCTCATGGCGTGGCCTCCCACCGGTAGCCGACGCCCCAGACCGTGAGCAGCCGCACCGGGTTGGTGGGGTCGGGCTCGACCTTCTCGCGCAGCCGCCGGACGTGGACGGTCACGGTCGACTGGTCGCCGAACGACCAGCCCCACACCTGCTGGAGCAGGTCGTCGCGGGAGAACGCGATGCCCGGCCGGGAGACGAGGAAGGCCAGCAGGTCGAACTCGCGCGTGGTCAGCGCCGCCTGCTGCCCGTCCTTGGTCACCAGCCGCCGGGCCCGGTCGACGACGAGGTCGCCGTCGATCAGGACGGTGGGCGCGTCCGTGTCGGCGGTGGTCGACGAGCGTCGCAGGATCGAGTCGACCCGCAGCACCAGCTCGCGCGGGCTGAAGGGCTTGGTGACGTAGTCGTCCGCACCGATCTCCAGGCCGACGACGCGGTCCTGCTCGCTGCCGAGGGCGGTGAGCAGCACGATCGGCACGTCGGAGGTGACCCGCAGGCGGCGGCACACCTCGAGCCCGTCGAGGCCGGGCATCATCACGTCGAGCACGACCAGGTCGGCGCGCTCCTCGCGCACGGCGTCGAGGGCGCCGGGGCCGTCGGTCGCCTCGCGGACCTCGTGGCCGGCGGCGCGGAGGTAGTCCACGACGACCTCGCGCACGGTCGGGTCGTCGTCGACGACCAGCACCTTCGCCACCGCGCTCACTCCTGCGCCCGGGGTCGGCGCGAGCGGAGGAACCCGCTCACGGCCACGAGCAGGACCACGATGGCACTGATCGTCCACCACGTCGCGGCATAGGGGCGGTCGAGCAGGGTGGCGTTGTCGGCGCGGGCGCCGGCCCGGGTCAGCATCGGGATCGTCGCGATGGTGAGCGTGCCCCAGACGACGAGCGCGACGGTCGCCGGCGCCCGCCACGCGGCCGGGAGCAACCGCGCACCCACCAGGCACAGGCCGATCAGCAGCGCCGACAGCAGGACGTCGTGCGCGACCACCCCCGCGGCGAACCAGATCGCGACCTCGAGCCACTGCCCGGGGTCCTGCCGGGTCAGGAAGAGGAGTGCGCCGTAGAGCGCGACGACGACGCCCACGGCACCGATCGCGAGCCGGGCCCTCATGCGGAGACCTCGAGCCGCGAGACCCACTTGGTCTGCAGGACCCCGGGCCGGTTGGGGGCGATCAGCCGGCACGGGTAGCCGTGGTCGAGCGACAGCGGCTCGCCCGACAGGTCGAGGGCGAGGAGGGTGCGCTCGTCGGCGGCGAAGTTGGCCGGCAGGATCGTGCGCCGGAAGGGGCCGGACTCCTGGAGCGAGGTGACCGACACGTCCCGGTCCGCCGGTGCGTCGAACGAAGCCAGCAGGTCGGCCAGCCGGACGCCCGACCAGGTGCCCTGCGCGCTCCAGCCCTCGACGCAGGCGATCGGCAGGTCGACGGTGTGCTGCTGCATCGCGCGCAGGTCGTCGTACGACACGGAGCCGGCGACGGTCCCGTCGACGACCACCTCGAGCCGCCAGTCCGGCGAGCTCGCGGACTCCTCGACGCGGGCCGCCCGCGCGGACTTGTTGATCGGCACGCCTTGCGGACCCTCGCCGGTGCGGACCGCGAGGACGGAGACCTGGCGCAGCCACGTCACCGTGCTGCCGGCCGTCGCGAGGGTGGCGACCGCGGCGGCGGCGAACGTCGTACGCACGAGGGCGCGCCGCGACAGCGGACCCGGGGTGGTCGCGGTCTCGCGGTCGTGGGTGGTGTCGTCGATGTCGCTGGTCAGGACGTCGCGGATGATCGGCAGCTTCACCGCGATGTGCAGCACCAGCGCGCCGATGGCGACCCACGCGATGGCGTAGTGGGTGGTGCGGAAGGAGAAGGAGGACCACGGGTACCACTGGGCGGCGTTGGCCACGCCGGTCGCGAGCTGGAAGATCGCGGAGGCGACGAGCACGGCGATCGAGGCGCGCTCGAGGACGGTCAGCAGGAGCTTGCGGGCGTCGTGCAGCGGCGGGGCCTCGAAGAGCTTGGGCAGCACCGACCACAGCTTCACCAGCAGCAGCGGGATCGCGGCGATCCCCGTCGTGACGTGGAGCCCCTGGGTGAAGCGGTAGCCCCAGCTGGGGCTGGTCGGGAACGGGATCGGGTGGCTGGGCAGCTGCGCGTAGTGGCTCACCAGGCCGGTGAGGAAGCAGATGCCGAAGGAGATGCCGAGCCAGAGGCCGACGCGCGCGGCGACGGCGGGGGAGCGCAGCCGCGACGTGAAGCTGTCGGGAGTCGGCGGCGCCAGGCGCGGGGTCATGCCGCGCCCTCGGTCAGGACGGCCGCCCAGCGCTGCCCGAGGTGGTGCACGCGGACGCCGTCGAAGCCCGCGGCCGCCGCGACCCGCCGCACGTCGTCGACGCCCAGGGTGGCCCAGCGGAAGGGGCGGCTGCGGGTGTGGCTGCCCTCGAGCGCGGCCCAGCAGCTCATGACGGCGCTCCCGGGTCCGTCGAGCTCGACCACGACGCGGCCCCCCGGCACCACGACCGCGCGCACCCGCTGCAGCAGCCGGACCGGGTCGCCGCCGATGCCGATGTTGCCGTCGGCGAGCAGCGCGGAGTGCCACCGGCCCTCACCGGGCAGGCGGTCGAACACGTCCCGCAGCATCGCCGCGACGCCGCGATCGACGGTCATCGCGACGGCGGTCGGCACCACGTCGATGCCCAGCGCGAGGTGCCCGTGCTCGACGAGGGCCTCGGTGAGCCGTCCCGGCCCGCAGCCGATGTCGAGGGTCGGGCCGTCGCAGAGCGCGACCAGCTCGTGGTCGGAGTCATCGGCCGCACGGCTCCAGAGGTGCACGGGGAGGGCCATCGGCTCGTCGCCGAGCCCGACCACGACAGTGGGCGCGCCGCCGAGCGCGCTGGCGAAGACCTCGCTGAACGACTGCTCGATCACCGGGTCGTCACCGCCCGGACGGCGCGCCAGGCCTCGGCGAACCGGGTCGTCGGGGCGAGCCCGGCGACCAGGTCGGCGTCGTCGACGGTGTCGACGTCCGTCATCGCGGGTGCCTGCGCCACCCGGGCACCGGCCCGCTCGAGGGCGGCGTGGGTGTCGACGAAGGTGGTGTCGGTCGACATCGGCACCGGCGCCAGGTGTCGTACGACGTCGGCGTCGCGGCGGGCGAGCGCCCACCACCCGCCGTCCGTGGCCGGGGCGAGCACGGCGTCGTGGCCGGCCATCGCGTCGGCGACCTCGTGCAGTGCCGCGGCGGTGAGCTGCGGGGTGTCCATCCCGACCTGGACGACGAGCCCGGCGCCGGCGTCGACGTGGGCGCGCACCAGCCGCTCGGCGAACCCGTCCCCGACCTGCGGCGTGGTCGTCCACCCGTCGAGCGCGGCCCGGATCTCGCCGCCGCGCACGGCCCGGGAGAGGTCGCCGGCGAGGCTGAGGTGGCCCGCGGCGCCGGCCTCCCGGCAGGCGTCGAGGGTGTCGAGCAGCGCCGCCGCGGCGAGGTCGGCGGCGACGTCGTCCCCCACGAGAGCGCCCAGCCGCGTCTTCACCTGCCCGGCGACGGGCGCCTTGGCGACCACCAGGACCTTCATCGCAGCACCTTCCCGAAGTCACGCGCCGTGCGGAGGGTCCCGCTCACGGAGCCCGACACCTTGGAGCGGGTGCCGGCGGCGCGGGGGTGGTAGTCGACGTCGTGCTCGCTGACCCGCCAGCCGGCCTTGGTGATCGCCTGCAGCAGCTCGACCGGGTAGCCGAAGCGGCGGTCCTGGAGCCCGAGGTCGAGCAGTGCCTGGCGCCGGCAGACCCGCATCGGCGCGATGTCGTGCGCGTCCATGTCGATGCGACGCCGCAGCCAGGCCGTGATCAGGGCGTTGCCCGCCCGGGCGTGCCACGGCCAGACGCCGCGCTGCACCGAGCGGCGTCGACCCACGGCGATGTCGGCCCGGCCGGACGTCACGTCGGCGAGCAGAGGGAGGAGCTGGTCGGGGTCGAAGGAGCCGTCCCCGTCCATCACCGCGACGTAGTCGGCGGTCGCGGCCTCGATGCCGGCGTGCACCGCGGCGCCGTAGCCCGGCGTCGTCTCGGTGACCACGCGCGCGCCCAGCTCGCGGGCCACCTCTGCCGTGTCGTCGGTCGACCCGTTGTCGACGACGATCACGGCGAAGGTCGCCGGGACGCGTGGCAGCAGGCCCTTCAGGGCGGGTGCTTCGTCCCGGCACGGGAGCACGAGGTCGCAGGTGGTCACGCCTCGACGCTAGGTGCGCCGCCGCCTCGCGGACCATGCTTCCCACCCTTACGGACCGGTGACATGTGCCGTCGCGACTGGCTTCCGTGACCGGCGTCCCTAGGGTTGACGACATGACCGACGCCCGCACCTCGCGACGCGCCGCGGTCGGTCTGGCGGTCTCGCTGGTCGTGGTCGCGGCCGCCTTCGTGGTGCCGCCGCTGACCGGCTGGGACGTCGACGCCCGCAGCGACATGCTCGGTCTCCCGCCGCTGCACGGCTTCGTCGACCCGCGCGCCTCGGTGGCCTCCGTGGTGGCCGTCCTCCTCGCCGCGGCCGCGGTCCGGCGCGGCGAGGAGCTGGCCCGGACGCTGTCGTGGCGCCGCCTGCTCCTGGCGTCGTACGTCGTCGGGCTGGCCTGGCTGCTCGCGCTCGCGCTGGTCGACGGCGAGGTCGGGCTCACGCGCGTCATGGTCAGCCCGACGGAGTACATGGTCTCCGCCCGCGAGATCACCGACGTGCCGGCGATGCTGCGGGAGTACGTCGACCGCATCCCCTACGCGTCGCCGGAGAACTGGCCGATCCACCTCGCCGGCCACCCGCCGGGCGCCGTGCTGTTCCACGTGCTGCTGGTGCGGCTCGGTCTCGGGGCAGACCTCGTGGCCGCGCTCGTCATCGTGGCGATCGCAGCCACCATCCCGCTCGCGACCCTCGTGACCCTGCGCCGTCTCGGTGCGGAGGACCTGGCCCGGCTGGCCGCGCCCTTCCTCGTGCTCTCGCCGGCCGCGGTGTTCCTCGCCGTGTCCGCCGATGCCGTCTTCACCGCGCTCGCGGCCTGGGGCCTGGCGGCCCTGGCCTTCTCGGCCACGTCCTCCGGGCGGCGCCTCGTCGGCTGGGGAGTCGGCGCCGGCGTCCTGCTCGGCTGGTGCGTGATGAGCTCCTACGGCCTGCCCCTGCTGGGGATCCTCGCACTCGCTGTGCTGTGGCTGGCGCGCTCGTGGCGGCCGTTGCCGATCGCCGCGCTCGCGGCGTCGGCGGTCGTGCTGGGCTTCGCAGCGCTGGGGTTCGCGTGGTGGGAGGCCTACCCGGTGCTGCACGACCGCTACTGGGACGGCCTGGCCAAGTCGCGACCGTTCGCCTACTGGGCCTGGGGCAACCTCGGCGCGCTGCTCGTCTCGGCCGGTCCGCTGCTCGGCGCCGGTCTCGCCGTCGCCGCCCGCCGCCACACGGGTCCGGCGCGGACCGTCGCGGTCCTGGCCGGCGCGGCCGCGCTGACGGTCGTGATCGCCGACCTGAGCCGGATGTCCAAGGCCGAGGTCGAGCGGATCTGGCTGCCGTTCGTGCCGTGGCTGACGCTCTCGCTCGCGCTGCTGCCCGGCGGCTGGCGCCGGTGGGGTCTCGGCCTGCAGGTGCTCACCGCGCTCGTGGTCGAGCACGCGCTCTACACGTCCTGGTGAGTCGATTGCGCTTGCGTGCGCACCCGCCGCGCGACCGCGCACTCAGCCGTCGCGGGGAGCCCAGTTGCCGTGGAAGCCGGTGGGCACCCGGCCGGGGAGGTGGACGGCGGCGACGTCCTCCAACGTCTGGGCGTCCAGCAGCACGAGATCGCTGCGATCGGTGGCCCGGTCGTGGACGTAGCCCATCAGCACGCCGTGGTCCTCGACGTCCGAGGCCGGGTCGGGCACGAAGCAGAACTCACCGGCCTCGCGTCCGGCGCCGAGCCTGCGGCTCTGGGTGGTGCCGGCAACCACGTCGTGCTTGAGCACGGTGTCGCCGAAGCCGGGACCGACCATCCCCACGGTGTAGCCGAAGCGGTGCGGCTTCCCGGTCAGCCGCTCGTCGTAGCGGGGGAACTCCTGGGCGTGCTCGTCGAACCGGTGTTCTCGCGCCTTGCCCGAGGCGAGGTCCAGGGTGAAACGCACCAGCGACGCCAGGCCCTCGTGCGGACCGGTGTAGTCGGTGGCGAACATCCGCGGGTGGCGCACCACGTCCAGGACGACCTCCGGGCTGCCCGGCGTCCCGCTCTCGAAGGCGTTGAGGGTGTGGAAGACGTAGCAGGGGTCGATCTCGAACCAGCGCACGTCGGACCCGTCGCCGTCGCGCGGCACCAGACCGATCCGCGCCACGTGGTCGGGGTCCCACGAGTAGGGCAGCGGTGCTGCCGGGTTGGTGACGGACTCGCCGCGAGCCACGGCGTCGACGATCCACTCGGGCATCGGGTTGCCGCCCAGTGCGTCGCGCTGCTGGCCGGGCGTGAGTCGAGCCAGGCGCGGGACGCCGTCGGTCACCATGCCCATGTCGAAGGTGACCGGCAGGTCGTAGACCACCACGTACTTCTCGGTCAGGGCGCAGTCGTGGATCATCGGCATCCCGCCGGTCTCGATCTCCACGTGCTTGACGACGGTCCCGTCCACGCCGACGACGGTGTAGTCGACCGTCGTGCCCCGCACCCAGTTGTACGAGATCGCGTGCAGGTCGCCCGTGACGGGGTCGGCATGGGGGTGAGCGGTATAGCCCTGCGACCCGCCGAAGTCGAGGGTGCCTCCGAAGTCGCAGCGACCGACGGTGTCGAGCTCGAAGGTCAGCTCGTAGGGCGTGGGGCCGGACTCGACGATCGCCAGGGTCTTGCCGGCGTGCTGGACCACGTTGGTGTTCGGTGCGTGGTCCTCGCCCTCGGGCTTGACCCACCTGTTGCGGTACCACTCGGCGCGTCCGTCGGCGATCCGGACGCCGTGCACCATGCCCTGGCCGAGGAACCAGTGGTGTTGCGAGCCCGGGTCCGCGGCCGGATTCGGTCCGTTGCGCAGGTAGCGACCGTCGAGGTGCTCAGGGAGCTTGCCGGTGACGGGCAGGTCGAAGGCCGTCAGCTCGGTGTGGACCGGCGCGAAGTTGTCGGTCAGGTATCGGTTCGGCATGGCATTGCACGTCCCATCCATAACGCCGTTATGTTCGGACCGTAACGTCGCGACAGGAGGCTGGCAAGGTGACCGGGAGCGTGGACCAGACAGGCGCGGGCCGGGGTGCGTCCTCCGCGGAGGTGCGCCAACGGCTGCTCGAGATCGCTGCACACATGGTGCGGGAGCAGGGCGCTCCGGCGCTGTCGGCGCGGAAGCTTGCCGCGGCCGCCGGCACGTCCACGATGGCGGTCTACACGCACTTCGGAGGCATGCCGGGCCTGGTCCGCGCCATGGTGGCCGAAGGCTTCCGCCGTCTCTTCGAACGAGTGGCCGCGGTGCCGGTCACCGACGACCCGCTCCAGGACCTCCGGAACGCAGCCGCGGCCTATCGTGCGCACGCGCAGGCGGACCCCGACCTCTACATGGTCATGTTCGGGTCGGCCACGCTCGGTGACCACCGCCTCCACCGCGAGGACCGGATCGTGGGGTTGGACGCGTTCGAGCAGATCAAGCAGTTCATGCAACGGGGCATGGCGGCGGGAGCCCTGCGGGAGGCTGATCCTGCGGCCGTGGCAGCCCAGTGGTGGACCGCTCTGCACGGCTTCGTCATGCTCGAGCTGACCAAGTTCATCGACGTCGTCGACGACGCCGAGGACACCGTGCTGTGGCCACTGATGGACCACCTGCTGCGCTCGCTGATGGTGACTCCCGGACCGCCTGAGCCGGGCGTCTTCCGTCAGTGACTCAGGCGCGCAGCGGCGCCGTTGCGAAGGCCCGCAGGCCGTCGTCCGGGTCGACCTCCGCGGTGAAGCCGAGCTCGCTCGCCGCGAGGGCAGGAGAGGCGACCACGTGGCGCACATCGCCGGGACGGAAGCCGCCCGTGACCTGCGGCGCGATGTCGCGCCCGGTGCCCTCGGCGACCCGGGTGGCGACGTCGAGGATCGTCACTGGTCGACCGGAGCAGACGTTGTACGCCGACCAGCGCGGCGTGGTGCCGGAGACAACCGCCTCGAGGGCGAGCACGTTGGCACGGGCGACGTCGTCGACGTGCACGAAGTCGCGCACCTGCGCGCCGTCCTCGTAGACCTGCGGCGCCTCCCCACGCTCGAGCGACGAGCGGAACATCGCCGCCACGCCCGAGTAGGGGGTGTCGCGCGGCATCATCGGGCCGTAGACGTTGTGGTAGCGCAGGGCGACAGCCGCGGCACCCGCCTGGCGCACCCACGACGAGGCGTAGTGCTCCTGCGCGAGCTTGCTCGCGGCATAGCTGCTGCGCGGGTCGAGCCGGGCGTCCTCCGGCACGAGCTCCCAGTCGAGGGGGCGGTCGCAGACGGGACAGTGGTTGTCGAAGTCGCCGGCCTCCATCGCCGAGACCGGTCGGGCCGGTGGGAGCTGGTGGCCGTGCTCGCCGCATGCGTAGATGCCCTCGCCGTAGACGACCATCGAGCTCGCCAGCACCAGCCGGTCGACGTCCGCCTCGTGCATGGCGGCGAGCAGGGCGGCGGTGCCGACGTCGTTGTGGGACGCGTACTCAGGCAGGTCCGCGACGCGTACACCGGCACCGACGAGGGCGGCCTGGTGGCACACCACGTCGATGCCCCGCAGCGCGTCGGCCCAGGCGTCGGAGCCGGCGTCGCGCACGTCGAGCTGGAGCGTCCCCTCCGGCGGCACGGACGAGCCGTGGGCCGAGGCCAGCATCAGGTCGACGCCGACGACCTCGTGCCCGGCGTCCACGAGCCGGCGAGCGATGGCGGAGCCGATGAAGCCGGCGGAGCCGGTGAGCAGGACCCTCACGCGCCCGGCACCTCGTAGGTCAGGTCGATGCCGTCGGACCACGTCGCACAGGTGCAACCGGTCGGGTCGGGGAGCGCCTCGATCGCGGCGGCGAGGATCCCGGTGAGCCGCTCGAGGTTCGTGCGGAAGAGCGCGAAGACCGCGTCCTGGCCGACACCCTCGCCCGACTCGGCGCCGGCGTCCATGTCGGTCACCAGGGCGAGCGCCGCGTAGCACTGGCCCATCTCACGGGACAGCTGCGCCTCGGGGGCGCCGGTCATGTTGATCAGGTCCCAGCCCTGCGCTGCGTAGTGCTGCGACTCCGCGCGGGTGGAGAAGCGCGGGCCCTCGACGATCACCATCGTGCCGCCCTGCTCCACGTCGTCGGCACCGCCGGCCAGCGCCGCCGAGACCCCAGCGCAGTAGGGGTCGGCGAAGGGCAGGTGCACCGCACCCGACTCGACGTACGACCCGATCCGCCGGTGGGTGCGGTCGACGAGCTGGTCGGGGACGACGAGGTCGCCCGGCGCGACCGTGTCGCGGAGACCGCCGACGGCGCACGGCGCCAGCACCTGGCGTACGCCGAGCGAGCGGAGCGCCCACGCGTTCGCGCGGTAGGGGATGGCGTGCGGCGGGAAGTCGTGGTGCGGCCCGTGCCGCGGGACGAAGGCGACGCTGCGCCCCGCGACCTCGCCGATCGAGATCGGCCCCGACGGGGCGCCGTACGGCGTGTCGACGACGTGGTCGACCGCGTCGGTCAGGAACGAGTAGAAGCCGGTGCCGCCGATGACGGCGACGTCTGCGTGGGGCGAGTCTGGCACCCGGCCACCCTAGTGAGCCGCCGATATCTGAGGACGTGGTGAACGGATTTCCAGTTCGATCCCGTTCACCCCGTCCTCAGATATCAGGGGAAGCCGGGTCAGTCCTCCGCGGCCCCCGAGCCTTCCTTGTCCTTGATCAGGTCCATGACGGTCGAGTCGGCGAGGGTGGTCACGTCGCCGACCTCGCGGTGCTCGGCGACGTCCTTGAGCAGGCGGCGCATGATCTTGCCGGAGCGGGTCTTGGGCAGCTCGGGCACGACCATGATCTGGCGCGGCTTGGCGATCGCGCCGATCTCCTTCTGCACGTGCTTGCGCAGCTCCTCGACGATGTCCGGGCCGCCGTCGCCCGCGGACTCGCGGAGGATGACGAAGGCGCAGACGGCCTGGCCGGTGGTCTCGTCGGCAGCACCGACGACGGCCGCCTCGGCCACCTTCGGGTGCGACACGAGCGCCGACTCGATCTCGGTGGTGGAGAGGCGGTGGCCCGACACGTTCATCACGTCGTCGACGCGGCCGAGCATCCAGAGGTCGCCGTCCTCGTCCTTCTTCGCGCCGTCGCCGGCGAAGTAGAAGCCCTGCTTGGGGTAGCGCGACCAGTAGGTGTCCTTGAAGCGCTGGTCGTCACCCCACAGCGTGCGCAGCATCGCCGGCCACGGCTGGGTCAGCACGAGGTAGCCGCCCGACCCGTCGGGGACGGACTGGCCGTCGTCGTCCACGACGTCCGCGCCCACGCCGGGCAGGCCCTTCATCGCCGAGCCGGGCTTGCCGGCGGTGACCCCGGGCAGCGGGCTGATCATGATCTGGCCGGTCTCGGTCTGCCACCAGGTGTCGACGACCGGGCAGCGGTCACCACCGATGACCTCGCGGTACCAGACGTACGCCTCCGGGTTGATCGGCTCGCCGACCGACCCGAGCAGCCGCAGCGACGACATGTCGTAGCCGTCGGGGATCTCGCGGCCCTGCTTCATGAACGTCCGGATCGCGGTGGGCGCGGTGTAGAAGATCGAGACCTGGTAGTCCTGCACGATCTGCCACCAGCGGCCCTTCTCGGGCGTGCCTTCGTACATCACCTGCGTCGCGCCGTTGGCGAGCGGGCCGTAGACCATGTAGGAGTGGCCGGTTATCCAGCCGACGTCGGCGGTGCACCAGTAGACGTCGTCGTCCTTGAGGTCGAAGACCTCCCAGTGCGTGAACGACGTGCCGGTGAGGTAGCCGCCGGTGGTGTGCAGGATGCCCTTGGGCTTGCCGGTGGAGCCGGAGGTGTACATCACGAACAGCGGGTGCTCGGAGTCGTGCATCTCGGCCTCGTGGTCGGCCGACGCGTTGTCGACGGCCTCGTGCCACCACACGTCGCGGTCGTCGTCCCAGTCGACGTCCTGGCCCGTACGTCGGACGACGAGCACGTGCCGCACCTGGCTCTGCCCATCAGGTCCGGCCGTCTTCTCGACGGCCTCGTCGACCGCGGGCTTGAGCGCACTGGCCGCGCCGCGGCGGTAGCCGCCGTCGGAGGTGATCACGACCTTGGCGTCGCAGTCGGTGATGCGCGAGGCGAGGGCGTCGGCGGAGAAGCCGCCGAAGACGACGGTGTGCGGTGCGCCGAGGCGGGCGCAGGCGAGCATCGCGACGACGACCTCGGGGATCATCGGCATGTAGATCGCGACGCGGTCGCCCTTCTTCACGCCGAGGTCGGTCAGCGCGTTGGCCGCCTTCGAGACCTCGTCCTTGAGCTGGGCGTAGGTGATGTCGCGGGTGTCGTCGTCGGGCTCACCCACCCAGTGGATCGCCACCTTGTCGCCGTTGCCGGCGTCGACGTGGCGGTCCACGCAGTTGACCGCGGCGTTGATGGTGCCGCCGACGAACCACTTCGCAAACGGCGGGTTCGACCAGTCGAGGACCTGGTCCCACTTCTGGCCCCAGTCGAGGCGGTCGGCCGCGTCGGCCCAGAAGGCCTCGCGGTCGGAGTCGGCGCGGGCGTAGGCCTCCTCCTTGACGTTGGCGTCGGCGGCCAGGTCGGCGGGCGGCTCGAAGCGCCGCTCCTCGCGGGACAGGTTCGACAGGGTCTGCTCGGACAAGGTTCTCTCCTGGGTGTGGCGCGGTCGACGGGCTGCGAGAGGAAGGGTGCGACCCCCTCGCCGAACCTACTCCGGCTCGGCGAGGGGGTCACCGTGGTGCTGGGTCAGTGCTGCACGGCGCCTTCGGCACCGGCACCGGTGAGCGCGCGGACCTCGAGCTCGGTGAAGCGGTCCTCCGCCTCGGGCTCCCGCGAGCTGATGGTGCCGAGGTAGCCGAGCAGGAAGCCCAGCGGGATCGACACGATGCCCGGGTTGTTGAGCGGGAAGATCGCCCAGTCGGAGTCGGGGAACATCGAGGTCGGCAGGCCCGACATGACGGGCGACAGCAGCACCAGGCCCACGGCGGAGATGAGACCGCCGTAGATGCTCCACGTGGCACCGCGGGTGTTGAACCGGCGCCAGAACATGTTGTAGATGATCGCCGGCAGGTTCGCCGACGCCGCCACCGCGAAGGCCAGGGCCACGAGGAAGGCGATGTTGAGGCGCTGCGCCGGGATGGACAGCAGGATGGCGACGGCACCGATCGCGAAGGCGGCGATGCGGGCGACCCGCACCTCGTCCTTCTCGCTGACGTCCTGGTCCTTCTTGAGGACCCCCTTGTAGAGGTCGTGCGCCACCGACGACGAGCTCGCCAGGGTGAGCCCGGCGACCACCGCGAGGATGGTCGCGAAGGCGACAGCCGCGATCAGGGCGAGCAGGACCGCACCGCCGGTCGAGCCGTCACCGCCACCCACTGCCTCGGCGAGGAGCGGGGAGGCGAGGTTCTGGTTGCCACCCGCGGCGGGGTCGACCTGGTCACGGTCGAGCAGTGCCGCGGCACCGAAGCCGAGGATCAGCGTCATCAGGTAGAAGGCGCCGATCAGGCCGATCGCCCACAGCACCGACTTGCGGGCGTCACGGGCGGTCGGGACGGTGTAGAAGCGGATCAGGATGTGCGGCAGGCCCGCGGTGCCGAGCACCAGCGCAAGGCCGAGCGACAGGAAGTCGATCTGCGACGTCAGCGTGCTGCCGTACTGGAGGCCGGGCTGCAGGAACGCGTCGCCCTTGCCGGAGTTCTCCGCGGCTGCGCCGAGGAGCGAGGACAGGTTGAAGTTGAACTCGGCGAGCACCAGCAGCACGATCAGCGCCGAGCCCAGCATCAGCAGCACGGCCTTGACGATCTGGACGTAGGTCGTGCCCTTCATGCCGCCGACGACGACGTAGAAGATCATCAGGATGCCGACACCGACGATGGTGAGGTTCTTGATCGCCTCGCTGTCGACGCCGAGCAGCAGGGCGACGAGCGTCCCGGCGCCGACCATCTGGGCGAGCAGGTAGAAGATCGAGACGACGACGGTGGAGACCGACGCAGCGGTGCGGACCTTGCGCTGGTTCATCCGGAAGGCGAGCTGGTCGGCCATCGTGTAGCGGCCGGCGTTGCGCAGCATCTCGGCGACGAGCAGCAGCGCGACGAGCCACGCGACCAGGAAGCCGATGGAGTAGAGGAAGCCGTCGTAGCCGTAGACGGCGATGGCACCGGAGATGCCGAGGAACGAGGCCGCGGACATGTAGTCGCCGCCGATGGCGAGACCGTTCTGGAAGCCGGAGAAGGAGCGGCCGCCGGAGTAGAAGTCGGTGGCCGTCTTGGTCTGGCGGCTGGCCCAGAAGGTGATGCCGACCGTCAGGGCGACGACGGAGAGGAAGAGGAACGTGGTGAGGAACTGGTCGCTCATGCCTGGCCTCGCTTCGCGTCGGTGCCGGCCTGGTCGCGGTAGGACTGCTCGAGGCTGCGCGCCAACGGGTCGAGCTTGGCGTTGGAGTAGCGGCTGTAGGCCAGCGCGAGACCGAAGGTGGTCGCGAACTGGAGGAGCCCGAAGACGAGGGCGACGTTGATGTTGCCGACGACCTGGGTGGCCATGAAACCGCCTGCCCAGTTCGACATGATCACGTAGAGCAGGTACCACGCCAGGAAGGCGACGGTGGCCGGGATGACGAAGCCGCGGTAGCGCTTCCTCAGCTCGGCGAACTCACTGGATTCGTGCAGCCGGTCATAGACCGGATCGTGGCGCGCGGCCTGGTCGGATGCCTCGGTAGTCACGGCTTGGTCCTCTCGCACGGTGGCTGGCGGCCACATCTGTGTGACCGTCGTCACCGTGGCACCCGTCACACCGCGCGCGGCAGGGTGCCGCGCGCCCCGGTCGGCCGGTGGACGTGGCGGATCGACGGGCGGTCGTTGTCGTACGACGAGCGGTCGCCTCACCCCTGCGGTACTGCCGTCGACCGGGCATCAGTGGGACGCTTCGGCCCGTGCAGATCACCCGGGAACACCGCCACGACGCCCGCACCCTGGCCATCGCGTGGGTCGTCCTCACCCTCGGCGTCACCGCCGTCGGGTGGCTGCTGACCCACCCCCTCGAGTCGAGCGTCGACCCGTGGGACGACAGCGTCTCGCGCTGGATCGCCGAGCGCCGGACCCCGACGGGTGAGCTCCTCGCCGCATGGGGGAGCCGCGTCGCCGACACGATCGTCGGCGTGATCCTCGCGGCCGTCGCGGCGCTGGTGCTGTGGCGTACGCAGGGGACGCGACGCCCGCTCGTCTACTTCACCGTGCTCGTCGCCGGCACGCTCGCGCTCTACCTCGTCGTGACCCTGCTGATCAGCCGCGACCGCCCGCCGATCAAGATCCTCGACCCCGGCCTGGTGCCCGAGCACAGCTTCCCGTCGGGCCACGTCGCGACGTCGGTCGTCGTCTACTGCGCCCTCGCGATCTACCTCTTCCGGACCGTGCCGTCGTCGCGTCGCTGGGCCTGGATCCTCTTCCTGGCGCCCGTCGTCGTGGCGCCGTCCCGGCTCTACGAGGGCGCCCACCACGTGACCGACGTGCTGACCAGCCTGGTCTTCGCCCCGCTCTGGGTGGCGGTGGTGGCCCACGTCCTCCTGCCCCGCGACCCGGTGGTCGAGGTGCGAGCGGAGCGAGCCTCGAAACCGTCGACCTAGGGTTGGACCCATGACCTCCCCGATCGTCGTCGTGACCGGAGCCAACGGACTCGTGGGCAGCCACGTGGTGACCGCACTCAGCGAGAGGGGCGCACGGGTGCGCGCGGTCGTACGCCGCCCCGGCACCGCCCCCGACCTCGCGGGCGTCGAGGAGCGCGTCGGCGACTTCGCCGACCCGGCCTTCGCGGCGCAGGTCGTCGCGGGCACGGACACGCTCGTGACGACGGTCCACCCGCTCGGCGGCGACCGCGACGAGCAGCGACGCATCGGCCTCGACGGCACGCTCGCGATCGCGTCGGCGGCGGGCGATGCCGGCGTACCCCTGATCGTGCACATCTCGACGGCCGGCGTGTACGACCGCAGCCCGGGGGCGGGCGACGTCAGCGAGGAGTCGGCCTACGTCTCCGACGACGCCAACGACTACTCGGTGATCAAGCGCGACCTCGACGAGGCGCTGGCCAGGCTCGGAGGTACGACCCGCGTCCTCGTGCGGCCGCCGATGATCCTCGGCCCGGGCGAGTCGTCGGTGTGGAACACCGTCCAGCCGCGAGCCGTCGCCGAGGACGAGTCGCGCCGCCACGCGGTAGCTGACGCGACCGCGGCCTGGGTCCACGTCAGGGACCTCGCCGCTCTCACCGCCGACGTCGCCACCGGCGCCATCCCCGTGCGCGAAGACGTGTCCGCCGGTCCCGTGATCGGCGGGTGCACGCCGGTCAACGTCGCGGGCGGACCCGCCACCCAGCGCGACTACCTGGGCGCCGTGTGCGACGCGCTCGGCGTCGAGCCGACGTGGGACGACAAGCCCGCCTGGGCCGGCCAGATCCGCGCCGACCGCGCGCAGGGCTGGGGCTGGTCGCCGGAGGTCTCGCTCGACGAGGCGCTGGACGAGCTGCGGGCGGGCCTGCGTTCCTGACCCGTTGGCCGGTCCTGCAAGAGTGACGGGCATGGAGCAGCGAACACTCGGAAGGACCGGTCGCCCGGTCTCGGTCGTCGGTCTCGGCACGTGGCAGCTCGGCGCCGACTGGGGTGACGTCAGCGAGGACGACGCCCGCGCAGTGCTGGAGGCGTCGGCCGAGGCGGGCGTGACGTTCTACGACACCGCCGACGTCTACGGCGACGGCCGCAGCGAGCAGCTCGTGGGCCGCTTCGTCGCCGAGCACGCGGACGCCGGTTTCACCGTCGCGACCAAGATGGGACGCCGCGAGGAGCAGGTGCCGGCCAACTACGTCGAGGCCAACTTCCGCGCGTGGCTCGACCGCTCGCGCCGCAACCTCGGCGTCGACACGATCGACCTCGTGCAGCTGCACTGCCCGCCCAGCGACGTCATCGACGACGACGCGACCTACGACGTGCTCGACCGGCTCGTCGAGGAGCAGGTCATCGCGGCCTACGGCGTCAGCGTCGAGACCGCCGACCAGGCGCTCAGCGCGATCGCCCGGCCCCACGTCGCCAGCGTGCAGATCATCCTCAACGCGTTCCGGATGAAGCCGCTCGACGCCGTGCTGCCCGCGGCTGCGGAGGCCGGCGTCGGGATCATCGCCCGGGTGCCGCTGGCCTCGGGCCTGCTGTCGGGGAAGTACGGCCTGGACACGACGTTCGCCGCCGACGACCACCGCACCTACAACCGGGACGGCAGCGCCTTCGACGTCGGCGAGACCTTCTCCGGCGTCGACTATGCGACCGGTGTCGAGGCGGCGCAGGAGTTCGCCCGGCTCGTCGCGGACAGCGGTCTCGACGTCACGCCCGCGCAGGCCGCGATCGCGTGGGTGGCCCAGCAGCCCGGCGTCTCGACGGTCATCCCGGGTGCCCGCAACACCGACCAGGCCCGGTCCAACGCGGCCGCCGGCGAGGTCGGCCCGCTGCCCGACCCGCTCCGCGACGCGGTCGCCGACCTCTACGACCGTCACATCCGGGAGCAGGTGCACGGGCGCTGGTGACCGCGCCTACGGTGGCGTCGTGAACCTCCAGCGATGGGTGCTCGCCGCCGAGCGTGCCTGGGACTCGCGACGTGCCGACGGCACGCCCGAGCACTTCCGGATCGAGCCCTACCTCGGCCACGGCGGTCCTGCCGGCACGGTCGTGCGCGGCCGCGTGCTCGACAACCCCCTCGGCTCGGAGGCGATGCCCGACGAGGGCGTGCGTGCGGCGACACGTCGTACGCTCCGGCACTTCGTCACCGACGAGCTGCCCGGGGTGCCGCTGCGAGTGACCGTCGCCGGCGTCTCCGTGGACGCGGAGTCCGACAGGGAGGGCTACTTCCTGGTGCGGGTGCCGACGCTGGCCGGCTCGCTGACCTCGCCGTGGACGACGGGGACGGTCGAGCTGCGCGGCGACTACCGCGGGGTGACCGACGCCGAGCCAGCGCTCGTCGAGGTGCGGGTCCCGGCGGCCGACGCCCGCTTCGGCGTCCTCTCCGACGTCGACGACACGATCCTCGAGACCGGCGTGCAGCGGGCGCTGCGGATGGTCGTCCAGACCTTCACCGGCTCGGCGCTGACGCGGACGGCGTTCCCGGGAGCGCCCGAGCTCTACCGCGACCTCGCGGCCGGCGTGAACCCGGTCTTCTACGTCTCGTCGAGCCCGTGGAACCTCCACGCCTTCCTGCTCGCGTTCCTGCGGCACCGCGACTTCCCGCTCGGCCCGGTCCTGCTGCGCGACCTGCTCGGCAACCGGCACGGGCGCGAGCAGAAGCACACGCGCATCCGTGAGGTGCTCGACCTGCACCCCGACCTGTCCTTCGTCCTGCTGGGCGACTCCGGCGAGCACGACCCGCAGATCTACGCCGACATCGTCCGCGAGTACCCCGCCCGCATCCTCGCCGTCTACATCCGCGAGGTGCGCCTCAACCCGGGTGACGGGCGGGTGGAGACGGTGTCGGACGCGTGGGACTCGGACGTGCCGTTCGTGCTGTGCGCCGACTCGGATGCCGTACGACGCCACGCGAAGGGCCTCGGCCTGCTCTGAGGGCGTCCTCCGCTGCCGCTTGCGGAGGTGGCGGCACATTGCGCGCTGAGGGCCTGTTGACCTGCAATCTGCCGCCACCCCGCGGCCGCCGGCCTTCAGGGGTGGCGGCAGATTGCTCGCGCGAGGCGTGGGAACTCGCGATCTGCCGCCACCCACGGGAGTGCGCGCCATGCGGGCGATCGAGGCACGCATGGGGCCGGCTGACGTCGGTCGGGCTCAGCGCATCCCGAGCACCCGGTCGACGAGGGCGTTGCGGAAGGTGCCGGACGGATCAGTCCGCTCGACCAGCGAGCGGAAGTCGGCGAGCCGCGGGTGGTGCGTGTGGTCGACCCGGTCCCACACCTTGCCCCAGTGGGGGCGGGCGGCGAAGGGCGCGAGGGCGTCCTCGACCCGCCGGACCATGGCGAGCACGGCAGCCGGCTCGCGTCGCCAGGTGAAGTGGAGCGCGACCGTCTCGCGACCCTGGGCCGGTGACATCCACAGGTCGTCGGCGCGGATGCCGCGGATCTCGCTCACGATGAGCAGCGCGGCGAGCTCGCCTCTCGTGGCGGCGGCCAGGTCCGTGACGGCGCGCAGGGCGGCCGCGGCGTTGGTGGCGGCGACGAACCACTCCGACTGGATCTCCTCGCCGAAGCTGGGCTGCCGGTCCCCGCGGAAGTGGGGCAGCCGGTCGGACCACGGGCCGGGCGCGCCCCGCTCGGTGAAGTGGTCGCCCTCGCCGAGGGTGAGGGACGCCGTCGTGGCGGGGACGGCTGCCGCGCCCCCGGTCCAGGCGAGCCCGCGATCGTCCGTCGTGCGGGTCTTCACCAGCACCTCGGTCGGGTCCGCGTCGCTCCACCTGCCGAAGACGCTGACGCTGTAGGACGAGGACAGCACCTCGTCGATGCGCTCGACCACCTCGCTCCAGCGCAGGTGGGCGTAGAAGTCCTGGCGCACGTCGTAGGTCGGCTCGACGTCGAGGTCGAGCGAGACGACGGCACCCAGCGCGCCGAGCGCGACGACGGACCCGTCGAAGTCCTCGTCCTTCCGGGTGACGGTGCGCAGCTCACCGTCCGGGCCGATCAGCTCGAGGCGGCCCACGGCCGAGCCGAGGATGCGGTTGCCGGTGCCGGACCCGTGCGTGCCCGTCGACGTCGCGCCCGCCACCGAGATGTGGGGGAGCGAGCCCATGTTGGCCAGCGCGTGGCCGCGCGCCTGCAGGTGTGCCGCGACGTCGTTGTACGGCGTACCGCCGGCGACCCGGACCGTCCCGCGCTCGACGTCGAGCACCGGCTCCGCGACCAGGCCGGTGAGGTCGAGCAGCGTCCCCTCGGTGTCGCACAGCGCGTTGAACGAGTGGCGGGTGCCGAGCAGCCGGACGCGCGTCGAGGACCGGATGACCTCCTGCGCCTCCCCGAGGGAGCGGGCACGGACGTAGCGCCCCGCGGTGTAGGCGTGGTTGCCGGCCCAGTTCGTCCCAGGTCTCGCCTCCACAGTGGATGCGTCGTGGTCGGGCGGTCGTGCAGGCATGCGTGCTCCATCGGTGGGCGGGTGGGGGCCGGTCGGAACCCAGTGGTTCAGCTCTTGATCATGAAGATCTCGGGCTTCGGCAACGGCTCGAAGCCGACACGCGCGTAGACCTCGTGCGCGTCGCGGGTCGCGAGCAGGACGCGGCTGAGCCCGATCGGCTCGAGCCGCTCCACCACGCCGTCCACCAGCATCCGACCCACGCCGCGTCCGCGGTGGTCGCGGTCGACGTACACATCGGCGAGCCAGCCGAAGTTCGCGTGGTCGGTGAGCACGCGGGCGTACGCCACCTGCTGCTCGCCGTCGCTGGTGAAGACCCCGAAGTTCAGCGAGTGGCGCGCGGCCGTCTCGATGTTGTCGCGCGTGCGCCCCATCGCCCAGTAGGCGTCGGTACTGAGCCAGGGGTGGATGAGGTCGAAGTCCATGTCGGCGAGCTCGGTGCGGAGCTGGTAGCCCTCGGTGGTCATGCCACGATCTTGCCGCGCCTCACTAGACCGGGCTTCCGCCCCACCCGCGTCAGGTCGATCATGACCTCATGGGCGAAGCCGAGCTCCACCTCGAACGCATGGTCAAGGCGCCGATCGAAGCGGTCTTCGACCGGCTCGCCGACATCGAGTCGATCAACGAGTGGCAGCCCCACAGGGGCAGCATCCGCCGCGGCTCGCGCAAGACCTCGGACGGCCCCGTCGGTGCGGGAACGACGTACGAGGACTCGACGCTCTTCGGCAAGGCGCCCGGCGAGGTCGAGACCTTCGAGCAGCCGACGCGGCTGGTCTACCACTGGGCGCAGAAGGCGCCGTGGGGCTCGATGCTCGCCGAGGGCTGGCCGGGCTACACGCTCGAGGCGGTAGGGCCACAGGAGACGCTCGTGCACCACGACGCACGGCTCAGGACGTACGGCATCTATGGCCCCGCGACACCCGTGATGAAGCGCATCGCGCTCCGTGAACGGACGGCCGTACTGGACGCGCTGGCGGCTTCCTTCACCTGACGCCGCGCCGGCGGATCGACGCCGAAACGCAGAAGCGTGGCCCCATGCCCTACTGTTGTCGGTGTTGAAGGGTCGGCCCCCGGGTCGTCCTGGCCGCACAAGACGTGTGGCTCGTGTTCTTACTCCTGGTTTTCGGTTCGCTGGACTCCATCAGGTGGATGTCTTCAGCAGGTCGCCGGCACACAGCCCGCGAACGAAAACAAAGGAAAAGCATCATGGCTTCAGGAACTGTCAAGTGGTTCAACGCTGACAAGGGCTTCGGCTTCATCGCTCAGGACGGTGGCGGCGAGGACGTGTTCGTCCACTTCTCCGCGATCCAGAGCAACGGCTACAAGTCGCTCGACGAGAACCAGAAGGTCGAGTTCGACCTCGCCCAGGGCCCCAAGGGTCCCCAGGCTGAGAACGTTCGCGTCTCCTGATCTGACTCACTGAGAGCCCCCGACCGCCTGGCGGTCGGGGGCTCTTGTGCGTCCGTTGCAGTGGTCCAGACAGCTGCGGCGGCGAACCTCCGAGGACCCTGCGGTGTCGCGGTCCTTCCGGCCCGGCAGCGGGGTGCCTAGCATCGGTGGGCCCGGGGGACTCCGACTCGAAGGACATGTTGATGCGATCTCGACTCAAGGCAGCGCTGGCTGTGCTGCTCACCGCGCTGACGCTGAGTGCGATGGCGGCCGCTCCGGCCGGCGCCGTCACCGGCGGTACGGCGGACGGCGAGGCCCACCCCAACGTGGGCCTGATCCTCTACTACAGCGCCGACGGGCGGTTCCGCTGCTCGGCCACGCTCGTCACCCCGACGGTGCTGCTCACCGCCGCGCACTGCACGGACGGCACGGTCGGCAAGACGCTGGTGTCGTTCAAGTCCGTCATCGCCGAGAAGGCACCCTCGGGCTTCCCGGTCGCGGCAGACGAGGAGGCCGGCTACACCCAGCTCGAGCTCGAGAAGGCCGGCTTCCTGTCCGGCACGGCCTACACGCACCCCGACTACTCCGACTTCACCGACCTCGACAACTGGAACGACGTCGGCGTCATCGTCCTCGACAGGCCCGTCGAGGGCATCACGCCGGCGAAGGTCGCGCCGCTCGGCTACCTCGACGCCTACGCGCAGCCGAAGCTCAACAAGACGATCTTCACGTCGGTCGGCTACGGCACGGAGGTCCGCAAGCCCGACTCGGGTCCGCAGACGCCGACGGCGCAGACCTACCCGCTGATCCGGCGCAACGCCGACCAGCCCGGGCAGAAGCTGACCACCCAGATCCTCCAGCTCAACGGCAACGTCAACGACACGCGCGGCACCGGCGGCACGTGCTTCGGCGACTCGGGTGGCCCGACGTTCCTCAACGGCTACGTCGTGACCGTGACGAGCTACGCCTACACCAACAACTGCCGCTACCTCGGCGGCTACCAGCGCGTCGACATCGACGCCGCGCAGGACTGGCTGGCGAAGTTCGGGGTCTTCCCGGCGGCCTGACGCCTCCGCGCAAGAGCCCTCGACCGCTGCGGCGGTCGGGGGCTCTTCCGCGTCGTGGGAGGGTTCGCGCATGCTGCCTGACGCCTTCAGTCTCGCCGGACGGGTCGCCTGGGTCACGGGCGCGGGCTCGCCGGACGGGATCGGCTTCGCGACCGCGTCGCTCCTCGGCGCTCTCGGCGCGAACATCGCGCTGGGTGCGATGTCGGCACGCGTGGACGACCGGGTGGCCGAGCTGACCGAGCGGGGCGTCCGGGCCGTCGGTGTCGTCGCGGACCTCACCGACGAGGACCAGGTGCGGGACGCCCATGCGCACGTGGTCGACGCGCTCGGCGCCCCGACCATCCTCGTCAACAACGCCGGTATGACCAGCACGAGCGCGCCTGCCTTCGGCCGTGAGTCCGGCAGTGGTGCCGAGACCGGCGGTGTCGACGGGCTCGCCTACGACCGGTGGCGTACGGCGCTGTCCCGCAACCTCGACACCGCGTTCCTGGCGACGCGTGAGGTCCTGCCCGGCATGCGCGAGGCGGGGTGGGGGCGGGTCGTGATGGTGTCGTCCGTGACGGGTGCCGTCATGGCGATGCGCGACGAGGCGGCCTACGCCGCTGCCAAGGCCGGCATGCTCGGCCTCGCACGGTCGGTGGCGCTCGACCATGCCGCCGACGGCATCACCGCCAACGCCGTCGCACCCGGGTGGATCGCCACCGGCAGCCAGACCGACGACGAGGTGCGGCAGGGACGACGTACGCCGATGAGCAGGAGCGCGACGCCCGACGAGGTGGCTGCCGCCATCGCCTTCCTCTGCACGCCCGGCTCGTCCTACGTCACCGGGCAGTGCGTCGTCGTTGACGGCGGCAACAGCATCGCCGAGGAGCGGGCCTAGCTGCCGAGCCCGTCGAGCGTCGTCATGTCCTCGGCGCTGAGCTCGAAGCCGCCGACGTCGGCGTTGGAGCGGATGCGGTCGGCGTTGACGGACTTCGGGATGACGACGGTCTCGTGCTGGAGGTGCCAGCGAATGATCACCTGGGCCGGGGTGCGGTCCAGTCGCTCTGCGATCTCGACGATCACCGGGTGGTCGAGGGTGCCGCCGCGGAGCGCGCTGTAGCCCTCGAGCGCGACGCCGCGGTCGCGGTGGTCGCCGACGGTCTGCGCGTCGAAGAGCAGCGGACTCCAACGGATCTGGTTGATGGCCGGCGCCTCGCCGGTCGCCTGGGTGACCTCGTCGAGGAGGGCTGCGTCGAAGTTGCTTACGCCGATCTCCTTGGTGAGTCCGGCGTCGCGCGCCTCGATGAACGCCTTCCACAGGTCGGTGTTCACGGACCCGCTGCCCGGCCAGTGGATGAGCCACAGGTCGACGTGGTCGAGCTGCAACAGCTCGAGGCTCTTCTTCAGGGTGTCGAGCTCCTTGCCCGCGTTGTCCGGCGGGCACTTCGTCGTCACGAACACCTGGTCACGCGGTACGCCGCTCTCGGCCAGCGCCCGCCCGACCTCCGCCTCGTTGCCGTACACCGTCGCGGTGTCGAGGTGGCGGTAGCCGGCCTCCAGAGCAGCCGCGGTTGCGCGTACGGCGTCGTCGCCCTTGATCTGCCAGGTGCCGAAGCCGAGGAGCGGAATCGTGGATCCGCCGCTGAGGGTGAGGGTCTGGCCGGGAAGTTGGAGAGCGTCGTTGGTCATGCGTTCGACACTAGCCACGGCTCCACTGGCCTCGGTCACCCTTGAGGACGAGTGGGCGGATCAATCCGTTGCTTGTCGTAAGCGGCGGGGTGGGTTAGGGCAAACCCGCCCGCTCGACCGGCAATCGGGCGCGCACGGCTGTAGCGCCCGGCTCTGACTCCACCCCGATCTCACCCCCGTGCCGCTCGACGACGATCCGCCGGGAGATGTCGAGGCCCAACCCCGTCCCTTTCCCGACCTCCTTGGTCGTGAAGAAGGGCTCGAAGGCGTGCGCGGCGACCTCGTCGGTCAGGCCGTGGCCGGTGTCGCAGATCTCGACGACGACGTGGTGCTCGTCGGCGTACGTCCTCACCGTCAGGGTGCCGCCGCCGGCCATGGCGTCGACGGCGTTGTCGATGAGGTTCGTCCAGACCTGGTTGAGTTCGGCGGGGTTGGCGGTGATGGTGGGGACGGAGTCGTCGTACTGGCGGACCACCGTGATCCCGCCGTCGCGCAGTTTGTGGCCGAGCATGATGAGAGTGCTCTCGACGCCGTCGGCGACGCGCACCTCTTGGACGGCCGCGCGGTCCATCTGGGAGTACGACTTCACGGCCGAGACGAGGTCGGAGATGCGGCGGGTGGAGTCCTGCGCCTCGTTGATGAGCGCCGTCGTCGTGACGGCAGAGGCCACCCACTCGAGCCCGGCCTGAAGGCCGGCCCCTGACAGTGCGGAAGCCGCGCGCGACAGCCAGGCAGGAGAGACGCCCACGGCAGCGAGGGGAGGGGCGATCGTCCACGAGCGGTCGATCGAATGGTCCTCCAGCCAGTCCGTCAGCGACTCCTCGAGGTCGGACAGCGCGACCCCGGTCGGGGCGGACGACGGATCGATCGAGCGCCGCAGCTCGTCCAGGGCCGTGAACTGCGAGGCGTCGATGCCCGCTCCTGCCAGCCGTTGCAGCGAGGCGAAGACGTCGTCGCTCGACTGCTGCAGCGCGCCGACGGAGCGAACGGCGGCGGAGGCGGGGTTGTTGATCTCGTGCGCGAGCCCGGCGGCGAGCGTGCCGAGGGCGACGAGGGCCTCGCGCTCGCGGGCGTTGTGCTCGATGCGGCGGGCTGTGGCGATCAGCCCGCACAGAAGGTGCACGGCGAACGGGAACCACTCCTGGCCGAAGCGCGCCAGCTCGGCGGCCGAGAGGCGGAAGACGCGGCTCGACGCCATCACCCGCGCCGATCCCATGTAGACGCCGTGCTCGTCCCAGGCGCGGAAACCGCCCGCCCACTGGCCCGCGTTCTCGATGGTCACCATCACGGCTTCCTCGTTGCCCACTCGCCGCACGACGTCGACGCAGCCCTCGAGCATCACCCACCAGTGCTCGGCCGGGCGACCCTCGTCGAACATCCGGTCACCGGGCTCGTACGTCACCTCCTCGCCTGCAGACGCCAGCTCGGCCACCTGCTCGTCGGTGAAGCCGTCCAGGATCGCGATCGCGCGCAGCTCGTCAGCAAGGCTCATGTCGCCGCCAGGTAGCGGTGGACGAGGTAGACCGACATCGCGCCCTCGCCGACGGCTGACGCGACGCGCTTCATCGAGTCACGACGTACGTCGCCCGCGGCGAAGACGCCGGGCACGCTGGTCTCCAGCGCGAACGGGCCGCGCTCCAGCGGCCAAGCAGTCGAAGCGGGCAGGTCGGGGCCGGTCAGCACGAAGCCCCGCTCGTCGCGGGCGACCGACGAACCGAGCCACTCCGTCCGCGGCGCCGCGCCGATGAAGATGAACACCGAGCTGGTGTCGACCTCGTCGGCGGGACCCGACGAGCACAGCGTGATGCCCTCGAGGTGCCCGTCCCCGCGGGTGCCGACGATCTCGGTCTGCAGCCGGACCTCGACGTTGGGGGCGTCGTGGATGCGGGTCACGAGGTACTGCGACATCGACGCCTCCAGCGACGTGCCGCGCACGACGAGGACGACCTTCCGCGCATAGCGAGCGAAGTTGAGCACGGCCTGCCCGGCCGAGTTCGCCGCGCCGACGACGTACACGTCCTCCCCGACGGTCTGCGTCGCCTCGCTCGCGCTGGCGCCGTAGTAGATGCCCCTGCCGACGAAGTCGTCGAGGCCGGGTGCGTCGAGGCGGCGGTAGGACACCCCGCTGGCCACCAGGACCGCGCGGGCCTCGATGTCGGCTGAGCCGTCGAGCAGCACCGCGCGCACGGGGCCGCGGGTCTCGAAGCCGACGACGTCGCGCGCCAGCACCATCTCCGCGCCGAACCGCGATGCCTGCGCGACCGCGCGGTGCGTGAGGTCGGCGCCGGAGAGGCCCTTGGGGAAGCCGAGGTAGTTCTCGATCGACGCGCTCTGCCCGGCCTGGCCGCCTGGCGCGTCGCGCTCCACGACGACGACCTGCAACCCCTCGGAGGCGGCGTACACCGCAGCCGCGAGGCCGGCCGGCCCGGCGCCGACGACGCAGAGGTCGTAGAGCGGCTTGGTCGCCCGGGTGCTCAGGCCGAGTGCGGCGGCGAGCTCGATCGTGGTGGGGGAGCGGAGCACCGACCCGTCGGGTAGGGCCACCACGGGGAGCTCGCCCTCGCCGGCGACCTCGAGCAGCCGCGTCGCCTCGTCGCCCGCTCCCATTCCCTCTGCGTCGACCTCGAGCCAGCGGTAGGGCACGTGGTTGTGGGTGAGGAACGTCTTGACCTCGTGGGTCCGGTCGGACCAGCGGTGGCCGACGACACGCACCTCGGAGTCGCGGTCGGGATGGCCGTGCGCCCAGTCGCGCAGCAGCTCGTCGAGCACGGGGTAGAGCCGGTCCTCGGGCGGGTCCCACGGCTTCATCAGGTAGTAGTCGAGCGCGATGTCGTTGATCGCGCGGATCGCGACGTCGGTGTCTGCGTACGCCGTCAGCAGGCACAGCTTGGTGTCGGGCGACTGCTCGCGCACCTGCTGCAGCACCTCGATGCCGGTCATCCCGGGCATCCGCTGGTCGCTGACGACGGCCGCGATCGGACGGTCCTTCAGCAGCTGGTCGGCGAGGATCTCCAGCGCCTCGGGCCCGGACGTCGCGCGCAGGACGCGGTAGTCCTCGCCGTACCTCTGGCGCAGGTCGCGCACGACGGCACCGACCACCGCGACGTCATCGTCGACCGCGAGGATGGCGGGCTTCGCCATCGGCACCTCCCCTCGTGTCGTCCGTCGGACGTTACGCCCGACGGCGCGGGGGAAACAGGGTGGTCGAGACCAGTCGGGGCGGAGGTTCGGTCAGCAGGTGATGGACGTGGACGAGGTCCACGTGTCGTCGACCGTGACGGAGGCGCTGTGGAAGCCGCCAGTGAGGCTGAAGACCCGACGCGTCGAAATCAGGCTGCGGTTCGAGTAGCGAGTGACCGTCGTCGACCCGTCGACGACCATCTTCACCTCGTGGTCCTGGAACCCCCAGAACGAGTCGCTGGCAGGGTTGCCGACGAACAGGCCGACGGCGGCCTTGCCGTCGACGCACGTCGACCACGCCTGGACGCTGTTCACCGCGAGTGCGAGTCGTGCCCGGATCGGTACGCCGGCCGAGTCCCGACCGATGACCATCGGCAGCGTGGCACCGTCCGCGGGTGGCGTGCCGGTCAGGAGGCCGCTCGACGACAGGCTCAGCCACTGGGGAATCGGACCGTAGTCCGACATCGCGTCGGGCTGCCAGCCGTACGACCCCGGGAACGGCTGCTGCAGGTCGAGGCTGGCTGTCGGCTGGGAGACGACGCCGTTGTTCCACACCCGGAAGACGTCGGTGAAGGTGCCGGTGTACTCCTGGGGCGTCGGAGGCTCGGGGTCGGGCTCCGCTGCCTCGCAGGCGTCCCAGTGGAACAGCGGGATCGACACACCCAGGAACTTGTACTCCCAGCGCGTCACCCACACGTCGAGGAAGAGCTTCGCGGACGCCTCGGCGGCGAGCTCGAGGGAGCAGGTCACCGTGGCGGGAGAGGGCTGGTAGGTCAGCTCGCCGGTGAACGACAACCCGAGCTCGGCGCGTACGCCGATCGTGTCGAGGAAGCCGAACTCGGCGAAGCCGCCCGCACGCACGGTGATCGCGGCGCTGAGTCCACCGGTCACCTTCGGGGGATCCGCGCTTCCGCTCGGAGTGCTCCGGCCGGGATTGTCGCCGCGCTGGATGTAGGAGTACCCGCGGTAGAGCCGTTGCTCGTAGGAGATCCGGCCACCGGCGCTCAGCTCGATGTCCAGGTACGGGCCGAAGTCGATCGTCGCGCCCGTCGTCCCGATCGGGATCGCGGGGATCTTCTTGTCGAGGAAGGTCTCGCTCAGGCCACACGACACTGCGCCGGACACGGTCGCGTCGTAGCTCAGCACCGGCTCCGCCCAGACGCCGACGTTGACGAACCCCTCCTGGAAGAAGCCCGGTGCCTGCATCTCGAAGACCGAACGGACCTCCTCGAACCTGATCTGGAAGTCGATGGACGTCACCAGGTCCTCGCGGGGGTTGCCCGACTTGTCCTTGCAGCTGAACGCGCCCTTGAAGCCGTCGAAGACGCTCTTGGACGCGATGCCCTCGGAGGTGCGAGTGACGACTCGCGTCTCCCCGTCGTCATAGCGGACCCTCACCGAGGGCTCGGCGCTCTCGAGGGGGCCGGCGGTGCTGACGGAGAAGTCGTCGAGGACCTCGGTCAGCGGGACGGTCGTGAGGGAGAGGCGTACGGTCCCCGTCCCTGCGTCGTGGACCGGCGCGGCGGAGATGCGTCCGACCGTGCCGGCCGGCACGTGCGTCGACCCCGGCTCGACGTACACCCCGGTGCCCTGCGCGAGGTCGGCGAAGCGCGGTCCGTCGACGACCGTCAGGTCGACAGCGCCGCCCTGCTTCTGCGCGCCCACCACATCTGCTGCTTCCACGGTGATCGTGTCCGCGGCGGGAGTCACCGACGACGTCGGCTCGCTCGTCGGAAAGACGTAGGTGAAGTCCGCGCTGCTGGCTAGGGTGCCGGTGGCGGTCCGCAGGGTGATCGGTTCCGCACCCGCCGTCGGGCTGAACGGCGTCGTGAACCGCAACTGCGAGGCGCTCAGGACCTGCAGGTCGATCGCCTGCGACGCCCCGACCCAGACCTCCGCCACGGCGAGGAGGTTGGTCCCGTCGACCGTCACGACCTCGCCGCCAAGGGCACTCCCGGACGTCGGAGTGACGGCAGAGACGCGGGGCTCGGCCGGTGTTGTGGGGACCGTGGGAGTCGGCGTCGGAACGGAGCTGGTGGGTGTCGACGTAGGTCTCGACGTCGGTGTGGCCGTCGCAGTCGGCTGCTGGACGGCGACGATCGTGGTCCTCCGCGACGGCGACGTGTAGGCCTTGAGCCGCTTGGCGCCGACCTTCGCCTTCGGCGCCCGGACCCGCCAGTCCACCCACCCGGCAGCCCCGGACGCCGTCGTGGTGAACCGGTACGCACCGCGCTTGGTGGTGGTGCGCGCCCCGGAGGTCCGCCACGAGGTTGCTGTCGAGGTCCGGACCTGGAGGACGACCTTGCGCTTGACCTTCGTCGGCAGCTTGCCGGAGACGGTGGTCGGCGTGCCGGACGCAGCGGATGTCGGGGACACGATCGGGGTGTACGCCGAGGCTCGTTCGGCCCAATCGGGCAGCGAAGCCCCTGGCTCTGCCATGGCCGAGACCGCCAGGCCCAGCGCCAGGACGATCCCGCTGAGCACCGTGGTGCGCCGACGGGCACGAGCCCGCAGAGCAGACGCCGACATTGATTCCCCCAGCCACGTGCGAGTCAGCCGGGAGCCGCTCGTCGGGGGCTATTCGACCATTCCGGGGTCCGGTTCACACGTGTTTCCGCGTCACGTGGGACGGTCCGGTCGCGGTTCGCCCTCAGCCGGTACGGCGGGTGGCGTGCACCGCGCTCGCCGCGGCGTGGACGACGGTGGCGCTCAGCATCCCGAGGACCTGGGCGAACGAGCGGACGTAGAACGTGTTCACGGCTTCAGGTACCCGCGGTATGCGGTTTCATGCGCGCTGGCAGCCAACGCACATCTCGCGGATTCTCCACCACTGGCCCGCTGGCGGCGGGCACACTTCGTGGCATGGGGGATGTTCGGAGCGCGCTCTACCTGGACTTCGACAACGTGTTCAGCGGACTGCTCAAGCTGGACCCGGTCGTGGCCTTCCAGTTCGCAGAGACGCCGGCCAAGTGGCTCGACCGGCTGCGCAACGAGTCGGCTGTTGCGCGCCGCTGGCTCGTGCTCCGCTGCTACATGAATCCCTCCGGGTCGGTGCCGGACCCTCGCACTGAGGGTGCGCGCGTCAGCTTCTTCAGGTTCCGCTCGGCCTTCACGGACGCCGGGTTCGAGGTGGTCGACTGCCCCCGCCTGTCCCACACGAAGAACGGTGCAGACATCCGGCTGGTGATCGACGCGGTCGAGGCCCTCGGTGCAGACGCGCACTACGACGAGTTCGTCATTGCGTCCGGTGACTCCGACATGACGCCCCTTCTCGTGCGCCTGCGGGCAGCGGACAGGGGGGTCACCCTGATGTCGCCGTCCGACTCGGCCGTGGTGATGCAAGCGGTCGCCGACCGATTGATCGGTGGGGACGATCTGGTCGAACTGATCGACACGCGCGTCGACGACCTGGAAGCAAGCCTCGAGATCGATGTGGCGGCGACCTCGTCAGACGGGAAGGCCCCCACGGAATTGACCGAGGACGACGCGCGTGCGCTGTTCGCAGAGCGGATGACCCAGCTCTACGAGGATGCGGACGAGCCGCTCAACCTCGCGTCACTGGGCGGTCGCCTCCGCAACGAGCTGGGGCCGGTGACGACCGCCAGTCGCTGGTTCGGCAGCGGGGGCTTCCTCCGGGCAGTCCGTGCGCTGGACCTGCCCCGGATGCGCATCGAGGGCCACTACGTGTGGGACGAGTCGCGGCACACGCGGCCGTCCAACGGATCTGCCGAGGCGGCCGTCGTTCACCCCGCGAACGTGCCTGAGGTCGTTGCAAGGGTGACCGCCGACTTGAAGCTCACCGCCCTCACGCCAGCGAGCTGGACTCGCATCCACTCGTTCCTCGCCGCCTACGTCAGCACCCACGAGTTCAACCTGAACGAGATCACCAAAGCGGCACGCGACCAGCTCGCAGATGATGGGGTTCGGATCAACAGGAAGGCACCGGCGTTGGTGGTCCAGGGGGCGGCGTACGGCGGGTGCCCCCTCTTTCGCCAGCCTCCGCCCACGGCGAACGAGATCGCGCACGCATTCGTCGAGAATCTCCTCGCCAGGGCGGCCGCCGCTGACATCGAGCTCGCGCAGGGCGACGATGTTGTCGTCCGGGAGTGGTTCGGGAGTCCGGCCTCCGACTGACCTGCCCGCACCTCATCAATGTCGGGTACCGGTCTGGTCCAGTCACCCGCCCGTGGTCCGCGCTTCAGTAAGGTCCCCGACCGGAAAGGCGTGGTCTTGGAGTGGTTGCTGCTGGTGTTGTGGCTCCTCATCGCGGCGGTGATCGTGTTCATTCTGTGGGCGCTCCGCCGCGCGGAGGGGCACCGAAGCATGCCCTCGATCCGTATTCCACGACAGCGGTCGAGCTCTGGCTACAAGGGCAAGCCGGTCGCCGGGAAGCGTCGCGCTGACAGGCCTTGACCTCAGGTGCACCTGAGCCGCGACGATCGGGGCATGACCGACGTCCAGGAGTTCCGGATCACGCTGACCGTCGACGACTTCGACGCTGCCGTACGCCTCTACCGCGACGCGCTCGGTCTGCCCGAGGTGGCGGACTGGAGCAGCGACCAGGGGCGGGTGCTGCTGCTCGACGCGGGCCGGGCGACGCTCGAGCTCTTCGACGAGGCGCAGGCTGCGATGGTCGACGACCTCGAGGTCGGGCGGCGGGTGTCGGCGAAGGTCCGGTTCGCGCTGCAGGTGCCGGACGCCGATGCGGCGGCCGCGTCACTGGTCGACGCGGGGGCGACGGCGGTGGCGGACCCCGTACTGACGCCCTGGGGTGATCGGAACGCGCGGGTCGCTGCGCCGGACGGGATGCAGCTGACGCTGTTCGCGCTGGGTGATGGGTGATCAGCGCTTCGTCGGGTGGGGCTTCCGCAGGCTGTCGGGGAGCAGCTGGGCGCCGGGGCCCTGTGACGCGGCCCAGTCGCCGGCGTTGGAGAAGGCGCAGGAGCGGAGGCTGAGGCAGCCGCAGCCGATGCAGCTGTCGAGGCCACCCTTCAGCCGCTGCAGCGCGGCGATCTGGTCGTCGAGGCGGGCGCCCCAGTGCCGGGAGATGCGGTGCCAGTCGGCCTTGGTGGGGGTGCGGTTGCCGGGCAGCCGGCCGAGCTCGTCGCGGATCTCCTCGATCGTCAGGCCGACGTTGGAGGCCGCCCGGATGAAGGCGAGCCGGCGCAGGACGCTGCGCTCGAACCGCCGCTGCCCGCCACCCGAGCGGTGCGCCTCGATCAGGCCCTCGGCCTCGTAGTAGCGGATCGCCGAGGCGGCGAAGCCGCTGCGACTGGAGATCTCGCCCATCGGCAGCAGGTCTTTCGAATCCATCTGAGATTCCCCTTGAACTCAAGTTCACTTCAACTTGAACGATAGTCGCATGGACACGAAGACGACAGAACGGGTGGCACTCGTCACCGGAGGATCGGCCGGGCTGGGCCTGGCCCTGACAACCGCACTCGCGGAAGACGGCTGGCGGGTGATCACCGACGGCCGCAACGCTTCGACGTTCAAGGAGGCTGACCTCCCCGAGGGCGTGACGACGATCGTCGGCGACCTCACGGACGCCGACCACCGAGAAGACCTGCGGACCGAGGTCGAGCGGCACGGCCGGCTCGACCTGCTGGTCCACAACGCCAGCACGCTCGGCCCGCTGCCGATGAAGCCGCTGGCGGACGTCGACATCGCCGACCTCCAGCAGGTGTGGCGCACCAACATCGGCGGACCGCTGGTCCTCACGAGCACGCTGCTGCCGTGGCTGCGCGAGGCGGACGGCGTACTGCTCTCGATCAGCTCCGACGCCGCGGTCAACCACTACGAGACGTGAGGGCTCTACGGCGCGAGCAAGGCGGCGCTCGACCACGTGACCCTCACCTTTGCCGCCGAGACCGGCCTGACGGCGTACGCCGTCGACCCCGGCGACATGCGCACCGCGATGCACCAGGACGCGTTCCCCGGCGAGGACATCTCCGACCGCCCGCTGCCCGAGACGGTCGTCCCGCACCTGCTCGCGCTGCTCGAGGCGAGGCCCGAGTCCGGTCGCTACCAGGCTGCTGATCTCGGGGGTGACGTCCGATGACCCAGCTCACCGAGACCCCGCACACCCACTTCGCGGCCTCGGCCTTCGCGCCGCAGCCGGCGGAGGAGCGCGGGCTCGCCCGCGACGAGGTCCGCCTGCTCGTGGGGACGCCGGACGGGTTGTCGCACGAGCGGTTCCGCGACCTGCCCGACCACCTCGCTGCCGGCGACGTTCTGGTCGTGAACACCTCCGCCACGATCGCCGCCGAGGTCGACGCCGAGCTCGACAACCGGCCCGTCGTGCTGCACGTCGCCCACCACCTCGACGACGGCGACCGCGTGGTCGAGCTCCGCACCGCGCCCGATGCCGGACGCGCGATCCTCGACCGCCGGCCGGGTGACGAGATCACGGTCGGCGACGTCCGACTCACGCTGCGCGAGCCCTGGCCGGGAGCGGCCTCGTCGCCGACAGGTGTCGGCAACCGGCTCTGGCGTGCGACGGTGCGTGGCGACCTCGACCGCCAGCTCGACTGGAACGGCCGGCCGATCGCCTACGGCTACCTCGACCGCCGCTACCCGCTGGCGAGCTACCAGACCGTCTTCGGCCGGCACCCCGGCAGCGCCGAGATGGCGTCGGCCGGGCGACCGTTCACCGACGCCCTCGTCACCCGGCTGGTGACCGCGGGAGTGCAGCTCGCACCCGTCACGCTGCACACCGGCGTCTCCTCGCAGGAGGCGGGCGAGGCGCCGGGACCGGAGTGGTTCGAGGTCCCGCCGACGAGCGCACGCATCATCAACGGCGCCCGCGCCAACGGTGGACGGGTCATCGCGGTCGGCACGACCGCGACGCGGGCCGTCGAGTCGGCCGTCAACGGAAGACACGTCGTCGCGCACCGCGGCTGGACCGACCGGGTCATCACCCCGGAGGCCCCGCCGCAGGTCGTCGACGGACTGGTCACCGGCTGGCACGACCCGATGGCGTCACACCTGCTCCTCGTCGAGGCGGTCGCGGGCCAGCGCCTGACACAGGCGGCGTACGACGCTGCGGTGGCCGAGGGCTACCTCTGGCACGAGTTCGGCGACTCGGCGCTGCTGATGCGGCGCTGAGCTCAGAAGTCGCTGGTCCCGCGCAGCCGCTTCGGTCGGCCGTCGGGGTCGTAGAAGCGGCGGTAGACCGGCCCGGCCCACCGAGCCGTGCGGGCCGGGAGCCGCACCGGCTCGTGCACGCGGACGCGGCTCCCGGGCGCGCCGACCCGCTCGTTCCAGAGGGCCGTCGGGTCGCCGAGGTCGGCCAGCCGTGGGTCGTCCTCGGGCAGGCCGAGGTGCTCGGCCCACAGCGTCGTACGCACCCGGCGCGGCAGCTCGCCGTCGGGATCGACCACCGCGCAGGTGAGCTCGGAGTCGTGGGTCCACGAGCGGAGGTTGAGGTTGTCGGAGCCGATGGTCATCCACTCGTCGTCGACGATGCAGACCTTGGCGTGGACGTAGATCGGCGTCCCTGCAGCGTTCTCCAGGTCGAACATGCTGAACCGCTCGCCGCCCGCGTCGCGCAGGAGGTCGTGGGCGACCCGCTGGCCGTAGTGCGCGGGTGGGCCGCCGAACCGGCTCTCGTTCTCGGACCAGCGCGGGACGACCGCGATCACCTGCAGGTCGGGCTCGCGCCGCAGCGCCTCGGCGAGGGTGCCCGCGACGACGTCGGACCAGAAGTACTGGTCCTCGACGTAGATCATCCGACGCGCCTTCGCGAACGCCCGGGTGTAGGCCCGCGCGATCGACCGCTCGCCGTCCGGCGCGAAGGGGTAGTGCGGACGCTTCCAGGGATAGGTGCGCAGGACCTGGACCTGGTGGCGACCGGCCTCCGGCGGCGGGTCCCAGCGCTCGGGCAGCTGCTCGGGCCGGCGCGGCATCCGGGCGATGCGGTGCGCGACCGCGCGGTAGGGGTTGCGGTGGTCGAGGGGAGTGGCGTCGTCCCACCGCTCGGTGAAGGTGTCGAGCACGTGCGCGACGGCCGGCCCGCGGATCTCCGCCATCGCGTCGTGCCACGGCGGCGCGTCGCCGTACCGGTCGTCGAGCGGTGCCGCCTGCGGGTCACCGCCGTGCTCCGCGTCGTCGCGCCGGCTGTAGCAGAGGTCGATCCCGCCGACGAAGGCCACGTCGTCCTCTGGCCGCCCCTGGTGGCGGACGACGAACAGCTTCTGGTGGTGCGAGCCGCCCCACTTGACCCGCTCGTCGAGCAGCGCCTCGCCGCCGCACTCGTTGATGATCCGGCCGAGGTGGCCGTTCTCCTCGCCGTTGAGCTGACCGGGGTGCGAGCGCCACATGAGGGCGCGCACCTCGACGTCGCGACCGGCGGCGTCCCGCAGCAGCTCGGCCACCGTGGGTCCGTCCTCGGTCAGCCTCTCGTCGGCATCGCCGCGCCAGTCGGTGAAGAAGACCCGGTCGTCGGCTCCGGTGGCCTCGATGAGCTCGACGAGGCGCGCGAAGTAGGCCGCGCCGTGGATGCGCGGCACGACCAGGTTGCCCGACGTCCACGGACGCTCCGACTCCGGGAGGAACCACTCGCTCACTCCCACACCTTCCCCGACGCGGCCCGATCAGTCGACCGGGTGGGCCTTCGTCCGGCGCAGGGCGAGCGGCAGCGTCGCCGCGGCGATCGCGCCGCAGATCAGGAAGGCTGTGGTGAACGACGTGAGCTCGGCGATCACGCCGACCGCCACCGAACCCAGCGCCGTACCGGCATCGAAGCCGATGTTCCACCAGGCGCTCGCACGGTTGTGGTGCCGCGACGACACGGCGGCGAACGAGATCAGGAGCGTGAGGTTCTGAAGCCCGCCGTAGCAGAGGCCGAGCACCAGCATCGAGGCGAGGAAGAGGGCGCCGTTGTCGGTGCTCGCCACCCCCCACGCCACCCCGGCCATGGCGACCCCCGTGAGCGCGACCATGGGTACGACGAAGCGCTGGGCGCCGTGCCGGTCCGCGAGCACCCCGGCCCGCCACCGGCTGACCGCGGCTGCGAGCCCCATCAGGAACAGGCCGCCCGCAGCGACCGACGGGCTCTCGACCGCCTGCGGCGTGAACGTGATGACCGCTCCGCCCGCGAGCGTGACGGCGAGCAGCAGCAGGATCGGCCGCAGGAGCAGGCGGAGCACCGACACGTCCGCGTCGATCGGCGCGACCGCGTCGCCGTGCCTGGCAGCCGGCCGGATCGTCGAGGCGAGCCTCAGCGCGGCGGGGATGCCGACGAGCGGCAGGACGTTGAGGCCGAAGACCCACCAGAAGCCGAAGGTCTCCGCGATCCACGGACCCGCGGGGAGCAGCACGAGATTGGGGATCGCGACAGCGAGGCCGTAGACCCCGATCGCCTCGCCGCGGCGCCGCGGATCGACCAGCGCGGCGACCGCGGCGCTGCCGGTGACGGTCAGCACCCCGAAGCCGACGCCCCTCAGGGCGGAGAGGCCGAGGATCGCGGCGAGCCCGTCGCTGAGGCCGTACAGGATGCCGGGGACGCCCATCAGGACGAGCCCGGCGACGAGGACCGGACCCCAGCCGAACCGCTCCAGCGAGCGAGGGACGAGCAGCTGGGTGAGGACGGTGAAGAGCAGCAGCACGCCGTTGACCAGCCCGGAGCCGGCGGTGCCGGCCCCTCCCTCGACCGCCCAGAGCGGGGCGACGGTGAGGAGGAGGGCGTAACCGGAGAACCCTGCGCACGTCATCGCCGCCAGGGGTGCCATGCCCGGCTCCCGCCAGATCGGCCCCCGCGCAGTCACGGCCGGAGTCTAGGTGTGGCCGGACATGACAGGAGCCCCACGCCCTACCTACGGGCGCGGGGCTCCACTCATCTCCGCGTCAGGCCTGCTGGCCCAGCGCGAACTCGATGTTGCCCTCGGCGTCCACGCCGCCGTCCAGGACCTTGTCGTCCAGGAGCGCCGTGGCGGACTCGTCCACGTAGACCGTGGCGCCGTCCTGCTCGATGACCTGGTCCGTCGGCGCGGCCTGGTCGGCCGGGCTGACCGACAGCGACTGGCCGTCGGGCTCGGTCGCGATGCGGATGCCGGCGACGGCCGGCACCTCGTCGGTGAGGTGCTTCACGATCTCGGTCACGTTCTCGGTGAGAGCAAGCATGGGCTCTCCTTCCGTAGCGAATGTGTCCCCTCCACCATTGCGGGGATCGGCCGCTCGATCAAACTCGCTCGCTCCCGGGGCCCGCATCTGCCTAGGTTGGCGGGATGGCTGCCCGTCTGTACGCGCTGACCGTCCTCGCCTCGGATCCCGACGCCCTCGCCCTGTTCTGGCGCGACCTGCTCGGCGACAGCGAGGTGCCGATCCCCCTCGTCTTCACGAAGGCGGACCTGCCCCGCGTCGGGCTCAACCAGATCCACTTCCACCTCACCAGCTACACCGCGACGCAGGAGGCGAACGTCGAGCGCGCGCTGTCGCTCGGGGCGACGCACCTCGACGTCGGTCAGCGGCCCGACGAGGACCACGTCGTGCTCGCCGACCCGGAGGGCAACGAGTTCTGCATCATCGAGTCGACCAACAACTGGCTGGCCGGGACGGGGTTCCTCGGCGAGCTGGCTGCGGACGGTACGCGCGAGGTGGGGGTGTTCTGGGCAGCGGCGCTCGACTGGCCGCTCGTCCACGACGAGGACGGCGAGACCGCGATCCGCTCGCCCGAGGGCACGATGCTGGTCGCGTGGGGCGGGCCGCCGCTCAACGAGAAGCACGGGCGGAACCGGATGCACTTCGTGCTCGCGGCCTCCGGGGATCTCGACGTGGAGGTCGAGCGGCTGGTGGGGCTCGGGGCGTCGGAGGTCTCGCGGTCCGGGGGCCGGGTCGAGATGGCGGACCCGGACGGGAACGAGTTCTGGGTGCGGGCCTGACCGGGGCTGAGGTCTCGCTACGCCTCGCTCGTTCCTCGCTCGGCTACTCGACCAACGAGCGGCCTAGCGCTGGAGGTCGACGGCCTCGGGCGTGTGGAGGCGGACCATGAAGCGGCCGGCGTGGGCGGGGACCGTGGCGGCGGTGAGCCGCGAGACGACGACCATGGTGAGGATCGAGGCGGGCACCGACCAGGCGGCGGGTTGGCCGAGCAGGGCCGCGGCCCAGCCGGAGGACGGCGACGTACCCAGCGTCCAGGCGACCGCGGCGCCCGAGCCGAGCCCGCCGACCAGGAGCCCGGCGACGGCTCCGGTCGGGGTGAGGCCGCGCCACCAGATGCCCAGCATCAGCAGGGGCGCGAAGGTCGAGGCGGTCACCGCGAAGGCCAGGCCGACGGTGCGCGCGACCGCGACGTCCTGCGCAGGGAGTGACATGAGCAGGGGTACGACGACGGCGATGACCGCCGCGACCCGGAAGGCGGCGACCCCGCCGAGCCGGTGCGTCCCCCACCGCCGCCCGGTCACGTCCTGCGAGAGCACGCCGGCGACGGCGATCGTCAGCCCGGAAGACGTCGACAGGAAGGCGGCGAAGGCACCGGCAGTGACCAGCCCGGTGAGCACCTCGCCCAGCACCCCGCCCACCATCAGCGACGGCAGCTCGAGCACGAGGGTGTCCGACCCGCTGGCGACCAGGTCGGGTGCGTAGATGCGGCCGAGGGCGCCGTACACCGGCGGCAGGACGTAGAAGATGCCGAGCAGGCCGAGCACCGCGAGCGTCGTGCGGCGCGCGGCCCGGCCGTCGGGGTTGGTGTAGAACCGCACGACCACGTGCGGCAGGCCCATCGTGCCGAGGAACGTCGCGATGATGAGGGAGTACGTCGTGTAGAGCCCGATGCCGCCGCCCGGGGTGGCGAGCGGGATCGACCATGACGCCGGCGCCGCGGAGGCCGGGTCGGCCGCGCCGTCGGCCATCCAGACCGCGAGCAGGACGAAGACCGGGATGAGGAGCGCGGTGAGCTTCAGCCAGTACTGGAAGGCCTGGACGAAGGTGATCGACCGCATCCCGCCGGGGCTCACCGATGCCAGCACGACCAGCGCGACGACGAGCGATCCCGCCCACTGCGGCGCGTCGATCGTGGCGCGCAGGGTGACGCCCGCGCCCTGGAACTGCGGCAGCAGGTAGAGCCAGCCGATCCCGACGACCAGCACCGAGCAGAGCTTGCGCACGCCGCGCGAGCCCAGTCGCGCCTCGGCGAAGTCGGGCAGGGTGTAGGCCCCCGATCGCCGCAGCGGCGCGGCGACGAGCACCAGGAGGACGAGGTAGCCCGCGGTCCAGCCGACGGGGTACCAGAGCATCTCCGCGCCGAACGTCAGCAGCAGTCCGGCGACGCCGAGGAAGGACGCGGCGGAGAGGTACTCGCCACCGATCGCGCTGGCGTTGAGCCGTGGCCGGACGGTCCGCGAGGCGACGAGGAAGTCGCTCGTGGTGCGCGAGATCCGCAGCCCGAAGGTGCCGATCGCCAGGGTCGCGATCGACACCAGCACCACGGCGACGACGCCGGGGAGGATGCCGGTGTTCACCGGTCGTCCTCCGGCAGCACGGATCCCACGAGGTCGGCGAAGTCGCGCTCGTTGCTCTCGGCCCGCCGGATGTAGAGCCACCCGAGCAGCACCAGCCACGGGTAGGTCAGCACGCCGAGCAGCAGCCACGCCACGGGCATCGGCCCGACGCGGACGTCACCGAGCGACGGGAAGAGGTGGAAGACCAGCGGTAGCAGCCCGACCGTGAGGCCGAGCGCCGCGATCACCTGCAGCGCGAGCACCAGCTGCTCACGCAGCAGCGAGCGCATGAAGACCTCGCCCAGTGCGGACTCCGCGTCGATCTCACGCGCACCTGCAGGGCGTACGACGTCCGCGCGACGCCGCGGCGGCCCGGTCACCCGGACGCGGGGCTGCGGCTCGTCGCTCACAGCTCGCGCCGGGTCAGCACCGACCGCAGCTCGCGGGTGTGCCGCCGGCTCACCGGCAGCTCGGTCCCGCCGATGACGACGCTGACGCGGCCGCCCTCGCTGCGCACCTCCTCGACGTGGGGGAGCGCGACCAGGACGGAGCGGTGGATCCGGACGAAGCCCGCGGCCGCCCACTGCTCGGCGAGGGACGACAGCGGCGTGCGGACGAGGTGGGAGCCCTCGGCCGTGTGCAGCCGCGCGTAGTCACCCTGCGCCTCGACGTGGGTGATCTCCGAGCGGTTGATGAAGCGGGTGACCCCGCCTCGCTCGACGGGGATCTGCACGTCACCGGACGGTGCCGGGCCGCCGGCCTCGACGACGCGGCGTACGGCCTCGGCGAGGCGCTCCTCGCGCACCGGCTTGAGGACGTAGTCGACGGCCCGCAGCTCGAAGGCGGCGACGGCGTGCTCCTCGTGGGCGGTCACGAAGACCACCGGCGGCGGGTTCTTGAAGCGCGACAGCACCTGCGCGAGGTCGAGCCCGGTCAGGCCGGGCATCTGGATGTCGAGGAAGACCGCGTCGACCTCCTCGGCCTGCAGGACCCGCAGGGCCTCGGTCGCGGAGTCCGTGCCGCGGACCTCGCCGATGCGCGGGTCGCGACCGAGCAGGAAGGTGAGCTCGTCGAGGGCGGGGCGCTCGTCGTCGATGACCAGCACCTTGAGGTGTGTCATACCTGGACTCCTGGGGCGAACTTCGGCACCCGCACGATGACCTTGGTGCCGGCGCCGGGTGCGGTCTCGACCACCAGACCGTAGTCGTCGCCGTAGGCGTTGCGCAGCCTCGCGTCGACGTTGCCGAGACCCACGGAGTCCATCGACACGTCCCCGGCGAGCGCCTGGCGGACCCGCTCGGGGTCCTCGCCGGTGCCGTCGTCCTCGACCTCGATCACGCACTCCTGGTCGAGGTCGCGCGCGGTGATGGAGAGCCGGCCGACGCCGTCGGCCTTGTCGGCGCTGGCCTCGAGCCCGTGGCGTACGGCGTTCTCGACGAGCGGCTGGATGCAGAGGAACGGCACGGCGACGGGCAGCACCTCGGGCGCGACCTGCAGCGTCACCTGCAGCCGGTCGCCGAAACGTGCCTGCTCGAGCAGGAGGTAGCGCTCGACGGAGCGCAGCTCCTCGGCGAGCGTCGTGTACTCGCCGTGGCGGCGGAAGGAGTAGCGCGTGAAGTCGGCGAACTCGAGCAGCAGCTCGCGCGCGCGGTCGGGGTCCGTACGCACGAAGCTGGCGATCGCGCCGAGCGAGTTGTAGATGAAGTGGGGGCTGATCTGCGCGCGCAGGGCACGCACCTCGGCCTCCATCAGCCGGTTGCGCGAGAGGTCGAGCTCGGCGAGCTCGAGCTGTCCGCTGACCCACGAGGCGACCTCGTCGGCTGCGCGGACGAGCCCGCCGGTGGTGTGCGGCGCGCCGACGACCAGCGCGCCGACGAGGGTGTCCTCGACGACCAGCGGGCTGACGATCGCCTGCGTCACCTGGCAGCCGCCGTCGTCGCAGACCAGGGTCCGCTCGTCGACGATCATCGTGCGACCGGTCTCCGCGACCTGGCTGATCGTGCCCGCGAGCTGGCTGCGGTGGTGGGCGCCGAGGCCGTCCCACGCCAGCAGCCCGCTGGTGTCACCGAGCCCGGCGGCCGGGGTGCCGAGGAGGGCACGCAGGTGGCCGACGGACCGTTCGGCGCTCGCCGACGTCAGTCCCTCGCGGAGTGCCGGACTCGCCAGCGAGGCGTTGTGCAGGGCGCGGAAGGCGGCGCGGTCGGCCTCGCCGCCCAGGTACGTACGCCGCCACCGCCACCTCGCCACGGCACTGACCCTAGGCGCTGGCCGGCGTCCGGTGGCTCAGCGCTCGCAGGAGGTACGACGCTCGGCGCGGCACGAGTCGCGACCCTGCTCGCCGTCGACCGTGTCGCGACCCGGGCCGCCGAAGAACCTGTCGTTGCCCGGTCCCAGCTCGGCGGCGTCGCGGCCCGGTCCGCCGAATACGGCGTCGTCACCACCGACGGCGTAGAACATGTCGTTGCCGCGGCCGCCGACCATCCGGTCCTCCGAGCCCGCACGGCTGCTGATCCGGTCGTGTCCGCGGCCACCGACGAGGACCGTCGACCCGGTGCAGGTGTCGAACTCCTCGAAGGTGCCGTCCGAGTGGATCGAGACCGAGTCGGGGCCGTTTCGCGCATCGATGCGAGCGTCACAGCTGTTGGCGGACAGGTCGTTGGGGCCGCCGGTGCCAACCAGCCTGGTGCGTGGCGCGGAGACGAAACCGTCCTCGAAGCCGGCGGCGGAGAACGTGGTGTCGCCGCTGCGGACGGTGCCGCTGCGGAGGTCCCACTCGACGGAGCCGTCCTCGATCCCGAAGTCGAACCGGTCGCGACCGTCACCGCCGGCGAGACTGCTTCCGGCCGGGAGCACTGCGGGCACGGCGAAGGTGTCGTCACCACCGCCCAGGGCGGCGACGACGGGAACCGGATCGGACAGCCAGACCGTCTCTGCCTCGTCGCTACCCCGCACGTCGAGGGTCGCACCGGCGACGGCCGAGACGTAGAACCTCTCGACCTGCGTCCAGGTACGCATGAGCGCGCCGTCCCGCTGCAGCGCTCCGCCCACGTTGTCGAGGACGTGTGCGCCCGCAGACAGGGCCAGCCCGAGGCTGTCCGAGCCGGCACCGCCGTCGATGAGCGAGCCTTCCGCACGTACGCCGGTGAAGCTGAGCGAGTCGTCGCCGCCATCGCCGAGCAGGAGGTCGCCGTTGGCCGCCCCGTCCTGGCCGCTGCGGAGGGAGTCGTCGCCGCCTCCACCGATGAGCACGTCGGTGTCGCCGTCGACGTAGACCACCTCGCCGTTCACGAAGGTGATGGCGCCGGCGAGCACCTGGTCGTCGGACGCACCCCCCTCGAACCTGTCCGCGCCCTCGCCGAGGCGCAGGTCGACGCCCCACGAGCGGGCCGCGGTGCCGTCGACCACGTCGTTGCCCGCACCGGTGTCGATGCTGATGCCGTACGTCGTCCCCGAGCGGCCGTCGCGTCCGGTGACACACACCAGGTCGTCGCCGCCGAAGGTGTCGACCTTGGAGCTGCCGTTGGTGACCACGACGTCGCGACCCTCGGTCCCGGCGATCACCTTGGTGCGCTCGCCCACGATCGTGGCGGCCTCACCGCGGCAGGTCTCGCCCGCCGCGGTCGCGACCGAGGTCGGTGCCAGCAGGGTGAGGCCGAGCGCCGCAGCGGCCCCCAGCGTCGTACGTCGTGTGCTCATCGCTCGCACTTCCGCTCGCGCTCGGCGACACAGGAGTCGCGACCGGCGCTGCCGTCAGCCAGGTCGCGGCCGCCCTCGCCGCGCAGGATGTCGCGGCCCTCCTCACCGAGGAGCTTGTCCGCCCCGCTGCCGCCGCGGACGACGTCGTCACCCGTCCCGGCCTCGACCCGGTCGGCCCCTGCTCCACCGACGATCCGGTCGGCGCCCGGATCGCCGCGCAGGATGTCGTCACCACCACCGCCGAGGAGGCGGTCGGGGCCCGGGCTGCCGTAGAACGAGTCGGCGCCCGCTCCGCCGCGCATGACCGAGGACCTCGAGCACGAGTAGGAGTAGGTCTCGAAGACGTAGTCGGGGTCGAAGATCAGCTCGTCGTCCCCGCGGCCGCCCACGATCGACGTCGTGCAGCCGAAGGCGACGAGGGTGTTGTCCTGCTCGTCGCCGATCAGGGAGACGCGACGCGCCATCAGGAACGCGTCCTCCACCCCAGCGGCGTTGAAGACGTCGTCGCCGACCTCCAGCTCGCCCTCCTCGAGGTCGAGGGCGAGGGTGCCCTTCGAGCGCGCGGCGACGAGGTCGTCGACCCCGGCGCCGGCGTCGATCCGGCTGCCGGCACCGAGGGCGGTCCCGTCGAGCTGGGCCCGGTCGTCCCCGCCGAGGAGGTCGGCCACGAGCGTCGATGTGCTGCTGTCGAGGAAGCGGACGTTGAGGTAGTCCGGTCCGTTCGTTCCGGAGTAGTCGATCGAGGCGCTGCGCGCCTGCAGCTCGAGCCCCTCGAAGGAGGAGAAGAGGGCGAGGGCGCCATCGGTCCGGTAGGTGCCGGCGGCCATGTCGAAGGCGTCACCGCCGGGGGAGCCGACCGCGGCCCGGAAGGTGTCGAGGCCCTCGCCGCCGGCGAGCAGGCCGTCGGCAGCCGTGCGCAGTCCCTGCAGCTCGAGCCTGTCGTCGCCGACACCCAGGTCGACGACGTCCGAGCCGCCCGAGGTGGTCACCCCGTCATTGCCGGTGCCGGTGCGCACCGTGTCGACCTCCGTCGTGACTCCGTCCGCGTCGCCCGTGAGGACGGTGTCGTCCGACGCGCCACCCTCGAACAGGTCGGCGCCCGGACCGAGGTCGATGTCGACGTAGTAGTTCTGCGACGCGCCAGCGGTGTCGACCACGTCGTTGCCGGTGCCGGCATCGACGTCGAGCACGTTGAAGTTGGTCCGGACCGGCACGACGCAGATCAGGTCGTCGCCACCCAGTGCATCGACCTCGGTGGCGGCACCGGTCACGATGACGTCGCGGCCCTCGGTGCCGGTGAGCGTGCTCCCGGTCCCCACGATCGTGGCCGCCTCACCGCGGCAGGTCTCGCCGGCGGCGCCCGCCGAGGTGGTGGGCGCGAGCAGGGCCAGGCCCAGCATGGCGGCTGCGGTCAGTGGTGTCTTACGACGCATGGTTCCCCCAGAGAAGTGCAGTGCGTTCAGCGGAAGTCGATGAGCAACATGTCGGTGTCGCCGCCGTCGCTCACGGTCGGTCCCTCCTGTGACGGCTCGTCGTCCCCGGAAGTTGTCTGCTCGTCGCGATCGATCACGACGGCGCGGTAGCAGCGGGTGACGTAGGGGATCTGCATGCCGTCCATGCCGCGGCCGTAGTCGGCGTAGAAGGCACGCACCTCCTCGAGGTGCTGCTCCTGTCCGGCCTCGTCCATCGCGAGGTACGACGACCGCGAGCGCGCCAGGTCGAGGATGCTCTCGCGGTTGACCTCCTGCCAGTGCTTGAACGAGGTCTCCTCCATGAAGCCGAAGAGGTCGCTGTGCACCAGGTGCTGCGCCGAGCTGGTGTCGAGGTCCTGCCTGCCGAGGAGGTCGCCCATCCTGCGCACCCACGGGATCCGCTCGTCACGGCTGTTCCACACGAGCGCGACGTGGCCGCCGGGCTTGAGGATGCGGGCGATCTCGGGCAGCGCGACCTCGTGGTCGAACCAGTGGAACGCCTGCGCCACGACCACCACGTCGACCGAGCGGTCGTTGGCCGGGATGTCCTCGGCGGTCGCGACCTTGGCGCTGACCTCGGGCACGCGCTCGTGCAGCACCTCGAGCATCGCCTCGTCGGCGTCGGTCGCGAAGACCGCGTGACCCGCGTCGACCAGCTGGCGGGTGAGCTTGCCCGTCCCAGCGCCGAGCTCGAGGACCACCTTGGCCTCGCCGCCGGTCAGCCAGGTGACGGCTTCGGCCGGGTACGCCGGCCGGCCCCGGTCGTACGCCTCGGCGACGGTGCCGAAGGACCGCGCACGGCCGCCGGTGGCTGGGGTCTCGGGGAGTTCGTCGCTCATCCGGGTCAGGCTACAAGCGGCGCCGTGGCGCAGGCGTCAGCGACGTACCTCGCACCGCTTGACGGTCTCGGCCGAGCAGGTGTCGCGGCCGCGGTCGCCGTCGGCGCGGTCGCGGCCGGGGCCGCCGACGAGGACGTCGGAGCCGCGTGCCCCGAACAGCCGGTCGTTGCCGGCGCCGCCGGAGAGCCGGACACCGCGACCGTCGCGGCAGGTGACGCGGGACCCACGTGGCGTGTCGACGTACGCCGAGAGCGTGTCGCGGCCGCCGCGTCCCTCGACAGTGCCGCGGCACGGGCCGATCTCGATCTCGTTGCGACCCGAGGTGCCGACGACGTCGACCCGTGGTGCGAGGAGTGACGCGTCCTCGAATCCTCGCGCGGCGACCGTGTCGCCGCGCCCGACCCCGAGCCGGCCCCGTCCGAGGTCGAGGTCCAGGTCGAGCCGCGCGTACATGCCCAGCGCGAAGCGGTCCGTGCCCTTCCCGCCGCTGAACGAGGACCTGGGGTGTCCGTTGCCGTAGTAGGTGAGCTGCACCTCGTCGTCACCGCGCCCGAGGTTCACGTCGAGCCGGGTGCTCGGCACCGGTCCGGTGACCGCCAGGTGCTCGTCGGCGTCGCCGCCCAGGAACATGAGGCGCGCCAGGTCGGAGGTCGCCGCCACCGAGAACCGGGTGAAGCCGGAGAAGTCCTGGCCGGGCTGGCCCGCGACCGCCAGGAGGCCGCGGTCCGCGTAGACCGACATCCCGGACGTCTCGGGCTGGAGGCGCAGGGTGCTGTCGACCCCGCCCAGGAGCGAGGCGCTGCCCGTCGACGTGCCGCTCCACCAGAGCTCGACGTAGCCCGCTCGCACCCGGTCGTCGTTGGGCTGTCCGGGCTGGCCGGAGTGGACGACGTCCTGCAGCTCGCTGCGGGGGCCGGTGTCGACGACGTCCCGGCCGCGGTCGTCGGTCTCGCCGTCTCCCGCGACGACCGTGTCCTTGGCGCCAGACCCGGTGAAGGTGTCGTCGCCCTCGCCGAGGAACGTCGTGATGCCGGTGGCCGCCGTGGCGTCGACGACGTCGTTGCCGGGTCCCGCCTTCACGATCGGGTCCCCGTAGCCCGCGTCGATGCAGATGAGGTCGTCCCCGCCCAGTGCATCCACCGCGCTGGCGGTGTTGGAGTAGATGACGTCGGCGCCCTCGGTGCCCACCACCTGGGTGGCGCCGGTGCCGTCGATCGTCACCGCCTTCCCCTGGCAGGACGGCGCCAGCGCCGTCGCGACGGTCGGCTGCAGCAGTGCTGCGCCGATCAGTGCGGTCGAGAGCAGCATCGAGGTCCTGCGCACGTGTTCCCCCCTGTGTCGTGTGGTGCGGTCGACCATAGACGCGCGGCAGGTCGGAGAAGTTGCCGAGCCCTACGCTGAGGTCCGTGAGCACGCTCGATCGCCTCGACGCGGGGCCGGTGCAGGAGACGGTCACGCGGCTCGAGGCACGCATCGCGGCCCGCTTCCCCGACCGTGGGCTGCGTGCGGTCGCGGGTGAGCTCATGGAGCTCACCACGCAGGTGAGGGACGTGGCCGTCGAGGTCCGTGACCGACTGCGGTGGGTACGCCTCGCCTCCCGCGTCGCCGCGCTGCTCGTCCTGGCGGCCACCGTGCTCGTCTTCGTGCTCGCGTCGCGCGACGCCGTACGAGCCGGGCCGGACCGGTCGTTCGAGTGGGTGCCGCTGATCGAGTCGACCATCAACGACCTGGTCTTCGCCGGCCTCGCGCTGTGGTTCCTCTACGCCCTGCCCCAGCGGCTCGTGCGCAGCCGGCTGCTCGGCCTGCTCCACAAGCTGCGGTCACTCGCGCACATCGTCGACATGCACCAGCTCACCAAGGACCCCGAGCGGCTGAGGTCCGACTTCGTCCCGACCGACGCCACGGTCGACATCGGCAACCTCGACCGCAGCCAGATGGAGCACTACCTCGAGTACTGCTCCGAGCTGCTCTCCCTCATCGGCAAGGTCGCGGCGCTGTGCGCGGAGGAGTCGCAGGACGCGCTCGTGCTGACCACCGTGAGCGACCTCGAGACCCTGACGACCAGCATGTCGCGCAAGGTCTGGCAGAAGATCTCGCTGCTGTCGCGCAGCGGCTGACTCAGGCCCGCTTCTCGCAGGTCCGGCGCTGCTCGCCGCTGCAGACGTCACGCCCGCCGCGCCCCTCGACGCGGTCCTTCCCTGGTCCGCCGGTGAGCCGGTCGTTGCCCGACCCGCCGAGGAGGACGTCGTTGCCGTGTCCTCCGAACGCAGTGCCTCGCCACGAGCCACATCGCGGCGGGTCCCAGGTGTCGTCGATCTCGTCGGAGAACGCCACGACGTCCCGGCCCTTCCGGGAGCTGACGGTCGCCCGGCACGCCACCACGGTGATCTCCTCACTGCCGCGGGCGCCCCGCACGTCGGCGTAGCGGGCGCCGAGGGTGAGGTCCTCGAAACCCTGGGTCTGGCCGATGCTCTTCCCCCCGCCGGGTCCGATGGCGACGACCCGCGCCCGGTTCGTGTCGGCCGTGACCTCGTGACGCGGGAGGTTGAGCAGGATGCGGTCGCGTCCACCGTTGCCCCGCACCTGGTTCTCCTCGCGGCTCCCCAGCCCGTCGGACTCGTACACGTCGTCCCCGCCGCCCATCGCGACGTAGCGGCCCCACCCCTGGTCCGCCCGGAGCGTGAACCGCTCGGGAAGTCGTCCGCCTCGGAAGTAGACGTACCCCTCCTTCGCCGTGGCGGCGAGCTCGAAGCCGGTGAAGCCGCTGAAGGTGAGCGAGGTGTCGGCGGACTCCATCGTGCCGGCGCGGGCGTCGAGGTCGATGTCCGCGCTCGACGAGCCGAGCAGCAGGAAGCCGTCGCTGCTCGCCGTCACGGCACCGGGTGAGCTCTGGCGACCGTGCCACTGCACGCTGCCGGTGGCGATGTCGACGACGTCGGGGTTCGCGAGGTTGCGTTCGCCGGTGGTGACGGTGGCCGAACCCGTCACGCGTACGACGTCGGGCTCGGCGTCGAGCATGGCAAGGGAGCCGCCGGTGTCGGACCGACCGGTGCTGACCGCCTGCTCGCGGTCGTTGGTCGCGACGAAGGTGTCGGCCCCGTCTCCGAGCTCGGTGCGGGTCGACCAGCGCTCCGCCGACACCTCGACCGAGTCGTCACCGGCGCCCGTGTCGATGACGACGACGCGCGACGTGTCCGGTGACCCGATCACGTCACCGGTGACGCACACCAGGTCGGTGCCGCCGAGCGCTGCGACGGTCGAGGCGCCGTTGGTCACGACGACGTCCGGCCCCTCGGTCCCCACGAGGGCCTGGCTGTCCGTGCCGACGACGGTGGCCGGCTGCCCCTGGCAGGTCTCTCCCGCGGCCTGCGCTCCCGCCGGCACGAGGAGCGCCAGGCCGAGTGCGGCGGTGGTCAGGGCGGTGGTGGTGCGGGACATGTGTCTCCCCCGAGATCGATGAGTGGTCAGCGTAGGTCGTGCGTGGCGCCTCAGCGACGGACCTCGCACCGCGTCGTCCGCTCCGCCGAGCACACGTCGCGGCCGGAGCCGCCGTTGGCCCTGTCGCGACCGGGACCGCCGAGGAGGACGTCGGCGCCGCCGTCGCCGACGAGGAGGTCGTCCCCGCCGCCGCCCTCGAAGTGGGTCCGCGGGGCCTTGCACGAGAAGTAGCCCAGGTAGTTGAGCGTGGTCACCGGCGACACCCTGTCGTCCCCGCCGAGTGCGCGGACCCGGGTCCGGCACGAGTAGGCCCGGAGGTCGTTGTCGCCGGTGGTCCCGGTCAGCTCGATGAGCCCGGCCACGACCTCGGCGTCCTCGAAGCGGGTCGCGTCGGCCGGGACCGCGTTGCGCTGCTTGCCGGCCAGCAGGCGACCACGACCCAGGTCGAGGCGCACCTCCTTGCGCACCATGGCGATGCCGAGCTGGTCGCGTCCGCCGCCGCCGTCGAAGACGTTGACCCGCCGGTGGATGCGGTCGGTCTGGAGGGCGATGACATCGTCGCCACCGCCCATGCGGACGTCGTACGCCGAGTTGCGGGTGGTGTCCATCAGGAGCGTCTCGTCGGCGTCGCTGCCGCGGAAGTCGATGTGGCGCGTCTCGCCGCGGTTGGTCAGGAGGAAGTCGCTGAACCCGGCCAACGCGCCGGTGGCGCCGTCGCGGGTGAAGGTGCCGGCGGCGGTGTCGATGCTGACCCGGTCGGCGTCGGTCGTCTCGAGGGTGAGCTCGCTGCCGCGCGTGCCGTCGAGGACCGTCTGCGAGGTCGGCGCCCCGTGGAGCTCGACCGTGCCGGCGCTCCCGCCATCGCCCGGCGTGCCGCCTGCGAGGCGCACCTCGTCCGGGTTGGGCTGGCCGGGCTCGCCGCTGATGACGTAGTCGCCGTACCTCCGACCCGCCGGTCCGCCGTCGATGACGTCGCGGTCCCGGTCGACGAGGTCGCGGCGGGGGCGGGTGCCGGCCCAGACGACGTCGCTCGCGGTGGAGCCGACGAACTGGTCGCTGCCGGTGCCGAGGACGGTCGTGGTGAACTTGCCGCGGTCCTGGCTGCGGTCCACGACGTCGTTGCCCTCGCCGGTGTCGACGCGGCCGTTGACGTCACCCGTGACGCAGACGAGGTCGTCGCCACCGAGGGTCCGCACCGGCTCGGCGCCGTTGCTGACCACGACATCGGGTCCCTCGGTGCCGACGAGGCCGGCGTCGGGTGTCCCGACGTGGGTGGCGGGCACGCCGCGGCACGTCTCGCCGGCGGCTTCGGCCGTCGTCGGTGCGAGCGTCGCGAGCGCCAGCAGGGCTGCTGCGGTCAGGGCAGTGGTGCGGAACATGTGTCTCCCCCGAGATAGATGAGTGGTCACCGTACGTCGGGTGTGTGACACCGCTGCGGCTGCAAAGGTTGCCGCCGATACCGTCCTCCCATGACCGACCCCCTCGCCTGGCTGACCGAGCTCGAGGGCGTCCGCTCGGCCTACGCCGGCACGCGCGACGGCATCGACGTGATGCTGCGCGACCGCGGGCTGCGTCGTACGTCGCCCGAGATGACCGCCGACTCGCTGCTGCGCGGCGCCCATGCGAGCGCCGTGCTGGAGGGGTCCTCGTCGTCGCTGGAGCAGGTGCGCACGGGGGAGGTCGACTCCGTCGCGGCCGACGCGGTGCGCCTCTCGGCGTCCATGCTCGCGCTGGCCCCGCTCCTGAAGACCGCACCGCTGCAGGCGATCGCGCGGCTCCACGCGGTCGTCGGGTCGTCCGCGCTGGCGCCCGACGAGCTGGGCCGGCCCCGTGACGCTGCCTCCGCCGACCGGCTGCGCGGTGTCTCCGAGCTGCTCCTGTCCGACACAGAGGCGCCGGCCCTCCTGGTCGCCGCGGTCGCGCATGCCGACGTGGCGACGGCCGCCCCGTTCGCCTCGCACAACGGCATCGTCGCCCGTGCGCTGGAGCGGCTGGTGCTCGTCGCGCGCGGCGTCGACGCCAAGTCGCTGGTCGTGCCCGAGGCCGGCCACCTCGCCCACCGGGCGGCGTACGAGTCCAACCTGCGTGCCTACCGCGACGGCGGCCCGAGCGGGGTCCACGCCTGGGCGTTGTACGGCGCCGAGGCGTTCGCCGCGGGGGCCGAGGCCTCGCCGCTGCGGTCCTGAGCATGCGAGCGGCACCCGTTCACGAAGACCGGGTGCCGCCGCTGACACGTGATGCCGTGGCTACCAAGCGTGCATTCTCTAAGTCGCCGCCCTCAGGGACATCCCGAATGGCTAGCACCCCATCGGATGGGTGGATCGCCGCGTGGGTACCCGGTTCACGTGCTGCTGTGGAGTTCTTGAGTCAGTTCTAGTCCTGCCCGCAGGCACCTTCAAGGGTTGACTTTGCCGGTGCGCGGTGGGTGCGCGCGTCGGCTAGGCCAGCAGCCCGTCGCGCAGGGCCGCGGCGAGCGTCGGGGTGAGGGGGAGGCGCGGGATCAGGGTGGCCTGGAAGGCGTGGTAGGTGTCCGGCTTGCCGGCCCACGTGACACTGCTGGGCGACAGGTCGGTCGCCAGCTCGTGGTGCCACGAGCCGTGCGCGGTGTCGCGGAAGTGGTCGGCGACGTGCTGCCACCACGTGCGGTACCACGCGTCGTACTCAGGCTCGCCGGTCGCCGCGTGCATCGCCGCCGCGGTCGCGGTCGCCTCGGCCGCCACCCAGTGCATCCGCTCGCGCACGACAGGGGCGCCCGACCAGTCGACGGTGTAGACGAAGCCGTCGGCACCGTCGACGGCCCAGCCCTCGCGCACCGAGGCGTCGAAGAGGCCGCGGGCGTCGTCGAGGAGCCACGAGGGGGCGTCGACGCCGAGCGCGGCGCGCAGGTGGAGGGCCAGCCGGGCCCACTCCAGCCAGTGGCCGATGGTGGCTCCGTAGGGGCGGAACGGGTGCGCCGGCTCGTCGATGTTGTAGTCGAGGACCGGTGTCCAGGTGTCGTCGAAGTGCTCGGGGATCCGCCAGTCGTTGCCACGCGCGAGGTCGTGCACGACCCGGGTGAGGATCCGCTGCGCGCGCTCGCGCAGGGACGCGTCGTCGAGCACGTCGGCCGCCGACAGCAGGGCCTCGACCGTGTGCATGTTGGCGTTGACGCCGCGGTAGCCGTCGAGGGTCGTCCAGGCCTCGTCCCACTGCTCGCGCACCATGCCGTGCTCGTCGTCCCAGAAGTGCTCGAGCAGGATGCCGAGCGCCTCGTCCAGCAGCTCGCGGCCGCCGACACGGTCGGCCGCGGTGGCGCTCGCCGCGGCGAGGACCACGAAGGCGTGCTCGTAGGCCGTCTTGTCCCTCGACACCGGACCATCGGCACCCACCGCGGCGTACCAGCCGCCGTGCTCCGCGTCGCGGAACCGACCGCGCAGCGCGGTCACGCCGTGGTCGGCCAGCCGTCCGCAGTCGGGGCGGCCCATCAGGTGGCCCAGGGAGTAGACGTGGGTCATCCGGCAGCTGACCCAGAGCGGCACCGGCCGGTCGAGCTCGGGCGTGCCCTCCTCGGACAGCCAGGCGAACCCGCCGTCGGGGTGGACGGACGCACGACCGAAGTCGAGCAGACCGTCGCCCTCGGTCTCCAGCCAGCGTGCGTGCGCCGGGCTGCCGAGCCAGCCGGTCACTCGGAGATCTTCTTGCGGTGGTTGGCCCAGATGACCCCACCAGCGGCCACCGCGCCGCCCACCGCAAGCGCCGCGAGGGTCTGCTTCGCGGGCGGCAGCGGGACGCCCCGACGCAGGGCCACGGGGCGTACGAAGCTCAGGACCGGCCACTCGTTGGCGGTCGCGATGCGGCGCAGCTCGCGGTCGGGATTCACTGCGGACGGGTGCCCGACGACCTGCAGCATGTGCACGTCGGTGACCGAGTCGCTGTAGGCGTAGGACCCGGCGAGGTCGTAGCCGACGGTCTCGGCGAGGTGCTCGATCGCGCGCGCCTTCTCCTCGGCGTAGGCGTAGTAGTCGATCTCGCCGGTGTACTTCCCGTCGACGATCTCCATCCGGGTCGCGACCACGCGGTCGGCGCCGAGCATCTGGCCGATCGGCTCGACGACCTCCGCGCCGCTCGCGGAGACGATGACGATGTCGCGCCCGGCCTCGCGGTGCTCCTCCATCAGGGTGACGGCCTCGGCGTAGACGAGCGGCTCCACGATGTTGTTGAGGGTGTCGTGGACGATCTCGCGCACCGTCGCGACGTCCCAGCCGGCGCAGAGCTGCGACATGAACTCGCGCATCTTGTCCATCTGGTCGTGGTCGGCGCCGCCGGTGAAGAAGACGAACTGGGCGTACGCCGAGCGCAGCATCGCGCGCCGGGAGATGAGTCCGCCCGCCTGGAACTCGCGGCTGAAGGCCAGCGTGCTCGACTTGGCGATGATCGTCTTGTCGAGGTCGAAGAAGGCCGCGGTGGGGCGGGACATGCGGTCATCGTAGGGGCCTGCTGCGTGCGCGCGTGGGCCATCAGTCGTCCACAGGGCCGGTGGTGACGGGGTTCTCCACAGGCTGCCGCCGCCGGTGCTGTCCGTCGTCGGTGCTCGCGTCGAGCCTTGTCGCCATGTCCGTCCTCCTCCTCACCAGATCCGCCGCCACCCACGAGACGGTCGTCGCGCTCTGCGCCGCGGCCGGTGTCGCGACCGACGTGTGCGCCGATCCGTCCCTGTCCCTCGGTTCCTGGGGCGACGCCGACCTGGTCCTCGTCGGTGCGGACCTGGCGGAGGAGGCGGTGGCGCTCGCACCGCCACGCCGGGCCGGCGTCCACGTGGTCGGACCGTCACCCGGCGACGCAGCCTTCCGCCACGCCGTCGCGCTGGGGGCAGCGTCGGTGGTCTCCCTCCCCGAAGCGACGTCCTGGCTGGCGGATGCGCTGGCCGACGTCGGCGAACGGGCCTCGCCGGGTCGCGTCGTCGGGGTGGTCGGCGGCTCGGGCGGATCGGGCGCGACGACACTGGCGTGCGCGCTCGCCCAGTGGCACGCCTCCCGTGGTCCCACGCTCCTCGTCGACGCGGACCCGCTCGGGCCGGGAGTCGACCGGCTGCTCGGCCTCGAGGGCCGCGGCGGCGTGCGGTGGGAGGGGCTGGCAGAGACCTCGGGGCGGCTCGGCGCACGGGCCTTGCGGGAGGGCGTGCCACGGGACGGCGCGCTCGGGGTCCTCACGTGGACCGGGCTCCGGCGGCGGCTCGACGTGCCGACGGCCAGGCGCATGCTCGACGCGGCGGTGCGGGGGCACGACCTCGTGGTGATCGACCTCGCCCGCCAGGGCGGAGCTGCATCGGTCGAGCTGGTCGACCGGTGCGACGACCTGCTGGTGGTCACGCCGGCGACCGTGCCCGGGCTGGCGGCCACGGCACGTCTGGTCGCCGACCTCGGTCGCGCGGGACGGGCCGGGCTGGTGGTGCGACCGGGTGGACTCAGCGACGCCGATGCCGCCCGGGTCACCGGTCTGCCGGTGGTCGCGACGTTGGGGGAGCAGCGTGGCCTGGCAGCCTCGGTCGACCGCGGGCTCGGTCCGCTGACCGGCCGCGGGCCACTGGCCCGGACCGTCCGGGACCTCCTGGCCGCCGCATGACGACTGTCTCGGCGGAGGTGGTCGACGACGTACGCCGTCGGTTGGCCGGCACGTCCGGTGACCTCACTCCGCACCGGGTGGCCGAGGCGTTGCGCGCGTCCGGTTCTCCGGTGGGAGACGCGACGGTGCTCGCCGTCCACGACCTGCTGCGCCGCGACGTGCTGGGCGCCGGCCCGCTCGAGGAGCTGCTGCGGCTCCCCGACGTGACCGACGTCCTGGTCAACGGCCCGGACGACGTGTGGCTCGACCGTGGCGGCGGGCTCGAGCGGGCAGCCGTGTCCTTTCCCGACGACGCCTCCGTGCGACGACTCGCGCAGCGGCTCGCCGCCACGGCGGGCCGCCGGCTGGACGACGCGACCCCGCACGCCGACGTACGACTGCCCGACGGCACGCGCTTCCACGCGGTGCTGGCTCCCGTGGCGCGGTCCGGGACCGTGCTGTCGCTGCGCATCCCGCGCGGCCGGGTGTGGACGCTGCCCGAGCTGGTGGAGGCGGGTGCGCTGCCGCCGGACGGTGCCTTCCTGCTGGAGGAGGTCGTCGGCTCGCGGTGTGCCTTCCTCGTCACGGGAGGGACCGGGACGGGCAAGACCTCCGTCCTCTCGGCGCTGCTCTCGCTGGTGGACCCGGGCGAGCGGATCGTCCTCGTGGAGGACGCCAGCGAGCTGCGACCCGACCATCCGCACGTCGTGGCCCTCGAGGGGCGCCCGCCCAACATCGAGGGAGCCGGGGAGATCACCCTGCAGACCCTGGTGCGCCAAGCCCTCCGGATGCGACCGGACCGGTTGGTCGTCGGGGAGGTCCGCGGTGCCGAGGTCGTCGACCTGCTGGCCGCGCTCAACACTGGGCACGGCGGCGGGTGCGGGACGCTCCACGCCAACTCGGCCGCCGACGTGCCGGCCCGGATCGAGGCCCTGTCGTTGGCCGCCGGGCTGCCGCGGGAGGCCGCGCACAGCCAGCTCGCGTCCGCACTCGACGTCGTCGTGCACCTCGGTCGCGGGCGCGACGGCAGGCGCCGCGTGCTCGAGCTGGCGGTGCCCGAGCGCGAGCCGTCGGGTCTCGTGTCGCTGCGGACCGCGGCGACGTTCGAGCCCGATCGGGTGGTCCGCGGTCCGGCCGCAGGGGCGCTCGCCGCTCGGCTCGGCTCGGTGGCGTGGTGACCGGCTGGCTCGCAGCAGTCCTGCTGGCCGCTGCCGTGGCCGTCTGGTGGCAGCCGCCCCAGGCGATACCCCGAGTCGCGTCGGCCCGCTCCGCTCCGTCGTGGGGACGGGTGCCGGGAGCGGGTCGGCGCCGCGGGGCGGCGGACCAGGCCGCGGTGCTCGAGGTGTGCGACCTCCTTGCTGCCGAGCTCGCGGCCGGCCGACCGCCCGGCGTGGCGCTCGCGGCAGCCTCCGAGCGCTGGCCGCCGCTGGTCGCGGCCGTGGAGGCCGCGCGCCTCGGCGCCGACGTCCCCGACGCACTGAGGCGGCTCGGCGAGGAGCACGACGGCGCCGCCGACCTGCGCTGGGTGGCGGGCGCGTGGCAGGTGTCGGAGCGCTCGGGTCACGGTCTCGCGGCCGCGCTCGGGCGCACTGCTGACGGCCTGCGTGCTCGTCGGCGTACCCGCCGGCTCGTCGACTCCGAGCTGGCCTCGGCCCGGGCGACTGCGCGCCTCGTCGCGTGCCTGCCGCTGGCGGTCCTCCTGATGGGCTCGGGAGCCGGGTCGGACCCGTGGTCCTTCCTGCTCGGCACGCCGGTCGGCTGGGCCTGCCTAATCTGCGGACTGGCGCTGGTCGCGCTGGGGCTGTGGTGGATCGAGCGGCTGGCCGACCGGGCGAGCGCTCCATGACGTGGGTGAGTGCGATCGGCGCGGCGCTGGCGGCCCTGTGCTGGTGGCCGGCCGACGTGCGACCGGGGGCGCGCGAGCGGGCCACCTCAGGTCTCGACGTGCGACCGATCGCCGCGCTCGGCGCCGGTGCGTTCGCCTGGCTGTTCGTCGGTGGACCAGCAGGTCCGGTCGTCGGGCTCCTCGCGGCGGCGTCTGCATGGTGGGTCCTGGCCCATGCCGAGACGCCGGCCCGACGCCGGGAGCGCGAGGAGGTGGAGCGGACCCTCCCGCACCTCATCGACCTGTTCGCCTCGACCCTGCGCGCCGGTGCCGAACCAGTGGCCGGGCTCGCCCAGGTGTGCGCCGCCCTGCCCGGCCCGGCGGCGGACCGACTTGCCCCGGTCGTCGATCGGTCCCGGTGGGGAGCAGCCGGGCCCGAGGCATGGCGGGTGATCGCCGACGACGACGAGCTCGCGCCGCTCTCGCGCGCGATGGTCCGCTCGCTGACGTCGGGCTCATCGGTCGTGCAGACCGTCGAGAGACTTGCCGACGAGCTCGCCCGCGAGTCGCTCGCGCGCGCCGAGGACGCCGCTCGCCGCGTCGGCGTGAGCGCCGCCGTTCCCCTGGGTGTCTGCCTCCTGCCCGCCTTCCTGTTGCTCGGTGTGGTGCCGACGGTGGCGTCCCTGTTCGGGTCGGTGGCGCCGTGACGGGCCACCAGGTGTCCACAGGTGGGCCGGACCTGGCCTCGTCCACAGGCGAGCAGCCGCTCGGGTGCAGGCCGGGCTCGACCACCCGAGGCTGGTCGCACGACGGGGCTCATCGGGAGGCCCGCGACGAGAGGAGTGCCGATGAGGATCGATGGTCAGGAGCGGACCGAGGACGGGATCACCACCGCGGAGTACGCCGTCGGCACGGCGGCTGGGGCCGGGTTCGCCGGGCTGCTCTACAAGCTGCTGACCGGCAGCTTCGGCGACCAGCTGCTGGGGCGGCTGTTCGACCACGTCATGGGCCTGCTCGGCATCGGCTGATGCTCGGGTCCCGGCGGGAGGAGGACGGGGCGGCGACCGCCGAGCTCGCCCTCGGCATCCCGCTGCTCGTCGCCCTGACGGCCGGGCTGGTCTGGATGCTCGCGGTGGGCGCCGCGCAGGTGCGGGTCATCGACGCCTCGCGGGAGGCGGCCCGCGCCGTGGCCCGCGGGGACGACGTGGCCTCGGCCGAGGCCGTCGCCCTGCGGATCGCGCCGGACGGGGCCCGGGTCCGGTTCGAGGTCGGCGACACCCAGGTCACCGTCACCACCCGCGCCCGGATCACCGGACCGGGCGGCCTGCTGGGCTCGCTCCCGGGTGTCACGGTCTCGGCCGAGGCGGTGGCGCTGGTGGAGGAGTCGTGAGAGCGCGCACCGACCGGGGCGGCGCCACCGTGCTGGTGGTCGCGATGGCCGGCCTGCTGATGTTCATGATGACCGGGCTCGCGGCGGCCGGGGGACTCGTCACCGCGCAGCGACGGGCTCAGGCGGCGGCCGACCTGGCAGCGCTGGCCGGTGCGTCAACACGGGACGACGCGTGTGCTCGCGCCGGAGAGGTGGCTGCCGCCAACGCGGCGGCGCTGGAGGCCTGTCGCCTCGACGGCGACGAGGTCACCGTCGAGGTGTCGGTCGCCGGTCCCCGCGTGCCGTGGCGCGACGTGCGGGTGACGGCCGAGGCCCGGGCAGGTCCGGCGTGAGCCGTCGAGCGGTGCGTGAGGAGGATTCGAGGGCCGCGGAATCCCCCTCACTCACCGCTCAGGCGGACGAGGGCGGACCGGCGGGCGACGGAGAAGGTGGAACTTCCGAGCCGCCAGGTGGCTCGGACCTTCCACGATCAGCGACTCCCGTCCCCGGGAGCACCGTGACCTTCGGATCGTCAGGTGCGGTCGCGGTCGGTGACGGTGTCGCCGTCCGCACGACGCTCGGCCTCGACCCGCTCGAGCTTCTGGTTCAGCTCGGTGAGCTCCTTGCGCTCCTTGCGGTGGGCGAGGCTGCGCTTGGTGCCCCACTTGAGGATCGAGAAGCCCCAGAGGATCGCGGCGCCCGCGGCGACCCCGACGAAGAACGACTCCAGGGTGGTGACGTCGAAGCCGAGGAGCTCGCCGCCCGAGCCGGGCTCGCTGACGAAGACAGCGGACAGGATCGCGATGCCGCCGAGGATGATGAGGGCCATGCCGAGGAACACCATGGGCAGAATCTAGCCCCCCGCAGCCTCCACCGGCGCACCCGCGAGGAGGGCATCCAGAAGTTGGATTGCGCCGACCTTGTCGAGCGGGTTGTTCTGGTTGCCGCACTTGGGCGACTGGATGCACGACGGGCAGCCGCTCGCGCATTCGCAGCTCGCGATCGCCTCGCGGGTCGCGGACAGCCAGGCCACCGCCGTGTGGAAGCCGCGTTCCGAGAAACCGGCGCCGCCGGGGTGGCCGTCGTACACGAAGACGGTGAGCACGCCGGTGTCGGCGTGGCGGGCGGTCGAGACGCCGCCGATGTCCCAGCGGTCGCAGGTGGCGAAGAGAGGGAGGAGACCGATCGAGCAGTGCTCCGCGGCGTGCGCCGCACCCGGGACGTCCAGCGCGGCCAGGCCGGCCTCGGCGACCACGTCGTCGGGCACCGTCCACCACACGGCGCTCGTGCGGAGCGTGCGCTCGGGCAGGTCGAGCGGCTCCTCCGACAGCACCTCGCCGCCGGGCTGGCGCCGCCGGAGGAAGGACACGACCTGGTGGGAGACGTCGACCTCGCCGAGGGAGAGCTCGCAGCCGGCCCACGAGCGGCGCTCGCGGGTGCTGACGATGCTGATGTCGGTGACCTCGCGGGCCGTCGTGCTGAACGCCGGCTCGTCGCGCCGCATCGACGCGACGTGGTGCTCGAGGTCGAGGTCCTCGACCAGCCAGGTCTCGCCCTGGTGGACGTACACGGCACCGGGGTGGGCCTGGTTGTGCGCACCGCTCGCGTCCACCGTGCCGACCACCCGGCCGGTGTCAGCCTCGATCAGCTGGACGGGCGAGCCGCCGGCGGAGCGGATGTCGGCGAGGTCGGCGGCGCGCCCGCGGTCGGTCCAGAACCAGCCGCGCGGCCGCTTGCGCAGCAGGCCGAGGTCGACGAGCTGGTCCACCACCTCGCGCGTGGTCGGCCCGAAGTGCGGGAGGTCGGCCTCGGTCAGCGGCGACTCCTGGGCGGCCGCGCAGAGGTGTGGCCCCATCACGTGGGGGTTCGACGGGTCGAAGACCGACGCCTCCACCGGCGCACCGATCAGCATCTCCGGGTGGGTGACGAGGTAGGTGTCGAGCGGGTCGTCCTTGGCCACCAGGATGCCGAGCGCGTCCTGCGCTCCGCGGCCGGCCCTCCCGATCTGCTGCCAGAAGGCCGCCCGGGTGCCGGGAAAGCCGGCGATGAGCACGGCGTCGAGCCCGCTGATGTCGATGCCCAGCTCGAGGGCATTGGTGGCGGCGAGCCCCATCAGGTCGCCCCGGCGCAGCGCGGCCTCGAGGGCACGCCGCTCCTCGGGCAGGTAGCCCCCGCGGTAGGCCGCGACGCGACCGGGCAGCGACGGGTCGACCTCGGCGAGCAGGTCGGCCGCCGTCGCCGCCACCTGCTCGGCGCCACGTCGCGACCGGATGAAGGCGAGCGTCCGCACGTCCTCGGCGACCAGGTCGGCGAGCAGGTCGGCGACCTCGGACGACGCGGCCCGTCGCACCGGCGCGCCGTTCTCCCCGGCGTGCGGGGTGAACGGCGGCTCCCAGAGCAGGAGCGAGACCCGCCCGCGCGGCGAGTCGTCTCTGGTCAGGGCGACCACGTCGAGCCCGGTCAGGCGCGAGGCCGTCACCTCCGGCTCGGCGACGGTGGCTGAGGCGAGGACGAACGTCGGGTGCGCGCCGTACATCGCGCACACCCGCCGCAGCCGCCGCAGGACGTGGGAGACGTGCGCCCCGAAGACCCCGCGGTAGTGGTGGCACTCGTCGACCACGACGTACTGCAGGGACCCGAGCAGCCGCGACCACCGGTGGTGGGAGGGGAGGAGGGAGCGGTGGAGCATGTCGGGGTTGGTCAGGACGTACTCGCCGTAGTCACGCGTCCAGTCGCGCTCCTCGCGCGAGCTGTCACCGTCGTGGGCAGCGAGGCGTACGTCGAGGCCGAGCGACGCCAGCCCGGAGAGCTGGTCGTGGGCGAGCGCCTTGGTCGGCGCGAGGTAGAGCACCGAGGCGCCCCGCTCGCCGCGCGGACCACGAGCGGCGCGGATCGCCGAGAGGGCCGGCACCTGGTAGGCCAGCGACTTCCCGGACGCCGTCCCGGTGGCGACGATGACGTGGTCGCCGGCGTGCGCGGCGTCGGCGGCAACGACCTGGTGTCGCCACGGACGCGCGACCCCCTGGGCGGCGAACGCACCTCGTACGTCGTCAGGCACCCACGCCGGCCAGTCCTCGTGCACCGCCTCGCGGGCGGGCAGCACCTCGAGGTGGCGGAGCCGGTCCTCACGGCCCGGGACCTCCGTCAGGCGACGTACGAGCGACTCCACCGGAGGCAGCACGTCAGGACGGGGGGACGACACCTGACGAAGTCTGGCAAACGGCGACGACAGTGCCGCCGGAGCGGCCTGCGAGGAGAAGTGCTGGGGACACCTGCGAAACCGGTGGGACTCGTGGTTTGATACCACCCGGAACTAGGGGGACACACGGTGTGTCCTGCACGCGTTCAGTCCGAGCATTCGGGAACCGGGGAGCAGTTGTGGATCTCACCCTTGCCACACGCGAGGTGGATGGTCGTGCCGTCGTGGCGGTCGGCGGGGAGATCGACGTCTACACCGCACCCAAGCTGCGCGACTGCATCACCGAGCTCGTCGGCGCCGGGACCTACGACATCGTGATCGACCTCGAGGCGGTCGAGTTCCTCGACTCCACGGGCCTCGGCGTCCTGGTCGGCGGCCTCAAGAAGGTCCGCGCCCACGACGGCTCGCTCGACCTGGTCTGCACCCAGGAGCGCCTGCTCAAGATCTTTCGGATCACCGGCCTGGCCAAGGTGTTCGTGATCCACGACTCCGTGGGGCTCGCCCCCGGCGCCTAGCGTCCGGATCGGCCGCACCAGATCACCCCTCCGGGCTGTCCCGGAGGGGCTTTGTACGTTCCAATCCGACGGCCCGGTGTGGTGTGGGTCACCCCGGCCCGTGATCTGGGTCACCTCTGCGTAGACTCCGGCGCGTTCACGGATCTTTTACGTCCTAGGAGGACACGCATGACGGGGATCTTGCCCGCAGTCGTGAAGCCGGAGCTCGAAGGTGGGAACCTGATCCTGGTCGTCGTCGTCGCCCTGATCGCGCTCGGCGCGCTCGGGATGGCCGCGATGTTCCGGTCGCAGGTGATGGCCGCGGGCGAGGGCACCGACAACATGAAGACCATCGCCCTCGCAGTCCAGGAGGGCGCCAACGCCTATCTGACTCGGCAGTTCCGGACCCTCGGCATCTTCGCGGCGATCGCGTTCTTCGCGCTGCTCGTGCTGCCTGCCGACGACACCACCGTCCGGATCTTCCGATCGGTGTTCTTCATCGTCGGCGCCGGCTTCTCGGCGGCGGTGGGCTACCTCGGCATGAACCTCGCCGTGCGCGCCAACCTGCGCGTCGCCGCAGCCGCGGAGACCACGGGTCGCGAGCCGGCGATGACGATCGGCCTGCGCACCGGCGCCATGGTCGGCATGCTGACCGTCGGCCTCGGCCTGCTCGGTGCCAGCCTCGTCGTCCTGTTCTTCCAGGACGAGGCCCCCGACGTGCTCGAGGGCTTCGGCTTCGGTGCAGCGCTGCTCGCGATGTTCATGCGCGTCGGTGGCGGCATCTTCACCAAGGCCGCCGACGTCGGCGCGGACCTCGTCGGCAAGGTCGAGCAGGGCATCCCCGAGGACGACCCGCGCAACGCCGCCACGATCGCCGACAACGTGGGCGACAACGTCGGCGACTGCGCCGGCATGGCCGCCGACCTCTTCGAGTCGTACGCCGTGACGCTGGTCGCCGCGCTGATCCTTGGCTCGCAGGCCTTCGGCGACAAGGGCCTCGTCTTCCCGCTGCTCATCCCCGCCATCGGCGCCCTGACGGCCGTCGCGGGCGTCTACCTGACCAAGCCGAAGGCCGGCGAGAACGGCCTGACGACGATCAACAAGTCGTTCTACATCTCCTCGGGCATCGCCGCCGTGGCGAGCGTCGTGCTGTCGTACATCTACCTGCCGAGCAGCTTCTCGGAGTTCACGAACATCGCGGTCGACCTGTCGGGCGCCGACGGCGACCCGCGGTTCATCGCGGCCTCCGCCGTGGTCATCGGCATCGTGATGTCGGCAGGCATCCTGGCCCTCACCGGCTACTACACCGGCACCGAGTACCGCCCGGTCAAGGACGTCGGCAAGACGTCCCTCACCGGTCCGGCCACGGTGATCCTGTCCGGTCTCTCGGTGGGCTTCGAGTCGGCGGTCTACACGACCCTCGTCATCGGTGCCGCCGTGTTCGGTGCCTACCTCCTCGGCGGCGCGGCCCTCACGGTGTCGCTCTTCGCGGTGGCCCTGGCCGGTTGCGGCCTGCTGACCACCGTCGGCGTCATCGTCGCGATGGACACCTTCGGCCCGGTCTCCGACAACGCCCAGGGCATCGCCGAGATGTCGGGCGACGTCAGCCCCGAGGGCGCACAGATCCTGACCGAGCTCGACGCGGTGGGCAACACCACCAAGGCGATCACCAAGGGCATCGCGATCGCCACCGCGGTGCTCGCCGCGACGGCATTGTTCGGCTCCTACGCCACGTCGGTGTTCGAGTCGCTCGCCGAGGCCAACGTCGGCCCCGACGAGGCCTACCTGCTCGACTTCAGCGTCTTCAACCCGGCGGTCATCGTCGGCGTGCTGCTCGGTGCGGCCGTGGTGTTCCTCTTCTCGGGCCTCGCCATCAACGCGGTCGCCCGCGCTGCCGGTGCGGTCGTGATGGAGGTCCGCCGCCAGTTCCGCGAGATCCCCGGGATCATGGAGGGCACCGGTCGTCCGGAGTACGGCAAGGTCGTCGACATCGTCACCAAGGACTCGCTGCGCGAGCTCGTGACGCCCGGCATCCTCGCGGTGCTCGCCCCGATCGCGGTGGGCTTCGGCCTCGGCGCGACCGCTCTCGCCGGCTTCCTGGCCGGTGCGATCGGCACGGGCACCCTGATGGCCGTGTTCCTTGCCAACGCCGGTGGCGCCTGGGACAACGCCAAGAAGCTGGTCGAGGACGGCCACCACGGCGGCAAGGGCTCGGCCGCCCACGAGGCGACCATCATCGGCGACACCGTCGGTGACCCGTTCAAGGACACCGCCGGCCCGGCCATCAACCCGCTGATCAAGGTGATGAACCTCGTCTCGCTGCTCATCGCGAGCGCGGTCGTCTCCCTGAGCGTCGGCACGGACCAGAACGACGTCCTGCGCATCGTGATCGCGCTCGTCGCGGTCGCGATCATCGCGGGCGCGGTGATCATCTCCAAGCGTCGCGAGGTCACGATCTCCGACGACGGTGACAACACCGGGTCCTCGTCGTTCACCCCGCACGTGCCCGACCCGCACCACGGCTGACCTGCTCGACCCAGTGGCCCGTCGCCCCTCCGGGGGTGGCGGGCCACTGTCGTGTCAGCGCCTGCCGAAGTGCGGGCGGGTCAGCTCGCCGGTGAGACCGCCGAGGGCGGTGCGGTCGTCGGCGTCCCCGACGTGCGGTCCCTGCAGCCACTGGGCGAACGACCAGATCTCGCCGAGGCGCCACTCGAGGTCGAAGAGCCGCAGCATCTGGCGGTCGTGGTCGACGTCGCGTCCCTCGTGCACCAGCGTCGCGAGGTCGCGCTCGCGCGGCGCGAGCACCAGCGACTCCCAGTCGATCAGCCACGTCCGACCGCGCGCGACCCACTGGTTCCGCACGTGCGGCTCGCCGTGCGTCACGACGTACGTCGACGGGTCGGCGAGGGCGAGCAGGCGCGCGTGCTCCCGTGCCCACCCGCCGACCCGGGACAGGTGCTCCACGACCAGGTCGCGTGCCGACGGGCCGAGCGGCCCGGACCAGTCCTGCTGGAGCAGGTCGCGGAGCCGGTCGCCCAGCTCGGGCTCGACGTCGGTCGACCAGGTGCGGGCGCCGGGCGGGGGCGGCGTCGCATGCAGGCGAGCGAGCAGGTCCGGCAGCTCGGGCACCGACTCCGGTGGGCGCGACCCGTCGAGCCACCCGGTGACGCTGGCCTTCCGCGAGCGGAGGGGGACGACGTACGCCCCCTCGCGGGTCGGCAGCGACGGCCAGACGAAGTCGAGCCCGAGCGCTGCCGCGGAGGAGTACGCCGCCTCGAGGCTCGCGAGCGTGTGGCGCGGGAGGTCGATGTCGAGGGTCAGGAAGAGCGTCGGCTCGCCGGCGACGTCGACGCGCCAGTGGTGAGCGCCCCAGCCGACGGGCAGGTGCTCGACCGCGTCGGCGCCGTCGTCCCACTCCGCGCGGACCAGGTCGAGGATCTCGTCGTCGGTCACGTCCGGGGGTCGCTCGTGCACAGCGCCATCCTCACATCCGGGACGGCGTCAGGCTGATCCTGAAGGCCGCACCACCCTCCGCCGCGACGTCGGCAGAGATGGTGCCGCCCATCCGGCGGACCAGCCCCGCCGCGATGGCGAGCCCCAGGCCCTGACCGCCGGACGGCCGAGAACCGCGGTAGCGCTCGTGCAGCACCCCGGGGTCGAAGGCGACAGGGAGGTCCTCGGGCGCGAGTCCCGGCCCCGAGTCACGGACCTCGACGGCGCCCGCTCGGGAGGCCAGCACGACCGCGCCGCCGCGGGGAGCCACCCGCAGCGCGTTGTCGAGGAGGGCGTCGAGGACCTGCCGCAGCCGGTCCGGGTCGGCTCGTACGACGGCGGGGGCGGGCTCAGCGCTGACGGTGATCCCGGCACCGCGGCCACGGGCCTGCCAGGCGTCCGCGGTCGAGGCGACCAGTGCCGCGAGGTCCACGTCGGCGACGGTGACCCGGAAGTCGTCGGCCTCGAGCCGGGCGAGCGCGAGCAGGTCGGCGACGTAGGCCGCCATCCGGTCGGCCTCGTCCACCAGCGTCGCGCCCACCGCGGCCGCATCCTCGGGAGGCACCGTCCCGTCGGCCAGTCCCTCCGCGTAGCCCCGGACCGCCGTCAGGGGGGTGCGCAGCTCGTGGGAGACCGTGAGCAGGAACCGCCGCTGCCGGCCCTCGCTCGAGGCCAGGGCGGCGTCGAGCTGACCCAGCGCCTCCGCGACGGCAAGGACCTCGGGCGGCCCGGCGGTCGGCACCTCGACCCCGCGCTCGCCAGCTGCGAGTCGTCGGGCCGCACTCGCAGTGTGGGTGAGCGGAGCCGCCAGCCGTCGCGCCAGCCACGCGGCCAGGGCGAGCGCGACGAGCGAGCCGAGGGCGAGCGCGAGGACCACGCGGCGACGTACGGACGCGAGGGCGTCATCGGCGCTGGCCACGTCGGCGGCCAGCACCACCGCGCCCCCGTTGCGGGCGGGGCGGGCCTCGACCAGGACGGGTACGCCGGCGAGCTCGCCGCTCGTCGAGACGGATTCGCCGGCCCGCAGCGCGGCGACGTCCTCCGGGGTCAGGGCGGCACCGGCACCCGAGACGCGGGCGGCGGTGACGACGCCGATGGTCAGGCCGGACACCTCGGTCACCCGGTCGAGCCGGTCGGACCCCGTGGTGAGGCGGGGAAGGCGGGCGAGCAGGTCGGCCTGACGGGCGAGGGGCGCGCGGACGGCCTCCTCGCGGGCACCGGACAGCAGCGGCGCGACGAGGACGCCGGCGAGCAGCGCCGACACCACGGCGACCGCCGCCATCGCCAGCGCCAGCCGCGCGGTCAGGCCCGCGGGCCTCACGGCTGCCGCCGCGCCCGGTAGCCGATGCCGCGCACGGTCTCGACCGGACAGCGGTCGCCGAGCTTGGCCCGCAGCTGCGCCACGTGGACGTCGACGGTGCGGCTCGAGCCGTAGTCGGCCTGGCCCCAGGCGCGCGACATCAGCTCGGCGCGGTCGAACACCCTGCCCGGGGTGGTCATCAGCACCTCCAGCAGGTTGAACTCGGTGGTCGTCAGGTGGCGGACCTTGCCGCCGACGGTCAGCGTCCGCGAGCCCGGGTCGAGGGCGAGGTCCCCGTGTCGGACCACCCGGGGCCCGACCGGTGCCCTGCTGCGCCGGATGATCGTCGTGACGCGTGCGACCAGCTCGCGCGGCGAGAAGGGCTTGGTGACGTAGTCGTCGGCCCCGAGCTCGAGGCCCAGCACCCGATCGACCTCGTCGTCGCGGGCGGTGACGAAGAGGACGGGCGTCCAGTCGCCCGCGTCGCGCATCGCTCGGCAGACCTCGGTCCCCTCGCCGTCCGGCAGGCCTACGTCGAGCAGCACGGCTGCGGGACGCAGGCGGCGTACTGCTTCCAGAGCGTCGACGACCCGGGTCTCGACGTGCACGCCGAACCCGGCCGCGGTCAGGTAGCGGCGGACGAGGTCGCTGATCGCAGGCTCGTCCTCCACGACGACCACGAGTCCGCGCGACTGGTCCACGACCCGAACGCTAGTGGGCGCGAAGCCCCTCGACCGGGGGTCGCGCGTCGTCCTTACCGAACCCGAACACGACGCTGACGCGATCGCCACCTGCGCCGAGGACTCTCGTCGTCAGCGCCGGCAGGGAGCCGGCACGGACGAAGGAGATCGACATGCCACTCATCCAGACCGCCGGGCTGTTCGCCGCGGGGCTCCTCACCACCTCCGGCCTCTTCACCGGTGCCGTGCCGGGCGCCGCCCCCGACGACGGACCGCGGGTCCCGTGCGGCGCCGTGTGGTCGCAGCTCCCCGAGGACCTGCAGGAGGACCTGCGGGCCGTCCGCGACCTGCCCGCCGGCGAGAAGGCCGCCGGGCTGCGCGAGATCCGTCGCGACGCGCTCGACGGTGACTACGGCAACCGCGTGCAGCGCTTCGCCGAGCGCCGCGACGAGCGCATCCGCGCCGTCCGGCGCGCGCTCCCCGAGGAGATGAAGGCCGATCTGCGTGCGGCCCGCAACCTCACGGGGGAGGCCCGGCTCGATGCCTACCGAGCGATCCGCTCCGGAGCGCTCGCCGGGGAGTACGGCGACCGCGTGCAGGAGGTCGCGGTGCAGGTCCAGGAGCGGCGCGAGGCCTGTCGGCCGTCGTGATCCGCGGCCGACGGGCTCACCTACGCTGGCCCCGTGCCAGCAGCCACCCGCATCGCCCTCATCTCGGACGTCCACGGCAACCTAACGGCGCTCGAGGCGGTGCTCGCCGACATCGACGCCCGCGGGATCACGACCATCTTCAACCTCGGCGACTACGTCGGGAAGGGTCCTCGTGGGCGCGAGGTGGTCGACCTGTGCCGTGAGCGGTGCGAGGTGAACCTGCTCGGCAACTGGGACGACTTCGTGCCCGACCCGGATCGCGACTTCGACAGCCCGGCCCTGCAGTGGTGGCTCGCCCAGCTCGGTCCCGGGCAGGGGGAGTGGCTGCGGTCGCTCCCGTTCAGCCACGACTTCCTCCTGTCGGGCCGGCGGGTGCGACTGTTCCACGCGAGCGAGGAGACGGTGCACCGGCGCGTGCGCTACGTACGCACGCAGGACGAGTTCGAGGCGCTCTTCACCAACACGCCGGCCACCGGCTTCGACTCGCCCGAGCCCGACATGGTCGGCTACGGCGACACCCACGACCCGTTCTACGAGTGCCAGCTCCAGGGGCGTACCGCCTTCAACACCGGCGCGGTCGGGAACTGCATGGGAGACCCCACACCGCTCTACTGCATCCTCGAGGGCGTCCTCGGCTCCGCGGACCCGGCGCCGTGGGCGATCTCCTACGTCCGCGTTCCCTACGACGTCGAGGCCGAGCTCGCGGCGGCGCGCGACCTCGGGGTGCCGAAGTACGACGGCTACGAGCTCGAGCTGCGGCACGGCATCTACCGCGGGATGCTCGACGAGTGGAGGTCCGGGGAACCGCTGACCGGCTATCACGAGCGGGAGGCGGTGCGCGCATGACGACCTCCGACCTGGACTTCACCGCCCCGCTGCGCGAGGCGCTCGTCGCCGCCGACTTCACCTATGACCGGGTGGCCGAGGCGATCGGCGACGACGCGCACCGCGCGCTCGGTCGCAACGAGACCCTCCCCGCCCTGCGGCGTACGACGTCGGGCGGGCCCCTCGACACCCTGGTCCGGCTCTTCCTGCTGCAGACCCCGGTCGCGCGGGACGCCGCCGACCGGGCCCTGCCCGGACTCGTCGACCGGCTCTGCAACGCCGGCCTGCTCGAGCAGAGCGTCAGCGAGGTCGCCGCGCGGACCGACTGCCGGCCCTACGCGACGGAGGATCGCGACCTCTGGATCGTCTCCGACCTGACGCCCGGCCTGGACGGCGCACCGGTCGCCGTCGGCCCCGACCACGTCCTCGGCATCTCGAGCGCGTCGACGAGCCTGGCGCAGCTGACGATGCGCGAGCCCGTCGGCTCGGCGCTCGACCTCGGCACCGGCTGCGGCGTGCAGGCCCTCCACCTCGCCGGACACGCCGGCCGCGTCGTCGCCACCGACGTCAACAGCCGCGCGCTCTGGATGACCCGGCTCAACGCCGAGCTCAACGGCGCCGACGTCGACGTGCGGGACGGGTCGTTCTTCGAGCCGGTCGCGGGGGAGCGCTTCGACCTGATCGCGACCAACCCGCCCTTCGTGATCTCGCCGGCCACCGGCGAACGGCTGGTCTACCGCGACTCCGGCCTGCCCGGCGACCGCGTCGTCGAGCACATCGTGCGCACCGGGCCCGACCACCTCACCGACGGCGGCTGGCTCCAGGTCCTGGCCAACTGGTCGATCGTCGAGGGCCGGCCGTGGGACGAGCGGCTCGGCTCGTGGCTGCGCGACGACTGCGACGCGCTGGTCGTGCAGCGCGAGACCCTGGACCCGTCGGCGTACGTCGAGCTGTGGCTCAAGGACTCCGGCCACCACGGGGGCCCGGACTACACGCGCCGCTACGACACGTGGCTGTCGTGGTTCGAGGAGTCCGGGATCGAGGGCGTCGGCTTCGGGTGGATCAACATCCGCCTCGGAGGCATTGCCGATCACGCGGGAGGAGCGCACCAGCTCCTCGAGTGGCCGTACGACGTCGAGCAGCCCATCGGCCCCGCGATCCACGCCTGGGGCGGGGCGGTCTCCGACCTGCGCAGCCTCACCGACGACCAGCTGCTCGAGACCACCCTCGTCGCCCGTGAGGACGTCCAGCAGGAGACGGTCGGCCGGCCCGGCGCCGAGGACCCGGAGGCGATCGTGCTCCGCCAGCAGCGCGGCTTCCGGCGGGCTCGCACGGCCGACACCCTGGAGGCAGCCTTCCTCGGCGCCTGCGACGGCGACCTCACCGTCGGCCGGTTGCTCGGCGCCCTCGCCGCGCTGCTCGAGCGGGACGCGGCGGAGCTGCGGACGACCTATCTCCCGGTGGTGCGCGAGCTCGTCGAGGAGGGGTTCCTCGAGGTCAGCTGACCTCGGAGGGAGCCCGGGCCTCCTCCGCGAGCGACCGGTCCCGCAGCTCGACGAGGTCGCGTCGCACCGAGGCGGAGAGCAGCTCGACCCGCCCCACCGCCGTGAGCGCGGGGGCGCCGGACGACCAGGGCCGGGCGCTGACCCAGCCGAGGCGACGCACGTGCCCGAGGACCTGGGTGCCGCACGCGTTGAGCGACGTCGTGCCGAGGTGGTCGGCGATCCGCACCTGCGTCACCGGGCCCTCGGGGCCGATGGCCGCGTTGGCCTTCCCGACCACCCACGCCACCCCGGCCGCGAGCCGCGCGGGCGTCATCCGCTCGGCGAGCTCGGGGTAGCGCTCGCGCGCCAGCAGCAGGCACTCGCGCAGCGGCGCAGCCAGCTCGGGGGCGAGCATCGACTCGCGCAGGTCGGTCAGCAGCTCGTCGGCGACCAGCCACGGCTCGTCCGCGACCGGATCGAGGTGGTCGCCGAGTCGCGGCAGCGCGACCGGCGATCCGGTCATCGCGAGCAGCTCGTCCCGGCTGCCGGCCACGCAGTCGAGCCAGTGGAGGGCCTGCACGTGCCGGGGCAGCGGCGGTGGGCTCTGCACCACCTGCGGCCGGGCGGCTTCGTCGTGGCGGCGCGCCACGTCGGCGTACGCACTGTCCTCCACGCGCTCGCTCCAGGCGTCGACGAGTCGTCCGTCGACGAAGACGAGGTGGCTGACCCGCCCGCCCTCGTCCAGCCTCTCGCGGGGCGTGTGCCAGAGCAGGTCGTCGTGGTAGCGGTGGTCGAACATCTCATCCTCCATGTGACGGGAAAGGGGTCGGTGTCCCACCACGGTCGGCAGCCCCACCGACAGCTTCCGGGCGCTCTCCACAGGTGCCGGGAGCGGACCGTCCGTCCACAGGGGGCTGGGGCCGAGGTGGCCCGGTCCAGACCGGGGTCGGTGACGAGGTGGACGAAGTCCACGCGAGGCCCTGTGGACGCCGCGGCGTGGCGAAAAACCGATCGGGCGCTACGGTGGCCGCGCCGAGCAACACTCGGCACGCATCAAGAGGGAGCAATCTGAAGTGGCAAAGCTCGTCATCGTCGAGTCCCCGGCCAAGGCCCGCACCATCGGCGGCTACCTGGGCAAGGACTACGTCGTCGAGTCCTCGATCGGGCACATCCGCGACCTGCCGAACAACGCGGCGGACACCCCGGCGAAGATCAAGGACAAGCCGTGGGGCCGCCTCGCTGTCGACGTCGACAACGGGTTCGAGCCCTACTACGTCGTGCCGCGCGACAAGAAGAGCCACATCGCCAAGCTGAAGAAGCTGGTGAAGGACGCCGACGCCCTCTACCTCGCCACCGATGAGGACCGCGAGGGCGAGGCCATCGCGTGGCACCTCCTCGACGAGCTCAAGCCGCCGAAGGGCCTTCCGGTCCACCGGATGGTCTTCCACGAGATCACCAAGGCCGCGATCCTGGCCGCGGTCGAGAACCCCCGCGACATCAACGACGACCTCGTCGAGGCCCAGGAGGCGCGTCGCATCCTCGACCGCCTCTACGGCTACGAGGTCTCGCCGGTGCTGTGGAAGAAGGTCATGTCCGGGCTGTCCGCCGGCCGTGTCCAGTCCGTCGCGACCCGCCTGGTCGTCGACAAGGAGCGCGAGCGGATGAAGTTCCGCGTCGCCTCCTACTGGGACATCGACGCCACCTTCGACGCCGGCTCCGGCCACGACCCGCGGATGTTCCCCGCCAAGCTCTACAGCGTCGACGGCGTCCGCGTCGCCCGTGGCTCCGACTTCGACAACACCGGCGTGCCCAAGGGCAAGGGTGAGCGCGTCCACCTCTCCCGCGCCGACGCCGAGACGCTGGCCACCGGCCTCGCCGACACGACGTACGACGTCCGCTCGGTCGAGTCCAAGCCCTACCGCCGCTCTCCCTACGCCCCCTTCCGCACCACCACGCTGCAGCAGGAGGCCAGCCGCAAGCTCGGGATGAGCGCCAGCGTGACGATGTCGGTCGCGCAGCGGCTCTACGAGAACGGCTTCATCACCTACATGCGCACCGACTCCACGACGCTCTCGGGCGGAGCGGTCGGCGCGGCACGCGACCAGGTGCGGGAGCTGTACGGCGCGGAGTACCTGCCCGACTCGCCGCGGACCTACGCCTCCAAGGTGAAGAACGCCCAGGAGGCGCACGAGGCGATCCGTCCCGCCGGCGAGTCGTTCCGTACGCCTGCCCAGACCGGGCTGTCGGGCGAGCAGTTCCGCCTCTACGAGCTGATCTGGATGCGCACCGTCGCCTCGCAGATGAAGGACGCGGTCGGCAACTCGGTGACGATCCGCATCGGCGGCGCCGCGAGCGACGGCCGCGACGCGGTCTTCAGCGCCAGTGGTCGCACGATCACGTTCCACGGCTTCCTCAAGGCCTACGTCGAGGACATCGACGACGCCTCGAAGCGCAAGGACGACGCCGAGACCCGGCTGCCCAACCTCACCGAGGGTGCTGCGGTGACGGCGGCGACGCTGAGCCCCGAGGGCCACGAGACGAAGCCCCCCTCGCGCTACACCGAGGCGACGCTCATCAAGGAGCTCGAGGACCGCGAGATCGGTCGCCCGTCGACGTACGCCTCGATCATCGGCACCATCCTCAACCGCGGCTACGTCTACAAGAAGGGCACCGCGCTGGTGCCGGCGTGGCTGGCGTTCTCGGTGATCCGGCTGCTCGAGGAGCACTTCCCGCGGCAGGTGTCCTACGAGTTCACCGCCTCGATGGAGGACGTGCTCGACGAGATCGCCGGCGGTCGCAAGGACCGCGCGACCGAGCTCGGCGAGTTCTACTACGGCGCCGGCGACGTCGTCGGGCTCAAGACGCTCGTCACCGACCTCGGCGAGATCGACGCCAAGGAGATGGCGACCTTCCCGATCGGTGAGGGCATCGACCTGCGCGTCGGTCGCTACGGGCCCTACGTCGAGGGGCCGCCGTCCGAGGACGGCGACGGCGCCCCGGTCAGGGCCAACGTCCCCGATGACCTTCCGCCCGACGAGCTCACCGTCGCGAAGGCCAAGGAGCTGCTGGCCAACCCGGCCGGCGAGGAGCAGGTCGTCGGCAACCACCCCGACACGGGCCTGCAGATCGTCGCGAAGAACGGCCGCTTCGGCCCCTACGTCACCGAGGTCCTGCCCGAGGACGCGCCCAAGAGCGCCAAGCCGCGCACCGGCTCGCTCTTCAAGTCGATGACGCTCGACACCGTCTCCCTCGAGGAGGCCGTCAAGCTGCTCGACCTGCCGCGCGTCGTCGGCACCGACGAGGACGGCACCGAGATCACAGCGCAGAACGGTCGCTACGGGCCCTACCTCAAGAAGGGCACCGACTCGCGCTCGCTCACCAGCGAGGACCAGATCTTCGACATCACGCTCGACCAGGCCAAGGCGATCTACGCCCAGCCCAAGCAGCGCGGCCGCGGCGCGGCCACCCCGCCGCTCAAGGAGCTCGGCAACGACCCCGTCTCCGGCCAGCCGGTGATCGTGAAGGCGGGCCGCTTCGGCGAGTACGTCACCGACGGCGAGTACAACGCCACCCTCCGCAAGGACGACACGGTCGAGTCGATCACCCTCGAGCGGGCGGCCGAGCTGCTCGCCGAGCGACGCGAGCGCGGTCCGGCGAAGAAGGCGGCCAAGAAGGGCGCGAAGAAGGCGCCCGCCAAGAAGGCTGCGGCGAAGAAGACGGCCGCCAAGAAGACCGCTGCGAAGAAGACGACGAAGAAGGCTGCCGCCAAGAAGGCCTGAGGCCCTACTCTCCTCGCACGGGGGTGAGGCATGGCAGTGGAGACGGCGCCTGCGCCGACGGCGTACGACGAGTGGCGCGACCGCCGCTGGCGCCTGACCGTCCTCGTGTTCGTCGGCCTGTGGCTCGCGACGGCCGTGGCGCTCGGCCTGACCGGCGAGAAGCGCTCGGACCTCAACCAGCTGTCGGCCTCCATCAGTGACGGCTCGGTGACGCAGGTGGAGATCGTCAGCGCCCCACGCGACTCGTGGCGAGGTCGTACGACGGTCATGCTGCGGTGGCGCGGGAGCTGGCTGGACCGGTTCGCGGAGGTGCAGGTCGACGGCCGGCGCACGCCCGGGACGTTCGACGGCGGCAACGGCATCGTCGGCGATCCGGTGAAGTACCTCCAGGCCGGTGCCTTCCCGCAGGAGCTGGACATCACGTACGTCGACCACCCCAGCCATCAGGAGTGGCGCGGGTGGCGGGCCCCGCACTGGGTGGGGTGGCTCGGCGTCGCTACCTGGTTCGGCACCGTGCTGCTCGCGGGGAACGGGCCTGAGCCTTGGCGGGCGACGAAGTGGGCCTGGACGTGGCTGACGCTGTGGGGCGGTCCGCTCGGCTGCCTCGCCTGCTTCCTCCTCGGCGGCCCGCTCGGGTTGGGGCGCCCGAGGGACCTCGGTCGGCGCCTCACCGGCGGCTGGGCCTTCCTGATCGGCGTGGTCTTCCTCGGCGGGAGCAGTTCCGGCACCTGAGCCGGCGGACGGACCGAACGGACGCGCGGCCCGCGCCCGCACGCGTACGCCGCCTGGCCGGGGGCACGTTCCGTCCGCCGGCAGACGCGCGGACCGAACCCACGGGCGCGGCCGACGCCCACGCGTGGAGCGGCGGCGCCGGACGACTTCTGTCCGCGCGCCTACGAGGCCCGCGTCCGGTGTGGGCGCCCGCCCGTAGGGTGTCCGTCGTGAGCGCCGGAGTCTTCTCAGAGCACGGACTCTTCGTCTGCTTCGAGGGGGGCGACGGGGCCGGCAAGTCCACCCAGTCGCGGTTGCTGCGCGACTGGCTGGTCGAACGGGGCAGGACCGTGCTGCTGACCTTCGAGCCGGGCGACACCGAGGTCGGCAAGGAGATGCGCCGCATCGTGCTCGACCCGGCGACCGGCCACCTGTCCGACCGCACGGAGGCGCTGCTCTACATCGCCGACAAGGCCGAGCACGTCGACCACGTCGTGCTCCCGGCCCTCGCCCGCGGCGAGGTCGTGATCACCGACCGCTACGTCGACTCGACGCTGGCCTACCAGGGTGCCGGCCGGACGCTCGACGTCGGCGAGGTGGAGGCCGTCGCCCGCTGGGCCACGGCCGACCTGCGCCCGCACCTCACCGTCGTGCTCGACCTGGCGCCGGAGGCCGGGCTCGGCCGCTTCGACGGGCGCGACCGCATCGAGGGACAGTCGCTGGAGTTCCACCAGCGGGTGCGCCAGGGCTTCCTCGACCTCGCGGCCGCCGACCCCGACCACTACGCCGTCCTCGACGCCCGCGCGCCGATCGACGAGCTCGCCACCGCCATCCGTGCCCGCGTCGCGCCGCTGCTGGAGGGCCGGTGACCACCGCGACCGCCACGGTCTGGGACGACCTCGTCGGCCAGCGACCGACGATCGAGGTCCTCAAGCACGCCGCGTCCGGGGTCGGGATGACCCACGCCTGGCTGATCACCGGGCCGCCCGGATCGGGTCGCTCCAACGTCGCCCGCGCGTTCGCGACGGCGCTGCAGTGCGAACGACGTACGGGCTGTGGTGTGTGTGAGGCGTGCCGGCTCGGCATGAGCGGCTCCCACCCCGACATCACCTGGGTGAAGTCGGAGACGTCGGTGCTCTACGTCGACGACATGCGCGACCTCGTGATGTCGGCGGCGAAGTTCCCCGCGATCGGGCGGTGGCAGATCGTCGTCATCGAGGACGCCGACCGCCTCGGCACCCCGGAGAACCCGCGCACCGGCAACGCGCTGCTCAAGGCGATCGAGGAGCCGACGCCCAAGACGCTCTGGCTGCTGTGCGCGCCCACCGTGCAGGACGTGCTGCCGACCATCCGCTCGCGCTGCCGCACGCTGACCCTGGCGACGCCCGGCACCGAGGACGTCGCACGGTTCCTCGCCCGCAACGACGGGGTCTCCGAGACCGTCGCCGGGTTCGCCGCCCGCGCCAGCCAGGGCCACATCGGTCGCGCCCGGGCGCTCGCGCTCGACGAGGAGACCCGCTCGCGCCGGCGCGAGGTGGTCAGCATCCCGGCCAGGCTGACGTCGCTCGGCGCGTGCATGACCGCCGCGACCAACCTCGCCGAGCTCGCCAAGGAGGAGACCGAGGCGATCACCTCGGACGCCGAGAAGCGCGAGCTCGGGGAGCTGCAGGCGATCTTCGGCAGCGAGCGCAAGGACACCGCCAGCCGGTCCTACCGGGCGGCCCTCGGCGCGCTGGAGAAGCTGCAGAAGCAGAAGGCCAAGCGGCGGGTGCTCGACGTGATCGACCGCGCGCTGATGGACCTCGTCTCGGTCTACCGCGACGCGATCGCCCTTGCCGTCGGCGCGCCCGGCATGCTCGTCAACGAGGAGCTGCGCGGCGACGTCCAGACCGTCGCGCGGGCCGTCACGCCCGACGAGGTGCTGCGGATGATCGACGCGGTGTTCACCGCCCGCGAGCAGATGCTGGAGTTCAACGTGCCGCCGCAGCTGGCGCTCGAGTCCATGATGGTCGCGCTGCGACTGCCCGGAGGTCGTCAATGAAGAAGGTCCTGGCGATCGTCGCCGTGCTCGCCCTCGCGCTGACGACCTTCGTCGCGGTCGGGCTGGCGGTCGGCGGCTCGCTCTCCGACGAGCCCGCCGCGCGACCCACACCGTCGCCCACGACGCCGCCGCCGGCGGACGTGACCGAGGCGCCCGAGTCGGGCCTCTCCGACTTCTACTCCCAGCGCATCGACTGGGAGCCGTGCGCGACCAACGCCGACCAGGACTGCGGCACCCTCACCGTCCCGGTCGACTATGCCGACCCCGGTGGCGACACGATCGACCTCGCGCTGCTGCGGGTCCCGGCCAGCGGGTCGCGCGTCGGCTCGATGGTGGTGAACCCGGGAGGCCCCGGCGCTCCCGGGACGTCGTACGCTGCTGCTGCTGGTCGAGTCTTCCGCCAGCCGCTCCTCGACGGATTCGACATCGTCGGCTTCGACCCGCGCGGCACGGGCCGCTCGGCCCCGGTCGACTGCATGAGCGACAGCGAGCTCGACGCCTACCTCGCCGGTGACCCCACGCCGGACACCGCAGCGGAGGAGGAGTCCTTCGAGATATCGGTCCTCTCGCTCGGGGCGAAGTGCGTCGCCGGCTCGGGTCCGGTGATCGGCCACGTCACGACGATCGAGGCGGCGCGCGACATGGACGTCCTCCGCTCGGCGCTCGGCGAGGAGCAGCTGACCTACCTGGGTGCGTCGTACGGCACCAAGCTCGGCGCGACCTACGCCGAGCTGTTCCCCGAGAAGGTCGGACGACTGGTGCTCGACGGGGCCGTCGACGTCTCGCTCGACGCGCAGTCGACGGCGCTCCAGCAGGCCGAGGGCTTCGAGACCGCGTTGCGCGCCTACGTCCAGAACTGCCTCGATTCCACCGACAACTGCTTCCTCGGGGACACGGTCGACGAGGGCCTCGGCACCATCAGCGACCTCCTCGACTCGATCGAGGAGCAGCCGCTGCCGGCGGGCGACCGTGAGCTCGAGGTCGGCAACGCGTTCTACGGCGTCATCACGCCGCTCTACAACCGCGACTACTGGTTCCTGCTGAGCACCGCGCTCACCTCGGCGCTCGACGGCCAGGGCTCGGCGCTGATGGACCTGGCGGACGCGTACGCCTCCCGCAACCCCGACGGGTCCTACGCCGACAACTCGATCGAGGCCAACTACTCGATCAACTGCCTCGACGACCCGACGTCTGTCGCCTTCGACGAAGTGCCGTCGCTCTACCCGGAGTTCGAGGAAGCTTCGCCGACCTTCGGCCGGATCTTTGCCTGGGCGATGACGGGGTGCCAAGGCATCGACGTGACGTCGAGCGAGGAGCCGCTGACCATCACGGCCGCGGGCGCCGCACCGATCCTCGTCCTCGGCACCAGCCGTGATCCGGCGACCCCGCTGATCTGGGCCCAGGCGCTGGCCGGCCAGCTCGACTCCGGCGTGCTCGTCGAGCGGGACGGCGACGGCCACACGGCCTACAACGCCGGCAACGAGTGCATCGACTCCCTCGTCGAGGACTACCTCCTGGAGGGGGCAGTCCCCGACGACGGGACGACCTGCTGAACTCACCCCGCTGGTCGAGGAAGGACGAAGTCCTGTCACGAGACCCGGGTCTCGTGACGGTCGCTGCGCGACCTCCTCGACCAGCGAGAGGGCGTCAGCCCTCGAGCGCGGCGTCGAGCGTGATCTCGACGCCCGTGAGCGCCTTGCTGATCGGGCAGCCGGCCTTGGCCTTCTCAGCCGCGTCCTTGAAGGCGGCGTCGTCGAGGCCCTCGATCTCACCGCGCGCGGTGAGCGTGATGCCGGTCAGCCTGAACCCGCCGGCCTCCTTGTCCGGGCCGAGGGTCACGTCGGCGGTCACGTCGAGCGAGTGGATCGTGCCGCCGGCCTCCGCGAGGAGGTTGGACAACGACATGGCGTAGCACGCCGAGTGGGCGCCCGCGACGAGCTCCTCGGGGCTGGTCGTGCCGTCGGCCTCGTCGGCCGCTCGCTTGGGGAAGTTCACGTCGAAGGTGCCGGCGCCGGAGCTGGAGAGCTCCACCTGGCCGGATCCGCTCATCAGGTCGCCGTTCCAGGCGGTGCGGGCGGAGCGAGTGGGCATCGGAGACTCCTGCGAAGTGTCGGAAGTGGGTCGGTCCCGAACCTAGCGCGTGACCCCACCCCCGGATTTCTGTCCCGCCCGGAGCAATCCGTATACTCGCCCGCGGCCCATCGAGCACCGCTCGAGGCCACGCCGCCTTAGCTCAGTCGGTAGAGCGAGTCACTCGTAATGACTAGGTCGTCAGTTCGATTCTGACAGGCGGCTCTGACTCCCCCGGGGACCCGAGACCCCGGGGGAGTCTTCTGCGTCCGCAGGTGGTTCACGTGAACAGTTGGCAACATGCGTGCAGGGACCGACGCCGGCTCGTACGGTGGGTGACAGCCCCTACGTCCAGCACCCGATCCGGAGCAGAGTCCGCGGATGCACCACATCACCTCCTCCGCCTTGGCGGGAGCGACCTCGATCGAGGTCGACGGGACCCTCGACGTGGTCGCCGCCTACGACCTGCGACTGCGCCTCGACGTGGCGCTCCGGCAGAAGTCCCACTTCGTCGGGATCGACCTCACGCGCGTCACGTCGGTCGATCCCGACGGCGCCCGGGGTCTCAGGCGGTGCTGCGAGGCCGCCGTGGCGGCGGGCGTCGTCCTCACCCTGACCGGGTGCAGCGGACCCTTCCGAACCGACCTCGCCAGGTTGGAGTCCCGGAGATCGCCCGTCGGCTCCCGACGAGGCTAGGTCGTCAGCCCGATCCCGGCAGTTGCCTCCGATGCTCCGTCGGACCCGCGATCCCGGGGGCGTCTCATGGCCACCCGGAACACCGCGAAGCGTACGAGACCGGTGCCGAGGTTGGCCGCGACCAGCACGGCGACCTCCTGGGTCCGCGAGGGGGCGTCCACCGTCGCCTCCAGCAGCCAGAGTGAGCCGGCGGTGACAGCCAGGCTGAAGCCGAGGAGCGCGAGGCCCAGCGCCTGGTGGGTCACCGTGCGTTCCGGCCCGCGGACGCCGAAGGTGATCCGGCGGTGCCCCCACGTCCCGGCGATGGTCGAGACGACGAGGGCGATGGCGTTCGCCGGCTGGGCGCTGAGCTCGGTGCGGAGGACGACGTACAGCAGGCCGTAGAACACGTTGAATGCGCCCCCCACGCAGGCGAAGACGACCAGCTGCCTGAAGATGGCGCGCCAGCGAGCGGCACGGCTGGTGGTCACAGGTGAAGCGTACGGGCCAGCGCAGCCCGTTGCGCCAGAAGCAACAGGTCGCGTCAGAAGCAACGCGGCCCTTGTCCTGCACGCCCTCGCGGCTCCATCATCAGGGGTGTCGCCCGCAACGACGCGGGCGGCGGAGGGATCGCGATGACCATCAGCGTGTTCGACCTGTTCAAGGTCGGGATCGGTCCGTCCAGCTCGCACACGGTCGGGCCGATGAAGGCGGCGTACCTCTTCGTCGACGGACTGCGCGACGACGGCCAGCTCGACGAGGTCACGAAGGTCCACGTCGAGCTGTTCGGCTCGCTCGGCGCCACCGGACACGGGCACGGCAGCGTGAAGGCGGTCGTCCTCGGTCTCTCCGGGGAGCAGCCCCACCTCGTCGACCCCGTCGCCGCCGACCCGATGGTGCAGGACGTCCGTGACCGGAAGCGCCTGGAGCTGGCCGGCACCCACGGCATCGACTTCGACCCCGACGACGACGTCGTCATGCACCGGCGCAAGCGCCTCGAGTTCCACACCAACGGCATGGTCTTCCAGGCCTTCGACACGGCAGGGGCCGAGCTGCGCCGTCGCGAGTACTACTCCGTCGGGGGCGGCTTCGTCCTCGGTGAGGACGACCTCGGCAACCCGGCGCTCGTGCCCGACGAGACGCCCGTCCCGTACCCCTTCCACAGCGGGGACGAGCTGCTCGCCATCACCCGGTCGACGGGACTTCGGATCAGCGACGTGATGCTCGCCAACGAGCTGGTCCGCCGCTCCGAGGACGAGGTGCGGAGCGAGCTGCTGGCGATCTGGCAGGTGATGCGGGAGTGCGTCGACCGCGGCAGTGCGACGCCCGGCGTGCTGCCGGGCGGCCTGAAGGTGCGCCGTCGCGCGGCCGAGCTGAAGGCCAAGCTCGACGTCGAATGGGTCTCCGGGATCGCCGACCCGCTCATGGCGATGGAGTGGGTCACCCTCTACGCATTGGCGGTCAACGAGGAGAACGCGGCCGGCGGACGGATCGTGACGGCGCCGACCAACGGCGCCGCCGGGATCGTGCCCGCCGTGCTCCTCTACTACCACCACTTCGTGCCCGGGGCCGACGACGACGGCGTCGTGCGCTTCCTGCTGACGGCCGCCGCGATCGGCCTGCTGTTCAAGGAGAACGCGTCGATCTCCGGGGCCGAGGTCGGCTGCCAGGGCGAGGTCGGCTCGGCCTGCTCGATGGCCGCCGGGGGACTGGCGGAGCTCCTCGGCGGCACCCCGGAGCAGGTGGAGAACGCCGCCGAGATCGGCATCGAGCACAACCTCGGACTCACCTGCGACCCGGTCGGCGGGCTCGTCCAGATCCCCTGCATCGAGCGCAACGCGGTCGCCTCGATCAAGGCGATCACCGCCGCCCGGATGGCCATCCGCGGCGACGGCTCGCACCACGTGTCGCTGGACAAGGCGATCAAGACGATGCGCGAGACCGGCCGCGACATGAAGGACAAGTACAAGGAGACCGCCCGCGGCGGTCTCGCCCTCAACGTCGTGGAATGCTGACCCGATGCGTGCTGTGGTCTACACCGAGAGCGGCGACTCGTCCGTGCTGGAGCTGGTCGAGCGGGAGCCGGCCGAGCCCGGGCCCGGCGAGGTGCGGGTGCGCATCGTCCGCGCCGGTGTGAACCCCACCGACTGGAAGTTCCGTGCCGGCGGGATGGGCGAGCTCGCCTTCCCCGAGATCGTGCCCGGCCAGGACGGCGCGGGCGTCGTCGACGCCGTCGGCCCCGAGGTCACGGACCTCGCGGTCGGTGACCGCGTCTGGACGATGCTGGCGCAGCACCAGCGTCCCGGCGGCACGGCACAGGAGCAGGTCGTGATCCCGGCGGACCGGGTGACCGTGCTCCCCGACGCGGCGTCGTACGACCTGGGTGCGTCGCTCGGCGTCCCCGCGGTCACCGCCCACCGCGCCCTCACCACGTCCGAGGACGGGCCGGACCGGCTGGCGCCCGGCGCGCTCTCCGGGATGACGGTGCTCGTCGCGGGCGGGGCCGGCGCGGTCGGCAACGCCGCGATCCAGCTCGCCCGGTGGGCCGGCGCGACCGTGGTCAGCACGGTGAGCAGCGACGAGAAGGGCCGCCTCGCCACGGCGGCCGGTGCGCACCACGTCGTCAACTACCGCGACGGCGACGCCGCGGCGGCGATCCGCGACCTCGCCCCCGACGGCGTCGACCTGGTCGTCGAGGTGGCTCCGGCCCAGAACCTCCGGCTCGACGTGGGCGTCATCAAGCCGCGCGGCACGATCGCGATCTACGCCAACAACGGCGGCGACGAGGTGACGCTCAGCGTGCGCGAGACGTTCTCGACCAACGCCCGCTTCCAGTGGGTGCTCCTCTACACCGTCGGCCAGGAGGCGCTGCGGCGTGCCGCGGAGGACATCACCGCAGCGGTCGCCGACGGCGGTTTCGGCGTGGGCGAGGAGCACGGGCTGCCGCTCCACCACCACCCGCTCGAGCGAACTGCCGAGGCCCATGCGGCCGTCGAGGACGGGGCGATCGGCAAGGTGCTGATCGACGTGGGCGACCACTGACCGCTTCCGGCGCGGCGCGTCGCCCACCCTCGTGGTGAGATGTGCTCGGGAACGCGGCGCGGACGTGCTGCGCGGGAGACGGAGTGACGATGTCGACGAGCCAGACCAACGTCGTGGAGTTCGCGGAGCTGGCCCGTGCCCTGGGCGCGGCGGGCGAGCAGAGCGACCGCCTGATGCTCGCGGTGAATGCGGCGGTCGAGCTCATCCCGGGCTGCCTGCACGCCGGCATCACCATCAACCGCGCCGGGGAGTGCCACACGCTGGCCTCGACGGGCGAGATCCTCTCGGCGGTCAACGTGCTGCAGAACGAGCTCGGCGAGGGTCCGTGCCATGCCCCCGACCGCGAGGACGAGGTCGTACAGATCAACGACCTCGTCGGCGACGAGCGGTGGTCGGCGTGGGGTGGTCGAGTCAACGGCGACTTCCAGCTGGGGTCGATGATCTCGATATTCGTCTACACCGCGCGTGGCTCCTACGGCACCCTGAGCCTCTACGCCGCCGCCCCCGACGCCTTTGACGCCGACGACCTCGCGACCGCGCAGGCGCTCGCCGGGCACCTGGCCGTTGCGCTGGCCGCCGGGCGCGAGATCGAGGGGATGAGTGCCGCCCTGCAGAGCCGCACCGTGATCGGGCAGGCGGAGGGCATCCTCATGGAACGGCTGGGCGTCGACAGCGACCAGGCGCTGGCCTACCTCAAGCGGATCTCGTCCCACACCAACACCAAGCTGGTGCAGGTCGCCGGCGACATCGTGCGGACCCGGCAACTCCCGGAGGCGCCCGACCGCTCGATCGGCTGATCCTCAGGTGTTGGCGCCGCGCGCGTCGACGCGCCACGTGTTGTCGCCGACGACGTAGGCGTCGGCGAGGTTCGCCGTCGTGCAGACGTGGTTGGGCACGACGCGCACGCGGGTGCCGCGGGGCGCGTCGAACCCGGTCACCGTCGCGTGGTGCTCGGACAGGGCGGTGATGCGGGCGTCGGGGTGGTCGAGCAGCCGGCCGTGGCCGGTGGCGTACGACGCCCGGTCGGCGCCGAGCACCTTGCTGCCCGCGTCGAGGACCACCCGGTCCGGGTAGCGGCCGACGACGGTCGCGACGACCGTGAGGGCGACCTGCTCGGGGGGCGTGACGCCGAGCTCCCACTGCTGCGCGTCGCCGAAGACGTACACGCCCGGTCGCACCTCGGTCAGCACCCCGCCGCGCGCGAACTCGACGGACGGGGTCGAGCCGCCGCTGACGACCGGGCACGCGATCCCGGCGCCGATCAGCGCGTCCCGGGCAGCGGCCAGCTCGCGCTGCTCGTCGGCGGCAGCGGCTGCGCGGGCGTCGGGGGAGTAGGAGTGGCCGGGGAAGGTGAAGACGCCGTCGACGGCCAGACCGGCCTCGGCCGCAGCGCTCGCGACCGCGACGGCGTCGCCGGCAGGTACGCCGCTGCGGTGGTGGCCGCTGTCGACCTCGACCCGCACCCGCAGCCCGGCGCCCGCGAGGGGTGCGAGCTGGCGGACCGACTCGACGGAGTCGACGCCGACCGCCACGCTCGCCCGCGCCAGCACCCCATGCAGGCGGGTGGCCCGCTCGTCGTCCACCCAGAGCGGGTAGGCGATGAAGAGGTCGTCGCAGACCTCGGCGAAGACCTCGGCCTCGGCGACCGTCGCGACAGTGAGGCCGACCGCGCCGGCGGCGAGCTGGAGCCGGGCGACCTCGAGCGACTTGTGCGTCTTGGCGTGCGGGCGCAGCGTGAGCCCGGAGCCGCTCGCTGCGTGCTGCATCGCGTGGATGTTGCGCTCGAGGACGTCGCGGTCGACATCGACGTAGGGGGTCGGTCTGCTCACCTCGACATGCTCCCGCACCGAACCCCTACCCTTCGCGCATGGCCCACGACGTGCTGGACGAGCCCGCACCGCGGCTCACGACCGAGAGGGTCCGCCGGCTGGTGGAGGAGCACTGGGGGGTGACCGCCGACGTCGGGCCGCTCTCGAGCGAGCGCGACGTGAACTTCCTCATCGGTTCGGGCCACGTCCTCAAGGTCGCGAACCCGGCGGAGTCGCGGGCGCTCCTCGAGATGGAGGTCGCGGCGATGCGGCACGTCGCGGCAACCGACCCCGACCTCCCCGTCCCGCGCACGGTGTCGGCCGGCGGCGAGGACATCGTCACGATCACCGACGACGCAGGCCGCGCCTGCCTCGCGCGGCTGATCACGACCGTGCCGGGTTCCCAGCTCGAGGGGCAGGTCGTCACCGAGGACGTCGCCGAGCAGGTCGGCGCGGCCACCGCCCGCACGGCGCAGGCGCTGCGCGGCTTCTTCCACCCGGCCGCCGGCAGCCGCGAGCTCGACTGGGACGTACGCGCCCTCCCGCGCGTCGCGGCGAGGTGGGGCCTCACGTCCGACGACCCGCTCCACCCCGTCGTCGAGCGGGTGGCCGCGGTGCTGCCGCGCCTGGCTGCGCTGCCGAGCGGGATCCGCCACGGCGACGTCACGCTCACCAACCTGCTCGCGACCGACGGCACGGTCACCGGTGTCATCGACTTCGGCGACATGCACTTCACCGCCGACGTCGCCGACCTCGCGGTCGCCCTCACCTCCGTGCTGCGCAACACCAGCGACGCCCAGGTCTCCTCGCCGTGGGAGCTCGCCGGCGCGACGCTGCGCGGCTACCAGCGGATCCGTCCCCTCGGCGCCGAGGAGGTCGACGTCCTCGGCGAGCTGGTGCTGTCGCGCCTCGTGCTCAGCACGATCATCTCCCGCGGTCGCGCGGCCACCCACCCCGACAACACGGCCTACATCACGCAGTACGACGACGCCAACGCGCGTACGACGTCCGAGCTGGCGCAGCTCTCACCGACCGAGCTGGCACAGCGGTTGCATCGCCTCGCCGGCACCCGAGCGGTGGCGGCGAGTGACGACGTCGCCACCCGTCGCGCCGCCGCGATGGGCGGCACCGTCGCGCCGCTGTTCTACGACCGCCCGCTGCAGATCGTCAGCGGTGCGGGCGCATGGCTGGTCGCCGCCGACGGCCGGCGCTACCTCGACGCATACAACAACGTCGCCGTCGTCGGGCACGCCGACCCTGTGGTGGTCCGCCGGGTCAGCCGTCAGCTCGGTCGGCTCAACACCCACTCGCGCTACCTCCACCCCGAGGTCGTCGAGCTCGCCGAGCGGATCGCGGCGACCATGCCGGACGGTCTCGACACCGTCCTCTTCACGACGTCCGGCACCGAGGCCAACGAGCTCGCCTGGCGACTGGCGACCGAGTGGACCGGCGGCACCGGAGCGCTGGTCGTCCACCACGGCTATCACGGCACAACGCGCTGGATGGCAGACCTGAGCCCCAACGAGTGGCCACCGGGCCACCGCCCCGCCGCCGTCGGCACCTTCCGGGCTCCGGTCGCCGGCGGTGACCTGTCAGCCGGGGCGACGACCGCGATGGTGGGCGCGGCCTGGCAGGACGTGGCAGCGCGTGGCCACCGGCCAGCGCTCCTGCTGGCCGACTCCGGCTTCACCAGCGAGGGCGTGCACGACGCGCCACCGTCGTACGTCCAGGGGCTGCGCGACGGTGCGCACGCCGCGGGCGCGCTCTACCTCGCTGACGAGGTGCAAATCGGCTACGGCCGCACCGGTCCGGGACTGTGGCGCTTCGCGCAGTCGGGCGTCGTGCCCGACCTCGTCACCCTCGGCAAGCCGATGGGCGCGGGCTACCCGATCGGCGCGGTCGTCACCCGGCGCGAGGTGGTCGACCGGTTCGCCGAGCGCTGGGAGTACTTCTCGACCTTCGCCGCGACCCCGGCCGCTGCGGCCGCCGGCAACGCGGTGCTCGACGTGCTGGAGGACAGGCGGCTGCCGGAGAAGGCGCTCGTCACCGGGGCCCACCTCGCGACCCGGCTGCGCGAGCTGGCCGGAGCGACCGACCTGCTCGGCGACGTCCGCGCGATGGGCCTCGTCGCCGGCATCGACGTGGTCGACCGCCCGGCCGCGCGGCAGCTGCTCCAGGCCCTCGTCGCCCGCGGCGCGCTCGCCGGACTGACCGGACCGGGCGGCAACGTGCTGAAGGTGCGCCCGCCGCTCGTGTGGGACGAGACGCACGTCGACCACTTCGTCGACCGGTTGGAGCACGCGGTCGGGGACGTCAGATCTCGCGGATGACCCGGGCTGGCGACACGCGGCGCGGCACCTGATGCCAGGGGCGCCGCGGTGCTACACCGGGATGGTGGCGGTTCCCGAGTCGACGCTCACCGGGCTGGAGACCGGATCCCACGAGCGCGGGGCGCTCTGGGGTCGGCGGCTCTTCCTCGGCCTGCTGCTCGTGGTGGTGCTCGCCGGGGCGGCGGGCTTGCTCGGCGTGCGTTCCGCCACTGCCAGTGCCAGCGGGAACGGGTACGACCTCGACGTCACCTATGCCACGGTGGCGCGGGCCGGCATCGACGTGCCGTGGCAGGTGGTCGTCGCCAACCCCGACGGGTTCGACAGGGAGGTCACCATCGCGGTGACCGGTGACTACTTCGAGATCTACGAGACCCAGGGCTTCACGCCGGAGCCCTCGACGAGCGTCCGCGACGCCAGCACGCTGTACCTGACGTTCGACGCCCCGGACGGCAACGTGTTCACCGTCGACTACGACGCCTACATCCAGCCGTGCCAGGTCGGCCGCGACGCGATCGTCTCCGTGGTCGACGCGGACCTCGCACCCCTGGTCTCCGTCGACATCACCACCCATCTGCTGCCCTGAGGAGGTCGGATCGTGGAGATCGTGGTGCGCGCTGTCGTCCTCTTCGCCTTCCTGTGGATCGTCACGCGGGCCGTCGGGCGCGCGACGCTCGGCGAGCTGAGCACCTTCGAGCTGCTGCTCCGTCACCATGGGAGACCTGGTCCAGCAGGGCGTCACGCAGCAGGACTACTCGATCACCTCGGCCGTCCTGGCCGTCGGCACCTTCGCGCTGCTGACCGTCGCGCTGTCGTGGGTGCAGTGGCGGTTCCCCCGGTCCAGGCCCGTGGTGACTGGCAGGCCACTGCTGGTCGTCGCGAACGGCGAAGTGCTCGAGGATGCAATGAGGGCTCAGCGCCTGGCCACGGCCGACCTCCTCGTTGCTGCCCGCGAGCAGGGGATCCGTCGCACGTCGGAGATCGAGTACGCCGTGCTCGAGGCCGACGGCAGGCTCTCGTTCTTCACCTACGACACGTCCGAGGCGGGGGCACCGGAGAAGCCACCCCAGGGCTAGCAGCCCTCAGGGGTCCTCACGCCAGGCGGTTGAGGACGTTCGTCATGTCGTCCTCGGTGTCGCTGCCGATCTTCTCGAAGACGATCTTCATCACGGGGTCGGCGATCTTCGCCGCACCGGACAGCTCGATCACGGCCTCGTAGGTGATCCGGCTGCCGGGGCCGTCCGGGCTCGGCACGACGGTGATCGTGTCGGTCGAGGTCGCGGTGTCGTTGCGGCCGACCAGCACGATCGTGTCGTCGGTCAGGCTCTCGAGGGTGTAGTCGAGCTCGGTGCTGACCCCCGCGATCTTGGAGACGTTGTGCCAGGTCGACCCGACCTGCACAGGTCCGCCGGAGTCGGTCCGGGTGCACGACTCGGTGCCCGGGTCCCACTCCTCGGCGTGGCTGAAGTCCTTGAGGTAGTCGATGACGACGGAGGGCTGAGGGTGGACGTCGAACGTGCGGTTCACAGTGGTCATGCCGTCGACAGTAGGCACGCCCCTCGGCGCCAGAGATCGCCCAGAGGGGTGCCCGCGCCGGCCGCCCGACATTGCAGAGGGCGCCTCACGTCTTGTCGCCCTTTGACACCATGGAGGGCATGCAGACGCGACAGGGGCAGGTCACGCAGCGCCGGGACTCCTGGCAGAACGCTGCACTGATCACCGGCGCGTTCGTCGTCGTGCTGTGGGTGCTCGAGATCGTCGACACCGCATCGGGCCACGCCCTCGACCCCTACGGCGTCCAGCCCCGCAGCGAGGACGGCCTCATCGGGATCGTCCTGGCGCCGCTGCTCCACTTCGGCTTCGGACACCTCGTGAGCAACACCGTCCCGGTCGCGGTCCTCGGCTTCCTGACCCTCGCGACCGGCATCGCGCGCGGGCTGCTCGCCACCGCCATCATCTGGGTCGTCGGGGGCCTCGGCGTCTGGGTCTTCGCCCAGCCCCAGAGCAACCACGCCGGTGCCTCGGTGCTGATCTTCGGCTGGATCGTCTTCCTCCTCGTGCGTGGCTTCCTCAACCGGAACACGACCGAGATCCTCATCGGTGTCGCGGTGTTCCTGCTCTACAGCGGGGCGCTCCTCGGGGTCCTGCCCGGCCAGCCGGGCGTCTCGTGGCAGGGGCACCTCTTCGGTGCGATCGGCGGGTTCGTGGCGGCGCGCCTGCTGACCACGCGGCGCCGCGCGGACGACTTCCCCTACTGACGCATGGACCTCGCCGGCCTGGGTACCTGACTCGCGCCGGGACGTGCGCGCCACTGCTCCGGCACCAGATGTCGAGGTCCGTCGGGGGATCCACGCCGTACGCCGTGCGAGGTGCCCCGACGGACCTCGTCCTCGTATGTCGGCGACGCCATCGGGTACGGGCGGCTCATGACCGACCTCTCCTGCCTCGTCCTCAGCTGCACCCTGAAGCGCTCGCCTGCCGAGTCGAGCACCGAGCTCCTCGGCTCGCAGGTGCTCGACGCGTTCCGCGACCTCGGCGTGACCGGATCGATCGAGCGGGTCGTCGACCACGACGTGAGCTTCGGCGTGAGCACCGACGAGGGTGACGGCGACGGATGGCCCACGCTGCGGCAGAAGATGCTCGACGCCGACATCCTCGTGCTGGTGACCCCGATCTGGATGGGCCAGCCCGCGTCGGTCGCGAAGGTCGTGCTGGAGCGCCTCGACGCCGAGCTCGCCGAGACCGACGACGCGGGCCGCCTGCTCACCTTCGGCAAGGTCGCCGCCGTCGGCGTCGTGGGCAACGAGGACGGGGCGCACCACACGAGCGCGGAGCTCTTCCAGGGGCTCAACGACGTCGGCTTCACCCTGCCCGCGCAGGCTGTGACCTACTGGGTCGGCGAGGCGATGCAGGCCGTCGACTACCAGGACCTCGACGAGACGCCGCAGAAGACCGCCGGCACCACCGAGGTGCTCGCCCGGCACGCCACCCACCTGGCCCGGCTCCTCAAGGAGTCGGCGTACCCCGCGGGGGAGTGACCGTTCAGGCCGTGCCGAGCAGGCCGGCGTCGAGGTGCTCGAGCAGGTCGCGCGGACCGTCGTGGACCGCCGCGGCACCGGCCGCCAGGAGCCGCTCGGCACTCACCCCGCCGCTGCGCAGGCCGATCGACTCCAGGCCCGCGGCGACCGCGGACTCGACGTCCCACGTCGCGTCACCGATGACCACCCCCGAACCGCCCCCACCGCGCTCGACGGCGAGCGCGACCAGGTCGGGCGAGGGCTTGCTCGCTGCCTCGTCGGAGCCGGTGACGACGGCGTGCAGGCGGTGGCCGATCCCCACGATGTCGAGGAGGTCGTCGACGAGGGCGGCCTCGGACGAGCTGGCGAGCACCACGCGGTGGCCGCGATCGACGAGGGCATCCACCAGCTCGGGCGCACCGTCGAGGGGACAGATGGTCCGCAGCCCGGTGCGGAAGTAGGTGTCGTGCAGGCGGCGGACCTCGTCGCCGACGGCGTGCTCGGCCGAGTCGCCGGCGACGGCGGCGACCAGCCGGTCGCCGCCCATGCCGATGGCCTCGTGGATGCGTACGGAGCTCACGTGGAGGCCGACGTCGTGGAAGGCGGCCTGCCACGACACGACGTGCTGGTAGACCGAGTCGACCAGGGTGCCGTCGAGGTCGAGGACGACCACGGGGCGAGCGGGAGTCTTCATCCGTCGGACGTACCCCCGAAGAGCGGGCGCCATGCGCCCTACGCCCGACCGCCCGGGCGGGTGTGGTGGGGCCAGTGCGCGGGGAGGACCATCGACACTCATACCCATCGCCTCGAAGGGGAACGCGCGTGGAGCTCCTGCCACAGAGCAAGGAAGCCCTGGACGAGTACGTCACCCCATCGGTCGACGACGTCGAGGGCCTCCTGCGCGTCATCGAGGGGTGGGCCGTGCGGACGGTGCCCGAGTGCGTCGCGCTGAGCGTGACCATGCTCGACGACGACCTCACCTTCACGCTCGTCGACACCGATGCCAGGACTGAGGCGGCCTCCGGCGAGGCTGATCGCGGCGCGGGCGACCAGGAGCCGGACTTCGCGCTCGACGAGCAGGGGTGGGCCGACATGGCCCGTCAGCGCGCCTTCTCCGGTATCGCCAGCACCGTCTGCCTCCCCGTGGTCGAGGGGGGGCGAGCGGTGCTCAACATCGATCTCTACGCCTCGACCGCGCACGCCTTCCGCGACCGGATCGACGGACTGGTCGCCGCGCTGGGTGCGTGGCAGGCCGGAGCCGTGACCAACGCCGACCTGGGGTTCGAGTCGTTGCGGCGGGCCGAGGCTGCCCCCGAGCGGCTGCGCGAGCAACGCCTCGTCGACGTGGCGGTCGGCCTCGTGGCCGCCCGGATCGGCGTGACCACCGACGACGCCTCGGGGCTGCTCAACCACGCCGCGGAGCGCGCCGGCGTCACCGAGGCGCAGGCCGCGACGGTGGCCCGGGTGCTGCTGGCCTGACCGGTCGCTCGCCACAACCGGGAGGACCGGCGGCGTATGTGCCACATCCATCGGGGTACCTACCGCCCATGGATCGACAGGGCACCACCACCGCACCCAGGCACATCAAGGTCGCGATCATGGACGAGAGCGAGCTCGTCGTGCACGGCATCCGCGCCATGTTCGAGCCGCACTCCGCCGTCGTCTCCGTGGTGCCCTACCGCACCACCGGACCGGCCCCACTGTGCGACCTCACGCTCTACGAGCCCTCCGCCCACCGGCGTACGACGTCCGCGCCCCAGCGCTTCCCCACCCGCATGGTCGCCTTCGGCTGGGACTGCACCCCCGAGGCCGTGTCGACCGAGATGTCGCGCGGCGCCGCGGGCTTCGTCAGCAAGTGGCTCCCCACCCGGCGACTGATCTGGAACCTGCTCCAGATCGCCGACGGCCGGGTCGTCGTGGACGCCTGGTCCGGCAAGGGCGAGCCCGCCAAGCCCACTGCCGCCGAGAAGTGGCCGCTGACGCACCGCGAGACCGAGGTGCTCTCGATGATCGCGTCGGGCCTCGCCAACCGGGAGATCGCCGAGCAGACCAACCTCAGCATCAACTCGGTCAAGTCCTACATCCGCGGCGCCTACGCCAAGATCGAGGTGACCTCGCGGTCGCAGGCGGTCCTGTGGGCGATCCAGCACGGCCTGCTGATGTCCGGCGACCCGGTCATGTCCGTGCCCCGGGCTGCCGCCCAGCCCGCGCGCGTGTGACCCGCTTCGGCTACTTCCTCTCCTGCGAGGAGTACTCACCCGAGCAGCTGCTCGAGCAGGCGAGGCTCGCCGAGCGGGCCGGTTTCGACTCCCTCTGGATCAGCGACCACTTCCACCCGTGGACCAATGCGCAGGGGCAGTCGCCGTTCGTCTGGTCGATGATCGGCGCCGTCGCGCAGGTCTGCGACCTCCCGGTGACGACCGCGGTCACCTGCCCCACGGTGCGGACGCACCCCGCGGTGATCGCCCAGGCCGCTGCCACCTCGGCCGTGCTCCTGGGCGAGGGACGCTTCACCCTCGGCGTCGGGACCGGTGAGGCGCTCAACGAGCACGTGCTGGGCGACGCGTGGCCACGCACCGACATCCGCCTCGCGATGCTCGAGGAGGCCGTCGAGGTGCTCCGCCGGCTCTGGACCGGCGAGGTCGTCTCGCACGACGGGCGCCACTACACCGTCGACACGGCGCGGATCTACACGCTGCCCGACACTCCGCCTCCGGTCTACATGAGCGCCTTCGGGCCCAAGGCACTCGACGTCGCCTGCCGCATCGCCGACGGGTTCATCACCACCAAGCCCGACGCCGAGTCGGTGGACACCTTCCGGAAGGCCAAGGGCGCCGATGCCCCGGCCCAGCGGGTTTCAAGGTCGGTTGGGGTCCCACCAAGGACGAGGCAATCGACGCGGCGTACGCCCTGTGGCCCAACGCCGGCGTTCCCGGCGAGTTGAGCCAGGTGCTGCCGAGCCCGCAGCACTTCGAGCAGGCCGCCGAGCTCGTCACCCGCGACAAGTTCGCGGAGAACGGAGCCTTCGGTCCCGACGTCGCCGAGCACGTCAAGGCCTACGCGCCGTTCGTCGACGCCGGCTTCAGCGAGGTCTACGTCGCCAACATGGGACCGCACTACGCCGACATGATCGCGGCCTACGGGTCCGACGTGCTTCCCGAGCTGCGCCGACGTACGTCCTGACGCGGTCTCAGGCGGCGTCGCCACCGCCTCGCGTCCCGCCCGTGCTCCTGCTGCGCATCGACGTGCGCCGGTCCTCCCGCACCTCGTCGAGGTAGCGCACTTCCGCGACGAACTGGTGCACTGCCGGGTGGTCGTCCGGTGTCCCCCAGGTCTCACGCAGGATCCGCTTCCAGAACGGCGACACCCGATACCTGATCGCGGGGTCCCCGACCCTCTTGGAGTGGTCGCGGGCCCGGAACGCCTCGATCGAGGTCATCGCCCGCAGCCGCCGCGGCACCCACCACCCCGTAGCCGTGAGGTCCGTGTGCGCGGGGTACCGGCTACCGCCGTGCTTCCGTGCCCCGTCCGCACGCATCGGACCCACCTCCTGCCCGGTGTCCTCGTCGTGGAAGTCCATCCGCAGCCGAGCCATCCGCAACAGCCGCTCCATGACACTCATCCGTGGACTCGTCCGCGCCGTCTCCCACCGCGCGACCACCGACTGCGAGACGCCGAGCAGCGCAGCCAACCCGCGCTGCGACACGTCCAGGATCCGCCTGATCCGCCGCACCATCCCCGCGATCCCGCCACGGAACGGCCCCATCAGCCAGACCTCGCGCTCCGCCTGGGTCCACTTCGCCATGCAGTCCCACGGCGGCAACCCGTTCACCCGCCCCGTCTGGTCGTGCTCTGTCTGGTCGCCTGCCTCCATGCGCCCCTGCCCCTTCCCGTTCGCCCGCGCACCCACCGTCAGGCGCGTCGTACGACCAGCACAGACGCCGGCACCGACACCTGCGAACGGTCCTCCACAGCCGGGCAGCTCGAACGCCCGACGGATCCACCTGTGGACACCTGGTGGCCCACGAACCGTCGTACTGGCGAGCCCTGCACGCCCACCCCGCCGCCGCTACTTGCCGATGAGTCCCTCAGAGACTCACTGGCAAGCGCGCAGGGTCCCAGCAGGGTCAGGGGGTGAACCGGTTGTCGTGCGCCTGATGACGCTGAGTCGCTCAAAGACTCATGGGCAAGGAGGCGACGGACGGCTGTGACGCAGGAGCGACGGACGTGGGCAGCGTGCTCGTCGCCCTCCGGATGCCCCAGGCGCCGAGCTTCCGAAGTGTCCGCAGCTGAGGCGGTGCGCCGGTTAGCTGTCCTGTGCCTGAGGGCGTGCGCTCCCGCGCGCTGCCATCCGACGGCGTACGACCTCGACGAGGTTGGCGCCGATCCCGCGCAGGGCACTGCCCTGGTGCCCGCGGAGCCCGTTGCCGTCCTGCTGCGAGGCGAGCACGTTGCCGGGACCGCGCACCACGGGTGCGACGAGGTCCTGCGCCACGACGGAGAAGAGTGGCCCGACGAGCCGGTCGTACACCCACGGCAGCGCCGTGAAGCCGAAGCGGATCGCGTCGTTGGAGACACCGACCTGGCCGCCGCGCCACGGGTGGTCCGCCACGGCCAGCACGCGGCGGGCGATGGTCTCCGGCGGACTGACAGGGAAGGGCGGACGGCCGACCGAGTCGCCGTAGGTCGCGGCCTGGCGGTAGATCGGGGTGTCGACCCCACCCGGCGCGACGTAGCCGAGCCGGACGCCGGGCCGGTCGCGGTTGTCGACCCGCAGCTGGCGCACGAGCCCGCGCACGCCCCACTTGCTGACGACGTACGCCGCCATGTCCGGGACCGCGATGTGACCGATCACCGAGCCGACGAGCACCAGGCTGCCCGCCCCTTCCCCGCCTCCCTGGCCGCGCAGCACCGGAAGCGCGTGGCGGGCGAGGTTGACCGAGCCGAGCAGGTTCGTGGAGACCACGCGGTCGAAGACGTCGACCGGGACGTCGGGGATGCGGCCGTAGGCGACGACGCCCGCGGAGCCCACGACGACGTCGAGCCGTCCGTGCCTGGCGACGGCGGCGGAGACCGCAGCGGCCACCTGCGAGTCGTCGGCCATGTCGGTGGGCACGACCAGGGTCGAGGCCGCGCCGAGCGCCTCGCAGTCGACGGCGACGCGCTCGAGGGAATCGGCGCCGCGGGCGAGCAGCACGACGTGGTCACCCCGCACGGCTGCCAGGCGAGCGGTGGCCTCGCCGATGCCACTGGAGGCACCGGTGACGAGCACGACGCAGGGACGAGCGGTGGTCCGGGAACGATGCATTCGGCCCCGTACCCACCAGCGAGACTCCTACAGCGAGGCGCTAGTCGTCGTACTCCGGGTCGCCCTCGACGTCCGCCGGCCGGGCCTCGTGCCCGTCGCGACCGCGGGTGCGGCGCAGCTCCTTCATCTCGGCCTCGAAGACGTGTCGCTGGCCGTCCATGAGCTCGTCCAGCGCACGCTGGTGGAAGCCCTTGGCGCGGGCGTAGAACCCGTCGTCGTACTCCTCGACCATCTGGAACGACCACATGCCCGGCAGCGGGTTGCTGCCCAGCACGTCGCGGTCCATCGTGTCGGCGAGGTCGGCATGGCCCGCCTCGCGCAGCAGGGCCTCGGCCTCCTCCATCGTGCTCTCCGCGCTGCCCATGAGGCGGTGGAAGGCGTAGAGGTGGCCGCGTGCGTCCTCGACGTGGTCGAGGGCCGCGGACAGCTTGCCGACCGCCTCGACGGTCTCGTCGGTGACGCCCTCGGGGCGCCGGTGCTCGGGTGCGGGCCTGCTCATGACGAGAGCCTCACACGCACCCGATCCGCCTGACCACCTACCAACGGGCGACCGCCGTGCGTGCGCGTGCATGGCATCGCAAGGGGCTGGGCACTGGCTCGACATGAGAGCAGTCACTTGGCAGGGCCGGCAGGACATGCAGGTCATCGACGTCCCGGACCCGGTCATCGAGGAGCCGACCGACGTCGTCGTCGAGATCACCTCGACCGGGTTGTGCGGCTCGGACCTCCACCTCTACGACCCGCTGACGCCCTTCATGACCGACGGAGACGTCGTCGGTCACGAGCCGATGGGCATCGTGCGCGAGGTCGGGTCGGCCGTCGAGACGCTGCAGGCGGGGGACCGTGTCGTGGTCCCCTTCAACATCAGCTGCGGCTCGTGCTGGATGTGCGACCGCGGCCTCTTCAGCCAGTGCGAGACCACCCAGAACCGCGAGTCCGGCACCGGCGCGAGTCTGTTCGGCTACAGCAAGCTCTACGGCCAGGTACCCGGCGGCCAGGCCGAGCTGTTGCGCGTGCCCTTCGGTGACAAGCTCCCGATCAAGGTGCCGCACGGCCCGCCGGACGACCGCTTCCTCTTCCTCTCCGACGTGCTGCCCACCGCGTGGCAGGCCGTCGAGTACGCCGACGTCGAGGACGGCGGCACCCTCGCCGTCATCGGCGCCGGACCGATCGGTGACATGGCGGCGCGCATCGCGATGCACCGCGGCCTCGACGTGATCGTGGTCGACAACGTCCGCGAGCGGCTGGCCCGCATCCACGGCCGCGGCGGCCGGACCATCGACCACAGCGAGGTCGACGGGGTCGGTGACGCGATCCGCGCGATGACCGACGGCCGTGGCGCCGACGCCGTGATCGACGCCGTCGGCATGGAGGCCCACGGTTCGCCCGTGGCGGAGGTCGCGCAGAAGGCGCTCGCCCTGCTGCCCAAGAAGGTGCAGGAGAAGATGATGCTGACCGCCGGCTCCGACCGGCTCGCCGCGCTGATGAGCGCCATCGACTCGGTGCGCCGCGGCGGGACGATCAGCATCTCGGGCGTGTACGGCGCGCCCACCGACCCGCTGCCGATGTTCCAGCTCTTCGACAAGCAGGTCCAGATCCGGATGGGCCAGGCCAACGTCCACCGGTGGAGCGACGACATCCTCGCGCTGCTCCAGCAGGACGAGGACGTGCTCGGCGTGGAGTCGTTCGCGACCCACCACCTGCCCCTCGAGGACGCCCCCGAGGCCTACCGGAAGTTCCGCGACAAGGAGGACGGCATGGTGAAGGTGGTGTTCACTCCGTGAGGATGCCCAAGCCGCGCGGCCCGCTCAGCGAGTGGGTCGTCGCTCGGCTCGCTACCCCGGTCGACGGCGGCCACGCCCCGACCGCGGACGAGTGGGACGACGAGTGCATCGCACTGTGGACGCTCCACGAGATGTCCTACCGCGGGTTCGAGGACGCCGCGGACGACGCCGAGTGGCAGCCCGCGATGCTCGCCGTGCGGCACGAGCTCGAGGTGGCGCTCGAGCAGCGCCTGCGGCGCCGGTGGCCGGGCGCGGACGCCGAGGTCGCCGACGTACCGGCCGCCCTGGAGGCGGTCGTCGCCGCGGACGACGGCCCGTCGCTCGCCGACCACGTGCGCAGGCGCGCGACCACCGACGAGGTCCTCGAGCTGTTCCGGCAGCGCTCGGTCTACCAGCTCAAGGAGGCCGACCCGATGACGTGGGTGATCCCGCACCTGCCCGTCCGGTCGAAGGCGGCGCTCGTCGAGCTCCAGTACGACGAGTACGGCGGCGGCGACCCCAACCGGATGCACTCGCACCTCTTCGCCCGGGGCATGGTCGATGTCGGGCTGCGTGCCGAGTACGGCGCGTACGTCGACGACGCGCTCCCCGAGACCCTCGAGCTCAACAACGCGCTCTCGATGCTCGGCATGCACCGACGACTGCGCGGTGCAGCGGTCGGCCACCTGGCGGCGTTCGAGATGACGAGCACCCTGCCGTCCCGGAAGATGGTCCAGGGCCTCGGCCGGCTCGGTCTCGACGGTCCGATGGCGGCCTACTTCGACGAGCACGTCGAGGCCGACGCCGTCCACGAGCTGCTCGCCGCGCGCGACATCTGCGCCACTCTGGCCGAGGACGAGCCCGACCAGGCAGCCGAGATCCTCTTCGGCGCGTTCACCTGCGTCGACCTCGAGGCGCGCCTCGCCACCGCCCTGCTCACTTCGTGGGACGCCGCGTGACCACGCGCCCCGAGGTCGAGGAGTTCGACCACCCCGATGTCGTCGTCGTGCCCCACGGCCCGATGCTGCTGCGCGGAGCCACCTCGGTGCAGGGCGTGGACGGTACCGTCCACGACGTCCGTCGCCCGGTCGTCGCGCTCTGCCGCTGCGACAAGTCCAGCCGGCTGCCGTTCTGCGACGGCACCCACAAGGTCATCCCGCGGCGCTGAGCCCCTCGGCCTGCCTGCTCAGCGCGTACGACGTCGGGGCAGCGCGCGCAGCCGGTGCTGCCACAGCGCGGCGCGGGCCGCATTGGCACCCGCGGCGCCGTGGACTCCGCCACCGGGATGGGCCGACGCCGAGCCGAGGAAGAGTCCCGGCACGCCGGTCGCGGCGCGTCCACGCATCGCCGGCACCGGACGGAAGACCAGTTCCTGGTGGAGCTGTGACGTGCCGCCGTTGACGGCGCCGCCGACCAGGTTGGCGTTGCGTGCCTCGAGCTCGTGGGGCCCGAGCACCCGACGGGCGCCGACCAGCGAGCCGAAGCCCGGTGCCCGCGCCTCGATCCGCGCCTGCATGCGGTCGGCGAAGCGCTCGAGGTCGTCATGGTCCCAGCGGCCGGTGACCTCGTCGCCGGCGTCTCCGCGGGTCGCCGACGGCTGGGGGACGTGCGTGTAGGCCCAGAAGGACTCGGTGCCGCTCGGCGACCGGGTCGAGTCGCTCGTCGTCATCTGCCCGGTCAGGAGGAACGGCCGGTCGGGCACGACCCCCGACGCCACCTGCGCCAGGGTCTGCGTCATCTCCTCGACCGAGTCCGCGATGTGCACGGTGCCGGGCGCAGCGCCCGGGTTCCCGGCCCACGGGACCGGACCGGTCAGCGCCCAGTCGACCTTGACGGTGCCGGGGTCGAGCTCGAAGTCGCGCATCCCGCGCACCACGCGTGCCGGCAGGTCCTCCTCGCCGACGAGCTCGCCGAAGAGGCGCGGCGCGGCGACGTCGGCGACGACCACGCGGGCGTCGTACGACTCGCCGTCTCGGGTGACGACTCCGGTGACAGCTCCGTCGCGCACGACGACGCGGGTGACGGGCGCGTCGGTCTCGATCCGCCCGCCCAGACGCGTGAACCTCGTGACCAGCGCGTCGGTGAGCGCCTGGGCGCCCCCGCGCGGGACCGGGAACCCGACGGTCTGGCCGAGCATCGACATCAGCACGCCGAACACGCCCGACCCCGGTGAGTCGAGCGGGAAGTCCGCGTGCCCGGCGTTGCCGGCGAGCAGGAGCGCTCCGGCCGGCCCACCGAAGAGCTCGCGGCCGAGCGAGGAGACGGGCGTGGCCAGGCGTCGGACCGTGTCGAGGCCGCCCGCACGGGCGAGTCCCGGCAGCAGCCGCGCTCCGGCGCGCACCGGCGGGAAGGGTGAGGTGAGTGCGTCGACCATCGGCTCCCCGATGCGGTCCCAGGTGCGGCACAGGTCGAGCCACGCGTCGCCGTCGCCGGCGTGGAGGGCGTCGAGCCCGGCGGCGGTCAGGTCGCGGTCTCGGTGCAGCACCGCCCACTGGCCGTCGCCGAACGGGTGCCCGAGCACGGCCGGGGCGTGCTCCCAGGCGAGACCGTGGTCCTCGAGCCGCAGCGAGGTCATCGCGCGCGACGCGACGGCGAGCGGGTAGAACGCGCTGAAGGTGTCGTGCACGAAGTCGGGGTGCAGCTCGCGGTCGCTGCGGACCGCGCCGCCCGGGGTCGACTGCGCCTCCAGGACCACCACGTCCCAGCCGGCGTCGGCCAGCATGTTGGCCGCGACCAGTCCGTTGGGTCCGGCGCCGATGACGATGGCGTCGTGGCGGCGACCCGCGGTCACCGGGTGCGACCCTCCACCAGCAACGCGAGGCGGCGCAGCGCCTCGATGTTGCGCAGGTGCAGCTGCGGGTCCTGGATCGCCTTCGGGATGAGTGCGCCGGGGCCGGCGGTGGCCTGCTCGACGATCGTCATCACCGTGTCGGTGCCCCGCGGCTCCACGGTGATCTCGACGTGCGCCTGGCCGGCCGGCCAGCCCCGGGCGAGCAGCAGCAGTCGCCTGTTCTCCTCGACCTCGAGCACCTCGGTCGTGTCGTCGATCAGGAGCGGCCACGTGCCGACGCTGTGGTGCAGCCTCGAGCCGACGGCGGGCCAGCCCTCGTCGACGCCGCGCATCCGAGCGGCACCCACCACCCAGAGGGCGTAGAGCCAGCCGTCGGCCAGCACCGACCACACCTGCTCCGGTGTGGCGGAGACGGGGCGGCTCGTCGTGCTCATGCGGTGTCCCGGTTCATGCGTACGACGTACCCGCAGCGGGGCGGAGCCATGCTCCCTACGACCAGGAAGAGCTGTGGGCGTCAGGTGGGAAGGGCACCGTGGGACAGCACGTGCTCGGCGACCTCGCCGATCTTGGTGCGCCGGCTGCGCGCGGCGGTGCGCAGCGCGTTGAAGGCGGCGACCGGGTCGAGGTCGCCCTTGGCCATCAGGTAGCCGACGGCGCGCTCGATCACGACGCGGTAGTCGAGGGCGTACTGCAGCTGGCGGGCGAGCTCGCCCGCTGTGTGGGCCTGCACGGCGGCGGTCATGGTGGTCGCGATGACCTCGGCGAAGCGGGCGAGCGCTGCGACCTCGCTCTCGTCCCACTCGTGCGCGTGCTCGCGGTAGACGTCGAGCGTCCCCACCGTCACGCCGCCGACACGCACCGGCGTGCCCAGCACTGCGCGCACGGGTTGCCGGGCCATGGCGCTGGCGAGGACGGGCCACCGGTCGGCCTCAGCCGTGACGTCGGCGGACGTGACCACCGCGCCGCTGACGAAGGCCTCCGTGCACGGGCCCTGCCCCGCCTCCGCCTCGGTCTGCTCGAGCAGGCGGCCGGGACCGTCCGTGGCCGCGACGTAACCGAGCACGTTCTGCTCGTCAGCGGAGAGGATGCCGGCGCCGTCGACACCGAAGAGGTCGACGCAGGCGTCCAGCACCTGCTCGAGCGCGGCCACGATCCCGTCGGCCTGCCCCGACGTGGCCAGCGTGCGCAAGCTCTCGGCGAGAGCGGCACCGTCGATGTTCATGTTCGCGATGCTACGCGGACGGCCCCCTGCTCCAGCCGGGCGCCGGGAGCTGGCGCTCGAAGGTCTGCAGGACGTCGTGGTCCTCGGGCGTGGCTGTCCCGTCGTGGAGGGCGACGAGCACGCGGGCCACCGTGCGGACCTTGGTGTTGCTGTCCTGCGAGACGCGGAGCAGGGTGCGCCACGCCTGCTCGGTGCTGCAGCCGTAGGTCGCCGACAGCAGCCCGATCGCCATGCCGATCGCGCGCTGCGAGCGCACGGCCTCGTGGAGGTGGGCGATCTCGTCACGGAACTCGTCGCCCGGCTGTACGGCCTCGCCGGAGGAGGGAGGGGTCACAGACATCGGTCACCTTTCAATGACGTCAGTCCGCGGACACAGGGCGGAGGTCGGTGGAAGCAGATCGAGTCTACAAGGCGGCGCCGACATCCCGGCCGGAGGTGCGCGCCCGGGTGCGGACCCAATATGATCGGTGCCGACTCCAGCCACCGGGTCGCCGTCTCTTCTCCTCCGTCAGGAGCGTCGTGCCACAGTCGCGGTCCCGCCGTGGTTCTCCGGACTCTTTCGGTTTCGAGGGCTCCGGCGACGAGGCGCGTGCCTGGCTGGACACGGTCTACGGCACCGAGCTGCGGGTGTCGAGCGGGCTCGGTGTGGTGAAGCACGACCGGATCGACCACGGCGACGTCGTCTTCGACCACGTCCGGATCGACGCGAGCTACTCCTTCGACTCCGACCCGATGCCGATGCTGGTGGTCGTCGACGTCCTGAGCGGCATGTACGAGTTCGCGCATGACGGGGTCACCGATCGCATCACCGATGGGGGGTCGGCCCTCGTGGCGGGGTGGGACATGCCGTTCTCCGGCTCGGCCGACCACCCCGTGCAGCGCACCACGTCGCTGTCGTGGGACGTCATGCTCGCCGCGGTGGAGGACGCCGATCCGCAGCACCCGCGTCGGCACATCATCTTCACCTCCTACGTCCCCCGCTCACCCGCCGCCGGCGCACGGTGGCGGGCGACCGTCGACCAGGTGGGCGCCATGCTGCCCGGAGACGCGACCCCGGCACAGGAGCACGCCGCCGCCCGCCTCCTGGGCCACACCCTGCTCCACACGTTCGCCAACAACGTCGTCGTACGCCCCTCCCTCCCCGGCGAGCACGCCGACGACGTCGACGACTCGCCGTCCACGGTCCAGCGCGCATCCCGGATCATCGAGGACCACGCGTCGGAGGACCTCACCCTCGGTGAGCTCGCCCGTGAGTGCAACGTGACCCCGAGGGCCCTGCAGTACGCCTTCCGCACGCACCTCGGCTGCACCCCGCAGGACTACCTGCGGCGCGTGCGGCTCGACCTGGCCCGTCAGGCACTGCGCGACGGCTCGGCCGAGACCGTGACCGACGCGGCCATCCGCAACGGATTCTTCAACCCCGGCCGCTTCGCGGCCTACTACCGCGACCAGTACGACGAGAACCCCGGAGACACGCTGTCGCGCACCACCACCCCCTAAGGGTGGTGGCCCCTTCGCTTTCCGGCTGGCGTGCTGGTCTGGACCATGTGAACCTGAAGGAGTCGTTTGCTGGAGACCACGGTGGACGCACCTACTGCATGTTAGGAGCGAATCCGTGGTCACCACTGCGATCCTCCCCGAGCACAGCTCTCTCTCCGTCCTGTCCGTCAGCAGCCGCCCGGCCGACGGCAGGGAACGCGCTCGTCGCACCGACGGCATCGTCGCCGACCTGCGCCTGGTGGAGTCCGAGACCGTCGGCTCCCAGCACCTCATCACCGACCTCATCGAGACCAACGCGGGCGTCGCCCGCTCGATGGCCGGTCGCTACCGCAACCGAGGCATCGACCTCGACGACCTCGAGCAGGTCGCGCTGCTCGGTCTGACCAAGGCCGCCCAGCGCTTCGACCCCCGCGCCGGCCACGACTTCCTGTCGTACGCCGTCCCGACCATCCGCGGCGAGCTGCGCCGGCACTTCCGTGACGCGGGGTGGATGGTCCGGCCGCCACGACGCGTGCAGGACCTCCAGTCCCGCATCTCGCGGGCCCAGGAGGACCTGGAGAGCTCGCTCGGTCGCTCGCCGCGCCCGAGCGAGGTCGCCACACACCTCGGCGTCGCGATCGACGAGGTCGTCGAGGCGCTCACCGCGGACGGGTGCTTCACGCCGACGTCCCTCGACGGACCGGTCGGTGACGGGTCGTCGTCGCTCGGCGACCTGCTCGGCTTCGAGGACCGTTCGGTCGTCGCTGCCGAGGCGCGCATCGTCCTCGAGCCCCTCGTGGCGACGCTCCAGGACCGCGACCAGCGCATCCTGCGGATGCGGTTCGTCGAGGAAGCCACCCAGCAGGAGATCGCCGAGGCGGTCGGGCTGACGCAGGCGCAGGTCTCGCGCGTCCTCACGCGCATCCTGGCCTCGCTCCGGGCGGACCTCACGGGCCACAACCCGGCCGCCTGACTGCCGCCTGACCGTCAGCTGTCGAAGCCGAGGCCGGCCGCGTCGAGGGCACGCAGGAACACGTTGCGTCGCCCCCGACGGTGGTCGGCCCGGTCGAGCGACCAGCGCGTCAGGTTGATCCCGACCGACGCCAGCGGCTCGGGCGGGAAGGGCAGCGGCCGTTCGCGCACCATCCGCAGGTCCGTCCGCTCGGTGGTGGCGCCCGACAGCAGGTCGAGCAGCACCTCGGCCGCAAAGCGCGTCGCGCCCACGCCCAGCCCGGTGAAGCCGGCGGCATGGGCGACCCGGTCGTCGTGGCTGAGCCCGTAGAACGCGGTGAACTGCGTGCAGGTGTCGATCGCGCCCGCCCAGCGGTGCGTGAAGCGGACGTCCTCGAGCTGCGGGAACGTCGCGAGGAAGTGTGACGCCAGGCGGGAGTAGCTGGCTGGTCGGTCCTCGTGCCGCGCGGCCACCCGACCGCCCGCGGGGTAGACCGCGTCGTACCCGCCCCAGAGGATGCGGTTGTCCGCGCTCAGCCGGGAGTAGTGGAACTGGTTGGCCACGTCGCCGAGCCCCTGCCGACCGGCCCAGCCGATCGACGCGAGCTGGTCGGAGGTGAGCGGCTCGGTCATCAGCACGTAGTCGTAGACCGGCACCGTCATCAGCCGGTTGCGGCGCAGCAGCGACGGGAAGACGTTGGTGGCGAGGACGACGTGGTCGGACGTGACCACCGCGCGGTCGGTGTGCACCTCGACGCCGGCTGTCGTACGACGCAGTGCGGTCGCGGCCGAGTGCTCGTGGACCTCGACCCCGAGGTCGGCGGCGACGCGGGCGAGCTCCAGCGCCAGCTTCGCTGGGTGGACGAGGGCGGTGTCGTCGGGCTCCATCGCTCCGGCGAGGAAGAGCGGGCTGTCGATCTCGGCGCGCACCTGCGCGGCGTCCAGGAAGTGGGGCTCGTCCCGCAACCACCCGACCTGGTGCTCCTCGACAGCGACCGAGAGGGTGCCGGTGCGCTCCCACTCGCAGTCGATCCCGAGGTCGCGGACGTCGGCCTCGAAGCCGGCGAGGTTCTCGTGGCCGAGGCGGGCGAGGACGTCGTACTCATCAGGCCAGCGGTTGCGACCGTTGTCCTCCCCGTGGGTGAGCGAGGCCTCGCAGAAGCCGCCGTTGCGCCCCGATGCTGCCCAGCCGATCGTGTGCGCCTCGAGCAGCACCACGCGTCGCCCGGGGTCACGTCGCTTGGCGTGGACGGCGGCCCAGAGGCCGAGGTAGCCCCCGCCGACGATCGTCAGGTCGGCGCGCGTCGACGCGGTGAGCTCGGGGTACGACGTCGCGGCGACGTCGTCGAGCCAGAAGACCGACTGCTCACTGCCGGCGAGCGCCCGCTCCACGACGCGGGGGTGGGGAGCGTGGCGCTCGTAGGCCGTGCGGTGGGCCGCCATCTGGTCAGGGCCGGCGATCAGGCGGTCGCGTCGAGGGCGGCGTCCAGGATCGCGAGTCCTTCGCGGGCCTCGTCGTCGGTCGTGGTGAGCGGCGGGACGACGTGGATGCGGTTGTAGTTGACGAAGGGCAGCATGCCTCGCTCCTGGCAGCCCTTGACGATGGCTCCCATCTCCGGGCTGGACCCGCCGTAGGGCGCGAGCGGCTCGCGGGTGGTGCGGTCGCTGACCAGCTCGATCGCCCAGAAGGCGCCGGTGCCGCGGACCTCGCCGATCCGCTCGTGCTTCTCCGCGAGCGCCCGCAGGCCCGGCCCGAGCACGTCCTCGCCGAGGCGCTCGGCGCGACCGACGACGTCCTCGTCCTCCATCGTGCAGATGGTGGCGACCGCCGCCGCGCATGCAAGCGGGTGGCCGGAGTAGGTGAGGCCGCCGGGGTAGGTGCGGTGGGCGAAGGTGGAGTAGATCTCGTCACTGATGGCGACGCCGCCGAGCGGGACGTAGCCGGAGTTGACGCCCTTGGCGAAGGTGATCAGGTCGGGCGTGATGGCTCCGTGCTCGACCGCGAACCAGCGACCGGCCCGGCCGAAGCCCGACATCACCTCGTCGGCGATCAGCACGATGCCGTGGCGGTCGCAGATCTCGCGGACGCCGGCGAGGTAGCCCGGCGGCGGGACCATGATCCCGGCGGTGCCCGGGATCGCCTCGAGGACGATTGCGGCGACGGTGGCCGGCCCCTCGAGGGCGACGACCTGCTCGAGGTGCTCGAGCGCGCGCTGGCACTCCTCGGCCTCGGTGGTCGCGTGGAAGGCGCTGCGGTAGAGGAACGGGCCGAAGAAGTGGACCGTCCCGGTCGAGCCGTGGTCGCTCGCCCAGCGACGCGGGTCGCCGGTCATGTTGACCGCGAGGTGCGTGCCGCCGTGATAGCTGCGGTAGGTCGTCAGCACCTTGTGGCGCCCGGTGTGCAGCCGCGCCATGCGTACGGCGTGCTCGTTGGCGTCCGCGCCGCCGTTGGTGAAGAAGACGTGGTCGAGGTCGCCGGGGGTGTGGCTCGCGATCAGCCGGGCGGCCTCGGAGCGGGCGCCGTTGGCGACGGCCGGCGCGATCGTGCACAGGTGCGCGGCCTGCTCCTGGATCGCGGCCACGATGCGGGGGTGCTGGTGGCCGAGGTTGGTGAAGACCAGCTGCGAGCTGAAGTCGAGGTAGCGCGTGCCGTTCGCGTCCCAGACGTGGCTGCCCTCGGCGCGGGTGACGACCATCGGCGTGATCTCGGCCTGGGCGGACCAGGAGTGGAAGACGTGCGCGCGGTCGAGCTCGTAGGCCCGCGCGGCGTCGTACGTGCCGGACAGGTCGCTCTTGTTCATCAGCTCAGTCATTGCGCGGGAATCCCAGCTCGAGGCCGCCCTCGGGGCGGTTGGCGGGGTCGATCCACCGGGTGGTGACGACCTTGCCGCGGGTGAAGAAGTGGACGCCCTCGGTGCCGTGGGCGTGGGTGTCGCCGAAGAGCGAGCGCTTCCAGCCGCCGAAGGAGTAGTAGGCGACCGGCACCGGGACGGGGACGTTGACGCCGATCATGCCGACGGTGACGTCGGCCTCGAAGCGACGGGCCGCGCCGCCGTCGTTGGTGAAGACCGCGGTGCCGTTGCCGTACTCGTTGGCGTTGACCAGGGCCACCGCCTCCTCGTAGGACTTCGCCCGGACGACGGACAGGACGGGGCCGAAGATCTCCTCGCGGTAGATGTCCATCTCCGGCGTGACGTCGTCGAAGAGCGTCGGGCCGAGCCAGAAGCCCTCCTCGCCGCCGCGGGCCGCGACGTCGCGGCCGTCGACGACGACCTTCGCGCCGGCCGCCTCGCCGGAGTCGATGAAGGAGCTGACCTTGTCGCGGTGGGCCTTCGTGACGAGCGGGCCCATGTCGGCCTCCTTCTCGCCCCCGGTCGCCTCGCGTCCTCCGTCGCCGATCAGCAGGGTGCGGGTGCGGTCGGCGATCCGGGCGACGAGCTCGTCGCCGATCGGGTCGACCGCGACCAGCACGCTGATCGCCATGCAGCGCTCGCCGGCGCTGCCGTAGCCGGCGTTGACGGCCGAGTCGGCGGCCAGGTCGAGGTCGGCGTCGGGCAGCACGACCATGTGGTTCTTCGCGCCGCCGAGGGCCTGGACGCGCTTGCCGTGACGGCTCGCGGTCTCGTAGACGTACTCCGCGATCGGGGTCGAGCCGACGAAGCTGATCGACTGCACGTCGGGACTGGTGAGCAGCGCGTCGACGGCGGTCTTGTCGCCGTGCAGGACGTTGAAGACGCCGTCGGGGAGACCGGCCTCCTTCCAGAGAGCGGCGATCCAGTTGGCCGCGCTCGGGTCCTTCTCGCTCGGCTTCAGCACGACGGTGTTGCCGGCGGCGATGGCGATGGGGAAGAACCACATCGGCACCATCGCCGGGAAGTTGAAGGGGCTGATGATCCCCACGACGCCGAGCGGCACGCGCTTGGAGTGCACGTCGACGCCGGTCGACGCCTCCTCGCTGTGGCCGCCCTTGAGCAGGTGGGAGATGCCGCAGGCGAACTCCACCACCTCGAGGCCGCGCGAGATCTCGCCGATCGCGTCGGAGTGCACCTTGCCGTGCTCCGCGGTGATGATCGCGGCGAGCTCGTCCTTGCGGCTGTTGAGCAGCTCGCGGAAGGCGAACATCACCTGCGTACGCCGGGCGAGCGAGGTGGTGCCCCACGCCTTCGCCGCACGCGACGCGGCGGCGATGACCTGCTGCGCGTCGGCCTCGCTGGCCAGCGCGACGCGGCCGGTGACCTGGCCGGTGGCGGGGTTGGTCACGGAGGCCCAGCCGTCGGGCCGCCCCGGCAGCTCGGCGCCGTCGACCCAGTGCACGATGTCGTTGCTCATGGCGCCCATCCTCTGTGGACGTGCCGTGCACCGCGGGTGTCGGATCGTAGGATTCCCGGTCCTCGTTCGGACATTCCGTCGCCCCGTCCGCGCGTAGGCTGCGCGCGTGGCCGAGGTGACGCCGGGTGTGACGCTCCAGGAGGCGCTGGTCCTGCCCACGTTCCGCCGGGCCGTCCCCGCCGTCGTGGCAGGCGCCTCCGGCCTCGACCGGCCGATCCGCTGGGTGCACGCCACCGAGCGCCTCGACGCGGGCTCGCTGCTCCGCGCCGGCGACCTCCTGCTGACGATGGGCACCGGGCTCCCGGGCGACGACGACGCCGCCGGGCTGACGGCCTTCGTCGACGAGGTCGCCGACTCCGGCGCGGTCGGGATCGTGGTCGAGCTCGGCCGCAGGTGGTCCGCAGACCTGCCCGCCCCGCTCGTCGACGCCTGCGAGCGGCACGGGCTGCCGCTGGTCGTCCTCGGCCAGGAGACCCGCTTCGCCGCCCTGGCCCAGGAGATCGGCGAGCGTGTCGTGGACCGCCAGCTCACCGAGCTGCGCGAGGCCCAGCGCGTGCACGAGACCTTCACCGAGCTGTCCTTCGGCCAGGCGGGCCCGGTCGAGATCCTCCAGGCCGTGCAGCGGATGGCCGCCGGACCGGTCGTCGTGGAGAACGCCCAGCACCGGCCGCTCGACTACTTCGCCGGGCCCGACGACGCCGGTGGCTTCCTCGACGGCTGGCCGGCCCGCTCGCGTCGGGTGGAGGTCGCCTCCCGCACGGGGTGGGACGCCGCCAACGGCTGGCTGGTCACCCGGCTCGGCACCGCCGACCAGGTGTGGGGCCGGCTCGTGATCGGCTCGCCGCAGCCCCCCTCGCAGCGCCTCGTCGCCGTCGCCGAACGCGCAGCGGCGGCCCTCGCCCTGCACCGGCTCCACGACCGCGACCGCGGGACGCTCATGCGGCGTACGCACCTCGAGCTGCTCTCCGGCCTCACCGACGACCCCGACTCCGACGACGTGCTCCGTCGCTGCGAGCTGGCCGGGTTCCCGGTGCGGCGCCGCTCCTTCGCCGGCGTGGTGGTGCGGCCGCGGGTCGGGGCGGTGTCGCCGGCCGACCTCGACGAGGTCGCGGCCACGGTCGTCCGGGCCGCGCACGGCCTGCGGCTGCCGGCGCTGGTCTGCGAGGTCGAGCGCGACCTGCGGGTGGTGGTCTCGGCGGCGCCGACCGCGGACGTCGAGGACCTCGTCGACCGGCTCGCGGCCCGCGTCCTCGCCCACCACGACGTCGTGCTCGCTGCCGGTCGGGTCGTGACCGAGCGGTCGTCCGTCGCGCGCTCGGTCACCGAGGCGGGCCAGGTCGCCGACGCTGCCCCGCAGGCGCGCCGCGAGCACGACCCCGACGTGCACCGGCTCGCGGACCTCCACCTGCGCGGCCTGCTCGCGCTCCTCGGTGAGGACGACCGGCTGAGGCTCTTCGTCGACCGCGAGCTCGCCCCGCTCAAGGGTCATGACCGCGCCGAGGGGGCGCGCACCGACCTCGTCGCCGCCCTCCGCGCGCTGGTGATGCACCCGGCCAGCAAGACCGAGGCCGCTGCCAGCCTCCACCTCTCGCGCGCGGCGTTCTACGACCGGCTGGCCCGGATCGAGAAGCTCCTCGACGCCGACCTCGACGACCCCGACGTACGCGTCTCGCTCCACGTGGCGCTGCTCGTGGACGACCTGTCCGGCACAACGTCCGGTCCGCCGACGAAGTGACGACAGATCGTCGGGCACCGGGGCGAATCGCCGGGGGACGATGACGCCATGTTCCGTGTGCTCGACGTCGCCACCGACGTGCCCACCGCGCCCCTCGACCCGGGCACCGTCCTCGACGGCGCGCCCGAGGCGGGCTCCCGCGCGCTCGCCGCGGTCGCCGGCGTGGAGGTCGGCGTCTGGGAGATGAGCCCCGGCACCGCCACCGACGTCGAGGTCGACGAGGTGTTCGTCGTGCTGTCCGGCTCGGCGACCGTCACCTTCGACGACGGCGAGGCGGTCGACCTCGGCCCCGGCAGCGTCGTACGACTGCGCGCCGGCGAGCAGACCACCTGGGTCGTCCGCGAGACGCTCCGCAAGATCTACGTCGCCTGAGAGGCTTCCTCACATGTCCGAGACCATCCGCAACTTCATCGACGGCGAGCTGGTCGAGTCGGCCGCGACCGACTTCATCGAGCTCGTCGACCCCACGACGGGTGAGGTCGACGGCCGCTCACCGGTCTCCACGCCCGAGGAGGTCGACCGGGCCTACGCCGCCGCGGCGCGCGCGTCGGAGTCGTGGAAGCGGCTGACGCCGGGCCGCCGCCAGGCCCACCTCCTCGACCTCGCCACCGCGATCGCCGAGCGGCGTGACGAGATCAGCGAGGTGCAGGCGCGCGACACCGGCCAGCCGGTGCGCTACATCGCCAGCGAGGAGGTCGACCAAGGTGTCGACCAGCTGCGGTTCTTCGCCGGCGCGGCCCGGCTGCTCGAGGGCAAGTCCGCGGGGGAGTACCTCGAGGGCCACACCTCGAGCATCCGGCGCGAGCCGATCGGCGTCGTCGGCCAGGTGACTCCGTGGAACTACCCCTTCGCGATGGCGATCTGGAAGATCGCCCCGGCGCTCGCCGCGGGCAACACCATCGTCCTCAAGCCCAGCGACACGACCCCGCGCTCGACGGTGCTGCTCGCCGAGATCGCCGGGGCGATCCTGCCGCCCGGCGTGCTCAACGTCGTCAACGGCGACGCGACGACCGGACGGCTGCTCGTCGAGCACCCGACGCCCGGCCTGGTGGCGATCACCGGTTCCGTCCGCGCCGGGATGGAGGTCGCGTCGTCGGCCGCGAAGAACCTCAAGCGCGCCCACCTCGAGCTCGGCGGCAAGGCTCCCGTGGTCGTCACGCCCGACACCGACCTGCCCCGGGCGGCCGGGCTGATCGCCGCGGCGGCCTACTTCAACTCCGGCCAGGACTGCACGGCCGCGACCCGCGTGATCGTGCACCGCAGCATCCACGACGAGCTGGTCGACCTGCTCGTCGCGGAGGCCGAGGGCACCCGCCCCGGGCCGCCGTCCGACACCGAGGCCGACTACGGCCCGCTCAACAACGCGGCCCACCTCGCCAAGGTCGAGGCGTTCCTCGCCGACCTGCCCGACCACGCCACCGTCCGCACCGGCGGCACCCGCCACGGCGACGCCGGGTTCTTCTTTGCCCCGACCGTCGTGACCGGTGTGCGGCAGGACGACCGGATCGTGCAGGAGGAGGTCTTCGGCCCGGTCCTGACCGTGCAGTCGTACGACGACGAGGCCGAGGCGGTGCGTCTCGCCAACGACGTGCCCTACGGGCTGGCGGCCAGCGTCTGGACGCGCGACCACGGCACCGCCGACCGGCTGACCCGCGAGCTGGACTTCGGGTGCGTGTGGGTCAACACCCACATCCCGTTCGTCTCCGAGATGCCGCACGGTGGCTTCGGCCACTCCGGCTACGGAAAGGACCTCTCGGGCTACGGCTTCGACGACTACACGCGCATCAAGCACGTGATGACCGCGCACTACTGAGCCGCCCGGGCACTCCCGGCGTGGCACCATGCAGCCGTGGGGGGACGAGGGCTGGTGGCGTCGCTGCTGCTCGTGGGCGCGGCCACCGCCTGCACACCCGATGTCCGCGACGACGTCGACGACGACGCGGTGTGGCGCACCAGTGCCGAACCGATCTACACCGGCGGCTTCGTCTGGGCCGTCGGCTCGACGGTGCACCTGGCCGACGGCACGACGATCGACACCGGCGCGACGGTCCGCGCCCTGCTGGTGGGTGGCGACGGCGTCTTCTTCGTCCCGTTCGACCCTGAGGACGACGACGGTCGGTTCGTGGGTGCCGACCTCTTCTTCACCGCCCCCGACGGCGACGCCGTCGACACCGGGCTCGACGTCGACGACGAGGGCGTGGCGGTCTCGCCGGACGGCACCCACCTCGCGGTGCTCGCCACCGACTACGACACCGGCGGCGCCGAGATGCGCCTCTACGACCTGACGTCCGGCGACGGCGTGACGACGGACGACGGCTTCGACACCGACCGCACCGACCCGGTCCACGACCTCAACGAGTCCGAGGTCGCCATCCTCGTTATCACCGACGCCGAGGTCTACGCCAGGACGACCGGTGGCGACTGGGCCTACGACCTGGACAGCGGTGACGCACGCGAGCTGGGCGAGGACGAGGTGGTGCCGGAACGGGGTGCTGACCCGCTCCAGAGCCCGGCGGGCGGCTGGCGCATCGAGCAGCGTGACGGCCTGCGCGCCGTGCTCGTGCCCGACGCAGGCGAGGACGTCGTGCCGGACGCTCCGGCGGAGCGCTGGACGCTCTCGCGCTGGATCGACGAGGGGACCGTGCTCGGCATCGCTGTCGACGGTCCGGGTGACGGCGACACCGTCGGCCCCGACGACGTCCTCAGCCTGATGACGTGCCAGGTGCCGTCCGGTGCCTGCGTGACGGTGCCGGGCACCGCGGGTGAGCGGGTCGTCGTGCCCCTGCGTCCGGGTGCCGGCGGAGGCTTCGACCTGCGACCCCCGGACGAGCCCTGACCAGAGCGTCGGTGCGTCAGTCGGGGACGTCCACGTCGAAGACGTCGAGCAGCTGGGCGAGGGTGCGGTAGTAGCCGACGAGCACCACGAGCTCGGTGATCGTCGTGGTGCCGAGGACCCCGGCCAGGTCGGCGTACTCCTCGCCGGTGAGGCGGGAGCGGTCGTCCAGCAGGCGACGGCACAGCGCGTACGCCGACGCCTCGACCGCGTCGTCCGTCGTGAACCGCCCCTCGGCGAGGGCCACCAGCTCGACGTCGGTCAGTCCGACGGCCCGGCCGACGCGCTCGTGGGCGTGCTGCTCGAAGACGCTGCCGGTGGCCGCGGCGACGGCGAGGATCGCGATCTCGCGCACCCGGTCGGTGAGCCCGGTCGCGTAGCGGACGGCACTGCCCAGCTCCTGGAGCGGGCGGCCGAGTGCGGGCCCGTGGACCATCACCCCGAACGGGCCGGTGAGTGCACCGTCGGCCGTGGTCAGTGCGAAGTGCTGGGGTCCGGTGCTGCGGGGACCGCCGACGATGTCGTCGTACAACACCCGCTGGTCGGGATCGAGGTCCTCGGGTCGCAGGTCGGGCAGGCGCATACGTTCATGATGCCGCGCCTCGGGCATGCTTGAGGCATGCGTTTCACCGAGCACGAGCTGACCGTCGCCGTCACCGCCGCCGCGAAGATCGTGGCCGGCGGCACGATCGGGCGGCGCGGCAAGGGTGAGGAGAAGTGGGAGGCGATGAGCAGGATCGAGCGCTACCACCTCCTCGAGGCCGTCGGCGGCCAGGTGCTGCCGGTGCTGCTCGCGCTGCCCGACGTCGAGGTCGAGGCCGGGACGCGGCCGACCTTCACCGACGCGCAGATCGCTGCCGCGGTCGAGGAGACGATGGGCGAGACCGGCATCGGCCGCATGCGCAAGAAGGTGGCGCTGGCCGCGCGCCTCACGCTCGTGCGTACGGCCCTCGCGCAGCTCCCGGTCCGGCAGGACCCCGACGCGCTGACGGTCCCCGACCACCTGTGAGCGGGGTCACCCCCTGAGAACCCTGAGGAGGGCGCTCAGGTTCGGTGCGTACCGTCGATGGGGATGAACCACCTCATGCGCACCCGTTCTGCCCTCGGCCTCGTGGCCGCCGCCAGCCTCCTCGTCCTCTCGGCGTGTGGCTCGTCCTCCGACGACGCGTCGTCGGACAAGGACGCCTCCGCGAGCGAGTCGCCGAGTGCGAGCGCGGACGCCGAGGCCGGCTCCGCCGACGGCCCCGACCTCTCCGGCATCCCCGACGTGGTCGCCGAGGTCAACGGTGAGGAGGTCACCAAGGACGAGTTCGTCCCGCTCTTCGAGGCGGCCTTCCAGCAGGCGACCGCCGAGGCGCAGACCAGTGGTCAGGCTCCCGACGAGGAGCAGATCAAGCAGCAGACCGCCGAGGACCTCGTCTCCACCGAGCTCCTCACGCAGGAGGCCGAGTCCCGCGGCCTCGAGGTCGGCGACGACGAGATCGATGCCGAGCTCGAGGAGATCGCCCAGCAGAGCCAGCTCGCCTCCGCCGAGGAGCTGCTCGCGGCGATCGCGGAGAACGGCATGTCCGAGGACCAGGCGCGCAACCAGGTCGAGATGCAGGTGCTTGTCGAGAAGCTCGTCGAGGACGAGGACGGCGGCACCACGCCGAGCGAGAAGGAGCTCCGCGCGATCTACGCGCAGGCCAAGGAGCAGGCCGCCGGCCAGCAGGGCCAGAAGATCCCGCCCTACGCCCAGGTCCGCGACCAGATCGCCGAGCAGGCGAGGACCGAGCAGGTCGGCAAGGTCGCGCAGGGTCTCGTCGAGGACCTCCGCGAGGACGCGGACATCACGATCAACCTCTGATCAGCTCCTGGTCCGGTGGTGCCGGGCGACTCGCGCTCGGGGTGATCACGGTTGCCGACTCAACCACTTTTGCGATGTTGACCTCACGTGGGCTTTGAAGCACTAACGTGCTTTCGTGTGTCATTCCTGTGTGAGCCGGCACTCCCGGCCCGGGTGCCTCCTCGGGTCGGGACGACGGCCGTGACCGTCCGACCGGCGCTGCCCGCCCGGTGGGTCGTGGGATTCGCCGTCACCTACGCGGTCCTCGCCGTACTGGCCCGGCTGGCAGGCAAGGACGGGCAGGGCGTGAGCCTCATCTGGCCGGGCGCGGGCGTCGCCATGCTCTGGCTGCTCGCGGAGTCACGGCGCCACCAGGCGCGGGCGCTGGTGCCGTTGACGGTCATCCACGGCGGGGCCGCGTGGCTGACCGACGCCACGCTCGACCTGGTCGTGCTGGGCGCCGCGTCCATGGCCTTCCAGACCTGGGTCACCGTCGCGCTCGTGCGGCGCTGGTGCCCGAACCTCCTGGGTGCCGGAGGCACCGAGAGCTTTCGCTCGCCCCGCTCCCTGGCGTACACCTGCATCGCGGCCGCCGTCGGCAGCGCGGTCGGCGCCGCGATCGGCACCCTCGCCGTCTTCCTGCTCTCCGGGGGCGCCTGGGACACCTGGGTGCCCGTGGCGTGGTTCAACCGGCACTTCACGGGTCTCGTGGTCCTCGGGTGCGTCGGGCACCTGGCGTGGGAGTGGGCAACCCAGAGCATCGCCCCGCGCACCGAGGGCGGCAGTCGGCGGGAGCTCGGCGTGCTGTGGGCCGTCTCCACCGTGGTCCTCGTGCTCGTCTTCCTCCAGCCCCTCCCGATCGTCTTCCTCGTCATTCCGCTCGCGGTGTGGTCAGCGGCGCGGTTCCCCACGTTCTTCGCCGCCATCCACGCGCTCGCCCTGGGGGTCGGCGGACTGCTGCTGACACTCATGGGGGCGGGACCGGCACGAGCCCTGGACACCACCCCCTTCCAGGACACGCTGGTCGCGCAGGTGTTCCTCGTCTCGGTGCTGCTGACCGGACTCGCGGTCGGCACACTGAGCGATCGCATCGACCAGCTGGTGGTGCGGATGGGCGAGGCCCGGGCCAGGGCGGCCGAGCAGGCCGAGCTGCTCGCAGAGATGACCGAGAGCATGCGGGAGGGACTGATCGTCCTCGACGGCCTCGGACGCATCGAGCGCAGCAACGGCGCCAGCCGACGGCTCGCCCATCGGGTGCGTCCTGGCGCCTCCGACGCGGTGGCCCTCGCCGCACTGGTGGACCTGGTGCTCCACCCCGCGCCCGCCCACACCAGCGCCTCGCGCGCCGAGCTCGGCGTGGGCGACGTCCAGCTGCGGCTGCCCTCCGGCGACGACCTCGTGCTGGCCGTGTCGCGCGCCGACCTCGCCACCCAGCAGGGCGACGACGGACGCGCGGGCACCCTGCTGGTCCTCAGGGAGGTGACGGAGCACCGCCAGAGCATCCGGCCCCTCGTCGGTTTCGCCTCGACCGCGGCACACGACCTGCGCGGCCCCCTGACCGCGATCCGCGCCTGGCTCGAGCTCGCTGCCCTCGACCTCGATCCCGACGGTGACACCCATGCCTCGGTCACGCGTGCCGATCAGGCAGCGATCCAGATGGCCGGCCTGATCGACGACCTCCTCACCCAGGCCGTGGCCGAGGCAGGTGCCATGGACGTCAGCGACGTGCCGCTCAGCGGACCCGACAGCGCACTCGTGCGGGCCGCCGCGCTGTTGGGCCCTGATGACGCGATCGAGGTGCCTGACGAGGGCCTGCCGTCCGTGCACGCCGACGAGGCCTCCCTGCGGCAGCTCTTCGCCAACCTCGTCGGCAACTCCGTCAAGTACGCCCGCCGCGGCGTGCCTGCCTTGGTCCACGTGAGAGCGGTGCGCACGGGGTCCCGCGTGGTCGTCGAGGTCGAGGACAACGGTGTCGGCGTGGAGGAGAACCAGCGCGACCTGATCTTCGAGCGGTTCCACCGTGGTCACGTCTCGGGCGACGAGCGGCGCGGCACCGGCATGGGGTTGTCGATCTGCCAGACGATCGTGCAGCGACACGGTGGCACCATCGAGTGCCTGCCCGCCGAGCCCGGCCCGGGATCGGTCTTCCGGTTCGACCTGCCCGCCGCGGTGGGCCCCGCCGAGGTGGATCCCGTCAGCCTGCTGCCGGCGACGTCACCGGACGTCGCCGTGGCCGGCGACGAGCTGGCCACGGCCTAGCGACGTCTGCTCGGCTCAGACGTTGCGGCGGTACTGCCCCCCGACCTCGAAGAACGCCTCGGTGACCTGCTGGAGCGAGCAGACCCGGGCGGCGTCCATCAGCACGGCGAACACGTTGTCGCCGTTGATCGCGGCGTCCTTGAGGCGGGCGAGCGCCTCCTGCGCCTCGGCGCCGTGCTCGGCCTGGAAGGCGCGCACGCGGGTGAGCTGCGACTCCTTCTCGGCGTCGGTCGCGCGGGCGAGCTCGATCTCCTTGGGCTGCGCGTCGGCGGCGGACTCCTTGACGAACGTGTTGACGCCGATGATCGGCAGCGAGCCGTCGTGCTTGCGGTGCTCGTAGAGCATCGACTCGTCCTGGATCCGCCCGCGCTGGTAGCCCGTCTCCATCGCGCCGAGCACGCCGCCGCGCTCGTTGATCGAGTCGAACTCGGCGAGCACGGCCGCCTCGACGAGGTCGGTGAGGTCGTCGATGACGAACGAGCCCTGGAGCGGGTTCTCGTTCATCGCCAGGCCCCACTCGCGGTTGATGATCAGCTGGATCGCGAGCGCGCGGCGCACGGAGTCCTCGGTCGGCGTCGTCACCGCTTCGTCGTACGCATTGGTGTGGAGGCTGTTCGCGTTGTCGTAGATCGCGATCAGGGCCTGCAGCGTGGTGCGGATGTCGTTGAAGTCCATCTCCTGCGCGTGCAGCGACCGGCCGCTCGTCTGGACGTGGTACTTGAGCTTCTGCGAGCGCTCCGAGGCGCCGTACTTCTCCTTCATCGTGACCGCCCAGATGCGGCGGGCGACGCGGCCGAGGACCGAGTACTCGGGGTCCATGCCGTTGGAGAAGAAGAAGGACAGGTTGGGCGCGAAGTCGTCGATCTTCATGCCGCGCGCGAGGTAGGCCTCGACGTAGGTGAAGCCGTTGGCGAGGGTGAAGGCGAGCTGGCTGATGGGGTTCGCCCCGGCCTCGGCGATGTGGTAGCCGGAGATCGACACCGAGTAGAAGTTGCGCACCTGCTGCTCGATGAACCACTCCTGGATGTCGGCCATCATCCGCAGCGAGAACTCGGTGGAGAACAGGCAGGTGTTCTGGCCCTGGTCCTCCTTGAGGATGTCGGCCTGCACGGTGCCGCGGACGTTCGCCAGGGCGTACGCCGCCAGCGTGGCGCGCTCCCCCTCGCTCGGCTCGCGGCCCTCCTTCTCGCGGAACGCGTCGACCTGCTGGTCGATCGCGGTGTTGAGGAAGAAGGCCAGCACGGTGGGCGCGGGGCCGTTGATCGTCATCGACACGGACGTCGTCGGCGAGACGAGGTCGAAGCCGTCGTAGAGCGCCTTCATGTCGTCGAGCGTCGCGACGCTCACGCCCGACGTGCCGACCTTGCCGTAGACGTCGGGGCGCGGGTCGGGGTCACGGCCGTAGAGCGTCACCGAGTCGAACGCCGTCGACAGGCGGGTCGCGTCGTTGCCGTGGGACAGGATCTTGAAGCGGCGGTTGGTGCGCGCCGGGTCGCCCTCGCCCGCGAACATCCGGGCGGGGTCCTCGTTGTCGCGCTTGAACGGGAAGACGCCGGCGGTGAAGGGGTAGTAGCCCGGCAGGTTCTCGTTGCGCCAGAACGTCACGAGCTCGCCGTGGTCGGTGAATCGCGGCAGCGAGACGCGCGGGATCTTGTTGCCGCTGAGCGACTCCTTCGTCAGCTTCGTGGTGATCTCCCGGTCCCGGACCTTCACCACCTGCTCGTCACCGGAGTACGCCTCGACCACCGCCGGCCAGCGCTCGATCTGGTCGGCGACGTCGTGCGGCACGGCCCTGCGCGCGGCCTCGAGCAGCGCGGTCAGCCCATCGGTGGTCGAGTGCCCGGCGAGGGACGAGCCGGGTGTATCGAGACCCAGCTGGTCGGCGACGTACTGCACGCGTTGGAGGTTGCGCGCCGCCTCCGCCAGCTCCACCGTCTGCGCGTGGTAGCCGCGGACGGTCTCGGTGATCTCGGACAGGTAGCGCACCCGGTCGGCCGGGACGACCTGCCGGATGCCGGACGAGTGGCGCACGTCGACGTGCGGGAGCGTGCCCTCGACGACCGGCAGCCCGACCTCGGCGAGCTCGGCGCGCAGGTGCTGGTAGAGCGCGGTCACGCCGTCGTCGTTGAACGTCGCGGCGCTGGTGCCGAAGACCGGCATGTCGTGCGGCTGCTTGCCGAAGGCCTCGCGGTTGCGGACCAGCTGGCGGCCGACGTCCCGCAGCGCGTCCTTGGCGCCGCGGCGCTCGAACTTGTTGATCGCGACGGTGTCGGCGAAGTCGAGCATGTCGATCTTCTCGAGCTGCGAGGCGGCACCGAACTCCGGCGTCATGACGTAGAGCGAGTGGTCGACCAGCGGCACGATGCCCGCGTCGCCCTGGCCGATGCCGGGCGTCTCGACGATCACCAGGTCGTTGCCTGCGGCCTTGAGCACGTCGATCACGTCGGCGAGGTGCTCAGGCACCTCGTGGGCTCCGCGGGTCGCGAGGGAGCGGAAGAAGACCCGGTCGCCGTCGAGGGAGTTGGCGCGGATCCGGTCGCCGAGCAGCGCGCCGCCACCCTTGCGGCGGGTGGGGTCGACGGCGATCACCGCGATCCTCAGCTTGTCCTGCTGGTCGGTGCGGAAGCGTCGTACGACCTCGTCGGTCAGCGACGACTTGCCCGAGCCGCCGGTGCCGGTGATGCCGAGCACGGGCACGACGCGGCGCGTGGCGGCGGCGCGGATCTCGGTGAGCATCGCCTCGTCGAGGCGACCGCCCTCGGCGCCGGTGATCGCGCGGGCGACGGCGAACCGGTCGCCGGTCAGCACCTGCTCGACGGAGACCGCGCCGTCGGCCCAGAGATCGACGTCGCAGTCGGCGACGACGGAGTTGATCATCCCGACGAGGCCCATCTTCTGGCCGTCCTCGGGGGAGAAGATCGTGACGCCCGACTCGCGCAGCCGGGTGATCTCGGACGGCACGATCACGCCGCCGCCACCGCCGACCACCTTGACGTGACCCGCGCCCTGCGCGCGCAACGACTCCACGAGGTACTCGAAGTACTCCACGTGCCCGCCCTGGTAGGACGACACGGCGACGCCCTGGGCGTCCTCCTCGAGCGCGGCGTCGACGACCTCCTGCACGGAGCGGTTGTGCCCGAGGTGGATCACCTCGCAGCCCTGGCTCATGAAGATCCGCCGCATGATGTTGATCGACGCGTCGTGGCCGTCGAAGAGCGCGGACGAGGTCACGAGGCGGATCGGGTTCTTCGGGGTGTGCAGATCGGGGCGGGGCAGGTCGGCCATGGACAGATACTAGGACTTCCAACTATTACGCGCGAGTAGCCGGCTGGCGGCGGCTGGAGTCACCGGATATCCGGTGACCGCCATGGTTGTCAGCCCAGATCCAGGCCGCCAACCATGGAGCTGGGGTGCAAAGGTCAGTCGGAGTCGCCGAGCCCGGTCCGCAGCGCGGTCAGCCGCTCGGTCAGGTCGCGTACGTCGCCCTCGGGCAGGCCGGGGGTCTCGAAGACCTCGCCGTTGAGGGCCGCCGTCGCCTCCTCGACCGCCTCGCGGCCGGCGTGGGTCAGCACCGCGCGGACGACGCGACGGTCGGCGACGTCGCGGACGCGCTCGACGTACCCCTGGGCCACCAGCCGGTCGACGGCGCTGGTCACGCTGGTCGGGTGCACCTGCAGCAGCGAGCCGAGCCGCGACATCGGCATCGCCGCCTCGCGGGCGAAGGACAGCAGCCGCAGCACCTCGTAGCGGGCGAACGTCAGCCCGCGCGGGCGCAGCACGGTGTCGATCCGCTCCATCAGCAGCTGCTGCGCGCGCACGACCGACGTCACCATCGCCATCCCGTCGGCGGCGTCGGGCCAGCCGTGCGCCACCCACTGGCGGTGGGCCTCGCCGATCGGGTCGCGGGTCATGGCTGGACCCTAGGGCAAGGCCGCGAGCATCCCGTGCGCCTCGACCATCGCCGGGCCGTACCACGTCAGCAGCCGCCCCGACACCAGCCGCGTCGGCGTGCGCAGCGCCTCCGGGCCGTCGGATTCGGTGAAGACATACGGCTCGTCCGGCAGCAGTACGACGTCCGCGCCGGCGTCGTCGATCTCCGCCGGCGTGACCGTCGGATAGCGCCCGTCGTGCTCTGCCGGTCCGTGGGCGAGCACGTTGACCAGCCCGGCCCGGGCGAGCAGGTCGTCGGTGTAGGTCGAGGAGCCGACCACCATCCAGGGATCGCGCCAGATCGGGACGGCGACGCGGAGGCGGGGAGTGGCGGGCTCCGACCAGAGCGAGCGTGCAGCAGCCAGCCACGGCGGCTCGTGCAGCCCGAGCGCCTCGGCGAAGAGGCGCGACATCGACCCGAGCGACTCCTCGACGGTCTCGATCCGGGTGACCCAGACGGCGACGCCGGCCTCGCGCAGGCGGCGTACGTCGAGCTCGCGGTTCTCCTCCTGGTTGGCGACCACGAGGTCGGGGGAGAGCGCGCGGATGGCCGCGAGGTCGGGGTTCTTGGTGCCACGCACCCGCGACGCGCCGAGGTCGGCGGGATGGGTGCACCAGTCGGTCGCGCCGACCAGGACGTCGGGCGCGGAGGCCGCGAGCGCCTCCGTCAGCGACGGCACGAGCGACACGACCCGCGTCGCCGGCGCGGTCAGCGGGACGTCATGTCCGAGGTCGTCACGCATGACACGAAGGCTAAGCCGTGCGGGTGATGGGTGTCGGACCCGCGACGTGGTGGAGTTGCCCTCATGAGCAAGCGTTTGCGGTCCGCCGCGGTGCTCCCCGTCGACGGCGTGGAGCAGGCGACCGCCGAGGAGCGGACCTTCGCGGCCCTCGACCCGGCGACGGGCGAGGTGCTGTGGCAGGTGCCGGACGCGAGCACGGCTGACGTCGTCACCGCTGCCACCGCGGCCCGCCGGGCGCTGCTCGAGACCCCGTGGAGCACCGACACCCGGCTCCGCGTCGACGCGCTCCGCCAGCTCCAGTCCGTCCTCCGCGACCGGTCCGACGACCTGGCACAGCTCGCGGCGGCCGAGACCGGCGTCCCGGTGTCGCTGCGTGCCGAGCACCTCGACGCGCCCATCGCGCGGATGCTGGCCGATGACCGCGATCAGGCGGCGGTCGTGACCGCCGTGATCACTCCCGGGACCTCGCCGTTCGCGGTCGCCCTCGAGGAGGTCGGCCGGGTGCTGGTCGCCGGTGGCACGGTCGTCCTCAAGCCCGCTGTCGAGGCGTCGAGCGCAGCGCTCGAGCTCGGCCGCATCGCGCTCGACATCCTGCCGCGCGGCGTGCTCAACGTGCTCACGTCCCGCGACGTCGACGTCGTGAGCGCGCTCACGAGGGATCCCCGCATCGACGCGGTGTCGTTCACGGGCTCCTCGGTCAACGCCGAGCGCGTCCAGATCAGCGCGGACCGGGCCGGCAAGCACGTCCGGGTCGACGCCGGCGGTCCGACCCTCGCCCAGGCCGGCGACGACGACCTCGCCGAGGTCGTCGCGCGTGCCGCGACCACGCTCGCCGCCAACGCCGGACAGGGCTGCCGGCTCCCGGCGACCGTCCTGGTTCCCCCGCACCGCTACGACGAGGCCCTCCGCGTGGCCGTCGAGGCGATGGAGGCGGTGGTCGTCGGCGACCCGGCCGACCCCGCCACCCGGTGCGGACCGCTCCGCTCGCGGGTCGCCCGCGACCGGGTCGTGCGCTACCTGGCGCTGGCCGAGGCCGAGGGCGCCACGATCGCGCTCGGTGGCCAAGTGCCGGACCGGCCGGGGTGGTGGGTGGCGCCGACGGTGGTGGGCGGCCTGTCGCCGCAGTCACGCCTGGTGCGCGAGGAGATCCTGGGGCCCGTGCTCATGGTCGTCGCGGACGACGCATCGGCACGTGCATGACGCCGTCCTCGTCGAACTCCGGACCCGTCACCTCGAAGCCGTAGCCCTCGTAGAACGCGGTCAACCCGGTCTGCGCGTCGAGCCGGACCTCGCGGTCACCGCACAGCGCCATCGCCTCGTCCATCAGCACCGCGGCCAGGCCCCGGCCCCGCGCCGAGGGTGCGACCACGACACGGCCGATGCGCGCCCAGTCGCCGTCGTCCAGCACCCGCAGGGTCCCGATGACGGCGTTCTCCCGTTCGTGGGCGTCGTCGAGCAGCACGACGTGGCGGGTCGCCGGCTCGAGGTCGCGGCCGTCGAGGTCGGGGTAGGGACAGTCCTGCTCGACCACGAACACCTGCTGCCGCAGCCGCCACACGTCGTACGCCGTCCGCACCCCGAGGCCGTCGACGTCGGACGTGACGACCCTCATCGGACGAATCCCACGACCTGGCGGAAGGCGCGACGCGCCTCGGGGGCGAGGGGGAGGAGGCCGTAGACGTGGATCAGGTCCGGCTCCTCGATGGCCGTGAGGTCCCAGCCGGCCTCGGCGGCGCGACGGACGAGCAACCGGCAGCCGGGGAAGAGCAGGTCGCGGGTGCCGTAGAGCACCATCGCCCGTGGCAACCCGGCCAGGTCGGCGAGCGCGGGGGAGACCTCGGGTCGGCCGAGGTCGTCGGGCGAGCCCGCCCACCACAGGCCGTACGCCTCCAGCTTGCCGAGGAACAGCCACGGGTCGATCGCGTCGACCTCGCGCGTCTCGGGAGTCGAGGTGGTGAGGTCCACCCACGGCGCGTGCATCACCAGGTGCGTGGCGGGCCTCAGTCCGCGGTCGCGCATGGAGAGCGCCATCGCCAGGGCGAGGCCACCACCGGCAGAGTCGCCAGCAAGCACGACACCGCCGTCCTCGCCCGCCCAGTGGGCCGCGTCGGCGACGAGGGCCTCGTGGGAGTCGGCCCAGGTGTGCTCGGGCGCGAGGGGGTAGTCGGGCAGCACGAGGCGGGCGCCGATCGCGTCGGCGAGCCGGGTGGCGTAGCGGACGTGCATCGGGTCGATCGGGGCCATGAAGGCGCCGCCGTGGACGTAGTAGAGCGTGCGGGTGACGCGCCGCCCGCGCGGCGTGAGGACGTAGGTCGGGAACCCGATGTCCTCGACCGTGACGTCCCACCGTTGCGCGAAGCGCGGCACCGCGCGGGTCGGGAGGCTGCGGTCGAGGGTGCGGTGCCAGGCCTCCACGCGGGACCGCTCGGCCGGCTCGCTCTCGAGCTCGCGCGCGCGTCGCACCTTCGGGATCACCGTCGCGAGCAGCTGGTGGCGGACGCTGGGCATGGGCAGAGCGTAGGGGGCGGCCGGGGCCGGGCTAGGGTGGAAGCACAAGACAGGGGAGCACGCGCAGGCGTGCTGAGAGTGCGGACCAGCCGCAGACCCTACGAACCTGATCCGGTTAGCACCGGCGATAGGGAGTCACCATGCACCAGTCATCCGTCCGCGCTGCCCTCACGACGGGGGTGGCCGCGCTCGCCCTCGCCGGCTGCAGCCTCACCGGCGGTGACCCGTCGGAGCCGACGACCTCGGCCTCCGACGGAGCCGGCGGCACGACCGGCGGCACCGTCGTCCTTGCCACGCACGAGTCATTCACCCTTCCCAAGAAGCTCGTCCGCCAGTTCGAGCAGGAGAGCGGCTACACCCTCGAGGTCCGCGCCGCCGGCGACGCCGGCACGCTCGCCACCAAGCTCAGCCTGACCGCCGACAACCCGATCGCCGACGCCGCCTTCGGCATCGACAACACCTTCGCCTCGCGCCCGCTCGGCGAGGGCGCCTTCGCCGAGCTCTCGCCGTCCACCGCGCCGCCGGAGGAGTACGCCCTCGCGGACGGCGGCGACCGTCTCGTCCCGATCGACTCGGCGAGCGTGTGCGTCAACGTCGACACCGCGTGGTTCGAGGCGGAGGGGCTCGAGCCGCCGCAGACGCTCGACGACCTCACCGACCCCGCCTATGCGGGCCTGCTGGTGACGCCAGGCGCCTCGACCAGCAGCCCCGGGATGGCGTTCTTCCTGGCCACCGTCGCCGAGCACGGTGACGACTGGCCGGACTACTGGACCGACCTGCTGGCCAACGACGCCAAGGTCGTCGACGGGTGGGAGGACGCCTACTACGGCGACTTCACCGCCGGCTCGGAGAACGGCACCCGCCCGATCGTGGTGTCCTACGACTCCTCGCCGGCCTTCACCGTCACGGACGGACGGACGACCACCGCGGCGCTGCTCGACACCTGCTTCCGCCAGGTGGAGTACGCCGGCGTGCTGGCCGGCGCCGACAACCCCGACGGCGCCGAGGCGCTCATCGACTGGATGCTCAGCGACGAGGTGCAGAGCGCACTGCCGGAGTCGATGTACGTCTTCCCGGTTATGCCGGGCGCGACCGTGCCGGACGACTGGGCCGAGTTCGCGCCCCAGCCCACCGACCCCTACGAGGTCACGCCCGACGAGATCGCCGCCAACCGCGAGCAGTGGCTGACGGAGTGGACCGACGTCGTGTCCCGATGAGGTCGGGCGCTGTGAGGCGCATCGCCGCCCTCCTGCTCCTGGCCGCCGGCCCGGTGCTGGTGCTCGGCGTCCTCTTCGTGCTGCCGGTGACCGGCATGGTCGCGGAGGGCTTCGTGGCCGACGGCCGCTTCGCGCCGGGCGCGGTCCTCGACGTGCTCGCCCGCCCGCGCGTGCACCGGGTCGCGTGGTTCACGGTGTGGACCTCGGGGGTCGCGACGCTGCTGTCGGTCGTCCTCGGCCTGCCGGCGGCGTACGCCCTGCACCGGCTCGCACTGCCCGGCCGGGCCGCGGTCCGGGCGGCGCTGCTCGTGCCGTTCGTGCTGCCGACGGTCGTCGTCGGCGTGGCCTTCCGCCAGCTGCTCGGGGAGGGCGGTCCGCTCGGCTCGCTCGGCCTCGACGGGACACCGGTCGCGATCATCTGCGGACTGGTCTTCTTCAACGTCGCGGTGGTGGTCCGCACCGTCGGCGTGGCCTGGGAGTCCCTCGACCCCCGCCCCGGCCAGGCGGCGGCGGCGCTCGGCGCCTCGCCGTGGCAGGTGCTGCGGACGGTGACGCTGCCAGCGCTGCGGCCGGCGATCGTCGGCGCGGCGAGCATCGTCTTCCTCTTCTGCGCGACGGCGTTCGGCATCGTGCTCACCCTCGGCGGCGTGCGCCACGCGACCGTCGAGACAGAGATCTACCTGCTCACCACCACGGTCTTCGACCTCCGAGCGGCCGCCGCGCTGTCGGTGCTCCAGATTGTCGTCGTGGTCGGCCTGCTGGCGCTCGCTGCCCGCCTGCGCGCGGTCCCCGACCCGACGGCCCACCGCACGGTGACGCCCGTGCGGGCCGTACGACGCCCTGACGCGCCCGTCGTCCTCGCCACCCTCGCGGTGCTGGCCGCGATGCTCGTGCCGATCCTCACCCTGGTGCTCGGGTCGCTGCGCGTCGGCGGCGAATGGGGTCTCGGCAACTACCGCGCGCTGTCGGGCACCGGTGACAACCAGGCGCTGCTCGCGCCCGTGACCTCGGCGCTCGCCACCAGCCTGCGCACCGCGGTCGACGCGACCTGGATGGCCCTGCTCGTCGGCGTCCTCGTGGCCACGATCGTCACCCGCCGCTCGCACTCCCTCGCCGAGCGCCGCGTGCGCTCCACCCTCGACGGCTTCTTCATGCTGCCCCTGGGCGTGAGTGCGGTGACGCTCGGCTTCGGCTTCCTGATCACCCTCGACCAGCCCCCGCTCGACCTGCGCGACTCACCGCTGCTGGTGCCGATGGCGCAGGCGCTCGTCGCCCTGCCCCTGGTCGTGCGCACCCTCACGCCCGTGCTCGGCGGCATCGACGACCGGCAGCGGCAGGCGGCCGCATCGCTGGGAGCGTCGCCCTGGCGCACCCTGCTCACCGTCGACCTGCCGGTGACGTGGAAGCCGATGCTCGCGGCGAGCGGGTTCGCCTTCGCGGCCTCGCTCGGGGAGTTCGGCGCAACCTCGTTCCTCGCCCGCGACGACAGCCCGACCCTTCCGGTGGTGATCTTCCGGCTGCTCGGCCACCCCGGTGCGATGAACTACGGCATGGCCCTCGCCGCCTCCGTCGTCCTCGCCGTCGCCACGGCCGTGGTGATGCTCGCGGTCGAGCGGCTGCGGGTGCCGGGCGTGGGAGCGTTCTGACGTGCTGACCCTCGACGACGTGACCGTCCGCTACGGCGACACCGCAGCGGTGGACGACGTGTCCCTCGAGCTCGCCACCGGCCAGGTGCTCGCCGTCCTCGGGCCCTCGGGCTGCGGGAAGTCCACCCTGCTGCGCGCCGTCGCCGGCCTCGAGCCGCTTGCGGCCGGCTCGATCTCGTGGGACGGCACCGACCTCGCCGGCACCCCCACCCACAAGCGTGGCTTCGCGCTGATGTTCCAGGACGGCCAGCTCTTCGCCCACCTGACCGTCGCCCGCAACGTCGCCTACGCGCTCCGCCTCCGTCGTACGCCGTCCGCGCGGGTCGCCACCCGTGTGCGCGAGCTGCTCGACCTGGTGGGCCTGAGCGGCTACGACGAGCGCCTCCCCGGCACCCTCTCCGGGGGCGAGCGCCAGCGGGTCGCGCTGGCGCGGGCGCTCGCGGTCGAGCCGCGGCTCATCCTGCTGGACGAACCCCTGTCCGCGCTCGACGCGACGCTGCGCGAACGGCTGGCCGGCGACCTGCGCTCCATCCTCCACGCGGCCGGGACGACGGCCCTGCTGGTGACGCACGACCACGAGGAGGCGTTCGCGCTCGCCGACCGGCTCGCCGTGATGCAGTCGGGCCGCGTCGTGCAGAACGGCGCGATCGACGAGGTCTGGCGCGAGCCGGTCGACGAGGAGACCGCCCTCTTCCTCGGTTATGCCCGCGTGCTGCGGGACGAGTCAGCCGCCCGGGTGCTGGCCGCGGCGGGTCTGCGGTCGTCGTACGCCGTCGCCCTGCGCCGCTCCGCACTGGTCGCCGACGCCGACGGTCCGCTGCGCGCCCGCGTCGAGCAGGCCCGGGTCACGCCGGAGCAGGTGCGGCTCGTGGTCGACGTGGACGGCATCGGCACGGTCGACGCGGTGGCGCCGCTGGGCAGCCGGGTCTCGCCGGGCGACGAGGCCGGGCTCCGCGTCGATGTGACCAGGCTCGCGGTCCTTCCGATCACGCCGGGCTCTTGACCCCTCCCTAGACTGACCCCCGTGCACCGTCCGGCCTATGCCCTGCTCGTCGGCGTCGCCGCCACCATGGGCGTGCTGGCGCTGACGGCGTCGTTCGCGCTCGACCGGCCGCTCGTGGACCCCGAGGGCTTCCTCGGCCCGGCGTGGCTGAGGCTGCCGCTGCTCGTGCTCGGCGCCTTCCTGCTCGACCTGCTGCCGCGCGCCCTGTGGGGCTCGCGCTTCAAGCCGGCGCTGATGCCGGACATCGCGCGCGAGCGGATCCGCACCCACTGGGACCGCGAGCGGATCACCCTCGTGGTGCTCGGGCTGGTGTCGTTCTACATCACCTACGTCTGCTACCGGAACCTCAAGTCGTTCCTCCCCTTCATCATGGGCGAGGACAAGTACGACCGGGAGCTGCACCTCGTCGACCGGGCGCTGATGTTCGGCCACGAGCCGGCCACGATCCTCCACACCATCTTCGGCACCGGGGTCTCCGCGCACTTCCTGTCGACGATCTACCTCTGGTTCCTGCCGCTGGTGCCGCTGGCGCTCGCCGCCTGGCTGGTGTGGTCGCGCAACATCACCTTCGGCTACTGGTTCGCCACCTCGCAGTGCCTGGCCTGGAGCATCGGCACCGCGTCCTACTACGCGTTGCCGACCCTCGGTCCCGGCTTCCAGTACAGCTACCTCTACACCGACCTCGCGCCGACCGGCTCCACTGCGCTGATGGAAGCCCTGTCCTACGGACGCGACGGCGTGCTGCGGCGCGGCCTCGAGGGCTCGGTGCAGTCCGTGGCCGGCTTCGCGTCCCTGCACGTCGCGATCACGCTGCTGGTGGCGCTGATGGTGCAGTACACGCTGCAGAACCGGATCCTCCACATCGTCTTCTGGGCGAACTTCGCGATCACCGTCGTCGCGACCCTCTACTTCGGCTGGCACTACATCGCCGACGACCTCGCAGGCGTCGTCATCGCCCTCTTCTCCTTCTGGCTCGGCGGGCTCGCGAGCGGGCAGAAGTTCGATCGGCACGGGCTCGCGTCGCACCCGACGTCGACCACGTCCCAGGTCCCCGTCGACGCCGACTGAGGCGCTGCACCTGTTCTGGAGTCACCGGATGTCCGGTGACCGCCATGGTTGTCAGCCGAGATCTGGGCTGACAACCACGAGACTCGGGTGCAAACGTCGTCACGCAACGCCGCTCTTGCGTGCTGCCATCACCTTCCGGATGCGGCTGGCGACCAGCTCTGGCCGCGCAAGGTCGGCCCACGTGATGCGTACGCACGTCCAGCCGGTGAGCTGGCAGACAAGCTCCTCGCGCGCCTTCTCCCTCATCAGGAAGTCATCGAGCGTCTCCCCGTCGCGCCGGTAGCGCTCGTACTTGACCTTGCCGTCGAACTCGACGAACACGCCCAGCTCGGGCCATGCGAAGTCCACACGCGCGACGAGCGTTCCGAGCTCGTCGAAGATCTCGAACTGCGGCTCGGGCCGCACCAACCCTTGCTTGAACACGAGATAGCTGAAGCGGTCCTCGCCGACGGATTCCAGTCGTGCATCGGCGAGGTGGACCACGAGGTTGGTGGTCAGGCTCCCTGGCCAGTCGCGATGCGCGTCGGCCTGCTCCTTGAACTCGATCATCGTCATCGCCTTCGCGTGCAGCAGGCGGTTGACTGCCACCAGCGCGCGTTCGACGCCACCCAAGGTGGTCAGCTCGAAGGCCGACCGCGGCGCGGTGCTGACCACCACGCCGTTGAGTTCCTCGCGATCCTCGGCTTCCAGGATGCTGCGATGAGGTACCCAGTCCTTCTGGCGCCGCCCGGCGCGATGGTCGCCACCGGTACGAGTCGTGTGGACGACGTCCAGCGGGAAGCCCCACAGCGAGATGCCGCGCTCGATGAGCGACGACACGTGGGTCAGAGCGGTAGCACTGTGCGCCCGTGCTCTCACGGCACGAGCGAGAAGCCGGTGTCGGTCCTCGGGAGACAACTGCTCCCAGAGGTCGTACTGGACGTAGGCGCCGTACCGAATGCGCTTCAGGACCTTCGCGCGCACCAGCCGATCGATCTGTGGGTCCGTCATGCCGCTCGCGAGGAGGTCGCGGCGAAGCCGCACGAGACCCTCGAGATCCACCTGTGACTCGGTCATGCCGAGCCCCTGCCCGCTCGCCGGCGCCGTAGTCATGGCAATCGCGTGCCTGTGGACAACTCTGGTCGTGCGAGCTTTGCGGTTGAGATGCTCGCTTTGCTACCCAGATCTAGGCCGACAACCATCGCGGTCACCGGACATCCGGTGACTCAAAGCCCCAGGCACCGAGAACTACATTGTTGTAGTTTGCAAGCCGACACGCCGGTGCAAGGTGAAGAATCTGGGAAAAGTGTTCCCCGTGTGACGAAAGTTCACTAGCGTGCCTCGAGTTGCCCGTGCGATGGGGAAGTCGCACGGTCTACCGAGACCCGTGAGGGGAACCCCCGTGCCCGTCGCTCCACCGCTGGACCGCGCTGCCGCGCCACGTCGTACGACGTCGCGCTGGGCGACCGCGGTCGTGCTGGTCGCCGGGCTCGCGCTGGGCAACGGCGCGGCGTTCGCGGACGGCGACGACGACCGGGTGCCCACCGAGGCCGACGTCGCGGCAGCGGAGCAGGACGCGGCCGACAAGGGGCGAGACGTCGCCGCGGTGCAGGCCGACCTGATCCGCGCGAACCTCGCCCTCGACGGTGCCGGCGACACCGCCGCCCAGGCGGCCGAGGCGTGGAACGGCGCCCGGTGGCGTGCCGACGAGGCACGGCAGGCGGCCGGCGAGGCCCAGGGGGCCGCAGACGCCGCCCGCGCCGACGTCGCGACGCAGCGCGACCTCTACGCCGCCACGGTCGTCCGCTCCTACGAGGAGGCCTCGCAGATCCAGGGCCTCGCCGCGGTGGTCGAGTCCGACGGCATCGCCGCGCTCATCGACCGCAGCATCACCGTCGGCAACACCTCGCAGGTCCTCGACCAGCAGTACGACTCCTTCACCGCCGCCTCCGCCGTCGCGGACGTCACCGCCGCGGCCGCCGGCCGGGCCATGGAGCGGGCGAGCCAGGCCGAGGCCGAGGCCGAGGAGGCCAGGGACGCCGCCGCGCAGGCCCAGGCCGACGCCGGCTCGCAGGCCGAGGCGATCGCGGCCGACAAGGCCGACCTGATCGCCGAGCTGGCCGAGCTGGAGGGCATCAGCGTCCGCCTCGCGGAGAAGCGCCAGAGCGCGCTCGAGCAGGCAGCGGCCGAGGCCGCGGCGGCCGCCGCCCAGGCCGAGGCGGAGGCCCAGGCGCAGGCAGAGGCGGAGGCGGCAGCACTGGCGGCGGCGCAGCTGCTCGCCCAGCAGCAAGCACAGCAACAGGCCCAGCAGACGCCGACACCCAAGCCGACCCCGACACCCAAGCCGACCCCGACACCCAAGCCGACCCCGACGAAGACCCCCACCCAGGCGCCGACACCCACGAGCACCCCCACCGCGACCCCCACCGCAACGCCGACCAGCACGCCGACGCCGACGCCGACCCCCGTCCCGACCCCGACGCCCGTCCCGACCCCGACGCCGGTCCCCACGACCGGGGACGCGGGGGCGGCCATCGCCTTCGCCCAGTCGCAGATCGGCAAGCCCTACCGCTACGGCGCCGCCGGCCCCGACGCGTGGGACTGCAGCGGCCTGACCGCGGCGGCCTGGGCCAGCGGCGGCACGACGCTTCCCCACTATTCCGTCGCGCAGTACACCCAGTCGACGAGGATCACCGCCGCCCAGCTGGCGCCCGGTGACCTGGTGTTCTGGGGCTCGTCGAGCAGCCCGTCATCCATCTACCACGTCGCCCTCTACATCGGCGACGGCCAGATCATCCACGCCCCCCGCACCGGGCGGGACGTCGGCCAGGAGTCCATGTACTACTGGCGCACACCCAACTTCTTCGCGCGCCCCTGAGGCCCGCTTCGCACCCCAGTCCCATGGTTGTCAGCCGAGATCTGGGCTGACAACCATGGCGGTCACCGGACATCCGGTGACTCCAGAGCAGCGGGTCACCTGACCTTGCGGGCGAACCTCGCGGCGAGCTCGCCGGGGTCGAGGTCGCCGTCGAGGACGAGCCGGGTCGGCCAGGCGGACGTGTCGATGTCGGACAGCTCCTCGAAGAGCGCCAGGTCGCGGGCGTAGACCTCGGCGATCCGGGCCACGTCGTCCGCGGTCGGCGCGGTGCCCGGCACCTGCTCGGCCCCGGCGTGCCAGTTCCGCAACGGCGGCACCGTCTCGAACCGCGGCAGCTCGAGGAAGTCGGTGGTGCGGTCGACCGTCGCGGGGAAGTCGGCCAGCATCGCGCGCATCTCGATCAGGAGCCACTGCTGGCGGCCGAACAGCTCGAAGCCGCGCTGCAGCTGCTCGCCGTAGAAGCCTCGGGCGAGCCCGGTCATGTGCCGCCACCGCATGGTGCGTACGACGTCGGGGTCGGGCACCTCGTCCGGCAGCGAGGTGTGCGGCCACTCGGTCAGGAAGTCCGGCCAGTCCGGCCACGCCAGGTTGCGCGAGCGCAGCATCACCCAGTGCGAGAAGAGCCGCTCGAGCGGGTCGCGGAAGACCGCAACCAGCGGCATCCCCGAGTCGTAGGCGTGCATCCGCTCGAGCGCGTGCGGCCAGTAGAGATAGGTCGGTGACGCGTCGCCGACGAGCCTGTGGATCGGTGCGCGACGGGGTGCGCTGTAGTCGCGGGCATAGTTCGGCGCCGACCAGTCGACGTCCTCGTCGTCGAAGTAGTGGCGCTCCTTGTCGGGCGGCTGGCACACCAGCCGGTGCTGGTTGAGCGTCACCGCCAGCGTCGACGTGCCACCCTTCTGCACGCCGACGACCGCGTAGTTGTACGCCATGCTCCCCAGGCTCTCGCCCGCCGGGGTGGCCTCGGACACGTTCATCGCCGCGAACCTACCGGCAGGGCTACTTTTGGATGCATGGCCACCGACCAGGTTCCCCCCATCACCGACGAGATGCCGACGCCCGTGCCGGAGAAGTCCGCGGAGACCGCGGTCACGGGTGACGACGCGGCCCACGTGACGAACAAGGGCTACCGCCAGCCCGAGGTCGACGTCGCAGCACTGCGCACGCTCCTCGACGGCCGCTACGCCGAGGTCCGCGACCTCGTGCGCGACAACCTCGCCGAGCACGCGCAGATCCTCCTCGACGAGGAGGAGATGTCGACCGCCGACTTCCGCGAGCGGGTCAAGGACGTCGTGGTGATGATGGCCGAGACCGGCCAGACCGGCATGGGCTTCCCCGAGGAGTACGGCGGGGGCGGGGACATCGGCGCGTCCATCGCCGCCTTCGAGACCCTCGCCATGGGCGACCTGTCGGTGCTCGTCAAGGTCGGCGTGCAGTTCGGCCTCTTCGGCGGCGCGATCCTCCAGCTCGGCACGAAGGTGCACCACGACGCGTACCTCGCCGACCTGGTGAGCGGCCGCACGATGGGCTGCTTCGCGATGACGGAGAGCGGCCACGGCTCCAACGTGCAGGCGCTCGGCACCGTGGCGGCGTACGACACCGCGACCGAGGAGTTCGTCATCACGACTCCGGACGACGCGAGCCGCAAGGACTACATCGGCAACGCGGCAGCGCACGCCGAGCTCGCCGCGGTGTTCGCCCAGCTCGAGGTCGACGGCGAGCGTCACGGCGTGCACGCCTTCGTCGTCCCGATCCGCGAGGGCGGGCGGGTCGTCGACGGCGTACGCATCGAGGACTGCGGACCCAAGATGGGCCTCAACGGCGTCGACAACGGCCGCATCTGGTTCGACGGCGTGCGGGTGCCGCGCACCGCGCTGCTCAACCAGTTCGCCGAGGTGACGCCCGAGGGTCGCTACCTGTCGCCGATCGACAACCCCAACAAGCGCTTCTTCACGATGCTCGGCACCCTCGTGCAGGGCCGGGTCTGCGTCGGCGGCGCCGGCATCAATGCCGCGAAGGTCGCACTGACCATCGCGACCCGCTATGCCGTGCGCCGCCGCCAGTTCGAGGCGACCTCGCCCGACGAGGAGCAGGTGCTCCTCGACTACGGCATGCACCAGCGCCGTCTCCTGCCGCTCATCGCGAGGACGTACGCCCTCCACTTCGCGCAGGAGGTCGTCGCCGGCCAGCTGCACGACGTCTTCTCCGGCCCCGGTCCGACGGAGGAGGGTGGAGACGAGCACGGCCGCCGGATGCTCGAGTCGCGGGCCGCGGCGACCAAGGCGCTCGGCACCTGGCACGCGACGCGGACCATCCAGGAGTGCCGCGAGGCGTGCGGCGGCGCGGGCTACATCAGCGAGAACCGCTTCACCGCGCTCAAGGCCGACACCGACGTCTTCACCACCTTCGAGGGCGACAACCACGTGCTGCTGCAGCTGGTCGCCAAGGGCCTGCTCACCGACTACGCCGGCGAGTTCGAGGACATGGACCAGCTCGGCATGGCGCGCTTCGTGGCGGGGCTCGCGGTCGAGACCGTCGTCGAGCGCACGTCGGTGCACAAGCTCGTCCAGTCGGTGCGCGACCTGCTGCCCGGCGGCGACACGTGGGACCAGGAGGCCGGCCTGCTCGACCCCAACTACCAGCTGGCGATGCTGCGCTTCCGCGAGGAGCACATGATCGGCGGCGTCGCCCGGCGCCTGAAGCGGGGCATCGACCAGGGCATGAACCCGGGTGCGGTCTTCTCGCGCGTGCAGGACCACGTCATCGCCGCTGCTCGCGCGCACGCCGAGCGGCTGGTGCTGGAGGCCTTCGTCGCCAAGGCAGCTGCGCTCCCCGACGGCGACCTCAAGGTCGCCGTCAACCTGCTCTGCGACCTCCACGCGCTCAGCACGATCGAGGCCGACCGCGCCTGGTTCATGGAGCACGGCCGGCTCTCCAGCGCACGCTCGAAGGCGATCAGCCGCGAGGTGGGCTCGCTGTGCCGCAAGGTCCGGCCGCTGGCCGTCGACCTCGTCAACGCCTTCGGCGTGCCGGAGGAGATGCTGCGCAGCCCCGAGCTGCTGACCTGGACGGAGACCGGGCCGGCATGAGGTTGCCCGGGCTGGGCGGCTGGAACGAGGACCCGCTGTGGTCCTACGTCTACCCCTGGCTCGTCGAGCACCCCGAGGTCGGGCGTCCCGCGTGGCGCGTCGGCACGGGCAGCGACCTGCGGCTGATCGACGAGGCCGCCGCCGAGCTCGGCACCCTCCCCGCCGGCGCGAGGGTGCTGGACGTGCCGACCGGGTCGGGCGTCGCGCTGCGCGGCGTACTACCCGGGCAGGGCCTCGACGTGGTGCTCGCGGACATCTCACCGACCATGCTCGGCCGCGCGCTGGCGACTGCCGCGCGGCGAGGGGTCGCCGACCAGGTCCGCACCGCCGTCGCCGACGTCGGTCGCCTCCCCTGCGACGACGGGACCTTCGACCTCGTCGTGTCCTTCACCGGCCTGCACTGCTTCCCCGACCCTCGCCTGGCGATCGGCGAGATGGTCCGCGTCCTGAAGGACGGCGGCGCGATCACCGGGAGCTCGATCCTCACCGACACCGGCGCGCGCTACGAGCCGCTGCGCCGTGCGGGCACCCGCGCCGGCATCCTCGGACCGATGTGCACTTCCCACGAGGCAATCCGGTGGCTGCGCGCCGCCGGGTGCGACACGGTGGACCTCCAGCTCCACGGGGCGCTGGGCTACTTCCGGGCCACGAAAGGGGACACACGATGACCTTCGGGGGACTTCCCACGCGGTGGGAACCGACGGGGGAGAGCCGCGGTGTGGCGCTGGTCGCCCCGGGCCGCGCGTACTCACCCGCCGCACCCTTGCTGGAGTTCTCCCGCCGGGCGCTGCTCCAGCACGGCTTCACCGTCCAGCAGCTGTGGTGGGACTCCACGACCCGCGGCGAGGACGAGGAGCCCGAGCAGTGGGTACGCCGTCACGTCGAGGCAGCGCACGCCGAGGAGGAGGCAGACCACGTGCTGGTCGTCGGCAAGTCGCTGGGCACCCGCGCCGCGTCGTACGCCGCCGAGCGCGGGCTCGACGCGATCTGGCTGACCCCCCTCCTGGTCGACCCGGTGCTGGCCGAGGGCATCGCCGCCAACGCCGGTCGCCAGCTGCTCGTCGGCGGCCTGGTCGACGAGCTGTGGGACTCCGCGATCGCCCGCGAGCTCTCCGACAACGGGTGCGACGTGCTCGAGATCGCCGACGCCGACCACAGCATGGGCACCGACGACGCGGTCCGCACCGCCGAGATCCACCTCGAGGTCGCGCGGGCCGTCGAGGCGTTCCTGTCACAGATCTGAGGCGGCCGGTGTCTCCATGTCACCGACCACCCAGGAGGAGACATGCCCAGCCAGTTCCGGATCCCGAAGGCCCGACTCGACGGCGTCTACGGCGCGGTGATGACCCGCGTCGCGCGGCGCATGTGGGGTGAGGTCCCCGACAACGCCTACGTGCTGTGGCACAACCTGCCCGTCGCCAAGGCCGTCTTCGGCTTCGAGCAGAAGGTCGCGAAGTGGTCGGCGCTCGACCCGCACCTCAAGGCGTACGCCGAGATGGCGAGCGCCGGCGTCATCGGCTGCTCGTGGTGCCTGGACTTCGGCTACTTCATGGCGCACACCAAGGGCCTCGACGAGGCCAAGGTCCGCGAGGTGCCGCGCTGGCGAGAGTCGGAGGTCTTCACCGACCTCGAGCGCGACGTGATGGCGTACGCCGAGGCGATGACCGCGACCCCGCCGACCGTCACCGACGAGATGGTGGCCGCCCTCGACGAGCGGCTCGGCCACGCCGCCGTCGTCGAGCTGACGATGATGGTGGCGATCGAGAACGAGCGCTCGCGCTTCAACTCCGCGATGGGACTGGCCAGCCAGGGTTACAGCGAGGTGTGCGAGCTGCCGCTGGCGGAGGCTGGGACGATCAGCAGGTGAGCGAGACCGACCCCTTCTCGGCGCACCGCAGCCTGCTCTTCACGGTGGCCTACGAGATGCTCGGCTCCGCGACCGACGCCGAGGACGTGGTGCAGGAGGTCTGGCTGCGGTGGGCCGACAGCGACCGCGACGACGTCCTCGACCCGCGGGCCTACCTCGTACGGATCACCACCCGGCTGGCCCTCAACAAGCTGCGCGGCAACGCGCGGCGCCGCGAGGACTACGTCGGCCCCTGGCTCCCCGAGCCGCTGCTCACCTCTGCCGACGTCGCCGACGACGTCGCGCTGGCCGACAGCGTCTCGACCGCGATGCTGCTGGTCCTGGAGACGCTGCCGCCCACCGAGCGGGCGGTCTTCGTCCTGCGCGAGGTCTTCGACGTGTCGTACGCCGAGATCGCGCAGGCCGTCGAGAAGTCCGAGCCGGCCGTGCGGCAGATCGCCAGCCGCGCCCGCACGCACGTGGCCGAGCGCCGCCCGCGCACGTCCGTGACCGCACGCGAGCGCGACGCCGTGATCGAGAAGTTCCGCTCGGCCACCGAGGGTGGCGATCTGCAGTCGCTGATGGACGTGCTCGCACCGGACGTGGTGCTGATGACCGACGGCGGGGGCAGGGTGCAGGCGGCGCTCAACCCGATCCACGGCCGCGACAAGGTCTTCCGCTTCCTCACCGCGGTCGCGCCGGACGCGCTCGAGCTCCAGCCGGTCTGGCTCAACGGGTCGCCGGCGATCCAGTTCGTCGTCGGCGGGCAGCGCGACGGCGTCGGCACGATGCTCGTCGAGGACGGCCTCGTGACCCGCCTCTACCTCGTCCGCAACCCCGACAAGCTCGGCGCCGTCATCGCCCCCGTCGACCTCCGCCGCACGCTGTAACGCCGGGTTAGGTGCTGTACCCACCCGGATATATCCCAGTGGGTACAAGCAGTAACCCGGCGTTACAGGGGCCGGTGGCCGGCGTTCGCGGTGGGCGAACCCCGAACCGGAACACGTCTCCGGTTCCTGCGCGTTGTGCCGGACATGACGCAGAACCTCTCGCTCCCGGTGGTGTTCCTCCACGACACGGTCGTGCTTCCCGGCATGGTCGTGCCCATCGAGCTCGACGACTCCGCCCGCGCGGCGATCGACGCGGCCCGCCTCGCGCACGACGCCGACCCCGGCGACGAGCCCACCCGGGTGCTCGTCGCACCGCGGCTCGAGGACCGCTACGCCACCCACGGCGTCGTCGCGGTCGTCGACCGGGTCGGCCGCTTCGCCGGTGGCAAGCCCGCTGCCGTCCTGCGGGCCGAGCGTCGGGTCGCCATCGGCGCCGGCGTGACCGGTCCCGGTGCTGCCCTGTGGGTGGAGGCCGAGCCGGTCGCCGACACGGACGTGACGGACGAGCTCCGCGACCTCGCGGAGGACTACCGCACGCTCGTGGTCTCGATCCTGGAGCGCCGGGAGGCGTGGCAGGTCATCGAGAACGTACGCCGCATCGCCGACCCCGGCGCGCTCGCCGACACCTCCGGCTATGCGCCGTACCTCTCCGAGGACCAGAAGCGACAGGTGCTCGAGACCCCCGATGTGGGCGACCGGCTGCGCCTGCTCCTGGAGTGGACGCGCGCGTACGACACCGAGGACGAGGTCAACGACAAGATCGGCCAGGACGTCCGGGAGGGCCTCGAGAAGAGCCAGCGTGAGTTCCTCCTCCGCCAGCAGCTCGCCGCGATCCGCAAGGAGCTCGGCGAGGGAGAGCCCGATGGGTCCGACGACTACCGCGCCCGCGTGGAGTCCGCGGACCTCCCCGACGCGGTCCGCGACGCGGCGCTGCGCGAGGTCGACAAGCTCGAGCGATCCAGCGACCAGAACCCCGAGTCCGGCTGGATCCGCACGTGGCTCGACACCGTCCTGGAGCTGCCGTGGAACGAGCGCACCGAGGACTCCCACGACGTGGCCGCCGCCCGCGCGGTGCTCGACGCCGACCACCACGGACTCGACGAGGTCAAGGACCGCATCACCGAGTACCTCGCGGTGCGCGCCCGCCGCGCCGAGCGCGGCCTCGAGGTGGTCGGCGGTCGCGGCTCCGGCGCGGTGATCCTGCTCGCCGGTCCTCCCGGCGTCGGCAAGACCTCGCTCGGCGAGTCCGTCGCCCGGACGCTGGGCCGGACGTTCGTCCGGGTCGCCCTCGGCGGCGTACGTGACGAGGCGGAGGTCCGCGGTCACCGTCGGACCTACGTCGGTGCGCTCCCCGGCCGCATCGTGCGGGCCATCAAGGAGGCGGGCTCGATGAACCCGGTCGTCCTCCTCGACGAGGTCGACAAGGTCGGTGCCGACCACCGCGGCGACCCTGCTGCGGCGCTGCTCGAGGTGCTCGACCCGGCGCAGAACCACACCTTCCGCGACCACTACCTCGAGCTCGACCTCGACCTGTCGGACGTGTTGTTCATCGCGACCGCCAACGTCGTCGAGCAGATCCCGTCGGCCCTGCTGGACCGCATGGAGCTGGTCACCATCGACGGCTACACCGAGGACGACAAGGTCGCCATCGCGCGCGACTTCCTGGTCCCGCGCCAGCTCGAGCGGGCGGCCCTCACGGCCGAGGAGGTGACCATCTCCGACGACGCGCTCGGCGAGATCGCCGCCAACTACACCCGCGAGGCCGGCGTACGCCAGATGGAGCGGTTGCTGGCCAAGGCGTTCCGCAAGGCCGCGACGCGGCTCGCGACAGGCCAGGTCGAGCGGATCGAGATCGACCGGGCCGGCCTCGTCGACCTGGTCGGCCGGCCGCGCTTCACGCCCGACAGCCACGAGCGCACCGACGTGCCCGGGGTCGCCACCGGCCTCGCCGTGACCGGGCTCGGCGGGGACGTGCTGTATGTCGAGACGTCGGTGGCCGAAGGCACTGCGGGCCTCACCGTGACGGGCCAGCTCGGTGACGTGATGAAGGAGTCGGCCTCCATCGCGCTGTCGTGGGTGCGGGCGCACGCCGCGGACCTCGGGATCGAGCCGTCAGCGTTCGAGCAGTCGATCCACGTCCACTTCCCGGCCGGTGCCGTCCCCAAGGACGGCCCGTCCGCCGGGGTCACGATGGTGACCGCCCTCGTCTCCCTGCTCACCGGTCGCCCGGTGCGCTCGGACGTCGGCATGACGGGCGAGGTGTCGCTCTCCGGCCGGGTGCTGCCGATCGGCGGGCTCAAGCAGAAGCTGCTGGCCGCCCAGCGCGCCGGGCTGACCACGGTGTTCGTCCCGGAGCGCAACCGTCCGGACCTGGACGACGTACCGGCCGAGCTGCTCGGGGAGCTCGACGTCCGCCCCGTCGGCCGCGTGACCGACATCCTCGCCGAGGCCCTCGAGCCGGCGGCGAGCAGCACGACCGCGGCAGCGGCCTGAACGCTGTAACGCCGGGTTGGTTTCTGTGCCCACCCCCGAGGAAGGGGGTGGGTACAAGCACCAACCCGGCGTTACAGGGGGAGAGGCTGGGAGGTCAGGCGTCCTCGCCGAGGCTCTCGTCGGCGATGTTGTCGAGGTCGTTGCCGTGGCCCTCGGTCTTGAACCGCTCGAACGAGGCGTGCACCTCGGCCTCGGCCTCGACGCGGCCGACCCAGTCGGCGCCCTCGACGGACTTGCCGGGCTCGAGGTCCTTGTAGACCTCGAAGAAGTGCTGGATCTCGAGCCGGTCGTACTTCGAGACGTGGTTGATGTCGCGGAGGTGCTCGAGGCGCGGGTCGTGGCTCGGCACGCAGAGGACCTTGTCGTCGCCGCCGGCCTCGTCGGTCATCCGGAACATGCCGATCGCGCGGCACTCGATGAGGCAGCCGGGGAACGTCGGCTGCTGGAGGATCACCAGCGCGTCGAGCGGGTCGCCGTCCTGGCCGAGGGTGTTCTCGATGAAGCCGTAGTCGGCCGGGTAGGCCGTCGAGGTGAAGAGCATGCGGTCGAGGCGGATCCGCCCGGTCTCGTGGTCGACCTCGTACTTGTTGCGCTCACCCTTGGGGATCTCCACCAGCACGTCGAACGTCAGCACGTCTTCCTCCACACTCTCCGGCACGCCATCGGGCCGGCTCCACATCGGATGAGTCGTGTCCGGCGGTGGGCCCGACACGTCCTGCTGGGGGCAGTGTCGCGCACAATGGCCCCGATGCGCGAAGCGAGACGGTCCGAAAAGAGGGGACGTGAGGTACGCCACCTCGCGAGCCGCTGGCTTCCCGTCGTCCTCGTCCTCGCCATCCTCGGCGCCGGCGTCGGGGCGTACCGCTTCGAGTGGGGCCAGCGCTACCTCCCGTGGCTCGCCGCCGACCCCGTGACCGAGCCCGAGGCGGTGCTTCCTCCGGCAGGCCTCGACCTGCCCGAGTGGGACCCGGCCGTCGACGACGCTGCTCCAATGGTGCAGGGCGCGGACATCGCGCCCGACAAGGTGGCCGCCGCCGTCACCCCCGACCTGACCGATCCCGACCTCGGGAAGCACGTGGTCGGCGCGGTGAGCTCGCTGACGCCGGGATCACCCGTGTGGACGACCGGCGACGGCCGCTACCTGCCGGCCTCGACGACGAAGCTGCTGACCCTCGGCGCCGCCCTCGCCACCCTCGGCCCCGACCACACGTTCACGACCCGGGTCGTCCGCGGGGAGGCGCCGCGCGAGGTCGTGCTCGTCGGCGGCGGCGATCCCCAGCTGGCGAGCCAGCCGGTCGCCCTCGCGGAGGCCGAGTCGACGTACCCCGCCCGTGCCGACGTGACGACCCTCGCCCTCACGGCCGCCAAGGCCCTCGGCGGCCGGGGCAGGGTGAAGGTCAGCTTCGACGACAGCCTCTTCACCGGGCCGACCGACAACCCGGCCTGGCGCCGCGACTACGTCCCCGACGACATCGCCAGCCCGATCACGGCGCTGATGGTCGACAGCGGGATCGCGCCCGACCGGCTGTCCCGGTCCGACGACCCGTCCCTCGCCGCCGCCCAGGTCCTCGCGTCGGCCCTGGGCGCCGCCGGCCTGAAGGTGGTCGGCGAGCCGCAGCGGGTCGTCGTACCCTCCGGGACCGAGGAGCTGGCCTCCGTCGAGAGCGCGCCCCTGTCGCAGATCGCCGAGCGGATCCTCGACGTCAGCGACAACGAGGGCTCCGAGGTCATCGCCCACCAGGTCGGGCTCGCGGTCTCGGGGGAGGGGTCGTTCGAGGGCGGCGCCGAGGCGGTCCTCCAGACCCTGGGCGGCATGGGGATCGACGTGACCGGCGACGAGGTGTACGACGGCTCCGGCCTGTCGCGGCGCAACCGGGTCTCGACCGCCACGCTGCTCGCCCTGCTGCAGCGCGCCGCCGGCCCGGACGGCGAGGCGATGCGCAACATCGTCACCGGCCTGCCGGTCGCGGGGTTCACGGGCTCGCTGACCTACCGGTTCGCCGAGGGGCCGCCCGTCGCGCGCGGGCTGGTGCGCGCCAAGACCGGCACCCTGACCGGCGTGCACGCACTCGCCGGGATCGCGGTCGGCCGCGACGGCGAGCCGATGGCCTTCGTCTTCGGCGCCGACAAGTCGCCGGACGCGAAGAAGCTCGACGCCCAGCAGGCGCTCGACCGCGCCGCCGCGGCCCTCGCGGCCTGCCGCTGCTCACAGCCCACTGGCTAGGGTCGCCACATGAACATGGTCGACTGGGACTTCGCGGTGACCGTCGGGTCCAGGCTGGCCGGACCGGGCCCGGTGGTGGCGGGCGACGAGGCCCTCGCCGCCGTCGCCGAGCTCCGCGAGGGAGCCGACCGCTCGACCCCGCTCGTCCAGGAGTTCACCGGCCTGCGCACCGAGTCCGGCACCGCTCCGGTCCTCGTCGTCGACCGCGGCGGCTGGATCCAGGCCAACGCCGACGGCTTCTCGAAGATCCTCGCGCCGATCGTCGACAAGCTCGTCGAGAAGAAGGGTGAGCCCGGCCCTGTCGCGAGCGCGATCGGCTCGCGGGTGACCGGCGCCGAGGTCGGCCTGATGCTGGGCTTCCTCGGCACCAAGGTGCTGGGCCAGTTCGACCCGTTCCACGACCCGAGCGGCCGCCTGCTCCTCGTCGCCCCCAACATCGTCCACACCGAGCGCGAGATCGGCGCCGACCCGACCGACTTCCGGCTGTGGGTCTGCCTCCACGAGGAGACGCACCGCGTCCAGTTCACTGCGAACCCCTGGCTCGGCGAGCACCTGCTCGCCCAGATGAACGAGGTCGCCGGCACGATCGAGCCCAGCGCCCTCGTCGACGGCCTGCGCCGCGGCGCGGAGGCGATCCGCAGCGGGGACGGCAGCGTCCTCGACATGGTCTCGTCGCCGGAGCAGAAGGAGATCCTCGACCGGGTCACCGGCGTGATGTCGCTGCTCGAGGGTCACGCCGACGTCGTGATGGACGGCGTCGGACCGACCGTCATCCCGTCGGTCGCGCAGATCCGCAAGAAGTTCAACCAGCGTCGCCAGGGCGTCGGCACCCTCGACAAGCTGCTGCGTCGCCTGCTCGGCCTCGACGCCAAGATGGCGCAGTACCGCGACGGGGCCGTCTTCGTCCGCCACGTCGTCGACAAGGTCGGCATGGACGACTTCAACGCCGTCTGGAGCGGGCCCGAGACACTCCCGTCGAAGGCCGAGATCACCGACCCCGACGCCTGGATCACCCGCGTCCTGTGACGCTCCACCCGTCCGTCGCCGCGGTCCGGGTGCCGGTCCGCGCCACCCTGTCCGCGCTCGACCCCGGTGATGTCGTGGCGGTGGCGTGCAGCGGCGGCGCCGACTCGCTGGCGCTCGCCTCGGCAGCGGTCTTCGAGGGCCACAAGCTCGGCCTGCGGGTCGTCGGTGTCACGGTCGACCACGCCCTCCAGCCCGGGTCCGCGGGGCAGGCCGACCGCGTCGTGACCCAGCTCGCGACGATCGGCGTCGACGAGACGCTGACCGCCCGCGTGCAGGTCGACGGCTCCTCGGGCCTCGGCCCCGAGGCCGCCGCCCGGGAGGCGAGGTACGCCGTCCTGGAGGAGGTGGCCGACCGGCTCTCCGCCCGCCTCGTGCTGCTCGGGCACACGCTCGACGACCAGGCCGAGACGGTGCTGCTCGGCCTCACCCGCGGCTCGGGCGGGAGGTCGCTCCAGGGGATGCGCCCCGCCTTCGGCGTCTTCGCGCGCCCGCTGCTCGGCGTACGCCGTGACGACACCGTGACCGCCTGCCAGGTCGAGGGCCTCGAGGCATGGGACGACCCGCACAACGACGACCCCGGCTACACCCGCGTGCGCGTACGCCGCCGGGTGCTGCCGGTCCTCGAGGACGAGCTCGGGCCGGGGATCGCCGAGGCGCTCGCCCGCACGGCCGACCAGCTCCGCGACGACACCGCCCTGCTCAACGAGCTCGCCACGGCAGCGCTCGACGCCGCTCGTCGGCCCGAAGGCCTCGACGTCGAGGTCCTCGCCGCCCAGCCCCCCGCGCTGCGCCACCGGGCGATCCACGCGGCCGCCCTCGGCGCCGGCGTACCCCCCGCCGAGCTGACCCGCCGCCACGTGCTGGAGGTCGACCGCCTCGTCGTCGCCTGGCGCGGCCAGCAGTGGGTCGACCTGCCCGGCCATGTCCGTGCCCTGCGCCGCGACGGCCTGCTGGTGATCGAGGGCTCCTGAGGGTCCGGCCCGATGGATTTCCACTCGTAGGAGTGGAACTCCATCTCGGCCCGAGCGTGCAAGGACGACCCACCCGATGAACTTCCACTCGTGAGAGTGGAACTCCATCGGCGGCTGACTGGGAGCGTGCGCGCAGCCTGTGGATGACGTACGACGTCGAGGCCCCGCGCCCGGCACCCTGAGCTGGTGCACCACCGACGTCCGTTCAACCCACGCGAGCCGTTCCCTCGGTTCCGAGCCCTGCAGGCTGGGCTGCCGCGAGCCACGGTCGACTCGCCCGCCTTCCGACGTCTGCTCCACGGGATCATCGTCGATGCCGACGTGCCCGACTCGGCCGTGCTCCGCGTCAAGGCCGCGCTTGCCTGCTACTTCGACAGTGCCCACGCCAGTCATGCCTCGGCGGCCCGCGTCTGGCGGGTGCCGGTGCAGACGCGGCCGGGCGAGCACGTCACGGTCCCCGACGAAGGGCACCGGCTCCGGCGCACCGGCGTCACGACGCACCATCGGGCCGACGCCGCGACGGTCGTACGCGACGGGGTGCGGGTGTCCGTCCTGGTGGACCTGTTCGTCGAGCTGGCCGAGGAGCTCTCGCTGGTGGAGCTCGTCGTAGCCGGCGACTGGATGGTCCGACGCCAGGGCGTGCGGCTGAAGGACCTGCGCCGGGTGGCGATGCGAGCGACAGGGCCGACCGCGCGGCTGGCTCGGAAGGCGGCGCTCCACGTCCGGGCCGGGGTCGACTCGCCGATGGAGTCGCGGCTGCGGATGCTGATCGTGCTCGCGGGGCTGCCCGAGCCCGTCGTGAATGCGACGGTCCGTGACGTCGACGGGGAGGTCGTCCGCCGCTTCGACCTCAGCTGGCCCGATGTTCGCGTGATCGTCGAGTACGACGGGCGCCACCACGTCGAGCGCGTCGAGCAGTGGGAGGCCGACCTCGATCGCCGCGAGGAGATCGACGACGAGGGGTGGCGGATCCTCGTCGTGGTCGCCTCCGGCATATACACCGATCCCGCGCGCACGGTCCGACGCATCTTCCACCTGCTGCGCGCCCGCGGTCTCGAGGGCCTGCCCGACTGGCCGAGCGAGGACTGGCGTCCACACTTCCCCGGCAGGCTCGCTGCCTGAAGGTCCACCCGTACGAGTGGAAGTTCATCCGCCCGCGAGCGTGAGGCCACCGGTCGACGGATGAACTCCCACGCGTACGAGTGGAAATCCATCGAGGCGGGGCGGACGACTCCCGGACCGAGCCCTAGGCTGCAGCCCATGGACTCGTCCCACGTGGAGCACGACCTGGTCAACATCCTCTTCACCGAGGCGCAGATCCAGCAGCGGCTGGGCGAGATGGCGCTCCAGATCACCGAGGACTACGAGGGCCGCGACCTGCTCGTCGTGGGCGTGCTGCGCGGTGCGGTGATGGTGATGGCCGACCTGGCGCGGGCGATGCCGGTCCACCTCGAGATGGACTGGATGGCGGTCAGCTCCTACGGCTCGGGCACGAAGTCGAGCGGTGTCGTGCGGATCCTCAAGGACCTCGACACCGACATCAGCGGGCGCGACGTGCTGATCGTCGACGAGATCATCGACACCGGCCTGACGCTCAGCTGGCTGGTCAACAACCTCTCGAGCCGCAACCCCGCCAGCGTCGAGATCGCGACCCTGCTGCGCAAGCCCGAGGCGCTGTCGATGCCCGTCGAGCCGAAGTACGTCGGCTGGGACATCCCCAACGAGTTCGTCGTCGGCTACGGCCTGGACTACCGCGAGCGCTACCGCAACCTGCGCGACATCGGCACCCTCGCCCCCCACGTCTACTCCTGAGGAAACCCGAAGAGGCCCCCGCCGCTTCACCCCTCCTGAAAGAATGTGGGTCCGCGCGGCCTGTAGCGTCGCCCCACCAACTCCGAACCGGTGAAAGTTACCTGTGAAGCGCATATTCAAGGGTCCCTGGCTGTGGATCGTCCTCTCCGCCTTCGCGGTGCTGCTGGCGATCCAGCTGTTCGCTCCCAGTGACGGCTACGACGAGGTCAACACCTCGACCCTCTCGAAGTACATCGCCGACGGCGACGTGAAGAAGATCGAGATCAACGGCGTCGACTTCGAGGCGCGTGCCGAGCTCGACGACGGGGTCCGGGACGACGGCAACAAGGTCGTCGCGTCCTACGTCGCCGGCCAGGAGGAGACCCTCGTGGCCTCCGTCCAGGAGCAGGTCGACGCGGGCACCATCGAGTCCTACAAGTCGGAGACCCCGAGCCCCAGCTTCATCGGGTCGCTGCTGGCGACGCTCCTGCCCTTCGCGCTGATCATCCTGCTGTTCATCTTCCTGATGAACCAGGCCCAGGGCGGTGGCGGCCGCGGCGTCATGCAGTTCGGCAAGTCCAAGGCCAAGCTGATCACCAAGGACATGCCGAAGACGACGTTCAGCGACGTCGCCGGCTGCGAGGAGGCGATCGAGGAGCTCGGCGAGATCAAGGAGTTCCTCACCGACCCGGCCAAGTTCCAGGCCGTCGGCGCGAAGATCCCCAAGGGCGTCCTGCTCTACGGCCCGCCCGGCACCGGCAAGACGCTGCTCGCCCGCGCGGTCGCGGGTGAGGCGGGCGTCCCGTTCTACTCGATCTCCGGCTCCGACTTCGTCGAGATGTTCGTCGGTGTTGGTGCGTCCCGCGTGCGCGACCTGTTCGAGCAGGCCAAGGAGAACCCTCCGGCCATTGTCTTCATCGACGAGATCGACGCCGTCGGCCGCCACCGCGGGGCCGGCATGGGCGGCGGGCACGACGAGCGCGAGCAGACGCTCAACCAGCTGCTCGTCGAGATGGACGGCTTCGACGTCCGCGGTGGCGTCATCCTCATCGCGGCCACCAACCGTCCCGACGTGCTCGACCCCGCGCTGCTGCGGCCGGGCCGCTTCGACCGCCAGGTGCAGGTCGACGCCCCCGACCTCAACGGTCGCCACCAGATCCTCAAGGTGCACTCGCGCGGCAAGCCGATCGCCCAGGACATCGACCTGCTGAGCATCGCCCGGCGCACGCCCGGCTTCACCGGTGCCGACCTGGCCAACGTGCTCAACGAGGCCGCGCTCCTCACGGCCCGCGGCAACCAGAAGCTGATCACCGACGAGACCCTCGACGAGGCGATCGACCGCGTCATCGCCGGTCCGCAGCGGCGTACGCGCCTGATGAGCGAGCGCGAGAAGCTCATCACCGCCTACCACGAGGGCGGCCACGCGCTGGTCGCCGCGGCGCTGCCCGGCACCGACCCGGTGCACAAGGTCACGATCCTGCCGCGTGGTCGCGCGCTGGGCTACACGATGGTGCTGCCCGACCGCGACAAGTACTCCCAGACGCGTAGCGAGATGCTCGACAACCTCGCCTACATGCTCGGCGGGATGGCCGCGGAGGCGCTGATCTTCCACGACGTCACCTCCGGTGCCGGCAACGACATCGAGAAGGCGACCAACCTGGCGCGCGCGATGGTGACGCAGTACGGCATGACCGAGCGCCTCGGCGCCGTCAAGCTCGGCGACAGCAACTCCGAGCCGTTCCTGGGCCGCGACATGGGCCACACGCGCAACTACTCCGAGGAGACCGCCGCCGCGGTCGACGGCGAGATCAAGGCGCTGCTCGGCCACGCCCACCAGGAGGCGTTCGAGATCCTCGACCGCAACCGCGACGTGCTCGACGCGCTCGTGCTCGAGCTCCTCGACAAGGAGACGCTCGACAAGGCCGAGATCGCCGAGATCTTCGAGGCGCTGCGGATGAGCCCGGCCCGTCCGTCGTGGACCGGCTCGCCCGACCGGGTCGGCTCGACGATCCCGCCGGTCGACATCCCGCAGGAGATCCGCGACCGCGTGACCGCCGGCGCGGCCGCCCAGGAGGAGGAGACCCGCAGCGGTGTCATCCTGACTCCGCCGGGTGCCGGTGGCGACGTCCACGGCGCGCCGGATGTGCACCCCGACACCCCGACGCCTCCGTCCCCGGACTCCCCGTGACCGACCCGATCACCGTGCCGGAGCGTCCGGTCGAGGACGTGCCCGAGTTCGACCACGCGCGCGCCGAGGCGGCCGTCCGCGAGCTGCTGGCCGCGATCGGCGAGGACCCCGACCGTGAGGGCCTGCGGGACACGCCGGCGCGGGTCGCGAGGGCGTACGCCGAGCTGACGCAGGGCCTGCGCCAGACCGCGCAGGAGGTGCTCACCACCACCTTCGACCTCGGCCACGACGAGATGGTGCTCGTCCGCGACATCGAGCTGTGGTCGATGTGCGAGCACCACCTGGTGCCGTTCACAGGGGTGGCGCACGTCGGCTACATCCCCGCCGACACGGGCAAGATCACCGGGCTCTCCAAGCTCGCCCGGCTCGTCGACGTCTACGCCAAGCGTCCGCAGGTGCAGGAGCGGCTGACCACCCAGGTCGCCGACTCGCTCATGGAGATCCTCGGGGCCCGCGGGGTGATCGTGGTGATCGAGGCCGAGCACCTCTGCATGACGATGCGCGGCGTGAAGAAGGCCGGCGCCCGGACGATCACCTCGGCCGTGCGTGGCTCCTTCCTCACGCACCAGGCCACCCGCGCAGAGGCGATGGCTCTGATCCACTCCGGCACCAGGTGACCGTGGCCCTCCGGCCCCCGTCGCCCCGGGTCATGGGGATCGTCAACGTCACTCCCGACTCCTTCTCCGACGGCGGACGCTTCGCCACCACCGAGGCCGCCGTCGCCCACGGCATGCTCCTGGTCGGCCAGGGTGCGGACCTGCTGGACATCGGTGGCGAGTCCACCCGTCCCGGCGCGGTCCGGCCCGTCGTCGGCGACGAGCTCGACCGGGTCGTGCCCGTCATCCGCGAGCTCGTCGCGGCCGGCGCGGTCGTCTCGGTCGACACGATGCGGGCCGAGGTCGCGGCGGCCGCTCTCGAGGCGGGCGCCGTGGTCGTCAACGACGTCTCCGGCGGCCTCGCCGACCCGGCCATCCTCGACGTCGTCGCCGCGAGCGGCGCGACCTACGTCGCGATGCACTGGCGGGCCCACGCCGACCGGATGCGCGACTTCTCCGACTACGAGCCCGACGGCGTCGTCGCGTCCGTACGCCGTGAGCTGGGCGAGCGGCTCGCCGCGGCCGAGGCCGCCGGCATCCCGCGCGAGCGGATCGTGCTCGACCCCGGGCTGGGGTTCGCCAAGACGCCGACCCACAACTGGGAGCTGCTGCGCGCGCTCGACGAGCTCGCCGCGCTGGGGTGTCCGCTGCTCGTCGGGGCGAGCCGGAAGTCCTTCCTCGGCACCCTGCTGTCCGACGACGACGGCCCGCGGTCGGTCGACGAACGCGAGCACGCGCACGCGGCGCTGGTGGCGCTCCTGGCCTCGCAGGGTGTCGACTACCTGCGCGTGCACGACGTACGCGCCACTCGCGACGCCCTTGCGGTCGTCGCTGCGATGGAGGATCTATGACCGACGAGCTCGCCGTGACGGGCATCGAGTGCTTCGCTCACCACGGCGTCTTCGACTTCGAGAAGCGTGAAGGACAGGTCTTCGTCGTCGACCTCGTGCTCGGCATCGACACCCGCCCCGCGGCGGCGTCGGACGACCTCGAGCACACCGTGAACTACGGCACGTTGGCGCTCGACGTGAAGGCCGCGGTGGAGCGCGATCCGGTCGACCTGATAGAAACCGTGGTCCAGCGCATCGCCGATGTGTGCCTGTTGGACAGTCGTGTTGAATGGACGCGAGTCACGCTCCACAAGCCTGATGCACCCATCGACGCGACGTACTCGGACGTCGCGCTGACGATCACCAGAACGCGAGGCAACGCTCATGACTGAGACCCCCAATCCCAACATCGTGGACACCGACTCACTCACCGGCGAGATGCATCCGATCCGTCGGGTGGTCCTCTCCCTCGGCTCCAACCTCGGGGAGCGGCTGGCGTCGCTCCAGGGCGCGGTCGACGCGCTCGCCGACACCCCCGACTTCTTCGTCACCGGCGTCTCGCCGGTCTACGAGACCGACCCCGTCGACAGCCCGGAGGGCGCTGGCCCGTTCCTCAACGCGGTGCTCCTGGCCGACACCACGCTGCCGGCGGCGCGCCTCATGGAGCGCGCGCTGGCCGTCGAGGACGCCTTCGAGCGCGAGCGCAGCGACGTGCAGAACGCGCCGCGCACCCTCGACGTGGACCTGATCGTCGTCGGCGACCGCCGCTCCAACGAGGACTTCCTGCGCCTGCCGCACCCACGGGCCCACGAGCGCGCGTTCGTCCTCCAGCCGTGGCACGACCTCGAACCCGACGCCGTCTTCCCCGACCGTGGTCCGATCAGCGAGCTGCTGTCCGCGACCGACTCGACGGGCGTCCGGAAGCGCGAGGACATCGCGCTCGACGTCAATTGAGCGAGTCCCCTCCGGAGGAGCCTCCGGAGCCGCGGGGTTCGCTCCACCCCACCTCGGCGCGCGCTCTCACGGTGTGCGCCGTCGTCGGGCTGGTCGGGGGCTGGGCCATCCACCCGGTGCTGAGCAGCGTCACCGGCCGCCCGCCACTCGTGTCGTGGACGCAGGCGCTCGCCGTCGTGCTCGTCGCCGTGATCATGGGCTTCCTGGCCTGGCAGACCTGGCAGACCGTTCAGGTGCGCGGTGAGCGCCTCGAGCTGCACCAGGCGATGAACCGGCTGGTCCTCGCCCGCGCGTGCGCCCTCGGCGGCACGCTCATCGCCGCCGGCTACGTCGGGTACGCCGTCAGCTGGCTCGGCGACGCGTCCCAGTACGCCGACCGCTGGATGCTCCGCTCGGCGGTTGCGGCCCTCGGCGGGGCCGGCGTGGCGCTCGCCTCCCTCGCCCTCGAGCGTGCGTGTCGCACGGACGGGGGTCGGCCGCGGCCCTAGTCTGACCGCATGCCTTCCCAGCAGCCCCAGCAGTCACAGGCGTCACGTACGCCCGCTCGCCGGCGCCAGCGCAGCACACGCCTGGTCGTCGCCATCGCCCTGCTCGCGGTCGCTGCCGCGATCGTGCTCGGCGCCCTTGCCTCGTCCTCCTCCCTCTTCACGGCGGTCGCCGCCGTCCTGGCCGTCCTGGCCGGTGCCGCCGCGACCCGCATCACCCACTCCGAGCTGATGGCCGCCCGGGTCGAGGCCGCGCAGGACCGCGCCGTCCAGGCCCAGGAGTACCGCGCCCTCACCGAGCGTCGTACGAACGAGTCGGCAGCCTTCGCCGCCGACATGCGCCGCAAGATCTCCGAGCGCGAGGAGGCCATCGACGTCCTCGAGCGTGCCCTCTCCTCCGCCCAGAAGAACGCCGCCGAGCAGTCCCTGAAGCGCACCCAGGAGTCCCGTCGTGCCGACGCCGCCGATCGTGGCCGTGAGGTCGCCGAGCGCGGTCGCGACGCCGCCGACGGCCGCGCCGCCGAGGCGATCGTCGCGGTCGCCGAGCTCGAGGCCGAGCTCGACGTGCTGCGTGCCGAGGTGGACTCGCTCCGCGCCGCCGCGGCCCGCCGGGACCACCGCAGCGCCTGATCGCACCTAGCCCGACCACCCGAGCGGTGGTCCACCCACATTCCTGACTCCGGGAACGTGGGTGGACCACCGCTCGTGCGCGTGTCGGAGCTGGGCGCGCCCGGTGGCGGTGGCCCAGCCACCTTCGGGACGTACGAACTGTCGCTGGACCACCGCTCCCGTGCGACCCCGAGCCGCGTGCGGAAGAATGACCGACCGTGATCCCCGACGACAACCGGTTCGAGAGCGACCCCGCCGACCTGCTGCCGCCGGACCCCGGGCTGCCGGAGGGCTGGAGCGCCGAGGCGCCCGACGGCGCCGACCCGGGCACCGTCGAGCGGCTCACCGAGCTGCTCCGTGCCCACGAGCGAGCCGGTCGTGGCTGGGCGAGCGCCGGTGAGGACGACGTGCTCGTCGAGGTCTCCGGGCTGACGACGCGCGAGAACCTCGTCGTCCGCGATCCCGAGGGCCGGATCCAGGCCTGGGGCAGCGTCCACGACCGGGCCGAGGGCCGGATGCTCTTCGTCCACGTCGTCGACCGCGAGATCGACGAGCGGCTGGCCGATCGCTGCAGCGACGTGCTGTTCGAGTGGGCCGAGGCGCAGGCGCGGTCCGTCGGGGCGGCGCGCGGCCTGGCGGTGCAGCAGATCGACACCGGTGCCTTCGCCGACGACGAGCGCCAGCACGGCTGGCTGGCCGACGCCGGCTTCGACCGCGTACGCACGTGGTGGCAGATGAGCCGCTCGGTCGAGGCCGCGGAGGCCGAGCTCGTCCCCGACCCGACGCGGTGGGAGCGCAACGGCGTGGTCTTCCGGCTCGTCGAGCGCCAGGGGGACGGCCTGCCCGACGTGGCCGACCTGCGCGCGGTGCACGACGTGCTCGAGGGCGCCTTCACCGACCACTTCAACTCCGCCGAGGAGACCTTCCACGAGTTCATCCACCGGCTCCGCGAGGACCCCGGCCACCGCTGGGACCACTGGTGGATCGCCGAGATCATCGACGGGGGAGGGGCCGAGCCGGCCGGTGCCCTCGTCGGCACGGTCAGCGAGTCGGCCACCGGGCCCGACGGGTCCTACGTCTCCTACCTCGGCGTCCTCGAGTCCGCCCGCGGCCGCGGCGTGGCCACCGGCCTGCTGCGCACGATCATCGCCGACGCCGCCTCCCGCGACCGGGACCGCGTCGGCCTCGAGGTCGACGCCGACTCACCCACCGGCGCCGACGGCCTCTACACCTCGATGGGCTGGGGCACGAAGTACGTCACGGAGTCCTGGCACCGGGACGTCACGGTCTAGCGGAGCGACTCCCGCAGCGCCCGGTGCACCCCTGCCGGAGTGAGTACGCCGACGAACGTCGGGCCGCGACGCACCCCGACCATCGGCTTGTCGTCACGCAGCATCGCGGCGAGGGCGTCCTCGAGCGAGGAGTCGATGTCGATCGCCGAGCCCAGGTCGCCGGTGTTGACGCCGTCGAGCGGCTCGAGGTGCTCCTCGCGGAGCCGGGTGACGGTCAGCGTCCGCAGGCCGCCCGCACCGACGAAGTCCGCGACCTGCTCGTCGGCCGGGTGGGCGAGGAGGTCGGCCGGGGTGGCGTACTGGCTGAGCACGCCGCCGCCCGCGAACACCGCCACCCGGTCACCCATCCGGATCGCCTCGTCGATGTCGTGGGTCACCAGCACCACGGTCTTGCCGAGCTCGGCCTGGAGCCGGCGGAACTCGTCCTGCAGCCGGCCGCGCACGACCGGGTCGACGGCGCCGAAGGGCTCGTCCATCAGCAGCACGGGCGGGTTCGCGGCCAGTGCGCGGGCGACGCCGACGCGCTGGCGCTGACCACCGGAGAGCTCGTGCGGGTAGCGACGGGCGTACTTGCTCGGGTCGAGCCCGACGGTGTCGAGCAGCTCGTGGGCGCGCTCGCGGGCAGTCGACTTCGACTCGCCGTAGAGCAGCGGCACCGTCATCACGTTCTGCTCGATGCGCTGGTGGGGAAACAGGCCGATCTGCTGGATGACGTAGCCGATGCCGCGGCGCAGCTCGACGGGGTCGGCGTCGGTGACGTCCTGGCCGTCGAGCCAGATGCGGCCGGTGGTCGGCTCGATCAACCGGTTGATCATCTTCAGCGTCGTGGACTTGCCGCACCCCGACGGACCGACGAGGCAGACCATCTCGCCGCGCGCGACATCGAGGTCGAGCTCGTGCACCGCGACCGTCCCGTCGGGGTAGGTCTTGCCCACACCTTCGAGCCTGATCATCGACTCGCCGCCCCGTGTAGCGTCCATGCGTGTGACCTTACTGGGAGCCGCCGAGGAGCCGAGCTGCTACAGCCGCCTCGTCAACGACTGGGTCTGCCTGGACTACGTGTCCGACCGGCAGCAGGAGATCGTCGACGCGACGGTCCAGCACATCGGCATCACCGTCGTCTCGGTCCTGGTCGGCCTCGCCATCGCCTTCCCCCTCGCGCTGCTCGCCCGCCGGCTGCCGCGCCTGGAGTCCACGATCCTCGCCGTCACCACCGGCATCTACACGGTGCCGTCGCTGGCGCTGTTCCCGCTGCTGTCCCGTTCACCGGGCTCACGGCGACCACGGTCGTGATCGGGCTGGCCCTCTACGCGCTGACGATCCTCGTGCGCAGCCTGCTCGAGGGCCTGCGCTCGGTGCCGGACGACGTACGTGAGTCGGCGACGGGCCTCGGCTACGGCCGCGGGCAGCTGCTCCTCAAGGTCGAGCTGCCGCTGGCGCTGCCGGTCGTGATGGCCGGCCTGCGGGTCGCCACCGTCTCGACGGTCGCGCTGACGACGGTCGGGTCGCTGGTGGCCTACGGCGGCCTCGGGAACCTGATCAAGGACGGCGTGCTGACGAACTTCCGCGCCGAGCTCTTCACCGCATCCCTGCTGTGCGTGGTCCTCGCCTTCGTGCTCGACGCGCTGCTGGTGCTGGCCCAACGGATGCTCACCCCCTGGACGAGGGGAGTGCGCGCATGAGGGTCTTCGCCGACATGTGGGCCTACCTGTCCGACGGCGCCAACTGGTCGGGCAGCGACGGGATCGCCGCGCTCCTGGGCCAGCAGCTGCTGCTCACGGTCACCGCGCTGCTGATGGCGATGGTCATCGGGCTCCCGATCGCGCTGTGGCTCGGCCACCTCGGCCGCGGCGGCTTCCTCGCGATCAACATCTCCAACGTCGGCCGCGCCATCCCGACCTTCGCGCTGCTCGCGCTCCTGGTCGTCGCGCCGTGGCCGGGCACCGACCAGCTCGGCCCCTACGGCCGTGCCGGCCTCGCGACCCTCCTCGCGCTGACGCTCTTCGCGCTGCCACCCATCATCACCAACTCCTACGTCGCCATGCGCGAGGTCGCGCCCGACGTGCGGGAGGCCGCCCGGGGGATGGGGATGACGGGGCCGCAGCGCTTCTGGCGGGTCGAGCTCCCGCTGGGCCTGCCGCTCGTGGTGTCCGGGCTCCGGCTGGCGCTGGTGCAGGTGTGGGCCACCGCGACGATCGCCGCGCTCGTCGCGGGACCGGGTCTCGGGCAGATCATCACGGACGGCTTCTTCCGCTCCAACTACGGCAAGGGCATCGCCGGCGCACTCGTGGTCGCAGCCGTCGCGCTGGTCCTCGAGCTGCTCGCCGCGCTGGTGCAGAGGGCGGTCGACCCGTCGCGTCGCGGCACCCCTTCAGGTGGTCACACGGACGCGTTGTCGGTGACCGGGGCTACCGTTGACCCGCCCGCCGAATCCGTCGGCTGACACGCTCATCCGGACACGCGCAGCCACGCTGCGGGACACAGAAGGAACATCATGCACCTGTCACGCACGCTGGCCGCGGTCCTCGCAGCCGGCGCACTCGCCCTCACCGGCTGCGCCGGTGACGACCTCCCCAGCGACAACGCCTCCGACGACTCGAGCTCCTCGGGCGGCGGGGACAAGGGGTCGGTGACCATCGCCGGCCAGAACTTCCCCGAGGCCACGCTCGTCGCCTCGATGTACGAGCAGCTGCTCGAGGACGCCGGCTACACCGTCGAGACCAAGCTCGTCGACTCCCGCGACGCCTACATGCCGACGTTCCCGGGTGACGTCGACATCGTCCCGGAATACGTCGGCGGCATCGTCAACTTCCTCAACAGCCAGGAGAACGGCGACTCCGCCGAGCCGTTCGAGGCCGGTGACGGCCAGCAGCTCGCCGACGACGGTGCCGACCTCCTCGAGGCCGCCGGGATCGAGCTGCTCGACATCTCTCCGGCCACCGACACCAACGCCTTCTTCGTCACCCAGGAGTACTCCGAGGCCGAGGGCGTCACCACGCTGTCCGACCTCGAGGGCAAGAGCGTCGTCCTGGCCGCGGCCCCCGACTGCGAGGGTCGCCTCGACTGCGAGGGCGGCCTGTCCGACGAGTACGGCATCGACGTCACCAAGGTGCTCGAGCTCGGCTACGCCTCCGACCAGACCTACCAGTCGGTGCTCGACGGCGAGTCCCAGCTGGGCGAGACCTCCACCACCGACGGCACCCTGGAGTCCCAGGGCCTGGTGGTCCTCGAGGACGACAAGGAGATCCAGCCCGCGCAGAACCTCGTGCCGGCCGTCTCCGCCGACTTCCTCGCCGACAACGAGGACGTCGCCGACATCCTCAACCCGCTGATGGCGGCGCTCACCACCGAGAACCTCACGGAGATGAACGGCCAGATGGCCGTCGACCGGGCCAAGCCCGAGGACGTCGCCCGTGAGTTCCTGGAGGCCGAGGGCCTGCTTTGATCTGACTGTTCACCATGGGATGTCGGTGAACCTGCACTTCCCCGGGTCAGTTGACCTGGGGAAGTGCTCATTTCCCGACATCCCATGGTGGCGCGGCGGGCGCGACGACATCAGACCTCGTGGTCCCGGAGTGCCAAGGCCTCCGGGGCCACGGTCGTCTCGTCGACCACCGAGTGCGGCACGGACAGCCGCCAGGCACCGGTCGCCACGTCCTGGGCCCGCGGGGCCGGCCCGTCGAGCGTCGCGACCCACTCCATCAGCGCGACCACCTCGGGCCGCCGGTCCTCGGCGACGAGCCAGCCCGCCAGCCGGTGCACGGGCGGCAGCCCGCTGTGCACGAGCGACCGGGTGCCCCAGAGCTCCAGCACGCCCGCGCGCAGCAGGCGCCACCACTCCTCCGGTGCACCCGGAACGAGCAGGAAGTAGCGCCACAGGTCGCCGGCGAGCACCCGGTCGACGAAGACCTCCTCGACCTCCGCCGAGCCGTAGGCCTGCACCGACGCGAGCGACTGCCGCTTGGTCTCCCAGCGGTCGGCGAGGTCCTGCACCGACGAGGCGCGGGTCTGGGTGATCGAGCCCTCGCGGATCCGCCAGTTGTAGACGACCTCGTCGAGCACGTCGAACGACCCGCGCAGGAACGACCGCGTCGTCGTCGGCTGGTCCTCGTAGCGCACGCCCTCCGGCCACTCGAGCCCTGCGTCGTCCCAGAACCCCCGCCGCCAGACCTTGTTCCACGCGAACACGTCGCCGAGGATCTCGGGCCGGTCGTCGATCCGCGCGCCACGGAGCGGTCGGTGGAGCCGGCGCATCCAGGGCGGCTCGACCAGCCCGTCCGCCTCCCAGAGCACGATCGAGCCGGTCGCGAAGTCGGAGCCCGACCCCTCGAGCGCGCCCACGAGGTCGGCGTACGCCGTGGGCGGGAGGACGTCGTCGGAGTCGAGGAAGGCGAGGTAGTCGCCCCGGACGTGCTGCATCCCGAGGTTGCGCGCGGCGCCGAGCCCGCCGTTGACGGAGTGGATGACGCTGATCCGGTTGTCACGGTGCGCCCACTCGTCGGCGATCTCGCCGGTGCGGTCGGTCGAGCCGTCGTCGACGATGACCGCCTCCCACCGGCGGTGGGTCTGCGCGAGCAGCGAGCGGACGCAGTCGTCGAGGTAGTCCTCCACGCCCCACGCGGGGATCACCACGCCGAGGAGGGGAGCCCTGGAGAACAGCCGCTTCACGGTCCCCGACCCTAGTGCCGGGGAGCGAGGCAGGGTCGCCGGTAGGCTGCGCGCCGTGACTGAGCAGGCCAGAGCGATCGACGAGATGAACCCCGACGGTGTGCCGCGGAAGGTCCTCTTCGTCGCCGGCGCCGGCCGCAGCGGCACCAGCACGCTGGCCGGCATCGTGTCGAGGCTCGGCATGCACGTGCCGCTGCCCGAGGTCCCGCCGGACGACTCCAACCCGCGCGGCTTCAGCGAGCCGCAGTGGGTCGTCGACGTCCACGACGAGTGGCTCTCCGAGGCGCTGGTGCAGGTCAGCGACTCGCGCCCCCAGGCGTGGTTCGAGACAGGCAAGATCTGCAGCCGTGAGCCCGCGCGGATCCGGGTCAGCGAGTGGCTCGAGCCGCACTTCGGCGAGCACCCCGAGCTCGTCATCAAGGACCCGCGGCTGAGCTGGTTCCTCGGCCTGTGGCGCGTCGCCGCGATCCGTACGGGCGCGACCCCGGTCTTCGCCACGATGCTGCGCCCGCCGGCCGAGGTCGTCGGCTCCAAGCAGAAGTACTACGCCAACAAGCTCGGCTCCGCCCACCTCGCGGCCAGCTGGGTCAACATGCTGCTCCACACCGAGCGCGCCACCCGGCCCGCCCAGGGTGACGGCGGCCGCGTCTTCGTGCGCTACGAGGACCTGCTGACCGACTGGGTAAAGACCACGACGGCGCTCGGGCACGCGCTCGACCTCCAGACGATCATCCACACGCGCAGTGACCAGATCCGCGAGGTGCACCGCTTCATCGACCCGCACCTGCGCCGCGTCACCTCCACACTCGACGACCTCGCGCTCCCCAAGCGGCTGCACGAGCTCACCGCCGAGACGTGGGAGCAGCTCAACGACCTCGCCGACGAGGGCGGTGACAACGCCCGGGCGCACGCGACGTTCGACCAGCTGCGCGAGGCCTACGTCGAGCTCTACGAGGAGGCCGAGGCGATCAGCCGCTCGACCGCCGAGCACGCCCGCCTCCAGGCCCGCCGACGTGCGCTCGCCGAGGGACGCGCCGAGACCCGCACGCTGGCCGACCGGGTGCCCCACGACGTACGCGCCGCGATCCCGCCGTCCGTGCGCCGGGGCGTGCGCAAGGCGCTGGGACGCGAGCGGGACGAGCAGTGACCATCCCGATCGGATCGGGCCACGGCCTGACCAACCTCGAGGGCCACGAGGAGTTCGACATCGTCTGGCCGTGGAACCAGCCCGGCGGCCTGCGCCGCGGCGCCACCGCCGTGCTGCGGGTCAAGAACGAGGCGCCCGGCCTGCGCTTCGTCCTCCCTCCGCTGCTGCGGGCCTGCGACCACGTGCTGCTGGTCGACAACGGGTCCGACGACGGCACCGGCGAGGAGGCGCTCCGCGTCGCCGCCGAGCACGGCCTGTCGGACCGGTTCACCCTGAAGGAGTACCCCTTCCAGGTCGCCCGCGCCGGCGGGGAGCACCTCTCGGTCAACGAGCGCTCGGTCCACTCGCTCGCGTACTTCTACAACTGGTGCTTCTCCCACGTCCGCACCCGCTACTCGTGGAAGTGGGACGGCGACATGGTCCTCACCACCGAGGGCGAGGTGTCGATGGCCGACCTGTCGTGGCAGGTCGGGATGGCCGAGGCGGTCATCCGGTTCCCGCGCCACGGGCTCTACATCGAGTCCGACCGCAAGGCCTTCCTCGACCTCGGGCTGCGCAACATCGAGGAGTGGGGATTCCCGATGAGCCCCGACTACGTCTACACGAAGGCGCCGGAGTGGGAGATCCGCACGACGCCTGACCGGATCGAGCAGTTCGCCCTGCCGCAGGGCCTCTGCGTCGAGCTCAAGTGGCTCGACGGCGACGAGTTCGCCCACTGGACCAACCCCGAGTCGTTCGCGACCTCGATCCGCAACCGCCGCAAGCGCCGCGAGTGGCTCGTCTGGAACGCCCTCCACGACGGCGAGGTCCCCGAGGGCGTCGTCGAGATCGTCGCGCCCGAGGGAGAGCACGTGGTCGACCACGTCACCCACACCTGGCTGCCCCGCGCCCCCCGCCCGTTCGTGGTCGACGACCCCGACCACGCGCAGCTGCACCTGCGCGCCTGAGCCCGTCCGTACGACGCCGAGTGGCGTGCGTCACCCCTTCGGACCGTTCCCTCCGCGGAATCCGCGGGCGTAGGCTCGATGTTGATCGCAGTAGATCGGTACCCGCGAGGGACTGAAACGAAGAGGTCGACATGACGAAGTACTCCATTGGCGTGATCGGCGCAGGCCGCGTCGGCGCCGTCCTGGCTGCCGCGCTCCGCTCGGCCGGCCACGAGATCGTGGCCGCCGCCGGTGAGTCCGACGCCTCGCGTCGTCGCATCGGCGAGCTCCTCCCGGGCGTCGAGGTGGCCAAGCCCACCGACGTCGCCCGCCGCAGCGACCTCCTTCTGCTCACCGTCCCCGACGACATGCTGTCCAACGTCGTCACCATGCTCAGCGCCAGTGGCGCGATCCGCGAGGGCCAGGTCGTCGTGCACACCAGCGGCCGCCACGGCCTCGCCGTGCTCGACCCGGCCCACGAGGTCGGCGCCCGCACGATCGCGATGCACCCGGCGATGACCTTCACCGGCACCGAGGTCGACCTGCCGCGGCTCGAGGGCTGCGTCTTCGGCGTCACCGCCGACGCGGCCGACCGCGAGCTGACCGAGGGCCTCGTCGCCGACCTCGGCGGACGCCCGATGTGGGTCCCCGAGGACCGCCGCACGCTCTACCACGCCGGTCTCGCCCACGGCGCCAACCACCTCGTCACCCTCGTCGCCGAGGCGATGGAGATCCTGTCCGCCGCCGGTGCCGACGACCCGGCCGCCACCCTGCGCCCGCTGCTCACCGCCGCGCTCGACAACGCGCTCGACCAGGGCGACGCAGCCCTGACCGGCCCGATCGTCCGCGGTGACGTCGAGACGGTCCGCGCCCACGTCGCCGACCTGACCGCCAACGCGCCGCAGACGCTCCCGTCCTACCTCGCCATGGCGCACGCCACCCTCGACCGTGCCGTCACCGACGGCCGGCTGCTGCCGATCCGCGCGGCGAAGATGCTGCGCGTGCTCGACGCGGCCGAGGTCGACGCCCCGGTGGACCACCACACACGATGACCTCGAGCCCCGTCCTCGCGCACACCCGCGAGGAGCTCTCCGGCCTGCTCGCGGACGCCCGGCGCTCCGGTGAGAAGGTCGCGTTCGTCCCCACGATGGGCGCCCTCCACGACGGGCACGCCAGCCTGATGCGTACGGCCCGCGAGGCCACGACGGGTCCCCTCGTCGTCAGCATCTTCGTCAACCCGATGCAGTTCGCCCCGACCGAGGACCTCGACCGCTACCCCCGCACGCTCGACGCCGACCTCGAGGTCTGCGCGGCGGAGGGGGTCGACGTGGTGTTCGCCCCCAGCGTCGAGGAGATGTACCCCGGCGGCTTCAGCCACGACTCGGTCCACGAGGGCGTGACCGTCGCACCCGGCGCCCTCGCCACGATCCTCGACGGGGAGTCACGCCCGGGCCACTTCGACGGGGTGCTCACCGTCGTCGCCAAGCTCTTCGGGCTCGTCCGACCGGACGTCGCGGTCTTCGGCCAGAAGGACTACCAGCAGCTCACCCTGATCCGCCGGATGGTGCGCGACCTCTGCATGGGCATCGAGGTCGTCGGGGCGGAGACAGTCCGCGAGCCCGACGGGCTCGCCCTCTCGAGCCGCAACCGCTACCTCGACGCCGAGCAACGGCAGGCCGCCGTGGCCCTCAGCAGGGCGTTGCGGGCGGCGCAGGAGCGGGCACCGTACGGCGTACCTGCCGCGCGCTGGGCCGCGATGTCGGTCCTCAAGGACGAGCCGGGCCTCGAGCTCGACTACCTCGCGCTCACCTCGCCCGACCTCGGCGAGGCGCCGGAGACCGGCGAGGGCCGGGTCCTCGTGGCGGCCAGGGTCGGCACCACGCGACTGATCGACAACATGGCGATCGGCTTCGGTCGGATCGTCGCACCGGCGGGGACCGCGTCCGCGGCCTCGACCACCTCGGAAGGGAACACCTGATGCTGCGCACCATGATGACGTCCAAGATCCACCGGGCCACGGTCACCCAGGCCGACCTGCACTACGTCGGGTCGGTGACGGTCGACGAGGACCTGCTCGACGCCGCCGACCTGCTGGCCGGCGAGCTCGTGCACATCGTCGACGTCACCAACGGCGCCCGCCTCGAGACGTACACGATCGCCGGCGAGCGCGGCTCCGGGGTGATCGGCATCAACGGCGCCGCCGCCCGTCTGGTGCACCCGGGCGACACCGTGATCCTCATCGCCTACGGCCAGATGGAGACGGCGGAGGCCAGGGAGCACCGGCCGCACGTCGTCTTCGTCGACGCGGCCAACAAGGTGATGGCCACCGGCCACGACCCCGCCGAGACGTTCGGCGACCAGGCCCTCACGCGCGGCGACCTCATCGCTCGGTAGCCTCCAGCAATGACTGCACACCGGCCGGTCCCGGGTCGCCTCCGCGCACCCACGCCCGGCTGGACCACACGCGCCGACGTCGTGGTGGTCGGGTCCGGCATCGCCGGGCTCACCGCCGCGCTGCGGATCCACGCCGCCGCTCCCTCGCTGCACCTGCTCGTCGTCACCAAGGACGTGCTCGCCGCGGGCTCGACCCAGTGGGCCCAGGGCGGCATCGCGGCAGCCCTCGGCCCCGGCGACACCCCCGAGCAGCACGAGCGCGACACCCTCGTGGCGGGTGCGGGGGCCTGCGACGTCGAGGCCGTACGCATCCTGGTGACCGAGGGCCCCGACGCGGTCCGCGAGCTGATCGCCCTGGGCACCCAGTTCGACCACCACCCCGACGGCGAGCTTTCGCTGACCCGCGAAGGTGGCCACCACGGTGACCGCATCGCCCACGCCGGCGGCGACGCGACCGGCGCCGAGATCCAGCGAGCCCTCATCGCCGCGGTCGAGCGGGCGCCGGAGATCGAGGTCGTCCAGCACGCGCTGGCCGTCGACCTCCTCCTCTCGGCGGACGGCGGGATCGCCGGGCTGACCCTCCACGTCCTCGGCGAGGGCCAGCACGACGGTGTCGTTGCCGTGCACTGCCGGGCGGTCGTGCTCGCCTCCGGCGGGCTCGGCCAGGTCTTCAGCCAGTCGACGAACCCGAGCGTGTCCACGGGCGACGGGATGGCGGTCGCCCTCCGCGCCGGCGCCCGGCTCCGCGACCTCGAGTTCGTCCAGTTCCACCCGACGGTCATGTGGCTCGGCCCCGACTCGCAGGGACAGCAGCCGCTCATCTCCGAGGCCGTCCGCGGCGAGGGCGCCTTCCTCGTCGACTTCGAGGGCACCCGCTTCATGCAGGGCGAGCACGAGCTGGCCGACCTCGCTCCGCGCGACGTCGTCGCCAAGGCCATCACCCGCCGGATGATCGAGTCGGGCAAGCCGCACATGTGGCTCGACGCCCGCCACCTCGGGCAGGACTTCTGGGAGCGTCGCTTCCCGACGATCCTCGGCGTCTGCCGCGAGCACGGAGTCGACCCGGTCACCGAGCTGATCCCGGTCGCGCCCGCCCAGCACTACGCCTCGGGCGGCGTCGCCACCGACCTCGTCGGACGCACGTCCGTGCCCGGCCTCTACGCCACCGGCGAGGTCGCCTGCTCCGGCGTCCACGGCGCCAACCGGCTGGCGTCCAACTCGCTGCTCGAGGGCCTCGTGTTCTCCCGCCGGATCGCCGACGTGCTGCCCGGCGAGCTGCGGCCGTGGGCCGAACCGGCGGCCGACGACCGCCCCGAGGGCCTGGTCGACGGCGACCGCCGTCGCGCGATGCAGGACGTGATGACCACGCGTGTCGGGGTGCTGCGCCACGCGACCGGCCTCGCCGAGGCGATCGACTTCCTCGGCACCCTCGACCCCGGCGACCCTGACGTGGGCCCGCCGGCGTGGGAGACCAGCAACCTCCACACCATCAGCACCGCCCTCGCCGCCGCTGCGGCGATCCGCACCGAGACCCGCGGCTCGCACTGGCGCGAGGACTTCCCCGAGCGCGACGACGCGAAGGCCGGCCACATCGACTCGTGGGTCGAGGCCGACGGCAGCATCCGCGCCGAGTGGACGTACGCCCCCTCGACCGACCCGTCGACCCCTGAGGTGGTGGCATGACGAGCCTCGACGACGTACCCGTCGAGCTCCGCGACGAGCTCACCGCCGCCGGCCTCGACCTCGACCACGTCTGGGACACGATCGGGCGCGCGCTCACCGAGGACCTCCCCGAGGAGCCGCGCGAGGACCCGACCAGCTCGTCGACGGTCCCGCTCGACGCCCGCGGCGAGGCGGTCTTCGCCGCCCGCGAGGCCGGCGTGGTCGCCGGTCTCGGCGTCGCGGCCGTCACCTTCTTCATGCTCGGGGCCGATGCGACCGTCACCGACCGGCTGCCCGACGGCACCCGCGTCGCCAAGGGCGACGTCGTCATGCGGGTCTCGGGGCTGACCCAGCGGATGCTGGTGGCCGAGCGCACCGCCCTCAACCTCGCGTGCCACCTCTCCGGCATCGCGACCGCGACGTCGCGGTGGGTGGAGGCGCTCGAGGGCTCGCCCACCCGGGTCCTCGACACCCGCAAGACGCTGCCCGGCCTGCGCGCCCTGCAGAAGTACGCCGTGCGCTGCGGCGGCGGCGTCAACCACCGCACCAGCCTCCAGGACATGGCGATGGTGAAGGACAACCACGTCATCGCTGCCGGGGGCGTCGTTCCGGCGTTGGCGGCCATCCGTGGCGGTCACCCCGGTCTGCCCGTCGAGGTGGAGGTGACGACGCTCGACCAGCTCGACGACCTCCTGGCCCTGCCCGACCCGCCGGAGCGGATCCTGCTCGACAACATGACCGACGAGCTGATGACGGAGGCCGTACGACGTACGGCCGGGCGGGTGCCGCTCGAGGCCAGCGGTGGGATCACCCTCGAGCGCGCCGCACGCATCGGCGCCACCGGTGTCGACTTCGTCTCGGTCGGCGCCCTGACCCACTCGGTGGTGGTCTTCGACCTCGGCATGGACCTCACGGCATGAGCCTGCTCGCGGCCGACATCGGCAACAGCCACACCTTCGTCGGCCTGCTCGACGGCGACGAGGTCACCGCCCACTGGCGGGTCAACACCGACGAGCGCCGCACCGCCGACGAGTGGGGCGTGCTGCTGCGCGGCCTGCTCGCCGAGCGCGTCGGGGACGTCGACGGCATCACGGTCTGCGCGACCGTCCCGTCGGTGCTCCACGAGTGGCGCGAGATGCTCGATCGCCACTTCGGCGGCGTCACCGCGATCGTGGTCGAGCCCGGTGTGAGGACGGGCATCCCGGTGCTGATGGACAACCCGCGCGAGGTCGGCACCGACCGCATCGTCAACTCGCTCGCCGCCGCCACGCTGCACGGCGGCCCGGCGATCGTCGTCGACTTCGGCACCGCGACGACGTTCGACGTGGTGAACGCAAAGGGCCAGTACGTCGGCGGCGCCATCTCGCCCGGCATCGAGATCTCGCTCGAGGCGCTCGGCCGGCGTGGCGCCCAGCTGCGCAAGGTCGAGCTCGCCCGCCCGCGCTCGGTGATCGCGAAGAACACCGTCGAGGCACTGCAGAGCGGAATGATCTTCGGCGTCGCGGCGCAGGTCGAGGGCCTGGTGGCGCGGATGATCGCCGAGCTCGGCGAATCGACCGAGGACGTCACCGTCATTTCGACCGGGCACCTGGCTGCGCTTCTCGTCGACGATTGTTCGTGCTTCACGGTGCATTCGCCGTGGTTGACGCTTCAAGGTTTGCGGTTGGTGTTCGAGCGCAATTCCTGACGCGTGGCAATTGCGTTCGTTGAATGGTGGCGAAAGGGCGACGTCAGGGCCGGCTTGACCCCATTGTGCCTTTGCCAATCCAATTGAATTCCTGCCACACTGCATTCGACGCGTTTAGCCCCGAACGCTCACGAAGGAAAAGGAATTCGACATGGCACAGAAGGTCAACATCGTCCTGGTCGACGACCTCGACGGCACCGAGGCCACCGAGACGGTCACGTTCGGCCTCGACGGGACGTCCTACGAGATCGACCTCAACGACGCCAACGCGGCGGCCCTGCGCGAGGCGCTCAGCGGCTACGTGGGTCACGCCCGCAAGAGCTCCGGCGGGTCGCGCCGCCGCAAGTCGGCCGGTTCCGCGTCGTCGTCCAACACCAAGGACGTCCGCGAGTGGGCCAAGTCCCAGGGCATGGAGGTCTCCGAGCGCGGCCGCATCTCCGCCGACGTCCAGCAGGCCTACGACGCCGCCCACTGAGCGACGTACGCCCGGCCCCGCACCCTCTGAAGGGTGCGGGGCCGTTCGCTGTCAGCGGACGACCTCGATCCGTGGGCGGGAACACGTAGGCTGATCCCGGGCGTTGAGCCCAGTGTCCGCAACCCGGCGACTGCGCCGACCCGTGGACCACGCAGACGTAGAGGAGCGCACATGTTCGAGCGGTTCACCGACCGAGCCCGGCGAGTTGTCGTGCTGGCCCAGGAAGAGGCCCGCATGCTCTCCCACAACTACATCGGGACCGAGCACATCCTGCTCGGCCTCATCCACGAGGGCGAGGGCGTCGCCGCCAAGGCCCTCGAGTCCCTCGACATCTCCCTGGAGGCCGTGCGCGCCCAGGTCGAGGAGATCATCGGCCAGGGCCAGCAGGCGCCCTCCGGCCACATCCCGTTCACCCCGCGCGCCAAGAAGGTGCTCGAGCTCTCGCTGCGCGAGGCGCTCCAGCTCGGCCACTCCTACATCGGCACCGAGCACATCCTGCTCGGACTGATCCGCGAGGGCGAGGGCGTCGCGGCCCAGGTCCTGCAGAAGCTCGGCGCCGACCTCAACCGCGTGCGCCAGCAGGTCATCCAGCTCCTCAGCGGCTTCCAGGGCAAGGAGTCGGCCGCTGCCGGCGCCCAGACCTCCGGCTCCGGTGGCGAGGCTCCGTCGAGCTCGCTGGTCCTCGACCAGTTCGGCCAGAACCTCACCCAGGCCGCGCGCGAGGGCAAGCTCGACCCCGTCATCGGGCGCGAGCAGGAGATCGAGCGCGTGATGCAGATCCTGTCGCGCCGCACGAAGAACAACCCCGTCCTCATCGGCGAGCCCGGCGTCGGCAAGACCACGATCGTGGCCGGCCTCGCGCAGGACATCGTCAAGGGCAACGTGCCCGAGACGCTCAAGGACAAGCAGATCTACACGCTCGACCTCGGCGCCCTGGTCGCCGGCTCGCGCTACCGCGGTGACTTCGAGGAGCGCCTCAAGAAGGTGCTCAAGGAGATCCGCACCCGCGGTGACATCGTGCTGTTCATCGACGAGATCCACACCCTCGTCGGCGCCGGCGCGGCCGAGGGCGCGATCGACGCCGCCAGCATCCTGAAGCCGATGCTGGCCCGCGGCGAGCTGCAGACCATCGGTGCCACCACGCTCGACGAGTACCGCAAGTACCTCGAGAAGGACGCCGCGCTCGAGCGCCGCTTCCAGCCGATCCAGGTGCAGGAGCCCTCGATCGCGCACACCATCGAGATGCTCAAGGGCCTGCGCGACCGCTACGAGGCGCACCACCGCGTCACGATCACCGACGAGGCCCTGGTCTCGGCGGCGACGCTGGCCGACCGCTACATCTCCGACCGCTTCCTGCCGGACAAGGCCATCGACCTCATCGACGAGGCCGGTTCGCGACTGCGCATCCGCCGGATGACCGCACCGCCGGACCTGCGCGAGTACGACGAGAAGATCGGTGACGTGCGCCAGCGCAAGGAGGCGGCGATCGACGGGCAGGACTTCGAGGCCGCGGCCCGCCTGCGCGACGAGGAGAAGCAGCTCTCCGCCCGCCGCTCCGAGCGCGAGAAGCAGTGGCGCGCCGGTGACCTCGACGAGATCGCCGAGGTCGACGAGGAGCTGATCGCCGAGGTCCTGGCCGTCGCCACGGGCATTCCGATCGTCAAGCTCTCGGAGGAGGAGTCCACCCGTCTGCTCAAGATGGAGGACGAGCTCCACAAGCGCGTGATCGGCCAGGAGGAGGCCGTCAAGGCGCTCTCCCGCGCCATCCGACGCACGCGTGCGGGCCTCAAGGACCCGAAGCGCCCCGGCGGCTCGTTCATCTTCGCCGGCCCGTCCGGTGTCGGTAAGACGTGGCTGTCCAAGACGCTCGCCGAATTCCTCTTCGGTGACGAGGACGCGCTGATCCAGCTCGACATGAGCGAGTTCTCCGAGAAGCACACCGTGTCGCGCCTGTTCGGCTCGCCGCCCGGATACGTCGGTTACGAAGAGGGCGGTCAGCTCACCGAGAAGGTGCGCCGCAAGCCGTTCTCCGTCGTCCTCTTCGACGAGGTCGAAAAGGCCCACCCCGACATCTTCAACAGCCTGTTGCAGATTCTCGAGGAAGGCCGCCTGACGGATTCGCAGGGTCGCGTCGTCGACTTCAAGAACACCGTCATCATCATGACGACCAACCTCGGCTCGCGCGACATCGCCAAGAGCGTCAACCTCGGCTTCGGTGCCGTCGGCGCCGACCCGGCAGGCTCCTACGAGCGGATGAAGAGCAAGGTGTCGGAGGAGCTCAAGCAGCACTTCCGCCCCGAGTTCCTCAACCGTGTCGACGAGATCGTCGTGTTCCCGCCGCTGTCGCAGGAGCAGATCGTCTCGATGGTCGACAACATGATCGCTGCCGTCGAGCTGCGCATGAAGGACCGCGACATGTCGCTCGAGGTCACCACGCCCGCGAAGGCGCTGCTGGCCGAGCGTGGCTTCGACCCGGTGCTCGGCGCCCGGCCGCTGCGCCGCACGGTGCAGCGCGAGATCGAGGACGTCCTCGCCGAGAAGATGCTCTTCGGTGAGGTCGGCCCCGGCCAGATCGTCCTGGTGGACGTGGAGGGCGAGGGTCCGACGGCGACGTTCACCTTCAAGGGCCAGAAGAACTCCGAGGTCCCCGACATGCCGCCGTTCGAGACCGCCGACCTGGCGATCGAGCCGCAGCGTGACGACGAGGGCAACCTCGAGGGTCCGGACGACTCCGAGGGTCCGGTCGACATCCCGCGCGACCCGGCCTGACGTTCAGCCAGATCGCCTGATCACCCCGGGAGCGCCCAGCGCCCCGGGGTGATCTGCGTCAGGAGGCCGTCGTCGACGAGCCCGCCGAGGCAGCGCTCGCGCTGCTCGGTCCCGGGCCAGGCCGCCTCGACCTGCGCCTGGGTGACCACGTCGTGCTCGCGGGCGAGCGCCAAGATGCGCCCGCGGCACTGGCGGTCGGTGCCCGCCCAGGCCTGGCCGCGGCGGGGTGGGCCGTCGTACGCCGGGAAGCCGGCGCCGCGCCACGCGCACGACTCGGCGATCGGGCAGGCGCCGCAGTCCGGTCCGCGGGCCGTGCAGACGAGTGCGCCGAGCTCCATCGTCGCCACCGCCCAGGTCGCGGCGGTCGCGGGGTCGTCGGGCAGCACGTCGGTGGCGACGTCCCGCTCGGCCCGGGTCACCGCGGGCGCCGGGAACTCGACCCCGGAGACCGCTCGGGCGAGCACGCGCCGCACGTTGGTGTCGAGGACGACGTGGCGCTGGCCGAAGGCGAAGCTGGCGATGGCCGAGGCCGTGTAGTCGCCGACGCCGGGGAGCGCGAGCAGGTCGTCGTACGTCGTCGGCACCGCGCCGTCGTGGCGCTCGACGATCGCGACGGCAGCGGCGTGCAGCCGGAGCGCGCGGCGCGGGTACCCCAGCCGGCCCCACATCCGCACGGCCTCGCCCGTGGAGTCGCCGGCGAGGTCGGCCGGCTCCGGCCAGCGGTCGAGCCACGCCTCGTGCACGGGCAGGACGCGCGCGACGGGCGTCTGCTGGAGCATGAACTCGCTGACCATCACCGACCACGGCGTGGCCTGCGGGCCGCGCCACGGCAGCTCCCGCGCGTGGTCGTCGTACCAGTCGAGCACCGCCTCGTGGAGCGCAGCGGGGGAGGGAGTGTCCATCGCGGCGATCGTAGGTCAGCCGGTGCGCCTCCGCCGTGACGGGCTGCTCGCTACCTAACCTGACGACATGGCGTCGACCGTACGACCTCGCGGGCCGCTCCCGGCCCGGGTCTACTGGATCCGACGCGCCGTCGTGCTCGCCGTGCCGATCCTCCTCGTCGTCGTGCTGGCGCGCCTCCTCGGCGGCTCGTCGGACGCCAAGGAGACCGCAAGCGGTACGGCGACCCAGGCCGGGGCGAAGGTCGAGGCGAGCACCGTCCCGACGGTCGGCCCGACCGCCGGCGAGAAGGTGCGCACCGGCAAGGGCAAGAAGGGCAAGAAGGGCAACAAGGGCACGACGGATGTCCCGGTGGAGACGACTCCGCCCGCGCCCGTGCTGCCCGAGCCCACCGGGCCGTGCGCCGACTCCGACATCGTCGCCACCCCCGTCATCACGTCTGCCCCGGGCGGCTCGGACGTGGCGATCACGATCAACCTGCGGACGAAGTTCGCCGAGGCGTGCACGTGGCAGGCGTCGCCGGAGACGATGACGGTGACCATCACCTCGGGCGAGGACTACATCTGGAGCACCCGCGAGTGCCCGGTCGGGATCCCGCCGCAGGACGTCGTCATCCGCCAGGCCGTCGACGCGCCCGTGGTGGTGACCTGGTCGGCGAAGCGCTCCGACGAGACCTGCTCCGACCGCACCCAGTTCGCCCTCCCCGGCTTCTACCACGTCGAGGCGGCCGCGCTCGGTGGCGACGGCACCGACGTCCAGTTCGAGCTCGTACCTCCCCAGCCCGGAGTGATCACCAAGACCGCCGAGCCGGAGCAGCAGGGCGCGGGCAAGAAGAACGGCGAGACCGCCCACACCCCCGGCGAGGACGGCACGGGGAACTCCGCCGGCTGAGCGCTATATGTAGCGCTCGGTGATGCTCGACTCGGCGAGGCGGGACAGTCCCTCGCGCACGCTGCGGGCGCGGAGCTCGCCGACGCCCTCGACGGCCTGGAGGTCGTCGATGCCGGCGGACAGCAGCTGCTGGAGACCGCCGAAGTGGTCGACCAGGCGGTCGACGACGGCGGCGGGGAGGCGCGGGACCTTGGCCAGCAGGCGGTAGCCGCGCGGTGCGACGGCAGCGTCGAGGTGCTCCGGGCCGCCGAGGCCGATGACCCGCGCCACGGCGGCGGGGTCGACCAGGTCGGTGGGGGAGAGGCCCTCGAGCTCGGCGAGGTGCAGCTCGGGGCTGGTGGACCGGCGCTTGCCGGCCGGCAGGTAGTCGCGCACCACGAGCTCGCGCTCCGCGTCGACGCCGGTGACGAGCTCCTCGAGCTGGAGGGACAGCAGCCGGCCGTCGGTGCCGAGCTCGAGCACGTAGTCCTCGATCTCGCGCGCGATCCGGATGACCATCTCGAGCCGCTGGGCCACCACCGCGACGTCGCGCACGGTGACGAGGTCCTCGATCTCGAGGGCCGACAAGGTCGCGGACACCTCGTCGAGGCGCATCTTGTAGCGCTCGAGCGTCGCCAACGCCTGGTTGGCGCGGGACAGGATCTTGCCGGAGTCCTCCAGCACGTGGCGGATGTCGCCGACGTAGGCCGCGATGATCTGCATCGACTGGCTGACCGAGATCACCGGGTGGCCGGTCTGCTTCGCGACCCGCTCGGCCGTACGGTGCCGGGTGCCGGTCTCCTCCGAGGGGATCGTGTGGTCGGGCATCAGGTGGACCGCGGCGCGGTGGATGCGGGTGATGTCCTTGTCGACGACGATCGCGCCGTCCATCTTCGCCAGCTCGCGCAGGCCGGTGGCGGTGAAGGGGACGTCGAGGGTGAACCCGCCGGTCGAGATTGACTCGACGGTCTTGTCCAGGCCCAGCACGATCAGGGCGCCGGTGCGGCCGCGCAGGATCCGCTCGAGGCCGTCGCGCAGCGCCGTACCGGGTGCGATCGAGGCCAGGGTCGCGCGCAGGCGCAGCTGCTCGTCGATGCGCTCGGCCACGGGTCCTCCACTGTGTGTGCTGGCCCGCCCCCGGGCACCCCGCTGAAGTGTAGGGCGCGAGAGGCCGATCGAGCGTTCCGTCACAAAGCCGTGACCTTCTGAGTGCTTGGGGCGGTGGCTGGCCTAGAGCGGAGGCGTCAGCTCCAGGGTGAGCAGGGCGCCGAAGACGTCGTCCACCTCGACCACCGTGAGGCCGTCGACCACGCGCCGGCTCGGGATGCCGCGCTCGCTCTCGAGCGGACGTCCACGCGGGACGACGGCGACCTTGAAGCCCTGCCGGGCGGCTTCCGCGATGCGCTGCGGGAGGTCGCGGACGCGGCGCAGCTCCCCGGCCAGGCCGATCTCGCCGATCGCCACCGCGCCACGCGGCGCGGGCACCCCGAGGTGGGAGCTGGCGACGGCAACCGCGATCGCCAGGTCGGCGGCCGGGTCGTGGAGCTTGGCGCCGCCGACGGTCGCGACGAACGTGTCGGCGCCGGCGATGCGCAGCCGGGCGTGGCGGGTGAGCACGGCGAGCACCATGTCGACGCGGGACGACTCGACCCCCGAGACCGTACGTCGTGGGCGCTCGAGCGGCGACGGAGTGAGGAGCGCCTGCACCTCGGCCAGCAACGGCCGCCGACCTTCCATCGTCACTGCCACGCACGTGCCGGAGACGTCCTGCGTGTGGTGCTCGACGAAGAGGCCGGTCGGGTCGGTCACTGCAGCGATGCCCTCCGACGACAGGTCGAAGCAGCCGACCTCGTCGACCGGGCCGTAGCGGTTCTTCATCGCGCGGACCATCCGGAAGCGGGAGTTGCGGTCGCCCTCGAAGTGGAGCACGACGTCGACGAGGTGCTCGAGCACGCGCGGGCCGGCGATCGAGCCGTCCTTGGTCACGTGGCCGACCATCACGGTGGTGATGTTGCGGGTCTTCGCCACCCGGATCAGGGCGGCCGCGACCTCCTTCACCTGGGTGACGCCGCCGGGCACGCCCTCGATGCCGGAGGCACCGATGGTCTGCACCGAGTCGACCACCAGCAGCGTGGGCCGGACCTCCTCGATGTGGGTCAGCACCGCACCGAGGTCGGTCTCCGCGGCGAGGAACAGCTCGTCCTGGACGCCGCCGGTGCGTTCGGCGCGGATCCGCACCTGGGCGGCCGACTCCTCGCCGGTGACGTAGAGGGTGCGCTGGCGGGTGCGGGCGGTCTGCGCCGCGACCTCCAGCAGCAGCGTGCTCTTGCCGACGCCGGGCTCGCCGGCTAGCAGGATCGCGGCACCGGGCACGAGACCGCCGCCGAGCACGCGGTCGAGCTCGGGCACGCCGCTGGAGCGCGCGACCGACTCGGTGATCGCGACCTGGCCGATCGGCACGGCCGGCGTCGAGACCGGCCCGGCCGCGGCGCGGAGCGTCGGCGCGCCCGCCTCGGCGACCGAGCCCCAGGCCTGGCACTCGCCACAGCGACCGACCCACTTGACGGTCTCCCAGCCGCACTCGGAGCAGCGGTAGGAGGGGCGGGCGCGAGCCTTCGTCGACATGGCCCTCACGGTAGGTGAGCGCACCGACAGCGACGGCGTACGCCGCGCGCAGCGGCACGGCGCGGACCACGGTCCGGTACGGACCACCTCTCCACAGGAGAGGCACGCCGCCTGTGGAGCACGGCCGGATCCTGTGGAGGAGAGGGGTGAGATCTGGGGATGGGCGACCACGATCGGTGGAGGGGGAAACCCGTTCGTGCAACCCCTTGCGCGGGTCGTCCCGGACGCCGTAGAACTCTCCCTACGCAGCCCCGCAAGGGGCGGCGGGACGACTCGGAGACGAGGGTCCATCCGGCAGGGAGGCTTCGGCCGAGCTGCCGCCGCGACTGGGTGACGCAGGAGCGGGGACTCGCGGGGAAGAGGCGTCGATCGGAGGTCGTCACACGATCCGGTCAACCGAAGGGCCCTTGCGACTCATACTCGCAAGGGCCCTTCACCATTTCCCGGTGCCCCCCAGGCTTATGCTGCGTTGAGTTGGATCGATCAAGGGGGTGTCATGGCGCGCAGTGACCACCGGTCCGGCAGCCAGCTGCCGGCCACTCCGACGACCCTTGCCGACGTCGCGGAGCGCGCGGGCGTCTCGCGGCAGACCGTCTCCAACGCGGTCAACAACCCCGACCTGCTGCGCCCCGACACCCTCGAGCGCGTGCGGCAGACGATCGCCGAGCTCGGCTACTCGCCCAACCGCGCGGCCCGCAACCTCCGCACCCGCACGTCCTCGCTGATCGGGCTGCGCTTCACCCCGGCCCAGGAGGGCACGGCCAACGCGACGATGGACCGCTTCGTCCACTCGCTGGTCGAGGCGAGTGACGAGGCGGGCTACCACGTCCTGCTCTTCCCGGCCGACGACGAGGACCCGGTGGGTGGCTACGACAACCTGCTCCGCTCGACCGCGGTCGACGCCTTCGTCGTCACCGACACCTATCTCGGCAACCCGCAGGCCACCTGGCTCAGCCAGCAGCGGGCTCCCTTCGTCGCGTTCGGTCGGCCGTGGGACGACGACGTCGCCCGCCACGTGTGGGTCGACGTCGACGGCGCTGCCGGGACCCGCCTCGCGACGCAGCACCTCATCGACCGCGGCCACACCCGCATCGCGTGGATCGGGTGGCGCAAGGACTCGCCCATCGGCGAGGACCGCCGTGCGGGCTGGCTCTCGACGATGCACGCCAACGGCCTGCCGACCACGGGGCTGGCCTCACGCGTCGAGGACGTCGTGCACAGCGGCGCCGAGGCGGCGGCCGTGCTCCTCGACGAGTCCGAGCCGACCGCCTTCGTCTGCGCGTCCGACACCCTCGCCATGGGCGTGCTCCACACCCTCTGGATCCGCCAGCTCGCCCCCGGTCGCGACATCGCAGTGGTCGGCTTCGACGACTCGCAGGTGGCGCAGGTCTTCCCGGTGGGCCTGACGTCCGTACGCCAACCGCTCGAGGACGTCGCGGTCGAGATCGTCCGGACCCTGCGCGCGCTGCTCGCGCACCAGCCGGTCGAGGCGCGCGGCGTGCTGCTCGAGCCGTCGCTGGTGATCCGCGAGTCGAGCTAGCCCTTCGTGTGGGCGTGCCGCCCCTTCTTGCCGAGCTCGGCGCAGCGACTAGAAGTGGCGCCACCAGAGGTTGACGGCGTAGTCGACCTCGGTGCCGGTGTGCTCGGCGAGCGCTGCCTCGGCGACCGCGGGCGGCAGCTCGATGCGGACCACGGCCTCGAGCGCCTCGCGTGACGTGAACGACCAGCCCATGTCGATCTCCCGCCGGCTCCAGCCGTGGCTCGACCAGAACTGCTCCACCGCCGCGGCGTCGACCTCGGGGTAGCCGCGGCCGAACCAGCGGCCGAAGGTGGACCTCGTCGGGTCGTTGTCGATCACGAACGCCGTGCCGCCGCGGCGTACGACGCGGTCGAGCTCGCGCAGCCCCGGCTCGGACCCGGGGCCGAAGAAGTAGGCCCACCGCGCGTGGACCACGTCCACCGACGCGTCACGCACCGGCAGCGACTCGGCCATGCCCTTGACCACGGTGACGTTCTTCAGCCGCTTCGTACGCCGTCTCGCGAGCGACACGAGCGGTGGGTGCGGCTCGGCCCCGATCACCTGCGCCGCCGACTCGGCCCACTGCGGCAGGTGGAACCCGGTGCCGCAGCCGACGTCGAGCATCGTGCGGCCCGACCAGTCGCCGAGCTCCTGCATCGCGGCGACGATGCGGCCGTGCGGGTCGGCGGCCCGGTTCTCGACCTCGTAGACCTCGGGCGTGTGCCAGATGTTGGGGGAGGGGCGCGGCTTCACGCTCAGATGCGCACGAGGCCGTTCGGCGTCTGCAGCTGGACCGCGACGATGCCGGGGGTGCCGTTGGGGGCGACCCACTCGACCTTGATGTCCTCGAGCGGGGCCTCGACGGTCTCCCCGAGCCACTCGCTCACGCGCTGCGGGTCGCCGGCGATCTCCAGGCAGGCCAGCGAGAAGTCGCCCGTGGCGCCGTGGCTGGGGTGCAGGTCGGAGGGCGACTGCCAGTGGATGAAGTAGGGGAGCTGCGGGTCGTTGAGCAGGCCGTTGACGCCGACCTGCTGCCAGAGCAGCTCGGTGCCGTCGGGGCGGTGGCGGTTGCCCTTGACGGCCTCACGGCCCAGGCGCTCCTCGACGGGGGTGATGTCGTCGACGGAGACGACCCAGCCCATCCAGCCGCCGCCGAGGGCGGAGCGGGCGCGTACGGCCTGGCCGAAGGGGGCCTTGTCGCTGGCGGGGTGGTCGAGCACCTCGACGATCTCGAGGTAGATGTCGCCGGCCAGCGGCAGGATCATGTTGCGGGTACCGAAGCGTGGGTGCACGCCTCCGGTGGTGAAGTCCGTGCCGAGCAGCCCCCCGATGCGCTGGGCGGTGCTGGCAAGTCCATCAGGTCCGGCGGCGAAGCTGACGTGGTCCAGGCGCATACGAAGATTCTCAACATGCGGTCGGTGGCCCTTGACACCGGGGTCCGAATATCTCGACGTCAAGCCATTCGGCGCCGTGGAATCCGTGGTGCCGACGCCAGCCCGGTCAGCGGGGGTCGGCCGGATGCAGGGCGAGCGCGGATCGGGAGCGCACGTGCGCCTCGCAGTGGCGCACCAGCTCGACGTACGCCTCGCGTCCCATCAGCTCCACCAGCTCGGCCTCGTGGGTGACGAAGACGGGCTCGAGCGCGACGTGCGCCTCGGTGTTGCCGGAGCAGTACCAGTCGAGGTCGTGGCCGCCCGGGCCCCACCCGCGGCGGTCGTACTCGCCGATCGAGACCTCGGTGTACGACGTGCCGTCCTGCCGCTCGACGGGGCGGTACTGCCGGCGGATCGGCAGCTGCCAGCAGACGTCGGGCTTGGTCTCGAGCGGGTTGCGACCCTGGCGCAGCGCGAGGCCGTGCAGTGCGCAGCCGGCCCCGACGTGGCCGGAGTCGTTGGTGAAGTCGGTGCGGTTGTGGAACACGCACGCCTGCTGGCCGTCGACCTCGACGGCCAGGGTCTTGCGCTCGCCGTCGTCGTCGGTCTCGATCCAGTCCGACTTCCTGGCCTTGCGGCCCGGGTGCAGCTGCCAGTCGTCCGGAGTGAGCTGGTCGACGAAGCCGGCGACCCGCTTCTCGTCGTCCTTGTCGGCGAAGTGGGCGCCGAGCGTGCAGCAGCCGACGTCGGGCGCATCGGCGTAGATGCCCTGGCAGCCCTGGCCGAAGATGCACATGTAGGCGGACGTCAGCCAGGTGAGGTCGCAGCGGAACACCTGGTCCCCGTCGGCCGGGTCGACGAACTCGACGTACGCGCGGGGAAAGACCAGGTCGACTTCGGGCACTCGCCGAGCCTAGTAGTTTGGGTGTCATGCGCCTGGGCGTCCTCGACATCGGCTCCAACACCGGCCACCTGCTGGTGGTCGATGCGCACGGCGGAGCCGCTCCGCTGCCGGCGTCCTCGCACAAGCAGCCGCTGCGGCTCGCCGAGCACCTCGACGAGGACGGAGCCGTCACCAAGAAGGGCATCACGGCCCTCACCGACTTCTGCGCCTCCGCGACCGAGATCGCCGAGGACAAGGGCTGCGAGGAGATGCTCGGCTTCGCGACCTCTGCGGTCCGCGACGCCGTCAACTCCCACGACGTCCTCGCGCACGTCGAGAAGCACAGCGGGGTGAGGCTGGAGGTGCTCTCCGGCGAGGACGAGGCGCGCCTCACGTTCCTGGCCGTACGCCGCTGGTTCGGCTGGTCGGCCGGCCGGCTCGCGGTCTTCGACATCGGCGGCGGTTCGCTGGAGATCGCCGGTGGCACCGACGAGAACCCCGACGTGGCCTGGTCGCTGCCGCTGGGCGCGGCGCGGCTGGCGAGGGCGTGGTTCGGCGGCGAACGACCGTCGGACGACGACATCCGCGACCTGCGCAAGCAGATCCGCGCCGAGATCGCCCGCGACGCCGGGCACCTGCTGCGCCCCGGCGTCCCCGACCGCGCGGCCGCCACGTCGAAGACGTTCCGCTCCCTCGCCCGCATCTGCGGCGCCGCACCCAGTGGCGACGGCCCGCTCGTGCCGCGGGTGCTGGAGCTGTCGACCCTCTCTGAGTGGATCCCCAAGCTGATGGACATGTCGCCCGAGGAGCTCGCCGACCTGCCGGGCGTGTCCCCGAGCCGGACCCACCAGATCGTGCCGGGTGCGCTCGTCGCCGAGGCCTGCATGGACATCTTCGACCTCTCCGAGCTGGAGATCTGCCCGTGGGCGTTGCGCGAGGGCGTCATCCTCGAGCGCCTCGACCAGATCTCGGTCGTGACGAGGTCGCGCTGATCCCATGAGCGTCGACAACGGGCCGCTCATCGGCCTCTCCACCGCCTCGGTCTACCCCGAGTCGACGGCGCACGCCTTCGGGTGGGCGGCGTCGCTGGGCTACGACGCGGTCGAGGTGATGGTCGGCATCGACGCGCTGAGCCAGCAGGTCGACGCGGTCAAGAAGCTCAGCGACCACCACCAGGTGCCGATCTGCGCGGTCCACGCACCGTGCCTGCTCTTCACGCAGCGGGTCTGGGGCACCGACCCGTGGGGCAAGCTCGAGAGGTCGGCGGAGATGGCCGAGGCGGTCGGCGCCGACGTCGTCGTCGTACATCCTCCGTTCCGGTGGCAGAAGGACTACGCCGCCGGTTTCGTCGAGGGCATCGCGTCGCTGGAGGCACGCACCGGCATCGCCTTCGCGGTCGAGAACATGTATCCGTGGCGCGCCTCGTCGCGCCGCGGCATGGAGATGTACCTGCCCGGCTGGGACCCCAGCGATGAGCCGTACGCCAACACGACCATCGACCTGTCGCACGCCGCGATCGCGAAGAGCGACGTCGTCGAGATGGCCGAGCGGATGGGCGACTCGCTGCGCCACATCCACCTGACCGACGGGTCCGGCTCGGCCAAGGACGAGCACCTGGTGCCGGGGCGCGGCGTGATGCAGGCCGAGGAGTTCCTGCAGCACCTCACGCGCACCGGCTTCGCCGGCCACGTCGTGCTCGAGATCAACACCCGGCGCTGCGCCAACCGCGAGGAGCGCGAGGCCGACCTCGCCGAGTCGCTGGAGTTCGCGCGGGCGCACCTCGGCGTCACGACCCCATGACGGTCTCCCGGGGGCGCCGTCCCGGCGCTCCCGACACCCGCGCCGAGGTGCTGGCCGCTGCCCGCACATCCTTTGCGGAGAAGGGCTTCCGCGGCACGACCATCCGCGCCATCGCCTCCGCCGCCGGCGTCGACCCCGCCCTCGTGCACCACTACTTCGGCACGAAGGACGACCTCTTCGTCGCCGCGCTGCAGATCCCGGTCGACCCGCGCGAGGTCCTCGCGCCGGTCGTGGCCGCCGGGCCGGACGGCGCCGGCGAGCGCCTGCTGCGGACCTTGCTCTCGGTCTGGGACGACCCCGAGCTCCAGCCCGGTCTGGTCGCGCTCGCCCGGTCGCTGGTCTCGGACGACAGCGCGAGCCTGGTGCGCGACGGCTTCATCCCGGTCGTGGTCGGACCGGTGCTCGCGAGCCTGGTCCCCGACCGTCCCGAGGTGCGGGTCCCGCTCGTCGCCAGCCAGATCATCGGCCTGATCGTCACCCGCTACGTCGTCGCCCTCCCGCCGCTCGCGCTCATGCCGAGCGAGGACGTGGTCGCCCGCGTGGGCCCCACGCTCCAGCGCTACCTGACCGGCGACCTGCCCTAGGTCGTCGTACGACCGTCCGTCCGAGCGGTGATCCAGCCACATTCGGTGCTGGCGGAACGTGGCTGTGCCACCGCTGACCGGCGCGCCTCCTGGAAACACGCCCATGGGCGGTGGTCCAGCCACCTTCGGCGGCCAGGAAATGTGGCTGGACCACCGCGCGACGGGGTTGACGCACCCTCGACCCCGGAGCACAATTCAACGCATGATGAAAAACGTCGTGGAGGTCCGCGACCTCGTCGTCGTACGCGGTTCGCGGGAGGTGCTGCCCGGTATCTCGCTGGACGTCCAGGCCGGGGTCACCGGGTTGCTGGGGCCGAGCGGGTGCGGCAAGACCACGCTGATGCGCTGCCTGGTCGGCGCCCAGCAGGTGAGGTCGGGCACCGTCGAGGTGCTGGGGGAGCCGGCAGGCAGCGCGCCGCTGCGCACGCGGGTCGGCTACGTCACCCAGGCCGCGAGCGTGTACGACGACCTCACGGTGGCGGAGAACCTGAGGTTCTTCGCCCGCGTGCTCGGCGTGGACCCCGCATCGGTCGACGAGGCGATCGGGTCGGTCGACCTCTCGAGCTACCGCGACCAGGTGGTCTCGCGACTCTCCGGTGGGCAGCGCAGCCGCGTCAGCCTCGCCGTCGCACTGCTAGGCCAGCCCGACCTGCTGGTGCTCGACGAGCCGACCGTCGGGCTCGACCCGGTGCTGCGCCGCGACCTGTGGCAGCTCTTCCACCGGATCGCCGACGCCGGCGCGGCCGTCCTCGTGTCCAGCCACGTCATGGACGAGGCCGAGCGGTGCCACCGGCTGCTGCTCATGCGGGAGGGCCAGATCATCGCCGACGGGCCGCCCGACGAGATCCGCGAGCGCACCGGGGCCGCCGACATCGAGCAGGCCTTCCTCCACCTCGTCGAGGCGACGTCGTGAGCGCCCGGATCACCCTCGCCGTCGCCGGCCGAGTGCTGACGCAGGTCCGTCGCGACCATCGCACCCTGGCGATGCTGCTGGTCGTCCCGTGCGTCCTGATCAGCCTGCTGTGGTGGATGTTCGACGACCTCCCGGGCGACCTGTTCGACCGCTTCGGACCCGGCCTGCTGGCGATGTTCCCCTTCATCGTGATGTTCCTCGTCACCAGCGTGACCACCCTGCGCGAGCGCGGCAGCGGCACCCTCGAGCGGCTGCTGACGATGCCGATGGGCCGGCTCGACTTCCTCCTCGGGTACGCCCTCGCCTTCGGCCTGCTCGCCGCCGTGCAGGCGGCGCTCGCCGTCGGCGTGAGTGTCGGGCTGCTCGGCCTCGACGTCAACGGCCCGGTCTGGCTGCTCGGCGTCGTCGCGGTCGTCGACGCCGTCCTCGGCACGGCGCTCGGCCTGCTGGTCAGCGCGTTCGCGACGACGGAGTTCCAGGCGGTGCAGTTCATGCCGGCCTTCGTGCTCCCGCAGATCCTGCTGTGCGGGCTCTTCGTGCCGCGCGACGCGATGCCGGGCGTGCTGGAGGCGATCAGCAACGTCCTGCCGCTGTCGTACGCCGTCGACGCGATGCAGGAGCTCGTCGGGAGCGCCGACCAGGCCGAGGTCTGGCGCGACGTCCTGGTCGTGGCGGTCTTCGCGCTGGCGGCCCTGGGGCTGGGCGCCGCGACCCTCAGGCGACGGACTCCGTAGCCCGGTCGGCCCGCGAGAACAGCCACGCCGCGAACGCGAAGAGGACGGCGTACATCCCGGTCAGCATGACGACGTCGACCAGCGATGCGCTGGCGCGGTCGGTCGCGACGACGACCACCGACCAGGCTCCCGCCAGCAGCGTGGCGACAGCGGCGGCGGCAAGGGCGAGGGCCATCCCGGCGGGGCGGAACCGCACGACGAGGGCGCCGAGCAGGGCGACTGCGGGGCCGAGCAGGTAGACCGCGTCGCGGTCTCCGTCGCCGACGATCCCGAGCGCGCCGATCCCGAACAGCAGGAGGAGCACGGTGCCGATCGAGACACCCAGGGCAAGGAGGTAGCGGGAGGTCGAGGTCATGGATCCGACGCTAGGCGCGGACAGCAGCGGGAGGGGTGGAGGAGGTGTGAAGGTCTGGTGCAGATCGGCGTAGCCTTCTGGTCATGTCGTTGCTCCGCCAGCCGATCCTCCTCCTCGCCCGCAGCCAGGGCGTCAAGAAGCTCGTCTCGACGATGCCCGTCTCCAGCGGCATCGTCACCGGCTACGTCCCGGGCGAGCAGACCGCCGACGCCGTCCGTGCGACGCAGGAGCTGGTCGACGACGGGCTCCGGGTGACCCTCGACTACCTCGGCGAGGACACCACCGACGCCGCCCAGGCCGACGCCACGGTCGCTGCCTACAAGGAGGTCCTCGCCGACCTCTCAGCCAAGGGACTCTCGTCGCAGGCGGAGGTCTCGGTGAAGCTCAGCGCGATCGGCCAGTTCCTCCCCGACAGCGGCCACAAGGTCGCCCTCGAGAACGCCCGCGACATCTGCCGCGCAGCCCGCAACGCCGGCACCACGGTCACCCTCGACATGGAGGACCACACCACCACCGACTCGACGCTCTCGATCCTGCGCGAGCTGCGCAAGGACTTCCCGGAGACCGGCGCCGTCCTCCAGGCGATGCTGCACCGCACCGAGGCCGACTGCCGTGCACTGGCCTACGAGGGCTCGCGGGTGCGGCTGTGCAAGGGCGCCTACATGGAGCCGGAGGAGGTCGCCTTCCAGGAGAAGGTCGAGATCGACAAGTCCTACGTCCGCTGCCTCAAGGTGCTGCTCGCCGGCCAGGGCTACCCGATGATCGCCACGCACGACCCCCGGATGGTCCAGATCGCCTCGTCGCTGGCCAGCCGGTTCGGTCGCCGCGCGGGGACCTACGAGTTCCAGATGCTCTACGGCATCCGGCCCGAGGAGCAGAAGCGCCTGGCCGCCGCCGGCGAGACGATGCGCGTCTACATCCCCTACGGCACCGAGTGGTACGGCTACCTGATGCGCCGCCTCGCCGAGAAGCCCCAGAACCTCGCGTTCTTCCTGCGGTCACTCGTCTCGAAGAAGTGAGCCGACGCAGTAGATTGGCTCCCATGAGCACAGCGATCATCGGCGCGGGCGTGATGGGGGAGACCCTGCTGTCCGGGCTCGTACGAGCCGGGCGTCGCGTCGACCAGCTGATGGTCGGCGAGAAGCGTTCCGAGCGAGCCCGCGAGCTCGAGGAGCGCTACGGCGTCGCCGTCGTCTCCAACCGCGAGGCCGCCGCGAAGGCCGACACCGTCGCGCTGGTGGTCAAGCCGCAGGACATGGGCGACGTGCTCGACGAGATCGCCCCCGAGCTGCGCCCCGGCCAGCTCGTGGTCTCGCTCGCTGCGGGCATCACCACGGCCTTCATCGAGGCGCGCGTGCCCGAGGGCGTCGCCGTCGTGCGGGTCATGCCCAACACCCCGGCGCTCGTCGACGAGGGGATGGCAGCGATCTCGCCCGGCTCGCACTGCGACGAGGCCCACCTCGCCGAGGTCGAGGCGCTGATGGCGTCGACCGGCAAGGTGCTGCGCATCCCGGAGAAGCAGATGGACGCGGTCACCGCGATCTCCGGCTCCGGCCCGGCCTACATCTTCTTCGTCGTCGAGTCGATGATCGAGGCCGGCGTGCACCTCGGCCTGCCGCGCGCCACCGCCACCGAGCTCGTCGTGCAGACGCTCGTCGGGTCGGCCACGATGCTCCGGGAGACCGGCACCCACCCCGTCGTCCTGCGCGAGCAGGTCACCTCGCCCGGCGGCACCACCGCGTCCGCGCTGCGCGAGCTCGAGGTGCACAAGGTCCGCGCCGCCTTCCTCGCCGCGATGGAGGCCGCACGCAACCGCTCGCGCGAGCTGGCCGAGGGTTCCTGAACCGACAGGACTGTCGGTCGCCGGGCGTAGCGTGCCGGGCATGAAGCGCTTCTCGCAGGAGGACCTGTCCGGCGCCGAGTTCCGCGAGTGCGACCTCAGCAGCGCCCGCCTGGTCGGCGTGGTCATGCAGGACTCGGTGATCGACGGCCTGGTGACCAACCTCGTGGTCAACGGCGTCGAGGTGACGGCGTACGTCGAGGAGGAGCTGGACCGGCGCCACCCGGTCCGCCTGCTCGTCCGGTCCGACGACCCCGACGACCTGCGCCGCGCGGCGCGGCAGCTGCGCGCTGACTGGGCGGCGACCGTGGCGCGGATGCGCCAGTCGCCCGGCGTCGAGCACGCCAGCGTGAACGACGAGTGGTCGGCCGTGCAGACCCTGCGCCACCTGGTCTTCGTCCACGACTCGTGGTTCCGGCGCTGCTGCCTCGGCTCGACCGAGGCGTTCACGCCGATGGGGCTCGGGATCGAGGACGTGCCCGACCGCGAGGCGCAGGGCCTCGACCCGTCGGCGGACCCGACCCTCGACGAGGTGGTGGCCGTCCGCGACGAGCAGGCGGCCGAGCTCGAGCACTGGCTGGACGTCGTCACCGCCGAGCAGCTCGCCGCGCCGGCGCCGGTCCCCGACGACGACAGGTGGCCGCCCTACGCGCGCGGCCGGTCGGTGGCCCAGTGCCTCCGCACGGTCCTCAACGAGGAGCACGAGCACCACAGGTTCTGCGTGCGCGACCTCGACCTCGCCGAGCGCTCAGCCGCGCAGTGACCGCACCAGGCCGAGGCCGTCGTCGACCAGGCCGCGCACCAGCGGCAGTCGGGTGAGCCGCACCGACCGGTCGACGAGCGGGACCAGGCCGGCGATCAGCGTGCGCGTACGCCGCTGGCCGGGGCTGTCGTCGTGCACCCAGAAGAGCACGACGCCCATGTGCAGCAGCCACAGGAGGTCGGGCAGCTCCTGGCGCAGGGCAGGCGCGACCTTGAGGTCGGACCCTGTGACCGCCCTGCGGAACAGCTCCGTGCTCGCCTCGCGCGCCGGCGCGGACTCGGGGGAGAAGGGGGAGAGCGGCGAGCGCGGGTCGGCGGCGTTGCGGAAGAACTGGCCGCCGAAGTCGTGGAACGGCTCGGCGACGTCGACGAACGACTCCATCACCCCACGGAGCCGGTCGGCGAACACCGTCGTGTCGTACGCCGCCTCGGCAGCGGCTGCGTGCTCGACCTGGAGCTGGTCGTAGAACGCCTGGACCAACTGCTCCTTGCCGGAGAAGTAGTAGTAGGTGCTGCCCAGCGAGACACCCGCCTCGTCGGCGATCGCGCGCATGGTGGCGGCGTCGTACCCGCTGGAGCGGAACAGTCGCAGCGCGGCGTCGACGATGCCGGCACGGGTCAGCTCAGCCTTCGCCGTCCTTGTCTCCGCCACGCCCGACACCCTAGGCGAACCGCGGCATGTCGACCCGCGCGGTGATCTCGGACGTGATGGCGCCCAGAAGCGCGGCTGCCACGTAGGGGTAGGGGCCGAGCGAGGAGAGGGTCGGGCCGATCCGGAAGCCGATCCAGGGCGCGTCGGGCACCCAGGCGACCGCCATCGTCATCACCACCGGCGGGAGCGCTGCACCCAGCAGGAAGGCACGCCGGGCGGCGACCGCGAGGGGCAGGTGGGGTCCGACCAGGAAAGCGAGCGGCAGCCCGGCGACGAGGCCCACCGAGGCACCGATCGGCCCGCCCACGACGACGGCCACAGGAACCACCAGCACCGGCGCGGCGAGTGGGGCGGAGAGCAGGAGCGGTACGCCGAGCAGCAGGCCCACCGTCACGAGGCCGCAGAAGAAGCCGAGCAGCGGGCCCATCGAGATCCAGCGCCACTCGACCTGGTACGGGTGGCTCACGGCTCCACCGAGGGGCGCAGCGGCTGGAAGTCGGCTTGCCAGCGGGCGAGGGGACCGCCGAGGACGCACGCCCCGGTCGCCAGCATCAGCGCCCAGGCCTCCTCGCCGTCCCAGCGGGACAGGTCGATCGACCCGGTGACGAGGATGGCCAGCAGCATGGTGGCCGGCGGCAGCACGAAGCCCAGGCGGAACGCGCGACGCCGGGCGACGTCGCGGGGCAGATGGGCGCCGACGAGGACCATCAGCTCCAACCCGACGACGAGTCCGACCACGGCGCCGCCGATGCCGCCGAAGATGATGGCCACGAGCACGCCCCAGACCAGGTCCCCGAGGATGAGCTCGGGGCTCCCCTGCCCCACCAGGGCGATGACCGGCACCAGCAGGACGATCGCGACGCCGGTGACGGCGCCGGCGAGCGCGCCCAGGATGCCGCCCATCGGGAACCAGCGGACCTGCGGTCGCCAGAGAACGGTACGGGTGCTCATCGATGCTCCTCGGTGGATTCGAACGCGTTCAAAAGACAGTGGCACAGAAACCGAACATGTTCAACTCCTTCCTACGGGCGAGCCGGAGCCGGTGCCGGAGTAACGTCCGCCACATGGAGTGCGCAGGACCCACGTCAGTCGTCTTCGACCCGACGCTCACCGACTACAACTTCGGCCCGACGCACCCGATGTCCCCGGTCCGCGTCGACCTGACCATGCGGCTCGCCGAGGAGCTGGGGGTGCTCGACGGCGTCAAGATGGTCGACGCCCCGATGGCAACGGACGAGCAGATCGCCACGGTCCACGACCAGGGCCTCATCGACGCAGTCACCCGCTGCGGCACCGAGCCGGGCCACGAGTCTCCCGAGCACGGCCTCGGCACCGACGACGACCCGGTCTTCAAGGACATGCACATCGCGAGCGCGCACGTGGTCGGCGCCAGCCTCGAGGCGTTCCGCCAGGTGTGGAGCGGCGAGTCGCTCCACTCGGTCAACATCGCCGGCGGGCTGCACCACGCGATGCCCGGCCGGGCGAGCGGCTTCTGCATCTACAACGACGTCGCGATCGGCATCAAGCAGCTCCTGGCCGACGGCGCCGAGCGGGTGGCCTACGTCGACATCGACGTGCACCACGGCGACGGGGTCGAGGCGATCTTCTGGGACGACCCGCGGGTGCTGACCATCTCCCTGCACGAGACCGGGCAGATGCTCTTCCCCGGCACCGGCTTCCCGGGCGACACCGGCGGCGATGCGGCCGAGGGCACGGCGGTCAACGTCGCGCTCCCGCCCGGCACCTCCGACGCCGGGTGGCTGCGTGCGTTCCACGCCGTCGTACCCCCGCTGCTCCGCGAGTTCGCCCCCGACGTGCTCGTGACGCAGCACGGGTGCGACTCCCACATGGACGACCCTCTCGCCCACATGATGCTCAGCGTCGACGGTCAGCGGGCGGCCTACCTCGCCCTCCACGAGCTCGCCCACGAGGTCGCCGACGGCAAGTGGGTCGTCACGGGCGGTGGCGGCTACTCGGTGATCGACGTGGTCCCGCGGGCGTGGGCGCACCTGCTCGCGATCGCCTCGGGGAACCCGATCGAGCCCACGGTGGCGACGCCCCCCGCGTGGCGGGCGTACGTCGAGGAGGTGCTGGGCGCGTCCGCCCCGCACCGGATGACCGACGGCCGCACGCCGGCGTTCCGCGACTGGTCCGCGGGCTACGACCCCGACTCCTGGCTGGACCGGGCGATCCACGCGACCCGCACCGCGGTGTTCCCGCTCCACGGCCTCGACCCGCTGCCCTGAGCAAGGATCTGGGCGGGGGTGCAGACGGCGATCGGTAAAGTTTCAAGCAGACACGCCGCGAGTCACACAAGTTTCTTTGGCATTCCTCTTCCCCACGCGTCACGCGACCCCTAATCTCAGTCGGAGCGGGACGCCTGTGACGCCGGTGGGGAAGCCGGCGCCGTCCCGCAAGAAGGATCGATGCACACCCATGGCTGAGAACACCCCTGGAGACATGTCGGAGGCCCGGTTCCTGACCATCGCCGAGGTCGCCTCGAAGATGCGCGTCTCGAAGATGACGGTCTACCGACTCGTCCACGGCGGCGAGCTGCCCGCGGTCCGCGTCGGCCGCTCGTTCCGGGTGACCGAGGACGACGTCAACGAGTACCTGCGCAAGAGCTTCTACAACGCCGGTTGATCCACCCGATCCCACCGCCCTGAGGCGATTCCACCCCCGACCCCACTGCCAAGTAGGGTGTCGGGGTCCGGCCGACGAGTGTCGGCCGAAAAGGAAGGTCTGATCCACGTGGGTTCTGTCATCAAGAAGCGGCGCAAGCGCATGGCCAAGAAGAAGCACCGCAAGCTCCTCAAGAAGACGCGCGTCCAGCGCCGCAAGCTCGGCAAGTAACACCCTCGACCATGGGACGGGTCGTGCTGGTCACCGGGATCTCCCGGGACATCGGCCGACGCTTCGCGCGCGCCGCGGCCGGCGACCCGTCCATCGATCGAGTCATCGGCGTCGACGTCATCCCTCCGCGGGGTGACATCGGGGACGTCTCCTTCGTGCGCGCCGACATCCGCAACCCCGTCATCGCGAAGGTCCTCGCCAAGGAGGACGTCGACACCGTCGTCCACATGAGCGTGATCGCCACCCCCGGCTCGGCCGGCGGGCGGGGGACGATGAAGGAGCTCAACGTCATCGGCTCCATGCAGCTGCTCGCTGCGTGCCAGAAGTCGACGACCGTCGATCGTCTCGTGGTGAAGTCGACGACGACGGTCTACGGCTCGAGCCCGCGCGACCCGGCGATGTTCACCGAGGACATGGGGCCCAAGCGGCTGCCGTCCTCGGGCTACGCCAAGGACGTCTACGAGATCGAGGGCTACGTCCGCGGCTTCGCCCGCCGTCGCCCCGACGTCGACGTGACGATGGTCCGCGCGGCCAACGTGATCGGCCCCCACGTCTCGAGCCCGCTCACCAACTACTTCCGGCTCCCGGTCATCCCGCGCGTGCTGGGCTTCGACCCGCGCCTGCAGTTCCTCCACGAGGACGACCTGATGCGGGTGCTCGCCCACGCGGCCACGCACGCGGTGCCCGGCACCTTCAACGTGGCAGGTGACGGGCTGCTGACCCTCGCCCAGGCCGTACGCCGTCTCGGCACGCCGTCCGTCGCGCTGCCCCGGTTCGCCGTCGGACGCCTCGGCGCGACGATGCGCCAGGCCCGCCTGTCGGACTTCTCGCCCGAGCAGCTGGGGTACCTCACCTACGGTCGGGGTGTGGACACCGCCCGGATGCGCAGCGTGCTCGGCTTCGAGCCGTCGTTCACGACCGCCGAGGCCTTCGCCGACTTCTGCCGTTCGGTGGCGCCCGCGACCGAACGCGCGAGGGAAGGGGCGGGTCGTGGCTGAGGAAGCACGCGAGGACGCCGTCGTCATCCCCATCGGCACCGGGGGTCGACCCGGTCGCGGGTCGGGCAGCGCGCGCCCGTCGTCGGCCGCCCGCAACCTCTCGGCCACCCGCAAGCCGGCCGCGGCCGCGAAGAAGGCCAGGTCCGCCAAGAAGGCCACGTCCCCGAAGCAGGCCAGGCCCGCCCGCGCCAAGGTGGCCCCCGTCGGCGAGCCGGCGCCCGCCGAGCAGCCCGCCGCCGCGGGCGACGCTCCCACGACCGGCATCCCGGTCGGCGACTGGCTCGCCGCGCTGCAGGCCGGTGCGCAGGAGGTCTTCGGCGACGACTGGGAGCGGCGCGCCGCCGAGCTGATGGCGTTCGCCCGCCGCCGGCTCGAGGGCGACTACGAGGTCGACGACTACGGCTTCGACCGCGAGCTGACCGAGCGGTTCTTCATGGCGGCCCTGCGCCCGATCGCGGAGAAGTGGTTCCGCCTCGAGGTGCGCGGCCTGGAGAACATCCCCGCCGAGGGAGGGGCACTCGTGGTGTCCAACCACTCGGGCACCGTGCCGCTCGACGGGCTGATGACCATGCTGGCCGTGCACGACAAGGCCCACCGCTCACTGCGCCCGCTCGGCGCGGACCTCGTCTTCAAGATGCCCATCGTCAGCTCGCTGGCCCGCAAGAGCGGTGCCACGCTGGCCTGTGTCGAGGACGCCGAGCGGATGCTCTCGGGCGGCGAGCTGGTCGGCGTGTGGCCCGAGGGGTTCAAGGGCATCGGCAAGCCGTTCAGCGAGCGCTACAAGCTGCAGCGCTTCGGCCGCGGCGGGTTCGTGTCCGCGGCGCTGCGCACCGGAGTGCCGATCATCCCGCTCTCCGTGGTCGGCGCCGAGGAGATCTACCCCCTCGTCGGCAACGTCCCGTCGCTCGCGCGGCTGCTCGGCGTGCCCTACATCCCGATCACGCCGTTCTTCCCGTGGCTCGGACCGCTGGGCATGGTGCCGCTGCCGTCGAAGTGGATCCTCGAGTTCGGCGAGCCGATCCGCACCGACTCCTACGACGCGGGCGAGGCCGAGGACCCGATGCTGGTCTTCAACGTCACCGACCAGGTGCGCGAGACGATCCAGCACACCCTCTTCGACCTGCTGCGCGAGCGCGACGGGGTCTTCAGCTAGCCCGGACCGGGCTAGGGCAGCAGGCCGCCGGTCGCGTTGCCGAGCAGGCCGCCGGTGGCACCGTCGAGGGTGCCGGTGACCTCACCGATCAGTCCGCCGGTGGCGTCGTCGACGGCGCCGGTCAACCCACCGACCGCTCCGCCGGTGACGCCGTTGAGCTGGGTGGTGAGGTTGCTGGTCGTGTTGGTGACGGTGGTGGTGACGTCCTTGACCGGCTTCGTCGGGTCGACGCCCTTGGTGGGCGTGACCGTCGGCGTGGGCGTGGGCGTCCCGGGCAGCAGCGTGGGCGCGGTCGTCGGCACGACCGACGTCGGGGTGACCGACGGGTCGGGGAGCACCTGCTGCGGGGACTGGAGCGCCTTGGGGATGGTGATGCCGGTGACGTCCTGGCCCGAGACGGGCACGGTCTCGAGCGTGAGCTCGTCGACGTCGAGGCCCTGGACCAGGTCGATCGCCGCGCTGGCGTTGAGGAAGTCAGGCGTCGTGGTGAGGGCGCCGTCGCAGAGACCACAGGCCGTGCTGATCTCGGTGTCGAGGTCGGTGAGGGTGCGACCGGCGGCGAGCAGCTCGTCGCTCGCGCTGTCGGGCAGCGTGCCCTGGAGCGCGTCGAGGCGGTCCATGCTGGTCGAGGTGAAGGCGCGCGCCACCTGGACGTCCGCGTCGGACCCGCCGGAGCCGTAGGACGTCAGCAGGCTGCGGACACCCTCGCCGGACTGCTCGGTGAAGGAGTCGAGGGTGTCGGGGATGAGCTGCTCGGTGCCGCCCGTGCCGGCGGCGAGCTCCTCGAGCTCGGTGAGGCGGGTCTCGGCCTGCGCGAGCAGGGTGCGACCACGGGCCGCGTCGTCGTCGGCCAGGCGCACCTGGGCGGACTCGATGCCGCGCTTGACGCCGTACAGCGACTCACCCGGAAGGGACGTCTGCGCCGCGACGGCCATGGTCGCGGTGGCGCCGACGAGGGCAGCTCCGCCGAGCAGCGTGGCGAGGCGACGGTCGCGCGGGCGGGTGGTGGACGGCATGGCCAGGCGCTGCGGGGCGGGCGGCTGGCGCACGAGCACCGTGTCGGCCTCGGCCATCAGGCGTTCGCGGAGCGAGCCGACGAACTCGGCCCGCGGTGCGACCTCGGGGAGCGCGCGGAGGTCGGACACGAGTGCCACCAGCTCGGCGTAGCGAGCGGCTTCGCGATCGGTGAGGGGGGCGCCGGGGCTCTGGGTGAGGAGGGCCTCGAACTCGTCGGCACGGCGTCGTGCCGAGAAGGCGGATGTCATCGCGCCCTTCCTGTCTCGCTGCTGGTGGGTCCTCCCACACAGACGAACGAAGCAGATCGGGTGCAAGTTACGGCAGTTGCCAATTCAGGGGAGGTCATCAGTCTCTCAACCCCTCGGGCATCAGCTTCGCGAGGTTGCGTACGCCGCGCAGCTGGAGCTGCTTGACGGCACCGTCCGAGCGGTTGAGCGCCTTCGCCGTCTCCGCGATCGACATGCCCTGGAGGAACCGCATGATCAGGCAGTCGCGCTGCTCGGTCGGCAGCTCGGTGAGGGCGGTGAGGAGCACCTCGTTGGTCAACCCGGCGAGGACCTCGTCCTCGGGACCGTCCGTCGCGTCGTCGTGCGGCGTCATGTCCTCGGTGGTCATCTCGAGGCGGGTGCGGCCGGCCTTGAAGTGATCGGTCGTGAGGTTGCGCGCGATGGTCATCAGCCAGGCGCCGAAGTCCTTGCCCTGCCACCGGAAGTTGTTCATGCTCCGCAGCGCGCGGAAGAAGGTCTCGGACGTGAGGTCCTCGGCGAGTGCCTGGGAGCGCGTGCGGTAGTAGAGGAAGCGGTAGACCGACGCCTGGTAGTGGTCGTAGAGGAGGCCGAACGCGTCCTTGTCGCCCTGGCGGGCAAGCTCGACGAGCGCGATCAGCCGCTCGCGCTCGGCCCCGTCGACCTCCGAGGAGGCCGCCTGGTCCTCGTCGCCGACGGGGGAGCCCGGTGAGCCGAGCCGGTCACCGTGGCCGCCGTCGAGCGGCAGCGACGCGGAGCCGGGTGAGGCCGTCTCGGCGTAGAGGATGCCGCCGGCCAGGCGCGCTGCCGGCTGCGGCGTGAGGGCAGCCCACACCGCACGCCTGAGCGCGTCGAGGCCGTCCTCGATGGGGTGCATGCGGTCCGTCCCTCCCGGTTGCAGCAGTCTTCACGATAAAGGGCTGCAGCGTCCTTGTGAACCCGTGAGTAACTACGAGTTACAGTCCGGCCGAACGGGTCAGGAACGCTCGCGACCGCGCACGCTGACTCCCACGGCGACCGCTCCCGACACGGCACCGGCGACCGCGGCGGCCACCAGGCCGGCCCGGGCGGCCTTGCGGCCGGTGCGGTAGTCGTGGATCCGCCAGCCGCGCGCCCTGGCGTGCGCCCGCAGCCGCGAGTCGGGGTTGATGGCGCAGGCGTCACCGACCATGGAGAGCATCGGGAGGTCGTTGAAGGAGTCGGAGTAGGCCGAGCAGCGCGTCAGGTCGAGCCCCTCGCGAGCCGCCAGGGCCCTGATCGCCTCGGCCTTCGCCGGGCCGTGCAGCAGGTCGCCGACGAGCTGTCCCGTGTAGACCCCGTCGACGTGCTCGGCCACCGTGCCCATCGCGCCGGTCAGTCCCAGCCGCCGGGCGATGATGCTGGCGATCTCGATCGGCGCCGCGGTCACCAGCCAGACCCGTTGTCCCTCGTCGAGGTGCAGCTGGGCGAGGGCGCGGGTGCCGGGCCAGATGCGGTGCGCCATCGCCTCGTCGAAGATCAGCTCGCCGAGCTCCGCGAGCTCGGCGGTGGTGTGGCCGGCGATGAAGGAGAGGGCCGAGGCGCGGGCCTCCGCGACGTGCGTCGGGTCCTCGACCCCGACGATCCGGAAGTAGGCCTGCTTCCAGGCCGCCCCGGCGATCTCCCTGGTGGTGAAGAACTTGCGACGGTGCAACCCGCGCGCGAAGAGGAAGATGCTGGCGCCCTGCATGATCGTGTTGTCGACGTCGAAGAACGCCGCGGCGCTCGGGTCGCTCGGCAGCATCAGCGCGTTCTCGACCTCGGCGGCTGCCGCGGCGGCCTCGCCCGCGAGGGCCGAGCGCTGCTGCAGGTTGAGCCTGCGCGGTCGCTCCGACGGGGTCACACCGCCAATCTAGCTGTGGAAGGATCGCGCCATGCCGCGCACCGACGTCTCCGCGTTCGTGGCCGAGGCTGCCGAGGACGTGCCGGAGCGGCAGGCGCTCGTCGAGAGTGGTGGACGGTCCCTCACGTGGGCCGGCCTCGAGGACGAGGTGGCCCGCATCGCGACCGGGCTCGGCGCGCACGGGATCCGCGCCGGCCAGCGGGTGATGATCCTCGTCGGCAACCGCATCGAGTTCGTGACCTCCTACCTCGGCGTCCTGCGCGCTCAGGTCGTCGCGGTCCCGGTGAACCCGCGCTCGACCGCCGGCGAGGTCGCTCGGATGATCGCCGACTCGGGCACGCGCCTGGTCGTGGTCGACGAGACCGCCGTCGACGTCGTACGCCGTGCCCTGTCCGAGCTCGGCGACGTCGCTGCCCCGACGGTGGTCGTCACCGGCGCCGATCCCGGGCCGGGCGAGGTCGGGTTCGCTGCCCTGCGCGCGGACGTCGTACGTCCCGTGCCCCCGCTGCCGGACCCGGAGAAGCTGGCCGCCCTCCTCTACACGAGCGGCACCTCGGGCCTGCCCCGCGCCGCGATGCTCAGCCACCGCGCGCTGCTGGCGAACATCGAGCAGGTCGCCTCCGTCGAGCCGCCGATGATGCACGGCGACGACGTCGTCCTCGGCGTGCTCCCGCTCTTCCACGTCTACGGCCTCAACGCGGTCCTCGGTGGCGTGCTGCGCCACCGCGCCCGCCTGCTGCTCGTCGAGCAGTTCGAGCCGCAGGCGGTGCTCGACCTGATCGACGACGAGGCCTGCAGCGTGGTGCCTATCGCGCCGCCCGTCTTCGTCCACTGGCTGCCCGACGAGCACCTGCGCGAGCGGCTGGGCCCGGTGCGGCTGGTTCTGTCCGGCTCGGCGCCGCTGGAGGCGCGGGTGATCGAGCAGTTCACCTCGATCACCGGCATCCCCGTCCACCAGGGCTACGGGCTCACCGAGGCCTCGCCCGTGGTCACCAGCACGCTGCGCAGCCGGGAACGTCAGGCGGCGTCGGTCGGTGCGGCCCTTCCCGGCATCGAGCTGCGGCTCGTCGACGAGGCCCGGCACCCGGTGGTCGGCGAGGACCCGGGCGAGATCCAGGTCCGCGGTGCCAACCTCTTCAGCGGCTACTGGCCCGACGGGGCCGACGGCCCGGACGCCGACGGCTGGTACGGCACGGGCGACGTCGGCTTCCTCGACGCCGACGGCGACCTGTTCCTCGTCGACCGGATCAAGGAGCTCGTCATCGTCAGCGGCTTCAACGTCTACCCGACCGAGGTCGAGGACGTGATCCGCGAGGTCGACGGCGTCGCGGACGCTGCGGTCATCGGGGTGCCCGACGAGGAGACCGGCGAGGCCGTGGTGGCGTACGTCGTCGCCTCGCGCCCGGTGACGCACCTCGAGGAGGCGGTCCGTGCGCACGCGATCGTGCGGCTGGCGCGCTTCAAGCACCCGAGCCGCATCGAGGTCGTCGACGAGCTGCCGCTCACGGTCACCGGCAAGGTGCAGAAGGGTCGGCTGCGCGGGATCGAGCGACGTCGGCTCGACGGACTGCTGTGAGCACCGCCCGCGTCACCCTCTACTCCCGCCAGGGCTGCCACCTCTGCGACGACGCCCGGCAGGTCGTGGCGCGGGTGTGCGCCGACCTGGGGGAGTCCTTCGACGAGGTCGACGTCGACACCGACGCCGACCTCGTGGATCGCTTCGGCGACGAGGTCCCGGTGACCTTCGTCGACGGCCGGCAGCACGACTTCTGGCGGGTCGACGAGGCCCGGCTGCGGGCGGCGCTCACCACACGCTGAGCGTGCTGTCGACACCCGCCAGAGGTGGGTCTTCTCACATGTGCTAGCCGACTGTTCTCCCGTTTTGTTCTCCCGTTCACAAACTCCTACAGTGACGGGGTCAGGCGATCCCCGTCCCTGGCTGGAGAGAAGCAACGCTGTGACCGCACGGACCCCCGACTCTGCCCGGGACATTCCCGAGGCAACTGTCGCTCGGCTTCCCGTGTACCTGCGTGCCCTCATCGGCCTCGCCGAGGACGGCACGACCACCTGCTCCAGCGAGGAGCTGGCTGCGTCCGCCGGCGTCAACAGCGCCAAGCTCCGCAAGGACCTCTCCTACCTCGGCAGCTACGGCACCCGCGGCGTCGGCTACGACGTGGAGTACCTCCGCTACCAGATCGCCCGCGAGATCGGCGTGACGCACGACTGGCCCGTGGTCATCGTCGGCATCGGAAACCTGGGCCACGCCCTCGCCAACTACTCCGGCTTCCGCAGCCGCGGCTTCCGGGTCGTCGCGCTGCTCGACGCCGACCCCAGCCGGCACGACGAGGTCGTCGCCGGCCTCGACGTCCGGTCCTTCGAGGAGCTCGAGTCGATCGTGACCGAGCACGACGTCTCCATCGGCGTGATCGCGACTCCCGCCGTCGCAGCGCAGGCGGTCGCGGACCGGATGGTCGCCGCCGGCATCACCAGCATCCTCAACTTCGCACCGAGCGTCCTCGCGGTGCCCGAGGGCGTCGACGTACGCAAGGTCGACCTGTCGATCGAGCTGCAGATCCTCGCGTACCACGAGCAGCGCAAGTCGGTGGGCACCGGAGCGGAGGGGGTCTCGTGAGCGTTCTCGTCGTGGGGATCTCCCACAAGTCCGCGCCGGTCGAGCTGCTCGAGCGGCTCGCTCTCGACCCGGACGGCGCGGTCAAGCTGATCGAGGACGTCATCGCCGGCGAGCACGTCGCCGAGGCCACCGCGATCGTCACCTGCAACCGCCTCGAGGTCTACGCCGAGGTCGACCGCTTCCACGGCAGCGTCGAGGACCTCTCCGGCCTCCTCGTCGCGCGCGCCGAGCAGTCCACCGAGGCACTGCTGCCGCACCTCTACGTCCACTACGACGAGGGCGCGGTCTCGCACCTCTTCCAGGTCGCCGCCGGGCTCGACTCGATGGTCGTCGGCGAGGGCCAGATCCTCGGCCAGACCCGGGACGCGCTCCGCGTGGGCCAGGAGCACGGCACCGTCGGACCGGCCCTCAACACGCTCTTCCAGCAGGCGTTGCGCGTCGGCAAGCGCGCCCACGCCGAGACCGACATCGACCGGGCGGCCCCGTCGCTCGTCTCCGCAGCGCTGGAGCGCAGCAGCGTCCCGGTCGCGGGTGCTCGCGCGCTCGTGATCGGCGCCGGCGCGATGGCGTCTCTCGCCGCCGCCCACCTCTCGCGCGGCGGCGCGTCCGCCATCACCGTGCTCAACCGCACCGCTGCCAGCGCCCAGCGGCTCGCCGAGGAGTACGGCGCCACCTCGGCGCCGCTGTCGGCGCTCGCCGACGTGCTGCCGCTGGCCGACATCGTCATCTCGTGCACCGGCGCCCCCGAGCCGCTGGTCCGCCTGGCCGACGTGGTGACTGCCCGCGGAGGCAGTGACCGCCCGCTGGCCGTCATCGACCTCGCGCTGCCCCACGACGTCGACCCGTCCGTCGCCGACCTGCCGGGCGTCGAGCTGATCAGCCTCGCCGGCCTCGCCGAGGAGCTGCGCGGACTCGAGGCATCTGCCGGCGTGGACGACGTACGCGCGATCGTGGCGCAGGAGATCGCCGCCTTCCTGGCCGTGCGCCGCCAGGCCAGCGTCACCCCCACCGTCGTGGCCCTCCGGTCGATGGCCACGTCCGTCGTCGACGCGGAGATGGCACGGCTCGCCACCCGGCTGCCGGGCCTCGACGAGGCCACGCGCGCCGAGGTGCTCCAGACGGTCCGGCGGGTCGCCGACAAGCTGCTCCACGAGCCGACCGTCCGGGTCAAGGAGCTCGCCGACGCCGAGCCTGCGGTCTCCTACACCGCCGCGCTGGCCGAGCTGTTCCGTCTCGACCCCGAGGCCGTGGACGCCATCTCGCGAGCGGAGGGCAAGCAACCATGACAGCCCCGCTCCGCCTCGGCACCCGCGCCTCCGCGCTCGCGACCACCCAGTCCGGCCTCGTCGCCGACCTGATCCGCGAGCACCTCGGCCGCGAGGTCGAGCTCGTCGAGGTCTCGACCGAGGGTGACCGCACCGCGGCGCCGCTGGCCACGCTCGGCGGCACCGGCGTCTTCGTCAGCGCCCTGCGCGACGCCCTGCTCGCGGGGGAGGTCGACGTCGCCGTCCACTCCCTCAAGGACATCCCCACGACCCCCGCCGACGGGATCGCGCTCGCCGCCGTGCCGCAGCGCGAGGACCCCCGCGACGCGGTCGTCGCCCGCGACGGCCTCACCCTCGGCGAGCTGCCCGTCGGCAGCCGCCTCGGCACTGGGTCCCCGCGCCGGGTGAGCCAGCTCGAGGCGCTCGGCCTCGGCCTCGAGATCGAGGGCATCCGCGGCAACGTCGACACCCGGATCCGCAAGGTCCGCGACGGGTCCTACGACGCCGTGGTCCTGGCCCGCGCCGGGCTCGCCCGCCTCGGCCGCCTCGACGAGATCACCGAGGTGCTCGACCCCCTCCAGATGCTCCCCGCCCCCGGGCAGGGCGCGCTCGCCGTCGAGTGCCGCTCCGGCGACACCGACCTGGTGGCCGCGCTCGGCCGGCTGGACGACGCCCCCACCCGTGCCGCGGTCACCGCGGAGCGGGCCGTGCTCAACACCCTCGAGGCCGGTTGCTCCGCCCCGCTGGGTGCCCTGGCCGAGGTCGTCGAGGGCGAGGACGGGGAGGAGCTGTGGCTGCGCGCCGTGGCCCTCTCCGAGGACGGTGGCCTGTCCGTACGGATGAGCGCCACCGGCCCGGTCACCGAGGCCGAACAGCTCGGCAGACGACTCGCGAGCGACATGCTCGACGACGGAGCAGCAGACCTGATGCACGCACCACCAGTGAGGAACACACACGCATGACGCGAGTACAGACCCCGCAGGCCACCGGCACCGAACAGGGCAAGGCGGCCACCCCCGGCTGGGTGTCGTTCGTCGGCAGCGGACCCGGCGACCCGGGCCTGCTGACGGTGCGTGCCGTGGAGCTGATCCAGACGGCCGAGGTGATCGTCACCGAGGCGCCGGACCACGTCGACCTGGTCCGCTTGGTCCTCGGCCTGCCCCTCGGCGCCGAGGGCGGCCCGGAGATCGTCGACGGAGGCTTCGGCGAGGACGGCCAGCCGCTGACCCACGCGGCCCGCGCCAAGGTCGTCGTACGCCACGGCAAGAAGCAGCGCGTCGTGCGCCTGATGACCGGCGACCCGTTCCTCTACGCCTCCGGCCCCGAGGAGGCGCAGGCCTGCGTCAAGGCCGGCGTCGGCTTCGAGGTCGTCCCCGGCGTCTCCTCCGTGAGCGCGGTCCCGGCCTACGCCGGCATCCCGCTGACCACCAAGCGCCACCGGGAGATGGCCGTCGTCACCTGCGGCGAGAAGGTCGACTGGACCGCCTACGCCGACGACCGCACGCTCGTCCTGCTCTCCGGGGTGGGCAGCATCGGTGAGACCGCGGCCGCGCTGATCGAGGCCGGTCGCTCGCCCGAGACGCCCGTCGCGGTGACCCGCGTCGGCACCACGACCGAGCAGCAGACGCTCATCTCCACCCTCGCGGCGATCGCCGCCGACGTCCGCTCGGCGCGGATCGCGCCGCCGGCGATCATCGTCATCGGCGACGTCGTCGACCTGCGCCAGACGCTGTCGTGGTTCGAGACCAAGCCGCTCTTCGGCTGGCGCGCGCTGGTGCCCCGCACCAAGGAGCAGGCCGGCTCGCTGTCGCGTCGCCTGCGGGAGTACGGCGCCGTGCCCGAGGAGGTGCCGACCATCTCGGTCGAGCCGCCGCGCAACCCGCTCCAGATGGACAAGGCCGTCCGCGGTCTCGTCGAGGGCCGCTACGAGTGGATCGCCTTCACCTCGGTCAACGCGGTCAAGGCCGTGCGCGAGAAGTTCGAGGACTACGGCCTCGACGCGCGTGCGTTCTCCGGCCTGAAGATCGCCGCCGTCGGTGACAAGACCGCCCGGGCGATCGCCGACTGGGGCCTGCGCGCCGACCTGGTGCCGTCCGGTGAGCAGTCCGCTGCCGGCCTGCTCGAGGACTGGCCGCCCTACGACGACGTGCTCGACCCGATCAACCGGGTCTTCCTGCCGCGCGCCGACATCGCGACCGAGAACCTCGTCGCCGGCCTGATCGACCTCGGCTGGGAGTGCGACGACGTCACGGCCTACCGCACCGTGCGCGCGACCCCGCCGCCGGCGCCGGTCCGCGACGCGATCAAGACCGGCAAGTTCGACGCCGTCGTCTTCACGTCGTCCTCGACCGTGCGCAACCTCGTCGGCATCGCCGGCAAGCCGCACCCGTCGACGATCATCGCCGTCATCGGGCCGGCCACGGCCAAGACCGCGGAGGAGCACGGCCTGCGGGTCGACGTCCTCGCGCCGTCGCCCGACGTCGAGGTCCTCGTCGACGCGCTCGCCGACTTCGGCGCCTCGCGGCGCCTCGCGATGCTGGAGGCGGGCGAGCCCGTCACCCGGCCGAGCGAGCGCACCGCCTCGGGTCGTCGGAAGGCACGCGCGAAGTGACCGACGAGCACCGCGAGATCCAGCCCCCGCTCGTCCGGCCCCGCCGGCTGCGGCGCACTCCTGCGCTGCGCCGGATGGTCGCCGAGACGTCGGTGCAGCCGAGCTCGCTGGTGCTCCCCGTGTTCGTCCGCGAGAACGCGACCGAGCCCCGCCCGATCGCGTCGATGCCGGGCGTCGTCCAGCATTCACGCGACTCGCTGCGGGCTGCGGTCGCCGAGGCGGCCGAGCTGGGTCTCGGTGGCGTGATGCTCTTCGGCATCCCGGAGACCAAGGACGCCACCGGCTCCGGTGGCATCGACCCCGCCGGCGTGCTCAACCTCGCGATCACCGACGTGGTGGCCGAGGTCGGCGACCAGCTCACCGTGATGTCGGACCTGTGCCTCGACGAGTTCACCGACCACGGCCACTGCGGGCTGCTCACGCCCGACGGCGACGTCGACAACGACCTCACGCTGGCGGCGTACGCCGACATGGCGCTCGTGCAGGCCGCAGCCGGCGTCGACATGGTCGGCCCCAGCGGGATGATGGACGGCCAGGTCGGCGTGGTGCGCGACGCGCTCGACTCGGCGGGCCACCACCACGTCTCGATCCTCGCCTACTCCGCGAAGTACGCCTCCGCGTTCTTCGGGCCCTTCCGCGAGGCCGTCGACTCGTCCCTCGTGGGCGACCGCAAGACCTACCAGCAGGACCCCGCCAACGCCGTCGAGGGCGTGCGAGAGGTGCTGCTCGACGTCGAGCAGGGCGCCGACATCGTGATGGTGAAGCCCGCCCTGGCCTACCTCGACGTGATCCGCCGCGTGCGCGACGCCGTCGACATCCCGGTCGCCGCCTACAACATCTCCGGCGAGTACTCCATGGTCGAGGCCGCCGCCGCGAACGGCTGGATCGACCGCGAGGCCGCCATCCTGGAGACCCTCACCTCGATCCGCCGCGCCGGCGCCGACGTGATCCTCACCTACTGGGCCTCCGAGGCCGCGAGGCTCGTCCGCCGCTGACGTCTCCGGCCCGCTCGTCGAGCGGATTCGCCGGCTGCGGAATGCCCCTCACGCACCGCTCACCAGGGTCCGCGGCGCCGAGCGGTGATGGAGCCACATTTCCGGGCTGCGGAGTGTGGGTGGACCACCGCTGGCCCGCGTGTCGTCGTACGACGCGCCCGTGGGCGGTGACGGAGCCACATGCGGGCGCCGCGGAATGTGGCTGGACCACCGCTCGGCGGCGGCGAGCTCAGGGGTTGAGGAGCTTGTTGGCGCAGTCCAGCAGCTCGTTGGGCCCGGTGAGCGGGAGGTCGATGACGCCCTGCAGCGTGCACTGGGCGATCGCCTCGGCGAGGGTGAGCGTCGCCGAGATCGTGGCCGTCGGGAGCGGGGGCAGCGTCGTCGGGATCGGCAGCGTCGGCGTCTGAGTCGGCGTCGGGACGACTGTCGTCGGGTTCTTCGTCGGCGTCGGCGTCTGGGTCGGAGTCTGCGTGGGCGTCTGCGTCGGAGTCTGGGTCGGCGTCTGTGTCGGCGTGGGAGTCGTCGTGGGCGACTTGGTCGGCTTCACGGTCGGCGTCGAGGTACCCGTGCCACCGCCGGTCGCGCCGCCCTTGCCGCCGCCCTTGGTGCCGGCGGTGCCCTTCGTCTCGGGGGTGATCACGCCCGAGGTGAGGACCGAGGTCGGGACCGCGCTGAAGTCGCCGTCCATGTAGGACTGCATGATCGACAGCACCAGGTCGACGTAGTCGTTGGAGTGGTTGTAGCGGTAGACCGAGGCGCGCTGGCCCTTCTCCTCGGAGAGGTCGTCCTCGCCCGAGCAGAGGTAGACGGCGGTCGCGAGCGCCGAGTCGTCGATGTCCTGCGGGTTGCGGGTGCCGTCGCTGTCGCCGTCCACGCCGACGACCGACCAGGTCGAGGGGATGAACTGCATCGGGCCGACCGCACGGTCCCACCTGGTGTCGTTGTCGTACTGCCCGGCATCGGTGTCGGCGATGCTCTGGGTGTTGTTCTTGCCGTTGAGGGCGATGCCGTAGATGCCGGGACGGGCCACGCCCTGGTCGTCGAGGGTGTTGCCGCCGTAGCGGCCGTGGTCGGACTCCACACGACCGATCGCCGCGATCAGCTCCCACGGAAGCGCGCAGCCGCGGTCGGCCTTGTTGATGACCGCCTCGGCACGCTGGTAGGCCGAGAGCGCCGCCTGCGGGATGCTGCTGGCCGAGCCGGGGGTGAGCGCGGCGGCACGGGTGACGGCGTCACCGACGCTGGCCGGCGCCTCGATCGCGGAGGCGGGGAGCACGGTGCCGTCCGGGAGAGTTCCGGGCCCGTCCTCGTCGGCGCTCGCGGCGCTGAGGTTCGCGCCGGCGAGGCTGGCGGTCCAGGCGGCGCTGAGCACGGCCAGGGGGACGAGTGTCGTCGCCCTGCGGAGTCGGCTTGAAGTCGACATTCTCTCTCGCTCCCCTTGATGTCCTGCACGCCATGATGCCCCCTCCGGGCGCCACGTACACACCCCAACGAGTGAAGAGCGCCACAAGTTACGTACCGGTACTTGTGGGCCACTACACACCCGCGAGCGGGCTGCCGGACGCCGAATGGGCAGCTTTGCCCGGCTACGCGACAATGCAGGGGTGAACCCCGCGACGACGCCCGCCACGACTGCGGCCAGCGAGGCGCTCTTCGACCGCGCTCGCGCCGTGACGCCGGGAGGGGTGAACTCGCCGGTCCGCGCCTTCACCGCGGTCGGCGGCACCCCCCGGTTCATCACCTCCGCGTCCGGCGCCTGGCTCACCGACGCCGACGGCAACGACTACGTCGACCTGATCTGCTCGTGGGGCCCGATGCTGCTCGGCCACGCGCACCCTGACGTGCAGGCGGCCGTCGCCGGAGCGGTGGCCCGCGGTACGTCGTACGGCACCCCCACCGAGCCCGAGGTCGAGCTCGCCGAGGAGATCGTCGCGCGCACGCCGGTCGAGCGGGTCCGGTTCGTCTCGTCGGGCACCGAGGCGACGATGTCGGCGATCCGGCTGGCCCGCGGCGCCACCGGCCGCGACCTCGTCGTGAAGTTCGCCGGCTGCTACCACGGCCACGTCGACACGCTGCTGGCCCAGGCCGGCTCCGGCGTCGCGACCCTCGCGGTCCCCGGCACGAGCGGCGTGCCCGCCTCGTCGGCGGCCGAGACGCTGGTGCTGCCCTACAACGACCGCGAGGCCGTGCTCGCCGCCTTCGCGGCCCACGGGACGCGCATCGCCTGCCTCATCACCGAGGCCTTCCCCGGCAACATGGGCGTCGTCCCGCCCGCGCCGGGCTTCAACGCGTTCCTCGCCGAGACCTGCCGCGCCCACGGTGCGCTGTTCATCAGTGACGAGGTGATGACCGGCTTCCGGGCCACCGAGCACGGCGGCTGGGGCCTGGATGGCGCCATCGAGGGCTGGGTACCCGACCTCATGACCTTCGGAAAAGTGATGGGCGGCGGGTTCCCCGCCGCAGCCTTCGGCGGCCGCGCCGACCTGATGTCGCACCTCGCGCCCGAGGGGTCGGTCTACCAGGCCGGCACCCTGTCGGGGAACCCGGTGGCCACCACCGCCGGGCTCGCGACGCTCCGGCTCGCGACGCCCGAGGTCTACGCCCAGCTCGACGCGACGGCGCTGACGATCCGCAACGCGGTGACCGAGCACCTCCAGGCCGCCTCGGTGCCGCACACGGTGCAGTCGGCGGGCACCATGTTCTCGGTGTTCTTCTCGGGCGAGCCGGTGCGCGACTTCGCCGAGGCGAGCCAGCAGGACACCGCCGCCTACGCCGCCTTCTTCCACTCGATGCTCGACCAGGGCGTCTACCTCCCCCCGTCGGCGTACGAGGCGTGGTTCGTCTCCGCGGCCCACGACGAGCGGGCGATCTCGACGATCATCGACGCCCTCCCCGCCGCTGCGGTCGCCGCCGCCGCGGCCTCGGCCCTGGTCGACGAGGGAGGCCGCTGAGATGGGCGTGCAGACCACGGTCCACCTGCTGCGCCACGGCGAGGTGCACAACCCCGCCGGCGTGCTCTACGGGCGCCTCGACGGGTTCCACCTCTCCGACCTCGGCAGGCAGATGGCCCAGCGGATCGCGGAGTCCATCGGTGACCGCGACATCACCCACATGCGTACGTCACCGCTCGAGCGCGCGCAGGAGACCATCGCTCCGCTCGCGGCCGTGCGCGGGCTCACGCCGGTCATCGACCCGCGGGTGATCGAGTCGACCAACAAGTTCCAGGGGATGAGCTTCGCCGACGGCGGGATGACCTTCGTCAAGCGGCCTCACCTGCTGCGCCACATGTACAACCCGTTCACGCCGTCGTGGGGCGAGCCCTACGACGAGATCGCCGGCCGGATGGTCGCGGCGATCCACGACGCGCGCGACGCGGCGGTCGGCCACGAGGCCGTGGTCGTCTCGCACCAGCTGCCGATCTGGACGACGCGGCTCTTCCTCGAGAAGCGCAGCTACGTCCACCACCCCAAGAACCGTCAGTGCACGCTGTGCTCGCTGACCAGCATCGTCTTCGACGACGAGCGGATGGTGCAGGTGCGCTACTCCGAGCCGGCCGGCGACCTGATCCCGGTCGGCGACCGGTCCGCCCCCTTCTCGGCCGGTGGCGCCCCGCGGGAGGACCGGCCCTGAGGTTCCTCCGCCCCCTCGTCGCGGCCCTGGTCGTGCTCGCCTGCCTGCTCGCGCTGGTGGGCTGCTCGAGCCTGTCCGGCACCGGCGACAAGGGCTACATCTCGGGCGAGGGCGTGCCGACCGAGATCAAGGCGGCCGACCGAGGTGAGCCGATCGACCTGAGTGGCACAGACCTCGACGGCGATCCCCTCGAGCTCGCCGATCTGCGGGGCCAGGTGGTCGTGGTGAATGTGTGGGCCTCGTGGTGCCCGCCCTGCCGTGTCGAGCAGCCCGACCTCAACGAGGCTGCCGCCGAGCTGGGCGACGAGGCGGTCTTCGTCGGCATCAACACACGTGATGCCTCCCAGGACAGTGCACGGGCCTACGTGCGCAACTTCGACGTGCCGTACCCGTCGCTCTACTCGCCGGACGGTGCAGCGTTGCTGGCTTTCGCCGGCACACTGACCCCGCGGTCGATCCCCAGCACCGTGGTGCTGGATGCGGAGGGCCGGATCGCGGCATCGGTGAACGGCCGGATCCCGACCACGCAGACCCTCCTCTCGCTCGTGCGCGGGGCGGCATGAACGACTGGTTCCGCGACACCGCGCTCTCGGGCTCGTTGGTCCTCGCACTGCCGGTCGCGTTGGTGGCGGGACTGGTGTCCTTCTTCAGCCCGTGCGTGATCCCGCTGCTGCCGGGCTACCTGTCCTACGCCACCGGCATCTCCGGTGGTGACCTGGAGGACGCGAAGCGCAGCCGCCTGGTGGCCGGTGCCGTGCTGTTCGTCCTCGGGTTCGCGGTGGTGTTCGTGCTGCTCGGCAGTCTGACCGGTGCGGCGGGAGCGTGGTTGTTCGTGCACACCCGCCAGCTCAACCTGGTGCTGGGCGTCATCACGATCCTGTTGGGGGTCGCCTTCCTCGGCGGGTTCGGCTTCCTCCAGCGCGACTGGCGCATCCACCGGGTGCCGGCCGTCGGCCTGGCCGCGGCGCCGTTGATCGGCTTCCTCTTCGGGGTGGGGTGGACGCCGTGCGTCGGACCGACGCTCGCCGCGATCAACGTGCTCTCGGTCAACGAGGCCACCGCCAGCCGCGGTGCCGTGCTGTCGGGCGTCTTCGCGCTCGGGTTGGGACTGCCGTTCATCGCCGCGGCACTGGCATATCGCCGGATGACCGTGGCCTTCGCCGTCGTACGCCGGCACCAGCAGCTGATCGTCCGCCTCGGCGGCGTGATGATGATCCTGGTCGGTGTCCTGCTCGTCAGTGGCTGGTGGGAGCGCATCGTGCAGTGGCTCCAGCTCCAGGTCGTCCAGGGCTTCTCGGTGCCGGTGTGACCCAGCTCGACAGACGGCCCTCCGACGACCGCCAGGCCACCCCGCTCCCCACGGACCTCGACGCCCGTGGCCTGGCCCGGTGGAGCTGGCGACAGCTCACCTCGATGCGGACGGCCCTGGTGCTCCTCCTGCTGCTCGCGCTCGCGGCGATCCCGGGCTCGGCCTTCCCGCAGGAGGACATCGACTCGCTCGCGGTGTCGCAGTGGCGTGACGACCACCCCCGGCTGACGCCCATCTGGGACCGGCTCGACCTCTTCTCCGTCTACGGCTCGGTGTGGTTCTCCGCGATCTACCTCCTCCTGATGATCTCGTTGGTCGGCTGCATCATCCCGCGCCTCTTCGTCTACGCCCGCGCGCTCCGGGCGCGGCCCCCGCGGGCCCCTCGCCACCTCTCGCGCCTGCCGGAGAGCACGTCGTACGTCACGGACGAGGACCCCGACGTGGTCCTGCGCCGGGCCGAGGACGTCATCCACCGCCGCCGCTTCCGGGTCGACTGGAACGAGGGCAGCGACGCCGTCGCCGCCGAGCGGGGCCACCTCCGCGAGGCGGGCAACCTGCTCTTCCACCTCGCCGTGATCGTCGTGCTCGTCGGTGTCGCGATCGGCAGCCTGTTCGGCTACAAGGGCGGCGTCATCCTGCTCAACGGTGACGAGTACGGGTTCTCCAACGGCCTCACCCAGTACGACGACTTCGCTCCCGGCAGCCTCTTCGACCCCGCAGTGATGGAGCCCTTCGCCTTCCGCATCACCGACTTCGACATCGACTGGCTGACCGACGGTCCGCGCGCCGGGATGGCGCGCAAGTTCGTCGCGCACCTCGACTACGAGACCGAGCCCGGTGCTGCGACGCAGCAGTACGACCTCAGGGTGAACCACCCGCTCTCGATCGGCGACACTGACATCTTCCTGATCGGCCACGGCTATGCGCCCGTCATCACCGTTCGCGACGGCGACGGCAACGTCGCGCAGTCCGGTCCGCAGATATTCCTGCCGATCAACCCGCGCACGTTCGAGTCGTTCGGGGTGGTCAAGGCGCCCGACGCCCAGCCCACCCAGCTCGGGTTCGAGGGGACCTTCTACCCGACCTTCCAGCTGGGACGCGACGCCGACGGCAAGCTGTCGATGCCGTCCTCGGCCTTCGGGGACGCCGTCGACCCGCTCGTGTCGCTGTTCGTCTACTCCGGCGATGTCGGTCTCGACGACGGCAGCGGCGCCTCCGTCTACGTCCTCGACAAGTCCCGGGCCACGCAGCTGCGCAAGGCCGACGGCCAGCCGTTCCGGATGGACCTGCGCCCCGGCGAGACCGTCACCCTTCCCGACGGGCTCGGGAGCGTGACCTTCGAGGGCCTCGAGCGCTGGAACAAGATCCAGATCAGCCGCACCCCCGGCAAGTTCATCGCCCTCGGGGGCGTCGTCACCGCCCTGCTCGGCCTGCTCGGTTCGCTCTTCGTGCGACCGCGCCGGCTGTGGGTGCGCGCGCGCCGTCAGGAGGACGGGACCACACTGGTGGAGGTGGCCCGGCTCGACCGCTCCTCGGGCGGCGACCCGGAGACCGGGCGCTCCGAGCTGGATGGGATCGTGGCTGCACTGAGAAAGGACGAGTCGTGACCGACGCACAGTGGGAGAGCCTCAGCAACCAGGGCGTGGCCGCGGCCGGGGTGGTCTACTTCCTCGCGCTCCTGGCCTACGCCGTCCAGTGGGCCGCGCTGCGCGACGTCCCCGTCCGGCAGGCGGTCTCCGTCGGTGGTCGAGGCGGCGGTGGCGACACGCTCGTGGACGACCTCCCCGACGAGCGGGTGGCCCAGCGCACCGAGATGGCCGGGCGCCTCGGCATCCTGCTGACCGGCATCGGCGCGCTCGCCCACTTCATCGCGCTGCTCGGCCGCGGCCTGGCCGCGGACCCCAACCGGGTGCCGTGGGGCAACATGTACGAGTTCACGCTGAGCGCCACCTTCGTCGTGGTCGCGCTCTTCCTCGCCACCACCCGGCGCTGGCGACTGGCGTGGCTCGGCCCGATCGTCGTCGGCCTCGTGCTCTGCGTCCTGCTCGCCGACGTGCTCTGGCTCTACGAGCCGGTCGCCCCGCTGACCGAGGCGCTCGAGTCCTACTGGCTGGTGATCCACGTCGTGGCGGCCTGCATCGCGACCGGCGCCTTCACCCTCGGCGGGATCACCTCGCTGCTCTACCTGCTCAAGGCCCGCTCGACGAAGAAGTCGGGCTACCTCGCCCGCCTGCCCGAGCCCGCCGCGCTCGACCGCATCTCCTACCGGATGCACGCCTTCGGCTTCCCGGTGTGGACCTTCGGCGTGCTCATCTCCGGCCCGATCTGGGCGCACCAGGCGTGGTCGTCGTACTGGAACTGGGACCCCAAGGAGGTGTGGGCCTTCATCACCTGGGTGCTGTACGCCGCCTACCTCCACGCCCGCGCGACCGCTGGCTGGCGCGGCCGCAAGGCCGCGCTCCTCGCGCTCGCCGCCGCGGCGACGCTGTGGTTCAACTTCATCGGGATCAACTTCTTCAGCACGACGAGCCAGCACTCGTACGCCGAAGGGGCCGCGGTGGAGCGGACCGTCCAGCAGACCGTGGACCGGCCCCTCGAGACGACCTCAGTCGTCGTCGGGCTTGGGGGCGGGCTTCGGCTTCGGGTCGAGCCCGCGCAGGAAGTCGGGGTCGTCGTCGGGGCCGAGGGTCCGCGGGCGTGAGCCGCCGCTGCCGCCTCCATCGAGGCGCCGCAGCATGAGCTTCACCAGCACCCACACGACGACCGCGATCGCCGCGACCACGAGCAGCACCTTCAGCATTCCTCCAATGTAGTCGCGCCGTCCTAGGCTGGTGTCCGTGAAGGAGTTCGTGGTCTACACCGTCCTGCGGATCGTGCTCTTCCTGGCGTCGTTCGGGATCGTCGTCGGGATCATGGCGCTGGCCTTCGACGGGTCCTACAACCTGTTCTGGGCCGTCGTGCTGGCGTTCCTCATCTCCGGCGTCGGCTCGTTCTTCATCCTCGACCGGCAGCGCGAGGCGTTCGCGCGGCGCGTGGAGACGCGCGCGGCCAAGGCGGCCGCCGCCTTCGAGGAGCGCAAGGCGCGCGAGGACACGGACTGAGCCTGCTCAGAACCCCGTGAGGCTGTAGGCCGGCTCGCTGAGGTCGGCCATCGCGGCGAAGCGGCGTACGCCCTCGTCGTCGCCGGCGATCCGTCCGGCGCGGCGCAGGTGCTGGACGGGGACGGCCGAGAGGTAGAGCGAGCCGAGCGTCTCCGCGGTGACCTGCACGTCGGACGGGCGATCGGCCTCGGCGGCGGTGACCGTCGCGACGCCGTCGGTCGTGGTCACCTCGAAGCGGCCGGAGGCGTGGCCCTGCGGGTCGTGGACCTCGAGGACCACGGTGCCGTCGTCGGCCCACGGCCGGGCGGCGAGGCAGCGCGGGACGTCGAGGAGGCGGAGCCAGAGGAACTCCTCGACCTCGGTGGTCTTCACGCGGTTGAGGTCGGTGAGCGCCCACGCCAGCGGGTCCTCGGGGTGGGCGAGGTTGAAGGTCACCTTCTTGATGCGGTCCATGTGGGCGAGGAAGGACCAGAGGCCGAGCTGGGCGTCGGCTGTGAGCGCGACCATCTCCGCGACCTTGGTCGAGTTCTCCTCCCCGTGCTTGAAGACCACGAACCCGTCGACCTGCCGCGCCTCGTCGAGGTGGACGGCCGCGCGGAGCTTCTTGTCGGGGCCGCCCTCGCTGAAGTCGTACGCACCGGTGTGGATGTCCTCGTAGGGCGCCGGCCACTCGACGGACCCGCGCTGGCGGGCGTGGAAGGTGTCGAAGACCGCCTTGACGTGCGGCCAGGCGTCAGCGGGCTCGATGAGCTCGACGCGACCGGGGTCGGTGAAGGACCGCATCGCGAAGCCCGGCGTCGTGTCGACCTCGACACCCGTGCGGAAGGTGGCCGGACCGAACCCCCAGCGGCCGTAGATCGTCGCCTCCGACGCGGTGAGCGCGGCCATCGGGACGCCCGCGGCGACGGCGTCGGCGAGGTCGTCCTCGATGAGGCGACGGAGCAGGCCCTGCCGACGGTGGCTGGCGCTGGTGGTGACGTCGGTGATCATCCGCAGGGGCAGCAGCTCGCGCCCGGCGTTGAGGGTCTTGTCGAGGCTGGCGTAGGTCGCCACCGGCATCGGTCCGGCGCCGAACTCGCCCTCCGGGAGCCACGCACCGGTGACGTTGACGTCGTCGGTGCGGTAGTGCCTGACCCAGCGCTCGACCATCTCGTCGTCGGGGCGACCGTCGCGGAAGCCGCGCAGGACGGCCTCGACCCAGCCCTTCCGGCGCGCGACCGCGTCGTCTGAGTCGTCGCTGAAGTCGAGGTGTGCGAAGTCGTAGTCCACCCGGGGAACGGTAGTGACGCAGGCCCGGGCGGGGCCACGGGTTTCTTCGGTTCTCGATACGCCGCGCGAGGAACGAGCGAGGCGTATCGAGACCCGAGACTCAGCCGAGGACGAGCAGGGGCAGCGCGACGAGCACCGACCAGGCCAGCTCGGAGGCGCCGGTGGCCGCGAGCACGGGGATCAGCGCCGGTCCGTTGGCGCCGCCGAGCACCGCCCGGATCGGCGCCGCGGCGCGGCCGAGGAAGACGAGCCCGAGCAGCGCCCACCACGTCGTGGCGGCCGCGACCGCGACCACCGCGGCCGCGGCGACGAGGACCAGGAAGGCGTAGAGGTAGCGGGTGCCCTCGTCGCCGAGGCGGACAGCCAGCGTGCGCTTGCCGGCGACGGTGTCGGTGGGGATGTCGCGCAGGTTGTTGGCGACCAGGATCGCGCAGGCCAGCGCGCCGATGCCGATGCCGGCGTACAGGGCCGGCCACTCCCACGACTCCGTCTGGACGTACGTCGTGCCGATGACGGCGACGAGCCCGAAGAAGACGAACACCATGACCTCGCCGAGGCCGAGGTAGCCGTAGGGCTTGTCGCCACCCGTGTAGAACCAGGCCGCGACCACGCAGACCGCGCCGACCGCCACCAGCCACCACGCGGTGGTGGCGGCGAGGACCAGCCCCGCGATCGCGGCGACCCCGAAGGCGGCGAAGGCGGCGGCCTTCACGGCCCCCGGCGTCGCCGTACCCGACCCGACGAGGCGCATCGGTCCCACCCGGTCGGCGTCGGTGCCGCGGATGCCGTCGGAGTAGTCGTTGGCGTAGTTGACCCCGACCTGCAGCGCGAGGCTCACGACGAGGGCGAGCAGCGCCTTCCACCACAGGGCGCTGTCGACGTACGCCGCCACGCCGGTGCCGGCGAGGACGGGTGCGACGGCGGCGGGGAGGGTGCGCGGCCGGGCGCCGGCGATCCAGTCAGCGGATGAGGTCACCGGTGGATTCTGGCAGTGGGGCGTCCTGGTCGACGATCGAGGGCGGGCCCGCGGCAGCCGCGTCCTCCGGAGCGGGGGCGTCCGCCCGCGCGTCGGCCAGCACGTCGGCCGGGACGTGCTGCTCGAGGAAGCGCCGACCGGACCGGGCTGCGACGTGCAGTCCCGCCGCGCCGGCCGTGACGATCGCCGCGATGGTGAGCCACCCGAAGGCGCCCCACTCCATCGCGAGGAAGCCGTAGACGGCCGGCGCCCAGAACCGGCCCAGGGTGCCGCCGAGCTCCGAGACGCCCTGGTAGTCGCCGCGACGGCGCGGGTCCATCAGCTCGGCCTCGAGGGTCCAGCCGGACGCGGAGAGGAAGAGCTCGGCCCAGGTGAGGACGACGTGGCCGAGGAAGAACATGAAGATCGTCACCCACCCCGCGGTCTCGTGCGTCGCCAGGGTGATCAGGCACGTCAGCACGAAGAACAGGGTGGAGAACCGCACCGCCCGCAGCGCCGTGGTGATGTCGCGGATGCCGCGCGAGGCGAGCCGCGGGAGCACAATGCACATGGCCGTGTTCGTGCCGAAGAGGAGCGCGACCAGCACCTCGGGGGCGTCGGTCTCGGTCACCAGCCACACCGGGATGACGGTGTGCAGCAGCACCTGGTTGGTCCACATCACGCCGGTGAAGGCGGTGACCGCGATCCAGGCCCGGTTGCGGATCGCAGGGATGCCCTCGGGCTTGGCGCGCGGCTCGCTGCTGCGGACGTCGTGGCTGGCGTCGGGCAACCGCAGGATCGCGACGCTGTTGGCCACGAACAGCGCTGCGCTGAGCACGGGCGCCCACCGCACGACATCGGTGCCGAAGGCGATCGCCCCTCCGCCGATCAGGGCGCCGAGGCTGAAGCCGACGTTGAGGGCGGAGTACATGTACGCCCGCGACTCGACGCGCTCCGACGCAGGCAGGACGTCGATGACGTACGCGCCGTGCGCCGTCCCGCCCAGGGTGCCCACGACCTCCATGGCCACGGCCAGAGCGACGTACTGCGGGAAGCTCTCGATGAACGGCCAGGCGACGAACAGCGAGCCCTGGATGACGGCGCTCAGCGCCCACATCCGCTTGGGGCCGAAGTGGTCGACCAGCTTGCCCATGGGGACCGCCACCACGAAGCTCGCGATCGCGGCGACGGTGAGGCCGATGCCGATCTGGCCGAGCGACAGGCCGACGACGAGGGTGAAGAACACCGCCGAGCCGGCGAGGAAGGTGCCGTCGGCGGACGCGAAGATCAGCGACTGCAGCGAGAGGCGTCCGGCCAGCGAGGACGGGGGAGTGGCGTAGTTCCTGAGGGCGGTGAGCATCGCCGATCATTCTCCGTCGGGGTACGACAGACGTCCTGCCATTTTCGGACGTCGCAGTGTGACGTCCCCCTCGACTCGTGGATCGCCGCTGGTCGAGGAGTGACGGAGTCGCGCCACGAGACCCGACCCGGTTCGGTGACCCACCTGCGTGTGCCGACAGTGCGGTGTCCGTGGTGCGGATGCTGCACCACAGTCACCGCACAACGTCCACCGTCCCTGTCGTCGTGTGATGTGCTGCGGCGGTGACCGACGACGACACCACACGCGACGAGCTCATCGGCTGGCTCGAAAGCACCCGCCGCCACGTCGTCCAACAGGTCGAGGCGATGCCGCCGGAGGCCCGGCGTACGTCCCACGTGCCGTCGGGCTGGTCACCGCTCGGGCTGGTGCACCACCTCACCCACGACGTGGAGCGGCTGTGGTTTCGCGCGGTGATGGTGGGGGAGCAGGTCGAGCTGTCATCGGGGTACGACGGATGGGTCGCGCCCGCGGACCTGGACGACGGCGACATCATCACGGGCTACGTCGAGGAGTGCCGGGCCGCGACGGCGGCGATCGCGGCACTGCCGGTCGACCAGCCACCCGCCTGGCTCGCGGACGACATGCCGCCCTACTCCACGTTGCGGGAGCTGCTGCTGCACGTCATCGTCGAGACCTCGACGCATGCCGGCCACCTCGACATCTGCCGCGAGCTGGTGGACGGCGGTCAGCGGCTGGTGCTCGACGTCCCAGAATGAGAGGCGACCGGTCGGACGATCAGCCCTCGGCGCCCGGCACGACCCGCAAGTCGCGGTCGGCGCCGTCGCCGAGCGCGCGGAGCGCCTCCTGGTAGGCCTCACTGTCGTGCGTCGCGACCGCGGCAGCCACAGACTCGAACTCGATGAGGACGGTACGCGTCATCTCCGCCTGCTCGAAGGTCGCCTCGGGGTTGCCGCGGGCGAGGAAGCGCCCACCGCCGGCCTTGATCGCCGGCCCGGCGAGCTCGGCGTACGCCGTCACCTTGTCCTGGTCGTGCACGGCCTTGTAGACGCAGATCCAGTACGCACTCATGCCTCGACCCTATGACGCGGGCGCCACACGATCGCCCCTGGGCCGCAGAGCCACTAGCGTTGGTCAGGTGAGTTTCCTCCGGCCCTCGGACGAGCCATCGGTCGCGATCCGGCAGCTGTCGCGGTGGCTCGAGGCCGACAACCCCGATCCGCTGCTGATCGAGACCTCCGGCTCCACCGGAGCGCCGAAACGCGTCGTGCTTCCCCGTCGGGCCGTGCTCGCGAGCGTCGAGGCGTCGGCCCGCCGGCTGGGCGAGTCCGGCCGCTGGCTGCTTGCGCTGCCGTCGTCGTACGTCGCCGGCGTGCAGGTGATCGTCCGCTCCCTGGTCGCCGGACACGAGCCGATCGTCGTCGACGGCCTCGACGTCGGACGTGCCGCTGCGTCCGACCACAGCCCCACGCCGACCTTCGTCTCGCTCGTGCCGACCCAGCTGCACCGGATCCTCGCCAACCCCGAGCAGCTCGCGTCGCTCGCCCGCTGCCACACCGTGCTCCTCGGCGGCGCCGGCCTCGACGCCGAGCACCGCCGTCTTGCGGAGGAGGCGGGCGTCAACATCGTCGCCACCTACGGCTCCTCCGAGACGGCCGGCGGCTGCGTCTACGACGGCGTGCCTCTCGACGGCGTCGGCGTCACGCTGGGCGAGGGCGGACGCGTCCGGATCGCCGGCCCCACGCTCTTCAGCCACTACGAGTCCGACCCCGAGCTGACGGCTGCCTCGGTCGACGACGGCTGGTTCCTCACCTCCGACGAGGGCCGCTTCGACGAGGACGGCCGGCTCCAGATCGTCGGCAGGATCGACGACGTCGTGATCAGCGGCGGCGTCAAGATCCCGCTCGCACTCGTCGCCGACCGGCTCCGCGAGAACCTCCAGGTCGAGCAGGCCGAGGTCTTCGGCGTCCCCGACCCCGAGTGGGGTCAGAAGCTGGTCGCGGTCATCGTGGGCACCGCCAACGACGCCGAGCTGCGCGACTGGGTGAGCACTGTCCACCCCCGGTCGTGGGCGCCGCGCGAGTTCGTCCGCGTCGCCTCCCTCCCGTTGCTGCCCAACGGCAAGGTCGACCGCCAGGCCCTCCAGGCCGGGCTCTGATGCCGGAGGGCGGTTCGCCACTCGTCTTCTCGATCCCGCTGCGCATCCGCTTCCGCGGCATCACCGTGCGCGAGGGCGTGCTGCTGCGCGGCGACGCCGGCTGGGGCGAGTGGTCGCCCTTCCTCGAGTACGACGACGACACGTCGCGGCCGTGGCTCGCCTGCGCGCGCGAGGCCGCTGACGTCGGCTGGCCGGAGCCGCTGCGCGACGCCGTACCGGTCAACGTCACCGTCCCGGCCACCGATCCCGAGCGCGCGCACGCGATCGTCGTCGCCGGCGGTTGCCGCACCGCCAAGGTCAAGGTCGCCGAGCGCGGTCAGTCCCTGGCCGACGACCTCGCCCGCGTCGAGGCCGTCCGCGACGCTCTCGGTCCCGACGGACTGGTCCGGGTCGACGCCAACGGTGCCTGGGACGTCGACGAGGCGGTCCGCGCGATCGCCGCGCTCGACCGGGCCGCGGGCGGGCTTGAGTACGTCGAGCAGCCCGTCATGGCGGTCGAGGACCTCGCCGTCGTACGTCGTCGGGTCGACGTGGCGATCGCCGCCGACGAGTCGATCCGGCGCGCCGAGGACCCCTACCGCGTGCGGGACCTCGAGGCCGCCGACATCGCCGTGCTCAAGGTGCAGCCGCTCGGCGGGGTGCGCGCGTGCCTGCGGATCGCCGAGGACATCGGCCTGCCGGTGGTCGTCAGCAGCGCCGTCGAGTCCAGCATCGGCATCGCCGCCGGCGTCGCGCTCGCGGCCGCCCTGCCGGAGCTGCACCACGCCTGCGGACTCGCGACGGTCCAGCTGCTCACCGACGACGTCGCGGTCGCACCGCTGCTCCCGGTCGACGGGATGCTCCCGGTGGGCCCGGTCGAGGTCGACGACGACGCCCTGCGCCGGCTCACGGCCGCGGACGACCGCGTCGACCACTGGCGACGCAGGCTCGAGTCGGTAGGGCAGGATCGCTCCTCGTGAACGACTCCACCCGGTTGGCCCGAGAGGTGGTCGCTGCCCTCCTGGCCGCCGACGTGCGCGAGGTCGTCCTGGCGCCCGGCTCCCGGAACGCTCCGCTCTCCTTCGCCGTCCACGACGCCGCACAGGCCGGCCTCCTCAGGCTCCACACCCGCACTGACGAGCGGACTGCTGCGTTCCTTGCGCTCGGCCTCACGAAGGTCGGGTCGCGGGCCGCGGTCATCTGCACCAGCGGCACGGCGGTCGCCAACCTCCACCCGGCCGTCATGGAGGCGGCCCACGCCGGCGTGCGCCTGGTCGTGGTCACCGCCGACCGGCCCGCCCGTCTACGGGGCACCGGTGCCAACCAGACGACGGACCAGATCGACGCCTACGGCGACGCCGCCGCGTTCCTCGACCTGGACGCGTCCGCGAGTGCCCAGGAGGTCTGCGACGCGCTCGGCCCGGCCGAGGGGCCGGTCCACCTCAACGTCCAGCTCGACGACCCGCTCATGCCCGACGGGGAGTGGCGCCCCGCGCCGGCCGACGTGCGCGTGGCGTCGGTGATCCAGGATGCGCCGAGGCGGCTGGAGCTCGACCTCGGCCCGCGCACCGTGGTGGTGGCGGGTGACGACGCCGGCCCTCCCGCGCGGGTGCTCGCCGAGAAGGCCGGCTGGCCGCTGCTTGCGGAGCCGTCCAGCGGCTGCCGCACGGGCGACGCCGTGATCCGCACCTACCGCCTCCTGCTCGCCGGGGACCTCGGTCGAAAGGTGGAGCGCGTCGTGGTCTTCGGCCACCCGACCCTGTCCCGTCCCGTCTCGCGCCTGCTCGCCCGCGACGACGTGGAGGTCGTCGCAGTGCGCCACGCAGGGATCTGGGCCGAGCGGCCGTTCCCGGTGGTCGCGGAGGCCGACGGCGTACGCCTGGCCGGCGATGTCGTCGACGATCCGTCCTGGCTCGAGGAGTGGCGCGCCGCCGACCGGACGGTCTCCCGCGACCTCGACCGCCTCCTCGCCGCTGAGCCCGACCTGACTCCCCACGAGGTCGCCGGCGCGGTGAGCCGCGCGCTGCCGCGCCAGGGCCTGCTGGTCGTCGGCGCCTCGAACCCGATCCGCGACCTCGACCTGATGGTCGCGCCCTACGAGGTCGGCGGGCGCCGCAAGGTCATCGCCAACCGCGGGCTCGCCGGCATCGACGGGACGATCTCCTCGGCGATCGGTGCGGCCCTCGGGCGACCGCAGTCGTCGCGGGCGATCGCGCTGGTGGGCGACGTGACGTTCCTCCACGACACGACCGGCTTGTTCCTCGGCCCGCGCGAGGAGCGCCCGGACCTGACAATCGTCGTGGTGAACGACGACGGCGGGTCGATCTTCGCGACCCTGGAGCAGGGGGCACCGGCGTACGCCGATCGCTTCGACACGCTCTTCGGCACCCCGCACGGCGTGGACCTCGCCAGCCTCTGCGCCGCGGCCCGCGTGCCCCACCTGCGGGTCACCGGCCTGCCCGAGCTCGAGCAGGCGCTCGCCATGCCGAACGGCGGCATCGAGGTCGTCGAGGCCCGCGTCCGACGCGACAACCGCGCTGACCTCGACAAACGAATCCGCGCGCTGGTCCTCTGACGAGGACCAACGCGCGGATGTGTGGTTCAGCTGTGGTCGATCAGGGCTGCGGGGTCTCCCACACGCGCACCCAGTCGACGTACATGTGCTGCGGGAGCTTCTTGTCGGCCAGCTCCAGCGCCTCGTAGTCGGAGGCGAGCAGGCTCAGGATGAGGTACTGCTGGGCCTTCGAGACGCGGGCCGACGTGCGCCAGGTCTCCTTGCCGTCGATGTAGAAGATGATCGACTTGGGCGTCCACTGGACCGAGAACACGTGGTAGTTCTTCGACCAGCCGTCGCGCTTGTTCTGCAGGAACGACGTCGAGTTCTTGATCCACGAGCCGGTCTTGATCAGGCGCTGACCCTTGTACCAGTGGATGAAGCTGGTGAGGCCACCCTGCGGGTGCTTGTCACCGAAGTACTCGATGATGTCGATCTCGTGGCCGTCGCTGCCGGGCTTGTTCTCGCCGACGGGCTGCATCCAGAAGCTGGCGTGCTGGCCCTGGAGCTTCTGCATCTTGATGCGGGCCGAGGCGACGCCGTAGCGGAAGCTGAAGGCCTTGTCGGTGCCGACGTGGCCGTTGAGGCGGTAGGAGATCTTCTTGGTCTTCTTGCGCGAGACAGCCTTGCACTTGTCGCTGCGCGAGCGGTCCTTGATGACGCTGAGGCGCAGGGCGCCGCCGGTCACCTTGACGGCGGACGGGTCGCCCTTCGAGCAGACCCGCTTGCTCAGCGGCTCGTAGTTCTGGCCGCGCATGCCCCAGACCTGGTTCAGCGTCGAGCCGCTGAACTCGTCGGTGAAGGTCGGCGTGAGCCAGCGCGTGGTGTCGACGCTCTTGCTCTTGACCGCCTTCAGCGAGCCCTGCTTCTGGGCGGTGACGCGGTAGGTCAGCGCCTGGCCGCCCTTGGAGACGGCAGCCTTGAAGTAGGCCTTGCCGGACTTCTCCTGCTTGGCGGTGCCGACCTTCTTCCACGACGAGCCGCGCTGCTGCTCGAGGACGACCTTGCGGCCGACCTTGACCGGCTTGATGGTCGCGATCGCGGAGCCCTTGGCTGCGTTGGAGCTCGCGGTGCGCTTGCCCGGCTGGACGATCTGCGGGAGCACCTCCAGCGAGATCTTCTGGCCGGCCAACTTCTTGGTGACCGACGTCGACGCGGCGCGGGCCGCGGAGTCGGAGTCAGTGGCCGAACCCGTCTCGGTGTTCAGGAGCAGGGACGCGGGCAGGATCAGCGCGAGTGCGCTTCCTGCGAGCACGCGGCGTGCAGACATGTGAACTCTCTTCGTCTCGGGTGCGATTGGCTTTTCCCCCAGGGCACTCCACCCGTCGGAGGCGCCACCACCCTAACCGCGAACCCCACGCGTCACACGATTCGTCGATCATTCGGCGGGCCTAGTCTGGACCGCATGCGGATCACGAAGCTCGGGCACGCGTGCGTGCGGATCGAGCACGACGGTGTGGTCGTCGTCGTCGATCCGGGTGTCTTCACCGACCCCGGCGCCGCCGACGGCGCGACCGCCGTGCTCGTCACCCACGAGCATCCCGACCACTGGACTGCCGACCACCTGCGCAGCACCGACGCGCCCATCTGGACGACCCACGCCGTGGCCGACGTGCTCGCCGTCGAGGCGCCTGACCTCGCCGAGCGCGTACGCCGGATCACGCCGGGGGAGACGTTCGATGCAGGCCTCCTGGTCACCGCCGTCGGCGAGCTCCATGCGGTCATCCACGAGGAGATCCCGCGCATCCACAACAGCGGCTTCCTCCTCGACGTCGGAGGTCGGCGCATCTACCACCCCGGCGACGCACTCACCCTTCCCGGCAGCGAGGTCGACCTGCTGTGCGCTCCCGTCAGCGCGCCGTGGCTGAAGGCCTCGGAGGCCATCGACTTCGCCCGTGCGGTCGGCGCTCCCCGCAACCTGGCCATCCACGACCGGGTCTACAGCGAGGCCGGGCTCGGCATCGTCGACGGCCACATGGCGCGCTTCCTCGACCCCGCCGGTCAGTCGTACGCCCGCATCGCGGACGGCACCGACCTCGAGCTGTAGGGGTCAGGCGCCCTCGAGCGCGTCGCGCACCGGCACGAACTTGGCCTGCGACTCGGCCAGCTCGGCCTCGGGGTCGGAGCTGGCGACGATGCCGCAGCCGGCGAAGAGGCGAGCCCCGCTGTCGGTGACCTGCGCCGAGCGGAGCGCGATGCCCCACTCGCCGTCTCCGGAGGCGTCCATCCAGCCGACGGGGCCGGCGTAGCGGTCCCGCGGCATGCCCTCGATGTCGTGGATCAGTGCGGTCGCTGCCGACGTCGGCGTCCCGCCCACCGCGGCCGAGGGGTGGAGCGACTCGGCGAGCTGCAGGGACGACGCGAGGTCGTGGACGACGCCGTTCACGTCGGTCGCGAGGTGCATGACGTTGGGCAGGTGCAGCACGAAGGGCGCCTCGGGGACGTTCATCGACGAGCAGTGCGGCTCGAGCGCGTCGGCGACCGAGCGAACGGCGTACTCGTGCTCCTCGAGGTCCTTCGACGACCGGGCCAGCGTGGCGGCCAGCGCCAGGTCGCGCTCGTCGTCGCCCGTGCGCCGGATGGTGCCGGCGAGCACCCGCGAGGTCACCAGGCCGCGCTCGCGCCGCACGAGCATCTCCGGCGTGGCGCCGAAGAGGCCGTCGACGTGGAAGGTCCAGCACATCTCGTAGCTCTCGGCGAGGCGGTGCAGTGGCCAGCGCACGTCGAGGGGCTCGTCGGTCGTGGCGATCAGGTCGCGTGCCAGCACGACCTTCTCCAGCTCGCCGGACGCGATGCGGCTGACGGCGTCGGCGACGACCGTCATCCACTCCTCGCCGTTGCGGGCACCGTCGGAGAAGGTCAGCCCGACCGGCGGGCGGGGAGCGGGTGCGGGCGCGAGGTCGGGGGCCTCGACCGAGACGGTCGTCAGCCAGGTCCGGTCACCGCGACGTCCCACGACGACCTCCGGGATGACGAGCACCGAGTCGCCCGGCTCGTCGGCGAACGCGAAGGCGCCGAAGCAGACCGGGCCGCTGCCCGGCTCGCCCACGGCGTCGTCGACGTCGGCGCGCGCGATCGTCTCCGACCACCACTTCACCGCGTCGCTGAACCGGGCGGGCCCCGACGTCTCCAGCCGGGCGGCGACGCCCCAGCCGACGAGGCCCTCGCCGCGGCGCAGCCAGCTCACGTGGTCCTGCTCGGGCAGCAGGTCGAGCAACGGCACGTCCGCCAGGTCCACGGGAACGGTGCGCACGACGAGAGGCGCGGCAAGGCCGGGCTGGGAGCCGGACGCGGGGGTCGTCACGAGGGGAAAGCGTACGCGGGGACCCGCAGGGACCGGACGCGAGATCGGCCAAACGGCGAACAGGACGGGCTGCCGTGACCTACGTTTCGCGGATACATCACGCCCGCAGGAGGTCGCAGGTGCCTGTTCACGAATCGCCGCTCTCGCGGCTCGAGCGCCACGCCCGTACGCGTGCCCTCGAGGTCGCCGTCATCGAGCAGCGCGAGCGGAACGGCCACTCGGAGTGGGCCTCCTTCACCTGGAACGAGCTCTACCGCCGGGTCATCGACGGTGCCGCGGGCATGATCGAGGCCGGCGTGAACCCGGGCCAGGTCGTCGTCATCCGCGTGCCCACCGGCATCCGCCAGGTCGAGCTCGAGCTGGCCACCCGGGTCGCCGGGGCGGTCCCGCTGCTCCTGCCCGACCACCTCGATCCCGCCGAGGTGGGTCGCCTCCTGGACGAGATCCAGGTCCGCCTCGTCATCGTCGACCACGAGAGCCGCCTGCCGCTGCTGGGCCGGGCCGCCCTCAGCGAGGCGCAGCTCTTCGAGTGCGACGACCGCTCGTGGGAGCGGCTGCGCGGGATGGGTCTCGAGCGCCGCAAGCGCCAGCCCGACCTGCTGTCGTACGTCGACTCGGTGCGCACCGACGCCCGGTCGAGCGCCGTGCTCGGCCTGCCGCGCGAGAAGTCGCAGGCCTGGCTCTTCCGGCCCGAGTGCTCGGGCATGCTCGCCGACCTCAGGCCCGACGACGTCGTCCTGCTCACCGGTGAGGCCACCGACCGGTTCACCACCGTCGCCCGCGACGCCCACCTGACCGCCGGCTGCACGATGGCCTGGGTCGAGTCGCCCGGCCGGCTCGAGGCGGCGCTGGCGCACGTCCGGCCGACCCACGTCCTGCTGGACCACCGGACCGCCAAGGTACTCGAGGACCTGCTGGCTGCCGGTCAGGTCGACGGCGTCGCCTGGCACGAGACGCCGGTCGAGGTGCTCGAGGCGGCCTCGGCGCAGGTGGCCGAGGCGAAGCTGAAGGGGAAGCACAAGAAGCTCGCTGCCGAGATCGGCGCGCTCGCCCCCTGGTGGGGTGGCCGCCTGCGGATGCTCGTCCTCGACCTGCGCGTCAACCACACCGTCAGCGGGATGGCCACGGCGCTGGGGGTGAGGATCGGACGCATCGCGCACCACCCGGCGGTCAGGCTCGACCTTTCTCGCGAGCACGAGGTCGTGGTCGTACCTGCTGCGCCGAAGATCGAGGTCTCCGGTGTCGACCTGCCGCGTCGCGGCCGGGCCGGCGCCGAGCTCGACACGGCGTTCTCGCTGGCCTGAGCGGCCTGCGCCGCCCCGGCTCCGGCGACCTAGGAGTGGTAGACGATCACCTTGTCGCCGAGCCGCACCTGGTCGAAGAGCCACTCGACGGCCGCGCGGTCGCGCACGTTGACGCAGCCGTGGGACGCCCCGTTGTAGCCGTTGGCCGCGAAGTCGGGGGAGTAGTGCACGGCCTGCCCGCCGGAGAAGAACATCGCGAACGGCATCGGGGTGTCGTAGAGGCTGGACACGTGGTCGCGCGACTTCCTGAAGACGCCGAACGCGCCCTCGCGGGTCGGCAGCTCGTCGGAGCCGAAGCGGACCTCGACGGTCTTGAGCACCACCCCGTCGACCACCCAGCGCAGTGATCGCGACGTCTTGTCCACGCACATCGCACGACCGGTCGTGCAGCGCGGGTCGAGGGCGGGACCCTGCGGGACGATGTTGAAGAGCTGGGCCCTCGTCGGCTCGCTGGTCATCGCCTTGAGCCGGTCGAGCGTGCGTCGGTCGACCTGCCCGGTGACGGGGATCCGCCGCTTCGCCTGGAAGCCCTTCACCGCCTCGACGGTCTTCGCGGTGTAGCGGCCGCTCACCCGGGCGTCGTACCAGCGCACCTGCTTGAGGCGGGCCTGCACCTGGCGCACCCACATGCCGCTGTCGCCCTTCTCCAGCAGCGGGCGGCCCGGCGTGTAGACGTTGTGCAGCGCCTCGGAGGTGGGCTCGGTCGTCAGGCTGACCAGCTTGAGCCAGGTGCGCTCGTCGAGGACCCCGCCGGTGTCCCAGCCGCGCCTCCTCTGGAACGTCGTGACGCCCGCGCGCGTCTCGGCGTCGTAGCGGTTGGTGACGACCTCAGAGTGCAGCCCGAGCTGGTGCAGGCGGCTCTGCAGCTCGCGCACCCGCCAGCCCGTGTCGCCGGGGCGGATGGGTGAGAACTCCGCACGGTTCGAGGCGCCGGTCGCGACCGCGCTGTCCACGACGGACAGGACGGAGAACGAGCAGAGCAGGGCGAGCAGGAGCGCGGTGATGCGGCGTGACATGGAGATCCCCCGGGTGATGACGTGGTCCGACGAGTGTAGGGACGCGACGCACGCACCCCAGGTTGCACCCGATCTGCGAGAGCGGCCTACGCTCGGCGCGTGGCCCGCGCTGACCTGGACAAGCAACCGACCGACGTACGTCGCATGTTCGACACCGTCGCCAAGCGCTACGACCTCACCAACGACCTGATGACGGCCGGCATCCAGCGCAGCTGGCGGCGCTCCATGGTCGCCGCGGTCGACCCGGGCAAGGGCGACCTCGTCCTCGACCTCGCCGCCGGCACCGGCTGCTCGAGCGAGCCCTTCGGCGCGCACGGCGCCACCGCGGTCGCCTGCGACTTCTCCGTCGGGATGCTGCAGCAGGGCAAGAAGGACCGCCCGAGCTTGCCCTTCGTGGCCGGCGACGGCACCCGGCTGCCGTTCCTCGACGACACCTTCGACGCGGTGACCATCTCCTACGGCCTGCGCAACTTCGTCGACCCGGTCGCGGGGCTCAAGGAGATGCTGCGCGTCACCCGGCCCGGCGGCCGCCTCGTCGTGTGCGAGTTCAGCACCCCGACCAGCGGCGCCTTCCGCAGCCTCTACATGGACGGGTTCATGCAGGCGCTGCCCAGGATCGCCTCGCTCACCGCCAGCGCCTCCGACGCCTACGTCTACCTCGCCGAGTCGATCCGCGCCTGGCCCGACCAGGCGGGCCTCGCCGAGCTGATCGCCGAGGCCGGCTGGCAGCGCCCCGAGTGGCGCAACCTCACCGGCGGCATCGTCGCGCTGCACCGCGCCACCGCCTGAGAGCGGAGGTCATTTAGGGCACGGGTCCGTGGCCTAAATCTGCAGGTCAACACGGGTCCGGACGGCCCGGACCCCGACGTGACGTAGGTCGCTCACGAGTCCTAGACTGTGGCCCGCGCCACTCGTGAAGGCATTCACAAAGTCACAATTGCCTGCCGACACCGACCGGGCGCGAACGATGCGGAAGGGAATCGATGGAGCTCTACACGCCGATCCTGGTGCTGACGGCCCTCGCGACGGGCTTCGCGGTCTTCTCCGTGGCGATCAGCGCGTTCACGGGTCCGAAGCGCTACAACCGCGCCAAGCTCGACTCCTACGAGTGCGGCATCGAGCCGACCCCGCAGCCTGTCGGCGGGGGTCGCTTCCCGGTGAAGTACTTCATCACCGCGATGCTCTTCATCGTCTTCGACATCGAGATCATCTTCCTCTACCCGTGGGCCGTGCACTTCGAGGCGATGCGCATCTTCGGGCTCATCGAGATGGTCCTCTTCATCGCAACCGTTTTCGTGGCCTACGCATACGTGTGGCGCCGCGGAGGATTGGACTGGGACTGACATGGGTCTCGAAGAGAAGCTGCCGTCCGGCGTCCTGCTGACCACGGTCGAGGGCGTCGCCGGCTACATGCGCAAGGCGTCGTTCTGGCCCGCCACGTTCGGCCTGGCCTGCTGCGCCATCGAGATGATGACGACCGGCGGACCCAAGTACGACCTCGCGCGCTACGGCATGGAGGTCTTCCGGGCCAGCCCGCGCCAGGCCGACCTGATGATCGTCGCCGGTCGCGTCAGCCAGAAGATGGCGCCCGTCCTGCGCCAGATCTACGACCAGATGGCCGAGCCGAAGTGGGTGCTCGCCATGGGCGTCTGCGCCTCGTCGGGCGGCATGTTCAACAACTACGCCGTCGTGCAGGGCGTCGACCACATCGTCCCCGTCGACATGTACCTCCCCGGCTGCCCGCCGCGCCCGGAGATGCTGATCGACGCGATCCTCAAGCTCCACGACCAGGTCCAGGCCACCAAGCTCGGTGTGAACCGCACGAACCAGATCGCCGAGCTCGAGACCGCCGCCCTGCGTGCCCTGCCCACCTCGGAGATGAAGGGCCTGCTGCGGTGAGCGACAAGCCTGACGAGAACGTCGACGAGAAGGTCGCCGGCAAGGCCGCGGACGAGTCCGACGACAAGACCGACTCCAACGAGTCCGCGCGGCCCGCCGAGGAGCGCAACCTCGAGAAGGCGAAGTCCGAGACCGGCACCGGCAGCGGTGTCGAGCAGCCCGCCCCCGACCAGTCCCCGGAGAACGTCCCCGCACCCACCGGCGAGGTCCGCGCGTTCGGCGTACGCCACGGCATGTTCGGCACGTCCGGCACCGGCGACACCTCCGGCTACGGCGGACTCGTCAGCGCGAAGGTCTTCCCGGCCGCGGCCCAGAAGCCCTACGGCGGCTGGTTCGACGAGGTCGCGGGCGCGCTCGAGGAGCGCCTCGAGAGCACCGAGCTCACCTCGGCGATCGAGAGCGTGGTCATCCACCGCGGCGAGATCACCTTCCACGTCCGTCGCGAGGACCTGCCGTTCGTCGCGCAGATGCTGCGCGACGACGAGCGGCTGCGCTTCGAGTTCTGCGCCGGCGTCAGCGGCGTGCACTACCCCGAGGACACCGGCCGCGAGCTGCACGCGGTCTACCAGCTGACCTCGATGACCCACAACCGCCGGATCCGCGTCGAGGTGTCGACGCCGGACAGCGACCCGCACATCCCCAGCCTGGTGAGCATCTACCCCACCCTGGACTGGCACGAGCGCGAGACGTACGACATGTTCGGGCTGGTCTTCGACGGCCACCCCGCTCTGACCCGGGTGCTCATGCCGGACGACTGGCCGGGCCACCCGCAGCGCAAGGACTACCCGCTCGGCGGCATCCCCGTGGAGTACAAGGGCGGTTCCATCCCTCCGCCGGACCAGCGCAGGAGCTACAACTGACATGACGACCGAACAGGACTTCTACGCTGCCCCCGGCGACACCAGCCAGGGCAAGGTCTTCACCGTCTCCGGGCAGGACTGGGACTCCATCACGCAGAGCATCGGCGAGTCCGCCGAGGAGCGCGTGGTCGTCAACATGGGGCCGCAGCACCCGTCGACCCACGGCGTGCTCCGCCTCATCCTCGAGCTCGAGGGCGAGACGGTCACCGAGGCCCGCTGCGGCGTGGGCTACCTCCACACCGGCATCGAGAAGAACATGGAGTACCGCTCCTGGGTGCAGGGCGTGACGTTCTGCACGCGCATGGACTACCTGTCGCCGTTCTTCAACGAGGCGACGTACGTCCTCGGGGTGGAGCGGCTGCTCGACATCGAGGACGACATCCCGGAGAAGGCGCAGGTCATGCGCGTGCTCCTGATGGAGCTCAACCGCATCTCGTCCCACCTCGTGGCGATCGCCACCGGCGGCATGGAGATCGGCGCGCTCACCGTGATGACGATCGGCTTCCGCGAGCGCGAGCTGGTGCTCGACCTGTTCGAGCTGATCACCGGCCTGCGGATGAACCACGCCTTCATCCGCCCCGGCGGTGTCGCGCAGGACCTCCCGCCCGGTGCGCTCGACGAGATCCGCGACTTCATCGTCCTGATGAAGAAGCGCCTCCCCGAGTACGCCGCGCTCTGCAACGCCAACCCGATCTTCAAGGGCCGCCTCGAGGGCGTCGGCCACCTCGACCTGGCCGGCTGCATGGCGTTGGGCCTCACCGGTCCGGTGCTGCGCTCGACCGGTTACGCGTGGGACCTCCGCAAGACCCAGCCCTACAGCGGCTACGAGGACTACGACTTCGAGGTCCAGACCTGGGACACCTGCGACTCCTACGGTCGCTTCCGGATCCGGCTCAACGAGATGTGGGAGTCGCTCAAGATCGTCGAGCAGGCCGTCGACCGCCTCGCCGGCCTCGAGGGCGCGCCCGTGATGGTGGGCGACAAGAAGATCGCGTGGCCCAGCCAGCTCGCCATCGGCAGCGACGGCATGGGCAACAGCCTCGACCACATCCGCCACATCATGGGTGAGTCCATGGAGGCGCTGATCCACCACTTCAAGCTGGTCACCGAGGGCTTCCGGGTCCCGGCCGGCCAGGCCTACGTCCCGATCGAGTCGCCCCGCGGCGAGCTGGGCGCCCACGTCGTCTCCGACGGCGGTACGCGTCCCTTCCGCGCGCACTTCCGCGACCCGTCGTTCACCAACCTGCAGGCGACGAGCGTGATGAGCGAGGGCGGCATGGTCGCCGACGTCATCGTCGCCATCGCCTCCATCGACCCCGTCATGGGAGGCGTCGACCGATGAGCTCCACCGATTCAGCGCTGGACGAGAAGACCTGGGCCGAGCTGCGCGAGATCGCGGCCCGCTACCCCGAGGCGCGCTCGGGCCTGCTGCCGATGCTCCACCTCGTGCAGTCGGTCGAGGGCCGGGTCACCCCCGAGGGCATCGAGGCGTGCGCCGAGGTGCTCGGCATCAGCGCGGCCGAGGTCAACGGGGTGGCGACCTTCTACACGATGTACAAGCGCAAGCCCGTCGGTGACTACCACGTCGGCGTCTGCACCAACACGCTCTGCGCGGTCATGGGCGGCGACCTGATCTTCGAGCGGCTCAAGGACCACCTCGACGTCGGCAACGACGAGACCACCGAGGACGGCAAGGTGACGCTGGAGCACATCGAGTGCAACGCGGCCTGCGACTACGCCCCGGTGATGATGGTCAACTGGGAGTTCATGGACAACCAGACCCCCGAGTCCGCGGTCCAGGTCGTCGACGACCTGCGCGCCGGCAACGAGGTCCACTCCACCCGCGGTCCGCGGCTGTGCACGTGGCGCGAGGCCGAGCGCGTGCTCGCCGGGTTCCCCGACGACCGCGCCGACGAAGGTCCCGCGGCGGGCCCCGCCTCGCTGGTCGGGCTGAAGATCGCCCGTGACAACGGCTGGACCGCCGGTGGCACCTACGGCTCGCGCGAAAGCGACAAGGGAGAGACCACGTGACCGACACACTCACCCCCGTCCTGACGAACAACTGGGACGCCGAGCGCGCCTGGACCCTCGCGTCCTACGAGGAGCACGGTGGCTACGCCGCCCTCGACAAGGCCTTCGCGATGGCGCCCGACGACGTGATCACCGCCGTGAAGGACTCCGGCCTCCGCGGCCGCGGAGGCGCCGGCTTCCCCACCGGCATGAAGTGGGGCTTCATCCCGCAGGACAACCCGAAGCCGAAGTACCTCGTGGTCAACGCCGACGAGTCCGAGCCGGGCACCTGCAAGGACATCCCGCTGATGATGGCCAGCCCGCACACGCTGGTCGAGGGCGTCATCGTCAGCTCCTACGCGATCCGCGCCCACACCGCGTTCATCTACGTCCGCGGCGAGGTGCTCCACGTCGTGCGTCGCCTGCAGCGTGCGGTGCAGGAGGCCTACCTGGCCGGACACCTCGGCAAGAACATCCACGGCTCCGGCTACGACCTCGACCTGATCGTCCACACCGGCGCGGGTGCCTACATCTGCGGCGAGGAGACGGCGCTGCTCGAGGGCCTCGAGGGTCGTCGCGGCCAGCCCCGCCTGCGTCCGCCGTTCCCGGCGGTCGCCGGCCTCTACGCCAGCCCGACCGTCATCAACAACGTCGAGTCGATCGCGTCGGTGCCGAGCATCATCACCAACGGCGCCGCCTGGTTCGCCGGCATGGGCACCGAGAAGTCCAACGGCTACGGCATCTTCAGCCTGTCCGGCCACGTCGCCAACCCCGGCCAGTACGAAGCCCCGCTGGGCATCACCCTGCGCCAGCTCATCGACCTGGCCGGAGGCATGCGCGAGGGTCACGAGCTGAAGTTCTGGACGCCCGGCGGATCGAGCACCCCGCTCCTGACGCCCGAGCACCTCGACGTGCCGCTCGACTTCGAGTCGGTCGGCGCTGCCGGCTCGATGCTCGGCACCCGTGCGCTGCAGCTCTTCGACGAGACGACGTGCGTCGTCCGCGCGGTGCTGCGGTGGACCGAGTTCTACAAGCACGAGTCGTGCGGCAAGTGCACGCCGTGCCGCGAGGGCACGTGGTGGCTGACGCAGACGCTGGCCAAGCTGGAGAAGGGCGAGGGCAGCGAGTCCGACCTCGACCTCCTCCTCGACCAGTGCGACAACATCCTGGGCCGCTCGTTCTGTGCGCTCGGCGACGGTGCCACCAGCCCGATCTCGAGCTCGATCCAGCACTTCCGCGACGAGTACCTCGCGCACCTGTCCCACGGCGGCTGCCCGTTCGACCACGCCGCCTCCACTGTCTTCGCACCTGCGGGAGCCACTGCATGACCACCACTCCTGAGCGCACGGAGGTCGACACCGTCACGCTGACCATCGACGGCGTGCAGGTGAGCGTCCCCAAGGACACCCTGGTGATCCGCGCCGCCGAGCAGGTCGGCGTACAGATCCCGCGGTTCTGCGACCACCCGCTCCTCGACCCCGTCGGTGCATGTCGCCAGTGCCTGGTCGACATCCCCGACGCCGGCAACGGCCGCGGCTTCCCGAAGCCGCAGGCCTCCTGCACGCTGCCGGTCGCCGAGGGCATGGTCGTCAACACCCAGGCGACCAGCGAGGTGGCCGACAAGGCCCAGCAGGGCGTCATGGAGTTCCTGCTGATCAACCACCCGCTCGACTGCCCCGTCTGCGACAAGGGTGGCGAGTGCCCCCTGCAGAACCAGGCGATGAGCAACGGCCGCGGCGAGAGCCGCTTCGCCGAGGGCGGTGGCGTCAAGCGCACCTTCCCCAAGCCGATCAACATCTCCGCGCAGGTGCTGCTCGACCGTGAGCGCTGTGTCCTCTGCGCCCGCTGCACCCGTTTCTCCGAGCAGGTCGCGGGCGACCCGTTCATCGCCCTCGCCGAGCGTGGCGCGCTCCAGCAGGTCGCGATCTACGAGCGCGAGCCATTCGAGAGCTACTTCTCCGGCAACACCATCCAGATCTGCCCCGTCGGTGCCCTCACGTCGGCCGACTACCGCTTCCGCTCGCGGCCCTTCGACCTGGTCTCGACGCCGGGCGTGGCCGAGCACGACGCCTGCGGTGCCGCGATCCGCATCGACCACCGCCGCGGGAAGGTGATGCGCCGCCTCGCCGGCAACGAGCCCGAGATCAACGAGGAGTGGATCAGCGACAAGGACCGCTTCGGGTTCCGCTACGCGCAGGTCGAGGACCGGATCACCTACCCGCAGATCCGCGAGGACGGTGAGCTCCGCCCCGCGTCCTGGACCGAGGCCTTCGCCGTCGCCGCCCGTGGCCTCCGCGACGCAGGTGCCGCCGCCGTCCTCACCGGTGGTCGGCTGACCGCCGAGGACGCCTACGCCTACGCCAAGTTCGCCCGCGTCTCGCTCGGCACCAACGACGTCGACTTCCGCGCCCGCCCGCACAGCGCGGAGGAGGCCTCGTTCCTGGCCTCGCACGTCGCGCTGTCCGGTGACGTGACCTACTCCGACCTCGAGGCCGCGCCAGTCGTCGTGCTCCTCGGCCTCGAGCCCGAGGACGAGGCGGCGACGATCTTCCTGCGGCTGCGCAAGGCGGCCCGCCAGGGACGTACGCAGGTCGTGTCCGTCGCGCCCTGGAGCTCGCGCGGCCTGACGAAGATGAAGGGCCGACTGGTGCCCGCCGCCCCCGGCGCCGAGGTCGAGGCCATCGCCTCGCTCGCGGACGCCGAGCACGGCGTCTCCAAGGACGCGGTCATCCTCGTCGGCGAGCGCCTCGCCTCCACCCACGGCGCCCTCTCGGCCGCCGCCGACCTCGCCGCCCGCACCGGTGCCCGCCTCGCGTGGGTGCCGCGCCGGGCAGGTGACCGCGGCGCTGTCGAGGCCGGTGCCCTGCCCACGCTGCTGCCCGGTGGCCGCCCGCTCGCCGAGGCCTCTGCCCGCGTCGACGTGGCCGCCGCCTGGGGCACGCAGTCGCTGCCCGCCAAGGCCGGTCGCGACGGCAACGCCATCATCGCCGCGCTCGCCAAGGGCGACCTCGGCGGACTCGTCATCGGTGGCGTCGACCCCGACGACACCGCCGACCCGGCGGCGTTCCGCGCGGCGCTCGACACGGCCGGCTTCGTGGTCAGCCTCGAGCTGCGCGCGACCGACGTGACGGCCGTGGCCGACGTCGTGCTGCCGGTGGCGCCGATGACCGACAAGGCAGGCACGTTCGTCACCTGGGACGGCCGCGCCCGCGAGTTCGACGCAGTCTTCACCAACCCCGCGTCGCTCCCGGACCTCCGCGTCCTGGCCGGCATCGCCGACGAGCTCGCCGCGCTCGGCCAGGGCGCACCGCTCGGCTTCCGCACGGTCGCCGAGGTGCGCGCCGAGATGCAGTCCCTCGGCCCGTGGGACGGCGGCCGTCCGACCCTCGACGCCGGCAAGGCCCCGAAGGCGCCCAGGCCCAGCAAGGGGGCCGGCAAGGCCGGATCGTTCGCCCTCGCCACCTGGAAGCAGCTGATCGACCTCGGCTCGATGCAGGACGGGGAGGCGCACCTGCGCGCCACCGCCCGGCCTCCGGTCGTGCGCCTCAACCGGGCGGCGTACGAGTCCGTGTTCGGCCTCCTCGACGACACCGAGCCCGGCGGCAGCCGGCTCGCCACCGTCACCGGTGACCGTGGCAGCATCACGCTGCCCGTCGTGGTCGCCGACCTGCCCGACGGCGTGGTCTGGGTCCCGGCCCGGTCCTTCGGCCGCGGCGTCCTCGCCGAGCTCGCCTCGCCGGGCAGCTCGGTCACCGTGAAGGGAGCCACCACGTGAGCCTGCTCGCCGCCGACCTGCCCGACCCCGGGCTCGCGGCCTTCGGCCAGGACCCCTGGTGGGTCGTCCTGCTCAAGGCCGTCCTGATCTTCGTCGTCCTGGTCGTCCTGACCCTCTTCAACATCTGGTTCGAGCGCCGCGTCGTGGCCCGCATGCAGCACCGCGTCGGCCCCAACGTCCACGGACCGTTCGGGCTCCTGCAGTCGCTGGCCGACGGTGTGAAGCTGGCGCTCAAGGAGGACATCATCCCCAAGGCGGCCGACAAGGTCGTCTTCATCCTGGCCCCGGTCATCGCCGTCGTCCCGGCCTTCGTCACGTGGGCGGTCATCCCGCTCGGGCCCGAGGTCAACTTCTTCGGCCACCGCACGCCGCTGCAGCTCACCGACATGCCGGTCGCCGTGCTCTTCATGCTCGCGATCGCCTCGATCGGCATCTACGGCATCGTCCTCGGCGGCTGGTCGTCCGGGTCGACGTACTCCCTGCTCGGCGGACTCCGCTCGAGCGCGCAGATGATCTCCTACGAGGTCGCGATGGGTCTCGCGCTCGTCGCGGTCTTCCTCTACGCCGGCTCGATGTCGACCTCGGAGATCGTCGCCGCCCAGGACCGGCTGTGGTTCGGCCTGATCCTCGCTCCGTCGTTCGTGATCTACGTGATCTCGATGATCGGCGAGACCAACCGTGCCCCCTTCGACCTCCCCGAGGCCGAGGGCGAGCTGGTCGGCGGGTTCCACACCGAGTACTCGAGCCTCAAGTTCGCGCTGTTCTTCCTGGCTGAATACATCAACCTCGCCACCGTCTCGGCCATCGCCACCACGCTGTTCCTGGGCGGCTGGGCCGCGCCGTGGGGCGTCGAGAACGTGTGGGAGGGCGCCAACAGCGGCTACTGGCCCCTGCTCTGGTTCTTCGGCAAGGTCTTCATCTTCATCTTCCTGTTCGTCTGGCTGCGCGGCTCGCTGCCCCGCATGCGCTACGACCAGTTCATGGCGCTGGGCTGGAAGATCCTGATCCCGGTCGCGCTGGCCTGGACCGTCGCCGTCGCGACGATCCGCGTCATCTCCCTCGAGGCGGAGAACGGCATCAACCGGACCTACCTCGTCGCCGCGATCGCCGTGCTGCTCGTCCTGACCGTCGGGCTGATGTTCGTCCCCGAGCGCAAGGACGACGAGAGGGACGCGGCCGAGGCGGGCGACGAGCCGCACGACGCGTTCGCCGGCGGATTCCCCGTCCCGCCGATGCCGGCCGGAGGCGCCCGCCGCGGTGCTGCCGAGCCGCTGTCGTTCACCCACGCGCCGGGAGGCCGCACCACCGTCACCGCTTCAGCGGAGGAGAACCATGAGTGAGTCCAGCTCCAAGGGCATCAAGGAGAGCCTCTGGGACCCGGTCGCCGGGTTCGGGGTCACCTTCCGCACGATGTTCAAGAAGGTGGTCACCGAGCAGTACCCCTTCGAGAAGCTGCCCACGGCGCCGCGCTTCCACGGCCGCCACCAGCTCAACCGCTGGCCCGACGGCCTCGAGAAGTGCATCGGGTGTGAGCTGTGCGCCTGGGCGTGCCCGGCCGACGCCATCTACGTCGAGGGCGCGTCCAACAGCGACGCCCCCGACGCCGACGGCAACAGCCAGCGCTTCAGCCCCGGCGAGCGCTACGGCGCCGTCTACCAGATCAACTACCTGCGCTGCATCCTCTGCGGCCTGTGCATCGAGGCGTGCCCGACGCGCGCGCTGACGATGACGAACGAGTACGAGCTGGCCGACAACAACCGGGCTGACCTGATCTACGAGAAGTCCGACCTGCTCGCCCCGCTGCTGCCCGGCATGGAGGAGCCCCCGCACGCGATGCGGCTCGGCGACGACGAGGGCGACTACTACCGCGGCAACTACAGCGCCCGCGCCACCGACCCGGCCGTCGTGGGCGGAGAGGCCCAGGCGCAGGAGCAGTGGACCAGCGCGAGCGAGAAGGAGGCCTGATGACCTTCTGGATCCTCGCCCCGATCATGGTGGCGGCTGCGCTCGGCATCCTGTTCGTCCGCAAGGCCGTCCACGCCGCGCTGCTGCTCGCCGTGGTGATGATCAGCATCGCGTTCCTCTACGCCGTCATGGACGCGCCGTTCCTCTTCGCGGTCCAGATCATCGTCTACACCGGCGCCATCCTGATGCTGTTCCTCTTCGTGATGATGCTGATCGGCGTCGACGCCTCCGATTCGACCGTGGAGACGATCCGCGGCCAGCGGGTGATGGCCGTCGTGCTCGGCCTCCTCTTCGGCACCGTCCTCGTGGTCGGCATCAGCCAGGTCACCTTCGGCGCCGTCGTCGGCCTCGACGAGGCCAACAGCGGCGGCAACGTGCCGGCCATCGCCAACATCCTGTTCTCGCGCTACGTCTTCGCCTTCGAGGCCACCAGCGCGCTGCTGATCACCGCCGTCCTCGGCGCGATGGTGCTCGCCCACCGCGAGCGCCTGACGCCCAAGGCCACGCAGGCGAGCCTCGCCGCGCAGCGCATCCGCGACTTCGGTGACCACGGCAAGCACCCCGGCCCGCTGCCGTCGCCCGGTGTCTACGCCCGCCACAACGCGGTCGACACCCCGGCCCTGCTGCCCGACGGCACGGCCGCCGAGTCGTCCGTCTCCCGGGTCCTCGCGGCCCGCGGCACGGTCCGCTCCGCCCCGGCGCTCGCAGACGACATCGACGTGGTCACCGCCCAGATAGGTGACCCGTCCGGCATGCCCGAGACCTCCGGCAAGGCCGGCGCTCCTGCGAACACGGAAGAGGACGTCAAGTGAGTGAGTACGTCGTCCTGTCCGCGATCCTGTTCACGATCGGCTGCGTCGGTGTGCTCACCCGCCGCAACGCGCTCGTGGTGTTCATGTGCGTCGAGCTGATGCTCAACGCCTGCAACCTCGCGTTCGTCGCCTTCGCCAAGCAGCACGGCAACCTCGACGGCCAGATCACCGCCTTCTTCGTGATGGTCGTGGCAGCAGCCGAGGTCGTCATCGGGCTCGCGATCATCATGACCATCTTCCGCACGCGACGCTCGGCCTCGGTCGACGACGCCAGCCTGCTGAAGTACTGAGGGAGCACCTGTGAACCTCCTGTCCCAGACAGTCCGCCTCGCCGAGGAGGGCGGTGCGGCACACGCTCCCGTGGTCGCTCCCGACACCGGCGCCGGCGGCGTGTTCGACCTGCTCTGGCTGGTCATCGCGCTGCCGCTGCTCGGTGCCTTCCTGCTGCTCGCCGTCGCCCCGTTCCTCCAGGGCTCGCTCAAGGCGGCCGCCGACAAGCACGGCCACCTGGTCGGCACGGCCATGTCCGCGCTGTCGTTCGTGCTCAGCCTGGTGCTGTTCTTCGCGCTGCTCGGCCGAGGTGCCGAGGAGCGGCAGGTCGGCCAGCAGCTCTGGACCTGGTTCGAGACCGGCTCGATCAGCGTCGGCATGGACCTGCTCTACGACCCGCTGGCCGCGCTGTTCCTGCTGCTGATCACCGGCGTGGGCTCGCTGATCCACGTCTACGCCATCGGTTACATGGAGCACGACGCCCGCCGTCGCCGCTTCTTCGGCTACCTCAACCTCTTCGTCGCGGCGATGCTCACGCTGATCCTCTCGGCGAACTTCGTGGGCCTGTTCCTGGGCTGGGAGGGCGTCGGCCTGGCGTCGTACCTCCTCATCGGCTTCTGGCAGCACAAGCCGTCCGCCGCCGCGGCCGCCAAGAAGGCGTTCGTCGTCAACCGCGTCGGTGACATCGGCCTCTCGCTCGCCATCGCCCTGATGTTCGCGACGTTCGGCACCACCGACTTCGCCGGCGTCAGCGAGGTGGCCGGCGAGGCGTCGCAGGACACCCTCACCGCGCTCGGCCTGCTGCTCCTGCTCGGTGCGTGCGGCAAGTCGGCGCAGGTGCCGCTGCAGTCCTGGCTCCTCGACGCGATGGAGGGCCCGACCCCGGTGTCGGCCCTCATCCACGCGGCGACCATGGTCACCGCCGGCGTCTACCTCGTGGTCCGGTCCAACTTCATCTTCGAGCTCGCCCCGATCGCGCAGACCGCGGTCGTGGTCGTCGCGACGGTCACGCTCCTCTGGGGTGCGATCCTCGGTTGCGCCAAGGACGACATCAAGAAGGCGCTCGCGGGCTCGACGATGAGCCAGATCGGCTACATGATGCTCGCCGCAGGCCTCGGTCCGGCCGGCTACCCCTACGCGATCTTCCACCTGCTGACGCACGGTTTCTTCAAGGCCAACATGTTCCTGGGAGCCGGCTCGGTGATGCACGGGATGGACGACGACGTCGACATGCGCCACTACGGGGCGCTCCGCAAGGCGATGCCGGTCACCTTCCTGACCTTCGCGATGGGCTACCTCGCGATCATCGGCTTCCCGGGCTTCTCCGGCTTCTGGTCCAAGGACCGGATCATCGAGACCGCGCTCGCGGAGAACCTGCTCGTCGGGCTCCTCGCGCTGCTCGGCGCCGGCATCACCGCGTTCTACATGACCCGCCTGATGCTGATGACGTTCTTCACCGAGAAGCGCTGGGAGAAGGACGTGCACCCGCACGAGTCGCCCAAGGTGATGGCGGTGCCGCTGATCGTGCTGGCGGCCCTCTCCGTCCTCGGCGGCGTGCTCCTGCTCGGCGACTGGATCAAGACCTGGCTCGAGCCGGTCACCGGCACCGTGGAGCACCACGAGCCCCCGCTGCCGGCGATCGTGATCACGCTGATCATCACCGCGGTCGTCGCGATCGGCGTCGCCGCTGCCTGGTTCCTCGTCGGCAAGCGCGACGTCCCGCGCGAGGCCCCGCAGGACGTCTCGTTCGCGACCCGCGCGGCACGCGCCGACCTCTACGGCGACGCGATCAACGACGCGGTCGTCGTACGACCCGGGGCGTCGCTCGTCGGCGGTCTGGCCACGTTCGACCGGGTCGGTGTCGACGGTGCGGTCGAGGGCGGCTCCGCCGCGGTCGGCGGCCTGTCCACCGCGATGCGTCGCCTCCAGAACGGCTTCGTCCGCTCGTATGCCCTGTCCGTCCTCGCCGGTGCGCTGCTCCTGGTCCTGGCCCTCCTGGCGGTGAACCTCGCATGATCCTGACCATCCTGATCCTCCTGCCGCTGGTCGGCGCGCTCGTGACGGCGTTCTCGCCGGCCGCGCTCGCCCGACTGGTCGGAATCGGCTTCGCCGGTGCCACGCTGCTCGCCGGCGTCGTCGCCGCGGTGCAGTACGAGGTCGACGCGGGCATGCAGCTCACCGAGACCTACGTCTGGATCGAGTCGCTCGGCGTGCACTACGCGCTGGGCGTCGACGGGCTCGGCATCCTCATGGTGCTGCTGACCGTCGTCCTCGTCCCGATCGTCCTCCTCGCCGGGTGGCGCGAGTCCGACGCCGAGGGCAACAGCGGCGCGAAGTCCTTCTTCGCCTGGACCCTCGCCCTCGAGGCGATGTCGCTGGCCGTCTTCACGGCGACCGACGTGCTGCTGTTCTACGTCGTCTTCGAGGCCACGCTGATCCCGGCGTACTTCCTCATCGGCGGCTTCGGGCGCAGCGGCCGCGGCCGCGCGGCGACGAAGTTCCTGATCTACCAGCTCGCCGGTGGGCTCGTGATGCTCGCCTCGGTGATCGGTCTCTACGTCGTCTCGGCGAACTCCGGCACGCCGAGCTTCCTGCTCAGCGACCTCGCCGCGATCGACATCGACCCGATCACGCAGCGCTGGCTCTTCGCGGGCTTCTTCATCGCCTTCGCGATCAAGGCGCCGATGTTCCCGGTCCACACGTGGCTCGCGGACACCACCGAGAAGGCGACGCCCGGCACCTCGGTGCTGCTCGTCTGCATCCTCGACAAGATCGGCACCTTCGGCATGCTGCGGTTCTGCCTCGGCCTGCTGCCGGACGCCTCGCAGTGGGCGACGCCCGCTGTGGTCGTGCTCGCGCTGATCTCGATCATCTACGGCGCGCTGGTCGCGATCGGCCAGGACGACGTCCTGCGCCTGATCGGTCTCACGTCGCTGTCGCACTTCGGCTTCATCGTGCTCGGCATCTTCGTGTTCAGCCCGACCGGCGGCACCGGCGCGATCCTCTACATGGTCAACCACGGCATCGCGACCGCGCTGATGTTCCTCGTCGCCGGCTTCCTGATCCAGCGCACCGGGACCGCGTCGATCCGGGAGATGGGCGGTGTCGAGAAGTCGGCGCCGGTGCTTGCCGGGTTCTTCCTCGTCGGCGGGCTCGCCGCCGCAGGCCTGCCCGGCCTGTCGCCGTTCGTCTCCGAGATGATGGTGATCATCGCCGCCTTCGACCACCACTGGCTGGTCGGCTCGGTCGCGGTCCTCGCGATCGTCCTCGCGGCCTTCTACGCGCTCTGGATGTACCAGCGCACGATGACCGGCCCCGGGACCACCCCGGTGGCCGACCTCGACAAGCGTGAGGTCGGGATCCTCGCCCCGCTCGCGCTCGCGCTCGTGGTCTTCGGCTTCTTCCCGATGCCGCTGCTGGACGTCATCAATCCCGTCGTCGACGACACTCTCGCCCAGGTGGGCATCGCCCAGGAGGGTGGTCAGCAGTGATCGAGTTCACCAAGCCCAGCGTCGAGTACTTCGAACTCTGGCCCCTCCTCGTCGTCTTCGGCGCCGCCTGCCTCGGCGTCGTCGTGGAGGCCTTCGTGCCGCGCGCCCTGCGCTACGCCAGCCAGGTGGGCCTGGCGCTCGCCGGCCTCGTGGCCGCGCTGGTGGGCGTCGTGCTGGTCGCGCGGGACGTGCAGACGTACGACGACGGTGCCGCGCGCGGCATCCTCGCGGTCGGCGGCACGATCGCCGTCGACGGACCGAGCCTCTTCATCTGGGGCCTCGTGCTGGCCCTCGCGATCGGCGGCATCCTGCTCTTCGCCGAGCGCCACCTCGACGGCGGCTCGTCGGCGTTCGCCGGCCAGGCGTCCGCGGTACCCGGGACCGACGCGGAGACCGCCGCGGTCGCGGCCCGCCGCGAGCACACCGAGGTCTACCCGCTGATGATGTTCGCGGTCTTCGGGATGATGCTCTTCCCGGCGGCCAACGACCTGCTGACGATGTTCGTCGGCCTCGAGGTCCTGTCGCTGCCGCTCTACCTCCTGTCCGGGCTGGCGCGCCGTCGCCGCCTGCTGAGCCAGGAGGCGGCCCTCAAGTACTTCCTCCTCGGTGCCTTCTCGTCCGGCTTCTTCCTCTACGGCGCCGCCCTGCTCTACGGCTACGCCGGCTCGATGGACTTCGCCGCGATCAACGAGGCCGTCCGCAACGACGTCGGCAGCAGCAGCCTGCTGCTCATCGGCACCGGCCTGCTGTCGGTCGGCCTGCTCTTCAAGGTCGGCGCGGTCCCGTTCCAGGCGTGGACCCCCGACGTCTACCAGGGCGCCCCGACCCCGGTCACCGCGTTCATGGCGGCCGGCACCAAGGTCGCCGCTTTCGGCGCGATCATGCGCCTGTTCTACGTCGCGCTCGGCGCGGACCGTTGGTCGTGGCAGCCGATGATGTGGATCATCGCGATCCTGTCGATGTTCGTCGGCGCCGCGCTGGCCATCACCCAGAGCGACATCAAGCGCCTCCTGGCCTACTCGTCCGTGGCGCACACCGGCTTCATCCTCACCGGCGTCCTCGGCCTGCAGGCATCCGACCAGCTCGCCGTCGGCGAGATCACGTCGGTCCAGGCGGTGCTGTTCTACCTGACGACCTACGGCTTCGCGACGCTCGGCGCCTTCGCCGTCGTCAGCCTCGTCCGCGACGCCGGTGGCGAGACGACCGCGATCGACCGCTGGGCCGGGCTCGGCAAGGAGTCGCCCGTCGTGGCGGCGGTCTTCGCCTTCTTCCTCCTCGCGATGGCGGGCATCCCGCTCACCTCCGGGTTCGTCGGCAAGCTGGCCGTCTTCTCCGTGGCGCTCGCCGCCGGCGCGTGGCCGGTCGTGGTCGCCGCCGTGCTCGCGAGCATCGTGGCCGCGTACCTCTACATCAAGGTCATCAAGGTCATGTACTTCGACGAGCCGGTCGGTGACGGCCCGAGCGTCGCGTACCCCTCGGTGCTGACCGCGACCACCATCGCCGTGGGAGCGGCCGTGACGCTGGTGCTCGGCGTGCTGCCGGGGCCGGTGCTCGACCTCGCGGCCGTTGCTGGAGAATTCATCAGGTGAGAGACTCGCCCCTCGCCCTGCCCGTCGTCGACGCCGAGCTCGAGCAGCGGCTCGTCGGTCGACTGGCGCGCATCGAGGAGCTGCTCGCCGAGCACTGCCAGGGACGCACCCCTTACGTCACGCAGGCCGCGACCCACCTGATGACGGCCGGCGGCAAGCGCTTCCGCCCGCTGCTGGTGCTGCTCGCCGCCGAGGCCGGGCCGAACCCCGAGGCCGAGGAGGTGCACACCGCGGCCTGCGTGGTGGAGCTCACCCACGTCGCCTCGCTCTACCACGACGACGTGATGGACGAGGCAGCGCTGCGCCGCGGTGCCGACACCGCCAACGCGCGCTGGGACAACCACGTCGCAATCCTCACCGGCGACTTCCTCTTCGGGAAGTCGTCCGAGCTGACCGCCGACCTCGGCCCCGACGCCGTACGCATCCAGGCGCAGACGTTCACCAGCCTCGTCGAGGGCCAGATCCTCGAGACCGTGAAGCCCGGGCCCGGCGAGGACCCGCTGGCCCACTACCTCGAGGTCGTCGCCGGCAAGACCGGCTCGCTGATCGCGACCTCCGCCCGCTACGGCGCGATGTTCTCCGGCGCGACCCCGGAGGTCGTCGAGGCACTGCGGGCCTACGGCGAAATCGTCGGCTCCGCCTTCCAGCTCTCCGACGACATCCTCGACATCGCCTCCGAGTCGGTCACCTCCGGCAAGACCCCCGGCACCGACCTGCGCGAGGGCGTGCCGACGCTCCCGGTCCTGATGGCCCAGGCGTCGACGGACCCCGCGGACGCCCGGCTCCTCGAGCTGCTCGGCCGCCCGCTCACCGACGACGCCGAGCACGCCGAGGCCCTCGACCTGCTCCGCCGGCACCCGGCGATGGACGAGGCCAAGGCCTACGTCCTCGGCCAGACGACCGAGGCGAAGAAGCAGCTCGAAGCCCTCGAGCCCGGCCCCGCGCGCACGGCGCTCGAGTCCTTCGCTGACGTGGTCGCCACCCGCAGCTCCTGACGATCGTCAACCTCGTCCTGACGCCACCTCCCTGGGGGTGGGCCCGCCCGGCGGGTCCCGGCTTTACCTTGCAGCCCCACCACCTTCCAGAGTCTCGAGGGCTGCATGTCTCGTCCGCTCCGCCTCCTGTCCGTGCTCGTCGCCGTCGTCCTCGCCCTGGCTGGGATCCAGGCATTGACCCTGTCGGGCTCCGCCGCTCCACCGGGCGGCTACTGGACGGCGACCGACCAACGGCCCGGAGGTGACAAGGGGGCGATCGAGCGACGGGTCGAGCCCAGGCGCTCGGCGGCCTTCACCCTCGACCGCGCCGGGCTCCGGTCAGCGCTCGCTCAAGCCCCGACCGAGGACGCCGCACGCGCCGCCGACTCCGGCGCGGTCGTCACCGTCCCGGCTCCCAACGGCGACCTCGTCGAGTTCCGCATCCACGAGGTCGCGGTCATGGAGGCGGGTCTCGCCGCCAAGCACCCCGAGCTGAAGACCTACGCCGGCCGCGCCGTGGGCGACCCGACGGCGACGATCCGGCTCGACCTGACCCCGATGGGTTTCCACGCCTCGGTGCGCGGCTCGGGCAACCAGGCGGCGTGGTACGTCGACCCCGCCTGGAACGGCGACGACAGCCTCTACCTCTCCTACCGCAACGGCGACCTGCCGCGCAGCGACCGCGGACTGGTCGAGCCCGAGCTCGACCAGGACACCCTGAAGGACGTCATTGCCAACGCGGGTGAGGCGCCCGGCGCCGAGGTGTCGCTGCGGACCTACCGGCTCGCGCTCGTGACGGACCCGTCCTACGCCGCCTACTTTGGCACCCAGAACGTCCTCGCCGAGAAGGTGACCCTGATGAATCGGGTCAACCAGATCTACAACGACGACCTGGCGATCCGGATGGTGCTGATCGACGAGACCGACAAGCTCAATCTCGACACCGCCGCCAAGGCAACCGAGGCCAACGGCCCCTGCGGCTCGGCCGCCTGCTTCACGACCGCGCAGATCACGAGCTGTGGCGGCTCCACGCTGAACCGCAACCGCATCGTTCTCGGCCAGCTCGTCGGCGCCTCGAGCTACGACGTCGGCCACATCGCCCTTGGCGTCAACGGTGGTGGCGTCGCCGGTCTCGGCGTGATCGGCGGCGACGGCAAGGCGCGCGGCTGCACGGGCGTCCCGACGCCTGAGGGTGACTACTTCGCGGTCGACTACGTGGCCCACGAGATGGGGCACCAGTTCGGCGGCCCCCACACGTTCAACGGCACGGAGTTCAACTGCTCCGGCGGCAACCGCAGCGCAGGATCGGCGTACGAGCCCGGTTCGGGCAGCTCGATCATGGCCTACGCCGGCATCTGCCAGCAGGACAACCTCCAGCCCCACAGTGACCCCTACTTCTCGCAGCGCAGCATCACCGACATCAGCACCACGGTGACGGCCACCCGCACCGCCATCAACGACGTGCAGACGGTCTCGCTGCGCGCCTTCGACACCGACGGTGAGTCGTTCACGCTGACGGTCAACGGCACGCAGACCACCCCGATCACCCGCGGCACCACCTACTCCCTCGCGGGCATCGACGCGGCCATCGAGGCCGTGACGGGCGTCGCCACCGTCGACGTGCGTGGGTTCGGTGGCTCGAACACGCTCGACGACAGCGGCTTCGAGGTGCGCTTCACCGGTGCGCCGTACGCCGGCACCGACGTCGCCGCGATGGCCATCTCGCCTGCGTCGGGTGACCTCACCGGCTTCGTGGGCGAGACCGCCCAGGGCGGTCCGCAGCGCAACGGCGGCTCCACGATCGCTGCGTCGGGCAACCGGGCACCCGTCGTCACCGCGCCGGAGACCAAGACGATCCCGCTGCGTACGCCGTTCGCGCTGACCGGCTCGGCGACGGACGCCGACGGTGACCCGATCGTCTACATCTGGGAGCAGAACGACCGGGCCGGGACGCTTGCCACGACGCTGGGCAGCCAGACCAAGCTGGACGGACCGCTCTTCCGGATCTTCGGGGCCTACGCGCCGGTGACGCCGGCGGGCACGCTCCAGATCGGCTCGCCCGGGGAGAACCTCGCCACGTCGAGCCCGACGCGGGTGTTCCCCGACATGGAGCAGGTCCTCGCCAACAACACCAACGCACTCACGGGCACCTGTCCCGCGATGCCGGCCAAGCCGCCGAGCGGCAGTGCGACGAACGTCCCGGTCCCGGTGATCGAGTGCTTCGCCGAGTGGCTCCCGACCGCCGACTACGTGGGCGCTGCCAACACCTCCCAGCCGCCCGGCAACGTGGAGCCGTCGCTCAACTTCCGGCTCACGGCCCGTGACCTCGCTCCCGAGGGTGGCGGCTACTCCTACGCGGACGTCAAGCTCCTGCTCGACCGCACCCCGAACGCGACGCCGTTCCGGGTGACGTCGAAGGGTGCCACGTCCGCTGCGGCCGTGGGTGGACGCACCGAGACGATCTACTGGACGGCCAACACCACCGCGATGTCGCCCAACGTGAAGATCTCGCTGTCCACCGACGGTGGCAGGACGTTCCCGACGGTGCTCGCGGAGAGCACGCCCAACGACGGCAACACCCAGGTGACCTGGCCCGACGTGAACACCACGACGGCCCGGATCAAGGTCGAGGCGGTGGAGAACTACTTCTTCGACGTCAACGACGCGGACATCACCATCACCGGCACCCAGCCGCCGACGACGAACCCGACGCCGACGACGACGACCCCGACCCCGACCGCGACGCCCACCACCCCGCCCGCGACGGCGGACCAGGTGCCGCCGAGGATCGGGACCAAGATGGTGAAGCCGGTCGAGGTCGGCACCCGCGTCAAGCTGCGGGTGACGGTCCGGGCCGACGACGTCGTCCCGTCGGGCAAGGTCCGGATCACGCTCCGCGGCCTCGGCAAGAAGAGGTCGTGGACGGAGACGCTCACCAGGCGTGGCCGCGCGAGCGTCCTGCTGCCGTCGTTCAAGCGCACCGGCAAGGTCAAGGTCGTCGTGAGGTACCGCGGCGACGAGGCGGTCGAGGCCGGACGCAAGGTGATCAAGTTCTCGGTCGTCGATCGCGGCCGTACGAGATGACATGAGCTGAGCAGGCGAGGGGCCACCGGTCGGACGACTGGTGGCCCCTCGCTGTGTCTCTGCCAGCGGTGGTTCGGCTCAGACGGCGGAGGCGTGCGCGACGAGCCGCAGCTGCTGGCGCCGGTGGTTGAGCGCCTCGATGGTGAAGACCACCAGCGCGAGCCAGACCAGGCCGAAGCCGATCCAGCGGCTGGCGGGCATCGCCTCGTCGAACACGGTGAGGCCGAGGGCGAACTGGATCGTCGGTGCGAGGTACTGCAGGAGCCCGAGGGACACCATCGAGACCCGGATCGCGGCCGCGCCGAACAACATGAGCGGCACCGCGGTGATGATCCCGGTGGTGGTGAAGAGGAGCGCGTGGCTGGTCCCGTGCGAGCCGAAGCTGGACACCCCGGTCGACATCAGCCACACGATGTAGGCCACCGCGAACGGCGTCAGCACCGCGGTCTCCACCGTGATGCTCTCGACCGCGCCGACCCCGGCCTGCTTCTTGAGCAGCCCGTAGGTGCCGAACGAGAACGCGAGGAGGAGCGCGATCCACGGCGGGCGGCCGTAGTCGACCGCCAGCACGACCACCGCGACGAAGGCGATCACCATCGCCATCCACTGCAAGCGGCGGAGCCGCTCGCCGAGGACGAACACGCCCATCAGCACCGTCACGAGCGGGTTGATGAAGTAGCCGAGGGCAGTCTCCACGACGCGGCCGTTGTTGACGCCCCAGATGTACCCGCCCCAGTTGAGCGTGATGACCACGGCCGCGCAGCAGATGAGCAGCAGCCGGTGCCGGTCGCGCAGCAGGGCCTTCAGCTGCGACAACCGGCGCAGCAGCACGACCAGCACGACCATGACCAGGCTCGACCACGCGATGCGGTGGGCCAGGATCTCGATGGCGCCACCCGGCTCGAGCAGGGTCCAGTAGAGCGGGAAGGTGCCCCACATGACGTAGGCCAGCGCGCCGAGCAGCAGTCCGCGGCGGCTATCTGGCACTCCGGGAGTCTAGGGCGGCCATGTCGCCTACGATGGGGCGGTCCGGGGTTGGGACCCCGCGTCACCCGAACGTCATCGTCTCTCGAGGGGGAGTTCAACATGCGGAAGTTCCGCGCCTTACTGGCAGCACTCATCGCTGCGCTGCTCGTCGGAGGTGTGCTCGCCACTGGCGCCACCGCCGGCTCGCTGCCCAAGCGCATCATCGACGAGGTGCCGCCGGGCACCAAGCAGGTCTCCTACAACGCCTTCAAGCTCAAGGGCACCGTGATGGAGCCGCAGGTGGACGGCACCCTGCTGCCCTACGCCGAGCAGAAGGTGAAGATCCAGAAGAAGAAGTGCGGCACCTGCAAGTGGAAGACGGTCAAGAAGATCAAGACCGACGCCGCCGGTGCCTACAAGACCAAGATCTACGCCCCCGAGAAGGGTCGCTGGAAGTGGCGCTCGAAGGTCGACCACTCCAACGGATACGGCAACACCAAGGGCAAGGTCTGGACGCTCTACTTCGACTGACCCTGCGACTGCCGGACGATCAGAGGATCGTCCAGGTGTCGCCGCCGCCGATCAGCGCCGCCAACCGGGCGGACTGGTCGGCGGTGTCGTTGTCGGACACCCCGCTGCGCGAGGTCGCGACCTGCTCGCGGGCCTGGTCGTCGTACGTCGGTCGCTCCACCTGTCGGAAGATGCCGATCGGCGAGGTGTTGAGGTAGCCCGAGTCGGTCAGCCGCGAGATCGCGAAGGCCAACGTCGGGTCGGCGCTGTGGGCGTCGTGGACCACGATGTCCGTCGCGGCCACGTCGGCGGTCGCCGCGATCTTCACGCCGCCGGTCGCCTCGTCGCGCACCAGGCACTTGGCGCCCTTCCCTGCTGACGGGCCGTCCTCGAGCGTGGCTCCGAAGGTCACGGGCTCACCGTGCACGAGGGGGATGAGGGCGTCGGCCTTGGTCTCGGGCGACTTGATCGCGTCGAAGGCGCCGTCGTTGAAGATCGGGCAGTTCTGGTAGATCTCGACCAGCGACGTGCCGCGGTGGGCGGCGGCCGCGGCGAGGACCGCCGTGAGGTGCTTGCGGTCGGAGTCGATGGTGCGTGCCACGAAGGTCGCCTCCGCGCCGAGCGCGAGCGACACCGGGTTGAACGGGTGGTCGAGCGATCCCATCGGGGTCGACTTGGTGACCTTGCCGGTCTCCGAGGTGGGGGAGTACTGCCCCTTGGTCAGGCCGTAGATCCGGTTGTTGAAGAGCAGGATCGTCATGTTCACGTTGCGTCGCAGGGTGTGGATCAGGTGGTTGCCGCCGATCGACAGCGCGTCGCCGTCGCCGGTGACGACCCACACCGAGAGGTCCTCGCGCGCGGTGGCGATGCCCGTGGCGATCGTCGGCGCGCGGCCGTGGATCGAGTGCATGCCGTAGGTGTCGAGGTAGTAGGGGAAGCGCGACGAGCAGCCGATGCCGGAGACGAAGACGATGTTCTCGCGGCGCAGGCCGAGGTCGGGCAGGAAGGACTGCACGGCCTTGAGCACGGCGTAGTCACCGCAGCCGGGGCACCAGCGCACCTCCTGGTCGGAGGTGAACTCCTTGCTGGTCTGGGGTCCGTCGGCGGCCGGCACCTGCTCCGTGCCGGAGCGCATCGCGGGGAGGCCGAGCTCGGTGAGCGGGGAGGTGGTCATCAGATGTGCTCCTTCTGGGTGGGCTCGCCCCAGACGCCCAGCTCGATGTCGATCCCCTCGGCCTGGCCGACCAGCTCGCCGATGGCGTGGGCGAGCTCGGTGGCCTTGAGGGGCAGTCCGCGGACGTGGTTGTAGCCGACGGCGTCGACGAGGTACTTCCCGCGCAGCAGCAGCGACAGCTGGCCGAGGTTCATCTCGGGCACGAGCACCTTGTCGTAGCGCTTCAGGACCTCGCCGAGGTTGCTCGGGAAGGGGTTGAGGTGGCGCAGGTGGGCCTGGGCGACCTGGTAGCCGGCTTTGCGCACGCGGCGCACGCCGGCGCCGATCGGGCCGTAGGTCGAGCCCCAGCCGATGACGAGCACCTTGGCCTCGCCGGAGGGGTCGTCGACCTCGATCAGCGGGATGGTGTCGGCGATCCGGTCGACCTTGGCCTGGCGGGTGCGGACCATGAAGTCGTGGTTGGCGGGGTCGTAGGAGATGTTGCCGTGCCCGTCGCCCTTCTCCAGCCCGCCGATGCGGTGCTCGAGCCCGGGCGTGCCGGGGATGGCCCACGGCCGGGCGAGGGTCGCCTCGTCGCGGAGGTAGGGCCAGAACTCCGCCCCGTCGCCCGAGCCGTGGTTCTTCTCGGTCGCGAAGTCGGGGTCGATCACGGGCAGCTCGTCGACGATGGGCACCCGCCACGGCTCGGAGCCGTTGGCGAGGTAGCCGTCGGAGAGCAGCAGCACGGGCGTGCGGTAGGTGACGGCGATCCGGGTCGCCTCGACCGCGGCCGCGAAGCAGTCGCCGGGCGACTGCGGGGCCACGATCGGCACGGGCGCCTCGCCGTTGCGGCCGAACATCGCCTGCAGCAGGTCGGCCTGCTCGGTCTTCGTGGGCAGTCCGGTGGAGGGGCCGCCTCGCTGGACGTCGACGACGACGAGCGGCAGCTCGGTCATCACGGCGAGGCCGATGGCCTCGGACTTCAGCGCCACTCCGGGGCCCGAGGTCGACGTGACGCCGAGGTGACCGGCGTACGACGCCCCGATGGCGGCACCGACGCCGGCGATCTCGTCCTCCGCCTGGAACGTCGTGACGCCGAAGGACTTGTGCTTCGACAGCTCGTGGAGGATGTCGGAGGCCGGGGTGATCGGGTAGGTGCCGAGGAACAGGGGCAGGCCGGACTGCACGCTCCCGGCGACCAGGCCGTAGGCGAGCGCGAGGTTGCCGGTGATGTTGCGGTAGGTGCCGGGCGGCATCACTGCCGGCTTGATCTCGTACTGGACCGCGAAGGCCTCGGTCGTCTCGCCGAAGTTCCAGCCGGCCTTGAACGCGGCCACGTTGGCGTCGCGGATGTCGGGCACCTTGGCGAACCGCTTGGCGAGGAACGAGGTCGTCGGGTCGGTCGGGCGGCCGTACATCCACGACAGGAGGCCGAGGGCGAACATGTTCTTCGCGCGCGAGGCGTCCTTGCGGGAGAGGCCGAACTCCTTGACCGCCTCGATCGTCATGCCCGTGAGGTCGACGGTGTGGAGGGCGTAGGCGTCGAGGCTGTCACCCTCGAGCGGGTTCTCCTGGTAGCCGGCCTTGGTCAGGTTGCGCGCGGTGAAGTCGTGGGTGTCGACGATGATCGTCGCGCCCTTGTGCAGGTCGCCGAGGTTGGCGCGCAGCGCGGCGGGGTTCATCGCGACGAGCACGTCGGGGGCGTCGCCCGCGGTGAGGATGTCGTGGTCGGCGAAGTGGACCTGGAAGGACGAGACGCCCGGGAGGGTGCCCTGGGGCGCCCGGATCTCCGCGGGGAAGTTGGGCAGCGTCACCAGGTCGTTGCCGAAGGCTGCGGTCTCCTGGGTGAAGCGGTCGCCCGTGAGCTGCATGCCGTCGCCGGAGTCGCCGGCGAACCGGATGATGACGCGATCCAGCTGCTTGACCTGCTTGGCCGATCCACTCACCTGTGCCCTGCTTCCCTGCGCGCATTCCATGTGTTCCGGGGACCTTCCCCCGCGCTACCACAGTAGTCGCGCAAGGGTGGTCCGGACGGCCCTCCCCACGTGATGGACGCCTCCTTCACGCGTGGCCCACGGGGTGCGTGATCCACGACACGCGTCCGAACGACGGGCAATGTCATCGACGTCCATAAAGTCATGTATCTTTCTCGACATTGCTCACCGATCAAGAAAGTCGAGATCCCCCCATGCAGATCCGTTCACGTGCCGCTCTCGCGGCCGCACTCGTCGGGGCACTGGCCCTCTCCGCCTGCTCGCCCGGCGGCGCCAGCAGTGAGGGCGACGCGGACAACACCATCTCCATCGTCGGCTTCGCCGTGCCCGAGGCCGCGAACAAGAACATCGCCGCCGAGTTCAACAAGACCGACGAGGGCGAGGGCGTGCAGTTCCAGACGTCCTACGGACCGTCGGGCGACCAGAGCCGCGCGGTCGTCGCCGGCCTCGAGGCGGACTACGTCCACTTCTCCGTCCCGACCGACGTAACCCGCCTGGTCGACGAGGGCCTCGTGGCCGACGACTGGGACTCGGGTGAGAACAAGGGCGTCGTGTCGCGCTCGGTCGTCGTCTTCGGCGTCCGCGACGGCAACCCCAAGAACATCAAGACCTGGGCCGACCTGATCAAGCCCGGCGTCGAGATCGTGACTCCCAACCCCGCGTCCTCCGGCGCCGCGCGCTGGAACGCCCTCGCCGCCTACGGCCAGGTCATCAGCGACGGCGGCACCGAGGAGGAGGCCACCGACTACGTCGACAAGTTCTTCAAGAACGTCGTCTCGCTGCCGAGCAGCGGCCGTGACGCGACCACCGCGTTCCTCGGCGGCACCGGCGACGTGCTGATGGCCTACGAGAACGAGGCCATCCTCGCCGCGCAGAACGACGAGGGCTTCGAGTACGTCCTCCCGGACACCTCGCTGCTCATCGAGAATGCCGGCGCCATCCTCGAGGACGCCTCCGCGCCCTCGCAGGCCTGGCTGGACTACGTCCTCTCCGACGAGGGCCAGAAGCAGTTCGCCCTGACCGGCTTCCGCCCGATCCGCGACGACGTCGACTACGGCGGCACCGTCGAGGGCGCGACCGACCCGTCCAACCCGTTCCCCGAGGTCCCGACCCTGCTCACCGTCGACAACGACTTCGGTGGCTGGGACGAGGTGTCGACGAAGTTCTTCGACGAGGAGAACGGCCTGATCTTCACCGCCATCCTCAACGCCGGTCTCTCGCTCGAGTGAGCTGACCGATCTCCACATGACATCGACTGAGATCGCACGCGTCCGACCGGCGAGGACTCCTCGCCGGTCGGGCCCGCGCTCCACGCTCACGCGGTCGTCGGGGCTCGGGCTCGGCATCGCCATGATCTGGTTCAGCGCGCTGGTCCTGATCCCCCTGGTGGCCGTGGTCGTCACCGCGATCGACGGCGGCTGGACCGTCTTCTGGAACACCATCACCAACGGCCAGACGATGTCCGCCATCAAGCTCACCGTCTTCACCGCCGCGGGCGTCACGCTCGTCAACGTCATCATGGGCCCGCTCATCGCCTGGGTGCTGGTGCGCGACCGCTTCTGGGGCAAGTCGGTCCTCGAGGTGATGATCGACATCCCGTTCGCCCTCCCGACCATCGTGGCGGGCCTCGTGCTGCTGTCCCTCTACGGCAACGCTGACAGCCCGCTGGGCATCGACATCGCCAACGAGAGGCCGGCCGTCTTCCTGGCCTTCCTCTTCGTCACGCTGCCGTTCGTGGTCCGCATGGTCCAGCCGGTGCTCGAGGAGCTCGAGCTCGACGTCGAGGAGGCGGCGGCGTCCCTGGGCGCCAGCCGGATGACCACGTTCCGGCGCATCATCCTGCCGAGCCTCACGCCCGCCATCGCGGCCGGCGCTGCCCTGTCGTTCGCCCGCGGCGTCAGCGAGTACGGCTCGCTGGTGCTGCTGTCGGGCAACCTCCCCTTCAAGACCGAGGTCACCTCCGTGCGCATCCTGAGCAGCATCGAGAACGACAACGTCGCGGCTGCCGCTGCCGTGGCGACGGTCCTGCTGGCGATCTCACTCGCCGTCATCGTGCTGCTCGACGTCCTCCAGAGGCGGGTGGCTGCACGTGGCTGACACCCTGATGCCCGAGATCGTCGAGGCGCCGCCCGTCGAGGAGCGTCGCCGGGCGCCGCGCGTCGGCAGGACGCCGACGACGTACGTCCTCCGCTTCGTCGCCACCGCCTACCTGTTCCTCTTGGTGGCGTGGCCGGTGTCACTGGTCGTCACGCGCACCTTCGACGGCGGGTTCGCCTCGATCCAGTCGCTGCTCGAGGACCCCGACACGGTCGTCGCGCTGCAGCTGAGTGCGTACGTCGCCTTCTTCTCCGTCCTGATCAACACGCTCTTCGGCGTGGGGATCTCGCTGCTGCTGGTGCGCCAGCAGTTCCCGGGCAAGCGCGTGCTCAACGCCCTGCTCGACATCCCGCTGTCGGTCTCGCCGATCGTGGTCGGTCTGGCGCTCGTGCTCGTCTACAGCGGCCGCAACGGCTGGTTCGGGTCGGCGCTGTCGAGCATCGGTTTCCAGGTCATCTTCTCCACTCCCGGCATCATCATGGCGACGACCTTCGTGGCGCTGCCGCTGATGATCCGCGAGATCGTGCCGGTGCTCGAGGAGATCGGCATCGAGCAGGAGCAGGCCGCCCAGAGCCTCGGCGCCAACGCGATGCAGCGCTTCTGGCGGATCACCCTGCCGTCCATCAAGTGGGGGATCGTGTACGGCGTCGTGCTGACGCTGGCCCGCTCGCTCGGCGAGTTCGGCGCGGTCAAGGTCGTCTCGGGCAACGTCCTGGGCCAGACCCGCACCGCCACCCTCGTGGTCGAGGAGAAGTACCTCAACTTCGACCAGCAGGGCGCCTACGCGACCGCGTTCCTCCTGGCGATGGTCTCGGTGGCCTGCATCGTCGTCGTCGCCATCATCCGACCCAAGAACCACGCCTGAGCCCCGGCCCAGGCATCCCGAGAGAACACCGAAAGGTCACCCCCATGAGCATCGAAGTACGTGGGCTGAACAAGAAGTTCGGCGACTTCGTCGCACTGGAAGACGTCAACGTCTCGATCCCGACCGGCCAGCTCACCGCACTCCTCGGCCCGAGCGGCGGTGGCAAGTCCACCCTGCTGCGGATCATCGCCGGCCTGGAGAAGGGCGACAGCGGCACGGTGAACATCGAGGGCGTCGACGCGACGCACCTGCCGGCGCAGAAGCGCAACGTCGGGTTCGTGTTCCAGCACTACGCCGTCTTCAAGCACATGACGGTCGCCAAGAACGTCGCCTTCGGCCTCGAGATCCGCAAGCGGCCCAAGGACGAGATCGCGCACCGGGTCGACGAGCTCCTCAAGCTCGTGCACCTCTCGCAGTTCTCGCACCGGCTGCCCTCGCAGCTCTCGGGCGGCCAGCGCCAGCGCATGGCGCTCGCCCGCGCGCTCGCGGTCGAGCCGAGCGTGCTGCTGCTCGACGAGCCGTTCGGCGCGCTCGACGCGAAGGTCCGCAAGGAGCTGCGCGACTGGCTGCGCCGCCTGCACGACGACGTGCACGTCACGACCGTCTTCGTGACCCACGACCAGGAGGAGGCCCTCGAGGTCGCCGACGAGATCGTGGTCGTCAACGAGGGCCGGGTCGAGCAGGTCGGCACGCCCGACGAGCTCTACGACGAGCCCGCGAACGACTTCGTGATGTCCTTCCTCGGCGAGGTCACGCACCTCGGCGGCGTCTCGCTGCGTCCGCACGACATCGAGCTGGACACCCGGCCGCGGCTGGCCGGCGGGGTCGAGGGCACGGTGTCGCGGATGGTCCGGATCGGCTTCGAGGTGCGCCTGACGGTGCTCACCGTCGACGGCGACGAGGTGTCGGTCGTGATCACCCGGACCCACGCGAGGTCGTACGGGCTGGAGGAGGGCAGCACCGTGTGGCTCACCCCCGCGGATGGCGCGACAGTCATCCCGCGGATGGTGGCGGCGAGCTGAGCGCCTCACCCCGAGAAGCGTGTTCGCGGTCACGCTCCAGCGGCTAGCGTCTGGTCGTGACCATCACCACGACCACGGGCGAGCTGTGGGCCGCGGTCGAGACCTTCGACGCCGAGACGGCCGAGATCGCCCTCGCCCGCCTCTTCTGGGACGTGCCCCTGTCGGGTGCCGTCACCGGCGTCGTGCTGCCCTTCCTGCGGGAGGTCGGGGACCGCTGGGAGGCGGGCACCCTGTCGGTCGCCCACGAGCACTTCGTCAGCGACATGCTCCGCCGCAAGCTCTCGGCACTGTCGTCGGTGCCGCCCCACCGGGTCCTCGAGGACGCGACCGCGCCGTCGCCGGTCGTGCTGCTCGCGTGCCCGCCGGGGGAGCGCCACGACCTGGTGCTGCTCTGCGTGGCGCTGATGCTGCGCGAGCGCGGCGTACGTCCCCGCTTCCTCGGTGCCGACACCCCGATCCCGTCCGTGGTGACGGCCGCCCGTGCGACCAACGCCGACGCGGTCGTGCTGGCCGCGACCCGGGCGACCGCGTTCACCGCGCACTCCTCGTCGCTCCTCAAGCTCGCCGAGGACCGGCCCCTCTACCTCGCCGGCCGCGGCGCGGACGTGCAGACGGTCGCCGAGGTCGGCGCGACCGCCCTCCCCGACGACCCGGTGCGCGCCGTCGTGTTCCTCGTCGGCGCGCTCAACGAGCTCGGCGGTAGTTGGTGAAACGCGGTAACGCGTCGCCAGCGTTTGGTTCGGTCACGATTCACGCTCGATCCGACAGCCGTGGGCTGCTGTCGGGCGGTTGAGGGACAGAACCGCCCACGGACTTGGGGTCCGTGGGCGGTTCCGCATCGGACGCGGCGTCCCCAAACGCCGCGGTCCCCACACACCTGAGACGCGAGTGTGCTCCGGGTATGACGCCATCAGCAAGATCGAACACATGTTCTATTCTGGGCCGATGCCACGTCAGCCCCCATTTCACGTGTGGGTGGACCTCACTGGTAGGTGGGCAGGAGCAGTGCCGGGCGTGCTCCTCGCTTGGCGGCACACCGACCGTCGCGGTTGGGAAGCCTGGGTCGTGCGAGTGGAGTCCTTCTCGACAGGGGTCGGCTCAGAGGTGCAGGTGTGTCAGTCGTGGGTGCCGTCTGCGCTTGTGCGGCCGACCGGGCTAGACCGTCGTGCTGCGACCGTGACGGAGTAGGAGCATCGCCGGTTGAGGGTGCAGCGCGCGGAACTCTCCAGGGGGACGCGCGTCAGGCCTCGCCGGCAACTCCCTCCCGAGCCCGGCTAGGCCGCTCGGGAACACGGGGCGAGGCAGGTCAAGCAGTGGAGGGACGTCCGTCACTCCGGCGGATCGGACGCACGCATGCCGGGTACGCACGTGGTAGGTCATCAGTGCTGTCCGGACGGTCCTGACGACTAGGCCCGGGGGATCTAGAAGCGGTCCTCCGGGCCGCCCCCATCTTCGGCGTTCTCCGGGTTCTCCTGACACACGCCTCACCGAGCACTACTCTCACCGCTGGACTCTGCCGCCGGTGCTCTCGAGCCGACCCGCGGCGGGTCCCACTACCTCTCGACCGCGACGTCGAGCTGGGGCAACTGTTTCGTCTCAGCGATCTCCGCAGCGATGTCGACCACCTTGCGGTTCGTCACCGACGACACCCGCTTGAGGTACTCAATCGCCTGTTTCGGCTCGACACCGAGGCTCGCCATCATGATGCCTTCGGCCTGACCGATCACGAGCCGACTGTCGAGCGCCTGCTGTAGCTGGTCGATCTCCACCCGCGCGGCGTCCAGCTCGCCGGCACAGGCGTCGTCGTCACCCTCCGGTGCTCCCTCGATCATGAGCAATCCTCCCTCGCGACAGCACCCTGACCGAAGCCCAGACGGCCACCCGGAACCAGTGGCACGGCCGACCGGGGGGAACGGCCATGCCACCGGCCCATTGGGTTCAGCGTCGCCAGCAGCGCACGTGTTACGCCCGAGCAGAGATGTCTAGACGTGGCCGTCTTCGTCGCGACCTCGGAACCTCATAGGCGCGTGTGACCTGCTCGATCAGCGGTAGTTGGTGAACTGCACCGCGAAGTCGTAGTCCTGCGACTTCACCAGCTGCTGCACGGCCTGGAGGTCGTCGCGCTTCTTCGACGAGACGCGGAGCTCGTCGCCCTGCACCTGCGCCTTGACGCCCTTGGGGCCCTCGTCGCGGATCAGCTTCGAGATCTTCTTGGCGTCCTCTGAAGTGATGCCCTCCTTGAGCGCGATGTCGATCTTGGAGACCTGGCCGGACTGGCGCGGCTCGGAGGTGTCGAGGATCTTCAGGCTCTGGTTGCGCTTGATGAGCTTGTCCTGGAAGACGCTGAGGACGGCGCTCGCGCGGTCGTCGGCCGAGGCGGTGATCTCGATCGCCTGCTCGCCCTTCCACTCGATGCTCGCGCCGGTGCCCTTGAAGTCGAAGCGGGTGGCGATCTCGCGAGCGGCCTGGCTCAGGGCGTTGTCGACCTCCTGGCGGTCCAGCTTGCTCACGATGTCGAAGCTCGAGTCGGCCATGGTGGTGCCTCCTTCATGGGGGTGCCGGGGGTGCCCGGCGATTCGTAGCGGTGTCCGTGGGTTGCTATTGTTCCGCACGCCCCGGCAGGTTGCCCGAGCGGCCAAAGGGAGCTGACTGTAAATCAGCCGGCAACGCCTACAGAGGTTCGAATCCTCTACCTGCCACTGGACGGATCCTCGCTCCAGTCGCCAGACCCCCGCACGTGTGCGGGGGTCTCGTGCGTTGTGGGCACGCTCCGGTCTCGCCGTGGTGCGAGCACTGTCCGGCGAGGTCCGGCCACCGGCATGATGGGGGCATGACGGACGCACAGCCACGGATCCTCGTCATCGGCGAGGCGCTCGTCGACGTCGTGCCCGACAGCGACGGCCAGCCGCAGGACTTCCCGGGCGGGAGCCCGGCCAACGTGGCGATCGCCCTCGCGCGGCTCGGCCGCGACGTCCGGCTGGTGACCCTGCTCGGCGACGACCACCGCGGTGCGGCGGTGCGCGCGTGGCTGGAGGCGAGCGACGTGACCGTGCTCGCCCGGCCCACCGCCAGCGGGCGTACGTCGAGCGCCGCGGTTACCCTCGATGGTAGAGGCGCGGCGTCCTACGTCTTCGACCTCGACTGGCACCTCGACGAGGTGGCCGACACCGGCGACGTCCTCCACGTCGGCTCGATCGCGACTGTCCTCGATCCCGGCGCAGACGCCGTGCTCGACGCGGTCCGGTCCCACCGCGGCCGCGCGCTCGTCTCGCTCGACCCCAACGCCCGACCCGCCATCACCCCCGACCGCGCCGGCCCCGTCTCCCGTGTCGAGGAGCTGGTCACCCTCTCTGACGTGGTCAAGGTCAGCGACGAGGACCTCCACTGGCTCCACCCCGACGAGGACCCGGTCGCGACCGCCACCCGCTGGGCCGGCGCCGGGCCGGGGCTGGTCGTCGTCACCCGCGGCGGCGACGGCGCGGTCGCCGTACGTCCTGACGGCACGACGCTCGAGGTCCCGGGCGTGCCCGTCGACGTGGCCGACACCGTGGGCGCCGGCGACACCTTCAGCGGCGTCCTCGTCGACGCCCTGCTCGGGCTCGGGGTCCGCGGCGGCGACGACCTGCGCGCGCTCTCGGACCGGGACGTGCTCGGTGCCGTGACCACGGCCGCGATCGGCGCGGCGATCAACGTCTCCCGACCCGGCGCGAACCCCCCGTCGCGGGGCGAGCTCGACGCCGCCCTCGGGACAGGGGAGTGACCCAGCCGAGACCGACGCGGCAATGGCAGGTCCACGACATCGGGAAGAGGCGGGCCTGGGTCATCTGGGGCGTCGCGATCGCGGTCTACGTCCTGGCGGTGTTCCACCGCAGCTCGCTCGGCGTCGCAGGCCTCATCGCGGCCGACCGCTTCGACATCAGCGCGACCAGCCTGGCGACGTTCACCGTGCTGCAGCTGGTCGTCTACGCCGGCATGCAGGTGCCGGTCGGCGTGCTGCTCGACCGGTTCGGCTCGCGCGCGATGCTGATCTGGGGGCTGTCGCTGATGACCGTCGGCCAGCTCGCCTTCGCCTTCTCCGAGTCCTTCGCCGCGGCCGTCGCAGCCCGTGCGGTCGTGGGCGCCGGCGACGCGATGATCTTCGTCAGCGTCATCCGGATCGTGACGGTGTGGTTCCTGGTCCGCCAGGCGCCGATGGTCACCCAGGTCACCGGGCTCACCGGCCAGCTGGGCGCGATCGCGGCGGCCGGCCCCCTGTCGTACCTCCTCCACGCGCTCGGTTGGACCCGCGCCTTCGCGCTCACCTCGAGCGTCGGCGTCGTGCTGCTCGTCGCGGTGCTCGCGCTGGTCAAGGACTCGCCCTACCGCCGCAGCGACGTCGTCGCGATCAAGCTCCGCGCGCTCGCGCAGTCGGTGCGGACGGTCTGGGGAAACCCGGGCACGCGGCTGGGCATGTGGTCCCACTTCGTCTCGCAGTTCTCCGCGACCGTGTTCGCGCTCCTGTGGGGCTACCCCTTCCTCGTGCAGGGGCTCGGGTGGTCGTCGGGCGGCGCCAGCGCGCTGCTCATGGCGATGACGGCCTGGGCCGTGGTGAGTGGGCTGGTGCTCGCCCGGCTCGTGGCGCGGCTGCCCTACTACCGCTCGTACATCGTCGTCTGCGTGGTCGTCGCGATGGTGGTGCCGTGGACCGCGGTGCTGCTGTGGCCGGGAGCGGCGCCGGGGTGGGTCGTCGTCCTGATGGCCTTCGCCACCGCCAGCGGCGGCCCCGCCGCGATGGTCGGCTTCGACCTCGCGCGCTCCTTCACGCCCGCGCAGGCGATCGGCCGCGCCAACGGCCTGGTCAACGTCGGCGGCTTCACCGCCTCATTGCTCGTGATGGGCCTGATCGGCGTCGTGCTCGACCTGTCGTCGAGCGGCGGGATGGACTCGTACACGCTCGACGACTTCAAGCTCGCGATGGCGGTGCAGTACGCCTTCTGGGCGCTCGGCGTCGTCCAGGTCCTCCGCTACCGCCGGCGCGGGCTCGCCCACCTCGCTCGCGTCCACCCCGGCTCGGTCGAGCAGATGCGTGCCGGCCAACCCTTCGTGCACCCGGGGATCGGGACCGAGGGCGTCTGAGGGTGCGTCGGACCTCAGCCGACCTTGCGGTACTTCCGGTGCATGGTCTGCCGGGTGACGCCGAGGAGCGTGCCGATCTCGGCCCAGCTCAGGCCGGAGTGTCGCGCCCGGCGTACGGCGACCTCCTCGCGCCGCGCGAGGTCCCGCTTGGCCTCGCGCACAGCGGCCAGCTCGTCGAACACGCCACCGCCGCCGTCGGTGTCCAGTGAGGTCAACATGTCTGTCAGCATATGCTGACGCCACAAGGTTCGCCCCGGTGGACCTGTGCACCCGAGTCTGACGGTTGTCAGCCGAGATCTGGGCTGACAACCGTGGCGGTCACCGGACATCCGGTGACTCCAGCCGAGGCACCCAGCGGCTTCAGCCGAGCTCGCCGTCGTCGTCAGGGTCGAGGTCTCCTGTCGGGTCCTCCGCCGTCGGGTCCTCGAGGTAGCCGCCGCCGACCGGGTGGCCCTGCCAGGAGACCATCCGCCAGCCCGCGTCGAAATCGCCCTCGAGCACGATGAGGGCGGTGTTGTGCAGCGGCTCGGTCGGCGGGGGAGCGTCGGGGTGAGGCTGCATCCGCGTCGAGATCCACGTGCGGAGGGCGGCGCCGTGGCTGACGATGAGGGCCGCCTCGTGGCCGGCGTCGACGATCGTGCGGACCGCCGCGTCGAAGCGCGCGAGGAACTCCTCGCCGGTCTCGCTGCCGGGCATCCGGCGCGTGAGGTCGCCCTCGAGCCACGCCGCGACGGCGCCGATGTAGCCGGCGACCGAGTCGTGGTCGGCGGCCATCTCGAAGTCGCCCGCCTGGATCTCCTCGAGCCCGTCGAGCTGCGTCAGCGCGAGCCCGCGGGCCTCGGCCGTGGGCGCGGCGGTCTGGTGCGTACGCACCCGGCTGGAGACGTACACCGCCTCGATCTCCTCGTCGGCGATGGCCTTCGCTGCCGCGACCGCCTGGGCGCGGCCGAGGTCGGTGAGGTCGAGGCCGGGGTGGGCGGTGTCGAGCTCGCCGGAGACGTTGGCGTGCGTCTGGCCGTGCCGCATCAGCAGGAGTCGCACAGGTTCCTCAGTTGTTGAAGGGGGAGGTCTTGGACGAGGCCAGCTCGAAGGCCTCCTCCAGCGAGACCCCCTCCAGCGCTTCTTCGATGTCCGTGCCGACGTGGCTGACCTCGGTGCCGCGTTCGAGCGGGACGAGCGTGTGGACCAGCCGGTCGTCGTAGGTGTGGACCATCGTGAAGGACTGGGCGGCGTCAACGCCCGAGATGAAGCGGTCGACCGGGGCCGGGTCGCTGGTGTAGCAGCTCGCCGAGGCCACGGACACGGGTACGCCGGCGAAGGTGGACCACGTCGACATGTGGAGGTGGCCGGCCAGGATCCCGCGTACGTCGGTGCCGGCGATGACGTCGGCGAGCGACTGCTGGTCGTGCAGCTCGATCAGCTCGGCCGCCCGCAGCATCGGCAGCGGGAGCGGCGGGTGGTGCATCGCCAGCAGGGTGCCGTGCTCGGCGGGCGTGGCCAGCACGTCGGCCAGCCAGGCCAGCTGCTCGGGCCGCAGCTCACCGTGGTGGTAGCCCGGCACGCTGGTGTCGAGCGCGACGATCCGCAGCCCGTCGACCTCGTGCACCCGGTCCTGGAAGCCCGCGTCGTCGGAGTCGTGGAGGACGCGGGCGAAGGGGGCGCGCTCGTCGTGGTTGCCCATCGTCCAGACCACGATCGCACCCATCTCGGCGGCAGCCGGCTCGACGATCGAGCGCAGCGTCTCGTACGCGTCGGGTGCGGCCTGGTCGGCGAGGTCGCCGGTGAAGACGAGCGCCCGGGGAGCGGGGCGTACGGCGGCGAGCCGCTCGATCGCCCGGCGCAGGTTGGCGACGTTGTCGACGACGCCGTAGTGCAGACCGCCCTCGGCGATCAGGTGCGGGTCGGACAGGTGTGCGATCGCGTGCCGTGGGGCGGCGTACTGGCCGAGCTGTTTCACGGGCGCCAGCCTAGAACCCGGTCCCCACTGGACTAGCGCGCCGGCAGGATGCGTCCGGACACCTCGCCGAGGGTGATCCGGCCGCCGCCGGTGCTGGGCGCGGAGTAGCGCAGCACGACCTCGTCGCCGTCCTCGAGGAAGGTCCGCTCACGACCGGCTGCGGTGAAGGGCTCCTTGCCGCCCCAGCACAGCTCCAGCAGCGAGCCGCGCTGGTCCTTCCCAGTGCCGGAGATCGTGCCCGAGCCCCAGAGGTCGCCGGTGCGGACGCTCGCGCCGTTGACGGTGGTGTGGGCCAGCATCTGGGCCGGCGACCAGTACATCGTGCGGTACGGCGGGCGCGCGACGACCTCGCCGTCGAGCACAACCTCGACCTCGATGTCGAGGCCCGCCGGTCCGTCGACCCGCAGGTAGTCGAGGACCTCGGGGTCCTGGCCGGGGAGGTCGGTCCAGGCTGCGCCGAGCGCGGCGAGCGGCGTGACCCAGGCGCTGATCGAGGTGGCGAAGGACTTGCCGAGGAAGGGGCCGAGCGGGACGTACTCCCAGGCCTGGATGTCGCGCGCCGACCAGTCGTTGAGACCGACGACGCCGAAGGTGTGGCGCGCGAAGTCGGCGGTGCCGACGCTGTCGCCCATCGCGGTGGGCACGCCGACGACGAAGCCGAGCTCGGCCTCGATGTCGAGCCGCTGCGACGGACCGTGGGTGGGCCGGTCGTCCGTCGGCGCCTTGCGCTGCCCGCTGGGTCGTACGACGTCGGTGCCCGAGACCACGATCGTGCCCGAGCGGCCGTGGTAGCCGACGGGGAGGTGCTTCCAGTTCGGCAGCAGCGGCTCCTGGTCGGGCCGGAACATCCGGCCCACGTTGGAGGCGTGGTGCTCGGAGGCGTAGAAGTCGACGTAGTCGCCGACGGTGAACGGCATCAGCATCCGCACCGAGTCGACGGGCGAGAGCGCGGGCTCGACCAGGTCGCGCTCGGTCTCGTCGGTCAGCAGGCCGGTGATCCACGCGCGGGTCGAGTCCCACACGGCCGGCCCCGCGGCCATGAACGGGTTGAGCGTCGGCTGGTCGAACAGCGCGTGCGTGTCGACCATGTCGGCCGCCGCGACGATGCTCAGGTCGAGCACGAAGTCGCCGATGCGCACGGCGACGCGTGGGTGCTCGCCGGAGCGGGCGAACACGCCGTAGGGGAGGTGGTCGACGTCGAAGCCGGAGCCGGCTGCGCCGTCGACCCAGGTCGTGATGGGGGCGGTCATGGTGCCTCTTTCGGGTCGGGGAGCAGTCCGAGGGAGATGAGGTCGTAGAGGGGCTCGGTCACCGAGCAGGACCCGAAGGAGGTGAACCAGCGGCGGGCCGAGGAGAAGTCGGTCGCAGCCAGTGCGGTGCCGTCGCGCTGCTCGAGCGCGTCGGTCGCCTCGGCGACGGACCCGCCGTCCCACAGCACCTGGGTCGCGACGAGCACGTTGAGGAAGCCGTGCGCGCCACCGCCCTCGGGGTCGTGGAGCACGGCGCGGTGCAGCCCTGCGGTCGCCTTGAACCGGGTCTCGCGGTCGAGGGCCGCGTCGATCCACGCGGCGACGGTGGCGGAGTCGGGGATGAGGTCGTGGTCGACGTGGCCTAGGCGGAGCTTGAGCCGGTGCTCGGACGCGGCGACCTCGTCGGCGGCGGCGAGCCACTGGGCGGTCGGCGGACCGGGGATCTCGATGAAGAGGGGTACGTCGACCTCGGCGGCGCGGGCGGCCGCGTCGATCCGGCGGACGTTGCCGACGGGGTCGTCGGTGTCACGCACCGCGATCTCGACGGCGGCCACCTCGAGGCCCATCCTCGCTGCGGCGCCCAGCGGCCCGGCGAGCTGGCCGGCGCCGCCCGTGACGACCACCGAGAGGGGTGCACCGAAGCCGCGGACGAGCGGGAGGTCGGTGTCGCGGAGGACGAAGCTGCCGACGAGGTCGGCATACCACTCCTCGCGGCGCGAGCCGTAGGTCGCGGTGGCCTCGTGGAGCGGTGCGTCGCCCGGCGGGAAGACCGCCGCGTCGTCGATCAACGCGCTCCAGGACGGCGAAAGTGCTGGTGTCGGAGGTGGTGCCACGCCGCTACTCTAGCCATCGGATAGCGGACACACGTGTCCGATGATCGGACGAATGGAGCGGACGATGGCCCACTACCGAGCAGTCGGGCAGCTGCCCCGTCAGCGCCACACCCAGCTGCGCGACGACGACGGCCACCTGTTCCGCGAGGAGCTGATGGGTGAGGAGGGCTTCTCGTCGGACTCGTCGCTGCTCTACCGCCGCGGCGTGCCGAGCGCGATCACCGACAGCACCGTGTGGGAGCTCGCCGACCAGTCGCGCACGCCCAACCACCCGCTGAAGCCGCGCCACCTCAAGCTGCACGACCTGGAGACGGGCGCGTGCCCGGTCGAGGGGCGTCGCCTCGTACTCGGGAACAACGACGTGCGCATCGCGTACGTCGTCACCGGCACCGACCCGTCCCCGGTCTACCGCAACGCGATCGGTGACGAGTGCGTCTACGTCGAGTCCGGGAGCGGCACCGTCGAGACCGTCTTCGGCACGGTCGCCTACCGCGCCGGCGACTACGTGATCATCCCGCGCGCCACCGACCACCGTTGGGTGCCGGCCGAGCAGTCTCGGCTGTACGCGATCGAGGCCAACAGCCACATCCACCCGCCCAAGCGCTACCTCTCGCGCTTCGGCCAGCTGCTCGAGCACGCGCCCTACTGCGAGCGCGACCTCCACGGCCCCGAGGGCCTCGACGAGCTCGTCGAGGGCTGCCGCGACCTCACCGACGTCGAGGTGCTCGTGAAGCACCGGACCAGTGCGGGCATCGTCGGCACCCGGATGACGTACGCCACCCACCCCTTCGACGTGGTCGGCTGGGACGGCTGCCTCTACCCCTACACGTTCAACATCGAGGACTACATGCCGATCACCGGCAAGGTCCACCAGCCGCCGCCGGTGCACCAGGTCTTCGAGGGCTGGAACTTCGTGGTCTGCAACTTCCTGCCCCGCAAGGTCGACTACCACGAGCTCGCGATCCCGGTGCCCTACTACCACTCCAACGTCGACTCCGACGAGGTCATGTTCTACGTCGGCGGCGACTACGAGGCCCGCAAGGGCTCGGGGATCAACGTCGGCTCGATCAGCCTGCACCCGGGCGGCCACGCCCACGGCCCGCAGCCGAGCGCCATCGAGGCGTCGCTCGGCGCGGACTACTTCGACGAGTCCGCCGTCATGGTCGACACCTTCGCGCCGCTCGAGCTCGGCGAGGGCGGCATCGCCGCTGAGGACCCGGCGTACGCCTGGACCTGGGCAGGCCGCGGGCCTGACGCCAGTGGCGACGACGGTGGACCGGCTGTCTTCAGCAAAGTTGAGTCCAGCAGAGTGGTGTACGGCTCCGCGGTGAGCGTGTCGTTGAAGTAGACGACGGCCACCGCGTGATCCT
>NZ_SDWS01000006.1 GCF_004137245.1 Nocardioides glacieisoli
ACATCCCCCGACAAAAAACGAAACTGACATGTTGTCAGAATCATTGTCAAAGAAACCATCAACACCAACCGCAACCCAAAGGCCACAAACCAGTGTCGACAGGGCATTACAAACTAATTCGTCGACTAATCAAACACACTGTTGAGTTCTCAAAAATCAGACGCACCCACATCGCGATCCGGTGAGGATCTCGGTTGCGTGAGGCAACTGGTGAAACTTAGCGAGCGACTTTCTGTCGTGGCAAATCCTCGACTGTTTCGCTCTGACCCGGTGGTGTCACCGTGACCGATGACCGCTTCGGGTTGTCCTGCCCGGGGCCGGGAACCCGACCTGACCGGTCTTGTTCCCCGCCGCTCCCTGGCGACGAAGAGAACAGTATGCGTACTCAGGACAGCGCGCAAATCGAGATGGTGTGACCGCGGGCACACTGACGTTTTCGCAGGTCAGAGGCGGGTTGTGACAGGTGGGGCGCGTGGCGGGGCGTGTCGCGGCCCCCACCACGCACCCACCGCATGCCGCGGTCAGCCGACCTGGATGCCGGCGAAGTTCTTCTTCCCGCGGCGCAGCACGAGCCACGAGCCCGCCACCAGGTCGGCCTCGGTCGGGCGGAGCTCGGGGTCCTCGACGCGCACGTTGTTGAGGTAGGCCCCACCCTCCGCGACCGTCCGTCGGGCGTCGCCCTTGCTCTTCACCAGGCCAGCGGCGACGAGCAGGTCGACGATCCCGGGCAGCTCGCCGGCGGGAAGCGTCGTACCCCCGGCCTCCCTCAGGGCGGCAGCGAGCGTGTCGGGCTTGATCGACGACAGGTCTCCCCCGCCGAACAGGGCCGCCGCGGCCGCCTTGGCCTGCTCCACCTCGTGCTCGCCGTGCACCAGGGCGGTGACCTCGTCGGCGAGACGCTTCTGGCCGGCGCGCAGGAACGGCTTCTCGGCCGTCTGCTGCTCGAGCTCCTCGATCTCCTCGCGGGAGAGGAATGTGAAGATCCGCAGCAGCTCGCCGACCTTCTCGTCCTCGACGTTGAGCCAGAACTGGTGGAAGGCGTAGGGCGACATCATCTCGGCGTCCAGCCACAGGGCTCCGCCCTCGGTCTTGCCGTACTTCGTTCCGTCGGCCTTGGTGATCAGCGGAGTCGCGAAGGCGTACGCGTGGGCGCCCTCGACCCGGCGCACCAGCTCGGCACCGCCGGTGATGTTGCCCCACTGGTCGGACCCGCCGTACTGGAGCACCACGCCGTGCTCGCGGAAGAGGTTGAGGAAGTCCATCGACTGGAGCAGCACGTAGGAGAACTCCGTGTAGCTGATCCCCGACTCGAGCCGGCGCTTGACCGTCTCGCGCGCGAGCATCCGGTTGACCGGGAAGTGCTTGCCGATGTCGCGCAGGAAGTCGATCACCGACAGCGAGGCGGTCCAGTCGTAGTTGTTGACCGTCGTCGCGGCGTTGTCCCCGTCGAAGGAGACGAACCGCGAGACCTGCTGCCGGACCCGCTCGGTCCACTCCTTGACGGTGTCGAGCGAGTTGAGGACGCGCTCGCCGGAGTCCCGCGGGTCACCGATCATGCCGGTGGCGCCACCGACGAGGATGTACGGCGTGTGGCCGGCGTCCTGCAGCCGCCGGGCCGTCACCAGCTGGACGAGGTTGCCCATGTGCAGGCTCGGCGCCGTCGGGTCGAAGCCCACATAGAACTTGACGCTCCCCTCGCCCAGCGCCGCGCGGAGCGCGTCGCGGTCGGTGGAGTGCGCGATGAGGCCGCGCCACTCCAGCTCGTCGAGGACATTCGGGGTCGTCACGTGGATTCCTTCGGGTGGGGTCGGGCTGGTGGTCGGTGACTAGCCTAGGGCGAGCAGGCAGGAAGGACGGCACGTGATCGCAGGCAGGTACAGGCTCGAGCGAGAGATCGGTCGAGGGGGCTCCGGCACGGTGCACCTCGCACGCGACGAGGTCCTCGGACGGCAGGTGGCGATCAAGCGCATCGGCATGCTCACCGGCTCCGACGACGTCGAGCGCGAGCGCGCGGAGCGGGAAGCCCGCCTGGCCGCCGCGTTGAACCACCCCCACGTCGTGTCGGTGTTCGACCTCGTCGACGAGGAGGACGTCCGCTGGCTGGTGATGGAGTACGTCGACGGCGAGACGCTGAACGAGAAGGTGCGGCGTACGGGACCGCTCGCGGCCGACGACGCAGCCAGGCTGCTCGGCCAGACGGCAGACGCCCTGGTCGAGGCCCACGCCAACGGGATCGTCCACCGCGACGTGAAGCCCAGCAACATCCTCATCGCCGACGGCGGCGCCAAGCTCAACGACTTCGGGATCGCCCGCTCCGAGAACGACGCCTCGCTCACGCAGACGGGCCTGGTCACCGGTTCCCCGGCCTACCTCGCACCGGAGGTCGCCAGCGGCTCGTCGGCCTCGCCTGCGAGCGACGTGTGGTCGCTGGGTGCCACGCTCTTCCATGCGGTCACCGGCAAGCCGCCCTACGACGTCGGCGACAACCTGATCGGTGCGCTCTACAAGATCGTGCACGAGGACCCGCCGCGACTGGACCCGGAGCACCGGGTGGCCGGGCTGCTGACGGTGATGATGACGCACGACCCGGACCAGCGGTGGTCGATGCAGCAGGTGCGCGACGACCTGGTCCGGATCTCGCGCGGGGAGCCGTCCCGGGCGAGCGCCGCCGCCACACCGGCCGCACCGGTCCCGGACCGCGAGCGGACCGGAACGATCCCCGCGGTGCGCCCGGCTCCCCTGCCGCGGGCCGCGCGACCGCGCCGTCGGCACTGGGGCTGGATCGCGGTCGCTGGGGTGGCGGCCGTCGCAGCGATCATGACGGCGTACGTCCTGGCCGGGCGAGGCACGCCCGAGGCCGCGCCCGACGACTCGACGAACTCCTCGCAGACGAGCGCCAGCGAGACGCCGGACGACAGTGCCACCGAGCCGACGGCCGACGAGCTGCGTCAGCAGATGGACGACTTCATCGCGTCCTACCTCGACACCGTCACCACGGACCCCGAGGCGGCCTTCCAGCAGCTGACCCCCGCCTTCCAGGAGGCGAGCGGTGACTACGAGGGCTACATCGGGTGGTGGAGCAAGGTCCGGTCGGCCGAGCTGGAGAGTGTCGAGAGCAACCCCGCGGACCAGACGGTCGCCTACACGGTGACCTACCAGATGAAGTCGGGCGCTCAGAGCACCCAGCGGATCCGGCTCCAGCTGCAGCGTGACGGCGACGACTACCTGATCGCCAACGAGGTCTGAGACACCTACGCGTGGTCGAGCCCGTGGCGCTCGACCCACAACGCGGCCTGCGTGCGGTCGGCGACGCCGATCCGCTGGTAGGCGGACGTCAGGTGCGCCTTCACCGTGCGCTCGGTGATGCCCAGCCGACCGGCGATCTGCTTGTTGAGCAGCCCCTCGACCACCAGCCGCAGCACCTCGACCTCGCGCGGTGACAGGCCGGACGACGCCCACGAGGGCGCCTGCTGCTCCCCCGCGCCGGTGGCCCTCGACAGCAATCGGCGCGCGGCCCGCGGGTCGAGCGGCGACTCACCCCGTGCCACCGCGCGGATGCCGTCGAGGAGCGTGTCGGGCTCGGCGTCCTTGAGCAGGTAGCCGACGGCGCCTGCCTCGATGGCAGCGTCGATGCGGGCATGGTCGGAGAACGACGTCAGCACCAGCACCTCGGTGCCCGTCTGCGCCTCCACGATCGCGCGGGTCGCCTCGACGCCGTCGAGCACCGGCATCTGGAGGTCCATCACCGCCACGTCCGGGCGGTGCTCGAGGACCAGCGCGACCGCTTCACTGCCGTCCTTGGCGACGCCGACGACCTCGAGGTCGTCGGTCGACTCGAGGAGCCCGGCGAGGCCACGGCGTACGACGGCGTGGTCGTCGGCCAGCACCACGCGGATCATCCGGGTCATCCGAGCGGCACCTCCACCCGGACGATCGTGCCCGAGCCGGGGGCCGACTCCACCTCCATGGTGCCGCGGTGCTCGCGCACCAGGCTCTCCGCAGCGCGCAACCCGAAGTGCGCGTCGGCCGGCGTGGCACCGGGGTCGAAGCCGATCCCGTCGTCGACGACCTCGAGCACCAGGTGGTCGTCCTCGCGTCGCACGGTCAGCGACATCCGGGTCGCGCGGGCGTGGCGCGCCACGTTGCGCACCGACTCCTGCGCCAGCCGCCAGACGAGGGCGACCGCGGCACCGGACGCGTCCTCGTCGCCGCTGACGTCCACGTCGACGCGTACTCCTGCGCCGACCAGCGGGGCGACGAGGTCCTGCACGGCTGCGGCCAGGCCGGCGGTGTGCAGGTCGGGCGGGTAGATCTCGACGAGCAGGGAGCGCAGCGAGCGCATGCTCACCCGCAGCGAGCGACCGACCTCCTCGAGGTCGGTCGACATCTCCGCGTCGCTCCGGGCGGCGAGCGTGGACAGTGCCAGCGAGGAGCCGGCCAGGTCTTGGACGACGCCGTCGTGCAGGTCACGGGCGATGCGCAGGCGCTCCGCGTCGGAGGCGCGGACGGCCGACTCGAGCAGCCGCTCGCGCTCGCGCGCCGCCCGGGAGAGCCGACGCGTCAGCAGCAGCATGAGCGGCGTCGTCAGCAGCACCAGCGCGGCGAGGGCACCGATGGTGATCGGGAGGAAGCGGTCGAGGACGGCTGCGCGTTGCTCACCCAGCTCGTCGGCGGTGAAGTAGGCCTCGAAGAGGAGCGGCTCCCGCTCCGGCGACCAGACGCGCGTGTAGACCTCGAGGAGGTCGCCACCGAGAGCGCGTTCGTAGCGGTTCTCGGGGCGGGTGAGGTCGGAGATCTCGGCGTCGGTGCCGCCGTCCTCGATCACCTCGAGCTCGTCGTCGCCGAGGGGGTAGGCGGCACCGATCAGCTCGGTGCGGTCGCTGTAGAGGATGGTGCCGTCGGCCGCCCAGATCTTGATCCGGCGTACGTCGCCCACGAGCAGGCGGTCCAGGACCGTGCGGTCGAGCCGGTCGATGGCCGCCGCGTCGCCGTCGACCAGGCCCTCGGGGATCGCCGGCTGGGCGACGGAGCGGCCGAGCACCTGGGTGAGGGCCCGCGCGTCGGCGACGGCCTCCTCGTCGGCGGCGTCGCGGCTCAGCGCGCCGGTGACGAGGACGACGACCAGGAGCGTGACGAATCCCGTGGCCAGGAACTGCGCCACGGGATTCGTCAGCCAACGCATGGGGTGTGCTCCTCCGATGAGGTCAGTAGTTGACCACACCTCGGCACACCTGGCCGTCGCGCACGGCCCTGAAGGCGACCGCGTCGGTGCCGGCGAGGTCGACGATCTTGCGCTCGACCTCGAACGAGCCGCTGCGGGCCGTCGTGGTGGCCGTGCCGCGGTCGCTGACCGAGCCGTTGTGGCGGATGGTCCAGCGCCACTGCTGGCCGGCGACGTTGCTGTCGATCTCCCCCTCGACCTCGAGGCGGCCGTCGTCGGTCTTGACCTTGAGCTTCCAGTCGGCGCCGGCGCTGCAGCTGCCGGTGCGGATGACGCGGTCGTCGTCGCCACCTCCGGCAGAGGCGGGGGTCGCGCCGATGGTGGCCGCGAGGGACGCGAGCGCGAGGGTGGCGGTGATGGTCGTGATGCGGTTCATGGGTCCTCCTCAGTAGGTGGTCCCAGCCTTCCCGGACACGGCCGGTGCCGCGAGATGTCCGATGGTGCTAGTACCCACCTCAGGTCCCAACGGGTGTGAGCAGCGCCCGGACCCCCGGCTAGCGTGGAGCGCGGTCCAGCGAAAGGGGCTCGCGTGATCGCAGGCAGGTACACCCTCGACCGGGAGATCGGCAGGGGCGGCGCCGGCATCGTGCACCTCGCCCACGACGAGGTGCTCGGGCGGACGGTCGCCATCAAGCGGATCGGTCTCCTGCCCGGCACCACGGACCGGGACATCGAGCGCGCCCAGCGGGAGGCCCGGATCGCCGCGGGCATCACCCACCCGCACGTGGTGTCGATCCTCGACCTCGTCAAGGACGTCGACTGCTACTGGCTGGTGATGGAGCACGTCCGGGGCCGCACGCTGGCGGAGGTCGTCCGGGCCGATGGCGCCCTCGGCGCCGAGCGGGCTGCCGGGATCCTCGCCCAGGCCGCCGACGCGCTCGTGCAGGCCAACCGGGCCGGCATCGTCCACCGCGACGTCAAGCCCAGCAACATCATGGTCGGCGACGACGACCACGCGAAGCTCGGGGACTTCGGCATCGCCCGCAGCGCCAGCGACTCGGCCCTGACGGTGACCGGCGAGGTCACGGGATCGCCCGCCTACCTCGCACCCGAGGTCGCGTCCGGCTCCCCCGCGACGCCGGCGAGCGACGTGTGGTCGCTCGGGGCCACGCTCTACCACGCCGTCAAGGGGCGAGCGCCGTACGACGTCGGCGGCAACGTCATGGGCGGGCTCTACCGGATCGTCCACGACGAGCCGCCGCGCCTGCCGACCGACCACCCCCTCGCCGGGGTGCTGGCCCACACGATGGTCAAGGACCCCGACGAGCGGTGGTCCGCGGAGCAGGTCCGCGACGAGCTGCGTCGCATCGTCCGGGGACCGCAGGTCGCGGACGACACGACGCGGATGGAGACCGTGCCCGTGGAACCGGTGCCGGCAGCGACTCCCCCGGCGGCCACTCCCCCGGCCGCCGTTCCTCCGGCCGCCGTTCCCCCGGTCGGACGATCCGACGAGCGTGAGCCCCGTCGCGCACCGCTCGGCTGGATCGCGGCCGCCGCGGTCCTCGTGCTGCTGGCGGCCCTCGGGACGTGGCTGCTCTGGCCGGGCGACGGACAGCAGCCCGAGTCGTCCGACACCAGCACCCAGCAGTCGGAGGAGCCGTCTGAGCAGCCGTCGGAGGAGCCGTCGTCCACCGAGCCGTCGGAGACCGCCTCGGAGGAGCCGACCACCGACCCCAGCCCGTCCCCGAGCGGCACGCGTGCGGAGGTGCAGGCCTTCCTGCAGGACTACTTCTCGCTCGTGACCTCCGACCCCGAGTCGTCGTACGCCATGCTCACGCCGGAGTTCCAGGAGGCGAGCGGCGGCTACGAGGGCTACTCGGGGTTCTGGAGCACGATCCGCTCGGCGAGCCCGTCCGGCATCAGCGTGGACCCGGAGTCGCTGACGGTGTCGTACACGATCGACTACGTCACCACCTCGGGCCGTACGACGACCTCCCAGGGGCGGCTGCAGCTCGCCCGGCAAGGCGAGGGCTACCTGATCGCCGGTGAGGGCTGACGGGTCGGCGGTGCCCGATAGGGTGCGCCGCGAGGGGCGGTAGCTCAGTCGGTCAGAGCAGAGGACTCATAATCCTTGGGTCGTGGGTTCGAGCCCCACCCGCCCCACTCGGCAAGCGTGTGACGTGCGGAAACCCGATCCTGTCTCGACTCGCCCTCGGGCCGGGTGTCCTGATTCCCCACTTATTCCCCACTTTCAGACGTTTCGAAGTCGGGAAGCACCATGATTGAGGCGGCTCGTGTCGGCGGGGTTGTGCGACCGAGGTAGTGCGCGGTGACGTTCAGGTCGCTGTGGCCGAGCTGAGCCCCGATCTCGGCGAGCGGTGCGCCGGCCTGGTCCATCCAGGTCGCCACCGTCCTTCGGAACGAGTGTGAGCCCGCCCAGCGGGCGTCGGCTTCCGTGAGCACCTTTCGGATCGCCCTGAGGACGTTCTGACGGTCGCGGGGCTTGCCGAGGATGTTGGCTCCCTTTCGGCTGATCGAGAACCTGGTCGTGCCGAACACTTGCCCCTCAGTGCCGAAGTGGCCAGCTCTGATCCGGAGTCGTTCGGTCAGGGCGTCGCTCAGCGCGAGTACGCGGTCGGCTTGTCGTGTCTTGGTGCCTCGGACCCGCACGCGCTGGGCGTCAAGGTCGACGTCAGCCCATGCGGTGTGTCGGAGCGCCTCCGAGATGCGGGCACCTGTCCCGAAGAGGAACGCGACGAGGTCGCCGATGTCAGCGCTGGAGGCGTCGGCGGCACACTGGACGCGTTTCATCTCCTCGATGGTGAACGCGCGTCGGGTGTCGAGGTGTCGACCTCCGCAGTTGCCGTCGCAGTCCTCGGGGTCCCGGCATGACCGATCGCCGGCGGTGCCTGGCGCCGCGACAGGCAGCTCGACCCGACGCATCACGCTTGCCGGGATCGCATCGACGCGTTCGGCGAGCGTGAGGATGCCGCCTAAGACCTTGCGCGACTGCAGGGCGGCGACGTTGCCACGCGTGTTGGCGATCTCGGTGAGCCAATGCTCGATGACGGCAATCGAGTTTACCTGAGACACGGTCAGCGCCGCGATGGCGGAACCCTTGATGACCCGGCCGACGTAGCCCTCGTAGTCAGCGATCGTGACGGGCGCCAACGCACCCCCACCGCGCTTGCGCTGATTGCGCTTGCGGGTCAACCAGATCTCCGCGGCGGCATCGACCCGGGTCTCGTTGTTGAGCTCGGCGGTCCCTCCGGCGTGATCCCTCTCCGCGGCGGCGACCTTGGCACGGAGGGCCCGGGTCGCAGCGGCTCGCGAACTCCCAGCCGCGGTCGCCTCACGGCGGACGTTTCGCCGGTCCTTGTAGTAGCCGCGCGCTCGGAACTGCCCAGGACTGGTCGGGTGAGGACTGAGAGTGATGCGTCCCAGCTCGTACGGCGGGGTGGTCGGTCGCGGCACGGTCATCGTCTCCTGAGTGGGCAACAGTTCAAGGGTGCGAGCCGGTGAGAGTGCGTCAACTTCGCCTCGATGAATCTGTGGACAAGCGGTGCCGCATCGCCGTTGTGGATAAGTTCAGCCGACCTCGACGTAGTGGGTGTCCTCGTAAGCGATGACGTCCGCGTAGCGGTAGGCAACTCGGCTGCCAAGCTTGATGTAGCTGATGCCCTCGCCGTGGGCTCGCAGGTTGGCCAGATGTCCAGCGGTCACGGCCCACCGATCGGCGAGCTCGGCTGCCGTCAGGAGGTCTCGGTGCGGCTCTGCGTTGCGGTGGATGGGGTTCACGGTTTGGTCCTTGTCATCTCGAGCGCGAGACGCTCATCTCGGATCAGGACAAGCAACAGCGAGCGAGTGATTTCGGACCGTGCGTGATCATGTGTCGGTCACCTGCCGAGTCCTGGGAACGTGACCCTCGAACGCCCGGGCGCGTGGTCGGCACCAGCGGCGCGATCTCGGGCGGCGCGCAATACTGCGGCCTGCATTGCGACGGAATGCGAGCGCGCCTGGCTGCCGTAGCGGTCGATATCGTCGGCTGCTCGCAGGGCAGCGTGCGCTGGTCCGAGGTCTGCGCGGTCGCGGCTGAAGATCTCGATCCATTCAGCGCGTGCGTCGTCGACGGTGTCGGCGACGAGGTGGGCAGTATTGGTGCTTCGGCCTCGGGTCATGCCGACGTAGGCCGAAGCGGCGCTGGTCGTCTCCCCTAGAAGCAGGTGAGCGGTCTCGACGGTTTCTCCTTGAGCGCCGTACGCGGTGGTGGCGTAGGCGAGCTCCACGTGCTGAGCGACGTACTCGTAGGGCAGGGTCCGTTCACCGGCCTGGCCCGTGACGATCAGGCTCCGGTCGGGGTTGCTGGCGATCACGTCCCACCTCTCGCGGTTGGCGACCCCGAGGTCGCGGTCGTTACGGCGGGTGGTGATCCGGTCGCCGACACCAATGAGCTCACCATGCTGCGTCACGAGGTCTCCAAGTCGCTCACCAGTCGCTTGGTGAGCCCGCCGGCGCCTATCACGGATGGCTGCGTTGAGAGCGCCGACCTGGTCGTGGGTGTCCGCCACGATGAGCTGGTCGATGTCGGTTCCGATGCGGGCGAGCGCTGCGGTCCGCTCCACCTCGCTGGAGTGGACGACTACCTGGCCGCAGTGCAACAGGGCGTCGAACACCTCGCCCGGTCGCTCTCCCGTGCGCATCAGCAGGCTGAGGTTGGCGTATGCGGGATCGGTGAACCGGTGCACAGCGTCGAGCTCGAAGCGTGCTCCTGGTGGTGCCCAACGAGCGGCGAGGTCGAGGACGCCTCCACGGCCCACGGCGGGGAGCTGGTGGCGATCCCCGAGCAGCGCGATGGACGCCCGTGCCTGGGCAGCGATTGCGAACACCGCGCGGGCGGTGTCCTGATCGAGCATGCCGGCCTCGTCGACCAGCAACACATCCCCGCGGCGTAGCCGCGCAGCTCGGTCGGGGAAGGACTCGAGTTGGCTCCATCGGCCGTTCTCGTCCCATCGGTATCCGTGCTGGTGTGCGAGCCACGCGGCTGAGAACCCGTCCGCGCCGACCTGTTGCTGCGCGATCTGCGCGGCCTTGAGCGTCGGAGTGACGACGACGAGCCGCCGCCCATCCGCTGCAAGAGCGCGAGCGGCGGCGGAAAGGGTGGTCGTCTTCCCGCTGCCGGCGGCGCCCTCGATCAGCAGAAGCGTCTCCCCCTGACCCGCTAGCGCTGTCACCACCGCCAGCTGTGCATCGTCGAGACCCTCGAGCCACGGTCCCGAGCGGGCACCGGGTGGAGTTCGTTGGGAGCGGGCGGTGATGCACTCGACGAGATCGGCCTCGACGTCTATCACTTTCTGTGAGGTGAGCTGCCGGATGTGGGCTGGAACGTCATCGCGGTCGAGCAGCGGCACGCACCGCGCAAGGGCGCGACCGACGAGGTCGGCGACCAGCTCTCCACGCACGCCGGGCTCGGCGACTATCCCGGTCGAGGCAACGAGCCGTTCGACCTCTCCTCGCACGTCGGCGCTGTTCCATGCCGACCGGCGCGCGCCGAGACGAGACAGCGCTACCTCCGCTACTGCGTCGCGCCGGATCCGCCCGGGCTCGACACCACCAGCGGTCACGCCGTGCTGAGGTGGCTTGAAGCCGAGATCGAACAGCTCGTCGTTCCACCAATCGACCAATTCGCTGCCGTGGGCAGGGACGACCTTGTCCGGTCTGCCCTCGGCCCATGCGCGCCGGTCCCACCCTCGACGCAGCCTCGGGCCTGGTTCCTCTCCGGAATGGTCAGTTCGCCAGGCGGCTTCGTATCGCTCGATGTTGCGCTGGATCTGGGCGGCACGATGGCTGAACGCCGGCGTAAACGGGCGAAGCTCGATGATCTCGCCGGCGTCGTCAAGGGTGTACCCGTTCCTTGCCAACGTCTCGCGAAACTCGGGATCACACGTGATCGCAGCATGCCCGATGCCGTTGATTGCCTCGATGCTGTCCACGACTCCGACCGAGTGCAGTCCCCGCCACTCACCGCGAGCGAAGACGCGGGCATTGAATTGCAGGTGCAGATGTCGGTGCGGGTCGCCAGCGCGCGACGTGTAGTGCCGAACGACCGCCGCCTCGAGTAGTTCGACTGGGACCTGCACCTGCCGGTCACGCGGGCCGACGCGCGTGGTCGCAGTGGCTGTGACGTATCTGACGACCTCCGCTGCGGCACGGTCCATTGCCGCGTCGTACGCCGCCGCGATCTCTCCGTCTAGCGCAGCGGCGATCGACCATGTCTTCGGCCCGTTGACCACGACCTCGACGAATCGCAACGCATTCGCGTTGTGGCGCAGCCGCCCCTTTGGTGTACCAGCGTCGACGTCGTACCCGGCCACCCACTGCTCGTACGCGTCACCGTCCAAGCTCCCCGCAAGGGTCAGGGCGGCGGGTGTAGCCGTGTAGCGCTTGGCCAAACCGGTCCCTTCGACGAGGTAGTAGTCGTCCGCGCGCGAATGGTCGGCTTCGATGTAGGCACGGGCGGCCGCGGCTGCGCCGCGGTAGAACTTCACGCCTCCGTGCACCGACCCCACCCGCTCGCCTCGTGTCGGCACGTAGATGAAGTTCGAACCGCCCACCGGGGACGGACCGACTACGGAACTCCGTAGCATGCGTGCCGTCTGTGAAAGCGTCGAAGTTGCGGGCAATTCGGGCACGCATAGACGAGCTCGACAGGTATTTCGTGATCCGGGGGTGCAAGGGGCCGGTCCTTCGGGGCTGTGTCCTGCGCAAGAGGTTCATCGCGTGATCGCTGGTAAAGAGACGAGCTGACCTCGAGCAACTGACCCCGCGGCGACCTCGTGGAGTCATCCCTGGACCACCCGAACGTCCGGACTGCCGATGTGCGGTCCTCTAGGTGCGCTTGGGCATCTTGACGTCTGCGCGCTCCATGTAGTCCGCCAGACCAGTGTCCGAGCCCTCCGTCGGCTTCACCGTGACGATGTAGGCGAAGCCGTCACCTGCGGCATTGGTGAGCACGATCGCCTGCGTGGGAGGGACGCCAGGGAACGCGAACACTTGTCGGTCAGTCGGTTTGACGCAGGCGGGGTCCTCGCCACGACACGGATCCATGCTGCCTGTGCCAACTTCCCTCCCAACCCGGACGGACTCAACGACCTGCGTCGGTGCCATGAAGTACTTGCGGTCCTTGAAGTCGAACAGGCTTACGCAGTCGCCGCCTGACGCCGCGGTGCATTGACGCGTCGAGCAACCCGTCACCGAACTGACGAGGACGACACTCAGCACGGCGAACACCATGCGGATCAACGTCCCCCTCGCCGCCGCGACTCTCACAGCATTCATGATGATGGACACCGGCCCGTTAGGGGTGCGATGTGATCGAAGTGCAACGTCCGGATCTGCTGCGTTGAGGGCGGCCACGCTCGCCCGGATCTGCCGCACTCCGAGCGAGCTCATCGCGGCAGAGGCGGACGTCTAGGAGCGCACAAATCGGATCGGCCACCTCGTCGATGGAGCTTTCTCGACTTTGCTCAGGACACTTTGCGCGGGACCGGACATGTACGGGATAGAACATGACGGCAAGCAATGGAGGACCCCGTGCGCTCTCTCGAAGACATACTGAACGAGTCAGCACCTGACACCGGCCGCGGCAGCGAACCGATGACCGCAGCGCTCGACGATCTCGTCGAGGCCACCCGTGACGCCGCCAGGAGCGGCTCTCGCACGCCTGTCGCTCGCAGGCGACCCCGGCGCGCCATCCTCGCCGCGTCCGCCGCCACTGTCGTTCTCTTCGGCGGAGGAGCCGCAGCCGCTGTCTCAGGCTCCATCTTCGGGAACTGGGACGCCCCTTGGGCGGACGACCCGGCAGGAACGTTGTCATTCACGCTTCCTAGCGGGGGTGTGTGTGAACAGCGCATCGGCGACCTCAAAGTCGCCAACCCCGAGGCCAACGAGATGGTGCACGACTGGCTGAACCACCACACCCTGAACGAGATCGCCGACATCAACGCCGCCATCGCCACCACCCGCGCGGAAGGGCCGCAAACCTGGCAGTTCGACGGAGACACAGGGGTGCGCCCCGACGTCACCTTCGGCTATGGCACCGCCAACTACGACCCCGACTATGAATACGTCACCGCCATGCAACAGGCCACCTACGATGCCGTGCACACCAAGTTGCTGGACGAGGGCTACACCGACTACGCGGACTACAACCTCTCGTGGGAAGGCGAACTGCGGTGCACCGGGGACAATCCCTACCCCAACATCCCGCAGTTCCTCCGGGAGTCCGAGAAGTGACCGACCGCACAACAAAGGTCCTCACCGAGAACGCCGACGACCTACTGCGCTATTTCCGACGGCGAGTCGGCAGCGATGACGCACCTGACCTGCTTGCAGACACGCTTATGACCGCTTGGCGTCGAGCACCTGCGCTCCCACAGGACCCCGGTGAGGCCCGCGCCTGGCTGTTCGGCATCGCGCACAAGACGCTTCTGAACCACCGACGCGGCATCCAACGACGCACTCGCCTTGCGGACCGGGTCCGGACGCTCGTCGCCACCGCCGACGTTGCACCGGCAGCCGACGCGGGACTGGACGTGAGGGCCGCCATCAACGCGCTCGACCCCAAGCACGCAGAGATTGTGCGCCTCGTCCACTGGGAAGGCTTCACACTGGCGCATGTGGCCGACATCCTCAACCAGCCCGCATCAACCGTTCGGAATCACTATCAACAGGCCAAGCAACAACTTCGCGAGGCGCTGCAAGCAGCCGCGACCTGCTAGCCAGCAACGGCTCACATGCTCGTGCGCCCGACGCGGCCACATCCGGATCTCGGCAGATTCGATCCGCGCACCGCCAGCGGCAGATCCGGGCGTTGTCCAAGGGGAGCGAACCGCATGTCGGGGGCGTCATAGCAACGTGGACTTGCGACAGACTGACCGGATGAGGTGTCTGCTGCTCAGTCTCGCACTGGTCGCTATGACGGCTTGCTCAGAAACCGGTCCTCAGTCATCGGCTGACTGCGCATCGCAGATCCGATTGGACGGTGTCGTGTACACCTCGCAGGGCACATCGAGTCACGAGGCCGAACGCCACGTCGAAGCGGACGAGGCTGAGTGTGATGACACGGGAAGAGATGCCCGGGGTTCTGTGTTCGCCGACAGCCCGAGCCGGGTGCGCACATGGGTCTTCGCGGGGTACCCGCCCAAGGAAGTCCTCGGCGTCCAGTACGGCAAGAGCTCTTTCGGAGTCTTCGTTGCGGACACGGTCGCACCGGATGAGCAGGAACGCATCTACGCCGACCTGTCCGGCGACAAGCACTGAAGCACTCATCTCGGCAGATCCGGACGAGCTGGTCGCGGCAGACCTGGACGTTGCACGAGGCAACGCCCGAACTAGCAACGAATCGGCGCTGGGTGAACGAGTTGCGACGCATCGACCCCAAGGAGGAACCGGCCGCGGTGCTAGCGTCGCAGCGAGACTGCATCGCGGCGGGAGGACAAGGAGATGACGACGGTGTTGGTGTTGCTCGCCTTCGTCACCGTGGTCGGTGTCCTCGCTGCGCTCAACAGCGGGCGCACACGCGGTCGCGGGTGTTGTGCGCCGGCCGATCCGGCATCAGACCTGCGGATGCGCGATCCGCAAGAGCGTTAGTTGCTTCTCGTCGAGGGACCGCTGCTGCGCGAGCCCTGCGGGTGAGAAGTGGGAGGGCTTCACTCCCCACTTATTCCCCACTGTGCGGTGAACTGGGGGGTTCTGCGGTGACGTCGGCTCGAGCAGAATCACCCGTTCTGAGCGTGAAAGCGCCGATAGTGAGGCCGCGTGATCGGGCCCAGACCTCTTCCTTGGGTCGTGGGTTCGAGCCCCACCCGCCCTACTCAGTGCGAATTCTCGACTCAGATCGCCGCTTCCATCTCGTGCATGTGCTCGACCACGCGGAAGCCGAGGGCGGTGTTGGTGTGGTGCATCGCGGCGTTCGAGGGCGCGGTCCAGGTGTGGACGACACGGACGTCGCCAGTCAGGTCGGCGTAGTTGACGGTCTTGAGGGCCGCGCCGAGGCGGTGGCCGCGGTGGTCGGGCATCACGAGGGTGTCGTCCTGCCAGCCGTAGGCCTCTCCGTGCGGGACGAACAGCAGCGAGTAGCCGCCGAACTCACCGTCCGAGCGCCGTCGGGCGGCGGCCACGCGGACGTCGTAAGACCGCATCAACCGCTCCTCCGACGACGCGAGCCGGGCGTCGTCGAGGACCACGGGCTCGAGGTCGAGCTCGCCGAGCGGCACGTCGGCGTTCATCTGGTTGCGCATCGCCAGGTAGGCGGGGCGGTGCTCGTCGGGGCAGCGACCGCGCCACGTGACCACGTCGTACGCCGGATCGGCGGGCGCCGCCGTGACCGGGAGGTCGAGCAGCAGGTGGTCCTCGCGGTGCTTCTCCACCGCTCCCACCGCATCCGCGAACTCCAGGCCGGGTCCGCCGTCGACCGGGGCCACCGACACTTCTCCGCCGATCCGCGTGCGTCCGGCCGCGCGAGCCCGGTCGACCACCGCCTCCCACAGCAGCCGGCCGGTCCCCCGCCGACGGCGCTCCGGCAGCACGTTGACCTCGGCCCAGGCCACGTCGAGGTTCTCGGTCAGCGGGAGCTCGAGCTCGGCGACCCCGGCGAGGTCGTCGCCGTCGCGCGCCTCGAGGCGGACGCGGTGGGCGTGCTCGCCCGGCTCGGTGACGGAGACCTCGAACGCGGTGAAGCCCTCCAGCAGCGCGTGCGGGCGGTTCGCGCGCGCCGAGGTCTCCATCACCTCGAACCACGCACGTCGGGCGGCCGGGTCCTGGGCGTCGAGCTCGCGGATGTCCACGTCACCATCCGACACGGGACGCCGTCCCACGGGCAACCCGCTAACGCTCCCGCACGCCGTCCAGACGTGTCACAGTGGTCCGCCTCGGGACTGGGAGGGCCGTCGTGGGCAGAGATCGCGAGAAGCAACCGTTGCTGACACCGTCGCAACGGCACCTCGTCACGCGCTTCGGCTACGGCATCGACGCCACGCTGGCGAACGACGTACGCCGTGCGGGTGGCGCGCAGGCGTGGTTCGAGAAGCAGCTCACCCGGCCGGGCGCGTTCCCGGACAGCGCCGCCGACGAGGTGCGCCGGTGGTGGCCCGACCTCGACCGCAAGCCGGCCGACCTGTGGCAGCGGCAGGTCCAGGAGGTCCGCGGCGGCTGGCAGGTGATGGAGGACTACGGCCGCTGGCTGCTGGTGCGCCGCATCCGTACCCGCCGCCCGGTGCTCGAGAAGATGACCGAGTTCTGGGAGGGCATGCTCCACGTGCCCGTCAGCGGCGACGCCCACTTCACCTGGCGCGCCGACTACGGCGCGACGATCCGCGAGCACGCGCTCGGCCGCTTCGACCAGATGCTCGTCGAGACCACGACCCACCCGGCGATGCTGATCTTCCTGTCGGCGGCCACGTCGACGAAGCGGGCGCCCAACGAGAACCTCGGTCGCGAGCTGCTCGAGCTGCACACCCTCGGCGCGGGCAACTACAGCGAGGACGACGTCAAGGCCTCGGCCCGGATCCTCACCGGCTGGCACGTGGACCTCTGGGAGACGTGGGCCGCGTCCTACGTCAAGGAGGACCACTTCACCGGGACGGTGAAGGTGAAGGGCTTCACGGACAAGAACCGCAAGGGCGACGGTCGCCAGCTGACCAAGGACTACCTGCGCTACCTCGCCCACCACCCGTCCACGGCGCACCACATCGCCGAACGGCTGGCCACCAAGTTCGTCCGCGACGACCCGCCGTCGTCGCTGGTCGACCGGCTGGCGAAGGTCTACCTGAAGAACGACACCGAGATCGTGCCGGTGCTCCGCGCGCTGGTCGCGAGCAAGGAGTTCCGCAAGTCCGCGGGCAGGAAGCTGCGCGACCCGAGCGAGGACGTGGTGGCGACCTACCGCGCCCTCGGCGTCGAGGTCGGCCGGCCCAGCGGCAGCGACTCCGGTGCGATCGCCATGCTCTGGCAGGCGTCCGGGCTCGGGCTGTCCCCCCACGCGTGGCCGCGTCCCGACGGCACCCCGGTGCGCGACGACATCTGGGCCTCGCCCTCACGGGCGCTCGGCTCGATGAGCATGCACTGGTCGATGGCCGGCGGCTGGTGGCCGAGCGTCGACCTCCGCTACCGCAAGCCCGCGGCCTGGGTGCCGGCGAAGAAGCCGATCCGCTTCGCGGACCTCGTCGACGCGGTGAGCCGCGACCTGCTGCACCGCCCCGCGTCGAAGCACCTCCTCGAGACCGCCCGCCTGGCCACCGGCTGCAAGGCCAGGGAGAAGATCGATCGCGAGCACGCCCTCTACCAGTGGGGCTTCCCGCGGCTGCTGGCCGCTGTCCTCGACTCCCCCGACCACCTGGCGTGCTGACATGACCGACACGACGTCCCGATCCCAGTCCCGCACCTGCGGCTGCTCCGACTACGACGAGGCACGCCTCGCCCTCAGCCGCCGCGCCCTCCTCGGCACCGCGCTCGCGGGCGGCGCACTCGCCCTCGGCCCGGGCCTGACGCGCTCGGGTCCGCAGGCGTACGCCGTCACCGGCCGCACCGCGAACCGGCTGTCCTCCCCGCTGGGCTCGGTCCTGGTGCTGCTGTCGCTGCGCGGCGCGGCCGACGGACTGTCGCTCGTCGTGCCCCACGGCGACCCGGCCTACTACGCCGCGCGCCCGAGCATCTCCATCCCGCACGCCTCGCTCCTGGCGCCGGACGCGATGTTCGGCCTGCACCCGGCGCTCGCGCCGCTGGTGCCGATGTGGACCGCCGGGACCCTGGCCGCGGTGCACGCCACCGGCATGCCCACCCCCAACCGCTCCCACTTCGCGGCGATGGAGGCCATCGAGGACGCGGCCCCCGGCTCCACCGAGCGCAACGGCTGGCTCAACCGCCTGCTCGGTGACCTGCCCGGCGCCTCGCCGCTGCAGGGCACGGCGATGGGCAACCAGGTGCCGACCTCCCTCTTCGGGGTCAACCCGGCTTTCGTCGTGGACGACGTGGACCGGGCCGAGGTCGCCGGCACGGACGACGACGGCCGACGGCTGCTCGCGCTCCAGCACGCGTGGAAGGGCAGCGGCCGGATGAACCAGGCGGTCCGCGACGCGATCTCGGGAGCGCAGGGCTTCGGTGTGGCGCGCGACCTGCCGGCGAGCGAGTCCGCCGCGGCGGCGTACCCCGCCACCGATCTCGGCAAGGCCCTCTCCGACGTCTCGCGGATCGTGCGCTCGGGAGTCGGCGCCGAGGTCGTCACCGTCGACCAGGGCGACTGGGACATGCACACCGACCTCGGCACCGTCGAGTGGGGAGAGATGCGGCGCAACGCCGGCGACCTCGCCGGGTCGATCGCTGCCTTCTTCGCCGACCTCGGCCCGTTCGCCGACCGGGTGACGCTCGTGACGCTCAGCGAGTTCGGCCGACGGGTCAAGGAGAACGACAACTACGGCACCGACCACGGCTTCGGCAACGTCATGTTCGTCGCCGGCGCCGGGGTGAGGGGCGGTCGCTACTACGGCTCCTGGCCCGGCCTGACGGACTCGCTGGACGCCGACCTGCTGGTCACCACCGACTACCGCAGCGTCCTGAGCGAGATCGTCACCCGCCGCTTCGGGGTCTCGACCGCCCAGGTCTTCCCGGGCTTCGCGCCGACGCCCGTCGGGGTCATGGCCTGAGCCGTCACGCCACCTGCACCGGGTGGCGTACGACGGCGTCGAAGAAGTAGCCCTGGGTGTTGTACGCCGCCTCGAACGGCTGCGTCCGACCCTGGTCGTCCGTCGCCCGGGCGAGCAGCTCGTGCCGACCCGGTCGCGGGTTGCCCCACCGCACGGACCACTGCGTCCAGCCCTGGTCCTCGCGACCGCGCCGGTCGAGGACGGCGGGCCGCCACGACTCGCCACCGTCGAGGCTGACGGAGACCTTGGAGATCTGGCCGGCACCGCTCCACGAGCGGCCGGTGAGGGTGACCGGTCGGGCCGGCAGCACCTGGTCCCTGGCGAGCTCCCACGCGGAGCGCACCGGGTTGACGGTCAACGGCGGGGAGTCGGCGGGCCACTGCGATCCGGTCATCCGGTAGAAGGTCGTGTTCCACGGCGAGTAGAGCTGCGTCGTCGAGACCTCGAGCGAGCCGAGCCACTTGATGCTGGCGATGCCGACCCAGCCCGGCAGGACGAGCCGCAGCGGGTAGCCGTGGTCGGGCAGCAGGTCCTCGCCGTTCATCCCCCACGCCAGCAGTGCGTCGTCGAGCGCCTTCTCGACGGAGAACGGCCGCCGCACGCGGCCGTAGTCGGTCCCACCGGAGACGAAGGGGTCGTCGAGCCCGCTGGCCTGGATCGACACCGCGTCGGGGGAGATCCCCACCGCCGCCAGCACGTCGCGCAGGCGTACGCCGCTCCACCGCACCGTGCCGACCGCGCCGAGGGTCCACGCCGTGCCGGACACCGACTGCCCCTGCTGCGTCGTGAAGAGGCTGCGGCCGTTGCCGGTGCACTCCACGACCGCGGTCAGGTCGTGGTGCGGCAGGCGCTGCAGGTCGGCGAAGGACAGCGTGAGTGCCTCGGCCTCGGTGCGCGACGTGGAGAGACCGTCGCCGTACACCTTCAGTGCGTAGGTGGACCGGTCGTTCTTCGGCGTCTTCGAGTGGTTGCGCACGAAGAGCCGCGACTGCGGCGTGAGGTAGGCCTTCGGGTCGACCGAGCTCCACAGCATCTCGGCGTTGGTGCCGAAGTCCTTGTACAACGTCGTGGGCGTCGACTTGAGGATCGCCGGGTAGGCGCCGGCGGCAGGTGCGGCGCGCCAGAGCGAGGCCGGAGCGAGGGCGGCGCCACCGACGACGGCAGCGGAGGCGAGGAAGCCACGACGGGTGGGCGCATACGTTGTCATGCGACGACCTTATATGAGCAAGTCGACTGCTTCACTACACAACGCGTCGGGTGCCATGCTCGATGCATGACCGACGACCGTCCCGCTCCCCCGTCCTTCGAGCCCCTTCCCGAGGACTGGGAGACCGCGCTCTTCGTGGTCGCCCACCCCGACGACATCGAGTACGGCGGTGCCGCCGCCGTCGCCCGCTGGACCGGCCAGGGCAAGCGCATCGTCTACTGCATGGTGACGAGCGGCGAGGCAGGCATCGACGGCGTGCACCCCGCCGAGAGCGGCTCGCTGCGCGAGGGCGAGGAGATCGCGTCCGCCCGCGTGGTGGGGGTCGACGAGGTCGAGTTCCTGCGGCTCCCCGACGGCGTCCTGGAGTACGGCGTCGAGCTGCGGCGCGCGATCGCCGCGGTCGTGCGCAAGCACCGCCCGGACATCGCGATGACCATCAACTTCCGCGAGACCTTCGGCGGCACCAACCTCAACCAGGCCGACCACATCGCCGTGGGTCGGGCGCTGCTGGACGCCGTACGCGACGCGGGCAACCGGTGGATCTTCCCCGAGCAGCTCACCGACGGCCTCGAGCCGTGGGGCGGCGTACGCGCCGTCTGGTCGGGCAGCTCGCCGCAGGCGACGCACGCCGTCGACGTCACCGAGACGTTCCAGGCGGGCGTGGCCTCGCTGAAGGAGCACAAGGCCTACATCGACGGGCTCGGGTGGGAGGGCTGGGACCCCGAGGAGTTCCTCGACGGCATCCTCCGCGGCGGCGGCCAGGGGCTCGGCGTCACCCACGCGGCGACGTTCGAGATGTTCCCGCTCGGCTGGGGCTGAGTCGGGGCGGCCGACTCAGCCCCGGGGCTGAGCAGGTCAGCGACCGCGGCGCAGCCGTCGCGGCTTCTTCTCGGTGGGCTCCACGTAGCGGAAGCGCGCCCCGACGAGCGGTGCGGGAGCCGGCGTCGCCGGTGGGGGCGGCGGTGCCTCCTCGACCGCCTCCGGCTCGTCGGGGTCGAACTCCGTCGCAACGGTGGAGAGGTCGTGGTCGGCGAGGATCGCCCGGATCTCGTCGATCATCGCGATGAGCTCGTCGTCCTCCGCCGATGAGACCGACGCGACCAGCGCGTGACGGCCGAGGGCGACCCCGACCAGTGCGCCCTCCTCGAACCGGAGTCGGACGAACCCGGTGGCGTGCTGGTCCTGGAGCGATCGCAGGATCGCCAGCATGCGGGTGCCGGCCTCGGCCAGGTGGTGGAGGTCCTGCCGCTCGCCCACCGCGCCGATGACCCGGGAGCTCGCGGTGATGATCGAGCACCACTCGACACCGTCGACGCGGGACAGCCGCGTCAGGCAGTGCGAGACGGCGGCGGACGTGTCGACCGCTCCCACGACGGTGAAGGTCGGCACCGTGCGCCCGACGAGCGGCATCACGACCGCCCGGAAGGTGCCCTCGCCGGCGGGGGTCCAGGTCACCGCGACGATGAGGTGCTCGGTGCCGAAGGCCTCCATGACCCGGAGGTCACCGGCGTCGACCAGCTCGCCCATACGCCGGGCCAGCCGGCCCGTGTAGGGCAGCGCCGCCGCCAGTGCGCCGGAGAGCCCGTCGTCGCCGACGACCGAGCCGTCGGGGCGGACCAGGAACTGGCCCGCGGCGGGTGTCTCGCTGGAGGGGTTGGCGGTCATGCCGCCAGCCTGACGCAGCGCAGGCGCGCCCACGGCCGTGTAACCCACAGTTCACGTGGCGCGCGGAAGCGTTACGTCACCGCAATGACGCCCCTCACGGGACGAGGTGCTCGCTCTCGCGGATGTCGGTGATCGCCATGTGGCCCGGGGCATGGCCGATGGCCAGTGCCGGACGGGACTGCATGACCGCTGCCTGCGGGGTGACGCCGCAGGCCCAGAAGACCGGCACCTCTCCCGGCCGCACCTCCACCGGGTCCCCGAAGTCGGGGGTGTCGAGGTCGGTGATGCCGAGGTCGGCCGGTGAGCCGATGTGGACCGGCGCCCCGTGGACGGCGGGGTAGCGCGAGGTCACCCGGACCGCCGTGGCCACCTGCGATGCGGGCATCGGACGCATCGACACGACCATCGGGCCCGACAGCGAGCCGGCCGGGCGACAGGCGATGGAGGTGCGGTACATCGGGACGTTGCCGCCCTGCTCCAGGTGGCGCACGGGCACTCCGGCCTCGAGCAGCGCGTCCTCGAACGTGAAGCTGCACCCGATGAGGAACGCCACCATGTCGTCTCGCCAGTGCCCCGTCACGTCGTCGACCTCGGCGACCAGCTCGCCGTGCTCGTAGATGCGGTAGGCAGGGAGGTCGGTGCGCAGGTCGCCCGCGAACCGCTGGCTGCTCACCTCGCCGGGCTCGGTCACGTCGAGGATCGGGCACGGCGCGGGGTTGCGCTGCGCGAACAGCAGGAAGTCGTACGCCAGGTCGCGCGGGACGGCCAGCAGGTTGGCCTGGGTCCAGCCTGCGCACCAGCCGGACGTCGGCACGCGCAGGCCGGCCCGGAACCTCTCGCGGGCCTCGGTGGGCGTGAGGGTGGCGACGTCATTCATCGGGTGCTCCTGGGGTGGGGACGGGGTCGGGCGTAGGGGACGGGACGCGGCGGAAGAGGATGCGCTGACCCGGTCGGACCTGCGCGGCGAGGGGTACGTCGGCAGCGACGACCACCGCGATGACGGGGTATCCACCGGTGACCGGGTGGTCGGCGAGGAACAGGGTCGGCTGGCCAGACGGCGGCACCTGGAGGGCCCCGCAGACCATTCCCTCGCTCGGGAGCTCATCGTCGCGCGCCCGCTCGAGGGGCGGTCCGGACAGGCGCATCCCGACCCGGTTGCTGTCGGCGGTGACCTCGTAGGCGTCGGAGAGCAGGGCCGCCCGCCCGGCGGGCGTGAACCAGTCGGCCCGGGGACCGTCGACGACGCGCAGGGTGACGTCGCCTCCCTCGGGCGGCTGCACGGGCACCACGTCGACGCACGGGTACGTCGTCGCGGCGCGGCCGACCGGCAGCCGGTCACCGGCGGCGAGTGGCTCGGGTCCGACCCCGGACAGGACGTCCGTGGAGCGTGAGCCCAGCACGGGCGGGACCTCGATCCCCCCACGTGCCGCCAGGTAGCTGCGCAGCCCGGTGCTCGGCGGCCCCAGGCGCAGGGTCGCGCCGTCGGGCACCCACACCACGCCGTACGGGCCGTGGACACGACTGTCGACGGTGAGGGGGCAGGGCGCTCCGGTGAGCGTGACCGCCATGCCACCGTGCGCGACCACCTCGAGGCCGCCGAACGTCACCTCGATCGCGGCCGCGGACTCGGCGTTGCCGAGCAGGCGGTTGGCCAGTCGCAGGGCGGGCACGTCCGCAGCCCCCGCATGGCCGACACCGAGGGCTCCGAGGCCGTGACGGCCCAGGTCCTGCACGGTGCTCAGCGGGCCGGGGGTCACCACCTCCAGTGCGGTGTCCATCAGGCCTCCACGAACTGGACCCGGAGGCCCGGCACGAGGAGGGCCGGCGGGTCGCGCTCGAGGTCCCAGGGCTGCACGGAGGTGTGGCCGATCAGCTGCCACCCGCCGGGCGACTCGCGGGGATAGACCCCCGTGAACTCACCGGCCAGCGCGATGGACCGGGCGGGCACCCTGGTGCGCGGGTTGTCACGCCGGGGCACCGTCAACCGGTCGTCGGCCCCCACCAGGTAGCCGAAGCCGGGAGCGAAGCCGCAGAACGCCACCGTCCACTCCTGGGCGGTGTGGGCCTCGACGACGCCCCGCTCCCCCAGCCCGGTCAGCCGCCCGACCTCGGCGAGGTCCTCGCCGTCGTAGGTCACCGGGACCTCGAGGCGACCGGCATCGGGACGGTGCCCCGACCGCGGCTCGACGGCGCGCACGGCCCGGGCGACCCGGGCCGCATCGGTCCGTGCGGGGTCGATCCGCAGGAGCAGTGTGCGCGCGGCCGGCACGAGGTCGACGACGCCGTCGGGCGGGTCGTCGACCAGCTCGGCATAGAGCGCCAGCACGGCGTCCAGGTCGTCGAGCTCCACCAGGAGTCCGGACCCGCCGCACGGGAGCAGCCTCACCCCGCCTCACCACCGACGAAGGGCAGCACCCGCACGCCCGCCTCCTCGAGCCCGCGGCGTACGGCCGTGGCCATCGCCACCGCCCCGGGACTGTCACCGTGCACGCACACGGAGGCGGCGCGCACCGCGACCAGGGAACCGTCGGCAGCGACCACCTCGTCACGGGTGGCGATCCGGACCGTGCGCCCTGCCACGTCGTCGGGGTCGTGCAGCACCGCGTCCGGCTCGCGCCGCAACACCAGGGTGCCCTCGGGCGTGTACGCGCGGTCGGCGAACGCCTCGGGCACGGGGGTCAGGCCGGCCCCCTCGGCCACCGCGAGCCACACGGAGCCGGGCAGGCCCAGGACCGGCAGCGTCGGGTCGTAGCGGCGTACGGCCTCGGCGACCGCCTCGGCCTGCGCCTCGTGGTGGACGATCGCGTTGTAGAGCGCCCCGTGCGGCTTGACGTAGCGGACCTGCGTGCCCGCGACCCGGGCGAAGGCCTCCAGCGCGCCGAGCTGGTAGAGCACGTCGTTGGTCAGGTCGTGGGGCTCGACGTCGATGAAGCGGCGGCCGAAGCCCGCGAGGTCGCGGTAGCCCACCTGCGCGCCTATCACGACACCGCGCTCGGCGGCCCGGGCGCACGTCCGTCGCAGCACGGTCGGGTCGCCGGCGTGGAAGCCGCACGCCACGTTGGCGCTGGTGATCACCTCGAGCAGGGCGTCGTCGTCACCGAGGGTCCAGCTGCCGAACGACTCCCCCAGGTCGGCGTTGAGGTCGATCCGCGGCCCCGTCACAGCAGGTCCGCGATGCCGCCGAGCGAGTTCCACCCGAGGTAGACCGTGAGGACCCACACGAGCGCTCCGACCGCGAGCAGCCACTTCGGGTAGTGGTAGCCGCGGAGCAGGTCGATCCGCCGGGCGGCCACCCAGAGGATGATCGCGAAGCCCACGGGGAGGATGAGCCCGTTGAGCGCGCCGGCGAGGACGAGCAGCGTGACGGGCGCCTTGCCCAGCGCGAGGTAGATCGCTCCCGAGATGACGATGAAGCCGACGGTCACCAGGTTGCGATGCGCCTCGAGCCGACGTGAGAAGCCCGCCAGGAAGGACACCGAGGTGTACGACGCCCCGATCACCGAGGTGATGCTCGCGGCCCAGAGGATGATGCCGAAGACCCGCACGCCGACGTCGCCGAGTGCCGCCTGGAAGGCCGAGGCCGGCGGGTTGTCGACGGCGAGGGTCACGCCACCGGCCACCACGCCGAGCACGGCGAGGAACAGCAGCGTGCGCATCACCCCGGTCACCAGGATGCCGGTCACCGAGCCGCGCGTGATGTCGCGGACGTGCTCGGGACCGGTGATGCCGGAGTCGACCAGCCGGTGGGCGCCGGCGTAGGTGATGTAGCCGCCGACGGTGCCACCGATCAGTGTCGTGATGATCAGGAAGTCGACGTCGTCGGGCAGCACGGTCTGGCGCAGCGCCTCGCCGACCGGCGGGCCGGAGACGACGGCGGCGTAGAGCACCATCGCGATCATCACGACGCCGAGCACCACCACGATCCGGTCCATCGCGACGCCGGCCCGCTTGCTGAGGAAGATCGCGATCGCGATCAGCGCCGAGATCGCACCGCCGATCTTGACGTCGAGCCCGAACATCGCGTTGGTGCCCAGCGCGGTGCCGCCGATGTTGCCGATGTTGAACACGAGCCCGCCGAGGACGACGAGGGCTGCGAGGAAGTAGCCGGCGCCGGGCAGGACCGTGTTGGCCAGCTCCTGGGCCCGCATGCCCGAGACGCCGATGACGCGCCACACGTTGAGCTGGACGGCGATGTCGACGAGGATCGACACGAGGATCGCGAAGGCGAAGGCCGCGCCGAGCTCCGCGGTGAACACGGTGGTCTGGGTGATGAAGCCGGGTCCGATGGCGCTGGTGGCCATCAGGAACATCGCGCCGAGCAACGCGCCCCGCGCTGCGCCCGCCTTCGCGATGACGTCGTGCTTCGCCGTCCCGGTGTCGGTCTGCCTGGTCTCGTCGGTCATGTCGCGCCCATCTGTGTCGGTCCCGAGTGGTCCGTCGGAAGTGGTCCCCGTCACACCACTCTGAAGGATTGTTCAACAATCCGTCAATACCCCCGACCCGATACCCTGCACGCGTGACGACCAGCGACTGGCTCGAGGAGCTCCAGGCCGAGCGCACCGGACTCGGTCGCGCCAGCACCGCCGGCCGGGTCGCCGACGTGCTCCGCACCCGCATCACCGAGGGCCACCTCCCCCCGGGCACCCGGTTGTCCGAGGAGGACATCGGCGCGGCGCTCGGGGTCTCGCGCAACACCCTGCGCGAGGCGTTCCGCCTGCTCGGCCACGAGCGCCTGCTGCTCCACGAGTTCAACCGGGGCGTCTTCGTGCGCAAGCTGACCGTCGACGACGTGCGAGACCTCTACCAGCTGCGCCGCATCCTCGAGTGCGGTGCGGTCCGGCGCGCGGCCGAGCGCCGACGGGCAGGCTTCTCCGCCGACCGGTGGGTCGAGCTCCTCGTCCCGGTCCGGGACGCCGTCGAGGAGGGCGAGGCAGCCGCGGCGCGCGACCGGTGGGTCGAGGTCGGCACGGCCAACATGCACTTCCACCAGGCGGTCGCAGCGCTGGCGCAGAGCCCCCGCGTCACCGAGGCGATGGGACACCTGCTGGCCGAGCTGCGCCTGGTCTTCCACGTGATGGATGCCCCCCAGGCGTTCCACCAGGCCTACCTCCCCGAGAACCGCGCGATCCTCGAGCTGCTGGCAGCAGGTGAGCTCGACGCGGCCGAGTCGGCCATGGCGACCTACCTCGATGCCGCCGAGGCCCAGCTCATCGACGCCTACGCGGCGGGTCCGGCCTGACCTTCGTCGCAGACGACAAGAGGCCCCGATCCGCGCCTGGCGCGGACCGGGGCCTCTCACTGCTCCCCCACCTGGACTCGAACCAGGAACCCTCCGATTAACAGTCGAATGCTCTGCCAATTGAGCTATAGGGGATCGCTTGAGCAGCGGGGCAGAACACTAGCAAGCAGCGTCGGCCCGGGTGAAATCAGGGCAGGCCGACCTCGATGCGCATCGCCTCGAGGGTGCTGAGGGCGATCTCGCGCACGGCCGGGTCGTCGGGGTCGACACCCTCGTCGTACTCGTAGATCCACTGGACCCCGTCGGATCCCGACGGCGCGCGGCGGGCGATGACACGCAGCCCGCGACGGCCGGCCACGACGACGTGGCGCTGGAGGACGATGCTGGCGGTGACGCGCTCGCGGACCAGCTCCAGCAGCCGGCCGGGGTCGGTGAGCACTGCGGTGTGGATCGGTCGCTGCTCGCCCCACCTGCCGACCTCGGAGAGCCGGAAGGTGTCGGTGTCGCGGTCCCAGTCGGCGGCCTCGACCTGCTCCCACGGCACCCGATGGACCTCCCCGCCGTCGGCGGCGACGTAGAACGCGTCCCGCGTCCCGGCGAGCACCCTGCCGTCCTCCGCGCGGGTCACGGCGAGCACCTTCTCCCCGCGCGGGACGTCGACGCGTGGAACGAGCGAGCTGCGTCGCCAGCTGACGGGACCGATCATGACTGTGCCCCTGTCTGGCCGACGGCGCCGTCGCGCAGCTTGCGGCGGTGCTGCTCGAGCATCACCAGCTCACCGAACATCCGGTTGTACTCGAGCGCGTTGTCGACCGGGTTGGTGCGCTGGAGACGGGCCTTGACGTCGGCGATCCGGCGCGCCGTGGTGAGCTCCTGGAGCCGGTAGACGTAGGCGACCGCGAAGGTCGGGTTGGGGTCGGAGGTGCCGCGCACCGGCTCCACCCCCAGCTCGGTGACCGCAGCGATCACCGCGGGATCGGTCGCTGCGCCACGCACCTTGTTGGACCAACCGGGATCCTCCGCGCCTGCGGCAGGGCCGCCAGCCGTCGTGACCGCTTCCCAGACGCCCTGGAAGGTCGGGTGGGTGAAGTCGCCGGTCGTCACGTGCGCCGTCGTGCGGCCCACGCCGGCCGGGTGCTGGATGACGAGCTTGAGCATCTCCCGCTCGATGAGGAAGCGGGGGTCGGACAGGCTCGGCAGCGCCGGCCTCGTGGGCACGGGCTGCTCCGGCGCCTCGCTGGCCCGGGTCGTACGCCTCTCGTCGGGCTGCTTGGCGGGTCGGTTGGCCGCGCGGCGCACCTCGCTGCGGACCTCGTCGACGTCGACGCCGACCATGTGGGCGAGCTCGCGGGAGAACGCGTCGACCTTGGTCTTGTCGCGGATGCCGGCGACCAGGCCGGCGGCGTCGCGGAGCGCGTCGATGCGCCCGTCGGCGCGGTCGAGGTCGTGGCGGGACAGGATGTTGTCGAGGGCGAAGCGGTAGAGCGGCTGGCGCTTGGCGACGAGCTCGCGCACCGCCTCGTCGCCGTCCTTGAGCCGGAGGTCGCACGGGTCCATGCCCTCGGGCGCCACCGCGACATAGGTCTGCGAGGCGAACACCTGGTCGCTCTCGAGAATCTTCATCGCGGCCTTCTGCCCGGCCGAGTCACCGTCGAAGGTGAAGATGACCTCCCCGCTGGTGCTGTCGTGGTCGCCGAGGAAGCGACGCAGCACCCGCGCGTGGTCGGTGCCGAACGCGGTGCCGCACGACGCCACTGCAGTGCGTACGCCGGCGAGGTGGCAGGCCATCACGTCGGTGTAGCCCTCGACGACGACGGCCTGCTGCGCGTCCTTCATCGCGGTGCGGGCCAGGTCGATGCCGTAGAGGACATGGCTCTTCTTGTAGATCGCCGTCTCGGAGGTGTTGAGGTACTTCGCCTCGATGCGGTCGTCGTCGAAGATCCGGCGCGCCCCGAAGCCGATGGTGTCGCCGTTGGCCTCGCGGATGGGCCAGACGAGGCGGCCGCGGAAGCGGTCGTAGTGGGAGCGGCCGTGGGCCACGAGGCCGGCAGCGACCGACTCCTCGTCGGTGAACCGGCGCCCTCGCAGGTGACGGGTCAGCGCCTCGCCGTCGCGCGGGGCGAAGCCGACGCCGAACATCTGGGCGGCAGCCTGGTCGAACCCGCGCTGGTCGAGGAACTGGCGCGCGATGACGGCGTCGGCGGTGCCGAGCTGCTCGGCGTAGAACTCCTGGGCGACCTTGTGGGCCTCGATCAACCGGCCCCGCGCCGGCCCGCGCGGTCGTACGGGTTCGTCGTCGCCCTCCTCGCGGCGCAGCTGGACGCCGTACTTCTCGGCGAGGCGCTCGACGGTCTCGGTGAAGGTGAGGCCGTCGACCTTCATCACGAAGGCGATGGCGTCGCCGCCTTCTCCGCAGCCGAAGCAGTTTCCCGTGAGGATGTTGTCCTCGAGCGTGAAGGCGTGCGTGCCGGGGACCTCCGCGCAGAAGACTTCTTCGGCCCGATCCGTGGCTTGGACGGACTGGACGACCCACCCACGTCGGGCGAACGCCTTTTCGGTCTCCAGGAAACGCTCGCGGTGTCGATCGATGAGGAAGAAGTCCTCGCGAAGGTCCTCGTTCACCAGGTGAATGCGGAACAGATCGGACGGTTCACGCCCTTCGAACCCGACTCGCGACTGGCTGGTGATGCCGTAGGTGCCGATGCCGAGCCTGGTGCACAGGTCGCGGACGAATTCGAGATTGTCCTTGGTAGCCGAGTTGAGGATGACCGTGCCGTCCTCGGCCACGCAGCCGTCAGCTGCAAAGTAGCCCGCGAGCCAGCCGTAGAGGTAGGAGACCGACTCATGAAGCTCTGGCGTCGACTTGAAGAAAGCGGGCAGGTCCAGGACCAGGATGTTGTCGTCCTTGGCCGCCGTCTGGCTTTGCGGAAACCATTTCAGCATGGCCATGTCCTTGGGCGGACAGAGCTGGGCGACGGACCCGCTGCCGGCACGCGTGCCGTCACCGAAGGTGAACCCGTGCGCGATGCCGAAAGGTGACGGACGCGTGCGGGCGGTGCGCGTGCGGGGGAACACAGTGACGAGCCTGTCCCCCTGCTTGAGGTCAGTGGTAAGTACCTCGCGGCGCGACTGACGCCTGGCCCCCGCCTTGACGAACCAGCGGTGACCATCCGTCGCGAACAGCTCCTTCACCTGACGGTTTCGGGTGAGGGTGATCCGCCACAGGGGCTGGACACCGTACGAGCTGAACGGCGCGTCCACCCAACGACCATCGCCGCCCAGCACCCGGTGCACGCCGCCCGACAGCTCCGAGATCGACCGTGCACCCTGGTCGGTCAGCACGCGCGTCTCGCCCGCCAGGCAGTGGAAGAACTGCCGCGCGGGGTTGACGTTGAACGAGGGCGTCTTCTCGTCGTGGAACGGGCACAGGCCCTTGAGCGAGCCGCCGCCGGCCCGCTTGAGGGTGACGTACTGCGACACGACGTCGTCGATCCGCGCCTTCTCACGCACCTCGGCGATGTCGTCGTCGCGAATCCGGCCTGCCACGCCGCGGAGTCTACGGGCGCGCACCCACCCCCGCGGACGGGTCTCCACAACAGCGGCGCACCCCTATGGGTTAGCACGGCTGGTGTCGACGGACCGGGTTTGGGAAGGTCGATGTCATGACTGCTCAGCACGGAGCGCCAGAGGGTCAGACCCTCGGCGCACTTGTCCACCAGCTCTCCCAGCAGATCCCGGAGCTCATCCGCTCCGAGATCCGGCTGGCCCAGGCGGAGGTCGCCCAGAAGGGCAAGCGCGCCGGCGTCGGGATCGGCATGTTCAGCGTCGCCGGACTGCTCGCGTTCTTCGCCGTGGCGACCTTCGTCACCACTGCCATCCTGGCTCTCGCGAACGTCGTCGACGCCTGGCTCGCCGCCCTCATCGTCGGCCTCGTGCTGCTCGCCGGCGCCGCCGTCGCCGGCCTGGCCGGCAAGAACAAGGTCGCCGAGGCCACCCCGGCAGCGCCCGAGCGCGCGATCCAGGGCATCAAGGACGACGTCGCCACCGTGAAGGGAGCCCACCATGACTGACCAGACCGGCGAGGCCCGCACCCCCGAGCAGATCGAGGCCGAGATCGAGGCCCAGCGCGCCCAGCTCGCCGGCACCGTCGACCAGCTCGCCGCGAAGCTGGACGTGAAGTCCCAGGCGAAGGAGAAGGTCGCCTCGATCAAGGACTCCGCCACGACCGACTCCGGGACCCCGAGGCCCGAGGTGCTCGCTGCCGCCGGGTCGCTCGTCGCGATGGGCGTCGTGCTGCTCCTCTGGCGCCGACGCTCGCACTGACCACACCCCACCACGAACCAACCCGAGGGAGACCACCATGAAGAAGCTCACGCTGCTCATCGCCGGAGGTATCGGCTACGTGCTCGGCACCCGTGCCGGCCGCGAGCGCTACGAACAGATCAAGAAGGCCGCGACCCGGGTCAAGGACGACCCGCGCGTGCAGGAGAAGGCGACGCAGGCCGCCGACCTGGCCAAGGAGAAGGCGCCCGTCGTCAAGGACAAGGTCGCGGCGGCAGCAAGCACCGCGGCCGACAAGGTGACTCCCTCCGGCAGCGGCAACGGCGACCACCGCTCCGACCTCGAGGACCAGCTCAACCCCGAGAGCACCGCGCTCCAGGACAACCCCTACCCGCAGGGCAACCTGCCCTGATCAACCGATCAGCGCGGCATGACGCGCGACGGCGCTCGCGTCGGTCAACGAGGCCACCTGGTCGATGACCACGCGGCGCCGTCCCGCGTCGTCCGCCGCGTCGTCCCAGTCGTGCACGAAGACCGGGTCGAGGGCGTCGGAGCCGCGGTCCCAGAGTGCCTCGACGAGCTCGGCGACCAATGAGCGCTGGCGCTCCATCAGGCTCACCCGGTCGTCGGCCTGCATGACGTAGTGGGCGGCGATGCCCTTGAGCACGCCGATCTCCACCTCGGTGTCGGCCGGGACGACCAGGTCGGCCCGGTGTCGCACGAGCGGCTCTCCGCCCGCCGCGGCGAAGGTCGACTCCTGCACGCTGCCGCAGAACCGCCCGATGAGGTCGCTCGTGAGGTTCTTGATCGCGGCCAGGCTCCGCCTGCTGCCGTCGTACGACGACCGCGGCCAGGACCCGATCGCACGCAGGTCGGCGAGCGCCCGGTCGAGCGCGACGTCGTCGATGCCCGGCAGGTACCAGGACCGCACGGTCGCCCACAAGGCGTCGCGGTCGAGGCGGGTGAGGTCGAGGCGACCGGCCACGATGCCGTCCTCGACGTCGTGCACCGAGTAGGCGACGTCGTCGGCGAGGTCCATCACCTGCGCCTCGAGGCACCGTCCGCGCCCCTCGACGCCGAGGCGCAACCAGTCGAAGACCGGGCGGTCGTCGTCGTAGACACCGAACTTCACCACCACGCGCGGGGTGCCGTCGGCGTGCACGCCGTGCGGGCCGTCGGCCGACGAGCGCGACCACGGGTACTTGGTGCAGGCGTCGAGGGTGGCCCGGGTGAGGTTCAGCCCGACCGACCGGCCGTCGGCGTCGAACGTCTTCGACTCCAGCCGGGTCAGGATCCGCAGCGTCTGGGCGTTGCCCTCGAACCCGCCGCACCCGGCGCTGAGCTCGGCCAGCGCCCGCTCGCCGTTGTGCCCGAAGGGCGGGTGGCCGAGGTCATGCGCGAGCGCGGCCGTCTCGGCGATGTCGGGGTGCGTGCCGAGTGCCCGGGCGAGGTCGCGGGAGATCTGGGCGACCTCGAGGCTGTGCGTGAGCCGGTTGCGGACGAAGTCGTCGGTCTGCGGACCGACGACCTGCGTCTTCGCCGCGAGCCGCCGCGACGCGGCCGCGTGGACCACGCGCGCCCGGTCGCGCTCGAACGCCAGCCGCACAGGTGCGTCGACGCGCTTGGGCGGCTCGGCGACGACGCGCTCGCGCGCCGCGTCGTCGTACAGGTCCTCGATGCTCATCGGCCGGTCAGCCTAGCGAGCGCCGACCTCAGTAGGTCGACACGTGCACGTGGTCGTAGTGGTTGGCGGTGACCGAGCCCCGATCGGCCATCGACCTCCACCCCTCGGCCGAGCGCTGGACGGACCAGATGTTCTGAGCGTGGATCACGTAGCTCACACCCAGTGCTGCCGCGTTGGCGCGCACGAACTCCGCCACTGCCCACCCGGTCGAGCCGCTGACCATGATGTCCACGGCGCGGCCGAGCGGGTGGTCACCGCCGCCGCCTCGCAGGGTGCCGTAGGTCGCGATGGAGGGCCAGTTGGCGCAGACGGCGGCATGGACCTTCTGGATGTTGACCCCGGCCCCGCCGGCGGTCGTGCCGTTGGTGCAGGAGCCACCGAGGGCGGGCACCGCCGGCTCCTCCGGCTCGGGCTCCGGCTTCTCCCGTGCGAGGTAGTCCGAGCTGACCCAGCGCGACTGGCCGTCGAGGACGACCTGGGTGCGCCCCATCTGCTCACGACCCGTCACGACGACCTGCTTCAGCGCGCCGATCTCGCCGAGCTTGTCGGACTTCTCCGACGGACCCGACCACAGGTTGAGCACCTCGGTGGTCCACACGGAGCGGTCGAGCTTCTTCGCGAGGCGGCGCGCCTGCTGGTCGACCTCGAGGTCCTGGCGCGCGGCCGACTCGGCCTTCGCGGCGGTCCGGATGGTCGAGCGCGAGACGATGTCGCCGCGGCGGCTCAGCGTCGACGAGGCGGCGCCGGAGAGGGACTGGGTCCCGGACGAGAGGGTCCCGGACGAAGCCAGGAGGTTGTCGTCGGACGTGGCCGGCTCGGCCGCGAGGACGCCCATGGTCACCGCGGACAGCGTCGCCACGACGGCGAGCGGTGCGGACACCAGGACGGAACGGGGGATTCGGGACGGGGAGGGGGTAGCAGGGGTTTCCCGCTTGTGGCGATGCTGAGCCACAGCGCTGATCCTTTGCAGTTGCTGACGGGGGACGGATGCGCCGATCCACGAGGGGGAACTCGTGCCCACGTCGACGCGATCATCGAGTAGAGCACACGATTCCGGCCCTGTCCCAAATCTTCACAGCAAATTCATGCGTGTTCCGGGTCACCCGGCACGGATCGTTGCGTATGCCGACAGGGCAGGCCTGTCAGCCGCCCGTCGTCTCGTTCGCGTCCTCGCGCAGGTGCGATCCGCGGCCGTCGGTGTCGTCGAGCCACCCCTCGGGCAGCACCACCTTCTTGCGCGGTGCACCCTGCCGACCGCGGGGGGTGCCGAGCTCGCGCTCGGGGAACGCAGCGCGGTCGTCGAGCCCGTCCAGCAGCACGTCGAGGGCGGCGAGCGAGTCGACGAGGGCCAGCTGGTGGCGCAGCTCGCCGCCGGCCGGGAAGCCCTTGAGGTACCAGGCGATGTGCTTGCGGAACTCCTTGCAGCCGCGCTCCTCCCCCATGTGCTCCGACAGCAGCTCGGCGTGCCGGCGCATCATCACCTTCACCTCGCCGAGGCTCGGGAGGGTCGCGACGTCCTCGCCGTGGAAGGCGGCGGCCAGGTCGCGGAAGAGCCACGGTCGGCCCAGGCACCCGCGCCCGACGACGACGCCCGCGACGCCGGTCTGCTCGACCATCCGGATCGCGTCGGCCGCCTCCCAGATGTCTCCGTTGCCGAGCACGGGGATGTCGACGTGGTCGACCAGCGCGGCGATGGCGTCCCAGTCGGCCTCGCCGGAGTAGGCCTGCTGCACGGTGCGACCGTGGAGGGCGATCGCCGCGACCCCGGTCTCCTGCGCGATGCGGCCCGCGTCGAGGTAGGTCAGGTGGTCGTCGTCGAGACCCTTGCGCGTCTTCATCGTCACCGGGACGTCGTACGACGACGCGGCGGAGACCGCGGACGTGAGGATCTCGCCGAGCAGGCCGCGCTTCCACGGCAGTGCTCCCCCGCCACCCTTGCGGGTCACCTTCGGGACCGGGCAGCCGAAGTTGAGGTCGACGTGCTTCACGCCGAAGTCGGCGCAGAGGATCTCGACGGCCTTGCCGATGTAGAGGGGGTCGGTGCCGTAGAGCTGCACCGAGCGGATCGTCTCGAACTCGTCGAAGACCAGCATCTTGCGCGTGGTCTCGTCGCCCTCGACGAGCCCGCGGCTGGTGATCATCTCGCAGACGTAGAGCCCGGCACCCTGCTCGGCGCAGAGGCGTCGGTAGGCCGCGTTGGTGATGCCGGCCATCGGCGCCAGCACCACCGGCGTGTCGACGCGGACCGAGCCCAGCGTCAGCGAGGTGGGGAGGGCGGCCATGCCCCCATTGTCGAACGCGCCGCGGTCGACCCCAAAATCAACCGCGCTTGCCCGACTTCTCGCGCTCGGGCTTCTCCACCTGGCCCGACCAGGTGATCGGGTCGTAGCCCTCGGTGGGCTCGAAGACGAGGTCGCGGATGCGGGCGCCGTCGGGGACCAGGTAGACCAGGCACATGTCCGCCGCCGCACCGGCAGCGAACGGCGTGGGCAGGGGGCCGCTCTGGCACTCGGCGAAGTCGCCGCCGACGGTCCACGGGGCACCCAGCGCACCTGTGTCGTCGCGCAGGTAGAGCGGCACCTCCTGCGCGCCGAGGTCGGACTCGCCCGAGTTGGTGAGGGTCACCGTGACGAAGTAGGGGCGCGCGTCGGGCATCACCTCGCTGACCCACCCGTCGAAGACCGACTCGTCCTGCTCGGCCACCGCGTCGACGCTCACGTCGAGCACGCCGACGACGTCGGACTCGGGCTGCCACACGACGGTCGCCTCCTCGCCGAAGCGGAGGTCGGTGCCGGGGTCCGTGCCGACGGCCGGGTCCACCGCAGCGGTGGGTGCCGGCGCGGGCGAGGACTCGGGGTCGTCCGGGGCGCACGCGGACGCCGAGAGCACCAGGGCCGTCAACCAGACCATCGCGCGCCGCATGGCGCCATCGTCACACGGCTCGGCCGCATTCCGCGGCCGCCGGGTCAGCAGCCGACGAGCTTCTCCGCGAACCAGCGGGTGATGCCGTCGAGGCTGACCCGCTCCTGGCTCATCGTGTCGCGCTCGCGGATGGTGACCGCGTCGTCGTCGAGCGTCTCGAAGTCGACCGTCACGCAGAACGGCGTACCGATCTCGTCCTGGCGGCGGTAGCGGCGCCCGATCGCGCCGGAGTCGTCGAACTCGACGTTCCAGTTCTGGCGCAGCTCGGCGGCCAGCGCCTTCGCCTTGGGCGAGAGGTCGGCGTTGCGGCTCAGCGGCAGCACCGCGACCTTGACGGGCGCGAGGCGCGGGTCGAGCTTGAGCACGACGCGCTTGTCGACGCCGCCCTTGGTGTTGGGGGCCTCGTCCTCGGTGTAGGCGTCGATGAGGAACGCCATCAACGAGCGGGTGAGGCCCGCGGCGGGCTCGATGACGTAGGGCAGGTAGCGCTCGTCGGCGGCCTGGTCGTAGTAGGACAGGTCCTTGCCGGAGAACTCGCTGTGCTGCTTGAGGTCGAAGTCGGTGCGGTTGGCGATCCCCTCGAGCTCCTCGAAGTCACGACCCGAGAACCCGAAGCGGTACTCGATGTCGGTCGTGCCCTTGGAGTAGTGCGACAGCTTCTCCTGCGGGTGCTCGTAGTGGCGCAGGTTGTCGGGGTCGATGCCGAGGTCGACGTACCAGCGGGTGCGCTCCTCGATCCAGTAGCGGAACCACTCGTCGTCCTCGCCCGGCTTGACGAAGAACTCCATCTCCATCTGCTCGAACTCGCGGGTGCGGAAGATGAAGTTGCCGGGCGTGATCTCGTTGCGGAAGCTCTTGCCCATCTGGGCGATGCCGAAGGGCGGCTTCTGGCGGCTGGACGTCACGACGTTGGCGAAGTTGAGGAAGATGCCCTGCGCGGTCTCGGGCCGCAGGTAATGCAGGCCGGACTCGTCCTCGATCACGCCGAGGTAGGTCTTGAGCATCATGTTGAAGTTGCGCGGCTCGGTCCACGCGTTGCGGGTGCCGCAGTTGGGACAGGCGATCGACTCGTTGATGTCGACCGTGTCGGGGTCGTCGATCCCCTTCTTGGCCGCGTAGTCCTCCTGCATGTGGTCCGCGCGGAAGCGCTTGTGGCAGGACTGGCACTCGGTCAGCGGGTCGCTGAACGTGCTCAGATGACCACTGGCCTCCCAGGTGCGGGTCGGCAGGATGACGCTGGAGTCGAGGCCGACGACGTCGTCGCGGCGGGTGACCATGAAGCGCCACCACTGGCGCTTGATGTTCTCCTTGAGCTCGACACCCAGCGGGCCGTAGTCCCACGCGGACTTGGTGCCGCCGTAGATCTCACCGCAGGGGTAGACGAAACCTCGGCGCTTGGCGAGGGAGACGACGTTGTCCAGGGCGGTCGGGGCGGGCTTGGCCACGGTGGAGGTCCTTCGATATGACGTGTGTCCGGACCGGCTGGCTGCCGGTCCATGTTGGTTCAAGCGGGGCGAGCGGTCAGCCTAACGACCGGGGCTGGGACTCGTTGAGGTCGGTCCCCTCCTCGACGAGCTCGTAGGCGCTCGGCTCGTCCACGGCGTGCACCATCAGCGGCTGGATGTGCATCTTGCCCTCGTACGACCCCAGTGCCCGGCGGTAGGACCCGACGTTCTCCCAGCGGGTGGTCAGCACCCACAGGGTCGGGTCGTCGACGTTGCGGCCGACCTCTCCCCCGACGTGACCGGGCTTGGCCGCGAGGATCGCGAGCGCGTGGAGGAGGCCGCGGCGCAGCTCGTCCTCCGCGGCCGGGTCTGTGCCACGGGGACTGGACGGCGTACGCAGGCGGGTGACGACGAGCACGGGCTCACCCTACGGCCGGGGTAGTCCAGCGGGTTCCTGTTGCCGAAACGGCCTCGGGACAGCCATTCGTCACTGGACTACCCGGACAAGTTGACAATGGTTCTCAAGGACGGTGAGAATCATTCTCATGTTGGCCGTCGCTCGACCTGTTGCCCTCACCGCGGCCCTCGCCTCGGCCCTCCTCCTTGCGGGTTGCGGCGGGTCCGCCGACGGAGCCGGGAATGGTCGCTCGGCAGTCGCGGCGTTCTACCCGCTGGCCTGGGTGACGGGTCGGGTGGCAGGCGACGACTGGACCGTGGAGAACCTGACGCAGCCCGGCCAGGAGCCGCACGACCTCGCCCTGACCATCGCCCAGACCGCGGCGTTGGAGGACGCGGACGTCATCGTCCTCGAGGACGGGTTCCAGCCGGCCGTGGACGCGACCGTCGAGGAGGCCGACGCCCCCGTGCTGGACGCCGCCGCGGTCGTGGACCTGCTGCCCGCGAGCGAGGACGAGCACGAGGAGCACGAGGGCGAGACCGAGGAGGAGCATGCCGAGCACGGCGAGTTCGACCCGCACTTCTGGCTCGACCCGCTCCTGGTCGCCGACTTCGCCGACGCCGTGGCCGACGAGCTGGGCGAGATCGACCCTGACGCGGCCCAGACGTACGACGACAACGCAGCGGCGCTGCGCACCGAGCTCGAGTCGCTCGACGCCGACTACACCGCAGGGCTGGCCTCCTGCGAGCGGAGCACCACGGTGGTCAGCCACCAGGCCTTCGGCTACCTGACGCGCTACGGGCTGGACTTCGAGCCGATCGCCGGGCTGTCCCCCGACGCCGAGGCCACGGCTGCCGACCTGGCCCGCCTCCAGGAGCTCATCACCGAGGACGGCGTCACGACCGTCTTCTCCGAGCGACTGGTGAGCCCGAAGATGGCCGAGACGCTGGCCGACGACCTCGGCGTGTCCACCGCGGTGCTCGACCCGATCGAGGGGTTGTCCGACGACACGGCCGACGAGGACTACCTTTCCCTCATGCGCGAGAACCTCACCGCCCTCCAGCAGGCCAACGGCTGCTCGTGACCTCGCCCGACACCTCCGTTCCCGTCGTCCTCGACCGGGTCTCCGTCGCGATCGGGGGCCGACCGATCCTGCGCGACGTCGACCTGACCGTGCACGCCGGCGACATGGTGACGCTGCTCGGGCCCAACGGGTCGGGCAAGTCCACCCTCGTCCGCGCGCTCACCGGCCTCCTGCCGGTCGCTCGTGGCGAGGTGCGCCTCTTCGGGACCCCGCTCGACGACTTCGGCGACTGGCAGCGGATCGGCTTCGTGCCTCAGCGCTCGACCGCGACCGGCGGCGTGCCTGCCACGGTCCGCGAGGTCGTCGCCTCCGGACGCGTCGGTCGACGCCGGCTCCTGCGGCCGACCAGCGCGGCCGACCGGTCGGCCGTCGAGTCGGCGCTCGAGGTCGTCGGGCTGTCGGACCGGGCATCGCACGGCGTCTCCCAGCTGTCCGGCGGCCAGCAGCAGCGGGTGCTCATCGCGCGGGCGCTCGCGGGTGAGCCGGACCTGCTCGTGCTCGACGAGCCGACGGCTGGGGTCGACCTGCCCAACCAGCAGGCACTCGCCGACGCGCTGCGCCAGCTCAAGGAGCGCGGCGCGACCATCGTGCTGGTGGCACACGAGATCGGCCCGATGATGCCGCTGATCGACCGGACGGTCGTGATGCGCGACGGGTGGGTGGCCTACGACGGCCCTCCGCTCACGCAAGAGGTCGCCTCGCACACCCACCACCACCACGACCACGACGTACCGGGAGGGCACGACCACGCACCCCACGTCTCCTCCCCCTTCGACTGGGAGCGGGGGAACCCAGGATGAGCTTCATCGACCTCCTGTCGCTCGACTTCATGCAGCGTGCACTGGTCGCGGCCCTGCTCACCGGGCTCGCGGCGCCGGCGATCGGCACGTTCATCGTCCAGCGCCGGCTCGCCCTCCTGGGCGACGGCATCGGGCACGTCGCCGTGACCGGTGTGGCCCTCGGCCTGCTCACCGGCGCCTCCCCCACCTGGTCCGCGATCGTCGTCGCGGTGCTCGGGGCGGTGCTCATGGAGGTGATCCGCGAGCGTGGCCACACCAACGGCGACGTCGCGCTGGCGCTGCTCTTCTACGGCGGCCTCGCCGGAGGCGTGCTGATCACCGGCATCGCCGGGCAGGGCGCCGCGACGCTGCAGGCCTACCTCTTCGGCTCGCTCAACAGCATCTCGTTCGCCGACGTCGTCTTCACCGCCATCCTCGCCGCGGTGGTGCTCGTCCTGACGCTCGGCCTGTCACCGCAGCTCTTCGCCGTGGCCAGCGACCAGGACTTCGCCCGCGTGGCCGGCCTGCGGGTCCGCGGCTACAACCTGCTGATCGCCGTGCTGGCCGCCGTCAGCATCACGGTGGCCATGCGCACGGTCGGCCTGCTGCTGGTCTCGGCGCTCATGGTGGTGCCGGTGGCGACCTCGCAGCAGCTCGCGCGATCCTTCCGGGCGACGTTCGTCGGGGCGATGCTCGTCGGCTGCGTGGCCTCCGTCGGTGGGCTGCTCCTGAGTGCGGCCCTGTCCTTCCGCGTGGACGTCGCGCCCGGACCGACCATCGTGCTGATGGCCCTGGCCATGTTCACCGCCACCTGGCCGATCGGGGTCTGGCTGCGACGCCGCAGCAGGCTGATGGCCCCCTTCCCCGAGGTCTCCGCAGCGCCGCACCGCTCCACCGACCAGCATCCCCACGAGCACGGCAAGGACTGTGGACACCCGGCCGTCCCCCACGCCGACCACGTCGACTACGTCCACGACGGCCACCGGCACGCCCCGCACGGAGAGCACTATGACGAGCACTGAGCGGTCCCCCGTACGCCCCACGCGCCAGCGCCGCGCCGTCGCCACGGCCCTGGCCGGGTTCGACGACTTCCGCAGCGCGCAGGAGATCCACGACCTGATCTCCCGCCAGGGCGACTCGGTGGGCCTGGCGACGGTCTACCGCACGCTCTCCGCGCTCGCCGACGCCGGCGAGGTCGACATGCTGCGCAACGAGGACGGCGAGGCCATCTGGCGCAGCTGCTCCGACACGCACCACCACCACCTGGTGTGCCGCACGTGCGGTGCGACCGTCGAGGTCGAGGGACCGGCCGTCGAGCGCTGGACCGGGTCGATCGCCGCCGAGCACGGCTACGCCGACATCAGCCACACGCTGGAGATCTTCGGCACCTGCCCGGCCTGTCGCTAGTCCACGTCGGGTCAGGACTCGTTGGGCACCGCGCCGCCGTAGCGACGGTCCCTGCTGGCGTACGTCTCGATCGCCGCCCACAGGTCGCGCCGGTCGACGTCGGGCCAGAGCACGTTGGTGAAGACCATCTCGCTGTAGGCCGCCTGCCACAGCATGAAGTTGGACAGCCGCTGCTCCCCCGACGTGCGCCAGATCATGTCGGCGTCGGGGAGCTCGGGGACGTAGAGGTGGCGGGCGAAGGTCTTCTCGTCGATCTTGTCGGGGTTCAGTCGGCCCGCCGCGACCTCGCGGCCGATCGACCGGGCGGCGTCGGCGAGCTCGGCGCGGCCGCCGTAGTTGACGCACATCGTGAGGGTGAGGACGTCGTTGTCCTTCGTCATCTCCTCGGCGACCTGGAGCTCCTTGATCACCGACCTCCACAGCCGCGGCGCCCGGCCGGCCCAACGCACGCGGACTCCGAGCTCGTGCATCTCGTCGCGACGGCGGCGGATCACGTCGCGGTTGAAGCCCATCAGGAAACGCACCTCGTCGGGCGAGCGCGACCAGTTCTCGGTCGAGAAGGCGTAGGCGCTGATCGCCTTCACGCCGATCTCGATGCCCCCCTCGACGACGTCGAAGAGGGTGCTCTCCCCCTCCTCGTGGCCCTTGGTGCGAGGCAGCCCGCGCTGCTTGGCCCACCGCCCGTTGCCGTCCATCACGATCGCGACGTGCTCGGGGACCAGGTCGCGCGGGACGGGTGGCGGGGTGGCGCCGCTCGGGTGCGGGGTCGGCGGTCTCACCTGGCGCTTCACGGCCGCCAGCGTAGTAGCCGTCAGCGCTCGACGTACGCCATGGAGCGCAGGCCGCGCTCGAGGTGCCAGGCGAGGTAGGCCGAGACCAGGTTGCTCGCCTCGCGGAGGTGGCGCGGGTCGGCGGCGTGCACGACCGGCCAGTCGCCGACGAGCAGCGCACCCAGCACGACCACCGTCTCCGAGGCCGGGGTCGCGGAGCCGGGCAGCCGGTCGGAGGCGCACAGCACGCCACCGGCCGACGGGTTGAAGAAGCGGTGCGGTCCCTCGATCCCGCACTGCACGCAGTGGTCGAAGGACGGCGCGTAGCCCGCGACCGACAGCGAGCGGAGCAGGTAGGAGTCGAGGACCTGCTTGGCCGGGTGCGCCTCGCTCGCCATCACGCGGAGTCCTCCGACCAGCAGGAGGAACTGCTGGACCGCGGGTTCGCCCTCCTCGGTGACCAGCCGGTCGGCGGTCTCGAGCATGACCGTGCCGGCGGTGTAGCGGTCGTAGTCGAGGCCGAGCCGCGCGTTGAACGGGTCGAGGGTCTCCGCCTGGGTGATCACGTCGAGGCTGCGACCCTCCGCGAGCTGGAGGTCGACGTGGGTGAACGGCTCGAGGCGCGAGCCCCAGCGCGACGTCGTACGCCTCACGCCCTTGGCGACCGCGCGCACCTTGCCGCGCTGACGCGTCAGCAGGGTGATGATGCGGTCGGCCTCGCCCAGCTTGTGGGTGCGGAGCACGACCGCCTCGTCGCGGTAGAGGGGCACCGGACCATTCTCCCCCACGGGCGGTGCCAGGGCGGGCTAGACGTCAGCGTTTCCGGGCGCGCTTGGTGTCGGCAACGGGCGTGGCCCAGCAGTCGAGGGCGAAGTCCGTGGCGGCGGCGGTCAGCCGGTCCGGCCGGAACCGCCACTCCAGGATCGAGGTCGCCCGCTCCATGCGGACGTGCGCCAGCTCGGCCGCGAGCATGTCGGCGTCGACGAACGGGTGAATCGGGTCGATCGGGTGACCGACCACGAAGACCGGCGCCTGGATCTTGCGGCGCTGGCTCGACGAGGGGGCGAGCCGGCCGAAGATCACGCCGTGCAGCACCGAGGCGATCGAGTCGGCCCGGTGGTCGACGGTGTCGAGCCCGATGCCCGCCCAGAACGGCACCAGCCCGCGCGGCACGGAGCGCGCCGCCTTCTGCAGGGTGTTGGCGGTGAAGGGCAGGTAGCGCGCGGCCAGCATGATCGGCACGAAGGCGAGGATCCCGGCGACGAGCGCGTGGTTGAGGACCGGCATCTCGACGATCAGGCCCTTGACCCGCTCCGGCGCGATGACCGCGACCTCGAGCGAGACGTTGGCGCCGAGCGAGGTGCCGCCGATGACCGCCTGCTCGGCACCGAGGTGGTCGAGCAGGGCCACGACCTGCTCGCCGAAGGACGTCATCGAGTAGACGAGCGGGTCGGCCGGCTGGTCGGAGCGGCCGTGGCCGAGCAGGTCGAGGGTCACGACGTGGAGGCCCTGCGCCGCCATCGCCCGCGCGAGCGGCTGCTGCATCCGGCGGGGCATGAGCAGGCCGTGCAGCAGCACGACCCACTGGTCACCCGAGCCGTACTCGGTGTACTCCAGCCGGTCGCGCCCACCGTCGGACTCGACGAAGAACTGACCGATCCGCTCGCTCACCAACATGCAGTGAATGTAGTCCGTATCAAATGGGCCGTGTCGGATGTCCGCAGACGACCCATTTGATGGGGACTACCGAGGTCAGGCGCGGTTGACGGCGCTGATGACGGCCTTGAGCGAGGCGGTGACGATGTTGGGGTCGAGCCCGACGCCCCACAGCACCTTCTCGCCCACGGCACACTCGACGTACGCCGCCGCGATCGCGTCGCCGCCTGCCGAGAGCGCGTGCTCGGCGTAGTCGAGCACCCGGACGTCGTGGCCGAGGCCGGAGATGGCGTCGACGAAGGCCGCGATCGGGCCGTTGCCCTCACCCGAGAGCTCCTGGCGCTCCCCGTCGACGAAGACGCCCACGGTGAGCTGGTCCTTCTCGCCGGCCGCGCTGGACGTGTGGACGGAGTCGAGCTCGAGCGGCGTACGGCGGTCGAGGTACTCGGCGCGGAAGACCGACCAGATCTCCTCGGGCGTGATCTCGCCGCCCTCGGTGTCGGTGTGCTGCTGCACGACCCGGCTGAACTCGATCTGGGCGCGACGGGGCAGGTCGAGCTTGTGCTCGGACTTGAGGACGTAGGCCACGCCGCCCTTGCCGGACTGGCTGTTGACCCGGATCACGGCCTCGTAGGTGCGGCCGACGTCCTTGGGGTCGATGGGGAGGTACGGCGCCTCCCAGGGCAGCTCGCCCACGGGCACGCCCTGCTCGGCCGCCTGCCGGTCGAGGTCCTCCAGGCCCTTCTTGATGGCGTCCTGGTGCGACCCGGAGAACGCGGTGTAGACGAGGTCGCCGGCGTAGGGGTGGCGCGGGTGGACCGGCAGGTTGGTGCAGTACTCGACCGTGCGCCGCACCTCGTCGATGTCGCCGAGGTCGACCTGCGGGTCGATGCCCTGGCTGAAGAGGTTCATCGCCAGGGTGACCAGGTCGACGTTGCCGGTGCGCTCGCCGTGGCCGAACAGGCAGCCCTCGACGCGGTCCGCGCCGGCCATCAGGGCCAGCTCGGTGGCGGCGACGGCGGTGCCGCGGTCATTGTGGGGGTGCAGGCTGATCGCCGAGTGCTCGCGTCGGGTCAGCCCGCGCCCGAAGTACTCGATCTGGTCGGCGTAGGTGTTCGGCGTCGACATCTCGACGGTCGCCGGCAGGTTGAGGATGATCTCGCGCCCGGCCTCGGGCTGCCACACGTCGGAGACCGCCTCGCAGACGCTGAGCGCGAAGTCGGTGTCGGACTGGGTGAAGATCTCGGGGCTGTACTGGTAGCCGAAGTCCTGGCTGCCGACGATGCCGCCCAGGCGCTCCTCGGCGTACTTCATCACCATCTCGGTGCCGCGGACCGCGATGTTGCGGCACTCGTCGGGGGTGACGTGGAAGACCACGCGCTGGAAGAGCGGCGCGGTCGCGTTGTAGAGGTGGATCGTCGCCCGGGGCGCCCCGACCAGCGAGTCGACGGTGCGCTCGATCAGGTCCTCGCGGGCCTGGGTCAGCACCGAGATCTGTACGTCGTCGGGGATCCGGTCCTCCTCGACGAGCTTGCGCACGAAGTCGAAGTCGGTCTGGCTGGCGCTGGGGAAGCCGACCTCGATCTCCTTGTAGCCCATCTTCACCAGCAGCTCGAACATGGTGAGCTTGCGGGCGGGCGTCATCGGGTCGATCAGCGCCTGGTTGCCGTCACGCAGGTCGGTGGAGAGCCACCGCGGCGCCCTGTCGACCTTCTTCGTCGGCCACGTGCGGTCAGGTACGTCGACGGGCACGAACGGCGTGTAGCGGCCGAACGGCATCGGGCTGGTGCCCTGCTGGTTGCTGGTGTTGCTCAGGTGGGTCATGAGGGTCCTCGGTCTGCTCGGGTGGGGCTCGAACGGGCGACCGGCGCGCACCACACTCCGCAACGAGGGGGCCGGGTTCAGGCCTCGTTGCGGCTCGGAAGGAGGAGCAGGCTGCGCATCATGACTCGATAACGATAGCCCGCGACGAGCGGTTCCGGCGCGGGCTCGGCCATAACGTGGACACATGACGACGCCGGGGGTGCTGCGTGCGGCCGTCGCGGCCGCCCTCGTCCTGGCGGTCGCGGGGTGCGGCGAGCGCGAGCCGGCTGCGACCGCTACCGAGCCCGTGGTGACCCGCGAGGGTCCGGTCACGCTCGTCGACGGCGAGGTCCTGCTGTCCTGCGGCGGTGGCCCGGGATGGGTGGCCTCGACGATGGCCGAGGGCACCACGGGCGTGACGCCGCGTGCGGAGATCGAGGCGGCGCTCGACGAGGTCGCCACCGATCCGGACCTGCGCGGCGAGACCGCGCGCGTACTGCCTCAGGGCGGCCGCACACCATGGAAGCTCCTGGTCGAGCAAGGCGACCAGGTCGTCCTCGCGCTCGGCGATTGGACCGCCGACGGTCCCGCACGCGACGCCATGACCATGCACCTGGAGCGCACCAGCGACGGGTGGAGGTGGACCGGTCACGGCAACTGCTGGACGCTCGGCCCCGTCCTCGACCCGGACACGACCTGGGTACAGGTCAACGCCAGCGCTGCGGTCGACGGCGACGCGACCGAGGTCACCGTCGACGTCAACGAGACCGCGTGCACCTCTGCGCGCGACCCCGCACCCTTCCTCGACGAACCGGCCCTCGTGAGCTCCGAGGAGAGCGTGACCGTCTACTGGACGAGCCAACCGCCCGTGGGCGGCGCCAACTGCCCCGGCAACCCGACCTCGCAGCAGATGCTCATCCTCGACGAGCCGCTCGGCGACCGACCCCTGCTCGACGGCTCGCGGTGGCCGCCGGCGCTGGTCGGCCAGGACGAGTAGGCCTGCGGGCAGGTCAGGCCCGCCCGCGGGCGGCGTACGCCACGGCGGTGAGGTCGAACGGCCCGTCCCCGAGGTTGCGCCGCAGGGTCTCCACCAGCCGGGCGCGAGCGTCCTCGTCGAGTGCGGCGATGACCTCCCCCGCGGGACCGACGCCGTGGAGGTAGGGCTCCCACCACTCGTCAAACGTCGGGTGGGTGACGGTGACCTGCAGCTCCACCGACTCGACGTCGCGCAGTCCGGATCCGTCGAAGATGGACACCAGGCTCTCGCGCGATCCGCCCTGGAAGGCGCGCTCGCCCGGTTGCTCGGGCGCGACCTCGGCGACGGCCTCCCACAGCGGCGCCATGGGAGCGCGCGAGCCCGCCAGGTCCCAGACGGTGGCGCCGACCCAGCCGTCCCTCCGGGTCACCCGGGCCATCTCGGTGACGCCGCGGACGGGGTCGGCCATGAAGTGCACGACGAGGCACGCCGCCGCGACGTCGAAGGAGTCGTCGTCGAACGGCAGCGACTCGGCGCCGCCGTGCCGCACGTCGACGCCCGGGTTGCGCTCGCGGCAGGCGGCCACGAACGGCTCGCTCGGGTCGACCGCCGCCACGTGGTCCGCGCCCAGGCGCTCGGCCAGGACCGCGGTGAGCGCTCCCGGCCCGCATCCCACGTCGACCGCCCGTTGCCCCGGCTGGAGGTCCAGCCACTGCGCGAAGTCGGCGGCGAGCGGCTGGGAGTAGCGACCCATGAACCGGTCGTACGCCTCACCCGCCACCTCGAAGCTCACACCGATCGACGCTACTCGCCTCGTAGGCTCACGTCATGCCCCGGCTGCTGGTGGTCCACCACTCACCGACCCCGTCGGTCACCGCCCTCAGCGACGCGGTGGTCGCGGGTGCCTCGGACGACGCCATCGAGGGCGTGGAGGTGGTCGTGCGCGCGGCGCTCGAGGCCGACGCCGACGACGTGCTCGCGGCGGACGGCTACGTGCTCGGCACGCCGGCGAACTTCGGCTACATGAGCGGCGCCCTCAAGCACTTCTTCGACTCGATCTTCCTCCAGGCCGGTGGCGCGCTCGCCGACGACGGCGCAGCCGGGACGGTCGAGGGAGGACGCAAGCCCTACGGCCTCTACGTGCACGGCCGCTACGACACGACGGGCGCCGTGCGATCGGTGCAGTCGATCGTCGGTGCGCTCGGCTGGCGCCAGGCCGCCCCCGTCCTCGAGGTGCTGGGCGAGGTGGGCGAGGCGGACCGGGAGTCGGCGTACGAGCTGGGCGGGACGCTGGCCGCCCTGGTGATGGGATGAGGGCGGTCCTCGCGCTGGGTGCGCTCGTCCTCGCCGTCAGCGGGTGCTCGTCCTCGCCGACGGAGCCCGTCAGCGACTCGACGCCGTCGCCCTCGTCGTCCGCCACCGCGATCGAGACCACCGACCCGCCCGACCCCGGCCCTCGTCCGCGCGTCGGCGAGTGCCACCTGCTGTCCTTCGGCCAGGCCGTCAACGTCGTGGGCAGCACCGAGCCGGTGACGTGCAAGCGCAAGCACACGGCGCAGACGTACTTCGTCGGCCGGCTGGAGCTGGAGACCAAGGCCGGGCACGTCCGCCGCGTCGACTCGCGGGCCGCTCAGGAGCAGGCGCGCTCTACGTGCAGCGCCCGGCTGGCAAGGCACCTCGGTCGTACGCCGCGGGAGCTGAGGCTGACCATGGCGCGGTCGGTCTGGTTCACACCGCCGCCGAAGCGCGCGGAAGCGGGCGCCGACTGGTTCCGCTGCGACGTCGTCGTCGTCGCCGGACCCCGCCGGTTGCTGACCTTGCCGCGCGCCACGAAGGGTCTCGGTGACGCCCCGGCGGTCGCCATGTGCGCCACCGCGCCCCCCGGCACCCCGGCGTTCCGGCGGGTCGGCTGCGCCGCGAAGCATGCCTGGAAGGCGGTGTCGTCGGTCGACATCCCGGGGAAGAAGTTGCCGCCGAGGACGGCGGTGGCCGACCGGATGGACGGTCCGTGCGGCGACGCCGCCCGGGCCGACGCCGCCGACCCGCTCGACTTCACCTGGTCGCAGGAGAGCCCGACGCAGGAGCAGTGGGACGCCGGACAGCGCTACGGGATCTGCTGGGTCCCGGCATGATCTGTCCATGAGTCCCCGCGACGCGCGCACCGACGTGCGCCGGCTGCCCGAGAAGCAGGTCCGCGACCTGGCGACCCTCCACGCGATCCTCGACGAGGCGATGCACGCTGCTGTCGGCTTCGAGGTGGACCGTCAGCCCTTCGTCCTGCCCATGGCCTGCGCCCGTGACGGCGACCACCTGCTCCTGCACGGCTCCACCGGGAGCCGGTTGATGCGCGCGCTCGCGGCCGGTGCACCCGTCTGCGTCAGCGTCACCCACCTCGACGGGCTGGTCTACGCGCGCTCGGCCTTTGAGTCGAGCATGCGCTACCGCAGCGCGACCGTGCTCGGCACCGCCACCGAGGTCGCTGCCGACGAGAAGCTGCACGCCCTCGAGGTGCTGACCGAGCACCTGCTGCCCGGTCGCTGGGCCGAGCTGCGCGCGCCGCGGGCCAAGGAGCTGGCCGCGACCTCGGTGCTGCGGGTCCCGCTCGACGAGTGGTCGGTGAAGGTCGGCGACGGCTTCCCCGACGACCCCGACGAGGACCTCGACGAGCCGGTGTGGGCGGGTGTCGTCCCGATGCGGGTGGCGTACGACGACCCGGTCGACGCACCCGACCTGCGTCCGGGCCGTCCCGTACCGCCGCACGTCAGTTCTCGAAGGCCGACTGCCGCGAGCGGACCGCACTTGCCAGGCTCTCGCTGAACTTGTCGGCCCGTGCACGGCCTGACATGTTCAGTGATCCCCGGTCAGCCGGGAATCACTGACAGCGGGAAGGCCTAGAACCCGAGCTTGCGCAGCTGACGTGGGTCGCGCTGCCAGTCCTTGGCGATCTTCACCTGCAGGTCGAGGTAGACCGGGGTGCCGAGCAGCGCCTCGATCTGCTTGCGCGCGGCCGTGCCGACCGAGCGCAGGCGGGCACCCTTGTGGCCGATCATGATCCCCTTCTGGGAGTCGCGCTCGACGTAGAGGTTCGCCACGATCACCAGCAGCGGCTTGTCGGCGGGGCGGCCCTCGCGCAGGCCCATCTCCTCGACGACGACGGCGATCGAGTGCGGAAGCTCGTCGCGCACGCCCTCGAGGGCGGCCTCGCGGATCAGGTCGGCGGCGAGCGCCTCCTCCGGGGCGTCGGTGAGGTCGCCGTCGGGGTAGAGCGGCGGGCCCTCGGGCAGCTGCCCCACGAGGAGGTCGGCGAGCAGCTGGACCTGGTCTCCGGAGACCGCGGACACCGGGACGATCTCGGCCCACACGGTGGACGTCTCCTCGCCCAGCGCCTGGATGTCGAGCAGGTGCTGGCCGAGCTGCTCGGGGGTGACGAGGTCGGTCTTGGTGGCGACGGCGATGCGGGTCGTACGCCGCACCTTCGACAGCTCGCCGACGAGGTAGCGGTCGCCGGGGCCGATCTTCTCGTTGGCCGGGAAGCAGACGGCCACGACGTCGACCTCGGCCCACGTGGTGCGGACGAGGTCGTTGAGCCGCTCGCCGAGCAGGGTGCGCGGGCGGTGCAGGCCGGGGGTGTCGACGAGGATCAGCTGCGCGTCGTCTCGGTTAACGATGCCGCGCACCACGTTGCGGGTCGTCTGCGGCTTGGAGGACGTGATGACGATCTTCTGGCCGACCAGCGCGTTGGTCAGCGTCGACTTCCCCGCATTGGGGCGGCCCACGAACGACGCGAAGCCGCTCCGGTAGCCCTCCGGCGCCTGGTAGAACGCGCCGGCCGGGGCGACCCCGGAGAGGTCGAAGTCGTCGTCGAGCTCGTCGTCCTCGTCGAGGTCGTCGTCAAGGTCGTCCAGCTCCTCGCCGACGTCCTCGGTGGTGTCGTCATGCTCGTCAGCCATCGGTTGCCTCTCGCGCTGCGTCGTACTCCGCCCAGATCTGCTCGTCACTCTTCCCTGCCGCCTTGCCGGCGCGCCAGATGGGGCCGGGATCGACTGCTCGGGGTTGGCGGCCGGCGGTCGCGCGCCAGTAGCCCATCACGTCGTAGTGGCTCGTCGGGAGGCCGACCTCGCGCATCAGGTGCTTGCGGATCGCGCGCATCTGCGCGGACTCCCCCGCCATCCAGAAGTAGCCGTCGCCCTCGGGCCAGTCGATGCCCTCGACCACCTGCGCGAGCGCACTCTGCCCCGGCGCGGGCGGCTCGAGCCAGGTCACGTCGGCGTGGCCGGGCAGGTAGCCCGACAGGTCATCGGGCACCTCCGCCATGACGTACGTCGGCAGGTCGGGGTGGGCCTCGAGGATGCGGGCGGTCGCCGGCATCGCCGTCAGGTCGCCGACGAGCAGCAGCCAGGCGGCGTCAGCCGGGGGTGCGAAGGACGCCTTGGGCTCGGTGATCGTGACGGTGTCGCCGACGCAGTCGCGCATCGCCCACTCCGTCACCAGCCCGACGTCGTGGACCACGACGTCGAGGACCAGCTCACGCCCGTCCCACGAGCGCACGGTGTAGTAGCGGCTCTGGAACTGACCGGGCACCACGAGCCCGACCCACTCGTCGGGGACGCCGGTGCTCGCGAAGCCGTCGAGCCCGTCGAGGACGAGCCGCACGAGGTGGTCCGTCAGCGGTTCACGGCTCACGACCCGTGCGCTGAACTGGGCTGCCCGCGTGCTCACCGGTCCACGTTATCGACTGCTCACCAGTCGGGGCGCATCGGGAAGCCGGAGCTGCCGTCGACGTGGTTGCGCGTCGCGAGCACCTGGTGGAGCTCGACCTCGTCGCGCTCGAACCCGACCCGCGAGCCGGCGAGGTAGATGCCCCAGACGCGCGCCGTGCCCTCACCCACCTCGGCGACGCACTCGTCCCAGTGCTCGACGAGGTTGTGGTTCCAGTCGCGCAGCGTGGAGGCGTAGTGGAGGCGGAGGTTCTCGGAGTGCTGCACCTCGAGCCCCGCGTCCTGCGCCGCCGCGATGATCGTGCCCGACCCGATCAGCTCGCCGTCGGGGAAGACGTAGCGGTCGATGAACGCGCCCGTCTCCTGGTGGCCGTTGTGGGGCCGGGTGATGCAGTGGTTGAGCAGCCGGCCGCCGGGCGCGAGCCGGGCCCGCAGGTGGCCGAAGTAGGCGGGGTAGTTGCGCACCCCGATGTGCTCGGTGAGCCCGATCGAGCTGACCGCGTCGAACCCGGTCTCGGTGACCGCGCGGTAGTCGAGGTGGCGCACCTCGGCGAGGTGGCCGAGCCCCTCGCGCTCGATGGCCGCCTGCGCCCACTGGGCCTGCTCGGCGGACAGCGTCACGCCCAGCGCTCGTACGCCGTGCTCGCGGGCGGCGTGGCGCACCATGGTCCCCCAGCCGCAGCCGACGTCGAGCAGGCGCTGGCCCGGCCCGAGTGCGAGCTTGCGGGCGACGAGGTCGAACTTCGCGGCCTGGGCCTCCTCGAGCGTCGCTGTCGGCGGGTCGTAGAGCGCGCAGGTGTAGGCCATCGACGGGCCGAGCACCAGCTCGTAGAAGCGGTTGGACACGTCGTAGTGGTGCGAGATGACCTCCGCATCGCGCACCAGCGAGTGGCGCAGGCCCTCGACCGTGCGACGCCAGCGCGGGAGGTGCTCCTGCGGCGGCGGGGCCGGCGGACGCAGGTGGGACAGACCGAGGCTGCGGACGATGGAGACCGCCTCGGTGGGGGTCGGCACCCGGAACTTCGTGTGGTCCTTGAGCAGCACCAGGGCGTCGTAGGGGTCGCCCGGGTGCACGCCGGTGAGGTCGAGGTCGAGGCTCGTGTAGGCCCGCGCCAGCCCCAGGTCACCGGGGGCCGTCATCAGGTAGGCCAGGCCGCGCTCCGTGCGCAGGTGCATGCCCACCTCGGCGTCGGACGGGCCTGCGGTGCTGCCGTCGTAGGCCGTGAAGCGCAGCGGCAGCCCGCCGCGGACCAGGCGCCCGAACGCGTCGCCGATCGTCATCCGTCCGCGAGCCTCCGAGCCAGCGTCGAGCTTGAAGCTCATCGTTCGCGCACCACCTTGTCGTAGAGGGAGGTCAGCCGGTCGTCGGGGTCGTGGATGGCCTTGACCCGCGCCAGCTCGGCACCGCCGTAGAGGCGGTCGAACTCGTCCGGGGCGTAGAACGCCTCGGAGTAGAGGCTCTTGTGCCCGCCGAGCTCGGACACCTTCGCCTCGATCGCCCGGTTGAGGGGGGACTGCGGCGCGTCGGGACCGACGTTGACGACGCCCCAGAAGCCGACGTTGACGTAGGTCGTGTCGCGGGTGAGCGGGTAGCCGGGCCACTCGCGGTCGCGCAGCCGCAACGGGCACAGCCACACGGGACGCATGCCGACCTCGCGGTCGAACCACGCCAGGAACTCGGCGAGCCGCTCGACCGGGACCTCGACGTCCTGCACGACGCGCTCCCCCTGCGGCCGTCCGGCCCGCCGGTCCAGTCGGTCACCGATCCCGAACCGGCGGTCGAGCGCGACGAGCTTCCAGTAGACGTCGGAGCGACGCAGCCGCCGCGGCCACACCCGGCGTACGACCGGGTGCTGGGCGCCGAACGCCCGCGAGCACCAGAACCAGTCGGTGTCCCAGCGCCAGAGGTAGTCGAGCATCGTGAGCCGGTCGGTCGTGCGCTGCTGGAGCGAGCGGTAGAAGACCTGCTGCCCGGCGTAGTCACTGGTCGGACCGAGCTCGTCGGTCCAGCGGGCGAGGGTGAGGTGGAGCTCGCCGGGCGCGAAGGCCACCCCGTCGAGGCCGTCGACCCGCTCGCCCTCCCACTCGCGCGAGCGGACGATGAGCTCCACGGCCTCGGCGAGCGCGTGGGCGTCCTCGAAGCGGACGTGGCGGAGCGCGACGTAGGGCTGGACCGGCTCGAGCTCGATCCGCAGCCGGGTGGCGTAGCCGAGCGAGCCGTAGGAGTTGGGGAAGGCGTCGAAGAGCTCGTCGCCCGGCTTGGTCGTCACCACCTCACCGCTGCCGGTGAGGACGTCCATCTCGAGCACCGACTCGTGGGGCAGCCCGCTGCGGAAGCTGGTCGCCTCGATGCCGAGGCCGGTGACCGCACCGCCGAGCGTGATGGTCCGCAGCTGGGGCACGACCAGCGGGATACGGCCGTGGGCCAGGGTCGCCTCGACGAGGTGCTCGTAGGTGCACATCCCCTGCACCTCGGCGACGTCGCCGTCGACCTCGATCACGCCGCCGAGCCCGGAGACGTCGAGCCCCGTGGTCAGCTCCGCGCGACCCCGGAACAGGTTGCTGGTGCGCTTCGCCAGCCGGACCGGTGCCGTCGGGGGCAGGGCGGCGTAGGACGCCTCGAGCCGCGCCACTCCTGCAGCGTGCTCGTCCCAGCCGATCGGCGCTCGCACCCCTCCACGCTAGCGACCGGGTCGGACACTCGCGAGCGACTATCTCCTACCTCACAGATGGTTGCGCTGGACAACCATGTGCGTCACACTCCGGGCGTCGCCAGCCGGGTGTGGACGGCGCCGCGCGGGTCGCCCACGAGCACCGGCACGTCGGGTCCCGCGAAGTCGGTGACGGCGGCGAGGTCGGGGACGTCGCCGTCGGTCAGCACGACCGCGGCCTCCAGGCCGGTCGACCCCGACGACAACGCCATCGCGACGCAGACCTCGAGCGCCGAGAGGCTCAGGTGCTCGAGGCGGACGCTCGCGGCGGCGTACGTCCGGCCGTCGAGGTCGCGCACCGCGGCGCCCTCGGTGGCGCGGGCGCGGGCGCGGGTGGCCCGGGCCAGGGTCACCAGCTTGGCGTCCTCGGCGCTGAGGTCCTCGGGGGCGGAGGGCTGCTCGCTCATGCGAGCAAGCCTAGTGAACGGGCTCGTGGGTCAGCGGGACCGGTCGCGGCACCGACGCGAACGGCGACAGCAGGAACCAGCCGGGCAGCGCACTCACCACGTCGCCGGTCGCCAGCACCCGCAGCGACTCGTCGCCGACCGCGCTGGCCCAGGTGCGGTCACCGCGCCAGATCTCGGTGAGGGTGCGCAGCGAGGTCCGCACCAGCGCAGCCGGCTCGTCACCCGGGTCGTCGTCGCAGACGTCGACGTCGCCGGCGGTCATCACCAGCCACCAGCGGGCGACCCCCGGCGCGACGTCCATGAACTCGAACGCCACTACGGTCCGCCGCGGCGGCACCACGGCGTGGTCGACGTTGCGGTGCATGTCCCACAGCAGCAGCTTGGGGTCGAGGTCGGGGTCGGCCAGGTCGGGGATCCAGCGGGTGCCCCAGACGCCGAGCGCCTCGACGACCGGGCGCAGCTCCTCGCCCGCCGCGGTGAGCCGGTAGCGCACCTCTCCCCCGGACTCCGCGCGCTCGACGATGCCCGCGCGCGCCAGCTGCTGCAGCCGGCGGGAGAGCAGCGACGGCGACATCCGCGGGAGCCCGCGGCGCAGCTGGTTGAAGTGGTCGCTGCCCAGCATCAGCTCGCGGACCACGAGCAGCGTCCAGCGCTCGTCGAGCAGCTCCATCGCCTTGCTCACCGGGCAGAACTGCCGATAGCTGGCTCCCATCTCGTGGACGCTACGCCCGTCCCCGGGGGGTGGTACAGATCCTGCACTCGTCGGTCTGGTCCGCCGCTCCTAGCGTCATGCCCACATCCATCGAGGATCCGGGGAGGACCACCATGACCACGCAGACCACCGACACCGACGCCGATGCCGCCCTCAAGCAGCGGCACCGCACGATGTGGGCGTCCGGCCACTACGACCGTGTCGCCCGCGAGATCATCCCGGTCCTCGGCGAACGGCTGGTCGCCTCGCTCGGGATCACCGCCGGCGAGCGCGTGCTCGACATCGCCGCCGGCACCGGCAATGCGGCCGTCCCCGCTGCTCGTGCCGGGGCCTCCGTCGTCGCGTCCGACCTCACCCCCGAGCTCCTCGACATCGGCCGCGCCGAGCACCCGGACGCCGACATCGACTGGCAGGTGGCGGACGCCGAGGCACTGCCCTGGCCCGAGGCGTCGTACGACGTCGTGATGAGCACGGTCGGCGTGATGTTCGCGCCTCACCACCAGGCCGCAGCGGACGAGGTCGTGCGGGTGCTGCGCCCGGGCGGTCGGCTGGGCCTGGTGAGCTGGACGCCGGAGGGCTTCATCGGCCGGTTGTTCGCCACGATGCGCGACTTCGTCCCGCCCCCGCCCGCCGGGGTGCAGCCGCCTCCGCTGTGGGGCAGCGAGGCGCACGTGCGCGAGCTGTTCGGCGACCGGGTCGAGGACCTGGCCTTCGAGCGTGACCACGTCGACGTCGACCTGTTCCGCGGGCCGACGGACTTCCGGGACTACTTCCGCGACAACTACGGCCCGACGCTGATGGCCTACCGCGGGCTGACCGACCAGCCCGAGCGGACCGCCGAGCTCGACGCGGCCCTCGACGCCCTCGCTGCCGGCGCCGACGAGGGGTCGGGCCGGATGCGGTGGGAGTACGTCGTGGTCAGCGGCCGCCGGAGGTGACGTGGGAGGCGTCGTCGGCGTGCTCGCCCTCCGCAGGTAGCAAGGAGACCAGCACGGTCTCGATCTTGTTGCGGCGACCCGTCGCTCGCTCCGCCTCGAGCCGCAGGCCGTGGCACTCCACGACGGACCCGGGGATCGGGACCTTGCCGAGGTGCTTGGCCATCAGCCCGCCGACGCTGTCGACGTCGTCGTCCTCGACGTCGAAGCCGACGATCTCGTCGAGGTCGTCGACCGGGTAGCGCGAGGAGACCCGGATGGCGCCGCCCTCGAGGTGCTCGACCTCGACCTCGTCGACGTCGTACTCGTCGGTGATCTCGCCCACGATCTCCTCCAGCACGTCCTCGATGGTGATCAGCCCGGCGGTGCCGCCGTACTCGTCGATCACGACGGCGATGTGCTGGCGCCGGGCCTGGAGCTCGGTGAGCAGCGCGTCGACGGGCTTGGACTCCGGGACGTAGTGGACCGGGCGCATCACCTCGTCGACCCGCTGGGTGAACTCCACGTCGGGGGCCTCGAAGTCGCGGCGGACGAGGTCCTTGAGGTAGGCCATGCCGACGATGTCGTCGAGGTTCTCGTCGATCACCGGGATCCGGGAGTAGCCGCTGCGCAGGAAGAGCGAGAGCGTCTGGCGGATGTTCTTGTGGCGCTCGACGTAGACCACGTCGGGTCGCGGCACCATCACCTCGCGGGTCGTGGTGTCGCCGAGCTCGAAGACGGAGTGGATCATCCGGCGCTCGCCCGACTCGATCACCGCGGACGCCTCGGCGAGGTCGACCAGCTCGCGCAGCTCGGTCTCGGTCGAGAACGGGCCCTCGCTGAAGCCGCGACCCGGGGTGATGGCGTTGCCCAGCAGGATCAGCAGCGCGGGGATCGGGCCGAGGATGGTCGTCACCAGCGAGAGCGGGCCGGCGGACAGGAGCGCGACGCGCGCGTCGTGCTGGCGGCCGAGGGTGCGCGGGGCGACGCCGATCACGACGAAGGACACGACCAGCATCACGCCGATCGTGGTGAGGACGCTGGGCACGAGGACGTCGCTGTAGGCGTCGCGCGACCAGATGCTGACGAGCACGATCGCGCTGATCTCGCAGAGCAGGCGCAGCAGGAGCGCGGTGTTGAGGTAGCGCGGCGGGTCGTCGAGGATCTGGAGGAGCCGCTTGGCGCCGGGGCGCCCCTCGGCCCGCAGCTCCTCCGCGCGGGCGCGGGAGAACCCGTTGAGCGCGGCGTCGGCGGCGGAGAAGAGCCCGGCGAGGACGACCAGCAGCGCCGCGGAGCCGAGCTGCCAGATGTCGGCGGTCACGTCTCCCACGTCAGTCGGCGTCTGGGGCGGCGCGCCACTTGTCGAGCAGCTCGCCCTGCAGGTCGAACATGACCGCATGCTCCTCCGGCTCGGCGTGGTCGTAGCCGAGGAGGTGCAGGATGCCGTGGACGGTCAGCAGGTCGATCTCGGCCTCGCGGCCGTGGCCCGCCTCCTCGCCCTGCCGCTCGGCGATCGTCGGCGCGAGGACCAGGTCGCCGAGCACGCCCTCCTCGGGCTCCTCGTTGACCCGGCCCGGGCGCAGCTCGTCCATCGGGAAGGCCAGCACGTCGGTCGGGCCCTCCTTGTCCATCCACTGCTCGTTGAGCTCGGCGATGGTGTCCTCGTCGACGGCCTTGATGCAGAGCTCGGCCTGCGGGTGGACCCGCATCTGGTCGATCACGAAGCGGGCGAGCCGGGACAACCGGCGTACGTCGACGTCCTGGCCCGACTCGTTGAGGACCTCGATGCTCATCGCGGCCCCCGCTCGGCCTTCTTCGGGCCTGTGTGCGGGCGCTCGTCAGCGGCATCGAAGACCTCGTAGGCCTCGACGATGCGACCAACGAGGCGGTGGCGCACGACGTCGGTGCCGGTGAGCCGGCAGAAGGTGATGTCCTCCACGCCGTCGAGGATGCCCTCGACGACCCGCAGCCCGGACTTGGTGCCCGACGGCAGGTCGACCTGGCTGGTGTCACCGGTGACGACGATGCGCGAGCCGAAGCCGAGACGGGTGAGGAACATCTTCATCTGCTCGGGCGTCGTGTTCTGCGCCTCGTCGAGGATGATGAAGGAGTCGTTGAGCGACCGACCGCGCAGGAACGCGAGCGGCGCCACCTCGATGGTGCCGGCGGCGAGGAGCTTGGGGATCGTCTCGGGGTCGACCATGTCGTGCAGCGCGTCGTAGAGCGGGCGCAGGTAGGGGTCGATCTTCTCGCTGAGCGTGCCGGGCAGGAAGCCGAGCCGCTCCCCCGCCTCCACCGCCGGGCGGCTGAGGATGATCCGGTTGACCTCCTTGTTCTGCAGCGCCTGCACGGCCTTCGCCATCGCGAGGTAGGTCTTGCCGGTGCCGGCGGGGCCGATGCCGAAGGTGATCGTGCTGGTGTCGATCGACTCGACGTAACGCTTCTGGTTGAGCGTCTTGGGACGGATCGTGCGGCCGCGGTTGGAGAGGATGTTGAGGCTCAGCACGTCGGCCGGCCGCTCCTGCGTCTCCGTGCGCAGCATCTGGATGATCCGCTCGACGGTCTCGCCGGTCACGCCCTGCCCGGTGCGCACGAGCGTGACGACCTCGTCGAGCAGCCGCTCGGCCATCGCGACCTCGGCGGAGTCGCCGGTCAGCGTGATCCGGTTGCCGCGGACGTGGACCCCTGCCGCGAAGGTGCGCTCGATCAGCCGGAGGTGCTCGTCGCCCGGACCCAGGACGGAGACCATGTCGATGCTGTTGGGGACCACGACGGTGTGCGTCGGCTTGTCCTGCTCGCTGGCGGAGCGCGGGCTGCGGGTGGTGTCAGACATGGATGCCCGTGACGGGCGGCCTTCCGGGTCGGTGGCAGAGCCCTTCCATGCTACCGAGCGAGCGGCGGCGGGCACACCTGAGTAAGGGTGGTGACCCTCCAGCGACGACGGCTCAGGGGCGGGTGACCTGCAGCATGCCGAGGCACATCTCGTCGGTGGTGCCCTCGCCCCACACGACGTAGCGGTCGGGCTGGCCCTCGAAGGCCGGGAGCTTGTCGCGCAGCCACTGGACGTGGGTGCACGTGACCTTGACCTGCTCGAACGGCTGGAGCGTGATCGGCTCGATGGGGCGGCTGCCCTGGTCGTCGAAGTCCCAGACCGGGATGTCGAGGACGGTCTGCGCCTGCGGCGTCCCCGGTCGGACCTCGATCTTGATCGAGCGGCCGAGCAGGTGCATGTGGCCCGCGACGCCGTGGATGGTGATCGGCTCCGACAGGGTGCGGAGGCACGACTGCGTCTGGCCGGGCTCCGGCCTGCCGCCGCACAGGAGGTGGAGGAGGTCGGCGGTGTTGCCCTCGGCGCCGAAGCGCTCCTTGACGTCGGCCACGGCCGCGTCGCGGTCGCACAGTTCGCCGTCGTCGTGCTTCGGGCGGCACGGCAGCTCGACGGGCGCCGGCAGGAGCATGGTGCTGAGGGCCTCGTAGTTCCGGTTCGCGGGTGCGAGACGCAGCTGCGCGGCGGAGGTGTCGGGCTCCTGCCCGGCGAGCAGGTTGTAGTGGACCTGCATGACGATCCGGCTGCCCGTGGCGAGACGGATGCCGAAGCCGGGCTTGGTCACCGACTCCTTGCCGCCCGGTGCCCAGGCGCCGATCCACGGCGACTGGTCGACGTTCTGGAAGCGGTCGAGGCCGGTGCCGCCGAAGCACGTCCAGCCCTCGCCGTCCTCGGCCTCGTCCTTGGCCTCCGCCGCCGCGACCTGCTCGGGCGGGACCTGGAAGAGGATGACGTGGTGCACGACCTCGGGATTGCCGGGCAGGATCTGGGTCCCCGTGAGCCAGGCCGGCTTGGCGAGCTCCGGGTCGAGCAGGAAGCACCGGTAGTCGTCCGTGCCGGTGCCGTAGGGCGCGGACGGCGTGTAGCTGCCGGGCATCGCGATCGTCGTACGCGTCTCGCCCGCACGCAGCGGACGCGCCTTGGCCGGCTTCACCCGGTGGCCGTCATGACCCTGGGTGACCTGCTCGTCGGGGCTGGCCTCGGCGCTGCTGTCTGCGCTCTGCGAGGCGTCGGGAGGCTGGGTGGCGCTGTCGTCGTCGGAGCCGCCTCCGCCCGCGCACGCCGACAGGGTCAGCAGTCCGGTGGCGAGGAGCGCTGCGACGGTGCGGTGGATGGCGGTGCGACGGGTGCGGGACATCAGACCAGGGCCTCCGTCATGCCGGTCGACCCGGCGAGCACGTGGACATGGGTGTGGAACACCGTCTGGCCGGCACCCGCGCCGGTGTTGACGATCATCCGGTAGTCGGCGTTGCCGGCCTCCTGCGCGACCTCGTCGGCGAGCGCCACGACGTGGCCGAGGCTCGCCGGGTCGGCGGCGGCGGATGCCGCGGCGTTCTCGTGGTGGTCGAGCGGCGCCACGAGCACGTGGAAGGGCGCCTGCGGGTTGAGGTCGCGGAAGGCGATGGCCTCGGCGCTGCGACCGAGCACCTCGGCCGGGATGTCGCCCGCGACGATCTTGCAGAAGACGCAGTCGGGCGCAACGGTGCTCATCCTCTCAGCCTAGGGCGTGGGCGCGCGGCGTGTAACCGAATGACTGGCCCGCTCGTCCAACTACCGTGATGAACATGACCTTCCCCGCTCGCCGCCCGTCCGTACGCCGACGGGCGGGCGCGTCCGCCGTCGTCGTCCTGCTCTGCACCCTCGCCCTCGCTGGGTGCGGCAACGACGACACGGTGCCGGCCTCGGGCGACACCAACGAGCCCGCCACCCAGGGCACGGACAAGCCGAAGCCGTCGGCCGAGCCGAGCGAGACTCCCACGTCGTCGCCGACCGACGACGACGGCACCACTGTCCCGATCTACTGGGTCGGCGACGGTCCGGGCGGGGAGCCGCGGTTGTTCCGCGAGTTCCACCGGGTGCAGGGCAACCCGCTGACCGAGGCCGCCCGGCTCGTGATGGGCGACGGCCAGCCCGACGACCCCGACTACCGCACCCTCTGGCCCCAGATGGAGGTCGCCGACGTCGGCGCGACCGACGGGATCCTGCTGGTGCAGGTCCCGGGCGACGGCTTCACCGAGCGCCCGGACGGGATGACGAAGCGCGACGCCGAGCTGGCGATGCAGCAGCTGGTCTACACGCTGCAGGGCGTGCAGCAGGAGCGCATCCCGATCCAGTTCCAGCGCGAGGGCTCGGACGTCCCGCTCCTCGGGCTGGCCTCCGACGTGCCCTACGAGCAGGCGAGCGCGCTCGAGACCCTCAACCTCGTCAACATCACCTCGCCCGAGGAGGGCGCCACCATCACCGACGGCACGTTGACCGTGACCGGGGTGGCCAACTCGTTCGAGGCCGCCGGGCCGTGCCGGCTGCTGGTCGACGGCGTCGAGATGGTGCTCCAGGGCTACCAGTCGGAGGGCTGGATGGAGGACCGGCTCTTCCCGTTCGAGGTGGACTTCCCGCTCGAGGGCATCAGCGGCGAGGTCGTCGTCCAGTGCGAGACCGACGACCCGTCCGGCGGCGCCGAGGGCAACGGACCGGCGATCGACACCAAGACGATCACCGTCGAGTAGCCGTCAACCGGCGGGCTCCCTGGGGCGTCCCACTGCATGACCATCCTGACCGGACGACGAGGGAGGCCCGTGGCCGAGTCCCCGCCAGCGATCGTCCGCCTCGTCGGGGCCGACGCCGACACGGCGGTCGAGCAGCTGTACGCCGCCCACTGGCGCCAGCTCGTCCGCCTCTCCGTCCTGCTGGTGCACGACCAGGCGTCCGCCGAGGACGTCGTGCAGGACGCGTTCGTCGCGATGCACGGCAAGTGGTCGCGGCTGCGCGACCCCGACAAGGCACTCGCCTACCTCCGTCAGGCCGTGGTGAACCGCTCGCGCTCGGCGCTGCGGCACCGCGTCGTCGTGGAGCGGCACGCACGGAACACCGCGCACGCCGACGTCGTCGCCGACGGCCCGAGCCTCGTCGGCTCCCGCCGCGACGCGGTGCAGCAAGCGCTGCTCCAGCTCTCGGACCGGCAGCGCGAGGTGCTCGTGCTGCAGCACTACCTGGACTGGTCGGAGACGCAGATAGCCGACGCGCTCGGCATCAGCCGCGGCGCGGTCAAGGCACACGCACACCGGGGACGCGCCGCGCTGCGCGACCTCCTCGGCGACTGGTGGGAGGACCCGTCATGAGCAGCCCCTCGAACTCGGCCACGATCAGGGACCTGCTCCACGAGGTCACCGATGGCGTCGAGCCCGAAGACCGGCTCGACACGATCCGCGCCGCGACCGCGGACAGCGGACGGCGTACTCACCGGGGGTGGTGGACCGCCGGCGGCGTCGGGCTCGTCGCCGCGTCGGTGGTGACGGCGCTGGCGCTGAGCACCGGAGGTGGACCCCGCGGTTCCGAGCCGGGCCCGGCGGATGAGTCGACGGCCACGTCCACACCGACCGAGCCGAACCCGGCCACGTCGCGTGCCGTGCCCGTCTACTTTGTCGGCGACACCCCGTCGGGGCCGCGGCTCTACCGCGAGTTCCAGCGGGGCACCGGCCCGATGTCGGCGGAGACCTTCGCCCTCGACGCGGCACTGAGCGGCACGTCGCAGGATCCCGACTATCGCTCCCTGTGGCCTGCGGGTGCCGTGTCCGGCGCGTACGAGATGCACGAGGAGCTCATCACCGTGACGCTCGAGGGAGACCTGCACGACCGGCCGGCGGGGATGACCGAGGCCGAGGCCTGGCTGGCGATCGAGCAGGTCGTCCGCACCGCGCAGGGCTCGTTCGGCCAGGGCCGGATCCCTGTCCAGCTGCTGCTCAACGACGCCCGCACCGACCAGGTCCTCGGCGTGCCGACCTCCGAGCCGCTGGCGGCAGGGTCAGACCTCGAGGTGCTGGCCCACGTCTCCCTGTCCGAGCCGTCGGAGGGGCGGACGATCCGCGTGGGGAGGGCTCTCACCATCGCCGGCGTCGGCCTCAGCGAGGACGATCGCATCTCGGTCCGGGTCAAGCTGCGGGAGGGCACCCCCGTGCTGCGCGACGTGAAGTTCGACCTCGACCCGGCCGACTCCACGCTCTCACCCTTCAACGTGGACCTCTACCTCGGCGACATCCAGCCGGGCGTCTACGACGTCGTCGTCTCCGTGACCAACCCCGACGGGACGTTCGACACCGACACCCGGCGGATCACGGTCGTCGACTGACCCGCTCCTCGGTGGTTGAGGTGCGAGCGCAGCGAGCCTCGAAACCACGGCCGGCACTGGTTTCGAGGCTCGTCGCTGGCGCTCCTCGCACCTCAACCAGCGAAGTAGTCAGCGCCAGCGGTCGGTGCGCGAGAGCAGCGCGGCGACGGCGACGACGCCTGCGGTCGACGTGCGCAGCACCTCGGCGCCCAGTCGTACGCTCCGCGCTCCCCCAGCCGTGAGGGCCTCGAGCTCCGCGGGCGAGATCCCGCCCTCGGGGCCGACGACCACGACGATCCGGCCGGAGGTCGGCACGTCGACCGCGCTGAGCGGGTCGGTGGCGTCCTCGTGCAGCACGACCGCGAGGTCGGCCGCCTCGACGAGCGGTGCGAGGTCGGCGGTCGAGGCCAGGGTCGTGACGGTCGGCAGCCACGACCGGCGCGACTGCTTCGCCGCCTCGCGCGCGGTGGCCTGCCACTTCGCGTGCGACTTCGTGGCGCGCTCGCCCTTCCAGACCGCCACCGAGCGCGACGCTGCCCACGGCACGATGCGGTCGACGCCGACCTCGGTCAGCACCTCGACCGCGAGCTCGCCGCGGTCGCCCTTGGGCAGGGCCTGGACGACGGTGATCGCCGGTGCGGGACGGTCGTCGTGCGTCACCGACTCGACGGTGACGGTGAAGACGCGCTTGCCGGTCGACGCGACCGAGCCGGTGACGGAGGTCCCGAGCCCGTCGGTCAGCACGACCTGCTCGCCCTCGCGCAGCCGGCGTACGGCGACCGCGTGGTGCGCCTCGTCGCCGGTGACCTCCACGACCGAGCCGGGCGCGACGCCGGCCAGGGACTCGACGAGGTGGACCGGCAAGGACATGGCTCAGCCCTGGAAGGCGTCGCGGAGCCGGCCGAACATCCCCCTGGTCGGTGCCTCGTTCTGGCCGTCCGGCGACTCCTCGCCGCGGATCGCGGCCAGCTCGCGGAGGAGCTCCTCCTGGCGCGGGTCGAGCCGCGTCGGGGTGTCGACCTTGATGCTGACCACGAGGTCGCCACGACCACCGCGGAGGCTCGGCACGCCGAAGCCGCGCTTCACCTGCTCGCTGCCCGACTGGGTGCCGGGACGGACCTCGAGGTCGTACGTCGTCACCGGCTTCTCGCCGTCGGGGGTCTCTGCCGACGACGCCAGGTCGGCCTCGAGGAGCGGGAGCGTCAGCTGGGTGCCCAGCGCGGCGGCCGTCATCGGCAGCGAGACCGTCGTGTGGAGGTCGTTGCCGTGGCGGGTGAAGGTCGGGTGCGGCTCGACGTGGATCTCGACGTAGAGGTCGCCGGCGGGACCGCCGCCGGGGCCGACCTCGCCCTGGCCGGCGAGCTGCACCCGCGTGCCGTGGTCGACGCCGGCCGGGATCTTGACGGTCAGCGTCCGACGCGAGCGGACCCGGCCGTCGCCCGAGCACTCGCGGCACGGGTCGGGAATGATCGAACCGTAGCCGCGGCACGCCGCGCATGGGCGGAGCGTGCGGATCTCGCCGAGGAACGAGCGCTGCACGACGGCGACCTCGCCCTGGCCGTGGCAGGTCTCGCAGGCGATCGGCGAGGTGCCGGGCGCGGTGCCCTCACCGTGGCAGGCCTCGCAGGTCAGCGCCGTGTCGACCTTGAGGTCGCGGGTGACGCCGAAGGCCGCGTCGGCCAGCGCGACGTCGAGGCGGACGAGGGCGTCCTGGCCGCGACGGGCCCGCGAGCGGGGACCGCGCGAGGCGCCGCCGGCGGCCGCACCGCCGCCGAAGAACGCGTCCATGATGTCGGTGAACGAGAAGCCCTGGCCGGCACCGCCGAAGCCCTGGCTGAAGGCGTCGCCGCCCCGGTCGTACGCCGCTCGCTTCTGCGGGTCGCTGAGCACCTCGTAGGCGCGCGAGACGTCCTTGAAGCGCTCCTGCGTGTCCGGATCCGGGTTGACGTCGGGGTGCAGCTGGCGGGCCAGCTTGCGGTAGGCCTTCTTGACGTCGTCGGCGCTCGCATCGCGGGAGACGCCGAGGATCTCGTAGGGGTCCTGGGTCACTGGTTTCCTTCATCGAGGATCCGGGAGACGTAGCGCGCGACGGCGCGTACGGCAGCCATGGATCCGGGGTAGTCCATGCGGGTCGGTCCGACCACGCCGAGCGAGCCGAGGTGCAGCTCCTGCGGTCCGTAGCCGGTGGCCACGACGCTGTTAGAGGCGAGCTCGGAGTAGGGGCCCTCGTGCCCGATGCGCACCGTGACGGCGTCGACGCCCGACTCCCCCAGCAGCTTGAGCAGCACGACGTGCTCCTCCAGCGCCTCGAGGAGGGGGCGCACGGCGGTGTCGAAGTCGCCGTAGCGCGCGAGGTTGGCGGTGCCGCTCACGGCGACGCGCTCGTCGCTGCGGTGGTCGGACATCGCCTCGGCCAGCACGGTCACGACCGCGCGGGTGGTCTCGCCCTGCTCGGGGCGTACGACGTCGGGCAGGTCAGCGAGCGCGGCCGCGGCGGCGGCGATCTGGACGCCGGCCGTGGCGCGGTTGACCGCGACCCGGAGCTCGGCGAGGTCGGCCTCGGCGAGCGCCGACTCGAGCTCGACGAGGCGCTGCTCGACCCGGCCGGTGCTGAGGATCAGGATCAGCATCACCCGCGTGGGCGTGAGGGCGACGAGCTCGACGTGGCGGACCGTCGAACGGGACAGCGTGGGGTACTGGACGATCGCCACCTGGCGGGTCAACTGGCTGAGCAGCCGGACCGACTTCTGCACGACGTCGTCGAGGTCGACGGCGCCGTCGAGGAGGGTCGAGATCGCGCGGCGCTCCGCCGTGCTCATCGGCTTGAGGGTGGCGAGCTTGTCGACGAAGAGCCGGTAGCCCTTGTCGGTCGGCACCCGCCCGGCGCTGGTGTGGGGCTGGTGGATGTAGCCCTCCTCCTCCAGCGCCGCCATGTCGTTGCGGACGGTGGCCGGCGAGACACCGAGGCCGTGCCGCTCCACGAGCGCCTTGGAGCCGACGGGCTCCTCGGTCGCGACGTAGTCCTCCACGATCGCGCGCAGCACGTCGAGCTTGCGGTCGTCGACCATGGGAACCCTCCTTGCTCGCGATCGCTGGCACTCGTGTGATCGGAGTGCCAACTCTACAAGCAGCCCGTAGGGTCCGACGCATGCCCGACACCAGCTCCCGGTTCACCGAGGTCGCGCCGCGGGTCTGGGTGGCCCACTACGACTGGATGCACGTCAACATCACCCTGGTCGGCGGCTCCGACGGGCTGCTGATGGTCGACACGCACGGCTCGGCCGAGGCCGCACGCGTCGTGGCGGACGACGTACGACGACTGGGCGCAGGCCCGCTCACCGGGCTGGTCAACACCCACGAGCACTGGGACCACCACTTCGGCAACGCGACGATGGTCGAGCAGTTCGGCGAGATGCCCATTCACGCCACCGAGTGGGCGCGCGACCACATCGAGGCCTCCGCCGGCCGCACCTTCGAGCACTACGAGCAGGCCACCGACCACCCCCGTCGCGAGGAGATCCTGGCCACGACGCTCCACCTGCCGACCCACCCCTTCTCCTCGGCCGTCCAGCTCGACCTCGGCGACCGCGCGGTCGAGCTGATCCACCCCGGCCGCGGGCACACCTCGGGCGACCTCGTCGTGAGGATTCCCGACGCCGACGTGCTGCTCGGTGGCGACCTCGTCGAGGAGTCGGACCCGCCGTTCATCGGTGACGACTCGTGGCCGCTCGAGTGGCCCACGACCCTCGACCTGGTGATCAGCCTGATGACCGACGCGACCGTCGTGGTCCCGGGCCACGGGCAGGTCGTCGACAAGGACTTCGTGCAGGCCCAGCGGGTCGAGCTGGGCGTGATCGCCGAGACCATCCGCGACCTCGCCTCCCGCGGCGTGCCCCAGTCGCAGGCCCTGGCCGAGGGTGAGTGGCCGTGGGACCGCGCCCTGCTGGAGAGCGCCGTACGCCTCGGCTACGAGCACCTCCCGCGCAGCCAGAAGCGGTTGCCCCTCATCTGAACGAGCACCATGAGTTAGGGTTGCCTTACCTAACCATGGAGGATGCATGATCCCCGTCGACGCGGCCCGATACGCCCGCAGCGTGCTGTCCTGCCCCGAGGCGATCACCCTGCGGGTGAGCAGCCAGGCCCGGACGCTGGACGACGAGGACTACGAGGTCACGTGCGACGTCCACGGCTCCCCGGTGTTCAGCGCCTCCGACACGTCCGCCCTGCTCACGGCGACCCGCAGCGGCGCGACGGGGGTGGTCGAGGTGACCAGCGCGCTCGCGACCGCGGCCTCCGGAGGACGCCGGCTCGAGCTCTACCTGCAGGGTGCGCTGGTCCGGCGCGGCACCGGCTGCACCTGCTGCGGCGACCCGCGGTCGCTCGTCGCGCTCGAACCGTCACGGGTGACGCTCTTCTGTGACGACCGACCGGTGACCGTCGAGGTGGCGAGGTACCGCGACCGCGAGCACGTGCTCAACCCCGGCTACCTCCAGCGCACGGCGGAGCACGCCAGCGACGCGCACGAGCAGGAGCTGCGCACGGCCCTCACCGCCACGCTGGGCCTTCCGCTCCAGACCCTGCTCGCGGCCAGCCTGGTGCGGATCGACCCGTCGGGGGTCGACGTGTCCTGGCTCGACGACGCCGGCGCCCACGTGCAGCGGCTCGACTTCCTCCGCACGGCCTCCTCGCCCGAGGAGCTCGGCGCTGCCCTGCGGTCCCACCTGCACGCGGGCCTCTGCTGAGCCACACCCGGAGGGGGCTGGACGCCCCTTGCGGGGGTCGGTAGGACTGGTGCATGAGCGAGAACCCCCAGGATCCAGACAGCCAGTCGACCGACACCCCGACGTCCTCCAGCACCACCAGCGAGGCCGACGCCGACCACTCCGGTGGCACGCAGTCCCCCGACGAGGCGACGCTCGGCGGGATCTCCGACGACCAGCTGCCCGAGGACCTCCAGCCGGGCGAGGACAACCCGCTGGCCGAGCCCCTCGACCCGGACGCGGAGGAGACCAAGGACCGCGACGAGCTCGAGATGGACGCGACCCAGGAGGACCTGGGGAACCCGCCGGTCGAGTCGTCGAGCGACTCGGACGAGGACGTCGACGACGAGTCTGACCAGTCCGACGGACCTCCCGCCGGCTGACCCGCGTCAGCGCGTCAGGGCGAGGAAGGCGATGAACGCCGCGTAGCCGCCGACGAAGACGAGCACGATGGCGATCGCGACGAGGAGCTCGTAGGACGGCAGCAGCCGCCCGACGCGGAAGCGGTTCTCGTCGGCGTACTCCTCGTAGTGGTTCGAGGCGTCGTCCCACGACTGCCGGGCAGCGGACCGCTCCCAACGGCTCATCGACCGGCCCTGCGGATCCGACCGGTCGCGGCGGTCGAGCTCCTCGGACACGAAGCCGCTGCGACCCCCGAACGCTTTGCCGATCGCGGACTGCTGGGTGGGTCGTCCAGTGCGCGCCACGGGTCAGCGCCCCTGAGTCGTGGTGCGGTGCGTGGTGTCCTGCATGGTCGCGCGCGTGGTCACGGCGTGGCCTCCCCCGAGATCGTGTGTGGATCCCTACCGTAGTGCGGTGCCTCTCGATCGCTACGGAACCGACGTCCTCTCGGGTGACTGGAAAGCCCCGCGCAACGGTCGTGCCGTGGAGGTGCCGACCGCGATCGGCATGGTCGTCGAGGAGATCACCACCGACTGGTGCGGCGAGGTCGTCGCCGTCGACCGCGACATCGACACCCTCACGCTGGAGGACCGCCGCGGCAAGCGGCGTACGTTCCCGCTCGGGCCGGGCTTCCTGCTCGAGGGCAAGCCGGTGATCCTCACCCGACCGGTCCGCTCGGGCGCACCTGCGGCGCCCACCCGTACGGCGTCGGGGTCGGTCGCCGTGCACGGCGCAAAGGCACGCGTCGCCCGCGCCAGCCGGATCTTCGTCGAGGGCCGCCACGACGCCGAGCTCGTCGAGAAGGTCTGGGGCGACGACCTGCGGATCGAGGGCGTGGTCGTGGAGTACCTCGGCGGCGTCGACGACCTCGCCGACCACCTGCGCGACTTCAGGCCCGGCCCGCAGCGGCGCGTCGGCGTCCTCGTCGACCACCTCGTGCCGGGGTCGAAGGAGGCGCGCATCGCCCAGGGCATCGCCCGCTCCCCCGTCGGCAAGCACGTCCTGGTCGTCGGGCACCCGTTCATCGACGTCTGGCAGGCCGTGAAGCCCGAGCGGCTCGGCATCGCGCAGTGGCCGGCGGTGCCCAAGGGCATCGACTGGAAGACCGGCACCTGCCAGCAGCTCGGCTGGCCCCACCGCAACCAGGCCGACATCGCCCGCGCATGGAAGCACATCCTCGGCCGGGTGACCTCGTTCGCCGACCTCGAGCCCGCCCTGCTCGGTCGGGTCGAGGAGCTCATCGACTTCACCACCGCGCCCTGACGGGCGCGCTGGTTCAGTCGACGAGGTCGCGGACGATCGCGTCCGCGAGGAGCCGCCCACGCAGCGTGAGGACCAGCCGCTCGGCGACGAGGTCGACGAGGCCGTCCGCGACGAGGCGGGCGATGTGGGAGCGGCCGGGGGCGTCGAGCGCGGTGACCGGCAGCCCCTCGACGAGGCGGATCTCGAGCAGGATGCGCTCGACCTTCTGGTCGCGGTAGCCGAGGACCTCGCGGGCCAGGGCGGGCGAGACGCCGCGGGCCAGCCGCTCGGCGTAGGCCGCCGGGTGCTTGACGTTCCACCAGCGCACCCCGCCGACGTGCGAGTGCGCGCCCGGGCCGACGCCCCACCAGTGGCCGCCGGTCCAGTAGAGCTGGTTGTGCCGGCACCAGTGGTCGGGCGAGGTCGCCCAGTTGGACACCTCGTACCACTCGAGCCCGGCGGCCGAGAAGCGCTCGTCGGCCAGCAGGTACTTGTCGGCCAGGTCGTCCTCGTCGGGCATCGGCAGCTCGCCGCGCGCGACCTGCCGGCCCATCGCGGTGCCCTCCTCGACGATCAGGGAGTAGGCCGACACGTGGTCGGGCTTGCACGCCAGCGCCGCCTCGACGGAGGTCTCCCAGTCGGCGACCGACTCGCCGGGCGTGCCGTAGATGAGGTCGAGGCTGACGTCGTCGAAGCCCGCCTGCCGCGCCCAGTCGACGACGGCAGGGACGCGCATCGGGTCGTGGGTGCGGTCGAGGGTGCGCAGCACGTGGTCGACCGCCGACTGCATGCCGAAGCTGATCCGGTTGAAGCCGGCGCTCCGCAGCTCCTGCAGGTCCCACGCGGCAACGCTGTCGGGGTTCGCCTCGGTCGTGATCTCGACGTCGTCGGCCAGGCCGAACTCGGCCGCCGCGCTCGCCAAGACCGCGCCGAGGTCGGACGGCTTCAGCAGCGTCGGCGTACCTCCTCCGAAGAAGATCGTGTCGATCTTGACGTCGCGGTGGCCCAGCACGTGGCGGGCGAACCGGATCTCGCGGATCGCCGCCTCGGCGTACGACGACCGGCTGGCGCCGACCTCGTCGCCGAGCTCGTGGGCGGTGTAGGTGTTGAAGTCGCAGTAGCCGCAGCGCACGCTGCAGAACGGCACGTGCACGTAGAGGCCGAAGGGCCGACGGCCGAACTCGGCCCACGCCTCGTCGGGGAGCAGGCCGTCCTCGGGCGCGACGTCGCCGTCGGGTTGGGCGGGGGGCACGGTCGTCATCCAACCACGCAGACGCGCAGCGGGGGCCGGTGGTCACCCACCGGCCCCCGCGCGTGTCGTACGTGGTGCGTCAGGCGTACATCCCGTCGATCAGCGCCTTGTGGTTGTCCTCCACGACGTTGCGCTTGACCTTCATCGAGGGGGTGAGCTCACCGGACTCGATGCTGAGGTCGTGGTCGAGCAGCTTCCACTTCTTGATGGTCTCCCAGCGGTTGAGCCGGCCGTTGAGCTCGTCGACGTAGTCGCTGACCATCTTGTGCACCTCGTCGCTCTGGACGACCTCGGTGTAGGACTTGCCCTCCATGCCGTTCTCGGCGGCCCAGCCGGCCATCGCGTCGGGGTCGAGCGTGATGAGCGCGACGACGTAGTTGCGCTCGCTGCCGAAGACCATGAACTGGCCGGCGTAGGGGCAGATCGCCTTGAACTTCGACTCGATCGCCGGGGGGGCGATGTACTTGCCGCCGGAGGTCTTGAAGAGCTCCTTGATGCGACCGGTGATCGTGAGGTAGCCGTCGGCGTCCAGCGAGCCCTTGTCTCCGGTGTGCAGCCAGCCGTCGGAGGTCAGCGTCTTGGCCGTCTCCTCGGGCAGGTTGTGGTAGCCCTCCATGACGTGCGGGCCGCGGAGCATGACCTCGTCGCCCTCACCGATCTTGACCTCGGCGCCGGGAAGCGCCGGTCCGACGGTGCCGATGCGGTTGCGGTCGGGGTGGTTGACCGTGGCGCCCGCGGAGTTCTCCGTCATGCCGTAGCCCTCGAGGATCACGATGCCGGCGGCGTTGAACCACTCGGCGATCTCCCGGTTGAGGGCGGCGGAGCCGGAGATGAAGAAGCGCACCCGTCCCCCGAAGCGCTCGCGCACCTTGCTGAAGACGAGCTTGTCGAAGAGGCCGTGCTGGAGCTTGAGCGGCAGCGGCACCGACTTGCCCTCGCGCTTGAGCCGGTCGACCTCGAGGCCGACCGCGAACGCCTTGTGGAAGATCTTCTCCTTGGCGCCACCCTCGGCCGCCTGCATGGTCTGGATCCGGCCGTAGGCCTTCTCGAAGATGCGCGGCGCGGCACCCATGAACGTCGGCTTCACCGCGGCGCAGTTGTCGACGATCTTCTCGACGCGACCGTCGACGGCGGACGCGAAGCCGCAGGCGAGCTGGGTCGAGAGGAGCACCTTGCCGAACGAGTGGGCCATCGGCAGCCACAGGAACTGCAGGTCGGACTCGTCGAGGATCTTCTGGGCCTTGATGGCCTCGCCCTCGTAGACCCACGACTTGTGGCGCAGGCGGACGCCCTTGGGGCGGCCGGTGGTGCCGGAGGTGTAGATCAGGGTCGCGAGCTGGTCGGGTGTGACCGCCTCCGACGCCGCCTTGACGACGTTCGGCTCCTCGGCGAGCTTCGCCGCACCGAGCTCGGCCAGGTCGTCGAGCGTGATGACCCAGTCGCCGTCACCCTTGCCGTCGAAGGTGACGACCTTGGAGATGTGCGGCAGCTCGGCGCGGTGGTCGGTGAGCTTCTTGATCTGGTCGTCGTCCTCGGCGAAGACCACCCGGCTCTCCGAGTCGCCGAGGATGTAGGCCACGTCCTCGGCGTTGGTGCTCGGGTAGACGGTCGTGGTGGCGCCCGCGGCGCACATCACCGCGAGGTCGGCCAGGATCCACTCGTAGCGCGTGCCGGAGGCGATCCCGACGCGCTGCTCGGGCTCGATGCCCAGCGCGATCAGGCCTGCGGCGAGTGCCTCGACCTTGTCGCCGACCTGCTTCCAGGTGACGGACTCCCATGCCTCCCCACGCGGGAAGCGGAAGGCCTCGGCGTCCGGCGTCTTGGCGACGCGGTCGAAGAACTGGACGGCCACGTTGGCCGGCATCGTGTCGAGGAAGGCCGTGTCGATTGTGGTCGGCATCTGTTACCTACTCATTCGTCGGAGCGTGGCGCGACAGCGACACACAGCGGGGGCGTACTGCTGACTTGGCTGTAACCTAGATCACTAGCGTTACCGGGTGGTAGCAATCGCCGCCAATTGGCTCGAAACACGTCGAAGGTTGCGACTTTCGGCCCAGCCGACCTAGTCCTGCACGGCCTTGGTGATCGCGATGCACTTCGTGATCCAGTCGCGCTCGTCGGCGTCCAGCGGGCGGTCCGCGCGCCTGGCGTCCTGCACCGACCAGCCGGCGTTGACGACCATCCGTACGACGACCCAGTCCCGCGCCCGGTCCTCGTCGAGGCCGGCCGCGTCGAGCAGCGCGTGGAAGCGGCGCCTCAGCCCGTCCCGCACCGAGCCGACCGCGCCGGGGCCACTGAGCTCGTCCATCCGGTTCCAGAGCATCGGCGCCGGCTCGTAGTGGGCATCGCCCGCCATCGGCTTGGGATCGATGGCCAGCCACTCCCCTGCTGCGTCGGCCATCACGTTGGCGTAGTGCAGGTCGCCGTGCACCACCACCGACGGTCCGGGGTCGGCCAGCAGGTCGGACCCGAGGCCCAGCGCCTGCTCGACGTAGCGTCGCGGGATCGGGATGTCGCGGCCCAGCTCGTCGAGCTCGCGCAGCCACCGTTCGACGTACGACGCGACGGTGGCCAGCTGCGGGAGCGCCGGGAGGTGGAGACGGGGGTAGAGCGAGCCGACGACCTCGCAGGCCTCGACGTCCCACGCGTCGCCGAGGTCGGGCCCGGGCAGCCAGTCGAGGAGCAGGGCGCGGCGATGCGGGTCCGAGCGCCGCAGTCGCACGGCACCGCGCCCACCCCAGTGCTGGAGCGCCAGGCCCTCGTGCAGCGACTCGTCGTCGCCGTCGAAGGTGACCTTGAGACCACCCGGCACCCCGTCGGCGTCCACCACCGGGACGACCAGCGAGCAGTACCCGTGCAGTGCGTCGGCAACGGCCGTCAGCCGCCAGTCGGCGAGCAGGTCGTCGGCCAGGCGCGGGAGCCCGTGCAGCCAGCGCGCCCAGTCCTCGCCGAGGGCCTGCTGGGCGAGGAGGCCCGGAGGGATGGTGACAGGCACGCCCTGACCCTAGGCTGGCACGCATGACGGAACGTCAGCAGGCGTGGATCCCCGAGCCGGTGCAGCGGGGGCGGGTGCTGGTCCTCAGTGACAACCCCATCGCCCGGTGCATCGCCGCCATCGCCTCGACCGTCGGGCGCACCGTCCTGGTCGAGTCGGCCGACGACGGCGGCCCGGGGCTGCACGTCCAGCAGGGCGACGCCGTCGTCCTCTGCGACCACGACGCCCCGGACGCGCCGGCGGTGCTCAGGGCCGCCCTGGCCTCGGAGGCGGTCTACGTCGCGATGATGGCGAGCCGGTCCCGTGCGGCCGGCCTGGTCGAGGAGCTCGTGGCCGAGGGCGTCGACGTCAGCACGCTGCACGTGCCGGCCGGCCTCGACCTCGGCGGCAAGGCCCCGGGCGAGATCGCGCTGTCGGTGGTCGCCGAGATCGTCGCCGAGTCCTACGGCCGCTCCGGCGGCGCGATGCGCGGCTGACCCGCTCTCCGCTCAGCCGGCGAGCAGTGCCTTCTCGACCTCCTCGAGGGCCTGACGCGCGTAGCCCTGCCACATACGGCCCAACGCCGGCATCACCAGGACGCCGGCCCGTGTCGGTTCGAGGATCCACTGCCAGGACACCTCGACCCCGTTCCCGGCCGGGGCGAACGACCACAGGCCCTGCGCCGCGACGACGAGCGGCTTCAACGGACCGGTGACCGGGGTGATGTCGTAGCCGAAGCTGGCGCCGGGCGTGACGCTCGTCAGGGTCTCGCGCATGGTGCCGCGGTCGGCCAGGACGATCGTGCGGGTCTGGCCCACCGTCCCCCACTCGCCGTCCTGGTCGCGGACCTCCTTGATCGGCGGCAGCGCCAGGTAGCGACGACTGAAGACCATCGGCAGGGGCATCGGCAGCACGGCGGCGTACGCCTCACCGACGGGGACGGGGATGCTGCGGCTCGCGCGCAGGGTGAGGGCCATGTCCCCAGTCAACCGCTACCGGGGGTGTCCCCACCATCCTCGTGCCACTAGCGTGCAGCGGGTGGTGCTCTCGTGGGACGACCTGGCCGGGCGGGCCCTGGGGAGGCAGTTCCCGGAGGCGGTACTCGACGTCACGGCCGCGGTCGGCGCCGTCGGCCCCATGCAGACCCAGACCGCGCGCTCGGCGTTCCTCGGCCTGGCCGCCCGCTTCCCCGGCACGACCCATGCGCAGGTCACCGAGGCGTACGCCGCCGGGGCGATCGTGCGCGGCAGCACGATCCGCGGCACCGTCCACACCGCGAGCCCGGAGCACTACAGCGTGCTGGCCGAGGCCACCCGCGTCGGGCAGCACCCGCGCTGGGCGCGGGTGCTCGGCATCACCGACGACCAGATCGCCGACCTGTGGGACTCGATGGAGGACCACGCCCGTGAGTGGCGCACGCCCGAGGAGCTGCGGCTGCACCTCGTCGCGTGGCTCGGCGAGCACTCCCCCGCGACCCAGGACGCGGCGGAGACCGCACCCGGCCGCTACCTCGCCTTCGGCCACGGCGGGCTCGTCCGGCGCCCGGCGTCGGGCGAGAAGTGGGAGGGGCAGGGCAAGCCGCTCTACGCCACCTTCGACCGCACGCGAACGGCCACGATGGCCGACGTGGTCCGCCTCCACCTGGCCAGCCACGGACCGTCGTCGCGCCAGGACGTCGCCTGGTGGTCGGGAGTGCCGCTGCGCGTCGTCGAGGAGGCCCTCGACGGCCTCGACCTCGTCGAGGAGGACGGACCCGAGGGGCGCGCGTACGTCGACCTGCCCGGCGCGCCGCCGCCGCGGGACCTCCCCGGCGTACGCCTGCTGCCGGAGTTCGACGCGCTGCTGTGCGGCTACGACTCCAAGGCGCGCGACCGCTTCGCGACGCCCGAGCACCACCGCCGGCTGTGGAACGAGACCAACGGGATGCTGCTGCCGCCGATGCTCGTCGACGGGCGGATCACCGGCTACTGGCGGGCCGCCGGCACCGCACGCACGCGACCGCTCGACGTCACCTGGTTCTCCCGCACCCGCCGGCCCCGCAAGGACGAGCTCGACGAGCCCGTAGCCGCGCTCGAGGCCGTCCTCGGCATCACCGTCTCGTCGGTGACGATCACCCGCGAGCTGGTGTAGTCGCGCGGATCTCGGCGGCGACCATCGCCATCGTCGTGCGGGCCCGGACCGGGTCCTCGGTGAGGAAGTAGTGGTCGACGCCGGGGGTCACGTCGTGGACCACGCGCACGCCCGCGGCGCGCAGGCGGTCGGCGTACGCATCGCCCTCCGCCCGCAGGACGTCGCGCTCCGCCGTGAGCACCACCGCCGGCGGCAGACCGTTGAGGTCCGGCGCGAGCAGCGGCGAGGCGTACGGCTCGAGGCGGGTCGCCGGGTCGGGGAGGTAGACCCGGCGCACCAGCCGGCGCAGCGCGGGCGAGATCATCCCGGGGTCGCCGTCGCGCGGCTCGGCCGACAGGTCGAGGGCCGGGATGCCGAGCACCTGCAGCGTCGGTGCGAACGACCCGGAGTCGCGCGCCTGCAGCGCCACCGAGGCAGCCAGTCCGCCGCCCGAGCTGAAGCCGCCCACCGAGACGGGCGTGCCGTCGGCGGCCAGCGCCGCCGCGACGTCGTGCGCCTGGTGCTGCGCGACGGGGTAGGTCACGCGCGGCGCGACCTCGAAGTCGACGTTGGCCACCACCACGCCGGCCGTCGCGGCGACGTAGCGGCACCACCAGTCGTCCATGGCCGGGTGGCGCATCAGGAACGCGCCCCCGTGGAGGTGCACGTGGACCGGGAGCGGGCCGGGCGCCGGACGGTAGAGGAAGACCGTGACCCTGCCGTGCCGCGTGGGCACCCGGATCCGCTCGGGCGCCGGCAGCTCGCGGCCGGCGAACCCGAGGTCGTCGCCGTACGACACCGTGAAGCGCGCGGTGGCACGCATCAGCTCCACCCGCAGCCGGTCGTCGAGGCGCATGCCGGTGCTTCGCTGCCGCCGCGGCAGCGGATGGGTCAGGGACAGGTCAGGCGCGCTCGAGCGTGACCACGGCGACCGTGCAGCGCCCGACCACCTCGCCAGGCCCCTGCAGCAGGCAGCCCGCCTGCTCGCCCGTGAGGACGTACGACGCCTGGTCGGTGGCGAGCGGCAGCGCCGAGCCGCGGCCGAGCTCGAGGACCGTCACGAAGGGCCGCACGACCGCCGGGTCGACGACGACGTTGAGCGCCTGCACCGGCCCCTCGGGCACCGATGCGACGACTCTGGCGTCACCGGAGAAGGCGAAGGGTCGCTGCGGCTCGACGACGTGGGGCTCGCCCTCGACGTCGAGGTCGAGCACCGGGCCGTCGACGACCGTGAGCACGCGGTGCCGGCCGGCAAAGACGGAGAAGGGACCGTCCGAGCCGATGTCGGTCAGGCTGATCCGCCACGAGCCGTCGTCGGCGCGCGCGAGCTCCCGCGTCGTGCCGCCGCCGTTGGCCCAGGGCTCCGCACGCACGTCGGCGGCGCGGACGATCACTTCTTTCCGGACTTCTCCGCCGGCTGCGTGGTCGCGAGCGCGGCGACGAACGCCTCCGGCGGGACCTCGACGGAGCCGATGTTCTTCATCCGCTTCTTGCCGGCCTTCTGCTTCTCGAGCAGCTTGCGCTTGCGGCTGATGTCGCCGCCGTAGCACTTGGCCAGGACGTCCTTGCGGATCGCGCGGATCGTCTCGCGGGCGATCACGCGCGCACCGATGGCGGCCTGGATCGGCACCTCGAACTGCTGGCGCGGGATGAGGTCCTTGAGCTTGCCGGCCATCATCACGCCGTAGGAGTAGGCGGCGTCCTTGTGCACGATCGCGCTGAACGCGTCGACCGGCTCGCCCTGGAGCAGGATGTCGACCTTGACCAGGTCGGCGGCCTGCTCGCCCGAGCGCTCGTAGTCGAGCGAGGCGTAGCCCTTGGTGCGCGACTTCAGCTGGTCGAAGAAGTCGAAGACGATCTCGCCCATCGGCAGCGTGTAGCGCATCTCGACTCGGTCCTCGGAGAGGTAGTCCATCCCCTTCAGGTTGCCCCGCTTGAGCTGGCAGAGCTCCATGATCGTGCCGATGTAGTCGGACGGGGCGAGGATCGTCGCCTTCACGACCGGCTCGCGCACCTCGGCGACCTTGCCGTCGGGGTACTCGCTCGGGTTGGTCACGACGTGCTCGGTGCCGTCGTCCATGACGACTCCGTAGACCACGTTGGGCGCGGTCGAGATCAGGTCGAGGTTGAACTCGCGTTCGAGGCGGTCGCGGGTGATCTCCATGTGGAGCAGGCCGAGGAAGCCGCAGCGGAAGCCGAAGCCGAGTGCGCTGGACGTCTCGGGCTCGTAGGTCAGGGCGGCGTCGTTGAGCTGGAGCTTCTCCAGGGCGTCGCGGAGCGTCGGGTAGTCGTCGCCGTCGATCGGGTAGAGCCCGGCGTAGACCATCGGGTTGGGGTGCTTGTAGCCGCCGAGCGGCTCCGTCGCGCCGTGGTGCTGCGAGGTGACGGTGTCGCCGACCCGCGACTGGCGGACGTCCTTCACCCCGGTGATGAGGTAGCCGACCTCGCCGACACCGATCTCCATCGCCTTCACCGGCTCCGGGCTGATCACGCCGACCTCGAGCATCTCGTGCACCGAGTTGGTCGACATCATCTTGATCCGGTCACGGTGGCTGAGCTTGCCGTCGATCACGCGGACGTAGGTGACGACGCCGCGGTAGGTGTCGTAGACCGAGTCGAAGATGAGGGCCCGCGGGGGCTTGTCGGCGTCGCCGACGGGCGGCGGGGTCTGCTTAACGATCTCGTTGAGCAGCGTCTCCACGCCGACGCCGGTCTTGGCGCTCGTGAGGAGGACATCCTCGGGCTCGCAGCCGACCAGGCCGGCGAGCTCGGCGGCGTACTTCTCCACGTTGGCGCTCGGCAGGTCGATCTTGTTGAGCACCGGGATGATGTGGAGGTCGGCGCCCATGGCGAGGTAGAGGTTGGCGAGGGTCTGTGCCTCGATGCCCTGCGCGGCGTCGACCAGCAGCACGGCGGCCTCGCACGCCTCGAGGCTGCGCGACACCTCGTAGGTGAAGTCGACGTGGCCGGGGGTGTCGATCATGTTGAGGACGTACATCCCGGCCTCGGCGCCCTCGGCGTTGTCCGCCGGGACGGTCCACGGGAGGCGCACGGCCTGGCTCTTGATCGTGATGCCGCGCTCGCGCTCGATGTCCATCCGGTCGAGGTACTGCGCGCGCGACGACCGCTCGTCGACGACGCCGGTGAGCTGGAGCATGCGGTCAGCCAGCGTCGACTTGCCGTGGTCGATGTGCGCGATGATGCAGAAGTTGCGGATGATCGACGGGTCGGTCGAGCCAGGCTGCGGCGCGTTCTTGAGGCTCACGGACTGCTTTCAGCTGTACGGCGGCGGGGTCTCGGCATTCTCCCACGCGGGTCGTGGCTCACCGAACCGGCGACGGCGCCGCCGGTCGGTCGCTCGTGGCCGGACGCTAGCGTGCAGCGGTGGCCCCTCGGACCGGAATGACCCTTCCCCTGGTCCCCGCAGCGGCCTTCGTGCTCGTCTGGTCCTCGGGCTACATCTCCGGCCCGGCGGCCGTGCACGCCGCGGCCCCCTTCTCCGTGCTGGGCTGGCGCTTCACGATCGCGGCGGTGCTCGCGGCCGGACTGGCGATCGCGCTGCGCCGGCCGTCCCGGATGGACCGCGCCACGCTGGTCCGCGTCGCCGCGGTGGGGCTGGTGATGAACGCGCTGATGTTCGGGATGATGTACGTCGCCTTCGACCTCGGCCTCGGCGCCACCCTCGCCTCGCTCTTCCACGCCCTCAGCCCGGTGCTGACCGCGCTCTTCGCCGCGGTCCTGCTCGGCGAGCGCATCTCGCCGCTGCAGGTCGGCGGCTTCGTCCTCGGCGTCGTCGGCGTGCTGATCGTCCTCGGCTCCGACCTCGGCCACGCCGGCGGCCCGTGGGCGGTCCTCATCGGCGTGCTCAGCATGCTCACGCTGAGCCTCGGCACGCTCGGCCAGCGGTGGATCGGTGCGCAGCCCGACCTGCTGTGGTCGGCGGCCGTGCAGTTCGCGGTGTCCGCCCCTCCCCTGCTCGTCCTCGGCTGGACGACGGAGGGCGCGTGGCCGGTCACCGACACCCGCCAGGCGGTCGTGTCGGTGCTCTTCCTGGCGATCGTCAACTCGATCGTCGGCCTCGTGCTGCTCGCCCTGCTGGTCCTGCGCGGCGGCTCGGGCGCCGCGGCGAGCCTGTTCTTCCTGAGCCCGCCAGTGACGGCCGTGCTCGCGTGGGTGGTGCTCGACGAGACGCTGTCGATCACCCAGCTGGTCGGCCTGGTCGTGGCGGTGATCGGCGTGGGTGCCGCGACCCGGACCCGGCGTACGCCCGTCCCTCAGGAGCCGGTCGGCACCCAGTAGCGCCGCTTGGTGCCGCGGACGTCCTCCATCACGCCGCTGGCGGCCTCGATCACCAGGATCGAGCCCACGTTGTCGTCGTCGCACGTCACCAGGGCGGGGTCGATGCCGAGGTCACGCGCCCACGGCAACGCTCCCCGCAGCATCGCGGTCGCGTGGCCCTCGCGGCGCCGCGTGGGGCGGACGTCGTACCCGATGTGCCCGCCGACGTCGAGGAGGAAGTCGTTGAGGGTGTGGCGGATCGCGATGCGGCCGAGGTAGTCCTCCCCGTCGACCCACCAGAGCGTCGTGCACGGCACGTGCCAGTCCGGTCGCGGGTTGTCCAGCAGCGCGTCGGCCTTCACGGCCTCGACGAAGGTCTCGAACGCGGCCGGGTCCTGCCACCCGGGCGCGTTGTGCTCGATCCACGCGGCGGTCTGGCTGTTCTCCGCACCCTCGGCGACGAACTCGTCCATCGCCCCCAGGAAGGACTCGTGGACGGACGTGGTCGGCAGGACGAGCTCGGGCATGGCGCCATCCTGCACGGTCGCTCCGGTCGGCTTCCACGCGATATCTGAGGACGGCATGAACGGGATCGGGGTGAAGTCCGACCACGGCGTCCTCAGATATCGGGTCGTTGTCGTCGTGGCGCGTGGGGAAGGATGCCGCCATGTCCACGACCCCGCGCGTCGCGCCGTACCCGCCTCCCCACGGGAAGACCGCGCGACGGCTGGAGTGGCCGTTCCTCCCGCCGCACCTGCGGGCGTGGATCGAGCGCCGGTGCGGTTCCCCGGTGGTGTCAGCGCTCACGCAGAACAGCGGCTTCACGCCCGGCTTCGCGTCGGTGCTGGTGTGCGAGGACGGCTCGCGCCACTTCGTGAAGGCCGCATCGGTCAAGGCCCAGCGGGTGTTCGCCGACTCCTACCGCGAGGAGGCCCGGAAGCTCGCCGCCCTCCCGCCGGAGGTCCCCGCCCCCCGCCTGAAGTGGCACCTCGACGACGACTGGGTGGTCCTCGGCATCGAGTACGTCGCCGCCCGCACGCCGCAGCGACCCTGGGTGCTCGAGGAGCTCGACGCCCTCCTCGACTCGCTCGAGGAGGTCGCCGACGCGGTCACTCCTCCGCCGGACGGGCTCGCGCTCGAGACCGCGGAGTCGGAGTTCGCGCCGCTCGTCGAGGGGTGGCCCGCGATCCGGTCCGCCCGCACCGACCTCGACGCCGCCCACCTGGCCGAGGCCGAGGCGCTCGCGCGCCGCTACGCCGAGGTGGTCGGCGGCGACACGCTCGTCCACACCGACATCCGCTCCGACAACGTGCTCATCGACCCCGAGGGCCGCGCCCTCGTCTGCGACTGGAACTGGCCGGTGCGGGGGGCGGCGTGGTTCGACTCCCTCGCAGCCCTGATCGCACCGCGCGGCGAGGGCATCGACGTCGATGCGGTCATCGCGTCGCGCCGACTGCTCCGCGACGTCGCGCCGGAGACCTTCGACATCAACCTCGCGCTCTACGTCGGCTACTTCTTCGCCCAGGGCGAGCTGCCCTCGCCACCCACCTCGCCGCACCTGCGCGACCACCAGCGCTGGCAGGGCGAGGTGTGCTGGGCCTGGCTGGCGGAGCGCCGGGGCTGGTCGTGACCGCTCCGCGCGCCGTCGGCGTGCGGATCGGGTACGCCGCCGTGCCGGCCGCCGTGCGCGCCTGGGTCGACGAGACCCTCGGGTCCCCCGTCGTCGCGACCGCCGAGCAGGTGGGCGGCATGTCGCCGGGCTGCGCGACGCGGGTGACCTGCGCCGACGGCACCCGCGCCTTCGTCAAGGCGGTCGGCGCCGAGCTCAACGCGGAGAGCCTGCGCCTCTTCCGGCGAGAGGTGGCCGTCCTCGGCCACCTCGGCGAGCACGACCTGTGGGCCCGCCTGCTGGCGTCGTACGACGACGGCGCGTGGGTCGCGCTGCTGATCGAGGACGTGGAGGGCCGGCACCCCGACTTCGCCGACGACGCCGAGCTGGAGGCCGTGCTCACCGGGGTCGACCTCCTATCGGGAGTGCTGCGCGAGCGCGGCGTTCCGGCCGCAGTCGACCTCATCGGGGTGTCCGACGTCTTCCGCAAGTGGGCGGCGTCCCTCGAGGCGCTGGCCGACGCCCCGCCCGGGACGCCCGTGCCCGGCTGGCTGCGGACCGACCCCCACGACTGGGCAGGCGTGCTGCGCGAGCACGCCGAGCGGCCGATGCCGGACCCCGTGCACTGGGACATCCGCGTCGACAACCTGCTGCGGCGTCCGGGCGGCGAGATCGTCTTCCTCGACTGGGGCACCACGGCCCGGGGTCCCGCCTGGGTCGATGCGCTGCTGGCACGGCTCGAGCGGGTCGACGAGCCGTGGTTCGACGTCGCCACGAGCTCGTGCCCCGCGCTCGCGGAGGCGGGCGACGACGCGGTCACCGCCTTCCTCGCCGGCTTCGGCGCACACATGGCGGTGCGGACGGTGATCGCCGTCGACGTCAACCTGCCCACCCTCAACGATTTCCGGATCACGGAGTCGCGGCGCATGCTGGCCGCAGTCACCCGTCGCACCGGTCGATGAGGGCATCACCACGACCATCAGACGATTTGGGCGCTCAGCGCGCCTGCCGGTAGTGTTTATCCCTGCGTGTCCGGCACCCGACCCTCTCTGCTCCGACTGAGGGGTTGCCAGGCAGCCGACAGCACCAGACTTCCATTCCAGACCAGTTCGAGCATCCGAGGATCAACGTGGCGAACATCAAGTCCCAGATCAAGCGCAACAAGCAGAACGAGAAGGCGCGCCAGCGCAACGCGTCGGTCAAGTCGCGTCTCAAGACTGCCGTGCGCAAGTTCCGCGAGGCCGCTGAGGCCGGCGACAAGGACACCGCCGTGACCGCCGGTCGCGACGCGATGAAGGCGCTCGACAAGGCCGCCTCGAAGGGCGTCATCCACGCCAACCAGGCTGCCAACCGCAAGTCGTCGATCGCCAAGAAGGCCGCGTCGCTCTGACCCCGCCCTGATCAACGCTTCACCAGCAAGCACCCGCCCACGTGGCGGGTGTTTCGCATTTGAGGAGAGTCAGCGGCTGTCGCGCAACCCCGCCACGGTGAGCACCAGCCGCTCGAGCGTGTACGACGCGTCGTGGGCCTGGCCCTTGATGTCGGCGTCGGCGTTCGCGACCGCGCGGACGGCCGCGGCGATGCCGTCGGGGCTCCACGAGCGCGACTGGTCGCGGACGGTGCGCACCTTCCACGGCGGCACGCCGAGGTCGCGGGCGAGGTCGGCCTCTCGTGCCCCCCGGGGCGAGCCGAGGTAGCGCGCCAGGCTGCGCGCGGAGGCCGCCATCGCCGAGGTCACCAGCACCGGCGACGTACCGGCGTCGAGGGCCCAGCGGAGCTCCTCCAGCGCCACGGCCCGCTTGCCGGCAAAGGCCGCGTCGGCGACCGTGAACGACTTCGCCTCGGCGCGGCCGCCGAAGTACCGCTGGACCTTCTCGACGGTGAGCTGCTCGCCGTGGAAGTCGTTGGTGAGCTGGTCGGCCGCCGCGGCGAGCGACCGCAGGTCGTTGCCCACCGCCTGCACGAGGAAGGCCGCGGCGTCGGCGTCGATACGCGCGCCGTGGGAGGCGACCTCGGAGCTGACGAAGCCCGGCAGCTCGCTGGCCCGGACCTCCTCGGACTTCACCTCGGTGACGGCGGCGAGCTTGCGGAGCTTGGTGAGCACACCGCTCCCCTTGGCGCCGCCCGAGTGCACCAGCACGAGCGCGACGTCGTCGGCCGGAGCGCCGCAGTAGGCCAGCAGGCCGTCGACGGACTCGTCGGGGAGGTCCTCGAGACCGCGCACGACGACGCAGCGGATCGAGGAGAACAGCGAGGGTGCGGACATCTCCCCCAGCGAGGCGAGGGTGAGGTCACCGCCGGCCGACTCGGCGATCTCCGCCTCCGCGTCGTGGGCGCGCACGGCGTCACGCACCGACGCGACGGTGCGCGCGGAGACGAACTCCTCCTTGCCCGTCACGAGGACGACGTGGCCGAGGACCTGAGCGGCGGAGGGGGTGCGTGCCATGGTGCGGCAACCCTAGTCGCGTGCGACGACACCGACCTCTCCCTCCCGCACCACCACCACGACGTCGCCGGACGTGTCGGTGCGCCACGTGCGGACCCCCGCGGCGTCGAGGGCGGCGAGCAGGTCGGGAGCGGGGTGGCCGTAGTCGTTCTCCGCGCCCACCGACACCACGGCCACCCTGGCGCCGAGCGAGGTCAGCCAGTCGAGGTCCTGGTGGCGGCTGCCGTGGTGGGGCACCTTCAGCACGTCGACCCTCAAGCCCGCGAGGTCACGCGCGAGCGCTGCCTGCGCTGACGGCTCGACGTCGCCGGTCAGCAGGATCCGTACGCCGCCCACCTCGGCGAGCAGGACGACGCTGGCGTCGTTGGGCGCGCTCTCGTCAGGATCGATGCGCATGCCGGGTCGCGGCCACACGACCTGGAGCGTGACCTCGCCCACCGTCCGCGTGCTGCCGTACGCCGCCAGCCCTGGGTCGCGACCGAGCGCGTCCCCGACGTCCCGCACCCCGTCGACCGGCTCCAGCAGTCCGGTGCCCTCGACCGCGCCGACCTCCCGGCCCTCGAGCACGCCGGCGACCCCGTCGACGTGGTCGGCGTGGAAGTGGGTCAGCACCAGCAGCGGCACCTCAGCGATCTCGAGGCGGTCGAGGCAGGCGTCCATCGCGGCAGGGTCGGGCCCGGCGTCGACCACCACGCCGGCGTGCAACCCGGCACGCAGCACCAGTCCGTCACCCTGCCCGACGTCGCACGCCACCAGCACCCATCCCGCCGGCGGCCAGCCGGGCGACGGCGGTCGGACGAGCATCACCACGACCAGCAGGCCGGTGCAGGCGAGCGCCGAGCCGGGCCGGCGCAGCACCCGCGGTGCCAGCGGGACGGACGCCACGCAGGCGAGGGTCAGCAGGATGAGCGGGACCGGCCCGGTCCCCCAGTCCACGGCAGCGCCCGGCACGTCGGCGCCCCACCGGGCGACAGCGATGATCCACTGCGCCGACCACGCCGCCGGTGCCGCGACCGCCACTCCCGCCGGCGACCAGACGAGCCCGGCCAGCCCGCCGCCGAGGCCCAGCACGGTGGCGGGCGCAACGGCAGGCGCGGCCAGCAGGTTGGCGGCGACGGCGACCAGGCTGACCTGGCCGGAGAGGGCGGCGACGACCGGCGTGCAGGCGACCTGCGCCGCCAGCGGGATCGAGACCGCCTCCGCCACCCACCGCGGCATCCAGTGCAGCATCGCGTCGCGCCAGACGGGCGCGAGGAGCAGGATCCCGGCCGTCGCAAGGACCGACAGGGCGAAGCCCGCCGTGGTCGCGAGCCGCGGCCACAGCAGCAGGAGGCCGAGCACCGCGACGCCGAGACCACGGGTGCCGCGCGAGCGACCGTTGCTGCCCATCCCGACCAGCGCGACGGTGCCCATCGCTGCCGCGCGTACGACGCTGGGCTCGGCGCGGGCGGTGACGACGAACCCGACGATCCCGGCCGCCGCCAGCAGGCGGAGCCAGCGACCGCGCACGCCGCACCAGCGGCCGAGGACCAGCAGGAAGCCGACGACGAGCGTCAGGTTCGTGCCGCTCACGGCGAGGAGGTGGGTGAGCCCGGTCGTCCGGAAGTCGTCGGCGAGTGCGGGGTCCAGCCCGCCGTCGTCGCCCACCACGAGCGCCGGCACCAGCTCGCGCGCATCCGCGTCCCGGCCGGCGACCGCGGCGCGCACCGAACGGCGTACGGCAGCAGCGGCGTCCCACCACACGTCCGGCTCCGCGACGACACGGGGCTCGCCGGTCGGCCGGACGAGCGCGGCGACCTCGTCGTCGCCCGGCACCAGCCGGGCGGTGGTCTCGATCGTCGTGCCGAGCGGCACCCGCGGCCAGTCGGCGTCCGCCATCAGCACGACCGGCGCGTCGAGCGACCACGCACTCCCCCGGCCCTCGACCCGCGACACGTCGGCCTCCGCCACCTGGAGGTCGCCGTACTGTCCGGCCACGGTGCGTACGTCGCTGGTGATCTCGAGCCGGAGATCGACGACCGCGCCGTCCCCGGCGAGCGCGGCGAGCGGCGAGGTCGCGACAAGGGTCTGCTGGAGCGCGGCCACGCCCGCAACGGCCACGAGGGCGGCAAGCGGGCCCAGCCAGCCGGGCGCGACGATCCCTCGCGCGACCAGGCCGGCGCCGACGACGGCCCCGAGCAGGACGAGTGCCAGCGCAGGGCGACCCGGCAGCACGAGCACCAGCAGCGCGCCCACCCACGCACCGGCACCCAGGGCGAGTGCACGCAGGTCCGGCACGGGTCAGAGCGTCACGAGCGGCGCGAGGTCGTCGAGGGTGGCCTCGCCGATGCCGTCCACCTCCAGCAGCTCGTCGACGGAGGTGAAGCCGCCGTTGTCGGTGCGCCACGCGAGGATCGCCTCGGCGGTCACCGGCCCGACGCCCGGGAGGGTCTCGAGCACCGTCTGGTCGGCGGTGTTGAGGTTCACCAGAGACGCACCCTGCGGCGGCGCGGTCCCGAGGTCGCCCGCGACGCCCGGTGCCGGCGCGACCCCGACGAGGATCTGCTCACCGTCGACCACGAGCCGGGCGAGGTTGAGCGCGGTGAGGTCGACGCCGCGCCGCGGTCCCCCGGCCGCGTCCAGCGCGTCGACCACCCGCGAGCCCGCGGGGAGCACCGCGATGCCCGGACGGCGCACCTTGCCGGCCACGTCGACGACCAGGTCGGCGCCGTCGTCGGCGGCCGGGGACGACGACGGCAAGGGTGCCAGCGGTGCGGCTCGTTCAGAGGTGACCGGCGTGGCCGGCACGATCTCGGCCTGGTCGCGGACCGCCCACCACGCCGCGAGCCCGACCGCGGTCGCGGCCACCACCGCAACGACGGCGAGGTGCACCGGCCCGAGGTGCAGCCCGCCGATCCGCATCCGCCGTGATGCATGGCGGCCCGGCACCGGCAGCACCACCGGCACCGGTACGTCGTCGGGGCGGGCGCGGACCCGGGTGTGGGCCGAGTCGTCCCAGCCGTCGCCCGACGGCTCGCCGCGGACCGCCGCCAGCTCGGCGCTCAGCGTCGCCAGCCGCCGCGACACCGCCTCGGCGTGCTCGGACGAGGACTGGGATCGGCGCATCCCTCCACGCTAGGAACGCGCGACACCCTCCCGACAGGGGTCAGGAGCGATCTGTGGACAGCCGGGGCGAGACGCAGACCGCCACCATCCCCGGGCCCACGTGCGCGCCCAGCACCGCACCGAGCTCGCCGCACATCACGTCGCGGCCCTCCAGCCCAGCGGCCAGCCGCTCGGTCAGCGCGGCAGCGAGCTCCTCGGCGCGGGCGGAGTTGGCCAGGTGGGAGACGCAGACGTCGACCGGCTGGTCGCCGGCGGCCTCGACCGCGAGGTCAGCGAGCCGGGCGAGGGCACGCGAGGCCGTACGCACCCGGTCCCGCGGCTGGACGCGGCCGTCGACGATCTCGAGCAGCGGCTTCACCGACAGGGCACTGCCGAAGATCTTGGCGGCGGCGCCGATCCGGCCGCCGCGGCGGAGGTACTCGAGGGTGTCGACGTAGAAGAGCGAGGTCGCGGCCTCGCCCCGCGCGAGCGCGGCCTCGGCGGCCTCCTCGGCCGTGCCGCCCGCGTCGAGCACGTCGCAGGCGGTCAGCGCCGCGTAGCCCGTGGCGATCCCGACCTGGCCGGAGTCGACGACGTGCACCGGCATCTCGAGCTCGAGCGCGGCGAGCTGGGCGGACTCGAAGGTGCCGCTCATCTCGCCCGACAGGTGCACCGAGACGATCTCCTCGACGCCCTCCGCCTCGAGGGAGCGGTAGAGCTCGGCGAAGAGCGCGGGCGCCGGCCGGGACGTGCTGACGGGCACGAAGTCGCGCAGCGCCTCGGCGACCACCTCCGGCGTCGCACCGTCGGGCCCCTCGTCCAGGACGCGGGCGCCGATCACGACCTGCAGCGCCACGACCCGGATGCCGCGAGCCTGCGCCACCTCGGTGGGCAGGCTCGCGGTCGAGTCGGTGACGACGACCACGCGAGGCATGGAGCCGACCCTATAGAGACGAGCGATCAGACGACGATGTTGACCAGCTTGGGCGCGCGGACGATCACCTTGCGCACCTGCGCTCCGTCGATCGCCCGCTGCACGCCCTCGTCGGCCAGCGCGGCGGCCTCCAGGTCGGCGTCGGACACGTCCGGCGAGACCTCCAGGCGCGCGCGCACCTTGCCCTTGACCTGCACGACGGCGGTGACGGTCTCCTCGACCAGCAGCGCCTCGTCGACCTCGGGCCACCCGATGCGGGAGACCGTGGGCTCGTGTCCCAACCGCTCCCACATCTCCTCCGCCGTGTAGGGCGCGACCAGCGACAGCAGGATCGTGACGGCCTCGGCCGCCTCACGCACCGCCGGGTCGGCGGGGCCGACGCCGGAGTCGATGGCCTTGCGGGTCGCGTTGACCAGCTCCATCACCCTGGCGACCATCACGTTGAAGCGGTAGACCTCGACCAGCTCGGCCGCGTCGTGCACCGTGCGCGCGGTCGTACGCCGCAGCGCCTCGTCACCGGTCGTCACGTCGACGCCCGGGGCGGAGGTGACGTCGCCCGACAGCCGCCAGGCCCGCTGCAGGAAGCGCAGCGACCCCTCCGGCGACATGTTGGCCCAGTCGATGTCGTCCTCGGGCGGGCCGGCGAAGACCAGGGTCAGCCGCACGGCGTCCACGCCGAAGGCGGACAGCTGCTCGCCCAGGTTGACGCCGTTGCCCAGCGACTTGCTCATCTTCTTGCCCTGGTTGATCACGAAGCCCTGGTTCAGCTGAGCCGACCACGGCTCGCGGAAGTCCACCAGGCCCATGTCGTTGAGCACCTTGGTGAAGAACCGGCCGTACAGCAGGTGCAGCACGGCGTGCTCGACGCCGCCGACGTACAGCTGCGAGGGCATCCACGCGTTGACCAGGTCGCTGTCGAACGGGCGCTCGGCCTCGTGCGGCGAGCAGTAGCGGAACATGTACCAGGACGAGTCGACGAAGGTGTCCATGGTGTCGGTGTCGCGCGTGGCCGGGCCGCCGCACGTCGGGCACTCCACGTTGACCCAGTCGGTCGCGCCACCCAGCGGCGAGGTGCCCTTGGGCTTCAGGTCGCTGCCCTTCAGCATCGGCAGCGTCACCGGCAGCTGGTCCTCCGGCACCGGCACCTCGCCGTCGACCGGGCAGTGGATGATCGGGATCGGCGCGCCCCAGTAGCGCTGGCGGCTCAGCAACCAGTCGCGCAGCCGGAAGTTCACCGTGCCACGGCCCACGCCCTGGCCCTCCAGGAAGGCGATCGTCGTCGACTTCGCCTCGGCGACGCCCATCCCGGACAGGTCGATCTCGTCGTTGGCGGAGTTGATCGCGGGGCCGTCGCCGGTGAAGGCGTCGCCGTCGAAGTCCTCCGGCGGCTGCACGGTGCGGATCACCGGCAGGTCGAAGACCTGCGCGAAGTCCCAGTCGCGCTGGTCCTGCCCCGGCACGGCCATGATCGCGCCGGTGCCGTAGTCGGCCAGCACGTAGTCGGCGGCGTACACCGGGATCTGCGTGCCGGTCAGCGGGTTGGTGGCGTGCACGCCCAGGAAGACGCCGGTCTTGGGCCGGTCGGTCGCCTGCCGCTCGATCTCGCTGCTCCTGCGCACCTCCTCGCGGTAGCCCTCGAACGCCTCGCGCTGCTCGTCGGTGACCAGGTCGGCGGCCAGCGCGGCATCGGCCGCGACGACCATGAAGGTCGCGCCGAACAGCGTGTCAGGGCGCGTCGTGTAGACGGTGATCGGCTCGTCACGGCCCTCGATGACGAAGTCGACGTGGGCGCCCTCGGAGCGACCGATCCAGTTGCGCTGGGCGGTGACGACGCGGTCGGGCCAGGTCTTCTCCAGCTCGTCCAGGTCGTCCAGCAGCTCCTGGGCGTAGTCGGTGATCTTGAAGTACCACTGGGTCAGGTTCTTCTTGGTCACCTCGGCCCCGCACCGCTCGCAGGCGCCGTTGACGACCTGCTCGTTGGCCAGCACCGTCTGGTCCTGCGGGCACCAGTTGACCGGGCTGTTCTTGCGATAGGCCAGGCCCCGCTTGAAGAACTCCAGGAACAGCCACTGCGTCCAGCGGTAGTACTCCGGGTCGCTGGTGTTGAACGTGCGCGACCAGTCGAACGAGGCGGCGTACTTGCGGCACGACTCGATCGACTTCGCGATGTTGGCTCGCGTGTAGGTGTCGGGGTGCTCGTCGTTGCGGATCGCCGCGTTCTCCGCGGGCAGGCCGAAGGAGTCGAAGCCCATCGGGTTCAGCACCTCGTAGCCGCGCTGCCACCAGTAGCGCGCCACCACGTCGTGCAGCGCGAACACCTCGGCGTGGCCCATGTGCAGGTCGCCGCTCGGGTAGGGGAACATCGTCAGTGCGTAGCGCTTCTCGCGCGGGCTCGCGTCGTCGGCGCGGAACTGGTCGAGCTCCTCCCAGACCCGCTGCCACTTCGTCTCGGTGGCGGCGATGTCGTACGTCGCGCGCTCTCCGTCGTGGGCTGCTGCGTCCTGGCTCATGATTCTGTCCTCGGTGCTGGGTGTGCGGTTCGGGCATGAAAAAACCCCTCGCATGGAGGGGTGGCCGCGTGTCGGTCCTCGTGGGTGGAGGACTCGATCAGCGCGGCTGACGAAGAAGGAGCTGCTTCTGCACGGGAGCAGCATAACGCCTTTCGTCGATACTGCTCGGATGGCCGCTGACCTGACCAGGTACGACGACGTCCTCGCCCTCCTCACCGCGCTCCCCCGGCGGGTGCCGGCGCTGCAGGTGGTGGTGGTGAACGGGTCCGCGGTCACCGGCGGCTGGGACGACCACTCCGACCTCGACGTCGAGGCCTGGTGCAGCGGCGACGCCGCGACGACGTACGCCGCCGTGCTGGCGCTGCTGCGCGACGAGCTCCCGGTCGACAGCGTCTGGGAGCTGCCGGAGGCCACGTGGCCCGAGGGGCGGCAGTGCTTCGTCCACCTCCAGCCCGACGCCGCCGACCTCGGCCGGCCCACCCGGCTGCTCGACCTCGTCATCCTGACGACGCCCGAGCGGCTGACGATGGACACCCGCCGGCACGGCACACCGATCGTGCTGCACGACCCGGACGGTCTGCTCCACCTCGAGGACGACGACGAGCGCGAGATGGAGGCGGGGCGCCGACTGGCCGTCGAGCAGACCGCAGCCCGCCGGCAGACGGCCGCGTGGCTGGTCGAGCGGGCGATCGCCCGCGACGACCTCGCCGAGGCGACGCTCCTCCACCTGCGTTTCGCCGTGGAGCCACTGGTGAGGCTGCTGCGGATCAAGCACTGCCCGGCCCGCTGGGACTTCGGGCTGCGCTACCTGCGCACCGACCTGCCCGACGGGTTCGCGGAGCGGGTGGAAGCAGTGCTGCCCGGGCCGGACCTGGCGGTCCGGTCCCGGACAGCGTTCGCCTGGCAGGACGAGGTGCTGGCTCAGCTCACTTCACGCTGAGTCACTTCACGAACTGAGGCGTGAAGGGCGGGTTCCACCACTCGCCGTTGTAGGCCTTGATCGCGCCGACGACGTGCAGGATCCCGGCCACGACGAAGGCCGCCACGAGGGCCGGCACCATCACGATCAGGCCGAGGCCGAGGGTGAGCAGCGCGATCGGGATCGTCAGGATGCCGAGCACGACCAGCCAGATGAACATCGTGATCTGGATGTTGAGCGAGTTGGCCGCGTGCGCCCGGACGAACGGTCCGCGGTCCTTGTGGACCACGTAGACCGCGACCGAGGCGAGGAAGCCGAGGAACCCGGCCGAGCAGATCATCGCGACGACGGCGCCGGCGTGGCTGACCGCTCCCCAGGTGCGCTCGTCCTCGGCGGACATCGTCGACGGCTGCGCCGGGTAGGCCTGCGTGGGGTGCGGCTGCGTCCCGTAGCCGGGCTGCTCGTACGCCTGGGTCGGGTCCGCGCCCTGCGGGTGCTGCGGGTACTGGTCGGACATCTCACTCACTCCTCGGTGGGCACTGTTCTCGGGCCCGGGCCCTGTCGATGACACCTACTCAAGCACGCCGCGCGCGCCCGATCATCCCGTTCCGGGGTCGAGTCAGGGTCGGGTCAGGGACCGTTCCGGGGCGGTGCCGGGCGGACCTCTCCCCCGCCCTCCCGGGGTAGTCCAGTGGGCAATGGCTGTCTGGAAGCGCTCCCAACAACCAATTCCCACTGGACTACCCCGACAGCCGACTGCCCAATAAGTGTTTGACAGTTGCGGAGATGCTAGGCACACTCACTCCCCAAGAACTCTTGGAGGGTGAGATGGCGGACGACACGAGCGACCCGGGCGACGTGGCCCGGCTGCGGGCGACCGCCCACCCGGTGCGACTGCGGATCATGTCGCTGCTGACCGCGGAAGCGATGAGCGCGGCGGAGGTGGCCCGCTCGCTGGGCATCACGCACGCCAACGCGTCGTACCACCTGCGCCAGCTGCACGACATCGGCGAGCTGGTCGTGGAGAGCGAGGAGAAGATCCGAGGCGGCGTGGCCAAGCGCTACCGGTACGACGCCACCCGCGAGGTGGCCGACCGCTCCCATGCCATCGACGACCGGATCGCCTACGCCCGGGCCAACGCCGTGGAGGTCGAGCGACGGCTGCGCGACGCCGCGCGGGGTTCGGGCTCGTCCAGCGACCTCGAGGCCTGGGTGCCGGTCGAGGCGTGGCACCGCGCGCTCGACCTGCTCCACGAGGCCTCGCACCTCCTCCACGCCGCCGCCCTCCCTGCCGGCACGCCCGACACGGTGCACATCAGCGCCACCACCAACGCCTTCACGATGGAGGGCGGGCTCACCGGCGACGCCGCCCGCTGGATCCCCGCGGAGGTGGCGCGATGAGCCGCAGCACCTCCCTCGCCCCGCTCGGCGAGCGCAACTTCGCGTGGTACTTCTCCTCGCGCCTGGTCAACACCCTCGGCGTGATGATGGCGAACATCGCGCTGACCTTCGCCGTGCTCGACATCGATGGCCGCGCGATCGCGATCGGCTACGTGCTCGCCGCGCACACGATCCCGATGATCCTGCTGCTGCTCTGGGGCGGGGTGCTCGCCGACCGGTTCCCGCGCGCCCTCGTGCTGCAGGTCTCCAACGTCGCGTCCGCCCTGTCCCAGGGCGTCATCGCCTACCTCGTGCTCTCCGGGCGGGCCGAGCTCTGGATGATCGTCGTGCTGACCGCCTTCCACGGGGCGGTGTCGGCGGCGTCGATGCCTGCGATGGCCGGGATGGTCCCCCAGCTCGTGCCGCGCGAGTCGCTCCAGCAGGCCAACGCGCTGCTGTCGCTGACCCGCAACGGCCTCATGGTGCTGGGCCCCTCCCTCGGCGCCTTCCTCGTCGTGACGGTGGGACCGGGCTGGGCCCTGGCGGTCGACGCCCTCACCTGGGCGCTCGCCGCGCTCCTCCTGCTCCCGATGCAGATCCCGCCGCGCGCCCCGCGGGCAGAGGCGACCTCGACCTGGGTGGACCTCCGCGAGGGCTGGACGTTCTTCCGCAGCGTCACCTGGCTCTGGGCGGTGGTGCTGGGCTTCAGCGCGCTCAACATGATCCACAACGGTGCCCTCTTCACCCTCGGCCCCGTGGTCGCGGAGGACACGATCGGCCGCCAGGCGTGGGGGTTCGTGCTCTCCGCCGAGGCCGCCGGACTTCTGCTGATGGCAGTCATCCTGCTGCGCTTCCGGCTCGAGCGTCCCCTGTTGTGGGGCATGGCTGCGATCGCCCTCAACGCGCTGCCGATGCTGATGCTCGGCATCGACCCCGTCGTCGTGGCACTCGTCGCCGCCGCCTTCATCGGCGGGATGGGCATCGAGGTCTTCTCCCTCGGGTGGAACCTCGCGATGCAGGAGAACGTGGACGACGACATGCTCAGCCGGGCATCGTCCTACGACATGCTCGGCTCGTTCATCGCGATGCCGGTCGGCCAGCTCGCGTGGGGACCGCTCGGCCTCGCCTTCGGCAACGAGCGCGTGCTCGTCGCGTCCGGAGTGGCGTACGTCGTCATCTGCGGGCTCGTGCTCTGCTCCCGCTCGGTCCGCACCCTGCCGCGCGCCCCGGTCGAGCCAGCCGCGGCTACTGTCTCGCCATGACCCTCATGGACCTCTTCCGACTCGACGACAAGGTCGTCATCGTCACCGGCGCCTCGAGCGGGCTGGGCGTCGCGTTCGCCCACGCGTTCGCCGAGGCCGGCGCCGACGTGGTGCTCGGCGCCCGCCGGGTCGAGAAGCTGGAGCAGGTGGCCGAGTCCGTCCGCTCCACCGGCCGGCGGGTGCACACGGTCGCCACCGACGTGGCCGACCCCGAGCAGTGCCAGCGGCTGGTCGACGAGGCGATGGCGACCTTCGGCCGGGTCGACGTGCTCGTCAACAACGCCGGCATCGGCACCGCCGTCCCGGCCACGCGCGAGACGCCCGAGCAGTTCCGCGGCGTCATCGACGTCAACCTCAACGGCTGCTACTGGATGGCCCAGGCGTGCGGCCGGGTGATGGAGCCCGGGTCGAGCATCGTCAACATCTCCTCGATCCTCGGCATCACGACCGGCGGCCTGCCGCAGGCGGCGTACAGCGCCTCCAAGGCCGGGCTCGGCGGCCTCACCCGCGACCTCGCGCAGCAGTGGACGGGCCGCAAGGGCATCCGCGTCAACGCGCTGGCACCGGGGTTCTTCGAGTCGGAGATGACCGACAGCTATCCCGAGGGCTACCTCGACCTCGCGATGATGCGCGTGCCCGCCGGCCGCAAGGGCAACCCGCGCGAGCTCGCCGCGACCGCCGTCTGGCTGGCCTCGGACGCCGGTGGCTACGTCACCGGGCAGATGATCCCGGTCGACGGCGGCCTCACCATCGCCTGACGTCGCGTCAGAGCCAGGCGTCCCCGGCGACGACCCCGTCCGTACGTCGTCCGGCGGCGGCCTGCTCCAGCCACTGCTCCTGCTCGCCGTCGGCGAAGCGGCCGTGCGAGGACAGGCCGTTGAAGTGCCGGACCACTGACCGGCGTCGGCCGCGCACGGCGTAGACCCCGCCGCTCAGGGCATGCACGAAGGCGTCGTCCACGAACCCGACCTGGCGCACCCGGCTCTCCGGGCGCAGGCCGACGGGCTGGCGCTCGATGACCTCGACGGGGTGACCGACCCCGATGACGACGACGTCGCGGTCGTCCACCGGGTGCCTCCCGCGCACGACCGTCACGGGCTGCGTCCCCGGCGGGCCGTCGAGCCGGGTGGCGCTCACCACCTCGAGCGCGGGGACGTCCGCCCAGGTGACCTCGACGTCCCTGGCGGTGCCGATCCCCGCACCGACCACGGCGCGCACCCAGGCGTCGGCACGCTCGGTCGCCGAGCCGGGGCCGTCCTCGGGGCGCAGTGAGGCAGCCGTGAACTGCCGGCGATCCGGCCACGTCAGCACACCGACGCCGTCGAGGTCGTGGTGGGTCGTCGCGCCGGACGGCGTCCGCAGCACCAGGGAGGCCGCCGGCTCGTCGGGCGTCTCCCAGCCCATCGTCCACGAGACCTTCCCGACGGGCCGGCCGACGGGAGCGACAGTGACGCGGACCCCCGCGGAGTCCTCGAAGACCCGCCGCGGCCAGAGCGGATCGGGCTCGAACCCGAGCGCGAGGAGCAGGTCGGCGACGCGCTCCGGGTCGGGCGGGACGATCGTGAAGCCCTCCACGACCGGCCCGTCGCCCGGCCCTGCCGGCATCGGCGTCGTCCACTCGATGAGGAACGGGAGCGAGCCGTCGTACGGCCCCGGGCCGACGTCGCACACGCGCCAGGCGACCTCGTCACCGTCCGGGGTGCGGCGCGATCCCGGCACCGGCTCGTCGGGCTCGAGACCAGCGGCCACGAGGGCCGTACGCGCCGCGTCGAGGTCGTCGACGGCGACCGCCCACGAGATCGGTCCGCGCGCCGAGCGAACGCGGTCCAGCCACGGGTTGGAACGATCGCTGCCGGCGGCGATCAGCTCGACGTAGGCCGGCTCCGGGCCGCGGATGAGGACGTTCTCGGTGCCGACCGGGTGCCGTCCGCCGCGCTCGGCGGGGATGCCGGCCGCGCGCCAGCGCACGGCCGCCTCGTCGAGGTCCTCGACCGCGACGACCAGGTGGTCGAACCGGGCGCCCACGGGCTCAGCTCAGCGGCCGGCGAGGATCTCGGTGACCGCGGTGACCAGGCCGGCGATGTCCTCGTCGCTGGCGACCAGCGGCGGGGCGAACCGGACGGTCGAGCCGTGGGTGTCCTTGGCGAGGATCCCGCGCGCCATCAGGGCCTCGGACATCTGGCGGCCGGACATCAGCGTCGGGTCGATGTCGATGCCTGCCCAGGCACCGCGGACGCGTACGTCGGAGAGGCCTTGGCCGACGAGCGGCGAGAAGCCGGCCTCGAGCTGGCGGCCGATCTCGGTCGAGCGAGCCTGGAAGGTGCCCTCCTCGAGCATCGCGACGACCTCGGTGCCGATCGCGGCGGCGAGCGGGTTGCCGCCGAAGGTCGAGCCGTGCGAGCCGGGCGTGATGACGTCCATGATGTGGCGGTCGGCAGCGATCGCGGAGACGGGGTAGATGCCGCCGCCAAGGGCCTTGCCCATGATGTAGATGTCGGGGACGACGTCCTCGTGGTCGCAGGCGAAGGTCTTGCCGGAGCGGGCCAGGCCGGACTGGATCTCGTCGGCGATCATCAGCACGTTGCGCTCGGTGCAGAGCTGGCGCAGGTCCTTGAGGAAGCCCTCGGGCGGCATGACCACGCCGCCCTCGCCCTGGATCGGCTCGAAGAGCACGGCGACAGTGGTCTCGTCGATCGCGGAGGCGACGGCCTCGACGTCGCCGTACTTCACGCCGCGGAAGCCCGTGGTGAAGGGCGCGTAGCCCGAGGTCGCGACGTCGTCGTCGGAGAAGCTGACGATCGTGGTCGTGCGACCGTGGAAGTTGCCCTCCATGGTGATGATCGTGGCCTGGCCGGCGGGCACGCCCTTGACCTCGTAGCCCCACTTGCGGCTGACCTTGATGGCGGTCTCGACGGCCTCGGCGCCGGAGTTCATCGGCAGGATCATGTCCTTGCCGGTGAGCCGCGTGAGGGCCTGCGCGAAGCCGCCGAGCTGGTCGTTGTAGAACGCCCGGCTGGTCAGCGTGAGCTTGCCGAGCTGCTCGCGCGCGACCGCGACGAGGCGCTCGTTGGTGTGACCGAAGTTGAGCGCGGAGTAGCCCGCGAGGCAGTCGAGGTAGCGCTTGCCGTCGACGTCGATGACCCACGCGCCGTCGCCCTGCGCCAGCACCACCGGGAGCGGGTGGTAGTTGTGCGCGGCGTACTTCTCGGTGGCCTCGATGTGCGCCTCGGTGCCCTCGAGGATGGTGCGGGGGGTGCTGTCGGTCGCGGTCATGAGCACATGGTGCCACCGGCCCTCGCCGAACGCCGATTTCGCCCGTGGTGGGTGCTCTGGACCGGAGATCCTCCGGCATCCACCCGCGAGCGGGGCGCGAATGCGAGAAGCCCGGTGCAGTGCACCGGGCTTCTCGTTGGTGGAGCTGAGGGGACTCGAACCCCTGACCCTCTGCATGCCATCGCCCAGGAATGATCGAGCCGCTACCAGCTGCGCCACGGCGCACACACGAAAGAGGCCCGGTGCAGTGCACCGGGCCTCTCGTTGGTGGAGCTGAGGGGACTCGAACCCCTGACCCTCTGCATGCCATGCAGATGCGCTACCAGCTGCGCCACAGCCCCAACAGCCGAGAACATTAGCCGACCGGATCGCGCAGGTGAAATCGGGGTCAGGCGATGCGGTTCCAGGCGATGAGACGCCACTGCTCGACGCCACCGGTCCACGTCGAGGAGGAGTGCTCGAGCACCACCCAGCCGCAGTTGGCGAGCACTCCGAAGGACTCGCCGGGGTCGCCCTCCCACCCGAGGAACGCCGGCACGGACACCCGCAGCGCGGCACCGTGGGAGACGACCAGGGCGGTCTCCCCCTCCCCCAGCGTGTCGACGTACGACGTCAGCGCGGGGACGAAGCGCGCGAGCACGTCGTCCCGGGACTCGCGGCCGGGGATGCCGGCGATGTCACCGGCGAGGAGGGCGGCGTGCTCGTCGGGGAACTGCTCGGCGTACTCGTCCGAGGTCAGTCCCACCCGGTTCGGGCCGATGTCGAACTCCCGCAGCCGGGGGTCGCGGACGGCCTCCAGGCCGCACTCGGCGGCGACCGCGTCGGCCGTCTGGGAGGCGCGGGCGAGGTCGGAGGTCCACATCGCGATCGGCGCGAACGCCGCCATGAGCGGCGCGACCTCCTTGGCCTGGGCCAGCCCGATGTCGTCGAGCGGGACGTCTGCATGGCCCTGGGCCCTGCCGGTGTCGTTCCAGGCGGTGCGCCCGTGGCGCAGGAGGACCAGGCGCCTCACGTGAGCGTGAGGGGGATGACCGGGCAGTCGCTCCAGAGTCGCTCGAGCGCGTAGAACATCCGCTCCTCCTCGTGCTGCACGTGGACGACGATCTCGCCGTAGTCGAGCAGCACCCAGCGCCCCTCCTTGTGCCCCTCGCGACGGATCGGCTTGGCGCCGGCCTCGCGGAGCTTCTCCTCGATCTCGTCGACGATCGCGCCGACGGCACGCTCGTTGCTGGCGCTGGCCAGCAGGAACGCGTCGGTGATCGCGATCTGCTCGCTCACGTCGAAGGCCAGCACCTGGTCGGCCTTCTTGTCGTGGGCGGCCTGGGCCGCCACCTCGACGAGCTCGACGGCGTGGTCGGTGGCAGTCATGAATCGTCCTTGCTGGTTGCGGGTGAGGCATAGAGGTCGTGCTTGGCGATGTACTGCACGACGCCGTCGGGCACGAGGTACCAGACGGGTTCGCCGCGGCGCTTGCGGTCGCGGCAGTCGGTCGAGGAGATCGCGAGGGCCGGGATCTCGACCATCGTGATCCGGTCGGACGGGATCTTGGCGAGCGCCTCCGGGTCCATGGTGTAGCCGGGGCGCGTGCAGCCGACGAAGTTGGCGAGCTCGAAGAGCTCGTCGGCGGCGCGCCAGGTGAAGATGTCGGCGAGTGCGTCGGCGCCGGTGATGAAGAAGAGCTCCGCGCCGGGCATCTCGGCCTTCAGGTCGCGCAGCGTGTCGATCGTGTACGTCCTGCCCTCGCGGTCGATGTCGACGCGCGAGACGTTGAAGCGCGGGTTGGCCGCCGTCGCGACCACGGTCATCAGGTAGCGGTGCTCGGCCTCGGTGACGTCGCGCTCGCTCTTCTGCCAAGGGTCGCCGGTGGGGACGAACAGGACCTCGTCGAGGTCGAACCACGACTGGACCTCGGAGGCGGCCACGAGGTGGCCGTGGTGGATGGGGTCGAACGTGCCGCCCATCACCCCGACGCGACGCACCACGGGATCAGCTGTGCTCGCGTCCGCCACCGAAGGAGACGACTGCGGCGAGGAGGACGAGCAGCAGGGCGAGCGCGATGGCGCCGATCACGTAGGGGTGGACGGCGGGCTCGCCGTGCTCGGAGGTCTCGGCGGCCAGCGTGATGGCGGTGCTCAGCATGTCGGCGATCCTATCGCCTGCGTGCGGCCGGGCTCACCGCACGTGCCCGTCACCGACGACGACGTACTTGCTGGAGGTCATCTCGGGCAGGCCCATCGGTCCCCGGGCGTGCAGCTTCTGCGTCGAGATGCCGATCTCGGCGCCGAAGCCGAACTCACCGCCGTCGGTGAACCGGGTCGAGGCGTTCACCACCACGGCGGCCGAGTCGACGGCCGCGACGAAGCGCCGGATGGTGGCCTGGTCGCGAGCGAGGATCGCCTCGGTGTGGCCGGACGAGAAGCGCCGGATGTGCTCGATCGCGCCCTCGACGTCGTGCACGACGGCCGCCGAGATCTCCCTCGCCAGGAACTCCGCCCTGTGGTCCTCGTCGGTCGCCGGCACCACGTCGTCGTACTCCGCGAAGGCAGTGTCACCGTGCACGAGCACGCCGGCGGCCTGCAGCGCCTCCACGACGATCGGCAGGAACTCGTCGGCCACGTCCTCGTGCACGAGCAGCGACTCGGCGGCGTTGCACACGCTGGTGCGCTGGGTCTTGGCGTTGAGCACGATCGCGAGCGCCTGCTCGAGGTCGGCCGACGCGTCGACGTAGACGTGGCAGTTGCCCACGCCCGTCTCGATCACCGGCACCGTCGACTCCTCGACGACGCTCCGGATCAGGCCGGCGCCGCCCCGCGGGATGAGCACGTCGACCAGCCCGCGTGCACGCATCAGCGCCTTGACGCTGTCGTGGGTCTCCCCCGGCACGAGCTGTACGACGTCCTCCGGCAGGCCGCTGCCGGCCAGCGCGCCGCGCATCGCCTCGACGATCGCGGCGTTGCTCGACCGCGCGCTCGACGAGCCACGCAGGAGCACCGCGTTGCCGGCCTTGACGCAGATCCCGGCCGCGTCGGCGGTGACGTTGGGACGCGCCTCGTAGATCATCCCGACGACCCCGAACGGCACCCGCACCTGTCGCAGCTCGAGGCCGTTGGCGAGCGTGCTGCCCCGCAGCACCTCCCCCACCGGGTCGGGCAGGCCGGCGACGTCGCGCAGGCCCTGCGCCATGGCGGCGAGCCGGTCGTCGTCGAGCCGCAGCCGGTCGACGATGTTGGCGGGCGTGCCGCCCGCCTCCGCCCGATCGACGTCGTCGGCGTTGGCCGCCAGGATCGCCTCCGACGAGGCGAGCAGGGCGTCGGCCATCGCGTGCAGCGCGGCGTCCTTGGTCGCGCGCGTCGCGGTCGCCAGCTCGTGGCTGGCGGTGCGTGCCCGCCCGGCGACCTCACGCACCGTCTCCTCGCTGCTCATGCGGTCCAGCGTAGGTCCGGCTGACCTAGGGTGGCTCCATGTCTCGCATCACGGGGGTGATCGTCGCGCTGGCGACGGCAGCGGCTGTCCTGTCCGGCTCGACCGTGAGCGCGGAGCCCGCGCCGGCTGCACCGCCCGCGGCCGAGCTGCCGAAGGAGATCCCCGGCGGGGTCGAGCTCACCCTGGCGGATGGCGACCTGCTGCGGGTGTGGGCGGCGGACAACTACCGCGCGGTCTTCTCCAGGCGGCTCGACGCCGCCACGGGTGCGTGGGGGCCGCGACTCGAGGTGCTGCGCCGCCGGAACCTCTACTGCGGAGAGGTCGAGGGCCGCACCGCCAACGGCGCGGTCGCCCTCCTGGCGCAGTGCGACGAGGGCGGCTACTACGAGGACACCGCCCCGGTCTCCTCGCAGGCCATGTGGTCGCCCGACGGCGTCACCTGGACGTCGTACACCCTCGACGGGGAGGCGTACGAGGAGCCCGGCATCTCTCCCGACGGCCAGAACGCCGTGTGGCCGATGCACCAGCGCTACACCATGCGGACCGCGGCGGGCTGGACCGACCACTCCCTCCGGGCCGACGGCCAGGAGTACTCGGTCACCGCGACCATCACCGACACCGCACAGGTCTCGTTCGTGTACGGCACCTGCGCCGGTCGTCCGTCGCGACTCGTGGTGCAGACGCGCACCGGCGATGCCGCACCGACCCGGCAGGAGGTCCGGGTCCCCTTCTCCTGCACCGAGGGCGACCTCGCCAACGTCGACTCCGACACCGTCTGGCTGGGCACTCTCGGCGAGCCCGCGGGTCGGGCGGTCGTCTCCCGCCCGGACGGCGCATCTCCTTGGGCCGTCACGCGCATCGCACCCGTCGACGCACCCGGGCTCTTCCAGACGTGGCGCGCCCTCGACCGGCAGTTCGTCACCGCGCCGGGTCGTCCGCTCTACGCTCTCGGGTCCAGGAGCCGTCGCCGGGTGCTGGCCCAGTCCTACGACCCGGAGGCGCAGGCGTGGCGCCCGCCCACGACGGTGTTCTCCGCACGTGAGCGGTGCAGCTGGTCGGACAACTGGACGGCCGAGCCGCTCGGCGTGCTGGCCATCGGTCTCGTGTGCGGTGACAACGAGGTCGTCCTGACGACGCAGGACGGCGCGACGTGGCGCGCGGTGCGCGGCGACTGGCACAGGCGGGGGCTGTCGCCAGACGGGACGTACGTCGCCCTGCCGTCGCGCACCAGGACCTACGTCATCTCACCCGAGCGGGGCGTCGTCACGTTGCCCGGCGGAGTGCCCGGCCGCTGCGACGTGGTCGTCCCGGACGGACCGGGCGCCGCCGTGCTGCTCACCGCGGGTGGCCGCCACCGCGGCTGGCCCACGGTCCTCCAGCACTCGTCGCCCGACGGCTGGACCCGGTTGTCCACGACGTCGCTCCCGACGCCACCCCCGGTCTGCCGCGCGGCCCGCGCATCGACGTACGACCTGCCGTTCCGCTTCGACATCCGCAGCGGGCAGCAGGGCTACACGGTGCAGGTCGTCGAGCGCGACGGCGCGTGGACGGTCCGTCGCAGCCGCTACTGACCCCTCACGACGTACGAACGCCCCCGACCGTGGTGGCCGGGGGCGTTCGTACGTCTTGCAGGGTCTCAGCCCTTGCGCTCCTTGACCTTCTCGGTCGCGGCGGGCAGGACCGTGTGCAGGTCGCCCACGACGCCGAAGTCGACGAGCTCGAAGATCGGCGCCTCGGGGTCCTTGTTGACCGCGACGATCGTCTTCGACGTCTGCATGCCGGCACGGTGCTGGATCGCACCGGAGATGCCGTTGGCGACGTAGAGCTGCGGGGAGACCGTCTTGCCGGTCTGGCCGACCTGGAACGCGTGCGGCATCCAGCCCGAGTCGACCGCGGCGCGCGAGGCACCCACGGCTGCGCCGATCGAGTCGGCGAAGCCCTCGACGGGCTCGAAGTTGCCGCCCGTGCCACGACCGCCGGAGACCACGATCGCGGCCTCGGTCAGCTCGGGGCGCCCGGTGGACTGGCGCGGCTGGGTGGCCACGATCTGCGCACCCTTGGCGGCATCCGAGATCGTCGCGGCGAAGGCCTCGACGGTGCCGGCGCCCTCGGACTCCTCGGGAGCGGCCGAGTTGGGCTTGACCGTGATGATCGGCGTGCCGGTGGTGACCTTGGCCTGCACGGTGAAGTTGCCGGCGAAGACCGACTGGGTCGTGACACCACCCTCGGCGACGTCGACGGCGTCGGTGATCAGGCCGGAGCCGATCTTGATCGCCAGGCGGGCCGCGACCTCCTTGTTCTCGAAGGTCGACGGCAGCAGGATCGCGGCCGGGCTGCTCTTCTCGGCCAGCTGCTGCAGCGCCTCGGCCTTCGGCGCGACGAGGAAGCCCTTGATCGGTGCGTCGTCGACGACGTAGACCTTCGCGGCGCCGTACTTCTTGACCTTCTCGGCCACGGCGTCGCCCTGCTCGGGCGAGCCGAAGAACACGGCCGACGGCTCGCCGAGACGCTTCGCGATCGTGAGCAGCTCGTAGGTCGGCTTCTTGACCTCGCCGTCGGCGTGGTCGATGACAACAAGAACCTCAGACATCTCTACAGCTCCTCAGCCGACTCAGATGAACTTCTTGGACGCGAGGAAGTCGACCAGCGCGCCGGCGCCGGATCCGTCCTCGTCGGTGACGATCTCGCCGGCAGTGCGCGGCGGGCGGGCCTCGGTGTCCTCCACCTGCGTGTAGGCCACCGAGAGGCCGACCTGGTCGGCGTCGAGACCCAGGTTGGTCAGCGACCACGTCTCGAGCGGCTTCTTCTTCGCGGCCATGATGCCCTTGAACGACGGGTAGCGGGCCTCGCCCGACTGGTCGGTCACGCTCAGCACGATCGGCAGCGTCGCGCCGATGACCTCGGTCGAGCCCTCGTTGTCGCGCTTGATGCGGACCTGGTCGCCCTGCGACTCCACGACGGAGGCCAGCGTGACCTGCGGCAGCCCGAGGCGCTCGGCGAGCATCGCCGGCACGACGGAGCCGGAGGCGTCCGTCGAGGCCATGCCGCACAGCACGAGGTCGACGCCGGCGTCGGCCTTGATCTTCTCGATCGCCTTCGCGAGGACCAGCGAGGTGCCGAGGTAGTCGGAGCCCGCGATCGCGTCGTCGACGACGTGGACACCGGAGTCGGCACCCATCTGGAGCGCCTTGCGCACGGCGTCGACGGCCTTCTCCGGCCCGACGGTCAGCACCGTGACGGTGATCTCCTCACCCTCACGCTTCTCCCGGAACTGCAGGGCCTGCTCGACGGCGTACTCGTCCAGCTCGGACAACAGGCCGTCGACCCCGACGCGGTCGACGGTGTTGTCGTCCTCGAACTTGCGGTCGGCCGTGGCGTCCGGCACGTACTTCACACAGACAACAATGTTCATGGTGGTGTGGCCTCGCGGCCCCTCCTGTGGACTCGGATGTGCGTTCGAGGTTACTAGCCAGTCACCCCGGACCGGAATGCCGTTCCGGGTGGAGTGGCTCACAGGCAGCGGGTCAGCGCTGGCGGACCGTGAACTTCTCGGTGTAGCGCGCCGCGAGGTGCTGGGCGTCACCGGCGTACGTCACGCGCAGGCGGTAGCGGCCCGTCCGCAGGACGCCGAGCCGCGCCGTCGCAGCGCCGGGCGGGTCGAGCGTCCGCTCCCGGCGGGTGACCTTGCCCGTGCGCAGGTGACGCGCCGTCACGGTCACCGGGCCGGTGGGCCGGGTGCCCCAGTCGCCGATCGCGCCGATCACGACGCCTGTCGGGACGTGCGCACCGCGGCCCGTGATCCGCGCCTGCAGGAAGGTCTGGGCCTTCGAGACGACCCAGGTGGTGGTCGCGGACGTGCTCGGGTCCTGACCCGGGAGGCGCGGGACGAACGACGCCGTGACCGCGTGCTCGCCGACCGCCGTCTGGCGCGGCAGCGTGACGCGCGCCATGCCGCCGCTGATGTTCGCTCTCACGGAGAAGCCGTCGACCGAGAAGACGACGTCGCCGTCGGCCGGGCCGGCGGTGGTGACCTGCGCCGTGGCCGTCACGGAGTCACCGTAGGACGAGGTCGAATCGCTGAGCACGAGCGTCGTCTGGGACGGAGCGGCGGCGTGCGCCGGCACCGCCCACCCGCCGCCGGCGAGGGCGACGAGGGCGGCGACCGCGGCTGCAGTGACGCGGGAGTTCAGCGCTGCTTGCCCAGGCCGGGATCTCGTGGGCGCCGAGTGCGTCGTCATGCCCCGACGATAGAGGCTCCGGCGGCGCGCCGAGGCCTGTTCAGGGCTTGATGATGCGATCGAGCAGACGACCGACGACGAGGTACGCGATCGCGCCGAGGCCCCAGTTGAAGAGGGCGTTCTTGACCTGTGCACCGTCACCCTTGAACTGCTTGATGCCGTCCTGGCGCGAGAAGATGTCGAGGTCGATGTAGTCGGCGGTGCGGAGCACGAAGTCCACCAGCGAGTTGCTCCGGTTGGCGTCGAGGGCGATCAGCAGCGCGCCGACGGCCAGGACGAGGGCAGCCAGCGCCGCCAGCAGCCAGATCAGCTGCGCCAGTCGGGCCCGGATCTTCGTCACCACGGTGGTTCTCCTAGTTCATTCGGTCTGGTCGTCGAGGTCGCTGTCGGTCGGGGCGTGGGTCAACGTCCCACGAATGTTGCCTTGCCCGGTCCGTTCTCAACGAACGAGGACATGCCGTGGGTACGGTCCTCGGTCGCGAAGATCGCGGCGAACTGCTGGCGCTCGATGGCGAGGCCTGTGTCGAGGTCGGTCCCGACGCCTGCGTCGATGCACTCCTTGGCCGCACGGATCGCGAGCGCCGCGGCACCGCTGAACTGGGCGGCGTACGCCACCGCCTCGTCGAGCACCTGCTCGGCGGCGACGACGCGGTCGACCAGCCCGATGCGCAGCGCCTCGTCGGCCTTGACGAACCGGCCGGTGAAGATCAGGTCCTTCGCGGTCGACGTGCCGACCAGCCGGGCCAGCCGCTGCGTGCCGCCGGCGCCGGGAATGATCCCGAGCAGCACCTCCGGCTGGCCGAACACCGCGTCCTCGGCGGCGAAGCGGAGGTCCGCGGCCAGCGCGAGCTCGCAGCCCCCGCCGAGGGCGTAGCCGTTCACGGCGGCGATGACCGGCTTGGGGATCCGCGCGATCGCCGTGGTGGCGGAGCTGGCGGAGTCGGCGATCCGCACCATCTCGGCGTAGGAGACCTCGGCCATCTCCTTGACGTCGTTGCCGGCGGCGAAGACCCGCTCGCCGCCCCACACCACCACGGCGCGCACGTCGTCGCGCTCGGTCAGCTCGGCAGCCGCCTCCCGGAGGTCGGCCTGCACCTGGAGGCTGATGGCGTTCATCTTGGGCCGGTCGAGCCGCAGCACGGCCACCCCGTCGGTCACGTCGATCGAGACGAACTCCATGGTGTGCTCCTCATCGTGGGGTCGCCGCGCGGACGCGACACGGTGTGGGCGCATTGTGCCGTGACGTCCCGGCTCGACCACAATGACCCGGGTGACCCCGCCCCCTGACACCGCATCCGTCTGGAACCACGACGGCGAGACGCGTCAGGTGTGGCCCGGTCGCCACTTCCCCCTGGGCGCCACGTGGTCGCGCGAGGCGACGAACTTCGCGGTCTACGCCCCCGCCGCCCGCCGGGTGTGGGTCTGCCTGTTCGACGACGACGGGACCGAGGAGCGCCAGCTGCTCACCGAGTCGACGCTCGGCGTCTGGCACGGCGCGATCCCCGGCGTGGCCCCCGGCCGTTGCTACGGCTACCGCGCCGACGGGCCGTGGGACATGGCGACCGGCATGAGGTTCAACGCGGCCAAGCTGCTCCTCGACCCCTACGGCAAGGCCGTCTCCGGCGACCTGGTCGTCGACGACGCCATCTTCGACCACGACCGTGACGACCCGACGGTGCGCAACGACCTCGACTCGGCGGCGTACGTGCCTCGCAGCGTGGTCGTGCACGACGAGTTCCAGTGGGGCGCCGACACCCCGCCGCGCCGACGCTGGCGCGACACCGTGATCTACGAGATGCACGTCAAGGGCATGACGGCGCTGCACGATCGCGTGCCCGAGCACCTGCGTGGGACGTACGCCGGACTCGCGACGCCCGCCGTCACCGACTACCTCAAGGACCTCGGCGTCACCGCCGTCGAGCTCCTGCCGGTCCACCAGTTCTTCTCCGAGACGGCGCTGCTGGCCAACGGGATGACCAACTACTGGGGCTACAACTCGATGGCGTTCTTCGCGCCCCACAACGCCTACAGCGCGTCGGGCGACCGCGGCCAGCAGGTCACCGAGTTCAAGGAGATGGTGAAGGCCTTCCACAAGGCGGGGCTCGAGGTCATCCTCGACGTGGTCTACAACCACACCGCCGAGGCCGGTCCGCTCGGCCCGACGCTGAGCTTCCGCGGCCTCGACGACCTCGGCTACTACCAGCGGGTCGTGCCGCCGCCCGTCGACGAGGACGTCGACGCCGAGCCGGCGGTCGACACCTACTGGGACGTGACCGGCTGCGGCAACACGGTCGACGCGACGCACACCCAGAGCCTGCGGATGATCCTCGACTCGCTGCGCTACTGGGTCAACGAGATGCACGTCGACGGCTTCCGCTTCGACCTGATGAGCGCACTCACCCGCACCAACCAGGTCGTCGACATGGGCAGCCACCTGATCACCGCCATCGGGCAGGACCCGGTGCTGCGCCACGTCAAGCTCGTCGCCGAGCCGTGGGATGCCTCGATGGACGGCTACCGGGTGGGCGAGTTCCCGCCGCCGTGGATCGAGTGGAACGACCAGTTCCGCGACACGATGCGCGACTTCTGGCGCGGCCACGCGGCCGGCGTACGCACGGTGGCGACGCGTCTCGCCGGGTCGAGCGACCTCTACGCGGACGACGGCCGTTCGCCCTACGCGTCGGTCAACTTCGTCACCGCCCACGACGGCTTCACCCTGCGCGACCTCGTGTCCTACAACCACAAGCACAACGAGGCCAACGGTGAGGACAACCGGGACGGCACCGACAACAACCGGTCGTGGAACCACGGCGTCGAGGGCGAGACCGACGACGAGGCGATCATCGCCCTGCGCCGTCGCCAGGCCGCGAACCTGATGGCGACGCTCTGCTTCTCCAGCGGCGTGCCGATGCTCACCGCCGGCGACGAGCGCGGTCGCACCCAGGGCGGCAACAACAACGCCTACGTCCAGGACAACGCGACGTCGTGGATCGACTGGCGCCCCGACGACGCGTGGCTCGACGTCTACGAGATCACCAAGACGGCGCTGCGGCTGCGGCGCGAGCATCCCGCGCTTCGGCAGCGGCACTGGTTCGAGGGCCGACCGACCATCAAGGGCGGCATCAAGGACCTGGTCTGGGTGCACCCCGACGGCCGCGAGATGTCGACGGACGACTGGAACGACGACTCCTGCCGCACGGTCGGGATGTTCCTCAACGGCGCTCCCCTGCGCTACCCCGGGCCCCACGGCGAGCAGGTGCGTGACAAGTCCTTCATGATCTGGCTCAACGCGGGGCACGACGACGTGAAGCTCACGCTGCCGGACAACCAGTGGGTGCACCACGGCGAGGTGGTGCTCTCCACCAACGCCGAGATCACCGTGGGCACCTCGATCCTGGCCGGCAGCTCGCTGGAGCTGCAGGCCCAGTCGGTGCTGGTCCTGCGCCAGACCTAGCCCGACTGCGCGGCCACCCACTGTGCCGGGTCACCGGCGTCGAGGTCGGTGATGCCGAGGGTCTCGTAGGCACCCAGGACCACGAGTCGGCGTACGGCCGCGAAGGTCAGCACGTGCGCGATCATCCCGCCGTAGGTGACCACCGTCGGCGGGTCACAGGTGACGTCGACGAAGGTGTCGTCGAGCCGCCCCTCCGCGACCGTCGTGCGGACCTGCCCGAGGAAGGCCGGGCCCTCCTCGGCCAGCTCCCGTCGCAGCGTGCTGACCGACTTCCCGCGCTCCTGGTCCCAGTCGTAGGTCCGCTGCGTCCCGGCCGCGTTCCACTGGGCGAGCTGGCCGACCAGCCGGCCCAGCACTGAGCGGATCGTCATGTCGTCGTCGATGGTGCCGATCGGGATGTCGATCGGGGCGTCGAGCTGCGCGTCGGTGAGGCGGGCGGCCCGCTCGAGCAGCTCGCCGGTCAGCCAGACGTGGTGCTCGACCATGCGTGTCATCAGGTCCATCGGGGTCACCTCTCGGGTGGTGGGCAGCCTGAGGCTGCCCGGCGGGTGGAAGTGCACGCCGCTCGGACCCTCGATCTGGGTCCGGGTCGGCTGCCGACGCCAGTGGCTGGGGGCGCTGCCGTACTCCCGCGCGAACGCCCGGGTGAACGCCTCGTGCGAGCCGAACCCCGCCTCGAACGCGATGTCGACGACCTGCCGCTCACTGGTCACGAGGCGGTACGCCGCCCGCTCCAGCAGCAGCCGTCGTCGCATCCGCTCCGGTGGCTCGCCGCCCGTCGCCGAGACCACCCGGTCGAGGTGGAAGCGGGACAGGTGGAGCCGCCGCGCCCGTTCGTCGGCACCGAGGTCGAGGGTCTCGCCCAGGGCGTCGAGGAACGCGGCGAAGGTGTCGGCCGCTGTCGTCATGTCCACCACCTTGGTGCGGCGTGGGCCTCCCGGCTTGATCTCACTTGCGCAGTGTGCACCGAATCGTCGTACGCAGTGGGGGGTGGGAGAATGGCTGCATGGCCAGCAGTGTCCCCGCGCGGCGCCAGGAGAAGGGCCGCAGCCACCTCCTCGACATGAACGCGCCGCGACAGGTCGTCAAGGACCCGGAGCAGGACGCCCGCGACCTCGCCCGCGTGCAGCGCTGGGTGATGTCGGTGCTCGCCGTGACGACGATCATCCACCTCGTGGTCGGCATCCTCGTCGCGGCCGTCATGCTCGACGGCCCGACCAGCTCACGCGTCGGCCTGGCCGTCATCTCGGGCATCTTCGGCGCCGGCGCCGTGGCCGCCGGGCTGGCCATCCACGGCAAGCGCGTGGTCTCCCCCTGGCTCCTCCTCGGTCTCGTGCCGACCGCGATCGGCCTCTGGCTGATCCTCGCCTGAGGTCAGAGCCCGAAGACCTGCATCACCACGAGGTACGCCCCGTGCACGCCCTCGGGGTCGTGGAGGGCCGCGTCCTCGGCGATCGTCGTGGCGCGTGCTCGTACGGCCTCGGTCGGGTCGGGCGCCGTGAGGTCCGCCGCTAGAAGGGCGACCGCGAGGGCGTGGTCGTGCTCGTCGAGGTGGTCGAGGGCGAGGCTGTTGTGCAGCATCGCCGCCGCCTCGGCCATCAGCTCGCGGGCGATGTCGCCGTCGACCTCGGGCCGACTGGACGCGGCCGCATCGGCCGCGTCGAGGAACGGCTGCAGGATGGTGGGCGGCACGGTGACCATCGCTCGATCCTCGCGAGGACCGCACCACTCGGCAACGGCATTACGACACGACCTGTCAGGCGTTCGCTGAACTTGTCAGGCCGTGCACGGGCCGACATGTTCAGTGATCCCCGGTCAGCCGGGGATCACTGAGGACGGACCTGTCAGGCCGGCTCGGCCACCAGCCCGAGCTCGGCGACCGAGGCGAGGGCGTCGTTGCGCGGGACCACGCGGACCGTGTAGCCGAAGGGGCCGGAGGTCGCGAGCGGGACGGTGGCGTCGAAGCGGTGGCGGTTGCCGTCGTAGGACTCCCCCACCGACATCGGCGCGACGGTCGTGCCGGTCAGCACGTCGTCGGAGCCGATGCGGCCGTGGACGACCTGCACCTCGACGTCGTCGGCCGAGAGCGAGCCCAGGGCGATCCAGGCGCGGACGGCGAGCGTCGCGCCGACCTCGGCCTGGTCGCCGACGCCCTCGGAGTCGATGTGCTCGACCCGGACGCCGGGCCACGCGGCGCGGACGGTCTGCTTCCACGACGACAGCTCGTGCGCGCCGGCGTAGTCGCTGTTGAGCGAGCGCGCGGTCTGCGCGGCCGGGGCGTAGAGCTCGCGGACGTAGTCGCGGACCTGGCGGGTGGCGAGCACCTTGGGGCCGAGCGACTTCAGCGTGTGGCGGACCATCTCGAGCCAGCGCGGCGGCACACCCTCGTCGTTGAGCTCGTAGAAGCGCGGCACGACGTCGGTCTCGAGCAGGTCGTAGAGCGCGTTGGCCTCGAGGTCGTCACGACGGTCGGCGTCGTCGATGCCGTCGGCCGACGGGATCGCCCAGCCGTTGTTGCCGTCGTACCACTCGTCCCACCAGCCGTCGAGGATCGACAGGTTGAGGCCACCGTTGAGCGCGGCCTTCATGCCGGACGTGCCGCACGCCTCGTAGGGGCGCAGCGGGTTGTTCAGCCACACGTCGCAGCCGGGGTAGAGCGGCTGCGCCATGGCGATGTCGTAGTTGGGCAGGAACGCGATGCGGTGCCGGACCTCGGGGTCGTCGGCGAAGCGCACCATCTCCTGGATCAGCCGCTTGCCGGTCTCGTCGGCCGGGTGCGCCTTGCCCGCGATGACCAGCTGCACCGGGCGCTCGGGGTCGAGCAGCAGCGCCTTGAGGCGGGCCGGGTCGCGGAGCATCAGCGTGAGCCGCTTGTACGTCGGCACGCGACGCGCGAAGCCGATGGTCAGGACGTCGGGGTCGAGGGCGGTGTCGACCCAGGTGGTCTCGGCAGGGGCGAAGCCGCGCTTGGCCGCCGACTTCTTCATCCGGTCGCGGGCGTCCTCGATGAAGCGGGTGCGCAGCGTGCGCTTGAGGTCCCAGATCTCCTTGTCGCTGAACTGGTCGACCATCGGCCACAGCGCGTCGGTGTCGTCGCCGTCGATGTCGGCGCCGCGGCTCGCGGCGAGCTCGATGACCTCGCGGGCGATCCAGGTCGGGCCGTGCACGCCGTTGGTGATCGACGTGATGGGCACCTCGGCCTCGTCGAAGGCCGGCCAGAGGCCGTTGAACATCCCGCGCGACACGTGGCCGTGCAGCTGCGAGACGCCGTTGGCGCGCTGGGCGAGGCGGAAGCCCATCACGGCCATGTTGAAGACCCCGGCGTCGCCGCCGTCGTAGTCCTCGGCGCCGAGGGCGAGGATCCGGTCCACGGGCACGCCCGGGGTCGGGCTGTTGCCACCGAAGTACTGCGAGACCAGCTCGCGCGGGAAGCGGTCGATGCCCGCCGGGACCGGCGTGTGGGTGGTGAAGACGGTGCCGGCGCGCGAGACCTCGAGCGCGGTGTCGAAGTCGAGGTGCGGACCACCCTCGTCGACGGTGAGCTCGCGGATCCGCTCGATGCCGAGGAAGCCGGCGTGTCCCTCGTTGGCGTGGAAGACCTCGGGGGCCGGGGCGCCCGTGATGCGCGACCACACCCGCAGCGCGCGGACGCCGCCCACGCCGAGGAGCAGCTCCTGGCGCAGCCGGTGCTCGGAGTTGCCGCCGTAGAGGCGGTCGGTGACGTCGCGGTAGTGGGCGCTGTTCTCCTCGATGTCGGTGTCGAGCAGCAGCAGCGGCACCCGGCCGACGTGGGCGACGAGGATCCGGGCGACCAGGTCAGGACCGTCGGGGAGCGCGATCGACACGGTCGCGCGGGTGCCGTCGGCCTCACGGAGCACCGTCAGCGGCAGCTCGTCGGGGTCGAGCACCGGGTAGGACTCCAGCTGCCAGCCGTCGCGGTCGAGCGCCTGCTTGAAGTAGCCGTGGCGGTAGAACAGGCCGATGCCGACGAGCGGGATGCCGAGGTCGGAGGACGCCTTGAGGTGGTCGCCGGCGAGGATGCCGAGACCACCGGAGTACTGCGGGAGCACCGAGGTGATGCCGTACTCGGACGAGAAGTACGCGACGGCGCGGGGCGCGTCCGCGCCGGCCTTGCGGGCGTACCAGCGGTCCTCGCTGAGGTAACGCTGGAGGTCGTCGTGGGCCGCGTCGAGACGGGCCCGGAAGTCGCCATCGTCGACGAGCTGGTCGAGCCGCTCCCGACCGACCGCGCCGAGGAACCGCACGGGGTCGCGCTTGACCTCGCGCCACAGGTCGGCGTCGATGGCCTCGAAGACGTCCTGGGTCGGTGGGTGCCACGACCAGCGCAGGTTGCCCGCAAGCACGGACAGGGCGCCGAGGGGCTCGGGCAGGACAGGACGGACGGTGAATCGTCGGAACGCGCGCACGATCGAGCACGCTAGGGCATTTCTTGGAACGATCCAAGCGCTCGCCACCGACTGGTCAGTAACCTGCGACGCCCTTCGGCAGTTGTCGCGGGCATGACCCCTCGCCGCCGAATCGGCCGCACCTCGCTCGCGGTCGCAGCGCTCCTCGCGATCTCCACCCTCACCACGGTCGCCTCGCCGGCCACCGCCGAGCCGGAGAGCCCCGGGCTCGCCCCGGACGCGATCCGCACCTTCGGCGACGCCGTCGCCGGTCTCCCCGACCGCGACGTCCGCGCCTCCGTCGCACCGCTGGCAGGTCAGCTGGCCGCAGCGAAGACCCTCGGCGCCGACGTGCGCTGGAACGCGTTCGGCACGCCTGCGTCGATCCTTCCCGACGACGGGAGCCTGGGCAGCGCGACCGGTGACGCGGCCACCAGCGCCCGGTCCTGGCTGGGCGACCACGCGGCCACGTTCGGCCTCACGCGCGCAGCGGTGGACGCACTCGAGCTGGTGAACGTGCAGCGCATGGCCCGCACGGACGGCGTCGCCGTGCTGCTCCGCCAGCGCTTCGGCGGACTCCCGGCCGCCGCCGGCGGGCTCGTCACCGTCGGGATCGCCCGCGGCGAGGTCGCCTTCGTCTCGTCCTCCCTCACGCGCACCCCCGCGGACGCGTCGCCTGCTGCGGCCACCCTCACTCCCGTCCAGGCGTGGGCCAGGGCCGCGACCGACGCCGGTGAGGCGGTCGGCGCCCTCGCGGAGGTGCTGAGCTCCCGCTCCGGCGGCTGGACCCGCCTCGAGGTCCCGGGCTTCGCGCAGGAGCAGCAGGTGCGCCTGCGGGCGCTCGCCCTCACTGACGGGTCCGTGCGGCCGGTCTTCGAGGCCAACGTCGTGCAGGTCGCCGGCGCCGAGGCCAAGGCGTACACCTCCTTCGTGGACGCGGTGAGCGGCGAGATCCTCGTGCGGCGCAACCAGCAGGACCACGCCGAGGTCCAGAAGCTGTTCACGGGCTCGTTCCCGCCGGGGTCGACCACCTGCGGCATCAAGCACCCGTTCGAGCTCGACGACGACGCGACGCGCCAGGTCCTCGCGGTCGCCGTCGGACTGCCCACCGACGACCTCGTCGTCAAGCTCTGGCGCGGTGACGAGCTGCTCGCGTCGGGCGACCTGGCCACCAACCCCGAGCTGCTGACGTACGCCGCAGAGGCCATCCCCGCCGGTACGTACTCCGTGCAGGTCTGCCCCTTCGACGCCTCCACCCTGCTGGGTCAGTACTCCGTGACCGTCCGCACGAGCGACACCGCTCCCCCGGCGCCCGGCGGCCTGCCCGTGGCGCAGTGGCGCTGGTTCCTCGCCAATCCCGAGCTCAACGGTCCCGAGGCCGTCTCCGACAACTCGTCGGTCGGCTGCTGGACCCTGGGCGGCGAGGACTGCACGGTCCCGCCCGGCGCGCTCGCGAACCCGTCGTCGGTCGGGGCGTGGGACACCGTGGGCGGGAAGCCCACCCTCACCTCGATCGGCAACAACGCGAACACGCACGAGGCGTGGCTGAGCCCGCTGACCCCGGGCGGGCTGTTCCAGGCGCCGTACTCGCCGACCCGCGACTACACTCAGGACTTCACCGACGCCTGGAACGACTCCGGGTGCGACCCGACCGAGCTCGTGCCCGGCGGCAACGACGTCGTGGCGTCGGTCACCAACCTGTTCGCGGCACACAACCGCATGCACGACTACAGCTACTACCTCGGTTTCACCGAGGCGAACTACAACATGCAGGTCGACAACTTCGACCGCGGCGGCGTCGGGGGTGACCCCGAGGTCGGCAACGCCCAGGCCGGCGCCATCGGCGGCCTGCAGAGCGGGCTGGGACGCGACAACGCCAACCAGATCACCCTGCAGGACGGCACCCCCGGCATCACCAACCAGTACCTCTTCCAGCCCATCGCGGGCGCCTTCTACGCGCCCTGCACCGACGGCGGCCTCGACATGGGGATCGTCGGCCACGAGTACACGCACGCCATCACCAACCGCATGGTCGGCGGCCCCGACGAGGGCCTGACGTCCGAGCAGGGCGGCGCGATGGGCGAGTCGTGGGGCGACCTGGTCGCCGGTGAGTACCAGTTCAGCCACGGCTACGACAACGGCGGCAACATCTGGGCCGTCGGTGCCTACGCCACCGGCAACCTCACCACCGCCATCCGTGACTACGCCATCAACCGCAACCCGCTGAACTTCTCCAACTACGGGTTCGACAGCACCGGCCCCGAGGTGCACTCGGACGGCGAGATCTGGAACGGGACGATGTGGGAGGTGCGCCAGGCGCTGGTCGAGAAGTACGACGCCCAGTTCCCGTACGCCGACCGGGCCCTGCAGGTCGCCTGTGCGCAGGCGACCCCGTCGAGCACGCCACGACCCGTCGACCAGTGCCCCGGCAATCGCCGCTGGGTCCAGCTGATGTTCGACTCCTACCTCCTGCAGCAGGGAGCGACGTCGATGGTCGACGCCCGCAACGCCCTGATCGCAGCGGACGAGATGCGCTTCGGTGGCGCCAACCGCGCCGAGATCTGGAACGCGTTCGCGCGGCGCGGCCTCGGCGCCACCGCGTCGACCCCCGACGCCGATGCCCACGAGGTCGTGCCCAGCTTCGCCTCACCGGTCACGCCGAACCAGCAGGTCACCTTTGCCGCTCCGGCGGGGACCAAGATCTACGTCGGCGACTACGAGGCCCGGGTGACGCCGGTGGCCGACACGGTCGCGCAGAGCGAGCTGCCGGCGACGGCCGACTTCACCGCCGGCCGCTACCGGATGGTCGCGGTCTCGCCCGACCGGGGCGCCGTCCGCTTCGACATGGACGTGCCCGCGGGTGGGGGCAGCCGGACGGTGACCGTTCCTGACAACGGCACCAACCTCGCCGGGGCCGCCGCTGGAGGCAGCGTGCTCGGGTCGAGCCCCGGCTCGCGCAACTCGGACTTCCTCATCGACGGCACGGAGGAGACCAACTGGGCCGGCGTCGTCGCGGACCCGACGAGCGTGGACGAGGCCCCGCCGACGGTGTCGGTCGACCTCGCCGGCGGCACCCACACCGTGCGGCGGGTGGCGGTGAGCGCGATGCTCACGCCTGCGCCTGCCTCGGACGACCCGGTCCCGCTGCTCGCCGACGCCGACGAGGACCCGGACTCCGGGTCGCGCTTCACCGCGCTGCGGCAGTTCGCCCTCGAGGCGTGCACCGCCGACTGCGGCGCGCCGGGTGCCACGTGGACGCGGTTCTACACCTCGCCCGACGACGCCTTCCCGGCCCAGCGACCGCGCCCGGTGGCCCCCGACCTGACCCTGCGGTCGTTCGACGTGCCCGACACCGACGCCGCGGCAGTGCGCCTGGTCGCGCTGGAGAACCAGTGCAGCGGCTTCGCCGGGTACGCCGGTGAGCAGGACGAGGACCCGCTGAACGACACGGACTGCAAGGCCGCGTCCGACCGCGACAGCATCGTGCACGCCAGCGAGCTGCAGGTGTTCGCCACCGAGCTCCCCGCCGGCAGCCAGCCGACGCCGAGCACGGGCGTCGGCACCGGGCAGGGCACGGGGTCGACGTCGGGCACCACCGGCACCGGCACCGGCACCGGCACCGGGCCCGGCACCGGCACGACCACGGGGGCCGCGGCCACCCGCATCCGGATGATCGTCAAGCGGGCCTTCCAGACCGCGAAGAAGCCGGCTCCGGTGCTGTTCCTGACGATCCGCTCCGGGGTCGAGAAGGAGGCGGGGAAGTTCGTCGTCCGCATCAACACGAAGAAGTACCGGGTGGTCCGGACCGCCGATGGGACGGCTCGCATCAAGGTGAAGAAGTCCCGCCTCCGCCCGGGTCGCAACACCGTGCGCGTCCGGTTCGTGCCCACGGACGCGACGGCGTTCACCTCCTCGAAGACGCGGCTGCGTCGGATCACCGTCGCGAAGAGCGGCTGACCACGACACAGCACACGAGACAACCGTCCGACCGACCGCGGCCGGGGCCGTCCCAAGGGGTGGCACCGGCCGCGGTCGGCTTGCGTCGGGGCACCGGGTTCGCAAGTGTGGGGGCATGGTCGGACGCATACCCGTGATGGATGTTTCACCCGTCGTCGACCTCGGTCGACTGTCGGCGAAGGCCACCGTCGGAGAGCCGATGCCAGTGCGCGCCGCGGTCTTCCGCGAGGGCCACGACCAGCTGGCGGCCGAGGTGGTGGCGATCGACCCGAAGGGCGTACGACGTGAGCCCGTCCGCATGGTCGCCGACGGTGAGCAGCCCAACCGCTACGTCGCCCACGTCACGCCCGACGTCGAGGGTGAGTGGACCTTCGAGATCCACTCCTGGTCCGACCCGATCGGGACCTGGCAGCACGACGCCGGCATCAAGATCCCGGCCGGCGTCGACGTCGAGCTGATGTTCACCGAGGCCCGGCTGCTGCTGGAGCGCGTCGCGGCGGGTGAGAAGCCCCTCGACCAGCAGTCCGCGGCCCTCGTCAAGGGCGCCATCGCTGCCGCGTCCGACACCGAGCGCCCGGCCGGAGCGCGCCTCGCCGCGCTCCAGGACCCCGAGCTGGGCGCCGTCCTGCTCGCCCACCCGCTGCGCGAGCTGACCTCGATCAGCGGTCCCTACCGCTTCCGCGCCGACCGCACGCGTGCGCTCTTCGGCAGCTGGTACGAGTTCTTCCCACGCTCCGAGGGCGCGACCCGCGACGAGAAGACCGGCAAGGTCACCTCCGGCACGTTCGTCACCGCCACCGAGCGGCTGGACCGGGTGGCGGAGATGGGCTTCGACGTCCTCTACCTGCCGCCGATCCACCCCATCGGCGAGCTGAACCGCAAGGGCCCCAACAACACGCTGACCCCCGGCCCCGACGACCCCGGCTCGCCGTGGGCGATCGGCAGCAAGGACGGCGGGCACGACGCGATCCACCCCGAGCTCGGCACGTTCGAGGACTTCGACGCGTTCGTCGCGCGCGCCCACGAGCTGGGCCTCGAGGTCGCCCTCGACCTCGCGCTCCAGTGCGCACCCGACCACCCCTGGGTGACCACGCACCCGCAGTTCTTCACCACGCGCGCCGACGGCACCATCGCGTACGCCGAGAACCCGCCGAAGAAGTACCAGGACATCTACCCGATGAACTTCGACAACGACCCCGCGGGTGTGTGCCGCGAGGTGCTGCGGGTCGTGAAGCTCTGGATGTCCCACGGCGTGCGGATCTTCCGTGTCGACAACCCCCACACCAAGCCCCTCGCCTTCTGGGAGTGGCTGCTGGCGGAGGTGCGGCGCACGGACCCCGACGTGCTCTTCCTCTCGGAGGCCTTCACCAAGCCCGCGATGATGCACGGGCTCGGTGCGGTGGGCTACCACCAGAGCTACACCTACTTCACCTGGCGCACCGGCAAGCGCGAGATCGAGGACTACCTCGTCGAGGTGTCGCGCGAGTCCGACCACCTGATGCGGCCGAACTTCTTCGTCAACACCCCCGACATCCTCCACGCCTACCTGCAGTACGGCGGTCCGGCGGCGTTCAAGGTGCGCGCCGCCCTCGCGGCCACGGGATCGCCCAGCTGGGGGGTGTACGCCGGCTACGAGCTGTTCGAGCACGTCGCGGTCAAGCCCGGCTCGGAGGAGTACCTGGACTCGGAGAAGTACCAGGTCCGGATCCGCGACTGGAAGAAGCACGACGCCGAGGGCACCACGCTCGCGCCGTACATCACGCGGCTCAACGAGATCCGCCGTCAGCACCCGGCGCTCCAGCTGCTGCGCAACGTGACGATCCACCACTCCGACGACGACCAGGTGCTGGTCTTCAGCAAGAAGCACGAGGGGGATGTCGTCATCACGGTGATCAACCTCGACCCGCACGGCACCCGCGAGACGATGATCCACCTCGACATGCCCGCGCTGGGCCTCAGCTGGCACGACTCGTTCGTCGCCCACGACGAGATCACCGGCGAGGACTGGAGCTGGCACCAGCACAACTACGTCCGTCTCGACCCCGGCCACGAGCCTGCCCACGTCATCAGTGTCAGGAGCCCCCGTTGACCGAGCACCCCACGTCCGCCCATCACCCCTCGTCGGCACAGATGCCAACCGATGCCGGAGCAGCGACCGCGGTGCTGAACGCCGAGCCCGACTGGTTCCGCACGGCGGTGTTCTACGAGGTCCTGGTCCGGTCGTTCCGCGACTCCAACGGCGACGGGACCGGCGACTTCAAGGGCCTCATCGAGAAGCTCGACTACCTCGAGTGGCTCGGTGTCGACTGCCTGTGGGTCCCGCCGTTCTTCACCTCGCCGCTGCGCGACGGTGGCTACGACGTCGCCGACTACAACAACATCCTCCCCGAGTGCGGCAGCGTCGAGGACTTCCACGAGTTCATCGACGCCTGCCACCAGCGCGGCATCCGGGTGATCATCGACTTCGTCATGAACCACACGAGTGACGCCCACGAGTGGTTCCAGCAGAGCCGCAGCGACCCCGAGGGTCCCTACGGCGACTTCTACGTCTGGTCCGACACCGACGAGCTCTACCAGGACGCCCGGGTGATCTTCGTCGACACCGAGCCGTCCAACTGGACGTGGGACCCGGTGCGCCAGCAGTACTTCTGGCACCGGTTCTTCCACCACCAGCCGGACCTCAACTTCGACAACCCCAAGGTCCACGACGCGATGCTCGAGTCGATGGCCTTCTGGCTCGACATGGGCCTCGACGGCTTCCGCCTCGACGCCGTGCCGTACCTCTACGAGCGGCCCGGCACCAACGGCGAGAACCTGCCCGAGACCCACGAGTTCCTCAAGAAGTGCCGCCGCTTCGTCGACGAGAACTACCCCGGTCGGGTGCTGCTCTGCGAGGCCAACCAGTGGCCGGCCGACGTGGTCGAGTACTTCGGGCCGGAGCAGACGGAGGACGGTCGCTGGATCGGCACGGAGTGCCACATGGCGTTCCACTTCCCCGTGATGCCACGCATCTTCATGGCCGTGCGGCGCGAGTCGCGCTTCCCGATCTCGGAGATCCTCGAGCAGACGCCGTCGATCCCCGACGGGTGCCAGTGGGGCATCTTCCTGCGCAACCACGACGAGCTCACCCTCGAGATGGTCACCGACGAGGACCGCGACTACATGTGGTCGGAGTACGCCCACGACCCTCGGATGAAGGCCAACATCGGCATCCGCCGCCGCCTCGCCCCGCTGCTCGACAACGACGTCAACCGGATGGAGCTCTTCACCGCGCTCCTGCTCTCGCTGCCCGGCTCCCCCGTCCTCTACTACGGCGACGAGATCGGGATGGGTGACAACATCTGGCTCGGCGACCGCGACGGGGTGCGTACGCCGATGCAGTGGACGCCCGACCGCAACGCGGGGTTCTCCTCCGCCACCCCCGGCAAGCTCCACCTGCCGGCGGTCCAGGACCCGATCTACGGCTACCAGTCGGTCAACGTCGAGGCGCAGCTGGAGAACAGCTCGTCGCTGCTGCACTGGACACGCCGCCTCGTGCACGCACGCCGCCGGCACCCCGCCTTCGGCCTCGGCGACTTCGTCGACCTGGGCGGGTCCAACCCGAGCGTGCTGTCGTACATCCGCGAGCACTCGCCTGAGGGGTCGGAGGCGGACGGGCGCGACGTGATCCTCTGCGTCAACAACCTGTCGCGCTTCCCGCAGCCGGTCGAGCTCGACCTGCGCCACTGGGAGGGCATGGTGCCCGTCGAGCTGCTGGGCGGCGTGCCGTTCCCGGCCATCGGCGAGCTGCCCTACCTGCTGACCCTCGGGGGCTACGGCTTCCTCTGGTTGCGGCTCACTGATCCCAACCAGGGGGTGGAGGGATGACCATCCCCCACGACCAGCTCCGTGGCCTGATCGACCACGCGCGGTGGTTCGGCGGCAAGGGTCGCGAGTGGACGCTGGCCGGCGTGCGACGCGTGGGCGAGCTGCCCGACGCGCCCGACGGCCTCCACGTGACGATCGACCTGGCCGAGATCGCCTACGACGACGGGACGACGGACTACTACCAGCTGCCGCTCGCCCTCTACGCCGAGCCCCAGGACCGCCTCTCGCACGCGCTCGTCGGCGAGTGGGACGACGAGGACCACGGCTACGCCTACGTCTACGACGCGCTCCACGACCGCGAGTCGATGGCCTTGTGGCTGGCGGCGTTCGCCGCGCACGGCGTCGACCCCGCGCGTCACCACGACGTGCGCGGGGAGCTGATGTTCCACCGGCTCCCGGGTCACGACCTCGACATCGAGGCCCACTCCACGCTCTTCTCCGGCGAGCAGTCCAACTCCTCGGTCGCCTTCGGCGAGGACGCGCTGATGAAGGTGTTCCGCAAGGTGACGCCGGGCGTGAACCCCGACATCGCGATCCACCAGGTGCTCACCGAGGCCGGCTCCACCCACGTCGCCGCTCTCTACGGCTGGCTCGACCTCGTCGACGACGACGCCGACGGGACGAACTCGACCATCCAGCTGGCGATGCTCCAGCAGTTCCTCCGCACCGCGAGCGACGGCTGGGACCTGGCCCTCGCCAGCGTGCGCAACCTGTTCGCCGAGGCCGACCTGCACGCCGACGAGGTCGGCGGCGACTTCGCCGGCGAGGCCGCCCGGCTGGGCACCGCGCTCGCCGAGGTGCACGCCGACCTGGCCGAGCACTTCCCGGTCGAGCAGCGCGGCGCCGACGCGGCGTCCGCCCTGGCCGACGCGATGGCGGGCCGGCTCGACGCCGCGCTCGACGTCGTACCCGACCTGGCGCCGTACGCCGACTCCCTGCGCGCGACCTTCGGACGACTGCGCGAGCTCGACGGGATCGACGTCCAGCAGGTGCACGGCGACCTGCACCTCGGCCAGACCCTGCGCACGGTCAAGGGCTGGAAGATCGTCGACTTCGAGGGCGAGCCCGCCAAGCCGCTCGCCGAGCGCCTGCTGCCCGACTCGGTGTGGCGCGACGTGGCCGGGATGATCCGCTCGTTCGACTACGCGCCCCGCGTGGTGGCGATGACCGCCGGAGGCGTGGACATCGGCGGGGAGGCCGAGCAGCGCGCCTACCGGGCCTCGGAGTGGGCCGCACGCAACCGTGCCGCCTTCCTCGAGGCCTACACCGCCGCGCTGGGTACTGCACTGGACGGCGCGGCCGGCACCCTGCTGGATGCCTACCTCGCCGACAAGGTGGTCTACGAGGCGGTCTACGAAGCACGCAACCGCCCCGGATGGCTGTCCATCCCCCTGGCTGCACTCGAGGAGAGCTCATGACCGACCCGACCAGCACCGACACGTACGCACCCGGCGAGCTCGACCTGCACCTGATCGGCGAGGGCCGGCACGAGGAGCTCTGGACCGTCCTCGGCGCCCAGGTCACCGACGCCGGCACGTCCTTCCGCGTCTGGGCGCCCAACGCGCTCGAGGTCCAGGTCGCCGGCGAGTGGGCCGGCTGGGACGGCTCGCAGCACCCGATGACCCGTCTCGACGGATCGGGCGTCTGGCACGTCCACGTCGACGGCGCCGGCGTCGGTGCGCAGTACAAGTACCGCCTGCGCGGAGCCGACGGCCAGTGGGCCGACCGCGCCGACCCGATGGCCCAGTACGCCGAGAAGGCGCCGAGCTCCGCCTCGCGGGTCTGGAGGTCCGAGCACCAGTGGGGCGACGACGCCTGGCTCGAGAAGCGGCGCACGAGCCAGCCGGTCGACGAGGCGATGTCGACCTACGAGGTCCACCTGGCCTCGTGGAAGAAGCACTACTCCGGCGAGCTCTACTCCTGGGACGAGATCGCCGACGCACTCGTGCCCTACGTCTCCGACCTCGGCTTCACCCACGTGGAGCTCATGCCGGTCATGCAGCACCCGTTCGGCGGCTCGTGGGGCTACCACGTCACCTCCTACTTCGCCGCGGACGCGCGGTTCGGCGACCCCGACGGCCTCAAGCGGCTGATCGACCGGCTCCACCAGGCCGGGGTCGGCGTGATCCTGGACTGGGTGCCCGGCCACTTCGCCACCGACGAGTGGGCACTGGCCAACTTCGACGGCACCCCGCTCTACGAGGACCCCAACCCGCAGCGCGGGTGGCACAAGGAGTGGGGCTCCCACATCTTCAACTTCGGCCGCAACGAGGTGCGCAACTTCCTCTACGCCAACGCGGTCTTCTGGCTCGAGGAGTTCCACGCCGACGGGCTGCGGGTCGACGGCGTCGCCTCGATGCTCTACCTCGACTACGCCCGCGAGCACGGCGAGTGGTCGCCGAACAAGGACGGCGGCCGGGAGAACCTCGAGGCCGTGCAGTTCCTGCAGGAGATGAACGCCACCGTCTACAAGCGCGTCCCCGGGATCGTCACGATCGCCGAGGAGTCGACCGCGTGGCCGGGCGTCACCGGGCCGACCAGCGAGGGCGGGCTGGGCTTCGGCTTCAAGTGGAACATGGGCTGGATGCACGACTCGCTCAACTACGTCGCCAAGGACCCGCTCTACCGCAGCCACCACCACGGCCAGATGACGTTCTCGCTCGTCTACGCGTTCGCGGAGAACTACGTCCTGCCCATCAGCCACGACGAGGTCGTGCACGGCAAGGGCTCGCTGCTGCGCAAGATGCCGGGCGACCGGTGGCAGCAGCTGGCCAACCTGCGCGCCTACCTGGCCTTCATGTGGGCCCACCCCGGCAAGCAGCTGCTCTTCATGGGCTGCGAGTTCGGCCAGGAGTCCGAGTGGGCCGAGAGCCGCGAGCTCGACTGGTGGCTGCTCGAGCACCCGGAGCACTCCGGCGTGCACGCGATGGTCCGCGACATGAACGCGGTCTACCGGGGCTCCGGCGCCCTGTGGGGCCGTGACAACGACCCGTCGGGCTTCCAGTGGGTCGACGCCAACGATGCCGGCCGCAACACGTTCTCGTTCGTGCGCCGCGCGCCGGGGCAGCCTGACGTGGTGTGCGTCGCGAACTTCGCCGGCACCCCCCACGAGGGCTACCGGCTCGGCCTGCCGTCGGATGGCACGTGGTCGGAGATGCTCAACACCGACGCGGCGTCGTACTCCGGGTCGGGCGTGGGCAACCTCGGGTCGGTCACCGCCACCAAGGGCGACCACCACGGCCAGCCGGCGTACGCCGACATCGTGGTGCCGCCCCTGGCGACGGTGTGGTTCCGCAAGGAGTCGTGACCGGGCCCTGAGCGTCAGGTCAGGTGGATCATCTCCAGCATCCCCATCAGTGAGTGCGGCATGCCGCCCATCTGGGGGTCGGGGAAGAAGCACATGACGACGTACTGGCCTGCGGGCAGGTCGTAGTCCACCGTCATGCTCTTCCCGGGGCTGATCGACCCGGTCTCCATCCCGGCCGGCAGGCCCCACGGGGGGTTCCCCTCGTCACCGCTCTGCAAGAACTCGAGCACCTGGTCGGTGGTCGTGCCCTCGGCGACCTGCTGGAGGACCACGAAGTGCGGGACACCGGTGGTGGCCTTGTTCTTGAACAGGAAGCTGCCCTTCGCCGGGAGCGTCGAGGAGCCTCCCCACGACGGGCCCGTCTTCGCGAGGATCCGGCCGTCGGTGCTGGGCGCCGACGACGATCGCTTGGCCCCACGGACCATGAACGGCTCACCCATCACGACGCCCCGCTGCCCGATGGAGAACGGGGTGTACGAGCCGGCCCGCGGGAGCACGACCGTGCCTGATCCGCCACCGGCGAACCCCCCGAGGATCTGGGTGTTGGCCAGGGCGCGCTTGAGCGCCTTGATGTCGTTCTTCGCACCGAACTTGTTGACGTCGGCGGCGAAGTCCTCGCCGTCGTAGCCGCGCTTGAACATCGCCAGCTCGACGATGCCGTTGCCCTTGACGCTGAGCATCACGCGGCCCGGTCGCAGGCCGTCAGCACCCTTCAGGTTGATGCCCCTCTTGGTGAGCGTGGCGGAGATGTGGGGCATCGCTGCCCGTGAGGTGGCCGCAGGCGATGCGTTCGCTGTGGTCGGAGCCAGCAGCAGGGGTGTCCCTGCCAGCGCAGTGGCACACACGGCAGCGAGCACCGCGCGCCGTTTCTTGTGTACGTGCATGAGTGAACCAACCCTTCTCGGTGAGCCATGTCGGCCTCCGTCGGCACAGCACTCCAGTTCTGGCACGTTCTCGTCGCGACGTCATCCGCAAAACTGTCGATGTCCAGACCACCGCACAAAGCGGGTGGACTCTGCCACGAGGAGGAGCACACACTCGATCGGATGTGGGGACAGTCGGTCCGACGGGGGCCGGGACGGATCTGGGTCGGGACCGCGGCGGTCGCGCTGGCCACCGCCACCTTCGTGGCGTACGACGTCGGCGGTGCACCCGACCCCCCGCGGGCAGCGGCGTTCGCCGAGCCGGTGCGCAACGCCACCGTCGTGATCGAGGAAGGTGGCGCGCGCACGGGATTCTCCACGCCGACCGTCACGATGTCAGGCGGCGGCGCGGTGACGGTGGTCAACCTCGACTCGATGGACCACACCGTGACCTCGGTGGCCAAGGGTGCGGACGGCCTGCCGCTCTTCGACGTACGCGTCGCTGCCGGCACGACGGCGACGGTCCCCGGCGTCGACTCGCTCGCGGCCGGCGAGTTCGCCTTCTACTGCAAGTTCCACCCGGGCATGCGCGGGGTGCTGACCGTCACCGGGGCCGGCGGCGGCGTCGAGCCCGAGCGGCCCACCTTCGACCAGCCGCTGGTGGTGCCGCCGACCGAGCGCGGCGCCGACATCCGCCTGGTGATGAAGCGCGCCCGGGTCCGGACGTTGCCGGAGGGACGGCGTACGTCCATGTGGACCTTCGACGGCACCTACCCCGGGCCCACCATCCGGCGGCGCGGCGGTCAGGGCACCCGCGTGACCGTGGTCAACCACCTGCCGAAGGGCGCCGGCTCGACCTCGACCCACCTCCACGGCGACCACCACGCGGCCAAGGACGACGGCCAGCCGACCACGCAGCTGGTCCGCCGCGGCGACAGTCGCACCTACGACTACCCCCTGACGGTCGACGGCCGCGCGACTCCGGGCTCCTTCTTCTGGTACCACGACCACCGGATGGACCGCACGGCCCGCAACAACTGGCGTGGCCTCCAGGGCATGTTCATCGTCACCGACCCACCCATGCCCGGCGTGCGCCTGCCTTCAGGCTCGCGCGACGTGCCGCTGATGATCTCCGAGCGTTCGTTCACGTCGGGCAACCAGCTCACCGACCCCTTCGCCGACGGACCGGAGATGGTGCACGGCGCCGGGCACGACGAGATGTCGTGGTCCGGCGACCTCGCACCGCCGAACGACGCCACCGTCGGTGACACCGTGCTCGTCAACGGCCGGGCAGCGCCGTACCTCGACGTCTCCGCCACGCGCTACCGGCTCCGGCTGCTGAACTCCTCACCGTTCTCCAGCTACAATCTCACCCTCTCCGACGGCCGCCCCATCCTGCAGATCGGCACCGGCAGCGGCCTGCTGCCCCGCGCGGTCGTCCGCTCGTCGATCCTGCTCGGCCCGGCGCAGCGCGCGGACGTGATCGTCGACTTCAGCGGCGCCACCGGCAAGCGGATCGTGCTCGAGTCGGTGCCCGCTGCGATCGGCAGCACCGGCGACGACGCCCGCCAGACCGCGGTGATGGAGCTCCGCGTCGGCGCCCGGGCGAGCGACCCGTCACGCCTCCCCTCGCGCCTCCCCTCCCCCGGGCTCGTCTCGCCCGTGCCCACCGAGGTCGCGAAGACCTGGACCTTCGGCCTCGACGACGGGGGCGACCACGGCAGCGCGTGGACCATCAACGGCGACCCCTTCGACCCGACCCGCGTCGACCACCGGGCCAGGCTCGGCGCCGTCGAGCGGTGGCGCTTCCGCAACACCAGCGACGTCACCCACTACGTCCACATCCACGCCGAGCAGTGGCGCACCCTCCTGCGCGACGGCAAGGCGCCACCGCCGTGGGAGCGTGGCCTCGAGGACACCTGGCGGCTCGAACCGGGCGAGGTGGTCGAGGTGGCCGCCCGCTTCACCGACTACACCGGCCCCTTCATGATCCACTGCCACATGCTCGACCACGAGGACCACGGGATGATGTCGCGCTTCGACGTCGTCCCCTGACCTGCCCCTCGTTAGGGTGGTCGGGTGCCCAGCCCGATCTCCGTGACCTCCGGCGACGGGGTCGCCCGACTCCAGTGGGAGGGCGAGGTCAGCACCGACGAGCTCCGGCGCGAGGTCGCGGAGGCGCTGACCGGGCACACGCGGGTGGAGGCCTGGGTCGGGAGCACCGACACCGCGGGCCAGCGCGCCGCGACGTGGACCGGCATGCACCGCGAGGGCGTACGACGCGGGCTGGGGCCGGACGGCGAGCCCGAGGACCGGATCGTCTACGCGCGCCTGGTGACGGACGCTCCCGTCAACGAGCCCGGCGGCTTCCGGTCGCTCCTCAACTCCTTCCTCCCCCGCAAGCGGGCGATCTCGCAGATGCTGGTGCGCGACCCCGAGGGGCGCGTGCTGCTGTGCCAGCTGACCTACAAGCGCGACTGGGACCTGCCCGGCGGGGTGGTCGAGGTCGGCGAGTCGCCGCGCCTCGCCGTACGCCGTGAGGTCGAGGAGGAGCTGGGCCTCGAGGTCGAGCCGCGTGGGCTCCTCCTCACCGACTGGCTGCCGCCGTGGGGCGGCTGGGACGACGCGGTGTGCCTGGTCTTCGACGGCGGCACGCTCCCCGCAGGCGTCCTCGACGAGGTGGTGAAGCAGGAACGCGAGATCCGCGACGTGCGCTTCTGCACCCTCGAAGAGGTGGACGAGCTCGCGGCCGACTTCACCGCCCGCCGCGTGCGAGCCGCGGTGGCGGGCCTGCAGCCATATACGGAGTCCGGCCGCTGAGGCAGGATGCCTCCATGGCGTGGGTCTACGAATTCTCAGAAGGCAACAAGGACCAGAAGGACCTCCTCGGCGGCAAGGGTGCGAACCTCGCCGAGATGACGACACTGGGCCTCCCGGTGCCGCCGGGGTTCACCATCTCGACCGAGACCTGCCGGGCCTACCTCGCCCTCCAGGAGTCGGGCGAGGGCGGCCTGCCGGACGGCCTCGACGAGGAGGTCACCGAGCACCTGGAGGCCCTCGAGGCCGCGATGGACAAGCGGCTCGGCGACGCGACCGACCCGCTGCTGGTCTCCGTGCGCTCCGGTGCGAAGTTCTCGATGCCCGGGATGATGGAGACGGTGCTCAACGTCGGCCTCAACGACACCTCCGTCGGCGGGCTGGCGGCCCGCAGCGAGGACGAGCGGTTCGCTCTGGACTCCTACCGCCGGCTGCTCCAGATGTTCGGCGGCACCGTCCTGCACGTCGACTCCGAGCTGTTCTCGGAGGCGCTCGACGAGGCCAAGAAGGCCAAGGGCACGGAGTCCGACCTCGACCTCGACGCCGACGACCTGCGCGCGGTCGTGGAGACCTTCAAGCAGATCATCAAGGACCAGACCGGGCGCGACTTCCCGCAGGACCCGCGCGAGCAGATGGACCTCGCGATCCGCGCGGTCTTCGACTCGTGGAACACCGACCGCGCCCGTCTCTACCGCCGCCAGGAGCGGATCCCCGAGGACCTCGGCACCGCCGTCAACGTGCAGGCGATGGTCTTCGGCAACTTCGGCATGGACTCCGGTTCGGGCGTCGCGTTCACCCGCGACCCCGCCAGCGGCGCCCAGGGCGAGTACGGCGACTACCTCCAGAACGCGCAGGGCGAGGACGTCGTCGCAGGCATCCGCAACACCGTCAGCCTCGCCGACATGGCCGACATCGACCAGAAGTCGCACGACGACCTGATGGCCATCATGACCCGCCTCGAGCGGCACTACCGCGACATGTGCGACATCGAGTTCACGGTGGAGCGCGGCAAGCTGTGGATGCTCCAGACCCGCGTCGGCAAGCGGACCCCCGAGGCGGCGTTCCGGATCGCGGTCCACATGGTCGACGAGGGCCTGATCCAGATGGACGAGGCGGTGCTGCGGGTCACCGGCGACCAGCTCGCCCAGCTGATGTTCCCCCGCTTCGACGAGAAGGCCGAGCGCACCCTCCTCGCCAAGGGCATGAACGCCTCACCCGGCGCGGCCGTCGGCAAGGTCGTCTTCGACTCCGACACCGCCGTCGAGTGGGCCGAGCGCGGGGAGGACGTGATCCTGGTCCGCAAGGAGACCAACCCCGACGACCTGCGCGGCATGGTCGCGGCCCGCGGCATCCTCACCAGCCGCGGCGGCAAGACGTCGCACGCCGCCGTCGTGGCTCGCGGCATGGGCCGCACGTGCGTGTGCGGCGCCGAGTCGCTCGACGTCGACACCAAGGCGAAGCAGTTCCACGTGCGCGACGGCGAGACGGTCAGCGAGGGTGACGTCATCTCGATCGACGGCACCACGGGCGAGGTGTTCGCCGGAGCCGTCCCGGTGGCCGACTCCGTCGTCGTACGCCACTTCGAGGGCGAGAAGCTGGACGACGACCTGGCCCACGCCGTGTCCCGCATCATGGCCCACGCCGACGGCGCCCGCCGACTGCGCGTGCGCACCAACGCCGACACCCCCGAGGACGCGGCGCGTGCCCGCCGCTTCGGCGCCCAGGGCATCGGGCTGTGCCGCACCGAGCACATGTTCCTCGGCGAGCGACGCGAGCTGGTCGAGAAGCTCATCGTCGCCGAGGACGAGGCCGGCACCGAGGCGGCCCTCGACGCGCTGCTCCCGCTGCAGCGCCAGGACTTCACCGAGATCCTCGAGGCGATGGACGGGCTCCCGGTCACGATCCGGCTGCTCGACCCGCCCCTGCACGAGTTCCTGCCCGACCTCACCGAGCTCAGCGTGAAGGTGGCCGTCGCCGAGGAGCGCGGCGAGGTCGACGAGCACGACGCCACCCTGCTCACCCACGTGCGCCGGCTGCACGAGTCGAACCCGATGCTGGGCCTGCGCGGCGTCCGGCTGGGGATCCAGATCCCCGGCCTGTTCCGGATGCAGGCCCGCGCGATCGCCGAGGCCGCCGCCGACCGCACCGACGCGCACGGCACGCCGCGCGCGGAGATCATGGTCCCGCTGGTCGCGAGCGTGCGCGAGCTGGAGATCGTCCGGGCAGTGCTCGAGAAGGAGATCGCGGAAGTGCAGGAGTCCCGCGGGGTCACCCTCGACATCTCCATCGGCACCATGATCGAGCTGCCCCGCGCCGCGTTCCTCGCCGACCGGATCGCGATGGCCGCTGACTTCTTCTCCTTCGGCACCAACGACCTCACGCAGATGGGCTGGGGCTTCTCGCGCGACGACGTCGAGGCGGCGTTCTTCTCCCGCTACTTCGAGCACGCCATCTTCGACGTGTCCCCCTTCGAGACCCTCGACCAGCTCGGGTCGGCGGGATGGTCGAGATGGGGACGACGAAGGGCCGCGAGACCAAGCCGGACCTCAAGGTCGGCGTGTGCGGAGAGCACGGCGGCGACCCGCGGTCGGTGCACTTCTTCGACCGGATCGGCCTCGACTACGTCTCGTGCTCCCCGTTCCGCGTGCCGGTCGCCCGGCTCGAGGCCGGACGCTCAGTCCTGGAGCACCGCGGCGAACACCACTGATCAGAAGAGCGCCGACGCCAGGTTGCGACGACCCGCCAGCACCCGCGGGTCGTCGTTGCCGACGGCGGCGAACAGTCCGAGCAGGTGGTCGCGCGCCTTCGTACGGTCGGCATCGGTGGTGCGGGCGACCAGGTTCACCAGCCGGGTGAAGGCGTCCTCGACGTGGCCGCCGAGCATGTCGAGGTCGGCGACCATCGTCTGCGCGTCGACGTCGTCGGGCTGCTCGGCCGCCGCGGCGCGCGCCGCGGCCAGGTCGACACCCTGGGTGCGCTGCATGACCTTGGCCATCGCGAGCCCGCCCGCGGCCTCGACGTCGGCCGGGTTGGCGTCCAGCAGCTTCTGGTACTCCCGCACGGCACCGTCGATGTCACCGGCGACCAGCGCGTCCTGGGCCGGGGCGTAGCGCGGGTCGATGGTCTCCTCCTCGCCCTCGGCCGCCGGCGCGGCGCTCGAGCGCGGCTGGTGCCGCCCGGCGATGCCCTGGGCGGTGAGCTGCTGGCCGACCTGGTTCAGCGCGGTGCGCAGCTCGTCGATCGGCAGCGGGTCCTGCAGGAGCGGCATCGGCCGGCCGTCGACCACCGCGACGACCAGCGGGATCGACGGGATCTGCATGGCCTGGGCGATCTGCGGGGCCGCGTCGATGTCGACGAGGCCGAGCAGGAAGCGCCCCTCGTGCTCGTCGACCACGGTCACCAGGTCGTCGGCGAGCTGGCCGCTTTCGGGCATCCGGGTGCGCGAGTAGAAGGCGAGCAGCACCGGAGCCGTCATCGACTGCTCGAGCAGGCCCTGGAAGCTCTGCTCGTCCACCTGCACGCTGTACGACGACCCGGCGGGCGCCGGCGTGCTGCTCGGCGCGGCGCCACCGGGACGGGCCGGTGCGCCCGCCCGGGGGGCGGGCTGTCCCAGCCCGGAGAGGTCGATGGCACCGGGACGGCTGAAGGGCTGCTGCGTCATGGGGTCAATCCTAGGGAGAGTGCCCACGCGCGTACGCCGGGGTGGGTAGCCTCGGCCGCATGGCATCGCGGGGCAGCGCGCTCTACGTGCGCCACCGGCGGAATCTCGGCCTGTTGGCGCGCTTCGGCGTGGTCGGAGGCTCCGGTGTCATCGTCAACCTGATCACGCTGGTTGTCCTGCGCCGGTTCGGACCGCACTTCGACGACGCGGTCGTCGGGCTCGGCAGCTCCGGCTTCAACCTGCGCTGGTACCACGTCTTCTCCACGATCGCGTTCCTCGTGGCGAACCTGTCCAACTTCCAGCTCAACCGCTCGTGGACCTTCCGCAGCAGCCGCGTGTCGGGCTGGTGGCACGAGTACTGGCCGTTCCTGGCGGTCGGCTTCGGCGGCCAGGTGGTGGGCCTGGCGATGCTCACCCTGCTCATGCACCCGCACTCGCCCGTCAGCCTGCCGACCGACGTGTTCGACGACTCCAGCGGGCTGCGCAACCGCCTCTACTGGTCCCAGCTGATCGTCATCGCGCTGGTCATGCCGGTGTCGTTCGTCTTCAACAAGCTGTGGACCTTCGCGGCCGTCCGGACCGGTCGACTCGACCTGGCGGACCCCCTGTTCGAGGAAGACCTCCGAGTGGGACCTCACCCCTAGGCGTGGTAGAACACCTGATCGGGGCAGGCCACGTCGACGGGAGGCGAAGCCATGACATCGGGGTCCTACGACTTCGCCGGTTACCAGGTGCTGGTGGTGGGCGGCACCCGCGGTGAGGGACACACCATCGCGACCGCCTTCGCCGAGGCCGGCGCCTCCGTGACCGTCACCGGCACGATGATGCTCCGCGAGCTCTACGACACCGACCTCTCGCCCTTCGACTACGAGTCGGTCAACCTCGCCCGCCAGGACTCGATCGACCACCTCGCGGCGATGGTCGACCACCTCGACGTGCTGGTCCTCGCCGCCTCGGCCAACCTCCCCTACGCCCTGCCGCCCGACGAGCACGCGTTCATCGCCCAGGCGGCCCGCTCCGGCCTGCTGGGGCCGACGTTCCTCACCACGCGGCTGCGCCTCAAGCTCAGCCAGAGCCCCGCCCTCGGTGGCGGCTGCGTGGTCAACACCGGCGCCGTACGCACGTGGCTGGAGCTGTCGAGCACGGCCGACGAGGCGCAGGCGCAGGTCATCGAGTCCACCGCTCGCGCCGGCGAGCAGTGGGCCGGTCTCGGCGTCCGGGTCAACTCGGTGCTTCAGACGACCCGCCCGGTGCTTCCGCGGCAGTACGCCCCACGCGCCGGCAGCCGGGTGGCCGGCACCACGCTCGTGCGCGAGCAGGGCACGCGGGCCGGGGAGTCGGTGGCCGCCTCGGCCCTGTTCCTCGCGAGCAGTGCGGCCTCGCGGATCACCGGGCAGACGCTCCGCCTGGGCTGACACCCACGCGGAGTACTAGCCCAAGTGGGTGGTTCTGGAGTCGGCGCGTCGAAGTTGCCGCCCGACGAGCTGCGACCCGGTTACGGTTCGTCCACAAAAGCAACACATTCGACACATCTCGAGGCGTGGGGCCTCAGTCGGTTGCTTGTGACGGTGAAGGACGTGCTGGTGACTGCTCAAGGAATCACAGCGCAATCGCGGCGGCAAGCATCAGCGTGGCGGGGCCGGGCCTCCGACCATCGACGTGAGCAGGTGAGAGCCCGCGGCCCGATGCCGGTCCCGCCCACTCCGACGGGTCCCCTCGACGCGGGCATGGCCCCCGCGTCGAGCCTGGCGAAGGCCCTCCCCTCCATCGATGCGCAGTGGGCTTCGCTCGTCGACGTCCTCGATGCCGTGGACGCCCCGGCCTACGCCCTGCTGTCGACCGAGTCCGGCTTCCCGCTCAAGGCCCACGGCTACGGCGTGCGCGACCTGGTGACGGCGGTCCGTGCAGCCGCCGGGACCTTCGAGGCGCGACGCGCCGAGATCGTGGTCGCCGACGACGTGGCGACCCTCGAGCTCGACTCGGGCACGACCCAGACCGTCATCGCAGCCATCTCGTCGAGGCGCGGCCAGCACCTGCTCTCGGTGACCGCGGAAGGGGTCAGCATGCCGGTGCTGCGTGCCTGGACCCACCACACGGCCACGAAGTTCGGCGCCCTGCTCGATCGGCCCTAGGAGCGCGGAGGGCAAAACTTCGAGAAACATCCTCAGATTGGTAACAGATTCCCCTCTTGACGGTTACGTTTTACACACGTCGGACACAGACCCCTCGTGAGAGGTTCGGCAATTCCCCACCCTGGACCCCGCTCACGAGCCGTAACCCCACAGCATCAGGCGGCTCGTGGGCGGGGGGTCCGAGCTTCGTCTCAGGTCCCGGCAACGATCTCGTCGGCCGCGGCGTAGGGGTCGACGTCCCCCCGGGCGACACGCTCGGCCAGGGCATGGAGGTCGGAGCCGCCGGCCCGCTCCCAGCGCTCGCGCACCGCGGCGAGGGCGATCGCCTCGACCTCGCTCCGCGCCCGGTCCGTACGTCGTCGCGCGAGCTCGCCCGACTCGGCGAGCCACGCGGCATGGCGGTCGACCTCGGCGAGCAGACCGTCGATCCCCTCCCCCGTGCTGGCCACCGTCTGCACGACCGGCGGTCGCCAGGCGCCCTCGGGGCGCTCGGCCATCGACAGCATCGTGCGCAGCTCGCGGCGGGTGCGGTCGGCGCCCTCGCGGTCGGCCTTGTTGACGGCGTACACGTCACCGATCTCGAGGATCCCGGCCTTGGCGGCCTGGATGCCGTCGCCCATGCCCGGCGCGAGCAGCACCAGCGTGGTGTCGGCGAGGCCGGCCACCTCCACCTCGCTCTGCCCGACGCCGACGGTCTCCACGACCACGACGTCGCAGCCTGCGGCGTCGAGCACCCGCACCGCCTGCGGCGTCGACCGCGCCAGGCCGCCGAGATGACCACGCGCGCCCATCGAGCGGATGTAGACCTCGGGGTCGAGCGCGTGGTCGCCCATCCGCACCCGGTCACCGAGCAGCGCGCCGCCGGAGAACGGTGAGGACGGGTCGATCGCCAGCACGCCGACGCGCCGGCCGTCGGCACGCAGGGCAGCGACCAACGCATTGGTCGACGTCGACTTGCCGACGCCGGGGGCACCGGTGATGCCCAGCACGTGGGCGCGCCCGGTGTGGGCGCGCAGTGCTGCCATCACCTCGCGCAGGACCGGCGAGTCGGTCTCGACGAGGGTGATCAGGCGGGCGACCGCTGCGGCCTCGCCGTCGCGAGCGCGCGCGACGAGGTCGGGGACCGACGACGCGCCCCTCCGGGTCACGCCAGCCTCAGGACGCGGGCACGCGGACGATCAGGGCGTCGCCCTGCCCACCGCCACCGCAGAGCGCGGCCGCGCCGACGCCGCCGCCGCGGCGCTGGAGCTCGAGGGCCAGGTGGAGCACGATGCGAGCGCCGGACATCCCGACCGGGTGGCCGAGGGCGATCGCGCCGCCGTTGACGTTGACCTTGTCCTGGTCGACGCCGAGCTGGCGCGCCGACTCGATGCCGACGGCCGCGAAGGCCTCGTTGAGCTCGAAGAGGTCGATGTCGGACACCGCGATGCCCTCCTTCTCAGCCGCCTTCGCGATCGCGTTGGCCGGCTGGAGCTGCAGCGAGGAGTCGGGCCCGGCGACCTGTCCCGAGGCGCCGATCTCGGCGAGCCAGGTCAGGCCGAGCTCCTCGGCCTTGGCCTTGCTCATCACGACCACGGCGCACGCGCCGTCGGAGATCTGCGAGGCGGAGCCGGCGGTGATGCTGCCGCCCTTGGCCACCGGGCGCAGGCCGGAGAGCGACTCGACGGTGGTGTCGCCGCGGATGCCCTCGTCCTCGGCGACGGTGATGTCGCCCTTCCGGCTCGGGATCGTGACCGGGACTACCTCGTCGTCGAAGACGCCGTTCTTCCAGGCGACGGCCGCGCGCTGGTGGGACTGGGCGGCGAAGGCGTCCTGCTCCTCGCGGGTCAGGTTGGCGCCCGCCGCGTTGCAGCCGTCGGTGAGGCTGATCATCGCCTGGTCGGTGAACTGGTCGTAGAGCGCGTCGTAGGCCATCGAGTCGACGAGCGTCGTGTCGCCGTACTTGAAGCCGTCACGGCTCTTCGGCAGCAGGTGCGGCGCCTGGGTCATCGACTCCATGCCGCCGGCGACAATGATCTCGTGCTCGCCGGCGCGGATCAGCTGGTCGGCCATCGCGATCGCGTTGATGCCCGACAGGCACACCTTGTTGATGGTGATCGACGGGACGCTCATCGGGATGCCGCCCTTGACCGCGGCCTGGCGGGCGGTGATCTGCCCGGCGCCGGCCTGGATGACCTGGCCCATGATCACGTAGTCGACCTGCTCGCCGGTGACGCCGGCCTTCTCGAGGGCGCCCTTGATGGCGACTCCACCGAGGTCGGCGGCCGACTGGTCCTTGAGGCCACCCAGCAGGCGGCCGATCGGGGTGCGGGCTCCGGCGACGATCACTGATCCAGTCATGGGGCCGACGATACCCACCGGCGTACGTCCCGCGGCAGGGTCTGTGACGCCCCCGCCGTGAGGCACACGTCACACCCCCTCGCGCCCCCGGCCCCCGGAGTGCACGATGTGGCCCATGAGCGCCGCGACCGACCTCCCCGACGACGTCCGCCACCTGTTCACCGCCATCGACCACGTCGGGATCGCGGTGCCGGACCTCGACGAGGCGATGGCCTTCTACCGCGACGCCTACGGCATGCAGGTCCTCCACGAGGAGGTCAACGAGGAACAGGGCGTCCGCGAGGCGATGGTCGGAGTGGGCGACTCGGGCTCGTGCATCCAGCTCCTCGCCCCGCTCACGCCCGAGTCGACCATCGCGAAGTTCCTCGACCGCAACGGCCAGGGCATCCAGCAGCTCGCGTTCCGCGTCGACGACGTCGAGCACGTCGCCGAGGTGCTGCGCGAGCGCGGCCTGCGCCTGCTGTACGACGCCCCGCGCCGCGGCACCTCGGCCAGCCGGGTCAACTTCATCCACCCCAAGGACGCCGGTGGCGTGCTGGTCGAGCTGGTCGAGCCGGCCCCCGCGGGCCGGCCTGCCGACCACTGAGCGACGTACCTCACACCACTCCCCACACGAGGTTACTCACCGGTACGTTGAGCCCGATCGCGACACCGATGCCTCATCGCCACTGCCCCACAGCCAGCAGGAGACACCCGTGCACCACATCCTCGAAGCCATTCAGTCCGACAGCGCCACCGCGGAGGACTTCGCCTCCCTGGAGCTCCCGGAGTCCTACCGCGCCGCCTTCGTGAAGAAGGAGGAGGTGGACATGTTCGAGGGCCTCACCGCCAAGGAGAAGGACCCGCGCAAGTCACTCCACGTCGAGGACGTGCCGCTGCCCGAGCTCGGTCCCGGCGAGGCGTTCGTGGCCGTGATGGCCTCCGCCATCAACTACAACACCGTGTGGACCTCGATCTTCGAGCCCGTCTCCACCTTCGGCTTCCTCGAGCGCTACGGCCGCAACAGCGAGCTCACCAAGCGCCACGACCTGCCCTACCACGTGGTCGGCTCCGACCTGGCCGGCGTCGTGCTCAAGACCGGCCCCGGCGTCACCAAGTGGAAGCCTGGCGACCGCGTCGTGGCGCACTGCCTCTCGGTCGAGCTCGAGGGCCCCGACGGCCACAACGACACGATGCTCGACACCGAGCAGCGGATCTGGGGCTTCGAGACCAACTTCGGCGGCCTCGCCGACGTCGCGATGGTCAAGGCCAACCAGCTGATGCCCAAGCCCGAGCACCTCACCTGGGAGGAGGCCGCCTCCCCCGGCCTCGTCAACTGCACGGCCTACCGCCAGCTGGTCAGCAAGAACGGCGGCGACATGAAGCAGGGCGACAACGTCCTCATCTGGGGCGCGTCCGGCGGCCTCGGCGGCTTCGCGACGCAGTACGCCCTCAACGGCGGCGCCACCCCGGTCTGCGTGGTCTCCAACGAGGAGAAGGCCGCCATCGCCCGCAGCATGGGCGCCGAGCTGATCATCAACCGCTCGGAGGAGGGCTACAAGTTCTGGAACGACGAGAACACCCAGCAGGACCCGAAGGAGTGGAAGCGCTTCGGTGCGCGCATCCGTGAGCTCACCGGCGGCGAGGACATCGACATCGTCTTCGAGCACCCGGGCCGCGAGACCTTCGGCGCATCGGTCTTCGTCACCCGCAAGGGCGGGACGATCACCACGTGCGCCTCGACCTCGGGCTACATGCACGAGTACGACAACCGCTACCTGTGGATGAACCTCAAGCGGATCATCTCGAGCCACTTCGCCAACTACCGCGAGTCGTGGGAGGCCAACCGCCTCATCGCGAAGGGGAAGATCCACCCGACACTGTCGCGGACCTACACGCTCGAGGAGGTCGGCCAGGCCTCGCTCGACGTCCACCAGAACGCCCACCAGGGCAAGGTCGGCGTGCTCTGCCTGTCCCCCGAGGAGGGCCTCGGCGTGCGCGACCACGAGATGCGCGCCCAGCACGAGACCGCGATCAACCGCTTCCGCGGCGTCTGACCCCACCCCTCCGGCGGTGAGCCGGAGATTCCTCACACCCCGGCCGGGCAATTGTCCCGCGAGCCGGGGTGTGATGTTTCCGGGGCATCGGCAAGACTGGGGCCGTTCCGCCGAAAGCGCCGTACAACGTGAGAGTGGGTGTCGCTGCATGAGCTCCGACCAGGGCCTGTCCATCTTCGACGACGAGCCGGAGTCCGGCGACGACGCGGGTGAGGAGACCCAGGTCATGCCGGTGACGCCGAAGGAGCAATCCGCGGCGAAGGCGCCTGCCACCGCGCCGACGCAGGCCGAGAAGAAGGCCGAGCCGACGTCGAAGGTCGAGCCCACGAACGAGCCGACACCCGAGCCGGCCGCCACGGAGCCCGTGCGGCCCCCTGCCCCGGCGAAGCCGTCCGTCGACGACCAGCCCACCCTGCGGGCGCCCGTGGTCCCGCCCGCAGCCGCACCTCGTCCGGCAGCCCAGGCCCCCGCGACCCGCCCGCCCGTGGTGCCGGCCGCAGCCCCGCTCCCGGTCGTCCGCCGCGGCGGCTACGACAAGACCGCCGTCGACCAGCGCGTCGGCCAGCTCCAGACCGAGAAGTCCGGTCTCGCCACCAGCCTCGCCAGCAGCGAGGAGCGGGTGATCGAGCTCGAGCGCGAGCTCGACCGGCTCCGCACGGAGCTCGAGGAGAACACGAACCCGACCTACGCCGGCCTCGGTGGCCGCGCCACGTCGATGCTCAAGCTGGCCGAGGAAGAGGCCGGCGACGTGCGCGACGCCGCCCGCCGCGACGCCGACGACATCCGGGCCCAGGCCGAGCGCGACGCGAAGAGCATCCGCGCCGACGCCGCTCGCGAGGCAGACGACATGCGCCTGGTGCAGCTCAAGGAGCTCGACGAGATGCGGGCGCGGATCACGGCCGACGCCGAGACCGAGCGCAGCCTCGCCAAGGCCGAGGCCGAGGACCTCGTGGCGGCCGCCCGCCGCGAGTCCGACCAGCTGCGGCTGGCCGCCCAGCAGGAGACCAACGAGGTGCGGGTGACCGCCACCCGGGAGGCCGAGCAGGCACGCGCGGCGGCGGACCGCGAGGTCCAGGAGGCACGCCGCACGCTCGCGGTGGAGAAGGAGCGCCTCACGCGCGAGGCCGCCGAGCACCACAGCAACGCGACCGCGGAGACCCAGCGGCTCGTCGCCGAGGCCGAGCAGCGGGCGACGGCGGCCGAGCAGCGGGCCCGCGAGGCCACCGCGCAGGCCAACACCCACCGCCAGCAGGCGCAGAGCGAGGCCGAGGGCCTGCTCTCGCGCGCCCGGCGCGAGGCCGAGCAGGTCGTCGCCTCCGCCCGCACCCAGGCCGACTCGATCGGCGCGACCCGTGCCGCGGAGGCCGAGCGCGAGCTCGCCAACATCCAGGCCGAGGTCGACCGCATCACCAAGCGCCGCGACGCGATCACCGCCCAGCTCGGTGCCCTGCGTGACGTGGTCGCCGGCTTCGCCGAGGACAAGCCCTGAGCTGGCGCGACCGGCTCCGGGAGGCCACCGCCTCCCGCGACACCGCGTCCGACACGAGCAGCGAATCCGTACGAGAAGCCGTCCGCAACGCCGACCTCACCGACCCCGTCGAGGCCCCCGAGGTGCTCGAGGCGGTGGTCGAGCAGGTCAGCGACGACGCCGACCGGGCCGAGGCGGCGGCAGAGTCCGCCGAGGAGTCGGCCAGGACGGCGGCCGAGATCGCCGACAAGATCGACGACTCGACCGACCTGGTGGTCGACGAGTCGACGCCCGCCCCCTACGTCCCGGCGGAGCCGGAGACCTCTCCCCCGCTCCTGCTGCGGCACTCACCCTTCAAGATCGGGTTCTTCGGTGCGCTCGGCGCCGTGATCGCCATCTTCCTCACCGAGCAGGTGCTCAGCATCTCCTCGGTGCTGATCCTGCTCGTGATGTCGATGTTCCTCGCGATCGGGCTCAACCCGGTCGTGGAGTTCTTCATGCGACGCGGTGTCCGCCGCGGGCTGTCGGTGCTGCTCGTGCTCGTCGCGGTCATCGGGGTGCTGACGCTCTTCGTCGTCGCCATCGTGCCCGTCATCAGCGACCAGATCGCTCAGATCACCCGCAACGCACCCGGGTGGCTCGACGACCTGCAGGCCAACGGGCAGGTCCAGAAGCTCGACGACCAGTTCGACGTCATCGCCAAGGCGCAGGAGTACATCCAGAACGGCGACTTCGGCCAGAAGGTCTTCGGCGGCGCCCTCGGCGTCGGCCTGCGCGTGCTCTCGGCCGTGACCAACAGCCTCATCGTCATCGTCCTGATGATCTACTTCCTCGCCTCGCTGCCCAGCATCAAGCACGCGGGGTACTCCCTCGCACCGGCCTCCAAGCGCCCGCGCGTGAGCGAGCTCGGTGACCGGATCATCCGGGCGACGGGCGCCTACGTCGCCGGCGCCTTCCTCGTCGCCCTCTGCGCGGGACTGAGCACGTTGGTCTTCTCGTTCGTCATCGGTCTGGGCGACTACGCCTTCGCCCTGGCCTTCGTCGTCGGGCTCTTCTCGCTGATCCCGATCGTCGGTGCCGTGGTCTCCGGGGTGATCATGACGCTGCTGGCGCTGACGATCTCGCCGACCGTCGCGCTCGTGGCCCTCGTCTACTACCTCGCCTACCAGCAGTTCGAGTCCTACGTGATCTACCCGCGGATCATGAAGAAGTCGGTCGACCTGCCGGGCTCGGTGACCGTGGTGGCCGCTCTCGTCGGCGGATCGCTGATGGGTGTCATCGGCGCCCTGCTCGCGGTGCCCGTCGCGGCCGCTCTCCTGCTGCTGCACCGCGACGTCTTCCTCAAGCGGCAGGACGCTCGCTGACGGGCTCCGGGTCGGGCAGCGGCTCCGCGAGCAGCGGCGCCCGCCCCTCTCCCAGCTTGACCACCACGACGCCCGCGAGCACCAGCACGCCACCGGCCAGCTGGATGCCGCGTGGCAGCTCGTCGAGCAGCAGCCACGCCCACAGCACCGCGGCCAGGACCTCGCCGAGGGCGACGAACGAGGCCAGCCGGCTGCCGAGCCTGCGGCCGGCCGCGATGCCGGTGACGTAGGAGAAGGCGGCGGTCACCAGGCCCAGCGCGACGACCGGGATCCACCAGGCGACGGTGCGTCCGTCGTAGACCGCGTCGGCGGTCGACGCGTGGAACGGCAGCACTCCCGACGCACCGGCCACGAGCAGGACGAGGCCGCCCACGAGCAGTCCGCCGGCAGCCAGGGTGATGCCGGGCAGCCCGTTGTCCTCGTCGGCGGAGATGATGAAGTACGTCGCCGCGCCGACCATCGCACCCAGCGCCCACAGCACGCCGACCGTGCTCAGCTCCGCCCCGGAGACCACGTCGAGCACGAGGACGAGCCCGGCGGCGGCGATGGCAGCACCGAGCAGCGTGACGCCCGACGGGCGGTGCCCGTGGCGCAGCCACAGCCAGACGACGACGGCGACGGGCGCGGTGTACTCCAGCAGCAGGGCGACGCTCACCTGCATGTAGGAGACGGCGTAGAAGTAGCAGAGCTGCGCTCCGGCGACGGCCGCGATGCCGTAGACCGCGATCAGCCCGGCGTTGGTCCGGACGAGGTGCCACCGACCGCGCAGGGCCAGTGCTCCGGGCACCACCAGCACGGCGGCCGCGATCGCGATGCGCAGCGCGACCGTCGCGCCCGCGCTCCATCCGGTGTCGAGCAGCCCGCGCGCGAGCACCCCGGAGAGGCCGAACGACGCGGCAGAGGCGACGGCAAGCAGGAGCCCCGTCGTCGTCCGGGAGGTTGCCGTGTCATGTGTCAAAGCCGTCACGGTCATGACACTAGGAGGGGCTCAGGTAATGTGTCAACATGCTTTTCACGGATGACACGGACGCCGCCCTCCAGGCCGCGGTCGCCCTCGTCAACTCCTCCGACGAGCCCGGCGACCCCCTCGGCTCGGTCGACGACCTGTCCGCCTTCCTCGCCTCCTGGCCCTACACCGGCCGGCTCGACGCGACCGAGGCCGAGCTCGACGCCGTACGCCGTCTCCGTCCCGCACTCAGGGCCCTCCTCCTCGCCGAACGCGACGAGGCCGCGGAGATCGTCAACGGGATGCTCGCGAAGGCGAGTGCCCTCCCCCAGCTCCAGCGCCACGACCACTGGGACTGGCACGTCCACGCCGTCGCCCCCGACCGTCCGCTGGAGGAGCGTGTGGTCGTCGAGACGGCGATGGCGATGATCGACGTGATCCGGGCCGACGAGATGTCGCGGCTCGACCGCTGCGCCGCCGACGACTGCGACGACGTCGTGCTCGACCTCTCCCGCAACCGCTCGCGCCGCTACTGCTCGACGACGTGCGGCAACCGGGAGGCCGTCGCGGCCTACCGCGCCCGCCAGAGGGCCTAGGCGCCGGCCGCGGCCCCAGGTGGGGAGGGCAGGAAGCGCCGCAGCACCTCGAGGAAGATCGCAGGCTGCTCGGAGTGCACCCAGTGCCCGGCGCCCTTCACCAGCACCCGTCGGTTGCGCGGGAACCTGCGGTCCATCTCGGGCGAGTGCGCGTCGTCGATGTAGTCGGAGTCGGCACCGCCCACCCACAGCACAGGGCCGTCGTACGTCGCCTCGCCCAGCTGGTCGGCCGGCCAGCCCGTCAGGCCGTCCATCGACGCGCCGAGCAGGTCGAGGTTGACCTGCCAGTGCCAGCCGTCGTCGGTGCGGCGGAGGTTCTGCAGGAGGAAGCTGCGCACGACCGGGTTCGGCACCGGCTCGCGCAGCGCCTCGTCGGCCTGGTCGCGGCGCTCGAGCGACGTCAGGTCGAGCCCGCGCATGGTCTCGATGTAGCCGACGAACTCGCGCCCGCTCGGGTACGCGACCGGCGCGACGTCGACGACGACGAGCCGCTCGACGAGCTCGGGGTGCCGCAGCGCGAGGCACATGGCGATCTTGCCGCCCATCGAGTGCCCGACGAGCGCGACGGGCTCCTGCGCCGACCACTGGCGCAGCTCGGCCGCGACGAGGTCCGCCAGCTCGACGTAGTCGAAGGTCTCGGTCCAAGACGACCGGCCGTGGTTGGGCATGTCGAGCAGCAGCACCCGGTGGTCGGCGCTGAGCGCCTTGGCGGCCTGCGTCCAGTTCTTGCCCTGCCCGAAGAGGCCGTGGCAGAAGACGATGCGCGACCCGGACGTGCCGAGCTCGGTGCGGTGCAGGCTCACCGGGTCATCCTCCCGCACCGGTGACGGCGATCCGACGTCAGGTTGCGACGACCTTCCCGTCGTCCGTGGTGTGGACCATCCCGTCGCTGGCGGCCAGGGCGAGCGCGCGGTCGAACCTGTTCTCCTCCCACCAGCGTCCACCGACCACGTCGCGCAGTTCGTCGGGCGTGATCGGTCCGTGCGCCTCGAGCGCGCGGACGATCTGGCCGATCTCGTGGAAGACCTGCCGGTCGCGTGGACCCTCCGTGGACGGCTTGGGCGGCGGCATCGGGGTCATGGTCGTCTCCTCTCGTGTCGTGACGGAAGTCAGGCGTGCGCGGGTTGGTCCTCGGCGGTCAGCGGCTGGGCGATGTCCTCGAGCGACTGCCCCTCCGCCTTGATCCCGAGGACGATCTCGGCGATGCCGCCGGCGATCATGAGGGCGGCGCCGATGAAGTAGCCGATCGCGATACCGGTGATGTCCTTGGCCTCGCTGGCATTCTCGATGAGGCGACCGAAGAGCAACGGGCCGGTGATGCCGCCGACCGCGGTGCCGATGGCGTAGAAGAACGCGATGCACAGCGCCCGCGTCTCCATCGGGAAGATCTCCGAGGCGGTGAGGTACGCCGCGCTCGCGCCGGCCGAGGCGAAGAAGAAGATGACCGCTCCGAAGATCGTCAGCGTCACGGCCGTCAGGCTGTCGAGCATCGTGCCGGCGATCGCGAGCAGCACGCCGGACAGGATGTAGGTGCCGGCGATCATCTTGACCCGGCCCACCGTGTCGAACAGCCCGCTGAGCAGCAACGCCCCCGCGAAGTTGCTGGCAGCGAAGATCGCCAGGAACCACCCGGTCTGCGTCACGTCGAGGAACGTGGTGAGGGTGTCGCCGTAGGTGAAGAAGAACGCGTTGTAGAGGAACGCCTGGCCCACGAAGAGCGCGAAGCAGAGTGCCGCGCGGCGCGGGTACAGCGTGAAGACGGTCTTGGCGATCAGCGGGAGGCTGATCGTCTTGCGCTGGCGGATCGTGATCGTCTGGTCGACACCGTGGAGGCTCTTGCCCGTCTCCTCCTCGACGGTGTGCTCGATGTCCTTGACGATGCGCTCGGCCTCGTCCTCACGCTCGTGGATGAAGAGCCAGCGCGGGCTCTCCGGCACGTGGCGGCGGACGATGAGGATGCCCACCGCGAGGATCGCTCCCAGGCCGAAGGCGATCCGCCAGCCCCAGGCCGGGTCGACGAGCTGGGGGTCGAGCAGCGGGATGGTCAGCAGCGAGCCGAGCGCAGCACCGACCCAGAAGGAGCCGTTGATCGCGACGTCGACACGACCGCGGTACTTCGCCGGGATGAGCTCGTCGATCGCGGAGTTGATGGCGGCGTACTCCCCGCCGATGCCGGTGCCGGTGAGGAAGCGGCAGGCGAAGTACCACGCGGGGTTCATCGAGAAGGCCGTGAGCACGGTGGCGACGGTGTACACGGCGAGGGTGATGAGGAAGAGCTTCTTCCGGCCGAACCGGTCGGTCAGCTGGCCGAAGAACAGCGCGCCGATGCACGCACCGGCGACGTACATCGCACCGGCCAGGCCGACGTCGGCGCTGGAGAGCCCCAACCCGGTGCCCTCGGGCTTCAGCGCCGCGGACATCGACCCGACGATGGTGACCTCGAGGCCATCCAGGATCCAGACGGTGCCGAGGCCGATGACGACCATCCAGTGCCATCGGGCCCACGGCAGTCGGTCCATCCGGGCGGGGATGTCAGTGGTGATCGTGCCTGTTTCGACTCCGGCCATGTCTCGCGACGCTAGACCCGCCGCTCAGAGCCCTCCACACCCCTGTGGGCGAAGGTCCCTCGCAGGGGTGAGGGCTCAGAAGTCGAAGCCGTCGAACAGGCCGCCGATGCCGTCGCCGATGCCGCCGAACATGTCGCCCAGGCCCTCGCCGATCGCCCCGATGCCTTCTCCGATGCCGTCGAACCCGCCACCGAAGAGCATGCCCATGAACACCCAGTCCATCGGTCCGAAGCCGCCGAAGTAGCCCTGGGCGTAGGGCTGGTAGGCCCGGCCGCCCTGCCAGTAGGGCACGCGCTTCGAACCGACCATCACCTTGCGGATGTCGGGCTCGGCGCCCGCACGGACCCGCTCGACGTCGAGCGCACAGGCCGGCACGTCACGCGACGCACCGCCCGGCGGGGTCCACGGCACGTCGGCGACGGACATGCCGTGGCGGGGGTCGAAGAAGCAGGGCGGGCGGCGCTGCGGCAGGGGCTCGCCGGCCACGCGGGCGCGGACGCACGCCATCGCGTAGCGACCGTCCTCGAGGATCTCCGTCACGTGTCGTACGTCGTCGGGGCGGGTGAGCGCCGCGGCTGCCGTCTTCGCCGACTCGTAGGCGTCGAGCGCCCGCTGGTAGTCGGCGTTGGCGCCGGGGTCGAGCTCCTGGCCGGCGAGGTCGATGTCGAGGTCCTGGAGCTCGACGCCGAGGGCGGTGACGTCCTCCTCGGCGAGCCGCTTGACCGGCTCGACCTCGGCCTCGGCGCGGGCCAGCTCACGCCTCTTGCCCGTCTTGCCGGCGACCACCGCGACCGCGGTGAGCCCGCCGAGGACGACCAGCACGAGCACGAGTTCCATGGCCACAGCGTACGCAGCGGCGGCAAGGCACCGCCGTCCCGGACGCGGCGACGCGGGCGCTGCCCGCACACACGAACAGGCCGCGCATCGACCCCCGACGATGCACGGCCTGTTCGGAGAAGCGGCCGGTGGTCGCGGGACCCTCCCCTGTGCGGTCCCGCCACCTCGCGGCGTGGGACAAGACTCCCCCGGACGGGTGTTGCCCGGCATCCGTAGTCCTACCTAACTCATTCTCCGACTCATCGGCGCATCAGCGATAGGTTCGTCCCGTGCTCTCTCCGTGCCTGGGTCGTGACGACGTCCAGCGCGCGCTGAGGGAGGCGCTCGACGAGTCGCGGTGGGTGACGGTCGTCGGCCCTCCCGGCAGCGGCAAGACGTTGATCGTGCGCCACGTCGCGGCCGGGTCGCAGACGTCGTGGGTCGACGCGCGCAACCTGCGTACGCTCGACGACCTCCTCGTCGCGGCGCTCGAGAGCCTCGACTCGGAGACCGCCCCCGGCGACTCGCTCACCGGTGCCCTGGGCCGCGCCGTCGACGGCCGCGACTGCCTGCTGGTCCTCGACGGGCTCGACCTCGACGCGACCGAGGCCGGCCCCATGCTCCAGAGCATGCTGGACGGCACGACCGACGCTCGCGTCGTGGTGACCGCGCTGACCACGGCCGACCAGCCCGACGAGTCGATCGTGCGGGTCGGCCCGCTCCCCGTGCCCTCGCACCACTCGCCGCTCGAGGGCCCCGCCGTCGAGCTGTTCCTGCGCCGCATCCGGTCCGCGGGCGGCCAGCCGGTCGACCTCGCCCAGCAGGACCGGGAAGTACGTCGCCTGCTGCGGGCCACCGGTGGACTGCCGCTCCTCATCGAGCAGGTCGCCGTGCAGTCGGCCCTCGTGGGGCTGGGCAACGCGATGTCCACCGTCAGCCTCGACCAGGCCGTCGACTCCGCCCACGACCTGCTCGACGACGGCAGCGCCACCGCCCTGCGCCGGATCGGACTGCTCGGCTTCCCCATCGGGCTCGGCGTGCTCGCCCGCGTGCTCGACCAGCCCGCGCATCGCGCCGCCGAGGTCGCGGGCAACCTCGTGCGCCGCAGCCTCGTCGAGGTCGACGCCGACGGCCGCTTCGACATGCTCTCCCCCATCCGCGGGCGCGCCCGCGCCCTTGCGCGGCCCGAGGACGTCGCGGCCGTCGAGGCCGGCCTGCTCGCGTGGGCCGACGACCACGCGCCCGAGCACGACAACTACGGGGCCGCCGACGCCGACTGGCTCACGGACCTGCCGGCGATGCGGCACGCCGTGCTCACCGCGTGCGCGAAGCCGGAGACGCGCGACGAGGGCTACTCGGTCGCCAACCGGATCTTCTCCTCGCTCTACACCTCGATGCGCGCGCGTGAGGCCGTCGAGATCCTCGAGGCAGCCGTGGCGAGCGGCGACGGTCCGCCGGCGATCGGCGCGCAGATCGCTCGGCGCGCCGGGATCGCCGCCTCCGAGATGCGCGGCACCTACGAGGGACTCTGGTTGCTGGACCGCGCCGACGAGCACGCGTCGTCGGCTCCGAGGCCGGAGGAGCAGCTGGCGAAGACCGCCTCCATCCGGGCCGAGATGCACCTCGACGCCGGTGAGATGGAGCTCGCCGAGCGCGAGGCGCGGCGTGCGCTCGACCTCGACCCCGAGGGCTCGATCCGGCGACAGGCCACCCGCACCCTCGCCGACGTCTTCACCTCCCAGGGCCGGTTCGCCGAGGCCGCTCAGGCGGCCGGCGACGCCCTCCCGGCGCGGATGAGCCGCGACGAGCGCTGGATCGACCTCTCCGCCCGCACCCTCCTGGCCCGCATCGCGCTGGAGCAGGGCCGCATCGCGGAGGCGGTGGCGGGCACCCGTGCGGTGGTGATCGAGGCCCGCGAGCTCGCCGAGGACCGGGTCGGCCTGCTGGCCGAGACCCTCCTGCGCGGTCTCGACCCCACGTGGCAGGCGACCGAGGTCGACCGGCAGAGCCTGCCGTGGGCCGTACGGCTCCCGGTCCTCGCTCAGGACGGACGCGACCTGCTCAACCGCGGCGAGCTGCGCCAGGCCGCGGGCCTGGCCGCCGACGTGGTGGCGCTGGCCGACTCCGCCCGCCTTGGGCGAGACAGCGTCGAGGCCCGACTGCTCCTCGGTCGGGCGCTGGTCGGCCTCGGTGACCTCGACCAGGCCACGACGACGTACCTCACCGCTCTCGAGCACTGCCGCACGATGCGGCTCCCGCTGCGCGCCGCCGACGTCCTCGACGGCCTGGCCGGCGTCGCCCGTGAGCGCGAGCTCCCCGAGGCGCGGGGACTCGCCGCCGCTGCGTTCGCGCTGCGCACGCCGCGGATGGCGGTGCGGTGGGGCTACTCGGCCGACTACGACGTCGTGCCGGCGGGCAGGACGCCCGCGGGGTGGATCGACGGCGACGACCTGTCCGCCGAGTCGGTCACCCTGATCACCGCCGTGTTCAACCGACCCGCTTCGGCACCTCCGTCGGTGCTCGACCAGCTGACGGCCGCCGAGCGCCAGGTCGCCGAACGGGTCGCCCACGGCCTGACCAGCCGGGCGATCGCCGAGGAGCTCTTCGTCTCCCCGCGCACGGTCGACGCCCACCTGACCCACATCTACCGCAAGCTCGACATCAACACGAGGGCGCGGCTCGCCGGCCTGGTGACCGAGCAGTCCCACCTGCGCGCCAACGCCTGAGTCCGTACGTCGCCGGGTCCGGCGGGAGCCCGCTGTCGGTGGGTCGCGGCAGGATGCTCGGCATGAGCCGGACGATCCAGGTGACCTTCGACGCCCACGACCCCGAGACGCTGTCCCGCTTCTGGGCGGCCGCACTGGGCTACGTCAACCCACCCCCGCCGGGACGGGAGGTCGCGCCCGGGCAGGACGTCTTCGCCGCGTGGCACGACTTCCTCCGCGAGGTCGGGGTGCCCGAGTCGCAGTGGAACTCCTCGTCCGCCGCGCAGGACCCCGACGGCGACGGGCCGCGGCTCTTCTTCCAGCGGGTGCCCGAGGACAAGGCCGCGAAGAACCGGGTGCACCTCGACCTCCGCGCCGCTCCCGGGCTGGAGGGCGACGAGCGGATGGCGGCCCTCGAGGTCGAGTGCGAGCGGCTGGTCGGGCTCGGGGCCACCCGGGTCGAGCGGCACGAGCCCGCCCCGCCGATGTCGGGCGGTCACATCGTCATGACCGACCCCGAGGGCAACGAGTTCTGCTTGGACTGATGGGTCAGCGGGCGCTGTAGTCGCGGAAGCCGCGCCCGGCCTTGCGACCGAGGTAGCCGGCCGTGACGAGGTGCTCCAGCAGCGGCGCCGGGGAGAAGCCCGGCTCGCGGAACTCGAGGTAGAGCTCCTTCTGGATCGCCAGCGACACGTCGTTGCCGACGACGTCGAGCAGCTCGAACGGACCCATCGGCAGCGCACAGCCGAGCTTCATCGCGAGGTCGATGTCGTCAGCGGTGGCGTAGTGCGCCTCGAGCATCTTCACCGCGTCGTTGAGGTAGGGGAACAGCAGCGCGTTCACGATGAAGCCGGAGCGGTCGCCGCAGCGCACGGCGACCTTGCCCACCTTGTCGCACAGGGCCAGCACGGTCTCGGTGACCTTCTCGTCGGTCGCCACCGTGGAGACCACCTCGACCAGCTTCATGATCGCGGCCGGGTTGAAGAAGTGCATGCCGATGACGTCCTGCGGCCGCTTGGTCACCTTGGCCATCGCGATGATCGGCAGCGACGAGGTGGTGGTCGCGAGGATCGCACCCGGCTTGCAGATCTCGTCGAGGTTCTCGAAGAGGGTCGTCTTGATCGCCAGGTCCTCGGCGATGGCCTCCACGACCAGGTCGACGTCGCGGAGGTCGTCGAGCGAGGTGGTGCCGCGCACGCGACCGAGCACCTCGGTCTTCTGCTCCTCCGTGGCGCGCCCGCGCTGGATCTGCTTGTCGAAGTTCTTGGTGATGGTCGCGACGACTCCGTCGACCTTGTCCTGGCCGCGGCCGGTGAACAGCACGTCGTAGCCCGCCTTGGCGAACACCTCGACGATGCCCGCGGCCATCGTGCCGGTGCCGACGACTCCGACGGAGCGGATGTCGTGGTGCAGGCGCGGCTTGTCGTCCTCGCTCGGCGTCTGGGCGTCGTCGACGACGACGGGGCTGTCGGGGGCCTCGTAGGTGTAGAAGCCGCGGCCCGACTTGCGACCGAGCAGGCCGGCGGTGACGTACTGCTTGAGGATCGGCGCGGGCGCGTGCAGCCGGTCGCGTCCCTGCTTGTACATCGTGTCGAGGATCTCGTAGGCGGTGTCGAGCCCGATCAGGTCGAGCAGCGCGAGCGGACCCATCGGGTAGCCGCAGCCGAAGCGCATGGCGGCGTCGATGTCCTCGCGCGAGGCGTACTTCCCCTCGTACATCGCCACGGCGTGGTTGAGGTAGCCGAAGAGCAGGGTGTTGGCGATGAAGCCGGCCTTGTCGCCGCAGACGACCGGGTTCTTGCCGAGGTCGCGCAGCACGCCCTGCACCTGCTCGAGCACGGCCGGCTCGGTGACGACGGTGCGGATGATCTCCACGAGGTTCTGCACGGGCGCCGGGTTGAAGAAGTGGACGCCGATGACGCGGCCGGGCTTGGAGTTGGCCGTCGAGATCTCGGTGACGCTCAGCGAGGAGGTGTTGGTCGCGAGGATCGCGTCGTCACGGACGATGCCGTCGAGCGAGGCAAAGATCGACTTCTTGATCGCCAGCGACTCGACCACGGCCTCGACGACGAGGTCCGCAGCGGACAACGCCGTCATGTCGGTCGTGAGGGTGATCCGGCCGAGCAGCTCGGACTGCTGGTCCTCGGTCATCTTCTCGCGCTTCACCGCGCGGCCCGTGGAGTGCTCGAGGTGCTGGCGACCGCGCTCGACACCGCCGTCGTTGACCTCGACCCCGATCACGCTGTAGCCGTTGCGCGCGAAGACCTCGGCGATGCCGGCGCCCATCGTGCCGAGGCCGATCACGCCGACGGTGGAGAACTCGCGAGTAGCCGTGTCAGTCATGGACGCATGCTCCCACGACCACCTGCGGCCCGGGGTGTGGGAACCGTCACTCCGCCGCGTGGTCGGAAGGGGGTGCGGGAGGGCGTACGACGACCACCTCGTCGCCCGGCCGGACCGTCCCGGGGCGCACCACCTTGGCGCACAGCCCGCGGAGCCGGCGCGGCTTGCCCTCGGGGCCGTTCACGAAGGTCATCGCGTCCTTGCCGAAGCGCGCGATGAACTTCCCGCAGCCGTTGTGCGGCACCTCCGTGACGACGATGACCGCGCCGTCCGGGCCGCCGATGTGCAGCTCGCTCCACGCGGGGAGGTTGTCGTGGGACAGGTCGAGGTCGACGTACATCTGGTCGCCGGCGAGCTCGTCGCGCTCGGGGTCCTGGGCCAGGAACTGCACGAGCCCGTGGTGCATGACGTTGAGCTGCATGTCCGGGTCGGGCGCGCCGTCCGGCATGTGCCGGGTCGCGCGGGTCGACCAGCTGTCGCCGACCAGGCCCTCGGTGACATCGAGGTGACCGACGTGGAGGACCTCGCGCTGGCCGGGCACGGGCCGGCGGATCACCGCCTTCACCGTGCCGACGTCACGCGGCGCGTCGAGCGTCGCGACCCAGGCGTCGAGCTCGGCGGCCGTGCGGTGCGCGCGCAGCACCCGGCGGACCAGCACCCGGCCGGGCTGGTCGGCCACCCCGAGCAGCGGGCGCGGGACCGGCTCGCCCTCGGGGATCTCCGTGAAGCCGAGGTCGGCGTACGTCGCCGCCTCCGCACCGGCGTACGGCGCTGCGGTGAGCTGGCCGAGCCCGCGGGCCGAGAGCCGCTCACAGACCGCCTCCACGAGCGCGCGGGTGTTCGTGCCGCCGAGGTCGGCGCCGACGACGATCGAGTCGAGGTGCGCGAAGCCGTCGAGCAGGTCCACGCGGATGTGCCCGACCGGCGGGTCGCCGATGACCATCACCAGGCCGGGACGCGACGCCTCGTGGGTCAGGTCGAGCTGGGCGAGGTCGCGGCGCAGCGCGGGGCGCACGTGGTCGGTCACGGGGTCACTGTAGATTCGCCCGTCGTGAGGCTGCATTCATGAGGTTGGTCGTGGCGCGCTGTCAGGTGGACTATGCCGGGCGGTTGACCGCCCACCTCCCGCTCGCGACGCGCGTGCTGATGCTGAAGTCGGACGGGTCGGTGCTGATCCACTCCGACGGCGGCTCCTACAAGCCGCTCAACTGGATGTCGCCTCCCTGCACGGTCAAGGAGGGCGTCGACGAGGACGGCCGCCCCGAGTGGGTCGTGACCGCCGGCAAGACGGACGACACGCTGCGCATCCTCATCGACGAAGTCCTCCACGACACCTCCCACGACCTCGGCGTGGACCCCGGCCTGCAGAAGGACGGCGTCGAGAAGCACCTCCAGGAGCTGCTCGCCGAGCACCCCGCCACCCTCGCGGACGGCCTCACGCTCGTGCGCCGTGAGTACATGACGGCCATCGGCCCGGTCGACCTGATGTGCCGTGACGCCGACGGCCTCTCCGTCGCGGTCGAGATCAAGCGCCGCGGCGAGATCGACGGCGTCGAGCAGCTCACCCGCTACCTCGACCTGCTCAACCGGGACCCCGCCCTGACCCGCAAGGGGGCCGTGCGCGGCATCTTCGCCGCGCAGGAGATCAAGCCCCAGGCCCGCGTCCTGGCCACCGACCGCGGCATCGCCTGCGCCCTGGTGGACTACGACGCGCTCCGCGGGATGGACGACGGCGCGGAGCACCGGCTCTTCTGAGCGACCTGCCATGACGAGGTCGATCTGGCCGAACACGCCGGGGTGGACGGTGCTCGGCGGGAGGGCCGAGGGCGACGCCGTCCCGGACCTGCCACTCGACCTCTGGGACGTCGCATGGCGGACGACCGACCAGTCGATCCTGGTCTCCGACCCGATCTACGGGCGCCGGCTCGCGCTGTCAGTGTGCGAGCACGAGTCCGACGGTCGCGTGACGCGGTTCGCAGTACGCGAGGTGTCCAACGGGATGTACCTCTTCGCCATCCCCTCGGCCGGATGATCGTGGAGGATCCGCGCCACCTGATGACTCGGGTCCTCCACGATCCCGGTCGGCCCTCCTCGGCGGCACGACCGCACTGGGTGGCGGCACATGACATCGCGCTCCTGGCGGCATAAGACACTGCCCGGCCGTCCGGGTGGCGGCGTACGACATGCCGGACGCCGCCGCGGATGTCGTACGCCGCCACCCAGTCCGCGGCGCATGGTGTAAGGGTGGCGGCACATCGCAGCCAAGGCCCCCTACCCCTCGCAACCTGCCGCCACCGCCAGTACTCAGGCCGAGAAGGTGGCGGCACATCGCAGCCAGACCCCCGGACCTAACGCAATCTGCCGCCACCCCGGCGGGGGGTGGCACGCGTCAGCCGCGCGCCTGCCCCCGCCGCATGACCTCGACGAGCAGGTTGGCGTAGCCGCGGGCGTCGTCGATGGCGCGGTGGGTGTGCTCGACGTCGCCGAACCACTCGCTGGGCAGGTCGTGGACCGAGAAGGTGGCCCAGTCGCCGCCGGTGACACCGCAGGCGAGGCTCTTGAGGCACAGGCCGGGACCGTGGAAGAGCGGGTCCTCGTCGTAGAGCGCCGGGCAGACGGAGTACGTCGTGAAGCGGCGCAGGTAGTGGTCGACGTACGGCCCGTCGAAGCCGAGCGGGGAGGCGACGAGCTCACGCTCCGGACCAAGCCCCTGCACCCACGCCACGAAGGCGGCCATCACCTCCGGCACCGGCTGCGGGTCGGCCGTCGCCGCCGCGAGCACCTCCGGCGGCTGCGACTGCCACCACGACCAGGTCTCCGGATGGGGCTGCGCGCCGGGGAGCGGCTCGAGCACCGCCTCGAACTCCCCGACCTGCTCCCCCGCCGCGGTCACCGCGACCGATCCGAAGGACAGCATGGAGTTCGCCCCCGGCGTGAAGCCGTCGACCTCGATGTCCGTCACGACGTACACGCGCTCAGCGTTCGTCGACCCCGTCATGTCGTTACCCTCGCACGGTGACCGACCCGGCCCCCGACCGCATCTTCCACATCGCCACCGCGGCCGACTGGCGCCGGACCCTGGGGACTGGGACCTACACGACCTCCACCGTCGGCCGGACGCTCGACGAGGAGGGCTTCATCCACGCGAGCCGGCGCGACCAGGTGCAGGGCGTGTTCGACCGCTACTACGCCGGTCTGGGCGAGGACCTGGTGCTCCTCACCATCGACCCGGCGCGACTGGTGGAGGCCGAGGTGCGGGTCGAGGCCGTCGGCGACGACACCTACCCCCACGTCTACGGACCCATCAACCGCGCCGCGGTCATCGACGTCGTGCCGCTTGACCGGAGCGGCGGCGCGGAGACGCTGCTGTCGCTGTGGCTCAAGGGGATGGCCGTACGCATGGGCATCGCGATCGCGGTGATGGTCGCGATCGCCGTGGTGGTGCTCGCCCTCCAGCAGATGTGAGGTCAGGCGGCCTTCGTGCCGGCCTTCTTCGCCTTCTTGGGCCGGGCGACCTCGACCTTCACCAGCTTGCGCTTCTTGACCGTGTAGCCGGACGGGAGCGTGCCCTCCTGCAGCATCCGCAGCGGGCAGCGGTTGCACTTGGGGGTGTCGACGCAGCACTTCTTCTTGGGCAGCTTGGCGACCTTGCCGGCCTTCGCGGCCTTGCCTGCCTTCTTCGAAGCGCTCTTGGAACCCACGCGCGCAGCGTACAGGAAGACTTAGGCAAGGCTAACCTCGTCCCACGTCAGGTCAGTGGGGTGTCGGCCCAGCTCCGGCAGGCCCAGCCGTCCGCGTCGGCCTCCATCGCGACCACGCCGCAGTGGGGCATCGGCTTCTCGTGACCGTGGGTCGGCGGGAGGTTCGTCGCGAGCGCGGGCAGCGCCAGGCACATCACCCCGCCGTGGCTGATCACGAGCACGGACTCGCCACGGTGCTCGTCGGAGACCTCGTCGAGGACACCCGTGTAGCGCTCGACCACCTCGTCACCCGTCTCGCCCCCGGGGATCCGCGCGGCCAGGTCGCCGGCGAGCCACGACGCGAAGGTCTCGGCGAAGGGATCGGGCACCCCGGTCGTCCCGGCTGCGTCGCCGACGCCGAACTCCCGGAGCCCCTTCCGCACGACCACGTCGACGCCGAGGATGCCCGCCACGATCTCTGCCGTCTGCACGGCACGCGCCATGTCGCTGGCCCAGACGCGGGAGATCCGCTCGGGGGCCAGGGTCGCTGCCAGGTCCTTGGCCTGCTGCCGCCCGAGCGGGCTGAGCCAGCCGCCCGCGTCGCTCAGCAGCTCGCTCTCGTAGAGGGCCTCGCCGTGGCGGGCCACGAACACCCGGGCGGCGCACTGGAGGTCAGTCACCGGCCAACCCCACCACGTCGTCCGCGCAGCCCCACGACAGGGTCACTCCGGCCCCGCCGTGGCCGTAGCAGTGGATCACCGCGCCGACCCGCTCGAGGCGCACCTCGGGCCGGGCCGGGCGCAGGCCCACCTTGTGCCGGACCACGCGGGCGCCCTCGAGCTCCGGCACGAGCACCCGGGCGCGGTGCAGGACCTGCTCGGCGACCTCCGGGTCGGGCGTACGACTCCACTCCCCCTCGACGTCCGTGCCGCCCAGCACGATCTCGGCAGCCCTCGGTACGACATAGGTCAGGCCGCCTCCGTCGAGGGTCCACCGGTCCAGGCCCACCTGCTCCACCACCACGACCTGGCCGCGCACGGGCGTCACCGACGGATCGGCGCCGAAGTGGCGTGCTCCGAGGCCGGTCGCGTTGACGACGAGGCTGCCGTCGTCCGGGAGCGCGGACAGGTTCATCCGCGTGAGCGTGCCGCCGAGCTCCTCGATCCTCGAGACCAGCCACCTGAGGTGCACGGGCATGTCGATCACGGGCGCGACGAAGGTCCAGCCGTCGGCGTAGCCCGGCGGCAGCGCCGTCTCGCGGTCCAGCGCGGGGACGGCCGTCCGCCACCACGGGTCCGGGTGCGGCGTACGCAGCACCTCGGTGCCGGTGAGCATCCGCACGCCGGTGCGCTCATCGGCGGCGAGCCCCTCGAAGACGGCGTACGACGTCGCGGACCAGGCGGTCACACGGTCCTGCGGCAGCGCGCGGTAGGGGTACCAGAGGGCGGCCGCGACGGCCGAGGTCGTCTCGAGCGGGAGGTCGCGCGCCACGACGTCCACCCGGTGTCCCGCCTCGAGCAGACGGACGGCGCAGGACAGCCCGACCACACCGGCCCCGACCACGATCACGCGTCGCATGACGCGGAGTCTGCCAGCCGGGCGGCCGGTGGGTCAGTCGAGACCGTTGGCCTTGCGGATCACGTCGACGATGCCGCCCATGATCTCGGTGAGTCCGTAGTCCTTGGGCGTGTAGACCGCCGCGACCCCGAGCTCGCGCAGCCGGCGGCCGTCGGAGTCGGGGATGATCCCTCCGACGATGACGGGGATGTCGGACAGCCCCGCCCGCTCGAGGCCGTCGAGCACGTCGGGCACGAGCTCCATGTGCGACCCGGACAGGATCGACAGGCCGATGCAGTGCACGTCCTCGGCGACGGCCGCGGCGACGATCTGGTCGGGCGTCAGCCGGATGCCCTGGTAGATCACCTCGAAGCCGGCGTCCCGGGCGCGCACGGCGACCTGCTCGGCCCCGTTGGAGTGGCCGTCCAGGCCGGGCTTCCCGACCAGCAGCCGGAGCCGACCGCCCAGCTCCTCGCCGGTGGCCCTGACCCGCTCGCGCACGGCGGTCAGCTCGGCACCGGACTCAGCGACCGCGGCCCCGCCGACCCCGGTCGGGCCGCGGTACTCGCCGAAGACCCCGCGCAGCGTGGCCGCCCACTCCCCCGTCGTCGCACCGGCACGGGCCGCGACGAGGGTCGGCACCATCAGGTTGTCCGTGCCCGTCGCGGCCTCTGCGAGGGCTGCCAGCGCCTGCTCGACCTCGATCTCGTCGCGCTCGGCCTTCCACGCCTCGACGCTCGCGCGGGCGGTCTGCTCGGCCTCGGGGTCGGCCGCCATGATCGCGCCATCGAGGTCCGCGGTCAGCGGGGACGGCTCGGTGGACTCGTACTTGTTGACGCCGACGATGACCTCCTCGCCCGACTCGATCCGCGCGCGCCGGGCGGCGTGGGAGGAGACCAGCTCGGACTTCATGTAGTCGACGGCGGCAATCGCGCCACCCATCTCCTGCACCCGGTCGATCTCGGCCCTGGCGCCCTCGACGAGCTCGGCCACCTTGGCCGCGATCACGTGCGAGCCGTCGAAGATGTCGTCGTACTCCAGCAGGTCGGACTCGAAGGCCAGCACCTGCTGGAGCCGCAGCGACCACTGCTGGTCCCAGGGGCGCGGCAGGCCGAGCGCCTCGTTCCACGCCGGCAGCTGCAGGGCGCGAGCGCGGGCGTTCTTGGACAGGGTGACGCCGAGCATCTCGAGGACGATGCGCTGGACGTTGTTCTCCGGTTGCGCCTCGGTGAGCCCGAGCGAGTTGACCTGTACGCCGTAGCGGAAGCGCCGCATCTTCGCGTCGGTGACGCCGTAGCGCTCGCGCGTGATCTCGTCCCACAGCTGCACGAAGGCCCGCATCTTGCAGGTCTCCTCGACGAACCGGACGCCCGCGTTGACGAAGAACGAGATGCGGCCGACGACCTTCTCGAAGTCGTCGTCGGAGACCTGCCCCGCACCCTTCACCTCGTCGAGGACGGCGATCGCGGTGCTCAGCGCGTAGGCCAGCTCCTGCACGGGCGTCGCGCCGGCCTCCTGCAGGTGGTAGCTGCAGATGTTGATCGGGTTCCACTGCGGGATCTGGTGGACGGTGTAGGCGATCATGTCGGCGATCAGCCGCATGGACGCCTCGGGCGGGAAGGCGTACGTCCCGCGCGAGAGGTACTCCTTGATGATGTCGTTCTGGGTCGTGCCGGCCAGCTGGGCGGCCACGTCCTCCGGCGACATGTCCGGGTTCTGCTCCTCGGCGACCACCTGGTACATCGCGAGCATCCACATCGCCACGGCGTTGATCGTCATCGAGGTGTTCATCTCGGTGAGCGGGATGTCGGTGAAGAGCTTGCGCATCTCGCCGAGGTGCGGGACCGGTACGCCGACCTTTCCGACCTCGCCGCGGCTGAGCGGGCTGTCGGGGTCGTAGCCGGTCTGCGTCGGCAGGTCGAACGCGACGCTCAGGCCGGTCTGCCCCTTGGCCAGGTTGGTCCGGTAGAGCGCGTTGGACGCCTCGGCGGTGGAGTGCCCGGCATAGGTGCGCATCACCCAGGGGCGGTCCTTGGCGGGCCGCGCGCTGCTGTCGCTCATGGCGACAGGGTAGGGCGGTGGTTACCCGCGAGTCACCGGTGTGGACGTGTGACAGATGCCTCAGGCGCCGGATCAGGCAGTGGCGGCGGCCCGCTCGACCTCGAGAGCGTGGGCCAGCCGGGCCAGGTGCGCCATCCGGCGCACGGCAGGGCCGGGGTTGCGGATCATGAGGTGGTGGCCGTTGAGCCAGGCGTGGCGGGTGGCCACGGCGAGGAGCCGTAGGGCGGTAACGTCGATGGTGGTCACGTGCGTCATGTCGATGACGACCTCGTCGTCGGGCCCATCGAGGACCTCGTAGATCGCGGCGCGCACCTCCCACGTGCTGCGCACGTCGAAGGCACCGTGCAGGACCAGCGTGGGTCCGTCCGAGATGATCTCCATCGGGTGCTCCTCCCGACGTCCCCCGGACGTCGCTGCGTGACCTGTGTCACTCCTATGACGCCGTTGTACCCCCTCAGGTTGCATCCATGCCGGATCTCGTCGGCGAGTTGACCCCACCAGTCCCACGAGTCCCATCGCGTGACGCCCCACTAGGCTCCGCCCCATGGTCAACCTGACGCGCATCTACACCCGCACCGGCGACGCCGGACGCACCCGGCTCGGCGACATGAGCGAGACCTCGAAGAACGACCTGCGCCTCGAGGCCTACGCCAGCGTCGACGAGGGCAACGCGCACATCGGGGTCGCGCTCGCGCAGGGCGACCTGTCGGACGACGTCGTCGCCGTGCTCACCCACGTGCAGAACGACCTCTTCGACGTGGGCGCCGACTTCTGCACCCCCGTGGTCGCCGACCCGGAGTACCCGCCGCTGCGGATCGAGCAGGACTACGTCGACCGCCTCGAGGCGTGGTGCGACCACTACAACGAGGAGCTGCCGGCCCTGCGGTCCTTCATCCTCAACGGCGGCACCCTCGGCGCCGCCCACCTCCATGTCGCGCGCACGGTCGTACGCCGAGCGGAACGGGCCGGCTGGGCGGCCTGGGCCGAGCACGAGGAGTCGATGAACCTGCTGGCGATCACCTACCTCAACCGGCTCTCCGACCTGCTCTTCATCCTCGCCCGCCACGCGAACAAGGAGAACGGCGACGTGCTCTGGGTGCCCGGCGGCGAGCGCGGCGAGAAGACGACCGACGCCTGACGGCATCTGTGGATGACGGCCTCACGATGTCGGCCGACGGTGCGACGATGACGGCGCCATGGACATCCGCGACGCGCTGAACGACGCCTACCTCGCCCAGTTCTACGACGCGGGCACGATGGCGCGAGCCGCCGGCATCCTCGGCGACGTCCACCGGCTCGAGGTCGTCCACGAGTCCTCGAGCAGCCTGACCGTGACGGCCCAGGTCATCGGGTCGGCCCCGACGCCGTACGACGTGCAGTTCCATGCCGAGGTCAACGAGACGTCCGACTGGGTCTTCAGCGCCTGCTCGTGCCCCGTCGCCCGGCTGTGCAAGCACGGCGCTGCGGTGGCGCTCCGTCTGCGCGGGGCATCGCGTCCCGCCGCGGATCCCGTGTGGCGCCAGCGCCTGGCCCGGCTCAACGACGACCTGGCCCGGCGCGCCCACTCGACCTTGACGGGTACGCGCCTCGGGCTGGAGATCTCACGGCGTCCGGCCACCCGGTGGTCACGTGGCACACCCGGCGACTTCTCCATGCGCCCGATGAGACCGGGCGTCCGTGCGGGCTGGGTGCGCAGCGGCGCCGAGTGGACCGACCTGTCCGGCCCGGTGGCCCGCAGCCGCTTCGTCCCGGCGCAGGCCGACGCGCTTCAGGCCCTCCACCGCGGACTCATCGGCCTCCACACCTATCTGGCTGCCGGGGCTGCCCCGATGCTCGACGACTACGGCGACCGGCTCGTCCCGTCGCTGCGCGCGGCTGTCAGCACCGGAGTCACCCTTCTCCCCGGAGCGGGTGTGGGGTCCCTCGCTCTGACCGACGAGCCGGCGCAGGTCACCGCCGACCTGACCCGCCGGGACGAGGAGTCCGTGCTCGAGGTCCACGTCGAGGTGGGTGGGCGACGCTGGCGCGGCCACCAGGTCATGCCCGTGGGTCGTCCGACCACGACGCTGGTCCTCGTCGAAGGCGACGACGTACTGCTCACCGACCTCGTCGAGCCGTTGGACGAGGGCATCCTCGACCTCCTGCTCGGTCCTCCCGTCGTCGTCGACGCCGAGGACCTCGACCCGTTCCTCGACGCCCTCGGGCCGCTGAGCCGGCGCCTGCCGATCGGCTCGTCGGACGGGTCGCTCGAGGTGCCCGCACCCCCGCGTCCCCGTCTCCGCCTCATGGCGACCTGGCACTCCCCCACAAGCACCACCCTCGCCTGGGAGTGGGCCTACGGTGAAGCGACCTGCTCCACTGCGTCCGCGGACCCGCTCGGCGGCGTCCGCGAACTTGCGCTCGAGCACGAGATCCTCGCGACGGTTCCAGCCCACCTGTTCGCCGCCACCGCGGTCCGCGACGGCGACGCCCTGGTCCTCGCCCTCCACGACCTGCCGCACCTGCGCACCCTGACGGACGTCGACGTCGTCGAGGAGGAGCGCCCCGACTTCCGCGAGTCCACTGCGGCACCGCAGATCGCGTTCACCCTCGCCGAGGAGCAGCCCGACCACACCGACTGGCTCGACCTCGAGGTCCAGGTGAGCATCGACGGCGAGCTCGTCCCGCTGCCCGACGTGCTGGCCGCCCTGACCCGCCAGGACGAGTTCCTCGTCCTGCCCAGCGGCCTCTACGTCGCCGTCGACCGACCCGAGTTCGACCGCCTGCACGAGGTCGTCGCGCTGGCCGCCCAGCTGCGCGACGGCGAACCCGGTCGGGTGAGCGTGGGCGCCAGCGACCTCACCGTGTGGGCCGAGCTGGCCGAGCTGGGGGTGGTCGACGCGCAGGCTGCGGCCTGGGTCGAGCGGGCCACCGCGCTGCGCGACCTGGCCGAGATCCCCCAGCCCGACCCGGTCGGACTGACGACGCAGCTCCGCCCCTATCAGCTGGAGGGCTTCTGGTGGCTCGCGTTCCTGCACCAGCACGGACTGGGCGGGATCCTGGCCGACGACATGGGTCTCGGCAAGACGCTGCAGGTGCTCGCCCTGGTGCAGCACGCCGTGGTCGGAGGTGCGAGCGACCCCTTCCTCGTCGTCGCACCCACGAGCGTGGTGACCGCGTGGCGCCAGCAGGCGACCACGCACGCACCCGGGTTGCGGGTCGGCGTCGTGAGCCGGCGCACCCACGACGTCGCGGCGATCGCGCGCGACCACGACGTGGTGGTGACGACGTACGCGCTGCTGCGGCTCGAGCGCGAGCAGTTCGCTGCCCTGCACTGGGACGGGCTCGTGCTCGACGAGGCCCAGCAGGTCAAGAACCACCAGAGCAAGGCGTACGCCGCCGTCCGCACGCTCGACGCGGACTTCCGCCTGGTCGTCACCGGCACGCCCTTCGAGAACCGGCTGATGGAGCTGTGGTCGCTGCTCTCCATCGCCGCGCCGGGGCTCTACCCCGCCCCACGACGGTTCCGTGACGTGGTCGTGGGACCGGTCGAGAAGGATGGCGACGCAGCGGCGCTGGACCGGTTCCGCCGACGGATCCGACCGTTCATGTTGCGCCGCACCAAGGACCTGGTCGCCGCCGACCTGCCGCCCAAGCAGGAGCAGGTGCTCGAGATCGAGCTCGCTCCGCGGCACCGCAAGATCTACGACACCCACCTGGCCAAGGAGCGCCAGAAGATCCTCGGCCTCGTCGAGGACTTCGACCGCAACCGGGTGGCCATCTTCAGCGCGCTCACCAAGCTCCGCCAGCTGGCCCTCGACCCGGCCCTCGTCGATGCCGAGCACGACCGGGTGGGGTCGGCCAAGCTCGACCTGCTGGCCGACCAGCTCACGGAGGTCACGGCGGAGGGCCACCAGGCGCTTGTGTTCAGCACCTTCACGTCGTTCCTGCGCCGCGTACGTGAGCGACTCACGGCAGAGGGCATCGCGGCGGTCTACCTCGACGGCAGCACCCGTGACCGGGAGGCAGTGATCGAGGCCTTCCGCCGGGGCGACGCACTGGTGTTCCTGATCAGCCTCAAGGCCGGCGGCGTCGGTCTCACGCTGACCGAGGCCGACTACGTCTACGTCCTCGACCCGTGGTGGAACCCCGCCGCCGAGGCTCAGGCCGTGGACCGAGCGCACCGCATCGGCCAGGACAAGCACGTCAACGTCTACCGACTCGTCGCGACCGACACGATCGAGGAGAAGGTGATGGCGCTGAAGGCCCGCAAGGCCGAACTGTTCGCCAAGGTCATGGACGGTGGCGGGACCGCCGGCACCGGCATCACCGCCACGGACATCCGCGCGCTCTTCGACTGAGCCTGCGAGCCGTCACTCCTGACGTATCGGCGCGGCCCTCTGCTCGCGGGCCGCCGGCACGACGAGTGCCGCCGGCATCAGGAGCACCGCGACGACGAGCAGCGCCTTGAGGGTGCCGACCTCGTCGCCGACGAAGCCGAGGAACGGCGGACCGGCCAGGAAGGCGGCGTAGCCGATCGTCGAGACGACACTGACCCGTGACGCCGCGCGCCGGGGGTCGTCGGCGGCGGCGCTCATCCCGACCGGGAAGCCGAGCGAGGCGCCGACGCCCCACAGCACGATGCCCACGACGACCAGGACGGGGTTGTCGGCGAAGACGATCAGCAGCACCCCGACCCCGGCCAGCACCATGGTCCCCCAGAGCACGACGACCCGGCCGAAGCGGTCGATGAGGCCGGTGCCGGCGAACCGGCCGGCGGTCATCGCGAGCACGAAGACCGCGAAGCCGGCGACGCCGGTCGCGTGGGAGACGTCCTTGCCGTCGACGAGCGCGACGGCGAGCCAGTCGTTGGCGGTGCCCTCGGTCATCGCGAGCGCGAGCACCATCACGCCGATGAGCAGCGTGCGCGGCTCCAGCCACGCCCGCGCCGCCGACGTACGCTCCTCGTCCTCGTGGCGCTCGGGCACCGGCAGGAACGCCGGCGAGGTGCGCCAGACGAGCACGATCGACAGCACCACCACGCCGACCAGGTGCGCGACGGCGGGCACGCCGAGCTCGATCAGCAGGACGCCCAGCAGCGCACCGACGACCGTGCCGCCGCTGAATCCGGCGTGGAAGCGCGGCATGATCGTGCGGTTGAGCCCGCGCTCGACCTCGGCGCCCTCGACGTTCATCGCCACGTCCCAGACACCGATGCCGAGGCCGTAGACGAAGAGGCCGGCGACGGTGAGGGCGAGGACGTGCCCGAGGCCGAGGGCGGCGGCGAGCATCCCGACGGTCGCGGCGGCCGCGCCGATGCGGACGACCCGGACGGTGCCGAGGCGGTCGATGGTCGCGCCGGTGGTCGGCAGCGCGAGCACCGAGCCGAGCGCGATCGCGAGCAGCACCAGGCCCAGCTGGCCGTTGGTGAGGTCGAAGCTCGACCTCACCTCGGGGATGCGCGAGACCCAGCTGGAGAACACCAGTCCGTTGAGGAAGAAGGTGATCCCGACGGCGTTGCGGGCGGCGGTCAGCTCCGGCACGGCTCTCCTGGGTTCGTGTGGCGAATCGTTTCGATCGAATCGATTCGATGCTAACGTCCGTGCCGTGTCCGGATCAACTCGCAGCCCGACCCTGGCCGACGTCGCCGAGGCCGCCGGAGTGTCCCTGTCCACGGCCTCCCTGTCCTTCTCGGGCAACAAGCCGGTGTCCGAGGCGACGCGTGCCCGGGTGCTGGCCGCGGCTGCGAGGCTCGGCTACGCCGGCCCCAACCCGCTCGCCCGCAACCTGCGCCAGGGCCGCAGCGGCGTCGTCGGCATCGCGGTCGGCCCGCTCAGCACCGCGTTCCGCGACCCCGCTGCGCTGCCGATGCTCGACGCGGTCTCCGAGGTGCTCGGCGCCGCGGGCCTCGGGCTGCTCCTGATGGGCGACGACCACGCCCGGCTCCCCCTCGACGCCGTCATCTACGACATCTGCGGCCGTGAGACGTGGGCGGCGTACGACGACCTCGCCGCGCGCGAGGTGCCCCTGGTCGTCGTCGAGGGACCGGACTGGCCCGGCACGACCTTCGTCGACATCGACCACCGGGCCGGGTGCGCGGCGCTCGCGGCCCACCTGCACGAGCTCGGACACCGGCGGGTCGCCCTCCTCACCCTCGAGCCCTCCCACCCGCAGCGCGAGCGCGAGGCAGGCGTGCGCGACGTGTTCCCCGACGCCCACGTCATCGGGGCGTGCGCCAGCGACCTGGCGGCCGCCCAGGACCTCGTGGCGGCCTACCTCGCCACGGGCCCGGACGTCACCGCGGTCGTGTGCCAGAGCGACGTCCAGGCCGCCGCCGTGGTGATCGAGGCGCGGCGCCTCGGTCTGGCGGTGCCGGACGACCTCAGTGTCGCCGGGTTCGACGGTGTGGCCACGCCCTGGCTCGACGTCGAGCTCACGACCGTCGTCCAGCCCCTGGCCGCCAAGGGGCGAGCCGTCGCCGACGCAGTGCTCCGCCGCATCGACGGCGAGGACGTTGACGACGTCGTGCTCCCCGTCGAGCTCAGGATCGGCGACTCGACCGGCCCCGCCGTCGAACCCGCCTGAGGCGAGCCACCGGTCAGCGTCGGTTCCAGTCGGTGCCGGGTGGTCCGGACTCCAGCCAGGACTGGAAGCCCGTGAGCGAGGCCTCGCTCATCGCGATCTCGAGGGCCTCGCCGCCGTAGTGGCAGGAGGCGACGACGTGGCCGTCGTAGAGGGACATCTCCTCCGTGCCCGCGGGTGCGCGGCGACCGGAGTACTCGAGCAGCTCACGCGCCCACACCCGCTTGGGGCGGGGCGAGAGCGAGAAGATCCGGAACCACTCGAGCGACTGCCCGGAGTAGCGCCCGATGCCGAGCAGCCAGCCGCGACCGGGGTGCTCGGAACGCACGCGATAGCTCAGCTCGAAGGTGCCGCCGTGGCGGGCGAGGAATCGTCGGCGGACGATCAGGGAGATGCCGTAGAGCAGGGCAAGGAGGAGGACGGCCCCGACGATGTCGAGCGCCCATTCCCAGGCCGGCATCCAGACTCCCTCGACCCCACGAAACAGATGAACGCACGAACCAGACGGTTCGTGCGCTCACCCTAGCGCTCGCGTGGAGACGCTCGTCAGGAAGCCCGCTCCGCGGCACGGATGCGTGCCTCGGCCCGGCGTACGGCCTCCGCGGCGGCGTCGTCGTTCTCGCCCGAGCTCTGGGCCCGCTCGAGGTCCTGGCGTGCCTTCTCCAGGTCGATCTCGTGCGACATCTCGGCCCGCTCCGACAGGATCGAGACGCGGTTGTCGGCCACCGACAGGAAGCCGGCGTCGACGGCCGCGATCCAGGTCTCGCCGTCGGTCGTCTGCACGTCCACGACACCCTCGATGATCGAGGACAGCAGAGGAGCGTGGTTGGGCAGGATGCCGACGTCGCCCTCGGTCGTGCGGGCGATGACCATGGTGGCCTGGCCCGACCAGACGAGCCGGTCGGCAGCAACCAGCTCGACCTGGAGGACCTTGTCGGTCTTCAGGTCAGCCATCAGAGGCTCTTCTGGATCTCGGCCCACTTCTGCTCGACGTCGTCCAGACCGCCGCACATGAAGAAGGCCTGCTCGGCCACGTGGTCGTACTCACCGTCGGCGATCTTGTTGAACGCCTCGATGGTGTCGGCCACCGGGACGGTCGAACCCTCGATGCCGGTGAACTGCTTGGCGACGTAGGTGTTCTGCGACAGGAAGCGCTGGATGCGGCGGGCCCGCGACACGATCACGCGGTCCTCCTCCGAGAGCTCGTCGACACCGAGGATCGCGATGATGTCCTGGAGCTCCTTGTTGCGCTGGAGGATCTGCTTGACCCGCACCGCGCAGCGGTAGTGCTCGTCGCCGATGTACTGCGGGTCGAGGATGCGCGAGGTCGACGTCAGCGGGTCCACGGCCGGGTAGATGCCGAGCGAGGCGATCTCGCGCGACAGCTCGGTCGTCGCGTCCAGGTGGGCGAACGTCGTGGCCGGGGCCGGGTCGGTGTAGTCGTCGGCGGGGACGTAGATCGCCTGCAGCGACGTGATCGAGTGACCACGCGTGGAGGTGATGCGCTCCTGCAGCTGACCCATCTCGTCGGCCAGGTTGGGCTGGTAGCCCACCGCGGACGGCATGCGGCCGAGCAGCGTGGAGACCTCGGAGCCGGCCTGCGTGAAGCGGAAGATGTTGTCGATGAAGAGCAGCACGTCCTGCTTCTGCACGTCGCGGAAGTACTCCGCCATCGTCAGGGCCGACAGCGCGACGCGCAGGCGCGTGCCCGGCGGCTCGTCCATCTGGCCGAAGACGAGGGCGGTCTGGCCGAGGACGCCGGCCTCCTCCATCTCGACGATGAGGTCGTTGCCCTCACGGGTGCGCTCGCCGACACCGGCGAACACCGACACACCACCGTGGTCCTTGGCGACACGCGCGATCATCTCCTGGATGAGCACGGTCTTGCCGACGCCGGCACCACCGAACAGGCCGATCTTGCCGCCCTGCACGTAGGGGGTGAGCAGGTCGATGACCTTGATGCCGGTCTCGAACATCTGGGTCTTGGACTCCAGCTGGTCGAACGCCGGCGCCTTGCGGTGGATGCCCCAGCGCTCGGCGGGCTCGAAGGTCTCGCCCTCGGCGAGGTTGAGCACGTCGCCGGTGGTGTTGAACACCTTGCCGAGCGTCGCGTCGCCGACGGGGACGGTGATCGACGCACCGGTGTCGATGACCTGGCCGCCGCGCACGAGGCCGTCGGTCGGCTTCATCGAGATGGCGCGGACCATGCCGTCACCGATGTGCTGGGCGACCTCGAGGATGATCGAGTGGGTCTCGCCGCTCAGCTCGAAGTCGCACGTCAGCGCGTTGTAGAGCGGGGGCATGGCGTCGGACGGGAACTCGATGTCCACGACCGGGCCGATGACACGGGCGATGCGGCCCACGCCGCCGGCCGTGGTGGTGTCGGCGGACTCGTTGATGGTGGCAGTCATGTCTCATTCACTCCCGGCTTGTGCGTCGGCAAGCGCGTTGACGCCACCGACGATCTCGCTGATTTCCTGTGTGATGCCAGCCTGGCGAGCCTGGTTGGCGATGCGCTTGTACTTCTTGATGAGCTCGTCCGCGTTGTCGGTGGCCGACTTCATCGCCTTCTGGCGGGCGGCCAGCTCGGAGGCGGCCGCCTGCAGCAGGGCGAAGAAGATCCGGCTCTGGACGTAGCGCGGCAGCAACGAGTCGAGCACGTCGCTGGGCGAGGGCTCGAACTCGTAGAGCGGCAGCAGGTCGTCCTTCTCCGGCGCCTCGGTGCCCTCCACGACCTCCAGCGGAAGGAGGCGTACGGCGGTGGGCTCCTGGCTCAGCATCGACCGGAAGCGCGTGTAGACCACGTGCACCTCGTCGGCGCCCTCCTCGTCGAGGAAGGTCTCGATGAGCGTGGCGCCGATCTCGGCCGCCACGTCGTAGGTCGGCTGGTCGGAGTGGCCTGTCCACGCCCGCGCGATGGCGCGCTGGCGGAACTTGAAGTAGGCCTCGCCCTTGCGCGCCGAGATGTAGATGTCGACGTCCTTGCCCTCGCCCTTGAGCTTCTCGATGAGACGCTCGGCCTCCTTGAGCACGCTCGAGGAGTAGGCACCGGCCAGACCGCGGTCGGAGGTGACGATCAGGATCGCCGCCCGCTTGGGGTCCTCCGGCTCGAGGGTCAGCGCGTGGTCGACGTTGGAGAACGTCGCCACGGCCGACACCGCGCGGGTCAGCTCACGGGCGTACGGCGCTGCGGCCTGGGCCCGCTGCTGCGCCTTGATGATCCGGGACGCAGCGATGAGCTCCATGGCACGCGTGATCTTCTTCATCGACTCCGTCGACTTGATCCGCGCGCGGTACTCGCGTACCGAGAGAGCCATGGGTCAGCCCCGCTTCTGCTTGACGATCTGCTCCTGCTCGACGTCCTCGTCCTCGAGGGCGACGTGCTCTTCCTTGCCGGCCTTGACGCTCTGGCCGTCGGAGGTCTCGAACTGGTCGAGGAAGGAGTCGTAGGCGGACGCGAGCTGGTCCTCGGTCGAGTCCTCGAACTTCGAGGTCTCGCGGATGCCCGCGAGGATGCCCTCGTGGCTGCGCCGCAGGTAGTCGAGGAACTCGTTCTCGAAGCGCAGGACGTCGTCGGTCGGGACCCTGTCGAGACGGCCCGACGTGCCGGTCCACAGGGAGACGGTCATCTCCTCGACCGGGTACGGCGAGTACTGCGGCTGCTTGAGCAGTGCCATCAGGCGCTGGCCGCGGTCGAGCTGCTGGCGCGAGGCGGCGTCGAGGTCGGAGGCGAACATCGCGAAGGCCTCCATGGCGCGGAACTGCGCCAGGTCGACCTTGAGCGAGCCCGTGACGGTCTTCATCGCCTTCGTCATCGCCGAGCCACCCACGCGCGAGACCGAGACACCCACGTCGATCGCCGGGCGCTGGTTGGCCGCGAACAGGTCCGACTGCAGGAAGATCTGACCGTCGGTGATCGAGATGACGTTGGTCGGGATGAACGCCGAGACGTCGTTGGCCTTGGTCTCGATGATCGGCAGGCCCGTCATCGAGCCCTTGCCCATCTCGTCGGAGAGCTTCGCGCAGCGCTCGAGGAGCCGGCTGTGCAGGTAGAAGACGTCACCGGGGTAGGCCTCGCGGCCCGGCGGACGACGCAGCAGCAGCGACACGGCGCGGTAGGCCTCGGCCTGCTTGGTGAGGTCGTCGAACACGATGAGGACGTGCTTGCCGTCGTACATCCAGTGCTGGCCGATGGCCGAGCCGGTGTAGGGGGCGAGGTACTTGAAGCCCGCGGAGTCGGACGCCGGGGAGGCGACGATGGTGGTGTACTCCAGCGCGCCGGCCTCCTCGAGGGCGCCACGCACGGCGGCGATGGTCGAGCCCTTCTGGCCGATGGCGACGTAGATGCAGCGCACCTGCTTGTCCGGGTCGCCGGACTCCCAGTTGGCCTTCTGGTTGATGATCGTGTCGATGGCGATCGTGGTCTTGCCGGTCGAGCGGTCACCGATGATCAGCTGGCGCTGGCCGCGGCCGATGGGCGTCAGGGCGTCGATCGCCTTGATGCCGGTGGCGAGCGGCTCGTGCACCGACTTGCGCACCATCACGCCGGGAGCCTGGAGCTCCAGCGCGCGGCGGCTCTCGAGGCCGGCGATCTCACCGAGACCGTCGATCGCGGTGCCGAGCGGGTCGACCACGCGGCCGAGGTAGCCGTCACCGACGGGGACCGAGAGGATCTCGCCCGTGCGACGCACGGTCTGGCCCTCCTCGATCTTGTCGAAGTCACCCAGGACCACGACACCGACCTCGCGGGTGTCGAGGTTCAGCGCGATGCCGAGCGTGCCGTCCTCGAACTCGAGCAGCTCGTTGGCCATGACCGAGGGCAGGCCGCTGACGCGGGCGATGCCGTCGGCAGCCTCCGCGACCGTGCCGACCTCTTCCTTGGCCGCCGAGTCGGGCTCGTAGTCCGACACGAAGCGCTGAAGCGCGTCCCGGATCTCGTCCGGACGGATGGACAGCTCCGTCATTTCATTCACCTGTTCTCTGGGTCTGCTGGAGAAGTTCTTGGATGTGTGGGGCGTCAGCCGGCGAGCCGGCGACCGGCATCGTCGAGGCGGCTGGCGACCGTCCCGTCGATGACGTCGTCACCGATCTCGACGCGGATGCCGCCGATGACCTCGGGGTCCACGATGACATTGAGGTGCACGTCGCGGCCGTAGCTGCGCGCGAGCGCAGCCGCCAGCCGGTCACGTTCGGCATCGGCGAGCGGGCGCGCGACGCGGACCGTCGCCACTCCCTCGCCGCGGACCTCGGCCGCCACCTTCTGGTAGGCCGCGAGTGCCACCGCGACCGTCCGGTGACTGCCGGACAGCGACTGCTGCACGAGGGACACCGTGGCGGGCAGGACCTTGTCGCCGAGCAGGCCGGCGACCAGCGCCGTCTTGTCGGCACGGCTGCGGGCCGGGTCGGAGAGCGCGTCGCGCAGCTCCGGGTTGGCCTGCACGAGCCGCCCCACCGCGAAGACCTCGTCCTCGAGGCGGGTGGCGTCGCTCCCGGCGGAGCGCACCGTGGCGACCACGCCGAGCTGCTCGAGCGCGTCGCTCAGGTCGCGCCCGTAGGTCCACCGCTGCGCGACCGCCGTGGCGACGACGTCCATGGCCTCCGAGGAGATCTTGTCGCCCAGGACGCCGCGGAGCAGGTCGCCCTTGGCCTCCCCGCGCAGTGCTGCATCGGACGCGACGCGGCGCAGACCGGGCTCGGAGCGGAGGAGGTCCGCCGTCCCGAACAGGTCCTGGCCCACCCGGCCCAGGTCGCCGGTGCCCGGGAGGACAGCGGCGGCCGCGGCGTAGGCGTCTGCGGACGCACCTCGCATCATCAGTTGACGCTCCCCGAGGTCGTGCCGTTGGACGCCTCCAGGTCAGCGAGAAAGCGCTCGACGACGCGGCTCTGGCGAGCGTCGTCCTCGAGGCTCTCGCCGACGATGCGTCCGGCCAGGCCGGTCGCCAGGGCCCCGACCTCGGCCCGGAGCGAGGTGACCGCCTGCTGGCGCTCGGCCTCGATCTGGGCCTTGCCGTGCTCGACGATGCGGCTGGACTCGGCCTGCGCCGACTCCCGCATCTCGGCCACGATCGCCGCACCCTGCTCGCGTGCCTCCTCGCGGATGCGCGCGGCCTCGTGCCGGGCGTCGGCGAGCTGCTTCTCGAGCTCGGCGAGCTTGGCGTCGGCCTCGGCCTGCTTGGACTCGGCAGCGCTGAGCCCACCCTCGATCGCTTGGGTGCGCTCGGCGAAGGTCTTCTCGAAGTTGGGCACGACGAACTTGCGCAACAGCACGAAGAGGATCGCGAACACGATCAGCGCGAGGATGACCTCTGACCAGACCGGCAGCACCGGGCTGTGGGTCTCGCCCTCCGCCGCCGCCAGGACGATGTGGTCCATGAGTCGAACTCCTACGGTCTAGAGCTGGGTGCGACGGTCGTCAGAGTGGCAGGACGAACGCGAGCGCGACGGTGATGATGAAGAGCGCCTCGGCGAGAACGAAGCCAAGAATGGCGATCGACTGCAGACGGCTCTGGGCCTCGGGCTGGCGCGCGACACCGGAGATGAACGCAGCGAAGATCAGGCCGATACCGACACCGGGACCGATGGCGGACAGGCCGAGACCGACCAGGTTGATGGAGCCTTCCACGGCTTTTCCTTTCGTCGGCGACGCGTCTCTCGCGCCGCTGTTTGGCGAAACTTGTGGGGTGGTGCGGATCAGTGCTCGTCGGCGAGGGCTTCGCCGATGTACATCGAGCTCAGGAGCGTGAAGACGTAGGCCTGGAGGAACATGACCAGCATCTCGAGGAAGCTGACGCCGATGCCGAGCCCGAAGGACAGCACGCCGACGGCGCCGTAGAGGATGTTGCCGCTCGCGAGGAGCGCGGCTCCACCGGTGGCGAACAGGATCAGGAGCAGGTGGCCGGCGAACATGTTGCCGAACAGACGCAGCGTCAGCGTGACCGGCCGGATGATGATGTTGGAGAAGAACTCCAGCGGGACCAGCAGCAGCAGGATCGGGCCCTTGACGCCGCCCGGCATGGTCGCGTGCTTGAGGTAGCCCAGCGGCCCGTGCTTCCAGACGCCGGCCCCGACGTAGATGCCCCAGCTCAGCAGGGCCAGCGGGACGATGAAGCCGATGCGCGAGAAGCTCGGGAACTGCAGGAACGGGATCACGCCGTAGTAGTTGTTCACCAGGATGAAGGTGAAGAGCGTGAAGAGGTAGGGCACGAACTTCATGTAGTGCTCGGAGCCGATGTTGTCGCGCGCCATGTTGTTGCGGACGAAGCCGTAGACCATCTCGCCGGCGAACTGGAGGCGGTTCGGGACCAGCGAGGCGTTGCGCGAGGCGGCGTAGAAGAAGCCGAACACCAGCACGGCCGAGAACGCCAGCAGGACCATCGGCTTGGTGACGTCGCCGAAGATCGGAGGCAGCTCGAAGCTTCCCGGGCCGGGGGCCTGGAAGCCCGATCCGCCCTCTGCCGCCACAGGCTGGGTGATGCTCACTCCGACTCCTCGTCGCTCGTGTTGTCAGTCCGGGTGGTGCTCTGCTCGTCCGACGTGAGCCGGTTCATGTACAGGATCATCATGTAGGTGCCGAGACCGGCGCCCAGCAGGATGCCCACCGGCGCCAGGTAGCGCGTGCCCAGCCATCGGTCCAGGAGCCAGCCGACCGCGCCGTAGAACAGCACACCCGCCACCAGGTAGCTGGGGGCACTGCTGCTGCGCGGTTGGGGGGAAGAGGCACTGGAACCGGCCATCGCGTCCCGAACGTTAGCAGTCGTCGCGCTCATGCTTCACCCCCGGTCGGGAGGTCGAAGTAGGGCACTCGCTCACGCGCGGTGAGGACCAGGTGGGACACCGTCCAGACGAGCGTCGCGAGCACCATCGAGCCCGCCAACCACGCCCGCTCCTGGGTGGAGGAGAACAGGTCGCCGCGCGTGATGGCGAGGAACACCATGAGCACGATCGCCAGCTGCGTCACATAGGTGAGGAGGGCGACCAGGAGCGAGGCGGTCGGCATCGCGCTGGCGACGACGTGCATCGACAGGGTGCCGAAGGAGACCACGAGGGCGACCAGCCCGGCTCCCACGGCGGCCGCACCGGCCGCGGTCGGGCCGTGGACGAGAGCGGCGACGACCGTCGCGGCCGCACCGGCGAGGACCGTCAGCGCGCCTGCACGGACCACGATCCGCAGACCGCGCGCGAGGCTGTTGCGGCGGATGGTCACGCTGCCCTCGGTCGTCATGTCGGTGGCCTGTCTGCTGTCGGTCATCGGCTTGGGATCGCTCGTGAAAACTATCACAAAGTCCTCGCCCGCCTCCAACCGGGGCTGCGGACGCCCCCGCTCAGGCCCCCGGGAAGCCCCGCACCGTGCGGTCGTCCGGTTCCTCCATGGGCTCCAGCAGCGGGTCCTCGTCGTCCTCGGACCAGCCCTCGACCTCCGCGTTCTCGGGCAGTCCGGTGTTGCCCAGCCCGGTCTTGCGCGGACGCTGCACCCGGGGCAGGACGAACGTCAGCACGATGGTCAGGGCGAGCATCGAGCCCAGGCTCCACCAGACCCACGACCCCTCGTAGAGGCTCACGATCACGGCACCCGAGGCGAGCGTGAACGCCCACATCCACATGATCAGGACCGCGCGCCGCTGGGAGTGGCCGATCTCGAGCAGGCGGTGGTGGAGGTGCTGCTTGTCGGCGCTCATCGGGGATCGGCCGGCGCGCGTGCGTCGTACGATCGCGAGGATCATGTCGACGATCGGCACCATCAGGAGCGAGATCGGCAGCAGCACCGGGAGCACGGTCACGAAGAGGCTGTTGCCCGCCGACGTGGGCATCCCGAAGAACTGGCCCGTCAGGGTCAGCGCGCTGGCCGACAGCACGAGGCCGATGAGCATCGACCCGGAGTCGCCCATGAAGAGACGGGCCGGGTGGAAGTTGTGGGGAAGGAAGCCCGCGCAGGCGCCGGCGAGGGCGGCGCTGAGCAGGGCGCCCGTCGTGGCCAGCGTGAGGTTGTTGGTGTCGGAGAGCTGGTAGCAGTAGAGGAAGAACGCGGCGGCGCCGATGCCCACCACGCCGGCCGCCAGCCCGTCGAGGCCGTCGACGAAGTTGACCGCGTTCATCGTTCCGATGACCACGACCAGCGTGATGATCGCCCCCTGGGCGTCACCGAGGGCGATCTGGGTGCCGTCGGGGCTGGGGAAGTAGTAGAAGCGCACCCCCAGCGCGACCAGCAGGGACGCGGCGAGCACCTGGCCGCCGAGCTTGGTGAGCGCGTCCAGCTCGAAGATGTCGTCGAGGACACCGACGGCGCAGACCAGGGCACCTGCGCCGAGGACGATGCCGGCGTCGCGGAAGACGAAGTCGTCGCTGGTGGAGAGGAACGGCAGCTCGCGGGCGACGGCGTAGGCCGCGACGAGGCCGCCCAGCATCGCCAGCCCGCCGAGGTAGGGGATCGGGACGGCGTGCACGTCGCGGTCGCGCACGGCCGCGACGGCCCCGGTGCGCAGGGCGATCTCGCGGGCCACGACCGTGAGGAGGTAGGTCACCGACAGGGAGACCAGGAAGACGAGGAGGTACTCCCGCACCGTCAGCCCTCGTCCGTGAGCACGACCCCGTGCTCCTCGATCGCGGCGTTGAGCTGATCGAGCGAGAGTGCCCCGAGGCGGAGGACCCGGCCCTCGGGGATCGTGACGTCGACGATCGTGGACGCCTCGCCGCCCGGCGAGGCGCCGCCGTCGACGATCACCGCGACGGCGTCGGCGAGCATCTCCTCCGCCGCGTCGGCGTCGGTGGCGGCGGGCCGCCCGGTGAGGTTGGCCGAGGAGACGGCGAGCGGACCCGTGCGCTCCAGGACGGCGAGGGCGACCTCGTCGTCGGGCATGCGTACGGCGACCGTGCCGCGCGTCTCGCCCAGGTCCCACACGAGGGAGGCCTGCTGGTGGCACACGAGCGTCAGCGGGCCGGGCCAGAACGTCTCGACCAGGGTCCGTGCCCACGGGGGCACGCCCTCGGCGAGCGCGTCGAGCGTCGTGGCGGCGGAGACCAGCACCGGCGGGGGCATGTCGCGCCCCCGGCCCTTGGCGTCCAGCAGGCGCTGCACCGCCTGGTGGTTGAAGGCGTCGGCGGCGATGCCGTAGACGGTGTCGGTGGGGATGACGACGAGGTCGCCGCGGCGTACGGCACCGGCAGCGGCGGTCACCGCCGCCTCGCGCTCCTCGTCGGTCGAGGTGTCGAACCTGTCCACGCTGCTCATCGTGCCAGTCGTGCGGTCACGTAGCGCGGCCGACCCGCGAGGTCGCGGTGGTCGGTCACGTCGGTCCAACGGGCCGTGGCGGTGAAGACGCCGGGAGCGGACTCCCCCTGCACGTCGGCGTGCTCGGCACCCACCACTCCCCCGGGCCGCAGCAGCTGCGCGGCACGGCGCTCGAGCACACGGATCGCGTCGAGCCCGTCCTGGCCGGAGAAGAGGGCGAGGTGGGGGTCGTGGTCGCGCGCCTCGGCGGCGACGGACTCCCAGGCCTCGAGCGGGATGTAGGGCGGGTTGCAGACGACCACGTCGACGGTGCTGAGCAGGTCGTCGAAGGCGGTGGCGAGGTCGCCGTGGCGCAGGTCGACACCGGTGCCGGCGAGGTTGCGCTCGGCCCACGCCAGGGCACCCTCGTCGAGCTCGACGGCGTGGACGTCGGCACCCGGGACCTCGTCGGCGATCGCTCGCGCGATGGCGCCGGAGCCGGTGCAGAGGTCGACGACCACGGGTCGCTCGAGCGTGAGGAGGTGGTCGATCGCCCAGCCGGCCAGCAGCTCGGTCTCGGGGCGTGGCACGAAGACGCCCGGCCCGACGGCCAGCTCGACGTGGCGGAACGCAGCGGTGCCGGTCAGGTGCTGGAGCGGCTCGCGGGCAGCGCGACGCGCCACGAGGGCGTCGTACGCCTCCTGCTCAGGGCTCCCGAGGTCGTCGACGAGCGGCAGCCGACCGAGGGCGACGTCGAGGACGTGGGCCAGCAGCAGGTCGGCGTCGCGCTCGGGCGAGGCGACGCCGGCGTCGCGCAGCCGAGCCGCAGCGTCGCGCCGCGCGGTGCTCGCCCGCACTCAGGACTCCAGCTCTGCCAGCCGGGCGGCCATGTCGGTCTCGACGCACGAGTCGAGCACGGGCTGCAGGTCGCCGTCGAGCACCTGGTCGAGGTTGTAGGACTTGTAGCCGGTGCGGTGGTCGGAGATCCGGTTCTCCGGGTAGTTGTAGGTGCGGATGCGCTCGGAGCGGTCCACCGTGCGCACCTGCGAGCGGCGTGCCTCGCTCGCCTCGGCGTCGCGGGCGTCCTGGGCGACCTGCAGGAGCCGGGCGCGCAGGATGCGCATCGCGGACTCCTTGTTCTGCAGCTGGCTCTTCTCGTTCTGGCAGCTCGCCACGATGCCGGTCGGCACGTGCGTGATCCGGACGGCCGAGTCGGTCGTGTTGACGCTCTGGCCGCCGGGACCGCTCGAGCGGTAGACGTCGATCCGCAGGTCGTTGTCGTTGATCTCGACGTCGACGTGCTCGGCATCGGGCATGACCAGGACGCCCGCGGCGGACGTGTGCACGCGCCCCTGGGACTCGGTGACCGGCACCCGCTGCACGCGGTGGACGCCGCCCTCGAACTTCAGCAGGGCGTACGGCGCCTGGCCCGGCTCGACCGTGCCCTTCGCCTTGACCGCGGCGGTGACCGACTTGAAGCCGCCCAGGTCGGACTCCGCGGAGTCGAGCAGCTCGACGCTCCACCCGCGCGACTCGGCGTAGCGGGAGTACATCCGGAGCAGGTCGCCGGCGAACAGCGCCGACTCCTCACCGCCCTCGCCGGACTTGATCTCGAGCAGCGCGTCCTTGCCGTCGGCGGCGTCGCGGGGCACCAGGAGCCGGCGCAACCGCTCGCTCGCCACCTCGCGACGTACGGCGAGCTCGTCGGCCTCCTGCGCGAAGGCCGGGTCCTCGGAGGCGAGCTCGCGCGCGGCCTCGATGTCGTCGCCCAGCTGGAGCCAGTCCTCCCAGGTCGTCACGACCGCCGTCAGCTCGGCGTAGCGCTGGTTGAGCTGCTTGGCGAGGCGCTGGTCGGCGTGGGTCTCGGGGAGCGCGAGGCGACCCTCGAGCTCGGCATGCTCCTGGCGCATGCCCTCGACGGCCTCGAACACGGCGCTCCTCCTGCTGCTGGTGGGTGGACAGACGACAAGGCGCCGGCCACCCGCACAGAGCGGGCGACCGGCGCCTGACGTGGACTACTTGCTGTCAGCCGTCTCGGGCTGTGCAGCAGCCTTCTTGCCGTAGCGGGACTCGAACCGGGCGACGCGGCCGCCGGTGTCGAGGATCTTCTGCTTGCCGGTGTAGAACGGGTGGCACTGCGAGCAGACATCGGCGTGGATCGAGCCGGAGGTCGCGGTGCTGCGGGTGGTGAACGACGCGCCGCAGGTGCAGGTGACGGCGGTCTCGACGTAGTCGGGGTGCGTGTCCTTCTTCATGGTGTCCTCTCAGTTGCTCCGGGTCGTCCGCGTGGATCGCTGGTGACGTGAACCGGAACCGACGCACAAGTGTGCCACCGCTCTCAACAGCGGCGCCAATCCAGCCATTCCCGGCCCAGCCGGGGCCTCAGCGGTGGCCTCAGCGGTGGCCGATGACCTTGCCGACGGCGGCCGGGGTCTCGGCGGCGGCGAGCTGCTTGCGCAGGTCACCGACGACCGCTCCCTCGGCCGGCGCGAGCAGCTTCTCCTCGTGGCGGGTGCCCGACGCTGCGACGTCGACTGCGGGCACGATTCCCTTCGCCGCGCGGTCCGCGCTGAGCACCAGCTCGAGGTTGGCGGTGCCCGCCAGCTCCTCGAGGAAGAACTCGTCGGTGGCCGAGCCGGTGCCCACGCTGACGGTCGCGAGGATCGTCAGCGAGCCGGCGTCCTCGATCTTGCGGGCCGCGCCGAAGAACTCCTTGGTCGGGTGCACCGCCGAGGCGTCCACCAGTCCACCCAGCACGCGACCGTTCGCGGGGGCCGCGAGGTTGTAGGCGCGGCCCAGGCGGGTCAGGGAGTCGAGCAGCACGACGACGTCGTGGCCGAGCTCGACGAGCCGCTTGGCCCGCTCGATGGCCAGCTCGGCGACGAGGGTGTGGTCGCCCGGCTGCCGATCGAAGGTCGACGCGACGACCTCGCCCTTGACGGCGCGCTGGTAGTCGGTGACCTCCTCCGGGCGCGTGTCGACCAGCACCACCATGACGTGGCACTCGGGGTTGTTCGTGGTCACCGACTGGGCGATCGATCGCAGCAGGGTCGTGGTGCCCGTGCGCGGCGGGGTGAGCAGGAGGCCACGCTGGCCCTTGCCGATCGGCGCGGCGATGTCGACCACCTTGCCGATCACGTTGGTCTCGTCGGTGGCGAGCCGCAGGCGCTGGTGCGGGTGCACCGGGACCGAGTCGGCGAAGTCGGGACGCTCCTTGGCGCCCTCGGCCTCGGTGCCGTTGATGCTGTCGATGCGGACCATCGGGTTGAACTTCTCCCGACGCTCCCCCTCGCGCGGCTGGCGCACCTGACCGACGACCGCGTCACCGCGGCGGAGGTGGTACTTCCGCACCATCGACAGCGAGAGGTAGACGTCCTCGGGGCCGGGGAGGTAGCCCGACGTGCGCACGAACGCGCAGTTGTCGAGCACGTCGAGGATGCCCGCGGCCGGCACCAGGACGTCGTCCTCGAGGATCGTGGTGTCGGGCTCGTTGCGCCCGCCGCCGCCCGCACGCACCGTGGTGCGGTCGCGACCGCGGCGTCGACGGTTGCGGCGGCTGCCGCCCTCGCCGTCCTCGTCGTCGTCCTGCTGCTGGTTCTGCTGGTTCTGCTGCTGGGCCTGCTGCTGCTGGGCGTGCTGCGCCTGCTGCTGGGCCTGCTGGTTCTGCTGCTTGCCCTGGCCCTGCTTCTGGCCCTGCTTCGGCTCGTTCTGCCGGTCCTGCTTGTCCTGCCGGTCCTGCTTGTCCTGCCGGTCCTGCTTGTCCCGCTTCTGCTCGTTCTGGGTGTCCTGCTGCTTGTCCTGCTGCCGGTCGGCCTGCTCGTCCTGCCGGTCGGACTGCTGCTTCTGCTTGGCCTGCCGCGGCTGCTCGTCCTGCCGCGAGTCCTGCTTCTGCTCCTGGCGCGACTCCTGCTTCTCGGCCTGCTCGACCTGGCGCTGCTTGCGGGTGCGCGTGCGCACGGTCGTCTGGGGAGCGGGCTCGTCGGCCGCCGGGTCGGCACGCGGTGCTTCCTGAGCCGCCTCCTGCGGTGCCTCGGCCCGGGGCGCCTCGGCCCTGGGCGACTCCGCCTTCGGCGTACCTGCGGCCTTGATGGCGTCGACGAGCTGGGCCTTCTTCATCGAGCCGGCGCCGGAGATGCCCAGGCCGACGGCCATGGACTTGAGGTCGGCGAGCAGCATCGAGTTGAGGCCACCCGACTTGGCGGCAGCCTTCTTGGCCGGCTTCTTCGCCGCAGCGGTCTCGGCAGTCTCGACAGAGGGGGTCTCGGTCACGTGGGTCCTTCGCACGTTGCGTCGCCCTCACACGGCCGGGAAGGCCCGCGGGGCGGATGGTGGTCGCCCGGACACGCAGTCAGATGGACCGGGTCGGGCGGGTACGCCGAACGGCGCACGCTCAGGCTAGCAGCACGGCACCGTCGGACTCGATCGTCAGGTCGTGGCGCGCCCAGCCGTCGGGACAGCGGTCGGCCAGGTCGGTGCCGGTGGCCACGAAGGCCAGCACCGTCGGTCCCGCACCCGACACGACAGCCGGTACGCCGTCCGCGCGGAGCCGGTGGACCAGCGCGAGCGTCTCCGGCATGGCGGGCTCGCGCTGCTCCTGGTGCAGCCAGTCGCGGGTCGCGGCGAGCAGGTGCTCGGGCTGCCCGCCCAGGGCCGCGACGAGCAGCGCGGTGCGCCCGGAGTTGGCCGCGGCATCCGCGTGCGGGACCGTCTCGGGCAGCAGCCCGCGGGCGACCTTCGTCTCCACGCCGGTCGGCGGCACGAAGGCGACCGCGGTGATCCGCGGGTCGACGCCGGCGCCGACGGCGTACCACCGGTCGTCCTCACGCCCGGAGATGACGAAGCCGCCGAGGAAGGCGGGTGCCACGTTGTCGGGGTGGCCCTCGAGGTCGGCGGCGAGGTCGAGGAGGGCCTCGTCGGAGGCGAGCAGCTGGCCACCCGCGACCAGCGCTCGGGCGAGCACGACCCCGGCGACGATCGCCGCCGACGACGAGCCGAGGCCTCGCGCGTGCGGGATCACGTTGCGGCACGACAACCGCAGGCCCGGGGGCTGCTCCCCCATCAGCGCGAACGCCGCCCGCATCGAGCGGACGACGAGGTGCGACTCGTCGCGAGGTACGTCGTCAGCGCCGGCTCCCTCGACCTCCACGACCAGGCCCTCGGGCAGCACCTCCGCCTCGAGCTCGTCGCGCAGCGACAGCGCGAGGCCGAGCGAGTCGAAGCCGGGGCCGAGGTTGGCCGACGTCGCCGGGACGGTGACCCGCACCGGCCCGTCGATGAACTGGGGCATCAGGCGAGCCCGGCGGCGGCGGCCGCGGCGTGCACGTCGGCGTCGACGACCGTGTCGACGATGTCGGAGTGGCTCTCGAGCGCGGTCGCGGTGTCCTTGAGCCCGTGTCCGGTCACGGTGATGACGACGGACTTACCGGCGTAGGACTCGCCCGACGCCAGCTCGGCCAGCATCCCGGCCACGCCGGCGGCCGACGCGGGCTCGACGAAGACGCCGTCGCGACGGGCCAGCTCGGCCTGCGCGGCGAGGATCTGCGCGTCGCTGAGCGCGGCGAACCGACCCTCGGACTCCTTCGCAGCCATCTCGGCCAGGTGCCACGACGCCGGGTTGCCGACGCGGATCGCGGTGGCCTTGGTCTCGGGGTCGGGGAACGGCTCCCCCGTCACGAGGGGCGCCGCGCCCTCGGCCTGGAAGCCGCGCATCACCGGTAGCCGCGACGCGCGGCCGAGCTCGGCGTACTGCTGGTAGCCGAGCCAGTAGGCGGCGATGTTGCCGGCGTTGCCCACGGGCAGGAGGTGGTAGTCGGGGGCGTCACCGAGGAAGTCGCACACCTCGAAGGACGCGGTCTTCTGGCCCTGGAGGCGGACCGGGTTGACCGAGTTGACCAGCGCCACCGGGTAGTCGCGGGCCAGGCCGCGGGCGAGGTCGAGGCAGTGGTCGAAGTTGCCGCGGACCATGATGATCCGGGCGCCGTGCACGACGGCCTGCGCCATCTTGCCGGCAGCGATCTTGCCCTCCGGGATCAGCACCAACGGCTGGAGGCCCGCCTTCGCGGCGTAGGCCGCCATCGAGGCCGACGTGTTGCCGGTCGACGCGCAGACGACGGCCTCGGCGCCCTCGTGCTTGGCGACCGAGATGGCCGCGGTCATGCCGCGGTCCTTGAACGAGCCGGTCGGGTTGTTGGCCTCGACCTTCAGCCAGACCTCGCCGCCGGTGAGGCCGGAGAGCCACTCGGAGTGCACGAGCGGGGTGCCGCCCTCGCGGAGGGTGACCGCGACCAGGCCCTCCGGGAGGTCGAGCAGCTCGCGGTACTCCTCGATGACGCCCAACCACTGACCGTGTGCCACTACTCGTCCCCGCCTTCCACACGCATCACCGAGGTGACCTCGCGGACGATGTCCATGCTCCGGAGCTGCTCGACCGTCGCGGCCAGGGCGGCGTCGGGAGCGGCGTGGGAGACGACGACGAGCTGGGCGTCGGCCCCACGACCCTCCTGCCGCACGGTCTGGATCGACACGTCGTGGTCGGCGAACGCGTTCGCCACCGCGGCGAGAACGCCGGCGCGGTCATCGACGTCGATCGCCACGTGGTAGCGGGTGCGGGTCTCCCCCATCGGCTGCACCGCGCGGTCGGCGTAGGCCGACTCACCCATGCCACGGGTGCCGGCGAGCCGGTTGCGGGCGACCGTGACGAGGTCGCCGAGGACGGCGCTCGCGGTCGGCGCACCGCCCGCGCCGGGGCCGTAGAACATCAGCTGGCCCGCGGCCTCGGACTCGACGAAGACGGCGTTGAAGGCCTCGCGCACGCTGGCGAGCGGGTGGGTGCGCGGGATCATCGCCGGGTGCACGCGCGCGGCGACCTGGTCGCCGTTGGGTCCGGGCCGGAGCTCGCAGATCGCGAGCAGCTTCACGACCGAGCCCATGTCGCGGGCGCTCGCGACGTCGGCGGCGGTGACATCGGAGATGCCTTCGCGGTAGACGTCGGCGGCGGTCACCCGGGAGTGGAAGGCGAGGCTGGCGAGGATCGCGGCCTTGGCGGCGGCGTCGAAGCCCTCGACGTCGGCGGTCGGGTCGGCCTCGGCGTAGCCCAGCTCCTGGGCCTCCTCGAGGGCCTCGGAGAAGCCGGCGCCGGAGCTGTCCATCTTGTCGAGGATGAAGTTGGTGGTGCCGTTGACGATGCCGAGCACCCGGGTGACCTTGTCACCGGCGAGCGACTCGCGCAGCGGCCGCAGGATCGGGATCGCCCCGGCCACGGCTGCCTCGTAGTAGAGGTCGCGCTCGGCCTTCTCCGCCGCCTCGAACAGGGTCGGGCCGTCCTCCGCGAGCAGCGCCTTGTTGGCGGTCACGACGCTGGCGCCGTTGTCGAGCGCGGAGAGGATCAGCGTCCGGGCCGGCTCGATGCCGCCGATCACCTCGACCACCAGGTCGACGTCGGCACGGGCGACCAGTCCCGCGACGTCGGTCGTCAGCAGGCCGTCGGGCAGGTCGACGTCGCGCGGCGCGTCGAGACGGCGTACGCCGACCCCGACCAGCTCGACCGGCACACCCACCCGCGCCGTGAGGTCGTCGCTCTGCTCGGTCAGCAGCCGGACCACCTGGGACCCGACCGCGCCGCAGCCGAGCACCGCCACCTTCAAGGTGCGCTTGTCGCTCATGAGATCCCTACGTCGGTCGCCAACAGGTCGGCCTCAGTCTCTCGTCGCAGCACGGTGAAAGTCTTCCCGTCCCGAACTCCGATCACCGGAGGACGCAGGGCGTGGTTGTAGTTCGAGGCCATGGATCTGCAGTAGGCGCCCGTGCCGGGCACTGCGACGAGGTCGCCGGGACGTACGTCGCCGGGCAGGAACTCGTCCTTGACGACGATGTCACCGGCCTCGCAGTGCTTGCCGACCACGCGGGCCAGCGCAGCGGGCGACGTGGACGCCCGGGAGGCGAGGGTCGCGGAGTAGTCGGCGTCGTAGAGGGCGGTGCGGATGTTGTCGCTCATCCCGCCGTCGACCGAGACGTAGGAGCGGCGCGCACCGCCGTCGAGGGCGACCTCCTTGACCGTGCCGACCTCGTAGACGGTGCACATCGACGGGCCGACGATCGCCCGGCCGGGCTCGATCGACAGCCGGGGGCGGTCGATGCCGAGCGCCCGGCACTCGTGCTCGACGATCTCCGACATGCCCGTCGCGAGCGTCTCGGGGTCCGACGGGTCGTCCTGGGTCGTGTAGGCGATGCCGAAGCCGCCGCCGAGGTCCATCTCGGGCATCACGACGTCGAGCTCGGTCGCGATCCGCGCGTGCAGTGCGAGCACCCGGCGGGCCGCTACCTCGAAGCCGGAGGTGTCGAAGATCTGGCTGCCGATGTGGGAGTGGAGGCCGAGCAGCCGGAGGCCCGGCGCGGCCAGCACCCGGCGTGCGGCCTCGAGCGCGTCGCCGCCGGCGATCGAGAAGCCGAACTTCTGGTCCTCGTGGGCGGTGGCGATGTACTCGTGGGTGTGCGCCTCGACGCCCGCCGTGACCCGGACGAGCACGCCCGTGGTCCGGCCGAGCTCCGTCGTCACCGCGGCCAGCCGCTCGATCTCGTCGAACGAGTCGACGATGACGCGGCCCACGCCGAGCTCGACGGCCCGCTCGAGCTCGCCCAGCGTCTTGTTGTTGCCGTGGAAGCCGACCCGCTCCATCGGGAAGCCCGCGCGCTCCGCGACGGCCAGCTCGCCGCCGGAGCAGACGTCGAGCGAGAGCCCGTCCTCGGCCAGCCAGCGCGCCACGGTCGTGCAGAGGAACGCCTTGCCGGCGTAGTACACGTCGTAGTCGGAGAAGGCGTCGCGGAAGGCGCGGGCGCGGGCACGGAAGTCAGCCTCGTCGAGGACGTACGCCGGGGAGCCGTGCTCGCGCACGAGCTCGGGCAGCGGCACACCCCCGACCGCCAGCACGCCGTCGGTCTTGGTCGCCGTCCGCGACCAGAGGTGGTCGACGAGCGCGTTGGGGTCGGCCGGCTCACGGAGCCAGTGCGGACCTCCCGGCCTGTTCGAACGCAGGGCGCCGTCGGCGTGCGCCCAGCCGGACGGGTGTGCGGTGGGCACGCCCGCTCACATCCGCTCGGGAGCGGAGACGCCGAGGAGGAACAGGCCGTTGGCGAGCACCACCCGGGTCGCGTCGACCAGCATCAGCCGTGCCCGGTGGAGATCACCCGTCTCCTCGTCGCCGCGCGGGAGCACCCGGCAGGCGTCGTAGAAGCGGTGATAGGTGCCGGCGAGCTCCTCGAGATAGCGCGCCACCCGGTGCGGCTCGCGCAGCTCGGCGGCCGCCTTGACCACCCGCGGGAACTCGGCGAGCGCGCGCAGCAGCTCGCCCTCCTTCTCGTGGGTCAGCAGCTCGGGGTGCGACTCCGCGACGACGCCCAGGTCGGCCGCGTTGCGCATCAGGCTGGCGACGCGGGCGTGGGCGTACTGCACGGTGAAGACCGGGTTGTCATTCGTCGCCTTCGCCCAGAGGTCGAGGTCGATGTCGATGGGTGAGTCGGAGTGGTAGCGGGCGAGCGCGTAGCGGCTCGCGTCGACCCCGATCGCGTCGACGAGGTCGTCGATCGACACGACCGTGCCGTTGCGCTTCGACATCCGCATCGGCTGGCCGTCCTTGAGCAGGTTGACCATCTGGCCGATGAGGATCTCGAGGTTCTTGCCCGGCTCGTCGCCGAAGGCGCTGCACATCGCGTTCATCCGGCCGACGTAGCCGTGGTGGTCGGCGCCGAGCATGATGAAGCAGCGGTCGAAGCCCCGCTCGCGCTTGTCGAGGTAGTAGCCGAGGTCGCCGGAGATGTAGGCAGTCGTGCCGTTGGACCGGATGATCACGCGGTCCTTGTCGTCGCCGAACTGCTCGGTGCGCAGCCAGAGCGCGCCGTCCTCGGTGTAGGTGTTGCCCATCTCGGTGAGCCGTTCGATGGCGCGCTCGACCGCGCCGGAGTCGTGGAGCGACTTCTCGTGGAAGTAGACGTCGAAGTCGACCCCGAAGTCCTGCAACGACTTCTTGATCTCGGCGAACATCATGTCGACACCGACCTGGCGGAAGACCTCCTGCGCGGCCTCGTCGTCGAGGTCCTTGACGTCGGGGCGCTCCTGCACGATCGCGGCGGCGATGTCGTGGATGTACTGACCGCCGTAGCCGTCCTCCGGGGCCGGGCGGCCCTGGGCGCTCGCGAGAAGCGAGGAGCTGAAGCGGTCGATCTGGGCGCCGTGGTCGTTGAAGTAGTACTCCCGGGTGACGTCGGCGCCGGTCTTCTCGAAGATCCGGCCGAGCGCGTCGCCGACCGCGGCCCAGCGGACCCCGCCGAGGTGGAGCGGGCCGGTCGGGTTGGCGGAGACGAACTCGAGGTTGATCTTCTCGCCCGCGAACGCGTCGGAGGAGCCGTACGCCTCACCTGCCGCGACGACGTCGGCCGCGACCTGGCCCTGGGCACCCGCCTCGACGGTGATGTTGAGGAAGCCCGGCCCGGCGACCTCGACGTCGCTCACGCCGTCGGAGGCCCGGAGCTGGTCGGCGACGAGGTCGGCGAAGGCGCGGGGATTCGTGCCAGCCTTCTTGGCGAGCTGGAGCGCGACGTTGGTGGCGTAGTCGCCGTGACCCTTCTGCCGGGGTCGCTCCACCGTGACCTCGGTCGGCACGCCGTCAGGGAGCGTGATCGCGCCGTCGGCCACGAGGGCCGCCAGCGCATCGACGATGGTCGCGGAGAGCTGCTCTGGGTTCACCCACCAAGCCTATCGGCGGCCCACCCGTGCGACCGAACCGATATCGAGCGGTGACCACTAGGGTTCCCCTCTGTGACGACGCACCCGACCTACGACCAGCTGATCGACCTCCCGGCCTACGTGGAGCAGCCGGTGCCGATGCCCTTCGAGGACATCAACGGCCACCTCAACGTCCGCCACTACATCGGCATCGCCAGCGAGGGCCTCGACGAGTCGCTCGTCGAGGTCGGGATCCCGACGATGTGGCCGCTGACCCACGGGCAGGCGTGCTTCACCGCCGAGCACCACGTGACCTACCTCAACGAGCTGCGCACCGGGGACGAGATGTCGGCCCGTGTCCGCCTGCTCGGGCGCTCCGAGCGCGCCGGCCACGCGCTGGTCTACCTGCTCGACCACACCCACCAGCAGGTGGCGTGCGTGGTCGAGGAGGTCTTCCTCCACATCGACCTCGAGACCCGTCGTACGGCGCCGTGGCCGCAGGAGATCGCGGACGCGATGGACGCCCGGGTCGCCGAGCACGCCGCGCTCGCCTTCGAGTCCCCCACCTCGGGATCGCTCGGCCTGCGCTGAGGTTCCAGCCGGTTGGGTGACCACGTCGGACGACCGGTAGTCTTCAGCGCGCATCGGCTCAGGCCGGTGCGGGCCTCCGTAGCTCAGGGGATAGAGCACTGGTTTCCGGTACCAGGTGCCGCAGGTTCGAATCCTGCCGGAGGCGCCCAGATTCTTCAGCAGTGCCGCAACGCAGCGTCGGTGCGCGCCTCGCGGCCGAGCCGCCGGGCCTGGGCGACATCGGGGAAGACCACGCTCGCGGCGCCGACGAACCCGATCCGGCCGCGGACCACGCAGGTGGTGATCTTGCGGGGGTCGACCTGGGCGACGGCCTGCGCGAGCTCGAAGAGCTCGGCGGGCGAGGCGTTGGTCGCCATGTGCTCCAGGACTGTCATCACGCCGCGCTCGATGAAGCCGGGCCTCGATGCCTGCGAGCGGATCCGGGCGTGGATGCCGCGCAGCGTGCGCTGCTGGTTCGCCGAGCGGTCGAAGTCGCCCCCGGCCAGGCCGTAGCGGATGCGGGAGAAGGCCATCGAGTTGTAGCCGTCGAGGTGGATCCGGCCCTTCGCGAACCCCTCCTTCTTGAGGTTGGGGTCGGAGAACCGGCGCGGGTTGGTGACGGTGATGCCGCCGATGTCGTCGACCATGTCCTCGAAGAACGGGAAGCGCGTCACCATCACGTAGTCGGGCTCGATGCCGATGAGGTTGCGCATCGCGCCCGCCATGCCCTGCGGGCCGGCGAAGTAGAGGGCGGCGTTGATCTTCTCGCGACCGTGGCCGGGGATGCTGACCCACGAGTCGCGGGGCACGCCGATCGCCGTGGCCGACCCGGTGCGGGTGTTGATGCCGACCAGCTGGAGTGCGTCGCCGCGTGCGCGCCGCATGTCCTGACCGGGACGCGCGTCCGAGCCGATGGCGAGGATCCAGACGACGTCCGATCCCCCGACCGCGACGCCCTGGGCGTGCCGGATCTTGACCAGGCTGACGTCGGTCGGCTGCACGGTCGACTGGGGTACGACGACCGCGGTGACCGCCAGGACGGCGGCCAGGGCGAGTGCCCGGAGACCCTTCACTTCGATCCCTTCGCGACGTCGTAGCCGAAGATCCGCCAGGCGCCCCGCTTGCGGATGAGGAACAGGCGGCCGCGGACGGTCGTGGTCGCGGCCCTGTCCCCGCTGCTGTCGAACCGCAGGACGACGTGGGCCGTCACGGTGCGCGCCTGCTTGCCGGTGGCGAGGATGTCGAGCGACACCACCTTGCGGGTCGCGCTCACGGAGTCGATGTGCGGGCCCCGGGTCTGGTTGGTCAGGAGTGCCTTGTCGCTGCGAGCGCGCTTCTCGGCACCGGCGGTGAAGCCGGGGAACGCGGACGGGAAGGAGCTGCGGGGGTAGGTGCCCCCGAGGTAGGCGGCGTCCCACCAGCGGTCGACGACCTTGCCCACCTGCAGGCGCACGGCCTTGCGACGCGCGTCGGGCAGCCGGCCGTGGACCCGGTGGATCCTGGCCGTCGTCGGCACCGGCGGGTGCGCGGCGAGACTGGCCTGCGCGTCGTTGCGGCTGATCCGCTCGGGCGAGGCCGACGGGTCCGAGCCGGACGTGCAGGCAGTGCCGGTGAGGGCGAGGACGACAGCGAGCGCGAGGCCCGCACAGCGGCGTGGCATGGGAACTCCGGGGCCAAATACGACAATGACTAGTGGTGTGGTCGACACCATGCCTCACGAGGCGAGCCCGGCCCTGCATTTGCGTGCGTGTGCGACTAGCCTTGTCGACGAGTTGTCCATCACTCGCGCGAAGAGATCTGGAAGAGGCGAAAGAAGCGTGGCGCAGTCCCCGAACGGGCAGTCCGGCAACCAGTCCTCGGTTGCACCGTCATCTGACCTGGGAGCCAACGAGTGGCTCGTGGAGGAGATGAAGGAGCAGTACGACAAGGACCCCGCGAGCGTGGGCCCGGAGTGGGCGACCTACTTCGGCAACGGGAGCGCTCCGGCGCCCGCCGCGCAGAAGGCACCCGCGCAGGCAGCCGCGAAGGCACCCCAGAAGGCACCTGAGAAGGCTGCCGTCGCCGCCGCGCCGAAGCAGGAGACGAAGCCCGCCGCGAAGCCCGCCGAGCAGGCAGCCGAGAAGCCCGCCGAGGGCTCCGCCCCCAAGTCGAACGCGAAGTCCACGCCGCGCCCGGCCGCCGCAGCCGACGAGCCCGCCAAGGGCACCAGCACCCCGGTCGCCAAGGACCCCAAGCCCACCACCCCCGCGCAGTCGAGCGACGCCCCGACCTACACGGTCCTGCGCGGCGCGCCCGCCCGCACCGCCGCCAACATGGACGCCTCGCTGTCGGTGCCGACCGCCACCTCGGTGCGCTCGGTGCCGGTGAAGCTGCTGTGGGACAACCGCACGGTGATCAACAACCACCTCGCCCGCGCCCGCGGCGGCAAGGTGTCCTTCACGCACCTCATCGGCTACGCCCTCGTCAAGGCGCTGCGCTCGATGCCGGAGATGAACGTCGGCTACGAGGTCGTGGACGGCAAGCCCAACCTCGTCATCCCGGCCCACATCAACCTCGGCCTCGCGATCGACATGAAGAAGCCCGACGGCACCCGCCAGCTGCTGGTGCCGAGCATCAAGGGCGCCGAGGCGATGGACTTCGCCGCGTTCTGGACGGCCTACGAAGACGTGGTCCGCAAGGCCCGCGACAACAAGCTCACCGTCGCCGACTTCCAGGGCACCACGATCTCGCTGACCAACCCCGGCGGCATCGGCACCGTGCACTCGGTGCCGCGCCTGATGGCGGGCCAGGGCGCGATCATCGGCGTCGGCGCGATGGAGTACCCGCCGGAGTGGCAGGGCGCCTCCGACGAGGCGATCAACCGCAACGCCATCAGCAAGGCGATGACGCTCACCTCGACCTACGACCACCGCGTCATCCAGGGCGCTCAGTCGGGTGAGTTCCTCAAGCGCGTCCACGGCCTGCTGCTCGGCGAGAACGAGTTCTACGACGAGATCTTCCGCTCGCTGCGGATCCCCTACGAGCCGATCCGCTGGTCGCGCGACGTGGTCGCCAGCCACGACGACGACATCGTCAAGCAGGCGCGCATCCTCGAGCTGATCCACGCCTACCGGGTCCGCGGCCACCTGATGGCCGACACCGACCCGCTGGAGTACCGCCAGCGCAGCCACCCCGACCTCGAGGTGGAGTCGCACGGCCTGACGCTGTGGGACCTCGACCGCGAGTTCGCGACCGGCTCGTTCGGCGGCGAGGGCCGGCGCTTCATGAAGCTGCGCAACATCCTCGGCATCCTGCGCGACTCCTACTGCCGCACCACCGGCATCGAGTACATGCACATCATGGATCCCGAGCAGCGCAAGTGGATCCAGGAGCGGGTCGAGCAGCCGCACGTGAAGCCGCCCCGCGAGGAGCAGCTGCGCATCCTGCTCAAGCTCAACCAGGCCGAGGCGTTCGAGACGTTCCTCCAGACGAAGTTCGTCGGGCAGAAGCGCTTCAGCCTCGAGGGTGGCGAGACGACCATCCCGCTGGTCGACGAGATCTGCGAGGCCGCCGCCGAGGCGGGCCTCGACGAGGTCACGATCGGGATGGCCCACCGCGGCCGGCTCAACATGCTCGCCAACATCGTCGGCAAGAAGTACAGCCAGATCTTCCGCGAGTTCGAGGGCAACATCGACCCGCGTACGGTCCAGGGCTCGGGCGACGTGAAGTACCACCTCGGCGCCGAGGGCGAGTTCGTGGCTGGCTCGGGCGACAAGATCAAGGTGTCGGTCGCGGCGAACCCCTCGCACCTCGAGGCGGTCAACCCGGTGCTCGAGGGCATCGCGCGCGCCAAGCAGGACATCCTCAACAGGGGCGCCGAGTACCCCGTCCTGCCGCTGCTCGTGCACGGCGACGCGGCCTTCGCCGGCCAGGGCGTGGTGGCCGAGACGCTCAACCTGTCGCAGCTGCGCGGCTACCGCACCGGCGGCACCGTGCACGTCGTCATCAACAACCAGGTCGGGTTCACCACCTCGCCCGGCTCGTCGCGCTCCTCGCTCTACGCCACCGACGTGGCGCGGATGGTGCAGGCGCCGATCTTCCACGTCAACGGCGACGACCCCGAGGCCTGCATCCGCGTGGCCCGGCTGGCCTTCGACTACCGCCAGGCGTTCAACAAGGACGTCGTCATCGACCTCGTCTGCTACCGCCGCCGCGGCCACAACGAGGGCGACGACCCGTCGTACACCCAGCCGCTGATGTATGACCTGATCGAGCAGAAGCGCTCGGTGCGCAAGCTCTACACCGAGTCGCTCATCGGTCGTGGCGACATCACGATCGAGGAGGCCGAGCAGGTCCTCAAGGACTACCAGCTGCAGCTCGAGCGGGTGTTCACCGAGGTCCGCGAGGCCAGCTCCGAGGCCCCGACCGAGTGGACGACGGTCCCGGACTACCCGGACAAGCCGGCCGGCGACTTCTCGACCGCGGTGACCCCGGAGGTCCTGAAGCGGATCGCGGACAGCTACGTCACCCCGCCGGACGACTTCACGGTCCACCCCAAGGTGATGCCGCAGCTGCAGCGCCGCTCGGCCGCGATCACCGAGGGACCGATCGACTGGGGCACCGGCGAGATCCTCGCCTTCGGCTCGCTGCTCATGGACGGTCGCCCGGTGCGGCTGGCCGGTCAGGACTCGCGCCGCGGCACGTTCGTCTCGCGGTTCGCCACGATCATCGACCGGGTCAACGCCGACGAGTGGACGCCGCTGACGAACCTCACCGAGGACCAGGCGAAGTTCCACGTCTACGACTCGCTGCTCTCGGAGTACGCCGCTCTCGGGTTCGAGTACGGCTACTCCGTCGCGCGGCCCGAGGCGCTCGTCCTCTGGGAGGCGCAGTTCGGCGACTTCGTCAACGGCGCGCAGACCGTCATCGACGAGTTCATCTCCGCGGGCGAGACCAAGTGGCGCCAGCAGTCCGGTGTCGTCCTGCTCCTCCCCCACGGCTACGAGGGCCAGGGTCCCGACCACAGCTCGGCGCGCATCGAGCGGTTCCTGACGATGTCGGCCGAGGACGCGATGGTCGTCGCGCAGCCCTCGACGCCGGCGTCGTACTTCCACCTGCTGCGTCGTCACTCGCTCGGCGAGGAGCACCGCCCCCTCATCGTCTTCACGCCGAAGTCGATGCTCAAGCGCAAGGAGGCGGCCTCCCAGCCGGCCGACTTCGTCGGGGACACCACGTTCCGCCCGTTCATCGGCGACGCCGACGCGGACGCCTCGCAGATCGAGACGCTGATCATGTGCTCGGGCCGCGTGACGTGGGACCTGATGGTCGACCGGGCCAAGCGCGACAACGGCGCGAAGTTCGCGATCGCCCGCATCGAGCGGCTCTACCCGAACCCGGTCGACGAGATCAAGGCCGAGGTCGCGAAGTACCCGAACCTCAAGGCGATCCGCTGGGTGCAGGACGAGCCGCGCAACATGGGCCCGTGGCCGCACTTCCAGCTCAACGTGTGGCCGCAGCTCGACCTCACGGTCGAGCCGGTCACCCGGATCGCGTCCGCCGCCCCGTCCGTCGGCACGGTGAAGCGCCACGTGGAGGAGCAGAAGGCGCTCCTCGACGCGGCGTTCGAGTCGCCGCGCGGTCGCGGCGACGACTACTGAGCCGAGGCTGCGGTGTACTTCACCGATCGGGGCATCGAGGAGCTCGAGCGACGCCGGGGTGACGAGGAGGTCACCCTGGCGTGGCTCGCCGAGCAGCTCCAGGCGTTCGTCGACGCCCACCCGGACTTCGAGATCCCGGTCGAGCGGCTGGCCACCTGGCTGGCCCGCCTCGACGACCCCGAGGACTAGGCCGCGAGCGGCTCCTGGGCCACGGCCTCGGCAGCAGGCGACGTACGCCGGTCCGGCAGGGCGAGGCGGCAGATCTTCCTCGCCACGCTGGCGAGCTGCTTGCGCAGCGGACCGGTCGTGTAGGCGATCCCGTAGCGCTCGCAGATCTCCTGCACCTCGGTCGCGATCATCGGGTAGCGCCGCGCCGGCAGGTCCGGGAAGAGGTGGTGCTCGATCTGGTGGCTGAGGTTGCCCGACAGGACGTGGAACAGCGGACCGCCGGAGATGTTGGCCGAGCCGAGCACCTGGCGGTAGTACCAGTGGCCGCGGGTCTCGGTGCCGTCCGGACCGTCCGCGCACTCCTCGGTGCTGAACGTCTCCGCGCCGGCCGGGAAGTGGCCGCAGAAGATGATGTTGAACGCCCAGACGTTGCGGATGAGGTTGGCGGCCGCGTTGCCGGCGAGGGTCAGCGGGAAGAACGGGCCGGTGAGCGCCGGGAACAGGACGTAGTCCTTGAGCGCCTGGCGGCGCACCTTGCGCATGATCCCGGCGTGGAGGGCCTTGTTCTCCTCGAGCTTGCGGGTGCCCTTGACGATGTTCTCGACCTCGAGGTCGTGCATCGCGACGCCCCACTCGAAGAACACCATCAGCAGGAACGCGTACACCGGGTTGCCGAGGTAGTAGGGGTGCCACTTCTGGTCCTCGTCCATCCGGAGGATGCCGTAGCCGATGTCACGGTCCTTGCCGAGGATGTTGGTGAACGTGTGGTGGATGTAGTTGTGGGAGTACTTCCACTGCTCGCCCGGGCACACGTTGTCCCAGTCGTAGATGCGCGAGTTGAGGTGCGGGTCGCCCATCCAGTCGTACTGGCCGTGCATCACGTTGTGGCCGATCTCCATGTTCTCGATGATCTTGGAGAGCGACAGCGCGGCGACGGCGAGCGGCCAGGCCGGCGGCAGGTAGAACAGCGCACGGCCGAGCACCTCGAGCTGCTGCTGGCGCTTGACGACGTCGCGGATGTAGGCCGCGTCGTCCTCGCCCAGGTCGGCGAGGATCCGCTGGCGCAGGTCGTCCATCTCGCGGCCGAAGGCCTCGAGCTGCTCGGGGGTCAGTCGGGCGTGGTGGGTCTTGGTGGTCATGGGAGGTCCTTCCTCACAGGTCGACGACGCAGTCGCCGACGGGGGCGGAGACACAGATCTGGATGTCCTCGTCGGGGAGCGAGGACTCGGTGCCGGTGAGCACGTTGCGCACGGTGCCCTCGGTCTTGCGTGCGGTGCAGGAGAAGCAGATGCCCATCCGGCAGCCGAAGACGGGCGTGAGGCCCGCCTCCTCGGCCTGCTCGAGGATCGAGGCACCGGAGTTGGCGACCTGCCGGTCGGTGTCGGCGAAGGTCAGGTCACCCTCGGCCGCACCGCTGGAGGTGGTCGGCGGCTTGAAGAGCTCGAGCCGCAGCCGCGGGTTGTCGACGTACGCCGCCCGCACGAGCTCGAGCATCCCGGCCGGGCCGCAGGCCCAGGTGTCGATGTCGCGATAGCCGGGGACGAGGCGACGGAGCTCGAGCTCGTTGAAGACGGCGTCGCCGTGCCGCAGGTGGACGGTCACGCCGTTGTCGTCGGCGGCGATCCGCTCCAGCTCCTCGGCGAAGATCTGGTCCTCGGGCGAGCGGGCGTAGTGGAGGAACGTGACGGGGCGCCCGGCGCGGCCGTCGTAGCCGTCACGAAGCAAGGTGCGCACCATCGACATCGCCGGCGTGATGCCCGAGCCGCCGGTGATGAACAGCAGCGGGTCGATGCCCGGTGTGGCCGGGCTGACCGGCAGGGTGAAGTCGCCCTGTGCCTGCGACAGGTGGAGCAGCTGGCCCGGCTCTGCGTCGACGAGGTACTTGCTGACCTGGCCCTCGGCGTGCGAGCGGATGGTCAGGGTGAACTCCTCCCCCGCGCCCGAGGCTGCCGACGAGATCGAGAAGCAGCGTGTCATCCGGCGGGCCGAGCCCGGCAGGTCGAGCCCGACCTGGACGTACTGGCCGGCGCGGTGGCCGCGCCAGGTCGCGGTGGGCTGGACGGTGAGCGTGGCGACGGGGGCGCCGGCGGTCTCGGTCTCGCGGTGCACGGCGACGACGCGGCCGCGCACGTCGTGCGCCGCCCACATCGGGTTCACCCGTGAGAGGTAGTGGTCGACACCGTGCGGCGACGTGAGCGCGGCGACGGTGCGTGAGCGGGCGATCGTCGAGAGGACGGTCATGCCGACTCCTTTCAGTGAACGTCTGTTCACTCAAGTGTTGCGGAGCCTCTCTGGGCCGTCAACGCACCTGCCGGGTGATCCCGCCCACTCGGCCGCACTACGATCACGCCATGGCGGACGGCCCGGCAGACGCGAGCGAGTCGCGCGCGGAGCGCAAGGAGCGCACGCGCCGGGCCATTCTCGACGCCGCGCTCGCCCTGGCTGCGGACTCCAACCTCGCGGCGATCTCGCTCCGCCAGGTCGCCAAGCAGGTCGGCGTCGTGCCGACCGCGTTCTACCGCCACTTCGGATCGCTCGAGCTCCTCGGCCTGGCCCTGGTCGACGAGAGCTTCCGGTCGCTGCGGCTGATGCTGCTCGACGTGTGGCGGCACGCGCCGGAGTACCGCGACTTCATCGACGGCTCGCTGCCGATCGTGGCTCAGCACGTGCGGGAGAACCGCTCCCACTACGCCTTCATCGCCCGCGAACGGACCGCCGGGCCGCCCCGCGTGCGCGAGGCGATCCACCACGAGATCGCCCTCATCACCCGCGAGCTCTCGACCGACATCGCGCGCACCGGCGCCGCCGAGCAGTACTCCACCCACGACATCGGCCTCCTCTCCGACCTGATCGTCTCCTTCGTCGTGACGATGGCCGAGCGGCTCGTGGAGGACCCCGACTCCGAGGAGCGCACGCTTGCCGAGGCGCGCACCCAGCTCCGGATGCTGCTGGTCGGCGCGCTCAACTGGCGCTCGCGCGAGCCCGGAGGCGGGGCATGACCGGCCTGGCCGCCGACCTCGGATACAGCCACCACTCTGCCAACCCGCTGCACCGGTTGGTCCGGTGGGGAGCCGGCACCCGTCCGGGCGGCTGGCTCTTCTCGCACTCGCTGCGCCGGATGGACGACGTCGTGGGCCGGCTGACGAAGGGCCGCCACAGCGCGCCCAGCCTGCTGGCCGGGCTGGCGGTCGTCGACGTGACGACGACCGGGCGCAAGTCTGGCCAACGACGCACGAGCCACCTGATTGCGACGCCGTACGCCGGCACGCTCGCCCTGCTCGGCACCAACTTCGGCCAGCCCGCCACCCCTGCCTGGGTGCTCAACCTCGAGGCCGACCCGCGCGCGACGGTGACCTATCGCGGCACCTCGCGCGAGGTGACGGCCCGTCCGGCGACACCGAGCGAGACCGACGAGGTGTTCGCGCTGGCGGGCGAGTTCTACCCCGGCTACCTCAACTACCGCGAGCGCGTCGGCGAGAGCCGGCGGATCCGGGCGTTCGTGCTCGAACCGGTCTAGGCGCCCGGCCCCGGTCGCACCCTGACGTCCGGGATCGTCGCGTCGGCCGGCAGGTCGAGGACGTGCAGGATCGTGCCGGCGACGGTCTCGGCAGTGGCCCACTGCGAGGCGTCGTAGTCCCGCCCCTCCTGCTCGTGCACCTTCTGCTGCATCGGGGTGGCCGTGCGGCCGGGGTAGATGCTGGTGACCCGCACACCGTGGTCGGCCTCCTCCTCGCGCAGCGCGTCGGCGAAGGCCTTCAGTCCGTGCTTCGAGGCGGCGTACGCCGACCACTCGGCGTTGGCGGTGAGACCGGCCGACGAGTTCACGAGCACCACCGTCCCGCGTCCCTGCCGCAGGTGCGGGAGCAGCTCGCGGGTGAGCACGGCGGGTGCCACCAGGTTGACGGCGAGCTGCTCGTCCCAGTCGGCGAGCCGCAGCCGGTCGACCCGACCGAGCTCGATGGCCCCCGCGACGTGGACGAGGGAGTCGACCGGGCCGTCGACCTGACGGCCGATCCCGTTGAGCGTGCCCGGGTCGGCGAGGTCCGCCACCAGCACCTGCGCGCCGGCGAAGGTGTCCGCGAGCTCGCCGGCGCGAGCCTCGCTGCGCGCCAGCAGGACGAGCTCGTCGCCGCGGTCCGCCAGGTGGCGCGCCAGGGCGAGCCCGATGCCCGAGCCCGCACCGGTGACGACGTGCTTCACCGGCTGGTGCGTCATCGTGTGAAGACGATCTTGCCGAACACGTCGCCCTCGGCCATCGCGGCGAACCCGTCCTTCGCCCGGTCCATCGGGATCGCGCGGTCGACGAGCGGCCGGGCACCGGTGGCGTCGAGGAACTTCACGAGGGCGTCGAGCTCCCCGCGGGTGCCCATCGTCGAGCCGATGATCGAGAGCTGCTTGAAGAACACGTGGGTCAGGCCCGCGTCGGCGACGTCGGGACCCGACGTCGTACCGCTGATGACGATGCGGCCGCCCGGCCGCAGCGAGCGGATCGAGTGGGTCCAGGTCGCCTTGCCGACGGTCTCCATCACCGCGTCGACCCTGACCGGCAGCCGGGCGCCGGACTCGAAGACGTCGTGGGCGCCGAGCTCGCGGGCGCGGTCGCGCTTGGCCTCGTCACGGCTGGTGGCGAGCACGGTGAGGCCGGCAGCCCGGCCGAGGGTGATGAGCGCGGTCGCGACGCCACCCCCCGCGCCCTGGACGAGGATCGTCTCGCCCGGCTTGCAGGCTCCCTGCACGAAGAGCATCCGGTAGGCCGTCAGCCACGCAGTGGGCAGGCACGCCGCCTCCTCGAAGGACAGCGACGCGGGCTTCGGCACCAGGTTGCGGCGCGGCACGATGACCTGGTCGGCGAAGGTGCCCTGATGGCGCTCGGAGAGCAGCGAGCGACCGGGGTCGTCGGCCTCGTCGCCGGTCCAGTGCGGGTCGCCGATCACGCCGTGCACGACGACCTCGTTGCCGTCCTCGTCGAGGCCCGCGGCGTCGCACCCGAGGATCATCGGCAGCGACTCCTCGCGCAGCCCGACACCGCGCAACGACCAGAGGTCGTGGTGGTTGAGGCTGGCCGCCTTCACCGTGACGGTCGCCCACCCGTCGGGGGCCTCCGGAGCGGGCCGCTCGCCCACCACCAGGCCGCTCAGCGGGTCGTCGAAGGAGAAGGTCTCGGCGTAGACGGCGAACATGCCTCGACCCTAGCGAGTGCCCGTTCTCAGCCGGACAGCCATCCGGCGAGGCTCATCAGCACGAGGGCCACACCGCACGCGGTGCCGATGACGAAGATCGCCAGCTCCCCCGCCAGGGGCGTCACCACCTCACTCCTCGCGGGCTCGTCTGAGGCGTAGCGGATCTGCAGCTTGCTCTTGCGCTTCGGCTTGCCGAACCACGGCGAATCGACTCCCATGTGCTGCTGTCCGTGCGCGTCGGTGTAGTGGTAGTTGACGAAGGTGCCACCACCCGTGCCCGTGGCCGAGGCCTGCCGCGTCTGGACCTTGCCGACGGTGGCCTCGGTGACGACCCACGTCCGGCGATTCCGGAAGACCAGCAGCAGGTACTTGAACATGAAGGCGATGAGGAGGACGCCGCACACTGCGGTGACCCATCCCCATCCGATGTCAGCGAGCGGTTCCGGCACGGCGTCACCCTAGATCGCCGCCCGCATGACACGGCCGGTCGAAACGCCGTTGCCATCGCTCGAGGAGAACTGTTGGGTTGCCGGATGAGCATCGACGTACGTCCCTCGGAGGACGCCGACAAGTACCTCGCGACCGACCAGCTCGTCTGGTTCGGCGAGGTCACCGACGCCGACGCCCACCACCTGCGGCTCGGGTTGCCCGAGGACCAGCGGTTCGTGGTCGACCTGCCCGACGGTCCGGAGGACCACCACGCCGGCATCTACGGCGTACGTCCGATGGAGATGTCGCTGCCCGGCGGCGCCGTCGTCCCGATCGCCGGCCTGACGTGGGTCGGGGTGCATCCCGACTCGCGGCGACGTGGCGTGCTGTCCGCGATGATGACCGACCACCTCACCCGCACCCGCGAGGCCGGGACGGCGATCTCGGCGCTGCACGCCAGCGAGGCCGCGATCTACGGCCGCTACGGCTACGGCATGGCGGTGCTGACCCACCAGGTCGACCTCGGCCGCGGCACCACCTTCACCGCGCCGCACCTCGAGGACGAGGTCGCCGGCATCACGACCCACCTCGTCACGATGTCCGATGCCGGCGTGGCCGAGCGGATGCGCGCCTGCCAGGTCGCTCACGCGGGCGACTTCCCCGGCACGATCATCGGCTCTCCCGACTTCTTCTCGCTCCTCACCCTCGAGATCCCCGAGAACCTGCGCGACAAGGAGCGGCGACGCGTCATCTTCGCCCGCCGCGGCGGGGAGGACGTCGGCTTCACCGGCCTGCGCCGCGAGCACAAGTGGGAGAGCGCCCGTCCGTCGGGCACCGTCGTGGTCGGCACCTTCACCGGCGGACCCGCAGCCCGCCTGGCCCTGGCCCGCCGCGTCGTCGACCTCGACCTGATGGGCACCACCAAGCTGGAGAACATCGGCGCCGACGACCCGCTGCTCGGCTGGGTCGGCGGCCCGCGCGGCACCGGCGACATCAAGACGTGGGACAGCACCTGGGTCCGCCTCGTCGACCTGGAGGCCGCCTGGCCGCTGCGCACCTACGAGACCGACTGCGACGTCGTGGTCGAGGTCGAGGACCGCTACGCACCGTGGAACGCCGGTCGCTGGCGACTGACCGCCACCTCCGGGGCCGGGCAGGCAGCACGCACCGACGCGGAGCCCGACGTCACCCTCGACGTCGCCGTCCTGGGCGCGGGCCACCTCGGCCACTCGACCGGCGGCCTGCTCCGTGCCGGCCTGGTCCGCGAGCACCGCGCGGGTGTGTACGCCGAGCTCGCGCGCGCCATGCGCACGACGTTGGAGCCGGAGCCGTCGATCGGCTTCTGAGCAGGTCCGTTGACGGCGGGTCCGCTGCTGGACAGGCTGACCCCCATGACCTGGACCAACTGGGTGGGCAACCAGAGCTTCTCGCCCGCCACGACCGCCACTCCCCGCGACGAGGACGAGGTCGTCGCCCTCGTGAAGGAGGCGGCCGGCCGCGGGCAGGGAGTACGAGTCGCCGGCGCCGGGCACTCGTTCACGCCGGTCGTCCAGACCGACGGGCTGCTGCTCGACGTGTCCGCGATGCGTGGCGTCGTCGGCACGGACCGAGCGGCGAAGCGGGCGACCGCGCTGCCCGGGACGCTGATCCGCGACTTCTACGAGCCGTTGTGGGCCGACGGGCTGGCGCTGCGCAACCAGGGCGACATCGACACCCAGCAGATCGCGGGCGCGGTGGCGACGGGCACGCACGGCTCCGGCACCGGCTACACCAGCCTGTCCGGCGTCGTGCGCGGCGTACGCCTCGTGACCGGGACCGGCGAGGTCCGCGAGATCGGCGAGGACGAGCCCGACCTCCTCCACGCCGCCCAGGTCTCGGTCGGGATGCTCGGCGTCGTCACGCAGCTCGAGCTCGAGGTCACCGACGCCTACCGGCTGCGCGAGCACGTCAGCCTCCGGTCGTGGGACGACGTGATGGGCGACTGGGACCGGCTCGTCGCGGAACACCGGCACTTCGGGATGTTCTGGCTGCCGACCGAGGAGTCGGGCGCGCTCTACAACCTCGACGGGCACGGCGAGCGGCTCCAGGACCAGTGCTACGTCAAGGTCTACGACGAGGTCGGGCCGGAGGTGCCGGACGACGACACCGCCGGGCGCCGCGTGGACCGGTGCTACCGGATCTTCCCGATGGTCTACGACCCCAACTTCCACGAGCTGGAGTACTTCATCGCGCTCGACCGGGCCCCCGAGGCCCTGACCGCGATGCGCGAGCTCATGCTCCGCAGCCTCCCCGACTCGATCTACCCGCTCGAGGTGCGCACGGTCGGTCCCGACGAGGCCTTCCTCTCCTCGCAGTACCGCACCCCCACGGTCGTCATCTCGGTCTCCGGCACCCCCGGCACCGACTACTGGGCCTACCTGCGCGCGGTCGACGACCTCCTCGCCGGGTTCGACGCCCGGGTGCACTGGGGCAAGCTCCACTTCCTGACACCCGAGCGCCTCCACGCGCACTACCCCCGCGCCGACGACTTCATCGCCATCCGCCGCGAGCTCGACCCGCAGGGCATGTTCCTCAACGACCACCTGCGTCCCCTCTTCGAGTAGGCGCATACTCGGGTCATGCGCAGGTCGCGGGCGGCACTGGTGGTGGGTGTCCTCGTCGTGCTCGTGGCCTTCGCCTACGGCGTCGAGAACCGGGCCTCCACCACGGTCGCGGGCCAGCGGGTCGACTGCGGGTCCGCCATCTCCGCGTCATGGCTCGTTTCCGGGACCGACTCGACGCGCATCGCCGTGCCGGTGACGGCCTCCGAGAGCGACGTGATGGCTGCCTGCGACACGGTGGTCCAACGAGCCCGGATCGGCGTCCTGTCGACGATGACCGCCGGCGCCCTGCTCGCACTCGTCGGGTGGACCGCGATGCGCGAGGGGCGCGGCCCCCGGCGCGCCGGACGACCCGAAGTCCGTTCTGCCTGAGGCTCAGACGAGCTCGAGCACTCCGTAGCCGAACCCCTCGACGCGTACGCCGGACCCGGACACGACGACGCCACGTCCCAGCAGCAACCGGGCACCTGCGAGCCCGGGCACGTCTGCCGTGGCCGGCTCGCGCCTCGGGTTGACCACCACGACGTGGGAGTCGCCGCGACGCCACGTGAACGGGTAGCCCTCGTGCAGGACGGTCGTCGGCGCGCGGCCGCCGAGTGCCGGCGTCGAGCGGCGCAGCGCGACCAGTCGTCTCACCAGGTGCAGCGTCGAGGCGGGATCCTCCTCCTGGGCCTTCACGGTCGGCCGGTCGGGCGACGGGTCGATCGGCAGGTAGAGGTCACTCGCCGCGGCCGTGGAGAAGCCGGCGTTGGGCGAGTCGTCCCACTGCATCGGCGTACGGCACCCCGACCTGTTGTAGAGCGGGTTGCAGATCGATCCCTCGACGTCCGGCAGGCCCGGCAGGTAGCGCATGCCGATCTCGTCGCCGTAGTAGAGCGAGGGCACCGTGCCCCACGTGAAGAGGAAGGTGAGCGCGGCGCCGAGCTCCTCGGGCGTGCGCGGATCTGTGCGCAGCCGGCTGAAGTCGTGGTCGGCGGTGCCGAGCAGCACCGGACGACTCGGGTCCCCGGCCTTCGCTGCCGCCCACCCGTCGAGGAACGTGCGGGTGCTGCCGAGGCCGTCGGCGTGGAAGAAGGCGTGCCCCGAGGGTTGGAACGGCAGGATGCCCGCGCCGCCGTTGTCGAAGAGACTGGCGTGCTCGGCGTGGATGACGAGCATGAAGTCGGCGTCGAACCCCAAGGCCGCGCCGGTGCGCGGCTCCTTGCCCTCCGGGATCAGCACGGCGTCGGGATGGGCGCTCGCCAGCCAGCCCTGGAGGTCGCGCCACACCTGCGTCGCGGCCACCGCCCCGGCGTTCTTGCCTCGGTCGTCCTTCACCAGGGAGAACGCCATGTCGACCCGGAAGCCCGCGACGCCACGGCTCAACCAGAAGTCCAGCACCTCGCGCAGCATCAGCTTGTTGCGGGTCGGGCCGGGGTCGTCGACGGCATCGCGCCACGGCTCGTCGTCGGGGGTGGCGGTCCAGCCGAAGTTGAGCGCAGGCTGCTCGTCGTAGAAGTTCTTGAGGTACCACCCCGGACGAGGTCCCGGCGACCGGACCCACGCCGGCGTGCCCGGGACGTCCGAGTCCCACGCCCACGCCGGGAGGTCCTCGCACCAGACGTAGCGGTCGCCCTCGGGGCTCGGGCCGTCCGCGTGCAGCTCGGCCTGGAACCACGGGTGCTCGATCGACGTGTGACCGGCCACCAGGTCGAGCAGCACCCGGATGCCGCGCTCACGCGCCGCCTCGACCAGCTCGACGAGGCCCGCGTTGGTCCCGTAGCGCGGGGCGACCTGCAGGTAGTCCGACACGTCGTAGCCCGCGTCCACGAAGGGCGAGGCGAAGCACGGGTTGAACCACAGGGTGTCGACACCCAGCGACTCGATGTGGTCGAGCCGGTCGATGACTCCTCGCAGGTCGCCGATCCCGTCGCCGTCCGAGTCTGCGAAGGACTGCGGGTAGATCTCGTAGACGACCGCGTCGGCCAGCCAGTCCCCGGCCATCAGCGGCGGGCGACCCCGTCGGCCCGGGCCGCAGCGGCGACGGCCTCGCGGACGGCACCCGGGACGCGGGGGTCGAACGGCGAGGGGATGACGAGGTCCTCGCGCAGGTCGTCGCCGACGAGCTCGGCGAGGGCGGTGGCCGCGGCGACCTTCATCCCCTCGGTGATCGCGGTGGCGTGGACGTCGAAGGCGCCGCGGAAGATGCCCGGGAAGGCGAGCACGTTGTTGATCTGGTTGGGGTAGTCGGAGCGGCCGGTGGCCACGACGCGGGCGTACTTGTGGGCGAGGTCGGGGTGCACCTCGGGCGTCGGGTTGGCCAGGCCGAAGATGATCGCCTCCGGCGCCATCGAGGCCACGATCTCCTCGGGCACCTGCCCGCCGGAGACGCCGATGTAGACGTCGGCGCCGGCCATCACGTCGGCCAGGGTCCCGCTGCGGCCGACGACGTCGGCAGTGTCACGGGCGAGCGCCGCCTTGACCGGCGTCAGGTCCGAGCGCGTCGAGCTCAGCACGCCCTGCCGGTCGAGCACGGCGATGTCGCGCACGCCGGCCTCGAGCAGGATGCGGGCCACGGCGACACCTGCGGCGCCGGCGCCCTGCACCACGACGCGTACGGTCGCCGCGTCCCGACCGGTCAGGCGCAGCGAGTTGGTGAGCGCCGCGAGCGCCACGACCGCGGTGCCGTGCTGGTCGTCGTGGAAGACGGGGATGTCGAGGCGCTCCTTGAGCCGCGCCTCGATCTCGAAGCAGCGCGGTGCGGAGATGTCCTCGAGGTTGATGCCACCGAAGCTCGGCGCCAGTCGCACGACGGTCTCGATGATCTCCTCGACATCGGTCGTGTCGAGGCACAGCGGCACCGCGTCCACCCCGCCGAACTGCTTGAAGAGCACGGCCTTGCCCTCCATCACCGGCATCGCGGCGGCCGGCCCGATGTCACCGAGCCCGAGCACCGCCGTGCCGTCGGTGACGATGGCGACGGTGTTGGGCACCCACGTGTAGTGCTGGGTCATCGACGGGTCGGCGGCGATCGCCTCGCAGACCCGGGCCACGCCCGGGGTGTAGGCGAGCGACAGCTCCTCCGGCCCGGTGAGCGCCACGGTCGACACCGTCTCCATCTTGCCGCCGACGTGGAGGTCGAAGACGGGGTCGCCGGCGTGCGGGTGCGGTGTGGCCATGGCCGCGATACTGGCACAGCTCAGGGGCGCAAGAGCCTGCGTCCCAGACGTGGGGAAGGCCACACCCGCAGCCGTACGACGCCCAGGACCTGGTCCTCGGCGACCGGTCCGCGGTGCCGCGAGTCGATGCCCTCGCCGGGGTTGTCGCTCACCAGCCACCAGCCCGCCCCGCCCGTGCGCGTACGCCGCTCCTCCCCCGCTCGCTTGACCGCCAGCGTCCCGTCCGGGAACCGCGCCACGACCAGGTCGCCGGGCCGGACGCGAGCGCCGTACGTCACGAGCAGCCGGTCACCGTCGCGGAGCGTGGGGAGCATCGAGCGCCCACCCACCCGGGCGAGACCCCACTGACCCGCTCGTTCCACGCGGAGTAGTGTCGCAGGAGAGCAATTCGCCGACGTTCGAGAGGTTGCACATGCTTCGCACTTTCTTCGCCCCGACCATCGAGGTCTCCGCCCACTGCGACCTGCCCTGTGGTGTCTACGACCCCGCCCAGGCCCGCATCGAGGCCGAGTCGATCAAGGCGATCATCGCCAAGGTCGCCGACAACGACGACCCCGACTTCCGCACCCGCGCGATCCTCATCAAGGAGCAGCGCTCGGAGCTCGTCAAGCACCACCTGTGGGTGCTGTGGACCGACTACTTCAAGCCCCCGCACTTCGAGAAGTACCCGCAGCTCCACACCCTCGTGAACGAGGCCACCAAGCTGGCCGGTGCCTCCGGCACCAAGGGCGAGCTCGACGCCGGCAAGGCCGACGAGCTGCTCGCCAAGATCGACGAGATCGCCGAGATCTTCTGGGAGACCAAGAAGGCTTGAGCCCTTCTTGCTCCATCGGACCCGGTTGCCCCCGCGGCAGCCGGGTCCGCCCCATTTCCCGACCTTCCCCACCGGAGCACCCATGACCCGCATCACCACCCCCTTCGACGCCACGAGCACGGCTGCGGACGTGGTTGCCGGCCTCGACCTGTCCGGCCGCCACGCCCTGGTCACGGGGGGCGCCGCCGGCATCGGGCTGGAGACCGCTCGCGCGCTGGCCGGGGCGGGCTCCGCGGTCACGCTGGCCGTGCGCGACACCGGCGCGGGTCGTACGGCTGCGCGCTACATCGCGGAGAGCACGGGCAACGACAGGGTGCAGGTCCGCGAGCTCGACCTGGCCGACCTCAGGTCCGTGCGGGCCCTCGTCGCCAGGTGGGACGAGCCGCTCCACGTCCTGGTGAACAACGCCGGGATCATGGCCAGCCCCGAGGCGTACACCGCGCAGGGCTGGGAGCTCCAGCTCGCCACCAACCACCTCGGGCACTTCGCGCTGGCGCTCGGTCTCCACGACGCGCTCGCGGCCGCGGACGACGCCCGCGTGGTGGCGGTGAGCTCGAGCGGCCACGGCAACGCGCCCGTCGACTTCGACGATCTCTTCTTCGACCGACGGCCCTACGACGCGGGCATCGCCTACGGCCAGTCGAAGACCGCCAACGTGCTGTTCGCCGTCGAGGCCCACCGTCGCTGGGCCGGGGACGGCATCACCACCAACGCGCTGATGCCCGGCGGGGTCTGGACCGGCCTCCAGCAGCACTGGGACGCCGCGACCCTCGAGGCCACGAAGGCGCAGGTCCCCGCGACCGACGCCTCCGGCATGGGCGTGAAGACTCCCGAGCAGGGCGCCGCCACGTCGGTGCTCCTCGCCACCTGGCCCGGACTCAGGGGGATGGGCGGGCGCTACTTCGAGGACTGCCACGAGGCGGAGGTCGTCGACCAGGTGCGCGACGGCCTGCACGGCGTGTGCGGCTACGCCCTGGACCCCGAGGCGGCCGAGCGCCTCTGGGCGGTGTCGACCTCATTGGTGACCGACGCCGACTAAGGTGTCGGCCAGCACATCAGCCGAGGACGGGACGCAGACGCAGATGTCAGAGAACACCGGGGACCATCGCGCCGACGTCGAGCTCCGCCTGCCCGCCGAGGGCGCCTACGCCACCGTCGTACGCACCACTGCCGCCGGCCTCGCCGCGCGCCTCGACTTCACGATCGACGACATCGAGGACCTGCGCATCGCGATCGGCGAGGCCACGGCACTCGCGATCCCGGCCGCCGACCCGGGCACCGACCTCGTCGCCTGCTTCTTCTTCGGCCGGGGCTCGATGAGGGTCACCCTCGAGGTGGAGGCGATGGAAGACCCGCCTCTCGACACCGAGAGCTTCGCCTGGCAGGTGCTCGACACGATGGCGCAGGACGCGAGAGCCGGATCGGAGGCGGGGCGCTTCACGGTGGGATTCACGGTGGCGTCCCAGGTCACGGAGGGAACGGGTGCCGGGTCGCTGACATGAGCGCACTCACGGGGGAAGGGGCGGCGGGGGCCGCCGAGCACCGCACGATCGACGAGGTCGCGACGGGCGGGGTGGATCTGCTGCGCGCCCGCAGCGCGGAGCTCTTCACGGTCCTGCGCGACGACGACACGTCCACGGCCGAGCGGTCGGTGGCTCGCGACGACCTGGTGCACCTGCACATGTCGCTCGTCGAGCACTGCGCGCGCCGCTTCCGCAACCGGGGCGAGCCGTTCGAGGACCTGGTCCAGGTCGGCACGATCGGGCTGATCAAGGCCGTCGACCGTTTCGAGACCGACCGCGGCGTGGAGTTCTCGACCTATGCCACGCCGACGGTCATCGGGGAGATCAAGCGACACTTCCGCGACAAGGGGTGGGCGATCCGGGTCCCGCGGCGCCTGCAGGAGCTGCGGATGCAGATCGGCGGCGCGACCGGCGAGCTCACCCAGAAGCTGGGCCGATCCCCCACGCCCCGCGAGCTCGCCGAGGTCATCGGCTGCACGGTGGAGGAGATCATGGAGGGCATCGAGTCCTCCCACGCCTACGCCACGCTGTCGCTCGACGCCTCCGACGACAACGACGACGGGCCCCCGGCGATGCTCGCCACGCTCGGCATCGAGGACGCCAACATCGAGCACGTCGAGGTCCGCGAGTCCATCAAGCCACTGCTCGAGGGCCTCGGCGAGCGCGAGAAGCGCATCCTGCTGCTGCGCTTCTTCAAGAACATGACGCAGTCGCAGATCGCCGAGGAGATCGGCGTCTCGCAGATGCACGTGTCCCGCCTGCTGACCCGCACGCTCGCCCAGCTGCGTACGTCGCTGGAAGCCGACTAGCGGCGGACTAGACGTCCTCGAGGACCTGCGTGGTGGCGGGGTGCAGCAGCCCGGCGATCACGACCAGGGCGACGAGCGCGAGCGACACCGGGAGCACGATGGTCGAGACGTCCCGGAAGTTCCACGCGAGGCCCAGCACGATCAGCTGGGCCATCACCACGGGGCTGCGCGCCCAGCGGCGTACACGCCACAGCGCCCACGCGCACCACGCGAGCGCGGCGGCCGCGCCAAGGAAGAAGGCGGAGGTCGTGACACCCATCGTCAGCCTCCCGGAGTTGAGGTTGACGACCTCCAGGAGGCCCAGCCCGACGAGCACGACTGCCTCGACCGCGGTGAGCGACGCGGCCACGACGAGGGGCGGCGGTGGGGTAACAGGCACCGCCCAACAGTAGTTGTGACGGACACGACCTGTGTGGGGGGTTGTGTGAACGTTCAAAGGTTGCGAGTCTTGTCGCTGCGCCCCTCGCTCTGCTGAGGCGCGCCCGGGCACGCTGAACGTCCGACAACAGCACCATTGCCTGTGACAGAAAGAGGGATTTCCCCACTCATGGATTGGCGCAGCCGCTCTGCATGCCTCGACGAGGACCCTGAGCTGTTCTTCCCGATCGGCAACACCGGTCCCGCGATCCTCCAGATCGAGGAGGCGAAGCAGGTGTGCCGTCGCTGTGAGGTGCGCGAGCAGTGCCTTGCCTGGGCCCTCGAGGCCGGGCAGGACCACGGAGTGTGGGGTGGCCTCAGCGAGGACGAGCGTCGCGCGCTGAAGCGCCGCAACGCCCGCGCCCGGATCCGCACGGCCTGATCCGCGAGTCTGCATCGGGCCGCTCAGTCGACCGGCAGGTCCGCCTGCACCCGCGTGCCCCGGGTGCCGGGGCCGATCTCGAGCACGCCGCCGAGCTCTGACTCGACGAGCGTGCGCACGATCGACAGCCCGAGCTGGGTCGAGGCGTCGAGGTCGAAATCCTCGGGCAGTCCGCGCCCGTCGTCCTCGACGACCACGTGCAGTCGCCCGACGATCCGTCGCGCAGTGATCACCACGCGACCGCCGGTGCGCTCGGGCTGGTCGGCGTAGCCGTGCTCGACGGCGTTCTGCAGCACCTCGGTGAGCACCATCGCCAGGGGCGTCGCCGCCTCGGAGGGCAGCTTGCCGAAGGACCCCTCGCGCACCACGCGGACCGGCACCTCGACCCCGCTGACGTCGACGACCATCGCGCCGAGCCGGTCGGCGATCTCGTCGAAGTCGACGGTCTCCTCCACCGCGTGGCTGAGCGTCTCGTGCACGATCGCGATCGACCCCACCCGGCGCACCGCCTCCTCGAGGGCCGCCTTGGCGTCCTCGGCCTGCGTACGCCGGGCCTGCAGGCGCAGCAGCGCGGCGACCGTCTGGAGGTTGTTCTTCACCCGGTGGTGGATCTCGCGGATCGTGACGTCCTTGGTGACCAGCTCGCGGTCGCGGCTGCGCAGCTCGGTGACGTCACGCACCAGCAGCAGCGCACCGCTGGGGTCGCCCTGCGGACGCAGCGGGATGCTGCGCACGATCAGGGTCACCTCGTCGGTGCCGACCTCGGTCGCGCGGCCGTCACGGCCGCCCAGGACGGCACTGAGCGTCTCCTCGTCGGGACGCCTCCGCGCCGGCACCAGCTCGCGGGTCAGGTCGGTCAGCACCAGCCCGGCGAGGTCGCCCTGGAGCCCGAGCCGGCGGTAGGCGGATAGGCCGTTGGGGCTGGCGTAGACGACCCGGCCGGCGGGGTCGAGCCGCACGAACCCGTCCCCCACCCGCGGTGAGTCGGCGTGGTCGCTGCGCTGCCCCGGCAGCGGGAAGTGCCCCGACGCGATCATCTGGGTCAGCTCGGCGGCGGTCTGGAGATAGCTCAGCTCGAGCCGGCTGGGAGTGCGTACGCCGAGCAGGTTGGTGTTGCGGGCGATCAGGGCGATCACGCGACCTGCCCGCCGCACGGGGATGACCTCGACCCGCACCGGCACGTCGTCGCGCCACTCGGGGTCGCCCTCGCGCACCAGCCGGCCGGTCCCGTGCGCCTCGTCGAGCATCCGGCGGCGCCCGGTGGGGATGAAGGTGCCGAGCACGTCGTCGACGAGCGCGGTCGGGCCGGTCGTCGGGCGCATCTGGCCGCCGGCCCAGTAGCCCTTGCCCTCGCGGTCGGGCAGCCACAGCACGAGGTCGGCGAAGGAGAGGTCGGCCAGGATCTGCCAGTCGGCCATGAGCAGCTGGAGCCACGCCACGTCGTCCTCGACGAGCTCGGTGTGGGCTCGCACGAGCTCGTGGAGGGAGGGCATTTGGCCAGCCTAGGGCTAGTTCGGGGTGGTGCTCGGCGCCCGCCTCGGGCACCCGCACGACCCGCGGACGACCAGCCGTGTCGGCAGCACCTGCGGGTGCACGTCGTGCGTGCGGCCCTCGATCCGCTCGTGGAGGCGGATGGCCGCCCAGCGCCCCACGGAGTACGTCGGTTGCAGCACCGTCGTCAGCCCGGGCGCCACGTAGCGCGAGGTCATGATGTCGTCGAAGCCGACGACGGCCAGGTCGTCGGGCACCTTCACGCCCCGGTCCGCGAGGATCGCCATCACCGCGACGGCGAGCTCGTCGTTGGCGCAGACGATGGCGTCGGCGGGCTCCGACATGCCGAGGAGCGCGTCGACGACCGCGGGGGCACTCCCCTCGACCAGCGGCACGAGCAGCGGGAGCGATGCCTCGACGGCCTGCTTCGAGCGCGCGAGTGCAGCCCGGAATCCGGTGTAGCGCTCGGTGACGTCGTGGGAGCCGGCCGGGTCGCCCACGAACACCAACCGTCGCCGACCGTGCTTGAGCAGGTGGTCGGTGAGCTCCTGGGCGGCGTGCAGGTTCTCCACCAGCACCGCGTCGCACCCGTCGACGGGCTCGCGCGCCAGCAGCACCGTCGGCGTGGACTTGCAGACCTGCCGGACGAAGGAGTCCGAGACGGTGTCGTTGGCGAGGACCAGTCCGTCGACGCGCGGCAGCACCTGGCGTACGGACTCCTCGAGGTCGACCGACGGGTGCGCGAGCCGGAGCACGACCGACTGGCCGTAGCGGGCGGCCGCCGCCTCGAACCCGATCAGCAGCTCCGAGTAGTAGGGACCCACCACGCCGGGGAGGACCAGACCGTGGGTCTGGTGGCGCGGCACCTCGACCTGGCGGGCCGCTCGCAGCGGGATGTAGTCGAGCTCCTGCACGGCCTGGAGGACCTTGCGGCGCGTCACGGGGGACGTCGGCGCGGTGCCGCGCAGCACCCGGGAGACCGTCGCGATCGAGACGCCGGCGCGGTCCGCCACGGTGTAGATCGTGACCGGGCGGTCCGCAGCGTCTGAGCTCACGGGCACAGCCTCGCAGAGCCGATCCAGCGGATCCCGGCAGATCGTGCCTAGAACGGGTTGGGAACTGCGTCCAGGAGCGTGCGCGTGTAGTCGTCCTGCGGGTCGCGGATCACCTGCAGCGCCGGTCCCTGCTCGACCACGCGCCCCTCGTTGAGCACGATCACGTCGTCGGCGAGCATCCGCGCACTGAGCAGGTCGTGGGTGATGTAGAGGATGCCGACGTCGTGGTCCTGCACCAGGTCGTTGAGCAGCTCGAGGATCTCCGCGCGGATCGAGACGTCGAGGCTCGAGATCGGCTCGTCGGCCACGATGACCTCGGGCAGCACGGCGAGCGCCCGCGCGATCACGACGCGTTGCCGCTGGCCGCCGGAGAGCTCGTAGGCGTAGCGATTGACGAACCGGTCGGCCGGGGTGAGGGCGACCGTCCCCAGCAGCTCCTCGACGTGCGCGCGGAGGGCGTCGCCCTTGAGGCCTTGGTAGTTGATCAGCGGCCGCTCGAGGATCTGGCCGAGGCGCTTGGTCGGGTTGAGCGCCGAGTAGGGATCCTGGAAGACCATCTGGACGTGGCTGCGGTAGTTGCGCAGTGCGCGGCCCCGGTAGGACGAGACCTCCTGGTCACCGTCGGGTGCGTGGAAGACGATGCGTCCCTCCGTCGGGCTGTCGATGCCGGTGATCATCCGCGCGAGCGTCGACTTGCCGCTGCCGCTCTGGCCGACGAGCGCGGTCACGGCGCCCTTGCGGAGCACGAAACTGGTGTCGGCGACCGCGACAGTGCGATCGACCTTGAGCCCGCGTCGCTTCTCGAACACCTTGGTCACGTTGTCGACGGTGAGCACGATGTCGCGCTCGCGGGCCTGCGCCGACTCGTCGGCCGTCTTGACGAACTCGGGGCCGACGAAGCGCCGGGTGCGCTCGGGCAGCTCGACGCCGTCCGCGCCGCCGAGCCGGTGCAGGGCAGCGACGTGGCAGGCGACCTCGCCCGACTCGATGGGGAGCAGCTCGGGGTAGTCGGTCAGGCAGCGGTCGATCTTCTCCGGGCAGCGCGGCGCGAAGCTGCAGCCCTCGGACACCAGGCTGAGGTCCGGCGGCCGGCCCGGGATGTAGGTGATCCGCACCGTCTCGGCGCGCGGGTCGCCGTAGGAGCCCAGCAGCCCCTTCGTGTACGGGTGCAGCGGCTCGCGCAGCAGCTCCTGGGCCGTCTGCGACTCCACGATCCGCCCGGCGTACATCACCAGGATGCGGTCGGAGAGGTCGAGGACGGTCCCGATGTCGTGGCTGATGAAGAGGACCGCGAAGCCCTTCTCCTCCTGCAGCTTCCGCACGTTCTGCAGGATCGAGTGCTGCACCACGACGTCGAGGCCCGTGGTGGGCTCGTCGAGCAGGACCAGCTTGGGGTCGAGCGCCAGCGCCAGTGCGAGGTTGACGCGCTGCTTCATGCCGCCGGAGAGCTCGTGCGGGAACGCCGTGATGAACCGGTGGTCGATGAAGACCATGTCGAAGAGCTCGCGCACGCGCGCGGAGACGTCGTCACCGCGCAGGTCGGAGTGCTGCTCGATCGCGTCGCGGAACTGCGGCTCGATCCGGACCACCGGGTTGAGCGAGTTCATGCTGCTCTGGAAGACCGTGGACAGGTCGCGCCACCGGATCTCGCGCAGCTCGTCCTGGTCGAGGTGGGTGATGTCGGTGCCGTCGAAGGTGATGGTGCCGTTGCTGATCCGACCGGGCTTCTCCAGCAGCCGCAGGAGCGCGGTGGCGAGAGTGGTCTTGCCGGACCCCGACTCGCCGATCAGGCCGACGAACTCCCCCGGCTTGATGTCGAAGCTGACGTCCTGCACGGCGGTCATCGAGCGACTCGCCTTCGGCTCGTAGCGCACCTCGAGGTTGCGGACCTCCAGCAGCGCGGTGCCCTCGGTGGGTCTGGCCATGGTCAGTCCTCCCTGAGGTGGGGGTTGCTCAGCAGGTCGACGCCGAAGTTGATGAGGCTCATGGCGGTGATGAGGATCGCGAGCGCGAGGCCCGGGGCGAAGATCCAGGTGAGCAGGCCCTGCTGGATCGCGCCCTGCGCGTCGGCCTGGTAGAGCATCGTGCCCCAGGAGACGGAGCGGGTGTCGCCCAGGCCGAGGACGGCGAGGCCGGCCTCCGCACCCACGGCGCCGGTGGCCGCGCCGACGAAGCCCGCGACCACGAGCGAGCTCATGTTGGGCATGATCTCGGAGAAGATGATCCGGGCCGAGCCCTCGCCGGAGAACTTGGCGGACGTGACGAAGTCGCGGTTGCGCAGCGTGATGATCTGCGCCCGCTTCGAGCGGGCGGCACCGGCCCACGACGTCAGGGCGATGATGCCGACGATCAGCCACACGCCGCGGGTGTCGGAGTAGGCAACCAACGTGATGATGAGCGGCAGTGCCGGGATCACCAGTGCGACGTTGGTGACGAAGCTCAGCACGTCGTCGACGATCGTGCCCTCGGTGTAGCCGGACACCATCCCGACGACGAGGGCGATCGCCGTGGCGAGCGCACCACCGAACAGCCCGACCAGGAGCGAGACCCGGCTGCCGTAGATCAGCTGCGAGGCGATGTCGCGGCCGTTGGTGTTGGTGCCGAGCCAGTGCTCCCCCGACGGCTGGAGCAGTGGGGTGAAGCCGCCGTCCAGCGGGTCGTGGGGAGCGATCAGCGGCGCGAAGACCGCCATCAGGACGTAGAGGGCCAGGACGACGAGGCCGACACGCGCCTTCTTGCTCGACCACACCACCTGCCACCAGCGGTCGGGGGTCGTCGAGCCCCCGACCTGTTCCAAGGACTGCGCCTGGCCGGGATCGCCCTCTGCCATGAAGTCGTTCGGCGTGGTGGTCATCCCTCAGCCCTCCGAGCCCTCGGGTCGAGCACGCCGTAGAGCAGGTCGGCGACCAGGTTGGCGATCAGGACGCCGGTGGTGGTCAGCAGCATCAGCGTCTGCAGCAGCGGGTAGTCCTTGTTCTGCACGGCCTCCCCCATCAGCCGGCCGAGGCCGGGGTAGTCGAAGACCGTCTCGACGAGGATCGTGCCGCCGAGCACGCTGCCGAGGGCGAGCGCGAAGCCGGTGACGCTCGGCAGCAGCGCGTTGCGGGCGGCGTACCTGAGGGCCACGGTGCGGTCGGGCAGTCCCTTGGCCTTGGCGAGCCGGATGTAGTCCTCGCCCAGGTTCATGATCATCGTGTTGCGCATCCCCAGGATCCAGCCGATCGGCGTCACGATGAGCAGCGCGACCGCCGGCAACGTCGAGTGCGAGAGCACCTCCTCGACGAAGAACATGTTCAGTCCCGGGATCGAGGCGGAGTAGCCGCCCGACGTCGGGAACCAGCCGAGCGTGTAGCCGAAGACGTAGAGCAGCACCAGTGCGATCCAGAACGGCTGCAGCGTGCCGAGGAAGGTCGACCCCAGCGTGATCACCGTGTCGAGCTTGCTGTTGCGTCGCCAGGCGGCGTACGCCCCGAGCACGATGCCGACGACGAACGAGATCACCTGCGTCACGAGGACGAGCCCGACGGTCCACCAGATCGCCTGCCCGATGACCTCGGCCACCGAGAACGGGTAGTAGGTGTAGGACACCCCGAAGTCCCCGCGCAGCAGGTCGGCCAGGTAGGCCCAGTACTGGGTCCACAGCGACCCGTCCGGCGCGCCCAGCATCGAGCGCATCGCCTCGACCTGGGCCGCGTCGAGCTGGCTGTCCTTGCCCTGGAGCCTGCGGACCATCAGCTCGGCGGGATCGCCCGGCTGCAGCCGCGGGATGAGGAAGTTCAGGGTGACGACGGCCCACAGGGTGCCGACGAAGAACCCGATCTTCCGGAGGAAGTACCGCACCGGCCCCCGCCTCAGCTCGGAGGCGTCAGGTTCGTCATCACCAGGAGCCGGTCGTCCGCACCGCTGGCGTAGGCGTTGTCCTCGGTGGGCCAGCCCTCCGCGTTCTCCGTGCGGTAGATCGTGCGCGAGGGGGCGTAGATCAGCGCGGTGACCGGGAACTCGGTCATCATCACGTCGACGAGCTCCCCGAGGTACGGCTTCTGCTCCTCGCGGTCGGTCGCCCCCGAGAGTCCCTGGATCGCCTCGTCGGTCGCCGGGTCGGAGTAGCGCCCGACGTTGGGGAAGATGTCCTGCTCGGTCGGGAACTGCTTGCTGTTGAGCTTGGACCCGAGGTTGCGGGCCAGCTCGCAGCCACCGTGCAAGTACTCCAGGACGGCGTTGAAGTCGCCCGTCTTCTTCTGCTCGTCCACCGACTCCGGCGCGGAGGCCGTCACCTTGGTGTCGACCCCGAGGTCGTTGAGGTTGTCGGCGATGACCTCGGCGATGGCCTCGTAGTCGATGAAGCCAGCCTGCACGGAGAAGTCGACGGACAGCGGGCTGCCGTCGGGCATCGTGCGCTTGCCGTCCGCACCCTCCTCGTAGCCGGCGGCGTCGAGCATCTCGGCCGCCTTGTCAGGGTCGTAGGGCAGCACGGTGTCCGCGCCCGCGTACTGCTCGGGGAGCAGGTCCTCCATGGCCGGGAGCTTGAGCCCGGTCTGGCTGGCCGGCGCCATGATCCCGTAGATGCCCTTGTCCGACATCGACTCCTTGTCCATGCCGTAGGAGATCGCCTCGCGGAACTTCGGGTCGTTCCACGGCTCCTGGGTCAGGTTGCCGGTCAGCACGGTCGTGCCGGCAGGTGAGTAGAAGTAGTGGTTGTTCTTCGGGTCCTTCTCGACGAGGGTCTTCTCCGGGTTGGGGATGTCGCCGTAGTAGGCGTCGATCTCGCCGTTCTCGAGCTTGAGCGCCGCCTGCGAGGAGTCGAAGATGCCCTCCTGGACGATCTTCTCGACCTTGATCTTCTCGGCCTGCCAGTAGTCGTCGCGCCGGGCGAGCGTGAGCCGGCGGCCGTTGTAGCTCGCGACCTCGAACGGGCCCGTGCCGACCGGCTCCTTGTCGACGTACGTCGTCGGGTCCTCGACCTGGGAGTAGACGTGCTCGGGGAGGATCTTGGTCGAGATGATGCCGTCGTACTTGGCGGCGGCGTTGCCCTCGAACTCGATGACGACCTGGTTGCCGTCGGCCGTGACGGACTTCGCCGGCGCGCCGAAGGTGTCGTTCCAGAGCCCGGCCTTGTCCATGCCGGGGAAGTCCTTCTGCAGGTTCATCGTGAAGGCGACGTCCTCGGCGGTGAAGTCCTCGCCGTCGCTCCACGTCACGCCCTCGCGGATGTCCAGGGTCAGCTTGTCGCCGCCGTCCCACGTCGCGCCCGTCGCCAGCCAGGGCGTCTCCTCGCACGTGAGGTTGTTGCGCACGATCAGCGGCTCGTAGAGCCACACGGCCGTGAGCGGCGTCGGCGAGTACGGGTTGTAGTTGCCGAGCCCGCCGACGGTCGCGTCGACCTCTGCGGGGAAGGTCAGCTGGGCGATCATGCCGTCGGCTGCCTCGCCCTCCTGGTCCTGCGCGCTGCCGGCGCAGCCGGTGGCGACGAGGCTCAGGGCGAGTCCGCCGACGAGCAACGAGGTGGTGTGGGACATACGCCGTGAGATGCGCAAGGGAGAGCCTCCTGTGGGCGAGCTAGGAGCCCAACGTGACCGTGGCCACAACCGCCCGTCAACCGCCCGGAGGCATGTAAGTACTTACATGACAGCCGCCACGCTCAACCGTTTTCTTACATCTACTTTCACGACGCCACGGGCCTGACTGGGGTGCCCACGGCTGATAGGGATGATCCCCATGCGGACCATCCAGCGGCCCGGCACCCGTCCACGCCACCGGCTCGAGACCCCGTCGGGAATGCACGTCGAGGCCAACGCCGATGGGGCTCTCGCCCGCTTCGGGGCGGGCGACCTCAGCCTCCTCCTCAACCCGGCGACGAGCATCGAGGCGGGCGCGGCCAACGTGCACCTGCGTGTCCTCGGCAAGGGGGGTGAGGTCGTCCATCGCACTCCCCTGCTCGGCCACGAGTCCCCGAGCTTCGTCGCGGTCGCCGACCGCGCCCTCGTGGCCGGTGGCACCTGGGCCGGGCTCGACTACGCCCTCGCCCTCACCCTCGGCGAGGACGACCTGACCTGGTCGTGGGACCTCGAGGTCGTCAACCGCGGCACGTCGCCCGTCCGGGTCGATGCCGTGCTGACCCTCGACCCGGCGCTGGCCCCGGAGGGTGCGGTCGCCAACAACCAGTACTACGTCAGCCAGTACCTCGACGTGACCCCGGTCGGGACGCCGGACCACGGCGTCGCGCTCGCCGTGCGGCAGAACATGCCCGGCGAGCGGGTGCCGTGGGTCGTCGTCGCGTCCTCCGGCCGCGGAGTGGGCTGGGCGACCGACGCGCACCAGCTCGTCTCCCGCAACACGACGGGGACCGAGTGGTCCGGCCTCGACCGCGACCTCCCGTCCGAGCGGCTCCAGCACGAGCACACGCTGGTCGCCCTGCAGGACGGGCCGGCCGACCTCGAGCCGGGCGGCAACCACCGCACCGGGTTCGTCGGCCGCGTGGTGGAGGACCACCCCGAGGCGACCGGCCCCGACGACGTGCACCATGTCGACACGGCCCTGGCACACGTACGAACGAGCACGCCCGACGCCTTCCTCGCCGACGTCGTCGACGAGCACCCCGTTGCCGGTCCGGCGTCCGCGCTGGCGACCGCACTCGTGCTGCCGTGCGTCCCCCTGACCGACACGGACCTCGCGCTGCTCGACCTCACCGCCGAACCGGGCTCGTCCGAGCACGACGCCGACGGGGTCGCGACGACCTGGCGCACGGCGCAGGGCGAGGTCGTCACCGCCGCGCGCGAGCTGTCCGTCCTCCGCCCGCACGGCCAGGTCCTGCGCACCGGCGACACGCTCGTCCCCGACGCCGGCAGCCTCACGACGACCGTCTGGATGGGCGGCACCTTCCACTCGCAGGTGACCGCGGGCCACGTCGGCCGCGACACGATGCTCACCGGCCGCCGCAGCTATCTCGGGCTGTTCCGGGGGCAGGGCGTACGGGTGCTGGTGCGCACCGTCGACGACACCGGCTGGGAGCTGCTCGACCTCCCCAGCGCCTGGTGCAACGGGCTCGACGCCTGCCACTGGTGGTACGCCACCACCGACGGCCGCCTCGTCGAGGTGGTCTCCCGAGCGCCGGCCGAGCGGCACGAGCTCAGCCTGGACGTGCGCGTGGTGCGTGGTCCGGCGACCCGCCTGCTCGTCACGCTCGACACCGGCAACGAAGGCGGGGAGACACCCGACCTCGACCTCGGCTGGTCCGGCGAGGTGGCGGCCGAGCGCGACGAGGACTGGCTCGTGCTCGACGTGGCCGCGACCGACGCCTGGCGCCTGACCCTGCGCTCGTCCGGCCCGACCGCCGCGCCCGACGGCGCCGGCGAGGAGTTCTGGCCCGAGGTCACCGGCTCCCTGCGGCTCGACCTGGCCGGCGACTCGGCCGAGGCCGGCGAGGTCGCGGCGATCACCGACGCCGTGCCGTGGTTCGCCCACGACGCCCTCATCCACTACCTCGCGCCCCGCGGCCTCGAGCAGTACTCCGGCGGCGGCTGGGGCACCCGAGACGTCTGCCAGGGCCCGGTCGGTCTCCTCACCGCGCTGGACCGGCACGACGAGGTGCACGACGTCCTGCTGCGGGTGATGCGCGCGCAGAACGCCCGCGGCGACTGGCCGCAGGCGTTCGAGTTCATGCCGCCGACCGCCGAGCACGGCCAGCAGGACTCGCACGGCGACGTCGTCTACTGGCCCGTCCTCGCGGCCGGCGAGCACCTGCTCGCCACCGGCGACCCCGCGATCCTCGCCGAGGAGGTGCCGTTCGTCGGCGACGACGGCGCCACCGAGCCCGCAACCATCGAGGAGCACCTGCGTCGGGCCGTGCGCCGGATCGAGGAGATGGCGGTGCCCGGCACCCCGCTCCCGGCCTACGGGCACGGCGACTGGAACGACTCCCTGCAACCCGCCGACCCCGACCTTGCACGCCGGATGGCGTCGACCTGGACCGCGGTCCTGCAGGTGCAGGCGCTCGACGCGCTCGTCGGCGGCCTCCGCGCCGTCGGCGCGGCGGCCGATCTCGCGGACGACGCCGAGGCGCTCGCTGCGCGGACGCGCGAGTCGATCGCGAGCGACATGGTGGTGGACGGTGTGATGCCCGGCTACCTGCTCTACGACCGGGCCGAGGCCGGCAGCGCGGCCACCCCCCTCGTCCATCCCGACGACACCCGCACTGGGCTGACCTACGGCATCCTCCCGTGGATCCACGCGATCACGTCCGACGTGCTCGACCCTGACGCCGCGCAGGCTCACCTGCGCCTCGTCGAGCACCACCTGCTCGGACCCGACGGTGCGCGGCTCTTCGACCGCCCGGTCGCCTACAGCGGCGGTCCGATGACGACGTTCCAGCGGGCCGAGGCGAGCACGTTCTGGGGCCGCGAGATCGGCCTGATGTACGTCCACGCGCACCTCAGGTACGCCGAGGCGCTGGCGCGTGTCGGCGACGGCGCGGGACTGCTGCGGGCCCTCTCCCTCGCCAGCCCCTGGGGCCTGACCGACCGGGTGCCGCAGGCGCGGCCCCGCCAGCGCAGTTGCTACTACTCCTCGTCCGACGGGGTCTTCGCCGACCGCGCCGACGCCTCCGAGCGCTACGCCGACCTGATGGCCGGCAACGTGCCGCTCGAGGGCGGCTGGCGGGTCTACTCCTCCGGGCCCGGCCTGGCGCTGCGGCTCGTGGTCGAGCGGCTGCTGGGCCTGCGCCGGCGCGGCGACCTCGTCGAGGTCGACCCCGTGCTCCCGCCCGGCGCGGACGGGCTGACCGCGACCGTGCGGCTCGCCGGCCGCACTGCCCGGGTGACCTACGTCGTGGGGCCGGAGGGAGTCGGCGTACGTCGGGTGACGGGCGAGCACGGCGACCTCGCCCTCACCGACCTGGCCAGTGCGAACCCGCACCGGCGTCCGGGCGCAGCGGTGCGCACCGACGACCTGCGTGCGGCGATCGATGCCTGCCCGACGATCCGAGTGGAGACCTTCTGATGACCACCACCCATGGGCCCGACACCCGCACCTGGCTCGATCCGGCCCTCGACACCGAGGCGCGGGTCGACGCGCTGCTGGCCGAGATGACCCTCGACGACAAGGTCGGCCAGCTGCACCAGGTCGCCAACATCAACCCGGGCGAGGACGCCGACGACCTGCGGGCAGGTCGGATCGGTTCGAGCCTCTACGCGTCAGGAGCGACTGCCGGCAACGAGCGCGACGAGGGCGTCCTGGCGGGAGTCATCGACGAGATCCAGGAGCTCGCCGTCGGCGGCAGTCGGCTCGGCATCCCGGTGCTCTTCGGGCGCGACGTGATCCACGGCCACCGATCGGTCGCGCCGATCCCGCTCGGGCTCGCGGCGTCGTTCGACCCCGAGCTGGTGCGACAGGCCGCCGAGACGGCCGCCCGCGAGGCGGTCGTCGACGGCATCGCGTGGACCTTCTCCCCCATGCTCGACATCTCCGAGGAGCCGCGGTGGGGCCGCGTGGCGGAGTCCTTCGGCGAGGCGCCCGTGCTGGCGTCCCGGCTCGCGGCCGCCGCGACCCAGGGCTTCCAGGGCGACGACCCGTCGCAGCCCGACCGGCTGGGCGCCTGCGCCAAGCACTTCGTCGGCTACGGCCTCTCGGCCGGCGGCCGTGACTACGACACGGTGTCGGTCGGCGAGAACACCCTGCGCAACCTGCACCTGCGCCCGTTCCGGGCCGCCGTCGAGTCCGGCGTGCTCAGCGTGATGGCCGCCTTCAACGACGTCGACGGCACTCCCATGCACGCCCACCAGCACCTGCTGCGCGACGTGCTCAAGGGCGAGTGGGGCTTCGACGGCGTCGTCGTCGCCGACTGGAACGGCATCGGCCAGATCGTCTTCGCCGGCGTCGCCGAGGACGACCGCGAGGCCGCCCGCCTCGCGATCGAGGCCGGCGTCGACCTCGACATGGTCAGCGGCGCCTACCTCGCCCACCTCGGCGACCTGGTCCGCGACGGCGAGGTCGACGAGGCGCTGGTGGACGACGCCTGCCGCCGCGTGCTCCGGATGAAGTTCCGCCTCGGCCTCTTCGACGGCGCCGCCGGACCGGACAGCCGCCCGGTGGGCAACGCACCGACCCCGGAGAGCCGGGCGCTGGCCCGCCGGGCGGGCGTCGCGTCGCACGTCCTCGTGAAGAACGACGGCGCCCTCCCGCTCGCGGACGACGCGTCCGTGCTCCTCACCGGCGGCTTCGTGCACGAGGGCGACGTGCTGCTCGGGACCTGGGTGCTGGATGGTCGCGCCGAGGAGGTCGTCACCCCGGCCGCCGGCCTGACCGAGCGCCTCGGCGACCGGGTGACCGTCGACGACGGCCGCTTCCCCGACCGCACCCTCCAGCTCGCACGGACCTCGGACGTCACCGTCGCGCTCGTCGGCGAGCACCCCAACCGCTCCGGCGAGGCCAACTCCGTCTCCGACCTGCGGCTGCCGCCGGGCCAGCTCGACCATCTGCGGATGCTCGCCGGACTGCGCAAGCCGCTCGTCGTGGTCGTCTACACCGGCCGTCCGCTCGACCTCACCGAGGTGCTCGACCTCGCCGACACGGTCATCGTGGCCTGGCACCCGGGCATCGAGGCCGGCTCCGCGCTGGCCGACGTGCTGAGCGGTGACGCGTCGCCGCACGGTCGGCTCCCGATGACGTTCCCCCTGTCGACCGGACACATCCCGACCAGCACCCACCAGCGGCCGACGGGACGGCTGATCCGCGCCGACGTCGACCACCGGGAGGGGCGCTACGTCGACGCACTGACGTACCCCCGCCTGCCGTTCGGGCACGGCCTCACCTACTCGACCGTGGACTACGGCGCACCCCGGGTCTCCGACGGCGAGCTCGGGCTCGAGTCGGCGACCACCCTGACGGTCACCGTCACCAACACCGGCGACCGCGCGTGCCGCGAGGTCGTCCAGGCCTACTTCCGCGACCCCGTCGCGCAGGTCACCCGGCCCCTGGTGGAGCTGCTCGACTGGAGGCTCGTCGACCTCGAGCCCGGCCAGAGCGAGGACGTCACCTTCGAGGTCTCCGCCACCGCGTTCTCCTACTTCGGGACCGCCCTGACCGAGCGCGTCGACGAGGGCGAGGTGCTGCTGCTGACCGGTCCCGACGCGGCGACCCTCCAGCAGGTCTCGCTGCGCGTGACGGCTGCGGAGGTGCGCCCGTGATCGAGGTCCGCGACAAGCAGATCGTCATCGACGGCGAGCCCCGTCTGGTGATGGCCGGCGAGGTCCACTACTTCCGCGTCGCCCGCGACGAGTGGGAGCAGCGTCTCGACCTGGTCGTCGAGGCCGGCTGCACGGCCGTGGCGTCGTACATCCCCTGGCTCTTCCACGAGCTCCCCGACGGCTCGATCGACGTCACCGGGGCCACGCGGCCCGAGCGCGACGTGGCGGCCTTCGTCGACCTGTGCGCCGAGCGCGGGCTGTGGTTCATCGCCCGCCCCGGGCCGTTCGTGATGGCCGAGCTGAAGAACGAGGGCATCCCCTACCGCGTCTACGACGAGCACCCGGAGGTCGTGCCGGTCGGCTGGGACGGGCGCGAGGCGCCGTCGCGGACGGTCGACTACCTGGCGCCGGCGTTCCTCGCCGAGACCGCGCGGTGGTACGACGCGATCCTTCCGGTGCTCGCGCCGCGGCTCCAGCCGCGCGGCGGCAACATCATCGGCGTCCAGCTCGACAACGAGGTGGGGATGCTCGCCTGGGTCACCAACAGCCCCGACCTGACCGACCACCTCCTCGCCGACCTCGGCCGCTGGGTGACCGAGCACCGCGGCACGGACCACTACCCGGTCGGACCCGACGACGCCGGCTGGGCCGACCTGGTCCGCTCCCCCGACGAGTCGGTCGCCGGCCGGCTGCGCGTCGACCTCGGGCTGTTCATGCGCGAGCGCTTCGCGGCGTACGTCGTCGCGCTGCGCGAGCTGTGCGAGGCGCGGGACGTGCGCGACGTGCCGTTCCTGGTCAACATCCACGGCACCGAGAGCGGCAGCGGCGCACCGTTCCCGATCGGCATCAGCCAGCTCGTGTCCACCTACTCCGGAGTCCCGGGGATGGTGTCGGGCTCCGACCACTACCTCGGCGCCGCGACCTCGGACACGCTCACCGACGTCTATGTGATGAACGCCTTCATGGACGCGGTCCACGACGAGCACCAGCCGCTCACGTCGCTGGAGTTCGAGGCGGGGACGGGCGACTACAGCGGCGGCATCGAGAGCCAGCACGACCCGTCCACGGTCGAGCTCAAGACTCGCCTGTGCGTCGCCCAGGGCAACCGGCTCGTCAACTACTACCTGCTCGCCGGCGGCATCAACCCGCCGCTCGAGGAGGCCGTGGGCGACGGCAACGACCGCCTCAGCTTCACCGGTGAGCGGCACGGCACCGCCGCGCCGATCGGGCCGGAGGGCCAGCGCGGCTTCGCGTACGACGCCACCGCCCGCACGGCCCGGGCGATGACCGCCCAGCAGGAGTGGCTGTCGCGGATGACCGAGGAGCACGACGACGTCGCGCTCGGCCTCGTCCTCGACGCGTACGCCACCGAGTACCACCACCCGGACTCGGACCTGATGACCGAGGTCGTCGACGACCTGGCCGGCCACCGGGGCGCCGGGCAGCGCCGCTTCCTGCCGCGCTCGCTGCTCCTGGCGGGTTTCCGCTTCGGCGCCGTGCACCTCGAGGAGCGCGACCCCGCGCCGGGATCGGTGCTGGCGCTCGCGACGGGGCGGTTCCTGTCCGCCGAGGTGCAGCAGCGGGTGCTCGACCACGTCCGCGCCGGCGGCGGCCTGCTCCTCCTCGGCCGGCTGCCCGAGCGCGACCTCGAGGGCGAGCCCTGCACGGTCCTCGCGGACGGCCTCGGCGTGCGCGGCGGCGGGTTCGTCCACGACAACCAGCACTTCTTCCCCTCCGTCGTCCGCCACGGGTGGGCCGCGCCGGGCCCGGAGGTCCGCGTCGGCTGGCGCCAGGAGATCGACGCACCGGACGGCGAGGTCGTGCTGACCGACGTCGACGGGGCCGTGTGCGGCGTCTCGGTGACGGCCGGGTCCGGCCGGGCCGTCCTGCTGACGGCGGGCCTGCCGTCCGACCCGACGCTGGTCGAGCGCGCGATGGCCCACCTCGGCACACGGGCCGCGGTCTACGTCGACGCCCCGTGGCCCGGCGTGCTGGCCACCACGACGGCCACCGCCGACGGCCAGCGAGCCGTCCACCTGATCAACCACTCGGCCGTCGACATGGACGTGACCCTCACGATCGACGGCGTCGACCTGCCCGACGGCGGCGCCCTGCGGCTGCCGGGGCGCAGCGGGCACGTGCTACCGCTCGGGCTCGACGTCGCCGGCCGCCGGGTGCTCTGGGCGAGCGCCGAGGTGACGGACCACTCCCCCGACCACCTCGACCTCGCGCCGGGGCTCGACCGGGAGGGCCGCACGACCGTGCTGCTGGCTGCCGGGACGCCCGTCGCCGAGCACCCGTCGTACGCCGTGGACGAGGGTCCGGGCGGCCGCGTGCGCGTGACCGGCGGGCCGGGAGCGCTGTCGCTCAGGTTCGGTTAGGGGGTCATCCCGAGGGGTGGCAGGATGGCCGACATGTCGACGGGGTACTGGGACCAGGTGCAGGCCGCCGACTTCGAGGTGCCTGCGGATCGTCCCCTCGACGACCTGACGGCCGAGCTCACCACGATGCTCGGGTCCACCCGGCCGGAGGTGCGCGACGGCACCGCCTACCCGGCGCTGGCCACCTGGATCGACCGAGGGGTCTACGACGACCTCCTCGTCGGCCTCGGCGACGGCATGGTCGCCGGGCTGTCGGTCGGGCTCGGTGAGGCCGGCACGGACACCGTGTTCCGGCGCAGCTTCAGCGCCCTGATCGTGGGCGAGTGCCTCGAGCGCGACAACGAGCAGCACCTCGTCCCTCCGGCGAAGATCCTCGACTGGGGCGACCGGATCGCGGTCTGGTTCCTCACCGAGCGCGATTCCCGAGGCTACGTCGCCGACAAGGGCTGGGCGCACGCCATCGCCCACGGCGCGGACGCCATCGGCGCGCTCGCCGAGTCTCCGCACATGTCGGCGGCCGAGCACCAGGCGCTCCTCGACGTGATCGCCGAGCGACTCGTCCAGCAGCCCGCCGACGAGCCGCTCGCCTCCGGCGAGCCGGACCGGATGGCCCACGCCGCGATGCGGATCCTGCGCCGAGGCACCCTCGGCACCGACGTCCTCGAGCCGTGGGTGCACCGCCTCGGCGGGGCCGGGAACCCCTTCCGCGGTCCGGTCGACTTCGACCCCTTCGCCCTCACGGCAGCTCCCCAGGCCTTCCTGCGCGCGCTGTTCGTGCACCTCTCCCTGGCGCCGCAGCCGCCCGAGATCCGTTCCGACCTGCTGCTCGTCGTCATCGAGGCGCTCCGCCTGACGAACGCACCCTTCCTACAGGTGCGTACCAGCGAGTAGCAGGCCGCTAGCCTCTGCTCCATGAGCGAGCAGAGCGAGACCAGCGAGATCTCCGGCCACAGCGGCGAGCTGGCCGTGCACGTCGCCCGCGCCCACGGCGTGGAGACGATGTTCACCCTCTCCGGGGCGCACGTCTTCCCGATGTACGACGGCGCGGTCAAGACGCAGCAGGAGGGCCAGGGCCCTTCGATGCGCCTCCTGGACGTCCGCCACGAGCAGACCGCCGCCTTCGCCGCCGAGGCCACCGGCAAGCTCACCCGCGTCCCCGGCCTCGCGGTCCTCACCGCCGGCCCGGGCGTCACCAACGGCATCAGCGCCATCGCCCAGGCCCAGTTCGCCGGCTCCCCGATGGTCGTCGTCGGCGGCCGCGCCCCGCAGAACCGCTGGGGCAGCGGCTCGCTGCAGGAGCTCGACCAGCCGCCGATCATCGCCCCGGTCGCCAAGGCCGCGAAGACGCTCATGACCGCCGGTGACGTCGCCGGCGGCATCGACGAGGCCTTCACCCTCGCCCGGTCGAGCCACCGCGGCCCGGTGTTCGTCGACGTGCCGATGGACGCCTTCTTCGACTCCTCGACCGGCACCGCCGGATCGGGCGAGGGCACCCGCATCGAGCCCGACCACGACGCGATCGCAGCCGTCGCCCGGCTGCTCGCCGACGCGAAGCGCCCCGTGCTCATCCTCGGCACCGACGTCTGGGCCGACCACGCCGAGGCAGCCGCCCTCCGTTTCGTCGAGGACCTCGGCATCCCCACCCTGACCAACGGCATGGGTCGCGGCCTGATCCCGGGCGGCCACCCCTCGCTCGTCACCAAGGCGCGCGGCGCCGCGCTCTCGGGCGCCGACCTCGTCGTGGTCGTCGGCACCCCGCTCGACTTCCGCCTCGGCTACGGCGCCTTCGGCGGGCCGGACAAGAACCCGGACGGTGCTTTCGCGAAGGTCGTCCACATCGCCGACTCCCCCGGCCAGGTCGCGGGCCATGCCGAGCTGGCGGGCTCGGTCTCCGGCGACCTGACGACGGTGCTCGACGGCCTCCAGACCGCGATCGAGCGCGGCGACAAGCCCGACTGGACCGACTGGGCCACCGGCCTGCGCGACCAGGTCAGGGCCGCGGCCGAGCGCGACGCCCAGCTGCTGACGGCCGAGGCCGACCCGATCCACCCGGCCCGCATCTACGGCGAGCTCGTCCCGCGCCTGGCCGACGACTCGGTCGTCATCGGCGACGGCGGCGACTTCGTCTCCTTCGCCGGGAAGTACGTCGAGCCCAAGCGTCCCGGCGGCTGGCTCGACCCCGGCCCCTACGGCTGCCTCGGCGCCGGCCTCGGTGCCGCGATCGCCGCGCGGATCGCCCGACCGAGCGCGCAGGTCACCCTGCTGCTCGGCGACGGTGCCGCCGGCTTCTCGCTGATGGACGTCGACACCCTCGTCCGCCACGACCTGCCGGTCGTGATGGTGATGGGCAACAACTCCGCGTGGGGGCTGGAGAAGGGCCCGATGCAGATGCTCTACGGCTACGACGTCGTCGCCGACCTCGCCCAGCGCACGCCGTACGACGACGTGGTCAAGGCGCTCGGCGGTGCCGGCGAGACCGTCACCGACCCGAAGCAGATCGGCCCCGCCCTCGACCGCGCGTACGCCGCCGACGTGCCCTACCTCGTCAACGTGATCACCGACGTCGAGGCCGCCTACCCGCGCAACACCTTCGGCATCTGAGGCTCACCAGGTGAGCAGGGTGGAGGTCCGCCGGATCCGGCCCGACGAGCACGAGCGCGCCGGCGACGTGTGCGTGGCGGCGTACGACCCGCTGCTCACCGGCGCCGAGGACGACTACCGCGAGCGGCTGCACGACGTCGCCACGCGTGACGCCCAGGCCGAGGTCTGGGTGGCGGTGGTGGACGACCGCGTCGTCGGGGTCGTGACCTACTGCCCGCCGGGCTCCCCCTGGCGGGAGATCGGGCGCGACGAGGAGGGCGAGTTCCGGATGCTGGCGGTGGATCCTGCCGCGCAGGGCACGGGTGCCGGCACGGCCCTCGCCCGGCTGTGCGAGGAGCGGGCCCGCGAGCACGGCGCGACCGGGATGGCGCTGTCGTCGCTGGCGGCGATGCGCGCTGCCCACAGCATCTACAGCCGGCTCGGCTACGCGCGCGAGCCCGGTCGCGACTGGTCGCCGGTGGCGGGCGTCGACCTGCTGGCCTTCAGCAAGGCCTTCTGAGTCAGCAGTCCCGAGCCGTCGACGGATCGTCGACGTCGTCGAAGCACACGGTGCCCGCCGGCAGCGCCGTCATCTCCGAGCGGGTGGCCATCGTCCACGACCAGGCCCGCCACGTGCCGTCGTCGCCGGCCACGACGGTCCAGAGACGTCCCTCCTCGGTCAGCCAGGTCCGATGGGTGTCGTCGTTGGTCAGCGGCACCTCACCCACGGGCTGCAGGACCCGCAGGCGGTCCGCGTCCTGCCACAGGACCTGGACGTACGCCGGGTCGGAGGCCGAGCCCACGACGAAGGATGCCCCGTCGTAGAAGATCGACGTCGGCTGCGTGGTGGACACGACCGGGTCCGCCACCTCCAGCGGGTGGTTGATCGTCCGGCCGTCGGCACCCTCGACGACGAGGACGGGGTCGGCCTCGGCCTCCAGGCGGGCGTCGTACTGGTAGCCCTCCGTCCAGCTGAACTGCTCTCCGACGCCGATGGTGCCGGTCGCGGGCCGGGACAGGGCGGGGAGGGCGTCGCGAGCCCCCTCGGCGCAGGGCTCCCACTCCCCCGTGATCAGCTCGAGCACGCAGCCGTCCTCCACGGGGCGGAGCACACCGTCGTCGTCGAGGACCCAGCGCCAGGTGTCCCGGACCAGCTCCTCCGGCCTGATGACGGTCATGCCCGTGGATGCCAACGAGCTGACCGAGCGGCTGGAGTAGAGCGTGCCCCGCCGGACCTCGTAGCCGTGGCTCCGGACGAGCTCGTAGTACGGCGTCTCGCTGCCCGGCACCGGCACGTTGCCCATCTGGAGGAGCTCGGGCTGGTCGACGACCGCCTCGACCAGCAGGCCGTCACGCAGGTCGAGCACGATCGGGTGCAGCGGGCTCTCCGGCCCCGTGACGTCGCCGTCGTAGAGGACGAGCTCCTGGTCGCCGTCGTCGTCGGCGTCGATCGGGGGGAGGGAGCTGACCACCACGTTGGAGCTGAGGTCGACGATCCCGTAGGTCTCCTCGCCGGTGCTGCTGAGGGTGGCCTCGATCCGGGCCCGGCCGGCGCCGCTCTTCGTCTTCTCGGAGAGGAACGTGACCTCCTCCTTGGTCCCGTCGCCGTCGAGGTCGAGGCGTCGCGGCGTCGAGTACTCGTCGGCCTTCCAGTCCCGGCCGACGTCCGTCGGCAGCTGCAGCTCGACCCGATCGTCCGGCTTCGGCGCGATCCGGTCCGAGCGCTCCTCGCCCCGCAACCCCTGGAGGACGACACCGAGCACGAGCAGGACGACGGCTGCGGTGGCGAGCAGCACCCGCGGCGACTGCCACCGCGGTCGCAGCTCGACCACGGGCGCCAGTGGCTGGAGGTCCTCCGGTCGTACGAGGTCGGCGCGGGCGGCGAGCGCGTTGCGCAGGCGTGCCTCGATGTCGGTGCTCATCGCTGCTCCTTCCCCGAGCTCATGGCCCTCTCCAGTGCCACCAGCGCGCGGCTGGCGGTGGACTTCACGGTTCCCTGGCTGATCTGCAGCGCCGAGGCGATCTCGGTCTCACTGAGGTTCGACCAGTAGCGCAGCACCAGCACCTCGCGCTGGCGCGGGGCGAGGCCGTGCAGCGCCACGATGACCTCGCGGTGCTCCTCGGCCAGCACCGCGGAGTCCTCCGGCGTGGGTGGTGGGGTGCCGTGCGGTGGTGAGTACGCCCTCGCCGTACGCCTGCGACGCAGGGTCGACCGGGACGCGTTGACGACCGAGACGCGCAGGTAGACGAGTGCCTTCGACGGGTCCTTGACCGCTCCGGGCCGGCGCGCGAGCGCGGCGAACGCGTCCTGCACGACGTCCTCGGCCGAGGCGACGTCGTCGACCAGGAGGACCGCCAGCCGCACCAGCGACAGCCGGTGCGCGGCGTAGAGCTCAGTGATGTCCACTGCCTCTGCCGACTCCATCGCGGTCCCCGTGCTCATGTCAGGTAGACGTGCGTGCGTCCCTCAGGTTGCCCCAGGTGCCGGACTATTTCCGGGATCCAGGAGGGCGAGGAGTGGTGCGGCGCGCTCGAGGGCCGCGTCGAGCATCTCCGGACGGCGGGCGTACCACTCGCGATGGGTGGCCGCGACCTCCTCGGCGGTCACCGTCCTGCCGTCGATCGTCCAGTCGGAGGTGGCCGGCGCGTCCAGCCCGTGCGCGGCCACCACCTCCGGCAGCAGCGGCGCCCAGAGGGACGCGAGCAGCGGCCGGTCCACGCCGGGCGGAGCGGGCTCGAGGCCGAGGGCCTCGCGCAGCCGGGCGGTCGCGGGCACGAGGACGGCGTTGCCGGGATGGTTGATGGTCCGCATCGCATCGGCGGTCGGGCGCTCGAACAGGTCGCTCACGACGAACGTGCCGTGCAGCCCCTCGCGCCGGGCGAGCTCGGCGACGGAGGCTGCCGCGACCGCCCGGACTGCCTCGGCGGTGAGGCTGATCGGGTCGCGGGCGGGCCGTCCCCGTCGCTCGTCGTCGGCGGCCAGCACGGTGCGGACGTCGTGGTACGGCACCAGCGGCGGGTCGGGCCGGTCGAGCCCCGGCGGGTGCACCAGCAGGTGGAACGGGTGGAGGCCCGCGTAGCGCAGGCTCGGCACCATTGCGGTGCGGGCGCCCGGAGGCAGCACCGCGTGGAGCTGGCTGGTGCCGACCGGGAGGCCGCGGTAGTCGTCGACCGTCGGCTGGCTGACGAGCAGGTCGGTGCGCGAAAGCAGCTCGAGGAGCGGCGGGACGTCCGCGGGCGTCAGCTCGTGGAGCGCGGGGACCCGCTGCGTGCGGACGTCGCCGGCGTCGAGCAGCAGGCGGTACGACTCGGCCTGGCAGTTGCCCACCACGACGAGCAGCGGCCGGTCGTCACCCACCGTGCCACCCGCCCAGCCAGGACTCGAGGGTGATGCCGTCGGTCCACGGCCGGAGCTTTGTAGTGAGCGGCTCACCTGCTGGGGCGAGCTCGGGACGGTCCCAGCGGGCCGCGCGCCGCAGCAGCCGCAGGTCCTCCAGCGCCGCTCGGCCGTCCGCGACCTCGCGGGTGCCGACCTCTCCGTCGAGGCCAGCGACGAGATCCGTCCACGCCCGCTGGTCGCCGTACAACCCGCGGCGGACGGTGAGGTGGGTCCGCGCTGTCGTGGGAATCGGTTCCTCGGCCTTGGCGATGCGCGGGTCGTCGCCGGCCAGCGCTCGGTGCGCCTCGCCGAGCCGGACGACCGCCCGCGGCAGCGCCGCCAGCAGCGAGTCGAGGGTCACCAGCACTTCTGTGTCTGTGAGCGTCGGCGCGAGCGTGACGACCACGTCGGCCGGACCGCGCAGCAGGCCCCGCCAGGTCGTCCCCGCAGCCGACGTGCGGTCGGCGACGGCGACGGTCTCGCGCAGGCTCGCGGCCGGGTCGCGGTCCCGACCTCCGGCGTCCGGCCCGTCGTGCCAGGCGATGGCGTCCGGGCAGTGGGCGAGCAGCCCGCCGGCGGTCCAGGACCGGTGGGCGAGCTCCCAGTCCTCACCGCCGTACGCGCGGAACGTCTCGTCGAAGCCGCCGATCTCGTCGTACCACCACCGGGTGCAGGCGACGACCGCGCCGATAAGGAAGCGGTGGCCGGTGGCGTCGGCGTCCAGGAGGTCGCGGGTGTCGGCGTACGCCGTCCGCAGCCACTCGGGCTCGGGCAGCTCCTCCCCCGTGCCGGCGAGGTCGGCGTGGCGCCGTCGGCCGACGACCAGTGCCTCCGGCAGGGCCTCGGGCAGCGCGACCATGCGCTCGACGAAGGACGGCTCCGGCGTCGTGTCCGCGTCGAGCAGCACGAGGACGTCCCCGGTGCTGGCCGCGACGCCGAGGTTGCGCACCGCGGCGAGCCGGAAGCCGTCGTCGTCCTGCCGCACCACCCGCACGCCGTCCGGGACGACCGGTGCGTTGCGAGAACCGTCGTCGGCCACCAGGACCTCGTCGGGCGGACGGGTCTGGCGTCCGAGGGCCGCGAGCGTGCGGTCGAGCTCGGCCTGCTGCTCGTAGTGGGCCACCACGACGGAGACGGTCCGCCGCGGTGCACCTGGGGGCGCGAGGTCCCAGCGGTTGCCGGGGACGCTGGTCCCGAAGGGCGGCGCCGTCATCCGGCCACCGCGGCCCACCACGTGCGGTAGGCGGCGGCGGTGTCCTCGAGCCGCGGCCCCAGGTCGGTCCCGGGCTTGATCCACGTCGTCGTCGGCCGGCGGAGCGCCTCCTCGAGGCGCGGGACCAGGGTGGAGTCGTCGAAGAGGGTGAGGGTCCCCGGCCGCAGCGCCGCCATCTCCCGGGCGTACGCACTGTCTCGCACGAGCGGACGGCGGCCCGCGGCGATCCACGAGTTCACACTCCCCGACGCCGAGACGTTGCGATGGGCGGCCACCGGCACGCCGACGCGGCGCAGGGCGTCGCGCACCCCGGCCTCGGGGACGCGCCCGGAGACCTCGACGGGCACCCCGCGGGCGTGGCAGTTCCGCAGCAGCTCGTCGATCTCGTCCGCATGTCCCTTCGCGGCGTCACCGAGCACCCGCACCGTCGCCAGGAGCCCGCCGCGGCGCAGTGCCGCGGCAGCGCGCGCCACCTGCCGGTGCCCCTTGCCGGGGTAGACGAACCCGAAGACGCCGAGGACGTGAGCGTCCGTCTCCGCTCTCCCACCGATCGCACCCTGGATGGGCAGCGGGATCACGGTGCCGTGGGCGTCCGCGATGCACCACCGGTTGACGAGTGCGTGCTCGTGCCACGAGTTGGTGGCCCAGGCGGTGCTGGCCCGCACGATGCGCCCGTACGCCGCCGCGCGGGCGCGGAACCGTGGTCCGTCGGTCGGCTGCGGGACGTCGTGCAGCGTCACCGTCAGTCGTACGCGTCGGGCGAGCCCCTCGACCAGCTCGGCGGCCGCCGTGGGGTCAGGCGAGATCAGGCGGTCGGTCACGTGGAGGTGGGCTCGCCCCCCTTCCTTGAGCAGCCCGGCGTCCCGGACGATCAATGCCCCCGCTGCTCCGGCCACCTCGCCGGCGTAGCGCGTGACGCCGTGCGTGTCCGGCCCGATCAGCAGGTGGTGTGGCACCACGGTCGCCGTCCTGGGTCGGGTCTGGGAGGTGGTCACCCCCGCATCCTGTCCGTTCACGGTCCGGTCGAGGCTCCCCCCAAGGCGTGCTAGGTCTGTGGAAGGCTCAGCGCATGGAGCGTCCCGAGCCGGCCACCCTGACCTTCCGCGTCACCGAGGACGACACCGCCGCCGCCGTCGGCAGCGGCTCGCTGCCGGTGCTCGGCACGCCGCGCCTCCTCGCGTGGCTCGAGGCCGCGACGTGCGCCTGCCTCTCGCCTTTGTTGCCCGAGGGACAGACCAGCGTCGGCACCCGCGTCCAGCTCGAGCACCTCGCCGCCAGCCCGGTGGGTGATTCCGTCGAAGTCAGTGCGTCGAGCGCGTACGTCGACGGGCGGCTGCACCGGTTCACCGTGAGCGCCCGGGACACGTCGTCAGGGAGGGTGCTGGCTGCTGGGGAGATCACGCGGGTGGTTGTGGATGCCGAGAGGTTCATGTCGCGGGTGTGACGCGAGACGTGCCTGAGCGCCTCGAAGGCAGCTCATCAAGTCGCCTCAATTCGCCGCAAATCGGGTGGGTACCCGCTGGCCGGGCATAGACGGGCGCTTCCGTCGGGGTGACGCATAGCGAACCGCGGCTCCTGCTCGAATTGCTCCAGGGTCAACCTGAACGAGACATGATGCTCTCGTGAAACTGCCCGAGTGGGTCGACCAGCCTGTACCTGATGTCGAAGTAGATCGTCGTGACGATGCGGTTGGGAAGCTCGTCGTCGCAACCCAAGAGGTAGAGGCCTGGCTGGCGTTCCTGGCGCATCGACTTGGGGCGACGGCCAGTTCCGCCGAAGCTGCGCGTTTGCGCGCGACACAACTGGTTGTGAGAGTTCGACAGTGCGTCGAGGTCGTCCCAGAGGAGGATCGCGAGGAGTTGCGGGCGGTGCTGCGGCGTACCTCGTCTCTCCTTAGCTTCCGAAATGCCGTCGTTCACGCGATGCCAAGACGATTTGAACAGGGATCTGCGGCGCAGGGACCCCCGCCTGCTGAGCACTTCGAAGTCGAGGTGCTTGTGGGAGCAGCTGCCGCGGGACTTGCAATCGTGGAGTACTTCGAAGCGAGATTCACCCGCTGGCCTGCAGGTCAACCCTTGTCCTAAGCCGGAAGGGCTGAGTGACCGTTCGCCCTACGCCGGCTGGACCTCAGGCCGGGTAGATGTCCACTCCGACCGGTGCGCCGATGATCATCCGGGCCTTCTCGGGATGAATGGGCCGGGTGCCGGTGTGGTCGACGAGGAACCCGAGGCCGTGCGGGGTCAGCCAGACGTAGCGTCCTTCGCCGCATTGGCGTGACGTGTAGCCCGCGTGGGTCTTCCAGCGGTGGTGTCGTCGACCGAGGGGGCCGGAGTTGTGGGAGCCGGTCTGTTCCGGCGGGGGTTCTCGCCCTGTGTCGCCGTGCCCGGTGTGCTCGTACGGGATCGGGTGGTCGAGGTCGACGGTGCGGCTGGTGGAGGTGGCCCAGGGCCAGTAGTCGCCGCCGGTGACGAGGTGGACCTGGTCGCGGAGGGACTCGGGGTGTTCGTACGCGGTGTAGCGGACCCTGTCGGAGAGGTCCTTAACCGGTTGGACCTTCACGACGGAGCCGCGCAGCAGTTCGGTGAGCTGCGCGAGGGTGACCGGGCCGAACCCTTCGACGCGCGCGACACCGTCGGTGCCGCGAAGGGCGGCCTCGTGGAGGTGAACGTGCAGGACGGCCTTGGGGGCGAGCGGGGTCAGGTCGATGCCGCGGAGCGCCTCGAGCAGGTCGGCGGGGAAGGCGTAGGCGCGGGCGGGCGTCGAGGGCTCGGTGTCGTCGAGATCCAGGTCCAGCTCAGGCTCTGCCTCGGATTCGGCGTGCTCGAGCAGGAGGGTGAACAGCTCGGCGGGCCGTGCGAGCCAGCCGAACGCGATCGCGCGGAGCTCGTCGGGGCTGGCGTCGGGGTGAAGAGGCTCGATGATCTCCGCGACCCGGTGGACGGTGGCGTCGACGGCCACGGCGTCGCCTGCCTCGAGCTTGGCGATGAGGGTGCGGAGGCCGTACTCATCCGTGCGGCCGAGGCCGAGGTAACGACGGCGGCGTTCGGCCTCGCACCGCTCATCGTGGAGGTCGGGGTCGGCCTCGATGACCTTGGCCTCGGCGACCTCGAGCACGCGCCCGGGCGCTTCGCTGGCGATCATCCGGGACACGGCGGTGTCGACGACGTGGACGCGGTCGGCCGGCAGGTGGCGTGCGAGCTTCGCGACCTTGCGGGCGACCCAGACCTCGCACTCGCCGCGGCGGGTGACCGCCCAGATCAGCGGGAGTCGGTGCTCGAGGTCGAGGACGTCGGCAAGCATGTTCTGCGTGGCGGTGACACCGGCGCCGCGGGCCAGGGCGATCTCGCCGAGGCAGAAGTCCTGCACTCCGGGCGTGCCCTCCCCGCCCACCTGACGCAGGATGTTGCCGACGCGGCGGGCGATGTGGCCGTCGGGTCCTTCGGTGGGGTCGGTGGAGTGGATCGCGGCCCACGCCGAGAGGAGCTCGAGCTTGGTCACCTCGGCCAGTCGGGACGCTCGCTCGGCCTCGGTCGCGGCGGCCAGGAGGGCCTTCGCGTCGAGGTCGAGGAGGTCACTGTTCATGAGGTCGACGCTAGCCGTGACCACCGACAGTCGTGCTCCGGATTCACGCTCAGATCCGGATGGTGGACAACTATTTTCGATCGTGGTTTCGAGGCTCGTCGCTGGCGCTCCTCGCACCTCAACCACCGAAGGGAGCTGGCGCTCCTCGCACCTCAACCACCGTGGGGGTCAGCGGGCTGTCAGTCGGCGACGGCCAGGCGGTACCCGCGCTTCACCACCGTGAGCACGGCCTTCGTGCCGACAGCGGCCCGAAGGCGAGCGACCGCCATCTCGACGGCGTGCTCGGAGCCTGCCTGGCCCGACGGCAGCGCAGCCAGCAGGGCGCGGCGCGGGACCACGAAGCCCGGGTTGACCAGCAGCGCCATCAGCACCGAGAGGGGCGCGGGCGACAGCTCGATCGGCACGCCGTCCAGCAACAGGGAGTCGGCGTGCACGATGAGTGTCCGGCCGTCCGCGAGACGTACGTCGACCCCGTCCCGGCGGGTCGGCAGCTCGGTCTCCAGCTGCTTGACCATCCCGGCAAGTCGCGAGCGGTCCGGGAAGATGGTCGGCACCCCCCACATCTCGAAGGCGGCGGCGGTGACCGGTCCGACACAGGACGCGACGACGTCGGACTGGAAGGCGGAGATGAGGTCGTCACGCCTACCCACCGAGTACGCCGCCTCCATCAGCGCTGCGACGGCCGGCGCGGACGTGAACGTCACGGCGTCGAGCTGGCGGTCGGCGATCAGGTCGATCATCGCGAACATGGGTGCCGGGTCGTCCGCCGACTCCACGCGGTAGATCGGCACGGTCAGCACCGACGCACCTTGGCGCCGCAGCGCGTGCGCGGCCATCGACAGCGACTGGCCGTGCTCCTGCACGACGATCCGCTTGCCGGTCAGGTCGCGACCGCGCAGGTGGGCCAGCACGTCCTCGAAGCACTCGGACTCCGGCGACCACAGCTCGCGGAGCCCGTGTCGACGCAGCACGCCGACGCTCTTGGGACCGCGGGCGAGGATCTCCGACTGGCCGAGCACGGCCACCAGGTCGTCGTACATCCCGGCGTCGGTGGCAGCGTCCAGCCACGTCTTCATCCCGACACCGGTGGTGGCGAGGAAGAGGTCGACGGGCGCGGCCAGCACCTCCTTCGTGGCGGCGAGCAGCTCGCCCAGGTCGACGTGGTTGGGCTCCATCGACAGCGCCGCGGCCCACTCCACGCACGCACCTCGACGGCGCAGCAGGGCCACCTGCTCCTCGGCCTTGCGAGCAGCGGTGACCCCGATCCGGAAGCCGTCGAGCGGCAGGACACCGCTCATGCGGCCTCCCGCGGCGAGCCCACGACCACGACGCCGTCGACGACCGCGACGTCGTACGACGGGACGGACACCGCCGGGTCGTCGACGCACTGGCCGGTGCGGAGGTCGAAGGCCTGCTTGTACATCGGCGAGCTCACCACCGGCACGTCACCGCGGGTCCCGACGATGCCGCGCGACAGGACCGAGGCCCCGCTGAAGGGATCGACGTTGCCGAGGGCGAAGACCTCGCCGGCGTGGGTGCGGAACACTGCGACGGCCTCGCCGTCGACCAGCGCAGCCACGCCGCCCTCGAGCGGCACGGCCTCCACCGCACACACCGTCGTCATCGCGGCGAGCTCGATCATGCCGGCGCCCCGACCGGGATCAGTGCCGGCGCGATCGGTTGGATCTGGCCGCGCTCGGTGGTGAACTCGATCGTCGGGTCCGGCGTGCCGGGGGCGTTGACGAAGGTGACGAAGCGCTCGAGCTTCGACGGGTCCTCCAGCGTCGCGCGCCACTCGTCCTCGTAGCTGCCGACGTGCCGCGCCATCTCCGCCTCGAGCTCGGCACCGAGGCCGAGCGAGTCGTCGACGACGACCTCGCGCACGCGGTCGAGGCCACCCTCGAGGTGCTCGATCCACGTGGAGGTGCGCTGCAGCCGGTCGGCGGTGCGGACGTAGTACATGAGGAAGCGGTCGAGGTACGCCACCAGGGTGGCGGTGTCCAGGTCACCGGCGAGCAGCCGCGCGTGGGCCGGGTTCGCTCCCCCGTTGCCGCCGACGTAGAGGTTCCAGCCCTTCTCCGTCGCGATCACGCCGAAGTCCTTGCCGCGCGCCTCGGCGCACTCGCGGGCGCAGCCGCTGACGCCGCCCTTGAGCTTGTGGGGGCTGCGCAGGCCGCGGTAGCGCAGCTCCAGCGCGATCGCGAGGCCGACGGAGTCCTGCACGCCGTAGCGGCACCACGTCGAGCCGACGCACGACTTCACGGTGCGCAGCGATTTGCCGTAGGCGTGCCCCGACTCGAAGCCGGCGTCGACCAGGCGCCGCCAGATCGCGGGCAGCTGGTCGATCCGGGCACCGAAGAGGTCGATCCGCTGGCCCCCGGTGATCTTCGTGTAGAGCCCGTAGTCGCGGGCGACCTCGCCGATCACGATGAGCTTGTCGGGCGTGATCTCGCCGCCGGGGATGCGCGGGACGACGGAGTAGGTGCCGTTGCGCTGGATGTTGCCGAGGTACTTGTCGTTGGTGTCCTGGAGCTCGGCGGTCGCGGGCTCGAGGATGTGGGTGCTGGTCTGGCTGGCCAGGATGCTCGCGATCGCGGGCTTGCAGATGTCGCAGCCGCGGCCGGTGCCGTGGGCCTCGACGATGTCGTCGAAGCGGCGGTAGCCGTGCACGGCGACGACGTCGAAGAGCTCCTGCCGGGTGAGCCGGAAGTGCTCGCACAGGCCCTTGTCGACGACCTTGCCGAGGCTCGCGAAGTGCTCCTCGACCAGGTTCTTCACCGTCGGCACGCACGACCCGCAGGTCGTGCCGGCGCGGGTGCACTGCTTGACGTCGGCGACGCTCTCGCAGCCCTGCTCGGCGACCGCGTGCAGGATGTCGGCCTTCGTCACGTCGTTGCACGAGCAGACCTGCGCCTCGTCGGGCATGCCCATCGGCGCGCCGCTGCTCGCGGGCAGGATCAGCTGCTCGGGGTTGTCGGGCAGCGCCAGCCCGCTGCTGACCATCGGCCGCAGGATGCCGTACGCCGATGCGTCGCCGACCAGGATGCCGCCGAGCAGGCGCCGTCCGTCCTCGCTGACGACGAGCTTCTTGTAGACCCCGCTCACCGCGTCGGCGTACGTCAGCTCGAGCGCGCCCTCGGTCGTCGCGAACGCATCGCCGAAGCTCGCCACGTCGACGCCGAGGAGCTTGAGCTTGGTGGACATGTCCGCGCCGGTGAAGGTGCCGGGACCGTCGAGGAGCGCGTCGACGACGACCTCCGCCATCGCGTAGCCCGGCGCGACCAGGCCGTACATCGTGCCGCCCGGCGCCGCGCACTCGCCGATCGCGAAGACGTGCGGATCGGCGGTGCGGCACTGCTCGTCGACCAGTACGCCGCCGCGCGGGGCGGTCTCGAGGTCGCACTCACGGGCCAGGGCGTCGCGCGGCCGGATGCCGGCAGAGAAGACGACGACCTGCGCCTCGATGGTCGTCGTGGGCGCGCCCTCCTCGGTGCCGGCCTGCCTCACACGCAGGCCGGTCACCGCGTCACCGCCCTCGATCTCCTCGGTGAGGACCCCCGTGTGCACGCTGACGCCGAGCTTCTCGACGTGCCGCACCAGCGTGGAGCCGGCGGCCCCGTCGAGCTGCACGGGCATCAGGCGCGGCGCCATCTCGACGACGTGCGTGTCGAGCCCCAGCTGCACGAGGGCGTTCGCCGCCTCGAGGCCGAGCAGCCCACCCCCGATGACGATGCCGCTGGTCGCGGACGCGCTTGCCGCCTGGATCGCCTCGAGGTCCTCGATCGTGCGGTAGACGAAGCAGCCGGAGCGGCCGCGGCCCTCGACCGGGGGCACGAACGGCGCCGCACCCGTCGCGAGGACGAGGACGTCGTAGTCGTGGACGGTGACCGCCCCGGGGTGCGCGAGCAGGTCGCCGACGGCGCTCGGCGGCGACACGACCGTCACCGTGCGCGCCACGCGGTCGATCTCGGTCACGACGCTGTCGATGACGAGCCGCACGCGCGGGTCGTCGTACTCGCCGCCGGGCAGGAGCGAGAGCGCCTCAGAACCCTGGCCGAACCAGCTCGTGAGGCCGACGCGGTCGTAGGCCGCGCGCGGCTCCTCGCCGAAGATGACGACGTCGTGCGTCTCGGTGAGCCCGCGCTCGACCGCGGCCTGGGCGAACCGGTGGCCCACCATGCCGTGCCCGACGACGACGATCCGCTGGCGCTTGGTCATGCGGATGACCGTAGGAAACGGATGTTGTCGGAGCCCTCCGAGAATGTTTCGGGGAGGAAAACTGGGTCGCACCACGTCACAGCCCTCCGACTGCGCCGCTCCGGGCTCGGGCTACGGTGGCCCCATGTCTGCACCCATCGAGCACTGGTGGCCCCGGTTGTCGCAGGAGACCCGTGACCTGCTCATCGCCAGCAACGGCGACCAGGTGCCGGCCTCCGTCGTCGCGGAGATCACGCGCGCCGGCGGCTCGGTGTCGACCGATGACCGTGGAAGTGGTCACCACACCCCCGAGGGCACCTACCTCCCGGACGAGGTCGTCGACTGGATCGAAGCGGTGGCCAACGGCGAGACCCCGCCGCCCTCCTAGTCGTCAGCTGCCGGTCACCGGCAGGTGCACGACGACGTCCTTCATCCGCATCGCGCCGACGACGCGCGAGCCGAAGCCCGCGGACATGTCGGAGATCGGCGACACCGTCACGAAGAGCGTCTGCCCCGCCGGCACGTCGACGGCGACCGACGGCAGCTCGATGCCCGTGCGCGGCTTGTTGAACGTCAGCCCGTTCTCCCGGATCGGCAGCATGTTGTTCTGCACGATCCGCGCGTCGAGCGGGCTGGTACCGACCGACAGCGCCACGAACGCGCGGTTGTCGAGGCCGAGGGTGGTGATCCTCGCGTCGAGGGTCGGCGAACCGGCGATGGTGAGCGGGCCCTGCGCGACGGGGTAGGCGATCGGGACGCCGACACCGACGGTGCTGATGACGTCGCCGAGCTCGACCGAGGTGGTGGGCGAGACCGACGGGGTCGTCACGCACCGGTCACCGGCGGCGGTGGTCAGGTGGAACGAGCCGAGGCCGGTGAGCCCGGACTTCTTGCCCTGGAGGTTCTGCTGGAGGAACCGCAGGCCGAGGTCGGTTAAGGACGGGCTGCCCAGGGTCGGCGAGCACGCGTCCTCGGTCACCAGCGGGATGTCGACGTTGCTGCCCGCAGGCAGGAGGGACGGCAGCGTGTGGCCGCCGTTGTAGCCGACGAAGATGCTCCTCGCGCGGGCCCGGTCGGTCAGCGCCCGGCTGAAGTTCTTCAGCCCCTGGTCGAGGGGGAACAGGTTGTCGGTCGCGCCCTGGCCGAACAGCACCGGGATGTCGAGCTTGCGCCCGTTGCGCACGTGCCACTCCGGACCGTTCCTGTCGAGGAAGTCATGGAGGTACGCCGGCACGTGGCCCGTCGCGGTCGTCTCGGCGAAGCCGCGCAGCACGACCGGCGGCAGCGCGTTGGTCGGCAGCCCGGCGGCGACGAGCGCCGTGGCCCACTCGGTGCGCGGGACGCCCTGCGGCAGCAAGCTCTCGTTGAGGCTCCACCAGGTGATCTCGGGGACCAGCGCGTCGAAGCGGGTCGCGCCCGTGTCGCGCAGCTCGCTGAAGGCACCGACGAACTGGTAGCCCCCGCCGTAGGAGCCGCCGATCGCGCCGAGCACCGGGTCGCCCGGCTTCTGCTTCTTCACCCAGGGCTGCGCGGCGACGAGGTCGACGATCCTCTGGACGTCCTTGCCCTCGACGTCCGGGTTCTCGATGTAGGCCTGACCACCGCTCTCGCCGAAGCCGCGCTGGTCGAAGCTCAGCACGCCGAAGCCGGCGTCGGTGAGGTAGGCGAAGGACGCGGGGTCCGTCGTACGGCTGCCACCCCAGCCGTGGCTGTGCAGCACCATCGGCACCTGGCTGGTCCTGGTGGCACCGGCCGGCCGGAAGAGCGTGAAGCAGATGTCGACGGGCGCGGTCGTGCCCGGGTCCGGGACGCTCTGGAGGCACCCGTCGGTCGTCGTGACCTCGGCTGCCGCAGCGGGTGGGCTGAGGAGCGGGAGGGTGGCGACGGTGACAGCGCTGGCGATGGCGGCGGCGACGAGTCGGTGCATGGCGGGGCCTCTCGGGTGACGACAGTCACCTGTACCAACGAGTAGCCCCGGGACGGGCTACGCCTCCGGCAGAGGCCGAGCGACCTCCCCTGGCCGGCTCAGCCGACAGGGACCCGGTGCACCCCGGCGCTGCCCACGAGTCGGCGTACGACGTCCGCGCAGCCACCGCAGCCGGTGGTCGCACGCGTGCGGTCGACGCACTGCGCGACGGAGTCACAGGCACGGATCGCGCCCGCCGTGACGCCGGCGCAGGCGCAGACCTCGGCGTCGTCGGGCAGCGCGGCCGGTGCGTCGACGGCCTCGGGCAGCAGCAGCTGGCCGGGTTCATCGGGTCCGAGGATCGTGCCGCGGTCGTAGAGCTGGGTGATCAGGCCGACGCGCGAGAGGTCGCCGACCAGGGCGGCCGCGACGATCCGGCCGCCGTGCACGACGAGGCGCCGGTGGGAGCCGGTGATCGGGTTGGTCACCTCGACCACCTCGCCGGCGGCGGTCTGCGCGTCGCCCAGGACGGCGACGTCGAGGCCCGTCGCCCGTAGGCGCGCGACGTTGCGATGGCCGTCGTACGACGCCTCCTGCCCGCGGAGGACCTGCGCGAGGACCTCGGCCTGCTCCCAGGCGGGCGGGACGAAGCCGGTCGTACGTCGCCGGTGCTCGGCGCAGTCGCCCAGGGCGTGGATGCGGTCGTCGGTGACGCTGGCCAGGGCGCTGTCGACGACCACCCCGCGACGGACCATCAGGCCCGCGCGGCGGGCCAGCGCGGTGGACGGCCTGCCGCCGGCGGTGAGCACGACAAGGTCGGTCGGCAGCGTCGCGCCGTTGTCGAGCTGCACCCCGTCGTCGGTCATCCGGACGGCGCGGGCGCCGGTGTAGACCTCGGTGCCGAGGCGGCGGAGGTCGCGCGCCAGCACGCCGCCGGCGGCAGGTCCGACCTGGCTGGCGAGCAGGTGGTCGGCGCCCTCGACGACCTCGGTGAGCACTCCGCGGACCGACAGCGCCCGGGCGACCTGCAGGCCGAGGAGCCCGCCGCCGACGACGACGGCGCGGGGCGACGGCGTCTCGAGCAGCGCCGTGACCGAGGCGTCGAGCCGGCGGCAGTCCTCGAGGCTGCGGAAGGGGTGGACCTTGGGATGGAGGGTGCCGTCACGGCGGACCAGGCCGCGGATCGGCGGCAGGGTGGGGATCGCTCCGGTCGCCAGGACGAGCCGGTCGAAGCCCAGCCGTTCCCCGTCCACCAGCTCGACCTCGCGGGCGGTGCGGTCGATCTCGACGACGCGCGTGTCGAGGCGCAGCTCGATGCCGTGCTCCTCGAACCACGCTGCCGAGCGGAGGGTGAGGGCGTCGGCGGAGTGGGTGCCCTCGAGGACGGCGGAGAGCAGGATCCGGTTGTACGGCGCGTGCCGCTCGTCGGCGAGGACGGTGACCGCGACGTCGGCGCCGACGAGTCCCTCGCAGAGCCGGACCGCCGCCATGCCACCGCCGACGATGACGACGCGCTCGGTCATCCGGCGACCACCACCGCAGACAGACGGGCCGCGCACACCTTGAACTCCGGCATCTTCGAGGCCGGGTCGAGGGCGTCGTTGGTGAGCCGGTTGGCGCCCACCCAGTGGAAGGGGACGAAGACCGTGTCCGGGCGGATGGTCGTCACCACCCGTGCAGGCGCGGACATCGTGCCGCGCCGGGTCGAGATGCTGACCGGCTCACCGTGGGCCACCCCGATCCGCCCCGCCACCAGCGGGTGCAGCTCGACGAAGGGACCGTCGTCCGGCAGCGCGCGGACCCGCCGGGTCTGCGCACCCGACTGGTACTGCGCCAGCACGCGTCCCGTCGTCAGGTGGAGGGGGTAGTCGGCGCACGGCTGCTCCGCCGCGCCGCGGTGCTCGACGGCGTACATCCGGGCCCGGCCGTCGGGGTGGGCAAAGGACGAGCCGAAGAGCCGCTCCCCGCCCCAGAAGACGCCGCCCTCGTCGCGGATCCGGTCGTAGGTGATCGAGGAGTAGTCGGCCGGACCACCGGCGGACGCACGGCCGAGCTCGGCGAAGACCTCCTCCGGGGCGGTCGCGAACGGCACAGACGACAACCGCACCGCCAGCCCGGCGATCACGTCGAGGTCCGACCGCGCCCCCGACGGCGGCGTGATCGCCTTCTGCCGCAGCACCACCCGGCCCTCGAGGTTCGTCATCGTGCCCGTCTCCTCCGCCCACTGCGTCACAGGCAGCACGACGTCCGCGATCGCGGCGGTCTCGGACATCACGAAGTCGCAGACCACCAGCAGATCGAGGGACTCGAGCCGCTGGGTGACGTGCGTGGCGTTGGGCGCGCTGACCACGATGTTGGACCCGAAGACCAGCATCGCCGAGGGACCGTCGTCGGTGCCGAGCGCCTCGAGCAGCTCGTACGCCGACCGGCCGGGGCCGGGCAGCGACTCGGGGTCGACTCCCCAGACCCCGGCGACGTGCGCGCGGGCGACGGGGTCGTCGATCCGGCGGTAGCCGGGCAGCTGGTCGGCCTTCTGGCCGTGCTCGCGCCCGCCCTGCCCGTTGCCCTGCCCGGTGAGGCAGCCGTATCCCCCACCCCGGGTGCCGACCATGCCCAGCGCCAGGGCGACGTTGATCCAGGCGAGCACCGTGTCGGACCCGGTGGAGTGCTGCTCCGCGCCGCGGGCGGTGAGGACCATGACCCGAGGGGACCCGGCGAGCATCGCGGCGAGCTCCCGGACCTCGGCGGCCGAGATCCCGGTCGTCCGCTCGACCCGCTCGGGCCACCAGGGTGCGACAGACTCCTTCACGTCGGCCCACCCGGTGGTCCGGTCGGCGAGGTAGTCCTCGTCCACCGCACCCGCCGCGACCAGCAGGTGCAGCACCCCGAGCGCGAGGGCGAGGTCGGTGCCCGGCACCGGTTGCAGCGCGAGGTCGGCGCGGTCCGCGGTCGGCGTACGTCGTGGGTCGATCACCACGACCCGGCCGCCGCGCTCGCGGAGCCGGTCGAGATGCCGCGCCGCGGGCGGCATCGTCTCGGCGAGGTTGGAGCCGACGAGCACGAGCACGTCGGTCTCCTCGACGTCCGCGAGCGGGAACGGCAGCCCGCGGTCGAGGCCGAAGGCGCGGATCCCGGCCGAGGCGGCCGAGGACATGCACCAACGCCCGTTGTAGTCGATCTGCGAGGTGCCGAGCGCCGCGCGGGCGAGCTTGCCGAGGGAGTACGCCTTCTCGTTGGTCAGCCCGCCGCCGCCGAAGACCGCGACGCCGTCGGGGCCACGCTCGGCCTGTGCTGCGCGGATGCCCGCCGCGACCATGTCGAGCGCCTCGTCCCACGACACCGCCGACCACTCCCCTGTCGCCCGGTCGCGGACCAGCGGCGACGTCAATCGCTCGCGGCTGCCGTAGAGCCCGGCGGCCGACCAGCCCTTGCGGCAGAGCGCACCCTGGTTGACGGGGAACTCCTCCCACGCCGACACCTCGGGCGTACGCCGACCGGTGAGCCGCATGCCGCACTGGAGCGAGCAGTAGGGGCAGTGGGTCTCGGTCGCCACGGACTCAGTCCCGCTCAGATGCCGGCGCCGGCGAGGCTCTGGGAGCGGACCTCGGCGGGACGACGGAGGTAGACCGCCCAGGTCACGGCGCCGCAGACGACGTAGAAGACGGTGAAGACCAGGAAGGCGCCCTTGGTGGCGGACATGGGGTCGGCCACCCACGGTGCGCTGAAGGCCATCGGGATGAGGAAGCCGCCGATGGCGCCCACCGCGCCGATGACACCGATCGCGGCGGAGGCCTGCTTGGTGCCGGCCAGCAGGGCGGCGGTGCGCTCGGGGGTGCCGGCCGGCGTGGCACGCTCGGCCTCGGTGCGCCAGATCGCCGGGATCATCTTGTACGTCGAGCCGTTGCCGATGCCGGTCGCGGCGAAGACGCAGAGGAAGAAGCCCAGGAACCACGGGAACCACGACTGGTTGGCGGACGCGATCGCCGGGTCCGCGGTCGGGTTGGGGGTGAGCTGCATGAGCGTCCAGAGCACGGCGAGGGTGAAGACGACCATCGCGGCGAACGCGCCCAGCGTCACCTTCGCGCCGCCGAGGCGGTCGGCCAGCCAGCCGCCGAACGGCCGCGTCGCCGATCCGACCAGAGCACCGAGGAAGGCGAAGTAGGCGAAGTAGATGCCGGTCCCCAGCGGCGCCGGCTCCGGCACCCAGAAGTTCAGCTTGATGAGCAGCGGCATGGCGGCGGAGTAGCCGATGAACGAGCCGAAGGTGCCGATGTAGAGGAACGCCATGATCCACGTCTGCCGCTTGCGCACGACCTGCAGCTGCTCGCGGGGGGAGGACTTCGCGGTGCTCAGGTTGTCCATGAAGAAGTACGCGGCGAGCGTCGCGACGATCGCGAGGCCGGCGTACACCCACGCCGCGCGCTGCAGGTCGATCCCGCCCTCCGAGGCCTTGACCAGTCCGAAGATCCCGGCGCCACCGACGATGACGGGCAGGAAGAGCTGGATCAGCGAGACACCCAGGTTGCCGCCTGCGGCGTTGAGGCCCAGGGCGGCGCCCTTCTTGGCCGAGGGGTAGAAGAAGTTGATGTTGGCCATCGAGCTGGCGAAGTTGCCGCCGCCCAGGCCGGCCGTGGCGGCGATGAGGCAGAACACCCAGTACGGCGTCTCCGGTCGCTGCACGGCGTACGCGAACCCGAGCGTGGGGATGAGCAGCAGCGCAGCGCTTGCCATCGTCCAGTTGCGGCCACCGAACTTCGGGACCGCAAAGGTGTACGGCAGCCGCAGCAACGAGCCGACCAGGTTGGGCAGCGCCACCAGCAGGAAGAGCTGCTGCGGCGTGTAGTCGAACCCGGTCGCCACCAGGAAGGCCGAGCTCACGCTCCAGATCAGCCACACGGAGAAGCCGAGGTGCTCGGCGAAGATCGACCAGATCAGGTTGCGTCGGGCGACGCGGCGGCCTCCTGCCTCCCAGAAGTCGGGGTCCTCGGGACGCCAGTCCTCGATCCAGCGGCGGCTACGGCGGGTGGGGGTCTGCGTGCTCATGCCGCCAGCGTGGTGCGACCGGATGACGTGCGGACTGTCACGGCGGTGGCAGTCTCGTCACGTTCTCCTCACGGCCTCACCGTCCGTCCCTACCGCCCGATACGCCCCGTCTCGCGGCCCAATTCCTGGAATGACCGGCTCGCGGACGTTCCCACCGATAGCCTTCCCGACGTCGATACGGGGGAAGCAACCATGGTGGACACTCCTCGCCCAGGGGAACCGTTCGGGCGCTACAGAATCGTGCGTCGGATCGGTCACGGCGGCATGGGGACGGTCTACGAGGCCGTGCAGGAGAATCTCGGACGCTCGGTGGCCCTCAAGGTCCTGCTGCCGCAGTTCTCCGACGAGGCCGACTTCCGCGCACGCTTCGCGCGCGAAGCGCACGCGTTGGCGGCCCTCGACTCGCCCCACGCCATCCAGGTCTACGACCACGGCGAGGAGTCGGGGCAGCTCTTCATCGCCACCCAGCTCATCCATGGCCCCGACCTCCAACGCCTCGTCGCCGAGCGTGGCCCCATGCCGATGTCGATGGCGCTCCACGTCGTCGCGCAGGTGGCATCGGGGCTGGCTGACGCGCACAGCGTCGGGATCCTGCACCGCGACATCAAACCGAGCAATGTCCTCCTGCGCGAGGGTCACAGCGAGGCGCACGCCTACCTGTGCGACTTCGGGATCGCCAGGGCTGAGGACGACGACCACACCGTCACTGGCGGGGTCACCGGCACGGTCGGGTACATGGCTCCCGAACGCCACCAGGGCGCCCCTGCGAGCGCTCAGACGGACATCTACGCCCTCGGCTGCCTCCTGTGGGTGCTGCTCAGCGGGCAGTCGCCCTATGCCGGCAACACCGGGGTCCAGATGGCCCTGGCGCACATGCACGAGCCGGTCCCTCAGCTCGGTGGCAGCTCCAGCGTCTTGACCGCTGTGAATGCCATTCTCGCCCGCGCGATGGACAAGCGCCCCGACCGCCGCTATTCCAGCGCCATCGAGATGCGACGCGACCTGCTGAAGGCGACGGAGGCAGCGACGGCTGGCGGCGCAGCTGCGGCGGACACCGTGCTGCGTCCTCCTGTCGAGGGAACCGAGCTGCGCAGCCCGGTTCAGATCGCTTCCGTCCCGGCATCCACGACCCCGCGCCGTCGACGCTCGGGTGCTCTGCTCGCCGCGGCGGCCGTTGCCGTCGTCGCCCTGCTGGGTGGGGTGGGAGTCGCTCTTGCGGGCACTGGGGACGATGAGTCGGACGGCGACCGGGCGAGTGGCACTGCGGGTGCGAACGCTTCCGGCTCGTCCCTCCCGGCTGGTGCCGACGAGGAGGAGGCATCAGGTTCGGAGACCGCGGCGGTCGAGCCCCCACCCGAGTCCGAGCCCTCACCATCCAGCACACCGAAGCCCAGGTCTCGGAAGTCCAGCACGCCGACGCCAGAACCCAGCGAGTCGGTGACGTCCACCCCCAGCCCTGCCATCGAGACTGCACCGGCGACCACGGTCGGATGTTGGAACGGCGCCGAGGCGTCATCTCGACAGGCCTGCGGCCTGCCGTCCGGCCCCGCCGGCCTCGCGACGGTGTTCCCGTCGATGGCCGGCTGCGCGGCCACCACCTCGACCGTCGCGGGCAAGGTCGAGGTGTACGAGTGCGGGTACGGCGACTTCCTCATCCGGTACACCCGATGGGCCCCAGGGTTCGACAGGTACGGCTACCTCGACTCCAACAACGGCGTCGACGCGGCAGAGTGGTACGCGCAGGGCGAGTTCGCCGGGCGGCAGTGGACGAACTTCGAAGGCGGTGACCCTCAGCCCTACCAGTGGTCCGCGACCTATCGCTACTACCCGTACTCCGTCTCGGTCGAGGGAACATCGGAAGATGCGCGGCAGCGGGGCGTGGCAGCGGTGGCCGTCACGGCACCAAGTCGCATCGGACTCAGGTGACCGTCGACGAGAGTGTGTCCAGGTTGCGGGTCGGCAACGCGACCTACCGTCTAGAACCCCACAGTTCTCCCATCATCATCGGCCGTGAGCCTCCGGCGCACCTGCTTGTCGAGCACCCGCTGGTGTCCCGGCGTCATGCCGAGCTGGTCTTCGACGGCCAGTGGCAGGTCCGCGACCTCGGCAGCACCAATGGCATCTGGCGGGAGGGGCGACGGCTGCAGGCCACCGAGCTCCGGGCGGGTGAAGTGGTGCGTCTCGGCGACCCCACGACGGGCGTCGTGATCGCCTTGGAGGCGGCAGTGTCGGCGAGCCCTCCGGCTGGCCCGACCGCTCCCGCGCCTGTGCAGCCGACGCACAGCAGCCGCGACGAGCGCATGGTGGTGGGACGCGACCCGCGCGCGCACGTCCACGTCGACGACCCAGTCGCCTCGTGGCACCACGCTGAGCTCGTGCCCACCGACGCAGGTGGCTGGACCATCGTCGATCGTGGCAGCACGAATCAGACCATCGTCAACGGCGTTCCGGTCACCACGCACTCCCTCGCTGTCGACGACATGGTCCTCATCGGCAACACGCGCCTGCGGTGGAGCGGACGCACGCTGGAGGGCGTCGTCGACTCCGGGTTCGTCGTCGACCGAGCGTCGTGGGAGGTCAAGGGAAGGAGGATCGTCGACTCGATCTCGTTCGCCATGCGTACTCCCTCCCTCGTCGCGGTGATCGGGCCGTCGGGCGCCGGAAAGTCGAGCCTGATGCGCTTGGTGACAGGACAGACGCGGCCGACCCAGGGTGTGGTCTCGCTGGACGGAGCCACCCTCGCGAGCCAGCGATCGGCGCATCGCGGACAGATCGGCGTAGTGCCTCAGTACACGGTCGCCCACCAGACCCTGACGGCGCGACAGGTGCTCAGGAATGCGGCTCAACTACGCCTACCGGTGGACACACGGCGTGCTGAGCTGGACCAAGCGGTCACGGCCGCGCTCGACCAGATGGGGTTGGCCCCGCACGCGGACACCCGCATGGCTCGGCTGTCCGGAGGCCAGCAGCGCCGGGTGGGGATCGCCATGGAGATGCTGACCAGTCCGACCCTGCTCATCCTCGACGAGCCCACTGCCGGCCTCGACCCGTCGCTCGTGCTTCAGATCATGCAGACACTTCGGCGGCTCGCGGACTCGGGCACCAAGGTCGTCCTCGTCACGCACGACCTCGACCACCTGGCACTGGCCGACCAGGTCCTCGTCCTCCGCGCCGGCGGCACACTGGCCTACAGCGGTCCTCCCGACGACATCCCCGCTCACTTCGGGACGGCCAACTGGGCAGAGATCTTCGCTGACCTGTCAACGCCTGCAGCCCAGGACCACGCGGCCGACGCAGTCGGTCGACGGAGCACCGGCGTGCAGCCTGTCGAGCTGCCGGTGCCGAGCACCTCTCTCAACGGTGCCGCGCGCCACCTCTGGGTCGTCGCATCCCGTCAGTTCCGTCTCGTAGCAACAGATCCCGTCTACCTCGCCCTCATGGTCGCCATTCCACTTGCCCTCGCCCTTCTGACGCTCGCGATCCCCGGATCCGACGGGCTCCGGCGTTCGAGCGACCCGGCGAGCGCCGAAGCATCGAGGCTCCTGGTCATCCTGATCGTCGGGGCGGCCTTCCTCGGACTGTCCGCGACAGTCAGGGACCTCGTCTCCGAACGACCGATCTACCTCCACGAGCGAGACGCCGGCCTCGTGCCCTCCGCCTACCTCGCGGCGAAGCTGATCGTGTTCACAACGGTCGCGGTGTTCCAAGCGGTGCTCCTCACAGCGATCGTGCTCGTCACGCGCGACGCCCCTGAGCAGCCGGTGCTGCTTCCGTCCGCGGCAGTGGAGCTCGCGGCCGCTGTCGCGCTCACCGCGATGTCTGGAGTTGCCTTGGGACTCGCGGTCGGGGCTCGAGTGCGCACCTCCGAGCAGTCCATGCCACCGTTGGTGCTTCTCGTGATGGCTCAGCTCGTGCTGTGCGGTGGGATGTTCCCGGTCGACGAGGGCCGCGTCCTTCCGGTGCTCGGCGGGCTGATGCCGACACGGTGGGGCTACGCCCTTGCCGCCTCGACGACCGACCTCAACTCCATGTCGCCGGCCGTCGACCCGGACTCGCTCTGGACGCACTCGCCGGCAAACTGGATCGGAGGCTCACTCGTGCTGGCTGCCATGTGGTGCGCCTTTGCGCTGGTGGCCTACACGGGTCTTCGACGACGGCCAGCCGCCTGACGCACCCGCCCCTACCGCCCGACCCGCCCCGTCTCGTAGGCCCACATCGCGACCTCGACCCGGTTGCGCGCGCCGAGCTTGCCCATCAGCGCGCCGATGTGGGTCTTCACCGTGCTCAGGCTGATGTGCAGGTCGGCGGCGATCTCGTGGTTGGTGCGTCCGCGGGCCAGCGCGAGGAGGACGTCCTCCTCGCGCTCGGTCAGCGGCGCGACCGGCTGCCGCGGCGAGGACGGTCGCTCCAGCGACGCCAGCGTGGTGAGCAGGCGGCGGGTGATGTCGGGCGAGATGAGGGCGTCGCCGTTCGCCGCGGCGTGGATCGCCTGCACCAGCAGCTCGGGGCCGGCGTCCTTCAGCAGGAAGCCCCGTGCCCCGGCACGCAAAGCGCCGAGGACGTAGTCGTCGAGGTCGAAGGTCGTGATGATGACGACCGCCATCGGGTCCTCGACGCCCGGTCCGGCCAGCTGGCGGGTGGCCTCGACGCCGTCGATGCCGGGCATCCGGATGTCGAAGAGGCAGACGTCGGGACGGAGCTCGCGCGCGACCGCCACCGCCTCGTGACCGTCTGTCGCCTCCCCGACGACCTCGATCCCCGGCTGGGCGTTGAGGATCATCGTGAGCCCGGTGCGCACCAGCATCTGGTCGTCGGCGACCACGACCCGGATCATCCCTGAGTCAGTCACTGCGGCACCTCTCGCAGCAGCGTCGCCTCGACGGTCCAGCCGCCGGCCGGGTCGGGCCCGGACTCGCAGGTGCCGCCGAGCAGCTTGGCCCGTTCGGCCATGCCCAGCAGGCCGTAGCCCACGGTGGTCGCGGGGCGGGAGGCGGCTCCGTCGTCGTGCACACGCAACCGTACGACGTCCGCGTCCCCCGTGACCTGCACCGTGACCGCCGTGGCGTCGAGCGAGTGCCGGATCGCGTTGGTGACCGCCTCCTGGCAGATCCGGTACACCGCCACCTCGAGCGGCTGGGGCAGGCCAGCGAGCGAACCAGAGCGGGACACCGACACCAACGGACTCATCCGGGCCAGCTCGTCCAGGTCGGCGACGCCCCGCTGGGGAGCGAAGTCCGCCTCGTCCTCGCGGAGGACCCGCACCACCATGCGCATCTCGGCCAGGGTCCGCGACGCCTCCGCCTCGATCACCGCCAGCGCCCTGACCGCCGCCGACGGGTCGGTGGCCGCCACCGCCCGACCGGCCTGGGCCTGGATGGCGATCGCCGACACGTGGTGGGCGACGGTGTCGTGCAGCTCGCGGGCGAGCTCGCCGCGCTCGTGGGTTCGGACCTGCTGCACCTCGCGCTGGTGGGCGACGGCGCGCCAGCGCATCGCTGCCCCGAGGGCGAACGACGCGACCACGACGGTGGTGCCGCCGACGACGTCGCCGAGGCTGCCGCTGGACGCGAGACCCAGGACGACCGGCACAGCGGTGATCGCCGTACCGACCAGCGCCTCCTGACCCGACGCCCAACGGTAGAGGGAGTACGGCAGCAGCAGGATCACGATCATCCAGTCGAGCGCCACCTCTGCGCTGACGCCGAGGAGCGACGGGAGCAGCAGCACCAGCGCGCCGCCGAAGCCGATCGTGGTCGCGAGCAGCGGGCGCGTACGTCGCCACAGCAGAGCCGGCATCACCACGAGCGCCACCGCGACAGCGAGCGGCCGCATCGGCAGGTCGGGACGCAGCACCGCCTCGGCGACCACGGTGGCAGTCAGCGCGGGGACCAGCACCCGGTCCCACCACGGCCGGGCCGGCGGCGCCGGGGCACGCGGCTCGTCGAGGATCGAGCGGAGGGTGGGGGCGAGCACGTCGTCAGCCTAGAGAGACGAGACGCTCGTGCGCGGCCACGTCCAGGCGGCGCGGAGAATGAAGGCGAGGAGGACGACCTCGACCACCACGCCCAGGCCGTAGAAGAAGATCCAGGACTCGCCGACCAGGTTGAACACCGTGACAGGGAGGTAGAGCCCCGCCACGACCAGGTTCACCACGCGGTTGACCCGGGCGGGAAGCGCCGCCGACAGTGCGATCATCACCGCCGGGATCCCGACCAGCGCGAGCGCGGTCGTGGCGAAGGTCTGGTTGGCCTCGAACTCGAACACCCGCCCGGCCAGCATCTCCTCGAGCGCTCCGGGCAGGTAGAGGTGCAGGTAGTCGACGTAGATGTAGAAGAACATGAAGCTCGTCCATGCGGCGGCGAGCTTCACCTTCACCGGCATGGGCGGGTCGTGCAGGGCCGAGGTGGTGCTCGTGCGGGACATGGTCGTCGTGCTCATGGCTGCCTCCTGGTCGGGATGTCGACCTCCACGATCACGGAGTGGGCGCCCGGTTCCATCGGTCCGCCGGCCCGACCTTCCCGGCCTCGGGTACGGCCGGCTCCTCGTCCTTTCGGCCGATCAGCGAGCGACTCGGCGCCGCTCCTCGAGGGCGTCGGCCACGGCCACGAGCGATGCTCGCAGCTCGGCAAGGCCGTCGCGCCCCAGCAGCTCGCTCATGGCTTCCTCGACCTCGCGAAGGTAGGCACTGCCGCCTCGTGCGCACTGCCACCCGCGGTCGGTGTAGCGCACCAGCTTGGCGCGTCGGTCGGCCGGATCCGGTGACACGGTGACGAGTCCAGCGGCTTCGAGGTCGCGCACGATCGCCGCGACGGACTGCTTGGTGATGCCCGCGCGCGCTGCCATGTCGGACACGTGCGAGCCCTCGGACCCGAGCGTGGCGAACACCGCGTTGTGGCTGGCCCTGACCTCCGGGAACCCGCGATCGGCCGCCGACGACACCAGGTCGGTGACCAGTGCGCGGTCCGCGCGCTCCACGAGCGCGATGAGGTGGGGTGCGTCCTCGGTCGTTGACATTCGACAGCCTTCCTGTCTATATTCGACAGTCTACCTGTCTACCCTAGCGGGTCCCGGTCCGAGGAGACCTCATGAAGCTGTACATCTGCTGGAGCACCAATGGCTCCGACCACCACGACTGCGCCAAGGTCAACCGCGCGCTCACCGAGGCAGGACACTCCCCCGAGATCGTCAAGGCCCGTGGGCAGGAGCACCTGCCCGTGTTCCTGCAGGGCAGGGCGCGGCGGGAGGTCTTCGCGATGACCGGGTCCTACTTCGTGCCCGTGCTGGTCCTGGACGACGGCACGGCCGTCAACGAGCCCGACGCGGTGGTGGCGTGGGCGGCGGCCCACCCGGCCGCGGTCTGAGGCAGTCCAGGACATGCAAAAGTCCCCGCCGTGGCGGGGACTCTCACGATGACGTGTCAGAGAGACGCGTCAGGCGTTGGGGCGCTTGCCGTGGTTCGCGCCCTTCTTCTTGCGAGCGCGGCGCTTGCGTCCGGTCTTGCCCATAGTCGTCCTCCTGAAGTCGTTGCTCAGGCCAGTCTCTCAAAGGAGACCGCGAGGAGCCAATCGGCTCAGGAGCCGGTCTCGGTGATCTGGATCCGGACCTCGCGCAGCTGGAGGCGTACGCGGTCGCGCAGCGACTCCGGCGCGGCCTCCGAGCAGGATCTCTGGACGAGCTGCTTGACCGCCTTCTGGAGGTCGTGGCGCTCGAGGCAGGGGCCGCACTCGCGCAGGTGCATCTCGACGACGGCGCAGTCGGCCTGGTCGAGCTCGTTGTCGATGAAGTAGACGATGCGCTCGATGTAGTCGACGCAGTCGTCCTTGCCGTGCTCGTGCTCGCTCACGACGCACTCCCCTCGCCGGCGGGAACAGTGCCGGGAACGGTCGAGGCCGGCAGCAGGTCGTTGGTGCGGACGTAGTCGGCGAGCATGTCGCGCAGCTGGCGGCGACCACGGTGCAGGCGCGACATCACGGTGCCGATCGGCGTGTCCATGATCTCGGCGATCTCCTTGTAGGGGAAACCCTCCACGTCCGCGAGGTAGACCGCGAGCCGGAACTCCTCGGGCAGGCGCTGCAGCGCGTCCTTCACCTCGGAGTCGGGCAGGTGCTCCAGCGCCTCCATCTCCGCCGACCGCAGGCCGGTGGACGAGTGCGACTCCGCGCGGGCGAGCTGCCAGTCCTCGACGTCCTCGGACATCGACTGCTGCGGCTGGCGCTGCTTCTTGCGGTAGGAGTTGATGTAGGTGTTGGTGAGGATCCGGTAGAGCCAGGCCTTGAGGTTGGTGCCGGGCTTGAACTGGTGGAAGGCGCTGTAGGCCTTCGCGAAGGTCTCCTGCACCAGGTCCTCGGCGTCGGCGGGGTTGCGGGTCATCCGCATCGCCGCGCCGTAGAGCTGGTCGAGGAACGGAAGCGCGTCGCGCTCGAAGCGCGCGGACCGGTCGTCGGCGCTCTCGTCCTCGACGGAGATCTCGGCGGCGTCGTCCGCGGGGGACGTCTGGTCCTGGAGCGATTCAGTCATCGCGTCCCACAGTACCGCCGGAGTCGGCGGCACCGTAGTCGGGCGTTCGAGGGTCAGTGACTGCACACCACCCTGAACACCTCACCCCGTCCGGGGATTCCCGACCACTTCGCGGACCAGCCATTCGAGCGTCGACTCCACGACGATGCCCATCGCCTCGTCCTGGCTGATCTCGCCGCGGGCCGGGACCCTGAGCCCGTGGTCCGCGCCGGGGATCACGACGAGGTCGAGGTCGCCGGGGAACTCCTCGGGCCGGCCCATCGGGTCGCGCTCACCCTGCACGACGAGCGTCGGGAGACCCGCGCCGCGGAGCTCGGGGAGGCGGGTGGCCTCGGTCCGGCCGGGCTGGTGGAGGGGGAAGGAGAGGGCCAGGCAGCCGGTCGCGCCCAGCGCCTTCGCCGTACGCGCTGCGCTGCGGGCACCGGCCGAGCGACCGCCCACCACGAGGGGCGTACGCACCCGCATCACGTCGGCGGCGCAGGTCAGCGCCGCGTCGAGGGTCGGCGGCGCGGTCGCGACCTTGCGGCCCGCCACCCGCCACGGCTGCTCGAACAGCACGACGGAGACGCCCTGCGCGGGCAGCGCGTCGGCCAGCGCCCAGAGGTCGCGCGACTCGATGCCGCCGCCGGCACCGTGGCTCAGCAGCAGGGTCGCGATCGGGCTGGTGGCGCGGCGCGTGTGGAGCCGCCCCTCGCCGTGGGGCGTCTCGACCGTGCGGACGGTGGCCTTCTTCACGGGGATGCCTCCTCGTCGGACAGGGCCAGCGGCTCGACGAGCTCCGGCCCGTTGTTGCGCACGTTGCTCACGAGCGTCGGCACGGCATAGGCCTCGAGCCGGCCGGGCGCGGCGGGGACCAGCAGTGAGGTGTCACCGGGGTGCGTCGGGTCGAGCCACTCGTGCCAGCGGTCCTTCTCGACCATCAACGGCATCCGGTCGTGGATGTGCCCGAGCGAGTCCTCGGCCTGGGTCGTCAGCACGGTGCAGGTCCAGCGGAACCGGTCGGGGTCGTCCTCGTCCCTGGTCGGGTCGCGCCAGATCTCGTAGAGCCCGGCCATCGCGAGCACTCCCCCGTCCTTGGGACGGATGAAGAAGGGCTGCTTGACCGGCTTGCCCTTCGCGTTGGTCTGCGAGGTGGGGTACCACTCGAAGTAGCCGTCGGCGGGCAGCAGCGCGCGCCGGCTGGCGAACGCCTTGCGGTAGGCCGGCTTCTCCGCGACGGTCTCCATCCGCGCGTTGATCATCCGGTTGCCGATGGACGGGTCCTTCGCCCACGACGGCACCAGGCCCCACGTCAGCACCCGCAGCTGCCGCTGGGCCGGTTCGTCACTCTCCCGCGACGGCGGGCGCTCGACGATCGCGTAGACCTCCTTGGTCGGCGCGACGTTGTAGTCGGCGGCCAGGGGCGCGGCGATCCGGCTCTCGACGACCTCGAACTCCTCGATGAGGTCGTCGGAGTCGCGGGACGAGGCGTAGCGGCCGCACATGCCGCGACCCTAGCGGGACCTGGGGACGCTCAGCCGCGGGCGAGCTCGTCGAGCAGCGAGCCGGCGAAGTGATCGGTGCCGGGCAGGCCCTCGATCCAGAGCCGCACCGGGATGTCCTCCGGCGAGCCCTCGAGCAGGGTGGCCAGCACCCGGACCCGGCGACCGAGCCGCTCGTCGCGGCGGCACAGGATCCCCACCCGGTGCACGCCGAGCCGCGCGATGGTCTCGTCGCGGGGGAAGACGGTGCGCGCCAGCTCGCCCGCTCGCGCGATGCGCATGGCGCGGGTGAAGTGGTCCCCGGCCTCGTCGGACGGGTCGTCGCCCAACGGCAGGGCGACGACGACGAGCGCGTGCCCGGAGGCGTCGGCGACCCGGTAGAGCTCGGAGATCCGGCTGCGCAGGTGTGCCTGGCTGGCGAGCCCGGTCAGCGGGTCGTCGCACGAGAGCTGGTGGAGGTAACCGAGGGTCGTCTCGCTCCACGCGGTCACGAGCGTGCTCACTGCGTCGTACGACGGATCGCCGTCGGCGGCCTGTCGCCAGGTGTCGCGCATCCCCTCGAGCGCCTCCTGCATCGAGGCACCGTCGCGGGCGAGGTCCTCGCCCGCGACGGCACATGCCCCCAGCACATCCGATCCTGCGGTGAGTGCCTCCCCCAGCGCCTCGTACCGGTGCGGCAACCCCGACCGCACGGGAGACGCTGGCCCACCCACCCCAGGACCGGGTGCCGCAAGACGACGCCCACGTGTGGCGAAGATCTTCACGGCAACCCCCCTTCGATGTGTCCTGCTCATCGATGTGACGGTCGCCATCGCCCCGCATGACGCAGACCGGACCCGGATTTCCGGATTTTGCCGAAGGACACCCGATCCCGGCGTGGAGGACTACAGTTCGAGGGCACCTTGGCGTGGGCCAGGGAGTTTTTCCGGGAAGCATCCGTTGACATGAGTGCTGCTACCAGCATCGAGGCACCGGGGGACGCCGAGCTGATCTCGGCGGTCCGCGGTGGGGACGTCGACGCCTACGGCACCCTCTTCGAGCGTCACGTCGACGCTGCGCGACGCCTCGCCCGGCAGCTCGTGCCACCCGCCGACGCCGACGACCTGGTCTCCGAGGCCTTCATCAAGGTGCTCGGCGTGCTCCAGCGCGGCGGGGGTCCCGACGTGGCCTTCCGCGCCTACCTGCTCACCTCCGTACGCCGCCTGCAGGTCGACAAGATCCGGGCAACGGCGCGACTCACCACCACCGACGACATGGAGGCCTTCGACCCCGGCGTGCCGTTCGTCGACACCGCCGTCGAGGGCTTCGAGAGCGCCGCCGCGGCCAAGGCATTCGCCTCGCTCCCCGAGCGCTGGCAGCTCGTGCTGTGGCACACCGAGGTCGAGGGCGACAAGCCCGCCGACGTCGCGCCGATCCTCGGCATGAGCGCCAACTCCGTCTCCGCACTCGCCTACCGGGCCCGCGAGGGCCTGCGCGAGGCCTTCCTCACCCAGCACGCCGCCGAGCTCGAGGCCGACACCTGCCGGTGGACCCACGGCCAGCTCGGTGCCTACGTCCGTGGGTCGAGCTCGCGCCGCGACGGCGCCAAGGTCGAGGAGCACCTCCACGAGTGCCGCCCGTGCATGGCCGTCTACCTCGAGCTCACCGAGGTCAACTCCAACCTCGGCGCCCTGCTGGCGCCGCTCCTGCTCGGCGGGGTGGCCTCGGCCTACCTCGGCGCGGCCGCCGCCGGGGGCTCAGTGCCCGTCGGCCTGTCGCTCCTGGTCGGTCGGGTGCGCGACCTCGTCGCGGGCAACGCGGCCACCGCGGCGGTCGCCGGGGTCGCCGCCAGCACGGTGATCGTGGCCGGCGGCATCGCGATCGCCACCCGCGCGCCCGACCCGGGTCCCGACCCCGCTGCTGCCCGCGACCAGGTGTCGTCCGCGACCGCCGGAGCGTCGAGCGCGACCTCCCCGGATGCCGACGGCACCCGCTCGGACAGGTCGCCCGCCGCCGTCGTCCTGACGCCCGGCGACGAGGTCGACCTCCTCACCGACCCGACGGACGAGCCCACCGCGGGCACGACCACCGACGCCACCGACGGCCCGTCGCCGACCTCCCAGCCCACGGCCACCGAGACGCCGACCGACTCGCCCACCTCGTCGCCGACGAGCTCGCCGACCAGCTCGCCGACCTCGAGCCCGACCGGGTCGCCGACGGCGAGCCCCACGTCGAGCCCGACCTCCAGCCCGACCCCGACGCCGACGGGCAAGGCCACCCCCACGTCGCAGCCGACCGTGGTGTCGCCGACCTCCAGCCCCACCTCGACGCCGACCGTCACCCCGACGCCCACGCCGCCGCCGCCGGTCGTGCCCGACCCGTCCCTCGGCGGCAGCGTCGGCGGAGCGCGTCCGACGTACGCCGTGGTGCTGCGGGTCGCGGGACTGCCGGCGACCAGCAGCGCGACGCTCGTCGTCGAGTCAGACGCCGAGGTGGTCCGCACCACCGATCGCCGCTGCACCTACGCCAAGGCACGTGCGACGTGCCAGATCTCCGGCGCCGACCTGTCCCCCGTGAGCTTCGAGGTGGTCGCCCCACGAGGCGCGCGCGTGTCGGCGAGCCTGACCGCGGCGGAGCAGGACGCCGACTCCGGCAACAACACCTGGCGCGCCGACCTCGGCTGACCGGCGCCCATCCCGGCACCCCTCCGGACGGAGCGCCCTCCTCACGCATCGTGTAGACAGGGACGCATGACGATCACCCGGTTGCTCGCCCGTCCGATGCTGGCCACGATCTTCGTCGTCGGTGGCGTCAACGCCCTCCGCAAGACCGACGCGCACGCCGAGAAGGCCAAGAAGATCACCGACCGGGTGGTCCCGCTCGCCCAGCAGGCCGCCCCCAGCGTGCCGATCCCGACCGACGCCGCGACGCTCGTGCGGATCAACGCCGGGGCGCAGATCCTCGCCGCCGCCGCGCTGGCCACCGGTCGCGCCCCGCGGCTCAGCGCCACCGTGCTCGCCGCCTCGCTCGTGCCGACGACGCTGGCCGGCCACGCGTTCTGGGACGAGACCGACCCGCAGGCCAAGGCCATGCAGCGCCTCCAGTTCGCCAAGAACACCTCGATCCTCGGCGGCCTGCTCCTCGCCGGCGTCGACACCGAGGGCAAGCCCGGCCTGGCGTGGCGGGCCCGCCGCGCGGCCAAGGACGTACGTCGTGAGGCGCGGGTGCTCGCCAAGGACGCCCGCCGCGAGGCACGTCTCGCCAAGGCCCAGCTCACCTGATCGATAGTCTTCGCGGGTGAGCGACCTGCCCGACCCCTGGCCCGCCCCGCGCCCCGACGGCCCCGTCGAGCGCGTCGTCTCGCTGCCCGGCAGCAAGTCGCTCACCAATCGCGCGCTGGTCCTCGCCGCGATCGCGGACGGCCCGAGCGTCGTACGCCGTCCGCTGCGCTCGCGCGACACCCTCCTCATGGCGTCGGCGCTGCGTGCGCTCGGCACGGGCATCGAGGACGCCGACGACCACTGGGCCGCCACCCCGGGTGCGTGGGACCGCGACGCCGAGGTCGACTGCGGCCTGGCCGGGACGGTCATGCGGTTCGTGCCGCCGGTCGCGGGGCTGGCCCGCGGCACGGTCGGCTTCGACGGCGACCCCCACATGCGACTGCGGCCCGTCGGCCAGATGCTCACCGCCCTCGCCGCGCTCGGCGTGACGGTCGACGACGGCGGCCGCGGCGCCCTGCCGTTCGCGGTGGCCGGTAGCGGATCAGTCCCCGGCGGCACCGTCACGATCGACGCGAGCGCGTCGTCGCAGTTCGTCTCGGCGCTGCTGCTGGCGGGTGCGCGCTACGAGCACGGCGTCGACGTCCGTCACGTCGGCAAGCCGGTGCCCTCGCTCCCCCACATCGAGATGACCGTGCAGATGCTGCGCCAGCACGGGGTCGAGGTGGACGACTCCGACGCCAACCGCTGGGCCGTAGCGCCCGGTCCGGTCAAGGCGGTCGACCACGACATCGAGCCCGACCTGTCCAACGCGGCGCCGTTCCTCGCGCTCGGTGCGGCGACCGGCGGGACGGTCACGGTGCGGGACTGGCCGGGGAGCACGACGCAGCCCGGCGACCAGCTGCGCGAGATCCTCGCGCTGATGGGGTGCGAGGTGAGCCTGTCCGGAGGTGGGCTGACCGTGTCCGGCCCGGCGCGGCTCTCCGGGGTCGACCTCGACCTGCACGACGTCGGCGAGCTGACCCCGGCGGTCGCCGCGCTCTGCGCGCTGGCGGACTCACCGTCGCACCTGCGCGGCATCGCGCACATCCGCGGCCACGAGACCGACCGGATCACCGCGCTGGCCACCGAGCTCGGCCGTCTCGGCGCCGAGGTCGTCGAGCGCGAGGACGGGCTGTCGATCACGCCGGCGCCGCTGCACGGCGGCGTCTTCCACACCTACGCCGACCACCGGATGGCCCATGCCGGCGTCATCCTCGGCCTCGCCGTCGACGGCGTGCTGGTCGAGGACGTCGCGACCACCTCGAAGACCTTCCCCGACTTCGCCGGCGCGTGGAGCACCGCGGTGCTGGGTGGTCCATCAGGCGGCTCGGCGTGACGAACCGCTACTCCGAGCACGACCACGAGCACTACGAGCGGCCGCGCCGTCGCACCCGTCCGCGCACCAAGGACCGGCCGTCCTACGACGACGCCGTCCTCGCCCGCGTCGTGACGGTCGACCGCGGCCGCTTCACGCTGCTGTTCGAGGGCCGTCGGGTGATGGCGATGAAGTCGCGCCCGCTGGGTCGCAAGGGCGTCGTCGTCGGCGACCACGTGCGCGTGGTCGGCGACATGAGCGGCGACGACGGGTCGCTGGCCCGCATCGTCGAGGTCGTCCCCCGCACGACGACCCTGCGCCGCACGGCGGACGACGACGACCCGGTCGAGCGGGTGATCGTCTCCAACGCCGACCAGCTCGTCGTGGTGACGGCGCTGGCCGACCCGGAGCCGCGCCCGCGGCTGATCGACCGCGCGCTCGTGGCGGCGTACGACGCCGGGATGGCCCCGCTGCTCTGCATGACCAAGGCCGACCTCGCCGACCCGGAGACCCTGCTGTCGACCTACCGCTCGCTCGGGGTGCCGTGGGTGGTGACCCAGCTCAAGGCCCGGCAGGAGGGGGACGCCGCCCCGGACCTGACCGAGCTCCGCGACCGGCTGCGCGGCCGGACGAGCGTGCTCGTCGGGCACAGCGGCGTCGGCAAGTCGACGCTGGTCAACGCGCTGATCCCCGATGCCCACCGCGAGGTCGGCATCGTCAACGCGGTCACCGGACGCGGCCGGCACACCTCCACCAGCGCCTACCTCCTCGAGCTGCCCGACGGCGACGGCTGGATCATCGACACCCCCGGCATCCGCTCCTTCGGGCTGGCGCACGTGCAGCCGGAGAACCTCATCGAGGCGTTCCCCGACCTCGAGGAGATGACCGAGGACTGTCCGCGCGGCTGCACCCACGGCACGGACGAGCCCGAGTGCGGGCTCGACGTGGCCGTCGCGTCCGGCGAGACCGACCCCGACCGGGTCGACTCGTTCCGCCGGCTGCTCGCCGCGCGCAGCGCCACCGACTGGTAGCACCTACCCCCAGACGGCCCGCGAGCCGGAGTCACCGGCGAGGAACAGCAGGACCAGCAGGCCGACCGCCGCCACGACGAGGATTCCCGCGACCGGGATGCCGAACCGGGTCTCCCGTGCGCCCTTGCCCGACGCCAGCGCCGAGGTGCCGCCGAGGGCCCAGGCCGCGACCAGCGAGACGACCGCGTAGATCGCGGCCACGCTGCGCAGCCACTCGCCCCACTCCTCGTGCTCCTCGACGAGCGGCGCCAGCTCGGGGCGCGCGGCCAGCAGGTCCTCACCGGCCGCGACGGCCAGGAGGGCCGCGACCGCGGTCACCACCGCTAGCACGACCAGCGGCCACCGGAGCAGCCAGCGCCACCTCGGCACGAAGGCGTACGCCAGTCCCGTGAGCGCCGCGAGCGGGCCCAGGACGACGACCGCGTGGACCACGAGCGGGTGGAGCGGCACACCGTTGAGTTCCATGCGTGCAGGGTAGGGCGGCTTTCTGGCAATAACCTGTGGACATGCCCATCACCGGTCCGGCTTCCCGCGACTACACCGACGACCTGCGCCTGGCCCACGTGCTCGCCGACGACGCGGACTCGCTCACCCAGGCCCGGTTCAAGGCCCTCGACCTCCACGTGATGAGCAAGCCCGACCTCACGCCCGTCACCGACGCCGACAAGGCCGTCGAGGAGGGCATCCGCCGCACGCTGTCGCGGGTCCGCTCGCGCGACGCCGTCATCGGCGAGGAGCACGGGACCACCGGCCACAGCCAGCGCCGCTGGATCGTCGACCCGATCGACGGCACCAAGAACTTCGTGCGCGGCGTGCCCGTCTGGGCCACCCTCATCGCGCTGGCCGTCGACGACGAGGTCGTCCTCGGCGTCGTCTCCGCACCGCAGCTGCAGCGCCGCTGGTGGGCCTCGGCGGGCAACGGCGCCTGGACCGGCCGGTCGCTGCTCAAGGCGACGAAGTGCGAGGTCTCGGACGTACGCCGCCTCGAGGACGCGTCGCTGTCCTACGCGAACCTGTCCGGCTGGGACGAGCGCGACCGCCTCGACGACTTCATCTCCCTGTCCCGTCGCTGCTGGCGCACCCGCGCCTACGGCGACTTCTGGTCCTACATGCTGCTGGCCGAGGGCGCGGTCGACATCGCCGCCGAGCCCGAGCTCGCGCTCTACGACATGGCTGCGCTCGACGTGATCGTCCGCGAGGCTGGCGGGATGTTCACCTCGCTCGACGGCACCGACGGGCCCTGGGGCGGCAACGCGCTCGCCACCAACGGCCACCTGCACGACGCAGCGCTGTCGTTCCTGGGCTCGATGGGCGACGACGACACCGATCCCGACGTCCCGCGCCGCGGGCCCGGCACGGTGAGCAGCCTGCGGGAGCGCCAGGCACCTCCCGTCCTCGACTGAACTTGGCTACGGTTGGTCGATGAAGATCAACGACGTGATCAAGGCCAAGCCGAGCCACCAAGTGGTGACCATCGGTCCGGACGCCACGGTGCGCGAGCTGATCGCCCTCCTTGCCGAGCACAACGTCGGTGCGCTGGTGGTGAGCGACGACGGCGAGCGGGTGACGGGCATCGTCAGCGAGCGCGACGTCGTACGTCGTCTGCACGCCGACGCGGACGTCCTCGAGACCCCGGTCAGCCAGATCATGACCGCCGACGTGCGCACCTGCGCGGGCGACGACGGCCTCACCGACCTCATGCAGACGATGACCGAGCACCGCATCCGGCACGTCCCGGTGGTCGCCGACGGGAAGCTGACCGGCATCATCAGCATCGGTGACGTGGTGAAGAACCGCATCGGCGAGCTCGAGTTCGAGCGCGACCAGCTCGACAGCTACGTCCACCAGACCTGAAGTCAATCGAAGGAGTAACTGTGAGTCAGAAGCCCGACGTCGACCCCCACATGGGCGAGGCGCCCACCGACCTCGAGGTCACCGACCTCGTCGAGGGCGACGGCGCGGAGGCCACGTCCGGCTCCACTGTGTCGGTGCACTACGTGGGCGTCGCCCACTCCACCGGCGAGGAGTTCGACGCGTCCTACAACCGCGGCGACCCGCTGCAGTTCCGCCTCGGCATCGGCCAGGTCATCTCCGGCTGGGACACCGGCGTGCAGGGGATGAAGGTCGGCGGTCGCCGCCGGCTCGTCATCCCGCCGCACCTCGGCTACGGCGACCGTGGCGCCGGTGGTGCCATCAAGCCGGGCGAGACGCTGATCTTCGTCGTCGACCTGCTCGAGGTCCGCTAGCCGCTCGCCTGGGCGTCGTGGACCAGGATCGCCACCTGCACCCGGTTCTCGACGCCCAGCTTGGCGAAGATCCGCCCGACGTGGGTCTTGACCGTCGGCACACCCATGAAGAGCTCGGCCGCCACCTCGGCGTTGCTCAGCCCGCGGGCCACCCCCTCGGCGACCTCGCGCTCCCGCTCGGTGAGCTCCGCGAGGGCCGCACGAGCAGCGAGAGCGCGGTCGTGCGTCGCCTTCCCCGTGTCGTCGCGGGTGACCGCAGCGATCAGCTGCGCGGTCACGCTCGGCGAGAGCATCGGCTGACCGGCCGCGACGTTGCGGATCGCCTCGACGAGGCGGGCCGGCTTGGTGTCCTTGAGCAGGAAGCCGGCCGCGCCGGTGCGCAGGGCACGCAGCACCATGTCGTCGGTGTCGAAGGTCGTCAGCACGATGATCTTCAGGTCGGGGTGGGTGCGCAGGAGCTCCTCGGTCGCGCTGAGCCCGTCGCGCACCGGCATCCGGATGTCCATCAGCACCACGTCGGCGCCGGAGCCGGGGACCACCCGGAGCGCCTCCTCGCCGTCCGCGGCCTCGGCCACCACGCTGATCCCCGAGCTGCCGCCGAGCATCATCGCGAGGGCGGCGCGCACCATCGGGTCGTCGTCGACGACGGCCAGTGAGATCGGGGCCCCCTCGCTGCTCACGACGTCCACGGTATCCACGCCCGCACGGAGTAGCCGCCGGTGCCGTCCTCGCCGTGGCTGATCCGGCCGCCCGCCAGCTCGGCGCGCTCGGCCAGGCCGATCAGGCCCAGGCCCGACGCGGGCAGCGAGGGTCGTACGACCGGACCCACCGGCGCAGCGTTGCGCACGACGATGACGAGACCGTCGTCCGGCGTGCCGGCGAGGTCGACCGTCACGGCCGTCCCGGTCGCGTGCTTGCGCACGTTGGTGAGTGCCTCCTGGACGATCCGGAAGGCCGTGCGACCCGTGGCGGCCGGCACCTCGTCCTCGACCCGGTGCGAGAGACGTACGCGCATCCCGCCCGCCGCCTCCTCCGCCACCAGTCCGGCGATGTCGTCGATGCCGGGCTGCGGCCGTTCGGGCGTGCCGTCGGTGGGCTGGGTGGGGTCGCGGAGCACCCCGAGCACCGCCCGCAGGTCGCTCAGCGCACGCTGCGCGTTGTCCTCGATCGAGCGGGCGGTCGCGGCCCGCTCGTCGTCCGACAGGTCGGTGCGATAGCTCAGCGTCCCGGCGTTCATGGCCACCAGGGAGATCCGGTGGGCGAGCACGTCGTGCATCTCGCGGGCGATCCGGGTGCGCTCGGCCGCCCGCGCCTGGGCGACGCGCGCGACCTGCTCCCGCTCGGCGGTGACTGCGCGGTCACGGTAGGAGTCGACGAGCTGGCGCTGCGAGGACATCGCGTAGCCGGTCGCGACGAGGATGCCGACGACCAGGGCCCCGAAGGCGGCGGACACCCACAGCGGCAGGGCGTCGTCGCCGATGCCGATCCGCTCGAGCACGACGCCGGCGGTCACGCTGAGCAAACCGATGACGACGACCAGCCGCCAGCGCCGTCGCGCGGCGAGGGAGCCGATGATCCACGAGGCCGGGCCGGCCGACGCCGCGGAGACGAACGAGAACGCGGTCAGGAGACCGGCGACCAGCACCGGGCGCCGGTGACGCCAGCGGATCAGCCCGAACGACACGAGCCCCAGCAGCGGGTCCCCGATCAGGAACCACATCAGCACCGGATCGGTCTCCCGCTCCCCCGCGCCGACCACCGGCGCCCCCCACACGAAGAGGCTGATGAGCGCCGCCAGGCCGTAGCGCCACGCGACGCCGAGGCGCCCGCTGCGCTGCACGGGCTCGTCCTGGTCGCTCGACATGCCCCGAGAGTAGGGCCGGAGGGTCGAGCCGGACGTCCGACCAAGGTGTCGTCCTGCGTCGACGGGCGATACCTGGGGTGGACCCCGCCGACCCCTGCGCCCGATGTCCGGGACCCGTCCGCTCGCGGAGGGTGGAGCCATGATCACAGTCGAGAACCTCACCAAGCGCTACGGCGGCTTAACCGCCGTGGACGACATCTCCTTCGAGGTGCGTCCCGGCAGCGTCGTCGGATTCCTCGGACCCAACGGTGCCGGCAAGTCGACCGCCATGCGGATGATGACCGGCCTCACCCCACCCACCTCCGGCCGCGCCACCCTGCTCGGCCAGACCTACCGCGAGCTGCACAACCCGGGCCGCCAGGTCGGCGTCATGCTCGACGCCTCGGCGCAGCACCCGGGTCGTACGGGCCGCGAGGTCCTGCGTGTCGCTGCCGTTTCCATCGGCGTCTCGAAGGCGCGCGTCGACGAGGTGCTGGGCCTCGTCGGCCTCACCGAGGAGGAAGCGGGCCGCCGGGTCCGCAACTACTCGCTCGGCATGCGCCAGCGGCTCGGCATCGCCGCGGCCCTGCTCGGCGAGCCGCAGGTCCTGATCCTGGACGAGCCGGCCAACGGCCTCGACCCGCAGGGCATCCACTGGATGCGTGGGCTGCTCCGGCGCTTCGCCGACGGCGGCGGCACCGTGCTGCTGTCGAGCCACCTGCTCCACGAGGTGCAGATCGTGGCCGACGACCTGGTGATGATCGGCCGCGGCCGCATCGTGGCGATGGGCTCGAAGGAGGAGCTCCTCAGCCGCGGGGGCACCACGGTGCGCTCCACCGACGACGTACGCCTCGCTGCCCTGCTCGAGCGCGCCGACGTCCCCGTCACCACGATCGGCTCGGGCGGGTCGGGCCTCGTCGTGGACGCCGAGCCCGGCGTGGTCGGCAAGATCGCCGCCGACGAGAGGGTCGTGCTCCTCGAGCTGCGGTCCGGAGGCTCCGAAGGCCTCGAAGAGATGTTCCTCGGCCTCACGGCCGCCACCTCGCGCGAAGGAGACGCAGCATGAGCACCACGACCGACACCACTCCCGTCGTCGGCGGAAGCATCGCCGCCCCGGCGCCGACGCCGCTGGAGGGCAGGCCGGGCGTCCCGTTCTCGCGGACCTACCGTGCCGAGCTGCGCAAGATGGTCGACACCCGTTCCGGGCGCTGGATGGTCATCGTGATGGCCGCCGCGGCGGCCCTCATCCTCGCCGGCTTCGTCATCTGGGGACCCGCCGAGGACGCGTCGTTCCGCGGCCTGCTGGGCCTCTCGACCCTGCCGCTCGCCATGCTGCTGCCGATCATCGGCGTGATGGCCGCGACCGCCGAGTGGTCGCAGCGCACCGGCCTGGTGACCTTCGTCCTCGAACCACGTCGCGGACGCGTCGTGCTGGCCAAGGCCCTCGCGGCCCTCAGCCTCGCCGTCGTGGTGCTCGCCGCGGCCGTGGTCGCGTCGGCACTCGCCAACGTCGCCGGCGGCACCGGCGAGTGGGACGTCACCGCGGCGATCGCCGGGGGCACCGTGCTCGCGCTGCTGGTCTTCGTGCTCCAGGGCGTCGCGTTCGGGCTGCTGTTCCTCAACACCCCGGTCGCCATCGTCTCCGTGCTGGTGCTGCCGACCGTCTGGTCGATCGCCACGGTGGCCATCTCCTCGCTCGAGGAGGTCGGCCGGTGGCTCAACCTCGACACCGTGATGGCGCCGCTCTTCGAGGGCGAGATGGTCGGTCAGGACTGGGCGCGGCTGGCGACGTCCGCCGCGGTCTGGGTGCTGCTGCCGCTGGCCATCGGCACCTACCGGGTGCTGCACCGCGAGGTGAAGTAGCCGTTCACGACCTCGTCACCAGGGGACGTCGATCTCGACCTCTCCGGTGGCGACCCGGGCCGCCTGCCCGCCCAGCGTGACCACGTCACCTGGGGCGAGCTGGCGGCCTCGGCGCGTCTCGACCTCGCCGTTGACCAGCACGGCGCCGTCGGCGATCACGGGCTTGGCCTCCGCGCCGCTCTCGACGAGGTTGGCGAGCTTCATGAACTGACCGAGCCGGATGGACTCGTCGCGGATCGGTACGTCGACGGGCTCAGGTCCCGGGGTGGAGCTCATGGGTCCAGTGAACCAGTTCACCTACCCTTGGCGACCATGCGGACCCGACGCTGGATCACCCTGCTCGCGGCCGGCCTCCTGGGGCTGGCCACGCTGAGCACGTCCACCACCGCCGCCTCGGGTGGCACCGCCGCGGCCCGGGGGAAGTCCGGCTGCTTCACCCAGTCCGGGATCGAGGTCTGCTTCACCTCTCCCCCGACGGTGCGCGCCGACCCGACGGTGCTCGGCCGCGCGAGCACCCTCTTCGACGCTGCGGGACCCGGCGACACGATCCGGGTCGCGATGTTCCGCTGGGACATCAAGCCGCCGACCGACGCGCTGATCGCCGCCCAGCGGCGCGGCGCGGTCGTCTACCTCGTCGGCGACGACGACCTGCGCCTCAACCGCCACGGGCGCCGCCTGATCAAGGTGCTCGAGGAGCAGGACCCGGCCCGCACGAACGTCACGATCTGCGACGGGGCCTGCCTGCCGTGGCGCGCGCCCGGGCCCTACCCCGACAGCCAGGACGTGCAGCACCTGAAGTTCTACGTGACCGAGATCGGCGGCGTGCAGTCCTTCATCACGTCGTCGGCCAACCTCGAGGACCGGCAGTACCGGCAGTACAACTCGATGCTCAAGATCGACGACCCCGGTCTCTACGCCTTCGGCCTCGACTACTTCGCGCGGCTCGAGGCGCAGAGCACCAAGGCCGGTGGCAAGCGGTGGGACGACCGGGACAAGGTGTGGTCCAACGGGCCGATCACCGCGACCGTCTACCCCAACCGCGGCGACCTGCTGCTGTCTACGCTGCAGGACCTGTCGTGCCCGAAGGGCTCGCGCGTCTCGGCCATGTTCGCCGTCATCCAGCGCGACGACGTACGCCGCCAGCTCGCGCGCCTGTCCAAGGCGGGCTGCAAGGTCCGGATCGTCACCTCGCGCGACACGGTGGAGAACTGGATGGAGTCGCCGCAGCCCACCGGCGACATCCCGGACTCCGCGGTCAAGACCGTGCTCACCCACGACAAGATGCTCGTCGCGCACGCCCGCTTCCGCGGCAAGGTCACCGACCTCGTGGTCACGGGGACCTCCAACACGACGTGCGGCGGCCTGCTCTACAACGACGAGGTGATGCTGCGGGTGCTCGGCAACCGCTGGCTGCACGACCAGTACCTGGCCCACTTCGACGACGCGTACTCCCACGCCGTCCAGGGCAGGACGCGGGTCATGCCCGTGATGAAGCCCTGCCGTCGATAGCGGCGCTCAGACGGCCAAGCTCACGGCGTGGATCGCCACGCCGACCAGCCCGCCCACGATGGTGCCGTTGATCCGGATGAACTGGAGGTCGCGGCCGACGTGCAGCTCGATGCGGCGCGCCGCCTCCTTGCCGTCCCAGCGCTCGATCGTGTGGGTGATGACGGTGGTCAGCTCCGCGCCGTAGCGAGAGATCATGAAGACGGCGACATCGGCCGCCGTGCGGTCGAGCCGCTCGCGGAGCGCGGCGTCCTCGCGCAGCCGGCCGGAGAAGAGGTTGAGCTCCTCGAGCAGGCGCCGGCGCACGGCGCCCTCAGGGTCGCGGACCGAGCCGAGCAGGGCCGACCGCATCGCCTTCCAGAGCGAGATGGCCGTCGTGACGACCTGGGGGTGCTCGAGCAGCCGGTTCTTGAACCCCTCGGCGCGGTCCATCGTCTCCTGGTCGTTGAGCAGGTCGTGCGCGAGCTGCCCGAGCATCGAGTCGAGCGCCTCGCGGGCGCGGTGGTGCGGGTCGTCGCGGATGTCCTCGACCCACTGGACGGCCTCGAAGTGGATGCGGGTGGTGACGGCGTCGTTGAGCTTGGGCGGCGCCCACCACGGCGCCCGCTCGCCGAGCACCCGGGCGAACGTGTCCGGGTTGTCGACCAGCCAGCGGTGCATCTCGTCGACGACGAGGTCGACGACGCCGTGGTGCAGGTCGTCGCGCAGCACCTCCATCAGCGTGGTGCCGAGCAGCGGCGAGATCGGCTCCTCGCGGAACCGCGGCACCAGCGCCTCGGTCACCAGGTCGGCGATGTGCTCGTCGCGCACGTTGCCGAGCGCGATCGCGGCGACGTCGGAGGCCTCGTCGACCACGCGGCGCGCGTTGGCCGGGTCGCTGAGCCAGTCGCCGACCCGCGCCGAGATCGTCGCGGCCGCGACCCGTTCCCGGATCACCGCCTCCTGGAGGAAGTTCTCCCCCACGAACTCCTCGAGCCCCTTGCCGAGCTCGTCCTTGCGGCGCGGGATCAGCGCGGTGTGCGGGATGGGCAGGCCGAGCGGGTGCTTGAAGAGCGCGGTGACGGCGAACCAGTCGGCGATCGCGCCGACCATCGACGCCTCGGCGCCCGCGTTCACGAAGCCCCAGAAGCCGTCGCGCCCCAGCGTGGCGACGTACACACAGGCGGCGAACACCAGCAGGCCGACCGCGACCGTACGCATCTGCCGCAGGCCGCGGCGTCGCGCCTCGTCGGCACCCGGATCGGGCGTGATGAGGGAGATCGGCGGTGAGGTCGCGGCCATGTCTCCCATCCTCCCCGACCGTGCCCAGAACCGCGTGCCAGAATGCCGCGCATGCCTCGCACCGTCATCACCTTCGGCACGTTCGACGTCTTCCACGTCGGACACCTGCGCGTGCTCGAGCGCGCCGCTGCCCTGGGCGACCGGCTCGTGGTCGGCGTCTCGGCCGACGCCCTCAACGAGCGGAAGAAGGGCCGTGCCCCGATCTTCAGCCAGCGCGAGCGGCTCGCGATCGTCGGTGCCCTCAAGGTCGTCGACGAGGTCTTCGTCGAGGAGAGCCTCGAGCTCAAGCGCGACTACGTCGTCGAGCACGGCGCGGACGTCCTGGTGATGGGCGACGACTGGGCCGGCAAGTTCGACGAGCTGGGTGACGTCTGCGAGGTCGTCTACCTCGAGCGGACGCCCGCCATCTCCACCACGGCGATCATCGAGCACATCGCTGATCTGTGAACCGGCCTGTCACCTGCGCGGGTTAGGGTCGCCTGCGAGACACCGACCACGAGGGGAACCATGCGCCGAATCGTCACCACTGTTGTCGCCGTGGCACTGATGGGTGGCGCGGCTCTCTCCGCGCCGGCCGTCGCCGCCGACGACACCCGATCCGACCGACGGGTCGTGCCCGGCTCCGCCGGCATCCTGTCGCCGGACGACCTGTTCGAGCTGGATCCCGACGAGGAGGCGCCGCCCGCCTTCGGTGAGCAGACCGCCTCCGACACGCTCGCCACCGCGCGCCGGGTCCTCAGCGGCAGCGCGCTGCGGCGTGACCCGTCCGCCACCCTCGCGCTGCGCGACCTGTGGCTGAAGAAGTCCGAGCTGCGCGGCAAGGACCGCGAGCTCGCCAACTCCCTCCTGGCCCGCCCCACCGACGGCGCGGGCGACGACCAGGGCTTCGGCTACACCGTCCCGGAGGCCGCACCCCTCTGCAACACCCGGCTCTGCCTCCACTACGTCGCCACCGGCACCGACGCCCCGCCGACGCCCGAGTGGCCCGCGCAGAACCTCGCGGTGATGGACTCCGTGTGGAGCAGCATCGTCGACCAGCTCGGCTACCGCGCACCGCTGACCGACGGCGTCCGCGGTGGCAGCCCGCTCTTCGACGTCTACCTCAAGGACCTCGGCGGCGACATCTACGGCTTCTGCGCCGGCGAGAAGCAGGTCAAGAACCGCACCGGCTCCGGCTACTGCGTGCTCGACAACGACTTCTCGGCCGCACAGTTCCCCGGCACCGCGACCCCGACGGACAACCTCACCGTGACCGCGGCCCACGAGTTCTTCCACGCGGTGCAGTACGCGTACGACTACGCCGAGGACCCGTGGATGATGGAGTCGACCGCGACCTGGATGGAGGAGCGCATCGCCACCCAGGTCAACGACAACCGCCAGTACTTCCCGTGGAGCCAGATCTACGCGCCCTACGTGCCGCTCGACGCGTTCAGCACCAAGGCCGGCTACCAGTACGGCAACTGGGTCTTCTGGGAGTACCTGTCGAAGAACTACGGCATCGGCATCGTCAAGAAGGCGTGGAACGAGGCCGGATCCCTCAAGAAGGACGGCGGCAAGTACAGCATGACCGCCCTGCAGAAGGTCCTGAGGAAGAAGGGCGGGCTCACCAAGGTCTACGCGAAGTTCGCCGCCGGCAACCTCACGCCCGCCGCCAACTACCCCGAGGGCGCTGAGTACGCGTTCCCCAAGGTCCGCGGTGGCAAGCAGCTCAGCAAGGGCAAGCGCACGAAGCGCTTCGGCGCCAAGGTCAACCACCTCGCCTCCGCGTCGTACATCTACGCTCCCGGCCGCGGTCTCTCCGGCAAGAAGTGGAAGCTGTCGCTGGCCGTCAACGGTCCCGTCAAGCGCACCTCGCCGTCCGCCGTCGTGGTGGTCTACCTGCTCAACGGCAAGCGCCAGGTCAAGACGGTGCGCCTCAACCGCGGCGGCGACGGCCGGAAGTCGGTCGCCTTCGACAACCGCAAGGTGAGCGCCGTCTCGGTGACGCTCGTCAACGGCTCCACCCGCTACAACTGCGGCAGGAAGACCGTCCTGGCCTGCCAGGGCAAGCCGCTCGACGACAAGCAGCGGTTCAGCGTGACGGGCCGCGTCACGAAGTAGGACCGACTGTCACGTCTTCAGGGAGAGCAGGGCGTGGAGCGCGGCGACGCACTCCGCGACCAGCTCCGACACCGGGACCGGGCGTTCGCCGGTCGGCACAGCCGACCAGGTGAGCGCCCGGTCCTCCGTGTAGGCCCACCACGCGCGAACGACGTCGCGCTGGCGCTCCGGGACCCCGAGGGCCGCCACCACCCGGTCCGTGCTGCCGTCGCGCACGGACTCCATCACCTCGCTCACGCGCGGGTCGGCGACGCCGTGCCCGTGGACCAGCGCGAGGTAGAAGTCACGACGGCGCTCGATCTGCTCGACCATCAGCCGGGTGACCATCTCGACCTGCTGCTCCCCCGGCAGCTCCTCGTCGGGCGCCGTGGTGCGCAGCATCCGTCGCCCGGCGGCGGCGATGCAGGCGAGGTAGAAGTCGGTCTTGGTCGGGAAGTAGTGGAAGAGCAGGCCGCGCGAGATCCCCGCCTCGGCGGCCACGTCGTCCAGCGAGAGGTCCTGGATCGGCGTCTCGACGATCTTCGACAGGCCGATGGCCACCAGCTGCCGGCGCCGGTCGTCGGCGCTCAGCCTCCTGCGGACTGCGGTGTCTGACACGCTATTGAGCATTGCTCAACAGTGTGCGAAGGTCAATGGCATGGACTTCTCCCTCTCCCCGCGCGCCGCCGACCTGCGCGAGCGCGTCCACGCGTTCGTCACCTCGGAGGTCGAGCCGATCGAGGCCGAGGCGCACCACCGGATCACCCGGCTCCGTGAGAGCGGCGGTGACAACTGGACGCCCGACCCGGTGATCGCCGAGCTCCAGGCCAAGGCGCGCGAGCAGGGACTCTGGAACCTCTTCCTGCCGGCCGAGCACGCGGGGTCGTACGCCGCCGACTTCGGCACCGACGGCGGCGAGGGGCTGACCAACGTCGACTACGCCGCGGTCGCGGAGGTGATGGGTCGCTCGTTCCTGGCGCCGCTCGTCTTCAACTCCAACGCGCCCGACACGGGCAACATGGAGGTGCTGCTGAAGTACGGCACCGACGAGCAGCGCGCGCAGTGGCTCGAGCCGCTGCTGCGCGCCGAGATCCGCAGCGCCTTCTGCATGACCGAGCCCGCGATCGCCTCCTCCGACGCGACCAACATGGCCGCCACGGCGCGCATCGAGGGCGACGAGGTCGTGATCAACGGGCGCAAGTGGTGGTCGACCGGCGTCGGCAACCCGGACTGCAAGATCTTCGTGTTCATGGGCCTCTCCGACCCCGACGCGGACCGGCACTCGCGCCACACGATGGTGCTCGTCCCCCGCGACGCCGCGGGCGTCAAGGTCGAGCGGATGCTCACCACGATGGGCTACTACGACGAGCCGCTCGGCCACGGCGAGGTGTCCTTCACCGACGTGCGGGTCCCGGTGGGCAACGTCCTGCTCGGTCCCGGTCGCGCCTTCGAGATCGCCCAGGGCCGGCTCGGCCCCGGCCGCGTGCACCACTGCATGCGCGCCATCGGGCTGGCCGAGCGGGCGCTCGAGCTCGCGTGCGCGCGTGCCGTGTCGCGCACCGCCTTCGGCAAGCCGATCGCCAACCTCGGCGGCAACCGCGAGCGGATCGCCGACGCGCGGATCGCGATCAACCGCTCCCGCCTGCTGGTCATGCACGCCGCCTGGCTGCTCGACCAGGGCATGAGCCGCGAGGCCTACTCCGCCGTGTCCGAGATCAAGGTCGAGGTGCCCAACATGGCGCTCGGCGTGATCGACATGGCGATCCAGCTGCACGGCGGCGGCGGCATGTCGGACGACTTCCCGCTCGCCAACGCGTGGGTCGGCGCCCGGTCGCTGCGGCTCGCCGACGGACCCGACGAGGTGCACCGCAACGTGATCGCGAAGATCGAGCTCGGGAAGTACACCTCGTGAGCAGGGTGCTCGTCACCGGCGCGGCGTCGGGGTTGGGCGCCGCCCTCACTGCCGCCTTCCGCGCACGCGGTGACGAGGTGCTCGCCACCGACCGGGTCGCGGGTGACGGGATCGACCTGGTCCTCGACATCACCTCCGACGCCGACTGGGACGCAGCCCTCGAGGCCGTCCGCGAGCGCTGGGGTGGGCTCGACGTCCTGGTCAACAACGCCGGGGTCGCCGGCGGTGGCCGGGTCGACCGCTGCACGCTCGAGGAGTGGCAGTGGATCACCGACATCAACCTCTTCGGGCTGGTGCGCGGCACGCAGACCTTCGTGCCGATGCTCAAGGAGCAGGGCTCCGGGCACCTGGTCAACGTCGCCTCGCTCGCCGGCCTCGTGCACCCGGGCGGGATGGGCTCCTACAACGCGGTGAAGGCCGCGGTCGTGGCGTTCACCGAGACCTGCGGCCACGAGCTGGCGTCGTACGGCATCCGGGCGAGCGTGGTGTGCCCGTCCTACTTCCGCACCAACCTGATGGACTCGATGCAGGGCAGCGACGAGCTGGTCGGACAGGTCGTGGGCGGTCTCGTCGAGCGCTCCCGGATCACCGCCGACGACATCGCCGCCGCCGTGCTGGCCGGGATGGACGCCGGTGACGACGTGATCGTGCCCGACGAGCCCGCGCGCCAGGCGTACTTCCTCAAGTGGGCCGACCGGCCCGCCTACGACGCGGTGATGCGCGACCAGGCGGCGAAGCTGCAGGCGGCGGGCTCGTGACCGCCGTGTCCGGCGCGCGCGAGGTGCGCGACGAGGACGCCTTCGACGTCGCGCGGGCGGCGGACTGGCTGCGGTCCCACGCCGCGACGCCCGAGGGCCTCGACGGCGAGCCGTCGGTGCAGCAGTTCACGGGCGGGGCGTCCAACCTGACCTACCTGCTGCGCTTCCCGTCGGGCCGCGACCTCATCGTCCGCCGCGCACCGAAGGGCACGAAGGCCAGGGGCGCGCACGACATGCACCGGGAGTACGTCATCCAGTCGGCGCTCGCGCCGGTCTTCGACTACGTCGCGCCGATGGTCGCCTTCTGCGACGACGCCGACGTGGTCGGCGGCGACTTCTACGCGATGGACCGGATCGTCGGCGTGATCCCGCGCAGCGAGTGGCCGGCCGACGTGCCGCTCTCCGCCGAGCAGGCACGCGCCCTGTGCCTCGATGCCGTCGACGTGCTCGCGGAGCTGCACGGCATCGACCCGGCTGCCGCGGGCCTCGGCGACCTCGGGAAGGGCATGGGCTACGTCCGTCGCCAGGTCGAGGGCTGGTCGACGCGCTACCGCAACGCCCGCACCGAGGACGTCCCCGACCTCGAGACGGTGATGGCGTGGCTCGACGCGCACCAGCCCGACGACGTGGCGAACTGCGTGATCCACAACGACTTCAAGCTCGACAACCTCGTGCTGTCCGCCGACGACGTGACCCGCGTCGTCGGCGTGCTCGACTGGGAGATGGCGACCCTCGGCGACCCGCTGATGGACCTCGCCGGGTCGATGGCCTACTGGGTGCAGGCCGACGACACCGAGGAGTTCCAGATGATGCGGCGGGTGCCCACCCACCTGCCCGGGATGCTGACCCGCGACGAGTTCGTGGCGGCGTACGCCGAGCGCACCGGTCGGACCGTGACACCCGAGCAGTGGCGGTTCTACGAGGTGTTCGGGCTGTTCCGGATGGCCGTCATCGCGCAGCAGATCTACTACCGCTACTTCCACGGCCAGACCAGCAACGAGATGTACGCCCTCTTCGGCCCGGCCGTGCAGATCATCGGCCGTCGGCTCGACGGGCTGATCGCCCGGTGAGCTCCATCCTGTTGGTCCGGCACGGCCAGGCGTCGTTCGGCGCGGCCGACTACGACGTCCTCTCCCCGACCGGCCACGAGCAGTCGCGGGTGCTGGGTGCTGCCCTCGCCGCGCGCGGCGTCACGCCGGACGTCGTCGTGGTGGGCGAGATGCGCCGCCATGCCGAGACGGCGGCCGGCGTGCTCGAGGGCGCCGGCTGGACGGCGGCCCCGGTGGTCGACGCCGGCTGGAACGAGTTCGACCACGAGCAGGTGCTCGGCGTCCACGACTCACCGACCGCGCGGGAGGGCGAGTCGGAGAAGGCTGCCTTCCAGCGCTGGTTCGAGGAGGCGACACGTCGCTGGACGTCGGGCGAGCACGAGGAGGCGTACGACGAGTCGTTTGCCGCCTTCACCGGCCGCGTCGATGCCTCGATGTCGCGCCTCACCAGGTCGTTGCCCTCGCGCGGGACAGCCGTCGTGCTGACCAGTGGTGGCGCGATCGCATGGACCGTCGCCTCCCTCCTGGCCGACGAACTCCCTGCTCGCACCGACCTCTGGCTGCGGCTCAACCCGGTCTCGATCAACACCGGCACCTCGACGATCGTGCGCGGTGGGCGCGGCACGACCCTCGTCGCCTTCAACGCGCACGACCACCTCTCCCCCGACCTGCTCACCTACCGCTAGGACGCTCGATGCCCTCGATCCTCATCACCGGTGCGAGCAGCGGCCTCGGCGCCGAGATGGCCCGCCAGTTCGCCGACCTCGGCTACGACCTGGCGCTGTGCGCACGTCGCACGGACCGGCTCGACTCGCTCCGCTCCGAGATCGCGGCGGCCCACCCCTCGGTCCGCGTCGCCGTGAAGGCACTGGACGTCAACGACCACGACGCGGTCTTCCTGGTCTTCGACGAGTTCGCCGAGGAGCTCGGCGGGCTCGACAAGGTCGTCGTCAACGCCGGCCTCGGCAAGGGCCAGCCGCTCGGCACCGGCCGCTTCAACGCCAACCTCGCCACGGCACAGACCAACTTCATCGGCGCCCTCGCGCAGACGGAGGCGGCCGCAGCGATCTTCCGCCGGCAGAACAGCGGCCAGCTCGTGATGGTCTCCAGCTTCTCCGCGCTGCGCGGGATGCCGAAGAACATCACGACGTACGCCGCCACCAAGGCCGCCGTCGCCCACCTCGCCGAGGGCTTCCGAGCCGACGTGCACGGCACCCCGATCAAGGTGACCGTGCTCTACCCCGGCTACATCGTGTCCGAGATGTCGGGCACGTCCGCGAAGACACCGCTCGTCTCCTCGACGGCTCGCGGGGTGCGCTCGATGGTCGAGGCGATCGAGAAGGAGAAGAAGTCCGCGCGGGTCCCGGCGTGGCCCTGGGCGCCGCTGGGGTTCGTGGTCAAGCACGTGCCGGTCGGGGTGCTGCGCCGGATGTCGTGAGGGCCTGCGCGCCGGGCGTTTGAGCCCACCTCCGGGCGGGGAGGTGCCCTGCCATGACCGGTGTGCTGTGGCTCGTGGCGATCCTGTTGATCCTCCTGACGGTGGTCGATCCACGCAAGCTCTGGTACTCCACCACCGCCTGGCAGTTCAAGCACCCGGAGGCCAACGAGCCGTCCGAGGCAAGCTTCGCCCTCGGGCGGGTCGTCTCCGGCGCCGCCGCCGCGGGCTTCACGGTCGCAGCGATCGCCGCGACCGTGGGGGCGGTGGCACCGCTGAGCCAGGACCGGCTCGACTCCGCGGGTGACGCTGCGGCACGCGAGCTCACTGGCGAGTACGGCAAGTACAGCTCGCCGGGCATCACTGCGATCGAGGAGGCGCTCGGGCGCGACGACGTGCGGATGCGGGAGGCGCGGACGGTCAACGAGGACGCGCCGTTCGGTGAGTCCTACGGGATCCAGGAGTACTACGAGCTCACGGGCGTGGACGACGACTCGATCGCCGGGTGCCTCGAGGTCGCCTACGACGGAGGCCTCTTCCACGAGGGAGACACCGACGTCAGCGTCGGCTACGCCTCGGGCTCCTGCTGACGGCTCGCTCAGTCACACGTCCGTCCCGGGCGACTCGGCGTCCTCGTAGTCCACGGGCATGCACTGGCCCAGGGTGATGGCCTTGTTCCTCGCGAAGTCGGGCGAGGAGCGAGCCGCTTCGGGATAGCGCCCGGGTCGGAGCTCGGCGTAGTAGCGGACGGCGTCGACGAGCTGCCCCGCGGCTGCCGAGCCGTCGTCCTGCTCCTCGGCGAGCGGCAGAGCGTCCTCGAAGTGCTCGACCGTCCCCTCGAAGTCACCCTGGTTGAAGGCGTCGATGCCGGCTCGCACCTCGGCGCAGGCAGGGCTGTCGACGACGGCCGCCGCCTCCTCGGACGGGGTCGCGCTCGGGGCCTCGTCGTTGCCGCGTGGCGCATCGGTGCCGGTGCACCCGCTCGTGAGCGCCACGAGCACCAGCACGGTGGCAGCCACGACGGATGTCCTCACTCCGTGGAGGCTACCTGCGGGTCCGCGAGCAGGAGGCGGGTCCAGAGGTCTCCCAGTCGGTCGGCGTACGTCGTCGGCGACCAGCCGCGCGCGACGGCGAGGGCGTAGTACTCCGGCGCATTCGTCGTCCAGAGCAGGTCGGCCACCTCGTCGTCGTCGAGGTCGTCGCGCAGGTCGCCGGTCGCGCGCAGGTCGAGCGCCATCGCGAGCATGTGGGCGCGGCGGCGCGCTCCGATCTCGTCGCGCACAGTGGCACAGCCGGGCTCGGTCACCGCGGCCTGGGCGAGCGCCTCGAAGAGTGGCGCGACGCGCGGCATCACGCGGCCAAGCGCGTCGGCGTACGTCGTCAGCTTGAGGCGGGCGCCGTCGGCGGCGAGGATCGCCCTGACGTAGTCGCGTTGCTCGGCCTCCACCGGTCGGTCGGAGCCCGCGAGCTCCATGTCGATCACGGCCAGCAGCAGCTGCGGCTTCCGCCCGACCGCGCGGTAGACGGTGTCCGTGTTGACGCCCGCCGCCAGGGCGATGTCGGCGACACCCGTCGCGGCGTAGCCGACGGTCGTGAAGTGCTCGCGGGCGGCGCGGAGCACGGCCACCTGGGTGGCGGCGGCCTGCTCGGCGCGACGCACGGAGCGGTAGGACCTCTTGACCTCGGCAGGCACGCGGCCTACCTTACATTCATCCGATGTGGATTCGGATGAAATGAGGCGACCATGGGTGAGCCGAACGGCGTCGTGGTCCGACGCCCCGAGGACCGACCGGCCACGTGGGCCATGGGTTCGCTCTTCGAGCACCTGGTCACGGCCGGCGAGAGTGACGGCAGGCTCGGTGTCTCACTGGTGACGCAGCCGCCGGGCATCGCGACGCCGCTGCACCGGCACACCCACGAGGCCGAGGCGTTCCTCGTGCTCGAGGGTCGTGTCTCCTACCGCGCCGGCGACGACACCCACGAGCTCGACGACGGTTGCTTCATCTACCTGCCGCAGTCGGTGCCGCACGCGTTCCGGATCCGCGGCACCTCCCCCGCGCGCTTCGTCGCGTTCACCGCACCCGGTGGGCTGATGGGGCTCTACGACGAGGTGGGCATCCCCGCGGTGGAGCGACGCCTGCCCGGCGAGGACGGACAGCCGCCCGAGGTCGAGCTGCCGAAGTGGGCGGAGGTCGGTCCGCGCTACGGGCTCGAGGTCGTCGGGCCCGGCATCCCCGAGTGACGGGCGACCCCGAGCGTCCCCAGGAGTCGCTCGAAGGCCTCCTCGACGACCAGGTGACGCGACTCGAGCGCCTCACGCACCACGTCCACCGGTGCCGGCTCGAGGCCTGACGCCGTCGCCCAGGCGCGGCAGGCCTCCGCGGCGGCATCGCCCCCGAGCGCCAGCTCGCGCAACCTCGCGGTGTACGCGAGCGTCTCGCGCTCAGTCTCGGCGTTCAGTGCCTCGATCTCGTCGTCCGGCAGCATCGTGCCGTCCTCGTCGAACGGCGGCGGACCGATGACGAAGTGGCTCACCAGGCCGTCGAGGTTCAGCCAGCACCGGTCGATGCCGACGTGCGGGACGGCGATGTGGACGAAGGCGCCGTCGCTGTCGAGGATCGAGGCGCTGAGGAACCCGTCCGGGACGGCCTGGGCCAACCGGTCCACGAAGGCGTCGAACGGCCCCCAGTCGTCACCGAGCCGCTCGAAGATGCGCGTCACGTGGACGCCGTCCGCCCACTGTCCCGCCACGGCCTCGACGTCCTCAGCGGGGAAAGTTGCCTCGGGCAGGCTCGAGCGCGTGACGACCAGGTGGCCGAAGAACCCCACGACCCCGGCTCAGTCGTCGTACGACTCGGGCTCGGGCTCGCGGGTGACGTGCATCGCCGCCTCCTCGGCCGACGCGCCCGCACCGTCGATGCCGACGTCGTAGGCGATCTCCTGCTTGTCGATGTCCTCGCCCAGCCCGGAGTCGGGCTGCACGAGACGGCCGGTGCGCTCGTCGGCCTCGTCGAGGCCGAGCTGCTCGTCGAGGGCGTTCTCGTCCTCGTGGTCGGAGTCGTCGTCATCCTCGGCGTAGGGGTCGATGTCGGGCTCCTCCTCGGCGAGCTTCTCGTCGAGGGACTCCCCCTGGAGGCGCTCGGCCTCGGTGGGGTAGTCCTCGTAGCCCTTGGGTGCCCGGTCCGGCGGCGAGAAGCCGCGGTCGAGCACGTCCTCGAGGTCGCCGTCGTCCAGCGTGTCACCCGGCTGGAGCTGGTCCTCGTCGTCGATGGACATGTCTCCGTAGGTCTCGCGGTCCTCACTCATGCCTACAGGCCTACCGGAGCAGACCTCGCCGGACAAGGGGCGAACGGGTGTGTCAGGCGATGCCGAGCTCGCGCCCCAGGGCGTCGGTCAGCAGTGCCACGAGGGCCTCGGTCTGGATGTTGGCCGACGACGAGACCTCCTCGTCGGAGCCGTCGAGGGCACGCGCGGCCAGGCCGGCCTTGGAGTCGATCAGCTCCGCGATCCGGGTGTCGATCGTCTGCGCGGCGATGATCCGCCACGCCGTGACCGGGTCGCTCTGACCGATGCGGTGCACGCGGTCGATCGCCTGCGTCTGCTCGGCGTCGGTCCACGACAGCTCGGCGAGCACGACGTTGGACGCGACCTGGAGGTTCACACCGACACCGGCCGCGGCGAGCGAGCAGACGACGACCGCCACGTCGGGGTCGTTGACGAAGGAGGTGATCGCCTTCTCGCGCGCCTTCGGGGTCTGGTCGCCGCGGATCGAGACGTGCTTGAGGCCACGCTTGGTGAAGGTCTCCTCGGCGATGTCCATCACGTCGACGTGGCGGGCGAAGAAGACGACCTTGCCGACGTTGCGGGCCAGCTGCGCGGCGTAGTCGGCGGACAGGCCGGCCTTCGCGCGACCGATGCGTCGGAACATCGAGAACACGTTCTCGCCCGACGTGCCCTTGTCCATCTCCTCGCGCTCCCACGTCGCGACGCGGCGTACGAGCTCGTGGTCGATGCCCTCGACGACGGAGCCCGTACGACGGGTCTCGAGCGCCGCCTTGTAGCGCTCGACGAGCCGCCGGGCGAGCTCCTTCTCGGCCGCCTTGATCGAGCGGGCGTCCTCGTCGTCGAGCTCGACTGGGATGTCCGCGATGCGACGGGCGGGGATGTCGGCGGCGACGTCGACCTTGCGGCGACGCACGATGCCCATGTCGATCACGGCCTTGCGGGCCGCGGGGTAGAACGAGTGGTCGGCCGGCGTCAGCTCGGTCTCGTCGAGCGCCTCCATCAGCCGCGCCATCGGGGCGGTGTCGTCGATCCAGCCGAGGAACTGCCAGATTGCGCGGAAGTCCTCGATGTCGTTGATCAGCGGGGTGCCGGTGAGCGCCATCAGCAGCGGCCGGGCGGTGCGGGCGCGCAGCTGCTCGGAGAGCTCGAGCACGTGGCGCGAGCGCTGCGAGGTCTTGTTCTTGATGAAGTGCGCCTCGTCGACGACCATCCCCTTGAAGCCGAAGCTGCCGAGCCAGCCGACGTGCCGGTCGAGGATCTCGTAGTTGACGATGACGACGTCGGCGAACGCGTCGATCTGGCCGCCGTCGCCGTGGATCACGGTGGAGCTGCGGCGCGGCGTCCACCGCTCGGTCTCGCGGGCCCAGTTGGTCTTGACGACGTTGGGGCACACGACGAGCAGCGGGAAGGCGTTGGCGGCCTGCGCGGCGAGCAGCGCCTGCGCGGTCTTGCCGAGGCCGGGCTCGTCGGCGAGGAGGAAGGTCCGGTGGCCCTCGGCCGCGGACGCGATCATCGCGGCCTGGTGGGGCATCAGCTCGAGGTTGCCGGGGGCGGCGAGCGAGGTCGGCTCGGGCAGGTCCATGCAGGACGAGGCGCCGCCGAGCTCGAAGGAGCGGAACAGCGGGCCGAGCAGCTCCCACGTCGACAGCCGGCCGTGGGTGCGACGACGCTCCCGGCCGATGTCGAAGTCGGGGACGAGGAACGGGTTGGCGAGCTGGTGCTGCGCGACCGACTGCGGGATGACGCGCCGCTCGCCGAGGCCGGGACCGGACTCGTCGTCGGGCTTGGGCTCCTCGGGGGCGGCCTCGATGCCGGCCTTGCGGAGCATCTCGAGGCGGAGGTCGCGGGCGCTGCCGGTGATGACGGAGTCCTCGGACAGCAGGCCGAAGAGGGAGGGGTCGCGGGTCGCGGTCTTGGCGAGGATCGTCGCGATGCCGTCGAGGCGCTTGAGCTCGTCGGCCTTCTGCGCGTCGGTCAGCTCCGTCGAGGCGCGTACGTCGCCGCGGTGCTCGCGCACCAGCAGGGCGACCACCTGGAAGCGCACCCGCTGGCCGGGCGCGAGCGGGCCGCGCTGGACAGCGGACTCGAGCTCGCGGACGGCACGCGCCAGGACGGGGACGATGCCCTCGTTGTCCTTGTGGCGGGCGTGCGCTGGGGTGCGGCGAGAGCCGCGTTGGCGCTGGCGCTGGGCCAAGGTGTCCTCCCGGGACTGCAGACGCGGCACGGAGCAGGCGAGCCGGTCGGGCCTCGGCCTGCACGCCGCGGCGTGAGGTGTGGAGCGGGCGCCAGGTGCGCGGTGGCCGCAGGATCATGGCTGATCAGTGGGGCACGGCGTCTGGACGCTGCCCCCACTGTAGCCCCCGCCCGGCCGTCAGCGGTAAACAACCGCTCAGCGCGTCGGTCGGTGGTCGACGATCCGCTTCATCTTGCCGACCGACCGCTCGATCGCGCCGACGTCGACGACGTCCACGCCGACGTTCACCCCGATCCGGTCCTTGATCCGCTGCCGCAGCTCGGTGCCGGCGGCGTCCGCCTCGTCGGCCCTGGTGTGCTCGCGCCGCTCGACCCGCACGGTGAGCTCGTCGAGGTTGCCGGTGCGGTCGAGGTGGCACTGGAAGTGCGGCGACAGCGCCGGCAGCCCGAGGACGATCTCCTCGATCTGGGTCGGGAACAGGTTCACCCCGCGCAGGATGATCATGTCGTCGGTGCGACCGGTGATCTTCTCCATCCGCCGCATGCTGCGCGCGGTGCCCGGCATCAGCCGGGTCAGGTCGCGCGTCCGGTAGCGGATGACCGGCATCGCCTGCTTGGTCAGCGTGGTGAGGACCAGCTCACCCTCCTCGCCGTCAGGGAGCACCTCTCCGGTCACCGGGTCGATCACCTCCGGGTAGAAGTGGTCCTCCCAGACGTGCAGCCCGTCCTTGGTCTCCACGCACTCGCTCGCGACGCCGGGGCCGATCACCTCGGACAGGCCGTAGATGTCGACGGCGTGCATGTCCATCCGCTCCTCGACCTCACGACGCATGTCGTTGGTCCACGGCTCGGCGCCGAAGATGCCGACCTTGAGCGAGGTCGAGCGGGGGTCGACGCCCTGCGCCTCGAGCTCGTCGATGATCGACAGCATGTAGGACGGCGTCACCATGATCACGTCGGGCTCGAAGTCGACGATCAGCTGCACCTGCCGCTGGGTCATCCCACCCGACACGGGCACGACGGTGCAGCCGAGGCGCTCGGCACCGGCGTGAGCGCCGAGTCCGCCGGTGAAGAGCCCGTAGCCGTAGGCGTTGTGCAGGACCATCCCGCGCCGCCCACCCGCGGCCCGGATCGACCGGGCGACGACGTCGGCCCACATGTCGAGGTCGTCGCGGGTGTAGCCGACCACGGTCGGCTTGCCGGTCGTGCCGCTCGACGCGTGGAGTCGTACGACGTCCTCGCGGGGCACCGCGAACATGCCGAACGGGTAGTTGTCGCGCAGCGTCGCCTTCGTCGTGAACGGAAGCCGGGCCAGGTCGTCGAGCGACGCGATGTCGTCGGGACCGACGCCCGCCTCGTCGAAGGCCCGGCGGTAGTGGGCGACGTGGTCGTAGGCGTGGCGCACCGACCACTGCAGCCGCTCCAGCTGGAGCGCCCGCAGCTCCTCGACGGGTGCGGTCTCGATCGGGTCGAGATCGCCGGGCTGCGGGCTCAGGTCGTGCACGGTGTGGTCCTTTGATCGGTGGCCGCGTCATCGGTCGTGAGAACGTTCATCCATGTCAGAGCGCGCACGTCGCGGCCGGCCGGGCCACGACCAGCAGTCGGTCCTCCGGGTCGCCATCGAGCTCTTCAACCGACAAGGCTACGACGCCACCAGCATGGGCGACCTCGCTCGCGAGCTCGGCCTGACCAAGTCCGCGATCTACCACCACGTGCCGAGCAAGGAGCACCTCCTCGAGAGCGCGATCGACGAGGCCCTCGACGCCCTCGAGGCGTCCCTCGACGAGGTGGCCGCGACGAGCGACCTGGATGCCGGGGAGCGGCTGCGCGCCGCCGTGCGCGGCAGCGTCGTCGTGCTCGTCGAGCACCTCCCGGCGGTCACCCTGCTGCTGCGGGTGCGGGGCAACACCCCGGCCGAGAAGGCCGCCCTCCGGCGACGGCGCGAGATCGACGACCGCCTCGCCGAGATGGTGCGCGGCGCCGCCGGCGCGGGCGCTATCCGCGGCGACCTCGACCCGCTGCTGACCAGCCGCCTGCTCTTCGGGATGGTGAACTCGATGACCGAGTGGCTGCGCGACGACGGCGATGTCGAGACGATCGCCGACACGGTGACTACTCTGGCGTTCGACGGCCTCACCAGGCACGCCTGACCACCCACGGGGGAACGACGGTGCGACACCTGCGCTCGCTGCGCTGCGCCCTGATGGCCTTCGTCGTTGGCGTCGCCACCCTCGTCGGCTCCCCCGCCTCGGCCGCAGCAAGCTTCGTCGCCAACGTCGAGGCAGTCACCTCGCCAGCGCCCGGGCAGCTGCTGGTGGCCGGGTGGATGTTCGACGACGACGCCCCGGGCACCTCGATCAGCTATCACGTCTACGTCGGCGGCACGGGACCCGGTGACCCGAGCTCGTGGGGTTACAACCGCGGACTGGCCGCCCTCCGGCGCGACGACGTGGGGGCTGCCTACCCGGGCGCCGGTCCCTTCCACGGGTTCCACGACAGCTGGGCCGTGCCCGTGCACGGGGTGCAGCCGGTCTACATCTTCGCCATCAACGCCGGCGGCACACCGGGCTCCAACGCCCTGCTGTGGAGTGGGACCGTCACGATCGCCAATCCCCCGCCGGACACCACGATCACGTCCCGCCCACCGGCGACGAGCACCAACCCCACCGCCACCTTCGCCTTCACTGCCACCGAGGCGAGCAGCTTCGCGTGCCGGTGGGACCAGGGTGCGTGGACGCCGTGCACCAGTCCCGCCACCGCCACCGTGGCCGTCGGCAGCCACACGTTCTCGGTCGTCGCCACCGACACCGCGGGGGCGCAGGACCCGACACCAGCGTCGTACGCCTTCACGGTCGCGGCTCCTCCACCACCTCCGCCACCTCCGCCACCTCCGCCGACACCGCCGCAGGTCACCGATCCCCCGCCGCCCACGATCACGCTCTCCGTGCGGGCGGTCCGGAAGAAGTCGAAGGTGCGGATCGACATCGGTCCCGACCTCAACCCCTCGAACTACCGCTTCATCGTCCAGCGACGCGACGGCAAGAAATGGCGCACAGTTCGTCGTACGCAGACGCTCGGTGAGCGAGAAATCTCGATCATCGACCTGCCGCGCGGCACCTACCGCGTCGTCGTGCCGCGCCAGCACGAGATGACGGGAGCGCGGGCAGAGGTCAGGCTGAGGCGCTAGTCGGAAGCGTCCGGCTGCGGCCGCGGAACTCGGCGATGACCTCGCCGGCGACCGGGTCGTCGGCCCGCACCGTCACGTCGTAGATCCCGGACCGGCCGCGCAGCGACACCTCGCTGGCGTCGGCGTACAGCGTCTGGCCCAGGCGCCCGGGGGCGAGGAAGTCGATCGAGAAGCCGGCAGCGACGGTCACCGGTCCGTGCGAGTTGCACGCGAGGGCGAACGCCGAGTCGGCGAGCGAGGCGATGATCCCGCCGTGGCACAGGTCGTGGCCGTTGACCATGTCGGGCCGCACGACCATCGACACCCGCGCGCTTCCCGGACCGACCTCGACGAGCTCCATGCCGAGCGTCCCGCTGGCCGCGTCCGCGGCCCACATGTCCCGCGCCGCGTCAGGCATCGAAGTCGACCGTCACCGCGTCGCTGACCGGGTAGGTCTGACAGGTCAGCACGAACTGCTGCTCCACCTCGGCGGGCTCGAGGGCGTAGTTGCGCACCATCTCCACCTCGCCGTCGACGACCTTCGCGCGGCAGGTGCCGCACACGCCGCCCTTGCAGGCGAACGGCAGGTCACTGCGCACGGCCTGGGCCGAGTCGAGGACCGTCGTGTCGCGTGCCATCGGCGTGGTGGTCGTACGTCCGTCGAGCACGACGGTGACGTCGCTGGTCACGCCCTCGACCACGCGGTCCGCGTGGCGCAGCGTCGGCGGCGGCTCGTCGACGAAGAACAGCTCGAAGTGGATCTTCTCCTTCGCGACGCCGAGCTCCTGGAGGACCGTCCGCGCGTCCTGGACCAGCCCCAACGGGCCGCACAGCCAGACGTGGTCGACCGCGGCGAGCGGCACCTTGACCGGGAGGAGGCGGCGGAGCTTGTCGGCGTCGAGCCGACCGGAGAAGAGCTCGACGTCGCGCGGCTCGCGCGAGAGCACGTGGACGAGGTCGAAGCGCGGTCCGTGGAGGTTCTTGAGGTCGCTGAGCTCCTCGGCGAACATCACCGACGTCGTCTCGCGGTTGCCGTAGAGCATCGTCACCGTGCTGGCCGGGTTCGCGAGGACCGAGGCCGCGATCGAGAGCATCGGCGTGATGCCGGACCCGGCGGCGATGCAGAGGTGCCGTCCCGGGCTCGACGGGTCGGCGCGGAAGCTGCCCGAGGGCTCGGCGACCTCGACGGTCTCGCCCGGCGCGACCTGGTGGATCAGCCACGACGAGAACATCCCGTGGGGGATCTCGCGCACGCCGATCCGCGGTGCGGCTCCGGCGGGCGCGCAGATGGAGTACGTCCGGCGGTGCTCGACGCCGTCCACGACCCGGCGCAGCGTGAGCGACTCCCCCGGCTCGAAGTCGAAGAGCTCGCGCAGGTCGTCGGGGACGTCGAAGGTCACGGCTGCCGAGTCGTCGGTCAGCGGCTCGACGTCGCGGACGGTGAGGGCGTGGAACACGGTCGCCACTAGATCTCCTTGACGTGGTCGAACGGCTCGAGGCACTCGGTGCAGCGGTACTGCGCCTTGCAGGCCGTGGAGCCGAACTCCGAGACGAGCTCGGTGGCCGGCGAGCCGCACTGCGGGCAGCGCACCTGGCGTGCGGTCGGCAGCAGCGACAGCGGGATCGGGCCGCTGGTCGAGGGCGCGGGTCCGGGCGGGGAGATCCCGGCGGCGGCGAGCGCGGCCCGGCCGGCCGGGGTGATCCAGTCGGTCGTCCAGGCGGGTTGCAGGCTGACCCGCACCTCGACCCGGTCGAAGCCGGCGCCGGTCAGCTCGCGCACGAGGTCGTCGCGCATCGCGGCCATCGCCGGGCAGCCGGAGTAGGTCGGGGTGATGTCGACGACGACGTGCGAGTCGCCGACCACGTCGACGTCGCGCAGCACGCCGAGGTCGGCCAGCGACAGCATCGGCAGCTCGGGGTCGGTCACCCGCTCCGCGACGCGGCGGGCGCGCTCGGTCGTACGACTCATCACCACTGCCCCCTCGGGTGCGCACGGGCGACGGACTGCATCTCCGCGAGCATCCGGCTCAGCGGCTCGCCGTGCATGCCGTCGCGACCGGTCCTGCCGAGCACACCGGAGCGCCGCGGCGCCTCCGAGCGCTCGACGTCGGCCGCGGTGAGGACCTGGTCGAGGACGGCCTCGGCGGCCTCTCGCACCGTCGCCGGGTCGACGCCGACGCCTGCCTCGGCGGCGGCCGCCTCGACCGGGTGGGCGTCGAACAGCTCCGGCCACAGCGGCCACAGCGCGTCGTACGCCGTGATGAGCCGCCGGCGCGACTCGTCGGTGCCCCGGGCGAGGGTGACGAACCACCGCGCGGCGTAGTCGCGGTGGTAGGCCAGCTCCTTGACGCCCTTGGCGGCGACGGCCGACAGCACGTGGTCGCGGCTCTCGCGCAGCCGCTCGAAGACGGCCAGGCGCCAGACGGAGAACAGCAGCACCCGCACGGTCGCCTCGGCGAAGTCGCCGTTGACGACCTCGGCGAGCCGCACGTTGCGGAACTGGTGGGCCTCCCGGAAGAACGCCAGCGCGTCCTCTGGCGGTGCCGGCGAGCCCTCGGGCAGCGCAGGCACGACCGCGTCGTCGGCCTTAGCGGCGCGGGCGAGCAGCAGCCGCGCCTGGCCGAGCAGGTCGAGCGCGATGTTGGACAGCGCGATGTCGTCCTCGAGGTCGGGCGCGTTGCTCGTCCACTCCGCGATCCGGTGGGACATGACGAGCGAGTCGTCGCCCAGCATCAGGGCGTACGTCGACAAGGTGGCCGCGTCGACGCCGTCGGGGATCGTCGTGTCGACACCCGCCAGCGGGTCCTCGAAGTCGGTGCCGAAGGCCCAGTGGGCGTCGTTGACGAGCAGCCCGCTGTAGGCGCTGTCGTGCTCGTCCTCTGCCGAGGTGTGGATGTGGTCAGCCATTACATGTGGGGGACGTTGTCGGGGATGTCGTAGAAGGTCGGGTGCCGGTAGACCTTGTCGCCGCTCGGCGCGAACATCGGGTCCTTCTCGTCGGGGCTCGACGCGGTGATCGCGTCGGCGCGGACGACCCAGATGCTCACGCCCTCGTTGCGGCGGGTGTAGACGTCCCGGGCGTGCAGCAGTGCCATCCGGTCGTCGGCGGCGTGCAGCGAGCCGACGTGGACGTGGTTGAGCCCGCGCTTGCCGCGGACGAAGACCTCGTAGAGGGGCCACTCGGGCTCGGGGGCCGGCACGCCCTGTCCCGTCGGGACGCCTTCCAGCGGTACGGCGCCGTGGCCGCCCTCGGCGGAGAGGTTGCTCATGCGGATGCCTCCCTCCGGGCGTACGCCGTCGCGGCCTCGCGGACCCAGGCGCCGTCCTCGTGGGCGCGGCGGCGGTGGGCCATCCGCTCGGCGTTGCAGGGGCCGTTGCCCTTCACCCCCTGCATGAACTCCTCCCAGTCCGGCTGGCCGAAGTCGTGGTGGCCGCGCTCCTCGTTCCACCTCAGCTCGGGGTCGGGCAGCGTCACGCCGAGCGCCTCGGCCTGCGGGACGGACATGTCGACGAACTTCTGGCGCAGCTCGTCGTTGGTGTTGCGCTTGATCCCCCACGCCATCGACTGGGCGGTGTTCGGAGAGTCGGCGTCGGGCGGGCCGAACATCATCAGCGCGGGCCACCAGAAGCGGTCGACCGACTCCTGCACCATCGCGCGCTGCTCGTCGGTGCCGCGCATCATCGTGGTCAGCAGCTCGTAGCCCTGGCGCTGGTGGAAGGACTCCTCCTTGCAGACGCGGATCATCGCGCGGCCGTAGGGGCCGTAGGAGGTGCGGCAGAGCGGGACCTGGTTGCAGATCGCGGCACCGTCGACCAGCCAGCCGATCGTGCCGACGTCGGCGTACGACAGGGTCGGGTAGTTGAAGATCGAGGAGTACTTCTGGCGCCCCGAGATGAGCATCTCGGTGAGCTCGAGGCGGGAGACGCCGAGCGTCTCGGCGGCCGAGTAGAGGTAGAGCCCGTGGCCGGCCTCGTCCTGCACCTTGGCGAGCAGGATCGCCTTGCGCCGCAGGCTGGGCGCGCGCGAGATCCAGTTGCCCTCGGGCTGCATGCCGATGATCTCGCTGTGCGCGTGCTGCGCGATCTGGCGCACGAGGGTCTTGCGATAGCCCTCCGGCATCCAGTCGCGCGGCTCGATCCGGTCGTTGCGCGCGATCGTCGCCTCGAAGTGGCTCTCCAGCTCTTCGTCGGGCGCGGCGTGCGTGAGCGTCATCAGGCCTCCAGCGATTTACTGACCGATCGGTCTGGTATTAGTGTGTCACTCGCCACTCTGGCACGCAACACGCCGAACATCGAGGGAGACCGCCCGTGACCCGTCTGCTCGAGAGCTACGCCGCCGGACGCTGGTACGCCGCCCCCGCCGAGGGCGACCCGCTGCTCGACGCCGCCACGGGCGAGGAGGTCGCGCGCATCTCCAGCGCCGGCCTCGACCTCGGCGCGATGGCCCACCACGCCCGCACCGTCGGCGGCCCGGCGATCCGCGAGCTGACCTTCCACGAGCGGGCGCTGCTGCTCAAGGAGCTGGCCACGCACCTGACCGGTCTCAAGGACGAGTTCTACGAGCTGTCGCTGGCCACCGGCGCGACCAGGCGCGACTCGATGATCGACATCGACGGCGGCTTCGGCACGGTCTTCAGCTACTCCTCGAAGAGCCGCCGCGAGCTGCCCAACGACATCGTGGTCTGCGACGGCGACCTCGAGCAGCTCGGCCGCACCGGCGTCTTCATGGGCCAGCACGTCTACACCTCGCGCCCCGGCGTCGCGGTGCAGATCAACGCCTTCAACTTCCCCGTCTGGGGCATGCTCGAGAAGCTCGCGCCCGCCTTCGTCGCCGGCCTCCCGTCCCTGGTGAAGCCCGCCAGCCAGACGGCGTACCTCACCGAGCTCGTCGTCCGCCGGATCATCGAGTCCGGGATCCTGCCGGAGGGCTCGCTGCAGCTGCTGTCGGGCTCGGCCGGCGACCTGCTCGACCACCTCGGCGTGCAGGACTCGGTCGCGTTCACCGGCTCCGCGCACACCGCGGGGATCCTGCGCCAGCACCCGTCGGTCCTGCACGGCGGCGTGACGCTGCAGGTCGAGGCCGACTCCCTCAACTGCTCCGTCCTCGGCCCCGACGTCACGTCGAGCGACCCCGAGTGGGACCTCTTCGTCAAGGGCGTCGTCACCGAGATGACGGCCAAGGCCGGCCAGAAGTGCACGGCGATCCGCCGGGTCATCGTGCCGGCGGGTGTCGCCGACGAGATGACCGACGCGATCGCGGCCAAGCTCGCCTCCATCACGGTCGGCAACCCGGGCGACGAGTCCGTCCGGATGGGTCCGCTCGCCTCCCTCGGCCAGCGCGAGGAGGTGCGCAAGGCCGTCGAGGCACTGCGCTCGTCGGCCGACGTCGTCCTCGGTGACCCGACGGCGACCTCCGGGTTCGCCGGCGACGGGGAGCGTGGCGCCTTCATGTCGCCGGTGCTGCTCAGGGCCCGCGCGGGCGCGGTGGAGCCCCACGACGTCGAGCCCTTCGGCCCGGTGTCGACCGTGATGTCGTACGACTCGCTCGACGAGGCCGTCACCCTGGCCGCCCGCGGCAAGGGGTCGCTGGTCGGGTCGGTCGTCACCCACGACCCGGCCGTCGCCCGCACGCTCGTCCTCGGCCTCGCGCCGTGGCACGGCCGGATCCTGGTCCTCGACCGTGACGACGCCCCCGAGTCCACCGGCCACGGCTCTCCCCTGCCGATGCTCGTCCACGGCGGCCCCGGCCGCGCCGGCGGCGGCGAGGAGCTCGGCGGCGTCCGCGGCGTGCTGCACCACATGCAGCGCAGCGCGATCCAGGCCTCCCCCGACATGCTCACCGCCATCACCGGTCGCTGGACTCGCGGGTCGCAGCGCACGATCACGCCCGAGCACCCGTTCCGCCACTCCCTCGCGACGCTGCAGGTCGGCGACACGATCACCTCGGAGCCGCGGGTCATCTCGCGCGACGACATCGACCACTTCTCGGAGTTCACCGGCGACACCTTCTACGCGCACACCGACCCCGAGGCCGCCGCGCAGAACCCGCTCTTCGGCGGGATCGTCGCCCACGGCTACCTCATCGTGTCGATGGCCGCCGGCCTCTTCGTGGACCCGGCGCCGGGTCCGGTGCTCGCCAACTTCGGCGTCGACAACCTGCGCTTCCTCACGCCGGTCAAGGCGGACGACTCGATCCAGGTGACGCTGACGGTCAAGCAGATGACCCCGCGCGCGACCGCCGACTACGGCGAGGTGCGCTGGGACGCGCTGGTCGTCAACGGCGACGGCGAGCCGGTGGCGACGTACGACGTGCTGACGCTGGTGGCGAAGGAGGCCTGAGCACTACGTTGACGCCGTGACTCCTGCAGCCCAGCGCGTCGTCGGCGGCGTCCTCCTGCTCGCGACCGGCATGCTCAGCCTGCCGGTGGCGGCGTTCCTGCTCGACGGCCGGGCCACGGAGAACTGGATCATCCCGGTCCAGCTCCTCGCGATGGCCGTGACCGGAGCAGCGCTGACCGTCGGGCTCCCGGGCCTGGCGCGCGAGGGCGCGTCGACCGGACGGCGCATCCGCACCGGGATCTGGTGGGGACTGCTGGCCGCACTCGTCGGCGTCCTGGTCTCCTGGTTCCTGATCAGCGGCTTCGGCGGCGCCTGACCCGGTGCCCGGCCGGTACGGTGCGAGCATGCCCAAGAAGTCCTGGTCCGACATGACCCCCACGCAGAAGAAGGTCGTCGTTGCCGTCGGCATCGTCGAGGTCGCCGTGACGACGTGGTGCGTCCGGGACCTGAAGGACCGGCCCCAGGAGCTGGTGCGCGGGCCGAAGATCCTCTGGGGACCGGCGCTCTCGGTGCAGCCGTTCGGCCCGATCGCCTACCTGGTGTGGGGTCGCAGGCGCTGATCCCTCAGCCGGAGTAGGGCACCTCGCTGCGCCACTGCGACTCGTCGGTCGTGACCGCGGCCCACAGCGCCTCGGCGACCCGGTCGGGGGTGAAGGCCCCTTCGCGCGACAAGGTCCCGCGCACCGTGACCGACACCGCGCGGATCCCGTCGGGCGCGAGGGTCTTGTCGAGGCTGTGCACCAGGTTGCGCACGCCGGCCTTCTGCACGCCGAGCGACGCTGCGCCCTCCCACGGGTCGTCCGCGGCCATGCTGCCGGTGACGCTGATCCGCCCTCCCGACGACATGTAGGGCCGCGCCGCCTGAGCCACCGTCAGCAGTGCGCCGACCCCGAGGGCGACGTCCTCGAGCAGCTCGGCAACGGTCAGCGACAGCGGGTCCTTCTCGCGGAACGCGCTGGGGTTGAAGTGCAGGACGTCGATGTGGCCGGTGTGCTCACCGAAGCGTCGTACGGCGTCGCGTGCCGCCTGCTGGTCGGTGACGTCGGCGACGGCGTGTCCGACGGTCGCGCCCCGGGCCTCGAGGTCGGGGACGAGGTCGTCGAGCGCCTGCTGGTCGGCGCCCAGCAGCGCGACGTCGTACCCCTCGTCCGCGAAGCGGCGGGCCACCGACCCGCTCACGCCGGGTCCGGCTCCGACGATGACGATCACAGGTCTGCTCATGACCAGTGTTCTACCGCGTCAGGGCTTGTGCGGCTGCTTGCCGGTCGGGTCCTCGGGGATCGCGTTGGGGCCCTGTGCCCCCTCCTGCACGTCTCCGGACTCCTGGTCGGGCTGCCCGGCGACCGAGTCGCCGGCACTGATGTCGTCCGGCTCGTCGCCCTCGGGGGCGAGCTCGGAGACCTGTCCACCTTCGTTGCTGTCCATGCTCCCCAGACTTGCACCGCACCCCTGACGGGGGCTCACCTGCCTGGGTGGTGGCTCGCCCCGCCTTGCTGGCTACGGTCGAGGAATGACGCGTTTCGGGTACACGTTGATGACCGAGCAGAGCGGCCCGCGGGAGCTGGTGGCGTACGCCGTCGCGGCGGAGCGGGCGGGCTTCGACTTCGAGGTGATGAGCGACCACTTCTCGCCCTGGCTCACCGAGCAGGGGCATGCGCCCTACGCCTGGACGACCCTGGGCGCCGTCGCCCACGCGACCGAACGGGTCGACCTGATGACCTACGTGACCTGCCCGACCCTGCGCTACCACCCGGCCGTCGTCGCACAGAAGGCCGCGACCCTGCAGATCCTGGCCGAGGGGCGGTTCACCCTGGGCCTCGGCAGCGGCGAGAGCCTCAACGAGCACGTGGTCGGCGAGGGCTGGCCGTCCTTCGTCGAGCGCCAGGACATGCTCGAGGAAGCGATCGAGGTGATCCGCTCGCTGCACACCGGTGACCTCGTCGACCACCGCGGTGACTTCTTCCAGGTCGACTCCGCGCGGATCTGGGACCTGCCCGAGCAGGGCGTCGACATCGGCGTCGCGGTCGCCGGCGACCGCGCGATCCAGCGCTTCGCGCCCCTGGCCGACCACCTCGTCGCGGTCGAGCCGAAGGTCGAGATCATCGAGAACTGGAACGACGTCGACGGCGCTCCTCGCATCGGGCGCGACGCCCGGGCGATCGGCCAGATCCCGATCTGCTGGGACCCCGACGAGGAGAAGGCGATCGCGCGGGCGCACGAGCAGTTCCGCTGGTTCAGCGGCGGCTGGTCGGTCAACGCCGACCTGCCCACGCCGGCCGGCTTCGCCGGCGCGACGACGTACGTCCGACCGGAGGACGTCGCCGAGTCGATCCCCTGCGGTCCCGACCTCGACGCGATCGTCGAGGCGGTCTCGGCCTACTGGGAGGCCGGGTTCACCGACGTCGCTCTCGTGCAGATCGGCGACGAGGGCCAGGACCGGTTCATCGCCGAAGCGGCCGGCCCGCTGCTGGAGAAGCTGCGGGCCGCCGCCCCCTGACGCCTCAGCGCCAGCCGAGGTCGGGCGCGACCTGCGTCAACACCGTCTCCAGCAGGTGGGCGTTGTAGTCCACGCCGAGCTGGTTGGGCACCGTGAGCAGCAGGGTGTCGGCCGCGGCGACGGCCTCGTCGTCGGCGAGCTCCTTGACGAGGATCTCCGGCTCCGCGGCGTACGTCTTGCCGAAGACGGCGCGCAGGTTGGCCTCGATCTGGCCGAACTGGTCCTGGCTGGTGCCCTCGCGGCCGAAGTACATCCGGTCGAGATCGGTCGTGATCGGCATGATCGACCGGCTGACCGAGACGCGAGGCTCGCCCTCGTGGCCGGCGGCCTTCCACGCCTCGCGGTAGACCTCGATCTGCTTGCGCTGCTGGACGTGGAACGGCTCACCGGTCTCGTCGGCCTTGAGCGTCGACGACATCAGGTGCATGCCCTTCTCGGCGGTCCACCGGGCCGTCGCGTCGGACGCAGCGCCCCACCAGATGCGGTTGCGCAGGCCGGGCGAGTGCGGCTCCGGGCGGAGCAGGCCCGGCGGGTTCGGGAACATCGGGCGCGGGTTGGGCTCGGCGAAGCCCTCGCCCTCGAGCACCTGGAGGAAGACCTCGGTGTGGCGGCGGGCCATGTCTGCCTGGTCCTCGCCCTCGGCGGGCGCGTAGCCGAAGTAGCGCCAGCCGTCGATGACCTGCTCCGGTGATCCCCGGCTGATGCCGAGCTGGAGCCGGCCGCCGGAGATGAGGTCGGCGGCGCCGGCGTCCTCTGCCATGTAGAGCGGGTTCTCGTAGCGCATGTCGATCACGCCGGTGCCGATCTCGATCCGGCTCGTCCGGGCGCCGACGGCGGCGAGCAGCGGGAACGGGGAGGCGAGCTGGCGGGCGAAGTGGTGGACGCGGAAGTACGCACCGTCGGCGCCGAGCTCCTCGGCCGCGACCGCGAGGTCGATCGACTGCAGCAGCGTGTCGGAGGCGGACCGCACCGCGGACTGCGGCGAGTCGGTCCAGTGGCCGAAGTTGAGGAAACCGATCTTCTTCATATCTGGTTCAACGCTCAACCACTGTGGTTGTTCCCGTGGCCCCACGCCCCGGTAGTCCAGTGAGTTCTGGTCGTCCTTCGGGCCCGCGGACGACCAGATTCCACTGGACTACCTTGACGGATGAGGCATCGTCGATGTGCAATATATTGCATGCCGATCCCCGCGACCGCTGCTCCCCTGCGGACCGAGCTGCTGCGCGACTCCGTCCACGACCGGCTGCGCGACGCGATCGTCGACGGCACGCTCGCGCCGGGCGAGGTCGTGCGCGACACCGAGCTCGCGAGCTGGCTCGGCGTCAGCCGTACGCCGGTCCGCGAGGCGTTGCTGCGACTGGGCGGGACCGGCCTCGTGCGGGCCGCGCCCGGCCGGTCGACCGTGGTCGCCGAGATCGACCTGGCCGAGGTGCGCGAGGCCCACGCGGTCGTCGCGAGCATGCACCGGCTCGCCGTGGCCGAGGCGGTCGCCCGGCTCACCAGCGCCGACCTGGGGCGGATGCGCGCGGCCAACGAGCGGTTCGCGAGCGCCGTCAACGCCCACGACACCGACGCGGCGCTCGCCGCCGACGACGACTTCCACGCGGTCGCCGTCGACGCCAGCGCCAACCGGGCCGTCGCGACGGTGCTCGACCAGTTCGGCCCGGTCGTGCGCCGTCTCGAGCGGCTGCGCTTCGCCTCCCTGGCCGCTGCCGACTCCGTCGACCTCCACGACCGCCTCGTCGCCGCCTGCGAGGCCGGCGACGCCGACGCCGCTGCCGACGTCGCCTTCCGCACCTGGCAGAACCTCGCCGACCTCATCCCCGACACGACCGACACCGTCACCCAGGAGACCCCGTGATCCTCGAGCAGTTCGAGCGCTACCCGCTCACCTTCGGTCCCTCGCCCGTCCAGCACCTCAGGCGGCTGACGCAGCACCTCGGCGGCGCCGAGGTCTGGGCCAAGCGCGAGGACGTGAACAGCGGCCTGGCCTACGGCGGCAACAAGGTGCGCAAGCTGGAGTACATCGTCCCCGACGCCCTCGCCAGCGGCGCCGACACGCTCGTCTCCATCGGCGGCTACCAGTCCAACCACACCCGGCAGGTCGCCGCCGTCGCGGCGCACCTCGGCCTGAAGTGCCGCCTCGTGCAGGAGAAGTGGGTGCCGTGGGACGACCCGACCAACACCCAGGTCGGCAACATCCTCCTCAGCCGGATGATGGGCGCCGACTCGCGCCTCGACGACAGCGGCTTCGACATCGGGATCCGCGACTCGTGGAAGGACGCGATCCGCGAGGTCGAGGAGGCCGGCGGGACGCCGTACGCCATCCCGGCCGGCGCCAGCGAGCACCGCCTCGGCGGGCTCGGCTTCGCCAACTGGGCCTTCGAGGTCGCCGAGCAGGAGAAGGCGCTCGGCATCACCTTCGACACGATCGTCGTGTGCACCGTGACCGGCTCGACGCACGCCGGGATGATCGCCGGGTTCGCAGCGCTCGAGGACCTCACCGGCGTACGCCGTCGGGTGATCGGCATCGACGCGAGCGCCACCCTGGAGAAGACCCGCGACCAGGTCGGCCGGATCGCCCGCCACACCGCCGACCTGATCGAGCTCGGCCGCGACCTGCGTGACGACGAGATCACCGTCCTCGAGGGCTGGGCCGGCGACCTCTACGGCGTGCCGGTCGAGTCGACGATGGAGGCGATGGCGCTCGGCGCGCAGCTCGAGGCGATGATCACCGACCCGGTCTACGAGGGGAAGTCACTCGCCGGCCTGGTTGACCTGGTGAAGGACGGCGACATCTCGCGCGACTCACACGTGCTCTACGCCCACCTCGGTGGCCAGCCGGCGACCAACGCCTACCACTCGCTCTGGCCCGCACAGGGCTGAGGCTAGCCTCGCCCGGGTGTACGACGATGCGCTCGCCTGGGCCGGCTCGGCCGTCGGATCGCCGGTCTCGTCCCACGAGCGGCTGCAGGGTGGGATGACGTCGCGGATGCTCGCCCTGCGCCACGACGACGGCTCGGAGTCGGTGCTCCGGCTGATGATCAACGAGCCGTGGCGCACCCACGGTGCCGAGCTCACCACCCGCGAGCGCGACGCCCAGCTCTTCCTCGCCGGGACGGACGTGCCGGCGCCGACGACCATCGCGCTCGACGCGGGCGGCCAGGCCTGCGGCGTCGCCGGCCACCTCATGTCGCGGCTGCCGGGGACCGCCCGGTCCGAGGTCGACCCCGACGGGCTCCGCGCGATGGCCGACCTGCTCGCGCAGGTCCACCGGCTCCGTCCGGCCGAGCCGTTCCGCGACTACCAGTCCTGGGCGTGGGAGGCGAAGTGGGTCGTGCCGTCCTGGACGCGCCACCCCGACTCGTGGCGCCGCGCCTTCGAGGTGCTGGCAGGGCCGGCACCGGCCTACGCGCCGACGTTCCTGCACCGCGACTTCGGCCACCGCAACCTGCTGTGGACCGACGGTGCGGTCAGCGGTGTCGTGGACTGGGTGGAGACGTCGACCGGGCCGGCGTGGCTCGACGCCGCGCACGCCGCGTCCAACCTCGCGGTGATGATCGACACCGGACCGGCCGCCGCATTCCTCGAGGAGTACTCCGCCCACGCACCGGAGCCGCTGCACCCGTTCTGGCTGGTGATGGACACCGTCGGCTACCTCCCGCCGCCCGGCAAGCCGCAGATGTTCCGCCAGCCCGACCAGGTCGAGCGGCTCGACGACTGGCTGGACGAGGTCGTGCGGCTCAGCTGAGCGCGAAGTCGACCGCCGCCCTCGCGTGCAATGCGGTCGTCGCGAAGACCGGGACCTCCACGTCCTCCGGACCGATCAGCAGCTCGATCTCGGTGCAGCCGAGGACCACTCCCCCGGCGCCCCGCCCGACCAGCCGCCGCACCACGTCGACGTACGCCTCCCGCGACTCCTCGCGCACGACGCCGAGCACGAGCTCGTCGTAGATGACGTCGTGCACGAGCGTCAGGTCGTCACCCTCCGGCACGAGCACGTCGATGCCGTGGGAGCGGAGGCGGTCGGCGTAGAAGGGCTGCTCCATCGTGAAGCGGGTGCCGAGGAGGGCGACCCGGTCGAGACCTGCCGCCCGGACCGCCTCGGCGGTGACGTCGGCCAGGTGCAGCAGCGGGATGTCGACGGCCGCCTCGATCGCGTCCGCGACCTTGTGCATGGTGTTGGTGCAGAGCACGACGCACTCGGCACCGGCGGCCTCGAGCCCGCGCGCCTCGGCGGCCAGCAGCGCACCGGCCGCCTCCCAGTCGCCGGCGACCTGCATCGCCTCGACGTCGGCGAAGTCGACGGACGCCAGCACGAGCCGCGCGGAGTGGAAGCCACCGAGCCTGGTCCGGACGTCCTCGTTGACGAGCCGGTAGTAGAGCGCCGTGCTCTCCCAGCTCATCCCGCCCAGCAGGCCGATCCGGCGAAGCTCACCCATGGCTGTCAGTCAACACCTCTAGCGTGGCCACGTGCCCACCGCTCCGCTCGCTCGCGCCGACGGGATCGTCGTCCACCCCGCCACGCACGCCCGCTTCGACGACGTGCGCACGATGGTCGGCCCGAAGAACCCGACCTCCAGTGTCTGCTGGTGCCTCAGCCACCGCATCCCCGCCAAGCAGAACACCTCGCTGGCCGGGCAGGAGCGCGCCGACTTCGTCGAGGCGCTCACCCGCAAGCGCACCAAGCCCGGCGTGCTCGCCTACGACGGCGACGAGGTGGTCGGGTGGGCCGCGGTCGCACCCCGTGCCGACCTGCCCTTCGCCCGCTCCACCAAGATCCCGCACGTCGACGACCAGGACGCGTGGTCGGTCTGGTGCGTCCGCGTGCGGCCCGGCCACCGCGGCCGCGGGATCTCCCACGTGCTGCTCGAGGGGGCGGTGGCGTACGCCGCCCAGCGGGGCGCGCCGGTCGTCGAGGGCTATCCCGTGGACAACCAGGGCGAGAAGGTCGACCTGACCATGGCCTACGTCGGCACCCGCGTGCTCTTCGAGAAGGCCGGCTTCACGCTCGCGGCCCGCACCGAGGCCACCTCGGCGGGGTTCCCGCGCGTGGTGATGCGGCGCAACGAGTAGCCGCTTGCTATCTTAGTCCAGTAAGTCAGTGGACTATTGGAACGGAGCGCGGCATGGTGACGAACGAGGGCGACTGTCGGGTCGTCGTGGTCGGCGCCGGCGCCGGCGGTGCGCTGGTCGCAACCCACCTGGTCACCGCGCTCTCGTCGCGCTTCCGCGTCGAGCTGGTCGACCCGGCGCCCACGACCGGTCGCGGGCAGGCGTACTCGACCACCGACGAGCGCCACCTCCTCAACGTCCCCGCCTCGGGCATGACCGCCTTCCCGCGGGACCCCGAGCACTTCCTCCGCTGGCTGCGCAACCACCACGACCCGACGTTCCAGCCGCACGAGTTCGCGCCGCGCGCCGTCTTCGGCCGCTACATCGAGAGCCTCCTCACCACGGCGACCGAGTTCCCCGGCAACGCCCGGCTCGTACGCCGTCAGGCCGCGGTCGTCGACATTTCCGAGGCGGGCGGCGGCTTCGTCGTCGACCTCTCCGACGGCGACCGCATCGAGGCGCGGGCCGTCGTGCTCGCGACGAGCAGCAAGCCGGGCACCGGCTGGGCGCCGGCCGAGCTCGCGGGCGACCCGAGGCTCATCGCCGACCCCTGGACGCAGCCGATCCCCGAGGTGGGCGACGTGCTCATGCTCGGTTCGGGCCTGACGATGGTCGACCTCGCGATCAGCGCGGACCGCCCCGACCGCACCCTCCACGTCGTCTCCCGCGCCGACGCGGTGCCGCACCCCCACGTGCTGCCCACGACTCCGCCGGTGCCGCCGCCGCCCGGCATCACCCGCACCCAGGACCTCGACGCCCTGCGGTCGACGATCGCCGCCCACGTCGACTCGACGGTCGCGGCGACCGGTGACTGGCGGGCCGCTGTCGACGGCCTGCGCCCGGTGACCGCCCAGCTGTGGCGAGGCCTGTCGGAGGCCGACAAGCGCCGCTTCATCGCCGAGGACGCCCGCAGCTGGGACGTGCACCGGCACCGGATGGCCCCGGCGACCGCCCGCCGCTTCGACGCGATCGCCAGCGCCGGTCGGCTCGAGCGCCACCGCGGCACCCTCGCCGCCGTACGCGCCGGCGACCATGCCCTCCACGTCACCCTCGACGACGGCACCGAGCTGCGCGTCGCCGCCGTCGTCAACTGCACCGGCCCGGTCGGCTCCATCGCCGCCGACCCGCTGATGACCCGGCTCGCCCGGACCGGGCTCGTCCGACCCGGTCCGGCCGGCCTCGGCGTCGACACCGCCGACGACGGCCGCATCCTCGGCACGCTGCCGGACCACCTCCCCTTCCTCGCGGTCGGCTCGCTGCGCCGCGGGAACCTGTGGGAGTCCACCGCGATGCCCGAGATCCGCGAGCAGGCCTACGACGTCGCGCGCGTCGTGAGCCGGTCGATGCACGGTGAGTCCCGGCGCCGGCCGGTCGACCCCTACGGCCTGACGCTCTCGACCAGCACCGACGCCGCCGAACGCTACAACGCCGCGCTCGGTCGCCTCCTGCGGCTGCAGGACGGCGTGGAGGACGGCCTTGCCGCCGCGGTTGCCGAGGACGAGGGGTTCGTGCAGGCGCACGCCGCGCTCGCCCTGCTGGGCCACGAGTGGGGCGCGGACATCGACAACCACTGGCAGGTCTCGCTCCGCGCGGCCCACCGCGCCGCCGCCGAGCGCCACCTCGACGACCGCGAGAGCTCGTTCCTCGACGCCGTCACCACCCGCCTCCGCACCGACGAGGCGACGGGCGCGGCCGCCCTGCTGCGACACGTGCGCCTCTTCCCGCGCGACGCCCTCGCCGTGAGCGTCGCGGTCCCGACGGTCGCCTTCGGCGGCCTCACCAGCGGCAGCCAGACCGCCCAGCTGGTCGAGTCGCTCGGTCGGTCCTACGGCGACGACTGGTGGTACGCCGGCCAGCTCGCGTTCGTCCGCCAGGACCAGGAGCGCTGGGCCGAGGCGGAGGAGCTGTCGTCGTACGCCCTCTCCGTCGAGCCCGCCTCCGGTCACGCCGTGCACGCCCGCGCGCACGTCTTCTACGAGACCGGCGACCACAGCGCGGGCCTCGCCTGGCTCGACGAGTGGATCCGTTCGCGCGGCCCCGAGGCCAACCACCGCTCCCACTTCTCCTGGCACGCCGCGCTCCACGAGCTGATGCAGGGCGACGTCGAGGCCGTACGCCGTCGCTACGCCCGCGAGCTCGCACCCTCCGTCGTCACCGGGAGCCGCGTCGTCGTCGACAGCGGCGCGCTGCTGTGGCGCGGCCGCGTCACCGGTGCGTGGACCGACGACCTGCCGGTCGGGGAGGTCCGCGCGCAGGCCCCGGCCGAGTGGCTCACCGCTCCCCCGACGCCGTTCGCGGCGATGCACAGTGCCGTGCTGCTCGCCGCCGACGCAGATGCGACTGCCCTCACCCGGCTGGCCGAGGAGTCGGCACGCCACGAGGACCGCGTCTTCCGCGACGTCGTCGCGCCGCTGTGCGCCGGCCTCGTCTCGGTCGTCGAGGAGCGCTGGGACGCGGCGTCCGCGACCCTCACCGCGGTCGTCGGCGGCATGGCCCCGCTGGGTGGCAGCAAGGCGCAGCGCGAGGTGGTCGAGGACACCCTGGTCTTCGCCCTGGCGATGGCCGACCGCAACACCGAGGCGGCGGCCGTCCTCGACGAACGACTCTCCCGCCGCTCGTCCCCGCTCGACGCCCGCCGCCGGGCCGCGGTGGTCGCCGGTGTCCCGGCCGGCCGCTGAGCAGACCGTGCTCCAGGACGCGCTCGGCACCGTGGCGGTGACGACGATGTTCGCCCTCGCGATGGTCGAGCTGCACGTGGAGCTCGTCGCCGGAGCGGCGGCCTGGTTGGCCGCCTGGTGGCTGCTGCGGGAGGAACGGGCCTAGCCGAACGGGTACACGTGTCCGCGATGTGGCCCTCGATCCAGCGGATCAGGGGCAAGAGGTCGGACACGTGTGGGGCTCGGACGACCCATAGGATCCCGGCCGTGCCCGCAGCCAACCCGGTCTTCGACCGGCTCTTCGACGACGCCGTACCCGCCCTGCTCGGTGGGTCGCACCGCCGGGACGAGCCCCCGGTCGACGGCGGCCGCTGGCCGGTCAGCATCGTCGCGGTGCCCGGCTCGGAGGCCAGCGGCGTCCTGGCCGATCTGATGGACGACGCCCTCGTCCACGCCGGCCCCGGACACTTCGAGACCGGTCGGTCGGACGCCAGCCACCTCACGGTGCGCGCGCTCGAGCCCTACCGCGAGGCCGCGTCCGCCACGGACGACATCACCGGCCAGTGGGTCGCGGCCCTGGACGAGGTCGGCCGAGCCTCCGCTCCCGTCACCCTGCGCTTCACCGGGGTCACGCTCACCGTCAGCGGCGTGATGGTCCAGGCCGAGCCCGTCGACGACGGGCCTTGGGAGCTCATGCGGCGGCTCCGCACCGCCCTCGGCCCGCTCGCATGGTTCGAGGACCAGTGGCAGGAGCGCGACATCTGGTACTCCAGCATCCTGCACTTCGCTGCACCCGTCCTCGACCCGGCGGGCCTGGTCGGGTGGGCCGAGCAGAACCGCGCGTCGCTCGCGCTCGACGTCACGCTGGACTCCTTGGTCCTGACCCGGTTCCGCTACCGCGAGGTCGACGGGCGGCGCCACATGGCGATGGAGCCCTGGCACGCCGCCGCCCTCGCCGGATGACGTGCTGCTACCACCCGGCGGTGAGCTGCCCGCCGAGGGCGGGCGCCGGGATCATGCGCGCGGCGGCAGGGACAGCCGCAGCACCTTGTGCCAGGCACTCGCCACCTGCCGCAGCAGGGGCCGGCTGTTGTAGGGCAGTCCGTGCCGCTCGAAGAGCTCGCGCACCGGGCCGGCGACCTGTGCGTAGCGATTGCTCGGCATGTCGGGGAAGACGTGGTGCTCGACCTGGTGCGACAGGTTCCCGCAGAGCAGGTGCATCAGCCACGGCCCCGAGATGTCGGCGGACCCGAGCATCTGCCGGACGTACCAGCGTCCGCGGGTCTCCGCCTCGTCGACCTCGGCCACCTCGAAGGTCGCGACGCCCTCCGGGAAGTGGCCGCACATGATCACCGAGTGGCTCCACACGTTGCGGGTGAGGTTGGCGACGAGGTTGGCCGTCATGGTCGTGCGCGCCGATCCCGTCACCGCCGAGAGGAGCGGGTGCAGCGCGTAGTCGCGCAGCGCACTGCGCCCGACGCGCCGTGCCGTGGTCCGCATCTCGGCTCGCTGCTTCTCCGAGAAGCCGCGCTTCGTCCGCAGCGTGTCGCCGAGGTCGAGGTCGTACATCGCGATGCCGTACTCGAAGATCAGCGCGTTGACGACGTTCAGCAACGGCTGCGCCAGGTGTCGCGGCTGCCACTCCTGGCCCTCGTCGACGCGCATGATGCCGTAGCCGAGGTCGTTGTCCTTGCCCAGCACGTTGGTGTTCGCGTGGTGGCGGTCGTTGTGCGCACGCTTCCACTGCTCCGGGGCCGAGGCGTGGTCCCACTCCCACGTCGAGGAGTGGATCCTCGGGTCGCGCATCCAGTCCCACTGCCCGTGCAGGACGTTGTGCCCGATCTCCATGTTGTCGAGGATCTTCGACAGCGCCAGCGCCGTCGTGCCGAGCCACCACGCGCCCCGGTGCCGGCTGCCCAGCAGGACGACGCGACCGCCGACCTCGAGGCACCGCTGCACGGCGATGAGGCGCCTGACGTACGCCGCGTCGTCCGCGCCACGGCTGGCCATGACGCCCTCGCGGAGGGCGTCCAGAGTGCGGCCGATCTCGTCGAACTCGGCCTCCGTCAGGTCGTCGTAGCCCCGCTCGCGCGTGACCGGGGCGTGCTGCAGGAAGGCCGTCATGCCTGTCAGTCCCCGACCAGACCGTCCTGCATACGTCTCGGGGACGCGGGGCACGAATGGTCGTGAGGTGCGGTCGACCCGGACGTGGCGCAGGCCACGGTCTGGGCCGGCGTGGGCGGGGTACGTACGTTGGACCCTGCCCCGACGAGAGGACCCCCGTGCACCACATCAGCAAGGCCACCGCCGTCATCACCCTCCCCGCCCGCACCGCGTTCGCAGTCGCGAACGCCGGACTGCGTACGACGATGCGTCTGGTGGGCTGGGCAGCCGAGCAGGCAGCCGGTCAGCCGGGCCCGCGCACCGCACCCCCGTCGAGCGTGCCTGTGCCCAGGGCGGCCGAGCCTGACGTCGACCCGATGGAGCCCACCCGGACCCCGCCGCCCGCGGTGGTGCCTCCGGTGAAGAAGGCGCCTGCGAAGAAGGTCCCCGCGAGCGAGGTGCCGCTCAAGTCGGCGCCCACCCCGTCGATGCCCGCCGGCGTCGAGGCGATCGACGCGGCGCTCGAGGTGCCGGTGCCCGCTCCGGCGAAGAAGGCCCCGGCGAAGAAGACCGCGGCCAAGAAGACCGCGGCGAAGACCCCCGCGAAGAAGGTCGCCGCGAAGAAGGCACCGTCGAAGCAGGCCGCTGTCCTCGCGCCCGCCCTCGGTCTCTCGGAGGACGAGGTCGCCGACGTGGTCGGGAACGACCGCCCCGAGCGCTGACCGCTGTCGGTCGGCGCGCCTATCCTCGACCCATGCACCGGATCTTCACGACGAGCGTCGCCTCGGTCTACCCGCACTACGTGACGAAGGCCGAGAAGAAGGGCCGGAGCAAGGCCGAGGTCGACCAGGTCATCGAGTGGCTCACCGGGTTCGACGAGAAGGCCCTGCAGCAGCACCTCGCCGACGAGACGACGTTCCACGACTTCTTCGAGGCCGCCACCCTCAACCCGCACGTCGACCAGATCACCGGGTCGGTGTGCGGGGTCAAGGTGCAGGAGGTCGAGGACCCGTTGATGCGCCAGATCCGCTACCTCGACAAACTCGTCGACGAGCTCGCGAAGGGCCGACCGATGGAGAAGGTGCTCCGGGGCTGACGCGGGCGGTCAGGCCTCGAGGGGCCCCACGACGTCGTAGCGCGCCGCGATGAACGCGGCGTTGCGATCGGTCTCGACGAGGCGCAGGTCCAGCCGGCGCGGCAGGAGCGGACGCCCTGCCCCCAGGGTGACCGGCGCGATCTGGACGATGACCTGGTCCAGCAGGCCGGCGTCGGCGAACTGACCGACGAGGTCACCCCCACCGACGACCCAGAGGTCCTTCCCGGCAGCCGCGGCGACCATCTCCGGGTGGACCGCGGCGACGTCGCCGGAGGCGAAGCGGAGGTCGGCGCCGGGGTGCGGCTCGGCCTCGCGGTGCGAGAAGACCCAGGCCGGCATGTCGTACGGCCACGGCTCCGACCGCTCGGCGAGGTGGTCGACCAGCCAGTCGTACGTCGTGCGCCCCATCGCGACCGCGCCGATGTCGGCGATGAAGGCGTCGTAGGCCAGCGGCGCGTCGGTCTCGCGCTGCTCCTGCTTGAAGAGCCAGAAGAGCGAGTCGTCCTCGTCGGCGATGAACCCGTCGAGCGTGGTCGCGGTGAAGAAGGACGTGCGCACCACGGCTCACGCCTCCCCGCGCTGCTCGCGCAGCCAGGTGATCGGGTCGCCGTCGTCGACGGTGACACCGTGGCCGCGCAGCAGGTGGCGGGCGACCTGGCGTCGAGCGGCGGCGAAGGTCACGACGTGGGCGAACACGCTGCCCATCACGAAGCTCTCGGGCGGGTCGCACAGCGCGTCGACGAGCCGGTCGTCCCAGGCGCCGCGCGCGTCGATGTCGCGGACCGTCGACAACCAGCGCGGTGCGACCTCGTCGTGGCGGTCGAGCAGGCTGGCCGGGTCGCGGTCTCCCGCGGCCGGGAAGTCGGCGCCCTCGATCGCAGCGAGCCAGATCTCCTTGGTGGCGACGAGGTGCTCGAGCACCTGGGCGAGAGACTCGTCGGGGCCGTCGAAGCCGAGGACCTGCAGGCCCGGCACGCCGGCTGCCTCGTATGCCGCTGGCTCCACGCCCTTCGCGAGGTCGAGGAGCCCACGGGTGTCGTCGAGGTCGTGGCGGAGGAGGTGCTCGGTGATGGGGTTCATGGTCTTCTCCGTGGTGTGCACCCACAGAGACATCGGTGGGTGGAAGTGGATGCCGTTGGGAGCCGGCAGCCAGTGGCGGGCCGCCGGGGTGCTGGGCGGGTGGCCGAAGCCGCGGGCGAAGGCGCGGGAGAAGCCCTCGACCGACTCGAAGCCGGCCTCGAAGGCCACATCGGTGACGCTGGTCCCGCCGGCGAGCCGCCAGGCGGCGCGCTCCAGGATCACCCGGCGCCGCATCGCGACGGGCGGCTCGCCGGTGTCGCGGCGCAGGCGGCGGATGAAGTGGAACGTCGAGGAGTGCGCCCCACCCGCCATGTCGGCGAGCGTGGCGTGGTCCTCGTCGAGCACCGCGTCGAGGAGCTCGCGGAGACGGTCTCGGCCGGACTCGGTCATGGGTCCCAGTCTGGGGCAGTCCCGGATCCGGCGACCCGACCGCCATTGCCCTGTCCTCCCGGAGCTCAGGGCACCTCGAACGTGACCGTCCGCACCGGGTTGTCGAACTCCGTCGTCCGCAGCGACACCTGCACCTCCCAGGTGCCGGCCGTCGGCAGCACGACCTCGCCGGAGTAGATGCCCGGGCCGAGGTTGGTGAGGGACACGGCACCCAGGTCGACGTCCTCGGTCGACAGGCTCATCCGGGGCGACTCGAAGCCCTCGGCCGGCTGCCCCGCGTCGTCGGTCATCGTGAGGGTGAGCGTGGCCGGGCCGACGACGAGCGGATCGAGCGTGACCTCCGCGTCGATCTCGTCGAGCTGCACGCTCTCCGACCCGCTCGAGGCCGGAGCGCTCACCGAGACCTCGGGGTCGGGGCTCCGGTCGACGAGGAACCCGGTCACGAGCAGCACAACCACCAGCACCCCCGCCTCGGCGAACGTCGTCCGCACCAGGAGCCCCGCCGCTTCGCCACGCTCCGGGCGCCTCGCCGCCGCGCGCAGTCGCGGCACGAGCCTGAACCGGTTCCAGGCTGCGATCGCGATCGCCACCAGGACGACCAGCACCTTCACGAACAGCAGGGTGCCGTACGTCGTGTCGAGGAGCGCGCCCCACGACCCGGCCACCCGCCAGGCCATCACCGACCCAGCCACGACCAGCATCGCGAGGATCCCTGCCGCCCAGGTCGAGAACCGCGCCAGCACCTCCGCACCGGTCTCGTCCCGGCCGGCCCGGTCCCGCAGCACGAGGACGAGTGCGACGAGCCCGCCCAGCCACAGCGCCCCGGCGACCAGGTGCAGCACGTCGACGGCGATGACCAGCGCCTCCGGGGTGGCCGCGCGGGTGTGGCCGGTGAGCGACGGTGCGGCCAGCGCCACCAGGCATCCGACGAGCACCGGGCCACGGCGCGAGGCCGCAGCGAGGCCGAGGCCGATGGTGACGGCGGCGGGTACGACGTACTCCCAGGCCGCGAGCGCCGACCACGTCGACCAGGCGGTGAGCGCCGACGCGGGCAGGCCGAGCTGGTAGAGCGCGACGAGCGGCACGGCCGCCCACCACGCCAGCACGGCGACCACCGCTGCCAGGCGCGTCGTCCTGCGCAACCGGGCCCGCTCGGCGTCGACGCCGTCGGCCGGCAGGAACAGCGCCGCGAAGGCAGCCACGCCGGCGGCGACCAGCAGGCCGACGTAGGCCAGCCACCGCAGCACGCCCAGGAGGACGGGCGCGTCGGTGTCCCCGTCGTCGGCCGACGGCACGTCGACGACGTCGCTCGGCGCGCCGACGGAGAAGCGCAGCGAGCCTCCGATCGGGTGGCCGTCCTCCGACACCAGGCGCCAGACCACGACGAGCGTGCCGTCGCCGACCTCCTCGTCGAGGGAGACGACGAGCTGGCCGTCGCCCACCCGGGCGCTCGAGGCGATCTCGGCGCCGGTGGCGTCGAAGACGGTGGTGCCGGCGGACACTCCGAGCACGGACTCGTTGAAGCTGAAGGTGACCTGCTCGGGGGCGGTCTCCAGGACCGCACCCTCGCCGGGGTCGGTGGCGATGAGGGTCGCGTGCGCAGCGGCCGGCGGCGCGGGCGCCAGGACGAGCAGGGCGGTCAGCGGCAGGAGCAGTGCGGCGAGGACACGACCGGGGAACCGGCTCATGCGCGACGGCGCCGGAGCAGGAGGAGGGCGCCGCTGCCGAGGCACGCGAGGGCCAGGATGCCCGCCGCGCCGTAGGACATCGCGCCCGAGGAGATCGCGGGGTCGGCGCTCGACCCGTCGGTCGCGGTCACCACGACCACCGGGGCCGGCATCTCGAGGTCATCCCGCGCGGCATCGTCCTCACCGACCTCGGTCCAGGCGGAATCCCCCACCTCGCACCGCTGGACGACGGGGAACACCAGCTCTGCGCCGACCCGGTCCGGCAGCCTGACCGAGAAGACCACCTGCTCGCGCATGCCGTCCGGCAGCGGATGGTCGGTCCGGAAGGAGACGCCCTCGTCGGTGACCGCGGCGGACCAGCGATCGGTGTCCGAGGCCCCGACGTCACTCACCCCGGCGGGCACCCGGACGGCGACTTCGGTGGTCGCCGAGCCCGCGCACCCGTGTGGGACCTCCAGGGTCAGCACCGACCTCGCGCCCGCCCCCGTGGTGGACGCATCGAGCGTGACGTGGGCGCTGGCGGGTGCCGCGACGCCGACCACCAGCACCGCCAGGGCGGCCGGGACGGCAGCCATGGCGGCGGAGCTGGTGTGCGGCATCGCAGGAGCTCGGTCAGTCGTCGGCGAGGGCGGCGACGACGCCGGCGCGGCTCTCGTCCTCGCTGGCCAGCACGCCGCCGTTGGCGACGATGTCGGCGGTGATCTCGGCGAAGACCATCCGGACGTCCTGGCGGCGGGCGCCGAGGATCTCCACGGCGCTGTCGGCGACGGCGCGGGCGAAGTCCCGGCGCTGCTCGACGGTGCGGCCCTTCAGGAGCTCGACGGTGATGTTGGGCATGGGATGGATCCCTCTCGATCTTCATGGTGGTGACGGGCCCGGGGGATCGCTCCCCCGGGCCCGCCCTTCAGTGCGGCTCCGCCTAGCGGCGGATCCTGATGATCACCTTGTCGGTGACCGACTCGGCCAGCCCGCTCCCCTGGTAGGTCACGGTCAGCTTCGTCTTCTTCCTCACCTGGGGCAGCTTGACGACGACCCTCTCGCCGTCGAGCTCCCTGGTCAGGGTCTTCCCGCCCTTGATCGCGATCGACACGGTGCCCGTCACCGGCACGTCGTCGGGCGCTCGCAGGACGACCCTGACCTTCGGTGCCGTGCCCTTCTTCACCTTGCTCGGCGCCTTCACGGTCATCCGCGGGACGACCTTGTCGACGGTGACCTCCACGGTGGAGGACGACGCCTTGTGGCCGCCGTCCCCGATGTAGCGGAGGGTGAGCTGGTGCGTGCCGGGCGGCAGGCTCTTCGCCGGCAGCACGAGCGTGGCCCGGCCGGAGGCGAGTGCACCCGAGGCGATCAGGTCGTTGCCCGTGAGGACCTCGACCGTGCCGGTGGCGGCCGCCGGGGCGACGCTCGCCACGACGGTGCCGAGCTTGCCGTAGGTGAACGGTGCCGAGGCGCCGGCCACCGCCGAGGTGAGCGGTCCGCCACCCGTGCCGCCCGCAGGCTTCACGGTGATGGTGACGGTCGCAGGTGCGGAGGTGTCCGTGCCATCGCTCACCGTGTAGGTGAACTGGTCCTTGCCCACGAACCCGTTGTCGGGGGTGTAGGTGAAGGAACCGTCGGCCTGCAGCGAGACAGCACCGTTGACCGGCGTGCTCGTGCGGGTCGCTGTCAGCGCGTCACCGTCGGCGTCGGTGTCGTTGGTCATGACACCGGGTGCCGCGAGCGCCAGCGCCTCGCCGGAGACGGTGCTGTAGGCGTCGCCCTCGGCCACCGGTTCGGTGTTCGGCGGTGCGACGACCTCCTCCACGGTGATGGTCACCGTGGTGGCGGCCGACGTCGACGTGCCGTCGTTCGCCTTGTAGGTGAACGTGTCGGGTCCTGCGTAGCCCTCGTCGGGCACGTAGGTGAACGACCCGTTGGCGGCCAGCGACACAACTCCGTGCGCGGGCTGCGTGACGTCACCGGCAGTGAGGGCGTTGCCCTCGGCGTCGGTGTCGTTGCCCAGGACTCCCGGTGCCGCGATGCTCAACGGCACGTCCTGCACCGTGGAGTACGAGTCCGCGACACCGGCCGGGGCGACGTTGGTCGTCCCGTTGAAGAGGGCGAGCACCTCGGCGGCGTCGAGCTCGTAACCGTAGAGGCGGAAGTCGTCCTGCTGCTCGGTGGGACGCGGGTCCGGCCAGCTGGTGTTGCCGAGGAAGTTGGCGGTGGTGCCGCCCTCCCCGATGTCACCGATGGAGACCGGGATGTTGTCCCGGGTGCCACCGTTCTGCAGCACACCGTTGAAGTAGATCTTGCCCGTGGTGCCCCCGCCGGTCGGCGACGGGCCCAGGGTGACCACGACGTGGGTCCACTGGTTGAGCGGCAGGTCGGTCGTGCCCGGCAGCTGGATGCGGTACTGCTCACCGTCGTTCTTGCGCAGGGTCGCTGCGAAGCCGCGGGTGCCGTTCTCGGTCTCCGACTGCAGGAGCAGGAACTCGGAGGTGTTCTTGCCGATCTGGACGTGGGTCGTCCAGTTGGGCAGGTTCGTCGGGCGGATCCACGTGGACACAGTGGCCTCGGTGGTCATCCCGAACGTGATGTCGTTCGGCAGGTTGACGTGTCCGTCGCCGGGCAGGTTCACGCCCGCCCCGTACTTCGCGGACGCCACCCAGCCGGCATTGCCCTGGAGCACCGCGTTGCCGATCGCCGGGTCGGAGCCCGAGTTGACCGAGGTGGTCCCGGTGCCCTCGTCGAACTTGTAGTGGACCGGGACGCCCTCGCCCACCGGGGGCCGGGCGACCGTGTGCGAGACGGTCTTCGTCGAGTCGCGCCAACCCGTCCCTGCGGTGAAACGGACCTCGATCTGGTACGTCTTCGGCGGCAGCGTCACGGCCGGGAAGGTGACCGAGCCGGCAGCGACCGCGACCGCGCTGCCCTGGCGGGCACCGTCGATCCACAGCTCGGCAGTGCCCGTGGGGTTGGCGTTGGCCGAGTCCTTCACCGTGGCCGAGACCGTGACGGGCTCGCCGAACGGCGACGGGGACTCCGGGCTGACGCTGACCGTGGTGGTCGTGTCCAGCGCGGTGCCGTCGGCGTACATCCCGGCGATGTCGGCGCTGGTCAGCGCAGCGGCGTAGAGACGTACGTCGTCCATCTGACCGTTCAGCGGGGCATCGGGGAACCCGTTGCGTCCGAGCCAGTTGTTCTCGGTGTTCGCCCCGACCTCGGGGAGCTCGACCGTCAGGTCGGTCCTCTGGGCGATCTGCACCCCGTTGAGGTAGAGCGTGCCGGTGGCTCCGGCACGGGTGAATGCCACGTGGTTCCACGTGTTGAGCGAGAGGTCCCGCGCGGGGGTCGCGCGGATCCGCTCCTCGGGGTTGGTCGGGCTGGCCAGTCCGGGCGCCTTGAAGGTCGCCGCGAGTCCGGTGTCGCCGTCGGCACGCGTCTCGGTCTGGATCTGGAAGTAGCCGCCGGTGTTGCCGGACCCGGTCCCGATGTGGAACAGGCCGGCCCAGTTGGTCGGTTGCACGTCCGGGCGGACCCAGAACGAGGTGCTGAAGTCGGTCGCACCCTTCAATACGTTGTCCGGCAGGTCGACTGCGTTGGTGTTGTCGCCCCCGAGGAGGTCGACAGCACCGCCCCGCACACCGCTGGCGTTCCAGGTCGTCGTGCCGGTGAGCGTCGCCGGGCCGACGGTGATGTCGGAGCCCGTGTTGGCCGCCGTCTGTCCGGCGCCCTCCTCGAAGGCGTACGCCACGTCGGGATCGGCGGCACCGGGACCGTTGCCCACGACCACGAGGTTGTCGATGACCAGGCCGGCGCCCGACCCACCTCCGGTGATCGTCAGGTCCTGTTGACGCGCGGTGGCGGTGAAGGTGCCGACGAAGGTGTCGAACGGGGCTGTCGAGGGCCTGTCGGTGCCTGCGGAAAGCGTGGCCGACAGGTTCGCGACGGACAGGGAAGCCGTACCCGGTCCGGTGCCGGTCGAGCGGCTGTCGCGGGCATGGCGCAGGGACACGCGGTACTCCTTGCCCACGTCCAGACCCTTGATGGTGCGGGTCATGTCACCGGCGGCGCCCACGGCGAGGTGGTAACCGGTGAGGCCGAGGCCACGCATGCCGGTCGCCCTTGCGCGGACCAGCTGGACCTCGCCGTCGACCCGCCACGGGGACATCCGTCCGCTACCGGCCGCGACCTGGGCGGTGTCGGGGTACTGCGTCGCGGACTGCCAGCCATCGGGCAGGCGCGGGTACTCGAACTGGTCGACGACCACGGGCGTCGGGGTCTTCATCTTCACCTGTGGGTCGATCTGGACGATCTTCGCGAGAGAAGGCGTGCCACCGCTCCAGACGAACACCATGTAGGCGCCAGGAGGGGCGAAGTTGGCGTTCTGCGGGGTCGTGATGGTGGCCGAGCTGCCGTTCGGCGTGAACTCGAGCTCCTGGAAGTTCTGGTCGTTGTTGAAGCCGTGCGTCGCGGAGCCGTTGCGGACCAGGGTGACCCGCTCGACCGGCTTGTCGGACGTCAGCTCGAACGTGCCGTTGTACCCGACCTTGCTGGGCGCACTGGTGATGACCGGACGGGTCGCCGGCTCGTTGCCGTCGAAGAGGTACGACGGCGAGTAGTACTCGACGTCGGTGTAGTTGCGCGGGCCAGGGGCACCGCCACCGCCGACCATGATCCGCCCGTCGGGCAGGAGCAGCGACAGCGAGTGGTAGAGGCGCGCGTGCTCGTAGGGCACCTTGACCTCGCTCCACTGCTGGCCGCTGGGCGCGTCCGGGTTCCAGATCTCGGCGTTGGTGACGTAGCCGCCGTTCTCGTTGTTGTCGCGCGAGCCACCGGTGACCAGCACCTTGCCGTCGGGCATCACCACGGACGACGCCCAGTGGCGGGAGTACTTCATGGGGTCGGTCGGAGTCACGACCGGGTTGGCCGTACCGCCGGTGATGTCCACGGTGATACCGGCGCGCGCACCGACGGGGCCGCCGCCGTTGGCCCACCACCCGCCGCCGACCTGGAGGATCTTGCCGGGGCGGTACATGGTGGCGGTGGACGTCGCGCCCACCGGGTTGCCGAGAACGCCCTGGCTGCCGGTGCCGGCCCCGAGGGTGCCGCGCATGGTCACGGCGCCGTTGCCCCCGTCAGCCGACGGGTCGAGCTCGAACATCTGCGTGCCGGAAATGTTGAACACGTTGCCGTTGGTCGGGGCCACGAAGGCACGGGGATACCACCAGCGATTCTCGTCGGGGCCGTTGCCGGAACCGCCGTCACCGTAGGCCTGCGCACTGGTGGCGCCGGTGAGCAGCTTCCAGGAGCTGCCCTGCTCGGGCGTGTAGATCTCGGGGGTGAGCACGCCGGGGCCGCCCGGGCCACCCTGCAGCGAGCCACCCTGGACGACGACGGCGCCGCTGGGCAGGGTCGTACCGGTGGGGTACCACCGGGGGAAGTTCATCGGCGCCTCGTCGTTGAGACCGGAGGCGGTGGAGTAGCTCGTCACGCCGATCGCGGCGTCGTTGGGCGCATTGCCGCCGAGGCCGTCGTCACCACCGACAGTGAAGGTGGAGCGGCGCTGTGGCATCTGCACCTGCATGGAGCAGAACAGGTCGGTGTAGGTCGCGTTGGGCAGCAGGCCCGACATCGCAGTGGCCACCGTCCTCACCACCGCTGGATCCCAGATGTCGACCTGGCTCTGGCCGCCCTGGCTGACACAGCTGTTGCCGCTGAAGTCGTAGGGAGTGTTGTCCGTGCAGCCCGGGGTCGCGACGGAGCCGAAGGACTGGACCTTGCCGTCGGCCGTGAGGGCGGCGTTGATAGGGACCACCGGCCACGGAGTCACGGCACTCCAGCCACCCTGCTCGTCCTTCGCCGGCGGTGAGCAGTCGGCCGGAAGGAGGGCAGCCGAGTAGGCGAGGCCGTTGCGCAGCTGGGTGCGCACCAGGTCGTCGGCCTGGTTGTCGCCGGCGTTGGCACCGTCGTCGGCGGCGGTGTAGGCCGAGGCGTGGTGGCCCAGCGAGGTGTACCACGACCGACCCTGGTCGACGCTCTGGCACCACGTCACCGGGTGCGTGGTCCCTTCCTCGCCCGCGCGAGCACCCGGGGCGTACGACGACTCGTCGACCGACATGAGCGTGCGCACGTTGGCAGTCGGGTTGACGTCCCACTCGTACCACTCGTCGGTGTAGGACAGCGACGAGGGCAGGCCCGCGGTCAACGGGCTGGCGGGGTCACTGACGCTGACGGTGCCGCGCTGGCCCCCTGCCGGCTCGGGGTGACCCGTCGCGGACGCGCCGATGAGCTTGCGGTAGAAGGGGTTGACGTCGGCCTCGGTCTGGTCGGGGGACCAACCGGTGTAGTGGATGCCGACGAAGCCACCGCCGGCGCGGGTGTAGGACTCGAGAGCAGCCCGCTGCTCGGGGTTGAAGAGGACGCCGGCTGTGTGGGCGAAGACCAGGACGTCCTTGGTGGCCAGGTTCGCCGGGGTGAACGCGGCCGCACTGGTGGTCTCCTGGATGTCGGCGACGGCCTGGGCCGGGTCGCCGGTGTTGTTGTCCAGGCCGTACTGGGCCGCGAGCGAGTTGGAGAGCTCCTTGACCGTCGCGCGGGTGTTGGCCACCGACCCGTGCACGCCGTCGCCGCTCGAGAAGAGCAGGACGCGCAGCACGTCGTCGTCGGCGGCGGCAGCCGCAGCCGGCGCGGTGCCGACTGCCACTGACAGTGGGAGGGCCACCGCGAGGGCGATGGTCGACGCCAGGAAGTGGCGTACGGATTGCAGTTTCATCAACGTTTCCCTAGGGCTCGGCGGTGCGGAGCTCGGCGGGCGGCGGGTGCGGTCTGCGCTCACGAGACGGAGTGAAGGTATGACGACGATCACACAGAGTCAAGAACTCTGTCCATGTTGTTGAACCCTTTTACCAAGAGGTTCACATACATGAAGCAGACCTGGGCGGCCGAGTCCCCCGCACGGGGTCGACCGCCCAGGCCTGGCCTGGGGGTGGGTGCTAGCGGCGCACGCGCGCGCTGCCGCCACCGGCGAGCGCGCGCACCTCGTCGCGGGTCGCCATGGAGGTGTCGCCGGGCGTGGTCATCGCCAGCGCGCCGTGGGCGGCCCCGAGCTCGAGGCACTGCTGCAGGGGCTCGCCCTCGAGCAGGCCGAAGACGAGACCGGACGCGAAGCCGTCGCCGCCGCCCACGCGGTCGAAGATGCCGAGGTGGTCGCGCGGCGTGGAGGCCAGCACGCCGGTCTCCGGCGACCACGCGATCGCCTGCCAGTCGTTGTCGCTGGCGGTGTGGACGGTGCGCAGCGTCGTGGCGATCACCTTGAACCACGGCATCTTCTCCGCGACGGTCGCGACCATCGCCTCGAAGCTGTCCATCGGCAGCGTGCTGAGGTGCTCGTCGACGTGGGCGACCTCGAAGCCGAGCGCGGCGGTGAAGTCCTCCTCGTTGCCGATCATCACGTCGACGTGCCCGGCCAGCCGGGTGTTGACGTCACGGGCGAACTCGGTGCCGCCGATCCCGGCCCAGAGGCTGGGGCGGTAGTTGAGGTCGAAGGACACGACGGTGCCGTGCTTCTGCGCGGCCGCCATCGCCTCCTCGGCGACCGCCGCGGCGTTCTCGGACAGCGCGGCGTAGATGCCGCCCGTGTGCAGCCAGCGGACCCCGCGACGACCGAACAGGTCGTCCCAGTCGATCGTCCCCGGCCTCATGTGCGCGATCGCGGTGTTGGCCCGGTCGGAGACCCCGACCGCACCCCGGACGCCATAGCCCCGCTCGGTGAAGTTGAGTCCGTTGCGGACGGTGCGGCCGATGCCGTCGTAGGGCTCCCAGCGGATCAGCGAGGTGTCGACACCGCCCTGCATGACGAGGTTCTCGACCAGGCGGCCGATCTCGTTGTCGGCGAGGGCGGTGACCACGCCGGCGCGCAGGCCGAACACCTTGCGCATGCCGCGGGCGACGTTGTACTCACCGCCGCCCTCCCACGCCTCGAACCGGCGGGCGGTGCGGATCCGCCCCTCCCCCGGGTCGAGCCGGAGCATCACCTCGCCGAGCGCGACGATGTCGAGCTCGCACTCCTCCGCGGGACGTGTCTCGATCATGCGGGTGCTCCTTGCGCGTAGAGGGCGGTCGAGGCGGCGCAGCGGGTCGCGACCTCGTCCCAGCGGCCGTCCTTCAGCAGGTCGCCGGCCACCATCCAGCTGCCGCCGACGGCGGCGACGGACGGGTGCTCGAGGTAGGCAGGCGCGCTCTCGACGGTGATCCCTCCGGTGGGCATGAAGCGCACCTGGGGGAAGGCGGCGGCCAGTGCCTTGATCGTCGCGAGGCCGCCATTGGCCTCGGCCGGGAAGAACTTCACGGTGTCGAGGCCGAGGTCCAGGGCCTGCATGATCTCGCTCGGCGTGCTGATCCCGGGCACGACGGGCACGCCCGCCTCCTGGCAGCGTCGTACGACGGACGTGCTGAGGCCCGGCGAGACCACGAAGCGGGCACCCGCCTCGAGCGCCTCGTCGACCTGGCGCGCCGTGAGGACCGTGCCGGCACCGACGACCAGGTCGTCGCGCTCGGCGAGGCGCCGCAGCACCATCGCGGCCTCGGGCGTGCGGAAGGTCGCCTCGGCGACCGGGAGGCCACCCTCGACGAGGGCGGCTCCCAGCGCGTCGGCCTTGGCTGGGTCGTCCAGGACGACCACCGGCACGATCCGGTGGCCCCCCAGGACGTCTGTGGGGTTCACGGTGCGACTGGACCCTTCGATCAACGGAGCTCGGCGATGACGGTCTTGAGCTCGGTGTAGTCGTCGAGGCCGAACGAGCCGAGCTCGCGACCCCAGCCCGACTGCTTGAACCCACCGCGCGGCAGGGTCACGTCGTCGGCGTGCCAGGTGTTGAGCCACACCGTGCCGGCGCGCAGCTTGCTGCCGACGCGGTGGGCGGTGCCGATGTCCTTGGACCAGACGCCGGCGGCGAGGCCGTAGACCGTGTTGTTGGCGGCGGCGACGACCTCGTCCTCGGTGTCGAACGGGATCGCGGTGATGACCGGGCCGAAGATCTCGTCGGTCTGCACCGCCATCTGCTCGGTGACGTCGGTGATGAGCGTCGGGGAGAAGAAGTAGCCCTTGTCGGCGGCCGGGTCGGGGCTTCCGGCGGCCAGGGTGGCGCCGTCGGCGACCGCGCCGCGGACGTAGCCCATGACCTTCTCGTGCTGCTCCTGCGAGACCAGCGGGCCCATCGTGGTCGCCGGGTCGAAGGCGTCGCCGACGCGGATCGCCTTGGCCGCCTCGGCGACGCCGGCGATGACCTCGTCGAAGACGTCGCGCTGGACGTAGAGCCGCGAGCCGTTGACGCAGCACTGGCCCTCGTTGAAGTAGCCGGCGAGGGCGGCGCCGGCGATGGCGGCCTCCAGGTCGGCGTCGTTGAAGATGATGTTGGGGGCCTTGCCGCCGAGCTCGAGCGAGACCTTCTTGAGGTTCTTCGAGGCACCGGCCGCGATCTTCTTGCCGACCTCGGTGCTGCCGGTGAAGGCGACCTTGTCGACGTCGAAGTGGTCGACGAGGGCAGCGCCGGCGTCGCCGAAGCCGGGCAGGATGTTGACGACACCGGCGGGGACGCCGGCCTCGAGCAGCAGCTGGCCGAGGTAGAGCGCGGTGAGCGGCGTCTGCTCGGCGGGCTTGAGCACCACGGTGTTGCCGGCGGTGATCGAGGGGATGATCTTGAAGGCGGCCATCGTCAGCGGGAAGTTCCACGGGACGATGCCGGCGACGACGCCGATCGCCTCGCGGCGGGTGTAGGCGTGGAACTCGCGGCCCGGCACCGACATCGGGATCGTGGTGCCCTCCATCTTGGTGGCCCAGCCGGCGAAGTAGCGGAACAGCTCGGCCGCGACGCCGACGTCGCCGCGCGCGGACGCGAGGGACTTGCCGTTGTCCAGAGACTCGAGCTGGGCGAACTCCTCGGCCCGCTCGTCGATCGCGTCGCCGATGCGCCACAGCAGGTGGGAGCGCTCGCGCGGGGTCATCCGCTGCCACGGCGAGCCGGCCTCGAAGGCGTTGCGGGCGGCGACGACCGCCCGGTCGGCGTCCACGGCCGAGGCCTGGGCGACCTTCACGAGCACGTCCTCGGTGGCGGGGTTGACGGTGTCGAAGGTCTGGCCGTCCTTCGCGTCGACCCACTCGCCGTCGATCAGCAGCTGCCGGGGCGAGGAGAGGAACGAGGAGACGGCGGGGAGGAGCTGGGACTCGGACATGAGAGGCCTTCCGGTGCAGGGTGTTCAGGGTGGTCGTACGTCAGGGGGCTGGGGACTCGGCTACTTGATGATCAGCACCTTGGATCGGTCCAGGGTGAGCGCGACGGCGGCGACGATGATCGCGCCGTAGAGGATCTGCTCCCAGGCCGACGGGACGCCGACGATCGGCAGGCCGACGCGCAGCAGCGTCACCACGAGGGCACCGGCGAGGCTGCGCCACAGGGAGCCGTGGCCCCCGGTGATCGCCGTACCGCCGACCACGATGGCCGCGACCGCGGGCAGGAGCAGGTTGTCGGCCATCGTCGGGCTGCCGCTGAAGTTGCGGGAGGCGAGCATGACGGCGGCGAGGCCGGCGCAGGCGCCGGAGACGGTGAAGGCGGCGACCTTGACCGCGTCGACGGGCGTGCCGGCCAGGCGCGCGGCCGACTCGGAGTAGCCGGTCGCGCGGACGAAGCTCTCGAGGGGCGTCAGCTTGATGATCAGCGAGATCACCGCGACCACGAGCAGCGCCACGAAGAACGACATCGGGAGGTAGCCGGCGACGTAGAGGTTGAGCCACCCGGTGGCGTCGCGGTCGATCACGCGGATCGGTCCGGCGTCCGAGATGACGAGGGCGACCGCGGAGAAGATGCTCATGCCGCCGAGCGTGACGACGAACGACGGGATCCTCAGGACCACGTGGGCGATGCCCTGGACCGCACCGATGGCCCCGGCCGCGGCGACGGCCACGAGGATCGTGAGCCCGCCGAGGTCGGGCAGCCACATCGCGAAGAACACCGTGGAGAGCGAGCAGAGCGCCGCGATCGAGAGGTCGATGCCGCCGCACAGGACGACCAGCGTGGCGCCCGCGGCGAGGACGACGAGCGGCGCAGAGGTGCGGACCGCGGCGGTGAGGCTGCGCTGGGTCAGGAAGTCCGGGTCGGCGATCGTCAGCGCCGCGAGCAGCGCGACGAGCGCGATGACCGGCATGAACGACGTGACGCGCTGGGCGGCGGTGGGGGCGCCCGTGACGACGGCCGGCTCGGCGGCCGGGTTCGATGCAGGCTCGGTGATGACGGGGGTGCTCATGTCAGACCATCTCCTTGACGAGGTCGAGGGGGGTCGGCTTGCCACCCGAGGGGCAGGAGACCTCCTTGGTCGCGCGGCCGTCGTTCATCACGATGATCCGGTCGGACATGCCGATCGCCTCCTCGAGGCTGTCGGCGAGCAGCACGGTGGCCACGCCGCTGTTGGCGAGCTCGCGCATCAGGCGGTAGACCTCGGAGCGGGCACCGATGTCGAGGCCGCGGGTCGGGTGGTCGAGGAGCAGCAGCCGGATGTCGCCGGCCACGAGCCACCTGGCCAGGACGACCTTCTGCTGGTTGCCGCCCGACAGGCGCCCGATCTGGGTGCCGCGGTGCGGGGTGCGGATCGAGAGGCGCTCGATCCACTGGTCGACCAGGGTGGCCTGCTTCTTCGGGACCACCATCGGCCCGGTGCAGCGCGCCTTCTGCTTGGTCAGCATCATGTTGTCCGCGACCGACATCGGTCCGACCATGCCCTCGATCTTGCGCTCGGCGGGCACGTAGCCGACGCCGGACGCGACCGCACCGCGGGTCCCGGACAGGTCGAGCTTCTCGCCGTCCAGGGTGACCTCGCCGGACAGCGTCGGCTCGGCGCCGAACAGGGCCCGGCACACGTCCTCGCGTCCGGAGCCGTGCACGCCGACGATGCCGACGATCTCGCCGGCGCGGACCTCGAGGTCCACGTCGCGGAAGGTGCTGCCCGACATGCTCTTCACGACCAGGCGTGGCCGGGCCGGCTCGTCGGAGTGCTCGGCGAGGCCCTCGTGGTAGTGGTCGTCGGATCCCGTGGACCCGATCATCATCCGGTGCAGGTCAGCCGGCTCGGCGCCCGCGGTCGGCACCTCCCCCACCGACTGGCCGCCACGCAGCACGCTGACGCGGTCGCACACGTCGAGCACCTCGTCGAGGCGGTGCGAGACGAAGACGACGGACGCGAACTCGCGGAGCCGGCGCACCTGGGTGAAGAGGGTCTCGATCTCCGCCGACTCCAGCACCGAGGTGGGCTCGTCGAGGATGATCACGGGCGGGTTCGAGGTTCGCTCCTCGATGCGGAGCACCTTGGCGATCTCCACCATCTGGCGGTCGGCGAACGACAACGAGTCGGTGCGTGCGAGCGGGTCGATGTGGGAGCCGATCTTGTCGAGCTGCTCCTGCGCGAGCTTGCGCATGGTGTCCCAGCGGTAGATGCCGCGCCGGACTCCTGCCCCCTCGCTGCCGAGGACGATGTTCTCCGCAGCCGTCAGGTTGGGCACCAGCGACTGCTCCTGGAAGACCATCCCGATGCCGTGGTCGGCGGCGTCGACGACACTGCGCAGCTTCACCTTCTCGCCGCGCACCCAGATCTCGCCGGCGTCGGGACGGACCAGGCCGACCAGCGCCTTGAGGAGGGTGGACTTGCCGGCGCCGTTCTCGCCGGCGAGGCCGAGCACCTCGTTCTGCCGCACGACCAGGTCGACGCCGTCGAGGGCCTTGACGCCCGGGTAGTGCTTCACCAGTCCGCGCACCTCGAGGGCGTTGACCGGGGCCGGGCCGTCCTGCAGGTTCGTGGTCACTGAGGTCATTTGGTCACCTGGTTCCTACGACGCTGGGGAAGGACGGCGGCGGAGACGGCCGCGACGACGATGAGGCCCTGTACACCGCCCTGCCAGTAGGGGCTGACCCCCACCTGGACGAGGCCGTTGGTGAGGACGGTGACGAGCAGCACGCCGACCGCGGAGTGGAGCACTCCCCCGCGACCGCCGGTGAGGAGGGTGCCGCCGACGACGGCGGCGGTGATCGCCGCGAAGTCGTAGCCCTTGCCCGCCTGCACGAGCCCCGCGCTGAGCTGGCTGGTGACCATCACGCCGGCGAGCCCGTAGAACGCACCGGCCAACGTGAACACGGCGACCTTGTAGGGGGCGACCTTCACGCCGGAGAGCGAGAGCACCTCCTCGGCGCCGCCGATGGCGTATGCGTAACGGCCCAGGCGCGAGTAGCGCTGGATGAGCCAGCCCACGAGGACGCAGGCCACGGCGATCCAGGTCAGGTAGGCCAGGCCGAGGAAGCGGTTGACGGCCCACCCGCGCAGCATCTCGTCGGTGATGTTGGGCTGCACACCGGCGAACATGAGGGTGGCGACACCGAGCCCGACGGCGGAGACGCCGAGCGTGGTCATGAACGACGGGACCCTCAGGCTCACCAGCGCCATCCCGCTGACGCAGCCGAGGCCCGCGCCGAGCAGGACCGCGACCAGGATCCCGAGCAGTCCCCACGCGTTGTCGTTCCTGTTGTTGGCGACGAGGAGCGCGACCGCGATCGCGGAGGCGCCCATCACGCCGGGGACCGAGAGGTCGATCGAGCCCATCATCAGCACGAAGGTGATGCCGCAGGCCACGACGGCGAGGACCGCCGCTGCGTCCAGGATGTTCTGCACGTTGCCGACCGTGCGGAAGTCCGAGCTCAGGGCTGCGAAGACTGCGAAGATCACGACCAGCGCGATCGGAGGTCCGGCGTCCAGGAGGGACACCCCCCGCCGAGGCCGGGGGCGCGGCGGGACCACCACGTCGGTGTCGGCCTTGGCGGGGGATGTCATGGTCACGAGATGGCGCCCTGCGAGCGGCTGAAGACGTTGTCGCACTCGAAGTCGGCTTCGTCGACCTCCGGGGAGGTGAAGTCGCCGACGTTGTCGCCGGTGATCAGGAACTGCTCGGCGAACCAGGCACGGTCCTCGTCGGCGATGTCGTCGACGGAGAGCTCACCGGTGGCCACGCAGTAGCCGATCGCCAGGCCGATGCCACCCTGCCACGGGCCGTCGGAGGAGACGGTCGCGGTCATGGTGCCGTCGCCGATGGCGGTCAGCGCGTCCGGGACCGCGTCGATGCCGACGACCGCGACGTCGTCACGGCCCGCCTGCTCGAGAGCGGCGAGGGCGCCGAGCGCCATGTCGTCGTTGGCGGCCCAGATGCCCTTGATGTCGTCGCCGTGCTTGGTGAGCAGCGTCTTGGTGACCGCGAGCGCCTCGTCACGCGAGAAGTTGGCGGTCTGCTGGTCGAGCAGCTCGACGTCGGGGTTGGCCTCCAGCGACGCCTCGAGACCGGCGAAGCGGTCCTTGGCGGCACCGGTGTCCAGGATGCCCTGGAGGGCGATGATGCCGCCCGAGCCGCCGATGGCCTCGGCAAGGGCGTCGCCGATCTGCTGGCCCGACTCCACACCGTTGTAGGTGATGTGGCTCAGCCACTGGTCGTAGTCGGTGACGTTGACGTCGGCCGGCTTGTTCCACTGGGTGACGAGGTAGGCGCCGGCCTCCTGGGCACCCTCGACGATCGGCAGGGTGTCCGAGTCGCCGTTGGGCAGGATGTTCATCACGAGGCACTCGGTGTCGCCGGCGAGGAGCTGGGTGATCTGCTCCTGCTGCTTGGTCGAGTCGCCGTCGTAGGTCAGGCGGTCCTGGGAGAGACCGACCTGCTCGGCGAAGGCGTCGCCGCCGTCGAGCCACGCGGCCTCGTAGGGGTTGGACTCGTTGCGCACCTGGCCCACGAGGACGACGTCCTCGGGGGCGCAGCCGCCGGCCTCGGCACCGCCGCCGGCCCCGCCGGCCTCTTCGCTGCACCCGGTGAGGGCGGCAGCGGCCAGGGTCAGGCCGATGACTGCGGCAGTGGGTCGGGAGATGGACTTCATGGTGATCCTCATTCTCTTCGGTGCCGCGTAACGGCGGGTGGGACTGAGCTGGATGTGAGCTGGTGGTGCCCCGAGGAGTGCGTCGTACGGGTCGTGCGTGTGCGGTCTGGGGTGGGGGAAGCAGTGGTCAGCGGGCCATCCAGCCGCCGTCGACGACCAGGACGTGGCCGTTGACGTAGTCGGCTGCGGACGAGCTGAGGAAGACGGCGGTGCCGGCGATGTCGTCGGCGCTGCCCCACCGACCGGCGGGGATCCGCTCGAGGATCGACCGGGCACGGTCGGGGTCCTCGCGCAGCGCCGTGGTGTTGTCGGTGGCGATGTAGCCGGGGGCGATGGCGTTGACCTGCACGCCGTGGGGACCCCACTCGTTGGCGAGGGCCTTGGTGAGGCCGGCGACGGCGTGCTTGCTGGCGGCGTACGACGCCACGCGGATGCCGCCCTGGAAGGTCAGCAGGCTGGCGATGCTGACGACCTTGCCGTGGCCGCGCGCGACCATGGTGCGACCGACCTGCTGGGTGAGGAGGAAGACGCCGTTGAGGTTGACGTCGAGCACGCGCTCCCAGTCCTCGCGGGCGAGGTCCACGGTGTCCTGGCGGTCGATGGTGCCGGCGTTGTTGACCAGGACGTCGACCTGCCGCGACGCGGCGAGCTCGGCGCCCACGCGCTCGACGGCGGCGAGGTCGCCCATGTCGAGCTCGACCACGTCGACCTTGCCACCGAGCCCGACGACCGCCTCGCGGGTCGCGTCGTTGCTGCCCGGCCGTCCGACGAGGACGACCTCGGCACCGGCGCGGGTCAGGCCGAGCGCGATCGCCCGGCCGATGCCGCGACTGGCACCGGTCACCACCGCGCACCTGCCGTGCAGGTCGAACGGTGAGGAGGGGGTCGACTCGGTCACAGGTCCCCCACCGCGACGGGGCTCAGGTCGGTGTAGACGTTGTTCTCGCCGGCCATCGCCCAGATGAAGGCGTAGGAGCCGGTGCCGGCGCCGGAGTGGATGGACCACGGCGGGGAGATGACGGCCTCGCGGTTGCCGACGACGAGGTGGCGCGTCGAGCCGGGCTCGCCCATGAAGTGGAAGACCCGGTCGTCCTCGGCGAGGTCGACGTAGCAGTAGACCTCGGTGCGCCGCGGGTGCAGGTGGGGCGGGAACGTGTTCCACACCGAGCCGTTGGCGATCACGGTGACGCCGAACTGCAGCACCGCGGTCTGGAGCTCCTGGCCCCAGGCGTAGCGGAAGAGGCTGCGCTCGTTGGCGGAGTCGGACGAGCCGAGCGCGACGGGCTCGACCTCGCTGTGGCTGAGCAGCTGGGAGGGGTACGTCGCGTGGGCGGGCGCGGAGACGAAGTAGAAGGCAGCCTCGGCGCCGGCGAAGGCGACGTCGCTCCCCCGGCCCACGAAGAGGCCGTCGAGGTGCTCGAGCTCGAACTTGTCGCCGTCCACGAGGACGTGGCCGGCCCCGCCGACGTTGATGACGCCGAGCTCGCGGCCGACGAGGTGGGACTCGGTGCCGAGGACCTCCGTGAAGGCCGGCAGGTCGAGCTGGCCGGTGCCGGGCACCGCACCACCGACGAGGAGCCGGTCGTCGTGGGTGTAGGTGGCGCGCACCTCGCCGTCCACGAAGAGGTCCTGGACCAGGTAGTTGTCGCGCAGGTCAGCCGTGGTGGCAGTCTCCGCACTGGTCGGAGCTGTCGAGTATCGGACCTGGATCAACGGAAACCCCTTGGTTTGTGAACTGCGTTCGTACTTGTGAACTGCGAGGACCATACGGGTGACTGCCGTCACAGGTCAAGGGGTTGAATTCTGGTCCATGTATGCGAACTCGGCTAGAGTCACCCCAGCGGGGCCGGGGGCCTCGACCGACCACAGGAGCACGCCCATGAGTCCAGCCGTCCAGCAGCAGGAGCTCGCCGCACCCGCGGCGGCCGGTCCGGTGAAGTCCGCAGCGCGTGCGCTCGACCTCCTCGACGAGATCGCCGCCCACGGTCCCGGCACCCAGCTCCAGCTCTCGACCCGGCTGAGCATCCCCAAGAGCAGCCTCCACGCGCTGCTGCGCACGATGGTCGACCGCGGCTGGCTCCAGACCGACCCGACCGGCAGCGTCTACCAGCTCGGCATCCACTCCCTCGTGGTCAGCTCGGCCTACCTCGACGGCGACCCCGTCCTGGCCCGCGCCACGTCGGTGCTCGACGAGGTGGCCGGCGCCACCGGGGAGACCGTGCACCTGGGCCGCCTCGACGGCCCCGACGTCATCTACACCGCCAAGCGCGAGTCGGCGCACCCGCTGCGGATGCACTCGGCCGTCGGGCGCCGGCTGCCGGCCTACGCCACCTCGCTGGGCCGCGCCCTCCTCGCCGAGATGCCGGTCGAGGACCGCGGCGCGATGGTCCCCGAGCACATCAGCGCGATCACGCCCAACACCACGACCGACAAGGACGCGGTGCTCGAGATCATCGACCGCGCGGCCTACCAGGGCTACGCGACCGAGAGCGAGGAGTCGTGCATGGGCGTGCGCTGCTTCGGCGTCGCGCTCCCCTTCACCCACCACGCGGTCGACGCACTCAGCGTCGCGGTGCCGATCAGCCGCCTCGGCGACGGTCGCGAGGACCTCATCATCGAGACGCTGCTCAGCGTCAAGGCGCGCCTCGCGGCGGTGCACGGCAACAGCCTGGTGCGCTAGCCGCCGGCCAGTCTCTTCACCACCGCCCGCAGCGGCGGCCAGCTGTCGCGTCCGCGGCGGGTGACGGCGTACGCCCTGAGGTGCACGCCGCCGTCGCCCAGCCGCACCACGCTCACCCCGCGCCGCGACGCGCGCCCGCGGGGCAGCAGGGCGACGCCGCGGCCGTCGACGACCAGGTCGTCGACGAGCTCGAGCGAGTCGATGCGGTGCACCACCCGCGGGACGAATCCGGCGCGTGCCGTCAGCGAGCGGAGCGCGCGCTCGTCGGCGACGTGGCGGGAGTTCACGATCCAGTCGCGGTCGGCGAGGTCGGCCATCACCAGCCGGCGGTCGCGCGTCGGCACGCCCACTCCCCACTCGCGCGTCCACAGCGGCGTGACCTCGTGGTCGTCGCGCCACTCCGCGGGTGCGAGGTCGTAGTCGTAGACTAGGGCCAGGTCGACCTCGTCGCGCGCGAGCAGGTCGAACGACTCCGGCGGCTCGTGCTCGAGGATCCGCACGTCGATGCCGGGGTGGGCGGTGCGGAGGTCGTCGATCGCCGGGACGAGCGAGGTGCGGATCGCCGAAGCGAACCCGGCCACGCGGAGCACGCCGACCGGTTCGGCTCCCGGGTCGAGGTCGAGGCGCGCGGACTCCACCGCGGCGAGGATGGTCACGGCGTGGTCGGCGAGCCGTCGACCCGCCGGGGTCAGCCGGACCCGCCGGCCGTCCGGCTCCACGAGGGGCGTGCGCACGTCGCGGGCCAGGGCCGCGATGCCCTGGGAGACGCTCGACGTCGTGGTGCCGAGGGCGTCGGCGACCTCGTGCATCGAGCCGAGGCGGGCGAGCTCGAGAAGCATGCGAAGGCGACGGACGTCCATGGGGTCATTGTGCTGATCCGACGAACGAACTGTCCACCAAACTCACGTGGACGCGAACGGTCCCGATCACCTTCACTGGGCGCATGACCCGCTCCCCCGCGCGCACCGGCGCCTCGATGGCCGTCGCCGCCATGCTCTGCGTCCAGCTCGGACTCGCTGCCTCGGTCGGCCTCATCGACGACCTCGGCACGTCCGGCGCGGCCTGGCTGCGCCTCGTCTGGGCCGGCATCCTGCTGCTGGCCATCGTCCGTCCGCGGGTGCGCGACTACAGCCGCGAGGCCCTCGTCGCCGGGACGGCTCTCGGCGTCGTCACCGCCGGCGTGACGATCCTCTTCATGGGTGCGGTGGCACGGCTGCCGCTCGGCACGGCCAGTGCGCTGGAGTTCCTCGGCCCGCTGACGGTCGCCGTCGTGCGGAGCCGCGGCACGGGGCGCGCCTGGGCCCTGCTCGCCGCCGCGGGCGTCGTGTGCCTGACCCAGCCGTGGACCGGCGACGCGGACCCGGTCGGCGTGGCCCTCGCCCTCGGCGCGGCCGTGTGCTGGGCGGCCTACATCCTGCTGACGCAGCGCGTCGGCGACGCCGTGAGCGGACTGGGCGGCCTGGCGATCTCGATGCCGGTCGCCGCCCTGGTCGCCACCTTCGTGGCCGGACCGGGCGTCGTCGACCACCTCACCCCGCAGCTGCTGCTCTACGGCCTCGGGCTGGCGATCCTGCTGCCGGTCGTGCCGTTCGCCCTGGAGCTGATGGCGCTGCGCCGGCTCACCACGGGCGCGTTCGGCACGCTGATGGCGCTCGAGCCCGCCTTCGCGCTGGCCATCGGGTTCCTCGCCCTCAGCCAGGTGCCCAACGGGCTGGCCGTCGCCGGCATCGCGTTCGTCGTCGCGGCCGGGATCGGCGCCGAGCGCAGCGGCTCACGGCACGAGGGCGGGGATCCTCGGCTCGAAGAGCGGGCGGCGGTCGACGTCGTCGCGACCGGGTCGGACGAACTCGAAGCTGGCGGCGGTGACCACCACCCAGTCGCCGGGCCGGGTGTCCTGGCCGAGGACCGGGTCGACCACGTCGGCGTACGCCTCCAGCAGTGACTCCACGCAGTCGACGTGGCTCGGCGGGAAGTGGAACGACAGCCGGTCCAGCTCGCGTCGCGAGCCGACGAACGCCAGCGGCCGGCCCAGCGTCGCGCCGCAGACGCCGCACACCCGGCTGAGCGCGCACTGGGTGACCCGTCGCTTGTCGAGGTCGCGGACCGTGGCACCGACCTCGGTGCCGGCGGCGAACGGCACCGGCACGCCGTACGCCGGATCGGTGGGGAGCTCGTCGAACGAGCGAGGAGCGGCGTCCATCAGGCGCTCCGCTCCCGCGGACTGCGGGACCACGCGCCCAGCTCGGGACGGCGCGTGGGCCGCTCGGCGTCGGACTTCCGCCTGCGGTCGCGCACCGGGCTCGGCGGCTCCGGCTGGTCGCTGCTCGTCCAGCTGTTGGGGACCGACAGCTTCATGATCGTGCGCAGCGCCTGGCCGTACTGCCGGTGCAGCGGGCCGATCGTGTAGGGGATGTCGTACTTCTCGCAGAGGGCGCGCACCTTCACGGCGATCTCGGGGTAGCGGTTGCTCGGCAGGTCGGGAAAGAGGTGGTGCTCGATCTGGTAGCCGAGGCTGCCGCTGAGGACGTGGAGCGTGCGGCCGCCCTCGAAGTTCGCCGACCCGAGCATCTGGCGCAGGTACCACTCGGCGCGGGTCTCGTCCTCGAGCTCCTCCTCGGTGAAGTGCAGCGCCCCGTCGGGGAAGTGCCCGCAGAAGATGATCACGTAGGACCACAGGTTGCGGGTCACGTTGGCCGCGGCGTTGGCCTTGAGCGTCGAGCGCCACGCCGGCCCGGACAGCGCCGGGTAGACGACGTAGTCCTTGAGGACCTGGTTGCGGCCCTTGCGGAGGATCTGGCGCAGCTGGCGCTTCATCTCCTTCGGGTCCTTCTCGCCCTTGCGGATCCGCTCGAGGTCGAGGTCGTGGAGGGCGACGCCCCACTGGAAGAGGCTGGCGAGCAACGCGTTGTAGACGGGCTGGCCGAGGTTGGCCGGGTGCCACTTCTGCTCGCGCGCCATCCGGAGGATGCCGTAGCCGATGTCGTTGTCGTGGCCGAGCACGTTGGTGAACTGGTGGTGGACGTAGTTGTGCGAGTGCTTCCACTGCTCGGCTGGCTGGGCGGTGTCCCACTCCCAGTTGCTCGAGTGGATCTCCGGGTCGTTCATCCAGTCCCACTGGCCGTGCATGACGTTGTGGCCGATCTCCATGTTCTCGAGGATCTTGGCGACCCCCAGCATGGCGGCGCCGGCCACGAGGGCGGGACGTCCCGCCCTCGTGTGCGCGCTCGCGAGCATCGCCACCCGTCCGCCCGCGGCGAGGCCGCGCTGGATGCGGATCAGCCGGTTGATGTACGCCGCGTCCTCGGCGTTGCGCGACTCCTCGATCTCCGCGCGGATGGAGTCGAGCTCGCGGCCGAGCTGCTCCACGTCCTCCTCGCTGAGGTGGGTGTACTCCTTGACGTCGGCGATGGCCATGGCTACGTCCTTCCTTAGATGTCGAGCGTGCAGTCACCGACGGCGGCGGTGACGCAGGTCTGGACCTGCTCGTTGGGCTGTCCGTACTCGTCGCCGTTGCGGAGGTCGCGGACCGTGCCCGAGACCAGGGTGACCGTGCAGGTGTGGCAGATGCCCATGCGGCAGCCGTAGGGCATCCCGACGCCTGCCTCCTCGCCGGCCTCGAGGATGGTGGTGGCGCCGTCGACCTCGACCTCCTTGCCGGAGTTGCGGAAGGTCAGCGTCCCGCCCTCGCCGCCCTCTCCCCCGAGCTCGAGGGAGAACCGCTCGACGTGCAGCCGGTCCTCGAGGTCAGCGCCCGCGAAGTGCTCGGTGATCGCGTCGAGCATCGGGGCCGGACCGCACGCCCAGGTCTCGCGGTCGCGCCAGTCGGGACAGATCGAGTCGAGGTCGCCGAGGTCGAGCATGCCGTCGGTGTCGGTGTGGAGCTGGTGCAGTCTCAGCCCGTCGTGCTTCTGCTCCAGGCGCTCGAGCTCGTCGCGGAAGATCATCCGGTCCGGCGTCGGCGAGGAGTAGTGGAGCACGACGTCGGGCATCGTGCTTCGTCGATCGAGGGTGCGCAGCATCGACATCACCGGGGTGATGCCGCTGCCTCCGACGAGGAACAGCATCCGGGCCGGCGGCGGCTCGGGGAGCGTGAAGTCGCCCTCGGGAGCCGCGAGCCGGACGATGGTGCCGGGCTCGAGGCCGTTGACGAGGTGCGACGACAGCAGGCCCTCGGGCATCGCCCGGACCGTGATGGCGATGGTCCGGCCGCGCTGCTTGGTCGGCGAGCTGACCGAGTAGGAGCGCCACTGGAACTTGCCGTCGACCGGGATCCCGATCCCGATGTACTGCCCCGGCCGGTGGTCCCAGCGCCAGCCCCATCCGGGCCGGATCACCAGCGTCGCCGCGTCGTCGGTCTCCGGGACGACCTTCTCGACGCGGCCCCGGAGCTCGCGCGAGGTCCACAGCGGGTTGAGCAGGCGCAGGTAGTCGTCGGGGTGCAGCGGCGTGGTGAGCTTGGAGCCCGCTCGGCGGACCCGGTCCCACGGGACGGTGCTGGTCGACATCGCCCCAGTGAACACTTGTTCACGGAACCGGGTCAACCCCCGAGGGGGTGGTTCAGTCGTTCTCCCAGTAGGGACCCGTGGCGTAGTTCTCCGGGGTCAGCGTGGTCACCTTGCGGCGCTCCGTCACCCAGCGGCCGTCCCGGAAGACCCGGAAGTTGGCGTACGACGTCGTGTAGGCGTTGCGGGAGTTGCGCGTGTTGTTCCACTGGTAGTTGTAGTTGCCGAGGTACTTCTTGGCGACCCGGGCGCCGCGGATGGTGAGCCAGATCTCGTCGTTGGCGGTGCTGAGGCTGGCCCAGTTCGACGACCCGGTGATGACCATCTCGGTGCCGGGGATGCCGTTGTAGGTGCCCTGGATCACCAGGTACTTCTGGTGGCTGTAGTAGTCGAGGATCAGGTCGTCCACGCCGTCGCTGTTGAGGTCGAAGTCGTCGTCGAGGTTGTAGTCCAACCCGGTCGAGCGCAGCGGGATGCGGCCCCGGGGCGTGGGCGCCGCGATGACTCCCTTGGTGTGGTAGCCGATCAGCCCGAACATCACCCGCACGTCGCAGCCCTGCGCCCACTTCTTGCGGATCGCCGCGGCGAGGTAGTCGCCACGGTTGCCGCGCATCGTGTGCATCGACAGCGCCAGCTTGGTGCGTACGACGTTGCCCTCCGCATCCGGGGTCAGGCACTGGACCTTGTCCAACGTGTCGATCACGAGGTCGTTCTTCGGTCCGCTCACGCGCGGGAACGCCCAGACGGTGTGCTTGTCGACGGAGTCGTCGCAGGCCGCTCCGGTGGGGACACCGCAGAAGAGGAGCGGGTCCTGTCGCGTGTTGTAGTCGTTCTTCATGTCGTTGAAGAGGCCGACGAACTGGCGGAAGATCTCGTGCTCCCCGGACATGAAGTAGAGGTCGTTCCACTGGTGGATGGCGGCGTTGCGGGTGAGGTTGTGGGAGCCGGTGGCGATGACGTCCTCGGTCTTGCCGGCCTGGCTGAAGAGGTAGAGCTTGGAGTGCAGGTTGTTGTACTCGTTGGCCGCGCTGCGGCAGCTCTTCTTGCACTTGTAGATGAAGCTCTTCGCCGTGCGGTCCGTGCCGATCACGTTGCGGATCTTCTTCATCGCCCCGGTGTCCCAGTGGTCGTTGAGCAGGATCTGCACCTTCACACCGCGCCGGTACGCGGCGATGAGCGCGTCGGCGACGTTGACGCGGTCGAAGGAGTAGACCGCGATCCGGATGTAGGAGCCCCGAGGCGTGTGCTTGATCGTGTCGACGATCCTGCGCTCGATCCGGAACTGACCCTCCTTGCGGTGCGGGTCGTTGAAGAACGGGCCGCTGGGCGCCTCCCACTTCCGCCACTTCTTGGGCGGCTTGGGCGCCTGCTGCTTGACCTGCGGCTTGGCCTGCTGCGTGAGCTCCTGGGTGGCCGCGCTGGCGTTCCGCTCGGTCGCGGACGCTGTCGTGCCCCCGGCCAGTGCGGTGCCGAGCACCAGGGAGGAGACGAGCACCAGGGTCGAGAACCGGGACACGGACACACCTTTCGAGCTGCGCCGTCCGGCGCACGGTCCCGCTGCGAGGCGGGGACTGTCACTTCTGCGTACTACTTCTATCAACCCGACCCACGGAAATTCCGGAGATCAGCGCCGGGTCCACGCCTCACTCTGCGTCAGGCGCAGCAGGTACGCCAGCGGCGGGACCACCACGACCACGGCGAGGCCGACCGCGACCAGCAGGCCCCACAGGGTCGAGGACGCACCGGCGGCGTCGACGATCGTCACCTCGTCGACGAGCAACCAGGGGTACTGGGCCACGCCCCAGCCCGAGACCACCGACGCGACGGCGACCACGGCCGGCCAGCGCGCGGCCCGGAAGCGACGTCGTACGAGCAGCAGGAGGGTGGCACCGCCGGCGATCGCCGACAGCACGACGAGCGGCGCCGCCCGGCCCGTGAGCCCCTCGCCGAGCACGGGAGCATCGCGGAGGACCGGGACGAGCGCCGCGAACACCACCGCGCCGGTCGCCAGGCCCACGACGATCGTCCGCGTCCGCAGGTCCTCGGTCAGCCGCTGCCGGTGGCTGCGCTCGGCGTCGGCGGTCAGGAACACCCCGGCCAGGAAGGCGCAGGTGCCGACGGCGATCACGCCGCCGAAGAGGGAGGTCGGGTTGAGCCACGACGACCAGCGGTCCCCCGCGCCGTCGAGCGGCACCCGGCCGGACGCGATGGCGCCGGCGACGGTGCCGAGGAAGAACGGGGTGAGGATCGAGGACACGGCGAAGGTGACGCCGAACAGCCGGGCCTGGCCGAGGGTGGCGGAGTACTTGCGGAAGGCGAAGCTCGCCCCGCGCAGGACGATGCCGAGGAGCGCGAGCAGCAGCGGCAGGACCAGCGTCGACATCGCGGCGGCGAACGACTCGGGGAAGCCGGTCCACCAGATCACGAGCACGTAGATGAGCCAGACGTGGTTGGCCTCCCAGACCGGCCCGATGCTGTGGTCCACGAGCGTGCGGAGCTCCGCGCCGCGGCGGCTGTCGCCGGCCGTCAGGTCGAAGAACCCCGATCCGAAGTCCGCGCCGCCCAGCACGGTGTAGGCGATGACCCCCACGAACATCGCCGCCGCGACCGCGACCTCCAGGCTCACCGCTGCAGCTCCTCGACCGGAGGGGCGTACGGGCTCGGCAGGTCGGTCTCGCCCGCACGCCAGCGCCGGGCCATCGACCGCAGGACCACCACGGCACCCACGGTCATCGCGGTGTAGATCACCGTCGAGATCCCCAGCAGCCACCACAGCGCGGACGTGTAGTCACCGACCGCCTCGGGCGTGCGCATCACGCCGTGGACGATCCACGGCTGCCGGCCCACCTCGGTGGCCACCCAGCCCGACTCGAGGGCGATCGCGGCGAGCGGACCGGCCGCCACGGCTGCGCGCAGGAACCACCGTCGTTCCAGCAGGTCCCGGCCACGCCGCCGCTGGAACCAGAACCACGCGACGCCGGCGGCGAGCAGCGTGCCGATCCCCACCATGGTCTGGAAGGCGAGGTGGGTGAGGTTGACCGGTGGGCGCTCGTCCTCGGGAATCGTGTCGAGGCCGGGCACGGGTGCGGTGGGCGAGTTCATCGCGATCAGCGATCCCAGCACCGGGATGTCGATCGAGCCGCGCACCTCCCCGTCCACCAGGACGCCACCGAGCCTCAGCGGCGACGGGCTCTCGGTCGTCTCGGCCAGCTCGAAGGCGGCGAGCTTCGCCGGCTGGCGCTCGTCGAGGCCGAAGCCGAGCACGTGGCCGACGAACGGCTGGGTGAGCGCGGCGACGGATGCGAAGACGAACGGGACGATGAACCCCAGCCGGTGGTGGGCGTCGCGGCGACCGCGCAGCATCCCGACGGCGTACACGCCGGCGATGCTGAACCCGACCACCATGTAGGCGCCGACCCACATGTGGGCGAACTGCAGGAAGGCGTGCTGGTTGAACAGCACGGTCCACGGCTGTACGTCGGTGACCTCGCCGTCGACGAGGCGGAAGCCGGTCGGCACGTTCATCCAGGCGTTGACGGCGACGACGCAGTAGGCACCGATGATGCCCGTGACGGCCATCGGCAGGACCATCAGGACGTGCTGCCTCGGCGGCATCCGGCCCCAGCCGTAGAGGTAGATGCCGAGGAAGATCGCCTCGACGAAGAACGCCAGTCCCTCGAAGGCGAACGGCAGGCCGAGGACGTCGCCGTAGGTCCCCATCAGTCCCGGCCAGAGCAGCCCCATCTCGAAGCTGAGGACGGTGCCGGACACGGCGCCGATCGCGAACAGCACTGCGGACACCTTCGCCCACCGGCGTGCGAGCTCGAGGGCGACCGGGTCGTCGCGGCGGATCCCGCGCAGGTGCATCACGAAGATGATGGCCGGGAAGGCGACGCCGAAGCACGCCAGGATGATGTGCCAGCCGAGCGACAGCGCCATCTGCTGGCGGGCCGGCATCAGCCCTGCGGGCTCCGCCGCGGAGGCGAGCTGGACGACGGTGTGGACGAGCAGGTCAGGACTCAGCACCCCTCTACGGTGACTCGCTCATGACGTGATCACCAGTCTTTGTGAAAACTTTCACAAAAGCCACGACACGGTCACCGCGGTGAAGTTCGCCAGCGGGTTGAGGACGGCGAACACCAGCCCGACCATCCCGAACAGCCTCGGTGCGCCAGCCACGGGGCGGCCGTCACGGGTCAGCCCTGCGAGGTGCGCGGCGGCGGCGCCGAGCAGGGCGGGCATGCCGCACCAGAAGAACGCGAGGGCCGGCACCGACAGCACCCCCATCACCACCGCGCCGAGCCCGGCACGCTGCAGCTTCCTCCCGAACAGCCACACGGCACCGACGGACAGCAGGAGGCCGAGCGTGCCGAAGCCGAGCACGCCCACGAGCTGCTCCCCCAGGCTCCGCGGCTGCTCGCCGCTGCCGACGTAGCCGGTCTGCATCTCGGCGATGATGCTGAGACTCATCCCGAGGACGCAGACGGCGTACGCGATGCCGACGAGGACCCGGTAGCGCGGCACCCACGTCCGCGCTCCTGCAGCGGTGCCCCCAAGGTCGGGTGCGGTGGTCGACTGGTGTGCCATGCGTGCTCCTCGCAAGGTTCCCGGTGGGTCCGGGTGGTCCAGCCAACCATGGAGTCGGCGACGTCCCGCACAGAAGAGTGGAAGCGTCCCGGGTCGTCCCGCACGTGTCCCGGGGATGTCCCGCGCATCGTCCGCCCCCTGTCCGAGCGGGTCGTCCCGGACCGATGATGGGAGCATGCAGACGCTGGGCGCCGCCGCCGCCGACCCCGCCCCGGTCCTGGGTCCGGGACCGGTGCCGCTGGGCGTGCTCGGCGCGACCGCGGTCGTGGCGTTCGGGGCGGCGCTGCCGTTGCTGTTCGTGCTGCCGCACGACACCGTCAGCATCGATGCCACCCTTCCGCTGCTGGCGTGGCTCGCCGTGGGCATCGCCGGCATCGTCGGCGTCGAACGCCAGGCACCCGAGGTCTCCCGGGTGTCGGTCGGCTGGGCTGCGGTGGCCGCCGCGACGACGCCGCTGCTGGTCCTGGGGTGGTCGGCCGTCGCCTCGGACGCTGCGGTGACCTCGACGACGGCCGGCGGGTCGGGTCGCATCGACTCCGGACCCTGGTGGACGACCCCCGTCCTCCTCCTCGCCGCGGCGGCCACAGGTGCCGCGGCGACCGGCGACCGTGGGGCGCGACGGTGGCGGACCTGGCTCGTGGCCACGGCCGCCCTCACCCTCGCGGGGTCGTGGGTCGCCTGGCTCACCACCGCCCCCCAGACGTACGGCGTCGTCACCACCGCCGGGCTGGTGACGCTCGCCTGCCAGGTCGCCACAGCCGCCGCGGGCGGAAGCCCGCGCCCGGTCGACGAGCCGCTCCTCGACGTCGCACTGGTGGCCGGCGTGCTGGCCGTGGCAGCCGCCGCAGGCGGTGCCGTGTGGTGGTTCACCCAGGTCGAGCAGGTCTTCGCCGGGGAGGTCGTCGCGACGTTCGCGGGTGCGATGTCGCTGATCCTCGCCACTCCGGGCGCGTGGTGGCTGCGACGGGAGTTCCTGCACCGCCGCTACGGGCCGGGCGTGCTCGCGGCCGACGACGTCGCCGGCATCACGGCCGACCTTCGCCCGGACGGCGACCCCCGTCGGCTCCTCGACAAGGCCGCCACCATGGTCGCCGCCGTCAGCGGCACCGCGGCCGCCCGCATCGAGCTCCGTGACCCGACCGACCCGACCGACCCGACCGACCCGCTCGGGAGCCGCACCGCCGACGAGGAGGACCGCTCCTGGCGGGGGTTCCCCCTCGTCGTCGGCGACGAGCACGTCGGCGTCCTCACCGTCCGCGCGCCATCCGTCGACGGTCTCGAGGTGCGTCAGGAGCGCGCCATCCGCCAGCTCGTCCCGACCGTGGCGCTCGTCGCCCGGGCCGTCACCTCTGCCCTCGAAGCCGAGCACGCTCGCAGCGACCTCACCCGCGAGCGCATCGCCGAGCGCGGCCGGATCCTCGCCGACCTCCACGACGACCTCGGCCCCGTCCTCGCCGGGATGAGCATGCGCGTCGAGGCAGCCCGCCACGCGACCCCCGCACCCACCCTGGACGCGCTCGCCCAGGACCTCGCCACCGCTCGCGCCGACCTGCGCCGCATCGTCGCCGGTCTCACCCCGGCGGCACTCCACGGGCAGGAGGCCGGGACCGCGATCGCCCAGCTGGTGGACTCGTTCCGCACCGACACCGGGCCGATCGTCCGGCTGCACGGCGTGGTCCCGCCCGACCTCGGCCCCGAGACCGCGCTCACCGTGTACCGGACCATCGCCGAGGCTGTCACCAACGCGCTCCGGCACGCGAGCCCGACCCTCGTCGCCGTCGAGGTGGAGCAGTCGGCCGACGACGGAACGCTCGCGCTCCGCATCATCGACAGCGGCGGCCGGTCGGAGACCCCGCACATCGTGCCGGGCGTCGGCCTGACCTCGTTGCGCGCGCGGGCCGAGGCGCTCGGCGGCACCCTCCACGTCACGACCAACCCCACCGTCGTACGCCTCACCCTCCCGGCAGCCGACCGATGACCGGCGCCCTGCGGGTCCTCGTCGTCGACGACCACCCCGTCGTCCTCGCCGGCCTGACCGCCCTCATCGACGCAGCCGACGACCTGACGGTGTGCGGCGCCGCGAAGTCCGTCGCGGAGGTGCGCGCCGTCGCGGCCGACCTCGCACCCGACGTCTGCGTCCTCGACCTCCAGCTGCCCGACGGCGACGGCATCACCCTCGGCCGCACGCTCAAGCAGCAGTGGCCGACCACCCGGGTCCTCATCCTCACCATGAGCGACGACCCGGGTGCCGTCGTCCGCTCCCTCGGCACCGGCCTCGACGGCTACCTCCTCAAGGACTCCGACCCCCACGAGCTCCTCACCGCCATCCGCAGCGTCGCGACCGGTGCCACCGTCCTGGGTCGCGGCACCAGCGCTCCCGTGGTCGCCGCCAGCAACGCTGCCCCCGACACGAGCCCGCTGCGCGCTCTCGATGCCCGTGACCGCGAGATCCTCGCCCTCCTCGTCGCAGGCCTCACCACGACCCAGGTCGCGCACCGCGTCTTCCTGGCGCCGAAGACGGTCCGCAACCGCATCTCCGGCCTGATGGGCAAGCTCGGCGTCACCACCCGCGACGAAGCCGTCTCCCTGGGTCGCGCGGCCGGGCTGTGACACGACGAAGGCCGGACCTCACGGTCCGGGCCTTCGTCATCTTGTAGTCCTAGGTCAAGCTAAGACCAACACCCTTGTTCATCGTGCGGTACCTTCCGCTCGCCTAGCAGACCAGACGTTGGTGCGATCCGGTCGCATACGAGTAACCGGCGAGCTACGGCGACGTGTGGTCGAGCGATACCTAGCTGGAGATGTCAGTGCTCAAGCCATCGCGGACGACTTCAGCATCGGCAAAGCAACAGTGCTCCGCATCTTGAAGCATGCTGAGGTACCTGTTCGACCGCACGGTCGAAGGATCACTTAGCGCCCGTCCACGCGCCGTCTGATACCGCGCGGTGCACAAAGTCTCTGAAGTCCTCAGCGGATCGACCGAGGACAATCTGGACGTCGTCTGTCGTGGACTCCAGATGACCCTCGGACACGGCTTGGCACAGGCCAGCGATGGTCTCGCGGCCTTCCTTCGGATCACTTGCCTCTTGATCATCGAGGTACTCGTTGACGTCCAACGGCTCGTAGGTAACGCTGCGCCCGAGCCCTTGGCTGAGTTCGGCAGCGATGGCATCGAAGGTCAGTACGCGCGGGCCAGTGAGTTCATAGTCGCGGCCGGCGTGCGCGTTGTTGGTGAGGGCGGTTGCGGCGACTTCTGCGATGTCGTCGGCGCTGACGAATGCCTCACCGCCATTGCCTGCGGGCAGTCTGATCTTCCCGGCCATGACATCTGTCCTGAGGAAGTCTTCGGAGAAGGTCTGCTGGAACCAGCGGAATCGGAGCACGGTGAGATCCAAGCCTGCATCGCGGAGAGCCTGCTCAGCTGCTTTCACGACGTCTGATCTTTCGCTGTCATCGAGCGGGACTGACGCCATGACGGCGGTCGAGACCCCCTGCGCTTTCGCAGTCTTCCCGAACGCGCGCATCTGATCCACGAGCGACGAGCTGGATAGCGAAGCCGCAACGACGTAGACGGCGTCCACATCCCGGAGTGCGTCTACCCATGTCGCCTGATCGTCCCAGTCGAAGCGAGGCTCGGTTGAGCGCGATGCAGCCCGGACCGAGTAGCCGAGTCGGCGCAGGACTTCGACGATGCGTTTGCCGGTCTTTCCGGTGCCGCCGGTCACCAGGATGGTCGGATTCGAGGTCATGAGTCTTGCTCCTCCGTTTCGGGAAGTTGGTCGATGATTCGCTGCGCCATGTGCTGGCGATCGGCTTGAGAGAGTGGGGCGCTACCCAGCAGCTCGTTTAGCCACAGGCCGTCTGCGGCAATGAGGGCCAGTTGGGTCTGGTCATCGACGTCGTCCCTGCTGGGAGCCCATCGACTGAGCACGTCGACCCAAACGCGATGGTTCGCGTTGTTGAAGCTATCCAGGATCATGTGCACCTGGGATCGGGTCGCGGATGTGCTTGCCATCGCGATGTAGGCAACCAGGCGCTCCCGTTGTGTCGCCTCCTCGGCCGGCTTCCCACAGACCGACTCGAGCTTCGCTTCCCACTGCTCAGCCAAGTGCTCGTGCAATGCGGCAATCAGATTGTCGCGTGACGCGAAGTGGTAGATGACGCCGCCACGGGTGACACCGGCAGCGTCCGCGACGGTGTCGAAGGTGACGCCGGTGATGCCTTCTGCCTCGATGACCGCGACGGCAGCGTCGAGAATCTCGACCTTCTTACTCGATCGCATGGCACTGTTCCTCTCGCTCGAGAGCTGATCGTTAGTGGTTCTCACTGAACTCCATGGCCTCAGTCCGAGGCCCGTAGGAACGAAGGAGTCTTGCTGTTGTGAGCGTCCCGATGAGGAGTGCGACGCCAAGCACCGCCATGGTCACGAGGTAGGCCGAATCGAAAGCGCTGTAAGCCGCGGAGAGAATGGCAGTGTTTCCATCGGCGGTCGCGACAGCGTCGGAGATGCTTTCGCCCGCCGTCGCTGGCGCGTTGGACGGGAGTTGCACTGCGGCAGCGTAGACGGCGGTGACCAGTGTGCCGAGAACAGCGACGGCCGTGAGAGAGCCCATCTCATAGGACACTTCTTCAACGGAGGCCGCCATCCCGGCCTTCTTCGGAGCGGCGTTGCCCATGATCGCCGACGAGGCGACCGAAAAGGCTCCTCCGAGACCAAACCCAGTCACGACGAACCCGCATACGAGCAACCAGAACTGGTCGAGGGACACTCCGAGCGCGCTGATGGCCACGCCCACTGTCGCCACCGCGAGCCCGCCGGAGATCAAGATCCTGAGGCCGATGACGTGAAGAAAGGCTCCACCGATCATCCCTGACGGGAGTGCTCCGAAGGCGATCACAGCGACCAGCAAACCGGCCTGCAGTGGGCTGAAGTCCTCGACAAGCTGGAAACGCTGAGTGGTAATCAACTGCAACCCTGCAATCGTGAACATCGCAAAGGCCGCAGCCAGAACCCCCCCACTGAACGCCCTGTTCCGGAAGATTGCGAACTCAAGTAGTGGTTCAGCCAACCGCCGCTGGCGCCTCACGAACATCACCGCGCCAGCAACTGCCGCAACAGCGGCAAGCACGACCACCGTCCAGTTCTGAGGCGTATGCGCAACCTCCTTGATGAAGACGACGATGCCAACTAAAGCCATCATCGCCTGCAGCGACGACGTCAGGTCCCAACTCTTCTCAGGGTTCGGATCGTTCCTCGGTGCGATTAGTACGGTAGCGGCAAGCGCGGCAAGCACTACCGGCACGTTCACCAGGAACACAGATCCCCACCAGAATCGCTCCAGAAGTAGTCCGGCGACGATCGGCCCCATCGCTGCTCCGACCACGGACAGACTCCCCCACACGGCGATCGCGATGTTGCGCTCGCGGGGGTCGTCGAAGGCGATCCGGATGAGAGCCAGAGTGGCTGGCATCATCGCGGCGGCACCAACCGCAAGGAGAGCTCGTGATGCGATCAAGAGCTCGGCGTTGGGCGAGAAGGCAGCAAGGACGGAAGCCAGCCCGAAGATCGAAAGACCAGTGACGAACATCCGACGATGGCCGATCCGGTCTCCCAAGGTGCCCGATCCGAGAAGCAGGCCAGCCATCACGACGGGGTACGCGTTGATGATCCACAGCGCAGTCGACCCCGAAGCTCCGAGGTCAGCCGTCAGCGCTGGCATGGCTGTGTAGAGGATCGAGTTGTCTAGCACGATCAGCAGGAGCCCAGCCCCCACCGTCGCAAGAAGCCACCATCTACGCGACGTCAACTTGTTCGTGTGGTCCCTCTGCATGTGGCTCATGCTAACTATACTAACATGTTAGTATAGTTAGCATCAAAGGGGCCCTTCCCAGATGAGCGTGGTTGAGGTGCTCGCCTCGAGCGGCGTGTCTGGGCGGTGAAATGGCGTCAGGGCCCT
>NZ_SDWS01000007.1 GCF_004137245.1 Nocardioides glacieisoli
AGGATCACGCGGTGGCCGTCGTCTACTTCAACGACACGCTCACCGCGGAGCCGTACACCACTCTGCTGGACTCAACTGCATCAACACCTCGGCTCATCTGGCCATCACGCATTACCTGTGCGCTGCGAGCGTCGACGACGAGGGAAGAGACCTCACCCCACGGCTCGCCGAAATCCTGTGCATCGACCCTCGTACAGCACGGCGGGTTGCGGCCGCGGTCGCCGAGGGTTGCCGTGACCGAGCTGGGAAGGGCTGAAGATGTCCGTGCCCTTCGAAATCGGTCCAGGGCTGACTTGGAACCGTGGCACCACTCGCTGCGACTTCGTCAGGATGAGTAACTCGGGAGGCATCCTCACCGGGTTGGTCAAGCGAGGAGATGAGTACGAGGAACTGCCACTCGCCGAGCTGGCATGCGAGATCGTCCTCGAGACGTGGGCAGCGCGGCCGGACCTGCAAGAGCGTGCCGACGACGATTGGATGATCGCTGGCCTGTCAGACACCGCGCACGCTGAGATGCGCCGCCGGCTGACCGCGGTGATGGAGGTCACCACAGGGCTGAGACCCGGCAAACCTGCGCGACCTGAGTACGACCTGCTCACCACCACCAAGACACAACGCGTGGAGCGCAAAGCTGTGGAGGAGCTCGTCAGCACGCGGACCGTTCAACGGTGGATCGAGGCCCACGACGACAGCGGGGATGCCGGTCTGGTCCATGGCAACCGTCACCTCGGTACCGCCGCAGACCTGCACGATCCAGACGTGGTGCAGATCGCCCTCGCGTTGGTGGAGGAGGAACTCACCCGGTCGGACAAGTCGCAGCAGAACCTCGTCGGTCTGCTGAACCGACGTCTGCGAGACAAGGGTCAAGACACATTGAGCGTCTACCAAGCCAGCAAGCTGCTGGACGAGGTGTCACGTGGGATGAGCCTGCGAGGTTCGGCGAAGACCAGCAAGTCCAAGGCCAGCCGCCCGAAGGGTGGACGAGGACATGCGCGACCAACCGTTGCCAACGAGGTCTGGGAGATCGACTCATTCCGCCTGGACGTGCTCGCCTACTCGCCGCTGACCAAGATGGGAGTTCCTGCCTACGCCGTCACGATCGTTGACGTGTGCACCCGCGTCCTGTCGGCGTACGTCTCACTCACTCCACCGTCTGCGACCACGGTGGCCCTGGCGCTGCACCGGCGGATGAACCCGCTGCTCCTCGATCGGTCAATGACGCCAGCGGGACCCGCCATCCCTCACGCAGTACTGACTGTCGAGGACAGCCCGCTCGTCCACCCGGGCGGCATACCCGGAGAGATCCACGCCGACCATGGCGCCGATTACGAGAACCAGATGGTCTTGTCGCTGCTCGCCACCCTGGGCATCGACCTGATCTTGGCGCGGCCGCGCACTGGGTCGGACAAGCCGCATGTGGAGTCCGCGATCCGTACGCTCAACCACACGGTCATGCAGCTCCTCCCCGGGTACAAGGGCCGCTCCGCCGACCACCGCGGCGACCACCCGCACCGCGAGTCCCTAGCCACACTCGATCAGCTCAAGACGATCATGGACGGCTATTGCCTGGCGTACAACAACACTCCCCACACAGGCCTCGCGCACCCTGGTCAGCTGGGCACGTACCAAACCCCTATGGAGGCCTATACCGCCAGCGTCCTGGCCGGAGCACCCCCTCGAATGGATGCTGACGTCAACCTGGTGTTTCGGTTCATGCCCACCAAGACTGCTGTCGTCAGTGGTCGCGGACCCTCTATCGACGGGATCGTCTACACCAGCGAGGACACAGAGGTGATGCGCCGCATCAGCGCTGGCGACCGCCACGTCCCGGGTCGACCCCTCGCCTTCCACCACGACCCGAGCGACCGTTCACACGTCTATTGGCACGAACCCGGCACCGCCCGCTGGCACGAACTCACGGCGCAAGGACGTGACGACGAGGCAATCCCGCCACTGAGCGACGAGTTCTACCAGCGCGCTCTCGACACCGGTTCGCATCGTCGACCCAACAAGCAGCACCGTGCCGACGCTGCACTCGCGATCGCAGACGAGATACATCGTGTTCTCACCACAACTGACGGAGCCAAGGCTCTGCGCCGGGAGTTCAGCCGTTGGCAGGAGCGTCTGCAACGGCACGCGAGCACCACCCCGCCTGGCGCAGCGCACGGCGTCAGCAAAGCAAAGAGTGGACGCCATCGAGCACCCCGGTCGGGAACGACGGGGGAGGCACCCGTACTGGACCTCGATCTGGATGCATACGTCGAAGAGGTTGAGGGCGAGTTCGACGCCGAGACCGAGCCACCCGACCAATCCGCCGCAGCGACGGTGAGGGACGGAGACGAGTTCTGATGCTGGTCAACATCGAGGACCGCGGTGCATGGCACGAACTCGACGTCCTCTCGTCACGGCGCGAGCCGTTCGCAGTCAACGACGATCCCTCCCACGTGGCGCAATGGATTCACTCGGTGTACATCGTCACGCAACGCGACGCCGACCTTCTGCGAGCGATCCAAACCACGTTGCGACGCAATGGCGCCACCAAACGGCACTGGCTCGCAGTTGACGGCGCGGCCAACACCGGCAAAAGCGAGATGCTCCTCCGCTTTGCGATCGGCTTCCAGCGCGACACGGACCCTGCGCCATGCGACGACTTCGTGCGCCTGCCGATCATCTATGTGCAAGCCGACTCCGGCCAGCAAGGAGCCGGACTGCTCCGGGCCATCGCAGAATTTGCCGGAGTTCCATCACTGGGCAATGAGGATCAGTTGCGCCGGCGGCTCGCCCGCGTGCTGCCCAGGCTCGGCACGGTCATCGTCATCGTCGACGACGCCCACATGCTCCGCCGAGCGTCGGACCGGGCAACCAGGCTGTCGGACTCGCTTCGGGCCACCCTGCGGCTGCCCGTCACGTTCATCTTCGCTGGCGCCGGAATGCACGGCTCGGCCCTGCTGCGAATCGGTGGACCTGAGGGGTACGAAAGCACCGATCAACTGCGGTCACGACACACGATGCTGAAGTTCGAACCCCTGCGGCTCCCGCGCGACAAGGACTTCTTACGGCGCCTCCTCGGTGACTACCTCAAGACCCTCGGCGCGCTCCTCCCACACCTGCAGACCCCGTTTCGCAGCGACAACGCCGCCCTGACCAAGTTGATCGACCTCACCGGCGGAAAGATCGGCGCCGTCATGGGCGTCCTCAAGGACGGCACCATCGAGGCCTATCGGAGCGGTACGCCTCTGACCTCTGAACTGCTCCTCACGCTCGCCTCACCCGAGACGACGCCGGCGCCATGACCATGACTCAACCTCGCGAGATTCAAACAGCGACTACTTTCGCCCTACGCGCCGGACCTGGCCGAGGTGAGTCGCTCGAGAGCTTCGTTCACTGGTGTGCCCGCAGGCTGTGCTGCTCACCCGCCGCAGTCACGGAGCACCTCGGCTTACCCCTCTCGACCTCCGCCGGGCACCTCAACCGCGACCTCGCCGACCCGGACCTGGCGCGGGCAGCACCCATCCTTGGCGTGCCCACCGAAAGTCTGCGAGACGCCACGCTGCGGAAGTGGGACTGGCTCCGACTCCGCCCCGAACGCGGCAAACGCGGAAGCCCCTTAGGAGCCTGGCAGCGCGGCAGCGGAGCGAGGTACTGCTACGCCTGCCTGAACGAATCCGAAGGCCGGTGGCAGCTCGCCTGGTACCTCCACTGGACCTTCGCCTGCCCCAAGCACGGCGTGCTGCTCCATTCCACGTGCCGCGGTTGCGGCCGTGCGCCTCGTACGCAGAAGCCCAACGCGTCGAGCCTGACCGACGCCAACGCCCTTGATCTGAACTGCGGATGCGGATCGCAAGCCATCAGGTCAATTTCTGAGTCACGACTCAGCCACGACGACCCCCGGCTGGCCACGCAACAGCGGATCGCCCGAGTGCTGTCGCTGGCACCTACGGACCAGGCGGTCGCGCACACCGCCGGAGTCGCCACGCCAGCCAGCGAGTGGCTCACCGATCTCACCTTGGTGACGCACTTCATCGTGCTTTCGTTGGTCGCCGAAGGCAACAAGGACGCCTTCACCGCCTCGACGTCCGGCTACGACGTCGAAGAACTCGCGAAGCCGACGGCATGGCGCGCGAGTCTCGCCGCTCGCGGCGCACGATCGACAACACGGGGGGTGACCCCGCAGGTCCTGCAGCGCGAGCTCGTGACGTCGGCCGCCGACGTCGGTGCCTGCGTCACCCTCGCCGACACCCTCTTGGCCAGCGATGACGTCGATCACCTGCGAGCCGGCTTGCTCTGGATGCCCACCAGATGGCGGGTCCAGACCCAACAGCGGGCGGCGCGCGGCCAGTTCGCGTGCTCCGACACGCTGATGGAAGCCATTGCCGGCCACGTACGACAGACGCGCGACAACTGGTTCGCCGCACTTCGAGCCAAGCACCGGCTCCGACCGGAACTGGACGACCACGTCACCCAGCACTTTCCAGCTGCCCTTCATCCCCGGGTTCGCCCTTGGCTGACGGTGATCCGCGGTGATCTCAGCGAGGCCGCAGTCATCGCTGGCTTGCTCGCCGGGAGCCGTCACCCCAAACGCGTCCACGACACGGCACGCCACCTTGGGCTGGCACACGTGGCCTCCGACCTGGCCGACGCATGGGTTCAGCTCACCTCAAGCCCGAGGGCAAGGCCCGATATCAAGACCATTGCCGGCTGGCTCCTCGACGACGGGTACCAACGCAACCCAGTCCACTTCGCGTCGCGACGAGAACAACTACATCGACCGACGCCACTGCCCGACTCCGTGGCGCGCGCGCTTGCGCGACTCCTACAGACTCGAAACTCCCCGACCCTGCGGTGGATGGCCTCGTTGTACGTCTGGGAGAGAGTCACCGGCTCCGACGCCCTCCTCACCCCCGAGGCCCTATCCGCATACGGGGCGTTCCGCGTCCGCTACCGGCGGGTCCGCGAACGGTGGAACCGTTGCCTGCCACTGCCGTTGCGTGACTTCTTGAGCGACATCAGCGCCGGTATGACCACCCCGCCCGGAATCAGGCCCTTCGATTCCACTCGGGGATCCGACTCTGCCAGCGACTGGCACATCTACAGCGCCATGGAGCCGCATCTACTTCCCACGCCACTTGTCGCCTCCAGCGTTCTTGCTCCCACTGACCTCCTCGGGGCGAGCGCAACCCAAATCGCTCAAGCGCTGGCCGCTGACCCGGAGGCTGGGTGGTGGGGGCGTGTACGACTCCTGTGGATGTTCGGTCTCGCCCGCCGAGTAGACCCGACCGCCCCCTGGCTAGCGGAGGCACGACATGCCTTGGCGGAACTTGCTGGAGTCTCCGAGGTGCCGGACTCAACAGGCAGTAGCCCCTGCGACGCGCTACTGGTGGACCTCCTCACCATCTTGCGCACACGAGAAGTTCCGCACGATTGCATTTACGAGGGGTGATCCTTGATGACCGCGAACATCAGGTGGATTGCGGACCAGCTCCGGGCGGAGCGGGCCGTGGCCAAGCTGAGCCGGTCCGAGCTAGCCAGACGGTCAGGTCTGTCTGGGGCGACGGTTGAACGGCTCGAACGAAGTGAGCGAACCATGCGCATCGACCAGTTGCTGGCCATCTGTGACGGACTTGAAGTCAAGCCGGCCTCCTTCCTCGCTCGGGCGGAGGAGCGTCGCGATCGCCGGACAGACACGTCGCCATGACTAGGACCGCGCTCATCGTCGACGTGGACGGAGTCGTCTCGCCAATCCACCCGACGAAGCCAACGTGGGGAGACGAAGTCCGGGCCGGGCAACTGTTCGGGCCCGTGGTGGTGTCACCGGAGCTGTGTCGTCGCCTCGACGCGCTGGCAACCCATCCCGGTGTAACAGCGGCGTGGCTCACGGATTGGAGCGCGGAGATGCGCGCGGGGATGGATCCATGGCCCGGCCGCCTCTGGGCTGACATCCCGGAACCGAGTTCGGACGGCCTCCACCACTCATGGTGGAAGTTGCAGGCACTCGACGAGTGGCTCGGTGCGCGGCCAGAGGTCACCACGATCGTGTGGTGCGACGACCACCTGAGGACACCACCACGAAGACTTGAGGTCCACGAGCGCCTCGCCAGTCGCGGTCTCAACTTCCTGCTGATCGCACCGAGCACCCCCGTCGGACTCAGCAGGGCACACCTATCCCGCATCGAGACCTACTTAGCGGAAAGGCCAAGTGAGTGACCAGCGAGGACCCCTTCAACCCGGCTGGCACCAGCGAGGCTCGGCGGAGGCAGGCGCGTGAAGCCTCGCCCAGGGCGAGGGCGCGCAGTCACGAGGTGCCGATTCGGACGCCGCGAGGATTGGATGCGGTAGTCGCGATCCTCCCGGCGGGCTTGTCGCACAGTGAACGCGTGGCGCTGGTCAACACGCCTCACCCGAGACTCGACGGGTTCACTCCACTGGAATGGCTAGTTGAGAATCGGTCCGCCTCGGAGGTCATCACCGCTTTGGCGCAAGACGACCTGCCCGCTACCGCCGCGACACTGGCGAGCGAGCTCGTGAAGCTCCTCGGCGCGGACCTGGTCGCCTACATTGCGTCGCTGCCAGACGCGGCCACGGTGATTCGGTGGACTGACAGAACGGAGACACCTGACTCCGACACCCTTGCTCGCCTCAGCATTGCCTTTCACGCCGCGTTCACGCTGCAGGTCCGCATCTCCGAGGCTGAGATCCAGGCTTGGATGCAAGTAAGAAACCCGAGACTTCATGACGTATCTCCAGCACGAGTGCTGCGTCAAGACCCCATCGAATTTGCCGGCCCGACCGTGCTGGCGGCCGCCCGGTCCTACGCCGCGGCGGCGGGAGCCGACCTCGACCCGGGCTTTGAGAAAGTGCTGGCTCGCGCACGCGAGCTGTGGGCGGAGCCCTCCGCCAGTGAGTGGCTTCGTGGCACGAGCAGTCACCTCAACGGTGCCAGACCGATCGACCTCGTGCGCCTCGGGCGCGCCGCGGAGGTTCTCGGCGCCCTCGATGCGGTTGAACAGGGAGGGATGGGTTGAGCGGGCCTGTACAGCCCGATTGCCCAAAATGTTCCGCGGCCGCCCGTTCTCCAGCACCAATCGGTCGGTCCTGCGGGCAGTACGCACCCACACAGCAAGCGCGGTGCCTCCTCTGCGTAGTCGTCTCCTCGAGAGACCAGCACCCTGAAGTTCGGAGTCGCGGGCCTCCTTTGAGCCGCATAGGTGACCGCTCGGGTACAGGTTCCATCAAGATTGGCAGGTGCACCCGAACGAGATATCACCTAGTCGCTCGGCGCTGATCTTCCCGCAGCGGCGGCACTCCGTGCGGTGCGGGTCACTGGGCATTGACGGGGTGGTGAGCGGTCCGAGGTAGATGAAGCCGTGCTCCTCTGCGGTGGCCTGTGCCTTTTCGAATGACACTGGCTCGATGCGGGCGTAACCGCGTTGAAGTTCCCGCTCCGACCGCGCCCACTCTCGCCAATAGCACGCTCGGCATGTGGTCTCGCCCCAGTCGTTCTTCTCCTGCACATACTCGAATCGGTAGTGCGCCACGGTTCCGCAATGGATGCACCTAGTCAGGAGCCAGTCGGTTGTCCGAGTGAAGGACTCCAGTGCTTCCAGACCGCCTACACGCAAGATGACCGCGATGTGGTCGTCGCAGTAGGTCGGCTTGGTGCGCGTCTTGAATGCGGCAGCATCACCGCAGCCATCGACCGAGCAGACCTGGTCCGTTGGCACCCGCTCTCGTCGCAGGGGCCGTGGTGGCTTGGGCGGCGCTGGGACTGGGCGCTGGTCAAGGGGAACTGACCGCAATCGGTCGCGTGTGGGTGTGGCAGTCGGAACTGCCTCTCCTTCGTCGGCCAATAGACCTTCGATGACGGTGAGGGCTTTGCCGTCGAGGCATCGCAGGAAGTCGTCCTCGGTCATCACCTCGATCGCCTGACCCCTGTCCTGCAGGTCGAACGCCTTCCGCGTCTTGCCGGTGACGTTCGAGTCGGGGCGAAGGACAGCCGGGTTGATGTCCCCGACGACGAGAACGTTGGTCTTCTTCGTCGTGTTCTGTTCGGGGACGGCACCAACTCGGGCGCACTCCTGGCGCGCGACGTCGCGCGTCATCGACATCAAGGTGCCTGTGAATACAACGACCCTGCCGTAGAGGTATCCATCCGGGTCGGCATCGGGGTTGACCACGATGGGTGTGAAGTTCCGGGTGCCAGTCCCCACCGCCACGCTGCCGGCGTACAGGCCGCTGCCCATACGGCCGATGCTCATGCGGTGAGCCGACGCGAGCTCGGCTAGGTCAGACGCTCCCGCCGCGCTGGCAAGCGCCCTCACGATGCCGACGACTCCGTGCGCGTCGGCCAACGGGTCATGGTGCTCACCCATCTCGAACCCGCACGACTCCGCGACGTACGGGAGCCGGTACGACGGCAGGCTCAACGCTCGGCGTGCCATGACCATCGTGCACAGGAAGCGCAGCTCCGGCCACTCGATGTTGTCCACCGCGCAGGCATAGCGGATCACGCCGATGTCGAACCCTGCGTTATGCGCTACGACTACGTCATCCCCGATGTAGTCCACCAGGGCCGGGAGAACGGCGCTCCACCGCGGAGCCTCGCGCACCATGTCGGCGTCGATCCCGTGCAAGGTCGAATGGAAGCTGTCGAAATAGTCGACCCGAACGGGCGGCCGAATAAGCCAGCTTCGCTCGTCCACCGGCTGTCCGTTCCGGACACGAACTAGACCCACCGCGCAGGGTGATCCGCGGTAGGCGTTGGCGGTCTCAAAGTCGATCGCGGTGTAATCCAGCATTCTCAGACCAGCGGTTGCTCGTGGACCCGCGGCACGAACGCCTCGGGGAAGAGATCAACCTGGGGCGAGCTCATCGAGTGAGGCATGATCCACGGTGTCTCACCGGTCTTGGGCCTGGCAGTACGACGGCGACGCTCTTCGTCGGTCCTGAGCCACGCGGTCCACGCCTTGGCGAGAAAGTTCGCTGTGGTGAAAGCGCGCCCAGTCGCAGTGTCCTCGTCGGCCACGAAGTCGGCAGCCTTGGGGCTGGCTGGAAACGTCGGCAGCTTGACCGACGCCGATCTTGTGGTGCGCTTGAAGTCCTTGACCGCAAGCAGGATTGCGTCTCGCTGGGCCTCTGTGGCCGTGACGAGATCCTCGATGTCCGACACCGTGAGTGGAGTTCCCTCTACCGGCATTCCGTCGAGGTGGCTGCCATCGGTGACGAGCACCGCTGTGCAGCGCGTCAGCGACGACACAGCTGCGTGCGCCTGGGCGTCGTCTGCGGCTTCAAGTTCTACTGCATTGACGTGCCACGCCTGCGTCCCTTTAGCAGTCGTCACCCAGATAGCGATGGCGTCACCGCCAGGCTGTCGGTCAATGGTCGCAATCCCACGCATAACCCGTCCCCCGATTCCCGCGATCGATGGACCGCAGAGCGACGCTAACGAGAACGAGGGTCGTTCGTCAGGCGTTTGAGGACCCGAGCCCACCCGCGGCGCTAAGACGCGCCTGTTCTTGCGGGCAGCGCGTTGCCACGCGTTCGGAAATGCGGAGTCCTGGCCGACCCGCGTGCGCCTACGCTGGTGACATGGCACAGATGCGCGGGGAAGGGACGCTGACGGCAACGGCATCCGTGGGCTATCCCAACGGACTCACCTGGACGCACCAATGGCTCAAGGCATCTCAGTATCTTGGGCGGCTTCGTCAGGTCTACGCGGGAGAGCCGCTCAACAACGTTGACCTGACTGCCATCGTGGATGCCTTCATGATCAGTTGCGCGCATATGTGGGATGCGTTCAAAAATGACGCTGCACTACCGGCTATTTCCAAGACGGATGTTGAGGCGGCGATGCAGGCCGACGCAAGTCTGCGACTGTGCCGTGACTTCGCGAACACGTCGAAGCACCTGAAGCGACGTGGCAAGTCAGAGGTCGAAGCAACGGTCGTCGAGGCCGGAAGCAGTGGTAGCGGCAACTTCGTCACGATCGGCTACGGCCCGGGCACGAATCCCCGAGCATCAACGGTGGATGCCCTCGAGCTCGCCGACTCCGCCTATGCCGCTTGGCGGAGCTTCATGGCAGCACATGGCATCGAGGATCCGACCCACGTCACTGATGCGCTGCTCAACCCAGCGAATCCATAGGAACCTGTTGGGCGAGCACTTGCAGGCGCAGGACTCGCGCGGAAAGACTGCGCTGCCTCTTGTCGCCATGCAGACACATGTGCACGGACGCCTTCGTCCCGTTGGTGGCCGCGGACATGTCCCCATAACGTTGTGACAGTTGCTGTCGAAGCCCACGAAGGATGCGCTGCCGATGCTGTTTTCCGAGTTCGTGTCGGAGCGTGTCGGTTGGTATGTGTACGCGCTCCAAGATCCCAGGGACGGCAGGGTCTTCTACGTTGGGAAGGGTCGCGGGAATCGCGTATTCCAGCACGCCCAAGCTGCACTTGCGACGCAGCAGGACCATGAGATGAGCCCGAAGATCGAGTTGATCAATGCCATCCATGACGCGGGGCTTCAGGTCGGCACCTTCATCCTCCGGCACGGCATCAGCTCGGAAAGCGTGGCCTACGACATTGAGTCGGCCGTCATCGACGCGATGCGGTTGCTTGATCCGTCCTTGGACAACGATCGCTTCGTTCTCACCAACCTCGTGCTTGGCCATCATCATGCCTCTCGCGGTCTCGCATCTACCGATGTCGTCATCAGCCTGTTCGATGCCCCGCAAACGCCGGACATCGTCGATCCGGTGCTTCTCATCAAGATCCCCGGCCTCTGGCATCCGTCGATGTCGGCCGAGGAGCTCTACCGCGCCACGCGCTTCTGGTGGAAGATCGGCCCGCGTCGCGAGAAGGCGAGGTACGCATTCAGCATCAACCGAAGCGTCATCCGCGAGGTCTACTCCATCGAAGGCTGGCGTGCTTGGACGGACGAAGAATCGGACCGCCCGGGCACGACGCGATGGGGCTTCCAAGGCGCGGTAGCGCCCGAGATGCGGCACTACGTGAACACCTCGGTCAAGCACCTGTACAAGAAGGGTGAAGCGAGTCCGATCAAGTTCGTCAACTGCTAGATCGCGAAGCAGCGTCAGGCAGGCGGCGAGAAGACGCAGGGCTAGGTCGTGTTATCGGGAGGCCCAGCGAAACGGAGTCGTACTGCCCCTGGCGAATCCGCGGCGATTAGAACTAGCTAATCTCCGAGCGCCTGCACACCAGGAAGGGTGGTCGGGGGGAGCGGCCAGCCGTGCTTTTCGTGAATGTTCCTCACCTCGCCCAAGGCATGAGTACGGAGAGAGTCCATCTCATCGATCTTGTAGCCCTCCTTCCGGAACCGCCGAAGGTTGTGACCAAGGACGTCGGCCCAAGTCCAGTACGGCTGTGTCACGTCAAGGCGGCGTTCGGGGGTGTCGTCAGGCGAAGAGTCATTCATCGCCTGTTGGGCGTAGGCGGAGCCCAGCGCCCTCTCGGCCTTCAGCCAGGGGTCGAGACCCTCCCATCCCAGGTCGTCGGCAAGGGCGATGCCCGCGATACGGAGGTTGGCCAAGCGCTCACCCACAGGCTCTCGCGACGGATCGAAGCCGATCAGGCGCTGCACGGCATCCTGCACCGGAGACCAGACCGCCGACGCCTCCGCTCGCTTCGACAGCTCCAGTGCCTCGGACGAGCGTCGGTTGGACAGGACGGTTCCGGCGATAGCGACGACGATCGCCAGTCCCGAGAACACGAGCGCGATGATTTCCATGGGCGGATCGTGCCAGAGCGGCGCCCGGACAACGAGCGTCCACGAAGGGCACCGTTTGTTCGACGACCGCTCGACTCTAAGTATCCGCGCGACCAACTCGCCGACCGCCTCCCGGCTCAGAGTCAGGATGGTCAGCTCGCGCCAGGTCGCCATCTCGAGCACGTGACCACCGGCGCGCGGACGAGGCGAGGCAACGCTTCACGCGGGGCAGTAAGGCCCCAGCAACGGTGAGTGTCGGAGGAACCGCCGATACTTCTCTCAGGTCGCATTCAAACCACGGAAGAGGGCGCCGAAGATGGCTCGGGGAGAACCTCGACAGGAAGGGGGGCACTCAGCGGTCTCCGACTACATGGTCATGGTGGGACGTCACAAGCAATGGCTGACGGGGCCGACGCGTCGAGAGAGCATTACTTTCAACGAGTTTCGGCAGGTTGTTCGCCGATACCGGCCGTCGGAGCTCTTGCCTGCTCTCGCTGAACTCTCCTTGGCCGGTGGGGAACCGCCCTATGAAGGGAACACGCTTTCCAGCGTCCCGCCGTGGGCAACCGCGCTCGCGGCCCGTGAGTCCGTTCTCTGGGGCAACGAGCATCGTGATGCCGAGGTGACTGGCGACAGCCTTCGCGTCCTCATCAACGCACACAACGACATCTATGAGCGTCCCCCGACACAGGAGAGGGACGGTTGGGCCCATGCCCTCATGACTCGGCTCGCCTACGAGCAGTTCCCTTATCAGGAATCCATCTTCGAAGAGGTGAGTCGCTCCCACGCGCTCATGGTCGAGGGTGCGTCCGAAATAGCTGTGGAGGTACTGGACGACGCAGCGTGGAACCGCCTCCTTGGGGCACCGCTCGGCGAGGTCGTGGGGGCCACGTTCTTCCTCCAAGTTGCCGCGAACAGCAACAACGGGTGGTTCGACTCCGACTTCCTTGATCTCGACGACCTGCAGTCGCTTTACGACATCTGGCCACGGGCCGTTATTGAAGACCGTGCCCTGCAACTTTCCTCGACCTTCGAGGAGTTCAAGGCGGCGTACGAGGCCGTGCCCCACCCTCCAACCGGGTATGAGCGCTACGCCTACAACCCACTTATCAAACGGCCATTCCTACGCATGCCAGACGGCCGGTTGCTTGCGCCGCAGCCACGCCTGATCCTCCGAACCGTCAGTCCCGGCGCACTGTATTACCGGGGTATGGACGAGTTCGGACAACCATTCTCTCGCGACCTCGGCAACCTCACGGAGCACTACGTCGGCAAGCAACTCGGGGCAATCCAACCGTCTCCAGAACTGCACCCCGAGATCGTGTATCGAGAAGCCAAGGACGAGAAGAAGAGCATCGACTGGTTCATGGTGCTGCCCTCAGTCGTCATCATGTTTGAGGTCAAGTCAGCGCGCTATGGCCTGCTCGACCGCGCTGCTGTCGAGGGCTACCAGGACAGAGTCAAGGCCCTCCTGAACAAAGCTATCGATCAACTCGAGCGTTCGTCCAACGCGCTCGACTCCCAGAACCCGCATTTTGCGCACATTCCCAGCGACCGCCCACGCGTCGGTGTCGTCGTCACGGGTGAGCCGTACTACCTGGCCAACAGCCCGTGGACTCGGGACCTGCTCACAGCTACCCCCTTCCCAACCCTGACGGCTTCTTTGCGCGACATTGAATTCCTCGCCGGACTTCCACTTGACGAAGTTGAACTACAGCTGGTGCAGATCGCCAACGATCCCGAGCGCTCCACATGGAGTCTGGGCAATGCCCTCGACAAAGCGCGTGGCTCCCGTAGCCCCGTCCTACAGCGCGCTTGGGACGCCTATCCGTGGCCCGAAGCCCTGGTCACCGCAGAGTCGGCCTGACCGCCCCCGCATCCGTCAGCATCGAATCCTTGGACAGATCTCCTCGACCTCGGGGCGTCGAGAAACCGCCGGACCAACCCGTCGCCCTACACGCGGGCGATGAGCCCGCTGACGACGCACTCCGGGTCGGCAAGCGGAGCATGACGCAGTGTGCCACTGCGGAGGTGTGTCCTTCTGGGCGAACTGGGGCATCGTCGCGCGACTCATGGGCCTACTCGGTGTGCTCGCCTGGTGTAGTGACAGATTCGTTTCACACGAGGTGGACAAAGTCTGCTCGACCAAGCGTGGCTCCGATGACAAGTTCCAGTGACGCCGTCACTCAGCCCGGATGCCGACGATTGGTCGGTCTGCAGTAGAACGTTCCAATCTGCAGTTGCTGCGTTTAGAGTGACCCACCTAGATCGAGGGCAGCTGCGCGGGTACAAGGGAGTTGCCCACCAGTCCGAACATCCACACGCTCCCGACTGGCCAGTCGCCGCGCCGGCGTACCGATACGCACGCGGACAACTCGCCCGCATATCCGAGGAGCACGTTGCCTCCGGTCTCACGGCGCCCTCAGATATCGCGTACCACCGGATGCTGCATGCTCTTCGGTCCGTTCTTGCCGAGGATTCGGTTTACCCCACGATGTCGATCGACGAAGAGGGCGGAATCATTGCGGAATGGCGCATTGCTGCCTTCGCTCTAGAGATCGACGTCGATCCGGAGGGTGGGTTCTCCTACACGGTGCGGCGCGATGGGATCCGGCTGCGCGGTGGACGTTCCCAGACGCCGCTACGAAAGATGATCAGAGACGTGTCAGCCGTCGTCGCGCTCGCGAACCCAAACTGGCGGTCATTGTTTCAGCACGCATCGGCCCGAACCGCACGGTGACATCCGCCTGGATCTGGGACGACCCCGAGATCCACTCCGATCAGCTCTTCATGCGCAACGTCCCGCGCAAGCCTGCCTTCGTGATCCCCAACCTGGTTACACGCAGACTTGAGGTGAAGGCTGCGGCGCTTCGGTTCGACGCTGACGGCATGTCCGTAATCTCGTCCGATGTCCTGGCATCAGAGGGACATAGCCGAGGTGCCGTCTGCAACTGGGATACCCACACGAGCGTTGAGTTCGCCGCGGGGACTGCACGCAGCACATCGGAGGCGGGTGTCATCTACAACCCCGTTGATGATCACCCCGCAGGTGAGGCGATCGGCAAAGCCCACTCACTCGTACGTACCCGCGAGACCGAGCCAGATCGCACTATCCGGCGGAACATCCAAACGGCGATCGCTGCACAGTGTCGGTGGCTCGACGAGGACCCCCACAAGCCGAACGAAACTGCCACCGCTGCAGAAAGCGACAGTGACGAGGCTCATGGTGCGGACGACATCGAACCGAACGGCGAGGGCCAGGTGACCTGAAAGCGTCAGGCCCTCGACGATTGTGGTGATCCATCTGCAGAGTTCCATTCGATCTACGCGGTCGCGCTTGCGTTGCGACCCAGCGCGGAAATCAGGGACACCCTGCCCGGCCGTACCCAGATCCCCGGAGCGACTCCTGGACTGCAGAACGCCGTCAACGGTGGCGTCCACACGGACCCATCGTCGTACGAACGGTCCACACCTTGGAAGTCCCAGTGACAGACAATCACCGCAAGGGGCCGGCCAGCGGTGAGGTCTGGAAAACCTCTATTCCTTATCCCACCCTGACTCTTCGCCCCCAACTGTCTCGGCACCCTTGACGGCGGGCCGGTCCAACTGGCAGAAGTTGTCAACAACATTCGGCTGGGCGGACGGGGGATCTACGTGGCTGAGAGTGGAGCTCACCTGGTCGGGGCATACGGCCTCTTCTGGGATCGAGGCGAGGTCCAGTGGCAACCCGGCTCTGGCCGGTCATGGCAACTGCTCGGACGTCGCAAGAACAACCGCGGCACCCTGCAGGTGTGCGACTTCCGAATCGCGCGCGGCTTCTACTTGCTGCTCAACGACTACGGGGTGACGTACGTCGGCATCGCCCGCGGCGCCCAAGGCTTGGGTGGCCGCCTACGAACCCACACCCAGCCCAGCAGCAAGCAGCCCAACGAGATGCGACACGCCCCAAAAGACTGGAATCGCTTCTGCTGGTTCAGCTTCGACGACGTGGCAACGCCTCGCTCCGAGAGCGCCCGCAAACAACCGTGGCGAGAGCTCCAACTCAACAACCAGGCCCGAGCCATCAACGTCGAGGTCTCGGCACGCGAGTTCGAAGCACTCATCATCAAAGTCCTTGGCATCAAGGCCCAAAACCAGATGAACTTCCTTAGGGGCCAGCCGTGGGAGCAGACAACGGTAACTGACTGTCTCCCAGGAGGGGCACTGACCAAAGTCGACCCAACCAAGATCACGGATTCCTGGTACCGAGAGGTCCTGGCGGAGCGCAACCAATGACGCCGCGCACTCCAATCACAGACACGACCGGCAGCCAGGTTGCCCACCGCCGCGTCCGGACGGGCAACGGCAATGAGTAAGCAGGTGCTGATCGACGCACCCACCATTCTCGCCAAGCTCGCGATGCAAAGACCGGTGTTCCACTCGGAGGCGGACTTCCAGTTCGCGTTCGCCTGGGAGGCCAAACGGCTGCACCCTGACCTGAGTGTGCGCCTGGAAACGCACCCCGAGCCCGCCGTCCGTCTCGACCTCGAACTCTTCGACGAGACTGGCACCATTGGCGTTGCAGTGGAGTTGAAGTACATGACTCGGTCCTGGTCAGGGTCACAAGGCGCCGAAAAGTATGTGCTGAAGAATCACGGCGCCTCGGATCTGCGCGGATACGACGTGGTTAAGGACATTGGACGGGTCGAGCGGTTCGTGGCCGCCCGCCCAGGGTGGTCCGGAATCGTCATCGCACTGACGAACGAGGGCGGCTACTGGCGACGACCAAGCCACGGGCGTCCCACGAACGCGGATGCCTTCCGCCTATACGAGGGCTGCGTTCTGGATGGCGAACGCAGTTGGGGCCCCAACACCGGCGGCACCGCCCGAGGACGTGAGGCCCCGCTCAACCTGCGGAACCCCTACGTTCTTAAGTGGGCTGACTACTCACGACTGGACGCCAGTCCGGCCGGCACGTTCCGATCGTTGGTGGTCCCGATCTCCGGGTTAAGAACGAACGGAGCCGATCGGTGAATGCGACGGTGGGTATCGACCTCTCGGCAGAGCCGAAAGGCACGGCCATCGCATGCGTCGACTGGACTGATCGCGATGCTGGTGCGATCAGCAACAACGCCACGCTGCATCACCAAGTCAACTACCGCGTCGCAGGCGAACGCTGGCCGTCGGCGTACCCAGGTCGTCGACGCAGTGGTGAAGGCCCGAGACGCACTGCCCGGAAGGGAGGCCTTAAGAGACTCCTAAGCACCCTTGTGGACATTGTCCTTCATCAGACCCGGCGGCCAGCGCGGGTCCAGTGCGAGGACAGGCGTGAGATGGCTCAGACAGGAAGCGGCGAGATTTCGTGCTCCACAACGTCAACCCTTCGAACGAACGTGCGTCGGGGTGACGTGGGATGAGGGCCCTCCCAGGGGTGCTACGACCCGCTACGGCGACGGCCCAGATACGCCCAAGTAGCCTTACGGCCCTACTCGCTGCCTCGGCGATCGCCGCCGCCGCGCTTCTTGTCCCCGTTGTTGCGACCCATGCGGACGAATATGTACCCGTCGGTGGCTACTGGAGCGGGACCGTCACTGCTCACGTCAATGTGTCTTACAACTACAGCGGCCTTCTAGGGTCGGCGTCGGGGACGACAGTTTTCAACGTCCAACGGGCTGGCGGGAACGAGACTGGATCATTCGAGACCAGCGAACCCGACCCCATTTGGAACCCGGGCGGAGGGGTTTCAACTCTCGCGTCACAGTCCTACACCGAACGGTTCACTTGGGACCGGCGGTCCTGCTCGTTGATGATCGGCCCCTCCAACGGGGGCTACATGGGGATTAACGCCTGGGTTGCGCCGGACAATGAGCCTGCAGGCATGCACATCAGCTTTGGCGGCTGGGGCACTGACAGGTTCCTCACTGCCAACAGCGAAGATGATTACACCCCAGACGAGTGCGTTGATGGCCGCCCTGGGCAGCGGGACTGGCTCTACGGGCCACTGACTCTGTGCGAAGGCGCTTTGGCCCGCTACGTGCTCCCTGCCTACGGCGAGGTGGTCTACGAGGACTGGGATGACAACGGCGTAGCCGATCGGCACACAGTGCTGCGCGGCAGCAAAACCCAGTCCGTTCCGTGCGACCACCCCGATGAAACGGGATCTGTAGTTTTCGACTTCGACCTGCGCTTCTTCCCAATCCGAGGGGAGGAGGGGTCGGACTCCGACGGCGACGGGATCCAGGACTACTTGGACAACTGCGTCACAGTGCCTAACCCGGAGCAGCATGACACCGATATAGACGGAGTCGGTGATGCCTGCGACGCCACCACCGACCCGCCGCCACCTCCGCCCGAGGTAGACCCTGATGAGTGGTGCGACACCAATCAGCCGCCAGGAGTGACCGCGATCTCCGCCACGCCGCTCGATTGGACGCAGGGCCGTGCGGCGACGGGCGCAGGAGTTCAGACACGCCTCGCCGTGACGGCGAACGACCCCGACGCTCAACCGCTCACCTTCGAGTGGAATTTTACCGACGGTGCAACCGTGGGCACCGGGACCGGCAGTGCAACGACCTACCGGTGGCCTACCGGACCTGGCAGTTACCGCGACCGGTTGGCTACCGTCATCGTGCGCGACTCATGTGGCGCATCGAGTTCCGCGAGCCTGCCCCTGTGGGTGTCAGGAGATCCCACCCTCGACTTCGCGCCCCAGGTACAACTGCACCCGGATGAGAAGTGGTGGCCCATGTCGGCCAACAGGTTCGTGAAGCGATCGAAGCTTGCGTACATCGAGGAGATGCCGAGAGGTCTACCCGACCGGCGCGAGATCTTGGCTTCTGTCGGCAAGGTGTCGTCGAAGAGGTTGGGGCGAGGCGGTTACACCTACAAGGAGACATCGCTGTTCGGCAAAAGCATCATCTCGAGCGACGACCCCACTCGGCCATACGACAACGCAACCTCTCGCAGCAAGAAGTCCGGCTTCTACCTAGACCTCAAGGACGCAGACCGGCCGGGAACGCCGACAGGTCCGTGGCCCGCCTACCTACAGGTCAAGAAGGACAAGTTGGTTTACTGGTTGTTCTACGGGTTCTCCCAACCCGTCCTCGGTAGCGGAAGGCCCTCACCCCTCGGGCACGAGGGCGACTGGGAGCGAATCATCGTCGACCTGAACGACCAGATGGTGCCGTCCCGCCTTGGGTACGTCGCTCATCACGAGCCGGTGTCCTACGCCCCGTACCTAGGGGCATACCGCGCAGCGGACCCCGCGTCAGCGCAAAACCGCGGTCTGGCCGGTATGGGCTACGTTGCCAAACTGGGTCACGGCACCTATCCGACGGCGGGGGTGACCTTCACCTGCGTTGCAAAGCTATGTCTCTCCGACCATCGCAGCCAAGGCGGCACCACCTGGATGGTGCGAGACCTCGTCGTTGACGTCGAAGGCGAGGGCTGGTTCGGACGGGCGAAGGACCACGCTACGTGCCCCGGCAACCGTAAGGCCTGTGGGTTCGGGGGAGCTTGGGGACACCGCGGCAGCCTCGCCGACTTAACCGGACCGTCGGGCCCGTCGGCTTACAAGTCACCGACAAAGAACTGACGCCACACAGGGCAAGTCTCTGACCGCCAACTGCGACGTCGCCTTGCTGCAGATTCAGGATCCTTCTACTGCAGACTCGACGATTGTTGAGCGCGGACGATCTGCAGATTCAGTGATCGTCGGCACCGGACCCACCGGGTGCGCGAGGTCGTACGCCCTCGCCACCTTCTGCGGCACGACCATCCGCCAGGCGTCGACGACGAGCTCGCGCGCCTCGCTCGCCTCGAGCTCGGCGAGGGTGGCGTGCACCCAGTGGAAGCGCATGTCCGACTCGCTGGGCAGCTGGAAGCGCGGGTCGCTCTCGACGAGCGCGAGGCGCTCGTCCTTGGGGAACGCGAAGCCCATCACGGACTCGTCGAGGGAGAAGGCGACGTAGACGATCGAGCCGACGCGGAACTTCAGCCGGCCCGCGACGTGCGCGACGTAGGACCGCTCCAGGCCCTCGCCGAGCGGCAGGACGTCGTCGACGACCGCCATCGGGACCCTCCTTTCCCCAGCACCTTCGAGTATGCGTCGGCGCGGCCGTGGAGAGCGAGGGGAATTCAGACCGACCGTGTCGATATGTGGAACCACGTTCGACAATGTGAACTGTGAGGCGTACGGTCGGCACCGGTTGTGGCAGGCGTCACAACCTTGTCTCGCTCGAGTCCGCACACCGAGCCCACCCGATTTCCTTGTCGGAGGAGCCCGTCGTGCCCCAGTCCCGCCGCCTGCGTCGCATCGCGACCGCCGCGCTGACCTGCGTGTCCCTCGCACTCGGAGCTCTCGCGCTCACCCCAATGGCCGCCACTGCAGCGGTCGGCGACACCCAGATCGCGTGGGTCGAGGTCGAGGACGGGGTGATCAGCGGCGGTCCGGCGCTCAACTCGGGCGACCACGGCAACTTCTCGGGCAGCGGCTCCTACACGTTCCGCGAGACCGGGATGACCTCCTCGATGACGGTGACCGCGCCGGAGGCGGGGACGTACCCCGTGTGGATCCGGTACGCCGCCGGCCCGCTCGGCGGCGCCGAGGACGTCACGCGCTCCATGGGCCTGACGACCAACGGCTCGCGCCAGGTCGTCAGCTACCCCCTGACCGGGAGCTGGGAGTCGTGGGCGTTCGCCAGCGCGACCGTCACCCTCGACCAGGGCGCCAACACGATCGCGCTCAACTGCCAGCGCAACCTGCCGACCGAGATGTGCCGGCTCAACCTCGACGCCATCCAGGTGGGCGGGCTCGCCGCCGACACGTGCGTCCCGACCGCGGTGCCGGCCGGAGCGGCGCGGCTCTTCGACGGCACGTTCGCGACCTTCGACCTGTGGCGCAAGGCAGGTGGCGGTGGGTTCGGTCGCCAGACCGACTGCACGATCCGCGGCTTCCGCGGCCCCGGCAGCACCTGGACCCAGGCGACCACCAGCCAGCAGGCGAACCCCTACACGCTCGTCCTCGACTGGTTGCGGCGCGACGCCGACGACGCGTCGAGCGTCTACGTCGGGTCGGCCACCTCCAACGTCACGAACCCGACCACCGGCTACCGCGTGATGATCGGCGCCACTGACACCGCGACCGTCACCTCGGCCGACGGTGCCTTCACCCAGGCGGCCGACGCGGCCGCGCTCGCCGCCGCCGTGAAGCCGGTCAACCAGTGGAACCGGTACGCCGTCCAGGTGACGCCGGCCCGCATCCGGGTCCTGCTCAACGGCACCGTTGTCAACGCCGTCGACCGGACCGTCCCGCTGGGCGGGTACATCGGCCTGGAGAACCGGAGCGCGGCCGCCCAGGTCGACTTCCGCGACATCCAGGTGCAGCCCGGGGTCGACCTCGGGCCGATCGCAGGCCCGGCGAAGCGCGCGACGAAGGCCGACGGCACCACGCCGAACCCCGGTGGCGAGTCGACGCTCGCCCACCTCGTCGCCGACGCCCAGCGCTGGGCGACCCGCGGCGCGAGCGGCGGCACCGCCCGCATCGCGTTCGCCAGCCCGACGGCGCTGGAGGCCGACCTCGTCCCCACCGCCGCGAGCGTCACCTACGCGCAGGCAGCAGCCGTCGTCGACGCCGAGCCCCTCGTGAACATGCGGCTCACGGGCGCGCAGATCAAGACCGTGCTCGAGCAGCAGTGGCAGACCACGTCCGGCGGGCAGGTGCCCACCCCGGCCTTCGTCCGCCTCGGCGCCTCGTCGGGGCTCACGTGGACCCACGACGTCAGCCGCCCGCAGGGCGACCGGATCACCGGCACGTGGCTCGACGGCACGGCCCTCAACCCGGCCGGCAACTACTCGGTCACCGTCAGCCAGTCCCTGGCCGCCGGCGGCGACAACTTCCGCGAGTTCACCGACGGCCTCGTGCCCCAGGTGCGCCAGGCCACGACCGTCTCCGCGCTCGCGGCCTACGTCGGCGACGGCTCGACCACCGCTCCGCTCGCCGTGCCGCAGTCCCAGCGCGCGGTCGGCGTCAGCGTGCCGGGTGGTGCCCCGTCGTCCTACGTCGCCGGGACGACGTACGCCCTCGACCTCAGCTCCTGGTCGTACTCGAACGCCACCGACCCGCAGGACGCGACCGTCGACGTCACCATCGCCGGTCGTCCAGTGGGCAGCTTCCCGGTCGACGCGACCCGCACCGACAACGCCTTCGACGAGGACGGCAGGGTCGCCGTGCGCGCCACGATCCCAGCCGACCTCGCAGCCGGCACCGCGACAGTGCGGATCGTCGGCACCACGACCGGCACCACGGTGACCCGGACGATCGCGGTGACCGCCGCACCGCCCGCACCCACCCCGACACCGACACCGACCCTCGTTCCGACGCCGACGCCGACTCCGACGCCGCTGCCGACCCCCACCCCGACGACCTCGAAGGTGAAGCCGACGCTGAAGGTGAAGGTCAAGCCCGGTCGCGTCACGGCCAGGCAGACCCGGGCCCGGCTGGTCGTCACCGTCGCCTCGACGGGCTCGACGCCGACGGGCAAGGTCACCGTCCGCGCCGCGGGCAAGACGTACGTCACCAAGCTCCGCGGCGGCAAGGCGACCGTCACCCTCCGTGCGTTCACGGCGGCCGGAAAGGCCAAGGTGAAGGTGTCGTACGCCGGTGACACTGCGACGCTGTCGGCCGCCCGCACCCTCAAGATCGCGGTCCTCGCCCCCTGACGGACGGACCCACCGGGGGGTGAGGCGATCGGTCGAGGGACCGACCTACCGTCGTGGGGAACCGGTCGAGCTCCAGGAGGATGACCAGTGCCCCACCAACCGCCCCAGGACGTCCAGGAGGCAGCCCAGCGAGCCCAGCGCTGGATCGAGGAGGGCAGGGCCGGCAAGGGTTTCACCGACACCGGCCGGCGCCGCGCCTCGCGGCTGGCCAAGGGCGACGAGGTGAGCGACGACGTCGTGAAGAAGATGCAGGCCTACTTCGCACGGCACACCGTCGACAAGGACGCCGCGGGGTTCACGCAGGGCGGTGACGGCTTCCCGTCGCCCGGCCGGGTGGCCTGGGACGCCTGGGGAGGCGACGCGGGCGAGCGCTGGGTCGGGACGATCGATCTTGACTGACGCCACGTCCCTGATCAGCCTCACCTACACCAGTGCGGCCACGCGGCTGCTGTCGGTCGGCGAGCTCGTCGAGCTGATCGAGCAGATCCGGTCCAGGAACGAGCGCCTCGGCGTCACCGGGCTGCTGCTCTACAGCGGAGGCAACGTGATCCAGACCCTCGAGGGCACGGCGGACGCCGTCGACGCCGTCTTCGAATCGATCCGGACCGACCCGCGCCACGGCGACATCCACGTGGTCGACCGAAGCGAGGTCGAGGAGCGGTCCTTCGCCACCTGGTCGATGGGTTTCCGCAACGTCTCGGGCCGCGAGGTCGCTCAGCTCCAGGACTTCGGCGCCTTCGCGCGCGAGTCGGTCGGCCGTGACCTCTCCGCGCACGCCGCCTCGGCCTTCGAGCTGTTGGAGAAGTTCCGCGTCGGGGTGCGCTGAGGCCCGCGCGGCACACGTGTCCGACAAGTGGCCCTCGGAGGCTGTGCTCGAGGGCCACATCGCGGACACGTGTCCCGGTGGCGGCGGCACAATGGCGGAGTGCAGATCCCCGACCCCGCCCTCGTCGTGCTGGTCGGCGCCTCGGGCTCGGGCAAGTCGACCTGGGCGGGCGCGCACTACCGCGCGAAGGAGGTCGTCTCCTCCGACGAGCTCCGCGGCATTGTCGGCAGCGGTCCGCACGACCTCGACGCGTCGACCGACGCGTTCGCCGTCCTCGAGACGGTCGTCGCCGCACGGCTCGGCCGTGGCCTGACCACGGTCGTCGACACCCTCGGCCTCGACCCGTCGAAGCGGCAGGCGTGGCGCGACGCGGCTCGCGCAGCCGGCCTTCCGGCAGTCGCTGTCCTGATGGCGACGCCGGACGCCGAGTGCCGGCGGCGCAACGCGTCCCGCGACCGGCCGGTGCCGGCACCCGCGCTGGCCGGGCAGCTGCGGTCGGCGCGCGACGTACGACCGCTCCTGGACGACGAGGGCTGGGACCTCGTCGTGCCGGTGACGGCCGAGCACGTGGCGGACGAGCCGGCGCCCACGGCACACCCGACGATCGACGACCGCACCTCGAGCCTCGGCCTGCGCGCGGTGCTGCAGGTGTCGCGGTTCCCGTGGGGCGACGACCCGCTGGCCTGGCTGACCGGGATCGCGCACGCAGCGGACGAAGCCGGCTTCGCGGGGCTGGCGCTGATGGACCACCTCATCCAGGTGCCGCAGGTCGGCCGGGCCTGGGACCCGATCCCGGAGCCGTGGGTGACCCTCGGTGCGATCGCCGGCCTCGGCACCGGGCTCGAGCTCGGCACCCTCTGCACCCCGGTCACCTTCCGGCCGGCCGGCATCATCGCGAAGGCTGCCGCGACGCTGTCGGCACTCACCGGCGGCCGCGCGTTCGTCGGCATCGGTGCCGGCTGGTGGGAGCGCGAGCACGCGGCGTACGACATCCCCTTCCCGCCGGCGCGCGAGCGGCTCGACGACCTCGAGCGCGCGATCGTGACGATGAAGGCGCTGTGGGCGAGCGGCACCAAGGCGTACGACGACCACGGCGTCGTGCTGCCGGAGACGACGAGCTATCCCCGCCCGGACGGGCCGATCCCGGTCGTCGTGGGCGGGTCGGGTGAGCGCCGCACGCTGCGGATCGCGGCCGCGCACGGCGACGCCTGCAACCTGCGCACCACCGACGAGGCCGAGCTGGCGCGGCTCATCGGCGTGCTGCGCGCGCACTGCGACGACGTCGGCCGACCGCGCGAGGACGTGGCCGTCACCGTCCTCGACCTGCCGGTCGTCGGGAGCGACCGCGACGACGTGTGAGCTCCCGAGGACGTCCTCGCCCTTCGGGGGCTGAACCGCTGACCGAGCGGCCCGTAGGGTCGTGGGCATGCAGACTCGCACCCTCGGAAACCAGCAGGTCGGCGCCATCGGGCTCGGCCTCATGACCTTCGACCAGACCGGCACGCAGCCGCGCCAGCAGCTCCTCGACACCGTCACCGCCGCCCTCGACGCCGGCGTGACGCTGTTCGACTCCGCCGACGCCTACGGCCCCGGCGACGAGCTGGGCGCCGACGCGCAGGGCGCGAACGAGCGCCTCATCGCCTCCATCCTCGACGAGCTCGGCGTGCGCGACCAGGTGCTGCTCGCGACCAAGGGCGGCCACGTCCGCACCGATGGCGGGAACTGGGAGGTCGACAGCTCGGCGGCCCACCTCAAGAAGGCCGTCGACGAGAGCCTCCAGCGGATCGGCGTCGACCAGATCTCGCTGTGGCAGCACCACCGCCCCGACCCGAAGGTGTCCTACGACGACGTGATCGGGACGCTCAAGGAGATCGCCGACAGCGGCAAGGTCGCCCACATCGGCCTCTCCAACGCCGACCCGCAGCAGATCCGCGACGCACACGCCGTGCTGGGCGATGCCCTCGTGAGCGTGCAGAACCAGTTCTCGCCGGCCTTCCGCAGCTCCAAGCCGGAGATCGACGTGTGCGACGAGCTCGGCCTGGCGTTCCTCCCGTGGAGCCCGCTCGGCGGCCTGTCCGACGCCAAGGAGCTCGCCGAGAAGCACCCCGCCTTCGCCGAGATCGCGGCCGACCGCGGCGTCAGCGCCCAGCAGGTCGCCCTCGCCTGGGAGCTCGCGCAGTCTCCCGTCGTCATCCCGATCCCCGGCGCGAAGCGGCCCTCGTCGATCACCGACTCCGCGGCTGCCGCGGACCTCGAGCTGACCGCCGACGAGCTGTCGCGCCTCGACGCGAGCTGAGCCTCCTGTGACGCGTCCGCTCCTCGCCCGCGCGGTCGACACCGCGATGGACCGCTCGCTGGTCCTCGGCTACACGACGATCGGCCTCGCGGTGCGGCGCGCGCTCCCGGGGTGGCCGGCGGACCCCCTGCCGCGCTCGCTCGCGGACCGGCACGTCCTCGTGACGGGCGCCAGCTCCGGACTCGGCATCGCGACCGTCGAAGGCCTCGTCGACCTCGGGGCGACCGTGCACATGCTGGTGCGCGACGAGGCCAAGGGGGCGAGGGTCCTTGACGAGATCAGCGCCTCGCGTTCCGCAGCAGGGCTGAGGCTCTGGCGCTGCGACGTGGGAGACCTCGACGACGTACGACGTTTCGCCGCCGACTTCGCCGCCGAGGTCCCGAGCCTCCACGCGGTCGTGCACAACGCCGGCGCGATGCCGCCGGAGCGGGCGGAGTCGCCGCAGGGCCACGAGCTCAGCATGGCCGTGCACGTGCTCGGTCCCGTCGTGATGACCGAGGCGCTGCGTGGTCCGCTGGCCGGCGGCCGGGTGGTGCTGGTGAGCAGCGGCGGGATGTACGGCCAGCCGCTGCGCGCCGACGACCCGGAGTACCGCAAGGGTGACTACTCGCCGACGACGTCCTACGCGCGCTCGAAGCGCTGGCAGGTCGAGATGGCGCCGCTGCTCGGCGAGCGCTGGGCGCCCGACGGGATCACCGTCGCGGTGATGCACCCCGGCTGGGCCGACACCCCGGGTGTGCAGGAGTCGCTGCCGCGGTTCCGCTCGATCACCCGGCCGGTGCTGCGCGACGACGCCCAGGGCGCCGACACCAGCGTCTGGCTGGCGGCGGTCGAGCCGGCCCCTCCGACCGGGAGGTTCTGGCACGACCGGGTCGAGCGGCCGACCTCGCTCCTGCCGTCGACGCGCCCGTCCGGCGACGTGCGGGCGAAGGCGTGGGCGTGGCTGCAGGACGCGGCGGGGCTCGGCGGATGACGGACGTCTGGCCGCTCGTCCACGCCGAACGCCACGCCCTGGTCGACGACCTGTCCGCCCTGTCCGACGAGCAGTGGCGCACGCCGTCGCTCTGCGCGGGCTGGACCGTCCACGACGTCGCCGCGCACCTCGTGGGCAACGCGAGCCCGATCAGCGTCCCCGGGCTGGTGCTCGCGATGGCCCGCGCACGCTTCGACTTCGACCGGATGAACCAGGCCGACGCCGCGCGCGAGCTCGGCGACGGACCGGCGTACACCCTGCGTCGGCTGCGCGAGGTCGCCGGCAACACCGACGCCCCGCCGTTCGTGCCGCTGGTGGTGCGGCTGGTCGAGGAGGTCGTGCACGGCGAGGACGTACGCCGCCCGCTCGGAATCGCGCACGACTACCCGCTCGCCGCCGTGGTGCCCGCCCTCGAGCACCAGGTGCGCACCAAGGTGTCGATCGGCGGCGGTCGCGAGCGCGCCGCCGGCGTACGGCTCCGGGCCACCGACGCCGACGTGGTCATCGGTGACGGGCCCGAGGTCTCGGGTCCGGCCGTGTCGCTCCTCCTCGCGGTCTCCGGCCGCTCGGAGGCGCGGGCCGACCTGGCCGGCCCCGGCCTGTCTGCCCTCGGGTAGGTGGCATCGCGACCTAGGGTGGCGCGGTGCTGAGCCTGCCGATCGATGACGACGTCCGCCTGACCGACCTCGAGCCCTGGCATGCCGAGCAGCTCGCCGCGCTGTTCCGCGCGCACGGCGCCGACTTCTACGACTGGCTGCCGTGGGAGGGCTTCGAGGACGTCGAGGGTGCCCGCGGCTTCATCGACAGCTTCACCCGGGGCCGCGGCGAGGGCAACCGTCGCCTCTTCGGCATTTGGGTCGGCGACGAGCTGGTCGGCGGCACCCTCTTCCCGAGCATCAACTCCCGCTCACGGATCGCGGAGGCAGGCGTCTTCCTCGCCGCCTCCGCTCGCGGACGTGGGATCGTCACCCGCGCTGTCGCGGCCATGCTCGACTGGGCCTTCGTCGAGCGCGGGCTCCACCGGGTCGAGTGGAAGTGCGCCCCCGGCAACCTCGCCAGCCGACGGGTCGCCGAGCGCCTCGGGTTCACCCACGAGGGCACCCTCCGCGAGGTCTTCCCCGTGCGCGAGGAGCGCCAGGACCTCGAGGTCTGGGCGCTCCTCTCCCGCGAGTGGTCGGGCCTCCCGCCACGGCCGTAGGTCGTCGCTGCCGCCCCCGCCCGGGGTAGTCCAGTGAGTTCTGGCTGTCGAAAGGCCCCTCCGACGACCATCCTCCACTGGACTACCCCGACGGGGCCGCTGAAAGACTTGACTGATTCAAGTAAAGACGGCACAGTGGCGAGGGATGGACCACCACGACGCCGAGGCTGACTTCGAGCAGCTGCTGCGGGCCGCGGACCTCCGGGTCACCCGGCCGCGCCTGGCCGTCCTGCGTGCCGTACGCCGTCATCCGCACGCCGACACCGGCAGCGTCCTCGCGGCCGTCCGCACCGAGGAGCCGACCGTCTCGCACCAGGCCGTCTACGACGTGCTCGGGGTTCTGAGCGACTCGGGGCTGGTCCGGCGGATCCAGCCGGCCGGCTCGGTCGCCCGCTACGAGCTGCGCGTCGGCGACAACCACCACCACGTCGTGTGCCGCTCGTGCGGCACGGTCGCGGACGTCGACTGCGCGGTCGGCGTACGCCCCTGCCTCGACGCCTCCGACACCCACGGCTTCGTCGTCGACGAGGCCGAGGTCACCTACTGGGGCCTGTGCCCCGCCTGCGCCACTGCACCAGCAACTGCCACTGCCACCGAGAACTGAGAGGGACACCAATGTCCGACCAGGAAGACACGACGCCCACCAGCCCGCAGGGCGTGGACCGCAAGGCCGAGTCCGGCTGCCCGGTGATGCACGACTCCGCGACCGCGGAGGGCAGCGAGAGCGAGAACCCGGTCATCGACTCGCCCCAGCCAAAGGAGGGGCGACCGCACACCAACCAGGACTGGTGGCCCAACCAGCTCGACCTCTCGGTGCTGCACGCCCACTCGCCCAAGGGCAACCCGCTGGGCACCGACTTCTCGTACGCCGACGCGTTCGCGCAGCTCGACGTCGAGGCGCTCAAGAGCGACATCGCCCAGACCCTGCGCAGCTCGCAGGACTGGTGGCCCGCCGACTTCGGTCACTACGGCGGCCTGATGATCCGGATGAGCTGGCACTCCGCGGGCACCTACCGCGTGCAGGACGGCCGCGGCGGTGCCGGCGACGGCGGCCAGCGGTTCGCCCCGCTCAACTCGTGGCCGGACAACGCGAACCTCGACAAGGCCCGCCGCCTGCTGTGGCCGGTGAAGCAGAAGTACGGCCAGAAGATCTCGTGGGCCGACCTCCTCGTGCTCGCGGGCAACGTCGCGCTCGAGGACATGGGCTTCGAGACCTTCGGCTTCGCCTTCGGCCGCGAGGACGTGTGGGAGCCGGAGGAGATCTTCTGGGGTCCCGAGGACACCTGGCTCGGCGACGAGCGCTACGCCGACGAGCGTGAGCTCTCGGAGGGCCTCGGCGCGGTCCAGATGGGCCTGATCTACGTCAACCCCGAGGGCCCCAACGGCAACCCGGACCCGGTCGCGTCGGCTCGCGACATCCGTGAGACCTTCGCCCGGATGGCGATGAACGACGAGGAGACCGTCGCGCTGATCGCCGGTGGCCACACCTTCGGCAAGACCCACGGCAACGGCGACCCCGACCTCATCGGCCCCGAGCCCGAGGGCGCGGAGCTGGAGAACCAGGGCCTGGGCTGGATCAGCTCCTACGGCTCCGGCAAGGGCGGCGACACCATCACCTCCGGCCTCGAGGTCACCTGGACCGACGTGCCGACGCAGTGGAGCAACCGCTACTTCGAGATCCTGTTCGGCTACGAGTGGGAGCTCACCGAGAGCCCGGCCGGCGCCAAGCAGTGGGTCGCGAAGACCGACGACGCGATCATCCCCGACGCGCACGACCCGTCGAAGAAGCACCGCCCGACGATGCTGACCTCCGACCTCGCGCTGCGCTTCGACCCGGCCTACGAGAAGATCTCGCGGCGCTTCCTGGAGAACCCCGACCAGTTCGCCGACGCCTTCGCCCGCGCCTGGTACAAGCTGCTGCACCGCGACATGGGCCCGGTCGGCCCGCACCTGCTCGGTCCCTACGTCCCCGAGGCCCAGCTGTGGCAGGACCCGGTGCCCGCGGTCGACCACGACCTCGTCGACGACGCCGACGTCGCGTCGCTCAAGGAGAAGCTGCTCGGCTCCGGCCTGTCGGTGTCGCAGCTGGTCTCGCTCGCCTGGGCCTCGGCCGCGTCCTTCCGTCGTACGGACCGCCGCGGTGGTGCCAACGGTGCGCGCATCCGCCTGGAGCCGCAGCGCGGCTGGGCCGCGAACGCCGACCTGGACCTCGACACCGCCCTCGGTGCGATCGAGCGCGTCCAGCAGGAGTTCAACAACGGACAGTCCGGCAAGCGGGTCTCGCTGGCCGACCTGATCGTCCTCGGCGGCGCCGCGGCGATCGAGAAGGCCGCGCGCGACGCCGGTCACGACGTGACCGTCCCGTTCACCCCGGGCCGCACCGACGCGACGCAGGAGCAGACCGACGTCGACTCGATGCGGTGGCTCGAGCCCCGCGCTGACGGGTTCCGGAACTGGCTGCGCCCCGGCGAGAAGCTCCAGCCCGAGAAGCTCCTGGTCGACAAGGCGTACCTGCTCGGCCTCTCGGCCCCGCAGATGACCGTCCTCGTCGGTGGCCTGCGCTCCCTCGGCGCCAACGCCGGCGGTGCAGCGCACGGCGTCCTCACCGAGCGGGCCGGGACGCTGACCAACGACTTCTTCGCGAACCTGCTGTCCCCGGGCACGCGGTGGAAGGCGTCGCAGTCGGAGGAGGGCGTCTACGAGATCCGTGACGTCGCCAGCGGCGACCTGCGCTGGACCGCGACGGCCGTCGACCTGGTCTTCGGCTCGAACTCGCAGCTGCGCGCGCTGGCGGAGGTCTACGCCAGCGAGGACGCCCAGGAGAAGTTCGTCGCGGACTTCGTGGGCGCGTGGACGCAGGTCATGGACAACGACAGGTTCGACCTGCGCGGCTGATCGTGACCAGTGCGGTGATCCCGGTGCGCCAGCCGCACCGAGATCACCGCACTGCCGCGTCGGGGTCCACTACGCTCCTGCCTCGATGAGCAACGGCGAGTCCGAACGGCTGGTGGCCTGGGGCGCAGAGATGCGCGCGGTCCACGACCGGCTGCGCGGTGCGCTGCGGCTGTCGCAGGAGGCGGTCGCGTCCGGCCGCGACCTGCCGGATCCAGGACACGAGCTGCTGCTGTTCTGCCACGGCTTCTGCTCCGCGCTCGACGGGCACCACCGTGGCGAGGACGCGCTCCTGTTCCCGGCGGTCGAGGCCGAGCACCCCGACCTGTCGCTGCAGCTGCGCAAGCTCGAGCAGGACCACGCGATGATCGGCACGCTCCTGGCCGGCCTGCAGTCGGCGGTGGCTCGAAAGGCGTCGCCCGAGGCGCTCGGTCAGCACCTCGAGGGTCTCGCCGCGATCATGGAGTCGCACTTCGGCTTCGAGGAGCGCACCCTGCTCGACGTCCTCGACCGGCTCGAGCTCGACGCCCCGGTCGACGTGGTCTACGGCCCGCTCTAGCGTGGTCGCATGAGCGACCGCGCGACGCCCAACCTGCCCTCCCGCGACCTCGACGCGACGGCCGCGTTCTACGCCGCGCTCGGCTTCGCGACGACGTACAGCAGTCCGGGTTGGCTCATCCTCGAGCGCGGCTCGCTGATGCTGGAGTTCTTCCCCGACCCGGGCCACGACCCGGCCACCACCGCGGCCGGGTGCTGCCTGCGGGTCGACGACCTCGATGGGCTGTACGCCGCCTGCGTGGCGGCCGGGCTGCCGGAGACGCACTGCGGGTGGCCGCGCCTGCACCCGCCGCGGGTCGAGGACTCCGGGATGCGGATCGGGTACCTCGTCGACGCCGACGGCGTGCTGCTGCGGCTCGTCCAGAACTAGGGGCCGACGACCTCGTCGCCGACCCGGATGGTCCCCGAGCCGAGGAGCCGGAAGACCGTGCCGCCGCGCGCGGAGACTTCAGCGCCTGCATGGCACCGGGCCCGAGCCAGTCGTCGAGGAGCCGGCAGGGCGCGGCGATCCGCACCACCTCGAGCTCGACGCCGCCGATGCGCATCCGCTCGCCGGGCCGCGTCGGGATCGGTCCGTGGTCGAGCGTGAGGTTGCGCCGCGTCAGCCCGGGATCGATCGGACGGCCGAGCGCCTCCTCGGCGACGGCGAGGTCGTCGAGCGCCTGCACGGTGACGTGCCGGTGCTTCGTGCCGTGGTAGCGGTCGCCGACCAGGCCGACGCCCGCCTCGGCCTCGACGGAGTCGACCGTCTTCGTCGGCAACCGGCATCCCGGCGCGATGTGGATGGAGACGACGCGCGCTGTCACGCTGCGACCGTACTTCGCACCCCAGTCCGACGCTTGTCGACCCGGATCTCGGCCGACAACCGTTGCGGTCACCGGATATCCGGTGACTCCAGAGCACCTCCGCGAGCATGATCGACGGATGGACGCTCACCTGCTCGACGCCAAGGCCGCCCTGCAGCTCTACCTCCAGGAGGCGCGGGACGCGCTGCTCTGGAAGCTCGAGGGGCTCGGCGAGCGGGACCTTCGGCTGCCGCGGACGCCGACGGGCACCAACCTGCTCGGCATCGTGCGCCACGTCGCCAACGTGGAGATCGACTACTTCGGCCCGACCTTCGGGCGGGAGTGGCCCGACCCGGACCATCCACTGCGGGTGGGGGACGAGGCCGCCGACGCGGACCCGCAGGCCGACTGGTGGGTGCCGGCCGACGTCTCTGCCGCCGCCGTCGTGGAGCTCTACCGGCAGGTGTGGGCGTTCAGCGACGCGACGATCGCCGACCTCCCGCTCGACGCGCGCGGCGCCGTCCCGTGGTGGCCCGAGGACCACCGTGACGTCTCACTGGTGCGGATCATCGTGCACGTCATCTCCGACACCACCCGGCACGCCGGCCACGCCGACATCCTCCGCGAGGGCATCGATGGCGCCGCCGGGATGGGCGTCTCGTCCACCAACCTGCCCCACCTCGACTGGTCGGCGTACACCGCGCGGCTGACGGCGGTCGCGGAGGCGTTCCCTCCGGGCTGACCCGGACTAGTCAGCCCGCCACGTCGCCCGTCGTCGTACGACACTGGGACGCGGAAGGGAGCCCCCGTGAACGCATCCACCTGGCAGCTGCCCGAGACCGACCGAGGCTGGGTCACCGACGGCGGCCTCGAGACCGACCTGATCTTCCACCGCGGGCTGGACCTGCCCGACTTCGCGTCCTTCCCGCTGCTCGACGCCGCCGAAGGCCGCGCGGCGCTCGACGACTACTACCGCGGGTACGCCGACGTGGCGGCGCGGGCCGGTGCCGGGCTGCTCCTCGAGACCCCGACCTGGCGGGCGAACACCGACTGGGGTGCACGGCTCGGGTACGACGTCGACGCACTGCAGCGGGTCAACCGGGACGCGGTCGCGCACCTGCGCGGCCTCGCCGACGCGGTGCCCGACGGGGTTGAGCGGGTGCTGGTCGTCGGGGCCGTCGGTCCGCGCGGCGACGGCTACCTCGCCGGCGACCTCGACGCGGACCGCTACGCCGACTACCACCGGCCGCAGCTCGCCGCCTTCGCAGAGGCGGGCGCGGACCTCGCGTCGGCGTACACCCTGACGACGGTCGCCGAGGCGGTCGGGATCGTGCGGGCGGGCCAGGACGTCGGGCTGCCGGTGGCGATCTCCTACACCGTCGAGACCGACGGCCGGCTGCCCGACGGCACCGCGCTCGGCGATGCGATCGAGCAGCTCGATGCGGCGACCGGGTCCGGCGCCGCCCACGTGCTGGTGAACTGCGCGCACCCCGACCACGTCTCGCCCGGGATCGACGGTGACGCCGCGTGGGCGGCCCGCATCGCGGGCCTGCGGGTGAACTCCTCGCGACTCAGCCACGCCGAGCTCGACGAGGCCGAGGAGCTCGACGAGGGCGACCTGCCCGACCTCGCGTCGCGCACGTGGGCACTGGCCTCCGCGCTGCCCGCGGTGCGGATCATCGGCGGCTGCTGCGGCACCGACTCCCGACACATCGCGGCGATGTGGGCGGAGGGGTCCCCGGTCGGAAAGTAGGAGGCGCGCTGTCGGTGGGCCGTCCTAGGGTTTCTCGATGCCCCTGGACGACGTCGATCCGGTCCCGGCGGACCCCGCCGCTCCTCAGGTCGAGGCCCACCTCCCGCCGGGGGTGAGCCGCGGACCGGAGACGGTGCGCGCCTTCCGGGCGGTGCTCGCCAACACCCTCGTGGCCAACGTGACGTCGAGCTTCCTCTGGTTCGCGCTGACGTTCTGGGCCTACCTCGAGACCCGCTCGGTGATGGCGACGGCCATCATCGGCGGTGGCTTCATGCTCTTCACCGCCCTCTTCGGCACCTACTTCGGCACGCTCGTCGACCGCCACCGCAAGAAGCAGGTGATGATCGCGTCGTCGACGATCACGCTGGTGACCTACGCGTCCTCCGGCGTGCTGTGGCTGCTCCTCGGCGAGGGCCGGCTGTCCGACTGGGAGAGCCCGTGGTTCTGGCTGTTCACCGCGGTCATCCTCGCCGGCAGCGTCGTGGAGAGCATGCGCAACATCGCGCTGTCGACCACCGTGACGCTGCTCGTCCCGGAGGACGGCCGCGACAAGGCCAACGGTCTCGTCGGCACGGTGCAGGGCGTCGCCTTCATGATCACCAGCGTCTTCAGCGGGCTGAGCGTCGGCCTGCTCGGCATGGGCTGGACGCTCGCCATCGCGATCGCGCTCACCGGCGCCTCGCTGTTCCACCTGATGCCGCTCACCATCCCCGAGCTCACGCCCGAGGTGGAGGAGGGCGGCTCGAAGTTCGACGTGCGCGGGGCGGTCCTCGCGATCCGCGCGGTGCCGGGCCTGGTCGCGCTGATCCTGTTCTCGACCTTCAACAACCTCGTCAGCGGGGTCTACATCGCGCTGATGGATCCCTACGGCCTCGAGCTCTTCAGCGTCGAGGCGTGGGGCCTCGTGCTCGGCGTCACCGGGCTGGGCTTCGTGGTGGGTGGCGGGCTCGTGGCCAAGTTCGGCCTGGGCGCCAACCCGGTGCGCACCCTGCTGCTGGTCAACCTCGGCATCGCGGTCCTCGGGATGACCTTCACCGCGCGCGAGTGGGCCTGGCTCTACGTCCTCGGCATCTTCCTCTTCATGGCGATCATCCCGGCGGCAGAGTCTGCCGAGCAGACGATCCTCCAGCGGGTGGTGCCGTTCCGCACGCAGGGGCGCGTGTTCGGGTTCGCGCAGAGCGTCGAGCTCGCCGCCAGCCCGATCGCCGCCTTCATGATCGGCCCGATCGCCGAGTTCTGGCTGATCCCCTACATGGAGTCCGCCGACGGCCGCTCGACCTGGGGCTGGCTCGTCGGCGGCGGCGAGGCGCGCGGCATCGCGCTCGTCTTCATGGCGGCCGGCGCGATCATGCTCGTCACCGTCCTGATCGCGCTCGTCTCCGCGCCCTACCGCCGACTGTCGAAGGCGTACGCCGTCGCGCCACCGCAGCAGCTCGAGGGTGCCGCCGTCGACTGACGGCTGCAGTCAGGCGGGCATCCGGGCCCGCAGGAAGCGGACCGTGCGGTCCATCGCCGCGACCAAGGCCGGGCCGAACGCGTGCCCGTCGTCGTACCACTCCAGGGTCGCGTCGACGCCCGCCTCGGTCAGCGCGCGCTGGGTCGCGCGCGCCCACGGCGGCGGGCAGGTGTCGTCGAAGCGGCCGTGCACCATCAGCACCGGCTCGGTGATGTCGGCGAAGTCGGGGCGCGGCGAGACGCCCTTCCAGAAGGCGGGGTCCTCACCGGGCAGGCCGTGCCGGCCACGGAAGCCGGCCTTCAGCTCGGCCAGCGGCGCGTCGGGCCGCTGGAACTGCGCGAAGTTCTCCGCCTCCAGGCTCGACACCGACGCCCAGCCGACGCCCGCGGCGAACAGCCCGGGCTCCGCGACGAGTGCCTTCATCATCACGCCACCACCCATCGAGCGGCCGAAGAGCGCGATGCGGTCGGGGTCGACGCGTACGTCGTCGGAACCGCTCAACGCGCGCGCCGCGGCGATCGTGTCCGCGGCGTAGCCGAGCCGGACCGCCTGCTCGATGCGCGGGTCGTCGGTCGACTCGGCGTGGTTGCGGTAGTCGACGTGCAGCGCGACGTAGCCCCGCTGGGCGAGGAAGCCGCGCTCGCGCGTCATCCCCTGCCCGCGGACGTAGTAGGCCGGGTCGATGTAGCCGTGCGCCAGCACGACCGCCGGGAAGGGTCCTCGCCCGGTCGGCACGTTGAGGACGCCGCTGATCCGCAGCGGCGTCGTCCCCCTGCCGGCGGTGGTCGAGCGGAAGGTGACGTCGTACGACGTGTAGGCGGGCGTGCGCTCGCGGACCGCGCCGAGCCGCAGGTCGCCGCCGGTGAGGTCGGCAGCGGCCAGGGCAGCCATCGAGACGGGGTCAGGCGGAGGCGCCGCCTCCTCGGTGGGCTCCTCCGTCGGTTCCGCGGTGGGCTCGTCCGTCGGGCTCGCAGGGTCGGCCGAGGGCGACTCCGACTGCGAGGACTCCGCGGGAGCCGGTGCATCCGAGTCCTCCGACGTCGCCGAGCAGGCGGCGAGCAGGGGAAGGCTGGCCAGGAGTGCGGTGACGCGACGCCGGGGGCGGTCCATGGAGCCAGTGTGCCGAACACCCGGTGACCGTCGCGGTCACATCTCGGCCGCCCCACGCGTCAAGGGATTGCGATGATGACCAGCGGGAGGGTGGAGCACATGGACGAGACGGAGATCTTCGAGGCGGAGCGGCCACGTCTGCTGGGCATCGCGAGCCGCGTGCTCGGCGACCACGCCGAGGCCGAGGACGTGGTGCAGCAGGCCTGGTTGCGGCTGGACCGGGCGCTGCGCGAGGGGCAGACCGAGATCGAGAACCTCCCCGCCTGGCTGACCACCGTGACCACGCGGCTCTGCCTCGACCGGCTGCGGGCGCGCACACCGGTGCCCTACGAGGAGGTCGAGGTCGCGGACACCGCTCCCGACCCGGCCGACGACGTCGCGCTCGCCGACACCGTCGGCATCGCGCTGCAGGCCGTGATCGACCGGCTCTCGCCGCGCGAGCGAGTGGCGTTCGTGCTGCACGACAGCTTCGGCTTCGAGTTCGGCACGATCGCCGCGGTGCTCGACACCACTCCGGCGGCGGCCCGCAAGCTCGCCTCGCGCGCCCGGGCCAAGGTGGCCCAGCCGGCAGCCGAGGACGTGCTCGCCGACTGGGAAGTGGTCGACGCGTTCATGGCCGCCGCTCGCGGCGGTGACTTCCAGCGGTTGCTGCAGCTGCTCGCGCCCGACGCCGTCGTCGGCGCCGACGAGGCCGCGGTGCTCGCCGGGACCCCTGCCTCGATCGAGGGACGCGACGAGGTCGCCGCCTTCTTCAACGGCAGCGCGCACGCGGCGCTCGCCGTGTTCCTCGGCGACCGGCCCGACTACGCCTGGTACCTGAAGGGAGAGGCCAAGGTGGTCTTCGACTTCGAGGTCGACGGCGGCCAGGTCACCGGCATCACCTTCCGCGCCGCGCCCGACGTCCTCGCCCGGGTCGTACGCCGCTCCGGTGCCGAGCCGGTCACACCGCGTCCCCGCCGATCGTCAGATGACTGACACCAACCCCAGGAGGACCCATGAAGACCATGACCTGCCGCCAGCTCGGCGGCCCCTGCGACCTCGCGCACCGCGGGGAGAGCCACGACGACGTCATCAACGCCCAGGACGCGCACCTCAAGCAGGCCGAGAAGGAGGGCGACGCCGCCCACCAGTCGGCGCGCGACGAGATGAAGGGCCGCTGGCGGCACCCGAAGAAGTCGCTCGGGTGGTACCGCGACATGAAGCAGGCCTTCGCCGACCTCCCGGAGGACTGACCGTCAGCGGCGGCGGTCGGCCAGCAGCCAGGCCGCGCCCGCGCTGACCGCGGTCACGCCGAGCACCGAGGGCCAGGTGCCGACCTTCTTGGCGAGCGGGTGGGACACGCCCATCGCCGTCCAGTAGCCCGCGGTGAGTCCCGCCGCCAGCGGCGCCCCGCCGACGGCGTACCACTGCCGTGCCGCAACGGCGTTGGCGGCGAGCATGGCGGCTCCGCCGAGGGGACGTACGCCGGTCTGCTGGGCCAGGGCGAACCCGCCGACGAGGCCGCCGGCGAGCAGGGGAGCGGTGGGGACACGCGTCAGATCGGGCACCACACGAGCCTAGCCAGCGTGGCCATGGTCAGGACCGACCGCCAGGGCGCACACTGACCACCCCCGTCCACGCCACCCGAGCACCCCAGAGGACTGCACCGTGAGTGATCTCCAGGTCGTCGCCACCATCCCCGCCAAGCCCGAGCACGCTGACGCGATCAGGGAGGCCCTGAAGACCCTGGTCGCGGCAACGCTCGCCGAGGAGGGGTGCCTGGCCTACGAGCTGTTCGAGTCGGGCAGCGCCCCGGGCACCTTCGTCACCGTGGAGCGGTGGACCGACGCCGCGGCCCTCGAGGCGCACATGGGGATGCCGCACGTCGCGGAGGCCTTCGCGGCCGCCGACGGTGCGCTCAGCGGCGAGGTCGCGATCCACCCGCTGAAGCCCGTGGACTGATCGCGCAGGTCTGCGCCAGACCGAGCGCCCAGCACGTCGGGCAGCCACGCAGGAGCACGGCCGCAGGAACGATCAGCAGCAGAGCCAGCGGCCCGGCCCAGGGGATGAGCACGAACGCCGCCACCATCAGCGGCAGGCCGATCGCACCTCGCACGAGGTGGCGCGGGACGCTGCTGCTGGCGAACATCGTGTCGGGCTGGCTCACACCAGGAGTTCGGCGCCGCGAGCGGGACGGATGTCGCAGGCCGTCAGCCCCGGCCGACGCGGCCCTTGCTGCCGGCGGCCCAGCACACCTTCGCGACGCAGTCGACGACGTGGTAGCCGAGGTCGCTGACGCGGGTCCAGGTGGCACCGCCGTCGCGGGTCAGGCTGGTGCCGACCGAGCCGCGGTAGTCGCCGGTCGCGACAGCGAGCTTCCAGCCGCGGATGAAGGTGACGTCCTCGCCGACGTGGGTCAGCGTGATGCCTCCGGTCCAGGTGCGGCCGTCGCGGGTGTAGGCGACGTTGTCCTCCAGGACCGGCTTCTCGCCGAAGTCGCCGCCGACGGCGATCCCCCGGCGCGGAGACGCGAACGCGCCGGCGAAGCCACCCGCAGCCGGGCCCTCGGGGATGCCGGACTCGACGTCGGTCCAGGTGAGGCCGCGGTCGTCCGAGCGGAGCACCCGGGACTTCGCGCCACCGGTGATCAGGAACGCCGCCTTGCCGGCCGTGACCAGGCAGTCGCCGCTCGCCGCGAATCCGTACTCGTCGGCCGAGGCGGGCATGCCGGCGTTGGACAGCACGGTCCAGGTCCGGCCGCGGTCGTCGGTCGCGAGGATCCGCAGCTTGCCGTCGACGGGGTCGCTCACCGCGAGACCCTTCTGGCCGCCGGGGTAGAACGCCATGCAGTCGTAGAACGCGGCCTCGTCCTCGTTCTGGAAGGCGATCGTCCACGACTCGCCGCCGTCGGTGGAGCGGTAGATGCGCGAGGCCTCACCGGGGCCGATCGCCAGCACGTGGGCGACCTTGCCGTTGACCTCGACGTCACGGAAGGACAGCCCGGCGGTGTCGTCGGGGCTGACGTCGGTCCACGTCTGCCCGCGGTCGGTGGTGCGGAACACCGTGGCGGGCCCGCCGTCGGTGAGGCTCTCGCCGGTGACCCACGCCTCCTTCTTGCTCACGGCCTCCAGGCCGCGGAAGTTCTGGTCGGCGTCGAGGACCTTCTCGGTCCAGTCGTCGTCGAACGGGTGGGGCTTCGCAGGGGTCGTGTCCGGCTGTCGCACGGGAGCCGAGGTCGCGGCCGCGGGAAGGGCGAGGGCCAGGGCAAGGGCGGGGATGAGGGTGACTCCGAGTCGTCGCATCCGGCCAGCCTCCACCCGGATGTGGAAGGTGTCCAGCACCCCTGCGGAGGATCCGGAAGCCGACCATCCGGAACCGCCACTAGCGTCACGGACATGACCACTGAGGAGAACACCGATGCCTGGGTCCCCCCGCCGTGGGAGCCGCCCATCGACGGCACCGAGGCCGAGCATCTGCTAGGTGCGCTCGGCCGGATGCGCGCGACGCTGCGGTGGAAGGCCGACGGTCTCGACGAGGCGGGGCTGGCGCACCGGATCCCGTCGTCGTCGCTGTCCCTCGGCGGACTGCTGCGCCACCTGGCGCTGGCCGAGGACTACTACCTGACGACCAAGCTCCGCGGCGAGGAGCTCGTCGAGCCGTGGAAGTCGCTCGTCCACGACGACACCGACGAGTGGGAGTTCGAGGCCGACCACTTCACCGCCGCCGAGACGTACGCCGTCTTCGACGAGGCCGTCGTCCGCAACACCCGGCGGATCGAGGACGCCCTCGCCGAGGGCGGGCTCGACCTGGTCGCGCACGTCGACGACGGCAACGGCAACCACCCGCGCCTGCGTCGCCTGCTCGTCGACCTGATCGAGGAGTACAGCCGGCACACCGGCCACGCCGACCTGCTGAGGGAGGCCGTCGACGGCCGGGTCGGCGAGGACCCCGACGAGGACTGGGTCCCGACCTGGCTGGAAAACCCGTCGTCCTGACCGTCCGGGGCTGACACGCTGAACGCGTGACCGGACCCGAAGGCTTCGACTACGAGACCCGCGGCGGCGAGGTGGTCATCACGCACCACGGCCGGCGTGCCACCGTGCTGCGTGGTGCGGCGGCCGCCCGCTTCCTGGCCGACGTCGAGGACGACGACGACCAGGAGCTGATGGCGCGGGTCACCGGCAACTACCGGCGCGGCAACGAGCGGACGGCCAAGGACCATCCGCGCAACAGGGGCCGCTGAGCTACTCGGAGGGCTCCGGGGTGTCGACGTCGACGTCGACGTCCGGGCAGCCCACCTTGGGGTTGAGCCCGGTGTAGTTGAGCGGACCGGCCACGACGTTGAGCGCGATGTCGGTGGCCTCCGAGCAGTTGGTCTCTGCGTCCTCGAAGTAGCCGCGCTCGTAGGCGGCGAACGCTCCGATGATCAACCAGAGCACGAGCAGGATGCCGATCAGTCGTCCCACGGGGACCTCCTTGGCGATGGCGGCGGGGTAGCCGTCGCGCCGATCATGGCCCCGGCGCGACCGACGTACCACCCTCGCAGGGGTAGGACGCCCTAGTGTGCGAGCCATGACGATCCTCGCCGTCGGCTTCTCGCTGCTGGCAGCAGCGCTCCACGTCTACATCTGGGTGCTCGAGTCCTTCCGCTGGACCGAGCCCGCGACCCGCAAGACCTTCCGCACGTCCGAGGCCGACGCCGCGGCCACCCGCGAGATGGCCTACAACCAGGGGTTCTACAACCTCTTCCTCGCTGTCATCACCCTGATCGGCCTCGCCCTGCTCGGCACGGACCACGAGGTGGGTACGGCGCTGGCGCTGGCCGGCACGGGCTCGATGCTGTCCGCCGCGCTCGTCCTGATCACGCGTGACCGCTCGATGGCTCGCGCCGCGATCACCCAGGGCACGTTCCCGCTGCTCGCCGTGGTGTCCCTGCTCCTGCAGCTCTAACCCTGGATTCACCGGTCTCTCGCCTGCTGCGCGCCACCATGCGGGCGCGCTGGCTGCGTTGTCGAGCACTCGACGGGCCTAGCGGCCCGCCTTCGGCCCTCCGCCTTGCCATCACACCCGCCTGATGACGCTCGCGACGGCGTCGACCGGCTCATCCAGGCGCGCCCTACTGCCCCAGCCAGGCGTGCACGGACGAGACGACCGACGCGCCCTCGCCGGTCGCCGACGCCACCCGCTTCATCGAGCCCGACCGGATGTCCCCGCCGCAGAAGATGCCCGGCACCGTCGTGGCGAGGTCCTCCGGCGGCACGTCCTCGTCCCACTGCTCGCGCGGGATGTCGCGCCCGGTCAGCACGAAGCCGCGCTCGTCGCGCAGCACCGTGTCGGGCAACCAGCCGCACTCCGGCGCCGCCCCGAGCAGCAGGAAGAGCCCGCGGGCGTCGACCCGCTCGTGCTCGCCGGTCGTGACGTCCTCGACGGTCAGCCACCCGAGGTGCCCCACGTCGTCCGCGCCGCCGTCGACGACGCACGCCGAGCCACGCACGGTGATCCGGGGGTTCCACTCGATCTCGTCGATGAGGTACGACGACATGGTGGCCGTCAGGTCCGGACGGCGGACGACGATCGTGACCTCCTTGGCGAAGCGGGCCGCGTGGATCGCCGCCTGCCCGGCCGAGTTGCCGCCGCCGACGATGACGATGTGGTCGCCGGCCAGCTCGCGCGCGGCCGCCATCGCGGCGCCGTAGTAGACGCCGCGCCCGACGAGCTCCTCGATCGAGTCGACCCCGAGCCGGCGGTAGTTCACCCCGGTCGCGACCAGGACGGTGCGGGTGTGCACGTCGCCGCCCTCGGTGTGCACGATGTGGTGGCCGCCGTCCTCGCACGGCGAGATCCCTGTCGCCGGCCAGCCGGTGAAGAAGCGGGTGCCGAAGCGCAGTGCCTGGCCGCGCGCCCGCTGGGCCAGCCGCATGCCCGAGATGCCGCGCGGGAAGCCCAGGTAGTTGCGGATCATCGAGCTGGTGCCGGCCTGCCCGCCGATCGCCTCGGCCTCGAGGCAGACCGTCGAGAGGCCCTCGCTCGAGGCGTACACGCTGGCCGCGAGACCGGCCGGACCTGCGCCGACCACCACGAGGTCGACGACCTCGTCGACGTCGATCTCGTCGGGACGGCCGTAGAGCTGGTTGGCCAGCGAGCGCACGTCGGGGCAGTGGCCGCACCAGCCGACGAGCGAGGAGACGACCGGCCAGCGGCCCTCGTCCTGCGGGCACCGCGCCATCACCTCGCGGCCGATCTCGCTGTCGGGGTGGTGCACGCCCGCGGGCAACCCGACGCGGGCGAGGTAGTCGAGCAGCTCGCGCGTCAGCGCGTCCTTCTCCGGCGTGATGATGCGGACGTTCTCGACCACCGGGGTCGCGACGGTCGCGTTCCACTCGTTGAGCATCTCGCCGACCGCGCCGTGGAACTCCTCGTCGCGCGGCCCCTGCGGCATCAGCAGCAGTGCGTCGACCTTGCCCGCGGCGACCGCGTGGCGGAAGTCGGCGTTGTCCTTCCGGAACCGGCTGATGTGCGACACGATCAGCCGCCGCGCCGTCGGGACGGCCTTGCGGGTGCCGCCGATCAGGCCGTAGAGCTTCTCCTGGTCGTGGTCGCTGTCGATCACGAAGAGGGCGACCTGGTGCCCGGACGTCATCAGGTCCTTGGCGGTGTGCTTCGCGGTGACCTCGTCGTGCACGAGGCGTACGTCGTACTCCCGCTCGTAGCGGCCGAAGGCCTCGGCCAGCACGTCGCCGTGGTTCGCCGACGCGATGACGATCGCAGGTGCTCCCATGTCGAAATCCATTCCTTCTCAGCCGGTGAGGTTGTGGACGAAGCACCAGCGCCAGGACTCGTCGGGCTGGGCCGACTCCATCACCGGGTGGAGGGTCTCGTGGAAGTGCGCGGTCGCGTGCTTGCCGATGGAGGAGTCGCAGCAGCCGACGTGGCCGCACGTCAGGCACTGGCGCAGCGAGACCCACGGGGTGCCGTCGGCCAGACAGGTCGCGCAGACGGGGTCGGGAACCGTGTCGACGGCTGGGAACGCGTCGAGGTCGTCGCACTGCCGACCGCCGGTGAAGGCGATCGACCCGATCCGCGTGCGTACCGGCGCCTCGGCGGCGGCGTCGAGCATCGACTCCTCGATGTCGAGCATCGCGAGCACGCCGCTGACCACGTCGGAGGGGATGTTGCCCTTGCTGCGCACCAGCAGGACCTTGGCGCGCTCGGCCTCGATCATCTCGCCGCGGATGCGCGCGTAGAGCTGCGACGGCGTCTCGGCGTCCTCGGCCGTGGCGAGCTGCTCCCAGGCGGCGAACGAGCGCTGGTCGAGGCGGGCCCGGATCTGGTCCGAGACGCCGTGGTGGTCGTCGTACTCCAGCTCGTCGAGCTTGGCGAGCCCCGCGTCCGCGGCCTGCTGGAGCAGCGCGGCCCGGGCGAGCGCGTCCTCGGCCGGGTCGGGGGCGGGTACGTCGAGCAGGCGGGCGAGCAGCGGGAGGGTCAGGCCCTGGAGGAGCAGCGTGCCGGCCACGACCGTGAAGGCGACGAGCAGCAGCACCTCGCGGTGGGGTGTCTCCTCCGGGATGACGAACGCGGCGGCCAGGGTCACCACGCCGCGCATGCCGGCCCAGCCGATGAGGAAGGTCCACGCGGGCGGGATCGGGTTGGAGCGGCGCAGCAGCCAGGTCGCCTGCATGTAGACGACCCGGACGACGATCACGGTCACCAGCGTCAGCAGGCAGACCAGCGCGATCCGGCTGCCGGGAAGCGTCGACTCGCTGACGTCCTCGAGGATCCAGTCGAGCTGGAGGCCGATCAGCAGGAAGACCGTGTTCTCCAGGATGAAGGCGACCGTCCGCCACGTGATCCGCTCGGTGATCCGCGACTGGGCGGTCTGGATGATCGGCGCCTTGTGGCCGAGCAGCAGTCCGGCGACCACGACCGAGATGACGCCGGAGGCGTGGATCTCCTCGGCCGCGACGAAGGCGGCGAACGGCACGAGGAACGAGATGCCGGTGTCCAGCAGCGGGTCGGTGATCCGCTTGCGGAGCCAGGCGATCAGCAGGAAGAACGCGAAGCCCACAAGAGCACCGCCGCCGGCCGCGCGGACGAAGTCGAGGCCGACCTCGACGACCGTCAGGCTCCCGGCGAGGAAGGCGATGGCGGTGCGCAGCGCGACGAGGGCGGTGGCGTCGTTGAGCAGCGACTCGCCCTCGAGGATCGTCACCACCCGACGCGGCAGGCCGATCCGTTTCGCCACCGCGGTCGCGGCCACTGCGTCGGGGGGCGCGACGACGGCGCCGATCGCGATGGCCGCGGCCCAGCCGAGACCCGGCACCAGCCACTCGACGACCGCCGCGACCGCCAGCGCCGTGACCAGGATGAGCACCACCGAGAGCCGCAGGATGGCGCCCCGGTTGGCGTTGAAGTCCACCAGCGAGGTCTGGATCGCCGCGGAGTAGAGGAGCGGCGGCAGCAGCCCCAGCAGCACGACCTCGGACTCGAGGTGGATGGTGGGCAGCATCGGGACGTAGGACGCTGCGGCGCCGACGACGATCAGGAGGAGCGGCGCCGGGACGTGCAGGCGTGGGCTGATGGCGGTGGCGGCGAGGACGACGGCGGCCATCGAGACCAGCAGGAGAGCGAGTTCCACCGGGTGAGTCTCGCGCCTGCGCGACCCTCAGGCCAGCGCGTTCGCGCTCAGCGCACGACGTCGTAGACCTGGAGGGTGATCCCGTTGGAGTAGGCGGCGTGCTCGGTGAGCGCGAGCGTGGTCTTGTCGAGGGCGGTGCCGTCGACGAAGAGGCGCTTGCCGCTGCCGAGCAGGACCGGGAAGACGAGCAGGTGGTAGCGGTCGACCAGGCCGGCGGCGGCCAACCCCTGGGCGAGGGTCGGGCTGCCGCGCACGTGGATCTCGCCGCCGTCGGTCTCCTTCAGCGCGGCGACGTCGTCGAGCGAGTGGAGCACGTGCACCTCGCTGTCACCCCACGGCACGGTGTCGCCGTCGAGCGTGGTCGAGACGACGTACTTCGGCAGCGCCGAGGCCTGCTCGGTCTCGCGCCCCTTGATGTCGTAGGCAGCCTCGTCGAACTCGACGTCCTTGAGGCTCCAGCCGCCGTGGGGGTGGTCGCCACCGCCGGGGGAGTCGACGATGCCGTCGAGGGTGACGAACTCGGTGACGACGATGGTGCGCATGGTGGGGTCCTCTCGCAGCAGGTGTTGTCAGGAAGCGACCAGGTCGTCGATCTGGTTGATGGCGAGGGTGGAACCCTCCACCGCGCCCATGTCGAGCACCTTCTGCAGGTCGTCGGCGGAGGCGTAGGTCGCGACGAACGTGGCGCGGGTGCCGCCGTCGGTCTCGGCGAACGCGTAGTCCTGCGCGGACTCCGGCATCTCCGGGTTGGGTGCGAAGGACTCGTCGGCCGCGAAGCCGTCGCGGAAGGTGAAGCCGGTCGGCTCCTCGACCGTGTCGACGACCCAGTAGGCGTAGTACTTCTCCCCCTCCGGGCTGGTCATGTAGTAGTTCATCCGGCCACCCGGGGTGAGCTCGTGGTCGACGAAGGTGGCGGGGTAGCCGGGGGGACCCCACACGCGCTCGAGCTGGCGCGGGTCGGCGTACACCTGCCACACCCGGTCGAGCGGCGCGGCGAAGTCGGCGGTGATGGTCAGGGTGCGGGCGTCGGTGTCGTGCTGGACGTCGGTGACAGGCATGTCGATCAATCCTTCTGGTTGGTGGTGTCGGTGCTGTTCTCAGTGGTCTCGCTGGCGAAGAGCGCGTCCATCCGGGAGATGCGGCCACGCCACAGCGCCTCGAGCTCGGTGAGCATCACGCCCACCGACCGGACCGCCTCGACGTCCCCGCTGGCGAGGGCCTCACGGCCCTGCCGGCGCTTGGTCAGGAGGCCCGCCCGCTCGAGCACGGCGACGTGCTTCTGGACGGCCGCGAAGCTCATGTCGTAGCTCCGCGCCAAGGCCGAGACAGAGTGCTCGCCAGCCAGCACGCGACGCAGGATGTCGCGTCGGGTGCGGTCGGCGAGCGCGTGGAACCAGGCGTCCGCCTGGTCCTCCCGCTCACTCGTGGTCTCGTTCACGGGGCAAACATACAACCAATCAGTTGTATGTTGTCAAGAGTGATCCGACGGCGCGTATGGAGGTCGCGACAGCGGGGCACTGGGGCCTTCCTAGGGGTGGGAGCCTGCGCGTCAGGCGTACGATCAGCGGTGGTGCGAGCTCGTGCCACGATCTCGAAGAGAAGTGGGGCACGACCGTGCAAAGACTCGTGGGAGGTCTCCGTCTCGGCGACCGCTACGTGCTGGAGGAACGCATCGCCTCCGGAGGCATGGCCGACGTGTGGCGCGGCCTCGACGAGGTCCTGCAGCGCCAGGTCGCGGTCAAGATCATGCGGGCCGACCCGGACAACGAGGAGATCTTCGCCAAGCGGTTCCGCGACGAGGCCCAGCACTCCGCGGCCCTGCTGCACCCCAACATCACGACCGTCTTCGACTACGGCGAGGACGACCACCTCTCCTACCTCGTGATGGAGCTGATCGAGGGTCTCCCGCTGTCGGCGGTCATCCGCGACCAAGGTGTCCTCGACGCGGAGAACGTGCGCTCGATCCTCGCGCAGGCCGCGCTCGCCCTGGGTCTCGCCCACGAGGCCGGCGTCGTCCACCGCGACGTCAAGCCCGCCAACATCCTCCTGCGCGAGGACGGGGTGGTGAAGCTGACCGACTTCGGCATCGCCCGGGCCATGGACTCGATCGGTCACACGCGTGTCGGCGAGATGCTCGGCACCCCCAACTACATCAGCCCGGAGCAGGCCATGGGAGCGACGGCCACCGGCGCGAGCGACCTCTACGCGCTCGGCGTGGTCGCGCACGAGATGCTCACCGGGATCCGGCCCTTCGACCGGGGAACCCCCATCGCCACGGCGATGTCGCACGTCAACGAGCCGCCGCCGCCGCTCGCCGAGGAGGTCCCGGCCGAGCTCCGCGCGGTCGTGGCGACCCTCCTCGAGAAGGATCCCGAGAAGCGGCCGGCCAACGCCCGCACCGTGGCGGTCATGCTCGGCATGGCCGGCACCGAGCTGTCCGGCCTCGACCTCGGCCTTGCCTCGGGCGTGGCCAGCGACTACGTCCTGCCGACCACGCCCGTCACGCCGATGAACCTGCGCAAGCCCGCGCCGCTCGCGACCCCGGCGGACACGCCGACCGTCGCGGGGCGCCCGGAGGACCTGCTCGACTAGCTGCGTCCGCGCTTCGTCGCCTCGTCGATCAGCACGGCCAGCGGCTTCGGCTGCGTGAACATCGGCCAGTGGCCCGACTCGATGTCGGCCAGCTCGAGCGCGTTCGCCGACCCCAGCTCGGGCACGTCGCCGGCGTCGATCCACTCCTGCGCCTCGGCCGGGCTGAACTCCGGGCAGATCAGCGTGAGCGGTACGTCGTGACGCGCCTCGCTCGTCCAGTGGACCTCTCCCCGCGTCACCCCGACCGGCACCGGGATCATCCGGGTGAGCAGGTCGGCCTTGAGCTCCTCGGACATGTCGTCGGAGTCCGGACCCTCGAACTTCTCCCATCCCGGGAAGGGCATCGCCCCGTCGACGGGCTCGAAGAAGTCGGCGTACTTCTCGCCCTCGGTCGACGGGAACCCGCCGATCAGCGCGACCCCGGTGACGCCGTCGGGTCGCTGGTCGGCCGCCACCCACGCGAGCGTGCACGCGGCCGAGTGACCGACGACGAAGGGCTGGCCCTCGGCCGCGTCGACCGCTGCGACCACGGCCGCCGCCTGGTCGTCGTACGTCGCCGAGGCGGTGCCGTCGCCCTGCCCGGGCAGCGTCACCGCGATGCCGCGGTGGCCGAGTGCCTCGAGCTCGGGGAGCACGTCGTCCCAGGCCGAGCCGTCGAGCCAGAGTCCGGCGATGAGCACGATGTCCATGGGTTCTCCTTCTTCGGTGGTGTCGACCCTCGTCATCCACCCTAGAAGTGGTTCCGGACGCTCCACGTCCGGTATCGGTGCCACGATGTGCCGATGAGCACCACCCCACGACCTTCCCCTCCTCCGCTGCGCTCCCCCGGACAACGCCGCGGGGACCCCGGATGAGCGAGATCAGCCCGACCGCGCGGGCGCTGCGGGCGCTGGACATCCTGCAGGGACGGCCCGGCATCACTGCGACGGAGCTGGCGTCGCGCCTCGGCGTGACCGAGCGCGCCGCGCGGCGCTACGTGGCGATCCTGCGCGAGGCCGACATCCCGGTGGAGTCGACCCGCGGTCCCTACGGCGGCTACACGCTGGGCCGCGGCCTGCGGCTGCCGCCGCTGGTCTTCTCCGCGACCGAGGCGCTCGGCCTGGTGATGGCCGCCCTCGACTCGCAGCACCGGGTCGCCGACCCGGACGACCCGGTCGGGTCGGCGCTCGGCAAGATCCTGCGGGTGTTGCCGAGCAACGTCGCCCGGCAGGCGGTAGCGCTGCGCGAGACCGCGCAGGCGGTGCCGGAGCGGTTCCCGGTCAAGCCCGACGCCGACATGACGTCGGAGCTGGTGGAGGCGGTCGCCGCGCAGCGGCAGGTGCGCCTCGGCTACCGGACCGCCGCCGGCAACGCGCGCACCTTCGAGGTCGACCCGTGGTCGGTGGTGGTGCGCTACGGCCGGTGGTACCTGCTCTGCCACTCCCACCACGCCGCCGAGCTGCGCACCTTCCGGGTCGACCGCATCACCTCGGTCGAGCTCCTCGACGGCACCTTCGACGTGCCGGCCGACCTCGACCCGGCGGCCGAGCTGGAGGCCAACCTCGGCAAGGGCTGGGAGCACGAGACGCACGTCGCCTTCGAGCAGCCGCTGGAGGAGGTGCGGCCCTGGATCCGGCCGACGCTCGGAGAGCTGCGCGCGCGGCCCGAGGGCGGGTGCGAGCTGGTGGGCACCACGAGCAACGCGGAGGCGTACGCCGGCGAGTGGCTGGCCGGCGTACCGCTGCAGTTCACGGTGGTGGGCGGCGACGAGCTGAAGGCGGCCGTGGCGGCGGTCGCCGAGCGACTGACCCGCGCCGTCGACCCGGTCAGCGGCTGATCGAGACCTCCTTGCCGAGGCTCCAGCCCTCGGAGATCGGGAGGTAGTCGCCGCTCCAGAAGGTGCCGGGGTCGTACCAGGTGGCGCGTCGGTCGTCGCGCAGGATGCCCATCTCGATGTAGCAGGACGCGACGATCTCCGCGCAGAACGCTGCCTCCGGGGTGACGCGCTGGCTGCGCTTGCGGTGCGGGACGTAGGCGTCGCGGCCGCGGAGCCAGCGGGCGCCGAGCTTGGCGATGCTGGGGAACGAGACGCCGTCGAGGCGGGCGATCGTGCGCAGCATGCCGTCCTCCTCGGCCTGGCCGATCTCCGGCTCGAGCTGGCGCAACCAGGCGTCCTGGTCGTACTCCGTCTGCCACCGCGACACCGCCTCGCGCAGGTCGTGGAGCTGCACGCCGCGGTGGTGGGCGCCGGTCCACACGTCCTCCTGCTTCTTGCCGAGCTCGGCGTGGAAGATCAGCGGCGGCAGGTCGTCGACGACGACCGCCATCCCGACGTGGTTGACCGGCGAGTTGGTGACCGCCCGGATCGCGCGGTCGGGGGCGCGGCGACCGCGGAAGAGCCAGATGTCGCCGCTGCGGGTGAGGTCGACCGCCTGGTCGAGGGACAGGACCGGAGCCATGGCCGGAAGTCTGCCCTAGATCGTGGCTACGCTTGGGCCATGCGCGTGTGGAAGCTGCTCGGTCTCGCCGGGATCCTGGCCGGTGTCGCCACCGGCGCCGCCGTCGCCCGGGACGAACGCGTCCGCCGCCACTACGACGCCGGCGAGATCCGCACCCGCCTCCACCAGAGGCACGACGAGGCCGTCGCGCGGCACGAGGCCGACCCGGGAGCCTGAGCTCACGTCGGCCGGTGGTTCTCCTGCCAGGCCCGCTGGACCAGCTCGGTGAACACCGCGCGATCGAGCGCCCCGAGCTTCTTCACGTTCACGCAGCCCTTGCCGACGGTGTGCGGGCCGAGCCGCTCGAGCAGGTCGTCGTTGGAGCCGTAGAAGGTCAACCCGTAGATCACCAGCGCGGCCTTGCGCGGCGCCAGCCCGACCGCGAACGTCTCGTGCTCCTTGCCGTCCGCCGTCGTGTACGGCGACCGGCCGAAGCCGATCATCGAGGGCCCCCACACCACCGGCTCGGCACCGGTCACCTCGCGGATGAGGTCGACCGCCTCACGCGCGTCCTCGCGCCTGTGTGGGTCGGCGGCGGACTCGAGGACGTCGTCGACAGAGGTGGCTGTCGGTCTCGTCTTCCGGTCGCTCATGGTGCCCATCCTCACCTCCCGACGCCCGCCGGGGTAGTCCAGTGGCCTTCCGTCGTGAATACGGCCTCATGGCGGCCAGAAGTCACTGGACTACCCCGGGCCGGCGACCAGAACCCACTGGACTACCTCAGCCGCCGACGGCCAGCCGCACGGCGATCGCGAGCATCACCAGTCCGATGAGGACGTCGAGCACCTGCCAGGCGCGGGGGTCGGCGAGCCGCGGGGCGGCCAGGCGGGCACCGTAGGCCAGGCCCGAGAACCACGCGATGCTGGCGACGCACGCACCCAGGGCGAACCACCAGCGACCGGGCGTTCCGTGGGTGCCGGCGATGGAGCCGAGCAGGAGCACGGTGTCGAGGTAGACGTGCGGGTTGAGCCACGTCAGCGCGACCGCCTTGGCGACCACTCCGCCGCGCGACTCGACGGCGCCCTCGCCGGCCGCGAGGGCCTGCGGACGCCGGGCCCGCAGCAGCGACATGAGGCCGTACGCCGTCAGGAACGCGACGCCGAGCCACCGGATCACCTCGACCGCCCAGGGTGCGCGGTCGACCACCACACCGATGCCCGCGACGCCGGCGATGATGAGCACCACGTCGGACAGCGCGCAGATCGCGACCACGAGGGCGACGTGGCTGCGGCGCAGGCCCTGGCGGAGGACGAACGCGTTCTGCGCGCCGATCGCGACGATGAGGGAGAGGCCCGTCAGCAGCCCGGCGGCGATGTCTCCCACGAGGGTCAATGTAGAGGTGGCCCGGACCCCGAGGCGGCCCTGACAGATGTCAGGGTCGGCTGGGGGTCTTGTCCCATGGCAGCGGATTCTGCGCGACTGCCAGACTTGCCGCATGACTGAGCAGCCCGGGGAGGGCGCAGCGACCGAGGTCGCTGCGAGCGCGAAGGACCTGACGAAGACCTACGGCAAGGGCGAGGCCGAGGTGCGTGCCCTCGACGGCGTGACCGTCGACCTGATGAAGGGCGAGTTCACCGCGGTGATGGGGCCGTCGGGGTCCGGGAAGTCGACGCTCATGCACTGCCTGGCCGCCCTCGACACCCCGACCGCCGGCGAGGCGATCGTCGACGGCACCTCGCTCGGCAGGCTCAAGGACAAGGACCTGACGACCCTGCGCCGCGAGCGCGTGGGCTTCGTGTTCCAGTCGTTCAACCTGGTGCCGACGCTGAGCGCGGAGGAGAACATCCTGCTCCCGCTGAGCCTGGCCGGCCGCAAGCCCGACCGCGAGTGGTTCGACCAGGTCGTCGACTCCGTCGGGCTCCGCCCGCGCCTCGGGCACCGCCCCAGCGAGATGTCCGGCGGCCAGCAGCAGCGGGTGGCCTGCGCGCGGGCGCTGGTGAGCAAGCCGTCGATCGTCTTCGCGGACGAGCCCACCGGCAACCTCGACTCCACCAGCTCGGCCGAGGTCCTCGGCTTCCTGCGCCGCAGCGTCGACGAGTTCGGACAGACCGTCGTGATGGTGACGCACGACCCGGTCGCGGCGTCGTACACCGACCGCATCGTCTTCCTCGCTGACGGCAAGATCGTCGACGAGCTGCGCAATCCCGACCGCGACCAGATCCTCGCGAAGATGGCGAGCCTCCAGGACGTCGCCGCCCAGAAGGCAGCCGGCTGATGCTCCTCCTGACCTGGCGCAACCTGCTCGCTCGCAAGGTGCGCCTGCTGATGAGCACGCTCGCGATCGTGCTCGGCATCGGCTTCCTCGCCGGCGTGATGACCTTCAGCAGCGGGCTCAACGCCACCTTCCAGAACATCGTCAGCGGCTCGACCTCCGACGGGCTGGTGCGGCCGGCCGGCGACGTCTCGGCCGCCAACGCGGGGGTCGCCACCACCCAACTGATCACCCCGGCCGACATCGACAAGATCAGCGCGCTGCCCGAGGTGGAGGACGCGACCGGGTCCGTCGACGGCTTCGGTTCGTTCCTCCTCGGTGAGGACGACAAGCTCGTCGGCGGCCAGGGCGCCCCGACGCTGGCGTTCAACTACGCGCCCGCCGACAACATGGCCGGCGAGGACATCCTCGTGCTCAACGAGGGCGGCTGGCCCGAGCAGCCCGGCGAGGTCACCCTCGACACGTCGTCGGCGGAGCGGGGTGGCTACGAGATCGGCGACACGGTCACGATGATCGTGCCGACCGAGGGCCAGGACCCCCGGCGCACGTTCACCCTCGTCGGCACCGCTGACTTCAACGGTGGCGGGACGGCCGGCGCGACGCTGGTGCTGCTCGACACCGCGGAGGCTCAGGAGATCTTCCTCGGCGGCGAGGACGCGTTCACCAGCGTCGCGCTCACGGCCGCCGACGGCATCTCCCAGACGGAGCTCGCCGAGGCAGCGTCCGCGGTGACACCGGCGGGCTTCACCGCCGTGACCGGCGACAAGGTGGTCGAGGAGACCCAGGACCAGATCGGCCAGTTCCTCGACGTCATCGACATCTTCCTGAAGGTGTTCGCCGGGATCGCGATCCTGGTGGGCGGCTTCATCATCTTCAACACCTTCACGATCCTGGTCTCCCAGCGCGTGCGGGAGTCCGCGCTGCTGCGCGCCCTGGGGGCGAGCAGGAAGCAGGTGACCCGCTCGGTGCTTGTCGAGGCGTTCCTGATGGCGGTGGTGGGCGCCACGCTCGGGCTGCTGCTCGGGCTCGGGCTGTCGCGTCTGCTGGCCGGACTCTTCCGCAGCTTCGGGCTCGACATCGCCGGCGACGTGCTGACCCTGACCCCCGGCACCATCTTCTGGGGCTACGTCGTCGGCGTGGCGGTCACCATGGTGGCCGCCTTCGTCCCGGCGCGGCGCGCGGCCAAGGTGCCGCCGGTCGCGGCGATGCGCGACGACCTCGTGGTCCAGGAGAAGGGGATGGGCCGCCGACTCCTGCTCGGCACCATCGCGATGGTCGTCGGCACGGCGTTCGTCGTCGTCGGGCTGACGGGTGCGCCCGGGACCGACGCCTACTGGATCGGTGCCGGCGCGGTGATCTGGGTGATCACCACTGCTGTCATGGCTCCCGTGGTGGGCCAGCCCGTGCTGCTGCTCTGCCGCAGCGTCTTCGGCCGCGTCTTCGGCACCGCCGGTCTCCTCGCCGGCGAGAACGCGCTGCGCAACCCGCGTCGTACGGGCGCCACAGCGTCGGCGTTGATGATCGGGCTCGCGGTCGTCTCGGCGGTCGGCGTGCTCGCCTCCTCGCTCAGCGCGACCAACGACGCCACGGTCGACGACGCCTTCAAGAGCGACTTCCTCGTGCAGATGCCGACGTTCCAGAGCTTTCCGGCCGCCTTCGGTGACCGGATGGAGGACGTCGACGGCGTCGACCAGGTCTCGCGCCAGCAGGCCACGCCGGTGAGCGTCGAGGTCGACGGCGAGCCGGACCAGACCTTCCTCACCGGCGTGGACCAGGCGTTCCTGGACATCTACGACCTGGCCATGATCGACGGCACCGACCAGATGTCCGGTCGGCAGGCGATCCTCAACGAGGGGCGGGCCGACGACTTCGGTGCGGGCGTCGGCGACACCATCGACATCCAGTTCCCGGGCGGCGAGACCATCGCGGTCGAGGTGGTCGGGGTGTCCGAGGAGTCTCCGACGACCAGCGGCATCACGACCCCGCTGGCGCTGCTGGCCGAGGCCGGCATCAAGCGCAGCGACTCCAGCCTCAGCATCATGCTCGCCGAGGGGGCTGACCGCGCGAGCGCCAAGCAGGACCTCGAGGACGTGGTCGAGGCCCTTCCGATCCTGTCGGTGCAGGACAAGGAGGAGTTCAAGGAGCTGATCAGCAGCCAGGTCAACCAGCTGCTCTACGTCATCTACGGACTGCTCGCCCTGGCCGTGGTCATCGCGGTGATCGGCATCGTCAACACCCTCGGGCTCAGCGTGATCGAGCGGACCCGGGAGATCGGGCTGCTGCGCGCCGTGGGGTTGTCGCGGCGCAAGCTGCGCACGATGATCACGCTCGAGTCGGTGGCGATCGCGCTGCTCGGCGCCGTGCTGGGGATGGTGGTCGGGCTGGTCATCGGCGTGGTGCTGCGCCAGTCGCTCAAGGACGACCTCACCGAGCTCTCGCTGCCCCTCGACAACCTCGTCATCTTCCTGGTGGTCGCGGTGCTCTTCGGCGTGCTCGCGGCCGTCGTACCCGCCATCCGCGCGTCGCGGATGAAGGTGCTGCAGGCGATCGCAACCGAGTGATGCGTCAGTAGCCACCCTCCGGCTCGACCATCTCGCCCCGCACGCCGAGCAGGCGCACGGGGCGCTGGTCGTCGAGCGCGAGGAAGAGGTCGTACGCCGTCTGCGTGATCACCTCGACGTCGTAGGTCGGCTCCTTGAGCTTGCGCACCTTGGTGAACGTGAAGAACGGCGCGAACCGCACCTTGAGGTGCACGCGTTGCACGGCGCGGTCCTCCTTGCGGACGTCCACGACGACCCGGCCGGCGAGCTCGGCCAGCGCGGAGCGCACCTCGTCGGCGGTGACCAGGTCGGCCTGGTAGGTCGTCTCGCGGCCGTGGGCGCGCGCCACCCACGGGGTGTCGTCGGGCCGCGACCGGCCGCCGCCGCGGCCGAGCCGGCCGAGGTGTGTGCCGCTGGCCCGGCCGAACGCGGCGACCAGAGCCTCCTCGTCGGCCGCAGCCAGGTCGGCGACCGTGCGGATCCCGATCACCTGGAGGCGCGCGCCGATCTTGTTGCCGACGCCCCAGAGCGCGGTGGTCGGGCGGTGGCCCATGACCTCCATCCAGTTGTCGCGGGTGAGCACGAAGGTGCCCTGGGGCTTGCCGAAGTCGGTCGCGATCTTGGCCCGCACGAGGGTGTCGCCGATGCCCACCGAGCAGTGCAGCCCGGTCGCCGCGAGCACCGCCGCCTGGATCGAGCGCGCTGCCACGACGGGGTCGTCGGCCTCGATCCCCACGAACGCCTCGTCCCACCCGAGCACCTCCACCACCGCTCCCGGGGTCGCGCGCAACGTCGCCATCACCTGCGCGGACGCCGCCTCGTAGACCGGGAAGTCGACTGGCAGGAAGACCGCCTCGGGGCACCGCCGCTTGGCGAGCTTGAGCGCCAGCCCACTGCGTACGCCGTGGGCTCGGGCCTCGTAGGACGCGGTCGACACGACCGCCCGCTCGGTGGGGTCGCCCCGCCCACCGACGACGACCGGCAGCCCGACCAGCTCGGGCCGGCGCAGCAGCTCGACCGCGACCAGGAACTGGTCCATGTCGACGTGGAGCACCCAGTGGGTCACCTCGCCAGTGTGGCCGAGCCGTCCGACAGCTCGTCCGCCTCCCCGTCGGGGGTGGCGGCACATTGCCGTTCGGGGGCCTTGGGATCTGCGATCTGCCGCCACCCCTGAAGGGGTCTGCCGCGGGGGTGGCGGCACATTGCCGTTCGGGGGCCCTTGGGATCTGCGATCTGCCGCCACCCCTGCGGGCGGGCACGGCCGTACGCCGTCGGCGTACGGTCGAACGATGAGCGACGACCAGCGGGACCCGTACGACACCCACCCCGAGGAGTCCGCCTTCCCGGCCGCCGGTGAGCGCGTGTCCGACGAGGACCGCCAGCGGGCGCTCGACGCCGAGCCCGACGGCAACGCGACGGTCGGCGACACCGTGGACACCGACGACGTCGACTCGAGCGCGCACGAGGACGGCGCGGGTTCGGAGGAGGTCGCGGAGCAGGTCCGCGACGACTGACGTCCTCACACGGACCGGCCGACGCATCTAGGTCGAAGTCCGCTCGTGGATGTCGCGAGCGGACTTCGAGTCAGGCATTCAGGAAGTCGCTGAGGCCCTCGAGCAGCCTGTCGACCTCCGAGTCGTCGGTGTAGGCCGCGAGCCCGATCCGCAGGCCCGAGTCGACGGCGAGGCCGAGCGCGCGGAAGGTCTCGTAGGCGTAGAAGGTCCCGGCCGGGACGAGCACGTCGTGCTTCGCCAGTGCCTCGTACGCGTCCACGGGCAGGCGGTCGCGCAGGGTGAGGAAGAGCGTGGAGGTCCGGTCGGCGGCGCGCGAGTGGAGGGTCAGGTGATCCCCCAGGTCGGCGAGGCCCTCCTCGATCCGGAGCCGCAGGCGCAGCTCGTGCTCCGCGATCGAGGCGGCGGCCGAGACGAGCCGCTCGCGACGCGACGAGCCCGTGCCGACCGACGCGATGAGGTCCACGGCTGCAGTGGCACCGGCGAGGATCTCGTAGGGCAGCGTGCCGAGCTCGAAGCGTTCGGGCACCGCGTCGCTCGACGGCAGGAGCTTGTCGGGGCGCAGCGTCTCGAGCAGCTCCGGGTCGGCGACGAGCGCGCCGCAGTGGGGGCCGAAGAACTTGTAGGGCGAGCAGACCAGCAGGTCGGCGCCCATCGCCGTGAGGTCGGGAGCGGCGTGCGCGGTGTGGTGCACGGCGTCGACGTAGAGCAGGGCGCCGACCTCGTGCGCCCGCGTAGCGACGGACGCCACGGGCGGGCGGGTGCCGAGCAGGTTCGAGGCCGCGGTCAACGCGACCAGGCGCGTGCGGTCGGTGACCACGTCGAGCGAGGAGAGGTCGAGCTCGCCGGTCGACGGGTCGAGCCGCAGCCACCTCACCGACACCCCGGCGCGCTCGGCCGACTGGATCCACGGCCGCACGTTGGAGTCGTGGTCGAGCTCGCAGAGGACGATCTCGTCGCCGGGCGACCAGGTGCGCGACAGCGTGCGGGAGACGTCGTACGTCAGCGCGGTCGCACTGCGGCCGTGGACCACGCCCTCGGGCACGCCGCCGACGAGGTCGGCGATGGCCGAGCGGAAGCCGGCGACGGACTCCTCGGCGTTGCGCTGGCTCAGGGTGGCGGCGCCGCGCTGCGAGAGCGGTCCGGTCAGCGTCCGGGCGATCGACTCGCCGACGACGCGCGGCGTCTGGGTCCCGCCGGGGTTGTCGAAGTGGGCGATCCCGGACTCGAGGGACGGGAACTCCGAGCGGAAGGCAGCGACGTCGAAGACCATGCGACGCACGCTAGTTGGCGATGTGGACGACCGCGTCACCGGAGTTGACGAGCGGCGCCTCGGTGCGACCGATCACGATGCCGTCGCGGTTGGCGTAGACCGCACGCAGCGTCTTGCCGAAGGAGTCGAAGAGCGTGCCGAGCCGCTCGCCGTCGCTCACCTTCTGGCCGAGGTGCGCGTCGAGGTGCAGGATCCCGGTGCGGCGCGCGCGGACCCAGCCGCTCGTCCGGCACTCCAGGCTCGGCTCAGGGGGCAGCTCCTCGACCGGGTCGGTCATGCCGAGCGTGGCGAGCACCCGGCGTACGCCGATCACGCCGGCCTCGACCGCGTAGTCGTCGAACCGCAGCGGCTCCCCGGCCTCGTAGAGCAGGACCTTCGCGCCCATCTCGCGCGCGGCGTGGCGCAGCGACCCGTCGCGGATCTTGGCGTGGAGCATCACCGGCGCACCGAAGGCGGCGGCCAGCTCACGGGTGCCCTCGTCGTCGAGGTCGGCGCGGACCTGCGGCAGGTTGCTGCGGCGGTCGGAGCCGGTGTGGAGGTCGATGCCGACCTCGCAGCCGGCCACGATCTCGCGCATGAAGAGGTGTGCGATCCGGCCGGCGAGCGAGCCGCGGGCCGAGCCGGGGAAGGAGCGGTTGAGGTCGCGACGGTCGGGGAGGTAACGGTCACCGGTCATGAAGCCGAGGACGTTGACGATCGGCACCGCGACGAGCGTGCCGCGGAAGGTCTTGGGGTCGAGCCCGGCCATCACCTGACGGACCACCTCGACACCGACGACCTCGTCGCCGTGGATGGCCGCGTTGATCCAGGTCGTCGGCCCGTCCTCGCGCCCGTGCACGACGCGCACCGGCAGCGTCACGTCGGCGCCGGTGACCAGCCGGGTGATCGGCAGCTCGAGTGCCCGCACCGTCCCGGCCCGGATCCGCACCCCGCCGATGGCAAAGGACTCCCGAGCCATCAGACCGCCTGTGCGAGTGGGCTGGCCTCGGCGATCACGCGGGCAACAGTAGTCGTCACGAGACCCGCCCCGGACACCTCACGGGGGAGAGGCGGTCCGGGGCGGGTCGGCTGTGTGGATCGAGGGGGTGGGCGTCAGCTGTTGAGCGATTCCGAGGAGTCGGTCGAGGAGTCCGTGCCGTCGTCGGTGTCGGGCTGGCCGTCGCCGTCGAAGTCGGGGGCCTGGCCCGTGCCGTCCTGGGTGGTGCCGCCCATCGGCCCGCCGGGCAGGTCGCCCATCGGGCCACGGCCGTCACCCGGGAAGCCCCGGCCGTCGAGGTCGTCGGTGGTCTGGGTGGTGCCGGTGGTCACGACGTCGTCGTGCCCGACGGCGTACCCGGCCCCGAAGCCCGCACCGCCGACCGCCAGGCCGGCGACCACCGCGCCTGCGGTGATCACCTTGCGGCCGCTCGGGATGCGATCGCGCCAGGTGCGCCTGGGAGCGGGCGACTCGGCGTACGACGACTGCGCAGGGTCGGTGGCTGGTGCTGCGGGGAGCTGGTTCTCAGACATGGAAGGTTCCTTCGTGGTGGGTGGAGGGAGGGGTCGAGGTGGTCATCTGTCAGCCGCCCATCGGGCCGCCGCGACCACCGGCCGGCGCCTCGCCTGCGGTGACGGTGGTGTCGGTGCCGTCGACGGTGACCGTGTAGGTCGCGCCCTGCTCGATGCCGGAGCCGGAGTAGACGACGGAGGCGGCGTCCTTCTCGATCGCGTACGTCGCGACCTCGGTGCCGTCGGCGTCGGTGATCACGACCTCCGACCCGGCGGCGGCCGTGCTCGCGAGGGTCGTGGCGATCCAGCCCTGGGCGGAGTCGGTGGAGGGGGCGACCACCATCCCGGCGCTGCCGGTGGCCAGCAGCGTGCCGCCGCTGACCTCGAACGTGCCGTTGACGTCGAGCGCGCCGTTGCCGTCGGTGGTCGGGCCGTGGACGAGGATGTCGCCGCCGGTGATCGTGGCGTTGCCGTTGGAGTCGAGGCCGTCGCCGCTCGCCCAGACCTCGAGCGAGCCGCCGTTGACGTAGAGGTTCAGCGAGGTGTCGGCCTGCATCTCGCCGCCGCCACCCATCTGTCCGGCCGTGCCATCGGTCGCCGCGCTGTCGTCGGAGGTGGCCGCGTTGACGCCGTCGTCGGCGGAGTGCAGCTCGATGTCGCCGTCGTCGATGATGATCAGCGAGCCCTCGAGCGCCTCGTTGGACCCGGCGACCTCGACGGTGCCGCCGCTGATCAGCACCTGCACGCCCTTGATGCCGTCGTCCTGGGAGGTCACGGTGAGGTCGCCGCCCTCGATCAGCACGAATCCGGAGCCGGCGTCCTCGGTGTTGTCGGACTTGAAGGTGTCGCCGACGGCGTCGACGGTGACGGTGCCGTCGGTGAGGACGAGGTAGTCCTTGCCGAGGATGCCGTCGTCGACGGAGGTCACGTCGATCGTGCCGCCGGTGATGACCAGCCCGTCCTTGCCGACGATGCCGTTGTTGCTCCTTCCCGTCACCGTGAGCGACCCGCTGCCGCCGATCGTGAGGTCGGCGGTGGAGTAGAGGGTTCCGGTGGGCGCGTCCTCCGACGTGTCGGCGTACGTCGATGCGTCGGCCAGCGCGTTGTCGCTGCCGTCGGCGAGGACGACCACGACCGACTCGGCGTCGACGACGCTGATCGCGGAGGTCGTCTCGGAGGTGATGGTCGCGTCGTCGAGCACGAGGCGTACGACGCCGTCCCCGGCACTGTCGACGACGACCTGGCCGGTCAGCTCGCCGGTCAGCCCGTAGGTGCCGGCGGCGGTGATCGTCACCGTGCCGTCCTCGACGGAGACGGCGTCGGAGTCGGACGTCGCGGTGGTGCCGTCGAGGGTCACTGCGATCGCGTCGGCCTCGTCGTAGGACGTGTCGCCGGTCTCGACGGCGACATCGTCGGCGAGCGCGTCGTCCACCGTGGTGCCGTCGGAGGTGGCGACCGCGCTCGTCGAGGTGGAGGAGCTGGACGTGGTGGTGTCGGCCACGGATGCGCCGCAGCCGGCGAGGAGGAGGACGGCGGCCGTGCCGGCGAGTGCCTGGCGGAGCCGGGTGGGAGCAAGGAGTCGCATGGGGGACCTTTCGGTGGTGTGGACCCGATGCTCGACGTCCCGGCTGTCGGCGACATGGGCTGAGGTTGTGCGCCTCCTGTGAAGGCCGCACAACTTCTCGTCCACTCCGTGCGTCACCCTGGGAGACATCCGTCCGCCCGACGAGAAGGGACTTCCCATGCGACCGCTGCACCTCGCAGCCACCGGCCTGCTGGCCGTCGTCCTGCTGCCCTCTGCCCCGACCTACGCCGCCGGCGAGACCTGCCAGGGTCGGCCGGCGACCGTCGTCGGCACTCCCGGGCAGCTCGGCCTGCTCGGCTCCGAGGCCGACGACGTCGTCGTGACGAATGGTGCCGTGACGGTCGAGACCCTCGGCGGGGCCGACCTGGTGTGCGTCACCGATGGTGGTGTCTACGCGGGTTCGGACGTCGGCACGGGTGCGGGCAACGACGTCGTCGACGCCTCGGCGACCCGCGGCCAGGTCGAGGCGGTCCTCGGCACGGGCTCCGACACCTACCTCGGCTCACCTGCGCAGGACCGGGTCATCACCGGGCAGGGCGGGGACGCGCTCGACACCGAGGTCGACACGGTGGTCTCGACCTCGGGTGGCAGCGCCACCTCCCAGGGCGACGAGGTCGAGTCCGGGTCGCCCGGCCTGCCCAACTCCGACGACATCCGGCTGACGGGCCTCGGCAACACGGTCTACTGGGCCGGCGTGATGAGCGCTGCCGGCCGGCTCGAGGTCGGGCCGGAGAGCACCCTGACGCCTCGGCTCGGCACGGGTGCGCTGGCGGTCGACGCAGCCGCCGGCACCCTCACCGAGGACGACGCCACCATGCTGCGGTGGACCGGTCCGTTCGTGCGTTTCAACCTCTACGGGTCGAAGGCGCCCCGGTCGCTGGACTTCGCGGGCAGCGAGCGGGACGAGGTCCTCTACACCTCCTTCGACGACTTCGACGGCGCCCAGCGCTTCGACCTCGGCGCCGGCGACGACACCCTCCTGTCGTCCGACGGCAGGGGCGGCGACGGCAGTGCCTACGTCGGAGGTGCGGGTGCGGACGTCATCGACCTCTGGGGTGGGAAGCGGCTGGCCGTCGACCTCGGCAGGCGGACCTGGACGTCGCAGGGCGACGCGGGCCGGATCGCGGGCTGGGAGCAGGTCCGGGTCGGCGCCGACCGGCTCGACCTGCGTGGGACGAAGCGCGCCGACGACCTGCAGTTCTATGCCTGCACCGCCACGGTGGCCGGCCGCGCCGGCAACGACACCCTCGTGGCCAACCGCACCGGCGACGCGAGCTATGTGCTCTCGTGCCGCGACGCCCGGAAGTCCGACATCACGGTCCGGGGCGACGCCGGCCGCGACACGATCAGCGGCACCCGCGGCAGGGACCTGCTCATCGGTGGACCCGGGCGCGACACGATCAACGGCAACGCCAACCGCGACCGCTGCAGCGGGGAGAAGCTGACGAGCTGCGAGGTCAGGCTCCGCTGACGACGTCCTTGCCCCAGTTGCGGCGGCGCACGGCCCGCCGCGGCCTGCCGCCGGCGTACGACCTCGACGAGTCGACGAGGAAGCCGCGCTCGAGGGCCTCGCGGCCGATCAGCATCCGGAAGCCCATCTCGTCACGGTTGCTGAGCGTCATCACGGTCGTGATGGTGCGACCGGCGAGCCGCACGTCGAGGCTGACGGCGTACCTCTGCTCCACCTGGCCGTTGCTCGACCTCACCTCGCGGCGGTCGAGCACCGGCAGGGCCAGCTCGACGTGGTCCTCGTCGGACCGCTGCCAGGGGTGGACGGAGAAGCGGACCCACTCGGCGCCGTCCTGCTCGTAGGCCTCGAGGTCGAAGGCATGGATCGCGGACGATCGCGCACCGGTGTCGATCTTGGCCTTCACCCACTCGAGCCCGGCCTGCGGGAGGCCGACCCACTCGCGCCACCCGACGACCAGCGGCTCGGGCGTCTCGTCGGTGGTGGGCACGCCGACATCCTGTCAGGTGGCCTCGTGCTTGTATGAGGCCCGTGAAGCTCGCCATCCTGTCCCGCGCACCACGCTCCTACAGCACCCAGCGACTCCGGACGGCCGCCGTCGACCGTGGCCACGACGTCAAGGTGCTCAACACGCTGCGCTTCGGCATCGACCTCACCGGTGACGAGCCCGACCTCCTGTTCCGCGGCAAGCAGCTGTCGACGTACGACGCCGTGCTGCCCCGCATCGGCAACTCGATCACCTACTTCGGCACCGCCGTCGTGAGGCAGTTCGAGCAGATGGACGTCTACACGCCCAACACCAGCTATGGCATCGCCAACAGCCGCGACAAGCTGCGCGCGACGCAGATCCTGTCGCGCCACAAGATCCCGATGCCGGCGACCACCTTCGTGCAGGACCGCGCCGACGTGATCCCCGCGATCGAGAGCGTCGGCGGTGCGCCCGTCGTGATCAAGCTGCTCGAGGGCACGCAGGGCATCGGCGTCATCCTCGCGCCGACGCTGAAGGTCGCCGAGGCGATCATCGAGACGCTGCAGAGCACCCGGCAGAACGTGCTGATCCAGCGCTTCGTCAAGGAGAGCAAGGGCCGCGACATCCGCGCCCTCGTCGTCGGCGACCGCGTCGTCGCGGCGATGCGGCGCGTGGCGCAGGGCGACGAGTTCCGCTCCAACGTGCACCGCGGCGGCAGCGTCGAGCCGGTCGAGCTCGATGAGGAGTTCGAGCGCGTCGCCGTCAGGTCGGCGCAGATCATGGGCCTGCGCGTCGCCGGTGTCGACATGCTCGAGGGCAAGAACGGCCCGCAGGTGATGGAGGTCAACTCCTCGCCCGGCCTCGAGGGCATCGAGGCCGCGACCAAGCTCGACGTCGCCGGCGCGATCATCGACTACATCGACAACCAGGTCGCCTTCCCCGACATCGACGTCCGCCAGCGGCTCACCGTCTCGACGGGCTACGGCGTCGCCGAGATCGTCGTGCACGCCGGCTCCGACATGGTCGGCAAGAAGCTCGGCGACTCCGGCCTCGACGACCGCGACATCACCGTGCTCACGCTTCACCGTGGCCCGCAGGTCATCCCGAACCCGCGTCACAAGACCGTCCTCGAGGGCGAGGACCGCCTGCTCTGCTTCGGCAAGCTCGAGGAGATGCGCTCGATGATCCCGGACCGCAAGCAGCGCCGGGTCAAGCGGCTGATGAAGAAGCACCTGCCGCCGACGACGCCGTAGCGCCTCGGGAGGTCATACGGACGGGGCAAGCCGATGCCCCGCCCGTATGACGTCGTGGGGTCACATGTGGTGCGCGCCGAGGGAGCCCTGGACGGCTCCGGCGGGGTACGTCCGGTTGTGCACGTTGACGTAGTACCGGCCCGGCTGCTCGGCGATGCGGCGGATCAACCGTCGCGAGGCAGTGGCGCACTTCGTCCCTCCCGTCACCGAGCCCGTCAGGTCCACGACGACCTGACCGTCCGAGCGGCGATGGATGTGGGCCGCGATCGGCTTGTCGATGTCCGACCACGAGATGGTCGCGCACACACGGCGCACGACCGGTCATAGCGTGACCATCGCCATGCCCGAGCCGTTCGCGTCACCGCTCGGCGCGAGCGTGGCGTGCAGGACGGTCGCTCGGGCGGGGAGGGCGCTGGCGGACCACACCGGCAGGATCAGCAGGGCGGCACCGATCGCGGCCGCGGCACGGGTGGCGAGGTTCATCCCCCGATGGTGCTCCCGCGCGAGCGGCAGGGGAAGGGAGGACGAGTGCGGTCTGGTCAGGTGCGCGGGCGCGTGTGCCAGAGCCACGCCAGCCCGACGAACGGCAGCACCAGCGGCAGCCAGCCGTAGCCCGCGCCGTACGACGACCACACGGTCTGGTCGGGGAAGAGCTCCGGGTCGAGGACGGTCAGCGTGCCGACCGTGAGCACGCCGACGAGCTCGAAGCCGACGGCCGCCCACGCCAGCCGGCGCGGGGACGGGCCGACCTCGGCGAGGCCGAGGGTGGCGGCGACGTACACGAGCGCGGCGACCGCTGACAGCGTGTAGGCGACCGGAGCCTCGGACGCCTTGGTGCCCAGCTGGACGAGCGAGCGGGCGGTCGCGGCGAGGGCGAAGACGCCGTAGACCGCGACGAGGGCGCGACCGATGCCCGACCTGGTGGAGCTCATGACGGCCACACCTGCATGACGCGTACGACGACGAAGGCCTGGGCCAGGCCCGCGACCATCAGCACCGCCGTGGCCCCGCGGCTGCGCTCGGCGAGGGACCACGCGAAGCCGACCGGCAGCAGGACCAGCCCGGCGACGAGGTAGCCGAAGAGCGTGACCGTCGCGCCGCCCGACAGGGAGACGTCGCCGACCTGCGCGATCGCGACGCCCAGCAGCACCAGGGTCCCGAGCTCGACCAGGCCGGCGAGGCCGAGCAGGCCCCAGTCGGGCGTGCGGTCGAGGACGACGTACAGCAGCACGACAGCGGCGAAGGCCAACGACCCGTAGAGCAGCACGAGGGGCAGGGGTCCGTCCACGCCGCCGATCCTCTCAGGCACGGACACACAGGGTCGGCACAGGTCGGCAGCAGGTCGGCGACAGGTCGGCGCGACAACCTCGGGCCATGAACCCGACCTACCTCCTCGCCGCCGTCGACCTCGTCGCCGTGCTCGTCCTCGCCATGGCCGTCTACTACCCGCGCCACCGGCGCGCGGACCTCGTCACGGCCTTCATCGCCGTCAACGTCGGCGTCCTCGCCGTCACGATCGTGCTGTCGAGCAGCGCCGCCACGATCGGTCTCGGCCTGGGCCTCTTCGGGGTGCTCTCGATCATCCGGCTCCGCTCCGACGAGCTCGGCCAGCACGAGATCGCCTACTACTTCGCCGCCCTCGCCATCGGCCTCATCGGCGGGCTCGGGACCGGTGACGTCGCCCTCTCCGTCGCGCTGATGGCCGCCCTGGTGGGTGTTCTCGCCCTCGCCGACAGCCGGCTGCTGCACGGCACCGGCCTGCGCCAGGTCGTCGTCCTCGACTCCGCGATCACCGACGAGGCGACCCTCGTCCAGCGGCTCGAGCTGCTGCTCGACGCGCGGGTCACCCGCGTGACGCCGGTGCGCGTCGACCTCGTGAACGACACCACGACCGTCGAGGTCCACTACGCCGCGGCCCGCCCGGCCCTGCCGCGGGCGGAGCGGCACGAGCTGTCGGCGGTCACCCGATGAGCGCCGTCGACCACCTGCCCGCCGTCTCGCTCGCCGAGGTCAACGCCGACGCGGAGCTGCTGACCCGGATCGACCGCAAGTACGTCGTCCCTGCCGCCGACCTCGACGCCGTGCTGACCGGCATCCAGAGCCTGCGCGTCCTCGAGATCGACGGCCGTCGCTGCTCGCGCTACGAGTCGACCTACCTCGACACCGTCCACCTCGACAGCTGGAGCGCGTCGGCCCACCGCCGACGCCGCCGCTGGAAGGTGCGCACCCGCACCTACGCCGACACCGGCGAGCGGTGGCTGGAGGTCAAGACCCGCGGCCTGCGCGGCACCACCGTCAAGGAGCGACTGCCGCACCCGGGCGCCGACGACCTCGTCGTCCCCGCGGCCGCCGACGCCTGGGTCCGTGACCGGCTCGGCGCCGCGCACGTCCACGACGTCGACCCCGGCGGCCTGGTCGCCACGCTCCACACCAGCTATCGCCGCACGACGCTGCTGCTCGACGGCGGCGCCGGCCGCGCCACGATCGACCGCGAGCTGCACTGGGCCTCCTCCCACGGCACCGCTGCGGTCGGTGACGTGCTCGTCATCGAGACCAAGGCGGGCAGCGCCCGGCCCGGTCCGCTCGACCGGCGGCTCTGGGAGCTCGGGCACCGACCGGTCCGGATCAGCAAGTACGGCACGGGGCTGGCGCTGCTCACCCCGGACCTCCAGCGCAACCGCTGGCACCGGGTCACGACGCAGCACCTCGGCGCACTGACCGTCGACGCGGGGGTGCCGGCATGACGGCGTACGGACCGGGCGCGAAGCGGCTCGCGGTCCTTGCCACGCTGGCGTCGCTCACCCTCACCGGTTGCGCGGCCGACCCGACCCCCTCCTCGAGCAGCAGCGTCAGCACCGCGGCGCAGGACGTCGCGGAGGGAACGGGGGTCTGGGACGCGAGCACCGTGCACGAGATCTCGGTCGACGTCGCCGAGGACGCCGTCGCCGCGATGATCGACACCTACCAGGACTCGGGCGAGAAGGAGTGGATCGAGGCCACCGTCACGATCGACGGGGAGACGTACGAGCGGGCCGGGCTCCGGCTCAAGGGCAACTCGTCCCTGCGCGGCGTCACCGACGACGCCGACCCGACGGACCTGCCGTGGCTGATCAGGCTCGACGAGTTCGTCGACGACCAGTCCGTCGACGGGTGGAGCGACTTCATCGTGCGGTCCAACGGCTCGCAGACCGCGCTCAACGAGGCGGTCGCGCTCGACCTGCTCGCCGAGGCGGGCCTCGCCAGCGAGCACGCGATCCCGTCGTCGTTCAGCGTCAACGGCGCCGACGCGCGGCTCCGGCTGGTCGTGCAGAACCTCGACGAGGAGTGGGAGGCCGAGAACTTCTCGACCGACGGGCTGCTCTACAAGGCCGAGGCCGGCGGCGACTGGTCCTACCGCGGCGACGACCCCGACTCGTACACGGACGTCTTCGACCAGGAGACCGGCGACGACGACCTCACGCCGCTGATCGACTTCCTCCAGTTCGTCAACGAGAGCAGCGACGAGGACTTCGCCGCCGAGCTGCCCGAGCGGCTCGACGTCGAGTCGTTCGCCCGCTACCTCGCCTTCGAGGACCTCGTCGGCAACTTCGACGACATCGACGGACCCGGCAACAACGCCTATCTGCGCTGGGACGCCGAGTCCGGCGGCTTCACGGTCGTCGCCTGGGACCACAACCTCGCCTTCGGCGGATCGCCCGGCGGGATGGGCGGCGGGATCGGCGGCGGTCCCGGGGGCGGGTTCGGCGGCTCTCGGGGCGAACGTCCGGAGGGGATGCCCGAGATGCCGGACGGCGAGCGGCCGGAGGGCGTGCCGGAGGGCATGCCGGAGGGCAGCCCCGGCGGCGGGATGCCGGGCGGGTCCAACGTCCTCGTCGAGCGGTTCACCGCCGTCGAGGAGTGGGCCGCACTGGTCGAGCAGGCCGAGGCCGACCTCACCGAGCAGCTCGTCGACAGCGGGTACGCCGAGGAGGTCCTCGACCGGTGGGCCGGCGTCCTCACCGACCAGGCGGGCGACCTCGTCGACGCCACGACCGTTCAGGAGGAGGCCGACGCGATCCGCGCCAGCCTCAGCTGACGACCGGGAACTCCTCCATCGCGTGATCGGCGATCTTCTTCATCATGTAGCCGTCGATGCCGCCGCCGACGAGGCCGCCGGCGAACGGGACGCCACGACCGAAGCGGCTCAGCGCCTTCTCGCTCACGCCGCGCATCAGCCGGAAGCCGACCGCCTTGTTGACGACCATCAGGGCGGCCGGCGGCAGGCCCCTGAGGGCGTACGTCGTCACGCGGCTGCCGGCCGTCGCCATCCCGGCCTTCTTGAGCACCTCGTCGGACTCGGAGCCGACCAGGGTGAGCAGGATCGCTGTGCGCACCCGCGGCTCGGAGACGTCGTACCCCCTCAGCGTGGCGACCACGCCGACCATCCGCACCGCCTGGAGGTAGAACTCGGCCAGGTTCACCGGCAGCGACACGGGCATCGTGACGAAGCCGCCGAGACCGGTGACGAAGCCGCCGATCGAGCCCATGACGGTGGTCGAGCGGGCCACGGCCGCGATCGCCTTCTCGCGGTCACCGCCGGCCTTGGCCAGCGCGCGGTCGGCGACCTCGCGGACCGGGTCGATCGGTCCGCGGCCCTCGAGGCCGACGTCGACGAGCATCGTGACGAGCCGGTCGATGGCACCCGAGTCGGGCTGCTGGTCGTTGGCGGCGTCGAGCGCGGCCCGCGTCGTCTTCGCGGAGCGGCCGGGGGTGAGCTTGTCGAGGAGTCCCATGCGCACACGATAGGAACCCAGCGGTAGGGACGGCTCACCCCTGGAGTCGGACCCGGCGAACACCGGGGGATCGGCAGGGCCCCTAGCTCCATGCAGCGGTGGTCCACCCACATTCCTGACCGCTCGAATGTAGGTGGACCACCGACCTAGAGCGCGTCCAGTGCGACACGCCCGTGAGCGGTGGCCCAGCCACACTTCCGAGCTACGAAATGTGGGTGGACCACCGCTCAGCGCGAGATCAGAGGGAGGAGCGGAAGCCCCGCAGCCGCAGGCTGTTGGTCACCACGAAGACGCTCGAGAAGGCCATCGCAGCACCGGCGAGCATCGGGTTGAGCAGGCCCGCAGCGGCGAGGGGCAGGGCGGCGACGTTGTAGCCGAACGCCCAGAACAGGTTGCCCTTGATCGTCGCCAGCGTCCGCCGCGCGAGGCGGATCGCGTCCACCGCGACCAGCAGGTCGCCGCGCACGAGCGTCAGGTCGCTGGCCTCGATCGCCACGTCGGTGCCGGTGCCCATCGCGAGGCCGAGGTCCGCCTGCGCGAGGGCGGCGGCATCGTTCACGCCGTCGCCGACCATCGCGACGACCTTGCCCGCGGCCTGGAGGCGCTGCACCGCGGCGACCTTGTCGGCGGGCAGCACATCGGCGATCACCGTCTCGATGCCGACCTGCTGGGCCACGTGGTGCGCGGCCGCGGCGTTGTCGCCGGTGAGCAGGATCGGGGTGAGGCCGAGGTCGCGCAGCCGCGCGATCGCCTCGGCGGACGACGGCTTCACCGTGTCGCCGACGACGATGACGCCGCGAGCGCGGCCGTCCCAGCCGACCGCGACGGGCGTACGTCCCTCGCCCTGGGCCCGCTCGACGGCGGCGGCCAGGTCTGCGTCGAGGTGCTGCGCCCAGTCCTCGAGCAGCCGGGGTCGTCCGACGACCACCGCGTGGCCCTCGACGATCCCCTGCACCCCGAGGCCCTCGACGTTGGCGAAGTCCTCCACGTCGGCCCGCCTGTCGACCGAGGCCGCGATGGCCCGGCCGATCGGGTGCTCGGACGCGGACTCCAGCGCAGCGGCGAGACGGCGTACGTCGTCCACGCTCTCGCCGTCGGCGGCCACCACCTCGTGGACGGTCATCTCGCCGGTGGTGACCGTGCCGGTCTTGTCGAGCACGATCGTGTCGACGCGACGGGTCTGCTCGAGCACCTCGGGACCCTTGATCAGGATGCCGAGCTGGGCGCCGCGACCGGTGCCGACCATCAGCGCGGTCGGCGTGGCCAGGCCCAGGGCGCAGGGGCAGGCGATGATCAGCACCGCGACCGCTGCGGTGAAGGCCGCGGTCGCGCCACCGCCGGCGCCGAGCCAGAAGCCGAGGGTCGCCACGGCGAGCCCGATCACGACCGGCACGAAGATCCCGGAGACCCGGTCGGCGAGGCGCTGCACCTCGGCCTTGCCGTTCTGCGCGTCCTCGACGAGGCGCGCCATCTGGGCGAGCTGGGTGTCGGCGCCGACGCGGGTCGCCCGGACCACGAGGCGTCCGCCGGCGTTGACGGTCGCGCCGACGACCGCATCGCCGGGACGCACCTCGACCGGCACCGACTCTCCGGTGAGCATCGAGGCGTCGACGGCGGACGAGCCTTCGACGACCTCCCCGTCGGTCGCGATCTTCTCCCCGGGGCGTACGACGAACGCGTCGCCCACCACCAGCTGGTCGATCGGGACGCGGGTCTCGCTCTGCCCACCGGAAGGGGCGTCGCGCAGCACGCCGACGTCACGCGCGCCCAGCTCCATCAGGGCCCGCAGCGCCGCGCCGGACTGCCGCTTCGAGCGGTGCTCGAGCCAGCGGCCGGCGAGCAGGAACGTCGTCACGCCCGCGGCGGCCTCGAGGTAGATGTTGCCCGCGCCGTCGGTGCGGTCGATCGAGATCCGGAACGGGTGCGTCATCCCCGGCTCGCCCGCGGTGCCGAGGAACAGCGCCCACAGCGACCAGCCGAAGGCGGCGAGGACGCCGACCGAGACGAGGGTGTCCATCGTGGTCGCGCCGTGGCGCAGGTTGGTCCACGCGGCGCGGTGGAAGGGCAGCGCGCCCCACACCACCACGGGCGCGGCGAGGACGAGGGACGCCCACTGCCAGTAGGTGAACTGCCAGGCGGTCACCATCCCCATCGCGATGACCGGGATGCTGAGCGCGGTGCTGACGAGCAGCCGCTGGAGCAGCGGGTCGCGCTCGGGTGCGTCGTCGACGACCTCGGTGCTGGGCAGCGCCGCGGCATAGCCGGCGGCCTCGACGGTGCGCAGCAGGTCGTCGGTGGAGACGGTGCCGGGATAGGAGACCTTGGCCTTCTCGGTGGCGTAGTTGACCGTCGCGGTCACGCCGTCGAGCTTGTTGAGCTTGCGCTCGATGCGGTTGGCGCAGGACGCGCAGGTCATGCCGGTGATGGCGAGCTCGACGTCAGTGCTCATGGTCGCCTCCCTCGTCGTGGTCGCCCGCGGGCGCGCCGCCGGACTCGACGGTGAACGCGGCTGTGTGGACCGTGCCGCGGTGCTGGAAGTCCAGGAACAGGCCGTACGTCGCCGGCTCGGGGAAGGCGGTCGCGAAGTCGATCCCCGGCCCGGGCTCGCCCTCCTCCGGGTGGACGTGGAGGTAGCCCAGGTCACCGGCACGGATCGCGACGAGGTGGCCGAAGGCGCCGAGGTAGGGCTCGAGGTCGGTCACCGGTTCCCCGTCGAGCTCGATGCGGGTGGTGAGCACCGTGCTCGCTCCCGGAGCGGTGTCGCCCTCCAGGCTCACGGTGTAGGTGCCCTCGTCGGTCTCGATGGTCGCCGTCCGGCTGTCCTCCGGCAGGGGCTCCGGTGCGAAGTCGCCCGCGACCGCGAGGTCGTCGGCGAGCGTGATGCCCTCCCAGCCCTCCGGGGTGAAGTCCGCGATCACGCGCCACACCCCCGGCGTCAGGCGGACGTCGACGGACCATGTGCCGCTCGTGCGGTCGAGCTCCGGATGCACGTGCTGGAAGCCGGTGAGGTCACGGCGTACGACGATGAGGTGCAGGTCCTTGTCGTGCTCGCGCGTGTAGTCGAGCAGCGGCCGCCCGCTGGAGGTGAGCACCTGGAAGTCGAGGCGGGTGCGGCCCGCGGCCACCTCCCGGTCGGTCAGCGCCAGGGTGAAGCCGTCCGCACGCGCGGTGAGGCCACCGACGTCGGCAGCAGCGGTCGCGCCGTGCCCGGCCGAGTCGTCGTGCGCCGCCGAATCGCCGTGGCCGGCGTCCGCGTGCTCGGCGACGGGTTCACTGTCGATCGGCCCCACGACGGCACCCGCACCCCAGGCGACCGCGAAGGCGGCGACCAGGGCGGTGACGAACGCGGCGACGCGTAGCGACGTACTCATGCCAGTGCGTAGCCGGCTTCCTCGACGGCAGCCTGGACGGCGGCGGGGTCGAGGGGCGCGGCGCTGGTGACGGTGACGGCTCCGGTCTCGACGACGACGGCGACGTCCTCGACGCCGGCGAGCTCGGAGATCTCCTCGGTGACCGAGGCGGCGCAGTGGCCGCAGGTCATGCCGGTGACGGTGTAGGTGGTGGTCTCGCTCATGGTGCGGCTCCTTCGGGAGGGGGTCGGGTCAGGACTTCACGAGGCGCGCGATGGCCTCGGAGGCCTCCTTGAGCTTCTGCTCCTGCTCGGCCCCGCCCTGGCGGGCGGCGTCGACGAGGCAGTGGGCCATGTGGTCGTCGAGCAGCGAGAGCGCAAGGGCCTGGAGGGCCTTCGTGGCCGCGGAGACCTGGGTGAGGATGTCGATGCAGTACTTCTCCTCCTCGACCATCCGCTGGATGCCGCGCACCTGCCCCTCGATCCGGCGCAGGCGCTTGAGGTGGGCCTGGACGGCTTCGTCGTTTCCCTCGAGGTGTCCGTGCTGCTCGCTCATGGTGCAACCATACCCCTAGGGGGTATATGGTTCCTCAACTCTCTCACCCGTGGGGGTGGAGTTCGCTACCCAATCCACGCTCAGCAGCAGGTCGAGGTGGCCGAAATCCACTGGTCCAGACCTATGGTGACGACGACGGTCCGGGGGGACGTCGAGGGCGCACCACCGTGCGATCCCTCCCCACAGGACCGTCAGGACACACATGAACATCCGCGTAGCCATGCTCGGTGGTGACGAGCTCGTCCGACGGGGGTTGGAGAGCATGCTCCGGACCCTCGGCGGGTTCGAGATGGGCAGCGTCAAGGACAGGATGCGAGCGCCGGTCGACATCGCGCTCGTCGAGACCTACGGCACCGCCCTCGACGACACCACGCTCGCCCGCGCCGTCGCCGATCCCTACATCCGTCGGGTCGCCGTCTTCACCTGGAACCACCACCCCGGGCTCGTCGACGAGGTCCTCGTCGGTGGCGTCGCGGGCTACCTCGGCAAGAACCTCACGGCCGCCCAGCTCGGCCGCGCGCTGCGCGCCATCCACGAGGGCCAGTCCGTCGTCGCTCCGCCGCTCCCGGGGGCGTCGGCACAGGGCATGGCCACGCCCAGCGAGGCCGACATGCTGACCACGCGTGAGCGCGAGACCCTGGCCCTGATCGCCACGGGTCGCAGCAACGACGAGATCGCGCAGGAGATGCGGATCTCGCTCAACTCGGTGAAGTCCTACATCCGCAGCGCCTACCGCAAGACCGGCGTCCAGAGCCGGAGCCAGGCCGTGCTGTGGGCGGTCACCCACGGAGTGCGGGTCGAGGTCCTCCAGGAGGTGTGACGTCGGGCCGGGCCCACTGGTCCCGGCCGACCAGCACCTCGCGCAGCACGTCGGGCCGGTCGGTGATGATCCCGTCGACGCCGGCGTCGAGGAGCGTACGCATCGTGCCGGGGTCGTCGACAGTCCACACGACCACCCGGATGCCGAGGTCGTGGGCGCGCGCGATGACCCGCTCGGAGTGGATCGGCAGACGACCGAGCCGCATCGGTACGTGGGCGAAGGCACCGCCCGACGCTCGTACGCCTAGCGGGCGCACGCGCCCCTTCGAGCACGCGATCAGCGTGGTCAGCGAGCGCCAGCCCAGCGCGGTGGTGACGCCCGGCGCCTCGTCCTGCAGGCGGCTGAGCCACCGGCTCCATGCTCCCGCGACGAGCACCCGCTGCGCCCAGCTCGGGTTGGCCTTCAGCAGCCGGGCCATCGAGGCGATCGACGCCTCGTCCTTGAGGTCGATGGCGAACCGCGCCCGGGGGAAGGTCCCCATCGCGTGGGCCAGCGTCGGGATCCGCTCGCTGCCGTGCACCCGCAGTTGCCGCAGGTCGGCGAGGTCGAGGTCGGCGACCCGCCCGGGGTGCCCGGTAACCCGGCGCAGGTCGGAGTCGTGGAAGCAGACGACGTGCCCGTCACGCGTGGTGTGGACGTCGGTCTCGAGGTAGGTCAGTCCCAGCGCGGTGGCCCGACCGAACGCGGCCAGGGTGTTCTCGGGAGCCAGGCCCATGCCACCGCGGTGCGCGATGGCGAGCGGTCCTGCGTGGTCGCCGTAGCTGGTCACGTGACCAGCATGAGGTCGTACGACGACCGCTGTCGCGCCGCGGCGGCCGGTCCGGGCGAGTGTTCACCCAACCGTCGTCGCGGCGCCCGGCGCCGGACATGTCAGGCCCGGTAGCCGCCCAGCAGCTCGGCCAGGCGCAGGTGCGGCTGCGCCTCGTCGGCCTTGCCCTGGCGCTGGAGCGACCGGCCCACCAGGAGGTGGGCGTAGGGCTCGTTGGGGTCGTGCTCGAGCAGCTCGGTCGCCACCCGGATCGCTCCGTTGAGCTGGGCGGAGTGGTAGAGCGAGCGCGCCAGCAGGAGGCGCACGTCGGTGAGCTCGTGGCGTACGTCGTCGGCGGCATCGGCCGCGTCGAGCAGCTCGGTCAGCAGCACGGCCGCCTCGCGGTAGGCGCGCTCCTCGAAGAGCGCCTGGGCCCGGACCCAGCGGTCGTGGTCGCTGTCCTCGAGCAGCCCCGCGTGTCCGCGCAACAGGTCCTCGAAGGGGGTGAAGTCGGTCATCGTCGCTCCTCTCGAGCGGGTCTCTCCTCCGAGCGTGCGCCCGGACACCGTCCCAACGCCGTAACGGTGCCCGGCGATTCCGCGGAATACTGGGGCTGCCAGTCCCGTTGGAGATGATACAAACTTCAACCACTGTGACACGTTCTGGGAAGAGGACACCATGCAGTTCGGCATCTTCAGCGTCGGTGACGTCACCGAGGACCCGACCACGGGTCGCATGGTGTCGGAGGGTGAGCGCATCGAGCTCATGACCAAGGTCGCGCTCAAGGCCGAGGAGGTGGGTCTCGACGTCTTCGCGACCGGTGAGCACCACAACCCGCCGTTCGTCGTGTCGTCCCCGACCACGCACCTGGCTTACATCGCGGCGAAGACCGAGAAGCTGCTGCTCTCGACGAGCACCACGCTGATCACCACCAACGACCCGGTGAAGATCGCCGAGGACTACGCGTTCCTCCAGCACCTCTCCGGTGGCCGCGTCGACCTGATGATGGGCCGCGGCAACACCGGCCCGGTCTACCCCTGGTTCGGCAAGGACATCCGCGACGGCATCAAGCTCGCGGTCGAGAACTACCACCTCCTCCGCAAGCTCTGGCGCGAGCCGCAGGTCAACTGGCAGGGCCAGTTCCGCACGCCGCTGCAGGGCTACACCTCGACGCCCGCGCCGCTCGACGGCACGCCGCCGTTCGTGTGGCACGGCTCGATCCGCAGCAGCGAGATCGCCGAGCAGGCGGCCTACTACGGCGACGGCTTCTTCCACAACCACATCTTCTGGAACAAGGAGCACACCGAGGCGATGGTGCGGCTCTACCGCCGTCGCTTCGAGCACTACGGGCACGGGGCCGCCGACCAGGCCTACGTCGGGCTGGGCGGGCAGGTGTTCATGGCGTCGACCGAGGCCGAGGCCAAGCGGGTCTACCGGCCCTACTTCGACAACGCGCCGGTCTACGGCCACGGCCCGTCGCTGGAGGACTACAGCGAGATGACGCCGCTGACCGTCGGCACGCCCGAGCAGGTCATCGAGCGCACGCTCGGCTTCGCCGACTACGTCGGTGACTACCAGCGCCAGCTCTTCCTCGCCGACCACGCCGGCCTGCCGGAGTCGCTCGTGCTGGAGCAGGTGGAGATGCTCGGCACCGAGGTCGTGCCGGTCCTGCGCCAGGAGTTCGAGCGCCGTCGCCCGGCGCACGTCCCGAGCGACCCGCCCACCCACGCCTCGCTCGTGGCGGCCGGTCCCGACGCGCCGCACCACCTGGTCGAGCCCGCCCGCGCCCGCGCGGAAGAGCTGGCTGCCGCGAAGGTCGACGCATGACGCAGCACATCGTCGTGGTGACGGCGGGACTCACGGTCCCGTCGTCCACCCGACTCCTCGCCGACCAGATCGCCGAGGCCACCTCGGCGCAGGTCAGCGCGCGCGGCGAGTCCGTCGAGATGGCGTACGTCGAGCTGCGCGAGGTCGCGGCCGAGCTGGCCACGTTCATGGTGACCGGCGGCATCCCGACGCCGCGGCTCACCGCGCTGCGCGAGCAGGTGGCCGCGGCTGACGGGCTGATCGCGGTGACGCCGGTCTTCAACGCGAGCTTCAGCGGCCTCTTCAAGATGTTCTTCGACGCCCTGGACCCCGACGGGTTGACCGGTACGCCGGTGCTCATCGCCGCGACCGCCGGCACCGCCCGGCACTCGCTGGTCCTCGACCACGCGATGCGCCCGCTCTTCGCCTACCTCCGCGCGGTCGTCGTACCCACCGGGGTGTTCGCGGCGACCGAGGACTTCGGCAGCCACGGGCTGTCGGACCGGATCACCCGCGCGGCGTCCGAGCTGGCCGCCGCGGTGCTGAGCCAGGGCGACTACGGCGTCGGCGGGTTCGCACCCGACCTCGCGGCCCGCCCTCGGCGTACGTCCGGCACGCAGGTCGAGTCCGACGTGACTCCCTTCGGTGACCTGCTCAGGGGACACTCCGGCACCGACTGACGCCTCCCCACTTCCGGGGGGTGGGCCCCGGAACGGCTGCCGACGGCGCGCGCCGTGGCTAGCGTTCGCTGCAGCGCGGCACATGGGGGCCACGCTGTGCGTGCTCGAGGGGGCGTGGGATGGCAGGTCTGCCCGGTGCAGGTGAGACGTTCGGCCGGTACGACCTGACGCGACGGATCGGTCGCGGTGGGATGGGTGTCGTCTACGAGGCGACCCACCGCGACCTCCAGCGGCCGGTCGCGCTCAAGCTCCTGTCGATGGACCTGCTCGACAACGAGGCGCTGCGCAACCGCTTCATCCGGGAGGCGCAGGCGCTGGCGGCGGTGGACTCGCCGATGATCGTGCCCGTCTTCGACGCGGGCGAGCACGACGGCTGGCTCTACATCGCGACCAAGCTGTTCCCGGACGGCGACCTGAGCGACTGGATCGCCGAGCACGGCGCCCTCTCGCAGGAGGAGTCGGTCTCCGTCCTGGTGCAGGTGGCCGAGGGGCTGGCCGATGCCCACGAGGCGGGGTTCCTGCACCGCGACATCAAGCCGTCCAACATCCTCCTGCAGCGTCGCGCGGACGGCCTGCGCGCCGTGATCTGCGACTTCGGCATCGCGTTCGCCGAGGGCAGCGAGCACACGAAGACGGTCGGGGTGATCGGGACGCTCGGCTATATGGCGCCCGAGCGGCACGAGGGTCTGCCCGCCACCGCTGCCTCCGACGTCTACAGCCTGGGGTGCGTGCTCTACGCCTGCCTCCAGGGGCGTGCTCCCTGGGTCGGCACCGACGTCAAGGTCGCGATGGGGCACCTCTACAACCCGGTGCCGCAGATCCCTGAGGGCGGCGACGCCATCAACGACGTGCTGCTGCGTGCCCTCGCGAAGGACCCCGACGACCGCTTCCAGACCGCCGCCGAGTTCCGCACGGCGCTCCTGCGGCTCGGCGAACCGGAGGAGTCGACCGTGATCGTCGACCTCACGCACGAGGAGAACCTGGCTCCGGTCGCCCCGCCTGACCTCACCTACTTGCTGCCGCCCGCATCGACGTCGGCCAGGAGGCCGGTGGGTGACACCGTGGTTCCGCCTGTGGTGGCCGTCCCTGAGGTCGCCGCGCCTGTCGAGCCGGAGAGTCCGCTGCCTGCGCCAACGCCTGCGGACGTCGCTCCGGTCTCTGACGACACCGTCGTCCCGGTCGCGGATGCGACGGTCGTTCCTGAGGTCCCGCCGCAGACGTCGCGGCCGGCGGCCGCGGCCTGGTTCACCCGGCGGCGTACGGCGTGGGTCGCTGCGGCAGCGCTGCTGGTAGGCGCGCTGGTGACCCTTCCGTTCGTTGTGGGCGGGGATGACGACCCGGCAGACACTGCACTCGCGGCCCCGACGGCAACGCCGAGCGAGGACGACGCCAGCTCGCCACCGGAGGTGATCGACATGGGCGACGGGCCCTACATCTCATCGAGGGCGCTCGACATGGCCGTGCTCTACGACTTCACCATTCCTCCGTCCTCGCCAGACCGCGTGAGCGTGCAGTACCGACGGGACGAAGTCGGAAGTACGTGGGCAACGGTCTACGGGGGCCGCCAGGTGGTACCAACCCGGCGCGGCGGTGATGAGGTGTGCATCCTCGCTCGCACATCACTCGACACCGGCAGCGGCACCAGGACGAGCAACACAAGCCGTCAGTGCGGGAGCAGCAAACGGCCCACGCTCACTCTGTCGCTGACTGGGAAGTGCACGCCAGCCGCACCTGGATGCACTGAGGTGACGATGGTGGCGACGGGATTGGCAAAGGGGACGTCGCCCAAGGTGGTGACGTTGTCGGACGGTGTTCCCACCAGCTGCACGAGGCCCAACGGCAAGTCCATCTCGTGCTTCTCCGGAAAGGTTGACGAACGAGGTGTCCTCGAAGTGTCGATCAAGTGGTCGGGGTCTGCCCTCGCGCTCGTGAGGGTCGGGCGGCTCTCTGCGAGAGTCCGAGTGCCCTGATCAGTCAGCAGGCTGGAGAAACAGCACACTCCTCAAGGGCCACTCCGGTACCGACTGACCCTCCTGCGGGTGGTTGCCTCGTCAACTTCCCCCTGACGGGTGGTGCTCAGCCAGCGCGGCCCGTGGTTACGTCGTCAGTTGCACGACTGACCCTGGGGAGGGACGTCCATGACGCAGAGAGACGGCACATGATCCGGCTGGGGCGGGCAGAGGTCCCGCCGTCCACACCGCTGATGCTTCCGCGACCACGCGCGGAGTCACTACCGTGGTCGGACCACACCGAGCCGTGGGAGCCGACGATGTCGATCAACCTCAATCCCTACCTCAACTTCCCCGACGGCACGGCGCGCGAGGCGATGGAGTTCTACACCTCCGTCCTCGGTGGCGAGCTCACCGTGATGACGTTCGGCGACATGGGCACCGAAGGACCACTGGCCGCCCAGGTGATGCACGGCCAGCTCGAGGTGCCCGGCGGGATGGTGCTGATGGGCGCCGATGCGCCGCCGGAGATGGTGCAGGTGACCTTTGGTGACAACGTGTCCGTCAGCCTGTCCGGCGGTCCTGAGGATGCCGAGCGACTGCGCGAGTGGTTCGCGAAGCTGTCGGAGGGCGGGGTCGTCCGCCAGCCGCTCGAGGCCGCCCCGTGGGGAGACGAGTTCGGCATGCTCACCGACCGCTTCGGCATCGGCTGGCTGGTCAACATCGCGGGGGCCTCGCCGGGCTGAACCGCTGGCGGCCTCGGCTGCGCAGGAGCACACTGCATTCATGCGCAGCCTGACGCGTCGCCTCGCCCCGCACGCCCGCACGTCGTGGCTCACCTTCGCTGCGGTGGCGGCCTTCGCGCTCATCGTCTCGATCGCGGCGGTCGAGCTCGCCGGCGGCGGTCGCGTGGCCGTCGTGATGACGGCGTTCACCTGGCTCGTGCTGGTCGTCGCGTCGGCCGCGGTCCTCGACGCGATCCTGGTGCCGGGCAACCCGGACGTACGCCGGAGCGCTGGTCACGCCGCCGGCTGGACCGGGCTCGGGGCCGCTGCCAGCTTCTCCGACGGTGGCGGGGGTTCCGGGGGCGACGGAGGTTCCTGCTGAGGTCAGGCGTCGCTGCCTAGGCTCGTCGTGTGTTCAAGCGCCGCGCCCGACCCCAGCCACCGGTAGTCCGCACTGACGCCGAGTGGCGCGAACGACTCGCGCCCGAGGCCTACCGCGTGCTTCGCCGGTCGGGGACCGAGGCGCCCGGGAGCAGTCCCTATGCGCACCCGACGGCCGGCTCGGACGGCGTGTACCGCTGCGCCGGGTGCGAGGCCGAGCTGTTCCGCGCGGAGGACCAATTTGAGTCAGGGACGGGCTGGCCCAGCTTCTCGGACGCCGCCAGCCGCGACGCGGTGGCGGTCCACACCGACTTCAAGCTGATCGTGCCGCGACGCGAGGCGAGCTGCGCCACGTGTGGAGGCCACCTGGGCCACGTCTTCGGCGACGGTCCTCGACCCACCGGGCAGCGGTGGTGCATCAACGGTGCGGCGCTGACATTCGAGCTGATCGAACAGGTTGACGAATAGTGTATACATGCGATAGGGTAGCCGCACGTTCCTAGCCTCCGGGCCACCAGTTCAGACGGTGCGCCTTCCCGGTTGTGATGTGGACGAGTTGCGAGGGATGTAAGTGTCCGGTGAACCCGGCCTCCAGGAGCGACGACCGTTCTCCAGCCGCGCGTGCGCGCGGGTGGACCGTCGTCGAGAGGAGGCCGACCGTGACCGAGCTGGCGTTGCACCCGATCGTGGCAGCGGCCGCCGACGTACGGTCCGCCCTCAAGGCCGTGGCGGACGTGAACCCGACCTTCATGTCCACCTCCGACAAGGCTGCCGCGCTCACGGAGCTCGGCCGCGCCGAGTCGCAGCTGGCGGAGCTGCGGCTCCGGATCCTGGCTGACGCGGGCGACCTCGCGCACGAGACCGCGGCGAAGGACGCCGCCGGGTGGCTGGCGAAGATGACGCGGACGCGTTTCGCCGATGCTCGGGCCGACCTCGCGCTTGCCTCCGCTCTCGACCGCGACCGGGCGTTCGTCGCCTCGGCGATGCGAGACGGGTCTGTGACGCTGGCGCAGGCGCACGTGATCCATCGGGCGGTCGACGCCCTGCCCGCATCCGTGGACGCCGACACGGTGACGAGGGCCGAGGCGCACCTCGTGGCGCAGGCCGCGGAGTTCGGGCCGAAGGAGCTCGGCCGCATCGGGCGTCGCATCCTCGACGTCGTCGCGCCGGAGATCGCCGAGGCCGCGGAAGCGGCCCGGTTGGCCGAGCAGGAAGCCCGCGCCGCCCAGCGGACTCGCCTCACCATGCGCCGCCTCGGCGACGGCACCACCCGGATCTCGGGCCGCGTCCCCGACGCCGTGGCCACCCGGTTCGCGACCTACCTCGAGGCGTTCGCCAACCCCCGCCGCGAAGGAGCGGGTGCGACGGGCGACGGTGGGGGTGACGTGGTGGTCCGGCAGGGATACCCGAAGCGGATGGGCGATGCGCTCGCCCAGTTCCTCGAGGCCGTCGACCCCCACCGCCTCCCGCTCCACGGCGGCGACGCGACGACGGTGGTCGTCACCATCCCCCTCGCGTCCCTCCTGACCGACCTCGCCGCAGCCGACCTCGTCGGCGCCGGACTCGTGCCTGGCGACGACCTCACCGGCGACCGGATCACCGCCGCCCAGGCCCGCCGGCTCGCGTGCACCGCGAAGATCCTGCCCGCCGTTCTCGACGGCCGCTCGCTGCCGATCGACCTCGGCCGCGCAAAGCGACTCTTCACGCCGGCCCAGCGCAAGGCGCTGCTTATCCGCGACCAGACCTGCCGCGCGGAGGGCTGCGACACCCCTGGCACCTGGTGCGACGCCCACCACCTCGACCCCTGGCACAACGGCGGCTCGACCGACCTCGACAACGCGGTCCTGCTCTGCAGTCACCATCACCACCGGATCCACGACACCGGTCATCGCGTCGACCGCCTCCCCAGCGGCGACCTCAGGTTCCACCGACGCTCTTAGGAGCTCGCGTGCGGCGATCTCGTCGGTACGACGCGCACCAGGGTGTCGCAACCGACGGTGGGGCCTGCAGACGATGCGCTGCAAAGTGCCGCAATTGCCCCAGCCCATCGATGGGCGTATGTCTCCTCGTTCTTCTCGAGGAGAGCGCTCGCGTAAGGCCCTGCGCAGTTGCCAAGGGCCTCAGTCGCCCGGGTGGAGCCCGGCATCCGGCGGGGTGATCCGCCACGACGTGAAGTGAACAGTGAGTCCGGCGCGGGTCGGCGCACAGCAGAAGGGCCCCGCCGTGACGGGGCCGTCCGCGATCAGCGGCGCGACGCGGACGAGTCGCCAGGGTTCGTCGTCCACCCGCGCGCGCACGGTGAGGGCGTTGCCCGACCAGCTGCCACGGACGGTGACCAACCGCCCTGCCCAGCCCGGGACGGGGGACAGTGACCAGTCCGATGTCCCCCTGGTCACCACGGCGCCAAGGCTCTCCTCTCCGTCGCTCAGCTCGACGCCCGACTTGATCCACGACTCGTCGTCGACCTTCACGAAGATGCCGGCCTGGTCGAACTGCTCGGCGAAGTCGAGACGGAACTGCACCTCGATCGCAGACTCGGGTTCGAAAGTGCTCAGGAGCGCGTGCTCAGTGGAGTGGATGAAGTCGTAGGACGTGATGCGCCAGGCGTCGCTGCCTTCGCGGGCAGTGACGTGGAGGCCGTCATCGGAGGTCGTGACGTCGACGGGGTCGTTCGTCCACGATCCGTCGCTCCACGGAACGGTGCGGGTCATGGTCGCCGGCGTTCAGAAGCCGCCGAGGTCGAAGCCGCCGCCGTCGCCCCAGCCACCGCCGTCGCCGCCACCGCCGTCGTACCCACCACCGTCACCACCGTCGGACCCGCCGCCATCGCCACCGTCGCCGCCTCCGTCGCCACCACCGTCGTAGCCACCACCGAGGTCGCCGAACATCATCCCGCCCATGAACATCCACGTCATGGGGCCGAAGGCACCGAAGTATCCGGCTGCGTAGGGCTCGTACGCGCGGCCGCCCTGGTAGTAGGGCACGCGCTGTGCGCCGACCATCACCTTGCGGATGTCCGGCTCGGCGCCGGCGTTGACGCGCTCGACGTCGAGGGCGCACGCGGGCACGTCACGCTCGATGCCGTCCGGCGGGGCGAAGAGGACGTCGGCGACCGACGGCCCGTGGCGCGGGTCGAAGAAGCACGGTGGTCGCCGGGTGGGGAGCGGTCGTCCTTCGACCCGGGCGCGCACGCACGCGACGGCGTACCTCCCGTCCTCGACGATCGAGGTGATGTGGCGGATGTCCTCCGGCTCGGTGATGGAGTCACCCGCGGTCTTGGCCGACTCGTAGGCGTCGAGGGCCCGCTGGTAGTCGGCGTTGGCTCCGGCGTCCAGGTCGTGGCCGCTCATCTCGTAGTCGAGCTCCTGCAGGTCGACGCCGAACGCGGTGATGTCCTCGAACGCGAGCTTCTTCACCGGGGCGAGCTCGTCCTCGCGCCGCTGGAGCTCGCGCTCCTTGTTCCGCCGCGTCATGACGACCGCGGCGGCGCCCACCACACCCAGGACCACCAGCAGCAGGATCAGCTCCATGCCACGAGCCTAGGTCGGCGGACGAAGCCGGTGCTACGTCTCGTCGTTGGCGCAGCGGAAGCCGATGTTGCCCGACGAGGACTCCGCCGTGTTCGACGAGCGCGCTGCGACCCGGTAGCGGTTGCAGTAGCTGTCGTGGCAGAGGTACGACCCGCCGCGCATCACCCGGCTGACCTGCGCGTCGTCCACGTCCGTCGGCTCCACGGCGACCGGGTCGACGACGGGGGCCTCGCCCGCGCGCTCGGCGTACTCGGTCGCGCGGAAGGCGTCCTGGCACCACTCCCAGACGTTGCCGACCGTGTTGGACAGGCCGTGACCGTTGGGCTGGAACGCCGTCACCGGCGCGGTCGTGAGGTAGCCGTCCTCGAGCGTGTTGCGGCGTGGGAACTCGCCCTGCCAGATGTTGCAGCGCCAGCGTCCCCCGCTGCCGAGCTCGTCGCCCCAGGGGTAGCGGGCGCGATCGAGGCCGCCTCGGGCCGCGTGCTCCCACTCCGCCTCCGTCGGCAGTCGCTTGCCCGCCCAGCGGCAGTAGGCCTGCGCGTCGCGCCACGAGACGTGCACGACCGGATGGTTCTGCAGGTCGGCGATGTCCGAGCGGGGCCCGGCGGGGTGCCGCCAGTCCGCACCGCGTACGGCCAGCCACCACGGCACGCCGGCGGCGCCCTGGAGGATGTCGGCCGGCGCTGCGTCGACCGCGAGGTGGAAGACCGCGGACACACCGTCGCGCTCGGCGTCGGTGATGTACGTCGTCGCCTTCACGAAGGCGGCGAACTGCGCGTTGGTCACGGCCTTGGCGTCGATGAGGTGGGCCGACAGCCGCACCTCGTGCACCGGCCGCTCGCCGTCCGCGGCGTAGCCGTCCCCGTGGCTGTCGCCCATCCAGAACGTGCCAGGAGGGATGCGCACCTGGCCTCGCGTGCTCCGTTCTCCGCGCGGGACGGCGGGGGTGCCGCTCGACTCAGCGGTCCGCTCGGCGGTGGGAGCGCAGCAGGTGCCTGTCATGTCTCGAAACTACCTGACTACAGTAAGTGGACCAAAGAACTACAGATAGTCTCTTCTCTGACATCCACCCCTGCAGAAGGAAGCCCTCGATGCCCTCTCGGAAGTTGATCACCGCGATCGCCACGCCGGCCGTGCTCACTCTGGCCAGTGTCGCGCCCGCCCTCAGCACCACCCCGGTGAGCACCGCCAGTGCTGCCGCGGCGCCTGCCCAGGCACCCCGCCCCAACCTCGTCTTCATCATGGCCGACGACCTCGGGTGGGCCGACCTGAGCACCGGTCTCACCAACGGTGGCTACGGCAACGACTACAACGAGACGCCGCGGATCGACCAGCTCGCCGAGGAGGGCCAGGTCTTCACCGAGGCCTACGCCTCCGTCCAGTGCAGCCCGACGCGCACCGCGTTGCACACCGGGCAGTACGCCACCCGTCCGACCAACAACGTCTACGCCGTCGGTGCCGTCACCGGCCCGGCGAGCGCTCCGCTGCGCGGCGTCACCCAGGGGCGCCTGGGCGAGGACGGCCGGACGGCGGTGCCGGTGGGGTACCAGACGCTGGGGGAGACCCTGCAGAAGGCCGGCTACGCGACCGGCTACTCCGGCAAGTTCCACGTCGCCGGCTCGGCGGAGGAGATCGTGACCGGCCACGGCTTCGACGAGAACTGGGGCGGCAGCCAGAACTCGCACGCCACCTACTACTTCGCGACCAACGACCAGTTCAACGACTCGGTCTCCCCGTCGCTGGACCAGTTCGCAGGTGACTACACCCAGGCCTACGTCGACGAGAACATCGCGCCCTACAGCGTGGGCGTCAGCGAGGCGCAGCTCGACGCCCTGGTCGGCACCGACAAGCACGTGACCGACGCGCAGACCGACGCAGCGCTCGACTTCATGGATCGCAGCAAGGACGAGCCGTTCCTCGCGTGGGTGAGCGAGTTCGCCCCGCACTTCCCGGTCAACAACGCCCAGGCGAGGTCCGACCTGCTCGCGAAGTACCAGGCCAAGACCGCCGGGCAGTCCCCGGCCAAGCCGTCGTACGGCGCCCTCACCGAGGGTGTCGACCAGTCGGTCGCCCGCATCGTCGACTACCTCGAGGAGACCCCGGACCCGCGCAACGGCGGCAAGCCGCTCGCCGACAACACGGTGGTCATCTTCACCTCCGACAACGGCGGTGAGGAGGACCCGGTCAACTCGGGTGCGGACAACGGGCCGCTGCGCGAGGACAAGGGCCAGATGTACGAGGGCGGCATCCGCGTGCCGTGGATCGTGTGGAGCAAGAACGCCGACCTCGTCCGCGGTGGCGGTCGGAGCAACGAGACGATCATCAACAGCACCGACCTCTACACGACGCTCGCGTCCTACGCGCAGGCCGCGCTGCCGGCCGGTGTACCGATGGACGGCATCGACCTGACGCCCGCCTTCGGCAAGGGCACGAAGATCAACCGCACGCACTTCCACCACCTTCCCGGCTACGTCGGCGTGCAGCGCCCGTCCTCGCTGGTCCGCGACGGCAGGTGGAAGCTCTACTACCAGTACACCGACGGCTCTTTCGCGCTCTACGACCTCAGCAAGGACCTCGGCGAGACGACCGACCTCGCGGCGCAGAAGCCGGGTCTGGTGCACCAGCTCGGTGAGCAGCTCATCACGTGGCTCGACGAGACCGACGCGCCGCTCGCCACGCTCCGCGCCGGCCAGCCGACTCGGGTGATCGAGGGATTCACCGGCACGACGTACGCCGATGGCGAGGTGACCCGCCACCGCGGCGACACCCTCACGATCGCGGCCGGCGACCCCGTGCCGTTCGTGCTGCCGAAGCCGTAGCCGGCCGCGGAGTGGATCTCGGGCCCGGGCGCGATGCGTCCGGGCCCGAGGTGCCTCACCGCAGCCGCATCCGGTGCTCTCCCTCGTCCTCGCCGACGTAGGCGAACCCGCAGCGCTCCCAGAAGGCCCGCGCCCGCGGGTTGTCCTTCTCCACGCCGAGCTCGACGGGGAGCCCGTCGGCACGAGCCTGTGCGAGGACGCCGTCGACGACCGTGCGTCCGACCCCGCGGGACTGGTGGTCGGGCAGCAGCTGCAGCCCGGCGATCTCGACGAGACCACCACGGCGTACGACGCGCAGCCGGCCCGCGGGCTCACCGTCGACCTCCACCACCGAGATCGACGAACCGGAACCGTCCCCGTCGACCTGCTCGGCGGTCCACGCGCCGAAGCCCGCGCGGTAGTCGACCTCGTCGAAGTCGTCGGGCAGCCGCCCCTGGTGCAGCGTCGCCTCGATGACCACCGTCGTCAGGAAGTCGACGTCGGCCCGGGTGGCGGGGCGGACGGTCACCTCCACGCGGTCAGGCTTCCCACGCCGGGCCGGACCCGCCGAGGCGTTCGACCAGGAGGCGCCCGACGTGCGCGGCGTTCGCACGGCGTACGTCGTCGGGGATGTCGGGGAGGTTCTCCTCCCAGTCCAGGACGCATGAGCCGCGCAGCTGGCCCATCCGGGCCGGGCGACCGAAGAAGAACGGGTGCAGGTGCGCACCACCGTCGCCGTAGCGACCGACGTGGCAGCGTCCGACGCTCGGCAGCGACTCGACGGCCGCGGTGACCGCGACCATCAGCCGGCCCATCTCCGAGGCGAGGTCGTCGGGGAGGTCGGCCAGGTCGTGGTGGGCGCGCGGCTTGAGGATGAGGGTGACCGGGAGCTTCATCCCGGCGTCGAGCAGCTGCCACCGCTCGTTGCTCCACGCGACCCGGGCCTCCTGCTCGGCCGAGGCGGGCTGGGCGCACAGGCAGTCGGCGGGGTCCTCGCCGCGGCGGGCGGGCTCCTCGTCCAGCAACGGCTCGAGCGGCTTGACCCGCAGACCGTCGAGCTCGAACGGGAAGATGTCCCAGCCCGGCATCAGCTCGATCGCGACGGGCAGCCGACCCTCGTCGTCGGTCGCCGCGGCGACCCGGGCGTGGAACTCTTCGGCGGTCTCGAGACTCATGGTGCGAGTCTTTCACCAGGGGGAGGGCTGGTAGTCCTTCACGAAGCAGCCGAAGAGGTCGGTGCCGGCCTCGCCGAGCACGATCGGGTCGTAGACCCGCCCAGCGCCGTCGACCAGGTCGAGGGGCGCGTGCCAGCCCTCGGCGGCGATGCGGAGCTTCTCGTGGTGCGGGCGCTCGTCGGTGATCCAGCCGGTGTCGACGGCCGTCATCAGGATCCGGTCGGTCTCGAACATCTCGCCCGACGACGTACGGGTCATCATGTTGAGCGCGGCCTTGGCCATGTTGGTGTGCGGGTGGCCGGGCCCCTTGTAGCGCCGCGAGAACTGGCCCTCCATCGCGGAGACGTTGACGACGTACGCCCTGCCGGAGGCGGCGTTCGCGGCGGCCGCAGCGAGGGCGGGCCGGAGCCGGGAGACCAGCAGGAACGGGGCGATCGAGTTGCAGAGCTGCACCTCGAGGAGCTCGAGCGGGTCGACCTCGCCGACGGTCTGGGTCCACGAGTTGTTGACCTGCATGTCCGGCAGCAGTCCGCCGGCGTCGACGGCGGTCCCGGCGAGGTGCGCGTCGAGCGAGGCGTGGCCGGCCTTGAGCGCGAGCGCCGTCAGCGTCGCCGCGTTGTGGGCTGCCAGGGCGTGGTCGTCGCTCTCGCCGAGGTGGTGGGCGACGGCGGTGTCCGTGAGCGCTCCGGCGATCGCGGCGGGGTGCGCCTCGGAGATGTGGTCGAAGGTGACCAGCTCGGGCAGGTCGATCCCCGACGGCAGCGGCAACGACTCGGCCTCGACCAGCGGGGCGTAGGCGCCGGGCGTACGTCGTACGGTCTGGCACGCGTTGTTGATCAGGATGTCGAGCCGACCGGCCGCCGAGACGTCGTCGGCCAGCGAGATCACCTGGGTCGGGTCGCGCAGGTCGATCCCGACCACCTTGAGCCGGTCGATCCAGTCGGCGGCGTCGGGCAGCGAGGAGAAGCGGCGCACGGCGTCCTTGGGGAAGCGCGTGGTGATCGTGGTGTGCGCGCCGTCGCGGAGGAGGCGCAGCGCGATGTACATCCCGATCTTGGCGCGACCCCCGGTGAGCAGCGCGCGCTTGCCGGTGAGGTCGGTGCGCTGGTCGCGCTTGGCGTGGCTCGTGGCCGCGCACGCCGGGCAGAGCCAGTGGTAGAACGCGTCGACGAGGGTGAAGTCCTGCTTGCAGATGTAGCAGCCGCGCGCGACGGCGAGCTCGCCGGCGAAGGCGCCGACCGTCGTCGACACGAGCGGGATGCCGGCGGTCTCGTCGTCGATCCGCATCGGCGAACCGGTCGCCGTGCGCTCGATGATCGCGCGGTCGTGGGCGAGCTCCGCGGCCCGCTTGTTCAGCTTCCGCTCGGACTTGATCGCCTTGTACATGTGCGACGCGGCCCGCTTCACCGTGACGTGGTCGGGGTGGTCGCCGGGCAGCTGGTGGAGCGTCGCCAGCACCCGCAGGGTCGCCTCGAGGTCGGCGGGGTCGATGCCGGGGCCGTGCTGGGGGTGCTGCTCACTCACCGGGGAAGCGTACGGGCCCGGCCGCGGTCACCGGATATCCGGAGACCGCCACGCTTGTCGGCCCAGATCTCGACTACTAACCATGGGAGTCACCGGACAAGCGGTGACTCCAGAGCAGTCACTTGCGCGCAGGCGAGCCGTTGATCCGCACGCGGTCCGCGCGCATGCCGTGCTCGACGCCCCAGAGCACCGCCTTGGAGCGGGAGTCGACGTCGATCTTGCGGTAGGCCGAGCGGATGTAGGACTTGATCGAGTTCAGCGACAGCAGGGTGCGCTCGGCGATCCCCTGGTTGCTGAGGCCCATCGTGATGAGCGAGAGCACCTCGGCCTCGCGGGCGGTCAGGCCCTCCTCGCGCCCGGGCCAGTCGCCACCGACCAGCGAGGACCGTCCGCGCGACGGCGAGACCACGACCTGGCCGGCCGAGATGGCGTGCAGCGCGTCGACCAGCCGGGAGGCCGGCAGGCTCTTGGAGAGGTAGCCGCGGACACCGGTGTTGAGGGTGTCGCGGGTCAGCCACGGCTGGAAGTTCCAGGTGTAGACGGCGACGCTGCGCACCTGGGGGCTCTCGACCAGGCGCTGCACGGCGGGACCGTTGCCCTGGCCCATCCCGAACGTGTCGTAGAGCGCGACGTCGACCGGCTGCGCGACGGGCTTTCCGGCCACGAGCTCGACCACCTCGACGCGGTTGCCGTAGTTGCGCATCATCGCGTCGAGCCCGCGGACGACGACCTCGTCGTCGTTGACCAGGGCCACACGAATCACCATGCGCTCAACGTACGTCAGTTTATGTATGTTGAGGGCCGTTGTTTCACCGGAGAAGGGGAGAACGTGCGGGGACGTGCGGCCACGGTCGAGGAGACCCGCACCGGGGGACTCGGCATCCGGTGCGAGGGTGTCGTGCACCTCTACAAGACCTTCGGCGGTCACGACGTCGTCGCGCTGCGCGGTGTCGACCTGACCATCCGCCCCGGCGAGCGCGTCGCCTTCCTCGGCCCCAGCGGGTCGGGCAAGTCCACCCTCCTCGCGCTGCTCGGCGGGATCCAGCGACCCAGTGCCGGCAAGATCTTCCTCGGCGACGAGGAGGTCTCGCGGATGGGCGAGCGCTACCTCGCCCGGATCCGCTCGCGCCAGGTCTCGACGATGCTGCAGGGCGCCACCCGCAACCTCCTGCCGTACGCCACCGCGCGCCAGAACATCGCCTTCGCCCGGCTCTCGCTCTCCAGCAGCGACCGCGACGAGGCGCTGGCCGACACCGAGCTGCTCGACCGGGTCGGACTCACCGAGCAGGCCGACCAGGTCGTCTCGACGATGTCCGGCGGCCAGCGCCAGCGCCTCGCCCTCGCGTGCGCGGTCTCGACCGCACCGCGGCTGCTGCTCGCCGACGAGCCGACCAGCCAGCTCAGCCACGCCGACCGCGACCACGTGCTCCACCTCATCCACTCCCTCGGCGACGACTTCGGCACCACGATCGTGGTCGTCACCCACCAGCCCGAGGTCGCCGCGACCTTCCCGCGCACCGTCACGATGAAGGGCGGCCGCGTCGGTGCGGAGGGCCACGGCGGCTCGGAGTACGCCGTCGTGGGCGAGGACGGCGTCCTCCACCTGCCCGGCCACATCGCCGCCGAGTGGCCGCCGGGGACGCTGGTGCGGTTCGAGGACGACGAGCAGGGCCGGATCATCGTGACCCGCGCGAGCAGCGAAGGATCCGCCCCGTGACGCAGGGATTCGGCATCGCGCCGACGCAGACCAGCGCCGCGCTGCGCCTCGACTCGATCACCTACGTCGCCGGCCGCACGCTGCTCGACGACGTGAGCGTATCGTTCCCGGCCGGCAAGGTGACCGCGCTGTCCGGGCCCAGCGGCTCGGGCAAGACCACGCTCCTCTCGATCGCCGGTGGCCTGCTGCAGGCGACGTCGGGCAACGCGGTGCTTGACGTCGGCCAGGGGCCGCAGGACATGTGGACCGGCAGCGGCGACCCGCGCTCCGAGGTCGCGTTCGTCCTCCAGGTCTACGGCCTCGTCCCGATCCTGTCCGCGCGCGAGAACGTCTCCATCGCCCTCCGCGCTCGCGGCACGTCGCCTGCCGACGCCGACGAGGCCGCCGAGGCCGCGCTCGCGCGATTCGGCATCGCCGACCTCGGCGAGCGCCAGGTCGAGGAGCTGTCGGGCGGCCAGATGCAGCGCGTGGCCTGTGCCCGCGGCTTCGTCGTCGGCGCCGACGTCCTGCTGGCCGACGAGCCGACCTCCGAGCTCGACGAGGGCAACCGGGGCGTCGTCCTCGGAGAGCTGCGCGAGGAGGCGGCGCGCGGAGCCGTCGTCGTCGTCGCCACCCACGACCCTGCCGTCGTCGAGGCCTGCGACCTCCACATCGCGCTCGACGAGGGCCGGGTCATACGGTGAGCGGCAGCGCGAACGGATCAGCGGAGTGAGCCGTGTCCTCCGGGGCGTCTGGAGTCGTCGCGGTGCCCTGACCACCCTCGTGCTGATGGCCGCAGTCGTCGTCGCGGGCGCGGTCACGGTGCTCCAGTTCGCCGAGGCCGCAGGCACGTCGCGCTGGCTCACGGCACCGCTGCTCCTGCTGGGTGCGGTCGCCGTGCCGAGCATCGGCGCCGAGCTCGCCGTCGCCCGGCGTGAGGAGATCGGCCTGGCCCGGCTCCGCGGCATCCACGGCTTCCGGCTCTGGCGCTTCCTCCTCGTCGAGCCGCTGCTGGCCATCGTCGTCGGCACCCTGATCGGACTCGCCGTGGGCGCCGCCGGCACGGTCCTCACCACGAGGACCTGGCTCGACGAGGCGTCGGACGCGCTCGAGCGGCCCGCCGTCGTCGCCGCCGCAGCGATCGCGGGCGCCGCACTGGTCATCGTCGGCCTGTCCGCGGCCGCCGCGCTCCGCGAGCCGCTCTCCGTCCAGGTCTCGATGCGCCGCCGGCCGCGCCGCGCCACCACCCTCGCCGTCTTCCTCAGCGTCCTCGTGCTGGTCGGCGCCGGAGTCGCCGCCTACCGCAGCCGCTCTGCCGCCGGGGAGCCCGACCTGCTCGTCCTGCTGGGCCCGGCGCTCGTCGGCCTGGCCCTCGGCCAGGTCGCGATCTGGGTGATCCGCATCGCCGCCCGCAGCCTCACGCCGGCCACCGAGCGGCGCGGCATCGGCGCCTTCCTCGCGGCCCGGCGGCTCGCCCGCGCCGATGACCTCGTCACGCCCGTACGCCTCGTGGTGGCCGCAGCCGTCGTGGGATCGCTCGCCCTGAGCGGTGCCGTCAGCGTCGACCGGTGGACCGAGGAGCAGGCGGGCGTCGAGGTGCCCGGTGCCCGCACGATCGTCGCGACCGAGATCGGCGCCATGGGCGCCGTGGACCTCACCGAGGAGGTCGACCCCGAGGGCGACCACCTGATCGCCACCGCGATCGTCCGCAACGAGGGCCGCCTCGGCGAGCGCCGGGCGTACGTCGACGCCGGCCGCTGGGATGCCGTGGTGGGCGACTTCTACGACGGCACACCCGCCCGCGCGGCGTCGGACGCTGTCGGTCGCCTCAGCACCGGCGCCGTACCCCTCCAGGCAACGGGTGAGCGCCTCGTCGTCAGGGCGAGCGCCACCACGCTCCCGCCCCCGCAGGTGCTCACCGCGCCGGACGGCACCCGCTTCGGGTCCGGCCGCTCGAGCGCGCTGGTGGTGCGGGTCTCCTACATCGGCTCCGACAACGTGTCCGGCATCGCGACGTCGACGGTGAGGTTCCGGCGCGAGGACGTGCCGGTCGAGTCCTCCGTCCGGCTGCGCGAGTGTGCCGACGGCTGCCTGGTCACCGGGCTCGAGGTCTCCCGCGACCTGGCCGCCGTCTTCACCGTCGACCCGTTCCGCGTGCTGGTCAGCTCCATCGCGATCGGCGAGACGGACCTGGCGCGATCCACCTGGCTGCCCGACCCGTCGTCGGTGGCCGCCGCCCTCGGCGACCGCTTCCTGCCGCCGGACAGCGTCGACCGGATGCTGCTGGTCAACCTCCCCGTCGGGTTGGAGCTCTCGCTGCTGCCGAACACACCGCTCCGCCTGGTCGACGAGTCGCGCAATGGCTCCGTGCCGGTGCTCGTGACAGACGAGGGGGCAGACGAGGGGGCAGACGAGGAGGCGCCGCAGGCGCTCGACCTCGGTGGCGACGAGCGCTCGACCGACGTCCTCGGGATCGCCCGGACCATGCCCCTGCTCGGGAGCATCGGCCTCCTCTCCGACATCCGCACGTCGGCCGTCGGCTCGGATCCGACCGTGCCGTCCGCCGAGGTCCAGATCGTCGCAGCCGCCGGCACGCCCGAGGGAATGCTCGACCGGGTCGCCGAGACCACGGGTTCGTCGTGGCGCACGTTCGCGGCGGTCCGCGAGCAGCTCGGTGACACCCACGGCGGTGCGCAGACCGTGGCGTACGCCCTCACGGCACTCGCGTGTGCCCTGGTCGCACTGCTGGCGCTGGGCGCCGGAGTGGCCCGCCACCTCCGCGACTACCGTCGCGACGTGGCATCCCTGCGCGTGGTCGGCATCTCCGTCGGCACCGTCCGCAAGGCCGGACGGCTGGAGATCGTCAGCCTCACCGGCCTGGTGATCGCGGCCGTGGTCGCGGGTGGCTGGCTCGCCGTCACCCTCCTCCTCTCCGGCCTGCCCCTCCTCTCGCTCCCCGTCGCCGGCATCGCGCTCGACACCGCACCGCACCTCGTGCCGCTGGTGATCCCGGCAGTGCTCGCGGCCGTGGCGGTCGTCGTGGTCGGGGGGCGCGCCCGCGCCGTACGCGCTTCGACGACCCGACCCAGCCTGCTGCGGGAGGACGAAGGGTGAGCTCCATGTTCGGGATGCTCGGCGCGATCCTGCGGGGCGTGCGCTCGCGCGCGCTCCTCAGTGCGGGGTCGGTCCTCCTCACCGCCCTCGCCGTGGCGTCCGCGGTGCTCGGTCCGATCTTCGCCGGGGCCGTCACCAACTCCTACCTGGTCACCCGGCTCCGCGAGGCGCCGCCCGCGCTGACCGGGCTCAGCCGGGTCTTCACCCCCGACTCGCAGCAGTCGAGCGCCGACGCCGCGCGCGACGCCGTGGCCGCCACCGACTCGCGCAACGAGGGACCGTGGCGGCGGACGGTGGCGATCGTGCAGTCGGAGCGGCTGATGGCGCTGCGGGGCTCCGTGGAGCTCTGGGCACGTGACGACGCCTGCGAGGGTCTCGAGATCACCGGCCGGTGCCCCGAGAAGACGGGCGAGGTGCTGCTGCTGGAGAAGGCGGCCGAGCAGGCCGGTGCCACGATCGGCGAGCCGCTGGACCTCGTCGGCTTCGAGCCGCCCGCGCTCCAGGGGCTGGGACTGCCGCGCCCCGGGATCGGCGAGGTCACCGTCGTCGGGACCTACGTCACCCCCGCCGACGCGACCGACTGGTTGGTGCCGCGACGCCTGACGATCACGAACGAGATGACGTCCATCTCGGGCCCCTACACGCCGTACTCGCCCGGGCCGGTCATCACCACGCCGGAGACGGTCGAGGCCGTGGGCCAGTGGACGGTGCGTGTCGACACCTTCCTCGACGTGCCCGCCGACATCACCCCGGCCGAGCTCGGCGTGGCCGCGCGATCGGCCGCGTCCATCCCCGACGACGCGGTGGTCGAGGTCGAGGGCGGCACGCTCGCCGACGACAGCACCAACGACCTGGCTGCGGTGGTCGACGAGGTGGAGTCGCAGCAGGCCACCGCCCGCAGCTCGATCTCCCCTGCCGTGCTGTCGCTGGTGCTCGTGGCGCTGGCGCTGCTGATGCGGTTGCTCACGGCGGCGAGCGAGCTCCGCGTGCCGGAGCTCGCCCTGGCCTCGCTGCGGGGGGTGAACTCCCGGCGGCTGTGGGCGCTCGGTCTCGCCGAACCGCTGACCATCCTGCTGATCGCCACCCCGATCGGCATCGCCCTCGGCCTGGGCAGCGGACTGCTGCTGACCCGCGCGTGGCTCGTCCCGGGGCTGTCCCTGCCGATCGGCGCCGCGAGCTGGATCGCTGCCGCGCTCGTGCTGCTGGCCGCGGTGGCGGTCGCCTGTGTCGCCATCGGCCTGGTGGTGCGGGAGTCGCTCGCGTCCCAGCTCAGTGGCGTACGCCGTCCGGTGGCAGCGCGCCGCTGGTCCGTCATCGCCCAGCTCACCCTGGTCTCCCTCGCCGCCGCGGTCCTGCTGAGCAAGCTGTCCGACTCCGGTGGTGGTGACCCCGACGTCACCGACCTCCTGCTCCCCGTGCTGCTCGCGGTGGTCGCGGGACTGGCGGCCACCCGGCTCACGACCGTCCTCGCCACCTGGTGGACCAACCGCTCGCGCGGCCGCTCGCTCAGCGGCTTCGTCTCCTCGCGCGCGATCTCGCGCCGCCAGGAGGGCACCCTCGTCATCCTGCCGATCACCGCAGCGATCGCGGTCGCGGTCTTCGGTGCCGGCGTCTACGACTCGGCCGCGACCTGGCGCACCAGCGTCGCCGCCACCGCCTCGCCTGCCGACACGACCTGGCACTCGCCGGTGACCTACGCCGAGACGCTCGAGCTCACCCGTCGGATAGACCCGGAGGGTGACTGGGTGATGGCGGCCGGCTCCGTCCTCAACCCCGGGGCGCACTTCGCCGTCGTCGACAGCAGCCGACTGGCCAGGGTCGCGACGTGGCCCCCGACGTGGAGCCCGGGTCGCGACGTCGAGCAGGTCGCCGCCGACATCGAGCCCCCCGGCGTCGTTCCGACCTTCTCCGGCCGACGCATCTCGGTCACGATCGACAGCGACGTCGAGAGCGAGCGGCCGCTGTCCCTGGAGGTGCGGTTCGGTCGCCGCGACGGCATCCCGCTCAAGGTCTACCTCGGTCCCTACGGCCCCGGTGAGGTGACCAGGTCGGCGAAGGTCCCGTGGTGCCGCGACCTCCCGTGCCCCGTCGAGGGCATGACGCTCGGCGGCGGAGCCGGCACCAACACCGCCATGTCGGGCTCGGCGACGGTCCTCTCCATCGACGCAGACGGCGAGCCGATCCCGGGTGTGATCGAGGGAGCGGGCTGGGTCGCCACCCCTGACCCGGCGGTCCGCACCGCGATCACCGACCTGCGCGAGTCCGACGGCCACCTCGAGCTCGACCTCGACACCGGCGACTCGGTCGGCATGGCCCGCCTCACCTCCGGCGGCATCATCCGGCAGCGGCTGGCCCTGATGGGACCCAAGGTGCAGCAGACCGCACTGGCCAAGCTCGACGAGGGCCTGGGCCTCATCCCGGTGGGACCCGTCGGTGAGATCGAGGGCATGCCCTTCGTCGGTCCGGCCGGCCTGCTCGTCGACTACACGTCGTTCATCACCGACCGACCGGTCTACAACAGCAACCTCGACACCCGCGTGCTCCAGCGCGAGGGCGCTCCCGCCGCGGTCATCGAGGCCCTCTCGGCCGCCGGCATGACCGTCGAGACGACCCTCGCCCAGGAGCGGCGGGTCCTCGACCAGAGTGCGTACGCCCTCGCGTTGCGGCTCTACGCCGTCGTCGCCGCGCTGGTGCTGCTGATGGCGCTCGCCGGGCTGTTCGTCAGCGCGGCCGTCCAGCTGCCGGCGCGCCGGCGTGACGCTGCCGCCCTGCGCGTGGTCGGCGTACCCCGCTCGTCGGTGATGGTCGCCGTCGTGCGCGAGCTCGCGGTGGTGCTCGGCAGCGCCGCGATCGCCGGCATCCTGGCGGGCTCGCTCGCCCAGTACGTCGTCCTGCGCTCGCTGACCCTGGGCTACGCCGAGGGCCTGGCGACCCCTGCCCTGATCGCGACGATCTCGCCGCTGCGGCTGGTGGTGCTGGCGCTGCTCGCGGCGGCCGTCTTCGGCGCCGTCGCCCTGATCAGCGCGTCGATGACCGTGCGGGGCGCGCGCGGCGCGACCCTGCGGGAGAGCGCGCGTTGAGCCTTCCCGTCCTCCAGTGATCCCCGGCTGACCGGGGATCACTGAACGTGTCGGCCCGTGCACGGCCTGACAAGTTCAGCGAGAGCCTGACAGGTCAGGCGCAGCAGGGGTCGAACCGGAACCCGACGCCCCGGATCGTGCGGATCCACTGGTCGTCGGCCGAGGCCGCGCGCAGCTTGCGGCGCAGGTTGGCCAGGTGCACGTCGACGACGTGGGTGCTGTCGGGGACGAAGTCGGTCGACCAGACGGCCCTGAGCAGGTCCTCGCGGGCGACGACGACACCGGGGTGGCTGACCAGGTGGGCGAGCAGGTCGAACTCGGTGCGCGTCAGCTCGATCTCCTCGCCGTCGACCCGGACCTCGCGGGAGCGTGAGTCGACGAGCAGGTCGTCGCACCCGGTCCTCGAGTCGAACGCGTCGGGTGTCGCGTCGGCGTGCGCCTGCTGGGAGGCGGCGGCAGCCTCGGGCGACACGAGGTCGCTGCTGCGGGGACGCCGGAAGAGCGCGGCGACGCGCGCCTGGAGCTCGCGCATCGAGAACGGCTTGACCAGGTAGTCGTCGGCACCGACCTCGAGCCCGATCAACCGGTCGAGCTCGGCCGTGCGTCCACTGACCACGATCACGTAGCAGTCGCTGACCAGGCGCACCTGGCGGCAGACCTCGACCCCGTCGATGTCGGGCAGGGTCAGGTCGAGCGTGACCAGGTCGGGCCGCTCGTCGCGGATCACCGCAAGCGCGTCGATGCCGTTGCTCGCGACAGTGACCTCGAAGCCGGCCTTCGCGAGCAGTCCGGAGATGGCGTCGCCGACGTCGCGATCGTCCTCCACGACGACGGCTGTCCGTCGGTTGTCCATGTGTGTCATCCCCCCGGATGAAGAGCCTAGGAGGCACGTGGTCGGGCCCCCGTGAACCGGATCGTGCGCACGCACGAGCCGGGCCACTCCCGATGCTAGGGCGAGTGACCCGGTTCGTGTCCGTTATCCGACTGTCGGGCGCAGCGGGCCACCCGGGGCGGTCCGCTCAGAAGTCGAGCCCGCGGGCCCAGTCCTCGGAGTCGATCCGCGCCACGAGGTAGGGGCCGCCGCCGGCGCGCCGGTCCTGCGGCTGGTCCTCGCGGTCCATCCGGTAGCCGATGCCGCGGATCGTGTGGATCCACGTGGCGTCGGAGTGCCGACGCAGCTTGCCGCGCAGGTTGGCCACGTGCACGTCCACCAGGTGGTGGTCGTGGGTGAGCGCGCTGCTCCAGATGGCCAGGACCATCTCCTCGCGGGTGCAGACCCGCGACAGGTGCGTGGCGAGGTACTCCAGCACGTCGTACTCGATGCGGGTCAGCTCGACGATCGTGCCGTCGATCTGCACCTCGCGCCGCGCCGAGTTGATGACCAGCCCGGCACCGCAGGCGATGGTCGTCGGTTCGTCGGCCGGCTGCGACGGGCTCGGCACGTGCGGCGCCGAAGCGGCGCCGTCGTCACCGCCCATCGCGGTCCGCGGCCGGCGGAACAGCGCGGCCACTCGGGCCCGCAGCTCGCGCGGCGAGAACGGCTTGAGGACGAAGTCGTCCGCGCCGACCTCCAGGCCGATCAGCTTGTCCACCTCGTCGGACCGTGCGGACACGATCACGATGTAGCAGTCGCTGGTCTCCCGGATGCGGCGGCACACCTCGATGCCGTCCATGTGCGGCAGCGTGAGGTCGAGCGTGACCAGGTCCGGTGGATCGGCTGCCGCCACGTCCACTGCTGCCCGTCCGTCGCGCGCCGAGGTCACGCGGAAGCCCGCGCCCTCCAGTGTCTCCACCAGCGCCGAGGAAATGTCCGGATCGTCTTCGACGACCAATGCATGTAGATCTTGCACGTGGAACCCCCACATTAAAAATGCCGAAAACAGGGACCCCACGTCCCTGTCGTGGCGCCGCCCGATCCGGCGTCGGTCGATGTTAAGGCCAAGAACGTCCCCAGAGGAGCGTTGTTTCTCAAGGCGAGCCTCAGGTCTAGACCACTGGTATTGACGGAAACTTTTGCCGTAACCCTTTCAGGATGCGTTTTCCGCGGTCTACGCGAGATCGAGACCCCGATTGACCCAGACGCTCTCTACGACCATTCCCACCCTTTCGTAGAGGGGGAGCGCCCCGGTCCGGGAGTCCGTGCTCAGCTCGGCCGTCGACGTGCCGTGCTCGCGGGCCCGGGCGAACGAGTCCACCAGCAGGGCCTGGGCCAGCCCGCGGTTGCGCTGGTCCTTGCGTACGGCGAGCCGGTCGACGTAGCCGGTCGAGCCGTTGTCCGAGACGAGGACCAGCGAGACGCCCACGACCGCGCCGTCCGGGTCGAGGGCGACCCGGAGGTTCCACGGCTCGAAGCCCGGGCGCCCGGCCGTCGCGGCCTCGAAGTCCTCGAACGGCTCGCGGTCGCGCACCGACCACTCGAGGAACGCGTCCTCCAGCACGTCGTGCGCGGCCCGCAGCTCGCCGGGCTCGGCGGTGCGGACGGTGTAGCCGGCCGGCAGGTCGCGCTCGGGGATCGAGGCGCCCGCGGGCAGCTTCAGGACCCAGCTGGTCCACCTCACCCGGAAGCCGAGCTCCTCGAGCAACCGGTCGCCCGGCGAGCCCTGCGGCACCGGCATCCCGATGACGGGGGAGCCCACGCGGCGGCCGAGGTCCTCGAGCCACTGCGCGAGCCAGGTGCCGATCCCGCGCCCGCGGTGCGAGGGCAGGACGGAGGTGTCGGCGCGGTCGACGCCCATCAGCTCGGCGTACGCCACGAGCGTGTCGCCGTCGAGGACGCCCACCGACCGGGCGCCGAGGTCGTGGCTGGGCCTGGCCCAGTCGCTGACGATGTCGGCCTCCTCGATGCCGACCTCACCGATGTCCTCCTGCTCCTGGGCCGCCATCAGGACGAAGACGGCGTGGGCATCGGACTTCTGGAGGGGCCGGGTGGTGAGGCCGTCGGGGAGCCGTGCTGACATGCGGAGAGTGTGCTCGCTCACGTGGCGCGCTGTCTTGCGCTTATCCGCGCTCAGCAGGCACGTCCCGGAATGACCGAAACACCCCTGAGGCCCTACCGTGGTGAGCGTGAGCGAAGAGCCCCTAGCACCCGAGCAGACCTTCTCCGACCTCGGCCTGTCGCCGGAGGTCCTCAAGGGACTGTCCGCCGTCGGCTACGAGACCCCGTCGCAGATCCAGGCGCTGACCATCCCGCCGCTGCTCGAGGGCCGCCACGTCGTCGGCCTCGCGCAGACCGGCACCGGCAAGACCGCCGCCTTCGCGCTGCCGATCCTGTCGCGCCTCGACCTGTCGCAGAAGACGCCGCAGGCGCTCGTGCTCGCCCCGACCCGTGAGCTCGCCATCCAGGTCTCGGAGGCCTTCGAGAAGTACGCCGCCCACATGAAGGGCGTGCGCGTCCTGCCGATCTACGGCGGCCAGGGCTACGGCGTCCAGCTCTCCGCGCTGCGACGCGGCGTCCACGTCGTCGTCGGCACGCCCGGGCGGATCATGGACCACCTCGAGAAGGGCACCCTCGACCTCAGCGAGCTGCGCTTCCTCGTCCTCGACGAGGCCGACGAGATGCTCAACATGGGCTTCGCAGAGGACGTCGAGACGATCCTCGCCGACACCCCTGACGACAAGCACGTCGCGCTGTTCTCCGCGACGATGCCGGCGCAGATCCGCCGCATCTCGAAGAAGTACCTCGAGGACCCGGTCGAGATCACCGTCAAGAACAAGACGTCGACGGTCTCCTCGATCACCCAGCGCTACCTGATCGTGTCCTACCCGCAGAAGGTCGACGCCCTCACCCGCATCCTCGAGGTGGAGAACTTCGAGGGGATGATCGTCTTCGTCCGCACCAAGAACGAGACCGAGACGCTCGCCGAGAAGCTGCGGGCCCGCGGCTACAGCGCGATGGCGATCAACGGCGACGTCGCCCAGGTGCAGCGCGAGCGGACGATCAACCAGCTCAAGGCCGGCAAGCTCGACATCCTCGTCGCCACCGACGTCGCCGCCCGCGGGCTCGACGTCGAGCGGATCAGCCACGTCGTCAACTACGACATCCCGACCGACACGGAGTCGTACGTCCACCGCATCGGCCGCACCGGCCGCGCGGGCCGCAGCGGCGACTCGATCGCGTTCGTCACCCCGCGCGAGCGGCACCTGCTGCGCTCGATCGAGAAGGCCACCCGCCAGCCGCTCACCCAGATGCAGCTGCCGACCGTCGACGACGTCAACGCCACGCGGCTCTCGCGCTTCGACGAGCAGATCACCCAGGCGCTGGCCCAGCCGGAGCGGATCGACTTCTTCCGCGACGTGGTCTCCCACTACGTCAGCGAGCACGACGTGCCCGAGGTCGACGTCGCCGCCGCCCTCGCCGCGGTGATGCACGGCGAGCAGCCGCTGCTGCTCGAGCCGGAGCCCGAGCGCTCCACCCGCACCTTCGACGAGCGGCCGACCCACGCCGGCAAGGCCGACCGCCACCCGCGGGAGTCGCGCAGCGGCGAGCCGATGGCGGCGTACCGCCTCGAGGTCGGCAAGCGCCACAAGGTCGAGCCGCGCCAGATCGTCGGCGCGCTCGCGAACGAGGGCGGGCTCTCGCGCGGCGACTTCGGGCACATCATGATCAAGCCCGACTTCTCGATCGTCGAGCTCCCGGCGACCCTGCCGCCCGGCACGCTCGAGCGGCTCGCCGGCACCCGGATCTCCGGCAAGCTCATCGAGATCTCGCCCGACAAGGGGCCCTACCGGGGTCGCCCCGGTGGCGGCCACGGCGGGCAGGGCGGGCACCGCAAGGGCGGCAGCAGCTACAAGGGCAAGAACCCCCGCTGACCTGTCGCTGCGTACGTCAGTGGCTCGCGCCGACCTCGATCGCGAGCACGCCGGCGATGATCAGCACGATGCCGAGGGCCATCGTCGGCGTCAGCGGCTCGTCGAAGAGCGGGCGTGACAGCAGCGCAGTCAGGGCCACGCCGACCGCTGCCCAGATGCCGTAGGCGACGCCGAGGGCCATGCCCCGGTCGAGCGCGAGCGACAGCAGCACGAACGTGGCGGCGTACCCGCCGACGACCGGTGCGTACCACCGGACGCGGCCCGTCGACGCGACCTTGAGCGACAGGGTCGCGGCGACCTCGGCCAGGATCGCGCCGGCCAGGAAGAGCCAGCTCACGGCGCGACCTCGGCCCGGTGGGCGCGGTGCGACCCGACCTCGACCGCGAGCACGCCGGCGACGACCAGCGCGATGCCGACCAGCATCGCGGGCGTGAGGGCCTCGCCGAAGACGGCCGCCGAGAGCAGCGCCGTGCCCACCACCCCGAGCGCGGCCCAGATGCCGTAGGCGACGCCGAGGCTCATGCCGGCGCGGAAGACCAGCGACAGCAGCGTGAAGGCGGCGAGGTAGCCCGCGACCACGACGACGTAGAGCACCGGCCGGTCGAGGGCGCCCTTGAGCGCCAGCGTCGCGGTCACCTCGCTGGCGACGGCCGCGACCAGCAGGCCCCAGCTACGCATCGGTGACCTCCAGCAACGCGAACGCGGCGGCGCGCACCCCGGCAAGGTCGGCGGCGGTGAGGGGCAGCAGGTCGCTGGCGAGGTTGAACCAGACGCCGTCGGCCAGCAGCCGGGCGGCCAGGAGCGCCGAGCGCTGTGCCGCGGGCACGTGGTCGGGGACCTGGAGCCACGGCTCGATGCGCTCGGTCCAGTGCTGCGTGAGCGAGTCCCGCAGGCGCGGGTCGGCGAACATCACCAGGTCGCCCGACTCGCACTCGCCGGCGCACGCCCACTCGACGTACGCCCGCATGCGGTCCGCGACGGGCGCGGCGGCGAAGTCGGGCGCGCCGAGCGCAGCGGTGAGCTGGATCTCGTAGCGGGTGAGCACCCGGTCGAGGACGGCCGTCATCAGCTCCTCCTTGGTGGAGAAGTGGTACATCAGGCCGGGCTTGGTCACGCCGGCCGCACGGGCGGCGCTGTCCAGTGACAGGGTCCCGGTCGTCCGCAGCTCGCTCTCGGCCGCGGCCACCATGGCGTCGCGGGTGGAGGGTCGGCGGACGACGTCGGTCATGCCGAGAACTTTACCATCCAGTCAGGCAACTACCGAGCGGGCGCATCTGCTCGTCAGAAATGCACCGAGTCGGCGCATCTGTTCGCGTGATGCGTACAGATGCGCCGACTCGGGAGGGGTGGCGCGTTCAGATGCGCCGACTCGTCAGGCGCTCTTGATGGCGGAGATGTCGAACTCGAGCTTGATCTTCTCGGAGACGAGGACGCCGCCGGTCTCGAGCGCGGCGTTCCAGGTGAGGCCCCAGTCCTTGCGGTTGATGGTGGTCTCGCCCTCGAAGCCGACGCGGACGTTGCCGAAGGGGTCCTGGGCGGAGCCGGTCTGCTCGAACGGGATCACGACGGACTTGGTGACGTCCTTGATCGTGAGGTCGCCGGTGACGGTCCACTCGTTGCCGTCGCGCGTCACGTCGGTCGAGGTGAAGGTCATGGTCGGGTAGGTCTCGGCGTCGAAGAAGTCGCCGGACGTGAGGTGGCCGTCGCGGTCGGGGCTGCCGGTCTCGACAGAGGCGATCTCGATGGAGAGGTCGACCTTGGAGCTGGCAGGCGTGGCCTCGTCGATGCGGGCCGTGCCGGTGAAGGCGCCGAACTGACCGCGGACCTTGGTCACCATGGCGTGGCGGGCAACGAAGCCGAGGCGGCTGTGGCTGACGTCGAGGGTGTAGTCACCCGTGATGTCGTCGATGGCGGTGGTGGGGGCGTCGAACGAGGTGGTCATGGCTGAGGGCTCCTGGGGTGGGTGTTTGTACAACTTTCAACCACCGTAACGGACCGCGGTCCGGATTCATTCCCCGTCGCTGCACTCTTTTTCCTGCCTCCCGACATGCAGCGAGCCACGCCCCGATCGGGGCGTGGCTCGTGATCTGTGTGTGCCGGCGCTCAGGCGGCGGCGCTGGAGACGGCGGTGACGCTCGACCAGCGCGCCTCCATGCGCGTGCGACCCGACGCGTCGGTGACGGCCACCCAGGTGCAGACCGGAGCTCCGGTCATCGTCTGCTTGCTCATGTGACACCTCCCGTTCACTTTCTGTTCACCCAAGGTATCACGTCCCCACTGGTGCGCACCCATTTCGCTCAAGAGCGGCGGTGATCCTCCACTGGCGCACCATCGAGTGGCTCACACGCGGCGGGGACGCTCCACTTGGGACGCAAGGGGTCCGCCTCTCGATGGAGGTTCGACCCTCGCATGTGAAGTTCTGCCCGATTTCGGGCAGGAAGTTGGCATCGGGCTGGTTGAACGTCCACCATTCTCTGGTGCCCGACCCCGCCCTCGTCTCCCACGTCGTCGCCACCACGTCGCTGACGCCAGGAGAGGCGGCTCGGGTGATCGACGACGTGATCGCCTTCCACGCCCAGCCCGTGGAGGACTACGTCAGGTCGCGGCACGCCCACCTCAAGACGTACGGCGCGAAGAACCCCGAGATCTTCGCGCGGATCGCCGAGGAGCTCGAGCAGCGCGTCGTCGCCGCGCCCGGGCTCACCGAGCGCCAGCTGCGTCGCATCGTCTACGGCTAGACACGAGAGAAGGAACAGCCCACATGTGTGGAATCGTCGGCTACATCGGCCGCCAGGACGCCGCCCCCGTCGTCCTCGAAGGACTCACCCGCCTCGAGCACCGCGGCTACGACTCCGCCGGGGTCGCCGTGCTCGGCACGCGCGGCGTCCGGGTGGCCAAGCAGGCCGGGCGGGTGCGCGACCTGACCGCGGCGCTGCCGAAGCGGTTCACCGGCACGACCGGCATCGGCCACACCCGCTGGGCCACCCACGGCCCCGCGACCGACGGCAACGCGCACCCCCACCAGGACGAGTCCGGCCGCGTCGCGGTGGTGCACAACGGGATCATCGACAACTCGGCCGCCCTGCGCGCCGGGCTCACCGACGCCGGCGTCACCCTCGCGAGCGACACCGACACCGAGGTGATCGCCCACCTGGTCGCGCGCAGCGACGCCGACACCCTCGAGGGCAAGGTGCGCGACGCGCTCGGCTCGGTCGTGGGGACCTACGGCCTCGCCGTGCTCCACGCCGACTTCCCCGACCGCATCGTCGTGGCCCGCAACGGCAGCCCGCTGGTCGTCGGCGTCGGTGACAAGGAGATGTACGTCGCCTCCGACCTGGCCGCGATCGTCCGCCACACCACGACCGTGGCGATGCTCGACGACGGCGAGATGGCCACCGTGACGGCGGCCGGCTTCACCACGATGCGCCACAGCGACCTCGCCTCCACCGGCAAGACCGCGAGTGAGGTCGACATCGACGCATCGGCGTACGAGGCCGGCGAGCACGAGTCCTTCATGCGCAAGGAGATCCTCGAGCAGCCGACGTCGTCGCAGGCCGTGCTGCGCGGCCGGCTCGACGAGCGGTTCGGCACCGCGCACCTCGGCGGCCTCGACATGGACGCGCGCGACCTCCGCGCGGTGCGCCGGGTGAAGATCCTCGGCTGCGGCTCGGCCTACTACGTCGGCCAGATGGGTGCCGCGCTGATCGAGGAGCTGGCCCGCATCCCCGCCGACGCCGAGGCCGCGAGCGAGTTCCGCTACCGCGACCCGGTCATCGAGCCCGACACCCTCTACGTGGCCGTCAGCCAGTCCGGCGAGACCATCGACACCCTGCTCGCCGTCCAGGAGGTACGCCGCAAGGGCGGGCGCTGCGTCGGCCTCGTCAACGTCGTCGGGTCGGCGATCGCCCGCGAGTGCGACGGCGGCATCTACCTGCACGCCGGGCCGGAGGTCGCGGTCGCCAGCACCAAGGCGCTGACCAACATGTTCCTGGGCTTCGCGCTGCTCGCGCTGCAGCTCGGTCGCACCCGCGACCTGTCGATCGCCGATGGCAAGCGGCTGGTCGCCGGGCTGGAGAGGCTGCCGGCCCAGATCGAGGAGGTCCTCGCCGGCGAGGCCGACCTGGTCGAGGTCGCGCACCAGCTCGCCGAGGCGCGGAGCCTGTTCTTCATCGGCCGCGTGCGCGGCTTCCCGGTCGCCCGCGAGGGCGCCCAGAAGTTCAAGGAGATCAGCTATCGGCACGCCGAGGCCTACCAGACCTCCGAGCTCAAGCACGGCCCGCTGGCCCTCATCGATCCCGAGGTGCCGACGGTCGCGCTGGTGCCGCGCGACGAGCTGACCGAGCGCAACATCGGTGCGCTGCACGAGATCGACGCGCGCCAGGGTCCGCTGGTCGTCATCACCCACGCGGAGGTCGACCTCGGCGAGGTCCGCGCCCGCCGGATCGACGTGCCGCGCAACGAGCCGGAGCTCGACCCGATCCTGCTGACCATCCCGCTGCAGCTGCTGGCGTACCACGCAGCCCAGCACCTCGGTCACGACATCGACAAGCCGCGCAACCTGGCGAAGTCCGTCACCGTCGAGTGACCTGAGAAATGGACTGGGCGCCCCTTGCCGCATGGGGTCGGCAAGGGGCGCGCCGTGGAGAACGATGTCACCGGCCCGACGTCCTGTCCGTGGATCAACGGAACTACCGAGTGATTTTGCCTGTCGGGTGGGTCACTCCACGCGCGAGGGCGATGGCCCGCTCGGCCAATGGCTGCGCGACGGCCCGGTCCTCGGCGACCAGGCCCACCCGCGTACGCCGGTCGAGCAGGTCGTCGACGTCGTGCGCGCCCTCGTGGGTGATCGCGAAGACGAGCTCGGCCAGCGTCACCGGGACGTCGTCCGACGCCGGAGCCAGCAGCTCGTCGTCGGCGAGCCCGGACACCTCGCGGGCGGTCGCGAGGACCAGGTCCGCGTCCGAGCCGAAGCGGCGCACCAGTCGGGCGGGACCGGTCGAGGTCCCCGTCGCACCGAGCAACGGCAGGCGCGCCGTCCGGCACGGCCCGGCGCCCAGGTCGAGCGCGTCCACCGTGTCCTCGGCCATCCGGCGGTAGGTCGTGAGCTTGCCGCCGACGACGGTCGTCACCCCGGTCGCCGAGGTGAGAATTGCGTGGCGCCGCGACAGGTCGGCCGACGCGTCGGCGCCCGCCACCTCGAGCAGCGGGCGCAGGCCGGCGAAGGCGCCGACCACGTCGGCGCGCGCCGGCGGGACGGTGAACGCGGAGGCGACCACCCCCAGCAGGAAGTCGATCTCCTCCTCGCTCGGCACCGGCACGTCGGGGATCGGGCCGGTGACCGGCTCGTCGGTGAGCCCGACGTAGAGCGTGCCGTCGGGCTGCGGCAGGACCATCGCGAAGCGCGACGTGGACTCCGGGATCGGCACCATCACCGCGACCCGCGTGTGCGGCAGCACCGAGCCGCGCAGCACGAGGTGGGTGCCGCGGCTGGGGCGCAGCCGGACCTGGTCGTCGAGGTCGCCGGCCCACACGCCGGTCGCGTTGACGACCGCCCTCGCGCGGACGGCGTACGACTCGCCGGTGAGCTCGTCACGCACCTCGACGCCGGTGCCGGTGGCGGAGGTGACGCGGGCGCGCGTGCGCACCTCGGCGCCGTACGACGCTGCTGTGCGGGCGACCGTGACCACCAGCCGGGCGTCGTCCTCGAGCTGCCCGTCCCAGGCGAGCAGCCCGCCGCGCAGCGTCTCCGAGCGCATCGACGGGGCCAGGCTGAGGGTCTCGGTGGCGTTGAGGCGGCGGGGGCGCGGGAGGGTGCGGGTGCTGGTGCGGGCGGTGCGGCGGAGCACGTCGCCGGCCTGGAGGCCACCCCACGTCATCGCGGCGCGGCTGCGCGACATCGCGTCGTTGAGGGGCGTGAGCATCGGCAGGGCGTGGACGAGGTGTGGAGCGGTGACCTGCATCAGGATGCCGCGCTCGACGGCGCTCTCCTGGGCGATCGCGAGCTGGCCCTGCGCGAGGTAGCGCAGGCCGCCGTGGACGAGCTTCGACGACCAGCGTGAGGTGCCGAACGCGAGGTCGTGCGCGTCGACGGCGAGCACGGAGAGGCCGCGGGTGGCGGCGTCGAGGGCGACACCGGCGCCGGTGATGCCGAGGCCGACCACCACGACGTCGACCTCGTCGGGGATGCCCGCCAACCCTGGCTTGATGACCGGCATCAGGGCTCCAGCGTGCGGGTGATGAGGCGCGCGTACTCCGCGTCGAGCTCGGCGAAGCCCACCTTCGCGTCGGTCATCGTCTGGGCCGACAGCACGAAGCCGTGCCCGGCCAGGGTCAGCGACCGGGCCATCAGCACGGCATCCCCGGCCCGGATCGCGCCGGACGCCTGGCCGCTCTCGATCTCCGAGGCCATGATCTCGACCAACGCCTCCTGCGAGCGGCCGCGCCGCGAGATCAGGTAGGGCAGCAGCAGGTCGGGGTCGAGCTCGACGATGCGGACGAAGAGCGCGTTGTCGCGCAGCGCCCGGATCGTCGAGAGGGCGGCGGCGGCGATGCCGGCCGGGGTGGTGGTGTCGACCGCGGCGACGCGCGTCGCGGCGGCGATGCCGACCCACTCACGCGTCATCAGGTCGCCGAGCAGCGAGCCCATGTCGGACCATGCGCGATAGATCGTCATCCGCGAGACGCCGGCGCGCTTCGCTACCTCGGTGAGCGTCGTACGCCGCCACCCGACGTCGAGGATGCAGTCGCGCGCCGCGTCGAGGTACGCCGCGTGCCGGGGGTCGCTCAGCGGCTCGGAGATGTGACGAAGTGACGACATATGTCACACTGTAACGCATGACCCGGAACCTGCCCACCGCCGAGATGCACCCCCAGCGCTGGGGCGCTCCTGACGCCGCGACGGTCCTGCCCGACTCCGCGCTCGGCCTCGTCGACCTCGCCTTCGGGCTCCAGGACCGTCCGGCCGTCACCGGCGCGACGCCCCCGCCGGTCGCGCTCGACGCCTCGCTGCTCGACGGGCTGCGCGCGATCGTGGGGGCCGACCACGTCCTCGTCGACGACACCACGCGCGCCCTGCGCACGCGCGGCAAGTCGACGCCCGACCTGCTGCGGGCGCGCGCCGGCGACCTCACCGACGCCCCGGACGCGGTCGTGCGACCCGACGGGCACGACGAGGTGGTCGCCCTGCTCGCCTGGGCCACCGAACACCGCGTCGCGGTCGTCCCCTTCGGCGGCGGCACGTGCGTGACCGGCGGCCTCGCCGCCCGCCGCGACGGGTTCGCCGGGCTCGTCAGCCTCGACCTGGTGCGGATGAAGCGGCTCCTCGCCGTCGACGAGGTCTCGATGACCGCGACCCTCGAGCCGGGCCTGCGCGGCCCCGAGGCCGAGGCGCTGCTGGCGGAGCACGGGCTCACCCTCGGCCACTACCCCCAGTCCTTCGAGCACGCGTCGATCGGCGGCTTCGCGGCCACCCGGTCGAGCGGCCAGTCCAGCGCCGGCTACGGCCGCTTCGACGCGATGGTCGTCGCGCTGACTGCAGCTACCCCGACCGGGTCGCTCGAGCTCGGCTCGTCGCCGGCCAACGCCGCCGGCCCCGACCTGCGCCAGCTGCTGCTGGGCTCCGAGGGAGCCTTCGGCGTCATCACGTCGGTGACGGTGCGCGTGCGACGTGCGCCCGCCGAGACGACGTACGAAGGGTGGCGGTGGCCGTCGTTCGACGCCGGCTCCGACGCGATGCGCGCCCTCGCCCAGGACGGCCTGCTGCCGACCGTCATCCGGCTCTCCGACGAGTCGGAGACGGCGATCAACCTCGCCGACCCCTCCTCGATCGGCGGGTCCGGCGACGGCTGCCTGATGATCACGGGCTTCGAGGGCACGGCTGCGCAGGTCGCGTCCCGCCGCGCGGCGGTCACCGAGGTCCTGACCGGCCTCGGCGGCACCCCGCTCGGCACCGAGCCGGGGGAGAAGTGGTCGCACGGCCGGTTCGGCGCGCCCTACCTGCGCGATGCCCTGCTCGACCACGGCGTGCTCGTCGAGACCCTCGAGACGGCGACGTTCTGGTCCAACCGACAGCGGCTGTACGCCGACGTGAAGGCCGCGCTGACCTCGACGCTCGGCGAGGGTTCGCTGGTGCTGTGCCACGTCTCGCACGTCTACGAGACCGGCTGCTCGCTCTACTTCACCGTCGCCGCGCGCCAGGGCGACGACCCGATCGCGCAGTGGCAGGTCGCCAAGGCAGCCGCGAGCGACGCGATGGTCGCGGCCGGCGCGACCATCACCCACCACCACGCCGTCGGCACCGACCACCTCCCGTGGCTGGCCCAGGAGATCGGCGAGGTCGGCGTGCGCGTGCTCCGCGCGGTCAAGGCCGAGCTCGACCCGGCGGGGATCCTGAACCCGGGGGTGCTGATCCCCTAGCCCCGGTAGTCCCGATCAATCGGGCTGTCCCGACCGACCCGTGACGACCCAGATGATGGGGACTACCGCGCGAAGGACCAGATGAGGAGCTCGGTCGGCTCGCTCGCCCGCACGACGTGCCCGGTCTCGTCGGTGATCCGGGCCGCGTCGCCGGCCCGCAGGACCGCGTCGGCGACCGAGACCTGACCGGTCGCGGCGAAGACGTGCTGGCGCGGGTCGTCGGGCAGCGTCGCCGACTGGCCCGCGGCGAGCCGCGCGACGAGGAGGCGCGCACCTGTCGCTCCGAGGGGCAGGCCCGATCCGCCGACCACCTCGGCCAGGCCGGCGCCGGCATCGGGCGCCTCACCCAGGACGTACGCCGGTTCGCCACCGGCGCGAGTCGGCGCGAGCCACGCCTGGACGAAGCGGCAGCGCCCCGACCCGGGGTCGGCGACCTCGCTGTGCCGGATGCCGGAGCCGGCGGACAGCACTTGCGCGCGTCCCGCCTCGACCACGTGCCGCGCACCCGTCGAGTCGATGTGCACGAGCGCACCCTCGAGCACCCAGGTCACGATCTCCAGCTCGGAGTGCGGGTGGTCGGGGTAGCCCGCGGCAGGCTCGAGCAGGTCGTCGTTGTGGCAGACCAGCGGACCGAACCCGAGGTTCGCCGGGTCGTAGTGGGGACCGAAGGAGAAGGAGTGCCTCGTCTCCCGGCCCGCCGCCGTCGACGACGACCTGTGCGAACCGGCGTACAAGCCCACTGACATGCCGATATCTTCGCGGATGTGCCCCCGCATGACTTCCCCCTGCTCCCACCCGGTTTCCGCTTCGGGACCAGCACGGCCAGCTACCAGATCGAGGGAGCGGTGGCGGAGGACGGTCGCGGCCCCAGCATCTGGGACACGTTCACGGCGGAGCCGGGCCGCGTGGTCGACGGCACCACCGGCGAGGTCGCGTGCGACCACTACCACCGGGTCGACGAGGACGTCGCGCTCATGCAGGAGCTGGGCACGGGCGGCTACCGCTTCTCGATCGCCTGGCCGCGCATCCAGCCGACCGGCCGCGGGCCGGCCAACGAGAAGGGCCTGGCGTTCTACGACCGGCTCATCGACACGCTCCTCGAGCACGGCCAGCAGCCGATGGTCACGCTCTACCACTGGGACCTGCCGCAGGCGCTCGAGGACGACGGTGGCTGGCTCAACCGCGACACCGTCGACCGCTTCGCCGAGTACGCCGCCATCGTCGGCGAGCGCTTCGCCGATCGCGTCGAGCACTGGATCCCCGTCAACGAGCCCAACGTGGCCTCGGTCCTGGGCTACTCCATGGGCACGCACGCCCCCGGCAAGAAGCTGCTCTTCGACTTCCTCCCGGCAGCCCACCACCTGCTCCTGGCCCACGGCCGCGCCGCCATCGAGCTGCGCCGGGCAGGCGCCACGTCGATCGGCTGCGCCAACAACCACGCGCCGATCTGGCCGGCCAGCGACGACGACGCCGACGTCGGCATGAGCAAGATCTTCGACGCCCTGTGGAACGGGATGTTCCTGGAGCCGATGCTGCTCGGCCGCTACCCCGCAGACCTGATGCCACTCTTCGACGACGTCATGCAGGACGGCGACCTCGCGACGATCCGGCAGCCGCTCGACTTCTACGGCGTCAACTACTACAACCCGATGAAGATCGCGGCCGCGGACGAGGACTCCGAGATCCCGTTCGATGTCCGCGAGGTCATCGGCTACCCGACGACCGACTTCGGCTGGCCGATCGTGCCCGACGCGCTGCGCGAGTGGCTGGTCATGTTCCGCGCCCGCTTCCGCGCCGCCCTGCCGCCGATCTACATCACCGAGTCGGGCTGCAGCTATGCCACCGGCCCCGACGAGAACGGCGTGGTCGACGACCAGGCCCGCATCGACTACCTGCGCTCCCACGTCAACGCCGTCTCCGAGGCGATCACCCGCGGGGTCGACGTACGCGGCTACTACTGCTGGTCGCTGATGGACAACTTCGAGTGGGCCGAGGGCTACACCCAGCGCTTCGGACTGGTGCACGTCGACTACGAGACCTTGAAGCGGACCCGGAAGAACTCCTTCCACTGGTACGCCGACCTGATCGCCGCGCAGCCGCAGCACGTCTGAGCGCCACCGATAGGCTCGCTCCATGAGTAGTCGGCGCGTGGTCTTCGTCGTCGGTTCGGGCCGCAGCGGCACGAGCACGATGGCCGGGACGCTGCGCACGCTCGGCCTCCACGTGCCGCAGCCCGAGGTCGTCGCCGACGCCACCAACCCCAAGGGGTTCGGCGAGCCGCGCTGGGTGGTCGACCTCCACCACGAGCTGCTCCAGCGCAGCAACGTGCAGGTGTCCGACGCCCGACCGCGCGCCTGGCTCGACACCGGCACCACCAGCGGCGACCACGCCACCCGCGAGCGGGTCACCGCCTGGCTCGAGCAGCAGCTCGCCGTCGGCGACGAGCTCGTGATCAAGGACCCCCGCGCCTCGTGGTTCCTCGGCCTCTGGCGGGCCGCGGCCGACCGCTGCGACGCGACGTCGTCCTACGTCACGATGCTGCGGCCGGTGACCGAGGTCGTCGGCTCGAAGCAGACCTACTACGGGCAGATGGGCGCCGGCTCCGACCAGGGCGCGATCACCCGTACGGCCGCGTGGATCAACATGATGCTCCACACCGAGCGAGCCACCCGCGGCCAGCAGCGCGCGTTCGTCCGCTACGCCGACCTCCTCGACGACTGGACGCAGCCGGTCTTCGCCCTCGGCGAGAAGTTCGACCTGCAGGCCGTGAAGACCGCGATGGCCGTCGACATCGCCGAGGTGCACCGCTTCATCGACCCGTCCCTGCGGCGGGTGACGATGACGTGGGACGACATCGGCGTGCCCGACCGGCTGCGCGAGCTCGCCGACGAGACCTGGCAGGCCCTCGACGAGATCGCCACCGACGACACCGAGAAGACCCGGGAGTGGTGCGACCAGCTGCGCACCGCCTACGCCGCGCAGTACGCCGAGGCGGAGGCGTTCGCCCACTCGACGGTCGTGGCCCAGCGGCGTACGGCTGCCGCCGACGCGCGTCGCGAGGCGACGTCCCCCGGCCCCGCGGGCGCCGACCGGATCCCGCACGCCGTGCGGGCGATGGTGCCGCCGGCCGCCCGCCAGAAGCTGCGCCGGGCCATGGGCCGGGAGCGACCGGCCTGATGCCCGACATCGCCGCGCTGGAAGGGGATTCCGGCTTCGACGTGACCTGGCCGTGGACCTCCGGAGAGCGCCTCGAGCCGGGGCTGACGTGCGTCTTCCGGGTGCGCAACGAGGCGCGCAACCTGCCGTGGGTGCTGCCACCGATCTTCTCCGCCGTCGACCACGTGCTGCTCGTCGACAACGGCTCCGACGACGACACCGCCGGCGTCGCGAAGCGGGTCGCGGAGCAGTGCGGCGCGGCCGACCGGCTCACCGTCCTCGACTACCCGCACGCGGTCGCCCGGGCAGGCGGCGAGCACCTCGCGACGCCGGCCACGAGCGTCCACTCGCTCACGCACTTCTACAACTGGTGCTTCTCCCACGTCCGCACGACCTACTCGATGAAGTGGGACGGCGACATGGTGCTCACACCCGAGGGCGCCGGGATCCTGCGCGACCTGTCGTGGCAGCTCCAGTCCACCCGCGCGATCGTCGCGATGCCGCGCCACCCGCTGACGGTCGTCGACGAGTCGACCGGCTGGCTCGACCTGTCGCTGCGCTTCCTCGAGCCGTGGGTCTACCCGATGGGCCCGGACACCACCTTCGTGAAGGCCTTCGACTGGGAGCTGCGTGAGCAGCCGCCGGGCATCGAGCGGATCGTGCTGCAGCAGGGGCTGGTCGTCGAGGTGAAGTGGCTCGATGCCGACGAGTACGCCCACTGGCGGCGCGACGGGGTCGACTTCACCAACACCCGGCTCTACCGCAAGCTGCGCGAGTTCGAGGTGGACGAGGCGATCCGCAACGGCACGCCCGAGGAGCTCGGCGGGCTGGTGAAGGTGACCGCCCCACCGGGCGTGCACGTCATCGACCACGTCAGCCGCGACTGGCTCTGGCGCCAGCCCCGTCCGCTGGTGAAGCACTCGCTGCCCGCCTCCTTGAGGGAGCGGGTGCGGACATGAGCCACCCCCTCCACGACCTCCGGATGCCCGGACCGACGCTGGTCCTGGTCGACGACTCCGACGGCCTCGCCCTCGACGCCCTGCACGGCATCGAGGACGTGCCGGGCCTCGAGCCGACGATCGTCCCGCTGTCGTCCCTCGACGGTCCGCGCAAGGGCTGGGGCTCCGTCCTCGTCGTCGCCGCCGACCGCGCGCGGCTGCGTCGGATGGCCAGCGCCGTACCCCTCCTCGGCCAGTGCAAGGCAGTCGCCTGCTGGCTCACCGACGCCCCCACGCCGTGGGTGCTCGTGCCGCGTCCGGAGTGGCCGCCGCTCGCACACCTCGTGGCGCGCCCGGCCGGCGAGCGCGGAGTGCTCACGGTCGTCCGGTTCGGCTCCGGCGCGCGGGCCCAGCTCGTCGTGATGGAGATGGCCAGGCAGGCCGCCGGACCCGGCGACACCACGCACGGCGGCGTCGTCGTGGCGTACGCCGGTCGTCCCGCTGCGCCGGGACTCGACGCCCGGAGCGTGCTGCTGACCGACCTCTCCGGCGCGGGCGAGGAGTCGCGCGACGTGCCGCCCGACGTCGTCGTCGCCCGCCGCGACGGTGCCGTGGACGAGCACCACGTCATCGACCGCGCGCCCACCGTGGTCACCGACCCCGGGCCCGAGCCCGTGGACGAGCGGATCTTCAACCCCGTCGGCTTCCGCAAGGACTGGGACGAGCCGGTCATCTCCCTGGCCGGTCCGGTGACCGAGGACGTCGTCGCCGCGGCCCGTGCCCACCAGGGCGTCCGGCTCACCGCCGACACCTCGACCGCCGACCTGCTCGCGCTGGCCGCGTCCGGCGTGCCGCTGGTCGGCGTCGATGCCGCGCGCCTCGCCGAGACCGGCTTCGCCCCGGGCCTGGTCGACGCGCTCGCGGCCCAGGTCGACCTCGACGACGCGCTGCGCCGCGAGGAGCACAGCCTGGCCGTGCGCCGGGCCGCCTTCGACCACCACTCAACGCTGGCCTGGCGCTCGGCGCTGGCCTCGCGCGCCGGCGTACGCCACGTCGCGCTGCCGCCGGTCAGTGCGCTGCTGGCCACCAAGCGACCCGAGATGCTCGACTTCGCGCTGCGGCAGGTCGCTCGGCAGCGGGGCGCGGAGGTCGAGCTGGTGCTGGCCGCGCACGGCTTCGAGCCCGACCGCGATGCCGTACGCCGTGCGCTCGGCGACCGCCCCCACCAGGTGCTCACCTTCGACGGGGGCGACTTCTTCGGCGACGTCCTCACCGCCGCCGCGCGCGCCGCGTCGAGCGAGGTGCTGCTCAAGGTGGACGACGACGACTGGTACTCACCCGACGCCGTCCACGACCTGCTGATGGCACGGCGGTTCTCCGGCGCGGACGTCGTCGGGATGCCGTCGGAGTTCGTCTACCTCCACGCCAACGAGCACCGCGAGGACCTCACCGTCCGGCGCAACCACCCCTCCGAGCTCTTCGCCCGCTTCGTCGCCGGCGGGACGCTCCTGCTCGACCGCGGACTGCTGAGCTCGCTCGGCTACTTCCGGCGGGTGCGCAAGTTCGTCGACGCGCAGCTGCTGTCGGGCGTCGAGGCCGCGGGCGGGCGGATCTACCGCACCCACGGGCTCGGCTACATCCTGCGCCGCACCGGCGCGGGACACACCTGGCAGCGTGACGACGAGGAGTTCCGCCGACCTGACATCGTGGCCTCCGAGTGGGCGGGGTTCCAGCCCAGCCTGGCCCTGGAGGTCGACCCGCTCGACCGGCCCGAGGGGGGTGCGTAGTGGCTCGGCAGCCGGTGGTGCGCCACAACGACTGGGGATCGCTGACCCCGCCGACCCTCGGCGAGTGGGAACCGACGATGTCGGTGACCGTGGTCGTGCCGACGTTCAACTACCAGCAGAAGCTGCCCTACGTCCTCGCCGGGCTCGCGGCCCAGTCCTACCCCGCGCACCTGCTCGAGGTGCTCGTCGTCGACGACCAGAGCTCGCCGACCCAGGAGCTGCCCGAGGTGCGGCCGGAGAACACCCGGCTGGTCCGGGTCGAGCACGGCTGGGGTCGCGCGAATGCCTGCCAGCTCGGCGCGACCCTCGCCGAGGGCGACATCCTGCACTGGTACGACGCCGACATGCTGGCCTACCGCGAGGAGGTCGAGGCGCACGCCCGCTGGCACCACCTCGTCGACTACGCCGTTCCCGGCGGTCACAAGCTCTTCGTCGACCCGGCCCCGCTGCTCGACCTCGACCCCGCCGTCGTACGCGACCGGATCGCCGCCGGCGAGGCGGCCCACCTCTTCCCAGGCCAGGAGCACGAGCCCCACCGGTGGGTCGAGGACTACTGGGCCAAGACCGAGGACCTGCGCACCGCCGGTCCACGGGCGCAGCGCTTCCACATCGGGATGACCGGGTCGGTGACGAAGGCGCTCTACTTCGACTCCGACGGCTTCGACCCCATGCTGCGGCTGGGCGAGGACATGCACCTCGGCCACTCGCTCGCCCAGGCAGGCGGGGTCTTCGTCGTCGACCGCGAGGCCCGCAGCTGGCACCTCGGGCGATCACAGGTGCTGCGTCGCGCGGAGCAGGTCAACCGCTACAACGACCCCTACCTCGCCGACCTCGTGCCGACCATGCGGCCCAAGCGCAACAAGCGCGGCCGGACCTACCAGGTGCCCTACCTCGAGGTCGTCGTGCCGGCCGGCCCCGCCGACGAGACGATCAAGGTCGTCGACTCGCTGCTCGACGGCGACGTGCCCGACCTGCTGGTGACCGTCGTCGGTCCGTGGGACTCGGTCCACGAGGACCGCGTCCAGCCCGTCGAGGACCCGGTGCTCGAGACCCGGCTGGTCCACCGCTCCTACCTCCACGAGCCGCGGGTCCGGCTCGAGCTCACTGCCCCGCAGGTCTCCGACGCCGAGATCGTCCTGACGCTGCCCGACGTGACCCTTGCACCGGTGCGCCACGCGCTGCCGCCCCTCCTCGAGGACCTCGAGCGCACCCACCACGGCGCCCGCCTGCTGTCGTACGACTCGGGTGCCGTGGCGCGCCTCGAGCGGACCTCCTCCCTGGCGCGGGTCGCTCGCGTCGCCGACGCCGGGGACGACCGCGAGGCCCTGCTGGAGGAGTCCTTCGGCACCAAGACCTACCCGGCCGCAGCGGTGGGCTGGGTGCCCGCCGCCGAGCGCGAGGTCGAGCGCTTCACCCTCCCGGCCAGGCCCGCGATGGACCCGGAGAAGTCCGAGCACCGGATGGTCAAGGCGCTCCGCAAGGCCGACGCCGTCTCCGGCCCGGGCGAGGAGAACCCCCACGCGGAGGGCTCCGACGGCACAGAGCCGGAGCCGGCGAACGAGGCCGACGACGTCGACCAGGGCAGGCGCGGGCTCTTCGGTCGCCGCCGCTGACCGGTCAGTCCTCGCCGAAGAGGTCGCGGGTGTAGACCTTGTCGGCCACGTCGCGCAGCTCGTCGACCATCCGGTTGGCGACGATGAGGTCGGCGCGCTCCTTGAAGGCGGCGAGGTCGCCGGTGACCTCCGAGCCGAACCAGGAGTCGGCGTCGAGCTCGGGCTCGTAGACCACGACCTCGATCCCCTTGGCCTTGACCCGCTTCATGATCCCCTGCACCGACGACTCGCGGAAGTTGTCCGAGCCGGCCTTCATGATCAGCCGGTGGATGCCGACGACGCGCGGCGCCCGGTCGATGATGTCGAAGGCGATGAAGTCCTTGCGCGTCGTGTTGGCCTCGACGATCGCGGAGATCAGCGTCTGCGGGACGTCGGAGTAGTTGGCGAGCAGCTGCTTGGTGTCCTTCGGCAGGCAGTAGCCGCCGTAGCCGAACGACGGGTTGTTGTAGTGCGTGCCGATCCGCGGGTCGAGCCCGACGCCGTCGATGATGTGGCGGCTGTCGAGTCCGCGTGACATCGCGAAGGAGTCGAGCTCGTTGAAGTACGCCACCCGCATCGCGAGGTAGGTGTTGGCGAACAGCTTGATCGCCTCGGCCTCGGTGGGCTGCGTGAAGAGGACGGGTACGTCGTCGGCGTCCGCGCCCTTGAGCAGCAGGTCGGCGAAGGTGCGGGCCCGCTCGGAGTCCTCGCCCACGACGATGCGCGCGGGGTGCAGGTTGTCGTGCAGCGCCTTGCCCTCGCGGAGGAACTCCGGGGAGAAGATGACGTTGTCGGTGCCCAGCCGCGTGCGTACGTCCTCGATGTAACCCACCGGCACGGTGGACTTCACGACCATCGTCGCGTCGGGTGCGAACCGGATGACGTCACGCATCACCGACTCGATCGAGCGGGTGTCGAAGTAGTTCGTCACCGGGTCGTAGTTGGTCGGCGTCGCGATGATCACGAAGTCCGCGCCGGTGTGGGCTTCCTCGGCCTCGGTGGTGAAGGTGAGGTCGAGGTCCTCCTCGGCGAGGAAGCGCGAGATGTCGTCGTCGTGGATCGGGCTCTCGCCGCGACGGAGCCGGTCGACCCGCGGGGCGTCGAGGTCGAGGCCGACGACGGTGTTGTGGCGGGCGAGCAGCACCGCCATGGACAACCCGACGTAACCGAGGCCGGCGACGGAGATCTTCGTGGTCACCCGGTCAGTCTGCCGTAGGGCGGGAGGGGGACGTCATGCGGAGCGCTTGGGAGGGCCACTCCGCATGACGCCGTCTCTCCCCAGAGGTCAGCTGCGGTCGCTCGAGTCGCCGGTGACGACCACGTAGAAGCGCTTGCGGGCCCCGTCGGTGGTGAAGCTGCCGTCGCTGTTGCGCGGGCTCACGACCAGGTGGTTGAAGTTGGCGGTGCCGGCAGGGGCGCAGTTGACGACCGTGGGCTGGCACATGGCCGCGGCGACCTCACCCGAGAACTCCGGGTTCGAGTCGCTGCCGATCTGGCGGCCGTTGACGATGCCGTCGCCGTTGAGGTCGGCCGTGTTCTGCAGCGCGATGGTCGCGATGATGCCGTTGTTGGCGAGGTTCTCGCCGGCGTTGATGTAGACGTTGCCGTTGGCGGCCGCGGGAGCCGCCGGGTAGGCCGCGGTAACGGTGAAGCCGCCGGACTGGGACAGGATGGTCCCGGACGCGCTGACGAGGGCCCAACGGCCTACTCCGGCGGGACCGGCGGGACCGGAGGTGAGCACGCCGTCCTTGAAGTCGCGCTCCTTGAGCGAGCCGTTGCGGATCTTGTTGGACCCGATCGAGTCGCCCTTGACATCGCGGCCCTTGAGCGAGCCGTCCTTGACGTCGCTGGACTGGATCGAGTTGTTCTTGATCTCGTCGGAGCCGATCAGGCCGGCTGCGTACGACGTACCGGTGGAGGCCACCACGAGGGCCATGATCGAGACCGCCATGGAGGGGGAGGGGCGGCGGAGACTGGGGAGGCGCATGGGTTCGAACCCTTCGTCGGCAAGGCCGCCGGGGATCGACGGCTCATCAATGGTTCGGAGTGACCCGGGTCACGGATGGGTCGACTTTGGGATGAAGTGCCGCGCGGGGGCAGTTGGTGCCGACTGGCAGGCTGGAGCGCATGGGAATCATGAAGAAGGCAGGGGCCTTCGCGGTCGCCAAGAAGGTCTACGACGAGGCACGCAAGCCGCACAACCAGGCCAAGATCAAGAGTGCGGTCGCGAAGGTGCAGGAGCGCCGCCAGCGTCCGCGCTGAGCGGCCTCACCGGAGCCGGCGCCCGGGGCGGTACGCCCAGGCGAAGCCGGCCAGCCCGATAAGGACGGGCCAGAGCGCGAGCCGCTCGAGGGCGCCGGCCGCCCGCTCCTCCCCGGAGACGATGAAGCCGACCGCGGCGACGGCGGTCACCGCACCCGTCACCAGCAACGCCCTCGACAGGCGCGGCCGCTCCTCCCGGACCCGCCACCCGAGCAGGAGCAGCGCGAGCGGCTGGCCGACGAACAGCGGCGTCGCGGCGATCGCGTGGAGCGTGGCGTCCTGGTCGAGCGGCGCAAGCCCGGTGGCGTACGAGCTCACGCCCGACACCACGAGCAGGCCGGTCACCCACGGCCCGAGCGGCCTCATCAGCAGCAGCGCGCCGCCGGCGAGCAGCACGCCGTAGCCCATGAAGGATCCGTTCATCACCTCGTGGCGCGGCGAGCAGTACGCCGCCGAGCAGCCGACCTCGCCCAGCTTGCTCACCGAGTCGGACACGAAGCTGTAACCGCCCGTGGTCGCGGCGGCGGTGACGACCTCGGTCGCGATGTACGTCGGGCGCAGCAGGAACGCGAGCGCACCGAGCTGCGCGGCGCGGGTGGGGGCGTCGGTCACGCGGTCAACCTAGCCTTGGCCGCATGGACCTCGACCGCTTCGTCGACGCGCAGGCAGGGACGTACGACCGGGCGCTGGCCGAGCTCCGCGCCGGTCGCAAGACCAGCCACTGGATGTGGTGGATCTTCCCGCAGGTGGCCGGGCTCGGGATGAGCAGCACGTCGGCTGCGTACGCCGTCGCCGACCTTGCCGAGGCTCGGGCGTACCTCGACCACCCCGTCCTCGGACCGCGCCTACTCGAGTGTTGCCGTGCGCTGCTCGCCCTCGAGGGCGTCAGCGCCGAGCGGGTGCTCGGGTCGGTCGACGCGATGAAGCTGCGTTCGTCGATGACGCTCTTCATGCACGCCGACCCGGCGGAGGGCACCTTTCGCGAAGTGCTGGACCGGTACTACGACGGCGCCGAGGACGAGCGGACGGTCGCGCTCCTGGCCTGAGGCGTCCCACCGCAAGGGGTGGGCGCACCGTTGTGGCGCGCGCCGATCCGGCGTACGACTGGAACATGACCACCACACCGATGGAACCCGAGTCCGACCCGCAGGTCGTCCCGTCCGGCGACCCTTCCGTGAACCCCGTCGAAGTGCCCGATCCGCCGGAGCCGCAGACCGACCCGCAGACCCGGCCCGACGGCACCCTGTAGCCCGACGGCCCGCGTGCCTATGCTCGCTCCATGACCATCCAGCAGAACGCCGAGCTCACCCACGCAGCCATGCTCGGCCTCGGCGTCCACCGGCCCGAGCGGGTCGTCACCAACGACGAGATCTGCGAGGTGCTCGACTCCTCCGACGAGTGGATCCAGACCCGGTCGGGGATCCGCACGCGGCGTTTCGCCGGTGAGGGCGAGACCCTGATCGGGATGTCGATCAGCGCGGCCGAACGGGCACTGGCGGCGGCCGGGGTCGACGCCAACCAGATCGGCTGCGTGATCGTGGCGACGTCCACGCACCCCGAGCACACCCCGGCCTCGGCGCCGCAGGTCGCGACCGCGCTCGGCATCACGGCGGCTGCGTTCGACATCTCCGCCGGCTGCGCCGGCTTCTGCCACGCGCTCAACCTGGCCGCATCGATGGTGCGCTCGGGAGCCGAGTCGCACGTCCTCGTGGTCGGCGTCGAGCAGCTCAGCCGCTTCATGGACCCGACCGACCGCGGCACCGCCTTCATCTTCGCCGACGGCGCGGGCGCGGTCGTGGTCGGACCCTCGGACGCGGCCGGCATCGGCCCGACCGCCTGGGGCTCCGACGGGTCGCAGGCGCACGTGATCACCCAGACGCCGAGCTGCATGGGGGCTCGCGACCACACCGCCGCCGACCACCCCGTCGTCCAGATGGAGGGCACCGCCGTCTTCCGCTGGGCGCCGTTCGCGATGGCGAAGGTCGCCCACGAGGCGCTCGGCCTCGCCGGCATCGGCGTCGACGACCTCGACGCGTTCATCCCGCACCAGGCCAACCTGCGGATCACCCAGACCCTCGCCAAGAACATCGGGCTCCCCGACTCCGTCGCGGTCGCGACGGACGTCATCGACTCCGGCAACACGTCGGCGGCCTCCGTGCCGCTCGCGATGGAGGCGATGATCCGGCAGGACGAGGCCGCCCCCGGCGACACGGCGCTGCTGATCGCCTTCGGTGCCGGGCTCAGCTATGCGGGCCAGGTCGTGACGCTGCCGCCGCTCGGCTGAGCGTCAGCCCCGGGCCTGCTGGACGGCCTGCCCGAGCGCCAGGCCCAGCGCCTCGGCCTCGTCGAGGGTGAAGGTGACGGACTCGCCGAGCTCACCGCGGTACATCTCGACGACCGGGGTGTGTCCGGGCCGGCGCTGCAGGTAGAGGTGGACGGTCTCGCGGCGCCAGTCGTCGTCGGCGACCTCGACGAGTGGACGGCGGGTCAGCTCGACCTCGACCGTCGCGCCCCGGCAGACCTGGTCCTCGGGGAACGGTGCGTCCGTGTGGCCGGTGCCGTCGATGCACCAGCTCGCGCACGCGACGGCCGGGAGGCCGGCGGCGAGGAGGGGGGCGGTTGTGGCGGCTGGAGCGGTGGGCGTCATGAGGGCCTTTCACGCATCCCGAGGGGCGGGGTTCTCGACATTCAACTCCCGATCCGGCGACAGGGGTACGGGGCGCCCACCCCTCGGGAGGGGTGGCTCAGGACGAGGACGCGGCCAACCGCTCGGCGACGACCGCCCAGACGTCGGGATCGACGCCCATCCCGATATGGGTCGAGGACACCTCGACGTGCTCGACGCCCGGGGTCGCGCGGTCGATGCAGGCCTGCCACGCGACGACGCCGTCGCGGCGCGAGAACATCACCGTCAGCGGGACGCTGATCGGCGACCTCGCGTCGAGCCTCCGCGCGACCTTCGCCGCATCGGCGTCGACGCCCGCACCGCGCCCGTAGGCACGGGCGATCGAGGTGTGCGCCGCTCCACCGGCGACGGGCGTGCCGTAGGTGATCACGCGTCGTACGGCGTCGGGGTGACGGCGCGCGACCTCGCGCGCGATCACCCCGCCCAGGCTCCAGCCGACCAGCGATGCCGGTGCGCCGGCCGCGTCGACGAGGTCGAGCACGCGGGCGGACAGCCGCTCGACGTCGCGCCTCGGGTCGCCGGTGTTGGTGCCGAAGCCCCAGCCGCGGCCGTCGTACCCGAGGCGCCGCAGGTAGGCACGCAGCGGCGCGCCGGACAGCTCAGGTGCCCGCCAGCCGGGGATGTCGATCACGAGGTGGCCGTCGCCGCGCCGCGCCGACGCCAGCCGTGGGACCGCACCGACGAGGCGCGCGGCGGCCAGCGGCGAGGTGAGCTCGCCGAGCGTCGCCCAAGTAGGCGGCGGACCGCTCGGACCCGAGAGGGCGTCGACATCGGCCGCCGTGCGCGCCCGCGAGCGGAGTCCGGTGAGGCCGAGCAGCGGAGTCATGGCTCGACCGTACGGCCCGCGCGGGCGTGGCATTCCGGACACGTGTCCGAGCTGTGGCCCTCGAGCGAGCGATCCAGGGGCCACAACGCGCACACGTGTGGAGGTCGCGATGTCAGCTCGCGGCCGGACCAAGGGGAAGCGATGCCACGACGAGCCCGCCGTCGGCGGTCGCGGTCGCCGACAGCGTGCCGCCGACCTGGAGGGCACGCTCGCGCATCGACGAGATGCCGACTCCGGGCGTCCACTCGGTGCTGGACCGGCCGTCGTCGCGCACGTCGAGGACGAGCGCTCCGTCGCGGACGCAGAGCTCCACGCGTGCCGTCGTTGCCGCCGCGTGCCGGGCCGCGTTGGTGAGGGCCTCGACGACGATGCGGTACGCCGCGACCTCGGTCGCTGCCGACAGCGCGGGCAGGTGGTCGTCGACGTCGACCGCGACCGTCAGCGGCGTACCCGACGAGGAGTGCAGTGTCGCTGCGTGCTGCCGGACCGCGCCGACGAGGCCGAGCTGGTCGAGCGCGGGCGGCCGCAGCCCCTCGACGAGACGACGGATCTCGGCGATCGCCGCGGCAGTGTCGGTGCGCAGTCCGACGAGCAGGGCGTCGGCGCGGTCGGGGTCGGCGCGGAGCTGGTTGCGGGCCGCGTCGGTCGCGAAGGCGACGCCGCTGAGGGTCGGGCCGAGCCCGTCGTGCAGGTCGCGCCGCAACCGCCGGCGCTCCTCCTCGACGGCGGTGACGGTGGCCTCGCGCGACTCCCGCAGGTCGCGGCTCATCGCCTGGGCGCGCAGGGTCTGGGCGAGCAGCGGCGCCACGATGCGCAGCACGTCCTCGTCGGCCGACGAGAGCGAGAGGTCGCCCGCGCGCAGCCCGACCACGACCTCACCCACCTCGTCCTCGCCGAGCCGTAGGGGCAGGACACGCGTGTGCGTGACCGCGGTACCCGAGGACGCGAGCACCTCGCCGCCGGCCCGGATGCTGGCGTAGGGCAGCACCAGCGCCTCGCGGACGGCGGCGAGCGCGAGGGCGGGGTCCTCCCCGATCCGGTCGGCGACCGAGGTGGCGGCCGTGAGCGGATCGGGTCGGTCGCCGAACAACAGCTGGTCGACCACGCCGCGCAGCAGCACCTGCAGGGGTCGTACGCCGAACGCGAGCAGCGCGCAGACGATGACCACAGGAGTGGGGGCGAGGGGTCGGCCGCTCGCCAGCTCCGTCGCCGAGACGATGCCGACAGCGACGGCCAGGTAGGCGAGGAAGACGGTCGTCGAGACCACGGCACGGGTGACGAGCCCGCGGACGTCGACGACCTCCGGTCGGACCACGCCGACCGCCATGGCGACCGGGCCGAGGACGAGTGCGCTGACGAAGAGCCATTCGATGTCCGTGCCGCCGTCGGTGTCCAGGGACTCCTCCAGGAACGTGACGAACCCGATGACGAGGCCGGCCGCGGTCCACGCCAGCGTGGTCCACGCGAGTGCGCGACGGTCCTCGGTCGAGCCCCGCTCGAAGGCCCACCAGGCGTGCACGAGCACGGCGCCCGCGACGGCGAAGGCGAGCGGCTCGAAGGCCGCCTCCCAGAGCGCGGCCAACAGCCCGCCACCGAGCACCACCACGACGAGGACGAAGGACAGCGGGTCGCGCCACTCGAGGCGTGGGTACGCGACGACGGCGACCGGGAGCGTCAGGCAGGCGACGAGCAGGAAGACCAGCTCCGCCACGTCACCGACGTCGAGCAGGACGAAGGCCGACCCCAGCAGGAGCAGCACTCCCGACACGACGAGGGCGGCCGCCGCGACTCGGGCCCGGTGGCTCTGCCACACGAACCATCCCGATCCGGTGGTCACCAGGCCGAGCACCACGGCGGCTGCCACGAGGATCGTCACGATCCGCCCAGCCCGCCCTGCCGGGCTCGTACGATCGCCGCCGACCGGTCGGCGACCTCGAGCTTCACGAAGATCGAGGAGATGTGGTTGGCCACGGTCTTGGGGGAGAGGAAGAGCCGTTCGGCGATCTGCTGGTTGCGGACGCCGGAGGCCACGAGGTCGAGCACCTCGCGCTCCCGCACTGTCAGGCCGGGGAACGGGTCGGCGACCGGCGGTGGTGCGGCGAAGTAGCCGAGCACCCGCTGCGCGACGCCCGGGCTGAAGATCGCCTCACCCGCGACGACCGCGCGGATGGCGCGGTCGATCTCGTCCTGCGCGGCGCCCTTGAGCAGGTAGCCCTGCGCGCCGGCCCGCATCGCGCCGAAGACGGTGTCGTCGTCGTCGAACATCGTCAGCACCAGCACCGCCACGCCGCTGACGGCCTCGCGGATCCGCCGCGTCGCCTCGAGCCCGTCGATCCCCGGCATCCGGATGTCCATCAGCACCACGTCGGGCCGGGTGAGGACCACCTCGCGCACCCCCGCCTCACCGTCCATGGCCTCGCCGACCACCTCGAACCCGGGCAGCGACGCGAGCAGCGCGCGCAGGCCGCCGAGCACGACCGGGTGGTCGTCGACGAGCACCACGCGGATCGGGTCCATGGAGCCATGCTCTCGCCTGCGGGCAGGCTTGTCCCGGGAGCGTGCACCTATACCGCCCGGGAGATCTCCCGGATCATGGGGAACGTACGCCGATGCCGGCAGGTCTGCGCGGCAGCGAACGTGGTGCCACCAGCCACCACACCCGAGGAGCCAGCATGACCACCACCACGACCACCCGCAGCTCGACCCCGACCGCGTGGAGCACGAAGAACAAGGTCGGCCTCGGCCTGGCGATCTTCTACGCCGTCACCAACATCCCGAGCGCCTTCGTGCCCGTGGACACCGGCGAGGAGGCGGGCCCGCCGGTGGGCATCCTCGTCGTCTGCTCGGTCCTTGCGGCCGTCGCGCTCGTGGCCGCGGTCGTCGCGTGGCGTACGGGCAGCCGGCCCGCAGCCCGACTGACCGCCGCCAGCCTCATCATCGTCACGCTGACGTCCCTGCCGGCCTTCTTCGTCGACGTGCCGGCGGCCATCAAGATCATGGTCGCGGCAGGCGTCGTGCTCACGATCGTGATGGTCGTGCTGATCTTCTCGCCGCCGAAGCGCGCCTGACGTCGGATCACCGGGGCGGGTCTAGGTGGCCAGCGAGCCACCGAAGATCTGCCAGGCGAGCGCCGACTTCGCGACCAGGCTGAGCACCAGGTAGGCCTTCTCGCCGAAGGCGTAGCTGCGCCACGGTCCGACCTGGCGGTACTGCAACCACTGGTTGAGCGCGAAGCTGTTGAAGAAGACGAAGAGCGACACGAAGATGCCCACCACGAAGCCGGGCACCTCCTCGGCGGCGACGAGGTTGTAGCCGATGGCGATCCAGGGCGCGGCGCCGGCGACGCAGCCGAACCAGAAGGGCTTCATGGTGCGAGTCGTGGCGCCGGGCGGGTTCGCCGACTCCTGGAGCCAGCCGAAGAGGATCATCGCCACGTTGGCGCCCACGATGCCGATCAGGGCCGTGATGTCGACGACCCCCGCGTAGAGCGCGATCAGCACGACCATGATCGTGGCGCTGAAGGAGTACTCCACCCACCGGAAGCGGTTGATGCCGCTGCGCAGGTCGCGCTCGTAGGTCCCTCGCAGCACCGTCCCGGTGAGCAGATGGTCGAGCCCGGCAAGCGCCAGGAAGACCGCGATCGTCGCTCCCACCGGGAGGTCGAACAGCGCCTCGGGCGAGGCCGTCGGGGTGCCGGGCGGACCGGTGGGCAGCGTCTGGGTGAGGGTGATCGCGAAGTCCGTCGCGAGCACCACGACGGCGATCGCCTGGGCCAGGTGGAGCACCGTGAGGGCGAGGTTCCAGACCCTCAGCGAACGCAAGGCACGGTCGTCGACCCCGGGCGCGGTCAGATCCGAAGTGGTCATGGCGCCATCATGAGGCACCGGACCACATCAGAGGGCGGCCACGACCTCGGTCCCCTGCTTGATCGCCCGCTTCGCGTCGAGCTCGGCCGCGACGTCTGCACCTCCGATGAGGTGCGCGTCGCGGTCGAGTGCGTCGTACAGCCCGCGGACGGAGTCCTGGCCCGCGCACACCACGACCGTGTCGACCTCGATCACCCGCGGGGCGCCGTCGACCGTGATGTGCAGGCCGTCGTCGTCGATCCGGTCATAGGTCGCGCCGCTGACCTGGGTCACCTTCGACTGCTTGAGCACCGCACGGTGCGCCCACCCCGAGGTCTTCCCGAGGCCGATGCCGATCGGCGTGGTCTTCCGCTGCACCAGGGTCACCTCGCGTGCTGGCGTCCGCGGCTTGGCCTCGGTCAGCCCGCCCGCGGTGAGGGCGGGATCGCCGACGCCCCAGTGCGCCATCCACTCGTCGAGGTCCTCCTCGGTGTGGGTGAGGAAGACGCTGACGTCGACACCGATGCCGCCGGCTCCGATCACTGCGACGCGCTGGCCCGGGACGACCGCGCCGCTCAGCACGTCGGCGTACGACGCCACGCTGGCGTGGTCGATGCCGGGGATGTCGGGCATCCGGGGCTCGACGCCGGTCGAGACGATCACCTGGTCGAAGCCGGCGAGGTCGTCGGCGGTGGCTTCCGTCGAGCGGCGTACGTCGACACCGAGGACCTCGAGGCGACGGGTGAAGTAGCGCAGGGTGTCAGCGAAGTCCTCCTTGCCGGGGACGGCCATCGCCAGGCGGAACTGGCCGCCGAGCTCGGGGGACTTCTCGAAGAGGGTCACGTCGAAGCCGCGCTCGGCCGCGCTGACGGCCGCGGCCAGGCCGGCCGGTCCGGCGCCCACGACGGCCACCGTCTGCTTGCGCAGCGTCGGCATGAGCACCAGCTCGGTCTCGTGGCAGGCGCGCGGGTTGACCAGGCAGGACGCGCGCTGGTTGGCGAACACGTGGTCGAGGCAGGCCTGGTTGCAGGCGATGCAGGTGTTGATCTCGTCGGCGCGCTCGTCCATCGCCTTGGCCACGAAGGCCGCGTCGGCCAGCAGCGGGCGGGCCATCGAGACGAGGTCGGCCTCGCCGTTCGCGAGGATCTCCTCGGCGAGCTCGGGGGTGTTGATCCGGTTCGACGCACAGACCGGGACGTCGACGACCTGCTTGAGCCGAGCGGTGTACGACCGCCACGCGCCGCGCGGCACCTGGGTGATGATCGTCGGGACCCGTGCCTCGTGCCAGCCGATGCCGGTGTTGAAGACCGTGACGCCGGCGGCCTGCAGGTGCAGGGCGAGCTCGGTGGTCTCCTCCCACGTCTGGCCGCCCTCGACCAGGTCGAGCAGCGAGATCCGGTAGACGATCGGGAAGTCGTCGCCGACCAGCTCGCGCGAGCGGCGTACGACCTCGACGGGGAAGTGCATGCGGCGCGTGGCCGACCCGCCCCACTGGTCGTCGCGGTCGTTGGTGCGGGCGGCCAGGAACTGGTTGATGAGGTAGCCCTCGGAGCCCATGATCTCGACGGCGTCGTAGCCCGCCTTCCTCGCGAGCGCGACGCTCTTCGCGAAGGCGGTCGCGGTGTGGTCGACGTCCTTGGTCGACATCGCGCTCGGCTTGAACGGCGTGATCGGCGACTTCTTGTCCGACGCGCTCTGCGACAGCGGGTGGTAGCCGTAGCGGCCGGCGTGCAGCACCTGAAGGGCGATCGCGCCGCCGGCGTCGTGCACCGCACCGGTGACCCGCTCGTGCCGCTTGGCGTGCAACCGGTTGGTCATCTCGGACGCGAACGGCTTGAGCCAGCCGCGCTTGGTCGGCGCGTAGCCGCCGGTGATGATCAGGCCGACGCCGCCGCGGGCGCGCTCCTCGAAGAAGGCCGCGAGCTTGTCGATGTCCCACGGGTGGTCCTCGAGACCGGTGTGCATCGAGCCCATCACGACCCGGTTGCGCAACGTCAGCGCATCGGGGCCGTCGCCGAGCGTGATCGGCTCGAGGAGGTGGGGGTAGCGGGGGTGCGTCATCTCTCAGTCTCTTTCGGTGGTTGAGGTGCGAGCGGAGCGAGCCTCGAAACCCTGGTGGGCGTCCAGGTACTCGGTGATCCAGTCGATCCAGAACTGCTCGAGCCGCAGGCCGCCGCGCAGCACCAGCCACTGGTCGAGCGCAGCGCCGTCGAGGGCGGCGGGCTCGGGGAACTGCTCGCGCTCGAACTTCTCGTAGTGCGAGAGCCGCGTGGCGTGGTCGGCACGGAGGTCGACGAGGTGCTCGGTCAGCCTCGCGCGGTCGCCGTACGACGCCCCGCGGAGCTTGACGGCCAGGTCGCTGCGGAAGGTCTCCATCGGCAGCGGCGCGGCCAGCCACTCGGCGAGGACGGCGCGACCGGCCTCCGACGGCGTGTGGACGCGCTTGTCGGGGCGGCCCTCCTGCTCGACCACCTCGACGGTCACCCACCCGTCTGCCTCCATCCGCGCGAGCACGCGGTAGATCTGCTGGTGGGTCGCGTGCCAGAAGAAGCCGAGCGACTTCTCGAATCGCCGGGTGAGCTCGAGCCCGCTCGCCGGTCGCTCGCTGAGCGCGACGAGGAGTGCGTGCTCGAGGGCCATGCCGGTAGTGTGGCGCACCTATGCAACGAGTTGCAAGGTGAGCTAGGTCACGATCCGGCGGTCACCGGATATCCGGTGACCGCCACGGTTGATAGCCGAGATCTGGGTTGCCAAGCGTAGGACTCACCGGATATCCGGTGACTCCAGACGGAGCACGACCCTCGCGACCGTGACAGCAGTGGTGTCATGATCGGGCGCATGACGTACGAGCTGGGCCAGGGCACCGGGCCGCTGCGGGGCGTGAAGGTGGTGGAGGTCGCGGGCATCGGGCCGGGGCCGCACGCGTGCATGCTCCTGGCCGACCTCGGCGCCGACGTGATCCGGGTCGACCGTCCGGGCGGCGGGATGTTCGCAGGTGGCCGGGCCGACCTGCTCAACCGCGGCCGCCCGAGCGTCGCCCTCGACCTCAAGCAGCCGGCCGCCGTCGAGACGGTGCTGCGACTGGTCGAGGGCGCCGACGTCCTGGTCGAAGGGCTGCGGCCCGGCGCGACCGAGCGGCTCGGGCTGGGCCCTGACGTGTGCCTGGCCCGCAACCCCCGGCTGGTCTACGGCCGGATGACCGGCTGGGGCCAGGACGGGCCGTGGGCCGAGGTCGCCGGCCACGACATGAACTACATCGCGATCACCGGAGCCCTCCACGGCCTCGGCCAGGACCGCGACCGCCCGCACTTCCCGAGCAACCTGCTCGGCGACTTCGGAGGCGGGTCGACGTACCTCGTGATCGGGGTCCTCGCCGCGCTCCTCGAGTCGCGCACCAGCGGGCAGGGACAGGTCGTCGATGCCGCGATCGTCGACGGCACGGCGCACCTCAACACCATCGCGTCGAGCTTCGTGGCGATGGGCCTCGACAGCGGCCGTCGTGCGGGAGGCCTGCTCGACGGTGGCACGCCCTGGTACGACCTCTACGAGACCGCGGACGGCGAGCACGTCAGCGTCGGCGCGCTCGAGCCGCAGTTCTGGGCGGCGCTGGTCGAGCGCATCGGCGTCGAGCTCCCCGACCGCGACGACCCGGCCAACCATGCGACCATCCGCGGCGCCCTCACGCGGCGGTTCCGCGAGAAGACGCAGGCCGAGTGGGCCGAGGTCTTCGACGGCACCGACGCCTGCGTCGCCCCGGTCGTACCCCTCGCCGAGGCGCCACGCCACCCGCACCTCGCTGCCCGCGAGACCTTCGTCGAGCGGGACGGCGTCACCCAGCCCGCGCCCGCGCCGCGCTTCTCGCGGACGTCGCCCAGCCTCGACGCCCCTCCCGCGCTGCCCGGCGAGCACACCCGCGAGGCGCTGACCGCGTGGGGCATCGAGGACGTGGATGCGCTGATCGACAGCGGCGCCGCGGTCCAGACTTAGCCCGTGCGCCCCTTCCTCTTCCTCGGCACCCGTGCCGAGGACGCCGTCGCCCAGCAGGAGTACGACGCGGTGCTGGCCGGCTGCGGCCTGCGACCCGACGAGCTCGTGCGGGTGCGCCTCGAGCGGGGGCCGCTCGGCGAGGTCGACCTCGCGGACTGGTCCGGCATCGTCCTGGGCGGCGGGCCCTACAACGTGTCCGACGCCGACGACGCGAAGTCTCCGGCCCAGCGCCGCGCCGAGGCCGACCTCCACGACCTCGCCGTCCGCGTCGTCGCCGAGGACTTCCCCTTCCTCGGCGCCTGCTACGGCATCGGCGTGCTCGGTCGGCTGGGCGGCGGGATCGTCGACCGCACCTGGGGCGAGACGATCGGTGCCCTGCCGATCAGGCTCACCGAGGAGGGTCGCGCCGACCCTCTCTTCGGCCCGATGCCCGCGGAGTTCGCCGCCTTCCTCGGCCACAAGGAGGCGGTCGCGCGGCTGCCGGAGGGCGCCGTGCTGCTCGCCTCGACCGACACCTGCCCGGTCCATGCCTTCCGCCTCGGCCTCAACGTCTACGCCACCCAGTTCCACCCCGAGCTCGACCCGGTCGCCATCTGCGACCGCATCGACGCCTACAGCGCCCACGGCTACTTCGAGCCCCACGAGCAGGAGTCGCTCAAGGCCGCCGCCCGCCAGTCGATCGTCACCGAGCCGGTGCGGCTGCTGGGGCGCTTCGTGGAGCTGTACGCCCGCGCGTGAGGTGTAACTCATAGTTACACCTGTGCCCGCGCGGCCTAGATTGGACGCCATGACGAAGGCCGACCACGTCGACGTGCTGATCATCGGGGCAGGACTCTCGGGCATCGGTGCGGCGGCCCACCTGGCCAAGGACCTGCCCGCGATGTCGTACGTCGTCCTCGAGCGCCGTGCCGTCAGCGGCGGCACCTGGGACCTGTTCCGCTACCCGGGCGTGCGGTCGGACTCCGACATGCACACCCTCGGCTACCGCTTCCGGCCGTGGCGCGGCAACGTCGCGCTCGCCGACGGCCAGTCGATCCTCGACTACGTCCGCGAGACCGCGCGTGAGTACGGCGTCGACGAGCACGTCCGCTACGGCCACGACGTCGTGTCGGCCGCGTGGGACTCGACGACCGCGCGGTGGACGGTGACGTCCGAGGTCGACGGAGCAGGTGGACGGGAGCGCCGCACGACGACCGCCGACTTCCTCTGGGTGTGCAGCGGCTACTACGACTACGCCGAGGGCTACACCCCCGAGCTCGCCGGCCGCGACCGGTTCCGGGGCGAGATCGTGCACCCGCAGCACTGGCCCGAGGACCTCGACCACACCGGCAAGCGCGTGGTGGTGATCGGGTCGGGTGCGACCGCGGTGACGCTCGTCCCGGCGCTGGCCGCGGGCGGCGCGAGCCACGTGACGATGCTGCAGCGCTCACCGACGTACGTCGTCTCGGTGCCGGGCAACGACTCGATCAAGGGCCGGCTGACCCGGATGGTCGGTGAGGAGCGCGCGTACTCCGTCACCCGCTGGAAGAACATCGCCCTCCAGTCCGCGCTCTACCGGCTCAGCCGGGCGCGTCCCGAGCTGGTGCGGAAGGTCGTCCGCAAGGCCAACGTCGCCCAGCTGCCGCCCGGCTACGCCGTCGACACCCACTTCAACCCGACGTACGACCCCTGGGACCAGCGGATGTGCCTGGTGCCGGACGGCGACCTCTTCGCGGCCATCAAGGACGGGTCGGCCTCGGTCGTCACCGACCAGGTCACCGGTTTCACCGAGACCGGCGTCGAGCTCGCCTCGGGCCAGCACCTCGACGCCGACGTCGTGGTGACCGCGACGGGCCTCAACCTGCAGGTCTTCGGTGGCACCGAGCTGGTCGTCGACGGCCAGCGGGTCCTGCCCCACGAGACCATGGCCTACCGGGCGATGATGCTCTCGGGCGTCCCCAACTTCGCCTTCACCATCGGCTACACCAACGCCTCGTGGACGCTGAAGGCCGACCTCGTGGCTGAGTACGTCGTCCGGCTGCTGAAGCGGATGCGTTCCACCGGCAACCGCAGGGTCGTGCCGGTTCGCGACGAGTCCGTCGCCGAGGTGCCGCTGATGGACTTCGACGCCGGCTACGTCCAGCGCCTGGTGCACACCCTTCCGCGCCAGGGCACGGTCGCGCCGTGGGCGCTCCGGCAGAACTACCTCTACGACGCGGTGAAGATCCGGACCGCGAAGCTCGACGACGGCGTGCTGGACTGGTCCTGAGCACGCGGCTGGTGGAAGCGCTCCCACAAATGTCGTACGACTTTCGAGCGCGCCGTTGACACTGGATGTGACGCCTGCCATGGTGGGGCGCGGACGAAAGTGGAAGCGCTCTCACACCTCTCACCTCTCGTCCACCTCCCGGCCGGACAACCAGTCCGGCGCTTCGCAGGACGGCAGGAGTGCAGTGGTGCAGACATTCAGGACCCGGCGAGCCCGACTCGCCACGAGCGCCCTGCTGGCGCTCACCCTCGCGACGACGGTGGCTGCGTGCGGCGGCGACGACGGGGGCACGACCGCGGACGGCAAGATCAAGCTCACCGTCGCGACCTTCAACGAGTTCGGCTACGAGGAGCTCATCGAGGAGTACAACGCGATGCAGGACGAGGTGGTGGTCGAGCAGAAGAAGGCCGGCACCGCCAACGAGCACCAGGACAACCTCTACACCAAGCTCGCCGCGGGCTCGGGCCTCTCCGACATCGAGGCGATCGAGGTCGACTGGTGGTCCGCGCTGATGGAGCAGTCGGACGCCTTCGTCGACCTCTCCGACCCCGACGTCGAGGGCCGCTGGCTGGACTGGAAGAGCGAGGCCGCCACCACGCCGGAGGGCCAGCTCATCGGCTACGGCACGGACATCGGCCCCGAGGGCATGTGCTACCGCTCCGACCTCTTCGAGAAGGCCGGCCTGCCGACCGACCGCGAGGAGGTGGCGTCCCTCTTCGCTGACTGGGACACCTACTTCGAGACCGGTCGCGAGTTCGTCGACAAGGTGCCGGGCACTGCCTGGTACGACTCCTCGGGCGGCACCGCGCAGGCGATGATCAACCAGACCGAGTACTCCTTCGAGGACGAGGACAACACCGTCATCGCGGCCGACAACGCCGAGGTGAAGGCGGTCTTCGACGCGGTGACCGGCAACGTCGCGGACGGCCTCACCACCGGCCTCACCCAGTGGAGCGAGGACTGGACGGCGTCCTTCCAGAACGACGGCTTCGCCACGATGGCCTGCCCGGGCTGGATGCTCGGCGTCATCGAGGGCAACGCCGACGGCGTCGAGGGCTGGGACATCGCCAACGTCTTCCCCGGCGGCGGCGGCAACTGGGGTGGCTCCTACCTGACGGTCCCCGCCCAGGGTGACCACCCGGAGGAGGCCAAGGCGCTCGCTGCCTGGCTGACCGCTCCCGAGCAGCAGATCAAGGCGTTCGAGGCCAAGGGCACCTTCCCGAGCCAGGTCGACGCGCTCGACGACCCGGCCCTGACCGGCTCGACCAACGCGTTCTTCAACGACGCACCCACCGGCGAGATCCTTGCCGAGCGGGCCGAGGCCGTGCCGTTCATCGCGCACAAGGGCCCGAAGTTCGCCGACATCAACACCGCGTTCCAGCAGGCGATCCAGCGCGTCGACGAGGGCAAGGAGACGCCCGACGAGGCCTGGGAGTCCTTCCTCGCGGACGTCGAGCGGCTCGGCTGACCGGTACCGGACGAAGCTGAGCGACGACGATGAGCACGAAGACCGAGCAACCGGTCGGGGACGCCAGTGTGACGGTGGCGTCCCCGACCGGGGGTCGACCCGGCGGCGGCCGGGCCCCGTGGCGCCAGCGCCTCGCGCTGCTCGACGTCAAGGTGACGCCGTACGTCTTCGTCTCCCCGTTCTTCCTGCTGTTCCTGCTGGTCGGGATGTTCCCGCTGGCCTACACCGCGTGGGTGTCGGTCCACGACTGGGGCCTGCTCTCCGGGCAGGGCGACTTCTCCGGCCTGGAGAACTACCGCCGCGTCCTCGAGGACCGCTACTTCTGGAACGCGCTGCGCAACACCTTCAGCATCTTCGTGCTCTCGTCGGTGCCGCAGGTGCTCATCGCCCTGGTGCTGGCCGGACTGCTCGACACCCAGCTGCGGGGCCGGACGCTGTGGCGGATGAGCATCCTGATCCCCTTCGTCGTGGCGCCGGCAGCCGTCGCACTGATCTTCGGCAACGTCTTCGGTGACCGCTACGGCCTGGTCAACGAGGCGCTGCAGGGCATCGGGCTCGACCCGATCCGCTGGCACGTCGACGCCCTCGCCAGCCACGTGGCGATCGCGTCGATGGTCAACTGGCGCTGGACCGGCTACAACGCGCTCATCTTCCTGGCCGCGATGCAGGCCGTCCCGCGCGACCTCTACGAGTCCGCGGCGCTCGATGGCGCCGGGCGCGTACGCCAGTTCCTCTCGATCACGATCCCGACGATCCGGCCGACGCTGATCTTCGTCGTCATCACCTCGACCATCGGCGGACTGCAGATCTTCGCCGAGCCGAGGCTCTTCGACACCCAGGGGCTGGGCGGCTCGGACCGGCAGTACCAGACCCTGACGATGTACCTCTGGGAGCTCGGCTGGCGCGTGCGCGACCTCGGCATGGCCAGCGCCGTCGCGTGGTTGCTCTTCCTGATCATCGTCCTGTTCGCCGGCTTCAACCTGTGGGTGAGCCGACGCACCGGCGCGTTGCGGGGAGGTGCGCGATGAACCGTCGCCCCGGCTTCCTCGTCTACGGCCTGCTCACCGCCTTCGTGCTGGGATCGTGCGCGCCGCTCTACTGGTCCTTCCTCGTCGGCTCGCACAGCCGCGACGTGCTGACCAAGCGGGTGCCGCCGCTGCTCCCGGGCGGTCACTTCTGGGACAACGCGCAGCGCGCCTTCGACGCCGTGCCGTTCTGGAAGGCGCTGGGCAACAGCCTCATCGTCTCCGGGACGGTCGCCACGTCGGTCGTGTTCTTCTCCACCCTGGCCGGGTTCGCGTTCGCCAAGCTCGCGTTCCGCGGGCGTACGCCACTGCTCGTCTTCCTCGTCGCCACCCTGGCCGTGCCGACGCAGCTCGGTGTGATCCCGCTCTTCATCGTGATGGCGAAGCTGGGCTGGGTCGGGTCGCTGTGGGCGCTGATCGTGCCCGGCATGGTCACGGCGTTCGGCGTCTTCTTCATGCGCCAGTACCTCGTCGACGCGATCCCCGACGAGCTCATCGACGCCGCCCGCGTCGACGGCTGCAACCTCTTCCGCACGTTCTGGAACGTCGCCGTGCCGGCCGCGCGCCCGGCCGCGGGGATCCTGTGGCTCTTCACCTTCATGGCCACGTGGACGGACTTCTTCTGGCCGCTGATCGTGCTGCCGGCCAGCAACCCCACCGTCCAGATCGCACTCCAGCAGCTCCAGAGCGGCTACTACGTCGACTACAGCCTCGTGCTCGCGGGCGCGACGGTCGCGACCGTCCCGCTGCTGGTCCTCTTCGTCCTCACCGGCCGCCAGCTCGTGGCCGGCATCATGCAAGGAGCAGTCAAGGGATGAGCGTCCAGAGCAAGCCCCGCGTCGACACAGGCCCCCGCGAGGAGGTCCGCTTCCCGGCGGACTTCACCTGGGGCATGGCGACCGCGTCCTACCAGATCGAGGGCGCCGTCGCCGAGGACGGACGCACGCCGTCGATCTGGGACACCTTCTCGAGCATCCCCGGTGCCGTCCTGGGCGGCGACACCGGCGAGGTCGCCTGCGACCACTACCACCGGATGCCGGCAGACGTGGATCTCCTCGCCGACCTCGGCGCCACGTCGTACCGGTTCTCGGTGGCGTGGCCGCGGGTGCGTCCGGACGCCGGTCCGGCCAACGCGGCCGGACTGGCGTTCTACGACCGGCTCGTCGACAAGCTCCTCGAGCGCGGCATCGCGCCGTGGCTCACGCTCTACCACTGGGACCTGCCGCAGGTGCTCGAGGACGCGGGCGGGTGGACCAACCGCGACACCGCCCACCGCTTCGTCGAGTACGCCGTCTCGGTGCACGAGGCGCTCGGCGACCGGGTGCCGACGTGGACGACGCTCAACGAGCCGTTCTGCTCCTCGCTGCTCGGCTACACCGCCGGGCACCACGCGCCCGGCCGGCAGGAGGGTGCGGCCGGCCTGGTCGCGGCGCACCACCTGCTGCTCGCGCACGGCCTGGCCACGACCGAGCTCCGCAGCCGCGGCGCCGACAGGCTCGGGCTGAGCCTCAACCTCACCGTGCCCGACCCGAGCGACCCGAGCGACCCCGTCGACGTCGACGCCGCGCGGCGGATCGACGCGCTGCACAACCGGCTCTTCCTCGACCCGATCTTCCGCGGGTCCTACCCCGCGGACCTGCTCGACGACACCGGCGGCCTGCTCTGGCAGGGCCACGACTGGTACGACGTGGTCCGCGACGGTGACCTGGCAGCCATCGCCGCGCCGATCGACGTGCTGGGCGTGAACTACTACCACGGCAACGAGGTCTCGGGGCACCCGCGCACCGACGTCGTGGGCATCAGCGCCGACCACCCCGACCGGGTGGCGCTGTCGCCCTTCGTCGGCTCGGAGCACGTCACCTTCCCGAGCCGCGGCCTGCCGGTCACCGCCATGGGCTGGGAGATCCAGCCCGACGGCCTCCACCGCCTGCTGCGCCGGCTGCACGACGACTACCCGCACCTGCCGATCCACCTCACCGAGACCGGCGCGGCCTTCGACGACCGGGTCGACGAGCACGGTGACGTCCACGACCCCGACCGGATCGCGTTCCTCGACTCCTACCTCCGCGCGGTCCACCTCGCGATCGAGGAGGGCGTCGACGTGCGCGGCTTCTACCAGTGGTCGTTCCTCGACAACTTCGAGTGGGCCTTCGGCTACGCCAAGCGTTTCGGACTCGTGCACGTCGACTACGCCACCCAGGCGCGGACGCCCAAGTCGAGCGCGCACTGGTACGCCGACCTGGCGAGGACCGGCATCCTGCCCGCTTCCGGCCCACTGGGCCACTAGCGTGGCGCGCGTGAGCATCCCGCCGGCCGCCGGTTCGCCGACCCTCGACGAGGTGGCCCGCGTCGCGGGCGTCTCGCGCGCCACGGCGTCGCGGGCGATCAACGGCGGCCAGCGGGTCAGCGCCCGCGCCCAGTCGGCCGTCGACCTGGCGGTGCGCACGCTCGGCTACGTCCCGAACCCCGCGGCCCGCAGCCTGGTGACGCGTCGTACGGACTCCATCGCCGTGCTCGTCCCCGAGCCCGACGACCGCGTCTTCTCCGACCCCTTCTTCGCCGGCACCCTGCGCGGGGTCAACCGCGTGCTCTCCGAGCGCGACATCCAGCTGGTGCTGCTGCTCGCGCGGCCCGGTGCCGACACGGCGCGCACCCTGCGCTACCTGACCAACCGCCACGTCGACGGCGCGATCGTCACCTCCCACCACCGCGACGACCGGCTCGCCGAGCACCTCGCCGACATCGGCCTGCCCTGCGTCTTCGGCGGCCGGCCGTGGACGGGCGGCGACCGGGTGGCGTACGTCGACGTCGACAACGCCGCCGGCGAACGCGAGGCGACCGAGCTGCTGATCGCCCGCGGCTGCAGACGGATCGGTACCGTCGCCGGTCCCACCGACATGACCGCCGCCGCCGACCGCCTCGCCGGCTGGCGCCAGGCCATGGCGGAGGCCGGGCTGCCGACCGACGCCGTCGAGCACGGCGACTTCACCGAGGACAGCGGGGTCGTCGCGACCCGAGCCCTGATGGAGCGGCACCCCGACCTCGACGGACTCGTCGTCGCGTCCGACCTCATGGCCGCAGGGGCGCTCAAGGTGCTGGCCGAGCTGGGCCGCCGCGTGCCCGACGACATCGCCGTCATCGGCTTCGACGACCTGGGAGTCGCGGAGCGGACGACGCCGCCCCTCACCACCGTGCGCCAGCCGGTCGTCGAGATGGCCGAGCGGGCCACCCGGCTGCTGCTCGAGCGGGTCGACGGCGTCGACGGCAGCCACCCGGTGCGGATCGTGATCCCGCCGACGGTCGTGAAGCGCGACAGCGCCTGATCTCGATACGCCCTCGTTTCTCGGGCTACTCGATCACCGAGGAGCGAGCGAGGCGATCAACGCCTCGACCCGGCCCTTGATCTCGTCGCGGATGGGGCGGACCGCGTCGATGCCCTGGCCGGCCGGGTCGTCGAGCGCCCAGTCCTCGTAGCGCGTGCCGGGGTAGAAGGGGCAGGCGTCGCCGCAGCCCATCGTGATGACGACGTCGGACTGCTCGACCGCTGCGTCGCTCAGCAGCTTCGGCTGCTGGCCGGCGATGTCGATGCCGACCTCCGCCATCGCCTCGACGGCGACGGGGTTGATGGAGCCCGCCGGCGCGGACCCGGCCGACAGCACCTCGACCCGGTCGCCGGCGAGGTGGCGCAGCCACCCGGCGGCCATCTGCGAGCGGCCGGCGTTGTGCACGCAGACGAAGAGGACGGTGGGGGTGGTCATCGGACGTCCTCCTGGACGGGGGCGGGAGCAGGGGCGGCGAAGCGGTGGCGCAGGGCGAGGCTGACGTAGACGAGGCCCACCAGGACCGGCACCTCGATGAGCGGGCCGACCACGCCGGCCAGGGCCTGGCCGGACGTGACGCCGAAGGTCGCGATGGCGACGGCGATCGCCAGCTCGAAGTTGTTGCCGGCGGCGGTGAAGGCGAGCGTGGTGGTGCGGGCGTACGACATCCCGAGGGCGTGGCCGAGCAGGAACCCGCCACCCCACATCAGGGCGAAGTAGGCCAGCAGCGGCAGCGCGATCCGCGCGACGTCGAGCGGACGGCTGGTGACCTGCTCGCCCTGGAGCGCGAAGAGCACCACGATGGTGAAGAGCAGCCCGATCAGCGCCCACGGTCCGACGCGCGGCAGGAACGACGACTCGTACCACTCGCGGCCGCGGACCCGCTCGCCGTAGGTCCGGGACAGCCAGCCGAGCAGGAGCGGGATGCCGAGGAAGACGAGCACCGACTTGGCGATCTGCCACGCCGAGACGTCGAGCGCGGCGCCGTCGAGGCCGAGCCAGCCGGGCAGCGCCTCGAGGTAGAACCAGCCGAGCCCGGCGAACGCGATGACCTGGAAGACCGAGTTGAGGGCGACGAGGACGGCCGCTGCCTCGCGGTCGCCGCAGGCCAGGTCGTTCCAGATGATGACCATCGCGATGCAGCGGGCGAGCCCGACGATGATCAGTCCGGTGCGGTAGGCCGGGAGGTCCGGCAGCATCAGCCACGCGAGGGTGAACATCAGGGCCGGGCCGACCACCCAGTTGAGCACGAGCGACGCGACGAGCAGGCGTCGGTCGGCGGTCACCGAGTCGAGCCGGTCGTAGCGGACCTTGGCCAGCACCGGGTACATCATCACGAGCAGCCCGATGGCGATCGGCAACGAGATGCCGTCGACCTCGACCGCCGAGAGGACCTCGTCGAGACCCGGGACCGTACGTCCCAGCAGCAGGCCGGCGACCATGGCGAGGCCGATCCACAGAGGGAGCAGGCGGTCGAGGGTGGAGAGCTTCTCCATGACCTCGGTGCCGTCGTCGGCGCTCACGCGCTGCCGCCGATGAGCGCGGCGATGTCGGCCAGCACCTCACGGCGTACGCCGTAGTAGACCCACACGCCCCGCTTGGTCCGGTCGAGGACGCCGGCCTCGTGCAGCACCTTGAGGTGGTGGCTGATGGTCGGCTGCGAGAGGTCGAACGCGTCGTTGAGGTCGCAGACACACGCCTCCCCGCCCTCGCTCGCGGCCACGATCGAGACCAGCCGGAGCCGCACCGGGTCGGCCAGGGCCTTGAGCAGCGGCACGACCTGCTCGGCGCGCTCGAGCGACAGCGGCTCGCGCAGCAGCGGCGAGCAACAGGCGGCCGTCTCGACGGGGGTGAGGGTCAGCTGGGACGTCGCGGGAGACTTCGACACAGATCAATATTGACAGATGTCGATGTCTGGTGCAATCTCAACACATCGACAACCATCAATATAAGGAGCCACCGTGTCCCGCCTGCAGCTCGCCCTCAACGTCGACGACCTCGAGACGTCGATCGCCTTCTACTCCACCCTCTTCGGCACCGAGCCCCACAAGCTCCGCCCGGGCTATGCCAACTTCGCCATCGCCGAGCCGCCGCTCAAGCTCGTCCTGATCGAGAACCCCGGGAAGGGCGGGAGCGTCAACCACCTCGGGGTCGAGGTCGGGGACGTCGACACCGTCGACGCCGAGCTCACCCGCCTCGCCGCGGCCGGCTTCGCGACGACGGAGGAGCGCGACACCACGTGCTGCTACGCCAAGCAGGACAAGTTCTGGGTGCAGGGAACGCCGGACGGCGAGCGGTGGGAGGTCTACACGATCACCGACGACCTGACCGGCCCGAGCGATGTCGTCGTCGAGGAGTCCCGCGAGCACCTCACCGGGGACGCGCAGCCCTGCTGCGCCTGACCGGTCCGGGCGCCTGAGTCCGGCCTCACACCGTGCGGGATTCACGGGAACACCACTCGTCCCACTAGTGTTGAGCACTCAGACGCCCGGCCGGTCTTGCCCCGGGCGCAGGTCGCCGCTCATCTCCATCGACGCGGCACCCTTCCTCAGCACTTGAGGCACGTAGATCGCGCACATCACAGAAGCGCGGCACACGGTGGCGAGACGCCAACCGAAAGCAACTCACATGAACTTCGCCGAACTCGGCGTGCCCGCTTCGCTTGCCCAGATCCTGGAGCAGCAGGGCATCACCACTCCGACTCCCATCCAGGCCGCGACGCTGCCCGACAGCCTCGCCGGCCGCGACGTCCTCGGCCGTGGCCGCACCGGCTCCGGCAAGACGTACGCCTTCCTCCTCCCGCTGGTCGCCCGCCTCGACAGGAGCAAGCTGCCGGCCATGCCGCGCAAGCCGCGTGCGCTGATCCTGGCGCCGACCCGCGAGCTCGTCGGCCAGATCCACGCCGCGCTGCAGCCTCTCGCCAAGGCCGCCGGGCTGTCGTCCGTCGTCGTCTACGGCGGCGTCGGCCAGAACCCGCAGGTGACCGCGCTCAAGAAGGGCGTCGACATCGTCATCGCCTGCCCCGGTCGGCTCGAGGACCTCATGGGCCAGGGCTACGCCGACCTGTCCGCCATCGAGGTCACCATCCTCGACGAGGCCGACCACATGGCCGACCTCGGCTTCCTGCCCGGCGTGCGCCGGATCATGGACAAGACGCCCCGCCAGGGCCAGCGGATGCTGTTCTCCGCGACCCTCGACAAGGCGATCGACGTCCTGGTCAAGCGCTACCTCGACCAGCCGAAGACCCACGAGGCCGACTCGGCGCAGTCGCCGGTCTCGACCATGCACCACCACGTGCTGCACCTCAGCCGCGAGCAGCGCGTGCCCGTGCTGGTCGACCTGACCAGCGCGCCCGGTCGCACGGTCGTCTTCACCCGCACCAAGCACGGCGCCAAGGCGCTCGCCCGCCAGCTCAACAAGAGCGGCGTGCCCACGGTCGACCTGCACGGCAACCTGTCGCAGAACGCCCGCACCCGCAACATGGAGGCGTTCCACTCCGGGACCGCCACCACGCTGGTCGCGACCGACATCGCCGCGCGCGGCATCCACGTCGACGACGTGTCGCTCGTGATCCACGCCGACCCGCCCACCGAGCACAAGGCCTACCTGCACCGCTCGGGCCGCACGGCGCGCGCGGGCAACGAGGGCACCGTCATCACGCTGATGACCGACGAGCAGCAGCGCGACGTGCGCGACCTGACGCGGCAGGCCGGCATCAAGCCGACCACCACCAAGGTCAGCGGCCCCGGCCACGCGATGCTCGTCCAGCTCGCCCCCGGCGAGCGCAGCCTGCCCGGCGGCCTCGTCGTCGAGGCCCCGGCCTCGTCCGGCGGTGGCGGGCGTGGTCGTTCGACCGGCGCCAACGCCCAGCGCAAGCGGGCCCGCAGCTCGGGCCAGACCAACGGCCAGTCACGTCGGGGCAACCCGACGTCGTACACCAGCGAGACGCCCGGTTCCGGCTCGTCCAGCTCGTCCAACGGGGGTGGCGGCCAGCGTCGTCGCTCCGGCGGCGGCCAGGGCGGCGGCCAGGGCGGCGGCCAGGGCGGCGGCCAGGGTGGCGGCCAGGGCCAGGGCGGTGGCGGCAACCGTCGTCGTCGCTCCGGCGGCGGCTCGTCCGCCGGCGCCTCGACCGGCGCTCGCGCGCACAGCGCGTCGTCGTTCAGCCGCGGTCGCTGACGCAGCAACCTCCACGATTCGCCTCGCCCCCGCGCCTCACGCAGGCTCGGGGGCGAGTGCGTTCCGGCAATGTGCGTACGTCTTTCGTGATCCCCGGCTGACCGGGGATCGCTGAACTTGTCGGCCCGTGCACGGCCTGACATGTTCAGCGAGAGCCTGACAAGTACGCCCTGGAATGGGCGTCGTACGCTGGTGGTTCATCCTTCAACCACCCAGGAGGATCCATGACCGGCCCGGACCAGAGCTTCGACCACAGCGTGCTCGGCACGCGCGAGCACATCTCGCTCGGCCTCGACACGTTCGGGGACGCGCCGCTCGACGGCGCTCCGGGCAACCACGCGCAGACCCTGCGGGAGGTCGTGGCCGAGGCCGTCCTCGCCGATCGCGTCGGCGTCGACTACATCGGCCTCGGCGAGCACCACCGCGCGGACTACGCGATCTCCGCGCCCGACGTCGTGCTCGCCGCGATCGCCGGGCAGACCGAGCGGATCCGGCTGGGCACCGGCGTCACCGTGCTGTCCTCCGACGACCCGATCCGGGTCTACCAGCGCTTCGCGACCCTGGACGCCCTGTCGAACGGCCGCGCCGAGGTGCAGCTGGGCCGCGGGTCCTTCATCGAGTCGTTTGGCCTCTTCGGCCACGACCTGGGTGACTACGACCGGCTCTTCGCCGAGAAGCTCGACCTCTTCTCCGTGCTCCAGCACGAGGAGCCGGTGACCTGGCAGGGCAGCATCCGCGCCCCGTTGGCGGACAAGCAGGTCTACCCGACGACGACGGCGGGCAAGGTGCCGGCGTGGATCGCCGTCGGCGGCACCCCGGAGTCCGTCGTCCGTGCCGCGAAGTACGGCATGCCGCTGGTGCTGGCGGTCATCGGAGGCTCGCCCGCGGCGTTCGTCCAGTTCGCCGACCTCTACCGACGTGCGCTCGGCGAGTACGGCCACGCCGAGCTGCCGATCGGCATGCACTCGCCCGGCCACGTCGCGGCCACCGACGACGAGGCCCGCGAGCAGCTCTACCCCCACCAGGCCGACCTCTACACCCGCCTGGGGCGCGAGCGCGGCTGGGGCCCGTACAGCCGGATCGCCTTCGAGCAGGCCGCCGGTCCGCAGGGCGCGATGTTCGTCGGCTCGCCCGAGACGGTCGCCCAGAAGATCGCCTGGGCCGCCCGGACCCTCGGCCTGTCTCGCTTCCAGCTGAAGTACTCCGTCGGCGCGCTCCCGCACGAGCAGCGGCTGGAGTCGGTCCGGCTCTACGGCGAGGAAGTCATCCCGCGCGTCCGGGAGCTGTTGGCCTCTGCCTAGGCTTGGTGACATGCGCACCTTCATCCGGCGATCGCTGTGGGACGTCGTCCCGCGCGACCAGCGCGACAGCGCCGAGGCCTTCCGGCGACGCCAGGTCGTCGCGGCGATCGTGGTGCTCGTCGGGGCCGCCGTCCTCGGCTGGTCGCTGCGGCTCGAGCCGGGCGGCAACACGTTCTACGTCGCCGCCGTCGTGCTCGCCGGCGTCTGGGCGGCGGGCGCGTTCCTGTCAGGGCGGCTCCACCTGGGCCGGATGGCGCGCGCCAACGAGGTCTTCGTCCGGCCCATCCTCGCGCCGATCCTGGTGGGACTCGTGCTGGTGGGGATCTTCGTCCTCGGCTCGCTCGTGGTCCGCGAGATCCCACCTCTGGCCGACTACGTCAGCTCCGTGCTGGAGTACGCCGACGAGGGCTCGCTGACCGTCCTGGCGATCATCACGTTCTTCAACGGCATCGCCGAGGAGCTGTTCTTCCGGGGTGCGATGTATGCCGCGATCCCGAAGCACCCGGTGTTCTGGACGACGCTCGCCTACGTCGTCGCGACGCTCGCCACCGGCAACGTGATGCTGGGCTTCGCCGCCATCGTGCTCGGCCTGGTGTGCGGACTCGAGCGGCGTGCCAGCGGCGGCATCCTCGCGCCGATCCTGACCCACATCACGTGGTCGCTCTCGATGCTCTTCCTGCTGCCGCTCCTGTTCTAGCTGGCGGCTGACTCCCGCTCGGCCAGCGCGCGGCGCACGGACTCCTCGTAGGTCAGCGGCTCGCCCGGCACGACCTCGCGGATCGAGGTGTCGCGCACGACGACCTCGGTCGACATCGAGTCGATGAGGTTGCGGCCGGTGGTGACGTCGACGTCGGTGACCAGGGCCAGCCAGCGCGACGACAGGCCGGGCGTGAGCAGCGGCACCACGACGATCGGGAGCTTGCGACCGTTCATCGCGAGCGCCACGCCCTGCAGCATCTCGCGGTAGGTCAGCGTCTCCGGGCCGCCGATCTCGAAGACCCGACCCAGCGCCTCTTCCTTGCCGACCACGCCGGCGAGGTAGCGGACCACGTCGTCGATGGAGATCGGCTGGGTGCGCGTGCCGACCCACTTGGGCACCACCATCGCCGGCAGGTTCTTCACCAGCTGGCGGGTGAGCTCCCACGAGATGCCGCCGTGGCCGACCACGATCGCGGCGCGCAGCACCGTGACCGGCACGCCGTCGGAGCCGAGCAGCCCCTCGACCTCGCGCCGCGAACGCAGGTGGGGGGAGAGGTCGTGGCCCTCGTCGCCGAGCCCGCCCATGTAGACGATCTGGTCGACACCGGCGGCGGCTGCCGCGGCGCTGAAGTTGCGCGCCGCGTCGGCGTCCTTGCGCTCGAAGTCGGGGTCGTCGAGGGAGTGGACGAGGTAGATGGCGGCGTCGACGCCCTCGAGCGCAGGACGCAGGGAATCGGCGTCCATGACGTCCGCGCCGACGGCCTCGCCGGGGCCGTCGTACGACTCGGGGCGTCGCGTCATCGCGCGGACCTCGTGCCCGGCGTCGATCAGTGCGGGGACGAGGCGGCGGCCGATGAAGCCTGTCGCGCCGGTGACGAGGACGGTTGCCATGCCCCCATGCTGTCAGCAGGGCCCAGCCGGGTGCGTCTTTCGGGGTCCCCGCGGCGTTGTTCGGGGGAGCGCAGCGGAGGAGAAGAACGTCGTGGGGTGTTATTCATCCCTGCGCGGAGGTCTTGCCGCGGCGGGCGTCGAGCCGCGCCATCGCCGGCGTCGCCGTCACCCCGTGGAGCAGCACGGACGCGATCACGGTGAAGGCGACCGTCGACCACAGCCACGGCTCGTCGGGCACCTGCTCGTGGCTGACCGCGTAGCCGAGGTAGTAGAGGGAGCCGATGCCCCGGACGCCGAAGAACGCGACAGCCCACATCTCGCCGCGGTCGAGCCCGCCCTCGCGGTCCTCGTCGCGTGCGAGCACGGCGAGGGAGGCGTAGCCGACGAGCGGACGGATCACCAGCACCAGCGCCAGCGCGACCGCGATCCCGCGCCAGTCCAGGTGGTCGAGCAGGCCGCGGGTCATCGCCATGCCGAGCACGAGCAGGACGAGCAGCGTCATCAGCCGCTCAAGGCGCTCGACGACGCCGTGCATCGCGCGCTGGTAGGAGTGGCCGCGCTCGGAGGCCCGTACGCGCATCGCGCACGCGAAGACCGCGAGGAAGCCGTAGCCGCCGACCAGCTCCGCGGCGCCGTACGCCGTCAGCAGTGCGGCGAGCGCCAGCAGCGGCTCGCCGTGGTCGGCGAGGCGCAGGTTGTCGCTGCGGGAGTGGAACGCCTGCCGGCCCAGCAGCCAGCCGATCGCGATGCCCACAGCGGTGCCCAGGACGATCTTGCCCACGACGTACCAGCCGATCCACGTGCCGACGTCGGCGAGCGTGAAGCCGCCGGCGATGAGCAGCAGGGCCAGGTGCACGAACGGGAAGGCGAGGCCGTCGTTGAGGCCCGCCTCGGCCGTCAGCGAGAAGCGGATGTCGTCGTCCTCGTCGGGGCTCTCGCGCTCCTCCTCGCTCCGCTCGTCGACGTCCTCGGTGAGCGGCTCGCCCACCTGTACGTCGGAGGCCAGCACCGGGTCGGTCGGCGCGAGCACCGCGCCGAGCAACAGGGCGACGGCCGGAGCCAGCCCGGCGACCCACCAGCCGAGGACCGCCACGCCGAGGATGGTCAGCGGCATCGTGACCGCGAGCAGGCGCCAGACCGGGGACCACGTCCGCCAGGACCGCCACGACCGCAGGTCGAGGGTCCGCTCGATGGCCAGGCCGACGCCCATCAGCGAGATGATCACGGTGAACTCGGTGACGTGCGTGACGAGGTCGCGGTGGTCCGTCGGATCGAGGCTGACCATGTCGGCGGCCGGCAGCATCCCGACCGCCATGCCCACGGCGACGAGCACCATGGGCGGGGACAGCGCGATCCGCTGCGTCAGCTGCGGCAGGACGATCGCCAGCAGCAGGGACAGTCCGAGGACGAAGTAGACCAGGGGACCGCCGGTCAGGGAGTCGGGCACCCCACCAGACTCCCAGTGCACCGGTCGCCGTGTCGCTTCCGTCACCCGGATGGGCGGTCATTGGTCGGGCGGCCGCCTGCCGTCGTACGCGGTCGCGCCTGCAGCGTGGATCCGTGACCCGCCCCGATGATGAGCCGGTGCACACGCCACGACTTCCGCCCGCTGTCCTGCTCGTCGCCGCGGCGCTGCTGCAGCTCCTCGGCCAGCTGCTCCTCCGTCTCCCGTCCGCGCGCGGTCCCGGCGCGGCCGGCGACGCCGGCTCGGGCACGTGGGTACTCGCACACGTCGTCCTCGCGCTGGCCGCGGTGACCCTGCTCGCCGCCCTGGTGCTCGTCGCCCGGCTCGCGGGGCTCGGCCCGCTGACATGGCTCGGTCTCGTCATGCACGCCGTCGGCCAGGCGCTGACGTTGGCCGTCCTCGGCATCGACCTCGGGCTGGGATCCGCGCCCGCCGACGTCATCCGTGCGCTCGACACGTGGGACTTCCTCGCGGTCGCCGGTGCGGTGGTGCTGCTGCTCGAGCTCCGCCGGCGCGGGGGAGTCGGACCAGGGGTCGACCTGGCGCTCATCGCCGTGGCCGTGCCCGCCGTGGAGGGCCTGGTCGTCGTGGCCGCGGGCGCCGTCGTCGTCGGCCTCGGTGCCCTCGCGATCGACCTGGTGCGAGAGCGCAGGCCCCGGTCGTACACCTGGCTCACCGTCGTGACCGTCGTCGCCTACGCCGTGGCCGGAACCGTGAGCTGGCAGCGCGCGGCGCTCGCCGTCGTCGTGCTGGCCTGGACCGCGGTGGCCTTCCGGGCGCAGCGCTCGGCGGCAGGAAGCTAGCGGGCTCGCCTGCTGTCGTACGTCGCCTGGCTCTCGTCGATCGCCTGCTCGTAGGCCGTCACCAGGCCGGCGATGGTGAGCGGCTTGAGGCGGTGGATGAACTCGCGGAGCTGCTCGGCGGTGTAGCCGGCCTCGCGGAACTGCGGCCACACCATCGTGCGGACGATCTCGGACAGCTCCTCGGCGACCTGCCGGCCGTGCTCGGCGTACACCTCGGCGACGGCTTGGGCGGCCTCCGGCGAGATGCCCATCCCCGACAGGCCTCCGGGCACGTCGACGTCGCGGTCGCCGGTGATCGGCGCGAGCAGCGAGAGGTGCCGCGCGATGTCGGAGGGGGTGGCGCTGGCGGGGATGGCGTCGACGTACTTCTCGATCGCGGACAGCGTGAAGCCGTGGCCCTGCAGCTCGCGGACGAGCTCGAGACGGGCGACGTGGTCGGGACCGTAGAAGCCCGAGCGACCGCGGCGTACGGGGGCGGGGACCAGACCGCGCGAGGCGTAGAAGCGCACGTTGCGCGCGCTCACCCCGGTGCGCTGGGTCAGCTCGTCGAGCGTGAGCAGCTCGCTCTCCACCTCGGTCTCCACTGGTTCCTCTCGTGACGCCGGACACACCTGTTGGACTGTGACAGTAATGGTGTCACAATCGCTCGCATGGCAGAAGCATTCGTCTACGACCACATCCGGACGCCTCGTGGCCGCGGCAAGGCCGTCGGCTCGCTGCACGAGGTCAAGCCCGTCGATCTGGTCGTCGGACTCCTCGACGAGCTCAAGACCCGCAACCCCACGCTCGACCCGGCCCGCGTCGACGACGTCGTGCTCGGTGTCGTGACCCCCATCGGCGACCAGGGCGGCGACATCGCGAAGACCGCCGCCCTCAAGGCCGGCTACCCCGAGACCGTCGCGGGCGTTCAGCTCAACCGCTTCTGCGCCTCCGGGCTCGAGGCCGTCAACCAGGCCGCGCAGCGCGTGCGCTCCGGCTTCGAGGACCTGATCCTCGCCGGCGGCGTCGAGTCGATGAGCCGCGTGCCGATGGGCAGCGACGGCGGCGCGTGGGCGATGGACCCGGCCACCGCGCTGCAGACCGGCTTCGTGCCGCAGGGCATCGGCGCCGACCTGATCGCCACGATCGAGGGCTGGAGCCGCGAGGACGTCGACGCCTACGCCGCCGAGTCCCATCACCGCGCCGCGAAGGCGTGGGCCAACGGCTACTTCGACAACGCCGTCATCCCGGTGCGCGACCTCTCCGGGGTCACCGTGCTCGACCGCGACGAGACCGTCCGCCCCGACACCTCGGTCGAGGGCCTCGCCGGCCTCAAGCCGTCCTTCGCGCAGATCGGCAAGGACGCGGGCTTCGACGACGTCGCGCTGGAGAAGTACCACTGGGTCCCCGCGATCGACCACGTCCACCACGCCGGCAACTCCTCGGGCATCGTCGACGGCGCGGCCGTGATGGCGATCGGCACCGAGGAGGCTGGTACGTCGATGGGGCTGACGCCGCGCGCCCGCATCATCGCGACCGCCGTGTCGGGCGCCGACCCCACGATCATGCTCACCGGTCCGGCGCCCGCCGCCCGCAAGGCGCTCGCCAAGGCCGGCCTCGAGGTCGAGGACATCGACCTCTTCGAGATCAACGAGGCCTTCGCCGCCGTCGCCATGCGCTTCATGCGCGACCTGGGCATCAGCCACGACATCACCAACGTCAACGGCGGCGCCATCGCGATGGGCCACCCGCTCGGCGCCACCGGCGCGATGATCCTCGGCACCCTCGTCGACGAGCTCGCACGCCGCGACCAGAAGCGCGGCCTCGCCACGCTCTGCGTCGGCGGCGGCATGGGCATCGCCACGATCGTCGAGCTGGTCTGAGGAGACTTCACATGACTGACACCACCACGCAGACCGCCGTCCGCTACGACCGCGACGCCGACGGCATCGTCACGCTGACCCTCGACGACCCGACGGCCAGCGCCAACACGATGAACGAGCTCTACCAGTCGTCGATGCAGGCGGCCGTCGAGCGGTTGTACGACGAGCAGGACGACGTCACCGGCGTCGTGCTGGCCAGCGCGAAGAAGACCTTCTTCGCCGGCGGCAACCTCAAGAGCATGGTGAAGGCGACGGCCGACGACGCCGACGAGATCTTCGCGATGGGCGAGGCCGTCAAGGCCAGCCTCCGCAAGCTCGAGACCTTCCCCCGGCCCGTCGTCGCCGCGATCAACGGCGCCGCCCTCGGTGGCGGCCTCGAGATCGCGCTCGCCGCCAACCGGCGCATCGCCGTCGACGACCGCTCGGTCAAGATCGGCCTGCCCGAGTCGACGCTCGGCCTGCTGCCGGGCGGCGGCGGGGTCACCCGCGTCGTACGCATGCTGGGCCTGCAGTCCGCGCTGATGGACGTGCTCATGCCGGGCACCCAGTTCGATCCGCAGGGCGCGCTCGCCAAGGGCCTCATCGACGAGGTGCTCCCGACGCGCGAGGAGCTCGTGCCGGCCGCGAAGACGTGGATCCTCGAGCACCAGGACGAGGACTCGGCGAAGAACCCGTGGGACCGCGCGGGCTACAAGATGCCGGGCGGGACGCCGAAGACCCCCGCACTCGCGCAGTTCCTGCCGGCCTTCCCGGCGCTGCTGCGCAAGCAGACCAAGGGCGCGATCTACCCCGCGCCGCGCGCGATCATGAGCGCCGCGGTCGAGGGCGCGCAGGTCGACTTCGACACCGCGTCGCGCATCGAGAGCCGCTACTTCACCAGCCTGGTCGTCAGCCAGCAGTCCAAGAACATGATCCAGGCGTTCTTCTTCGACCTCCAGGCGATCAACTCCGGATCCCTGCGCCCGGAGGGCATCGAGCGCTGGCAGGCCACCAAGGTCGGCGTGCTCGGCGCCGGGATGATGGGCGCCGGCATCGCCTACTCGTGCGCCCGCGCCGGCATGCAGGTCGTGCTCAAGGACGTGTCGGCCGAGGCCGCGGAGAAGGGCAAGGCCTACTCCGCGAAGCTCAACGCCAAGGGCGTCGAACGCGGCAAGATCACGCAGGAGAAGGCCGACGAGCTGCTCGGCCGCATCACCGCGACGGCCGACCCCGCCGACCTCGCCGGCTGCGACCTGGTGATCGAGGCCGTCTTCGAGGACCCGTCGCTCAAGGCCAAGGTCTTCGCGGAGATCGCGCCGTTCATCAATGACGACGCGCTGCTCTGCTCCAACACCTCGACGCTGCCGATCACCGAGCTCGCCGGTGGGATCGACCGTCCCGCCGACTTCATCGGGCTGCACTTCTTCAGCCCCGTCGACAAGATGCCGCTGGTCGAGATCATCCGCGGCGCGGAGACGTCCGACCTCGCGCTCGCCAAGGCGTACGACGTCGTGCAGCAGATCCGCAAGACGCCGATCGTCGTCAACGACTCGCGCGGCTTCTACACCTCACGCGTCATCGGCACGCAGATCAACGAGGGCCTCACGATGCTCGCCGAGGGCGTGCACCCGGTGTCGCTCGAGCGGGCCGCGACCTCGGCCGGCTTCCCGGTCGGGCCGCTCCAGATCAGCGACGAGCTCAACATGGAGCTGATGGCCAAGATCCGCAAGGCCACCGAGGACGCCGCCGCGCGCGACGGCGTCGACCTGGGCGACTACCCGGCCGGCGACGTCATCGCGACCATGATCGACCTCGGCCGCCCGTCGCGGCTCAAGGGCGCCGGCTTCTACGACTACGACGACAACGGACGTCGCACGTCGCTGTGGCCGGGGCTCGCCGAGCACTTCCCCGTCGCGGAGCAGCAGGTCCCGATCCGCGACGTGCGCGACCGGATGCTCTTCATCGAGGCGCTCGAGACCGCGAAGTGCTTCGAGGAGGGCGTGCTCACCTCGGCCGCCGCGGCCAACATCGGCTCGATCATGGGCATCGGCTTCCCGCCGCTCACCGGCGGCGCGGCGCAGTTCATGACCGGCTGGCAGGCGCTCGACGAGACCGGCCACGGCGTCGGCCCGGTCGGCCTCGACGCCTTCCTGGCCCGGGCCGACGAGCTGGCCGACGCGTACGGCGACCGGTTCTGCCCGACGCCCTACCTCCGCGACCTCGCGGCGAAGGGCGAGTCCTTCCCCGCCTGACCTCGAGTCGGCGCATCTGTACGCGACGGGGGTGCCGAGTCGGCGCGAATGTTCGCGAGATGCGTGCCGAGTCGGCGCGAATGTTCGCGAGATGCGTGCCGAGTCGGCGCATCTGTGCGGGGTGGTTCGTGCAGATGCGCCGACTCGACGGGTCTCGGGTGTACCGATGCGCCGACTCGATGCGTTTCCGGTGTGCAGATGCGCCGACTCGGCGACACTTGTCCGGTGACCCAGGCCCCCGCCGTCGTCGTCCGCGACCTCCACGTGCGCTTCGGCGACGTCGAGGCGGTGTCGGGGGTCGACCTGACCGCGGACAGCGGACAGGCGACCGCGCTGCTCGGGCGCAACGGCGCGGGCAAGTCGACGACCATGAAGGTCCTCGCGGGCGTCGTGCCCCCGACCGCCGGTGAGGTCACGGTCGGCGGTCACGACGCGGCGACCGACGCGCTCGGCGTGAAGCGGGTCGTCGGCTACTGCCCCGACGTCGGCGGCCTCGTGCCGCGGGCCACGCCGTGGGAGCACCTGCAGCTCAGCGCCCGGCTGCGCCGGATGGACGAGTGGGAGGAGCGCGGCCGCGACATGCTGGAGCGCTTCGAGCTCGGCGATGTCGCGCACCGGGTCGTCGGCGGGTTCAGCCACGGCATGAGCCGCCGGCTCAGCGTCGTGCTGGCTGCGCTCCACGAGCCGACCGTGCTCCTGCTCGACGAGCCCTTCGACGGTGTCGACCCGCTCGGCGTCGAGGCGACCCTCGAGGTCGTCGCCGACGCCCGGGCGCGCGGCGCCTGCGTCCTGCTCTCCACCCACCTGCGCGACCTGGCCCTCGAGGCATGCGGCACCGCGGTCGTGCTGCGCGGCGGCAACCGTGTCGCCGCCATGCAGGCCGGCGAGCTGACCGGCGAGGCCTACCGTGCGCTCCTCGACTGACTCCTGGGCCGACGCGCTGCGCGACACCGGCCACCTGGTCGCGTTCCGCGCCCGGACCGTACGCCGACGCGGTGCCTCGCTCGTCGGACTGGTCGTGGTCCTCGGGCTGACCGCCGTCTTCGCGGTCGCGCCCAACGGCTTCGAGCTCAGCGGCTCGGGATCGGCCGCGCTCGACCGCGCGGTGGCCGCGCTGGAGGACAACCTCGGCGGGGCCTTCCTCGGGTTGCTGCTGCTCGCCATCAGCTCCTCGATGGGCAGCGGGGGCGGCCGCGAGCTGCTGTCGCGCAGCGAGGTGGCGATCCATCCGGTCAGCCCGGTCACCGAGCACCTCGGCGCCCTCCTGCTCGCCCCGCTCAACCTGGCCTGGCTCGTCCAGATGTGGGGCCTGCTCACCGTCACCTCGCTCGTCACGGCCTCTGACCGGCTGCTCGGTGCGCAGCTCGTGGTGCTCGCCTGGGTGCTTGCGGCCACCTCGCTCGGCCAGGCCGTCGGCTGGGCCGCGGAGGGCGTACGTCGTACGCCCCACGGCGTCGTCGTGGTCCGGGTCGTCAGTGGTGTGGTCGTCGTCCTCCTCGCCGGTCTGCACCTCGCCGGCGTGCTCGGCCCGGTGGTCCGCTCGCTGCCGACGACCTGGCTCGCCGAGTCCGCCCAGACCTCGAGCTGGCCGGTGGCCGTGCTCGTCCTGCTCGCCCTCGCGGCCGTCGGCGTCGTCGTCGGCGCCCGCCCCGCGGCCTGGGCCCTCGGGCTGCCGCCGCGCGAGGAGCTGCGTGTCCAGTCCGGCGTCCACGAGGCGCGGCACGCGCCCGAACCGCGCTGGGGCTCGCCCGACCGCGCGCTCCTGCACCGGCTCGACCGTGGTTCGGTCTGGCGGTCGGTCGGGATGCGGCGCGGACTGATGGTGCTCGGCATCGGTCCCGGGCTCGTCGCGCTCGTCGCCGGTCTCCAGTGGAGCTCGGTGATGCTCCTCCCCGGCCTGACCGCGAGCGGGGCCGCGCTGCTCTTCGGCGTCAACGCGTGGTGCCTCGACGGCAAGGGCATGGTGTGGCGCGAGACCCTCCCGGTGTCCGCCGCCGACGTGTTCGGCGTACGCACCCTCGTCGTCGCGGAGTGCCTGGCGATGGTGTCAGGCGTGACCATCGTCCTCGCCCTCCTGCGCAACGGGATGCCGCCGCTCGTCGTCGGCGCCGCGGTGCTGTCGTGCTGGGCGGTCGTGCTCGTGCAGGTCCTCGCCATCGTGATGACGTGGTCGGTCCGATCCCCCTACGCCGTCGACCTGTCCTCGCCGCGCGCGACCCCCGCGCCGCACGCGTCGATGGCGGCGTACGCCGGCAAGCTCTCGCTCGTCACCACGCTGACCGGGATGGTCTTCACGACCATCTCGACCGGCCCGTGGGCCTGGCTGCCGCCGGCCATGGCGGTCCCGTTCCTGACGTACTCCGTCTGGAAGCTGCGCCGGGCCCGCCGTCGGTGGCTCGCGCCCGCCGAGCGGGCTCGTGTCGTGCTGACCGTCGCCGCTGTCTGACGGGCAGCGCCATTTCGTGATCCCCGGCTGACCGGCTCTTCCTGAAGTTGTCAGGCCTTGCGCGGGCCGACAAGTTCAGCGATCCCCGGCTGACCGGGGATCACGAAGGTGAGCCAAGCCCGTGCATACGTGGTATACATACCCGGTATCTACGGCCCACGGGGGGCAGTGGGTCGTGACCACGGAGGCGCGGATGTCGATCCGGCAGGCAATGCTGGCGATCCTCGAGCAGGGGCCGATGTACGGCTACCAGCTGAGGGCGGAGTTCGAGCAGCGGACGGGGGAGACCTGGCCGCTCAACGTCGGGCAGGTCTACACGACCCTCACCCGGCTCGAGCGTGACGGACTGGTCGAGGTCGTCGTTGACGAGACAGGGAGCGGGAACGCCGGGCACGGGGGTGTCGGCGAACCGCTCGGATCCGATCGCACGCACGTCTACCGCGCGACCGAGGCCGGGCGGAGCGAGGTGTCGGAGTGGTTCGCCACGCCGGTGCCTCGCTCCCAGCCCCCGCGCGACGAGCTCGCCATCAAGCTCGCGATCGCCGTGACGCTGCCCGGCGTCGACGTCGGCACGATCATCCAGCGCCAGCGCAGCGCCACCATGGCCTCGCTCCAGGACTACACCCGCCTCAAGCGGACCGGTCGCGCCGCGACACCCCAGGACCCCGCCGATCTCGCGTGGAGCCTGGTCCTTGACTCGCTCGTCTTCGACGCCGAGGCCGAGGTGCGCTGGCTCGACCACTGCGAGGCGCGGTTGCGGCGTGCCGCGATGGAGCGCGGAGAAGTACGCACGGGGGCCGCGAGCGCGACGACGTCCGAGGGGGCCACCCGATGAACGCCGTCCTCCACCTCGCCGCCGCCTCGCGCGTCCACGGCGAGGGTGCCACCGAGGTGCACGCGCTCCGCAGTGTCACCTTCCGCGCCCACCCCGGCGAGCTCGTCGCCGTCATGGGTCCGTCCGGCTCCGGCAAGTCGACGCTCCTGACCCTGGCCGGCGGCCTCGACGCCCCGACGTCCGGCTCGGTCTGGATCGAGGGCACCGACCTCGCCTCGCTCGACAACGCCGGGCGCGCGCGCATCCGGCGTACGTCGGTGGGCTACGTGTTCCAGGACTTCAACCTGATCCCCGCCCTGACCGCCGCCGAGAACGTCGCCCTGCCCCGGGAGCTCGACGGCGAGAAGTCGAGGATCGCGCGCCGACTCGCGATCACCGCCCTCGAGGAGGTCGGCATCGCCGACCTCGCCGACCGCTTCCCCGACGAGATGTCGGGCGGCCAGCAGCAGCGCGTCGCGATCGCCCGCGCGATCGTCGGCGAGCGCCGGCTGATCCTGGCCGACGAGCCCACCGGTGCCCTCGACACCGACACCGGCGAGGAGATCCTCCGGCTGCTCCGCGCGCGCTGTGACGCCGGTGCGGCCGGGGTGATGGTCACCCACGAGGCACGGCACGCCGCCTGGGCCGACCGCGTCGTCTTCCTGCGCGACGGGGTCATCGTCGACGAGACCGGCGCCGATGAGCCCGAGGCGCTGCTCGCCGACGAGGCGGCGAGGTGAACGGCTGGCGCCCCGCGCTGCGCATCGCGTGGCGAGACGCCCTGCGCCACAAGGGCCGCAGCATCCTGGTCCTGGTGATGATCAGCCTGCCGGTGCTGGCGGTCAGCGCGGCGGCGGTGGTGATCAGGACCGTCGAGGTCACCGGGCTCGAGGGGGCGGAGCGCCACCTCGGCGCTGCTGACGCCCGGGTGCTGACGGAGGGCAGCGGGCGCATCATCCAGGCACCCGACCCGACCGACGGGGACTGGGCGTTCGACGGCGAGTCCGACTACGAGGACCCGCCCGGCGAGGCGGCCGTACGCGCGGTGCTGGGCCGGGACGTCCGCCTGCTCCCGATCACGAGCGGGTGGTCGCGCGCCCGGCTCGACGACCGGGTGGTGGAGTTCTCCACGACCGGCATCGACCTGTCCGACCCGCTCGCCGCCGGACTGTTCGAGCTCGAGGCCGGCCGTCTGCCCGAGGCCCGCGGCGAGGTCGTGGTCAACGGCGCGATGCTCGAGAAGGGGTTCAGCGTCGGCGACGAGATCGAGGTCGCCGACCGCACTCTGGTCATCGCGGGCGCCGGTCGGGACGCGACCAACCGCGCGATGCCGACAGTGCTGGGCTCCGCTGCCGACCTCGCCGACGAGGCGACGAACCGGCGCGAGTGGCTGGTGGACGCCGGCGGCCCGGTGTCGTGGTCGACGGTGCGCGACCTCAACGAGATCGGCGGCGTGGTCACCTCACGCGCGGTGCTGGCCGACCCTCCCGATGTCGCGTCGGTGGCCGAGCAGCTGGGCTACGACGAAGGCCAGGACCAGACTCTGGCGATCCTCGCGCTCATCGTCGTGATGGCCCTGATCGAGGTCGTCCTGCTGGCCGGTCCGGCGTTCGCCGTGGGCGCGCGTCGGCACGCACGGACGCTGGCCCTGATCGCCGCGTCCGGGGGCACGCCCGCCCAGTCGCGCCGCGTGATCCTCGGCAGCGGGGTCGTCCTCGGCCTCGTCGCCTCGGCCCTCGGTCTCGTGCTCGGCATCGTCGCTGGCTGGGCACTCCTGCCCGTGGTGCAGCGGTTCCAGGGCGAGTGGTTCGGCCCGTTCGACCTGCCCTGGCCCGTCCTTGCCGCCATCGCTGCCTTCGGGCTCGTCTCGGCACTCCTGGCATCGGTCGTGCCTGCCTGGCTCGCCAGCCGCCAGGACGTCGTGGCCGTGCTCGCCGGACGCCGAGGCGACCGCCGGCCCCGTGTGTCGACCCCGGTTCTCGGGCTGGTGCTGCTCGGTGTCGGCATCGCGGCGTCGGCGTACGGCGCGGTGACCTCCGACGGCGGCGGCGGCTCCCTCTGGATCGCCGCCTCCGCGGTCATCTCGGTGCTCGGCATGATCCTCGTGGTGCCGGTCGTCGTGTCCACCGTGGCCCGGCTCTCCAGCCGGCTGCCGCTGACGGCGAGGTACGCCGCCCGCGACGCGGCACGGCACCGCACGCGGACCGTGCCGGCGGTGGCCGCCGTCGCCGCGACGGTGGCGGGAGTCGTCGCGCTCGGCATCGGCAACGCGAGTGACGAGCGGCAGAACGAGATGACGTACACCCCGCAGGCGGCGTTGGGCACCGGCTACGTCACCTGGGGGCCGGAGGTGCTGGAGGGGGAGGAGCCGCCCGATCCGACGGCGACGTGGGCACGCGTCGAGGAGACGGTCCGTTCGACCGCTCCGGGCGTCGGGGTCCGCCCGCTGCGCGGGGTGCAGGACTTCTACGACCCGGCCGGCTACACGACGACCACGGTCGAACCGCCGCGTGAGCTGGAGTCCCAGGTCTTCGGTGTCATGACCTACGGCCCCACGGTCGCCGTGGCCGACGGCGCGGACGAGCTCGGCATCGACGGAGGGACCGCCGCGGCCGTGGATGCCGCGCTGGGCGACGGGCGGGCCGTCCTGTTCACCACGGTCGCCGACACCGTCGCCGACGTCACCGTCCGCCAGGAGACGTGGCTCGAGGACGGCACCGAGCCACAGGTCGAGTCGAGCGAGGTCGTCGGGGCTCGGCTGGTGCCGTGGGACACGTCGACCGCAGGCGCCGCTCCGGCGCAGGCGGTGGTGCCACCCGCGATGGCCGAGCGGCTGGGGCTCGACCTCGAGATCGCCAGCCTCCGCCTCACCGGCGACCTCGACCCCACCACCGAGACTCGGATCAAGGAGGCCGTGCAGGGAGCCGTCGAGGGCACATACGTCTACGTCGAGCGCGGCTACCAGCGCCCGGACCACGCGGTGATCATCCTGCTCGTGCTGGGCGCTCTCGGTGGCGTGCTGATGCTGGGAGGCACCCTCACCGCGACGTTCCTCGCGCTCTCCGATGCGAAGCCCGACCTCGCCACGTTGTCCGCGGTCGGCGCGGCTCCACGGACCCGCCGTCGGGTCGCGGGGTCGTACGCCCTGGTGATCGGCTTCGTCGGCGCGCTGCTCGGTGCGGGGGTGGGCTTCATCCCCGGCATCGCGATCTCGCGGCCGCTGACGGCGAGCTTCGGGAGCTCCGGCCCGGGCCCCGACGGGCCGTTCCTCGACATCCCGTGGCTGCTGATCGTCGCGATCGTGGTCGCGCTCCCGCTGCTGACCGCCGCGGTCGTCGGGCTGTCGGCCCGCGCCCGGCTGCCGCTGGTGGCGCGCCTCGACTGACCTCGGTCAGCTGCCCACCTCGACGTCCGCCGAGAAGGTCTCGCCGCCGAGATCGTCGGCCAGGAGCTGCTCGAGCACCCCGAGCGCACTCGTGGCGTCGCGGCGCAGCCTCCGGGCACTCGTCGGCCGGGCCTGCGCCGGGGGCGGCTCGGTGGTCGCGCCGTCGGACGGCAGCGCGTACGGCGTGGGCGTCTCGACCGGCCCGGTCGTCGGCTCGGTCGTCGGAGTCGGCGAAGGCGTGGGTGTGGCGCTCGGCGGAGGAGCCACGACCACCGATGCGCGCAGTACAGCCGCCTGCTCGTCGAACCATGCCCGCAGCTCACCGAGCGCGTCGTCGCTGAGCGGCGTGGCGCGGTCGGCCACCAGCACCACCTGGAAGGCCAGCGCGGACGTACGACAGCCCTGGCAGGCGGCGGTCAACGACAGCGCGCGGTTGTTGGGAGCGAGCGTCGGGGCGCCGCGCACCACCACGACCTGGACCGAGAGCGCCGTGCTCGTGCAGCCCGTGCATGCCTGCGCCCAGGCGGTGGCGACGTTGTCGAGGTCGGCCCGCTGGGGCCGGGACAGGTAGACGACGTGGAGGGCCGTGCTCTCGCCGGTGCACCCGTCGCAGGTGGTCGAGGTGAGGGCGGCGGTGTCGGCCTCGACCTCACGGCCGCGCGCGCGGCCGACGTCGTGCACGGCGTCGGTGACCGCCGGTTCGACCGCGGTCGGGTGGGCGCTGGCGAGCAGGTCCAGGGCGCCCTGGGTCGGGCCGGGGTGGGCGGCCGGTGCGGAACCGCCGATCGACGCCACGAGGACGAGCGCCGCCACCACGACGGGTACGACGGCGGACCGGGGTTTCACGGCCGGGCCCCGACCTGGACGAAGGTGTCGGCGACCGCCGCGGCGATGTCGACGAGGCTGTCCCGGGTCTTGCGGTTCAGGGAGGACATGTCGGTCAGGGCTCCTTGCTCGAGGGCGCCGTCCCAGGGGACGGTGACCACGCGTTGGCATCGTTTCTCGAAGTGACGCCGCATCTTCTCGGGAGGTGCGGCACCGTGGCGTTCGGCGTTGACGACGACGACGGCGCGGGCGACGAGGTCGCCGAAGCCGTGCTCGTCCATCCAGTCCAGGGTCAGCGCGCCGGCGCGGCCGCCGTCGAGGCCGGCGCGCACCACGAGCACGATCTGGTCGGCCTCGCTGAGCAGCCCCTGGTTGGCGCTGTCGAGGATCCCGGTCCCGGTGTCGAGCAGGATCAGGTTGTAGAAGTGGTCGAGCAGGCCGACGAGGCGGTGGTAGTCCTCGCGGTCCAGCGCCATCCCGATCCGTGGGTCGTCGTCCGAACCGAGTACCTCGAGCCGCGACTCGACGGCCTGCGAGGTGTAGCGCCGCAGGTCGGCATAGCTGCTGATCGTGTCGAGGTCGCGCAGCACGTCGGTGATCGTGCGGTCGTGCGGCGCCGCGACCCGGTGCGCGAGGTTGCCGGCATCGGGGTTGGCGTCGACGGCGATCACGCGGTCCCCCCGCAGCATCGCGAAGGTGCTGCCGAGCGCCAGCGCGATGGTGGTCTTGCCGACCCCGCCCTTGCGGCTCAGCACGACCACGCGGCGCGAGCCCTCGATGGGCGTCCGCAGGCGGCGCTCGAGCTCCTTCAGGCTCAGCTCGGTCGGACCGGGGCCGAGGTTCACGGTGTGGCCGCTCCCCTCGTAGACGGCCCGCCGCCAACCTCGGCGCGGCACCGGCACGCGCGGGGCGTACATCACCGCGTCGGTGAAGTCGGCGGCGGAGAGCACGGGAGGGTCTGGAGCGGGGGGTTCGTCGAGGCGGTGCACACGGTCCTCCAGGGTGCGGACCCGCACCGCTGCGGCCTGGCGTACGGCGGTGGCCAGGGTCACGACGAGGCGCCACAGCACCACCGCCAGGCCGGCCAGCGGCACGAGGATCAGGGCGATCGAGATGACGGACAGGAACATCGCGGGCCAGTCCCGTCGGTCCCAGGCCACGTCGAAGACGAGCTGCTGCAGCGCGATGCCGGCCCGACCGCGGGCGACGAACTCAGGCGTCGCCCAGACGAACCAGACGACCGCGGCGGCCAGCAGCGGCACGACGAGCACCACCCACGCGGTCACGAACCGCCGGGCGCGGGGTCGGAGCTCGGTGACGCGGGGGTCCGCGGGGTGGCCGGGTCGCAGGCTGCGCAGCACCGGACCGACGCGGGCGAAGAGGTCGGGGACCCCGGCGAGGTCGGAGAGGATGAAGTAGCCGTCGAACCGCACGACCGGGATGAGCTGCTGCACCATCTGGATCTGCAGCGCCAGTGCGGTGAGCAGCAGCACCCCGCTCCCGGTCGCGACGTACCCGAGCGCGAGTGCCAGCACCGTCAGGACGTTGAAGTAGAGCCCGCCGAGGTCGGTGCGGATCCGGCCGCCGCGGCCGAGGCGGTAGGAGTCGGTGACGTCGGTGTAGAACGCCGGGAACACGATGTAGACACCGACGCCGATCTCACCGGGCTCGGCGCCCCCGTAGTGGCAGGCCGACGCGTGGCCCAGCTCGTGGACGAGCGCGGAGACGACGAGCAGTCCGTAGATCACCAGCGCCGTCGTCGGGGTCGCGAAGACCTCGTTCACCGCGCGCCAGAAGCCGCCGCCGGCGAGCAGCGCGACGTCGGCGGTGACCATGCCGACCACGGCGGCGAGGACGATCGGCGGCCACCACAGCGGCGTGAGGAGCCCGGCGACGACGCGCGTACGACGGGCCGGGAGCAGCGTGGCCTTGAGGGTGAGCGCCAGCAGCGGGCGCGCACGCGTGGGCCGCAGCGGCTCGTCGGCCTCGTCGGCGACCACGAGGCCCAGGCCCTCGAGCCGGGTGGCGATCAGGTGCTCGACGCCCTCGGCCGTGAGGGTCCGGCCGTACGCCGCACTGACGGCGTCGGCGATCTGGGCGGAGGTGCGCGGCGGGTCGGCGTGCACGACGACCAGGTGGAGGAGCTCCGAGAGCTGGACCACCTGGTCGTCGATCCTGCGGACCAGGAAAGAGGGGTCGCGCAGGCCCGAGCCCTGCACGGGACCCAGCAGGCGCACGCCCAGGGCCCGTCGCCACCGCGACCCTGTGGTGGGCAGTGCGACGTCCCTCTGGTGTGCGCTCTGGGTGCTCATTGCTCCGGCCTGCTCTGGTCTGCTCTGGGTCTGCTCTGGTGGTGGTGGGTGGTTCAGGACGGCGGGTGCGCCAGAGCAAACACACCCGCCGCCTGGTCGGTCACGGCATCTGGACCGAGGCGAGGTACTGCATCGCCAGGGCCTGTGCCTGCGAGTTGATCGTGGCGGCATTGACGGAGATCGCGAGGTTGACGCCCACCACGTTGGCGACGTTGACGCAGGCGAACTGACAGCTGAGGGTCTCGCGGCGGGGAAGGGGTGTTGCCACCTCCGCGTCGAGATCGGCCACTGTGACTACTGGTCCGAACATTCCGGTTCACCCCCTTTCCTGGACGAGGCGCCGGCCCGGAGGACCGGCAGGTGCGCGTGGCCCCCCGCGGTGGGACCACGCGCCTGGAGCATCAGCCCTGCGTGACCGTGATGGCCTGGTAGGCGGCGCTGTTGGCCAGCGAGCCCAGCGATGCGGCGTTGAGGGCCATCGAGCTGTTCGACGCGAAGACGTTGGCCCAGTTGGTGTTGCCGAATGTGAGCGTCTCCCGGATCGGGAGCAGCTCGGTGCGCTCGGAGTCGAGCTCGGCGATGGAAAGTGCGTTGCGCATGGTGTTTCACCTCCCCACGTGGTGCGCGAGTGCTTGCCGGAGCAGTGGACGCGGGACGCCGTGACTCCTGCGTGACACCGACGTGATCGGAGGAGCGGGCGCGACGGCGGTCTAGACCCGGCGCGCGAATTTGGGGGATGTCGGGGCACCGGGCTTCCGGTTCGCGCACAGGAGGAGGACCGTCGAAAGCTGAGTTGCAGTGGCTCCGGCGGTCTCGTCGGCGCCGTGGGTCTTCCTCCGGGGGAGGGTGCCGTCATGAACCAGCACAGCGCAGTTGCTGTCGCTCCGGCCTGCCTGCGGTTGCTGGGCGGCTGGCAGCTGATCGTCGACGGGGTGGAGGTCGGGCTCGGCCACCGCGAGCAGCGGCTGGTCGCCCTGCTGGGACTCACGGACCTCACCGGTCGCGGGCAGGTCGCCAGCGTGCTGTGGCCCGAGAGCACCGACGAGCACGCACTGGGCAGCCTCCGCCGGGCCGTGCGCCAGTGCCGTACGAAGTCCCCCGGTGTGCTGGTCGCCAAGCGGCTGACCGTCGCCCTCGACCCGGGCGTGCGCGTCGACGTCGACGACCTGCGGCGGGCCGCCGGGCTGACCCGGCTGCCGATGACCGACGCGGTGGCTCGCGAGCTGCTCGACTCCCTGCGCGGCCCGGAGCTGTTGCCCGGCTGGTTCGACGACGGGGTCGTCGATGAGCGAGCCGCGCTCGAGCTCCTGCGTGTCGAGGCTCTCGAGCGCATCGCCGAACATGGGCTGCGCCAGGGCGACCACGCCCTCGCCGTCGACGCGTCCGGGATCGCCAGCGCGATCGAGCCGTTGCGCGAGTCGGCACGCGAGCTGGCGATCAGGGGCCACCTCGGGCGGGGCGACGTCGCCCACGCCGCGCACGAGCTCCAGCGCTACGCCGTGGTGCTGGAGGACGAGCTCGGTATCGAGCCGTCGGACCGCATCCGCGCCCTGCTCGAGCCGTCGGTCGCACGGTCGGTCGCAAGGTCGGCGGCACCGTCGGAGCAGCGGGGAGTGGTCACGGTGCCGCGGCAGCGCACGTCCCCGGTCGTCGAGTCGATCCCGGTGCTGCCACCCCCCATGCGCATCGACGAGTGGCTCGAGCAAGGGCGGCGTGGCCACGGCGTACGCCGGGTGCTGGTCGCGCTCGGAGGTGCTGCCGGCATCGCAGCGACCGTGGCGCTCGCGATGGCGACGACCGGACCCGACCCGCGGCTCCCCGCGACGACGGACCCTGGTGACCGCGCCGCGCTGGTCGCTCCGTCGGGCCCTCTCTCCGGTCCGCAGCTGGCCCGGACCGTGCGGGTGCGCCTCGTCGACTCCACCGACGGCTCCGCCGCGTTCGCCGTCCGCGCGACGCCGCTGCCCGCCGAGGTGCACCTCGTGGTGCGTGGTCCGGCAGGCCTCCGCGTCGTACGCGACGTGGTCGTCCGAGCCGCGGACGGTCGTCAGGTCGTCGTCGACGGACTCGACGGCGGGACCTACCAGTGGTCCGCTTCGGCCCCCGCGGCCGGTCAGATCAGCGGCGAGGTGTCCGTGACACCGCCCCCGAAGGAGGAGGCCGTCCGCGATGACGCGCCCATCGGTTCGACCACCGTGGCGCCGGCGGTCGAGACGCCGTCGCAGGCCCCGAGCCCCTCCCCGCAGCCCGTCGTCCAGACCCCGTCCTCGACGTCCACCCCGTCGCCCAGTCCTACGCCCAGTCCCACGCCCAGTCCCACGCCGACGTCCAGCCCCACCGGGTCCCCGACGGATCCCGGCACCGTCGCTCCGACCCCGGTGGGATGAGGAGGTCGTCATGCAGTCGTCCGCCCGATCGCTCCACCGGCCGATCGCGCTGGTCGTCACGCTCCTCGTCGCAGCCGCCTGCCTGGTGGGTGTCGTGCCCCTCCCCGCCACCGGGGATGCGGGCGTCGCGGCCTCCCGGCGGTGGTCGGGCTATGTCATTCCCGCGACCGGCCGGGCGGCCGGCGGCTGGATCGGCGGCTACCGGGTCGACGGGACGCCCGTCTTCCTGACGACCCCGGACAAGTTGCCCAACCGTGCGGGCTACGCGTCACCGGACGAGGTCGGCGACGTGCCCGGCCGCTCGGCTTCCCGGGCCGAGACGGAGCGGGCAGCGTGGATCCTGTCCAAGTACGGCGGCTACCGCGACGCCACCCAGGCGGCTGCCGTCGACGCGAGCGTCTACCACCTGCTGGCGGGCGGAGCCTGGCGGATCACGCGGGCGCGCGGAGCCCGTCGGATCCGCCAGTCGGGCAACGGGCCCGCGGTCGAGCGGTTCGCCAGGATCATGCTGCGCCAGTCGCGGGCGAGCGCCGGGGCCTACACCGCTGCGCTCACCGCGACGACCGCCGACGTGGACGGCACCGTGGCGATCACGCTGGCGGTCACGGACGGTCACGGAAGGCCCGCAAGCGGTCTCCCGGTCTCACTGTCGGTGGCGGGGGTCGCCTCACCGCCGACGGTCACCGGCGACGACGGCCGGGCGATGGCGAGGTTCGCCGCGGACGCCCGCGGCTGGCAGGACGTCACCGCGACCGTCAGCCGGGTGCCCGACCACCGGCTCCACCTGCTGCCGGCGGAGCGTGACTCCCAGGCCTCGGCGGCCCAGGGCGGTGTCCGTCGCACGTTCGCCGTCGCGGGACGCACCGCCGTACGTGGACCGCAGACACTGGGCCTGACCGCGGACCCGGCCCAGCTGCTGGCCGGTGCGTCGGCACGGGTCCTCGCCACGATCGCCGGTGACGGTGTGGGGCGCACGGCCACGGCAGCGCTCCATGGTCCCTTCGCCTCCGCGGCCGCCGTCCACTGCGCCGGGCCGTCGGTCGGCCAGGTGTCGGCCGCAGTCGCAGGCGACGGGACCTACGCGATGCCGTCCCTCGTCCCGGCCGGCGGTGGTCACTACCAGTGGAGGGTGAGCGTCGAGGGCACCGACACCGCGATGCCTGTGTCGTCCTGCGGCGCCCCGGTCACGGTGCGCGCGCGGACGGCGTTGGGACTGACGGCTCCGGCCGCTGCGGCACCCTTCGACGTCATCGCGGCCCAGGTCACCGTCTCGGGTCTTCCGTTCGGTGGTCCGGTCGATGTCACCACCACCCTCTACGGGCCTTTCCCGAACGCGGCGGACGCATGCACGGGCACGCACCGCGATGTCACCCAGCGTCGTCCCGGCAACGGCTCGTTCACGTCGCAGAGCTTCCAGGTCGACCAGCCGGGGTGGTACGCGTGGCGCGCATCGATGCCCGAGGGTGACCTGTGGGTCGGCGCGACGTCGGCCTGCGGCGGTGTGGGGACGCTGACCCAGGTCCAGTAACAAAAAGTCAGGCTTGACTGTTTGTTTGTACGACGGCAGGCTGTGGCCGTGCCCTCCGTCGACAGCCCCGCCCGCGTGCCGCAGGCCGACCGGACCCGGGCGATGCGGGCCCGGCTGCTGGAGGCGACGGTCGAGCTGCTGGTCGAGCGCGGATTCGCCGGGACGTCGACGACCCTCGTCTCCGAGCGGGCGGGCGTGAGCCGGGGCGCGCAGCTGCACCACTTCCCTACCAAGAACGACCTCGTCGTGGCCGCGGTCGAGCACCTGGCGCAGCGGCGCGGGGACGAGCTCGGCGAGGCGGCGACGCGGCTGCCTGAGGGGCAGCGGCGCACCCGTGCCGTGCTCGAGATGCTCGGCGACCACTTCTCGTCCCCGGTCTTCTCCGCGGCCCTCGAGCTCTGGGTGGCCGCCCGCACCGACGAGGCGCTCCGGGCGGCAGTCGGTCCGCTCGAGCAGCGCGTGGGCCGCGAGACGCACCGGCTCACCGTCACGGCGCTGGGGGCCGACGAGTCGAAGCCGGGCGTGCGCGAGCTCGTGCAGGCCACCCTCGACCTGGTCCGCGGGCTCGGCCTGGCGTCCACCATCTCCGACGACTCCGCCCGCCGTCGCCGGATCCTGCGCGAGTGGGCCGACGTGCTCGACAAGGAGATGGTCCGATGAACGCCGTGCTGACGCAGGTCCTCGCCGACCTCACCGCGGAGGGCGACCGGCTCGAGGCGCTGGTCCGCGACCTCGACCCCGCCGGCTGGCAGACCCCGACGCCCGCACCCGGCTGGGACGTCGCGACGCAGGTCGCCCACCTCGCGTGGACCGACGAGGTGGCGCTGAAGGCGGCGACGGACAAGGAGGCCTGGGACACCGTCGTGCTCGGCGCGATCAACGATCCCGAGGATTTCGTCGACCAGCAGGCCCACGAGGTCTCGCGCGACCCCGACCTGATGACGCGCTGGCGCGACACCCGCGCGGCACTGCACGAGGCGCTGACGGCGTACCCCCACGGCGAGAAGATGCCGTGGTTCGGCCCGCCGATGTCGGCCACGTCGATGGCGACCGCGCGGCTGATGGAGACGTGGGCGCACAGCCTCGACGTCCACGAGGGGCTCGGCGTCCCGGTCGAGGACACCGACCGGATCCGCCACGTCGCCCACCTCGGCGTGCGCACCCGCAACTTCGCCTTCGCGGTCCACGGTCTCGACGCACCCGCTGAGGAGTTCCGCATCGACCTCGTCGCGCCGTCCGACGACGTGTGGTCGTGGGGACCGGAGGACGCCGGCCAGACCCTCACCGGGAGCGCCGGCGACTTCTGCCGCCTCGTCACGCAGCGGGTCCACCGTGCCGACACCGACCTCGTCGCCACCGGTGCCGACGTCGACCGCTGGCTCGACATCGCCCAGGCCTTCGCGGGCCAGCCGGGCGAGGGGAGGGCGCCGCGATGATCGACGCCCAGCGACCCGCCGTGCGGATCGGCAACTGCTCAGGCTTCTACGGCGACCGGCTCAGTGCCATGCGCGAGATGCTCGAGGGCGGTCGCCTCGACGTGCTCACCGGCGACTACCTCGCCGAGCTCACCATGCTCATCCTCGGCAAGGACCAGCTCAAGGACCCGAGCCTGGGCTACGCCCGCACCTTCGTCCGCCAGGTCGAGGACTGCCTCGGCCTCGCGCTCGAGAGCGGCGTGAAGCTCGTCGCCAACGCGGGCGGCCTCAACCCCGCCGGCCTCGCCGACCGGCTCCGCGAGGTCGCCACCGGCCTCGGTCTCGACCCGGCGATCGCCCACGTCGAGGGCGACGACGTACGCCATCTGCAGCTCGACGGCGCGCTCACCGCCAACGCCTACCTCGGCGGGTTCGGCATCGCAGCCGCGCTGAGCGCGGGCGCCGACATCGTCGTGACCGGCCGCGTCACGGATGCCTCGCTCGTCGTGGGCCCGGCCGTCGCGCACCACGGCTGGAGCGCGACGTCGTACGACGAGCTGGCGGGCGCTGTCGTCGCCGGCCACGTCATCGAGTGCGGCACGCAGGCGACGGGCGGCAACTTCAGCGGTTTCCTGAGCCTGCCGCACCGTGACCGGCCGCTCGGCTTCCCGGTGGCCGAGGTCGCCGCTGACGGGTCGAGCGTCATCACCAAGCACGCCGGCACGGGCGGCGCGGTCACCGTCGACACCGTCACCGCGCAGCTCGTCTACGAGATCCAGTCCACGCGCTACCTCGGCCCCGACGTCACGGTCCACCTCGACGCGATCCGGCTCGAGGAGGTCGGCGAGGACCGCGTCGCGATCACGAACGTCGTCGGCGAGGCGCCGCCCGAGCACCTCAAGGTCTGCGTCAACGAGTTCGGCGGCTGGCGCAACTCCGCCGAGCTCGTGCTGACCGGGCTCGACGTCGAGGCCAAGGCGGAGTGGGTGCGCGACCAGCTCGGCAGCCGGCTCGCTGCGGCCGAGGTCGTCTGGTCCGACGTCACCGCACCCCCGGCCGATGCGCCCACGGAGGAGTCCGCCTCGAGTCTGCTCCGCTGCACCGTGAAGGACCCGTCGCCCGACCCGGTCGGCCGCGCGTTCACCTCCGCGGTCGTCGAGCTCGCGCTCGGCTCCTACCCCGGCTTCACGATGACGGCCCCGCCCGCCGCGGCCACGCCGTTCGGCATCTACCGCGCGGCGTACGTCGACCGTGCCGACGTCACCCACACCGTCGTCCACGCCGACGGCACCCGCGAGGTCGTCGCCGACCCCGGCCTCGGCGTGCCCCAGGGCGAGGCACCTGGCGCCCGCCCGTCGCCGTACCCCGGGCGCACCGACGTGCTCACCCGCCGCCTGCCGCTCGGCACGTTCGTCCACGCGCGATCCGGCGACAAGGGCGGCGACGCCAACGTCGGGCTCTGGGTGGCGCACGACGGCGTCGGCGCCGGGACGTACGACGCCCGCGTGCAGTGGCTGTTCAAGCTGATGTCGCCGCGCGGGATCCCGGCACTCATCCCCGAGGCCGAGGGACTCGACGTGGAGGTGTGGCTGCTGCCGCACCTCGGTGCGGTGAACCTCGTCCTCCACGGCCTGCTCGGCGACGGGGTCGCCGCCTCGCCGCGCTTCGACCCGCAGGCCAAGGGGCTCGGCGAGTGGCTGCGGTCGCGGCTGGTCTCGATCGAGGACTCGCTCCTGTGACGGCCGAGCGCGAAGCTCTGCGGGCGACCGGGGCGGAGTTCACCCGCCGCGAGGTCGCGCCGCACCTGCAGGAGTGGGAGGACGCGGGCGAGATCCCGCGCGCGCTGCACCGCAGGGCCGGTGACCTCGGGCTGATCGGCATCGCCTTCCCGGAGTCGGTCGGCGGGAGCGGCGGCGACCTGCTCGACTCGGTGGCGATGCAGGAGGCGATGTTCGACGCCGGTGCGTCGAGCGGCCTGATGGCCGGCCTCTTCACCAGCGGGATCGCGCTGCCGCACATCGCGGCGTCCGGCAACCCCGACCTGGTGGACCGCTTCGTCCGACCCACGCTGGCCGGAGACCTCGTCGGCTCGCTGGCGATCACCGAGCCCGGCGGCGGGTCCGACGTCGCGCGGCTGCGGACCACCGCGACCCGCGACGGTGACCACTACGTCGTCGACGGCGCGAAGACCTTCATCACCTCCGGCGTCCGGGCCGACTTCGTCACGGTCGCCGTCCGCACCGGAGGCCCGGGCCACGCCGGGATCTCGCTGCTCGTCGTCGAGAAGGGCACGCCCGGATTCACCGTCGACCGCGGCCTGCGGAAGATGGGCTGGCACTGCTCCGACACCGCCGAGCTGTCCTTCGTCGACTGCCGCGTGCCGGCCGCGAACCTCGTCGGGTCGGAGGGCAGCGGCTTCGGCCAGATCGCCGACCAGTTCGTGGTCGAGCGGATCGCGCTGGCCGTCCACGGCTACGGCATCGCGGCGCGCTCCCTCGACCTCGCGGCGGCGTACGCCCGAGACCGGCAGACGTTCGGGCGGCCGCTGACCGACAACCAGTCCGTCCAGCACACGCTGGTCGAGATGCGTCGCCAGGTCGAGGTCGCCCGCACCTACACGCGCCACGTCGCCGCCCGCCACGTCGCGGGCGAGTTCGTCGTCGCCGAGGCGTGCCTGGCCAAGCAGACCGCGGTGGACTGCGCGGCGTACGTCTGTGACCGCGCGGTGCAGCTGTTCGGCGGCACCGGCTACATGCACGGCACCGAGGTGGAGCGGCACTACCGCGACGCCCGGATCCTGCCGATCGGGGGCGGCGCCGACGAGGTGCTCCGCGACCTGACGGCCAAGCTGATGGGTTATGCGTCTTGAAAGGACTCCCGATGATCAAGCTGCCTTCCCTCGGTGACGAGGTGTCCGTCTGGATGGACGCCCCGCCCGCCGAGGTGTGGGACCTCGTCAGCGACGTCACGCGGATCGGCGAGTTCAGCCCGGAGACCTTCGAGGCGAAGTGGACCCGTGGCTCGACCGGGCCCGAGGTGGGTGCCTACTTCGCCGGCCACGTGAAGCGCAACGGGGTCGGACCGACGTACTGGTCACCGTGCCGCGTCACCGCCTGCGAGCCCGAGAAGGTCTTCGAGTTCTCCGTCGGCACCGACGTCATCACCGTCAACAACTGGGGCTACCGGCTCGAGCCGAAGGACGGCGGGACGCTCGTCACGGAGTACTTCCGGATGGAGCCGTCGCTCTACACGCGCGTCTACTGGACCCTGCTCGGCGCCCTGCGTGGTCGGACGAACCGCAACGGCATGCGCACCACGCTGGAGCGGATGAAGGCGGTGGTGGAGAAGTGACCAACCGGGAGGCCATGCTCGAGAAGATCGCCGACCTCGACGCGCAGCACGCGGTCGCGGTCGCCGGCGGCGGCGAGAAGTACGTCGACCGCCACCACGCACGCGGCAAGCTGACGGCCCGCGAGCGGATCGAGCTGCTCGTCGACCCCGGGTCGGCCTTCCTCGAGCTGTCGCCGCTGGCGGGCTGGGGCTCCGACTTCACCGTCGGCGCGTCGGTCGTGACCGGCATCGGCGTGATCGAGGGCGTCGAGTGCATGATCAGCGCCAACGACCCGACCGTGAAGGGCGGCGCGTCGAACCCCTGGACGGTCAAGAAGATCTTCCGCGCCTCGCAGATCGCCGAGGAGAACAACCTCCCCACCCTCTCGCTCGTCGAGTCCGGCGGTGCCGACCTGCCGACCCAGAAGGAGATCTTCATCCCCGGCGGGCGGCTGTTCCGCGACCTCACGCGCTCGTCGGCGCGCAAGCAGCCGACGATCGCGCTGGTCTTCGGGAACTCGACCGCCGGTGGGGCCTACGTCCCCGGGATGAGCGACTACACCGTCTTCGTCCGCGGCGGTGCCAAGGTCTTCCTCGGCGGCCCGCCGCTGGTGAAGATGGCGACCGGCGAGGAGTCCGACGACGAGTCGCTCGGTGGCGCCGAGATGCACGCCCGAGTGTCCGGCCTCGCCGACTACCTCGCCGAGGACGAGCTCGACGCGATCCGGATCGGGCGGCGGATCGTGGCGCGGTTGAACCGTTCCTCCCGCTGGTCGAGTAGCCGAGCGAGGAACGAGCGAGGCGTATCGAGACCCGCTGACGATGGAGGTCTCGATACGCGGCCGCTCGTCCCTCACGGCCGCTACTCGACCACCGAGGGCTTCGCCGAGCCCGACGCCGACCCCGAGACCCTCCTCGACCTCATTCCGACCGACCTCAAGGAGCCGTTCGACCCCCGCGAGGTGATCGTCCGGATCGTCGACGGCGTGTCCGAGCGCAACGGACGGCCGTTCGACGAGTTCAAGCCGCTCTACGGCACCTCGCTCGTCACCGGCTGGGCAGAGCTCCACGGCCACCCGATCGGCATCCTCGCCAACGCGCAGGGCGTGCTGTTCTCGGAGGAGGCGCAGAAGGCGACGCAGTTCATCCAGCTCGCCAACCAGAGCGACACCCCGCTGCTGTTCCTGCACAACACCACCGGCTACATGGTCGGCAAGGACTACGAACAGGGCGGGATCATCAAGCACGGCGCCCAGATGCTCAACGCCGTCTCCAACAGCACCGTCCCGCACCTCAGCGTGATCATGGGCGCGTCCTACGGCGCCGGCAACTACGGCATGAACGGCCGCGCCTTCGACCCGCGTTTCCTCTTCACCTGGCCGAGCGCGAAGTCCGCGGTGATGGGGCCGGCGCAGCTCGCGGGCGTCCTCTCGATCGTGGCCCGCGCGGCCACCGAGGCCAAGGGGCAGGAGTACGACGAGGAGGGCGACGCCGGCATGCGCGCGATGGTCGAGCAGATGGTCGAGGAGCAGTCCATGCCCTACGCCCTGTCCGGGATGCTCTACGACGACGGGGTCATCGACCCCCGCGACACCCGCACCGTCCTGGCCATCTGCCTGTCCGTCATCTCCAACACCACGTGGACCGGTGCCGGCGGATACGGGGTGTTCCGATGATCTCGCGACTCCTCGTGGCCAACCGCGGCGAGATCGCCCGCCGGGTCTTCGCCAGCTGCCGACGGCTCGGCATCGAGACCGTCGCCGTCCATTCCGACGCCGATGCCGGTCTTCCGTTCGTCGCGGAGGCCGACCACGCCGTACGCCTCCCGGGCAACGCGCCCGCCGACACCTACCTGCGCATCGACCTGCTCATCGAGGCCGCCCGCAGGTCCGGTGCCGACGCGGTCCACCCGGGCTACGGCTTCCTCTCCGAGAACGCTGACTTCGCCCGCGCGGTCATCGACGCCGGCCTCACCTGGGTCGGTCCGCCGCCCGAGGCGATCGAGGCGATGGGCGACAAGGTCCGCGCCAAGGAGATCGCCGCCGCGGCCGGCGTACCCGTCCTGTCGGCACCCGACCGCCCGACCGAGACCGACCTCCCCCTGCTGGTGAAGGCGTCGGCCGGTGGCGGTGGACGCGGCATGCGCGTCGTACGCACCCTCGACCGGCTCGATGCCGAGATCGAGGCTGCCCGGGCCGAGGCCAAGTCGGCGTTCGGTGACGGCACGGTTTTCGTGGAGCCCTACGTCGAGGCCGGGCGCCACGTCGAGGTGCAGGTGATGGCCGACGCGGCCGGCGTGGTCGCGATGGGCACCCGCGACTGCTCCGTGCAGCGACGGCACCAGAAGGTGGTCGAGGAGGCGCCCGCTCCCGGCCTGTCCCCCCAGACCGAGGCGGCGATGTGCGAGGCGGCCGAGCGGCTGGCCGAGGGCATCGGCTACCGCGGCGCCGGAACCGTCGAGTTCCTCCACGACCCGGGCGCCGACCGCTTCTTCTTCCTGGAGATGAACACCCGGCTCCAGGTCGAGCATCCGGTGACCGAGCTGGTCCGCGGGATGGACCTCGTCGAGGCACAGCTGGCCGTGGCCGAGGGCCGCGCGCTGCCGCACGACGTCCCCCATCGCGGTGGCCACGCGATCGAGGTGCGCCTCTACGCCGAGGACGCGACGTACGTCCCCCAGAGCGGCCACCTGCTCACCTTCGACCTCCCGGCCGACGGCGGCTTCGACCTGCTGGGGCGCAGCGGCGTCCGGGTCGACAGCGGCTTCTCGTCGGGTGACGAGGTCTCGACCTTCTACGACGCGATGCTGGCCAAGGTGATGGCGTGGGCGCCGACGCGCGAGCAGGCGATCCGGATGCTCGTCGGCGCCCTCGAGCGCGCCCGGATCCACGGTGTCACCACCAACCGCGACCAGCTCGTCGACATCCTCGGCGACCCGGTCTTCGTGGCGGGGGAGATGACCACGACCTGGCTCGAGTCGCGTCCGATCTCCGCTGAGTCTCCCAGCGACTCACAGGCCAGTGCGCGCACTGCGGTCATCGCGGGGGCACTCATGCTGGCCGCCGACGACGCCGAGCGACGTACGGTCCAGCAGGGCATCCCCGCAGCCTGGCGCAACGTCGTGAGCCAGCCGCAGCGCACCATTTTCGAGGGCCACGAGCCGGTCGAGTGGTGGGGCACGCGCGATGGGTTCGTCGTCGACGGGGTGACGGTGCTGGGGGTCTCCCCGACCCACGCGCGGCTCGAGAGCGACGGCGTCACCACGGAGACGCGCGGACACATGTCGTCCGACGCACCCGGGTCGCCGCGTGAGCTGTGGGTCGACGGACCACTTCTGTCCGCGCGTCTACGCGAGGTCCCGCGCTTCACCGATCCTGCCGACGCGGTGGCGAGCGGCTCGTTGCTCGCGCCGATGCCGGGCACGGTCGTCAAGGTCGCGGTCGAGGCCGGCACGCCGGTCGCCGCCGGCGACGTCGTCCTCGTCCTCGAGGCGATGAAGATGCAGCACACCGTGACCGCGCCGCACGCCGGCACCGTCACCGAGATCAACGTCGAGCCCGGTGCGCAGGTCGCGTCCGGGGAAGTCCTGGCCGTAGTGGAGGAAGACGCATGAGCAACTTCAGCGAGACCGAGGAGCGCATCGAGCTGCGGCGTCAGGTCGCCAAGCTCGCGAAGGGCTACGGCCGCGCGTGGTTCACCGAGCGCGCCCGCGCCGGCGAGAAGACCACCGACCTCTGGATGGAGATCGCCAAGGCGGGCTACCTCGGCGTCAACATCCCCGAGGAGTACGGCGGCGGGGGCGGCGGCATCGGCGACGTGGCCGCCGTCTGCGAGGAGCTCGCCGCGCAGGGCTGCCCGCTGCTGATGATGGTCGTCAGCCCGGCGATCTGCGGCACGGTCATCGCCCGCTACGGCACCGAGGAGCAGAAGCAGAGGTGGCTCCCCGGCATCTGCGACGGCACCGGCACGATGGCGTTCGCGATCACCGAGCCGGACGCCGGCACCAACTCCCACAACATCACCACCACGGCCCGCCGCGACGGTGACGAGTGGGTGCTCAAGGGCCAGAAGATCTACATCTCCGGTGTCGACGAGGCGGCCAACGTCCTGGTCGTCGCGCGGGCCGAGGACGCGAGGACGGGCAAGCTCAAGCCCTGCCTCTTCGTGGTCCCGACCGACTCCGCGGGCTTCGAGTTCACTGCGATCCCGATGGAGATCGTCAGCCCGGAGAGCCAGTTCCAGGTGTTCATCGATGACGTCCGGCTCCCCGCCGACGCGATCGTCGGCGACGAGGACGGCGGTCTGGTGCAGCTGTTCGCCGGGCTCAACCCCGAGCGGATCATGGCGGCGTCCTTCTCGACCGGCCTGGCGCGCCACGCGCTGGAGAAGGCGTCGGCGTACGCCCAGGAGCGCACGGTCTTCAAGGCCCCGATCGGGTCGCACCAGGCGATCGCCCACCCGCTCGCGATGGCCCACATCGAGAACGAGCTCGCTCGCCTGATGACCCAGAAGGCGTCCGCGCTCGTCGACGCCGGCGACGACATGGCTGCAGGCGAAGCCGCCAACATGGCGAAGTACGCCGCCGCCGAGGCCGCCGTCCACGCCGTCGACGCGGCCGTGCAGACCCACGGCGGCAACGGGATCACCCAGGAGTACGGCATGGCCGGCATGCTCGTCGCCGCCCGCGCCGGGCGGATCGCCCCGGTGAGCCGGGAGATGATCCTCAACTTCGTCGCGATGCACTCGCTCGGGCTCCCGAAGTCCTACTGAGATCACTCGCAGGTGTCGACGCGGGCCACCCGCCACTCGACCGGGCCCTCCACGACGACAGTCCTGATGAGCTCGCCGTCGGCGTCGTAGCCGGAAACCCTAGTCCGCGCCCAGCACCAGGAAGGCAGTTCGCCGCTCCTCCGGCGCGGCTGAGCGGGGGGCTGACGGCCACTGGCGCGAACGGCCTGCATGGTGTCGGCGGGCGGTGGCAGGGTGTACGCCGTGGCCCTCGCAGACCGTCCGCTCGTCCCCGAGGAGTGGGTGCAGCGGATCGACGCCGTGCTCGGCAGGCTGCCGCGCTGCGAGCAGGAGGCGGCGTGGACCGGCACCCGCTGGCGGGTCGGCGGCGCGACGATCGCGCACGTCTTCGGGGGCGAGGACCAGCTCTTCCGGATCACGTTCCGCGGTGAGCCCGACGAGGTCGCGGCCTTCGAGCACCTGGGCGATCCCTACTTCCGCTCCGGCTGGGGTGGCAACGCCATCGGGATGCTGCTGGACGAGGACACCGACTGGCAGGAGCTCGCCGAGCTGCTGACCGACTCCTACTGCATCCAGGCACCCGCCCGACTCGCCGAGAAGGTCGAGCGCCCCGGTCAGTCCGCTTCCCAGTAGGGACCGCGTCGGTAGGGGTCGCGCTCGATCGTCACGACGGGGCGACGCTCGGTGACGTACGTCCGGCGCAGCTGTCCGTCGTCGCCGCGCACCATCCGCGCCACCCGGAAGTTCACGTAGGTCGTCGTGTAGGCGTTGCGGGAGTTGCGCTTCTTCTTCCACTGGTAGTCGAAGTTGCGGACGTACTTCCGCGTGAGCTTCGCCCCCTTGACGGTCATCCGGACCTCGTCGTTGCCCGGGCTGAGGCTCGCCCAGTTCGAGGACCCGGTGACCACCAGGTGCGAGTTCGGGACGCCGTCGAAGGTGCCCTGGATCGTCAGGTACTTCTGGTGCGAGTAAAAGTTGAGGATCAGGTCGTCCTTGCCGTCCTTGTTGAGGTCGTAGTTGTCGTCCGGGTTGTAGTCGAGCCCGGTCGAGCGCAGCGGGATCCGGCCACGGCTCGTGGGCTTCCCGATGACCTTCTTGGTGTGGAAGCCGATCAGGCCGTAGCTCACGCGGACCTTGCAGCCCTCGGCGAACTTGTCGCGGATGGCCGCGGCCAGGTAGTCACCGCGGCGACCACGCATCGTGTGCATCGACAGGGCGAGGCGGGTCCGGGTCTGCCCGCCGGAGGCCGTCGGGGTGAGGCACTGCACCTTGGCGAGCGTGTCGAGGACGAGGTCGTTGCGCGGTCCCGACGGCCGCGGATAGGCCCACACCGTGTGCTTGTCCACGGCCTCGTCGCACGCGGGACCGGTGGGCGTGCCGCAGAAGAAGCGGGCCGGCCGGCGCGTCTCGTGGTCGACGGCCATGTCGTCGAACAGCCCCGCGAGCTGGCGGTGGAGCGCGTGGTCGCCGGAGGTGAAGTAGAGGTCGTTCCACTGGTGGATGGCCGCGTTGAGCATGAGGTTCGCCGAACCCACGGCCACCACGTCGCGCGACGCCCCGGCCCGGGAGAAGAGGTAGAACTTGGAGTGCATGTTGTTGAACTTGTTGTCCGTTGCGCGGCAGCCTGCCGTGCAGCGGTAGATGAAGCTGTCGGCGCTCCGCTTCGCGCCGATCCGTTTGCGGACGACCCGCATCGCCTTCGTGTACTGGTGGTCGTTGAGCAGCATCTGCACCTTCACGCCACGCTTGTGCGCGGCGACCAGTGCCTCGGCGACGGGCATCCGGTCGAACGAGTAGACCGCGATCCGGATGGTCGACCCGGGCCTCGTGTGGCGGATCGTCTGGATGACCTTCCGCTCGATGCGGAAGTAGCCCTTCTTGCGGCGGGGATCGTTGAAGAACGGCCCCTGCGGTGCGGTCCAACGGCGCCTCTCGGAGGACAGCGCCAGGTCGCCGGCCCCCGGCCGGTCCGCCGCCACCACCGCCCCCGACGGGGCGGCAGCGGTCGCTGCCTCCCCTCCCGGGGTGCCGACGATCAGGCACAGGACGAGCAGGAAGAAGGCAGACCTCGACAAGACGCACCCCTCTGGCCACCCCCACGGTGGCGCATCGCGGACCAACACGCCGGCCGATGGCGTCGTACACACTCACGGCCGGGCAGACAACGCCGTCGACCGTACCCGCGAACGCCTGAGACGCCGAGTCGTCAGGACCGGACCGGCACCATGGGGCCATGACCGGGACGTCGCAGACCCGCCTCGTCGGGCTGGACGTCGCCCGCTGCCTAGCGCTGCTCGGCATGGTCGCCACCCATGTCCTCGACGAGCGCACGTCGTCGGGGGACCTCACCGCGGCGCAGTGGCTGGCGGGCGGTCGCGCCTCCGCGCTCTTCGCCGTGCTCGCCGGTGTCAGCCTGGCGCTGATGACCCGCGAGCCGCTGCGGGGGCGACCCCTGGCGGCGCGCACCCTGGCGATCGCGGGACGGGCGTTCCTCATCGGGGCGCTCGGGTTGCTGCTCGGCGCCCTCGACACCGGTATCGCGATCATCCTCACCTACTACGCAGTGCTGTTCGTGCTGGGCCTGCCGTTCACGTTCCTGCGCGTGCGCTGGCTCGCGCCGCTCGCCGTCGTCTGGGTCGTCGCGGCGCCGGTCGTCTCGCACCTGGTCCGTCCCGAGCTGCCCGACCGCGGCTTCGAGAGCCCGGCCTTCGACCAGCTGGGCGATCTCCCGCAGCTGGCGAGCGAGCTGCTGCTGACCGGCTACTACCCGGCCCTCCCGTGGCTGGCCTACCTGCTCGCCGGGCTCGCCCTCGGCCGGCTCGACCTGCGCGACCGCTCCCTGCTGGGAGCGCTGGCCCTCGGCGGCCTCGGCACCGCCGTGCTCGCCACGCAGGTCTCGCGCACGCTCGCCGACCCGGCGATCGCCTCGGAGAACGCCACCGGCATGTACGGCACCACGCCACCCGACGGCGACTGGAGCTGGCTGCTGCTCGCCGCACCCCACTCCGCGACGCCCTTCGACCTCGCCCAGACGATCGGCAGCGCGGTCCTCGTGATCGCGTGCTGCCTCCTGCTCGAGCGGTCGCTGCGGCCCGCGGGGACCCGCGTCCTGGCGGTCGTGTTCGGCGCCGGCGCGGCGACGCTCACGCTCTACTCCCTGCACGTGGTGATGCGCACGGACGACGTGTGGCCGCCGGAGGAGCCGTCGGCGTACCTCTCCCACGTCGTCGTCCTCCTCGGCCTCGGCGCCGCCCTGAGGCTGTTCCGGCTGCGCGGGCCGCTCGAAGTGGTGGCGGGGCTGCCGGTCCGGCTGGCGCGGCGCGTGGCACCAGGTCAGCGCAGCGGCACGAACCGGTAGCGACCGTGCTCGGTCACGACCGCGCCCGGCTGGGTCACCCGCAGCATCGTGCCGGCCACGGGGATCACGAGCACGCCGTCGTCCGCGAGCTGGTCGACCAGCGTCGAGGGGAGCGCGTCGGGCATGGCAGACACCAGGACCCGGTCGTACGGCGCTCCGTCCGGGTCACCGACCACTCCGGGCGTCGCGAGCCGGATGCTCGCCCACGGGCGGTCGACGGCGGCGAGGTTGCCGGACCCGAAGGTGACGAGCGTCGGCTCGAGCTCCACGCCGACCACCACACCCTCCGGACCGACGAGGTGCGCCAGCAGGGCGGTCGTCCAGCCGGACCCCGCGCCGACGTCGAGGACCCGCTGCCCGCGACGTACGTCGAGCAGCCGCAGCATGTCGTCGACGGTGCGCGGCTGGGAGTTCGTCTGGCCGGCCGCGATGGCCAGCGGACCGTCGTACGTCGCCCGCCGCCGGACCCCGCGCGGGAGGAAGGCCCGCCGCGGGGTCGCGGCGAACGCCTCGCCCACCGGGTCGACGGGGTCGCTCACAGCCAGGTGTTGTCGTGCTCGCGCATGAAGCGGTCGTACGCATCTGCGTCGAGGTCGCCCATGCCGGCGGCGAGACCCTCGAAGTACGCCTCACGCGGGGCGCCGGGCGCGAAGTGGAGCAGCATCTTCGCGGGGCCGTCCTCGTTGCGGAACCCGTGGATCCCGCCGGCCGGCACGTGGGCGAAGTCGCCGGCCGCGCACTTCACCCAGTCGGTGCCGTCGTAGATCGTGACGATGCCCTCGAGGACGTAGAAGGACTCGGTGATCGAGCGGTGGAAGTGGGCGTCCGGACCGCTCTGCGGCCCGGCGAACTCCCACCTGTAGAGGCCGAAGGTGCCCTGCGTCTCGGTGCCCTGCGCGAGGTAGAACACCTTGTTGCCGTTGGGGTAGACGACCGCGGGCTCGATCCCCGCCCGCACCACGTGGGCGGAGACCTCGCCGGAGCCGCCGTGGTAGATCGGCGGTGGGTAGCTCATCGGGCAGTGGCTCCTTCGTAGGTGTCCTTCACGTCCTGCGGCGCGGCCGTGTTGGGCTGGCTGATCCGGACGTGGTTGCCGAACGGGTCGCGGATGCCGAAGTCGGTGCCGTAGGGCTGCTCGACCGGCTCCTGGGTGATCTCGACGCCTGCGTCACTGAGGGCGGCGTACGTGGCGTGCACGTCGCTGCTCTGGAGGAAGAGCCCGCCGAGCGCGCCCTTCGTGACGAGCTCGCGGACCTGGGTCGCGGTGGACTCGTCGTGCTGCGGCCCGCCGACGAGCTCGAGGAGCAGCGAGGTGTCCTGGCCGGGCACACCGACGGTGAGCCAGCGCATGAAGCCGAGGTCGATGTCGTCGCGGACCTCGAAGCCGAGGTGGGTGGTGTAGAAGTCGAGCGCCTCGTCCTGGTCGAGGACGGGCACCGAGCGGATGTGCAGTGAGGTGATGTGGTTGGAGTTCATGACGACGACGCTAACGAGCCTCCGCCCCGGTCCGCTTCTCCGAAACGACTGTCCCGGGCTTCCTCCGCCGCGCGGGGGCGCGTCCACGCGGCGATGAAGCAGGACGGCACCGCGACCGGCGCGTGCTGCGTCCGGAACTCGGTCGGGGACAGCCCGACGATGGTGCTGAAGGTCCGGCTGAAGGTGCCGAGGCTCGCGAAGCCGACGTCCCACGCGACGTCGGTGACGGGCCGGTCGGTCTGGCGCAGGAGCGTCATCGCCCGCTCCACCCGGCGGCGCTGGAGGTAGCGGTGCGGCGTCTCGCCGTAGACGTCCTTGAAGACCCGACCGAACCGGGAGGGCGACAGGTGCGCGATCGCCGCCAGCGTGGGTACGTCGAGGGGCTCGGCGTAGCGGCGGTCCATCTCGTCGCGGGCACGGAGCATCCGACGGTTGGTGTCCTCCTGGGCGGACAGCGACGGGGCCATGCGGCCGAACCTAGCCGGGAGCGGCGGGGAAAGGGCAGCGGCACGGCCCCGGGGGGAAGCCGTGCCGCTGCGGTGCGTTGAGGGCCAGTGCCCGTCGCCGTGGTGATGCGGGGATAGATCGCCGTACTCGGTCGGGGGGGATGAATACGGTGGCGGCGGGAGCGGGCCCGCGGAACGCGGCCGCTCCGGTCTCATCAGTGACCGGACATTCAGGGTGTCGTGCCGCCTCCCTCGTCGGTCGGTGACGGCTGGTCCGTCGGCTTGCCGGGCGGCGTGCTCGGCTTGCCGGTGGGCTGGTCGGTGGGCTTGCCGGTGGGCGTGCTCGGTGTCGGCGTCGGCGTCGCTGACGGCTTGCCGGTCGGCTTGTCGGTGGGCTTGCCGGTCGGCTTAGCAGTGGGCTTGCCGGTCGGCTTCGAGGTCGGCGTGGGCTTCGAGGTCGGCGTGGGCTTCGACGTCGGTGTCGGCTTCGAGGTCGGCGGGCCGATCAGGCCGACGCAGTAGGCCGCGACCTGCTCCGCGCCGCCGGCCTCGGCGACGAGCGCGGCGAAGGCGGCGCTGTCGAGCGACGACCCCTTGCTCGAGTGGTCGGTCGCCTGGAACGCCCGGCAGAGGCCCGCGAAGCTCGGGGTCGGGCTCGACGTGCCGGCGGACGGGCTCGACGTGCCGGCGGACGGGCTCGACGTGCCGGCGGACGGGCTCGACGTGCCCGTGGACGGGGACGTGGTCGTGGACTGCGGTGTGCCCGACCCGCTCGTCCCGGGTCCACCGGTCTCGGACGCCTCGTCCCCCGGGGTCGCAGAGGTGCTCGATGCCTCCGACGGCAACGGGTTCTTGGCGACGGACTCGGTGGCCCGGTCGGAGGCCTGGCCCGGAAGGCCAGGAATGTGGGGCAGGTCGGCCGAACCTGCGAGCGCGAAGCCGCCCGTGGCGAGCGCCACGACCGCGCCGGTCGCGACGACGGCGCGCACGGCGGCACGGCCTCCGCGGCGGGGGGGCGGCACGATCACCGTCCCGGCGCCCGGAGAGGGGACCATCGCGGTGCGCAGGAACACCGCTGCAGCGGCGTCCTCGCGGCCGAGCTCACCCGGCTGGGCCGGACCGCCCGCCGCTGCCAGCGCCTTGCCCAGCGCGCTGCCGTGCCCTGCGGGGTCGTCGAGCAGTCGCTCGGCCTCGCGGCGGGACAGGTGGCGATGAGGGATGCGCATCTCACTCCGTTCAGCGCCGCAGGGGGCGCGGGTGTTACGGGTGGCGGTCGATTTTCTTCGCGAGCTGCCGCAGTCCGCGGAAGGACGCGGCCCGCACGGCGCCGGGTGACTTGCCCAGGATCTCCCCCGCGGTCACCGCGTCGAAGCCGAGCACGGTGCGCAGCATGATGGCCTCCGCCTGGTCGGGCGGGAGCGACGAGACGAGCGCGAGGGCGGCCTGCGAGTCCACCCGCCCGAGCGTGTCGCCCTCGACGTCGGCGTCGTCGAGGAGGTCCACCATCTCCTCGACCGTCCGCTCGTCGGTCGGTCGGCGCCGGTTGTGGCGCAGGTGGTCGAGGGCGCGGTTGCGCCCGATCGTGGTGACCCAGCCACGGAACCCGTCCGCGTCACCGGTGAAGCGGTCGAGGTCGCGGAACGCCTGCGCCCAGGTCTCGCTGGCGACGTCCTCCGCCTCGCCCCGCCCGACGAGGACCGACAGGTAGCGCAGCAGCGGAGGCTGGACGGCCCGATAGACCGTGCGGAACGCTCGCTCGTCCCCCGCGAGCATCTGCTCGACGGCAGGGTCGAGCGGGTCCGGACCGGGCACAGGCTGGTTCTACCCCACGGACGTGATGGATCACAGGTCGGGCGGTGTGTGTCGTGCGCCCGGGGCGCTCAGCCCCGCGGCGGGCGGGGGAAGAACAGCGGGACGCGAGCGGCGTACTCGTCCCATCCGGGTCGCTGCGACATCGTCTTCTCGAGCAGCTTGGCGCCGGTCACGTTGCGGATGAAGTAGGTCATCGCGACGGGCGCGAAGATCGTCGCCAGCCCGGGCACCCAGCCGAGCGACAGCGCGCCGGCGACCCACAGTCCCCACCAGACGCAGGCGTCGCCGAAGTAGTTGGGGTGTCGCGTCCACGCCCACAGCCCCGTGTCGAGGACCGGCGGGCGCTGGTCGCGGGGACGGGAGCGGTACGCCGACAGCTGGGCGTCGCCGACCACCTCGAAGAACACGCCGATCGCGAACACGGCCACGCCGATCCAGACGACGGGCCACCAGCGGACGTCGTAGGCCGCGGCGACGTGCAGCGGGAAGGAGATCACCCAGGCGACGACCGCCTGCGTCAGGAAGACGCGCAGCAGCACCTTGGCGGCGCCTGCGTGCCAGCCCGGTCCGCCGAGCATCGCCTCGTAGCGTGGGTCCTCGCCGTGGCCCTTCGACCGCTTCGCGATGTGCCAGGCCAGCCGACCGCCCCAGAAGGTGACGAGCACGGCCAGGAGCCAGGAGTGCGGGTCGGGCCAGACGACGGCGAGGACCAGCGCGATCGCCACGAAGACGGAGCCCCACGCGACGTCGACGACCGCGACCCGGTCCACGCGGCGACTGACCGCGGCCGTGACGCCCATGACCGCGAGCGCCGCGAGGAGAGCGACGAGGCTCTGGGTCACCATGTGCGGACGGCGGGCAGCGTGTGGTCACCGCCGGGGCGCACCGACAGGATCTGGTCGACGCCCATCCGGCCGTCGCGGAAGGCGAGCGCGCCGCCGACGAGGTAGAGCCGCCAGACGCGGACGACCTCCTCGCCGACGAGGTCGCGGATGCGGTCGAGATTGGCCTCGAAGTTCTCGATCCAGCCGGCGACGGTCAGCACGTAGTGCTCGCGCATCGCGTGGACGTCGCGGACCTCGAGGCCACCCGCCTCGATGAGGCCGACGGTCTCGCCGACGGGTCGCATGGTCATGTCGGGGGCGATGAACGACTCGATGAAGGGGCCGCCGCCGGGGTGCTTGCCACCGCCGACGCCCTGGCGCGACATCTGCTGGACGAGCACGCGACCACCGGGTCGCACCGCGCGGCGGAGCACCTCGACGTAGGTCGCGTAGTTGGTGGCGCCGACGTGCTCGCCCATCTCGAGCGAGCCGACCGCGTCGAAGTGGTCGCGCTCGGGCACCTCGCGGTAGTCCTGCAGCCGGATCTCGACCCGGTCCTGCAGGCCACGCTCGGCGATCCGGGCGTCGATGAACTTCTTCTGCTCGGCCGCGATCGTCACGCCCGTGACCTGGGCGCCGAAGTGCTCGGCGGCGTGCAGCGACAGCGAGCCCCAGCCGCAGCCGACGTCCAACATCCGCATGCCCTCGGCGAGTCCGAGCTTGGTGCAGACGAGGTCGAGCTTGGCGCGCTGCGCCTCCTCGAGCGGGACGTCGGGGGTCGCGTGGTAGCCGCAGCTGTAGGCCATCTGCGGCTCGAGGATCAGGGAGTAGAACTCGTTGGAGAGGTCGTAGTGATGGCTGATCGACGAGCGGTCGCGCGCCAGGCTGTGCAGCCGTCCCTTGATCTTCGCCTGCGACGCCGGTGCCGCGGGCGGGCGGCCGAGCGCGCCGAGGCCGGAGGCGGTGCGGATCGCGTCGACCATCGCGCGCGGCGAGAGGCGTACGCCGGACAGGCCGCGCTCGGCGCCGACGGCGAAGGCGTGCGTCAGCGCGGACTCCAGCGTCCAGCCGTCCTGCTCGGGCACGTCGAGCTCGCCGGTGACGTAGGCCTGGGCCGCTCCGAGCTCGCCCGGGTGCCAGAGCAGCCGCCGCAGCGCGTCGGGCGAGCGGAGCACCACGAGGGGAGCACCCGCGGGACCGGCGACGGAACCGTCCCAGGCCTCGAGCCGCACCGGGAGGTCGCCGCCGATGAAGGGACGGACCGCCTCGGCGAGTCGGTGCGCGACGCCGGTGGCCGTCGGGTGTGGTGCGGTCGGACGGGGTGCCGTCTGGGTCACGTGTTCTCCCTGGTGAAGGTCAGCTGCGAGACGTTGATGTAGCCGCTCGCGAAGCCAGCCTGCGAGTACGCGAGGTAGAAGTGCCACACCCTCATGAAGAGGTCGTCGAAGCCGAGTGCGTGCACGGCGTCGCGCTGCGACAGGAACCGGCGGTCCCAGCGGCGCAGCGTCTCGGCGTAGTGGCTGCCCATCTCGAGCTGCTCGGTGAGGCGGAGGGTGGTCTCGTTGCGCGTGATCTGGTCGATCACCTCGACGCTCGGCAGGAAACCTCCGGGGAAGATGTACTTGTTGATCCAGGTCTGTCCGTCGCGGGTGGCGAGCATCCGGTCGTGCGGCATCGTGATCGCCTGGATGGCGACGCGGCCGCCGGGGGCGAGGACCTGGTCGATCGTCTGGAAGTAGGTGCCCCAGAACTCGTGGCCCACGGCCTCGATCATCTCGACGGACAGCACGGCGTCGTACGTCGCCCCGGTGGCGGCGAGCGCGCGGTAGTCCATCAGCTGGACCGTCACCCGGTCGGCGAACCCGGCCGCGGCGATCCGCTCCTCGGCGAGCTCGAGCTGCTCGATCGACAGGGTGATCGTGCGCACGGTCGCACCGCGACGGGCCGCGCGGATCGCGAGCTCGCCCCAGCCGGTGCCGATCTCGAGGACGCGGGTGCCGTCGGTGACGCCGGCCTCGTCGAGGAGCCGCTCGATCTTGCGGCCCTGCGCCTCGGCGAGGTCGGGGCTGTGGAGGACCGGGTCCGCACTGTCGGTGGGCTCTGGTGGAGTGGCGACGAGGTGGTCACCGACGGAGCCGGGCCCGGCAGTGGTCAGTGTGGAGGAGGTGTCGAAGAGGGCGGAGGAATAGCTGAGGGTGTCGTCGAGGAAGAGCTCGAACATCTCGTTCGACAGGTCGTAGTGGTGCGAGATGTTGGCCTGGCTGTTGGCTTCGGTGCTGCGCTGGTGCCCGGGCAGGCGCGGCGCGAGGAAGGCGCGCATCCGCTGCAGCGGCTCGGGGATCAGGGTGGCGATCCGAGCGGCGGGCACGGTGAGGAACCCGGCCAGGTCCTCGGCGTCCCAGGCGCCGGTCATGTAGGCCTCGCCGAACCCGATGAGGTGGTCGCGACCGAGGCGCGCGTAGAACTCGTCGGGACGGTGGATGTGCATCGTCGGGCCGCCCTGGCCGAGGCGACTGCCCGAGCGACCCTCGACCACGGTGATGTCGAGGCGGTTGACGGCGGCGTGGAAGAGGCGCTTGGCGACGGCAGCGGAGATCGCGGTGCGGGGGCCGCCGCGCAGCGGCTCGAGGGAGGGCACGCCCTGGGTGGAGGCGACGGGTGCGCCCTGGTCGCGTCGGTTCTTCTCGAGGGTCATCGGACGCCCTCCTGTCGGTGGGTGGGGCGGGGGCGGATCGGCAGCCGTCGCGCCCACAGCCAGATGCCGTGGGCCCGGATCAGCGCGCTGCCGCGCAGCGCGGCGCCGAGGGTGGTGCGGACACCGGTGTCGCTGCGGGTGCCGGTGAGGCTCGCGCTGAAGGGCGACGCGCCTCCCGCCCCGGACCGGTCGTGGTCGCGCAGGGTCACCGCGACGTGGAGCCGGTCGGTCGGGATCGGCACCGCGACGTCGTACGTGCCGTCGACGCCGTGGAAGGGCGAGACGTACATCGCCTTGTCGGTCGTCGCGCGCCCCTGCTCGTCGGGGTGGACGAGGTAGGCGTGGCGGTCGCCGTAGGTGTTGTGCACCTCGACCACGACGCCGGCCTGCCGGCCCTCGTCGTCGAAGCACCAGAAGACGCTGATCGGGTTGAAGGCGTGCCCCAGCGAGCGGGGGTTCGCGGCCATCAGGATCGTGCCGGCACCCTTCGTTCCACTGGCACCGAGCCGCACGTCGTGACGCTCCAGGAACGACTCGACGTTGGCGCGCAGGGTGCGGTCGGGGTCGCCGAGGTGGTCGCGAGCCTCGAAGCGGGCGAGGACCCCGTGGTCGGGGAGGTCGTCGAGGTCGACGAGCCAGAAGCTCGAGGAGTGCTCGAAGGACCGCTTGAAGGGCGTACGCCGCGTGTGGCGGATCGTCGTCTCGAAGCGGCCGGGCGTCGGCAGGACCGGCGCGGTGCGGGTCCACGGGAGGCCGAGCCGGGTCGCGGCGGCCAGGCCGGAGCGCGCACCGTCCTCGTGGAAGCCCCAGCCGTGGTAGGCACCCGCGAAGGCGATCCGGTCGGTGTCGATCTCCGGCAGGCGGCGCGAGGCGGCCACCGACTCGGGCGTGTAGAGCGGGTGCTCGTACTCCATCCGGTCGATCACCGTGGCCGGGTCGACGAGGTCCTCGCCGCCGAGGGTGACGAGGTAGTGGGTGTCGGTCGGCAGCCGCTGGAGGCGGGTCAGGTCGTAGGTGACCGTCACGGCACCGGTCTGGTCGGCCGGTCGGAAGAAGTTCCACGACGCGCGGGCACCCTCGGCGGCCGGGAGCAGCGAGGTGTCGGTGTGGAGCAGCGCCGGGTTGCTGCTGTAGGGCAGGGCGGACAGCAGCTCGCGCTGGAGGTCGGTCGGCGCCTCGAGCATGCCGAGCGCCTGCGCCGGGTGCGTCGCGACGACGACCGCGTCGAAGGTCGTCGTGGTGCCGCTGCCGTCGGTGACCTCGACGCCGTCGGCCAGCTCGCGGATCGAGGTCACCTTGGTGTCGAGGCGTACGTCGTGGAGGCCGGCGGCCACGGCAGCGACGTAGGTCCCGGAGCCGCCGGTCACCGTGCGCCACTCGGGCGACCCGAAGACGCCGAGCATGCCGTGGTGCTCGAGGAAGGTGAAGAGGTAGCGCGCGGGGTAGTCGAGCGAGGTGGCGGGGTCGCACGACCACACGGCCGCGACCAGCGGCTCCATGAAGTGGCGCACGAAGCCGGGCGTGAAGCGGCCCTCGTCGAGGAACTCGCGCAGCGTCTGGTCGGAGCCGTCGTCGTCGGCCGCCAGGACCGCCCGGGCACGACGGTGGAAGCGCGGGATCTCCAGCAGCATCCGCCAGTGGGCGCGCGACGTCAGCGAGGACCGCTGGGCGAAGAGCCCGCGCGCGCCCAGCGCACCGGCGTACTCCACACCGGTGCCGGCGTCGCTGACCGACAGCGACATCTCGCTGGGCTGGGTCGCGATGCCGAGCTCGGCGAAGAGCCGCAGGAGCGTCGGGTAGGTGCGTCGGTTGTGCACGATGAAGCCGGTGTCGATCGCCAGCTCACCGTCGTCGGTCGGGACGCGGTGCGTGTCGGCGTGCCCGCCCAGCCGGGCGTCGGCCTCGTAGAGCGTGACGTGGGCCGTGCGCGACGCGACGTGCGCTGCAGTCAGTCCGGCCACGCCGGAACCGACGACGGCGATCCGTCGTGGGGCGGCCATGGTCACGTCGCCTGGGTGAGGTCGAACAGGGCGATGGGCTCGGAGGTGGGCTTGGTCGACCCGCCGTCGGGCTCCACGGTGATGCCGACCGCTGCTGCGTCGGCGGCCGAGCCGTCGAGCACCAGGGTCTGGTCGGCGGCGTCGGGCATCAGCCCGGCGGACGTGAAGACGCCGTCGGGGGACATGAGCCAGAGCTCGTAGTCCTTGCCCTCGGGCGCGGCGGTCATGTCCTCGGTCTGGATGACGGCCCGGTCGTGCGACTTGGAGCGCGTGACGGTCGCCTGGCCGGTGTCACCGAGGTCCAGGAAGACCTCCTGTGCGTCGGGGGCGTCGAGGATCTGCTCGGCGGCAGTGAGGCGGGTCGGCGTCTCCTCCGACCACGGCTGCCACACGACGGCGCCGAGACCGACGATCAGGACGGCGGCCGCAGCCACGAGAAGAGGGAGGCGGCGCCGGAGGGTCGTCGCGGGGGTCGGCATGGGAGTCACGACGGGCGGCAGGGGCCGCACCTGGGCGATCCCGGCGAGCACCGAGTCGCGCAGGGAGGCCGGCGGGGAGATCGAGACGCTGTCGGCGAGCAGGGCCGCGGTCTCCCGCAGCTCGGCAACCTCGAAGCGGCAGTCGTCGCACTCGTCGAGGTGCTGCTCGAAGCGCGCACGCTCCAGGTCGTCGAGGGCGTCGACGGCATAGGCCCCCGTGAGCTTGTGCAGATCGCTCATGAGGTGACTCCCATCAGGTCCCGCAGACGGATCAGTCCGTCGCGTATTCGTGTCTTGGCCGTGCCCAACGGGACGTCGAGCAGGGTGGCTACCTCTGTGTGCGTGTAGCCACCGAAGTAGGTGAGCTCCACGGCCTGGCGTTGTACGTCGGTCAGGGTGGCGACCGCGTTGCGGACGCGAGTGGCGTCCAGCGAGGCGTGTGCTGCTTCTGAGGTCTGGTCGTGGTCGATCGGTGCTGTCTCGCGGTTCCAGGTCACGTCGCGAGCGGTGGCCGCCTCGACCGAGCGGACCCGGTCGACGGCCTTGCGGTGCACGATGGTGAGCAGCCAGCCGGCTGCACTCCCTCGTTGGGCGTCGTACCTGGCGCTGGAGCGCCAGGCGTCGAGGTAGGCCTCCTGGGTGACCTCCTCGGCGTGGGCCGGGTTGCGCACGACGCGCAACGCCAGTCCGTACGCCCGGGCGGACGTTGCGTCGTAGAACTCGGCGAAGGCGGCCTGGTCTCCCAGTGCCGCCTGTCCGAGGAGGCCGGCCAGTCGGGCTGCGTCGCCCCCGGACGGGGCGCCCGCTGCGGGCGCCCCGTCCGGTACAGGCACGGGCCTCACGTGTTCCACGTCAGCATCCTTGCGTATTCGTCGAGGTGACGAATCACATCGCCGGCATCAGGACCTGGTCGACGACGTAGACCGTCGCGTTGGCGGTCTGCACGTTGCCGCAGACGACGGTGGCGTCACCGATGGTGAAGTTCTCACCCTCGCCCTCGACGGTGAGGGTGTCACCGGCCAGGGTCTCGAGCTCGCCCGCGACGGCGTCGGGGGCGAGGCGCTCGCCGATGACGTGGTGCGTCAGGACGGTGGTCAGCGCCTCCTTGTCCTTCAGGAGGGCGTTGAGGTCCTTCTTCGGGATGGCGGCGAACGCGTCGTCGGTGGGCGCGAAGACCGTGAGGGCCTCGGCCGAGTTGAGCGTGTCGACGAGACCGGCCTCGGTCACCGCGGCGACCAGGGTCTTGAGGAGCGGGTTGTTCGAGGCGGCGGTGGCGACCGGGTCGTCGGCCATGCCCTCGACGGAACCCTCACCCGAGGTGGGGACGCCGGCGCAGCCGGGACCGAACGGACCGTCGGCCATCGGCTCCTCGGACTCCATGGGCTCCTCCGAAGGCGTCTCCGAAGGGGTCTCCGAGGTGGTGGTCTCGTCGGAGGCCGTGGTCGAGTCGTCCTCGCTGCCACAGGCCGCGAGGCCCATCGAAGCGGTCAGGGCGAGGGCGGCGAGGCCCATGGAACGGGTGCGGAGCTTGGTGTTCATGGCGTGCCTTTCGTTTGGTCAAGACGTGTGGTGGGGCCGTGCGGCCCGCTGTCGAGAGGTGTTCGGCACCCCTCGGACGGTGGATGGGTGATTTCGGAAAAAAACTTTGGACAATCTGTGGACAAAGCGAACGCGGCACGGCGGGTGGAGCGTGGCGCAGGTCCTGGAGGCGCAGGACCTGCGTCACGCACCACCCGCCGTGGGAGGTGTGCGGAACCGGGGTCAGCCGACGGAGACCGAGATCTCCTGGAGCCCGCTCGAGCCCTCGGGGAACGGCCGCGCCCGGACGTCGGTCTGGAGCTCGCCGTCCTTGTTGGTCGCGCGGCAGGAGATGAAGTGCTGACCGGGCTTCGCGTCCCACTCGAAGTACCACTGCCGCCAGTAGTCGTCGGTCACCTGCGGGCCGAGCTCGGCCGGCTGCCAGGCCTCGCCGTCGATGCGGACCTCGACCTTGTCGATGCCGACGTGCTGCGCCCAGGCGATGCCGCCGATGACGACCTTCCCGGCCTTGCTGTCGGAGAACGGCTTGGGGGTGTCGACCCGGCTCGAGATCTTGATGGGGGCGTCGATCGCCCACTCCCGCTCGGTCCAGTAGGCCTGCTCGGCGTCGTACGTCGTCAGGGTCATCCGGGTGATCCACTTGCACGCGCTCACGTAGCCGTAGAGCCCGGGGACGACCATCCGAGCGGGGAAGCCGTGCTCGCGGGGGAGCGGCTCGCCGTTCATGCCGATCGCGATCAGCGCGTCGCGGCCGTCGATGGCCACGCCGAGCGGCGTCGAGATGGTCATCCCGTCGACGTCCGTCGAGAGGATCTGGTCGGCCTTCGTGGAGTCGATGCCTGCCTTGGCCAGCACGTCCTTCAGCGGGACTCCGAGCCAGCGGGCGCCGCCGACGTAGGGCCCGCCGACCTCGTTGGAGACGCAGGTGAGCGTGATGTCGCGCTCGACGGTCTTCATCGCGGCGAGCTCGGCGAAGGTCAGGGTGATCTCCTGGTCGACGTCGCCGTCGATGGTGAGCGTCCACGAGTCGACGTCGACGGCGGGCACCGTGAGCCGTGTGTCGACACGGTAGAAGTCGGCGTTCGGGGTCCGCAGCGGGCTGATGCCGTCGTACGTCGCCTCGAGGCCCTGCGGGAAGGAAGGCGCGGGGTCGGCGGCGGTCGGCAGCGCGATGTCGGTTCCGCCGAGGCGGTACGACGTCACGAAGCGACCGAGCGCCCCCATGGTCACTGCGGCCGCGGCAAGGCCGCCGGTCGCCAGCACGACCCCGCGCCGGCTCGGACCGTCGACCCCACGCGACGACCGATCGGGACCCCGGTCCGAGACACGGTGCAGCCACCAGAGAGAGGTGGCGGCAACGGCCGCGGTGGCCAGGGCGGGTAGGAGGTCCAGCGGCCCGGAGCCCGGGCGCAGGACTGCGAGCACGCCGGCGACACCGGCGAGCCCGACGAGGATGAGCAGGCCGACCGTCTCGCGGCGGTCCGCGATCACGCCGGCGATCGCGGCGAGCAGCAGCACGACGACGGTGACCGAGCCGACCAGCACGAGCTTGTCCGCGGTGCCGAACTGCCGGATCGCGAACTCCTTGAGCGGGGTCGGCGTCAGGTCGATGACCGTGGAGCCGGTCGCCAGGACCGGGGAGGCGGCGGGCACGGTGAGGGCCGCGACCAGGTGCCCGGCAGCAAGGCCGACGAGCGTCGCGAGGACGCCGTACGTCGCGTGGAGCAAGGTGCGGCGTCGGTCGCGTGGGGCGGAGGTCTGCATGCCGGGTGTTCGGAGCCAGAGGCCCTGCGGATGGGCCGTGCGGCAGGATGACCGCCATGCCAGACGAGACCGACGCCCCCGACCAGTCGTCCTCGGCGCTGGTCCACTACGCCGTGTCCGACGCCGTCGCCACGATCACCCTCGACAGCCCGGCCAACCGCAACGCGCTGAGCCGCCAGCTCGTCACCGAGCTGTTCGGGCACCTCGAGCGGGCAGGCGCGGACGACGACGTACGCGCGGTGCTGGTCGAGAGCAGCGGCAAGGTGTTCTGCTCCGGCGCGGACCTGTCGGAGGCCACCACGGAGGGGATGGAGGTCGGAGCGCGGCGCATCGTCGACCTGCAGCGGCTGATCGTCACCCTCGACAAGCCCGTGGTCACGAAGAACCTCGGCGCCGTCCGCGCAGGCGGCATCGGCATCGTCGCCGCGGCCGACATCGCCGTCAGCGCCGACGACGCGACCTTCGCGCTCACCGAGGTCAAGCTCGGTCTGGCCGCGGCGATCATCAGCCTCACCGTCCACCAGCGGATGCACCCACGGGCAGCGGCCCTCACCACGCTCGGTGGCGAGGTGTTCACCGGCGTCGAGGCGGCGGCGTACGGCCTCGTGACGAAGGCGGTGCCGGCCGACCGGCTCGACGACGAGGTCGCCGCGATCTGCGCGAGCCTGGCGACGGGGGCGGCCCAGGGCCTGCGCGAGTCGAAGCGGATCCTCAACCGCGACCTCGTGGCCCGCATCGACGCCCTCGGCGACGAGATGGCCACGACCAGCGCGCGGCTCTTCGCGAGCGACGAGGCCCGCGAGGCGATGACGGCCTTCCTGTCCCGCGGTCGGTAGGTCACTGGCTGCATCTGCGGACCCCGGTGGGCCGGAGAAGTGGGTGACACCGTCCGACGAAGGAGACCCGCATGGCACCGTCCACCACCCGTGAGCTGTCCGGAGCCCGGATCGCGGTGGTCGGCGCGAGCGGTGCGCTCGGCTCGCTGATCGCGGCCGAGCTCGAGCGCCGGGGCGCCCGGCTGCTCGTGGTGGGGCGCGACGCCGATCGCCTCGCCGCCCTCGGGACCGGCATCCCGGTGGTCGCCGACCTCGGCGACGCCGGCGCCGGCGCCGCGGTCGTCGCCGCGGCTCACGAGCACCTCGGCGGTCTCGACGGACTCGTCAACGCTGCCGGCGTGGTCGCCTTCGGGACGCTCGTCGACACCCCGGACGAGGTCGTCGAGGAGCTGTTCCTCACCAACGTCGTGGGACCGCTCTTCCTGCTGCGCCGGGTCCTGCCCCTCCTGGAGGAGTCGCGCGGCTTCGTGGTCCAGATCAGCGCCGTCGTCGCCGAGCGGCCGCTGCCACGGATGGCGGCGTACTCCGCCAGCAAGGCCGCGCTGAGCGCGGTGGCCACGGCGCTTCGCACCGAGCTGCGGCGCAGCCGCGTCGACGTGTACGACGTCCGCCCGCCGCACACCGAGACAGGGCTGGCCTCCCGTCCCCTGTCCGGCGAGGCGCCCGCGCTGCCACAGGGGCTCGACGCGGCCGATGTCGCCCGCCGGATCGTCGACGCGATCGCGGCCGGCGAGCAGGACCTCGCTGCCGAGGCCTTCGAAACCACCCCATGACGTTCTTCTCCTCCGCTTCGCTCCTCCGAACAACGCCACGGGGACCCCGGTGACAGCGCGATGAGCCTTGCCGATCCCGCTCCGTGGCTGCTCCTGGTCGCTGGTGCGCACCTGGGCTTCCAGCTCACGGTCGACCTGGTCGTCTACCCGGCCCTCGGCGAGGTCGGGCCCGAGGGGTGGGCGAGCGCCCACGCCGGCCACTCGCGACGGATCACCCCGGTCGTCGCCCTTGTCTACGTCCCGTTGGTGCTGGTGCTCGGCTGGGTCGCCGTCGCAGATCCGCGCGACGTCGGCACCTGGGTCGCGCTCGCCGGTGGCCTGGTCTCCGTCGGGGCGACCGCGGCGGTGGCCGCGCCGATCCACGGGCGGCTCTCGTCGGTCGACGCGGACGAGCGGGAGGTCCTGCTCGACCGGCTCGGACGGGCCGACCGCGTGCGCACCCTCGGGGCGGTCGTGTGCGTGGTCGGGGCCCTTCTGCTCGTCGGGTGAACCGGGTCAGGGCCGGCTGCGGGCGATCATCCTGACCAGCCGCGGTGACGCCAGGCCGAGGTAGGTCTCGGTGGCGGGGAGGCCGAGGGCGGCCTGCAGGGTCCCGCACTGCGTCGGGTCGATCGCCAGCGTGCGCATCGTCCCGGTCTGGTCGCCCAGCACCACGACGTACGACGTCGCGTCGGGGTCGGGGGCGCACTCGGCCACCCCGTCCAGGTAGCCGGTCGTGGCCGCGGCGCGGATCGCGTCGGAGGCCGAGGGCGGCACCCGCCACTGGTCGACGAGCGTGCGGCGCTGGCCGTCGCCCGAGTAGGCGCACACGTCGACGAGGACTGCTGGCATCGGCAGCACGGGCACGGTCGACTGCCACGGCTGCTCGGCGTCATCGGCGAGCTGCGCGGCCGACGCGCCGTCGGAGTTGGTCGCGGTCGTCGTGAAGCGCCGCGGACACCGGACGGGACCCGGCGGCGGGTCGGCGGGCGCCTGGCCGGCGGCGTCCATCAGCAGGGTCGTCTCGAGCTGGCTGAAGAGCGTGGTGTCGCGCGTGCTGCACCCGGTGTCGCCCGCCAGCTCGGCGATCCGGCCGTCGGCCAGGCCGACCTCGATCCGGAACCGGCGGGCAGGACCCGCTGTCGGGCCGCCGTCGACGGCACACACGCGGCGTCCGTCCTGCGTCTGCCAGAGGGTCGCGGCGACGGCCACGGCCAGGTCGCCCGTGACCACCCCGGCCGGGTGGCGTACACGCTGGGAGTCTCCTTCCGCGGCCAGCGGGCAGAAGCGCACCCACTCCGCTTCCTGCGCGCCGATCTCGTCGGTCGGGGCGGTCGCCCGCACGACGCAGTCGGAGGACCGGGGAGCCGCAGCCGGCTCGTCGTCGGCCACGAGGCCGGGCACGGTGAGGGCAGCGACCAGCACGAGCAGGCCGACCGCGACGGCGGCCAGCACGGACCACCCGGTGCGAAGTGTCACGAGATGCACGCTAAATGAGTGGGTGCGGCCTTGCGGCGCTAGGCTTGTCGGTCTGTCCGAGCGGGTTGGACACAGGTCATCGGGGGATGAGGAGCAGGACGTGAGCGAGGAGCTCGAAGCACGCGAGATCGCCGCGGAGCAGCACTACGTCGACGAGGTCTACGTCCAGCTCGAGGCGTCCACGCAGAACGCGAAGGCGCTCGCAGCGGAGGGACGCAACCGGGGCAGGCTGGAGCACGAGGGCGGTCTCGTCGAGCGCGACGCGATGCTCTTCCAGGCCGCGAAGCGGATCGCCCAGCTCGACGCCGCCCACGAGGGCCTGGTCTTCGGCCGCCTCGACCTCGACCCGTCGATCGACGTGCTGCCGCGCTACATCGGTCGCATCGGCGTCCGCAACGCCGACCGCGACGTGCTGCTCATCGACTGGCGCGCGCCCGCGGCCGGGGTGTTCTACCAGGCCACCGCCGCGACCCCGCAGGGCGTCGTACGCCGCCGGGTGCTGCGCTCGCAGCACCGCACCGTCATCGGTGTCGAGGACGAGCTCCTCGACGACCAGGCCGAGACGGACCTGCCGATCGTCGGCGAGGGTGCGCTGATGGCGCAGCTCTCCCGCGCCCGCGACCGGTCGATGCACTCGATCGTCGCGACCATCCAGGCCGAGCAGGACAAGGCGATCCGTGCGCCCGGCAAGGGCGTCGTGTCGATCTCCGGCGGACCGGGCACCGGCAAGACCGTGGTCGCGCTGCACCGCGCGGCCTTCCTCCTCTACTCCGACCGTCGTCGCTACGAGGGTGGCGGCGTGCTCGTCGTCGGCCCGAGCGGCGTCTTCATGCGCTACATCGAGCGCGTGCTCCCCAGCCTCGGCGAGACGGCTGTCGCACTGCGGTCGCTCGGTGAGGTCGTCGGCGGCGTCCGCGCGACGCGCCACGACGAGCCGGCGGTCGCCGACGTCAAGGGCTCCTCGCGGATGGCGGAGCTGATGCGGCGTACGTCGCGCCAGCACGCGCCCGGCGCCCCGACCAGCTTCCGCATCTACTGGCGCGACGACACCATCGTGCTCGACCCCGGCCTGCTCGGCCGGCTGCGCCGCCAGCTGATGTCGCAGGGCCGCCGCAACCGCCAGCTGCCGCGCGTCGCGCGCACGCTCCTCGACGCGATGTGGCGCCAGGTGCAGGGCGAGCGCGGTCGCGAGCGTGGGCGTGAAGCCTTTGACGACGACATGCTCGGCCACGCCGGCTTCGTCGAGTTCGCCTCGGCCTGGTGGCCGCCGCTCGACGCGAAGACCGTCTTCGGCTGGCTGCGCGACCCGGAGTTCCTGTCGCGGGTCGGCGAGGGCGTCATCAGCCGCGAGGAGCAGCTGCTGCTCGCCAAGTCGTGGGCCGCCGACAGCGTCTCGATCGAGGACGTGCCGCTGCTCGACGAGCTGCGCTACTCCCTCGGCGACGTGCCGCAGCGCACCGACGACGAGCGCGACCTCGACGAGACCGGCCTCCTCGAGGGCGGCGTCGACCTCCAGGAGCTCACCACGATCTCCGAGCGGGAGTACGCCCCCGGCGGCCTGCCCTGGTCGGCACCGACCCACCGCATCGAGGACGACGGCTACGCCCACGTCCTCATCGACGAGGCGCAGGACCTGACGCCGATGCAGTGGCGGATGGTCGGTCGCCGCGGTCGTGCCGCGAGCTGGACGATCGTCGGCGACCCGGCGCAGTCGTCGTGGCCCGACGCACCCGAGGCCACCCGCGCGCGCCTCGAGGCGCTGGAGGGCAAGGAGCTCCACGAGTTCCACCTCTCCACCAACTACCGCAACTCCGCGGAGATCTACGCCTTCGCGGCCGACTATGCCCAGCGCGTGGGCCTCGACGCCGACCTGCCCGATGCCGTACGCCGCACCGGCGAGGACCCGCGGGTCGTGGGTCCGGTCGACGACCTCGAGGCTGCCGTCCGCTCGGCGGTGACCGAGACGGCCGGGCGCGTGCAGGGCACCGTCGGCATCGTCGTCCCGGTCGCCCGGCGCTCGGAGGTCAACGCGTGGCTGGCGTCGTGGCCCGAGCTGGCGTCCGACGCCGCGGGTGCCCGCGCGGCGGTGGACTCCAGCGTCACGCCGAGCGGCGAGGACCGCGTCGTCGTGCTCACCGGGCTGGACACCAAGGGCCTGGAGTTCGACGGCATCGTGGTGGTGTCGCCGCAGGAGATCGAGGACGAGTCGGCCACGGGTCGAGCGACGCTCTACGTCGTGCTCACGCGTGCGACGCAGCTGCTGACCACGGTCGGCTGACCCGCGCGTCGATTCCACCGCTGTTGGTGGCTCTTCGTAGCATCGTCGGACACGGATGCGACGAGACCTTGTGGGGAGGCCGATGACCCGGCACTCGGACACGCTGGTGGGCAGGTCCCTGTGGCGTGCCGCCGTGCTCGGCGGCACCCTGCTGTTCCTGGCCACGGCCTGCGTGAGCCCGGGCTCGTGGCCGAGGAAGATCTCCGACATTCCTTCGGTCACGTCCCCGACGGAGACCGTCGTGCCGGAGGAGGTTCCGCCGACGACGCAGCCTCCTGCCGCCCCCGAGTGGCAGGAGGTCTTCATGGACCACTTCGACGGGGTTGCCGGCACGCCCCCCGGCCAGTGGCACCCGATGACCGGCTGGAACGGAGCCACCCTCAACGGATCGGGCCAGCTCGACGTGGGCCACCTCAGCCAGATCCGGTCAACGCCGGGCTGGTCCCTGCCGGTCGGCACCCAGGTGCGCGTCTCCGCGAGCCTGATCATGCCCGACACGGGGAGCAACTACGCCGCCCTGTGGGTGCAGCACCCCGACGCCGGTGACCCGCGCGAGATCGACGTGATCGAGAGCTACGGCCCGCTGAAGGCCGCAGGCGCCCAGCTCGGCTCCCACCTCTGCTACGACGAGACGCTCGACAACGGCGTGGACGAGTGCGGCGCCGTGGGCCGCACGGCCGAACTCGCGGGCGTCAGCCACAGCTTCGCCGACGGCGTGAAGCCGTGGCAGTCCTACTGGGAGTACCACGCCGAGTTCACCGTCGGCTCCGACCGGGTCTGGTTCCAGGCGCGGGACGGCTCGGGCAACCTCGCCTACACCGCGGCCACGTTGCCCGACGTGCGGCGCGTGCCGGGCAACGTGGTCCCCTTCCACCTGCGGCTGTCCAACAAGGACGTCGCTCCCGACGACGCGGTCGTCGGCGGCGAGCAGCACAGCATGCTCGTCGACTGGGTGGCGGTCCAGGTCAAGTACCCCACCGCCGTCGGCTGACGCCAGCGTCCGCCCGGCTGCCCGCTGGTCGAGTAGTCGGCGAGGAACGAGCGGACGTATCGAGACCTACCGGTTGCTGGTTGAGGTGCGAGCGCAGCGAGCCTCGAAACCGGCCTGTTGACGACGAACCCACTGTCGGTGATCTCGTCTACAATCGAACACATGATCGACACGCTGAGGGGACTCGGAACAGGCGAGGACGCCCTCACCGCCTCCGACCTGCTCGCGTCGATCCGTGCCTCACGCGACCTCGAGAACGCCGAAGCAGCTCGTCAGCTCGACCTCGCTGCCCGCTGGGCCGACCTCCACCCACCCGAGTCCATCCACTCCGCGGCCGCCTTCACCGTCCCGGGCACCGACCACGAGGAACCCCTCGCCGGCGAAGGCTGCCCGCTCATCGCGGAGTTCGCCATCGCCGAGCTCGGCACCGTCCTCGGGATCTCCTCCACGTCGGCGAAGAAGCTCATCGGCCACGCCCTCGAGCTGCGCCACCGGCTCCCCCGGTTGTGGACGCAGGTCCAGTCCGGGCACGTGCCCGCGTGGCGGGCACGCACCGTCGCCGAGACGACCATCCACTCGACTCCTTCGCTGACACGCGAGGCTGCTGCGTTCGTGGACGCGCAGGTCGCTGCGGTCGCCGGGAGGATCGGACCTGCACAGCTGGACCGGCTGGTTGCGGAGACCATCAAGCGCTACGACCTCGCCACTGCGGACCCGGCTTCTGACCCCGAAGACGGCTACCTCTCGGTCGACCCCCGCCACGCGACGTTGCACGACGAGGACGTCCACTTCGCCGGGACCATGCGGTTCGAGGCTGAGCTCGACATCGCCGACGCCCTCGACCTCAACCACGCCCTGACCCAGAAGGCAGCCGAGCAGAAGGCCCTCGGCTCGACCGAGTCCCTGGACGTACGACGCGCCAAGGCACTGGGTGACCTCGCCCGCACCCAGACCGCCCTCGACCTCCTCAACTCCTCCGGTGGTCGAGTAGCCGGTGAGGAACGAGCAACACCCCTCGACGGTCGAGTAGCCGGTGAGGAACGAGCCGGCGTATCGAGACCCGACCTCCCCACCGCCCGCGAGGTGGTCCTTCACGCCCACTTCGACGCCAGCACTGTCGGCGAGCAGACGGTGTTCGGTCCGACCGGCCGGATGGAAGAACGCCAGCGGCTGCTCCTGCTCGCCCAGATCAAGGGCTGGTGCGGCGACTCCCTCACCACGATCACGATCAAGCCCGTCATCGACCTCAACACCCACCTGACCGCACCCGGCTACGACATCCCCGACCGCATCCGCGACCAAGTGACTCTCCGGGACCAGACGTGCGTGTTCCCGTGGTGCACCCGACCCGCACGGGGCTGCGACATCGACCACGTCATCGCCTTCGACCACGACGCCGCAGCCGAAGGCCGACCACAACCCGGACCCACGACGTCCGACAACCTCGCGTGTCTGTGCCGGTTCCACCACCGACTCAAGACCCACACCGCCTGGCGCTACCGCGTCACCGGACCAGGCTGCTTCGAGTGGACCAGCCCCCACGGCCACCAGTTCCGACGCGACCCCACCGGAACCACCCCGATCCACAACGACCACCCCGACCCACCCGGCATCCCACGACCCCGCCGACGATGACGCCGCCCCGCACCCCGCCAGTCCTCACGATGGCGGGGGCATGGCCATGCTCGGACGTGCTCGCAGCAGCTCCGTCCACCTCTCTTCCGCGGCCGCACTGCGTCGACGACACTGAGGTCATGCGTTCAGGGGGACGGCTGGGGTACGCCGTGGTGCTGTTGCTCGGCGTGCTCGGAGCGGCTGCCTGCGGCGAGCAGGACTCCTCAGGTGCCGCCGGGCAGCCGTCCCCGTCCGGGACGGCGACCGAGACGTCACCCGAGACGCCGACCGGGACGCCGGCTCCGACCTACGAGCCGCCCGAGCTCGACCGGACCGAGCTCGACGCCAACCTGGCTGCCCTCTCGGCCGAGGACGCGGCGCTCGCCGACCACTACCTGCACGCCAAGGGCGCCGACCGCATGGACGAGGGCACCTGGATCGTCGCCGCTCCATTGACGGTGGCCGAGGCCAAGGAGCGGCTGCTCGGTCCCGGCGCGCAGCCGTTGGCCGCGAAGCAGCTCGACGCCGAGGTCGACTTCGACCATTCGGCGTACGCCTTCCTGCAGGTGGGCGACGGTGTCGTCGCCTGGGAGGACACCGGCTTCGCGGACCCTCCCAAGCGGCTCCTGGCGGCGTTGTCCGAGGGTGGCGCGGTCAGCGCAGTGGCCACGGACAACATCGAGGCGATGACGCGCTTCGGCTACGCGCGTGACGGCGAGATCGTGTTCGACGCGTTCGAGTACGCGTTCGTCGACAGCCTCGACGACATCCCCGCCGAGGTGCGTGACCTCGCGAGGCTCGCGTGGTCCGACCCGGAGGGCCCGATGGTCGAGATCGCCGACTGGGCGGCGGTCGCCCAAGCGATGAGCGAGAAGGTCACCGGCGTCCGCGCGACGCCGTCGGTCCTGGACGCCGACGAGTGGTACGTCGTGCCGGTGCCGTGGGGAGTGATGGAGGACTACTGACCCTCACGCCGCCTCAGCTCTCACCCGTGATGTGGAGGTCGAGGCCCCAGGCGACGCCCTTGGCGATCGCGCCGGTCAGCAGGAACGCGACCCCCACGACGAGGAGCGCCAGTCCTAGGAGCAGGGGGAGCTCTGCTTCGGCGAGGGTCCACGCCCCCAGGAAGGTCAGGACGACGCCAGGAACAAGCGCGAAGGCCGCCGTCGACGGAGTCGGGTCGTCGACCTGCTGGCCAGTACGTCGGATCATGCGCGGATCCTGCCACGCGCCCCGTCCCTCCGCTGATGTTCCGGATGACCCGCCAGAGCGCGCTGCCCCGCGTCTGAATCGGCCGGAAGTACGAGCCGCAGACCGGTCATCCGGCCGGTCGAGATCGGGCTCCGAGGACGATCCGCCCGACGTCCGCGTCGGCGACCGTGGAGGCACGCGGTCGTCCGACCGCGGCGAAGGAGCAACGAGATGAGCACGACGACCCTGCCGGACGTCCGGGTGGCGCGCGACGAGCAGATCGCGGGCGCTCTGGCGCTCGCACTGGCGGCCTCGCTGGCGGTCCAGAACGCCGTGGTGATCTGGGTCGGAGCACCGAGCTACGCGGACCCGATGACCGAGGTGCTCGCCTTCCACGCGGACCACCGGAGCGCGGTCGCGATCGCGGTCGGCCTCGAGGCGCTGAACCTGCCCCTGCTGCTCGGTCTCCTCGTCTGCATGGTCGGGCTCGTCGAGCGACGCGGGGGAGCGGGAGCAGCCTGGTCGCGGCTCGCCGTGGCCGCGGGCGCGGTCCTCTCGGCGGTCTTCGCGCTCTACGCCGTCCTCTGGATCGGCGTCGTCCTGGCCGCGGACGGATTGACTGAACCGACCCCGCTCCTCGAGCTCGTCTGGCAGATGCACGCGGGCGCCTTCGCGCTGGTGATGCCGGCGCTCGGCACCACCTTCGTCGCCGTCGCGCTGGCCACCCACGCGGGCGGGCTGACGGCGCCGTGGCAGCGGTGGCTCGGCCTGGCCGGGGGAGGACTGCTGGTCGTCGCGGGGACGGCCTGCCTGCCGATCGCGGACGGCTCGTCGCTCCTGTTCGTGGGGATGCCGGGGTACGCCGCCTGGCTCGTGTGGCTGATCGCGACCGGCGTACGCCTGGTGCGCAGCGCGTCGTAGCCGACCGACCGCGCGGGTGTCAGCGCAGGCGCGCGTCCGGCAGCACCGGCCCGGCGGCAGCGGCAGGTCGGCCGAGGCCGGCAACGGCGCCGAGCACGAGCACGATCCCCACGACGGCGACCGGGCCGAGCGCCTCCCCGAGCACCACCGCCGCGACCACCGCAGCGGTCACCGGTTCGACCAGGCTGGCGGTCACCGCGGTGCTCGGCGCGACGACGCGCAGCCCGGAGTAGAGCAGGACGTAGGCCAGCGCCATCGTCAGCGCACCGAGGTAGACCAACCACGCCAGCGCCACCACGTCGGTGGTGACGCGCGGCCCGTCGACGACGGCCAGGCAGGGCAGGAGGACGGCCGCCCCGACGAGGGTCATGCCGCTCGTCAGCACCAGCGGCGACGACGTACGACTGACCGATCCGCCCGCCACGGTCGTGAGGGCGTACGTCGTCCCGGACGCGACCGCGAGCAGCACTCCGGCCACCGGGTCGGGGCCGGTCGACGACGCGTGCCCGGCGACGCTGACGAGCACGAGCCCGACGAGGGCCGCGCCCAGCACGCCGAGCCGGGACGGCGCCGGCGCGCGGCGGTCCCGTGCCGACTCGAGGACGGTGAGCAGCACGGGCGCGAGCCCGAGGCTGACGACCGTCGAGACGGCGACGCCGACCTGGGTGACGGAGACGAAGTAGAAACCTTGGTAGGCCGCCGTGCCGGCGCCGACCACGAGCAGCTGGCGCGGGTGCCGGCGGGCGAGATCGACGAGCTCGCCACCGCGCCGCAGCGCGACGAGTGCGACCAGCAGCACCGCGGCCGCGATCGCCATCCGCCAGGCACTGATCGTGACGGGCGAGAGCGCCTCGTGCTCGCGGATCAGCTGCACGGCCAGCCCGCCGGTGCCCCACAGGACGCTGGCAGCGCCGACCTCGAGCAGGCCGCGCAGGTGTGACCGCGACCCCTGGCTCATGGACGGGAGTCTGTCAGCGCCACGCCGCCTCGACATCCGGGTTTCGCCCCTCGACTCCTAGGGTGTGGGCCATGTCCTCATCGCGGCTGAATCAAGCAGGTGGTCGAGTCCTCGTCACGGGTGGCGCCGGCTTCATCGGTACGACCCTCGCGCGGCAGCTCGCCGACTCCGCCGAGCAGTGGGTCGTGCTCGACAACCTGCACCCCCAGGTGCACCCGGGTTCGCAGCCCCCGGCCGACCTGCCTGACTCCGTCGACCTGCGCATCGGTGACGTCACCAGCGCCGACGACCTCGACGCCGTCGTCGCCGACCTGCGTCCCGACACCGTCGTCCACCTGGCCGCGGAGACGGGCACCGCGCAGTCGCTCTCGGAGAGCACCCGCCACGGCATGGTCAACGTCGTCGGCACCACCCAGCTGCTCGACTCCCTCACCCGGGCCGGCCACGTGCCCGGCCACTTCGTGCTCACCAGCTCGCGCGCGGTCTACGGCGAGGGCGTGTGGCGCAACGCCGACGGCTCGACCTTCCAGCCCGGCCTGCGCACGCATGCGCAGCTCGAGGCGGGGCAGTGGGACCACGGCGACGGCGCCGCCCACGTGCCCAACACCGTGGCCGGCACGCACCCGAACCCGATCAACGTCTACGGCGCGACCAAGCTCGCGCAGGAGCAGATCCTGTCCGCGTGGACCGGTTCGCACGACACCCGCCTCTCGGTGCTGCGCCTGCAGAACGTCTACGGCCCGCGCCAGTCGCTGTCCAACCCCTACACGGGCATCGTCTCGCTCTTCTCGCGGCTGGCCCGCGAGGGCGAGTCGATCCCGCTCTACGAGGACGGCGACATCACCCGCGACTTCGTCTACATCGACGACGTCGTCAGCGCGCTCGTCGCCGCGATCGCGCACCAGCCGGCCGACCACATGCGGACGGTCGACGTCGGCAGCGGCGTACGCACCACGATCGGCGACCTGGCCCGCGAGATCGCCCGCTACCACTCGGCGCCGGAGCCGCACGTCACCGGCCAGTACCGCGACGGCGACGTCCGGCACGCCTCCTGCACGGTCGAGGACACCCTGCGGTCCCTCGACTGGCAGCCGCGGGTGAGCCTGCGCGACGGTGTCGCGGGTCTGCAGGAGTGGATCGCGACTCAGTTGGACTGAGACGCCGGCCGGCCGGCCCTCCGTGCCGCCGTAGGGTTTCGGCCATGACTTCGACCCCCACCGTCGCCGACCTCCTGGAGCAGATCCAGGGGTACGGCGCGTGGGCGGTCATCCGGCGCAAGGCGGCACCGACGGCAGGTCTGGTCGGCGGCACGCCCCACGAGGTCGCGAGCCTGCTCGACATCCCGCTGGCGACCGGCGCCCCTGAGCCGGGTCGCAGCGCCGACCGGCTGGTCGCGGTGCCGTTCCGGCAGGTGCGCGAGCGCGGCTTCGCGGCGATCGACGACGGGGCCCCGCTGACGGTCGTCGACATCGAGGCCGAGCACGAGGTGTCGGTCGACGAGCTGCTCGCCGCACTGCCCGACGTGCCCGTCGAGCTCGCCGACCGCGGCGGCTTCGCGACGTCCGACGACGACTACGGCAAGGTCGTCGAGTCGATCATCCGCGACGAGATCGGCCAGGGCGAGGGCGCCAACCTCGTGATCGGCCGCCACTACCGCGCCGTCCTCGCCGACTGGGACGCGACCAAGGCGCTGACGGTGCTGCGTCGGCTGATGGAGCGCGAGCGCGGGGCGTACTGGACCTTCTGCTTCTTCACCGGCGACCGGTTCCTGATCGGTGCGAGCCCCGAGCGGCACGTGTCGGTGCGCTCCGGCGACGTCCGGATGAACCCGATCTCCGGGACGTTCCGCGTCGCGGGCCACGGCGACGACCTCAAGGCGAACCTGCTCGAGTTCCTCGCCGACGAGAAGGAGGTCTTCGAGCTCTTCATGGTCGTCGACGAAGAGCTCAAGATGATGTGCGACATCTGCCACGAGGGTGGCCAGGTGCTCGGGCCGTTCCTCAAGCCGATGACGCACCTGATCCACACCGAGTACCTCCTCGCCGGGCGCTCCGACCGCGACCACCGCGAGATCCTGCGCGACACGATGTACGCCGCGACGGTGACGGGCGCCCCTGTCGAGAACGCCTGCCGGCTGATCGCCGACTACGAGCCCGAGGGCCGTGGCTACTACGGCGCCGCGCTCGCGCTGTTCGGCCGATCGCCCGACGGCACCCCGACGATGGACAGCCCGATCCTCATCCGCACCGCCGACGTCTCGCCGACCGGCGAGCTCAAGGTGACCGCGGGCGCGACCCTGGTGCGCGACTCCGACGCCGCCTACGAGGTGGCCGAGACCCGGGCCAAGGCCGGGGGGATCCTCAGCGCCTTCGGGCTGGCGCCGGCAGCGACCTCCGACGGGACGGACATCGCCGAGCTCGCGCGGGACGAGGACGTCGTACTGGCCCTGGGGACGCGCAACCAGCGGCTCTCCCGCTTCTGGCTGACCGATCAGGCCGGCGAGCCCCCGGACCCGTCGCTGGCCGGCAGGTCGGTGGTGATCCTGCACGGCGAGGACGACTTCGTGAACATGCTCGTCCACGTGCTCGGCGTCTTCGGCATGACGGCACGGGTGGTCCGCCACGAGGACTACGCGACCGGGGCCTTCGACGGAGCCGACCTGGTCATCGTCGGGCCCGGGCCGGGCGACCCGCGCGAGGGCGACCACCCGAAGATCGCGGCCTTCCGCCGGGCCGTCGACGACCTGCTCGCCTCCGGCCAGCCCTTCCTCGCGGTCTGCCTCGGCCACCAGACGCTGTGCCAGCGGCTCGGCCTCGACCTCGACTACAAGGACGTGGTCTTCCAGGGCACGCAGTCGCCGGTGCAGCTCGACGGCCGCACCGAGCGGGTCGGGTTCTACAACACCTTCGTCGGCCGGGTGCCCGACAGAGGCGCCCTGCCCGAGGGTGTGCGCGTCGAGGCGGACGAGGCCACCGGTGACATCCACGCCGTGATCGGCCCGCACTACCGCGGCATCCAGTTCCACGCCGAGTCGATCCTCACCGAGAACGGCTACGACCTGCTCCACGCCTCGGTGCGTGACCTGCTGAGGTCGGAGACGCAGGCGACGTAGGGTCACCGACTGGACATCGGTTCGGGACCACCACGGGGGACACGTGCAGCACTTCGGACGAGCACGACGAGCATGGTCGAGCCTCTGCATCGCGGCGCTCGTCGCCGGCGCAGCGGCCTTCGGGACCGCGGCCGGACCGACGCCGGCAGGGGCGGCGCCCGCAGCGCCGGACGCCCGGCCCAACATCGTCGTGGTGATGCTCGACGACTTCTCGATGGACCTCGCCCAGACGATGCGGTCGGTGCAGACGATGCGTCGCACGGGGGCGTCGTACCCGCACTCCTTCGTCACCGACTCGCTGTGCTGCGTGTCGCGGTCGAGCTTCTTCACGGGCCAGTACCCCCACCAGACCGGCGTCCTCACCAACACGAGCAACGCGGGCCGGTCGATGCTCGGCGGCTGGGCGGCCTACGCGGCGAACGGCAACCCCGAGCGCGCCATCAACGTGCGGCTCCAGGAGTCGGGCTACACGACCGGGTTCGTCGGCAAGTTCCTCAACGAGTACGAGTGGTCGCCGGGCCGCGAGCTGCCTCCGGTGGTGCCCGGCTGGTCGACCTTCAACACGGTCTTCGGATCGGCCTACGACGGCTGGGACTTCGCCAGCACGTCGGTCGTCGACGGCCGGATGCGGCTGGTCCAGCACGACGCGCCGCCGGCGAGCGCGAGCAACAGCGCCAAGGACGAGGCGTACGCCGGCACGGTGACCGGCGACCTGGCGATGGACTTCCTCGCCGCCAACGAGGCCGCCGAGGCGCCGTACTTCCTCGAGGTGTCGCTCTACGCGCCGCACAACCGCACCAACCCGAAGGGGCACTACCCCGGAGACCCGCTCTTCCCGCCGATGTTCCGCGATCGCGAGGGTGCCCGGAGCTGCGGGCGGGTGGCGTGCGCCAAGCTGACCGCCGCTGACCTGCCGGGCTTCGGTGACGACACGTCGGACAACCGGCCGCGCACCGCGTCCGGGAAAAAGGCGCGCGCGTGGAACACCGGCGCCCCGCTGTCGAAGGCCGTCGCCGTCCGCGACCTGCGCGACCGCGCGCGGATGTCGCAGTCTGCCGACCGGCTGATCTCGAAGATCCTCCGGACGGTCGGCCCCGACACCTACGTTGTGCTGACCTCCGACAACGGCTTCCACCTCGGGCAGAACGGGCTCGCGCGCGGCAAGGGGACGGCGTACGACACCGACGTGCGGGTGCCGCTCCTCGTCACCGGGCCGGGCGTGGTGCCCGGACAGCGCAAGGAGGTCACCAGCAACATCGACCTCGCCCCGACCTTCGAGGAGCTCGCCGGCCTCCCGCCGGCGCCCTACCGCAGCGGGCTGTCGCTGGCGCCGACCTTCGCGCAGCCGGGGCTGGTGCGGCAGTCGTACGCCTTCCTCGAGCACACGCAGCAGACGCTCACCGGCGGCGACCCCGACGCCGCCTTCAGCGGCTCGGAGCTGGACCGGATCCCGTCCTTCACCGCGGTGCGCAGCCGCCTCGCGCTGCTGGTGCGGCTCGACCTCGACCCGCGGCGCAAGCGGACGTCGTGGGGCTACGAGTACTACAGCTATCGCCAGGACCGGTGGGAGAAGCGCAACACCTTCACCAGCAAGAAGCGCCAACCCGAGATCGACCTGCTGATGGCGAGGCTGGCCGCCTTCGACCAGTGCCGGGAGACGGGTGCGCAGCCGGTGTCGGAGGCGTGTCGCGCCGTGCGCCGGTAGCACTACTGTCTGGCGCGTGACGCCGGACGTGATCGTGGTCGACCACCACGACTCCTACACGTGGAACCTGGTGCACCTCGTCGCCGCGGTGACCGGCGTGCTGCCGCGCGTCGTCCAGCACGACGAGGTGGCGCCGGAGGACGTGCTGCGCCACTCCCACGTCGTGCTGTCGCCGGGGCCGGGCCATCCGGCCGTCCCGTCCGACTTCGCGGTGGGGACCGCGGTCCTGCTCGACGCGTCCCGCCCGGTGCTCGGGGTCTGCCTCGGGATGCAGGGCCTGGTGACGACGTACGACGGCCAGGTCTCGCGCCTGCAGCCGTCGCACGGCGACGTCGCGTCGATCCACCACGACGGCGACGGGGTGTTCGCCGGGCTGCCGCAGGACTTCGCCGCCGTGCGCTACCACTCGCTCGGCGCGATCGCCCTGCCTCCGTCGCTCGTCGCGACGGCGTGGAGCGAGGACGGCGTGGTGATGGGCGTGCGGCACCGCGAACTGCCGCTCGAGGGCGTGCAGTTCCACCCCGAGTCGATCCTGTCGGAGCACGGCGCGGAACTCGTGGGGAACTTCCTGCGATGACTGATGACGCCACCGCGTTCTTCCTCGACGTCGCTGCCCAGCACCAGCGGTGCTTCTGGCTCGACGGCGGCGGTGCGCGCGAGTGGTCGGGCCGCCGGTCGATCATCGGGTGGCTCGCGGACCACAACGAGTCGCTGTCGTGGTCGGCTTCCCGGCGCGAGGTGCTCCTCCACGTCGGCGGCACGTCGACGGTCGTGGGCGACGACATCTTCACCGTCCTCGAGGCGCGCATGCGCGCCGGCGAGCAGTGGTTCGGCTACCTCGGCTACGCCTCGCGCCCCGACCTCCCCGCCGCACCCGATCCGCTCCTGCCCGACGCGATCTGGATGCGGCCGACGGCGGTGCGGGTGTTCGAGCACCCTCCTTCGGAATCCCCGGCTGACCGGGGATCGCTGAACATGTCGGCCCGTGCACGGCCGGACAAGTTCAGCGAGAGCCTGACAAGTCCCACCCCCGAGCCGTACGCCAACGCCTTCACGCGCGTCCAGGAGCACCTCCACGCGGGCAACTCCTACGAGGTCAACCTCACCCACCGGCTGACCATCACCGACGACCTCGACCCGGTGACGGCGTACCTCCGGCTGCGCGAGCTCAACCCCGCGCCGTACAGCGGGTTCCTCCAGCACGACGTCGACGGCGCGCGGGGGTGGCTGCTGTCGAGCTCGCCGGAGAGGTACGCCCTGGTGACGCCCGACCGGCACCTCGAGACCAAGCCGATCAAGGGCACGACACCGCGCGGCGCGACGCCCGAGGACGACGACGCCCTGAGGGAGCGGCTGGCCACGGACCCCAAGACCCGCGCCGAGAACCTGATGATCGTCGACCTGCTCCGCAACGACCTGTCGATGGTGTGCGAGGTCGGATCGGTCGAGGTGCCGGCGCTGATGCAGGTCGAGAGCTATGCCTCGGTGCACCAGCTGGTGTCGACCGTGCGCGGCCGGCTGCGCGACGACGTCACGACCGTCGGTGCGCTGCGCGCGCTCTTCCCCGCGGGCTCGATGACGGGGGCACCCAAGCTCCGCACGATGGAGATCATCGGCGAGGTCGAGTCGTCGCCGCGCGGGGTGTACGCCGGCGCCTTCGGCTGGATCAGCGGCGACGGCCCGGCCGACCTCGGGGTCGTCATCCGCTCGCTCACGACCGACGGCAGCGGCACGTGGCGCGTCGGGACGGGCGGCGGGATCACCGTGCGCTCCGACGTCGACGAGGAGTGGGCCGAGTCGGAGTGGAAGGCCGAGCGGCTGCTACGCGTCTTCGAGTGAGCGCGCCTCGACCCCCGGCAGCCACAGCACGAAGCGAGCCCCGCCCTCCGGCGACTCGGCCACGTCGATCCGGCCACCGTGCCGGTCGACGACCTGCCGCACGATGGCCAGGCCGAGCCCGGAACCGGGCATCGCGCGCGACTCGTCGGACCGGAAGAACCGCTCGAAGATGTGGGGACGGTCGGACTCGGCGACGCCGGTGCCCTGGTCGTCGACGACGAGGGCACCCTCGGAGAGCCGGACCGTGACGGTGCCGTTGGAAGGGCTCCACTTCGCCGCGTTGTCGAGCAGGTTGGTCACCGCACGCTCGAGGCTGCTCGAGTCGCCGACCACCACCCACGGCTCGGTCGCGATGTCGAAGGAGATGCCCTGGGCGCGACGGCGTACGCGCGTCACGGCCCGGTCCACCACGTCGGCCAGGTCGACCTGCGCGACGACGTGGGTCATCGGCTCGTCGCGGGCCAGCTCGACGAGGTCACCCACGAGCGCGCTGAGCTCCTCGATCTGGCCGCGCACGTCGTCGAGCAGCTCGAGCCGTGCCTCCGCGGGGAGAGCGATGTTGCCCTCGGCCTGGCGGAGCAGGTCGAGGTTGGTGCGCAGCGAGGTGAGGGGCGTACGCAGCTCGTGGCTCGCGTCGGCCACCAGCCGCCGCTGCCGGTCGCGGGAGGCGCCGAGCGCCAGCAGCATCTGGTTGAACGCCGTGGCGAGCCGTGCGACCTCGTCGTCGCCCTCGACCCGGAGGGGCGCGAGGTCCTCGGTCTCGGCGATCCGCTCGACGGTCTGGGTGAGGCGGCGTACGGGTCGCAGTCCGTTGCGGGCCACGAGCCACCCCGCGAGCATCGCCGCCAGCACGCCGAGCGCGCCGAAGACGAACAGGACGCCCCCGAGCTTGCCCAGCGTGCGGTCGGTCTCGGTCAGGGGCTGAGCGAGGATCAGCGCCTGGCCGCTCCCGGCGCGGACCGTCGCGACCCGGTAGCGCTCGCCCTCCTCGGTGACGAGCGTGCGCACCACCGACTCGCGCTGCCCCGTGACGACGGTGTACTCCGGCGCGCCCAGCGTGAACGTCGGGATGGCCGTGCCGGACATCCCGCGGCCCTCGGAGTTGATCAGGATGATCCGCACGTCCGCGGCGCCGAGCACCCACAAGGGCACGTCGCCGGCCGCGATCGCGGACAGGGTGGTGTCGCTGGTGGCCTTGTGGGCGCGGTTGAGCAACGACTGGTCGAGCGAGCTGATGAGCTGCTGGCGCATCACGACGTACGCCGTCAGCGACAGGATCGCGATCGACACCCCGAGCGCCACGGTGGTGAGGACCGCGACGCGCGACGCCAGCGAGCGGCGGTAGTGCCACCGCCCCTGGGCGAGGGCTTCCTCGGGATTCATGCTTCCTTCAGCACGTAACCGACGCCGCGCACCGTCTGGATCAACCGCGGCTCGCCCTCCGCCTCGGTCTTGCGGCGCAGGTAGCCGACGTAGACCTCGAGCGAGTTCGCGCTCGTCGGGAAGTCGTAGCCCCACACCTCCTCGAGGATGAACGACCGGTCCAGCACCCGGCGGGGTCGGCGCAGGAACATCTCGAGCAGGGTGAACTCGGTGCGGGTGAGCTCGATCGGCCGCCCGCCACGCGCCACGTCGCGGCTCGACACGTCCATCGTGAGGTCGGCGAAGGACAGCACCTCTCCGTCGCCCTCGGCGTCCGGGACGATGCGGCGCAGCAGCGCGCGCAACCGGGCGAGCAGCTCCTCGAGCGCGAAGGGCTTGGTGAGGTAGTCGTCGGCCCCGGCATCGAGGCCCTCGACCCGGTCGCCGACGGCGTCGCGCGCGGTGAGGACGAGGATCGGTACGTCGTTGCCGGCGGCCCGCAGCGCCCGCGTGGTCTCGATCCCGTCGAGCCGCGGCATCATCACGTCGATCACCACGACGTCCGGGTGCTGGGCACCCACGGCCACCAGGCCCTCGGCGCCGTCGGCGGCGAGCACGACGTCGTAGCCGTTGAACTCCAGCGACCGGCGCAACGAGTCACGCACCGCGCGGTCGTCGTCGACGACCAGCACGCGGGGCTTGGTGTCCGTCACGGTGCACAGGATGCCACTGGCTCCTGAGGTCGTCCTGAGAAGTCGAGTGCGGAGCCGTGTGGAGACTGCTGCCGCGTGCGCACTCGACCCGTTGGTGGGTCAGACGTAGCGCGCCGCGATCGCCCCGGCGCGCGCCCCGTAGCTCCCGCCGAACATGCAGGCGTGCACGAGGAGCGGGAAGAGCTGGTGCAGGCCCAACCGGTCCTCCCAGCCGTCGGCGAGCGGGTGCGTCTCGTCGTACGCCGCCACCACCCGCGGCAGGTGGGTGAGCCCGAAGAGGTGGAGCATCGCCAGGTCGACCTCGCGGTGCCCGCCGTAGGCCGCCGGGTCGATGACGTGGATGGCGAGGTCCTGGCCCCAGAGGCAGTTGCCGTTCCAGAGGTCGCCGTGCAGACGCGCGGGCTGCTCCTCGGGGACCAGCTCGGTGAGCCGCCCGACGACCGACTCGACGACGGCGGCGTCACCGTCGGTGATCGAGCCGCGGTCGCGCGCCAGCTTGAGGTAGGGCAGCAGCCGACGCACGGCGTAGAACTCCGCCCACGACCCCGCGGTCTTGTTGGGCAGCGGCAGCCGGCCGATGAAGCCGTCGTGGTCGAGGCCCCACTCGTCGGCGCCGGCGGCATGGGTGCGGGCCAGCTGCTGGCCGAACGTCGCGGCCGCCTCGGCCGGGGTCTTCGAGCCCTGCTCGACCCACGCGAGGATCACGCAGTCGCTCGCAGCCGCGAGCACCTCGGGGACCGGTACGCCGTCCTCCACCGCGGACAGCCAGCGCAGGCCGGCCGCCTCGGCCTCGAAGAATCCCTCGGGCGCGTGCGGCAGCGTCTTCATCAGCGCCGTCTGCCCGGACGAGAGGCGCAGCCGGGTCGCGGTCGCGATGTCGCCGCCGGCGACGGGTGAGGTCGCGACGACGGACGCCCCGAGGAGCTCCTCGGCGCGCTTGGCCGCCAGTGGCTGACGAGCCATCAGGCGTGGTCCCGGGCCGGTGGTTCCAGGGTGTCGGGGAGGGCGTGCACGATCGCGTCACTCGTGCGCTCGACCATCGCCAGCACCTCCTCGAAGCCGTCGGTCCCACCGTAGTACGGGTCGGGCACCTCGCCACCGGGATCGATCGGATCGAGGTCGCGGAACATCCCGATCCGCTCCGTGCGCCCACCGACGTCGGCGAGGTTGGCCTCGTCCATCACGAGCACCAGGTCGTACGCCTCGGGCCACGTCGTGTCGTACTGCCGTGCCCGGTGCCGGGTCGGGTCGTAGCCCGCGGTCGTCAGGGTCGCGGCGGCGCGCTCGTCCATCGGGTTGCCGACGTGCCAGCCGCCGGTGCCGGACGAGGCGACCTCGACCCGGTCGTCGAGGCCGGCGTCGGCGAGCCGGTGCTCGAGGACGACGTGGGCGGTGGGGGAGCGGCAGATGTTGCCGAGGCAGACCAGGGCGATGCGATAGCTCCCCGGCGTGCGGGGCGGCGGAAGGTGGGGAGGGAGGTGCGGCACCGGCATCAGTCCCGGGAGGGCAGCGCCGTCCGGACGCCCCAGCCGACGACGGTGACGATGATCGCGCCGAGCAGGGCGTTCCAGAAGCCGTCGACGTGGAAGCCGAGGTCGAAGGCGTCGGCCAGCCGGGCGGTGAGCATCAGCATCAGCGCGTTGATCACGAGCAGCAGGAAGCCGAGCGTGAGGATGATGAACGGCAGCGAAATCAGCTTGATGACCGGCTCGATGAAGGTCGAGACCAGTCCGAGGATCAACGCCACGACGAACAGCGGGACGATCTTCTCCTGGATCTCGGCCTGCCCGTTGGCGGGGCCGTCGAAGAAGATCCCGTCGAGGAGCCAGGCGGCCACGGCCAGCCCGGCGGCATAGGTCAGCAACCACGTCACGAAGCGCATGTGGCGAGGGTAGCCAACCGGCTCCACCGGCTAGCCTCACCGCCGTGGTGACGATCGGCGGGACGGGCGTGATGGTGCTGGGCGTCCTCGCTGCCGGCATCGTCTCGGCCGTCGTCGGCCTGGCGCTGCGCGCGCGGCTCGGCACGGTCTCCGCGGTGGCGATCTCGGGACTGATCTGGTCGCTGGCCGCCATCGCGGTGGCAACGCTGGTCCCGACCCGTGCGGACGTCGGGATCGTGCCCGCCGACAGCCGGAGCGACTCGTGCTCGTGGGACTACGGCGGCCCCAACGGCGCGGCGTTCGAGGGCCTCGGGTTCGACCAGCGCACCCTCAACGTGCTGCTCTTCGTGCCGGCCGGGATGTTCCTCGTGCTGGCGGTCGGGCGCTGGTGGTCGGGCGTGGTGCTCGCTCCGATCGGCCTCGCGCTGCTGGCGGCGTACAGCGTCGGGGTCGAGCTCATGCAGCTCCAGCTGGCCCGCATCGACCGCGCCTGCGACGTGACCGACATGGTCGACAACATCCTCGGGGCGGGCGTGGGCGTCCTCGTCGGCGTCCTCCTGCTCCCCGTCCTGAAACCGTGGCGCGGCCGCGTTACTAAGGTGCTCGGGTGACCTCCCCCCAGCCCCGGCCCAACGTGCTCGCCATCCCGGCGTACGTCGCCGGCAAGCCGCCCGTCGCCCGCGAAGGCCTCACGTCCTACAAGCTGTCGTCGAACGAGAACCCCTACCCGCCGCTGCCCGGTGTGCTGGAGGCGGCGACCGAGGCCGCGGCGCAGATGAACCGCTACCCCGACATGGGCAGCACCGCGCTCTATGCCGCGCTGGGCGAGGCGATGGGCGTGCCGGTCGAGGACCTGGCCGCGGCGACCGGCTCGGTCGGCCTGATCTACCAGCTGGTCAACGCGTTCTGCGAGCCCGGCGACGAGGTCGTCTACGCCTGGCGCTCCTTCGAGGCCTACCCCATCGCCGTCACCGCCGGTGGCGCGTCGAGCGTCCAGGTGCCGCTGAGGGCCGACGGCCACCACGACCTCGACGCGATGGCCGCGGCGGTCACCGACCGCACGAAGGTCGTCATCGTCTGCACGCCCAACAACCCGACGGGCCCGGCCGTCACGCAGTCCGACCTCGACGCCTTCATCGCGAAGGTCCCCACCCACGTGGTCGTCGTGGTCGACGAGGCCTACCTCGAGTTCGTGCGGATGGACGACGCGATCGACGGCGTCGCGACCTACCGGCGCCACGACAACGTCGTGCTGACCCGCACCTTCTCCAAGGCCTACGGCCTCGCCGGCTTCCGGGTCGGGTACGCCGTCGCCCCGGCGCCGCTGGCCGGCGCGCTCCGCGCGGTGTCGCTGCCCTTCGGGGTCAGCCACGTCGCGCAGGCCGCCGCGATCGCGTCCCTGGCGGCCGCCGACGAGCTGATGGCGCGGGTCGAGGACCTCGTCGCGCGTCGCGAGGACCTGGTCGCCCGGCTGCGCGGAATCGGCTGGGAGCTGCCCGACGCGCAGGGCAACTTCGTCTGGTTCCCGCTGGGCGACCGGGCGCTCGACTTCGCCGCGGCCTGCGGGGAGGTCGGGATCTCGGTGCGCCCGTTCGCCGGCGACGGTGTGCGGGTGAGCATCGGCGAGACCGAGGCCTTCGACCGTGTGGTCGAGGTGGCCGCCCGCTTCACACCCTGACGGACTCCTCGGCCGGGGCGCGGTCCATCCGGCGGAACGACGGCACGCGGGTCGGCGCCATCGTGGTGACGAAGTACGCCGCACCGGCGATGAGCAGGGCGGGTGAGAGACCGAGGCCGGCCACGGCGAGCCCGCCGAGCACGCCACCGAGCGGCATCAGCGACCAGCAGATGGCGGTGTTGAGCGACGAGACCCGCCCGAGCAGCGGGGCCGGGATCCGCTCGAGGATGACCGCGCCGAGGATCGGGTTGAGGAAGCCCGACGCGACCCCCGCGACGAAGGTCACCGCGAAGACCGCCCACAGCGGGGACTCGAGCGCCATCACGACGAAGCGCGGCGCACCGCAGATCAGGAACGCGATGACGTACGTCCGGTAGCGCGGCAGCGTCTCGCCCCACCGCGCCGCCGTCAGGGCTCCCAGCACCGAGGCGCCGCTCATCACGGCGAACAGGGTGCCGAGCACGGCCACTCCGGCGCCAGACTCCTTCGCCCACACCGGCGCCAGGACGGCGGTGTAGGCCTGGTCGACGAGGTTGGTGACCGCCACCATCACGCAGATCGCGACGAGCACGGGCTCGGTGCGCAGGAAGTCCCAGCCCTGCCGGAGCTCGTGGACGTACGACGTCGGGGCGAGGTCGGCCTCCCGTGGGACGGGCCGCCCGAGGCCGCTGGTGGCGATCGCGAAGACGACGAAGGAGACGAGGAACGATGCGGCGTCGACGTAGAGCGCATTGGCCGCGCCGACGCCGGCGACCAGCAGGCCCGCCAGCGCCGCACCGCCCATCGTCGACGTGCGCTCGACGGCCGCGGCCAGGCCGGACACCCGCTCCAGGGACCAGCCCGCCGCCCGGGCGATCTCGGGGGTCATCGCGGACTTGCCCGCGTCACCCGGTCCGCGGAGCGCACCGGCGACCGCGACCAGGGCGAGCAGCGTCGGGAAGCCGAGCATCCCGAGACCGTGGAGCAGGGGGATCGCGGCGACGACGAAGGCGGAGAGGAGGTCGCACGCGAGGGTGACCCGGCGCGGGCCCACCCGGTCGAGCAGCGGACCGCCCAGAGCCTTGAAGATCACCAGCGGGGTGATCTCGGCCGCGGCGACCAGGCCCGTCTGGGTCGCGGACCCCGTGGTCGAGAGGACGAACCACGGGATCGCGATCATCGAGACGCGGGTGCCGACGAAGGAGAGGCCCTCGGCGACGAGGGCGCCGACGACCGGCGTGCGCGTGGTCATCGCGCCTCGTCCTCCTCGCCCCACACCTGGCCGGGACGCGGGTAGGCGTTGAGGTTCACCACGAACGGGGCGGCGTCGCCGGCGTCGGAATGGGGCGCTTCCTCGATCAGCTCGGCGAGCCTGTGCACCAGCGCCTCGGCCTGCGCCGGGGTGACCCTCAGCTCCCAGTCGCTCAGCGTGCCGACCTTGCGCCACGGCTCGGGGAGGAACGACATCTCCGACACCGCCGCGCGCATCCGGTCGGCGTACATGAGTGCCACGGTCGTGAGGTAGGCCTCGACGTCGCTGTCGACGATGCCCTCCTCGCGGAAGTCCGTGCGGGTGCTCTCGTGCGCCGCACGCCACCAGCGGTCGCGGGCGTTGCCGCGCTCGGCGTCCTCCTCGATGAACCCGTGCTGGGCGAGCTGGCGCAGGTGATAGCTCGTGGCCCCGGTGTTGAGGCCGAGGCGCTGCGCGAGCGACGTCGCGGTGGCCGGTCCCTCGCCGCGCAGGATGGTCAGCATCCGCAGCCGGACGGGATGGCTGAGGGCGCGCAGCCCGGCGATGTCGGGGGTGATGGAGGAGCCCATGGCGGCACGCTACGACTGCAAAGGGTTATTTGCAAACACTTCTTTGTGGATCATACCGACAGGCGGGCGACCAGGCAGGGCCCGCCCTCGTAGATCCCTCCGTCGATGTCGAGCGCCAGGCCGTCGCAGTAGAGGCGCGGCTCGCTGTAGGAGTCGCAGCGCTCACCGAAGAGGTCGCCGATGATGCTGTGTCCGTGGACGATCCGCTCCCCGCCGAGGGTGTGGAGGAGACGCCGGGCGGCGAGCGGGCCGGCGCTGCCGGCGTACTCGTGGCGCTGGGAGAGGCGGACGAGCACGTCGAACCACGCGACCGGGTCGTCGTCGGCCAGCGTCGCGCGCACCGCGTCGTTGATCGCCTCGACCGAGCCGCCCCACTGGAGGTACGCGGTCGTGTCGGAGTGCATGAGCAGGTGGTCGCCGTCGAGCCCGATGGCCGGCAGCCCGGCGAGCCAGTCGAACAGCTCGTCGTCGATCCCCGCCTGGTCGGTGTCGCGCCCGCCGTTGCGCGCCCAGATCGACTCGAACGTCCGCACCAACCCGCGGTGCACGATCCGGGCGTCCCCGAAGCGCCGCATCCCGAGTGCGATCACCTCGTGGTTGCCGAGCACCGGGAGCACCGCGCCGCCGGCCTGCGCGGCCTCGTCCACCAGGCGGCGCACGAGCGCGATGACGCCGAGCCCGTCGGGACCGCGGTCCAGCAGGTCGCCGAGCACCCACAGCCGCGCGTCACCGCCCGACCACCGCGACTCCCCGTCGAGGAGGCCCGCCTCCCGCAGGGCAGCGGTCAGCTCCGCGAGGTGGCCGTGGGGGTCGCTGGTCGCGAAGGTCGCAGGCACGCTCGCACCGTACCGACGCCGAGGTGTGCGTGGGTATGGTTGAAGGATGAACGACACGGCGACCTACTCCACGAAGGGCAAGCCCTTCGAACGCGACATGTCCTACCTCCCCGACCGGATCCTGGCTGGCGAGGCGTCCGCGGACCCGCTCGACGAGCAGTTCCCGAGCGGGTCGAAGGACAGCCCGCGCGACGTCGAGGTGTGGGACGTCGCACCGGATCGCTACCGCCTCGTCGCGGCCCGCGCCTGCCCGTGGGCGCACCGCTCGATCATCGTCCGCAGCCTGCTCGGGCTCGAGGACGTCATCTCCTGGGGCGCGCCCGGGCCGACCCACGACGCGCGCAGCTGGACCTTCGACCTCGACCCCGGCGGGGTCGACCCCGTGCTCGGCATCGAGCGCCTGCAGCAGGCCTACTTCGCCCGCGAGGCCGACTACCCCCGCGGCATCACGGTGCCGGCGATCGTCGACGTCGAGTCCGGCAAGGTCGTCACCAACGACTTCCCGCAGATCACCCACGACCTCTTCTTCGAGTGGCGCGAGCACCACGGCCCCGACGCTCCGGACCTGTGGCCCGCCGACCTCCGCGAGGAGATGGAGGCGGTGATGAAGCGGGTCTTCACCGAGGTCAACAACGGTGTCTACCGCTGCGGCTTCGCCGGCTCCCAGGAGGCGTACGACGATGCCTACGAGCGGCTGTGGACCGCGATGGACTGGCTCGAGGAGCGTCTCGCCGACCGCCGCTACCTGATGGGCGACCGCATCACCGAGGCCGACGTACGGCTCTTCACCACGCTGGTGCGCTTCGACGCGGTCTACCACGGCCACTTCAAGTGCAACCGCAACAAGCTGACCGAGATGCCACACCTGTGGGCCTACGCCCGCGACCTGTTCCAGACGCCCGGCTTCGGCGACGAGGTCGACTTCGACCAGATCAAGCGGCACTACTACGTCGTCCACACCGACATCAACCCGACGCAGATCGTGCCGGACGGCCCCGACCCGGCCGTCTGGCAGGAGCCGCACGGACGGGGCTGAGTGGGACCAGGGGGACGATTGACTGGACGTGTGGCGTCGAGCCCGGTGATTTCGATCAAGGACCTCTGTAGGTAAGCCTGCGTTTCGGCCTAGCCGTGCCCGAGGGGCGTGTCGGTGCCCCACTGTTGCACCTCGAAGGCCGACTCGTGGGGAGCACGGCCGCCCGGCGCAGCCCGGGCAGCTCGACAGGGGACGACTGTGGGAACTCTCTTCGGCTCGCCGACCTCCGGTGCCTCCGCGCACCCGGGTCGACGCCTCGGCCGCTACGCCGCGCTCGCGCTGGTCCTGCCGGTCGTGGCGACCCCGACCGCGGCGACCGCGGCGGACGAGTCCGCGCCGGTGGTCACCAACTCGGTCGCCGCGACCTACGACCTCGACCACGCGTGGCAGGTCTTCAACGCCGTCGACCGCAACCGCGCCGACGCGCCCGCCGGCGGCACGGCCACCGTGCGCTACGCAGTCGGCGTGACCGCCCTCGGCCCGCCGGCGCGCTCGGGCTTCGAGGTCGCCGGCACGGTCGGCGTCACCAACCCGGGCGAGCCCGTCGGTGCCACCCTGTCCGCCGAGCTTGCGGGGGCCGGGGCGTGCACGATCGCCGCCACCGACACCTCGCCGGCCGCCGGCCTCCAGGTGGTGCTCCCGTCCGGCGCCAGCTCGTTCGCGTACAGCTGCGCTCCCGGCAGCGCGCCGACCGGTCCGGCCGCAACCACGGCGACCGTGGCGTGGGACGCCACCGGGCAGCCGGAGCTCGCGCGCCCCGCCGGGACGGCGAGCGCGCAGGCCCAGGCCGACTACGCCGTCGACCAGAAGACCGACGAGCTGACCACGGTCACCACCTCCAGCGACGGCGCAGCGCCGGTCGTCCTCGGCACGCTCGACTGGGACGACGTCTGGGCCGCTCCGGACCACCGCGTGCTCGTGCGTACGTCGTCGCTGGCGCTCGGCGTCGGCTCCGGTCCGTGCGCCGACCACACCAACGTCGCCGGCGAGTCCGCCGATGCCACGACCGACAGCGAGACCGTCAGGGTCTGCGAGGAGCCCGAGGTGCTGGGCGAGCAGTCGTTCGGCAAGGCCGTCGGCCGGGTCCGGACGACCTGCCAGGGCACGGTCCGCGCCCACCTGGACAACCGGTCGGGTCGCGCGGTCTTCTACTACCTGCGCGTCGGCACGAAGATGCACCGCTTCGTGGTGAAGTCGCTCGGCCGGAAGACGGTCGCCGCCCGGGGCGCTGCTCGGGCGGTGGTCGTGCTCAAGGCCGGGTCCCGGCAGATCGAGCGCACCCAGCTCCCGCAGCGCTGCCAGGCTCCCGGCGTGCTGCCCGACACCGGCCTCCGCAGCTCGAGCTGAGGCCGCCGCCAGGCTGTCGCCTGGCCCTCGACGCCTCCGCCCACACGGAGGCCGCCGGCGCCGACGAGTACCCACGAGCTCGTCGGCGCCGGCCTTGTCGTGCGCCCCGGCGCGGTCCGGTCGGCGTACGCCTCTCGCCGCGGCCTGACCCATCGGTCTGGTCCAGTCGTCCGCTAACGGGGCAGATACCACGAGACTGCGTCAAGGCCTCGTGCAGTTAGCCCGCCGCCTCGGCGAAGAGGGTGTCGTGCCGTACGCGCCTGGGTGACAGTGGTCGCCGAAGCAAAAGCGCTGCTCGCCTTTGGGGGGCGGACGGCGCGCGGTGGTCGACGGCTTTGGGGCGCCGGTCCTGCATCCACGGCATTGCAGCAAGGGGATCTTCATGTACGTCATCTCGCAGAAGGGCATCCGTGCCTACAACCCGCCGCGTCGCGGCAACCACATCTGATGCGCCGGCTCGCACTGGCGCTGCTCGCCATCTTCCTGACCGCAGGAGGCCTGACGGCCGTGCAACCCCGGGCGACGGCCGACAGCGCGCCCGTGCACATATCGGTGCCCGCGCGCACCTGATCGGCTTGACGAGCACCCGACCGCCGCTCGGCACACGAGCGCGCCCGGGAGGACCTTTCGGGGGTCGTGCCACCTGTCTCCAGGGGACAGTGGCGACCCTCCTCTCCGGGTAGCGGTCTCCGCCGCCCGAGCCTCCACCCCCAATGGAGGCGAGCCGGCGTCGACGGGTCACCCACGAGTCCGTCGGCGCCGGCTCATCCATGTCCGGACCTCCGGTGGTCCCCATCAGATGGGCTGTCCGGGGCCACCTCGAGCAGCTCGCTCGACGGGGACTACGCCGCACGACCGCCACCGGGGCTCGCCTCGTAGGGGTGGAGCGGTCTAGCACACGCCTTGCCCAATCCGGCACAAATCCCCGTGATACCCCGAGGGTTTGTCAAGGCCGGGTGCAGATAGCCCTCCACCTTGGCTCACCCCCTGTGTTGCGGCTGACGGGGCCCCCACGCTGGTACCTAGCAACACGCATGCCGCTCGTCTTGGGGGCGAGGAGGCAGGCAGTGGTCGTCGGCTATGGGGCGCCGATCACGTCAACCACGCCTATTCAAGGGGATCCACCATGTCTGACTTCTCACGCCGCACCGTCGTCCGGGGGGCCGCTTGGACCGTCCCGGTCGTCGCGGTCGCCACACAGGCGCCGGCGTTCGCCGTGTCGCCGCCGCCCTACGTGCCACCGACCGTCAACCTTCGCGGTGCTTGCGCAAACACCGGCGCATCGCAGAAGGGGTGCGGCGTGATCAAGACGATCGAGGTGCCCTTGCTCGTCAGCAATCCCACATTGAGTCCCATTCAGTTCCAGGTCACGGGCATGTACACCGTTAACACCGGCACGGCGCCGACGCCGACGACCTCAGGCGCGTACAAGGGTGTGACCGGCATCTACACGACGCTGTGCAACAAGGTGTCCCTGGCGCCGGCGGCCGCGTGTCCCGGCGGCGAGCCGAACGGCACCATCACTGTGCCGGCTGGAGCGAAGAATCTGCAGTTCATCATCGTGTCGGCGGTGACCGGAAACTCAAGCACGTTCTCGGCAAGGGTCGAGTATCGCCTGCTGGACGCCGACTGCACCGAGATCTTTGCTGACGTCGTCGCAGAGGGCGCCATCGCCAGCAACAACTGCCTCTGACCGACGGTTTGTCGTTGGCGCTGCAACGGCCAACCACTCACCGCACGTGGCGTCGTGGCCGGACCCCCGAGGTCCAGCCGCGGCGCCGCAGTGCTGTGACGGCGCAGGCATGAGCTTCCTGGCCGGGCGGCGCCCAGCGCTGCCCGCACCTCCACCCCCCAATGGAGGCGAGCCGGCGTCGACGGGGAACCCACGATCCCGTCGGCGCCGGCTCATTGCTGCCCGGACCACCGGTGGGGTGAGGGGGTGGGAACCCGCCCTCCTGATTGGTGCTGGCAGGCTGCGGCCGTTACGTTTGGCCCACCATGTGGTCGTGGTCACACACGCCGACGACCACCCCTGCAAGCCGTCGGCGTCCGGCGATCCCGTGACTGCCGCTAGCTGTTGTGAGGAGATCTACGTTGTCCGATCCTGTGAGCTTCGGCCCCGACCTGGCAGAGGTCTTCGGGCCCTCCCAGTCCGACGGTGGTCCCGACCTCGTCCAGCTGCTGACGCCCGAGGGTGAGCGCGTCCACCACCCCGAGTTCGACCACGACTTCTCTGCCGAGGAGCTGCGCGGTCTCTACCGCGACATGGTGCTGACGCGACGCATCGACGTCGAGGCCACCGCTCTCCAGCGCCACGGCGAGCTCGGCATCTGGGCCCAGCTGCTCGGCCAGGAGGCCGCGCAGATCGGCGCCGGTCGCGCGATGCGCCCCCAGGACTACGCCTTCCCGACCTACCGCGAGCACGGCGTCGCCTACTGCAAGGGCGTCGACCCGCTGCGGCTGCTCGGCCTGTTCCGCGGCGTCGACCAAGGTGGCTGGGACCCCAACGAGAACAACTTCGGCCTCTACACGATCGTCATCGGTGCCCAGACGCTCCACGCCACGGGCTATGCCATGGGCATGCAGCGCGACGGTGTCGTCGGCACCGGCGACCCGGAGCGTGACTCGGCCGTGCTCGCCCACTTCGGTGACGGTGCGTCCTCGCAGGGCGACGTCAACGAGGCGTTCATCTTCGCCGCGTCCTACAACGCGCCCGTCGTGTTCTTCTGCCAGAACAACCAGTGGGCCATCTCGGAGCCGATCGAGCGCCAGACCCGCATCCCGCTCTACCAGCGCGCGCTGGGGTTCGGGTTCCCGGGCATCCGCGTGGACGGCAACGACGTGCTGGCGACGTACGCCGTCACGAAGGCCGCGCTGCAGCGTGCCCGCGAGGGCAACGGCCCGTCGTTCGTCGAGGCGTACACCTATCGCATGGGTGCGCACACGACGACTGACGACCCGACGCGCTACCGCCTCAACGACGAGCTCGAGCACTGGAAGCTCAAGGACCCGATCGAGCGGCTCAAGGTCTACCTGCGCCGCAACGGCCTGGTCGACCAGCAGTTCTTCGACGACCTCGACGCCGAGGCCAAGGAGCTGGGCCACCACCTGCGCGAAGGGTGCAAGGCGCTGCCCGACCCGAAGCCGATGGACCAGTTCGGCTACGTCTTCAGCGAGATGACCGACGAGATCCGCGAGCAGCGGGACGGATTCCAGGCCTACCTGGCCAGCTTCGAGTCGGAGGGGGCTCACTGATGACGACGCAGAAGATCACTCTCGCCAAGGGCCTCAACATGGGCCTGCGCAAGGCGATGGAGGCCGACGACAAGGTCCTGCTCATGGGTGAGGACGTCGGCAAGCTCGGCGGCGTCTTCCGCATCACCGACGGCCTGCAGAAGGACTTCGGCGAGGACCGCGTCATCGACTCGCCGCTCGCCGAGTCCGGCATCGTCGGCACCGCGGTCGGCATGGCGCTGCGCGGCTACCGCCCCGTCGTCGAGATCCAGTTCGACGGGTTCGTCTACCCCGCCTACGACCAGATCGTGTGCCAGGTCGCCAAGTACACCTACCGCTCGCAGGGCAAGGTGAAGATGCCGATCGTCATCCGCATCCCCTTCGGCGGCGGCATCGGTGCGGTCGAGCACCACTCGGAGAGCCCGGAGGCGCAGTTCGCGCACACCCCCGGACTCAAGGTGGTGGCCTGCTCCAACCCGGTCGACGGCTACTGGATGATCCAGCAGGCCATCGCCCACGACGACCCGGTCATCTTCCTCGAGCCCAAGCGGCAGTACCACGCCGACAAGGCCGAGCTCGACGACTCCGCGACACCCGAGCCGCTGTTCACCTCGCGGGTCGTCCGCGCCGGCAGCGACGCGACGGTGCTGGCCTACGGCCCGACCGTGAAGACGGCGCTGAAGGCCGCCGAGGCCGCCGAGTCCGAGGGCCGCAACCTCGAGGTGATCGACCTGCGCACCCTCTCGCCGCTCGACATGGCGCCGGTCTACGAGTCCGTACGTCGTACCGGTCGCTGCGTCATCACCCACGAGGCACACGTCAACCTCGGCATGGGTGCCGAGGTCGCGGCTCGCATCACCGAGCAGTGCTTCTACTCCCTCGAGGCTCCCGTCCTGCGGGTCGGTGCCTTCGACATGCCCTACCCGCCGTCGCGGATCGAGGAGGAGTACCTCCCCGACCTCGACCGGGTCCTCGACGCCGTCGACCGCACGTTCGCTTTCTGAGAGGCACGCGATGTCCGAGTTCCTGTTGCCCGATGTCGGTGAAGGCCTCACCGAGGCCGAGATCGTGGCGTGGAAGGTCAAGGTCGGCGACACGATCGAGATCAACGACGTCATCGTCGAGATCGAGACCGCCAAGTCGCTGGTCGAGCTGCCCTCGCCCTTCGAGGGCACCGTCCTCGCGCTCCTCGTTGAGGAGGGCGTAATGGTCCCCGTGGGCACCCCGATCATCTCGATCGGTGCGGCGGGCGAAGAGCCTGCCGCCCCGGCCGCACCGGCCGAGCAGACGGAGTCCGACCCCTATCTCGGGATGGCCGAGAAGGCGGGGCAGGCCGAGGCCGACCTCACGGAGATGGACCTCTCCAACCCGGCCGCGTCCGGGTCGATGGAGGGCGCGTCCCTCGTCGGCCGGATCAAGGCCGAGCGCGGCCCGATGCGTCGGGCCCGCCGCGGGTCGGCCTCGCCGAGCACCGACGCCGGCGCGCAGACCCAGATGCAGCTGCAGGGGGCGTTCGCCCCCGGTGGTGCCCAGTCGCAGGACGTGCTGCCGGCCGACGAGCCGCCGGTGCCGGCCGTCGACCAGCGCCCCGCTCCCGCGGCGGCGCCGGCCGAGGCGCTCGTCCCGGCGTCCGCGCAGGCCGAGCCCGGCGACGTACGCGCGCTGGCGAAGCCGCCGGTGCGCAAGCTCGCCAAGGACCTCGGCGTCGACCTGACGACCGTGACGGGCTCCGGTCCGTCGGGCTCGATCACCCGTGACGACGTGCAAGGGGCATCCTCACTCGCTGGTCGAGTAGGCCCGAGGGACGAGGGACGTATCGAGACCCCGGCCGCCTTCACGGCCGCGTCCGGCGAGCGCGAGACGCGCGAGCCGATCAAGGGCGTGCGCAAGATGATGGCGACGGCGATGAGCCAGTCCGCCTTCACCAGCCCGCACGTCACCGAGTGGATCACTGTCGACGTGACCGCCGCGATGCAGCTCGTCGCGCGGCTCAAGAAGCGCCCGGAGTTCAAGGACGCCCGGGTCAGCCCGCTGCTCCTCCTCGCCCGCGCCGTCATCCTCGCGATGAAGCGCACCCCGGAGATCAACACGTTCTGGGACGACGCCGCGCAGGAGGTCGTCTACAAGAGCTACGTCAACCTCGGCATCGCGGCCGCCACGCCGCGCGGCCTGGTCGTGCCCAACGTCAAGGACGCCGACAGCCTGTCGATGACCGAGCTGGCGGCCGCGCTCGGCGAGCTCACGGCGACCGCGCGTGACGGCAAGACGCAGCCGGCGGAGATGGCGGGCGGCACGTTCACCATCACCAACGTAGGCGTCTTCGGTGTCGATGCGGGCACCCCGATCATCAACCCGGGCGAGTCCGCGATCCTGTGCTTCGGCGCGATCAACAAACGACCCTGGGTCGACGAGGAGACCGGCGAGATCGTCGTGCGCGACGTCACCACGCTGGCGCTGTCCTTCGACCACCGCCACATCGACGGCGAGAAGGGCTCGCGCTTCCTCGCCGACGTGGCCGGGATGCTGTCGGACCCGGGGACGGCCCTGCTCTTCTGAGCGGGCAGTTGCTCGCGCTGAATCCTGCTGACCGGGCACTTCGTCGCGATACAGCGCGAGGAAGTGCCCGGTCAGCAGGATTCAGCGCGAGGGATCGCCCGGTCAGCGGGCGTGCCAGGCGGCCAGCAGCTCGGCCTCCTGCTCGGACGTGAGCGCGACGACGGGGGAGTCGAGGCAGTCGGGCGCGGTCTCGACGAGGGGGCGGAGCCGCAGTCCCGCCGCCTCGGCCGGACCGGGGTCGTGCGCCAGCATGCCGTCGTACTCCGGGCGCGGCAGCCACAGCGGAAGTGACCCTTCGCCCGCCCACGGTGCGACCTCGTGCTCCTCGAGGAAGTCCTGGTCGACCCACGTGAGCTCGGGCTCGGCACCGACGCCCGCCCCCACCTCGGCGAGCAGGTCGCCGAACGGCACCGGTCGGCCGACCGCGTCGAAGGTGCCGGTCGTGCGCGACTCGGCGAGGTCGAGCAGCCAGGCTGCCAGGTCGCGTACGTCGATCACCTGGACCAGGTCGGCGGGCGTGCCGGGTGCCAGCACCTCGCCGCCGCGGGCCAGCCGCTGCGGCCAGTAGGCGAAGCGCCCGGTCGGGTCGCCGGGACCGACGATGAGCCCAGGACGCGCGATGACGGACGTCGCGGCGCGCTCCTGCACGGCCTGCTCGCACGCGACCTTCATGCCGCCGTAGGCGTCGGGGTCGACGGCGAGGTCGACGTCCTCGGTGATCGGCGTGGCCAGCGTGGCGGTGTCGGCGGAGGAGTTGTCGGGATAGACGCTGATGGTCGACACGAAGACCCAGTGCGCGTCGGGGACCGCCGCGACCGCCGTACGTGCCTGCGAGGGCAGGCGCGTGACGTCGACGACGGCGTCCCATGAGCCGTCGAGGATCGCGTCGGGCGGATCGTCCGACCTGTCCCACCTCAGGTGTGTGGCGCCCTCGGGCACCGGGCCGGACTCGCCGCGGCAGGCGCAGGTCACGTCCCAGCCGCGGGCGACCGCCTGTACGGCCGTCTCACGGGAGAGGAATCGGGTTCCGCCGAGCACGAGGAGCTTCATGGGAGCACTCCACCGCCTGCCTCCTGCATCGACAAGGTGGTTCGCTGTCGGCGCAACCGGCGGTGGACCCTTTGTCAGGGGTGCTGTCGCGCTGCCACAATGCTCGTCTCGGAGCCTCTCGGATCTTGCGCGCGAAGGGATCGGGCACATGGCCCTCGATGCCGCCACCGCCTCCTCGGGCGAGCCCACGGCCGCGCTCCTGGCGCGGGCGCAGCAGGTGGCCGACCAGCTGCAGGCCGAGGCACGGGCGGAGGCCGAGCGCCTGACCGCCGACCTCGCCGTGCTGCGCGAGGAGGCCCGCCGGCTCGCTGCCGAGGCCGAGGCGGGCCGGGCCGAGGCCGGCCGGGCGCGCAAGCAGGCCGAGCAGGTGCTGGCCGGGGCCTCCGAGGAGGCGGCGACCATCGTGGTCGACGCCAACGAGCAGTCAGCCCTGCTGATGGGCTCCGCAGAGAGCGCGCGCGACGAGGCGGTCGAGGCTGCGCGGGCCGAGGCCGAGCAGCTGCGGGCACAGGCGCAGGACGACGCGATCGTGCTCCGTGCGGAGTCGCAGGAGCTGCGCGACAGCGCCGCGAGCGAGCGGACGGCACTGCTCGACGCCACGAAGGCGGACTCCGACGCCGCCATCGCTGCGGCCCAGGAGACCGCTGCCCGCCTCGTCGAGGAGGGTCGCGCGGCGGGCCAGCAGCACCTCGACTCCGCGACCACCGAGGCCGAGTCGCTGCGTGCCACCGCCTCCGTCGAGTCCGCCCGGATGCGCGACGAGGCGGCGCTGCACACCGAGGAGCTGCGACGTACGACCGGGGCCGAGACCGAACGGTTGCGCGAGGCAGCCGAGCAGACCCTCGCCGCCGCACGGACCGAGAGCGACGAGCAGCTGCGGCGCGCGGCCGAGCAGACGGAATGGGCGACCGCGACCGTCGAGTCGGTGCTCGCCGGGGCCGCCGCCGAGGCCGACGCGACCCGCAAGGCCGCCCACGCCGAGGCCGGCGAGCACGTGCGCCTGGTGCGTGAGCGGGTGCAGGGCGTCATCGCCGCGGTCAACGGCCGGATGGCCATCGAGCTCGCCGAGGCCAAGGTCCGTGCCGAGGAGATCACCCAGGCCGCCACCGCCACCGCCGCCGAGCGGGGTGCCGAGGCGAGGTCAGCCCTCGAGCAGGCGCATGCCGAGGCGGCACGGATCATCGCCGACGCCACCGACGAGTCCGAACGCGCCGTCGAGCGCCTCGAGCGGCGTCGCGCCGAGGCGGAGACCGGCGCTGCCAGCCTGCGCGCCCTCGTGGCGCAGGAGGTCACCACCAGCAGGGCGAGCGCAGCCGAGGACCGCCGCAGGGCGCGTGAGGAGTCCCTCGCCCTCGTCGCGGAGGGTCGTGCCGAGGCCGAGCAGCTCCGCGAGAGCGCTCGCCAGGCCCTCGAGCGGGCCCGCGCCGAGATCGCCCAGCTGCAGACCCGCCGTGACGGCATCGCCGCCGAGCTCGGCCAGCTCTCCGGTGTGATCGAGGCGCTCTCGGTCCCCGAGCGCGAACAGCTCGCCGCCACCTCCGACGTCCCCCACGCCCCCACCCCCACCACCCCTGCCCAGGAGCCCCCCGATGCCTGACGAGATGTTCACGACCGTGCGACGCGGCTACGACCCCGCCGAGGTCGAGAAGGCCCTCGGCCAGGCCCGGGCCGAGGTCGCCGACCTCCGCTCGCGGGTGCAGGCCGCCGAGGCCGACGCCCAGCAGGCCCGTAGCGAGGCGAGCACCTCCCGCGAGGCGCTGGTCTCACGCGAGTCCCAGGAGCCCGAGCTGCCGACGTACGCCCACCTCGGTGAGCGGATCGGCCAGATCCTCTCCCTCGCCGAGACCGAGGCCGCCGAGATCCGCGACCGCGTGGTCGGCGAGGTCGAGGCGCTGCGCAAGGACGCCGAGCAGGAGGCCGGCGCCGTCCGGTCCGAGGCCGACCGCTACGCCGAGGAGACCCGCCGCGACGCCGAGGCCGAGGGCGCCCGCGTCGTCGCCGACGCACGCACGGCCGCAGAGTCCGAGCGCGACGCCGCGGAGCGCGACGCCTCGGCCCGCCGTGCCGAGGCCGAGGCGCTCTACGAGGACGCCCGGGCGAAGGCCGCCCAGTCCGCCGCCGACTTCGAGACCACCCTGGCCGAGCGTCGTCAGAAGGCGACCTCGGAGTTCCAGGCCCAGCAGGCCTCCACGCAGGCCGAGCTCGACGCGATGAACGCCCGCAACCGCGACGCCGAGGCGACCCTCGAGCGCAACCGCGCCGAGGCCGAGTCCCGCATCGCGCGGATGCTCGCCGACGCCGAGGAGCGCTCGACCACGATGGTCGCCGACGCCCGTGCCACGGCCGACCGCGTGCGCGTGGAGTCCGAGCGCGAGCTCACCGCCGCCGCCCAGCGTCGCGACAGCATCAACGCCCAGCTCTCCAACGTCCGCCAGATGCTCGCCACCCTCACCGGCACGGTCCCGGGCGTGGCGCTGCCCGAGGAGCCGGCGCCGGTCGCGGACGACGTACCGGCCGAGCCGGCCGACGAGCCTGCTGACGAGCCCGAGGCCGTCACCGAGGCCGAGGTCGTCGAGGCCCAGGAGGACGCGGCCGCCGACGTCGAGGAGCGGTCGGACACGCCTCCGACGACGTGACGTGTCGGGCTATCGCTGAACTTGTCGGCCCGTGCACGGCCTGACAAGTTCAGTGATCCCCGGTCAGCCGGGGATCACGAAAAGCGGGGCTCAGACGTAGCGCCGCGCCCGCTTCTCCGCCGACCCGGGCCCAGCGGCGAGGAGCGCGCTGAGCTCGTGCTCGAGCACTGCGGCGACCCGGCGGCAGAACTCCTCGGGCTCGTCGGCGGCGTCGGGCTTCTCCGCCACGATGCGGTCGACGATGCCGCGGCGGTAGAGGTCGAGCGCGCGCACCTGCTGGGCGCGCGCCATCTCCGCGGCGTGGTCGAGGTCGCGGTGCACGATCGCCGACGCGCCCTCGGGCGGCAGCGGTGACAACCAGGCGTGCTGCGCGGCGATGACCCGGTCGGCGGGCAGCAGCGCGAGGGCGCCGCCGCCGTTGCCCTCGCCGAGCATCAGGCACAGCGTCGGCGCGTCCAGCGTCACCAGGTCGGCGAGCGAGCGGGCGATCTCGCCGGCGAGCCCGCCGTTCTCGGCGTCGGCCGACAGCGCGGCGCCCTGGGTGTCGATCACCGTCACCAGCGGCAGCCCGAGCTCGGAGGCCAGCCGCATCCCGCGCCGGGCCTCGCGCAGCGCCTCGGGACCCATCGGGTGGTCGGTCGTCTGACCGCGGCGGTCCTGGCCGAGGAAGACGCACGGCGCCTCGCCGAACCGCGCGAGCGCGATCAGCAGTCCGGGGTCGCGCTCGCCCTGCCCCGTCCCGTTGAGGGGTACGACGTCGCTGGCGCCGTACCTCAGCAGACGGCGTACGCCCGGCCGGTCCGGTCGGCGTGAGCGGGTGACGCAGTCCCACGTGTCGACGTCGGGCACCGACTCCTGGCCCGGGTCGGCCACCGGCGCGACACCCTCGCGCGCGGCCATCAGGATCGTCAGCGCCCGGTCGAGGATGTCGGCGATCTCGTCGGGCGGCAGGACCGCGTCGATGATGCCGTGGGCGTAGAGGTTCTCCGAGGTCTGCACGCCCTCGGGGAAGGCGCGACCGTAGAGCGCCTCGTAGACCCGCGGACCGAGGAAGCCGACCAGCGCGCCGGGCTCGGCGACCGTCACGTGGCCGAGCGACCCCCACGACGCCATCACCCCGCCGGTGGTGGGGTTGCGGAGGTAGACGAGGTAGGGCAGGCCCGCCGTGCGATGTGCCGCCACCGCCGCCGAGATCCGCACCATCTGGACGAACGCCGGCGTGCCCTCCTGCATTCGCGTGCCACCGCTGATCGGGGCCGCGACCAGAGGCAGACCCTCCCGGGTGGCGCGCTCGATGCCGGCGACGATCCGGTCGGCCGAGGCGCGGCCGATCGACCCGGCGAGGAAGCCGAACTCGCCCACCAGCACGCCGATCCGCCGACCGCGCAGTCGCGCCTCTCCGGTGAGCACCGACTCGTCGACGCCCGACTTCGTGGCCGCCGCGGCCAGCTCGGCGGCGTACGCGTCATCGATCCCGACACGCGACGGCGCGGTGTCCCACGACGTCCAGGAGTCGTCGTCCAGCACCAGGTCGATGAGGTCGTGCGCGGAGAGGCGGCCCATGGCCGCAGGCTACGTGCGGGCCGGTCAGCCCTTCGGCACCCCGGGCGCCGGCGTGGTCGGGCCGGTGATCCACGCATCGAAGAAGTCCGACAGCTCGCGACCCGTCTCGGTCTCCCAGTGCTCGAAGATCTTCTCGCGGGTGACCGAGGTGTTGTCGTTCTCCTCCAGCCACGACCGGGCGATCCGGAAGAACTCGTCGTCGCCGAGCGCGACGCGCAGCTCGTTCCACATGAGGCCGGGCGTGTAGTAGATGTTCGAGCTGCCGAACTGCTGCGGGTCGTACGCCCCGGGCGGGCCGTAGTCGTCGCGCAGTCCCTGGTCGCCGGCGCGTGCGTCCTGGATCGTCCCGCGCAGCGGGCGGATGTCGAAGTCGTCCTCGTACAACCACTGCATCAGCATCGTCATGCCCTCGTTGAGCCAGACGTCGCTCCAGTCGGCCGGCGACACCTGGTCGCCGTACCACTGGTGCACGAGCTCGTGCGCGACCACCTGCGGCGAGAGGACGTAGTCGTTGTTGCCGAGCGTGACCATCGTCTGGGTCTCCATCGCGCTCATCGAGTCGGTGACGACGAGGCCGAGGGAGTCGAACGGGTAGGGGCCGAGCTTCTCCTCGATCCAGTCCACCGACTCGGCGGCCGTCTGCAGCCCGTCGAAGCCCGTGGCCATGCCGCGCGGCGTCCAGTAGTCGACGCGCAGGCCGCTCGCGCTGGTGTTGGCGCTGTGGGTGTAGTCGCCGATGGCGAGGGTGACGAGGTACGACGACGCGGGCTCGGTGAGCTGCCACGAGCTGGTGGTGGTCTTGCCGTCGTTGGTCAGCTCGGTGAGGCGGCCGTTGGAGATCCCGGTCCACGGCATCGGCGCGTGGACGGTGACGTCGTAGAGCGCCTTGTCGGACGGCTGGTCGTTGACGGGGTACCACGTGTAGGCGCCGTAGGGCTCCTGCATCGTCCACACCTCGCCGGTGTCGGTGATGGTGAACCCGGTCGTGGAGAAGTCGCTCCGCGTCGTCGGTGCCTGCGCGGGCTCGGGCGTGCCGACGTAGTCGAGGGTGAGCTCGTAGCGCTGGTCGGCCCGGATGCGCGCCTTGACCACCAAGTCCTTGCCGCGGCGCGCGAAGTCGACGGCCTCGCCGTCGAGGGCGAGCCGGCCGACCGTGAGGCGGGGCCCGAGGTCGAGCTGGAAGCGAGGAGCCGTCCTCGCGGCCCGAAAGGTGACGATCGCGCTGGCCTCGAGGCGGCGTGCCTCCGGGTCCCAGTCGAGGTCGAGGTCGTAGAGCAGGGCGTCGATCCGCGGGTCGCCGACGGCCGGGTAGACGCTGTCCTCGACGGGCGTGGACAGGGCGCTGTCGAGGTCCTGCTCGACCGCCGGGCTGATCACGGGCGCCGAGGTCGCGGCCACCGCGCCCTGCTCGGCCCCGGTGTCGGTGGTGGCGGACGACGGAGCCGCCGAGGGCGTGACGAGCTCGTCGTCGGCGGGGTCGGACGTGGACGAGCAGCCGGCGACGAGGACCAGCGAGAGGACGGCGAGTCGAGTGCGCAGCCTCGTGGCGACTACTGCCGCGAGCGCACTCGACCCCGGGTCAGCGGTCACCGCTCGCCCCGCAGCAACGGCCTCGCGAGCTTGCGACCGTGGTGGATCTGCGCCTTCACCGTGCCGAGCGGCGCGTCGACCAGCGCGGCGATCTCGTCGTAGGGAAGTCCGTAGACGTCACGCAGCATCAGCGGCTCGACGTACTGCGGGTGGTCGCGCTCGATCGTCTCCATCGCCTCGAGCAGGTCGAGGCGGGTCCCCGCGATGACGCTCGTCGTGCGCGGGTCGGGCCGGTCGTGGGCGCCGTCCTCGAAGTCGGTCGGCGTGGCCAGGTTCTTCAGTCGGCGGTACGTCGTCCGCGCGCTGTTGACGGCCACGACGTGCAGCCACGTCGTGAACCTGCCGCGGCCTCCCCAGGTGTGGATCTTGGTCGCGACGTTGAGCATCGCCTCCTGACACGCGTCCTCGGCGTCGCCGGAGTAGGGCAGGACGCCACGGCAGATGTTGAGCACCCGCGGACGGATGGCGGCGAGCAACGATTCGAGGGCGTCGCGGTCACCGTCGCGCGCGTCGCGCGCGAGGTCGTCGATGTCGTCCGGCGTCAGTCCGGCACCGTGGTCCCCCGATTCAGTCACCCCTGCACGATAATGCCCGGGTGTCCGCTCCCTCTCGTCTCGGTCGTTATCCGGTGCGCCGCCGCATCGGGTCGGGGGCCTTCGCGACCGTCTGGCTCGCCTACGACGAGCACCTCGACTCGCCGGTGGCGATCAAGGTGCTCGCCGACAACTGGAGCGGCGATCTCCACATCCGCCAGCGCTTCGTCGAGGAGGGCCGCTTCCTCCGCAAGGTCGAGTCGCCCCACGTCGTGACCGTCTACGACGCGGGCGAGCTCCCGGACGAGCGTCCCTACCTCGTCATGGCGTACGCCGACCAGGGCACGCTGGCCGACCGGCTCGAACTGGCGGCGCTCGAGCCCTCGCAGGCGCTGACCGTCCTGACCCAGGTCGGCCGCGGGCTCACCGCGCTGCACGACCGGGGCGTCCTCCACCGCGACGTGAAGCCCGCCAACGTCCTGTTCCGCACCGTCGAGAGCGCCCGCGGCGCCCAGGTCGTCGCGATGGTCGGCGACCTCGGGCTCGGCAAGGCGATGGACATGTCGTCGCGGCTCACGATGGTCGGCGGCACTCCGACCTACGTCGCTCCCGAGCAGGCGCAGGGGGAGGGGCTCGACGGTCGGGCCGACCAGTTCTCGCTGGCCGCGCTCGGCTACTACCTGCTGGCCGGTCGCCAGCCGTTCGACCACACCACGTTGGCGGCGGCCGAGGACCCGGCGCCGCCCCCGCCCATGGGCATCGGGAACCCCGAGGCCGAGGCAGTCGTGCTCAAGGCCCTGTCCAAGGATCGCGAGGACCGGTTCGACGACGTCGAGGCCTTCACCTCCGCGCTGGTCGAGGCGCTCGGCGGCCACGTGGAGGAGGCGCCGCTGGTGTGGGTGCCCGCCGACCCCGAGCTCACCGAGGCGGTCGCGCGGCCCACGGACACCGACCCGATGCGCGACACCGCGGACCCCGTGAGCCCGCGCCGTCGGCGTCGGCTGCCGTGGCTGGTCGCCGGGATCGCCGTGCTCGCGGGCGGGTTCGGCATCGGCTGGGCCGCGGAGCAGTCGTCGACGACGGAGCGCACGGTCGAGGACGAGACCGGGAGGATCGAGGTCACCGTGCCCGAGTCCTGGGCGACCCAGGTGGACCCCGAGCAGTGGGTCCCGCCGCTCGACGGACAGACGGAGCAGCCCGCGCTCGCGACGGGGTCGAGACCCGGCTGGAACAGCGTCGACGACCCGGCGCCGGGCGTCTTCGTCGGACTCCTGCAGAGCGAGAAGCTGCCGGCCCGCGTCCCGCAGCACTTCGCCTGCGAGAGCAACGGTCAGCCGATCGAGGACCTGCAGGACGGTGACCTGTCGAGGACGGTCTTCTTCGAGGGCTGCCCGGGCACCGACGTCATCGTCGAGCGCGTCGTGCAGCTGACCTCCAACCGGCTCCTGTGGATCCAGGTGGCCAGCGACGACGAACGCACGGCGAGCCGGGTGCTGGAGTCGGTGAAGACGTACGGCTACTAGCTCGGACTGGCCGGGCCCTCGCCCCGACCCAGAGTCATCGACTCGGCGACCCGGCCGACCAGCTCCGACATCCCCGGCACGTCGGCCGCGCGGCCGGTGACGGCGATCTCGACCTGCGCGTTGTCGGAGCCGGTGAGGTCGAGCCACGCGAGGAACCCGTGGCGCAGGTGGTTGCTCGTGACGTACGTGTAGTGGAGGCGGCCGCCGCTCTGGCTCTTGATCGACACCGACTGCTCGTCCTCGGTGAGCTCGTCGATGCGGCGGTCCAGGGTCCAGGCGATGGAGCGGCGGTTGCTGATCACCTGCTCGACGCGCATGTAGTAGCCGAAGGTCGTGAAGTCGCGCGGGCGCCACTGCCACTCCGTGAGCGAGTTGGTGGTGAACCGCCAGCCGGCCGGCACCTGGAGCGAGAGGCCGAAGTCACCGGTGCCGACGCGCTGGTCGACGAGCTCGATGCCCGGCTCCAGTGCAGGGAAGTCGGGGTCGGGGAACAGCTCGGGTCGTGGGTCGACCGGGAGGCTGGGTGAGGCGGCCACGATGGGTGCGGCCACCCCGTCGACAGTCTGGCCGTCACCCAGCGCCCAGGACGCCCCGAATCCGGCCCCGACGCCGAGCGCCAGCAGCAGCACCAGCACCACCGGCCCCCGCCATGTCACGGCCGACAACCTAGACCACGGGCGTGGTCAGGGAGTCTCGACGACGCCGCCGGTCGCGCCCCGCATGCCGTCGGCCACCCGTCGGATCAGGTCGCTGGTGCCGGGGACGTCGCGCTCGCGCCCGTGCACGACGATCTCGACGTCCGCCTGGCCGCTCTGGTCGAGGTCGAGCCACCGCATGAAGCTGTGGCGGGCGTTGCCCTCGTTGCTGCGGTAGGTGTACTCCAGCGAGTCCGCGCCGCGGTCGAGGATGTCGACGTCCTCCTGCTCGCGCTCGAGCCGCTCGATCCGGACGTCGATGGCGTCCTCGACGGTGATGTCCTGGCTGTTGATCTGCTCGATGCGCATCACGTAGGTGTTGTTGGAGGTGCCGGGCTCCTTCCACTTCCACTCGTTCGTGGCGTTGGCGTTGGTGGACCAGCCGACGGGAGCAGGGAAGGTGATCTCGAACTTGCCCGACCCGCGCGTCTCGGTCCTCATCTGGAGGCCGGGCTGGAGGGCCGGGTCGTCGGGGTCCTTGGCGGGCGGCAGCTCTGCCTCCACGGGGAACTCGGGGTTCGAGGCCGGCACCGGCGCGGCGGACCCGGTGCCGATGGTCGTGTCGCGGGTCGCGCCGGACGCGGCGTAGCCGCTCCCGGTGCCGATCGCCAGGAGCGCGACAAGCACCGCAGGCCCCCGCCAATCCATGACGGCAACACTAGGCGACTCCCGGCTGGGGACGCGCACGTCCTACGGTGGCGCCATGCTGATCCGTGACGCGCGCCTCGTGGCGCTGGGTGGTCCGGTGGCGGACGGCGCCGTCGACGTACGCATCGAGGACGGTCGGGTCACCGAGGTCGGCCCGACGCTGCCGCAGGGTCCCGGTGAGTCGTACGACGCCGCGGGCCGCTGGTTGATGCCCGGCCTCTGGGACCAGCACGTGCACCTCGGCCAGTGGACCCTCGCGTCCGCGCGGCTCGACCTGGCGTCGGTGCGGTCCGGCGCCGAGGCCGTCGCCGCGGTCCGCGAACGGCTCGAGGAGTGGCCGGACCTCCCGGTGATCGGCTGGGGTCACCGGCCGACCGCGTGGCCGGACAACCCGGCCGTCTCCGACCTCGACGCGATCGACACCGACCAGCCGATCGTGCTGATCGCCGGCGACGGCCACCACGGGTGGCTCAACACGACCGCCCTCCACATGCTGGCGCTCTCGACGCGCGACAGCATGGTGAGCGAGGGGGAGTGGTTCCAGGCCTACGGGCGGCTGGCCGGCGTGATGGGCTCGGACGGCACCGGGCCCGACGCCTACCGCCGCTCGATGGAGGCGGCGGCCGCGCTGGGTGTGGTCGGGCTCGTCGACCTCGAGTTCAGCGGCGGCGTCGCCGACTGGGTCGAGCGCTGGTCCGCCGGCGCCGACCTGCTGCGGATCCGGCACGCCTGCTACGCCGACGGCCTCGACGACGTGCTCGCCCGCGGGCTGCGCTCGGGCGACCCGCTCGGCGACGACCCCCGCCTCACCATGGGGCCGCTCAAGATCATCAGCGACGGCTCGCTCAACACCCGCACGGCCTGGTGCTGCGATCCCTATGCCGAGAAGGCCGTGCCCGGGTTCGAGGAGGGCCAGCCCAACCAGACGCCTGCCGAGCTGCGCGCGCTGCTCGCCCGCGCCGCCGCCGGCGGGCTGGACGTCGCCGTGCACGCGATCGGCGACCGCGCGGTGACCGAGGCGCTCGACGCCTTCGCCGACACCGGTGCCCGCGGTGGCATCGAGCACGTGCAGCTCACCACCCGGGACGACGTACGCCGCCTCGCCGCCCTCGGCGTCCGCGCCAGCGTGCAGCCCGCCCACCTCCTCGACGACCGCGACGTGACCGAGCGGCTCTGGCCGGGTCGGGCGGAGCGCTGCTTCCCGCTGCGCTGGATGCTCGACGACGGTGTCGACGTGGTCCTCGGCTCCGACGCCCCGGTCTCCCCGCTCGACCCGTGGCTGGCGGTCGCGGCGGCGGTCCACCGCTCCGGCGACGAGCGCGAGCCGTGGCACCCCGAGCAGGCGATCACGGCCCGCGAGGCGCTCGCCGCCTCCACCGACGGCTGGGGCACCGTCGCGGTCGGGCACCCCGCCGACCTCGTCCTCCTCGACGCCGACCCCCTCGACGGCGCCGGTGGCGACGACCGCGCGCACGCGCAGCGGCTGGCGGCCTTCGCCGACCACGTCGTCGCGACCTGGGTGGCCGGCTCTCGGGCGTACGTGCGCCCCTGACCTCCCCGGACCCCCGCTGTAACGCCGGGTTACTGCGACTACCCACTGGGTTGCAACACAGTGGGTAGTCGCACTAACCCGGCGTTACAAGGGCTGGTCGCCGCCGCCTACGCCAGGGCCAGCGTCGCGTCGAGCACGAAGGCGGGGTCCTCGAGCCGGTCGCCGTAGACCTCCCGGAGCTGCCCGACGCGGTAGCGCACGGTCTGCGCGTGCACGAAGAGCTCCTCGGCGACGGCCTCGCGGCGGCCGTGGTTCAGCAGCCAGCTGCGGAGCGTGTCGGTGAGCTTCTCGGCGGTCGAGGGGCGCAGGTCGGCGAGCGGGGCGAGCACGCGGGCCCGCAGGTCGGCGCGGGCGTCGGCGTCGGCGCCGAGCACGAGGGCGGCGAGGTGGTCGTCGGTGTCCACGAGCCCGGACAGGCCGAGCGCCGCGCAGCGCACGGCCCGTCGGTGGGACGCACCGACCTCGAGCCAGGGCGTCGACGGTCCGACGACGGCGTCGGTGCCGCGGAGCGCGGAGAGCAGGGTCGGGCGTGCCGTGGCCGAGCCCGTGCTCGGCACCAGCAGCGACGCGTGCCCCTCGGGCAGGCCGGGCACGTCGTCGGGCTGCAGGGTGGTCTGGTCGAGCGCGGTCAGCGCGTGGGAGACCTGCGACTCCGGGAGGACGAGGGCGGTGAGCGCGCCCGGCGGCTCCCAGTCGGCCCGCTCGGCGGCGGCGTTCACGGCGTCGGCCGGGGCGCCGGTGAGCAGCGCGCGGGCGAGCCGCTCGAGGTTGCGCTGCCGGACGCGCCCGCTGCTCTCGAGCTCGTCGGTGTGACCGGCCACGGACGCGGCCGACAGCTCGTCGATGTAGGCGAAGACGAGCTCGGCGAACCGCGCGAGCTGGCCCGCGGCCACGCCTGCCTCGACCGCCACGTCGGACATGTGGTGCCACGAGGACCGGGCGCCGATCCGGTAGGCCGCGAGCAGCGCCTCGACCGTACGTCCCTGGCGGGCCTCGCCGCGGCCGAGCTGGTAGGCGCCCTCGATCGCCGGCGCCCTCGGCGCCTCGGCGTCGAGCCTGGTCGCAAGGGTGAGGAAGCCGCCGAGCGCGAGCTGCACCGCGTTGCGGATCACCTCGCCCATCCGCCCGCTCCACGCGCCGGCATAGCTCGGCACCTCCTCGACGATCGAGAGCACCGCGCTGTCGGCGATCTCGGCCAGGTGGGAGCGCAGTGCGTCGGTCACGACGGGATCGAGCCCGACAACGGTCTGAATTTGTGTGGTGGGGCGCACAGGATGGGTGGCCATCGTGACTCCAGGGGTTGTCTTTGTTCGCAGCGAACAAGAGTCTAGCCCCGATTCACGTGTGCAGGGCAGGAAGGAACGGCCCGGATCCGCGACATTTGACGACATGAGCACGACTCTCGAGCCACAGGTGCGTGGCAAGCGCGTACGCGACCAGCTGGTCCGCGTCGCCGAGGCCGCCACCACGCCCTACCTCCCCGCCGACTTCATGGACCTCTTCGCCCCGCTCCGTTCGGGCGGCGACCTCCGCGGCCGCATCGAGTCCGTGCACCCCGAGACCGCGGACGCCGCGACCATCGTGATCCGCCCCGGCGCCGACTGGGCGGGCCACGTGCCGGGCCAGTACCTCCGGATCGGCATCGACGTCGACGGCGTACGCCAGTGGCGCGCGTACTCGCTCACCCACGGCCCGCGCCGCGACGGCCGCATCTCCATCACCGTCAAGGCCGTGCCCGACGGCCTGGTGAGCAACCACCTCGTCCACGAGGCCCGTCCCGGCACGCTCGTCCACCTCGAGCAGGCGGCCGGCGAGTTCGTCCTCCCGCCCGCGGGCGGCAAGTTCCTCATGGTCACCGCCGGCTCCGGCATCACGCCGGTCATCGGGATGCTGCGCAACCTCTACCCGAGCACCGACGACGGCGTCCTGCGCCTGCCGCGCAGCGAGGTCCACGACATCGTGGTCGTCCACGTCGCGCCGAGCCACCCCGACTCGATCTTCATCCGCGACCTCGAGTCCCTCGCCGCCGCCGGCGCGATCCGCCTCGTCGCGAGGTACGACGACGAGCACGGCGTCCTCGACGTCGACCACCTGGCCGACCTGGTGCCCGACCTCGCCGAGCGCACGACGCTGGCCTGCGGGCCGGCCGGCTTGCTGGACGCCCTCGCCGCCCACCACGAGGCCGCGGGCATCACCCTGACCACCGAGCAGTTCCGCACTGCCCGCGTCGAGCCCGGCGACGGCGGCACCGTGAGCTTCACCTCCGGCACCACCCTCGACCTCGACGGCGCCACGCCGATCCTCGACGCCGCCGAGGCTGCCGGCCTCCTCATGCCGAGCGGCTGCCGGATGGGCATCTGCATGGGCTGCGTCATCCCGCTGCGCGAGGGCAGCGTGCGCGACCTGCGCAACGGCGCCATCACCACCGCAGTCCCCGGCGAGACCGGCGACCTCAAGGTGCAGACCTGCATCAACGCCGCCGCCGGCCCCTGCCACATCGACCACTGATCCAGACCTCCCACGACCCCCAGGAGCTCGACATGACCACGATCCAGAAGAAGGCCGTCCTCGGCCAGGCCAACCCGATCGCCCACCTCACCGAGGCGGACATCGAGCAGCTCGGCATCGAGCTCGACGCGATCCGCCAGGACATCCTCGACGACCGTGGCGCCGACGACGCGGCCTACATCCGCCGCGTGATCGACATCCAGCGCAAGCTCGAGCTCGGCTCGCGCGCGGTGCTGCTCTTCAGCGCGTTCCCGCCCGCGTGGGTGCTCGGCACGCTCGGCCTGAGCGTCTCGAAGATCCTCGACAACATGGAGATCGGCCACAACATCCTCCACGGCCAGTGGGACTGGATGCGCGACCCCAAGATCCACTCCAGCACGTGGGAGTGGGACATGGCCTCGCCGGCCGAGCAGTGGAAGCACAGCCACAACGAGCTCCACCACACCTACACCAACGTCATCGGCAAGGACAACGACCTCGGCTACGGCATCATGCGCGTCGACGAGGACCAGCCGTGGACCCCGGCCTCGCTCGCCCAGCCGGTCTTCTGCTTCATCAACGCCGTCTTCTTCGAGTACGGCATCGCCGCCTACGACCTCGAGCTCGGCTCGGTCATCGCGAAGAAGCAGACCAAGGACCCCGACTTCCGCCGCCGCGCGAAGCAGGTCCTCGGCAAGATCCGCAAGCAGGCCACCAAGGACTACGTCGTGCACCCCGTCCTGTCGATCCCGACCGGCTCGTTCCTGCCGACCCTCGCAGCCAACTTCACCGCCAACATCGTGCGCAACCTCTGGTCCAACTCGGTCATCCTCTGCGGTCACTTCCCCGAGGGTGTCGAGACCTTCGAGAAGCGCTCGATCGAGGGCGAGACCAAGGGCGAGTGGTACGTCCGCCAGATGCTGGGCAGCGCCAACATCTCCGGGTCCAAGGCCCTGCACGTCATGACCGGCAACCTGTCCCACCAGATCGAGCACCACCTGTTCCCCGACCTGCCGTCCAACCGCTACGCGGAGATCGCGCCCAAGGTCCAGGCGCTCTTCGAGAAGTACGACCTCACCTACTGCGCCCGTCCGATGCCCCAGCAGGTCGCGTCGGCCTGGCACAAGGTGATCCGTCTGTCGCTCCCCAACGGCTGGTTGGCCACCACGAACACGCGCAACGCGCCCCAGCAACTTGCCATCCTCTACAAGATGGCGACCGGTGACCGACGTACGCGTCGCCTGCTCGGACGCAAGCTGGAGAGCGAAGCACGGGCCGCTGCCTGACGGTTTCCACACTCTTTGCCACTTCTTGCCACGGAATCCGCTGGACTGGACCTCCGTACCGATTGCGGATCATCAGTAGTTGTACGGATGTATCAGGAGCACACTGGGACCATCCTTCCTATCAACGGGATATCGATCGTGGGGATCGAGACACGGATGAACCAGACAACACATCAGGGAGGCACCCGATGATCAGGGTCGGTGCAGTGGGGCAGAAGGACCGGCCGGCGACGGCCACGACGTCGTACGACGTCCGTGCGGAGACGCCACAGCCGGTGATCCCGCGCCAACGTGGCGCGGTGGACACCAGCTCGGCATCTCGACCGCCGGCTGCCTGACCTGGTCGCGGCGACCTCTTTGGGGAGAGGTCGCCGCGGCACGGTTCTCATGGACCGGCTCACGCTTGCGTGAGCCGGTCCTTCGGCGTGTCCGGACGGGTGGTGCCACACCTCGGTCCAGCGGTCTGGACCGTCTTCCGAAGACTTCCCGAAGGGTTCGCCTAGTCGCCTCCGCCGCCCTCGGGCGCTCCTAGCCTTGAGGGTGTGGCGGTCCGTGGGGGGCCGCTCCAGGCATCAGAGGAGTCCGCAATGCGGAGGCACAAGAACGACAGCAGCGAGACCTGGGACGTCGCGGGTCGGATCAAGGCACTCGAGCAGTTCAGCGGTCCGCTCGTGGTGCGGCCGCGGGCCGAGGCCGACGCGATCCCGGTCCATGAGTCGGCGCCGGTCCGGGTGCCCGTGCCGAGCCGCTCGCGGATCTTCGTCCGCGGGGCCGAGGGCTTCGGCGCCTACGCCGACCTCACGGTGACCGCACCCCGTCCCGCGACCGACTGAGCGACTGACCAGCTCGACCATGATCGCCGGCCACCGGCCGAGCCTCCCCGGGGAGGGCCATCGGCTCGCCTAGGGTCTCCCGGTGGTCTGGCTGGTCGGTGCGCTCCTCCTGCTCTGGCTCGCCTGGGGTCCGATCGTCCTGCTCCTGGCCGCCGTGCTCCTGTGCGTCCCGCGCGTCCGCTGGTGGGTGCAGGACCGCGCGCAGCCCGACGCCCGCTCGGTCGGCATCGTGGCGGCGACCGTCACCGGACTCGTCGCGGCCATGGTCGCGATCCCCGACGGCTGGCTGCCCATCCCGCCGGCTCCGGGCGCGTGGGCCGTGCCGGCCTACGTCGGCCGACCGGCCGCGCCGCACCCGATCGCCACCGAGGCCCCGCAGAACCCGCACCGCGCCGCCGGTGTGCCGGCCTCCCGGCCCGGGCCGCTCGGCCTGCAGCCCGAGGTGGACACGGCGTGGCTGGGCACGCAGCGGTGCGGCGACCTCGCTCCCACCTCGTCCGGCGTGCTCGTCGCCCGCTGCACCGAGGGCCCGACCTCGCTCCTGCGCCTCGTCGATCCGGAGACGCGCAGGACCACGGCCACGCACGACCTCGGCGAGGTCGACGACGACGCGGCGTGCGCGGGCGACGCGTTCTACGTCGACGACCGCGACCGCGCGGTGGTGGCCGCCGAGCGCACCGTGTCGGCGTACGGCACGGCGGGGTCCGAGCTCGACGTCGACGGCACCTGGGACCTGAAGCCGTGGATCCCCTTCGGCGACTGCGTCGTCGGCATCGCCCCGGACTGGGCGGGCCTGGTCTGGTGGGTGTCGCGCGACGGACTCGTCGGCACGATCGAGCCCGCCTCGGGTCGCGTCGCCGTCCTCGACCTGGCCGAGCCGGTCCGTCACGGCCTCGCGGTCGATGAGGGAGGTGCGTACGTCGTCTCGGACGCCGCGCTCCTCCGGCTGGCGGCCGGCGCGGACGGCACGCCGGAGGTCCGCTGGCGCACCGGGAACGCCGACAGCGGGTCAGCCCCCGTGCTGCTCGACGGTGGAGTCGTGGCCGTCACCGACGAGCAGGAAGGGCGGCTGGGGGTGGTCTTCCTGGCCCGCGACTCCGGGGCGGCGCTCTGCCGGCAGGCGGTCTTCGGGAAGGGTGCCGGTGCCACCGACAGCACGCTCGCGTCGCTCGGCCGTGGCGTCGTGGTCGCCAACAACCACGGGTACTCGTCACCGCGGAGCACCCTGCTCGGCTTCACGAGCGACCCGGGCATCGCGCGCGTCGACCTCGCGGAGAGCGGGTGCGTGCTGCGCTGGACCAGCGACGCGGTCTCGCCGAGCTCGGGCGCGACGGCCAGCTGGCCCACCGGGCTGGTCTACGCGTGGACCAAGCGACCGTCGCTCACCGGAGTCAGCGCCTGGTACCTCACCGCCCTCGACGCCGTGTCCGGCCGCGCGATGTGGAGCGTGCGCACGGGCACGGGGCTGATGGCCGGCAGCGACGGCTCCCGGATCACCCTCGGCGCCGACGGCTCCGCCTGGCTGGGCACCCTCGCCGGCCTGGTCCGCGTCCGCGACCGCAGCTGAGCAACGCCGGTCAGGGCCAGGTGAGGCCCACCGTCTCCTCGCTCAGCTCCCAGAGCCGCCGCTGCGCCATCTCGTCGCGCGCCAGCGGCGTCGACCCGACGATGCGGGGTCGCCCACCGGCCTGCCCCGGGCCACCCGGTCCGACGTACGTCCCTCCCGGCAGGTCGGCGGTCGCCGCCATCAGGGCCGGCCACGCACCGGCCTCCGCGGACTGCGAGACGGCCTTGACCGCGGCGTCGAGGATCGCCGCGCCGCGCGCCTCGATGCCACGCATCTGGCCGTTGACGACGAGGTGGGTGCCGGCCAGCCCGGGGTGGGCGGCGAGCGCCGACACCGGCAGCCCGGCCCGGCGCAGCCGTCGGTCGAGCTCGTGCGTGAAGAGCAGGTTGGCGAGCTTGGTCTGGCCGTAGACCATCCACCGGCTGTAACGCCGCCCGGCCCGCGGGTCACCGAGGGGCGCCGACCGTGCCATCCGGTGGGCCTGCGACGACAGCGTCACCACCCGGCCCGCGCCGGACGCGACGAGCTGGTCGAGCAGCAGGCCGGTGAACAGGAACGGCCCGAAGTGGTTGGTCGCCATCTGCGACTCGAGCCCGTCGGACGTGCGGCGCAGCGGCGGGGCCATGATCCCGGCGTTGTTCACGAGCAGGTGGACCGGGCCCAGACCGGCGGCAGCGGACGCTCCCTCGCGCACGGACCCGAGGTCGGAGAGGTCGACGACGACCGTGTCGAGCCGGGCCTCCGGGACCCTGGCCGTGATGGCCTCGGCGGCCGCGTCGAGCTTCGCGGGCGTACGACCTGCGAGCGCGACGCGGGCACCGTGGCGGGCGAGCTCGAGGGCGGTGTGGAAGCCCAGCCCGCCCTGCGTCGGGCCGGTGACGACGGCCGTGCGCCCGGTCAGGTCGCCGATGTCGTCGATCGTCCAGGCTGACTCGCTCACGGCGTCACGCCCATCGCGGCCACCACGCGCTCGCCGAGCCCGGTGTCGCCCGACATGCGTACGACGCCGGGCTCGGCGGCCCGGCGCCCGCCGGCCAGCACGATGAAGGTCTCGCGGTCCATGCCGAGCGTGACGGCGGGCGTCGCGTCGTCGGGCGTCGCGTCGTCGGGCGTCGCGACCCGGCCGCGCCCGTCCTCGCCGACGACGGCCGACACGGGCTCGTGCCCGTCCACCTCGAGGCGTACGACGTCGCCCGACGGCGCCTGGGCGCGCTTGCCGACGATGAAGGGCAGGCTCTCCATCAGGTAGGTGGCGCTGTGGAGCGCGGGTGCCGAGTCGAGGTTGCCGGGCATGCCGAGCGCACGGCGCACGTCCTGCTCGTGCATCCAGATGTCGAGCGGCCGGTTGCGCAGGAGCAGTCCGGTGGTCCAGCCGATCGCGCCGAACAGGCCGGGGGCGGGGACCGATCCGTCGGTCGGCGGGTCGGCGAGGAGCTGGGTGTGCCGGGCCGTCGTGGACTCGCGGATCTCGGTGATGAGGTCGTCCGGCGTCTCGTCGCGACGGACCACGACGCCCTGCTCGGTGAACTGGCCCATCGTCCCGATCGCGTGCGGCGCGTCGCCGATGTCGACCTCCTCGTGACGCCGTCCGGCGAGGAGCGACTCGAGGTGCGCGGTGTGGGCGGCGACGGCGTGGACGTCCCACCCCGGCAGGTCGGTCGGGGTCGCCCATTGGTCCTCGTCGACGTGCTCGAGGACGCGGGTGAACGAGTCCACCGCCTCCCACCACACGGCGACGAGGGCGGCGAGGCGGGCCCGATCTGGGGTGGCGTCGGTCATGGGCGAAGCCTAGGGCTCACCCGTAGGGGTCATGGCGGGACACACGTTCACCCAATCCCTCCATTCCGCACCGCTGGGAGATGCTCGCCGCCTAGCGTCAGTGGCACCGACCGGGCCGAGACGCGGCGCAGCGGCCTCACTGGGGGAACTCCATGTCCGCACGTCTGCGTCGGCCTGCCGTCGCACTGATCACGACCACGCTTGCCGCCGGCGTCCTGGCCATCGCGCCCGCTGCCAGCGCCGTCGACGGCACCCTCTCCGGCACCGTGACCGGCCCGGGCGGCGCCCTGCTGGGTGACGTGCGGGTGGAGCTCTACCAGTTCGACACCGAGGACGGTCGCTGGCGCGACACCGGTGACTTCACGGACACGGGCTCCGACGGTGCCTACACGTTCAGCGTGCCGGAGGGCGAGTACGCGGTCGGCTTCGACGACTACACCGACACCTACGCCGCCGAGTTCTACAACGACGCAGACGTCGTCGAGGATGCTGACCCGGTCACGGTGCCCGGTGCCCCACTCGCCACCGCGCTGGTCCCTGCGGCCCACGTGACGGGCACGGTCCTCTACCCGAACGGCGACCCGCTGACGTTCGCCACGGTGGTCGCCTACCGCCCCGTCGTGGTCGACGGCGAGACCGAGTACCGGCAGGTGGGCTTCGACCACACGGCTGGCTTCTTCAACCCCGATGCCCTTCCCGGCTCGTACGACATCGGCGGGCTGCCGGGTGGCGACTACCTGATCGAGTTCGAGGCGTACGCCCCCCAGGGGATGCACGCCTACGCGATCGAGTACTACGACAACGCGCCCAACCGCTACGTCGCGGACCTGGTGACCGTCGCGGACGGCGGGACCCCCGACGTGCCCATCGACGCCCAGCTCGAGCTCGACTCGGAGATCTCCGGCGCGGTGTACGACACCACGAGCGGCACCCCGACTGACAACGGCACCGCCGTGGTCTACGCCAAGGTCGACGACGCCTACCTGGAGATCGAGGAGGTGGACGTCCAGTCCGACGGCAGCTACGTGATCGACGGCCTGTCCGCCGACACCTACTACGTCCGCTTCCGGGCGGACGTTGCCGGGGGCCGGGCGCAGGAGTACTGGGATGACCAGCCCAGTGTCCTGACCGCGACCGGGATCGAGCTCGGTGTCGGTGAGACGGAAGGCGCCATCAGTCCAGTCCTCGCGTTCGGGCAGAACCAGTCCCCCTCGCTCCAGCCGGTGACGGACCCGACGATCTCCGGCACGCCCCAGGTCGGCTCGACCCTCACCGCGTCGCCCGGCACCTGGTCACCCAGCCCGACCTCGATCCGCTACGCGTGGTTCGCCGGTGAGGAGCTCCGCCAGGACACCTCGTCGAACACCTACGTCCCGGTCGTCGCCGACATCGGCAGGGAGATCTCGGTCGACGTCTACGTCACTGCGACCGGATACGACACCAGCCGCGGATCCGCGGTCGCGTCGGGCGTCGTCGTCCCCGCGCCCGCCCAGCCGGTCGTGACGACACCCGTCGTCGTCCCGTCCGTCGTCACGCCCCCGGTGGTCACCCCGCCCGTGGTCGACGTCGCGGCCGGCCTCGCGGCCGGCCTCGCGGCGGTCCTCAAGGGCGTGGACACCTCGGGCAAGCCCAAGGTGGGCAAGACGATCAAGGTGACGGGCCTCGACGCGATGTTCCGCGCCAGCACCGCCGTGTCGTACAAGTTCCAGTGGTACGCCGGCACCAAGAAGATCAAGAAGGCCACGAAGTCCAAGCTGAAGGTGACCAAGGCGATGAAGGGCAAGAAGCTCGCGGTGAAGGTCACCGCGACCGCTGCCTCGACGTCGAGGTCGGTGAAGCTCAAGGTCGGCAAGGTCTCCTGACCCGACCCTGACGACCACCGGACGGCGCAACCCACCCCTGAAGGGGACCGGGTTGCGCCGTCCGCACGTCCGGCGGCCCTACGCTCGTGGCGAAGGGTCGGTCCCGAGCCGGCCACGCCTCGACACACCATTGAAAGAGGGAGTCGTCATGGGAATCGGCATCGGCATCCTGCTGCTCGTCCTCGGTCTGATCATCCTGTTCGCCATCAAGGAGTTCCCGGCCGCCGTCCAGGACGTCGTCGACCCGACGACCGTCGGCTGGATCCTCCTCATCGCGGGCGTGCTGTCGCTCGTGCTCGGCCTCGTCATGAACAACCAGCGCTCGAAGACCACCCACGTGGAGGAGCGCCGCGAGATGTGACCTCGCACCGAGGCCGCTAGAGCCACCCGCGGTCCTGCGCGATCCGCGCGGCCTCGCTGCGCGTGGTCGCGCCGGTCTTGCCGATCGCGGCGGACAGGTGGTTGCGCACCGTGCCCTCCGAGAGGTGCACCCGCGCGGCGATCGCCGCGACCGGCGACCCGTCGAGGGCGTACGTCAGCAGCTCGCGCTCGCGGCCGGTCAGCGGGCTCGGGCCGTCGATCAGCGACTCGGCGGCGAGGTCCGGGTCGATCACCCGCAGCCCGTTGTGCACCCGGCGGACGGCGTCGGCGAGCTGTCGCGACGGCGTGTCCTTGACGACGAAGCCGGAGGCGCCCGCCTCGATGGCCCGGCGGACGTAGCCCGGCCGGCCGAAGGTCGTCACGATCAGCGATCGCACGCCCGGCAGCTCGCGCCGCAGCGCCGCGGCCGCGTCGATGCCGTTCAGCCCGGGCATCTCGATGTCGAGCAGGCAGACCTCGGCCTCGGAGGCGCGGGCCGCCTCGACCACCTCGTCGCCCCGGCCGACCTGGGCGACCACCTCGAGGTCGGACTCGAGATCGAGCAGCGCGGCCAGCGCACCGCGTACGAGCGCCTGGTCGTCGGCGAGCAGCAGCCGGATCACGGGAGCGCCACCCGGACGCGGGTCCCCGGGCTCCCGGTCGAGACGTCGAGCGTGCCGCCGGCACCGCCGACCCGCTCGCGCATCCCGCGCAGCCCGTTGCCCTCGGCGCCGGTGCAGCCGGCACCGTCGTCGGTGACGGTCATGCCGTCGCGGCCGAGCTCGATGACGACGGAGCGTGCCTGCGCGTGGCGTACGACGTTGGTGACCGACTCGCGCAGCACCCAGGCCATCAGCGCCCGGTGGCGCGGGTCGGTGTCGGCGACGTCGCCGACGACGGTCGCCGAGATGCCGGCATCGGCGAGCACCCGGGGTGCGGCGGCGAGCTCGGCCTCGAGGTTGCCCGCCCTGAGTCCGCCGACCGTGGCACGCACCTCGGCGAGTGCCTGGCGGGCGGTGGCCTGGATCGACTCCAGCTCCTCCTTCGCGCGCTCGGGGTCGAGGTCGATGAGCCGGGCCGCGAGCTCGGCCTTGACCGACAGGGCGGTCAGCGAGTGGCCGAGCACGTCGTGCACGTCGCGGGCCACCCGCTCGCGCTCGGCGACCAAGGCGTGCTGGCCGCGCGCCTCGATGGCGAGCTGCTCGCGCTCGCCGAAGAGCCGCAGCATCACCGCCCCGAGGATGATCGGCCAGAGCATCAGGAAGAAGTAGGTCGGGAACCCGTCGATGTCGAGCAGGGACAGCAGCGGCACCACGAACCACACGCCCACGGCCCACTTCCAGGCCGGGCTCGGCAGCTCGAGGGCCGACAGGATCGCAAGGTAGGGCGTGAACGAGATGACGCTGATCCCGATGACCGGCACGGTGGCGAGGGAGAGCACGACACACACGGCGAGGCACACCCAGGTGCTCCTGTGGTGCGAGTAGCCCAGCACGTTGGCCACCGCGAAGCCGGCGATGCAGAGGAAGGCGACCGCCTTGCCCGCGACCGGCACCGAGGACTCGGTGACGGCGACGATCGGGAAGACGAGGAAGACCAGCCAGATCGCTGCGAACGCCCAGCCCCACTTCTCCCAGGGGTTGTCCGGGAGCTCCTCCGCGGCTGCTTCGCCGGTCACGTGCGCGCCCGGCTCCGGCGTATGCCCCAGAGGGCGAGGGTCGCGAAGATCACCGTCCACGCGAGCACGTTAGCGACCGGGAGCCACAGCGGGTCGTGGTCGCCCATAGGGAGCCACCCGTCGGTCTGCGGATAGTGCGCCAGGGCGGCGAAGCCGTACATCGGTGTCAGCCGCCCGATGTCGAGCATGAGCCCGTCCATCGGCGTGAACAGGTTGCCCAGGAAGGCCATCACCACGATCAGGCCCGACGCGATGCCGGGAGTGTTGGGGCCGCGGAACACCAGGCAGATCGCCAGGCCGTAGATCGCGAACATCGCCGATCCGATCCAGATGATCACCCCCGACAGCAGCCAGTCGGTCGCACTGCCCGATGCCCCTGTGAGGGCGCCTACGGCGAAGACCAGCGCCACCGCGACCGCCGCCACCGTCATCGCCACGGCGGCCTTCATGGCGACGATCGCCAGCGGACGGAGCGGGGTCAGGGCGAGCTGGCGGCCCCAGCCCATCGTCTGCTCGACCGTCGCGGTGCCCGCGACCGTCGTCGTGGCGGTCACCGCGGCGTAGGTCGCCATGGAGGTCATGACGTACATCGCGACGTTGCCGCTGCCGACGCGCTCGTCGGACCCGAGCCCGAAGACGACGTACATGAACGACGGCAGCGCGACGATGAAGAACATCCCCACGCGGTCGCGCAGCTGGCGCCTGAGGTCGAGGCCGACGTACGTCGCCAGCGCGGGGCGCGGGCGCCGGGTCGCGGCGGGGACGGCGGTGGTCGTGGCGCTCATCGGGTCGCTCCGGTCAGGTCGAGGGACATCGGGGAGGGTTCAGCCGTGGCCGGCGCATCCCCGGTGAGGGCGAGGAAGGCCGCCTCCAGGCTGGCGCTCGACACCTCGACGCCCGTCACGCCGAGGGGCGCGAGGGCCTGCTCGACGCGGGCCAGCCACGCGGGGTCGAGCCCGTCGGGGCGTACGACGTCCTCCGGCGGGCGGAACGAGACCGTGCGCCCGCCGAAGGAGGCTCGGACGTCGGCGGTGGGGCCGTCGGCGACGATGCGCCCGCGCGCGATGAGCACCGTGCGCTCGGCGAACTCGTCGGCCTCGGCGAGGTAGTGGGTGGCGAAGACGATGGTGCGGCCCTGGGCCGCGTCGGCGCGCATGGTGTCCCAGAAGTGCTGGCGGGTGGCGACGTCCATGCCCGCGGTCGGCTCGTCGAGGATCACCAGGTCGGGGTCCGGGACGAGCGCGAGGGCGAACTTGAGGCGCTGCTGCTCCCCGCCGGAGCAGGCCTGCACGCGGCGGTCGGCGATCTCGGTCAGCGCGGCGCGCTCGATGACGGCCGCGACGCGGTCGCTGCGTCCGTGGGTCGCAGCGATCGCCCGGACGGTCTCCTCGACGGTGAAGTCGGGAAGCAGGCCGCCGGTCTGCATCACCGCGGACACCCGACCTGCCCGGACGGCCCTGCCGGGGTCCGTGCCGTAGACCTCGACCGTGCCCGCGTCGGGGCGGGTCAGCCCGAGGAGCATGTCGACCGTCGTGGTCTTGCCCGCCCCGTTGGGCCCGAGGAACGCGACGATCTCGCCCGGCGCGATGGTGAGGTCGACACCGTCGACCGCCACGACCGTGCTTCCGTCCGTGGCCCGGAAGGTCTTGCGCAGGCCGGTGGCACGGATGGCGGGCGTTGAGGCGGCGACGTCGATCATGGGCCCAGCCTGTCGCCGTACGTCCCTGCCCGCACGGGCCAGAGGTCACGACCTCGCCGTGACACCTGTCATCGCACTACTCGCCGTCCACCCGAGCGGTGGTCCACCCACATTCCCAGTGCCGAGAATGTGGCTGGAGCACCGCTGGACTGAGCGCCACGCCGACCTGGACGCACGAGCGGTGGCCCACCCACGTTCCCCGACCGGGGAATGTGGCTGGACCACCGCTCGATGGTGGATCAGTCGGTCAGAAGGAGGCCTCGTCGAGGTCCATCAGGTCGAGGTCGATGCCCTCGGCAATGGCGCGCTCGGCGCTGATCTTCGGCAGGTTGGTCTGCGCGAAGAACTGGGCCGCGGCGACCTTGCCCTCGTAGAACGCCTTGTCCTTGGCCGACACCTCGCCCGACAGCTTCTGCAGGGCGACCTCGGCCTGGCGCAGCAGCAGCCAGCCGCAGACGACGTCGCCGAGCACCATCAGCAGGCGCGAGGTGTTGAGCCCGACCTTGTAGATGTTGCGCAGCTCCTCGGCCGACGACATCAGGTCGTTGATCATGTGCCCGACGATGGCGTTGGCGTCCTCGAGCGCGGTGGCCAGCAGGGCCCGCTCGTTCTTGAGGCGACCGTTGCCGGCCTCGGAGGCGATGAAGCCCTCGATCTCCTTCGCGAGGTGCCCGAGCGCCTTGCCCTGGTCCTTGACGATCTTGCGGAAGAAGAAGTCCTGGCCCTGGATCGCGGTGGTGCCCTCGTAGAGCGTGTCGATCTTGGCGTCGCGGACGTACTGCTCGATCGGGTACTCCTGCAGGAAGCCGGAGCCGCCGAACGTCTGCAGCGACTCGGTGCCCAGCAGCACCCACGAGCGCTCCGAGCCGTAGCCCTTCACGATCGGGAGCAGCAGGTCGTTGACGGCTGCGGCGAGGCGGGCCTCGTCGGAGTCCGAGGTGCCCACGTGCTCGGCGATCATCACCTGGTCCTGCCACGTCGCGGTGTAGAGCACCAGCGCGCGCATCGCCTCGGCGAACGACTTCTGCGTCATCAGCGAGCGGCGTACGTCGGGGTGGTGGGTGATCGTGACGCGGGGAGCCGTCTTGTCGGCGGCCTGCGTCAGGTCGGCGCCCTGGACGCGCTCCTTGGCGTAGTCGAGCGCGTTGAGGTAGCCGGTCGAAAGGGTGGCGATGGCCTTGGTGCCGACCATCATCCGGGCGTTCTCGATGACCTGGAACATCTGGGCGATGCCGTCGTGGACCTCGCCGAGCAGCCAGCCCTTGGCGGGCTCGCCGCCGCCGACCTGCGGGTCGCCGAAGGTGACCTCGCAGGTGTTGGAGACCTTGATGCCCATCTTGTGCTCGACGTTGGTGACGTAGACGCCGTTGCGCTCACCCGTCAGCTCGCCGGTCTCGAGGTCGAAGTGCTGCTCGGGCATCCAGAAGAGCGAGAGGCCCTTCGTGCCCGGGCCGCCCGCGCCCTCGACGCCCTCGGGGCGCGCGAGCACGAGGTGCATGATGTTCTCGCTCATGTCGTGGGTGGCGCTGGTGATGAAGCGCTTGACGCCCGTGATGTTCCACGAGCCGTCGTCGTTGGCGACTGCCTTGGCGCGACCGGCACCCACGTCGGAGCCGGCGTCGGGCTCGGTGAGCACCATGGTGCAGCCCCACTGGCGGTCGACCATGAACTGGGCGACGGCCTTGTCGCGGTCGTTGCCGTTGCGGTGCACGACGTTGGCGAACGCGGGACCCGCGGCGTACATCCAGACGGGCGCGTTGGCGCCGAGCACCATCTCGCCGATCGCCCAGATCAGCGACGAGGGGGCGGGGGTGCCGCCCATCTCCTCGAAGACCTGCAGGCGCCAGAACTCGGAGTCCATCCACGCCTGGTAGGACGCCTTGAACGACTCGCTCACCGGCGCGGTGTGCGTGGCGGGGTCGAAGACGGGCGGGTTGCGGTCGCTGTCCTCGTAGGACGCGGCGATGTCCTCGCGCGACAGGCGCTCGACCTCGCGCAGGATCTCGCGCGCGCTCTCCGCGTCGATCTCGCCGAAGGGGCCGGTGCCGAGGACCTCGTCGCGGCCGAGGACCTCGAAGAGGTTGAACTCGATGTCGCGGAGGTTGGTCTTGTAGTGGCTCACGTGCGTTCCACCTGTTCCATGTGCGAGCGGTCTCTGGTCACGGCTACTGGTCGGTTTACTGGCCGGTAACAAGATCATGCCTCGCGGATCGACGCCGCGCAACACGAATGGCCGATGTCGCCGGTCACAGCCGTCGCGTGGCAGGACGCGCCGAGGAGGCGCGAGGAGTTGCCTATCACTCCGACTATCTCTACTGTTTCACCCGACAAACCACAGACACTCGATCTACGCGTCTTACAGACCAGCGAAAGGAGCCGCGCGATGCGCAAGCTCATCGTTCTCGGCATCGTGGGCCTGATCGCCCAGCTGATCGACGGAAGCCTGGGCATGGCCTACGGCGTGACGTCCTCGACCCTGCTGCTCGCCGCCGGCGTCGCGCCGGCCGCGGCCTCCGCCGCCGTCCACTTCTCCGAGATCGGCACGTCGCTGGTCTCCGGCGCCTCGCACCACAAGTTCGGCAACGTCGACTGGCGCACGGTCTCGATCCTCGCCCTGCCGGGCTTCGTCGGCGCCTTCCTCGGCGCGACCCTCCTGTCCAACATGGACGCCGCGGTCGCCAAGCCCGTCGTCGCCGTGATCCTGCTCAGCCTCGGCTTCTACGTCGTCTACCGCTTCCTCCGCCTCGGCGGCCAGCGCCCGACCTTCAAGGGTCACCCCTCCGCGCTGTTCCTCGCCCCGATGGGCCTCGTCGCCGGCACGCTCGACGCCGTCGGTGGCGGCGGCTGGGGTCCCGTCGGCACCACGTCGCTGCTCTCGAGCGGTCGCCTCGAGCCGCGCAAGGTCGTCGGCTCGATCGACACCTCCGAGTTCGTGGTCGCCGTCGGCGCCTCGCTCGGCTTCCTCTTCGGACTGGGCTCCGCCGGGATCAACTGGGGCTACGCCGGTGCGCTGCTCGCCGGTGGCGTCATCGCCGCTCCCATCGCGGCGTGGCTGGTCAAGCACCTCGCGGCGCGCGTCCTCGGTGTGGCCGCCGGTGGCCTGATCATCCTCACCAACTCCAAGACGCTGCTCGAGGCCGTCGGCGTCCCGGGTGTCGGCGTCGCCGTCGCCGCCGCCGTGATCTTCGTGCTCTGGATCTCCGGCATCGTCTGGGCCGTCAAGCAGGAGCGCCTCGCGAAGGCGGCAACGGCTGACGAGCCGGCGCTCGAGTCCGCCCCCGCCTGACCTGCAACCACCGACGTGCATGGTCGTACGCCGTCGCTCCCGCACCTCGCGGGGGCGACGGCGTACGAACATGTGGGCCGGCCTCGCGGCAAGCACCACTGTCTCTGGGGACATATCTGACAAACTGCACCTATGCGCGTCTCCGCCAAAGCCGACTATGCCCTCCGGGCCCTGATCGAGATCGCGGTGCGCACCGACGGCACGGCCGTCAGCGCCGAGCAGCTCGGCAAGGCCCAGGGCATCCCGCACGGCTTCCTCCAGGCCATCCTCGCCGACCTCCGCCGCGCCGACGTCGTGGTGTCGCAGCGCGGCCAGTCGGGAGGCTGGCGCTTCGCGCGGGAGCCGCGCACCGTCACGGTGGCCGACGTGATCCGCGCCGTCGACGGGCCGCTCGTGTCGGTCTACGGCCTGCGTCCCGAGGCGGTCGAGTACGACGACTCGGCGCAGGTGCTGCAGCACGTCTGGATCGCTGCCCGCAGCTCGCTGCGCGCGGTCTTCGAGCAGGTCAGCATCCAGGACCTCGCCGACGGCAAGCTGCCCGAGGGCGTCGCGGCCCTCACCCGCGACGAGGACGCCTGGCAGCCGCACTGACAGCCAGGGCGCGTCCTAGGCGGCCAGCCGCTTGTTGACCTGCTTGCGCCTGCGCGAGATCTTCCGGAGCCTCTTGTCGAGGCGGGCCTCCTCCTCGATCAGCGCGATCCGGGCGACCTGCGCGGCGAGCTGCTCGGCGCCGAGGTTGTCCGGCAGCACGTGGACCCGGTCCTCCTTGACCAGCGACAGCCAGGCGGCGGGCGGCTGGACCGCGAAGCCGCTGGTCACCACGAGCACCACCTTGAAGCCGGGGAGGCCGTCGAGGGCGAGCGCCGCCTGCTCGGAGGACGCGTCGAAGAAACCTGGCGCGCTGACGAAGACGTCGGCCTTGGCCTTCCAAGCCTTGCGGCACACCTTCGCCCAGGCGCCCTCGACCTCCTTGCGGCTCATCCCAGCGGCCTTGTGGGTGCGGGTGATCTCGATGCCGGCGAGCTCGAGGACCTCGGGATCGACGTCGGGGGTGGCGATCCGGCCGAGGTCGAGGCTCTCGCGCATCTCGTCGAGGTCAACCGTGTCCGGACCGAGGTGGAGCAGGAACAGTCTCTTGGCCATGGCGCCAGCCTTGCCGCTGCGTACGTCGTCCGTGTGAACGTGGGTCGAACACTGCCGGTCAGTCGACCCTGATCGCCCGGAGCCAGCTGACGAGCGGGCGCAAGGTCTTCCAGTCCGCGCGGACCCGGTCGACGAGGCCCGCGTCGATCGCATCGGACTCGAACCCGTAGGACTTGTTGGCGATGAGCTGCTTGCAGCGGAGCAGCTCGATCCGCGGGTGGTCGGCGTCGTAGCCGCGTGGCGAGGTCTTGAGCCGGTCGCCGCCGATCTCGAAGCCGTCCTTCTCGAGCCTCTTCAGCAGCCGCTCGAGCGCCTTGCCGGTCTTCTCGTCGGCCATCGCCTCGCGGATCGCCGCCAGCCGTGGACCGTCGGCGTCGTAGAAGCCGCCGCCGACCCTGGTGCCGCGCGCGGATATCTCGACGTACCACCCGGTCGACGGCCCGGCGCCGACATAGGCACCCTGGTGGGTCTTGTAGGGAGTCTTGTCCTTGGCGAAGCGGACGTCGCGGTAGGGCCGGAACACCTTCGGCGGGCCGAACTCCGGCTCGAGCTCGGCGACGAGTGCCTTCATCGGCGCCTCGACCGCGTCCTTCCACACCGGCTTGTTGGCCTCCCAGAAGGACTTGGTGTTGTCCATCTCGAGGTCGTCGTAGAAGTCGAGCGCGGCGACGGGGAATCCGGTGAAGCTCACGTCACCCGACGGTAGTCGATGGGCGTACGACCCTCAGTGGCGTCGGCAGTCAGCAGGTCGAGCGCCCAGGCGACGGCATCGTCGGCCGACCACGACTCGCTTTCGGCCTGCAATCGCGCGAACGTCTCCTCGCCCAGGGAGGAGATGGCGCTCTGCACCGACGCTCGGACGTATGCGAGATCCTCTGCGTTGGGGATGCTGTCCATGCGGCGCCAGCTGGCCATCGCCATTCCGGTCAGCAGTGCTGACGCGGTCGGACGTTCGGCCGCAGTCAGCCGCGCGAGCTGGTGGAAGACCTGTGCGAGAGAGCCGTTGAGTCGCACCGCGAGCAGTCCGGGCGCCGAGTCGACCGCGAGCCCCCAGGCGCGCGCGTGGTCACCCCTGAGAGAAGCGAGCTGGGCTTCGGTGAGGGCCAGCATGTCGAACCGGTGGAGGTCACCGATGCGTGCGGCGGCGGCGCGCGCTGCCGCGAGCGGCCCTGCGGCCTCGCGGTGCCGGCCCGCGTCGATCAAGGCCCTGGCGAGCGATCCCTGGACGCGGGACGTGAGCCAGTCCTCGCCGATCTCGGTGGCCAGGGAGGCTGCCTCCTGGGCCCGCACGACTCCCCAGTCCGCGGAGAGGCCGACGTCTGGTCCCAGGAGCGTGCCGTAGGCGAGCAGTGCCGCCAGCGGAGCGGGGTCCCCTGCAGCGCGCAACCGCTGCTCCGCCTTCATCATCGCGTCGTAGACCGTCAGGCACTCGGTCTGGGTGTCCCAGATGCGTCTGAATTCCCAGTAGGTCAACCACCCTCGGCGCGGTGAGCCCGGTGGCAGGCCGGCCGAGGTGCGGGCGAGGTAGTCGAACGTGTGGTCGCCGACCTCGTGCCATGCCTCGGCGAGACCGATGATGATGTCGGCGGCCGACTCGACGCCGCCCGGGCGGCGTAACGCCCACGCGAGGGCGGCTTCGATGTTGGCTCGTTCGCGACGCACGACGGCGGACGCGCGAATCATGTTCCCGTGGCGGGGGTGCAGCTGGCGGGCCAGCTCGACGAAAGCGCCGAGATGGAGGTCGCGGGCCTCGTCCGCCCGGTCCGACACGTCGAGCCGTTCCAGCGCGAACTGCCGGATCGTCTCCAGCATCGTGACGCGCGGGGCGGCGTCGTCGGAGACTCGGACCAGGCTGGCCTCGACGAGGTCGAGGACCGTCGCGGTCGGGTCACCGTCGCTGCACGGGAACCGCGCGACCATCTCGAGGTCGACACCGCCCACGAAGAGGGCGACGACCTCGAGCATCTCCTGCTGCGCGGTCGTGAGCAGGTCGAGCGACCATCCCGCGAGGGCGCGCAGGCTGCGCTGGCGGTCCGGTCGGCCGATGCCGCCCGACACCAGGTCGAGGCTCGACTCGAGCTGGCTCGCCAGAGCCTGCGGTGAGAGCTGTCGCGATCGCGCGGCCGCGAGCTCGATCGCGAGCGGCAGCCCGTCCAGGCGACGGCAGATCCGGGCCACGGCTTCACGATTGTCGGCGTCGATCTCGAAACCCGGCCTGGCCAGCTCGGCGAACGATGCAAAGAGGACGGAGGCGTCCGCGCTCACCCCGGAGTCCTCGAGTGGCTCGAGGGTGTGCACGCGTTCGCCGGCCACGCCGGTCGGGCGCCGCGAGGTGGCGAGGATCCGCGTCTCTGCCGTGGCAAGCAGGCGATCGACGGCGACAGCCGCCTCCGGCAGCTGCTCGAGGTTGTCCAGCACCACGAACGTGCGCTGCTCGCCCAGGTGCGCGGCAACCCCCTGTTCGTCGCGCGCGTCGGCGGGGAGGTCCAGGGCGGCGCCGATCGCAGCCCAGGCCTCGTCGAGCGTGGTGGCTGCCTCCAGCGCGACGAAGTAGACGCCTCCCGGGAACGACCCACCGATGTGCTCGGCCACCTCGACCGCCAGCCGGGTCTTGCCGGTGCCACCCGGGCCGACCAGCGTGGTGACGCCGCGACCCGACCGGGTCGCCTCATCCACCAGCGTCGCGAGCTCGGCGCGACGACCGACCAGAGGGACGGTCGTGCGCGGGAGCATCGTGCGACCGCCGAGCGAGCGGGGCGGCGGGAACGACGTCCCTGGTGGAGCGACCTGGTGGAGGTGCTCGGGGACGACGACCTCCGGCAGCCGGTGGATCCCGAGATCCGTGATCGCCAGGCCGTCCGCGCCAAGCAGTGCCGGGTCGAGGTGCTGGACCGTCGGCCCGGTCAGGACCACCTGGCCCCCCGCGGCGGCCTGGGCAACCTGGACGACGCGGTGCACGTCCGCGCCGATGTAGTGCTGGTCGACCACGCGAGGCGTGCCGGTGTGCACGCCGATCCGCACGTGGTCGGCCGGCACCCCGGCCACGTGGTGGTCATCGAGCGAGCGATGCGCCGCGATTGCGGCGCGGACCGCCTCAGCGGCGCTGGGGAAGGCGGCGAGGAGGCGCTCCCCGTCGGTGGGGACGGTGAGGCCGTGGTGGGCGGAGAAGGTCGACCGCAGCAGGTCCCGGTGTGCCAGCACGGCATCGCTGTACGCGTCCCCGAGCTGGCTCTCGAGCGACGCCGGCGAGTCGAGTGCCGTCGCCAGAAGGGTCAGCTCGCCCGTGGGGAGGACGCCGGTCGAGCTGCTCAGCGACGGTGCGTCGGTGAGGATCGCGCGCTGCAGCGCCTTGAGGGTCGGGCCGGGCTCGAGGCCGAGCTCCTCGCGGAGCTGGTCGACCACCTCGGCGTAGAGGGCGAGCGCGTCGACGGCGCGGCCCTGTCGGTAGAGACCCGTCATCACCGCCGCCCTCAGTCGTTCTCGGAAGGGGAGCTCGCGCACCCGGTGGGCCAGCTCGTCGGTCAGCCGGTCCAGCTGCCCGGCGTCGAGGAGCGCCTCGGCGAGGTGCTCCAGCGCCGTGGCCCGCAGCTCGGTCAGCCGGGCCGACTCCACGCGGGCGAAGGCGTACTCCTGCAGGTCGGCCATCGCGTCGCCGCGCCACAGGGCCAGGGCCTCGTCGAGCGAGGCGATCGCGTCCACGGCCCGACCGGAGCTGCGCAGGCCCATCGCCACCGCGACGAGCCGTTCGAGCACCAGCGAGTCGACCCGCTCCGCTGCCAGCTCGATGCGGTAGCCGCCGCCCATCGACGCGATGGCCCGGGCGCCGAGCCGGGCGCGGAGGTGGGAGACGTACACCTGGAGCGCGTTGCGGGCGCTGGCCGGGGGTGTGTCTCCCCACAGGTCGTCCACGAGCCGGTCGACGGTGACCGTGCGCCCGGCGTCGATGGCGAGCCTCGCCAGCAGCGCCCGCTCGCGAGGAGCCAGCGTGACTGCGCCGCCGCCCCCGACGACCTCGACCGGACCGAGGAGCCGGACCCTGGGCTCGTCGGGATCGGCGCTGGTCCCCACCTCGCACCCCCGGCCGAGCCGGTCGGGCGCCTGGCTCGTGGTCGCGATCGTAGGTCGTCGCGGCCCGGCCCGACAGCCGATGCCCGGGACATCGGCTGCCGGGCTAGACCCGTGCGCGCCATCCGGTCCTCAGTCGTGGAACTGCACTCCCACGGTCTTCAGGAAGTCACGGGCGATCGTGGTGTCGACCCGGTAGGTCTGGTCGATCGCCTTGCACGGGAGGTCGCCGGTCGTCGTGATGGAGACGATCGTCCCGTTGGGCGCGAAGTGCGGGCCGCCGGAGTCGCCGTAGCAGGTGCCTCCGTTGCCGGTCGCCTGGTTCATCGAGTACGTCGCGAAGTCGCGGTTGACCGTGGTGAGCGTCTGGTAGGCCAGCATCCGGCGCTTCGGCGACAGGAAGGACTGCGTCGACTTCGTCCGGGTCTCGCGCTCGATGCCGTAGCCGACGGCGATGAACGCCCGGTGCTGCCGGCGCAGCCCCTTGTCGTCGAGAGCCCCGACAGGTGCGAGAGTCCCGTACGTCTCCCGGATCACGTCCGCATCCAGCACGAAGGCGCCCACGTCGTAGCGGTAGTGGGCCGAGCCGAAGTACTTCGGGTGCGGCACGGGAGTGCCCGCAAGCTTGGTCACGGTCGGGTCGACCGTCCAGTCGCCGTCGGCGTCGATCACCTCGTCGAGCGTGAACCAGATGGTCGTCCCGTACTCCTCCGGGAACTCCTGTGTCTCCATGCAGTGGCCGGCAGTCAGCACGACCCGCGGGGTGACGAGTGTCCCGGTGCACAACTGGGACAGGTAGGTCTCGCCGCCCGGAGGTGTCACCTCGATGAGGAACGACCCGACGTAGGGGTGCCGACCGGCGTCGGCCTCGCCGTACACGATGGCGTGGGCAGCCGTGGGCACCAGAAGGGCGAGCAGTGCGGCGGTTGCAGCAGTCGCACGCGCGTGGCCGGATCTCAGGAAGGACATGAGGTTCTCCTCTCCGCGTCGCCCGGGTGACGACGGTCGGGGAGAGCGTGCGGCGAGCCGCTTAAGGCGCGCTGAAGGCCGTCAGTCGACGGCCGCCCAGACGCTCTCGTCGCCCTCCTCGCCGTACGACGACAGGGTGAGCACCCCGCCGCCGCAGGTCGGTTCGCCGAGGAAGGCGTTGCCGGTGGACGCGGACTCGTAGGCGACCTCGAGCGTGTGGTCGGGGGTCCAGCGCATCAGCCGGGCAGGGTCGCCCGGACCCTGCGGGTCGCGGACGAAGAAGACGGAGTCGCCGCAGGGGAGTGCAGTCCCGGTCGTGCCGGGCCCGAGGTCGAGGAACGTCCCGTCGGCGGACGCGCGGAACACTGCCTCTTCCTGGCGTCGCGGCTTCGGCACCTCCGACCAGACGGCGCCGTCGGCGGTGGCCGCGACGTCCCACGCGACGCACTCCGTCGGGCCGTCGATCGGCTGTGGCAAGCCGGCCTCGAGCAGGTTGACGGTGCGGCAGGCCGGGCGCGAGTCGTCGAAGGTCATCATCCCGATGCCGTGCTCGCTCGCCGTGAGGTTCGAGAAGCCGGTGCGTGCCGGCGCGCACCAGCCGTCCTCGCCGTTGCTGTCGGCCAGTGCGCTGGTGGCCAGGCAGTAGGCCCGGTCGTCGCCGTAGGTCGGGTAGTAGAGGTCGCCGCCGGTGAGTGCCCAGGAGCCGCCGCTGGCGGGCTCGGGCCCGACGAGCTCGCTCCGCTCGCCGGTCGCGAGGTCGACCACGTCGACGTCGCTGGGGTCGGTCTCGGCGGTGTCCTGACGGACCACGACCGCCCAGCCCTCGCTCATCAGGAGCTCGGAGATCCGGCGGCCCGGCCCCGCCGCAATGGTGAGCTGGTTGCGGATGCCTGCCACGTCCGCGGTCGAGCGGTCCTCGCTCACGAGCCCTGCCAGTCGGGGCCGCGCACCTGGGTGCCGCTTGGCGCGCCGGCGTCCTGCCAGTCGAGCAGGTCGGTGGTGGGCTCGACGACCGACGGCTCGTCGATCGCGCCGCCACTCGGAGCAGGTCGGGCGCCGTCGACCGTGCCGTTGCAGCCGGTCAGCGCCATCGCGAGCGCCAGCGCGATCGTCGTACGAGCCCTCATGTCAGACGCCGAGGTTGTGCTGGAAGTGGTCGAGGTTGGCGCGGTAGGACTTGTAGGCGTTGCGCCACTGCACGCGCTCGATCGCCGGCTCGCTGGGGTCGAACCTCGACTGGTCCCACGGCTCGAAGTAGCCGATCTTGCGGTTGCCGTCGGGGTCCTGGTCGAAGCCGCGGCCGACCTGGAAGTGCCCGCTCGCGTCGTCGTCGAGGTAGGGGTAGAACTGCTTGTGCAGCACGGGGTGGAGGACGACCGGCGCGCGGTAGTCGGTGACGTGGCGCATCATCACGCGGTACCACTGCTTGAGGGTGAAGTCGCTGATGTCGAGCACGACGTAGGGGCCGGCGGCGGTCTCCTCGTCGTAGTCGGTCTTGTTGTTGATGACGCGCACCACGTCGGTGATCGCGGTGCCGGCGGACGTCGTCCCGAGGCGACGGGCCCAGTAGCCCTGGGTCTTCCGCTTGCCCTGCGAGCTCCAGCCGATGGCCTGCAGCGTCGCGGGGCCGCACCAGTAGGTCTGGTTCTGCGCCTTGGCGACCTTGCTGGTGAGGATCTTGTCCTTGATCGGGTACGACTCGCCGAACCCGCCGCGGGCGTCGATCCCCGACGACCCGGTCGTGACCTCGGGGTGCGCCTCGGCGAAGTCGTCGGGCAGCGGGACGCCCTGGATCTCGTGGCGCAGCATCCAGACCTTGCCGACGGACTGCGCGGCCATGGTGAGCTCGGCGCGCTCGGCCTCGGTGCGGGCCGCCGCGCTGAGGGCCTGGGTGCGCGCCAGTACGCCGTCCGCGTCGAGGTCGCCCGTGCGCTCGGCCCGCGCGCCGAAGGTGGGCGGCGTCTCGAGCCGGGCGGCCAGGCTCGCGCGCGACTGGTGGGTCCAGCCGAACCCGAGGCAGTAGCGCTGGCCGTCGAAGGTGGCGCAGCGGACGGACGCCCGCGCGGTCGCCGTACGACCCTGTGCCCGGTCGAGCCCGGCGCCCGCGGCCAGCACGCGCTCGATCTCCGCCTCCATCTCGGGCGTCACCTCGCCACGACCCGCCCGGCCGACGCTCCCGGTGGTCTCCGCCGTCTGGGTGATCGTGCCGCGCTCGTCGTCAACGTCGTCCGGGAGCAGCGGCACGGCCCCGAGGGTCAGCGCCAGCGTGGCCGCGGCGATCGTGGCCGGGTGCCGCCACAGCGGGCGGGAGGTGTCGTCCGAGGCGATGCGGTGGGCGATGAGGCGGGGAAGCACGGGCATGGGGAAGGCCTTCGATCCGAGAATGCGGACGCCTCACTGTCCTCTCTGGTCACACCAGGCGCAAGTTCCCCACGCGCCTCAGCCTCGATCGGGTCGAGTGCGCTTGGGGCAGTAGTCGCTGCAGCGCCTCGCACTCGACCTGCAGGCAAGAAGTGGAGCGGATGACGAGATTCGAACTCGCGACATCGACCTTGGGAAGGTCGCGCTCTACCAGCTGAGCTACATCCGCATGCCGTCCGTGGACGGCTCAGGAATGCTACCTGACCTGCAACTGCACCCTGGACAGTGCTGGATGCTTGGCGGAGACGGTGTCGCCCGAGGAGCGGCCGGTGATCCGGCGGTGCACCCACGGCACGAGGAACTCGCGGGTCCACTGCGCGTTCGCGGCCCAGGTCTCGCGGCGGCGGAGGACGGGCAGCGGCTCGAGCTCGACGGGCGGGATCGTGTGCGTCACGCCGATCGCGTCGAGCACGGCGCGTGCGATGTAGGTGTGGCCGAAGGAGTTGAGGTGCATCCGGTCGGTGTCCATCGCGGCGGTGATCTCGACCTCGCGCATCCGCCACATGTCGACGAGGGTCACGTCGTGGCGGTCGGCAATCTCGCGCACCCACTCGTTGAAGATCGCCATCCGCCCGCGCATCGGTCCGTAGATCCCGCCCGCGCCCGGGTCGTAGACGGTGAACATCACCACGCGCGCACCCGTGGCGACCAGGCGCGCGACCGCGGCGTCGTACGTCGCTGCGAGGGCGTCGATGTCGACCCGCGGCCGGAGCACGTCGTTGCCGCCGCCGTGGACGGTGATCAGGTCGGGCTCCAGCGCGATCGCCGCGTCGACCTGCTCGGCGACGATCGGCGCGAGCTTGCGGCCGCGGATCGCGAGGTTGGCGTAGCCGAAGTCGTCGGTCTGCGTCGCGAGCACCTCGGCGACGCGGTCGGCCCAGCCGCGCAGTCCGTTGGGGCGCGAGGGGTCGGGGTCGCCGACGCCCTCGGTGAACGAGTCGCCGAGGGCGACGTAGCGGTGGAAGGTCACCGATCCATTGTGGCGACCCGTTCCCCGGGGGAGAAAACGGCCGCTAGGTTGGCCGCGTGCTGCTCTCTGATCGCGACATCCTCGCTGAGATCGACGCCGGCCGGATCGCGCTGGACCCGTGGGACCCGCAGATGCTGCAGCCGTCGAGCATCGACGTACGCCTCGACCGGTTCTTCCGGGTCTTCGAGAACCACCGCTACCCCCACATCGACCCGGCCGCCGACCAGTCCGAGCTCACGCGGGAGGTCGAGCCGGAGGGCGACGAGCCGTTCATCCTGCACCCGGGCGAGTTCGTCCTCGGGTCGACGTACGAGGTGGTGTCGCTGCCCGACGACGTCGCCGCGCGCGTCGAGGGCAAGTCGTCGCTCGGCCGGCTGGGCCTGCTCACGCACGCGACCGCCGGCTTCGTCGACCCCGGCTTCTCCGGCCACGTGACCCTCGAGCTCGCCAACGTCGCGACGCTGCCGATCAAGCTCTACCCGGGGATGAAGATCGGCCAGTTCTGCTTCTTCCGGCTCTCCTCGCCGAGCCAGCACCCCTACGGCTCGGAGAAGTACGGCTCGCGCTACCAGGGCCAACGCGGACCGACGCCGAGCCGGTCCTTCCAGGGGTTCCACCGCACGGAGATCTAGTCCGGATCGTGGATTAGGACACACCCGCGTTGCGTTAATGCCGGTGGGCGTGGTTAGGCTGGCCTTACTTAGGTCACCCTCACCACCTCCACGGAGCATCGATGAAGCGCACGCTTGCCAGCCCTCTCGTCCTGGCCACCCTGCTGGTCGCCGCCCTCACCGGCTGCAGCACCGGATCGACCAGCGCCGACACGGCCGCCGAGCCGAAGGCCACCACCGAGGTGGAGGCCGACGCGTTCCCGGTCACGATCGAGCACGCGCTCGGCACCACGACGATCGAGGCGGAGCCCACCCGCGTCGTGGCGGTCGGCTACGCCGAGGCCGACTACCCGCTCTCGCTGGGCGTCGTCCCCGTCGGTGCGGACAAGATCGCGTACGCCGGCAACGAGAACGCGTCGTCCGACTGGTTCGACGAGGCGCTCGCCGAGATCGACGGCGCCGAGCAGCCGACCCGCTTCAGCACCACCGACGGCGTACCGGTCGACGAGATCGTCAAGCTCCAGCCCGACCTGGTGACGGCGACACAGTCCGGCATGACGCAGGAGGAGTACGACAAGCTCACCGAGGCCGGCATCCCCGTCGTCGCCTACCCCAACGCTCCCTACAACACCACGTGGCAGGAGTCGCTGGAGATGGTCGGCGAGGCGCTGGGTCGCAGCGACGTCGCGGACGAGCTGAAGGCCGAGACCGAGCAGGTCATCGCCGACACCGCCGCGGAGTTCCCGCAGCTCGAGGGCAAGACCTTCACCTTCGCCGGGCCCAACGCCGACCCGTCGTCGTTCTACGTCTACACCTCGATGGACAACCGGCCCCGCCTGCTCGCCGAGCTCGGCATGGTCAACTCGCCCCTCGTCGAGGAGCGCAGCGAGCCCGGCCAGTTCCTCTTCAACGTCTCCGCCGAGCGCACCGAGCAGCTCGACGCCGACGTGTTCCTCACCTACGCCACCTCCGAGGCCAACGTGAAGGAGCTCGCCGACGACCCGCTCTTCCAGCAGATCCCGGCCGTGGCCGACAACCGCTGGTACGCGACCGTCGAGCTCACCGAGGCCATCGGTCTCTCCGCGCCGTCGCCGCTGTCGATCCCGGTCGGCATGGAGCGCTACATCCCGCAGGTCGCCGCCGCTGTCGACGGCGACGGATCCACGCCGTCCTGACCGGGCAGGGCTGACCGAACGACGATGGCGATCACCACGACCCAGCTGCTGGACCGGCCGCGGAGCACCTCCGCGGCCGGCCCGGCGACGGCGTACGCCGTCATGCTCGGGCTGGTGGCGGTCGCCGCCGTCGCGTCGGTGCTCATCGGCTCGCGGACGATCTCGCCGACAGCGCTCCTCGAGGCCGGCCCGGACCGCACGGTGCTCGAGGTCCGCGCGGTCCGCACAGCACTCGGCGTCCTCGTCGGGGTGGCGCTCGGACTGGCCGGTGCGTGCATGCAGGGCCTGACGCGCAACCCGCTCGCCGACCCCGGCATCCTCGGCGTCAACGCCGGTGCCGCGCTCGCGATCGTGCTCGGCATCGCCTACCTCGGTGCGGGCGGGATGACGTCGTACGTCGTCCTCGCGCTGGTCGGTGCGGCGCTCGCCTCGGTCGCCGTCCACGCCATCGCGGGGATCGGTCGCGACGGCGCCACTCCTGCGAAGCTCACCGTGGCCGGGGCCGCGTTCGCCGCCGCGGCGAGCAGCTGGACCGTCGCCGTGCAGCTCGTCGACCAGACCGCGCTCGACGTGATGCGCCGCTGGCAGGTCGGCTCGATCGGCGGCCGGTCGTGGGACGTCGTCGTCTCGCTGGCTCCCGTCTTCGCTGTCGGCGTCGTCCTCGCGCTCGCCCTCAGCCGCACCCTCAACGCCCTCGCGCTCGGCGAGGAGATGGCCGCCGGGCTCGGCCGGCACACGACCCGTGACCGGGTCCTCGTGGGCCTGGCCATCGTCCTGCTCGCCGGCACCGCGACCGCCGCCGCCGGACCGATCGCCTTCGTCGGGCTCATCGTCCCCCACCTCGTACGCACCCGGACGGGGTCCGACCACCGCCACCTGCTCCCGCTGAGCGCGGGGTACGGCGCGGTGCTGGTGCTGCTCGCCGACACCGTCGGCCGGGTCGTCCTGCCGCCCTCGGAGGTGCAGGTCGGGATCATGACGGCCGTCGTCGGGGTGCCGTTCTTCCTGCTCCTCGTGCGCCGCGGACGGATGGGGCTCTAGATGAGTGCGCCGACGATGCCCGTGACGACGACCCTGCCCGATGAGCCCGAGGTCCGGCCCGACCTCCGCACCGCGACGCGGCGCCCTCGCCGTCGCCGCCGCCTCGTGATCGGCGGACTCGTGGTCGCGCTCGTGGCCGCGTTCGCGATCCGCGTGCTGCTCGGCGACTACACCTTCACCGTCCCCGACTTCTTCCGGATCCTCTTCGGCGAGCAGCTGCCGGTCTCGACCTTCATCCTGATGGAGAGCAAGCTCCCGCGGGCCGTGCTCGCGGTCCTCGTCGGGCTCGCGCTCGGGTCGGCGGGCTCGCTCTTCCAGATGCTGCTGCGCAACCCGCTGGCCAGCCCCGACATCGTCGGCGTCAGCCTCGGTGCCAGCGCCGCCGGCATCTTCGCGCTGCTGACCCTCGGCCTGCGCGACGGAGCGGTGTCGGCGTTCGCCGTCGTGGGCGCTGTCGCGGTCTCGGCCGTGGTGCGCTGGGTCGCCGGGACCACCGGGGGCTACCGCCTCGTCCTCACCGGCGTCGGCGTCGCGGCCGCGATGGTCTCGGTCGTGCAGTACCTCCTTGCGCGCTCCAGCACCTGGGACGTCCAGCTCGCCCTGCGGTGGCTCGTCGGCAGCCTCAACAACGTCCCGTGGTCGACCGTCGGCCTGCTGGCCGTGAGCCTCGCCGTGCTGCTGCCGACCCTCGCCGTGATGTCGCGCTCGCTCGAGGTGCTCGAGCTCGGCGACGAGGCAGCCGCCGGGCTCGGCGTCGGACGGCACCGGACCGACGCACTCCTGCTCGTGGGCGTGCTGCTGACCGCCGTCGCGGTCGCGGCCGCCGGGCCGGTGGCGTTCGTCGCCTTCATGTCCGGCCCGATCGCGCGCGCCCTGATGGGCGGACGGCACAGCCTGCTGGCCGGCGCCCTGGTCGGCGCGGTCCTCGTGCTGCTCGCCGATCACGTCGCGGCGTACCTCGTCCCCGACGTGGTGCTGCCCGTCGGCATCGTCACCGGAGCGGTTGGCGGACCGTTCCTGCTCTGGCTACTGGCGCGCGGCGCCGCGACCGGGAGGACCGGATGACCCACTCCACTGGCAGCAACAGGTTGCTCACCCAGGACCTGACCCTCGGCTACGGCGACCGGCAGGTCGTCCACGAGGTCAGCGTCGCGATCCCCGACGGCAAGGTCACCGTGGTCGTCGGTCCCAACGCGTGCGGCAAGTCCACGCTGCTCAAGGGCCTGGCCCGGCTCGTACGTCCGCAGGGCGGCGTCGTGCTGCTCGACGGCGAGGCGATCCACCGCCGGCCGACCAAGGAGGTCGCCAAGGTGCTCGGGCTGCTGCCACAGAACCCGATCGCACCCGAGGGCGTCGTCGTCGCCGACCTCGTCGGCCGCGGCCGGCACCCGCACCAGGGCGTCTTCACCCGCTGGACCGCCGAGGACCGGGCGGCCGTCGAGGAGGCGATGGCGCTCACCGACACCTTCGACCTCGCCGACCGGGCCGTCGACGAGCTGTCGGGCGGACAGCGCCAGCGCGTCTGGGTCGCGATGGCTCTCGCGCAAGGCACCGACCTGCTGCTGCTCGACGAGCCGACGACCTACCTCGACGTGGCGCACCAGGTCGAGATGCTCGACCTGCTCGTCGAGCTCAACGCCCGCCGCGGCACCACGATCGTGATGGTGCTGCACGACCTGAACCTCTCGGCCCGCTACGCCGACCACCTCGTCGCGCTCCACGCCGGCCGGATCGTGGCCGAGGGGACGCCGGCCGAGGTCGTCACCGAGGACGTCGTACGCACCGTCTTCGGCCTCGACAACCGGGTCATCGAGGACCCCGTCTCGCACACCCCGCTCGTGGTGCCCGTGGGCCGCCACGTCCCGCTCGCCCCTCTCCAGGAGAACCGATGACCGTGACCGCATCCACCCTGCCCATGCTCTTCACCGAGGTCGAGGTCGTCTCGATCGAGCGGCTCTCGCCGTCCTTCGCCCGGGTCGAGCTCGCCAGCCCGGAGCTCGCGGAGTTCGGCGTGGACGGTCCGCGCTGGGACCAGCGGATCAAGCTGATCTTCCCCGACCCGGTGACCGGCGGCATCACGTCGACCGAGGGTGCCGACGAGTCGTGGTGGGCCACCTGGCTCGAGCGCTCCTCGGAGGAGCGCGGCCACATGCGGACGTACACGATCCGCGACGTCCGCGGCTCGGGCGAGCACACGACCTTCGTCGTCGACATGGTGCTCCACCTCGACGGTGACCTCGTGGGGCCCGGCTCGACCTGGGCCTCGCGGGCGGTGGTCGGCGACCGCATCGTGCTGATGGCGCCGCGTCGCGGCTTCCCCTACGGCGGGATCGAGTTCACGCCGACGCCGGGCGCCGACCTGCTGCTGGTGGGTGACGAGACTGCCCTGCCGGCCATGTGCACCGTGCTCGAGCAGCTGCCCGACGACGCGCGAGGAGCAGTGTTCCTGGAGGTGCCGCACGCCGGTGACATCCAGGACGTACGCCGTCCCGCCGGGGTCTCGGTCACCTGGCTGGCCCGCGAGGACGCGGTCCTCGGCCAGCCCCTCCACGACGCGGTCGTCGCCCACCTGGGCATCCCGGGGGCCGAGGTCGAGGTGGCGGCCGACGAGGTCGACCCCGACCTGTGGGAGACGCCGACCTACTCCTCGTCCGGCGAGGAGGTGCCCGCCGACGTGACGGTGGTCGGCGGCACCTACGCCTGGATCGCGGGGGAGTCGAAGGTCGTGACCGGCCTGCGCCGGCACCTGGTGAACGAGCTCGGCTTCGACCGCCGGCAGGTCGCCTTCATGGGGTACTGGCGTCGCGGTGTCGCCATGAAGTCCTGATCTCTCGCGATTGACTGAGTCCCCGCACGTGCGGGGACTCTGTCACTCGGAGGCCTTTGCAACGGCCTACAAGTGTCGGACTCGCCCTCCCAGTCGGGCGGGCCAGTGTGGTTCAGCGGCGCTTGGGGGCGCGGGGCGAGTAGCGCACGCGCTCGGCGATGCGGTGGCGGGCGATGAGCTCGATGTCGGTGAGTGAGTCGAACACGGCCGTGCTCCTTCCTGTCTGAGGTGGCTGGCGGGGGTCAGCCCTGGTGGAGGGTGACGTCGCCCGAGGCGGTGGTGGCGCGGACCTCGAGGAACGGCTGGCCCTCGGCGGGCTCGCCCGTGCTGGGCAGCGAGGACGAGAGGCGGCCGCTCGCGGTGCGGACGTCGGTCCACACCGGCGTACCTCCTGCGACGCCGATGCTGACGTCGCCGCTCGCGGTCTTGGCGGTGATCCGGCCCGACGAGGCCCGGCCGATGACGAGGTCGCCCGAGCCGGTGGTGAAGACCACGTCGCCGTCGACGGCACCGACCTGGACGTCGCCCGAACCGGTCTTGACGGCGAGCTCGTCGGAGGCCTGCTCGACGCGTACGTCGCCGGAACCGGTCGTGATGACGACCTCGGAGTCGGCGCGGACGACCCTGATGTCGCCCGAGCCGGTCTTGATCCGGGCGTCGCCGGCGAGGTGCTCGGCGACCACGTCGCCGGACCCCGACTGCACGGAGGCGTCGCCGTCGACGACGTCGAGGGAGATGTCGCCCGAGCCCGCGTCGACGCGGGTGTCGGAGAAGCGGCCGTGCGTGACGACGTCGCTGCTGCCGACCTTGGCGCTGAGGCCACTGGCGACGGGCACCTCGACGACGATCTCGGCGCGGGCGTCCTTGCCGAAGATCCCGCCGCTGCGGTGCGGAGCGATGATCGCGATCCGGTCGCCCAGGTCGCGGACGTCGAACTCGTCGGCGCGCTCGCCGGTGATCCGGATCGTGGTCTGCGTGGTGTCGGTGGCGGTCACGTCGACGAGGCCGCGACCGTTCTCGACGTGCAGCACGATCGGCTCGGAGGTGTCGAAGGTGTGGTCGATCTGGTTGCTCATCGGGGTCTCCGGTTTCGGGTGTGTTCGTCTACCGGGCCGGCGAGTGCCGGTCCGCTGGGGCGGTGCGAGGGGCCGTCAGTCGTGACGGCGTGGGTCGAGTGGGATCAGAGCCAGCCGGTCATCCGGCGGTTGTTGCCCTTGCCCTGCCTGCGGTTGGCGGCGAAGGGGTCGTAGCCCACGAAGGGGACGCTGCTGAGGTCGATGTCGACGTTGATCGAGTGCTCGCTGCTCGCGCTGCGCACGACCCCGACGAGCCACGTGTTGAGGCTCTGCCCGGCGGCTGCGGCCTTCTCCTCGGCCCGTGCCTTGACGGCCTCCGGGATCCGGAGCGTGATGCGAGCCAGGTCGCCGTCCTCCTCCTCGGGCGGCGCCGGTGGTGCCGGCGGCGGGGGAGGCGCGGGCATCTCTGCCTGCGGCGCGATCTCGACGACGAAGTCCAGCTCGCGACCGTTGAGTCGTACGTCGACGCTGCCGTCGGGCAGCTCCGCGGTGATCTCGGCGGCCGCGTGGGAGATGGCCTCCATCAGGGCCAGCCGGGCGCTGGGGTCGAGCGCGAAGGCGAGCCGCTCGGCTGCCTGCTTGAGGTCGTCGCTGCCCGCCTCGGCCGCCGCGACGAGGTCGCGGCGCAGGGTGTCGACGTAGGGGGTGAGGTCCATGTGCACCACTCTGACATCACCGTGATGTCATGTCAATACCAAGCTGATGTCATCTGATGTCGGAGTGACATCGCGGCGCTGTCACCGCCTCTTTCGTGACCCCCGGCTGACCGGGGATCGCTGAACTTGTCGGCCCATGCACGGGCCGACAAGTTCAGCGAGTCCCTGACAAGGTCAGAGGTCGAAGAGGGAACCCGAGCCGCTGATGTCCGCGTCCGTGCGTGGCGTGTGGCCGGGCGACTCGGCAGCGGGGGCAGGCTTGACCGCCGGCTTCTCCTCGTCGGCTTCGTCGGCCTCGGCGCCCCCGTCGTCGTCGGAGTCGAGGATCGTGTCGGGTTCCTCGGTCTTCGCGGAGTCGGGCTCGGGGCTCGACTCCGCTGCCGGCTCCTCGGCTGCGGGGGCGTCGCCGTCCTCCGGCTCGGCGAACAGCGCTGCCTTGCTCAGGTCGGCACCGCTCGGAGGCGCGCTCGGAGCCGAGTCGCGCTCCGGCTCGGGCTCACTGGGCGTTGAGTCGCTGGGAGACTCAACGTCCACGGGCGCCTCGGGCTCGGACTCTGGCTCTGGCTCTGGCTCGCTGGGCGCTGAGTCGCTGGGTGACTCAACAGCCGCGGGCGACTCTGGCTCGGGCTCTGCCTTGGGCTCGCTGGGCATTGAGTCGCTGGGAGACTCAACGGCTGCCGGCGTCTCGATGTCGAACAGCGAGCCGACGCTCGACAGGTCCACGTCCGTCGCTGGCGCCGACGTCGTACCGCTCGAGGCGGCGGCCGGCTCGGGCTCGCTGGACGTTGAGTCGCTGGGAGACTCAACGTCCACCGGCGCCTCGGGCTCGGGCTCGCTGGACGTTGAGTCGCTGGGAGACTCACCGGCCACTGCCGGCTCGGGCTCCTCCTCGGCGGGGGCCCCGGCGGCGGGTGCGGGGGCCTCGATGTCGAAGAGGGATCCGCTGCCCAGGTCGGCCTGCTGCGTCGGTGCTGCCGGCTCGGTCGGCTTTGAGTCGCTGGGAGACTCAACGGCCACTGCCGCCTCGGGCTCGGGATCCGGCTCCGGCTCCGGCTCAGCCGTGGTGTCAGCGGACTCGGTCGGCTCGGGGGCGGCGATGTCGAAGAGCGAGCCGCCGGTGCCCAGGTCGGTCGTCGCGGCGGGCTTCTCCTCGGCGACCGGCTCGGCGGGTGCCTCGTCCTTCGGGGGCTCGGGCTCGGCGGCGGGCGCCGGCTCGGGCTCCGGGGTGCCGACGTCGAAGAGCGAACCGCTGCTGCCCAGGTCGGTCGCAGCGGGCTTCTCCTCGGCGACGGGCCCGGCCGGGTCCTCGTCCTGAGGCGCCTCAGCAGCAGGTGCCGGCTCCGGCTCCGATCCGCCGAGGTCGAACAGCGACCCGCCGGCGGCAGGCTCAGCGGCAGCCTCGGCCTCGGGAGCGGGCGTGTCGAAGAGCGACGTACCTCCCGACGCCTTCGCGGCGGGTCCGGCGTCGGCGGTCTCGGTGACGGTGTCCTCGGTGATCGTGACGTCGCCGGCCTCCGGCTCGTCCTTGGTCGCGACGTCCCCCGAGGAGGCGGAGGAGGCAGCCCCGGCGGCAGGAGCGGCGGCAGCCGCAGCGGGAGCAGCGGCGGGCGCGGCCTTGGTGGCTTGCTCGCCCTTCACCGACGCGAGCAGCATCTGGGCGACGTCGAGGACCTCGACCTCCTCGCGGGCATCGCCGCTGGCCTGCTGGGAGGTCAGGCCGTCGGAGAGCATCACGCGGCAGAACGGGCAGCCGACCGCGATCTGGTCGGCACCGGTGCCGACGGCCTCACGGGTGCGGTTCATGTTGATCCGCTCGCCGAGGTTCTCCTCCATCCACATGCGCGCGCCACCGGCGCCGCAGCAGAAGGACCGCTCGGAGTTGCGCTCCATCTCGATGACCTCGGCGCCGGGCAGCACCTGGAGCAGCTCGCGCGGCGGGGAGTAGACCTCGTTGTGGCGACCGAGGTAGCACGGGTCGTGGTAGGTGATCGAGCGCTTCGCGGCGCCCGCGCCTTCCTTGACCGGGGTGAGCTTGCCCTCGCGCACGAGGCGGTTGAGCAGCTGCGTGTGGTGGACGACCTCGAGCTCGATGCCGAAGTCCTTGTACTCGTTCTTCAGCGTGTTGAAGCAGTGGGCGCAGGTCGAGACGACCTTCTTGACCTTGTACTCCTTGAAGGTCTCGACGTTCTGCTGCGCGAGGCCCTGGAAGACGAACTCGTTGCCGGCGCGACGGGCCGGGTCACCGGTGCAGGTCTCGCCGTTGCCGAGCACGCCGAAGGAGATCCCCGCCATGTCGAGCAGCTCGGCGACCGCGCGGGTCGTCTTCTTCGCGCGGTCCTCGTACGCCCCCGCGCACCCGACCCAGAACAGCCAGTCCACCGACTCGAGGGACTCCAGGTCCTCCCCGACGACCGGCACGTCGAAGTCGAGGCCCTTGGCCCAGTCCATTCGGGCGGACGCGGACATGTTCCACGGGTTGCCCTTGTTCTCCAGGCCCTTGAAGAGCTGGTTGAGCTCGGCGGGGAAGTTCGACTCGACGAGCAGCTGGTAGCGCCGCATGTCCATGATGTGGTCGACGTGCTCGATGTCGACGGGGCACTGCTGGACGCAAGCGCCGCACGAGGTGCAGCTCCACAGCACGTCCTCGTCGATGACGAAGGGCGCGTCCTCGGGGTTGTAGAAGTAGTCGAGGACGTCGGTGCCGGCGCCGGCCGACTCGCCCTTCGTGCCGGAGCCGACCAGGGCGCGCTCGGCGTGGCCCTCGACCCCGTCGTGCTTGGCGTAGGTGTGGTCGCGGAGCGCGGTGATGAGCAGCTTGGGCGAGAGCGGCTTCTCGGTGTTCCAGGCCGGGCACTGCGACTGGCAGCGGCCGCACTCGGTGCAGGTCGTGAAGTCGAGGATGCCCTTCCACGAGAAGTCCTCGGCCTTGCCGACGCCGAGCACCGAGTCCTCGTCGAGGTCGTCGATGTCGTCGAGGGTGATCGGCTTGCCGGCGGACGTGAGCGGCTTCATCGCGCCGAGCGCGGTGGTGCCGTCGGCCTCGCGCTTGAAGTAGATGTTGAACCACGCGGTGAACCGGTGCCAGGCGATGCCCATGGTGATGTTGCGGGCGATCACCATCAGCCAGATCATCGCGAGCGCGATCTTGAAGGCCGCGATGGCGTAGATGACGTTGTAGAGCGTCTCGGGGTCGTTGGAGTAGAACGCGTCGCCGATCCACGACGCGATCGGGTAGTGGCTGCGCCCGGCGTCCTCGTCGAGCTTCCACTCCGCGGCACGCACGAACAGGATCGCGCCACCCTCGAGGAGGGCGAGCGCCTCGACGAAGTAGGCCTGCCAGAAGTTCGAGCCGAAGAACCGGCTCTTGCGTCCCTCGCTGCGCGGGTGGTGCCTCTGGCGGTAGACGATCAGGTAGACGATGCCGACGGTGCTCAGCAGGCCGATCAGCTCACTGAACCACTCGTAGGGGTACCAGTGACCGATGAGCGGCCAGGCGAACGACGGCTCGAAGAGCTGGAAGTACGCCGCCAGCACGGCCGTGCTGAGGAACAGGAACGCCGCGTAGACGAACCAGTGCATGATGCCGACCCAGTGCCACTGGAGCATCCGAGTGTGGAGGAACGTCTCCTTGAGCATCGTGACCGCGCGGCCCGACGGGTTCTCGCCGCGGCTGGTGTCGGGTTGACCGCTGCGGATCACGCCCAGCATGCGTCGTACGGCCGGCACCAGCATCGCCACGGCGGCGACGGTGAGGGCGAACGAGACGACGATCGCGAACATCTGCATGAAGGGCTGCTCCTCGAATCGGGCGTGCTGAGCCGGAGCATATGACCGCCTTGCGTGCCGGCGGCAGGGCTCCTGCCAGTGAGAAAGAGCCTACCCGCAGGTAACTTGCGCGCGCGAGGAGACGTGCGTCAGTTCACGATGGCGACGTTCTCGACCTCGATCTCGCGGGCGTCCTCGCGGTAGGTCGCGAGCCTGGACCTCACCTGGTCCAGCGCCTCGGTGAGCTTCGTGACTCCGTCGCGCAGCTTCTGCTGGTGCTCGGCGTGCACTAGGTGCGACTCGCTGGTCTCGTCCCAGCCGGGCGTGAGCGTCTCGACCTGCTCGAGGAGGTCGGTGATCTGGGTGGTGATGGCGGTCGTGGCGTCGGCCAGCGCGGTCTCCATCGTCGACAGGGCGCCCTGGTGCACGACCAGCCCGCGCTCGCTCATCGGGGTCCCCCGCCGAGGCGGTCGGCCAGCTGTCCGGCCCGCTCGGCCTGCACGACGTCGTTGGTCTGGTGCTCCTGCGCGAGGTACATGAGGCTCTGGGCGTAGCCGTCGAGGACGGGGCCGAGGGTGATGGCGACGTCGAACCACTCGTTGACCGCCTCGCCGAACCCGGCGGCCGCCTGGCCCTTGAAACCTGCGCCGGCCTCGGTCGAGATGATCGCGCCGAGGTCGCTCAGCGTCGTCTGCAGCGGCTCGATCGCGTCGGCGACCGCCTGCGCAGCGGCCTGCATCTCGGCGTACACAAGTCCGACGGCCACGGCCGCCCCCTCTCCGTCAGGTCTCCGGATTCCTCACTGGCGAGGAGCCCCTACCCGCGCGGGACGCTCTTCACACCGACGTGACTGCAGGAGTTGTCGCGGTTTGGGCGAGCGCGTCGTGGGGAATCGAGGAGCCATGCCGTCCTACGACTACGAAGTCGACCTCGAGAGCATGGGCAAGGCTGCCCAGGGGCTCAACGAGACGCTCCAGCTCTTCAAGGACAAGGACGTCGAGGACCTGGTCCCGTCCAGGAGTGACGTGGGCAGCGACGTCGTCTGGAACGCGATCGACGAGTTCGAGGGTCGCTGGGAGGAGGGCGTCAACAACCTCTGCCAGGACGTCGAGGAGATGGCTGGGCGCCTCGGCAAGATCGCGATGAACTACTTCGAGACCGACAAGGCCGGGTACGACGCCCTCTCGGCGCTCAAGGGCACCATCGCCGCGGTCAAGGTGCTGTGACGTGCCGGACTTCGAGGTCGAGGGCAACCCCGGCAACATCCGCGCCAAGGTCGTCACGATGGAGCAGAAGGGCCAGCTCTTCTACGACACCGGCGACGCGCTGTCGAAGATCGACGTGTCCGGCTGGACCGGCCGTGCCGCCGACGAGTTCCGCGAGGCGCACGACCTCGAGCCCGAACGCTGGATCCAGTCGGGCAACGGCTTCAAGAAGGCCGCGGCGGGACTGACGACGTACGCCGGTGCGCTCGAGGACGGGCAGCGCCGGGCGGGAGAGGCCAAGGCGGAGTACGAGCGCGGGCAGCGCGAGTCGGAGAGCGCGCGCACCCAGTACGACTCCTACATGGGCCGGATGCGCACCTACTGGGCCAGCGGCGGCACCGACCAGGCCGAGCCGTTCGTCGACTGGGGCGACCCGATCCAGCAGGAGGCACTGCGGGCGATGCAGGCCGTTCGCGCGGACCTCGACAACGCCGCGGCCGTCTGCGCCGGGCAGGTGAAGGCAGGGTGCGCCGACGCGCCGGAGGAACCCAACTGGCTCGAGTCGGGGCTGAAGTTCGTCGGCGGGATCTTCGAGGGGGCCGGCGAGGCCGTCTGGGACCTGTTGACGATGACGCCCTTCAGCCCGGTCAACCTCGTGATCGACCACTACAAGCTCGCGACGGGCGACATCACGCCCGAGGAGCTGATGACCAAGTACGAGCTCTCGGCCGAGAACGCGTGGACGATGGCCCAAGGCATCTACACCGGCCTGACGACCGACCCGGTCGGCTTCGGAAAGGAGCTCGGCAAGAGCCTGCTCGACTGGGACACCTGGGCCGACGACCCGGCCCGGGCGATCGGACACCTCGTGCCCGACGCCATCGTCGCCGTCGCGACCGCCGGCACCGGCGCCCTCGCCACCCGCGGCGTCAAGGGTGGCCTGGACGCGATCGACGCCCTCGGTGACATGAGCAAGCTCCGACACCTCGACGACCTGGGCGACCTGCGGCACCTCGACGACCTCGGTGACGGCTCGCGGATCTACTCGATGATGGACGACGTCCCGCACCGCTCGGCCTTCTCGCCCGAGCAGCTCGGCCGCAGCCAGGTCACCGACGACCTCCTCTCCAGCCACGGCCTCACCCGCGACCAGGCGATCGACCTCATCAACAAGCCCGTCTCGCAGCTGACGCCGGACGAGTGGCGCACGATGCGCGCGCTCGAGGGCGACATCGTCAAGCCCGACGCCAGCACGGTGATGCAGAAGGTCATCTCGCCCGAGATGGCCGACCGCTACATCATGGGACGCGACCCCGACTTCAACGTCAACGAGGTCCGCGGTTCGGTGACGCGTGCCGACGACACCAGCCAGCTGACGACGCCCGGGCAGATCCACGACGGCCTGCGGCTCGACTACGACGGCACCACGTTCCGGCCCGACGACGACAGCACCCACCTGATCCGCTTCGCCACGGACGACCCCCGCTTCGAGTCCCCGCTCCGGTCGGAGATGGGCCAGACGACGCAGGGCAGCTACGACGGCTGGAAGGACCCGTTCACCGGCAACGGCTTCACCAAGTCCGGCGACGACATCATCCCGGAGTACCAGTCCTACCCCGACGCCGCCGGCAACGCGGGTGTGCCGATGAGGGACGGTGCGGAGATGTGGGAGGTTCTCCCCGACGGGAACCAGCGCCTGACGGCCGTGCTGCGCGACGGCGAGTGGATCCCGCAGGGCAACTAGTGGCGGACGACCGAGGAGCGACGACGTGCAGGTGAGCCACGCCGAGGGCGAGTACCGCGGCAGGCGCTACGAGCTGCTGTTCCACGGGGACGGCTGGCGCGCGCTGGCGCACGGCGGTGCCCCTGAAGGCGAGTTCCCGGACGCCCTCGAGTTCGGCTCCAACAGCCGCGGGGAGTGGGTGAAGCTGCCCACCGCGCAGGTGACGTGGTGGCGCGTGGGCGTCAGCGCCGTGTGGAAGGGTGAGCGGGTGGCGGTCGTCGGGAGCGAGCACGACGACACGGTGGGCGTGACGACGACCGATCCTCGTCGGGCAGCCAGGCTCGGGATCCCGGGCGACCAGCACCAGGGGTGGCTCGGGCGTGCGCCGGTCGCCGAGCTGAGCGACGTCGAGGTGTCCGAGGAGAAGGTGTCATGACCAGCAACGATCCCGACCGGCTCGTGCTGCAGAAGCTGCTCACGGCAGACCTGGGCAAGGCCATCGTCGAGGACGGCTACGACCACGTCGGCGGCATCGTCGTGAGCGCGGCCGACGCGGTCACGCTCGACACCCCCGACCGCCTGCTCGCCGCCTACGGGTTCGAGGCCAGCGGCCAGGAGTACGTCGACGTGGTGCGCTTCGCGGCGCCGCCGCTCGCCCGGCTCGAGCGCCCGTCCGCCGAGGAGCGGTCCTGGCCGACGTACCCCACCGGTTTCCTGCGCGCGGACGCCGTCGTCCCGGTGTGGGAGCTCGCCCGCACCCGCTACTCCTACGGTGCGGAGTACTGGCGGATCCGCTCCGACGGCGAGCAGAAGTGCCTGTCGGCCTACCAGGGGGCAGCGCGAGGCTGGCGTGGCGCGCAGGGCTGGAGACCGTGGAGCCCGCTGGTCGGGCCGCGCGCCCGGTGGCGCGGTGCGGAGCTCGTCGCCGACGTGGTCGGCGACGGCGTTCTGGTGAGCGCGGCGGCCGATGCCGGGCCGGAGGGCTGGGAGCAGGTGCGGCCGGGAGTCTGGACCGCGGCGCTGCCGCTGCAGGAGTGCGAGATCTTCGAGGTCGTCCTGACGGCGACCTGGCGCGACGTCCCGGTCCGTGTGCTGCGGTCCGACGGCACCACCAGCCACCTGCTGGTCCTGTCCGATGACGAGGAGCAGGCCCTGTCCGTCGGGGCGAACCTCGTCGAGCCGGGCGTCTACGAGGCCACGGCGCCGACCGATGAGCTGGTCGATGTGCAGGGTGTCACCAACGAGCTCGACGCGGCCGGATGATCGGAGCGGCGATGGTCTCTGACCTGACGCACGTCGAGGAGCGAGTGACCTCCCTCCACCCGAGGAGCCGCGAGGCGCGATGACGGTCCAGCCGCAGGGTGGGACGACCGACCGCGTCGAGGGCACGCTGCTCGGCGGGGCGTGCGGCGACGCGCTCGGGGTGCCGTACGAGTTCGGGTCGGCGCCGCTGGCCGCGGGCGAGGTCCCGCGGATGATCGGCGGCGGGCTCGGCCCCTACGCTCCCGGCGAGTGGAGCGACGACACCCAGATGGCCGTGGTCATCGCCCGGGTTGCTGCCGAGGGTGGCCTCGGCGACGGGGCCGCGCTCGACGCGGTCGTCGAGGGCTGGACCGACTGGCTGCGCGGCGGTGCCTCGGACGTCGGCAACCAGACCCGGGCGGTGCTGGGCGAGGTCGCCGCGGGGTCGCGCTCCACGCCGGCGGAGGACGCCCGGCTGGCGTCGTACGGCCTGCACGCCCGGACCGGTCACACCGCCGGCAACGGCTCGCTGATGCGCACGGCGCCGGTGGCCCTCGCGTTCCTCGACGACCCCGCGGCCCTCACCGAGCGGGCGCGCGCGATCTCGGGGCTGACCCATGCGGACCCCCTCGCCGGCGACGCGTGCGTGCTGTGGTGCCACGCGATCCGCGTCGCCGTGCTCGACGGGGTCGTGCCGGACCTCGCGGACCTGGTCGCCGAGCTCCCGGCCGAGCGCCGGGACCGGTGGGCCGGCTGGGTCGCCGACGCCGAGAACGGCCACCCCGCTGACTTCGCCCCCAACGGCTTCGTCGTCACCGCCCTCCAGGCCGCGTGGAGCGCGATCCGGCACCCGTGGCCGGATGACTCACCGACGGTCGGCGGTCTGGTTGCCGCAGTGCACGCGGGCAACGACACGGACACGGTGGCCGCGATCGCCGGGGCGGTGCTGGGTGCCGCGCACGGCGCGACGTCACTCCCGCAGCAGTGGCTGGACGACGTGCACGGCTGGCCCGGCCTGCGGGCCGACGACCTGCGCGACCTCGCTCGCCGGGTGTCCCGCCGGCGCTGACGTCACCCCCGGCGCACCCCGGTCACCTTGCCCTTGCCCGACAGCTCGACCGTCATCAGCACCCGCTGCTTGCCCGGCTTCTTCGCGCAGTAGGTGAACGTCCGACCCAGCCGCTGCCACGGCTGCCCGACCCGCTGCATCAGCGCCCTGGCCCGCAGGCCGGTGTCCGCGGCCCGGGTGAAGGCCCGCACGGACTTCCGCAGCGCGGGGTTGCGGCACGAGTCGGGCGCGATGCCCCACGAGCGCTCCCACGTCTGGAGGTAGGCCTCGGCGCCGCGGCCCAGGTCGGCACCGAGCGCAGACCCGTCGGCGCCGGCCACGTGCTGGACGTCCTCCACCCAGTCGGCGTACATCCCGTAGTGGGCGACGCCGTCGGTGTTGATGTCGAAGACCCGCTCACCGCTGCGCTGCTGGCTGATCGTGACTCCGTCGAGACCGGTGAAGGGGTACGTCACCGGGTCGGGCGCGCCGGCGCCGCGCGGGTCGCCCTGGGCGCCGAAGCCGTTCATGTCCGAGCCGAACCCGAACCCGAAGTAGAACCTCTTGTCGGTCCAGCCGAGGTGCTGGCGCCACTTCTCCACGAAGCCGGTCGAGTCACCGGCGTAGGGCGCGACGAACCCGCCGAGGCGGTAGATGCGCGGGTAGGCGTCGGGGGTCGACCACGAGTGCGAGGACACGACGCCGACCGGACGACCGGCCGCCTGCTGCTGCTCGAGGTAGTCGAGGGCGGCGTTGCGTCCGGCGACGCTCATGTGGTCGGGGTCGAAGAGGATCTTCTGGTCGATCATCGCCGACAGCAGCCGCTGTCCCAGTGGGCTGAGGCCGAGCTGGTTGCAGTGCGGACCCTTCGGGTAGATCGGCGCGGGCTGGACGCCGAGGTCGCCGAAGAGCTTCCAGATGGCGCCGAAGATCGCGTCCTGCTGTGCCGCATCGTGGGGAGGGGTGCCCTGTGCACCCGCTCCGGTGAGGTCGCCGAGGTTGGGCGACTGGAGCCGGTCCTCGGTGCCGGGGGCGTACGTCGTGGGGCAGGTCTGCATGCGTAGGAACGATCCGGTGCTGAGGAAGTTGGCGCTGTTGGTCAGCGGGCCGATCGTCCCGGCGTCGCCGGCCACGCCGGTGAAGGCGTTGTCGAACTTGTTGGTCAGCTCCATCTGGCTGACGCCGAGCTTCTTCATCTCGGCGAGCTCGGCCAGCATCTGCTCCTCGGTGCAGGTCGGGCGCCCGAGCTGCACGTTGCACCCCAGCGGGACCGACGTCTCCATGCCCATCACCACCGCGAGCTTGCCGGCGTTGATCACCTTGCGGGCCTCGAAGGGGCTGGTGACGATGCGGTACCAGCCGCGGCCGGGGCCGCCGTACTGCGCGTCGATGTAGTCCTGCATCGCCCGCATGTCCTGGGCCTGGAGGCGCACGGAGTCGCGGTCGTCGCACGAGTTCTTCTTGAGCGGGTAGACCGTGCAGAGGATGTGGTTCTCGGTGAGCAGGCTGGTGTGGATGCGCAGCCCCGCACGCCACGAGCGCTCGAGCCACTTGTAGTAGACCTGCTGGTGCGTCAGGGAGTGCGGGTTGGGCCAGTAGGAGAACGTCGGCCAGCCCACCGGGTCGTGCCCGCTGCCGGGCGTGTTGCCGGACAGGACGTCCTCGAGCGCGGCGCCGCGGCCGTCGGCGAGCTGGTGGTCGGGGCAGTCGACGAGCGCGGCGGCAGCGCCGTACTTGTGGAACGGCGGGCTGCAGATCACCCGGCCGCCGAGGAACTCGTGGGTCTGGCCGTGGACGTGCGGGTCGACGTAGCCGCGGACCTCCTGGTAGCCCGTGACGCCGCCGAACGGACGTCCGCTGACGTTGGTCTCGACCTCGGGGAACGCCGTGCACCCGGTCGTGCGGCGCAGCGCGAACGGCTCGGCCGTGCCGGTCGCGAACCCGCTGCGCAGGGCCCGACCGTCGGCGAGGGTGAAGGTGAAGCGGCCCCTGCCCGTCTGCCGGACCGTCCAGTCCGACTCCGGCGACGGCGCCGCTGCCCAGGCCGCGCCACCGGAGGCGGCAGCGGCGAGGAACGTCCGGTCGGGCGCGTAGAGGAGGTAGCTGCCGAGGCCGGTGGCCTGGAAGGTGAGGGGCTGCCCGCCGAGGGAGTAGCAGCCGCCGGCCATGGCGTACACGCTCTCGGGCACCCGCTGCCGCTTGCTCCGCAGGGGGACGCCGACCAGGCGCGGCTCCCGCTGCGTGCGCTGCATGGCGACGCGAGCGCGGCTCGCCGCGCGCTGGGCCGGGGTGGTGCGGTCGGGGGCGGCGGCCGCCTCGCCGCTGCGGCTGATGGCGTTCTTGGTGGTCGGGTCGTCGTGGACGTGACCGTGCCCGTCGTCCGCGACGGGGGTGATCCCGCCCGACCCGGTGCCCGGGTGGGTGTGTGGCCGGCGCTCGGCCACGACCTCGGCCCGCTGCCGTGCCTGGGCGTCGTACGTCGACGTCAGGTTGGGCGCCCCGCCCCCGACCGGGGCCGCGGTCAGCATCCCGCCGACCACCAGTCCGCCCGAGGCCAGGAGGGAGAGGAGCAGGCGGTGCGCGTGGCGGGGCGTCTGGGTCACGGCGGTCCTCGAGTCACGTCGGCGTGTGGGTGCGTCAGGGGTGCAACGAACCTCGCCCCTGCCGGGTCACGTGGCGACCGTTCGGCCCGGGCGTAGCCTCGGGTCGTGCGCAGGTGTCTGACCACGGTGGTGCTGGCGATGATCGCTGCCGTGCTTGTCCCCGTGTCGGCTGTCGCGCCGGCGGGGGCCCGTCCCGCGTCCGACGGGCGCGCGTCCGCTGCGATGCTCGGCCGGCTGTCGATCCCCGCCATCGGCGTCGACGCGGGGATCATCCCCGTCGGCGTCACGGACCGGGGTGAGCTCGCGATCGGCCGCAGCGTCCGCGACGTCTACCGCTGGCGTGACGGTGTCGTCCCGGGTCAGGACGGCAGCGCCGTGCTCGCCGGCCACACCTGGTCGAAGGGACCCGGCGTCTTCGACCGGCTCGGTCGGCTGGAGGTCGGGGACCGGGTCGCCGTCGGCCGGAACCGCTTCGAGGTGACGCGCGTGCGCCGGGTGACGCACCTGTCGAGGAGCGAGGTGGCTGCGCTCTTCTCCGACCGCGGCCCGGCCCGGCTCGTCCTCATCACCTGCGGTGACCGCGACAACACGACCGGCGTCTACCGCACCCGGATCATCGTCGAAGCGCGGATGTCCCGGCCGGTCCGCCGCTGACCCTGCGCGTCAGGCGCTCGGCCGTGGCGGTGACGGCGGCGGCGATCGCCGTGACGTCGGTCGACTCGTCGCTGGGGAAGGTCACCGCGACCCCGGCGACCGGGTGGGCGTTGTGGTCGAGCACGGCCGCGGCGACGCTCTGCAGGCCCGGCGTCACCTCCCCGTCCTCGCTCGCGTGCCCTCGCTGACGGGTCTCGCCGAGGAGGGAGCGCAGCGCGCTCAACGAGGCCGGTCCCTTGCCGTGGCGGTCGACGAACGCGCTCCGGTCGGGGTAGAGCGCGCGCACCTGGCTGGCCGGCAGCGCCGCCAGGATGGTGCGTCCCGACGCGGTGAGATGGGCCGGGAGTCGTACGCCGACGTCGGTCACCAGCGGTGGTCGACCGGGCGCGCGCTCCTCGATGACGTAGAGGACGTCGCGGCCGTGGAGCACGGCGAGGTGGGCGCCGTGCCCGGTGCGGTCGACCAGCTCGGCGAGCGGCCTCCGGGCCAGCCGGGCCAGCGGCTCCTGGCGGGTGAAGCCGCTGCCCACCTCGAACGCCGCGACGCCGAGGCCGTAGCGGTGCTCGTCGGGCAGGTGCACGACGAAGCCCTCGTCGATCATCGTGTTGAGCAGGTGGTACGCCGTGCTCCGCGGGAGGTCGCACGCCCGCATCACCCGGTCGAGCGGCACCGGGTCGGCCTGCGTGGCCAGGAACCGCAGCACCCGCAGGGTGCGGGTGGCGGCGGGTACCTGGCTCACGACGTCATGCGGGGTTGGGTCGGGGGCTTGTCCGGAGTGGTCGTCAGGCCTTGTCGGAGTCCTTGCGGGTGAACCAGCCGCCACCGTCGTCGGTCTTCTCGATCGGCTTGCCCGGCATCTCCTGGGCACCGCGCGTGCGCTGCGGGAGGCCCGGGGTCCTCGCCTGCTCGTCGGCGGTGGTCGGCTGCTCCGGCGCGGTCTCGTGCGTGGTCTCGGGCGCGGCCTCGGGGGTGGTCTCGTGCGTGGTCTCGTGGCTGGTCTCGGGCGCGCGGTTGGCCTCCGACGGCGGGGTGGGCTGCTGGTCGACGCTGCCCGGCACCTGCGGGGAGTAGTCGTCCGACCGGTGGTCCACGCGGGGGTCGAGGCGGTCGGCGTCGCGCACCTGCGCCTCGTGCTCGGCCTCGACCTGCTGGGCGGCGACCTGTGCCTCGCGGGCCTCGGCCTCGGCCCGCTCGGCCTGCAGCCGTGCTTCCTCGGCCTTCCGCTCCGCCTCGGCCGCGTCCTGCTGGGCCGGCGCGATCGTGGTCTGGGCCTGGGACGCGGCCTGGCCGCGCAGCTCCTCGGCGTGGGCGATCTTGGCGTCCTTGTTGCGCTTGTTGATGAGGAGGGCCGCGACCGCGGCCACGACCAGGACGACGACGATGATGATGACGATGGTGGTGGTGGTCACGAGAATCCTTCTTCGCTCGACAGGGAAGGCCAGTCTGGCAGTCCCCGGCATCGTGTCCAGTGCTTCCGCACCCTCGCGGGTGAGTCTCGTATGTCAGACCCTTCTCGCTCAGCCGTGCTGGCGGCGTCCCGGTCGCCGGGAGTTTGATGAACGACATGCAATCCATCCAGGTCGGGGTCGGCCCCGTCTCCTTCGACGAGCTCGTCCAGGTCGCGCGTGCAGGCGCGCCCGTCGACCTGACCGACGACGCACTCGCCGCGATCGACCGGGCCCGCGAGGTCATCGAGACCCTCGCCGCGGCCGAGACGCCGACCTACGGCGTGAGCACCGGGTTCGGTGCCCTCGCCACCCGCCACATCCCCACCGAGATGCGCGCGCAGCTCCAGCGCTCGTTGGTCCGCTCGCACGCCGCCGGCTCGGGTCCCGAGGTCGAGCGCGAGGTCGTCCGCGGCCTGATGCTGCTGCGGCTCTCGACGCTCGCGACGGGGCACACCGGCGTACGACGTGAGACGGCGCAGCTGCTCGCCGGCCTGCTGTCGCACCAGATCACGCCGGTCGTGCGGGAGTACGGCTCGCTCGGCTGCTCGGGCGACCTCGCACCCCTGTCGCACTGCGCGCTCGCGCTGATGGGCGAGGGGGAGGTCCGTGACGCCGACGGCACGCTGATGCCTGCCGCCGAGGCGCTCGTTGCGGCCGGCCTCGAGCCGGTCGAGCTCGCGGCCAAGGAGGGCCTGGCCCTCATCAACGGAACCGACGGCATGCTCGGGATGTTGGTCATGGCGATCACCGACCTGCGGATGCTGCTGCGCACCGCCGACATCGCCGCCGCGATGAGCGTCGAGGGGCAGCTCGGCACCGACCGCGTCTTCGCCCCCGAGCTGCAGGCGATCCGCCCGCACCCGGGTCAGGCCCTGTCCGCGGCCAACCTGACCGCGCTGATGGCCGGCTCGGCGATCGTGGCGTCGCACAGAACTGGAGACTGCAACCGCGTGCAGGACGCGTACTCCCTGCGCTGCTCGCCGCAGGTGCACGGCGCGGCCCGCGACACCGTCGAGCACGCCGCGACGGTCGCCGGTCGCGAGCTCGCCAGCGCGATCGACAACCCCGTCGTGATCGGCGACAACGTGGAGTCCAACGGCAACTTCCACGGCGCCCCGATCGGCTACGTCCTCGACTTCCTCGCGATCGTCGTCGCCGACGTGGCCTCGATCAGCGAGCGCCGCACCGACCGGTTCCTCGACCGGGCCCGCAGCCACGGCCTGCCGCCGTTCCTCGCCTCCGACCCGGGCGTCGACAGCGGCCACATGATCGCGCAGTACACCCAGGCCGCGATCGTCTCCGAGCTCAAGCGCCTCGCCGTCCCGGCCTCGGTCGACTCGATCCCCTCCAGCGCGATGCAGGAGGACCACGTGTCGATGGGCTGGAACGCCGCCCGCAAGCTCCGCACCGCCGTCGACGGCCTGTCGCGCGTCGTCGCCGTCGAGGTGCTGACCGCCGCCCGAGCGCTCGACCTGCGCGCGCCGTTGACGCCCTCGCCCGCGACGGCCGCGGTCGTCGCACTGCTCCGCCGGTCCGGCATCGAGGGCCCCGGCCCCGACCGCCACCTCTCGCCCGAGATCGAGGCCGCCGTCGGTCTCGTCCAGTCCGGCGCGGTCCTCGCCGCCGCCGAGTCCGTGATCGGAGAACTGAAGTGACCACCTCGCCCTCCTCGACCAACGACAGGTTGCCCATCCGCGCCGCGCACGGCACCGAGCTGACCGCGAAGTCGTGGCAGACCGAGGCGCCGCTGCGGATGCTGATGAACAACCTCGACCCCGACAACGCCGAGCGCCCCGAGGACCTCGTCGTCTACGGCGGCACCGGCAAGGCGGCGCGGGACTGGCCGTCGTACGACGCCCTCGTGCGGACCCTTCGCGACCTGGAGGCCGACGAGACCCTGCTCGTGCAGTCGGGCAAGCCGGTCGGCGTGATGCGCACCCACGAGTGGGCACCGCGCGTGCTGATCGCGAACTCCAACCTCGTCGGCGACTGGGCCAACTGGGAGGAGTTCCGCCGCCTCGAGGACCTCGGCCTGACGATGTACGGCCAGATGACGGCCGGCTCGTGGATCTACATCGGCACGCAGGGGATCCTGCAGGGCACGTTCGAGACCTTCGCCGCGATCGCCGACAAGAGGTTCGGCGGGACGCTGGCCGGCACGATCACCGTGACCGCCGGCCTCGGTGGGATGGGCGGCGCGCAGCCGCTCGCTGTCACGATGAACGACGGCGTCGCGATCTGCATCGAGTGCGACCAGCACCGCATCGAGCGCCGCCTCGAGACCCGCTACCTCGACGTGCAGGCGCGCGACCTCGACCACGCGATCGAGCTGGCCGTCGAGGCGCGCGACGAGCGTCGCGGTCTGTCGATCGGCGTGCTCGGGAACGCCGCCGACCTGCTGCCCGAGCTGCTCGAGCGCCACCTCGACGGGTCCGCGCGCATCGACGTCGTCACCGACCAGACCTCCGCGCACGACCCGCTCTTCTACCTCCCTGCCGGCACGTCGTACGACGACTGGGAGCGCGAGCGCACCGAGGACCCGCGCGGGTTCACCAAGCGCAGCCAGGAGTCCATGGCGCGTCACGTGCGCGCGATGGTCGAGTTCCAGGACGCCGGCGCCGAGGTCTTCGACTACGGCAACTCGATCCGCGACGAGGCCCGCAAGGGCGGCTACGACCGGGCCTTCGAGTTCCCCGGCTTCGTGCCGGCGTACATCCGGCCGCTCTTCTGCGAGGGCAAGGGCCCCTTCCGCTGGGCGGCGCTCTCCGGCGACCCCGAGGACATCTACGCCACCGACCGCGCGATCAAGGAGCTGTTCCCGGCGGACGAGAAGCCGGAGTACGCGCGCCTGCACGCCTGGCTCGACATGGCGGCCGAGCGCGTGCAGTTCCAGGGACTGCCGGCCCGGATCTGCTGGCTCGGCTTCGGCGACCGGGCGAAGGCGGGCGCGAAGTTCAACGAGATGGTGGCCAGCGGGGAGCTCAAGGCGCCCGTCGTGATCGGCCGCGACCACCTCGACTGCGGCTCGGTCGCCTCGCCCTACCGCGAGACCGAGGCGATGCTCGACGGGTCGGACGCCATCGGCGACTGGGCGATCCTCAACGCGCTCGTCAACACCGCCTCCGGCGCGACGTGGGTGTCCTTCCACCACGGCGGAGGTGTCGGCATCGGCCGCTCGCTCCACGCCGGGCAGGTCACGGTCGCCGACGGCACCGACCTCGCCGCGGAGAAGATCCAGCGGGTGCTGACCAACGACCCCGGCATGGGCGTCATCCGCCACGTCGACGCGGGCTACGACCGCGCCGTCGAGGTCGCCGAGGAGCGCGGGGTCACCATCCCGATGCGAGGGTGACCCCATGGACGACTCCGCGGCGAAGACCAACCTCCACAACTACCTGAACCACGAGCGGGCCGCGGTGCTCGCGAAGCTCGACGGGTTGTCGGAGTACGACGTGCGCCGCCCGATGACCACCACGGGCACCAACCTGCTCGGTCTGGTGAAGCACCTCGCGACGTGGGAGGCGCGCTACCTCGGGGAGGTCTTCGGTCGCCCGTTCCCCGAGCCGCTCACGCGCTGGGACCTCGAGGAGGAGCGGCTCGCCGACATGTGGGCGACCGCGGACGAGTCGCGCGCGGACGTCGTCGACCGCTACCGCCGCGTCTGGGCGCACAGCGACGCGACGATCGAGGCGTTGTCGCTCGACGACACGGGTCGCGTCGAGTGGTGGGGCGCCGAGAAGGTGCCGCTGTTCAACGTCCTGGTCCACGTGCTCGCCGAGACCAGCCGGCACGCCGGCCACGCCGACATCCTTCGCGAGGAGCTCGACGGTGCCGTGGGCACCGATGCGGAGGCGATGGCGGCCGACGGCCACGACGCAGGCTTCTGGGCCGAGCGTCGTGCGGAGATCGAGGCGGCCGCGCGCGGGGCGGCCGGCTGAGGCCGCGGCCCGACACGGAGACCCGGGAACCGCAGACAATTCCGGCCCGGTAGGACAGGATCCCTCCATGGCATCGGGGGACAAGAAGAAGCCGGCGCGTGCGCGCGTCGTACTGACGGACATCAGCTCGCGGGCGTGGGAGCACCCCGCCGACAAGGGCGCGCTGGTCGCGCTCCGCAAGCTCAAGGGCTTCGACGTCCTGCTCAAGACCATGTCGGGGGTCTTCCGCGAGCGGGCCTGGCGGCTGACGCTGCTCGGCTCCGCGGTGCGCGTCGACGAGCGGCAGTTCGCGCGGCTGCACCGGCTCCTGGCCGAGGTCGGCCAGAGCCTCGACGCGACGGTGCTGCCGGAGATGTACGTCCAGGCCGACCCGACGCTGAGCGCCCAGACGGTCGGGATGGACCGGCCGATCATCATGCTGTCGTCCGGCATGGTGCACCACCTCGACGACGACGAGATGCGCTTCGTCATCGGCCACGAGCTCGGCCACGCGATCAGCGGCCACGCGGTCTACCGCACGCTGCTGCTGCGGCTGCTCGGACTCGGCGGGCTGCTCAACGCGGTTCCCGGTGGCGCGCTCGGCATCCGGATGGTGACCGTCGGCCTGCTCGAGTGGTCGCGCAAGGCCGAGCTGTCGGCCGACCGCGCCGGGCTGCTCGCCAGCCAGGACCCGACCGCCGCGCTGCGGACCCACATGAAGATCGCCAGCGGCGGCAACCTCGACGAGCTCGACGTCACGTCGTTCCTCGCCCAGGGGGCGGAGTACGACGAGGGCGGCGACGTGCGCGAGTCCCTCATCAAGCTGTCGCTGCTGCAGCAGCAGAGCCACCCCTTCGCGGTCGTCCGCGCGACCGAGCTGCGCCGGTGGATCGACTCCGGTGCCTACACCGCGATCCTCGGCGGCGCCTACCCGCGCCGCGAGGGCGACGACGACGCCTCGGTGAGCGAGGCGGCCCAGGAGGCAGCGGCGAGCTATGCCGTCGCGTTCGAGCGGACGCAGGACACCCTCGGCCGGCTGGTCCACGACCTCGCCGGCTGGATGGGCACCGCCAGCACCTGGCTCAACGACCGGTTCCGCCGCGGCGACGAGAGCGCCTGATCACGGACGGGTGACGAGGCGGCCGCCCGGGCGACCGCTCCGTCACACGCGTTGCGTCAGCGCAGGGCGGACGGCTTGATCGCGGCGGTCACCGCGGCGGCGTACGCCCGGTAGCCGGGCGCGTTGGGGTGGAACGACCCGGGTGCGGTCGGCCAGATCAGCCACGGCTCCGGGGCATTGACGCCGTGGTCGACGAAGCGGTCGGTCACGTCGACGAAGACATAGCCGTGGGCCTCGGCGGCCGTGCGGATGGTCGCGTTGAGGAGGTCGGCACCGTCGTTGAGCACGACCTGCTCGGCAGGTGACGCGCCCAGCACGGCGCCGTAGTCCGGCGAGAAGAGCCGCGGGTAGCCCGTGACGAAGACCGTCGCACCCGGCGCGGCGGCATCGACCTTGTCGTAGGCCGCGTCGAGCAGGCCGGGGAGGACCGAGGTGATGCGGCCGCGGGTCAGGGCCACCGCACCCGCGCACTGTGCGTCGGTGCCACCGAGACAGGCCACGACCGTCGACGACCAGCCGATGTCGTTGCCGCCGATCGACAGGGTGACGACGTCGGTGTCCGGTCCGAGCGCGGCGATCTGGCCCTGCGGGACGAGGTCGGTCGTTCTCGCGCCGGCGCAGGCGACGAAGTCGTCGAGGGCGAGGCGCATCCGGCCGTCGATGCTCGTCGCCGGTGCGGCGTCGGAGCGGCCGCACGGCGTGGTGAAGGAGGGGGCGACGCCGTAGCCGGAGGCGTACGAGTCACCGAGTCCGTCGAGCTCGAAGGTGCGCGCTGCCGAGGAGGGGCCGGCGAGGCCGGTCGTGACGAGCGCGACGGCCGCGAGGAGCGAGCCGATCCGGGTGAGTCGGGGGATGTCCATGGCGCGAACGCACGTCCCTGCGCGCCGCACTGCTACGGGGCGGACCACGAGAAATGCATCAGGGCCTCGGACACCCGAGGTGTCCGAGGCCCTGGAGGCGTGTCGTCGTCCGCCGTTAGAAGACTCGACGGCTGCTGCCGCCGATGGGGACGAAGTTGAGAATCAGGCCGACGACGATCAGCACCAGTCCGATGTAGGTGAGGACCGGCGGGCCGACGAGGATTCCGATGAGGAGCAGGATCAGTCCGAGGACAACCATGTCTTTTTGCCTCCTTGTGAAGCGCCCACTGTGCGTGGGCGGCGTCAGCACTCTGCCGCGTGGGCGTCGCTTTGGAAAGCCGGGACCATCCTTGCGGGTGACGTCCCTAGTCGGTCCGGCGAGCCTGGATCGCGTCGTGGATCGACAGCGTGCGCCGCGCGGACTCGACGTGCAGGTTCTCGACCATCCGGCCGTTGTAGGTCACCACGCCCGATCCCTGGCCGTCCTCGAACGCCGCGATCAGGCCGCGGGCGTCCTCGACCGCCTGCTCGCTCGGGGCGAAGGCGGTGTTGGCGCCCTCGACCTGACCGGGGTGGATCAGCGTCTTGCCGTCGAAGCCCATCTGGCGGCCCTGCTCGCACTCGGCGAGGAACCCGTCGGCGTCCTTGACGTCGTTGTAGACGCCGTCGATCACCGCGATCCCCGCGGCCCGGCCGGCGAGCAGCACGGTGTGGAGGCTGGGCAGGATCGGCGCGCGACCCGGGACGTGCTCGGCGTAGAGCTCCTTGACCAGGTCGTTGGTGCCGAGGACGAGCGCCTGCAGCCGGGGCGACGCGGCCGCGATCTCGCGGACGTCGAAGATCGCGTCCGGCGTCTCGACCATCGCCCAGAGCGCGGTGTGGTCGGGCGCGCCCGCCTTCTCCATCATGTCGACCAGGCGGACGACCTGCTCGGCGCTGTCGACCTTCGGGACGACGATCGCTGCCGGACCCGCCTGGCTGGCCGCCGTGAGGTCCGCCTCGTGCCACTCGGTGCCGATGCCGTTGACCCGGATCGTGACAGTGCGTCGTCCGTAGTCGCCGCTGGCGGCCGCCGCGGCAGCGGCCTCGCGGGCAGCCGGCTTGGCGTCGGGCGCGACGGCATCCTCCAGGTCGAGGATCAGGGCGTCGCAGGCGATGGTCTTCGCCTTCTCGAGCGCGCGCTCGTTGGAGCTCGGCATGTAGAGGACGGAGCGCAGCGGCGTGAACTCAGACATCGGCGACCTCGATCCGGTCGTACTGCTCCTTGAGCTCGGGGTCGATCGCGGCGAGCTCCTCGGCGAGGGCGACCATCACCTGGCACTGCTTCACCGAGGCGTCGTCCTCCATCTTGCCGTCGATCATCACCGCACCGGTGCCGTCGCCCATCGCGGCGATCACCCGGCGGGCGTGCGCGACGTCCTCGACGCTCGGGGAGAAGACCTTGTGGGCGATCGCGATCTGCGCCGGGTGCAGGCTCCACGCGCCGACGCAGCCGAGGAGGAACGCGTTGCGGAACTGGTCCTCGCAGGCAACGGTGTCCTTGATGTCCCCGAACGGCCCGTAGTAGGGGTAGATCCCGTGCATCGCGCACGCGTCGACCATCCGGGCGATCGTGTAGTGCCACAGGTCCTGCTGGTACGTCGTCCGCTCGGCGTCGTACTGCGGCACGCCGAGGTCGTCGCGCGCCGGGTCCTGGCGCACGAGGTAGCCCGGGTGGCCGCCGCCCACGCGGGTGGTCTTCATCCGGCGGTCCGCGGCCAGGTCGGCGGGGCCGAGCGACAGGCCCTGCATGCGCGGGCTGGCGCCGCAGATCTCCTCGACGTTGGCGACACCGCGGGCCGTCTCCAGGATCGCGTGCACGAGGATCGGCCGGTCGAGGCCGGCCTTCGCCTCGAGCTGGGCGAGCAACCGGTCGACGTAGTGGATGTCCTCGGCGCCCTGCACCTTCGGCACCATGACCACGTCGAGCTTGTCGCCGATCTCGGTCACCAGGGTGACGAGGTCGTCGAGGCCCCACGGGCTGTCGAGGGAGTTGACGCGCGTCCAGAACTGGGTCTTGCCGAAGTCAGTGGCCTTGCCGATCTCGACCAGGCCCTGGCGCGACTTCTCCTTGTTCTCGGCCTTGACCGCGTCCTCGAGATTGCCGAGGAGGACGTCGACGGTGCCGACCATGTCGGGCACCTTGGCCGCCATCTTCTCGTTGCCCGGGTCGAAGAAGTGGATCGCGCGGCTGGGCCTGGCCGGGATGTCGCGCAGCGGCGCGGGGGCCCCGACGGCCAGTGGGGCGAAGAAGTCCTTGGCGGTTCGTGACATGGGCGCAAACTACCGTCGCGAGGGCCTCCGTCGATATGACGGATGTCTCGCCGAGGTCAGCGCCGGCGCCACCACGAGCGCTTGGGCGGCTCGGCTGCCGCCGCTTGTTCGCGGGCGGCCCGCTGCGCCTCGATCCGGGCCGTACGCCGTTCGCGCCAGGCCACGACCTCGTCGTCGACATCGCGCTGCCGGGTGATCACCGGCGGCCCGGACGGTCCGGTCGGCGGCGTGTAGATCGCCTTGCGGACGCTGGCGTTGAAGTCCTCGACCTCGCGACGCACCTCGGACTCGACGTTGATCCGGTCGAGCCGGCCGTCGAGCTCGGCGTCCTCCTTCCGCAGCGCCAGGGCAGGCGGGAGGATCGCGATGTTCTCGCGCTCGACGAGCTTCTTGATCCACCAGTCGGGGTCGTGCTCGCCGCCGAGGTCCTCGATCGGCTTGCCGTAGCCGGCGAGGTCGTCGAAGTCCCCGCGCTCCATCGCGATCCGGATCTGCTGGTCGACCCAGCTGGACTGGTTCGCGATGCGCGCCGCTGCGGCGGACTTGCCGGTGCGCTCGTCGCGCGCAGGCATCCTGCGGGCGGCTTCGTCGCCGGGCTCGTCGAGGTGCGGGGTCAGGTCGGACATCGAGGTCACCTCCGGTGCCCTCCACCCTAGGTCGGCGGGCGGCCGTGATCCAGCGGTGCGGCGGCGTACGCGGGGGTGCTCGGGGTCGGACCGGGGGTGATCCCGATGGTGTGCCGCGTGATCGCGATGCAGGCTGGAGGCATGGAAAAGATCCGCACCTCCCTCGCCCGGCAGGGCCTCGTCCGCTCCACCGACCACGCGATCATCGGCGGCGTCTGCGCCGGCGTGGGACGTCGGCTCGGCCTCACGCCGTGGGTCACCCGGCTGCTCTTCCTGGTGACCCTGGTCGTCATCCCCGGCAGCCAGTTCCTGGTCTACCCGCTGCTCTGGTTCCTGATGCCGTCAGAGGACAGCATGGCGGCCGCGACCAGCACGCCGTACCCCACTCGCTGACGCCCGCCGTGGTTGCTTGTCAGGCCCTCGCTGAACTTGTCAGGCCGTGCACGGGCCGACATGTTCAGTGATCCCCGGTCAGCCGGGGATCACTGGGAGCAGGACGATCAGTCAGTGGACGGGCGCGCTCGGGCGTCGCTGAAGGCGTGCTTCGGTGCGGCCATCAGGGCGAGCGCGGCGAGAAAGGACGCGCCGGCGCACACCGCCCACACCGTCAGGTAGCCGCTGAGCGGGGCGACCTTCTCGGCCGTCGCGTCGAGCGAACCGGTCGCCGTCAGGGCGATCGCGAAGATCGCCGAGGCGATGGCTCCGCCGACGGTCTTCGTGCCGTTGGTCATCCCGGTCGCGATCCCGGTGCGCTCGGGCGGCGCAGCGGCCGCGGCGGCCGCGGGCAACGCCGCGACGAGCGCGCCCGAGCCGAGGCCGGCGATCCCCATGTTGATGAGTGCCTGCCAGGTCTCGTCGTGGAACGGCAGCCAGAGCAGGTAGCCGATCCCGACCAGCGAGCAGGCGACGACGAGGGCACGGCGTACGCCGCCGAGGAGCCGCGTCGTGAGCGGGAGGGTGAAGGCGCCGATCGCCAGCGTGACGACGTAGAGCCCGATGAGCGTGGAGATGAAGGCGGAGTCGGCACCGAGGCCGTAGCCGCGCACGGCGGGGTCGGCCTGGGCGTAGGTGGAGAGCGGGATCTGCCCACCGAGCACGGGGATGCCGAAGAGGAAGGCCGTGACCTGCACGGGCCACTGCGCCGGGCTCGCCAGCAGCCGCACGTCGACGATGGGCTCGGGGTGGCGCTGCTCGAAGCGCCAGAAGAAGGCGAAGACCACGAAGGACACGGCGATCGTCAGCCAGCCCCAGGGCGAACCGGCTCCGTCGAGCCGCAGCCAGACCAGGCCGCCCATGAGGATGCCGAGCGCCAGCGTGATGAGTCCGAGGCCGGCCCAGTCGATGCCGCCGGTGTCGTCGCCGGGCGCCTGCTCGATGCCGACGAGGATGACGAAGAAGACGGCGGTCACGACGACCGCGGGCATGGCCAGCAGGACGTTCATGTCCAGCGAGTCGACGAGCAGCCCGCTCGTCACCGCGCCGATGATGACGGCGAGCTCGAGGAAGCCCACGAGGATCGCGGCCCCGCGGCGGGTCAGCAGCTCCTGGCGGCCGGAGTCGCGCGTGCGGCGGTGGATGATCGCGATCTCGAGCGGCAGCCACACGACGTACGCGCCCTGGATCGCCCAGCCGATCAGGAAGGTGGTGAAGCCGGGCGCGAACGCCAGCCACCACGAGCCGAGCGCCGTGACGGCGGTCGAGATCAGCAGGACGCGCTTGTGCCCGACGAGGTCGCCGAGCCGCGCGAGGAGCGGGATGCAGAGCGCGCTGACGATCAGCTGCGCGGCCTCGAACCAGTTGACGTCGCCCTCGGAGATCGAGAGGTGCTCGGCGATCTGCGGGTAGATGGGCGTGTAGTAGCCCTGCAGGATCCCGCTGGCGAGCTCGACCATGACGAGGAACCCGACGATGGCCGCAAGTCCCTTCACCGCGGTCGGGGCGGTGGGCCTGGCGGTGGTGCTCATGCGGGCAGCCTCTCGATCAGCAGCTGGTACCAACGGGCTCCGTCGACCAGGTCGGCGACGCCGATGTGCTCGTCGTAGGAGTGGATCGCCTGGCGCTGGGCCTTGGTCATCCGGAAGGGCGCGAAGCGGTAGACGTGCTCGCTGATCGCGGTGAAGTGGCGCGAGTCGGTGGCCGCCATCATCACGTAGGGCGTGGGGACCGCCTCGGGGAAGACCTCGCCGATGCAGTCCTCGAGCAGCTCGAAGGCCTCGTCCATCGGCGAGATCGGTGAGGGCTCGCCGGACTCGATGACGTCGATCCGGATCGAGTCGTCCTTGATCGCTGACCGGACGTGCTCGACGACGCCGGCCACGGTGTCGCCCACCATCACCCGGATGTTGAGCCCGGCCTTGGCTGTCGAGGCGATCACGTTGAGGGCAGGCGATCCGCTGAGCGTCGTCGCTGCGACGGTCGTACGCGTCATGGCCGCGGCCTCCGGTCCGGCCGCCAGGAGGGCACGGGTGACGACCGGCGCGATCTGGTCGGCGCGTCCGAGCAGGGGGCGCAGGGGGAGGGGCACGTGCGGTGCGAGGCGGCGCATCAGCTCGAGCGTCGGGGCCGGGGCGGAGGCAGGGAAGGGCGCCTTCTCGATCCGCAGGAGGGCGCGGGCGATCCGGGTGGTCGGGCCGTTCCTCGCGGGCGTGGACGCGTGACCGCCGCGGCCCTCGGCGACGAGCTCGAGGGAGGTGGTGCCCTTCTCGGTGACGCCGATGACGCCGAGCGGCGGCTTCACGCCGGGGAACGCGCCGCTCGCGATCGCGCCGCCCTCGTCGACGACGAGCCACGGTGTGATGCCGCGCTCGCGGAGCACCTCGACCGCCTCGACGGCCGCGGTGCCGCTGACCTCCTCGTCGCACCCGAAGGACAGCCAGACGTCCTGGGCGGGCACGTGCCCGGCCTCGAGCAACGACTCGACGGCCTCGCAGATCCCGGCCACGCAGCCCTTGTCGTCGAGCGTGCCGCGACCCCAGATCGCCGGTCCGGTGGGACTTTCGTGGATCCCGCCGCCGAACGGGTCGTGCTGCCACGGTGCCTCGCCGTCGACGGGTACGACGTCGAGGTGGGCCATCAGCACGACCGGCCGGTCGGCGCTCGCGCCGGGCCAGTTGAAGAGGAGGCCGTGGGTCCCGACGATGGTGAGCGTCAGTCGCTCGTGGAGCAGCGGGAACTGGCGCGCCAGCTCGGCGAGCAGTCGGTCGAACGCCTCGGAGTCGACGCGCGACGGGTCGCGGTCGGAGACGGTCGGGATGCGGACGAGGGCCTGCAAGGCTCTCACCACGCGCGTCTCGACGGGCACGGTCATGGGCTGACCGTAGTGCCCCGCGGGCTCGATGAGGGCGCTCTCACCTCGAACTCATGCCCACGTCATCCGGGCGCCGCAGAGTCTTCCTCGTCAGCCGGGAAGCCCCGGACACCACCCACGAAGGAGGCCACCATGGCCCGCTCCGGAATCCTCACCGCCCTCGCGCCGGCCGTCCAGGCCCGCCGCGGAGGCTCCGACTCCAGCAACGACGGTCGCCGCCGGCGTCGTCGTCGGCGCCGCAACCGCAGCCGCAGCTGGTCGCGCTCGAGCTGAGTCGCGTACGTGTGACGGGTGGTCGGTCCCCCTGGGGGCCGCCCACCCGTCGCGTCGTTCCCCGTCAGACCTGACCGCACGCCCGAGGAGGACCGATGTCCCTGCGCCACCGTCTCGCCGCGTCCCTGCGCGCGGCGCCCGAGCAGTCCGCGCTGGTCGACGTGGCTGCGCCGCTGCGGCTCGTCGAGATCGGCCGTCGGTTCTGGCCGAGGCTGCGCCCGCTGCGCGGCTGGCTCGCCCTCGGCGTGCTACTGCTGATGGCGGCTCCGGCGATCGCCGTCGCGGAGGCCCTGCTCTACCAGCGGCTCGTCGATGACGTCCTCGTGCCGGCCGCGTTCGGCCCGCTCCTGGCCCTGGCGCTCCTCTACATCGGGCTCAACCTGCTCAGCGGGGTCGTCTCCGGCGCCGACGACTACCTCTCGACCTGGGTGTCGCAGCGGTTCCTGGTCGACCTGCGCCGCGACGTCTTCTCCCACGTCCTCGCCCTCCCGTCCGCCGTGCACGACCGACGTCGCCTCGGGGACACGCTCACCCGGCTCACCTCCGACGTCTCGGCCGTGGAGCGCTTCATGGTGAGCCAGCTGAGCGTGGGCCTGGGCTCGTTGCTCCGGCTCGTCTTCTTCGTCGGGGCGCTGCTGTGGCTCGAGTGGCAGCTGGCCCTCGCGTCCTTCGTCGTCGCGCCCCTCTTCTGGTGGGTCTCCACCCGGTTCGCGCGCCTCACCCGCGACGTGTCCCGAGAGCGGCGTCGTCGCGGCGGCTCGCTCGGCAGCGTCACCGAGGAGGCGCTGGCCAACGCCTCGCTCGTGCAGTCCTACGGACGCGAGGACCGCGCCGTCGCGACGTACGACGGCCACAACCGCGCCATCGCCGGCGCCGAGCTGGCGGCCAGCCGGATCCGGGCGATCTTCCTGCCGCTCGTCGACCTCGCCGAGCTTGTCGGGGTGCTCGTCGTGGTGGGCCTGGGTGTCCTCGCCCTGTCGACCGACCGGCTGACCCTGGGCGGGCTGCTCGCCTTCCTCGCGCTGCTGATGCAGTGCTTCGGCCCGGTCCGGACGCTGGCCGACCTCATCCCCTCGCTCTACTCCACCAGTGCCGGCGTCGAGCGGGTCGTGGAGCTGCTCGACGAGCCGGCCGGCGGCGACCTCCCGGGCGCCACCCCACTGCCCGCTGGTCGCGGTGCCGTCTCGGTGCACGGGGTGTCGGTCACCTACCCCGGCGCGGGTCGCGTCGCGCTGCGCGAGGTGTCCCTCGACATCGCCCCCGGCGAGGTGGTCGCGCTCGTCGGGCCGAGCGGTTCGGGCAAGACCACGCTCGGTCGGCTGCTCACCCGCCAGCTCGTCGCGGACGCCGGCGTCGTCCTCGTGGACGGCCACGACGTCGCGGCCCACACCGCAGCATCGGTCCGCGACGCGGTCACCGTCGTCCACCAGGAGCAGCTGATGATGGACGCGAGCGTGCACGACAACCTCGCTCTCGGCCGTCCCGATGCCACCCGCGCGGAGGTCCGCGCGGCGGCGCGTGCGGCGGACGCCCACGACTTCGTCGAGCGCCTGCCGCGCGGGTACGACACCCGCGTCGGCCAGCGCGGCCGGAGCCTCTCGGGCGGCCAGCGACAGCGGCTCGCGATCGCCCGCGCGCTGCTGCGCCCCTCCCGGGTGCTGGTGCTCGACGAGCCCACCACAGGTCTCGACGAGGCCGCGTCGAGACGGCTGATGGCGGCACTGGTCGCCGGCGAGCGCGACCGCACGATCCTCGTCCTCACGCACGATCCCGTCGTCCTCGAGCACGTCGACCGCGTGGTGACCCTCGACCGCGCGCCCGTCGAGGTCGCGTCGTGACGCGGCGGCGTACTCCCACCGGGGACCTGCCCGAGGGCTACCGGCCCCTGGCGCTCCTCGCCGACGGCCATCGCCTCGAGACCTGGGACGCCTGGGACGAGGCCCGCGGCACGCGCTGCGTGGTCAAGCTGCTCCGGGCCGACCGTCGCGACGACCCCCGGGTGCGGCAGGCGGTGCTCCTCGAGGGCCACCTCGCGACGAGCCTGGTCCATCCCCACCTGGTGCGCGGCTACGACGTCCTCGACGACCCGCCCGCGGTGGTGCTCGAGACGCTGCGGGGGGCGACCCTGTCCGCCCTCGTCGAGGACGAGCCGCTCGGCCTGGCGGACGTGGCGGAGCTCGGCTGCCAGATCGCGTCCGTCCTCGGATACCTGCACCGCCACGACTGGCTGCACCTCGACCTCAAGCCCGACAACGTCGTGGTCGACCACGGCAAGGCGGTGCTGATCGACCTCAGCCTCGCCGGTCGTCCTGGCGTCGGTCGCCCGGGAGCCGGCACCCGCGGCTGGCTCGCGCCCGAGCAGGCGATCGGCCGGGGGCTGTCCGGCGCCACCGACGTGTGGGGGCTCGGGATGACGCTGATCGACGCGCTGACCCGCACGGCGCCCTACGGCGACGAGGCGACGTGGGAGAGCCGCCGGCGATGGCCCCTGGTGCACCGCCGGATGCCGCGGACGCCCGACGGGATCGACGCCCTGCCCGAGGAGGTGCGCGAGGTCCTCGCGGCGTGCATCAGCCTCGATCCCACGGCCAGGCCGCCGCTCGCGCACGTCCAGGACGTGCTCACGCCGCTCAGGACTCCCAGCGCCCCCGGTGCACCACGTTCGTACGCCGCTCGCGCCGGGCAGCCGATCCCTTCGAGCCGGTGTCCTCGACCCGGTGCCCGACGGTGATCGCCCCGACCGGCGTGTGGTCGGCGGGGATGCTGAACGCCGACCGGAGGTCGTCGACGTACTCACCCGGCACGCCGAAGAAGCACGCACCGAGTCCTTCGTCGACGGCGGTCTGGAGGATCAGCAGGGACGCCATCCCGGCATCGACGTACCAGTAGGGGACCGGCCAGCGGTCCTCGCTGCGGTCGGTCCAGCCCTTGTCGGGCTCGGCGTAGCGGTCGAGGTACGCGTCCTTGCTCGCGAGCGGGACGATCACGACCGGCGCGGTGCGCATGCCCTCGAGCCATGCGTTGGGCCGGGCGTGCGCGCCGGTCGACCGCGCGCCGGTCGCCCACCAGAACAGGTCGACGTCGGTGGGGGTGTCGAGCACCAGGAACGCCCAGCCCTGGCTGAAGCCCGCGTTGGGCGCCCGCTGCGCGTGCTCGAGCATCCGGTCGACCGCGGCAGGGTCCACCGGCGCGGACGAGTAGCGGCGGATCATCCGGCGGCGGCGCACGACGTCACGGAACTCCATGGGCCCATCATCGCGAGTGAGCGGCGTGCGAACCCCCGGTGCCCACCGCAGATTCGCCTGACGTATCGGGCCCGTCTCAGATCCGAGACGACTTGCCGCCGTCGTGCGTTGACCGCGACGGGGGACTTCGATGGACTGCGGGCATGGCCGTCGGACATTTCGAGGAGATGTGGCGCGACCTCGCGCCGGTGGGCCGGTCCGCCTCCTCCGGCGGTTACTTCCGCCAACCCTGGGCCTCGGCGGAGACCGAGCTGCGGTCGTGGTTCGTGGAGCAGTGCGCGGCCCGCGGGCTCACCGTCGAGACCGACGGCATCGGCAACCAGGTGGCCTGGTGGTCGCCGGAGACGGCGTCGGGGCCGAGCGTCCTCACCGGCTCCCACCTCGACTCGGTCCTCGACGGCGGCGCGTACGACGGTCCGCTGGGCGTCGTGTCCGCACTGGCGGCCGTCGACACCCTGCGGGAGCGCGGGTTCTCGCCGGCAAGACCGATCGGGATCGGCGTCTTCGTCGAGGAGGAGGGATCGCGGTTCGGCCGCGCCTGCCTCGGCTCGCGGCTCGCGACCGGCACGACGACGTGGGAGGACGCGAGCGAGCTGCGCGACCGGGACGGCGTCTTCCTCGCCGACGCGATCTCCGCCTCCGGGCTGGACCCGTCCCGCGGGCTGGTGGACCTCGACCGGGTCGGCACCTTCGTCGAGCTCCACGTCGAGCAGGGCCGCGACCTCGTCGACCGCGACGTCGCCGTCGGCCTGGCGAGCGAGATCTGGCCGCACGGGCGGTGGCGCTTCGACTTCGCCGGCCAGGCCAATCACGCCGGCACCACGCGGATGGAGGACCGGCACGACCCGATGCTCACCTACGCGATGACCGCGCTCGCCGCCAACAAGCAGGCCCGCCTCGCCGGCCAGCGCGCGACCTTCGGCCGCATCACGGTCGAACCCAACGGCACCAACGCCGTGCCGTCGCTGGTGACAGCGTGGCTCGACGCCCGGGCCTCGTCGGACGACGCCCTCGCCTCGCTGGTGGCCGAGGTCGAGCGCCAGGCCGACGACCGCGCCGGCCGCGACGGCACCTCGCTGGTCGTCACCCCCGAGTCGGTGTCCGGTTCCGTGGCGTTCGATCCCGACCTGGCCGCCCGCCTGGCCGGGCTCGGCGACTGGCCGGTCATCCCGACCCAGGCCGGCCACGACGCAGGCATCCTGTCCGACGCCGGCATCCCGACCGCCATGATTTTCGTCCGAAACCCGACCGGCGTCTCGCACTCGCCCGACGAGCGCGCCGAGACCGCCGACTGCCTGGCCGGCGTCGAGGCCCTGGCCGACGTCCTGGCCGAGCTGGCGGGAGTCCCCGCGTGACGGCATACCTCCTCGAGCGCGCGTGGCTCGGCGACCGGTTCGGCGACGACGTGCTCGTCGAGGTCGAGGACGGGCGGTTCACGTCGGTGACGCCCGACTCCGACCCGCCGCGCGCGATCCCGGTCCGCGGCCTCGTCGTGCCGGGACTGGCCAACACCCACAGCCACGCGTTCCACCGCGCGCTGCGCGGCCGCACCCAGCGCGAGCGCGGCAGCTTCTGGACCTGGCGTGACCAGATGTACGACGTCGCCGCCCGGCTCGACCCCGACACCTACCTCGCCCTCGCGCGGGCGACGTACCGCGAGATGGCGGCCGCCGGGATCACCTGCGTCGGGGAGTTCCACTACCTGCACCACCAGTCCGACGGCACGCCCTACGCCGACCCCGACGAGATGGGGCTCGCCCTGATGCACGCTGCGCGCGAGGCCGGGATCCGGATCACGCTGCTCGACACGCTCTACCTCTCGTCCGGCTTCGGGGCGCCGCCCGAGGGGGCGCAGGTGCGCTACAGCGACGGGTCGGTGGATCGCTGGGTGGAGCGGGTCAGTGGTTTCGAGGCTCGCTCCGCTCGCACCTCAACCACCGATGGGATCCGTGTCGGTGCGGCCGTGCACTCGGTCCGCGCGGTCCCCGCCTCCGACCTCGACGCGGTCGCGGCGTGGGTCGGCGACCGCCCGCTGCACGTGCACGTCTCCGAGCAGGTCGCCGAGAACGACGCGTGCCTCGAGGCGTACGGCGTCACGCCCACCCGGCTGCTCGCCGACCACGGCCTGGTCGGGCCGACGACGTCGCTCGTGCACGCCACCCACGTCACCGACGACGACATCGCCGTCATCGGCGGAGCGGGTGCCCACGCTTCTTTCTGCCCGACCACCGAGCGCGACCTGGGCGACGGCATCGGTCCGTCGCGACGGCTGCACGACGCCGGTGCCCGGCTGACGCTGGGGTCGGACAGCCACGCCGTGATCGACCCCTTCGAGGAGATGCGCGCCCTCGAGCTCGACGAACGGCTGGCGACCCAGCAGCGCGGCCACTGGACGGCCGGCGAGCTGCTGACGGCCGCCACCACCGACGGCCACGCCTCGCTCGGCTGGGACGACGCCGGCGCCATCGCCGTCGGGCAGCGAGCCGACCTGGTCGTGCTCGACCCCGCCTCCCCCCGCACGGCGGGCACGGGGCGGGACGAGAACACCGTGGTCTTCGCGGCCGTCGCGGAGGACGTACGTCGGGTGATGGCGGACGGACGTTGGGTCGTCGAGGACGGGGACAGGGCCGAGATCGGTCGCGAGCTCGGCGACGTGATCGGGAGGATCTGGGCATGAGCACCACCACCGTCATCACCGGCATCGGCGAGCTCGTCACCAACGACGTCGAGCGGGGCGAGGAGGGTGGCCTCCTGGGCATCGTCCGTGAGGCCGCCGTCGTCCTCGAGGGCGCGCGGGTCGCCTGGGTCGGCCCCGCTGCCGACGCGCCGGACGCGGACGTCCAGGTCGACGCCGGCGGCCGCGCGGTCATCCCTGGGTTCGTCGACAGCCACAGCCACCTCGTCTTCGCCGGCGACCGGTCGGCGGAGTTCGAGGCCCGGATGACGGGCGAGCCCTACACCGCCGGCGGCATCCGCACCACGGTCGCGAGGACGCGCGCCGCCTCCGACGAGCAGCTCACCTCCCACGTCGGCCGGCTCGTCGCCGAGATGCGGGCGCAGGGCACCACGACCCTGGAGATCAAGAGCGGCTACGGCCTGTCGGTCCACGACGAGGCGCGCAGCCTGGCGGTGGCGAGGCAGTTCACCGACGAGACGACGTTCCTCGGCGCCCACGTCGTCCCCGCCGACACGACCCCGGAGGACTACGTCGACCTCGTCACCGGTCCGATGCTGGCGGCCGCGGCACCGCACGCCCGGTGGATCGACGTGTTCTGCGAGGACGGCGCCTTCGACGTCGACCAGGCCCGCGCCATCCTGGCCGCGGGGGCCGACAGCGGCCTGCGCGGGCGGCTCCACGCCAACCAGCTGACGTACGGCGGCGGTGTCCGGCTCGCCTGCGAGCTCGGTCTGGTCGCGGTCGACCACTGCACCTTCCTGGCCGGCGACGACGTGGCAGCGCTGGTCTCGAGCGGGACCATCGCCACGCTCCTGCCGGGCGTGGAGTTCTCCACCCGCCAGCCCTATCCCGACGCCCGCGGCCTGCTCGACGCCGGCGTACGCATCGCGCTCGCCAGCGACTGCAACCCCGGCTCCTGCTTCACCTCCTCGATGGCGCTCTGCATCGCGCTCGCCGTCCGGGAGATGCGGATGAGCCCCGCCGAGGCGCTGCACGCCGCGACCGCGGTGGGTGCCGCCGCCCTCGGCCGCGACGACGTCGGCGTGCTCGCCCCGGGCAGGGCCGCGGACCTCGTCCTCCTCGACGCGCCGTCCTACGTCCACCTCGCCTACCGCCCGGGCGTTCCGCTCGTGGCCGGGGTCTGGCAGGCCGGCCGCCCGGTCCTGCGGTAGTCCCCATCAAATGGGCCGCCGAGAGGTCCCCCTGACAGCTCATTTGATGGGGACTACCCCGGCCGGGGGCTACCTCAGACGCCGGTCGTACGCCGCCCACGCACCGATCTGAGGTAGCTGGTCACCCGTAGATAGGGCACGTGCCCGATGTCCGGGCCTACCTCAGCGACGGAATCTCTACTCACGGTCCACCACGGGACCGATCGAGAAGAGGAGAAGGACATGTTCACCACCGACAGCTTCCTGGGTGCCGAGATCAAGTACCGCCAGGAGAAGGTCCGCCAGGACTACCGCCCTCGCCGTTGGGTGCGCCGCAACGACGCCGCGGCCACAAACACGCAGAAGTGACGCGTGGCGCGATCGGCGCCGAAGTGTCGGAGCGGCACGACATGATGTCGTCCGTGCCGGCGCTGAGGACCTCCGATCTCATCGGACGCGATGCCGAGCTGGAGCAGCTGAGCTCCCAGCTCGGCATTCGTGCGTCGGAGGGCGTGGGTGGTGGCGCCGCACCCATCGAGCAGTCCGTCCGCGCGATGCTCGTCGCCGGCGATGCAGGGGTCGGCAAGACCCGCGTGCTGATGGCGCTGCGCGACGCCGCGATCGAGGCGGGCTGGCACGTGGTCGCCGGGCACTGCCTCGACCTCGCCGACAGCTCCCTGCCCTACCTCCCCTTCTCCGAGATCCTCGGCCGCGTGATGGCCGACCAGCCCGACGTCGCGACCCGCGTCCTCGAGCAGCACCCCACTCTCGCCCGGCTCCAGCCGGGCCGCCGGGTCCGCAGCAGCGAGACCGCGTCGGGCGACCAGGCCCTCGACCGCGGCAACGTCTACGACGCGTTCAGCGACCTCCTCGCCGCCCTCGCCCACGACGCACCGGTCCTCGTCGTGGTCGAGGACGCCCACTGGGCCGACGAGTCCACCCGCGACATGCTCAGCTTCCTCTTCTCCCGCCCGGTCCCGGGCGTCTCCCTCGTCGTCTCCTACCGTGCCGACGACCTCCACCGCCGCCACCCGCTCCGCCGCCAGGTCGCGGAGTGGATGCGGCTGCGCGGCGTCGACCGGCTCCAGGTCGAGCCGCTCCGCGACGACGACGTACGCCTCCTCGTCCGCGCGCTGCACCCCTCGACGATGTCGGAGGCGGAGTACTCCTCGATCGTCGACCGGGCCGAGGGCAACCCGTTCTTCATCGAGGAGCTCGTCGGCGCCGCGTGGTCCGGGCAGGTCCCCGGCGAGCTCGCCGACGTGCTGCTCGTCCACCTCGACCGACTCGACGACACCACCCGCCAGGTCGTGCGCCTCGTCTCCGTGGCCGGCCGCCAGGTCAGCCACGAGCTGCTCGCCGCGGTCTCCGACCTCGGAGCGGCCGAGCTCGAGACCGCGCTCCGCAACGCCGTCGAGTCGCACGTCCTGGTCGCCTCGCGCGGCGGCACCTACGCCTTCCGCCACGCCCTGCTCGGCGAGGCTGTCTACGACGACCTCCTGCCCGGCGAGCGGGTCCGGCTCCACGCCGACTTCGTGTCCGCACTGGGCGAGGGCCGCGCCATCGGTACGGCGGCGGAGCTGGCGCAGCACGCCCGTCGGGCCGACGACCGTCCGGTCGCCGTCCGCGCCTCCGTCGAGGCCGGCGAGGAGGCGCTCGCCGTCGGCGGCCCGTCCGAGGCGGCCACCCACTTCCTCGACGCGATCGAGCTCGTCGACACGGCGCGGGTCGCCGTCCCCGACGTGGACGCCGTCGCCCTGACCCGGCGGTGCGCCGACGCCCTGATCGCCGCCGGCCGCGTGCCCAAGGCGGTGAAGGTCCTCCGTGCCCGCCTCGCGACCCTGCCGGCCGACGGCTCCGACCTCGACCGCGGCCAGCTGCTGACGTCGCTGGCCTCCGCCCAGCTCCTCACCGACACCACCGACTCACCGCGCGAGACGTCGGCCGAGGCGGTCGAGCTCCTGCGCGGCGCCCCGCCCAAGCTGCTGGCCCGCGCCCTCCTCGTCCACGCCCAGAGCCTGGGCAGCTGGCACGCCGACGACGCGCGTGCGGTGGCCCTCGAGGCGCTCGAGATCGCCGAGCGCAACGACCTCACCAGCCTCGCCGTCGAGCTGCACACGACGGTCGCCGGCCTCGACCCCGACGGTGGCTCGAGCGCCAGCGCGGGCTGGCGGTCGGCGGCCGAGCGTGCCCGCCGCGCGGGCCTCATGGAGCCCGAGCTGCGCGCGCTCTACCTGCTCGGGCGCCTGCACCACGACGAGGGCGACCTCGACACCGCTATCGACGTCTACCGCGAGGTGATCGAGCGCAGCGAGGTCGGCGGTCTCGCCTGGTCGCCCTACCCCGCCGAGTCGCGGCTGCTGCTCGCGGTCGCGCTGACCCACCAGGGACGGCTCGACGAGGCGTGGGACCTGCTCGACGTGAGCGGGCAGAACCCGCCGATGGTCTACGAGTGGCTCTACTTCGCCCACCAGATGCTGATCCTCATCGGCATCCGCGGCGAGCCCAAGCCCAAGGCCCTCGAGCGGCTGCGCGACTACTGGGGCACCGACGGCCTCACCGCCATCAGCTCGGGGAGCGCGGAGCTGATGCGGGCGGCCGCCGCGGGCGACGCGGCCGTCGCCGTCGACGTCTACGACCACGTGGTGGAGACCGTCGTGCCGCTGTGGCACGACTGGTTCCAGGCCCGGCTCCGGCTGGCGACCCTGGTCCTCGGCGCGCTCGCCAACGCGGCGCCGCGGCAGTCCGCGGACGAGCGCGAGTCGGCGCGCGTCGCCGTCGAGCGCATGCTGGCCGACGGCGCGCGGGTCATCGACTTCTACGCGCCCTTCGACGGCAGCCACGGCCCGGAGTACCAGATGTGGGTCGCCCGCCGCAGCGCCGAGCACCTCCGCTGGCGCTGGCTCGCCCAGGTCGACCCGCCGTCGAGCGACGAGCTCGTCGGCGCCTGGCGCGCCGCCGAGGAGACAGCCGTCGCCTACGGCAGCGTCCCCGAGATCGCCCAGGCTCGCGTGCGCCTGGCCGGCGTCCTGCGCGCCTCCGGCGATGCGGCCGGCGCGCGCGAGGTCGCCGACCTGGCTCGGGAGGCCGCCCACGCGCTGGGTGCCCGCCCCCTGCTCGACGAGCTGACCGCCCAGGGCTCGTCGCCCGCGCCGGCGACCGCCACCGGCGGCGTGGCGCTGACACCTCGCGAGTCCGAGATCCTCGCGCTGGTCGCCGAGGGCCGCAGCAACGGCGAGATCGGCAAGCAGCTCTTCATCAGCACCAAGACGGTCTCGGTGCACGTCTCCAACATCCTCGCCAAGCTCGATGCTGCGTCGCGCACCGAGGCCGCCGCCGTCGCCCGGCGCCGCGGCCTGATCTGAGCCGGGCCGTTTCGCGCCACCCCCAGCGGGTAGGAAGGGCGTACCCACCTCGACACCCGGGAGCACCCATGCACGTACGACGCCTGACCACCGCGCTCGCAGCAGCGGCGGTCGCCCTCAGCCCGATCCTGGCGTCGCCCGCGTCGTTCGCGTCCGCTCCTTCGGAGGGTGCCGATCGCGTCGCCGACGCCTCCCTCACCATGCGCGACGCCGAGCTGTTGCGGCCCGTCGTCCCGCCGACCCTGCGCCCCTCGACCTCCGCCCCCACGGTCTCGGCGCGCGCGTCGCGTCGACCGCTCTTCGCGTTCTGGGGCAAGAAGTACAACCGGATCGACGGCTTCGGCTTCCAGACGGCCGTCCGGGGCTCCGGCACGAGCATCCAGCTCGGCGTGGCGTGGAAGACCTACCGCGGGGTCAGGCCGATCCTGCCGAAGAAGGTCTTCGTCCAGGCGCGGGTCGACGGAGGCTCGTGGGCCAAGGTCGCCGGCGCTCGCGGCAAGATCGGCAAGAGGGGCTTCGTCCTGGCGCAGGTGCCGGCGTACGTCGTTCCGGCCGGGGTCCCCGCACAGACCGTCGACTACCGCCTCAAGACCAAGAAGATCACCTCCGGCCCGCGCAAGGCCCGGCGCAGCGTGACCTCCAAGCCGGTCTCGGTGCGCTTCGACAACCAGACGATGTACACCGGCGACCAGGCCCGCTTCTACGCGCCGATCGCCAACCTGTGCCCCAACGCCAGCGTCACCCTCGACACCGACCACACCATTGCCGAGAAGCGCGACGCCGTCTTCTCCTTCCAGTACGGCATCGCCATCGACGTGGCCGAGATCAACGCCATCACCTGGGAGTCGGAGGCCTCCAAGCAGGCGGTCGCCATCCACGAGTGCGCGCACTGGCGCCAGTTCTACAACTGGGGCGGCACGTTGAAGGGGTTCGACGCGATGGAGAAGCGGTCGGCCGAGGTCTTCGTCGCCGACACCAACCCCGACCCCAACGTGCCGACGCCGCCGAACCAGCCCGACTGGGCGCCGCTCGAGCACGCCGCCGACTGCGCCACCTTCCTCGCGACCTCGGGTGCCGAGCGCACCTACGGGGGCTACTGCAATCCCACCGAGAACGCTGCGGCGGGGCTGCTCTGGCAGGGTCAGCAGTACTGAGCCGACCCCCGTCGGCAACACTGGTGCGGTGCCTGACTTCCGCTGCTCCTTCGCGAGCGTCGAGGACGCCGAGCCGATCATCGGCACCGCACCGACCGACCCCGAGATCCTGCTCGTGGAGTGCCCCGGCCCGTGGGGCCGCGACGCCGTCACCGACAACCGGTTGCCCCAGGTGGTGCGCGACCACCTCGCCGGCCTTGACCTCAAGGTGTTCCTGCTCCGGAGGTACGACGGCAGCGCCGGACCCGGAACCCGCGTCTTCCACGCGACCGCCACCGCCGAGGGCTACGACGTCCGCGCCGCGGTGCTCGACCGGCCGGAGGACCTGGTCGACCTCGACCTCGCGAGCATGACGTCGTACGACGCCCCGCTCTGGCTGGTCTGCACCAACGGCAAGCGCGACCGCTGCTGCGCCGAGCTCGGTCGGCCGATCGCCGGCCTGCTCAGCCAGGAGTGGCCCGAGGGCACGTGGGAGACCACGCACCTCGGCGGCCACCGCTTCTCCGGCACGCTGCTGGCGCTGCCGAGCGGGATCACCCTCGGCCGCCTCGACACCGCCACCGCGCTGGCCGCCTGCGAGGCCGTCGACCGCGGCGAGCTGCCGCTCGACGTCGTACGCGGTCGCGCGGGCCGCTCCGGTGTGGAGCAGGCCCGTGAGCTGCACGTGCTCGCCGGCGGGGACCCGGCCGACGAGATCGTGGCCGTGCCCGGTCTGTCGCGGCGTCAGTCGTGCGGGGACGACAAGGTCAAGGGGACGACGCGCTACGAGGTGCGCGCCTGAGGGTTCCGGTGTGCCGGCGCCGGGCGGTGCTAGGAGGCGGAATCCGCCCGGCGCCGGAGATCGTGCGGCGCTAGCCCTTCTCCGCCCCGGCCGTGCCGCCACGGACGAGGTACTTCTGGAAGACGAAGAAGACGATCGCGACCGGGATGGTCATCAGGAGCGCCGCGGCCATCGAGATCGGGTACTGCTGGCCCGACCCGAGCTGGCCGCTGGTGAGCGTGCCGACACCCTTGGTGAGCGTGAACAGGTCGGGGTCCTGGCTGGCGATGAGGAAGTGCGGCAGCTCGTTCCACGAGCCCTGGAACGACAGGATCGTCAGCAGGATCAGCGCCGGTCGAGCCATCGGCAGCACGACCGACCAGAAGATGCGGAAGGTGCTGGCACCGTCGATCCGCGCCGCCTCCTCCACCGACTCCGGGATCGTCTCGAAGAACTGCTTCATGATGAAGACACCGGCCGCGTCGACCAGCAGGGGCAGCACGAGTGCGGGATAGGTGTTGTAGATCCCGAGGTAGTTGAGCACGAGGAACTTGGGGATCAGCAGGATGACGCCCGGCACCGCCATCACGGCCAGGAGCGCGGTGAAGACCGCCCCGCGGCCGCGGAACTTGATCCGCGCCAGGGCGTAGCCGGCGAGCGAGCACAGGAACACCCGGCCGACCGTCACCAGCACGGTGACGATGACGGAGTTGACGGCCCACAGCGGGAAGTCGGTGTCGAAGAGCCGCTGGAAGGCGCTGAGGGTGAAGGGGTCCGCCGTCGGCGACAGGGGGTTCGCCACGGCGTCCGAGTTGGTCTTGAACGATGTCGTGACCTGCACGACGAACGGGTAGAGGTAGATGAACGCGAAGAAGAGCAGGACGGCGTAGGCGAGGAACAACCACAGCGCGGTCCGGTCGCGGACCATCGGCTTCGCGTTGCTGGACGAGGTGCTCATGCCGCACCTCCCGCGGTGACGCGTGCGCGGTCGCGCTTCGTACGCTTCGCTGCCCTCTTGGTGGCGATGGCGTCCTTGTCGCGGAACAGGAACCGCTGGAACGAGGTCATCGCGAAGATGATGAGGAACAGCACGAACGCCATGGCTGCTGCGATCCCCCACTTCTGGTTCTCGAAGGCATACGCGTAGGACAGGTACGCCGGCGTGAGCGTCGACTTGCCCGGCCCGCCCTGCGTCATGACGTACACCTGGTCGAAGACCTGCCACGTCCCGATCAGGCCCAGCGTGGTCACCAGCAGCATCGTCGGCTTCAGGTGGGGGAGCGTGACGTTGCGGAACACGCCCCAGCGCCCGGCGCCGTCGATGCGTGCGGCCTCCTCGACCTCGAGCGGCAGGTCCTGCAGGGCCGCGAGGAACATCAGCATGAAGGTGCCGGCGGTCGTCCAGATGACGAGCATGATGATGACGGACAGCGCCACGCTCGGGCCGGAGAGCCACGCCCACCACGACAGGCCCAGCACGCCGTTGTCGGCCAGTGCTCCGGGCGGGTCGGACGCGTTCCACAGGCCCAGGCCGTCGCCGACGAGGTGCAGCAGCCCGCGCGAGTCGTTGAACCACGTCGGGCCGTCGACGCCGATCGCGTCGAGCATCGAGTTGACGACGCCGCCGCCCGAGAAGAGGAACAGGAACACCAGGCTGATCGCGACCGAGCTCACGACCGAGGGGAAGTAGAAGGCGGTGCGGAAGAAGCCGACCGCCCGGAGCATCCGCTGGTTGAGGACCAGGGCGAGGAACAGCGCGAACGCGGTCTGCAACGGCACCACGAGGAGGACGTAGAAGAAGTTGTTGCGCAGCGAGGTCATGAAGTCCGACCTCGTCAGCCCGCCCTGCTCACCGACCAGCTCGCGGTAGTTGTCGGCACCCACGAACCCGATGCCGGACGCGAACGGGCTGCCGCGTCCGTTCCAGTCCGTGAAGGACACCCACAGCGCCATCAGCACCGGCACCGCGAGGAAGAGCCCGAGCACGACCAGCGTGGGGGAGACGAACGTCCACCCCGCGAGGGCCTGGCCCCGGCGGATGCTCCGGGGCCTGCTCACTGCAGCTCCGCCTCGGCGTTCTTCTGGAAGGACTCGAGGATCTCGTCGACGTCGGCCGTCTTGAGCTGCTCGAGCTGCGAGTCGAGGTCGGCCACGACCGGGCCGAGACCGGGCAGGTTGACCGGGCCCTGGCCGTAGTCGCCACCCGCGATGAACGGCGCGTCCTCCGGGAACTGCTCGACGTAGTCGGCCTGGGCGGCCTCACGGCTCGGCATCACGCCGAACGCGTCGGCGTTCGTCAGCTGCTGCTCGGGGGTGGTCATCGCCTCGACGAACGAGACGGCCGCCTCCTGGTTCTCGGAGTCGGCAGCGATGCCCCAGCACTGGGTGAAGAGCAGGGTGCCCTTGCCGGCGGGGCCCTCCGGGAGCTCGGCGACCGTGTAGTCGACGTCGGGGTAGTCGTTCTCCATCGCACCGCGGATCCAGTTGCCCTCGATGGTCATCGCGGCCTTCTGGGTGCCGAAGGCCTCACCGCCCCAGCCGGCGTCGACGTCGGGGGCCAGCACGGCCTCGCCGCCCTCGAGCATGCCCTGGACGTATTCGAGCGCCTCGGCGTTGGTCTCCTCGGTGGCGGTGGCCTCACCGGCCTCGCCGTCGACCCAGAAGCCGCCGTTCTGCACGAGGAACGCGCCGACGCGGTCGCGACCGATGCCGAGCACCAGCCCGGCCTGGTCGGGGGTGGTGAGCTTCTGGGCGACGGCCTGCAGGTCGTCCCAGGTGGTGGGGATGTCGGCGTCGGTCAGGCCGGCCTTCTTCCACGACTCGGTGTTGATCTGGAGCGCGAGGGTGGAGAAGTCCTTGGGGGCGCAGTAGGCCTCGCCGTCGAGGGTGAACGAGTCGACCAGGTTGGGGTAGAAGTCGTCGGCGTCGGCGAGCTGGTCCATGTAGGGGTAGAGGTTGCCGGCCTCGGCGTAGTCGCCGAAGACGCCGGCGTCGACGTAGAAGAGGTCGGGCGGGTTGCCACCGGCGAAGCCCTGCGAGAGCTGCTGGGCGAGGTCGTTGGCCACGATGACCTCGACCTCGTTGCCGCTCTCCTCGGCCCAGGCCGCGGCGGCGTCCTCGACGGCCTTGGTCTCGGCGTCGCCGCTCGAGCCGATCAGCACCTGCAGGGTGGCGGGACCGTCGCCGGACGAGGCCGGCTCGTCGGACCCGTTCTCCTCGAAGCCACCTCCTCCGCAGGCGGCGAGGGCGATCGACGAGCCGAGGGCCAGTGCGACGAGGGACGTACGACGGCGGCGCGAGGGGGAAGACACGGGGGACATGTGGAGCTCCTTCATCGGGGAATCTGCGGGGGAGGGATCAAGCGGGAGGGGGATCAGGCGGGCAGGTGCAGCACGGGCGGCACGAGGACTCCTCGTGCCGGACGGTCGGGGGACTCGAAGCGAGCGGTCAGCAGGTCGATGCAGAGGTGGGCGGCCTGGTCGATCGGCTGCGCCACGCTGACCAGGCCGAGGGCCGCGGCGACCGGGGTCGCGTCGAAGCCGACGACGGTCGTGGGGGTGCCGCCACCGGCGGCCGCCACGGCGGCCCGGTGCGCGCCCAGGGCGAGGGTGTCGCTCGCGCACACGATCGCGTCCGGGGCGTCGGCCCCGGCGAGGAGCGTGGAGACGGCCGCCTCGGCGGCGGCGGCGTCGTTGAGGCTGTGGATCTCGACGGGCGTGCCGAGCCCGGCCTCGTCGATGGCCTCGAGCCAGCCGCGGCGCCGGTCGCTGCCGGTGCTCGGCTCCGCGCCGTCGCCGGGCCAGCCGAGGTAGGCGATCGAGCGCCGGCCCAGCCCGAGGAGGTGCTGGACCGCGAGGCCGGTGCCCAGTGCGCCGTCGACGTCGACCCAGTCGTGCGGCTCGTCGTCGTGGCCCCAGGGCCGGCCGAAGGCGCAGAACGTCGTACCGCTGCCGGCGAGGTAGGCCGGTCGCTGGTCGTCCGCGCTGGTCGCGGTGAGCACGACCGCGTCGGCGGCACCGGTCTGCACGAGGTCGTCGATGATCTCGAGCTCGGCGGCCTCGTCGGCCGGCTGGGCGTAGAGCACCACGCGCAGGCCGTTGTCCTGACCCGCCTCCGCGAGCCCGTGGTAGAACGCGTCGAGGACCAGGCCCGAGATGCCGTCCTGCTGCCGCTCGGCCCGTACGGCGATGGCGTGGGCGCGCCGGGTGGCGAGCTGCCGGGCGGGAAGCGACGCCCGGTAGCCGCTCTCCCGGATCGCGGCCAGCACCCGCTCGCGGGTGCCCTCGGCGACCCGGGCCGGGTGGCGCAGCACGTTGGAGACGGTTTGGCGGGAGACCCCGGCGCGGGCGGCGACCGAGTCGAGGGTGGCGGGCTCGTGCGCTGCCATCGCGGTCCCTCCTCGTCTCGTCCGTCCTGCTTCTGGCGGGGGTGGTGGCGGGCGACGCTGCGGCCCACTACTGTGTTTGAGCGCTCAAATGTTTGAGCGCTCAAACCGTAACGCACGTCACACTCGGTGTCACCCCCCGAAGGCATGGCCTCCGCACGACCCCGTCCCGCACTCGAACCGAAGGATCCTTCGATGGAGCACGACGACGCACCACAGCAGCCCTGGCTCCACGACCTGTCCCTCACCCTCGCCGCCCCGACGCAGGTGTGGTCGGCCGCCGACGGGCAGATCGGGACCGTCGGCCTGGCGGGCGTGCACCACGGCGAGCGGCGGGTGCTGAGCCTGCTCCGCCTGGAGGTCGACGGGCGCGAGCCCACGGCTGTCGCCGCGCACACCGCCCGCGGCGACTCCACGACGTACGTCGCCGTGCCACGCCACCTCGGCGACCCGGGTCCCGACCCGACCGTGCGCGTGGAGCGGCGGCGCGACGTCGAGCCCGGACTGGTCCGGGAGCGCTACACGATCTCCAGCACCGCGGCCGAGCCGGTGACCTGCACGCTCGGCCTGCTCGTCGGTGCCGACCTCGCGCCGCTCGACGGGGTCAAGGGTGGCACCGGACGCCCGGCCGTGGCACCGGACGGCGTCGGCGGCCACGTGCTCAGCTGGCAGCAGGACTCGCTGCGCGCGGTGCTGCGGCTGCCCGGCGCGCACACGACCCGCGAGGGCGACCACGCCCGCGCAGTGTGGGACGTCGTCGTACCTCCCGGCCAGTCCGTCACCCACGAGCTGCTGCTCACCCTCGATGACACCCGCGCCGCCGTGACCGCGCCGAGCCGCGAGGCCGGCTGGAGCCGGGTCGAGGTGCAGAGCGCCGACCGGAGGCTCGCACCCCTCGTGGACCGGTGCCTCGACGACCTGCGGCTGCTGCGGCTCGCCGCGCCCGGCGCGGACGGGGTCGAGGAGGAGTTCGTCGGCGCGGGCGCGCCGTGGTTCCTCACCCTCTTCGGCCGCGACAGCCTCTGGACCGCGCGGATGCTGCTGCCCGTGTCGACCGACCTGGCGATGTCGACCCTGCGGCTGCTGGCCCACCGGCAGGGCACCCGCACCGACGACGCGACGGCCGAGGAGCCCGGCAAGATCCTCCACGAGGTCCGCTCCGCCGGCTTCAGCCTCAACGAGGCCGACGACGACGGTGCCGACCGGCACCTGCCGCCGGTCTACTACGGCACCATCGACGCGACGCCGCTCTGGGCGCTGACCCTCCACGACGCCTGGCGGTGGGGTGCCCCCGACGACGAGGTCGAGCGGCTGCTGCCGGCCCTCGAGCGCGCACTCGCCTGGCAGGTCGAGCACGGCGACGCCGACGGCGACGGGCTCCTGGAGTACGTCGACCGCTCCGGCCACGGGCTGTCCAACCAGGGCTGGAAGGACTCGGGTGACGCGGTGCGCCGCAGCGACGGCTCGCGGGCCAGCTCGCCGCTGGCGCTGGCCGAGGTGCAGGGCTATGCGTACGCCGCTGCCGTGCACGGCGCCGACCTGCTCGACGCCTTCGACCGGCCGGGCGCCGACCGGTGGCGGGAGTGGGCCGACCGACTCCGCCGGGAGTTCGCGCAGCGCTTCTGGGTGGAGGACGCGGTCGGTGCGTTCCCGGCCATCGCCCTCGACCGGGACAAGCGGCCGGTCGTCTCGCTGACCAGCAACATCGGCCACCTGCTCGGCACCGGCATCCTCGACGCCGACGGGGTCGACGTGGTCGCGCGGCGCCTCGTCGGGTCCGACATGCTCTCCGGCTTCGGCATCCGCACGCTGTCGACGCAGGCGGCCGGCTACTCGCCCACCGGCTACCACGTCGGCTCGGTGTGGCCCCACGACACGGCGATCTGCCTGGCCGGGCTCGCCGCCGAGCAGCGCCCCGAGACCGCGCCGGTGGCCGACGCGCTGCTCGCCGCCCTGACCGCCTTCGACGGCCGCCCGCCGGAGCTCTTCGCGGGTGACTCCCGGTCGGCCCAGCCGACCCCGCTGCCCTACCCCGCGGCGTGCCGGCCGCAGGCGTGGTCCGCTGCATCGGCGTTGTCCCTGGTCTCGTCGGTCCTCGGCCTGCGCCCCGAGCGCGACCGGTTGACCGTCGACCCGGTGCGTCCGTGGTCGTTCGGCGAGACGCGCATCTCCGGGCTCGGCACCCACGGGCGACCGGTGGACATCGAGGTCTCGGCGGACGGTGTCGGCGCCCTCGCCACTCGCTGACCCCGCCTCTGGGGTGTGGGACGGTGTGAGCGGACAGCAGCAGACTCGACGTACGACCCGGGGCGGACCGTCCGTCGCGGCCACTCGAGGAGGAACCATGACGACCACTCCCGACAACCCGCTCGGCGACGACGAGATGACCACCGAGGGCGTGGACCCCACCGGGGTCGCGGCCGGACCCGGCGCTGACGCCGACGGCACCGACGGCGACTCGACCGACGGCGACTCGACCGACTCCACCGACGGCGACTCGACCGATGCTGACGGCACCGACGGTGGCGACGCGGACGGCACGGACGGCGCGTCCTGAACGCACTCGACCGCTTGACCGGTGACGCCCAGACCTTCATCGACAAGGTCTGGGCGTCGTCGGTGCACGTCCACCGCACCGATCCCGGGCTCGGTGAGTCGGTGCTCTCGCTCGCCGACGTCGACCACCTGCTGACCGAGACGGCGATCCGCACCCCCGCGGTGCGCGTCGCCCACGACGGGTCCGTCCTCGCCGAGTCGCGGTTCACGCGCGGCGGCAGCCTGGCCGGCAAGCCGCTGACCGGCCTGGTCGACCCGGTGAAGCTGATGCAGCTGCACGACGCGGGCGCCACCATCGTGCTGCAGGGACTCCAGCGCTACTGGACGCCGGTCTCCGACCTCGTCGCCGAGCTCGAGCTCGAGCTCGGCCACCCGTGCCAGGCCAACGCCTACCTCACCCCGCCCGGTGCGCAGGGCTTCGCGGTGCACAGCGACTCCCACGACGTCTTCGTGATGCAGACCCACGGCACCAAGCTCTGGGAGATCCACGGCGAGGGCGGGCCCGGCGAGCTGCTCCTCGAGCCGGGCGTCGTCGCCTACCTCCCCACCGGCACGCCGCACGCTGCCCGCGCGCAGCAGGCGGTGTCGCTCCACCTGACCATCGGCATCAACCAGCTCACGTGGCGCCACCTCTTGTCCCGCCTCATCGACGAGGTCATCGCCGACGTGCCCGACGAGCACCTGCCCGCGGGCTACCTCGCCGACCCCGACCTGCTGTCGGCCGAGCTCGCCGAGCGCCTCGCGGCCGTCGCGGACGACGTACGACGTCTCGACGCACCCGCCGCGACCCGCGCGCAGGCCGAGCAGTTCCTCAGCGGCCGGCCGCCCCGGGTCGCCGGCGCGCTCCTCGACCGGGAGGCGCTGGCACGCGGCCTGTCGGCCGACACGGTGCTGCGCCGTCGCGCCGGCCACCCGTGCGAGGTCGTGCCCGACGGCGAATCGCTCCGGCTCCTGCTGGGCGACCGCGTCCTGCGGGTGCCGGCGCGGCTTCGCGAGGCCGTCGACGTGGTCGCCTCCACGCCACGCCTGGCCCCGCGCGACCTGCCGCTCGACCCCGAGAGTGCCCTCGTCCTGTGCCGGCGGCTGGTGCGGGAGGGCCTGCTCGAGGTCGGCCGGTGAGCTCGTTCCGCTGCGCCGCCGCGAGCCAGTCGCGGGGTGACGACCTCGCCGGCACCGCCTCGACCGTCCGCAGCTTCCTGCTCGTCGAGCACGCCGGGCCGTGGGGCGAGGACGCGCTCCGCGACGCCCGGCTGCCCGACGGCCTCGGCGCCCACCTCGCCTCCGAGGGGCGGCGCCACCGCGTCCGCGTGCTGCTCGTACGCCGCCACGGCCGGCGCGAGGAGCCCGTCGGGGTGCGGGTCTTCGCGGCCCGCGCTGCGGGTGCCGAGTCGTGGCTCGAGTCCGCGACCCTCGACGCCGTCGAGGACGTCCGCGACGTGGACCTCGCCGCGCTCGGCACCGGTCGCTCGGTGGGCCTCGAGCCCCACCCCGACCCGGTGCTCGCGGTCTGCACCCACGGCCGCCACGACGCCTGCTGCGCCGAGCGCGGCCGGCCGCTCGCCGCGGCACTGGCCGGGAGCCGCCACGCCGACGCTGTCTGGGAGTGCTCCCACATCGGCGGCGACCGGTTCGCCGGCAACCTGCTCGTCCTGCCCCGCGGGCTCTACCACGGCCACCTCGACCCGGCCTCGGCCCTCGTGGTCGCCGACGCCCTGGCCGACGGCCGGCTCGAGCTCGACCACCTCCGGGGCCGGTCCGACCTGGCGATGCCGGTGCAGGCCGCGGACATCGCGGTCCGGCGTCGGCTCGGCCTCACCGGCCTCGACGACGTACGACCGACGGCGGCGCGCAGCGACGGCGACCTGACCTCGGTCACCCTCGCCGCCGCCGGCCGGGAGGTCACGGTGCAGGTGCGGCGGGTGCTGGAGCCCGGGCAGCAGCTGACCTGCGGCGCGCAGCGGGACAACCCGGTGCCCCGATTCGAGATCCTCTAGCTGGCGGTAGGACGTGTCAACAGGTTGGGTGGCGCGGACGTGTCTGCTCCGGCGGCGGCGGTGGTGTCGTCGGAGTGGGGGCGCGATCGATGAGGTGCGGGC
>NZ_SDWS01000008.1 GCF_004137245.1 Nocardioides glacieisoli
GAATACGAGTTGATCATGAAGCCCGCTGCCACCCAGGCGGCCTAACCCCGACTGTCACCTATCCGTGCAGCAGACCCTTGTGGTCAAGTTTGAGAGCCGACCCTGCGGACACACTGAGGACGATCTGGTGGTTCGGCAGGACAAAACAGACATAGCGATTGATGAAGCCCAGCCCGTCGGGGTCCACCGACTTGTGTGCGGCCGTGTTCATCAGTGCGGTGGCGAGGTCATCGATGCTCGGCAGGCACTCCGTGACGTCTAAGCGAAACTGCGAGCGCAGTTCTTGGGCCGCCCCGTGCAGATCTGCTGCCGCCGCTTCGGCGCCGGTTCGGCCGCTCGACGAAGAGTTCCTGCCAATGAGCAACAGGCTTCGACCCGAGCCGAGCATGGCTCGTAGGTCCTCAGGCGCTTGTTCCCAGGAAGGCAACTGCGCGGGTGGACTCAGGTAGTGGGTAACTACGCGCTCGTTCGTGTCGCTCATGAGGTTTGTCCTTCCACGGCCTTGCCGGACGGGGTGAACGAGTCAGAACTCGGTTCTGCATCAAAGGACGACGCCGCGATGCTGTCGCACCAACACGTCTCATCCACGGTGAGGGACAGTTGGGGGACGTTGTCGTCGGACGTGGCGACGATCAACCGGGGCGGGCAGCAAGTGCTCATGTTTACTCCTGAGGTCGGGGGTGTTCAGGAGTAGGAATCGACGGTGCTGGTCGAACCTGTAGGCCTCGTGACAGATTTTTTGAGGGCATCCCGCCACATGACGAGTGGGCCACCGTCGTCCAGGGTCCTGGCTGCCCGGGGGGCACCGAGGTTCCCAACGGACCGCCCTTGGCCGAGTGCGCACGCGATGCAGACGTGGGCTTGCTGCCGAGCTGGGCCGTTGGAGCGTCACTCGCCAGTGGTGCCTCAACGGCTCATCGACTCGAATGGCCCCGTCGATCCGCTGGCACATGCCCTCTGTGCAACACATGGAGGCGCATCCGAACTCGCCAAGGACCTTGACGCATGCCCTAGTTGTACTCAGCAGAGACGTTGGTGACAGTGCGGGTCTTGTGAACGAGGAGAACCTCCCGGCTTAGTGGAGATGTCTAAGTCATCCGCTCGCCCAGGAGGTCCTCGTGGCCCACGCTAACGCTCGTCTCAACCTGCACGGTCGCCGTCTGCTGGTCTCCCGCGTGATCGAGGACGGCCGACCAGTCGCACACGTCGCCAAGGAGCTCGGTGTCTCCCGCCAGTGCGCACATCGCTGGGTCGCCCGATTCCGCGCTGAAGGCGAGGCCGGTCTGCTCGATCGTTCTTCTCGTCCACACCGGTGCCCACGGCGCACCCCAACACGTGTCGAGCAACGAGTGCTCGAGCTGCGTCGTGCTGAACGCCGCGGGCAAGATTGGATCGGCCCCGAACTCGGCATCGCACCGCGCACCGTCGGCGCGATCCTGCGCCGCCACGACGTGCCGCGATTGGTCGAGTGTGACCCGCTCACCGGGGAAGTCATCCGCGCATCCAAGACCACCGCCTTGCGCTACGAACGCTCAGCGCCCGGCGACCTGGTTCACATCGACGTCAAGAAGATCGGCCGGATCCCACCCGACGGCGGATGGAAAGCACACGGACGTGCAGAACGCCCAGGGAACAAACGCGGCCTGGGCTACGACTACGTCCATGCCGCTGTCGACGACCACTCCCGGCTCGCCTACGCCGAGATCCTCGATGACGAGAAAGGCACCACCTGCGCCGGCTTCCTGATCCGCGCGGCGGAATTCTTCGCCAGCCACCGCGTGACCATCAGGCAGGTGATCAGCGACAACGCGAAGAACTACATCATCTCGGCCGACTTCGCCGCCGCGATCGCAGCGATCGGCGCCCAGCACCTGACCATCCGCCCGCACTGCCCATGGCAGAACGGCAAGGTCGAGCGCTTCAACCGCACCCTGCAAGTTGAGTGGGCCTACCGGCAGATCTTCACCAGCAACGACGAGCGGACCGCGGCACTTGAGCCATGGCTGAAGTTCTACAACACTCGACGACGCCACTCAGCCATCGGAGGACTACCCCCGATCAGCCGACTGTCATGAACCTGTCAGCCGAGTACACCTAGTCGCAGCACGGCACCGTTCCAAGGGTTCAAGCAAACTGCAACTCGCCGCAATGACGCTTGGGGTTTCTCCGGAAGGCCGCCAACACGTTCTGGCTGGACTCCCGCATCAGTCCCTTACCTAGCCTCTGACTGGGCGGGCTACTCCGGACTGTCACGCCGGTACTACGCCGGTCGATCATCGTCGACCCACCAACGCGAACTCGAACTGCTCCGGCCACCTAGCGGCCGCCGGCGGACCCCCGTCCGAAGTCTGACCCCTTAAACCTTGGCGATGTCCTCACCAGCAGCGGATAGAACCGCACGCAGCTCCATCAGGCGGGCTGGATTGGCGGACTCACGCACGCCCGGGAAGCGACGGTTGCTCAACGGGGCGCCACGCCACGCCTCACCCCCGGTCCCACTCGTCGTACGCCACACCGAACAACGCAGGCTCGCTCCAACAACTCGTAAGCTAGCTCGCCCAGGCCAGCGCGAACGAGGTCAGGAACGCAGCGGGGCGCCTGGACCAAGCTGTCGCCGGAGCCGTTCTAACCTTGGGCCATGTCCCTCTACTTCACGGCGACAGTCGACGTACCCCTACCCGGCGAACCGGACGACTTGGTCGACCTGCAGCACGCTATGTACGACGCCGCCCTGGCATCCCACGGAGGAAACGACCCGTCCCTCGGCGCGTACACGCACTTCGAAGATGGCTACCTACAAGTCACATTCGTGGTGGAGGCGGATGACGAAGTCGAAGCCCTACACAAGTCACGCTCGCTAGTGACAGGTGTTCTGTCGGATCACGGGGAGTTGCCGCCCGAGCCAAGCGGCTCAGTAGAACTTGCCGACGGGCGTGACACATTCGACGCGATCACCGAAGCCTTAGGCGAGTAACCGCGGGCCACTCCGTGGCGACCCAGTTTGAGACACGCGCGCCCGCTCCCCTGCCGATTGCGGTGTGCCTCCTCTTCAACCGGTATACAGGCGCGACATCGCGCGCTCGTTGTTCCCATCGGAGGCAGCCGACGGTTTCCGCAGTAACGCTATCAGAGCTACTGCGCAACCTGGCGCGTAGCACGGCATACCGATACGGTCACCCGCCTGCAGACCAGGATGGCGAACCCTTCATCCCGGACCCTGGCAGTTCCGAGCCCGCGTCCGTCTCGGCATTGGCTCCGATCCGCTTCCAGCAAGGTTGAACAGTCGCCGCGCCCCGTGCGGGGGAGCAACCGGCTCGCCAAAGCCCTGCTGCTCACATGGATCGCCGCCACCGTCGCCATCACTGCCGGTGGTGCTGCCTGGGCAATCTCTCTTCTCCAGATTGAGGACGACCAACAGCCTCCCAAGCCGACGACGTCGTCAAACGGGCGCGACAACTGCTCCCTGGTGCGCGACAGTGGCGTCTCAATCTCGACCTGTATCCGCGGTGCGTTGGGCACCAGGGTCGGGACCGCTTACGAACCTCCCGCGGTGCCAGTCGGCAACCGTGCGTGCCTCACGCAGCAGCTTGCCCTCCCAGGTGGTGCCGTGCAGTTGCTTGGGGCTCGCTCGACCGCCTCGGCCAGGCGGTGAAGCGCTGTCACGACCTGGGCCGGCAACTGATGTTGCAACGACCCGCCCGCTAGCGACGGGCCGGAACCCCCCGTGGACGGAGCCGTCGTCGTATATGGCTGCTGGAGTTCGACCCCGGCAGCACTTGGGCGGGTTCACTTTTACGGGTCACTCGGCACCGCTCGCAGGTAGCCGGAGGACGCCCCCGGCCAGTCGTCGGTTCCAAGACGGTGTCGCAACAACAGCAGTACTGGGTGCCGTCCACCGCGAGCCGTCGGCGTAACAACAACGTCGGGACGTCGATGGCGGCGGGCGCCAACGGCGTCGGTGCCGACCCGGAAGGGTGGAGAGCCAGGTCGAACCTGACGCCGGACGCCAACAACGACCTACCTCCCAAGCACTTAGACGACGCTCAACGATCAGCTTATTTCATGACGGGCCGAGGGTTCGAAGCCCCCGAGAACCGGTTTTGACGCTTACGCCGTTCGTGATGCATGAAGCCGAGTTCGTGACGGGCACGAACGACGGCCACGTCCGTGACCTGTCCATCTCAAAAGCCACTCTTCAACCGTTCCACTTCGGCAGCAGGACGCCGATAGCTAGACCGACGTGCTGTCACGTGCGGTCCACCAGGGTCGAACGCCAACCGAAACACCAAGGAGATCCACCATGACCATCCCCATCATGCCCTTCTCGCAGGCCCTCAAGCCCCTGACCGGGGCGCGTGAAATTGGCCGCCTGCTCCTCATCGCCGAGAGCATGGCGACGAACCACTTCGAGGCGGGCCGCATCGCCGAAGGAGAAGCGCTCGCACTCGAAATGGAGGAGTTCCACACCTCCATGCAGGACCTGTCGGAGGCAGAAGTGCGCTCCGCCCTGGAGGGCGCAGTCGCGTGGGCACGCTTCAAGGTCGACCTGGCGCGAGGGGCAGCCCTGGAAGCCGCTCAGGCCTGACTTCCGGTCTGCCACGCCAAACGAACATGCGGCGCGGGGCCCACCCTCACCGGTGAGCCCCGCGCCACCCCCTCCTCAAACCAAGACTCACTCAAAGGAACACCCATGCTCGAAATCACCGGCACCACCCACCAGCCAAGCAGCATCGCCCAACACCGCGTCGACCACTTCAGCGGACTCGCCCTGGCCATCGATGCGAACGCGACCCTCCCGATTGACAACCTCTTGAGGACGGACTGGGTTCTGCGGAACAACTACGAGGCGTCCCAAGCACGCGCCTTCGGCGCCTGCTGGTGGACGCACATGACGACCGGCTACTCGTACTTCTTGAACCAGTCATTCCTGGCGGCACTCGAACCATCAGTCGACGCGTCTCTGTCTTTCGAGGACTGCATCTCAGGACTACGAGACGTCCTCAGCCACCTCCAGTCGCTCTCGGGCGACGACCATCACCACGCCACAGACGGGATGAGCCTGGCCCGCGCCCGCGCTCGCTTCACGGCCTCCGATGTCAACGGGACTCGTCCCACACAGGAATAGGGGCGTCCGGCAACCGCGTCAGTACCCTCAGGTGCGCTGGACGAATCGCGCCAAGCACCGCGCCCTGCGGCACATAGCAGCAGTTGCTGAGCTCGCAGCGACCACGTGCCGTCCAGCCGCATCCAGGTCCACCAAGCGCGTTCCTGACGGGCGCGGGTTGGCGTGGTGCGGCTCTGGCGTCCGTTCGACCGGGATGCGGCGAAGTTCCGTCCAAGTCATAGGACGCGACCTGTCTAGGTTGCACGCCACACTCATGCCTGCCGGGCTCAACTGCGAACGGCAGCACCTCCCACTACTCAGAGCTTGAGCGAAACCCTCGTCAGTCACCCGGGTCGCAGCACCGTCTAGGCAAAGAACTGACGGGACCGCTCAAACGTGCCGATTCAGTTACAGAAAAGCCAAGCGGGGAGCTGGCCATCTCCTAGTCCTCCTCGATGACGGGTCCATCTACTATCGGCACAGTAGGGCCGGCAAGGGCGGCAAGGTGGAGCAGATGCGACCGCCCGCATGGCGAGTGACGCAAGGTCGATAGCAGGCAATCGGCGCCGCGGCTGTCGTTACCTACAGCCACACCACGCGCAGCTTCCGACGACTCCCGTCGTGGCGGAGCGCGAAGCCACCTTCGCATTGATTTGGAACACGAGATCTGGCTTGTCGACGCCTCCGATCTTGCACCAGGAAGGGCCGTCGCTGCCTCAGCGGAGAGGACCGCGGGCGTCGCCGGTGTCACCGAGTTGCCGCTCACTGAAAAGTCGCACGCCGAGCCCATTCCGACCATTCCGATTGGGTCTTGCAGCCCGGAGGCACCGGACGTCCCATCGCATCAAGACTTCTCTCCCTTGCGCTCACACGCACGGCGTCATTCTGGCCGAGACGGGCGCCCTCCGTCGTTACGTCTACAGACGACCGGGTGGGTCAGCATGCAGTGGCGCCCGAGGAAGGCGTGCGGACTGGGTATTGATCGGCCGGCACGCCACCTTTCTTTTCCTACGACTCCGACAACGGTCTGTCCTGCGGAATCACAGGGCGCGCGTCCCGCGGAAGGTACGCGCAACCTTTGTCGTTGGGGCGCGGCGTGCTGGTGATTTCGGAGATGAGGGCGGTGAGGTGGTGTCGTCGAAACGGTTTGGTCAGGACCGTTGTGACTCCAAGCTCTTGCAGCGCGCCGCGTTTGTCGCCAGCCCAGGCGCTTACGACGACCGTTCGCAGACCTTGGGCTCGGTCGGGGTGGTTGCTCAGCCACCGCACGACGCCTTCGCCGTTCATGCGGGGCATCGAAAGGTCGAGGAGCATGACGTCGTAGCGTCGCGCGGAGAGCGCTCCGACGGCCTCGAGGCCGTCGCACGCTTCGTCAGCGGCGTGTCCAGCGGACTCGACCATACGAACCATGAGTTCACGAAGCTCGTGGTGTCGTCGACCACCAAGAAGCGCAGCTGCCCGAGTGTCTGACCCACTCGGGGAACGCTAATGGCACCGTTGTGACCACCCTGTGATCGACGGAGAGTTGGTTGCCGAGGACCTGCTTCACGGCCGATGCTGTGTTCGCGACCGGCTCTCGTACTGCTGTCCGAGAAGCAGAACTCCCGTACTGGTTGGTAGCCGAACTGGATAGAATGATCGGGCGGGCGAACACCCTGGTTGGGTTCGAGGTCGCCGCGATCAGCATCGCCCGTGATGACCACACCTTGGAAATGATCGCCGTCGCCGGCAGCACCCAGGCGCGTGATGAGTTGTTGGGTCACCGCATCCCAATCTCGGACATCGAGCCAACGTGTGCGCGAGAAGGTTCCTGCGTTGCTCGTCGAGGTGCGCCGTGGTGGAGAGGTGGCCGGCACCTCTCCACCGCGGCGCATGACCACATTAAGGTCAGCGCTGACCCGACAGCATTCCCTGAGTCGGTCCACACCTACGTGCCGCGCAGCGCTGGCTCACGGGTAGCGCCACCTGCGGAGGGGCAACAGTTGATAGGCTCCCAAAAGACTAGACTATTTACTGGAGCGCATCGACATCAATACCTTCCAAAGCCATAAACATCTTCGTCGCAATCGAGGAGCAGGCAACATGATCACCCAACTGCAGGATCGCGTCGCCCTTGAGGCCGGCCCGGCCATCGGCACGGAAATCGCCGAAGAAGCTGCGGTCATCACTGGCGAGCTAGCCTCTGCGGCTCGTAAGGCAGCTGCTGCCGATGAAGGATGGACGTGCTTCGCGCCCATGAACGGCACGAAGAAGGACAAGGTAGACAACCTTCTCGAGACCGCACCTCGCCACGGCGACAGCGTTGGTATTGCTTTCGGCACCGCCCGCTTCGGCCCGCTCGAGGACGTCTCGACTATCGACACCTACCTCGGCCCCAACTCACTCTTGGCCATGGAGGGCTCATCCTCGATGCCAACAGCTTTCCTCATCGACGGCGACATCTCGGCGCCCTACGTAACGGCGGTGCTGTGATGCCAACTACCGACCCCAGCCGCCCATCGGTGAAGGACATAGTCAACGACTGGAGCAGACGAACACACCGTGCTGTCATCTTCGACTTCAACGGCACCCTCTCTGACGACGAGTCCATACTGCTGAGCAGCTTCACCGATCTCTTCCGCAAGTACCTCGGGTGGCAGATGACTCCGGAGGAATACTCCGAACGGCTACTTGGACACAGCGACCGCGAAATCGTCGAAACCGCAGTTCGCACGCATGGCGGCGGCGACTCGGTCCTGGTTGACCAGCTGCTGGCGAGGCACGGAGACCGCTACAAGAAGCTAACAGCAGAACGTTCTCCGATCACCGATTCGGCTGCGGAACTGGTGGCACACCTAGCGCGCCTCGAGGTTCCTATGGCGATCGTGACAGGCGCACAACGTGACGACGTCCTTGGGGTCTTGAACAGTTGTTCGACCGGCGAGTACATCGACTTGTTCGTCACGGAGGAAGACGTCGAGCACGGCAAGCCTAACCCCGAGGGGTTCCTCAAAGGTGCGGCGCTACTGGGTGTCGAACCCCAAGACGTTCTTGTGTTCGAGGACTCCGTCCCGGGTATCCAAGGCGCGCTTGCCGCCGGAATGCGCTGCATTGCCGTCACCGGGGAAAACCCTCGTCCTCAAGTGCTTGCTCGGGGCGTCGCGACCACCCGGCGCCTAAGCGCCGACCTGTTCGATGGTTGAGCGGACGAAGAAGAGCGACCACGTTCGAGTTGCTACTGAAGGGTCGGTCAACTGCAACGGGCACGTGCGTTCAGATTCTGTCTCTCGTCTTGTGCGTGGATAACCCTCCGTCTCCTCGAGGCAACAGGTTGATCGCCGACGCCTCAATTGTTGTCGCCGCGCGTTCTTATCTACCCGGGGAAGATCAATCACACAGGCAGGGCGCTGATGCCGCCTGGAGCCGCTGTCAGCACGGCCTGAGGCGACGCCGTTTCGGATCGTGACGACGGCGCCGAGACGGGCATTGATCTGCTTTCAGTCGACGCGTTGCGGCAGAAGACTCGCTGCGCAGTTTTCGGACTCGGCGAGATCTTGTGCTTCATGCGCCGATGCGACCTCCCTCTCGGGCACCGTTTGATGGGCGTTGACTTCTTTTCATACCTGACGCTTCGTCGAAGACCGCTGCGGCGTAGCACCTTCGCAGGTTGTTCACGCGCGTTCGTCGAGCAACGCCCGTTGGAGGGCGTCGGCTGCTTGCCCTAGAGCAGTCCTCCCGGTCTCGAAAGCGCCTGGGAACTGGGCGAACCCATGGATGCTGCCGGGATGCAGGTGCACGGTCACTGGCACATGCGCTGCCTGAAGTGCCTCGGCGTAGCGCAGTCCCTGCGGCGCAATCGGGTCGCATTCGGCAACGACGACGACAGCTTCCGCGAGCCCCCGCAGGTCGGCGCAGTCAAGAGGTGAGCTCTCCGCACGATGCCGATCAGTATCGTTCGGCAGGTAGTGGTCCTGGTGCGACGCCAACTCTTCCCGCGATAAAACGAGGCCCTCGTACTGCGGGTCAATGCCGACGCTGAGGTCGGTCGTAGTGACCGGGTAGAACAGCAATTGCAGACGAAGCGGCACGCCCATCGCGCGTGCCCGGATGGTCAACGCAGCGGCGACGTTCCCGCCGGCGCTGTCGCCCGCCACAGCCAGGCGGTCGATGTCAAGGTCATGTTCCCCGCCATGCCCTCGGACCCATGACAGCGCTGCTTCGGCGTCGTCGACAGCTGCGGGGAAGGGGTACTCGGGTGCGAGCCGGTAGCCCACGCTGAGCACAGCGCATCCGCTTCTCAGGGCCAACTCACGACACATCTGGTCGTGCGTGTTGATGCTGCCGACCACCCAACCTCCCCCGTGAAAGAACAACACGACGGGCAGGGCGCCTTCCGTCGGTCGGTAGAGCCGCGCCTGCACGCGCGAATTGACCGCCACGTCCCGAACATCGGACACCGGTAGCGGTGCTTCGCCGGTTCGCGCACTCTCTCGCTCATAGCAATCGCGGGCCCGCGCCGGCGACATCAGATGCAGGCTCGGCCGGGCGCGGTCGGCTGCCTCATCAAGAGCCGCAGCGGCTTCACGGCCGGGTACTGCCGGCACTACAGCGCCTCGAGGTAGCGGGCCACTTCCCAGTCAGTGACTGCGATCGACTGGGCCTTCAGCTCCGCACGCTTCATGGCGAGGAAGTGGTCAATGAAATCCTCGCCGAGCCACTCGCGAGCGACGGCGCTCGCGTCCAGAAGGTCCAGGGCTTCCCCCAAGCTGGTGGGCAGCAACGGCACCTGCTCGGCTGGCTGCGCGTAGATGTCAATACTGGTCAGTCCTGGTGGCTCCAGCTTGTTGTGCACCCCATGGAGCCCACCGGCCAGGAGGGCAGCCGTGGCGATGTAGGGGTTGGCGTCAGCTCCCGGCTGACGGTGCTCAAGTCGGGTGCCGTTCTCGCCTTCGCAGATCGCTCGCACGCCAGCGGAGCGATTATCGATGCCCCAGGTGGCGGTAGTACCCGCCCAGGAATAGGGGACATAGCGACGGTACGAGTTCGGCGTCGGCGCCATCAATGCCGTGAACTCCGCCATCGTGCTGAGTACACCCCCCGCGAAGTGCCGCATAGTCGCAGAGATCTGGTGGGGCTGATCCGGGGCAAAGAAGGCCCCGCCGTCCTCCTTGTCTCGCAGGCTGACGTGAATATGACAGCTGTTGCCCGCCCAGGCTCCGTTGGGTTTCGCCATGAAAGTGGCAAGGAGGTCGTGCTGGGCAGCGACCTCTTTGACTGCGGACTTAAAGAGAAAGGCATCGTCGGCGGACTTCAGACTCTGGTCGTACTGCAGGGTGATTTCGAACTGTCCCGGACCCGTCTCGGGGTTACACGCCTCGATCGGCAGCCCGTACTCCAGCATGCGCTGGCGAATAATGGCACCGATCGTCTCCTGGTGGGATCCCAGGACGACGCCGTAGGTGCTGGGCGCCTCCTGCAAAGGAACTAGTTCGTCAGCACGTTTGAGATGTTTAGTGCCGACTTTCTCCTTGAGCAGGTAAAACTCCAGCTCCAACGCGCTCATCGGCTCGAATCCCATCGAGCGAGTGCGTTCAACGACACGGCGTAACACGCTCCGGGGCGAGATCGGGACGTGTCCACCATCGTGGGGCAGATGCCAGTCAGCGAGGAGCAGTGCCGTGTCCTCGTGCCAGGGAACTAGGCGCAAGGTCGCCGGATCGACCTTCGCGAAGATATCGGGGTAGCCAAGCCGCTCAGTCGGGAAGTACCCATTGAGTCCCTGTGGCTTGGCGACAAGGCCGGACTCGTCGACGTGCATCACCCAAAAAACATCACAGAGCGGCATGCCGTGTTCAAGCATGCGGGACAATTGGCCGGTCGGCATCCGCTTGCCGCGCATGACGCCATGTGTATCGCATCCGCCCACGATGACGGTGCGGACTCCGTGCCGCTTGAGGCAGGCGATCAGGTCGGGGTCCTTCTGCAACTCATCTTGAAGGTTGATCATGCGTCGACTTCCTTCTTGGCCGAACTGGAGCCGCTCAACATGAAGCCGGCGTAGCCGCGGGCAGCGACGTCCTCGACCTCGCGTCGGTACCGGCCGCAGCCTGCAACGTACGGCATGAATGTGCGTGGCTTGCCGGGAATGTTCGCTCCGACGTACCAGGAGTTGGCTTCGGGGTAGAGAGTGTTGGCAGCGAGGTCGGCGACGTGCTGCGCCCATTGATCCTCAGCGTCCACCGATGCTTCGATGCGGTTCATCCCGTTCCCGCTCAAGTGTTTCAGGCAGTCCGTGATCCAATCCACGTGCTGCTCGATGGAGACCACCATGTTGCTCAGGACTGAGGGGCTGCCCGGGCCAGTGATCATGAACAAGTTTGGGAATCCGGCGGTCTGGATGCCGAGGTAGGTACGCGGCCCGTGGACCCACTTGTCGGTGAGGAGATGGCCCCCGACACCGCGAATCTCGACTTCCGTCAGCGCCCCGGTGATGGCGTCGAAACCGATCGCGAAAATGATGGTGTCGACGTCGATCTGGCGGTCACGAAGCTGGATGCCCGCCGTGGTGATCTTCACCAACGGGTTCGAGCGGACGTCCACAAGTTCGACATTGTCGCGGTTGTAGGTCTCGAAGTAGCCGATGTCCGTACAGGTTCGTTTTGTGCCGATGTGGTGACTAGGACACAACATTGTCGCCACGTCCTGATTGCGGATTACTGAACGGATTTTCTCCCGAGCGAAGTCTTGCGCGACTTTGTTGGCCTCCTCACTTGTGAAGAAGTCAGTGAAACCCGAGGACAGCGCGCTGATACCTCCCCGCTGCCAACCCTGCTCAAACCGCTGCCGGCGCTCCTCGGGTGTGGCCTGTGCTGTGGACTTGTCTGGCGCATCCACCGGCACGCCGCTCTCGGAGAGTTCGCAAACGCGGCGCCGTTCACGCCAGTCCGCGGTCAGCTCGCGCCACTCATCGTCGCTCAGCGGACGGTTGTGCGCAGGCATGCTGTAGTTCGGTGTCCGTTGGAGAACGTACAACTGGTCGGCGTCCTCCGCGACCTGGGGGATCGTCTGAATACCCGACGAACCCGTTCCTACGACGGCGACCCGCTTTCCGGTCATGTCCACCGGCCGGTGCGGCCAGCGGCCGGTGTGGAACCACTCCCCCGCGAACTCTTCTAGGCCCAGAATTTCTGGCTGCTTGACGGACGACAGGTTGCCGGTCGCCATGACGACGTAGGTCGCGATCAGTGACTCAGCGTTGTCGCAGGTGACGTGCCATGCACGTTGCGCCTCGTCCCACGTAGCCGACACCACACTGGTGTTGAAAGAGATCTGTTTGCGTAGGTCGAACCTGTCCGCCACGTGCTCGAGGTAGCTGAGAATCTCGGGTTGGGCAGCGTACCGCTCGCTCCAACGCCACTCCTGGACGAGTTCGTCGTCGAAGGAGTAGCAGTAGTCAATGCTCTCGATGTCGCAACGGGCACCGGGGTAACGATTCCAGTACCAGGTCCCCCCGACGTCGTGCGCACGCTCGATAACCTGGACGCTCATGCCGAGCGCACGCAGTCGGTGCAGCATGTAAAGCCCCGAGAAGCCTGCTCCCACGACCACGACATCGAGTTTCCTCGTCGGTTCCATCAGAGTCCTTTCGAGTGACGACGGCGGTGCTGCCGGGAGCTCAGGTCCCCGACGGGGCCTGCAAGGCGAATAGACCTCATCGAGTCCCTCTAACGAGATAGCCGACGAGCGTATAGGGACGGTATGTTTCACCCGTCCTTAGCAGCGCCGCTCGGGGAATGGCCTCGGACTCGGGGCCCACATGTCGGCGGGATCAGCCCGGCATCGTTGGTGCGGTTTGCATACCATGGGACCTTAGGGGGTCGGACGAGTAAGGTGCAAGCGATGTCACATGACGATTTTCTCGTGGCCCCGCTTCATACGCCGCCCGCATACGCGGCCGTCGCGGCGAGGATCCAGCGCGCCTTGACCTTGGGTCTGCTGGTTCCAGGAGACCGGCTTCCAGCCGAGCGGGCGCTTTCCGAGGGTATGGGCGTGTCCCGGGTGACAGTCCGTGAAGCGCTGCGAGTCCTGCAGGGCCAGGGCTTGTTGGTGACCACACGTGGTAGCGGCGGAACATCAGTGGCACCCAACATCGACGGTCTGCGACGCGCGGATTCCAGACATGAGGAAAAAGTCCGTGAAGTCTTCGAGTTGCGATTGGCCCTGGAGTCCACGGCCGCACGACTAGCGGCCGAACGCCACCTGGAAGTGGATCTCGATGAGTTGACCGCTTGCCAGGCTGCTATGGCGACAAGCACTGACGTACACAGTTTCCGTAGGGCAGACTCGCAGTTCCATCTGACCGTCGCCCGAATGAGCGGCAACCACCTCCTCCGACAGGCGATCGAAGACGCCCGAGCGGTGGCCTTCTCCACGCTTGATCGGCGCTCATTTACACCGCTGCAGCGATCATCCATCCATGACCATGCCGCTGTACTGCAGGCTATCGAGCGACGCGAACCACCAGCTGCGGCTGACGCGATGACGCTTCACATCGCGCGGGCTCGTGCTGAGGTGGAAACGATCCTGAGCGACACCGGGCAGGAACCTGCTCCGGATCGCAATGGAGAGCGCACCACCTGATTTCTCAAGCGCACCAAAATGCAAGTAGTCGCCTTGAGCGCACCCCGAACCTGACAACGCTAGCCCACAAAAACACCATACGCGGCATTCACTGCTGTTGAGTGGACGAACCGCTTGGTGGGCTCAATCAACACCGGTGTTTCGCTGGTGCTTGTTAGCATTCGATCAGATTGACCGCGAGGCCGCCACGCGAGGTCTCCTTGTACTTGGAGAGCATGTCACGGCCCGTCTCACGCATCGTCCGGATCGCTTTGTCCAGACTCACTTTATGGGAACCGTCTCCGCCCAAAGCAAGCCGTGCCGCGTTGATGGCCTTGACCGAGGCGATCGCGTTGCGCTCAATGCACGGGATCTGCACCAGGCCGCCGATGGGGTCACACGTCAGTCCTAGATTATGCTCGATGCCAATTTCGGCGGCATTTTCTACCTGTTCAGGAGTTCCGCCCAGCACCTCACACAGAGCCCCAGCAGCCATGGAGCAGGCCGACCCGACCTCGCCCTGGCAGCCTACCTCGGCCCCGGATATGGACGCATTCTCTTTAAACAGGATGCCGACGGCCGCAGCTGTGAGCAGGAAGCGAACAATCCCATCGTCGTCCGCGCCAGGCACGAACTGGACGTAGTAGTGGAGCACAGCGGGGACAATCCCCGCCGCGCCGTTCGTCGGTGCGGTGACAATGCGTCCACCAGCAGCGTTCTCCTCATTCACGGCCAAGGCAAAAAGGTTCACCCAGTCCATCACTCTCAAGGGGTCACCGGATCCTCGCCCGCTCGAGAGGTCACGGTGCAAGTCTGGCGCTCGCCGGGGCACGTTGAGCCCGCCGGGGAGGACGCCCTCTCGGCGGCACCCTGCCTCCACAGAAGCCGCCATTACCGACCACAAATTAAGTAGACCCTGACGGATCTGCGCCTCGGTGCGCCACGCCAACTCGTTGGCCAGCATCACGTCGCTGATGCTCAGGCCCTCACGCGCGCAGATGGACAGGAGTTCTCGGCCGGTGGAGAAGGGAAAGCGGACGGGGGTCGAATCTGGCACCACGCGGTCGGCGCCTGTTGCGCTTTCGTCGACGACGAAGCCGCCGCCCACGGAGTAGTACGTGCGCTCGGCCACGATGGACCCGCCAGCGTCGTAGGCCTCAAAGGTCATTCCGTTGGGATGCGCAGGCAGTGACTTGCGTCGGTGCAGCACCAAATCTGTCTTCGAATTGAAAGGAATTCTGTGCGTGCCAGCAAGCGTGATCACCCCGTCGTCGTTGTTGCGGGCGACTCGGGCATCAACGGCATCTGTGTCCACCTCGGCCGGGTCTTCACCCTCCAAACCCAGGATGACGGCCTTGGGCGAGCCGTGACCGCGACCAGTGGCCCCGAGAGAGCCAAACAGCTGGGCCCGTACTCGCCTGACGTCACCCAACGTCCCCGTGGCCACGAGATCATCGACGAACCGTTTGGCGGCCCGCATAGGGCCGACCGTGTGTGAGGACGAAGGTCCGATTCCGATGGAGAAAAGGTCGAACGCACTGAGTGTCATCGATCGTTCCTCCGGTTTATGGCCAAGTTGTACAGGCGACCCGCACGGTAGGACGAACGGACCAGCGGACCGGACAGGGCGCCGGAGAAGCCGATCTGGTCGGCCTCGTCCTTGAGCTCGACGAACTCCTGCGGCTTGACCCACCGCTCGACGGGGTGGTGGCGCAGCGAGGGGCGGAGGTACTGCGTGATCGTGATCAGCTCGCAGCCGGCGTCGTGAAGGTCACGCAGTGCCTGGCTGATCTCCTCGCGGGTCTCGCCCATGCCGAGGATCAGGTTGGACTTGGTCACCAGGCCGAAGTCGCGCGCCTGGGTGATGACGTCGAGGGACCGCTCGTAGCGGAAGGCGGGACGGATCCGCTTGAAGATCCGCGGGACGGTCTCGACGTTGTGGGCCAGGACCTCGGGGCGCGACTCGAAAACCTCGCGCAGCAGGTGCGGCTCGCCGTTGAAGTCGGGGATGAGGTTCTCCACGCCGGTGCCCGGGTTGAGCTCGTGGATCGCGCGCACGGTCTCGGCGTACAGCCAGGCGCCACCGTCGGGCAGGTCGTCGCGCGCGACGCCGGTGATGGTGGCGTACTTCAGCTCCATCTTCTGCACCGACTCCGCGACCCGACGGGGCTCGTCACGGTCGAGCGGCTGCGGCTTGCCCGTGTCGATCTGGCAGAAGTCGCAGCGGCGGGTGCACTGGTCGCCACCGATGAGGAAGGTGGCCTCCTTGTCCTCCCAGCACTCGAAGATGTTCGGACAGCCTGCGGACTGGCACACCGTGTGCAGGCCCTCGGACTTCACCAGGCTCTGCAGCGCGGTGTACCCCGGTCCCATCTTCGCCCGGGTCTTGATCCACTCCGGCTTGCGCTCGATCGGGGTCCCGGAGTTGCGCACCTCGAGCCGCAGCAACTTACGCCCCTCCGGCGGGAGGTTCATAGTTGCGCTAGTCATCCTAGAGCTCCGGGTACAGCGGTCGAGCGGCCGCTAGGTTGATTACGCGGTCACGTAACCGGTTCGCCACCTTGTCGTCGAACGCTGGCACCAGCGACCCGGCGATGATGTCACCGACCTCCGCGAAGTCCTGCTCCGTGAACCCCCGCGTAGCGAGCGCTGGGGTGCCGATACGCAGCCCTGAGGTGACCATCGGCGGGCGGGGGTCGAATGGCACGGCGTTCCGGTTCACAGTGAGTCCAATTGAATGGAGCCGGTTCTCGGCCTCCTGACCATTGAGCTCCGACTCACGAAGGTCTACAAGCACCAGGTGGACCTCGGTGCCTCCTGTGAGCACCGATACCCCGGCCTCTGCCATGCCTGGAGCAGCCAGCCGATCGGCAATGATGCTTGCACCCAGCAGGGTGCGGATCTGTCGGTCGCGGAACTCTGGCGACGCCGCCATATTAAAACCCACGGCCTTCGCCGCGATGACGTGCTCAAGAGGCCCACCTTGTTGGCCGGGGAATACGGCGCTGTTGAGTTTCTTTGCCAGATCCGCATGATTGGTCAGAATGACACCACCGCGGGGCCCGCCCAGCGTCTTGTGGGTGGTGGTGGTCACGACATCGGCAAAAGGCGTGGGGTTGGGATGCTGGCCAGCCGCGACGAGGCCGGCGAAGTGGGCCATGTCGACCATGAGATACGCGTCCACCTCATCGGCGATCTTGCGAAAATGGGCGAAGTCCAGGTGGCGCGGGTAGGCCGACCAACCGGCTACGATCAGTTTCGGCCGATGTTCCACCGCCAATCGCTGTACTTCCTCCATGTCCACGCGGTAGGTAGTGTCGTCGACGTGATAGGCCGCGACGTTGTACAGCTTGCCTGAGAAGTTGAGGCGCATGCCGTGAGTGAGGTGTCCGCCATGTGCCAAGTCCAGACCGAGGATGGTGTCACCCGGCTGGAGCAGGGCGGCCATGGTGGCGGCGTTGGCCTGGGCGCCAGAATGGGGCTGAACGTTGGCGTGCTCCGCGCCGAACAGCTCCTTTACTCTCGAGATGGCGAGCTGCTCGATGGTGTCGACGTGCTCGCATCCCCCGTAGTAACGCCGTCCGGGGTAGCCTTCCGCGTACTTGTTCGTCAGGACCGACCCCTGAGCCTCCATCACCGCAACGGGTGCGAAATTCTCGCTTGCGATGAGTTCCAGGGTGGACTGCTGACGGTCTAGTTCCGCTCGGATCGCGGCGTGAACTTCCGGGTCGTAGGACGCCAAAGACTCGTTGAGCATGGTCATTTCAGCCCTCGGTCGTAAGTTTGTCGTAGGCCGTGGCATCCAGCAGTTGGGCTTCGCCCTCTAAGCGCATGACGAAGAGCCATCCGGTACCAAACGGGTCGTCGTTAAGCAGTTGCGGGTTGTCCACCACCGCCTGGTTGATCTCGACAACTTCTCCGTTAGCAGGAGCAAAGAGATCGCTGACGGACTTCGTGGATTCAAGCTCGCCGCAAGGCTCGCCAGCAGAAAGTTTGCTGCCGATGGCCGGGAGCTCGATGAACACGACGTCGCCGAGGGCTTGGGATGCGTAAGCGGTCACTCCGACGCGCGCGTTGTCGCCGTCGAACCTGAGCCACTCGTGCTGATCGGTGTAGCTGAGGTCAGTTGGGATGGTCATAGGAATCTCCTGCAAGCTAGTAGTTGTCTGCCCGGGTGGGTTCGTGCCACGACACGCGCATCAGCGATCGCGTCGGTAGAACGGAAGCTTGACCACTTCGACTTGCTCGGTCCGCCCGCGGACGTCAATTTCAAGTTTGGTGCCTGGTTCTACGTCATCTGCGTCGACGATCGCCATGGCAACTGCATGCCCGAGGGTCGGCGACGGGACACCGCTGGTAACGGTCCCAATTCGCTCACCGGTGCCGGGCCGGAGCACGGCATGTCCGGCTCGCGGTGCGCGCCTCCCGACACTAGCCAGACCGATCAGACGGCGAGCACGGTCGACGTCACGGGCTTCTAAGAGCGCCGCAGCACCGACACTGCCGCCGGGCTTGTCGTGCACAACCACCTTTCCGACACCGACGTCAAACGGAGTTAAATGAGAGGTCAGCTCCTGACCATAAAGTGGCATACCCGCCTCGAGCCGAAGAGAGTCACGGCACGCAAGCCCAGCGGGAACCAGCCCATGCGGGCTGCCCAGAACGGCGAACTCCGACCAGATCTCAACGGCAGCGTCCGCCGCGCAGTACACCTCGAAGCCGTCCTCGCCGGTATACCCGGTACGGGCCAGCAGCACATCATGCTTACCCACCCTGGCTCCAGCGACCGAGTAATAGGGGAGACCCGACACGTCATCCCTGGTCGCCTCGGCGACAATCAGCGCCGACGAGGGCCCCTGGACCGCGATCAGGCCCCACTCCGCGGAGGCGTCGCGAACCTCGCTCGTGTAACCGCTTGCCCGTGCCACCAGCTCCTCGTACACCGTCCGCACATTGGCGGCATTGGCAACAACCATGAACTTCTCTTGAGTGAGTCGGTACACGATGAGGTCGTCGAGGATGCCGCCGTTGGCGGAAACCAGCATGGAGTAGCGGCCCTGACCAACCTGCATGCGTGACGGCATACTGACCAAGGCGTAGTCGAGGGCGGCTCCGGCCTCGAGGCCACTCAACTCGAGTTCACCCATGTGGGACAGATCGAACATCCCCGCCGCGCGTCGGACCGCGTGGTGTTCTGCGACTTCAGACGTGTACTTCAGCGGCATAGACCAACCGGCGAAGTCTGTAAGCGTCGCGCCGAGTTGCCGATGAATGTCATGCAGCGGTGTGGTCCTTGCCGCTAGAGGCGACGTCATGCCGAAGCTCCCTGTGGTCCCACAGCCGCATACGCTTCAGGGGGCGGGCAAGAGCAGACAAGGTTCCTGTCACCATGCGCGTTCTCGATGCGCCCCACGGGGGGCCAGTACTTGTCGGGATCCACGCCGGCCGGGAACGCGCCGACTGTTCGCGGGTACGAGCGCCCCCATTGACCCACGAGATCCGCCAAGGTGTGCGGCGCGTGGCGCAGCGGACTCTCCTCCACCGACCAGGTGCCCGCGGCTACCTGCTTTATCTCGGCTGCAATTGCGATCATCGCATCACAGAACCGGTCGATCTCCGCGAGGCTCTCAGACTCGGTCGGCTCGATCATCAGCGTGCCCGCGACGGGGAAAGACATCGTGGGGGCGTGGAAGCCGTAGTCGATCAGCCGTTTGGCGACATCCTCGACGGTGACCCCGGTCTTCGCAGTGGCGGGTCGGATGTCGACGATGCACTCGTGTGCGACCAACCCATCTTCGCCGGTGAACAGAATTGGGAAGTGTGACGCCAGTCGATGGGCGACATAGTTCGCGTTCAGCACGGCAACGTGGCTGCACTCGGTTAAGCCAGAGCCACCCATCATCCGGATGTACGCCCACGGGATGGGAAGGATCCCGGCTGACCCGTAGGGAGCAGCGCTGATGCTTCCGTGGTTCGCGCGACGATCGGCGTCTGGATGTAAGGGGTGGGTCGGCAGATACGGTACTAGGTGTTCCGCTACCGCGACCGGCCCGACCCCGGGTCCCCCTCCACCATGGGGGATGCAAAAAGTCTTATGCAGGTTCAGGTGGGAGACGTCTCCTCCGAACTCGCCGGGTTTGGCGATACCAAGTAGGGCGTTGAGATTTGCCCCATCCACGTACACCTGTCCCCCGTGCGCGTGCACGACGTCGCAGAGTTGGGTGATGCTGTCCTCGTAGACACCATGCGTCGACGGGTAGGTCACCATGATGGCGGCCAGGTTGTCAGTGTGCTCGATACACTTTTTCTCCAGCTCCCCCAAGTCGATCGTGCCATCGTCGTGAGAACCCACGACAACGACTCGCATCCCCGCCAAGACCGCGGACGCCGCATTCGTCCCGTGCGCGCTAGAAGGGATCAAGCAGATATCACGCTGCTCGTCTCCGCGATCCCGGTGCCAACCCCTAATGGCCAAAAGTCCGGCTAACTCCCCCTGCGAGCCGGCGTTGGGCTGAATTGACACCGCGGCATACCCGGTAATTTCGGCCAACCACCCCTCCAATTGGCGCACAAGCTCGGTGTATCCGGGGGCGTCCTCGGCGGGGGCGAACGGATGCAAGTTCGCGAAGCCGGGCAGGCTTATCGGCTCCATCTCGGTCGTCGCATTCAGTTTCATAGTGCATGAACCCAGCGGAATCATGCCTCGGTCCAGCGCAAAGTCGCGAGCCGAAAGGCGACGTAGGTACCGCAGCATCTCGGTCTCTGAACGATAGCTGTGGAAAACCTGATGAGTGAGGAACGGACTCTCGCGCCGCAGTGTCGAGGGCATGGCATCGGGTTTCCCCTGATCCATCACGTCGACCTGCTCAAGGGTGCTGAACGCCTCAAGTACCAGGTCCACGTGTGAGCTGGTGGTGATCTCGGAGCAACTGACTCCGACGTGGTCGGAATCCACCCCCCGCAGCCGTAGGCCCTTAGCGGCCGCGGCCGCAAGCACCTCGTCGGCATGGCCCGGGACGCGCACCAGCAAAGTATCGAAGTAAGCGCCATGTACGACCGGGATACCAACTTCTCGGAGCCCGCTTTCGATGGCGTTGGCATGGGCGTGGACCCGTTCCGCGATTCGTCTCAGCCCGACAGGGCCGTGGTAGACGGCGTACATGGAAGCTACGACGGCCAGCAGCACTTGGGCGGTGCAGATGTTGGAGGTCGCCTTGTCGCGACGGATGTGCTGCTCTCGCGTTTGCAGCGACAGGCGGTAGGCGGGCTTCCCGTCGCTGTCCCGAGAGACACCTACCAATCGTCCGGGAAGGTGACGTTGCAACCCGTCACGCACCGCGATGTAGCCGGCGTGAGGGCCACCGTAGAACAACGGCACCCCGAAGCGCTGGGTTGATCCGACCGCAATATCGGCGCCGCACTCTCCCGGCGAGAGAAACATGGTCAGGGCCAAAAGGTCGGCGGCGATGGTGACTAGGGCGCCGCGGTCCTGCGCGCTGCGCACGAGGTGCCGGTGGTCACGCACCGCTCCGGAGGCGCCGGGATAGGAGAGAACAAGGCCGAAGAAGTCATCCTTCGGCAGCGGCTGGGTAACGTCGACTTCGACGATCTCCACTCCAACTGCGTTGGCGCGTGTCCGAAGAATGTCGAGGGTTTGCGGCAACGTGTCCGTGTCGACCAGCACCTTGCTGGACTTTGACGTCGATCCCCGGCGCATGACCATAACGGCCTCCGCCACTGCAGTGGACTCGTCCAAAAGGGAGGCATTGGACATGGGCAGACCCGTCAGATCGCCGACCATCGTCTGGAAGTTCAGCAGCGCCTCAAGTCGGCCTTGGCTGACTTCGGGTTGGTAAGGGGTGTAGGCCGTGTACCAGGCCGGATCCTCAAGCACGTTGCGCCGGATCACCGCTGGGGTAAGCGATGGGTAATAGCCGAGACCGATCATTGGCACCGAAACGACATTGCTTCCCGCAAGGGTCGCCAGTTCTTCGGCCGCTTCGGCCTCCGTTGCCGGTTCCGGCAGACGAAGACCGGTGGTGGTGCGGATTTTCCCAGGGACAGCCGTGTCGATCAAACTGTCCATATCCGGAAAACCGATCTCGGCGAGCATTTTGGCGCGACTTTCGGCGTCAATACCGATGTGACGACCAACAAAACCGCGGTCGTAGTCGTCTGCATTCAACGATGTCATAGCAGAGGCTCCTGGTCCTAGGGCCGCGAATGCGACACCTGGTGGGTGGCCTCCCCGCTCTGTCATCGGAAAACCTGAGAGCTTCGCTGCCGAGTGGGCAACTTGCACCGTGGGTGCAGGACACTAGTCCTGACTTTCCAGAGTTCGCCTCACGACAGCGGTAACGGGGCCTGAGAGATTCTCGGGGAGAGTTGCTCCTTCGGCGCCCCCCTCGAGCAGAGGAAGGACTCTCCCGCTGTGGTTCAAGCGGCGAATAGTCTTCAGTTATCTAAGTCTAGAACGTAGTCGTGGCACCGAGTGATGTCAACGGACCACGGGATGGGGCTCAGCGTAAGTATCACGACCCTGGTGGGTCAAGCTGTAAAGACACGTCGACAGGGTGCGTTAGGAGGGGGGCCCGGGCGGCCCATGGGGACCGGTCTCAACAAGATCGGTCGCGTCGCGATCCCCGTTGCCCTGGCGCGTCGGCGCCCCGTCCAGGAACCCATGGAGAAGGGCCGCCGTCCCCGACAGGTGTTCCTGAATTGCTTCGGCTGCGCCTGACTCGTCGCCTGTCAGCACGGCCATCGCGGCGGCACGGTGCTGGTGGTTGGAGTGCGCAATGTTGGGGCCGAGCAGCGGTATCTGATCGAGCAGTTCGTTGAGCGCCATGCGGTTGTCGGCTAAAAGTGGGGTCAACGTTCGTACCCCTGCCAGTTCTGCGAAAGTCAGGTGCAGGCGGGAGTCCAGCCTTCGATAATCGTCGGGTCCGGCCTGCTCAACCTCACTGAGACGCATCCACAGCACGTCGCGCTCCACAGCCGTCAGGGTTCGCCTCGAAGCCAACCGGATGGCCCCAACCTCGAGGACTTCACGCATGCCGAGCAGGTCAGCGATGTCCGCTGGCGTCCACACACGTCTCGACACCGTCGAGTGGCGCGTCGGCACCGTGTCTGCGAAAAACGTCCCTCCGTACCGTCCGCGCTTGGTGGTGAAGTATTCCGCGTCCGATAGTGACTTGATCGCCTGCCGGACGGTGTCCCTGCTTACTCCCAGTTTACTTGCGAGTTCCCGCTCGGGCGGCAGGGCGTCACCGGGCTCATACACGCCAAGCCACACCAGCTGCAACAGCCGGTTGACGGTCTCTTCAAAGACGTTGCCCGACCGGACCGGTCGGAGCAGGGCCTCGTTGGCGGACCCCTCATTCATTTCGGTCACCATAGTCGCGACCTTGGTGCCTTCGCTCGCCAATGCTCCCGGAAGTCGTCAACGTAGGTCTCACGTGGCAGGGCGGCCCTCCCACAGCACCGTCCATCGTCTGAGCCGCAAACCGAACGTCTACCAGCCGAGCCGTGGAGCGAGGAGGGCGCGTGGCGCCCGTCAAGCTCGTTCGCTGGACGGGTGAATGCACCGCGACCGGGACGTCGATCAAGGAGCCGCCGCCGCGGCTGCGACCAATGCGCCAAACAAGCCCGCGTCCTCCTGGGTCTCCGGGTGCCATTGCACTGCGAGCCGGAACGGGTGTTGCGGGTCCTCCATCGCCTCCAGGGTCCCGTCGGCGGCCCAGGCGACTGGTTCGAAGCCCGGATGGGCGCTGACCGCTTGATGGTGGTGACACCTCACTGCGCCCCGCGCCCCTATAGCTCGAGCCAGTCGGCTGGCGACAACGATGTCAACCGCGATGTCGCCGTACGAGTTCCCACCCGGCGAGTGCTGCTGTGAGCCGACGCGGTCAGGCACATGCTGTTCAAGCACTCCCCCAGCGTGCACCGCCATGAGTTGCATGCCTCGGCAGATGCCTAGCACGGGCAGGTTGATTCTGCCCGCTTCGTCGAGGAGGGCGAGCTCCCACGCGTCACGGTCCTCGCGCCAGCCCATAGTCCGCTCGTGCGGCCGTTCCCCGTACCTCACCGGCTGCACGTCGGGGCCCCCGGCGATCACGAGCCCGTCCAGCCGACGTACCACCGATGCGGCTACCCGCGGGGCGCTCGGGGGGAGCAGCGCCGGCGCCCCGCCGGCCCGTTCCACAGACTGCGAATAGCTTGCGGGCAGAACGTCCGCTACTTCGTCCCACACCCCCCATTGCGAGGTTTCACGAGCGGCAGATATGCCGATGACCGGGTGCATCACACGGGGGTAACGTAGGCGCCTGAAATGCCGCCGTCCACCAAGAAGGTAGAGGCGGTGATAAAGCTCGACTCGTCGGAAGCCAAGAACAAAACAGCATTGGCCATCTCCGCGGGCTCCGCAAACCGGCCGAGCGGAACGTGTACCAGTCGGCGCTGGGCACGCTCCGGGTCCGTTGCGAACAGTTCCTGCAGCAAGGGCGTGTTGACCGGTCCTGGACACAGGGCGTTGACTCTGACGCCCTCGCGAGCGAATTGCACACCCAATTCGCGCGACATCGACAGCACACCGCCCTTCGACGCCGAGTACGAGATCTGCGACGTAGCCGCACCCATCACGGCAACGAACGAGGCGGTGTTGATGATGGAGCCGCTTTTCTGCTCGAGCATGTAGGGCAGCACAGCCTTACAGCACAGGTAAACGCTGGTCAGATTGACCTCCTGGACCCGCTTCCACGCCTCCAGTTCGGTGTCGAGGATCGAGGCGTCCTCCGGCGGCGAGATCCCGGCGTTGTTAAACGCGATGTCGACCGATCCATAGGTGGTGAACGCCGTCTCGAACAGTGCGTCGACTTGCTGCTTGTCTGTAACGTCCACGTGCACGTAGGTGCCGCCGACCTGCTCAGCGATCGTAGGCCCCTTTACGTCGTCGACGTCGCCGATGACCACCTTCGCGCCCTCTGCAGCGAACCTCTGCACGACCGCCAGGCCGATGCCGGAGCAACCCCCGGTAACGACGGCGACCTTGCCTTCGATGCGTCCTGCCATGACTTCCACTTCCTTTTCGATGATCATCTAATAATCGGGAGACGGTTACGTGAGGGGCGAACGCCAACTTCCGCTCGCCGGTGGGGCCCAACTACTCGTTACTGATGAAGACGTTCTTGACCTCAGTGAACGAGTGGGGCGCGTCGGGACCGAGCTCGCGGCCCAGGCCGGATTGCTTGAACCCGCCGAACGGTGTCCAGTAGCGCACGGCCGAATGAGAGTTGACGCTCAGGTTTCCGGCCTCGACGGCGCGCGAAACTCGCAACGCCCGACCGACGTCCCGCGTGAATATCGACCCGGACAAGCCAAACTCGGTGTCGTTGGCAAGCTGAACTGCCTGCGCCTCGTCGTCAAAGGGCATCACCGCCACGACCGGACCGAACACCTCATCGCGCCAGATGCGCTCGCTTGGATCGTCCGTCAAGACCACCGTCGGTGCGAACCAAAACCCGGGGCCGTCGGGGCGCGAGCCGGAGAAAGCTACCTCAACGTCGTCGACGTAGCCCTGCACGGTGGCCTTCTGTGCCGCCGAGATAAGGGGGCCCATTTCGCTGGAGCGATCAGAGGGGTCGAGTACCTTGATGCCCTGCACGGCCGGTTCGAGCAGCGATACGAACTCGTCGTAGGCGGAGCGCTCCACAAGGATGCGGGAGCGGGCGCAGCAATCCTGCCCAGCATTGTCGAACACTGCGGACGGCGCAGCTGCCGCGGCCTTAGTTAGGTCGGCGTCCGCAAACACGATGTTGGCGCTCTTACCGCCAAGCTCGAGCGTCACGCGCTTCACTTGGTCGGCACAGCCAGCCATGATGCGTTTACCGACCCCCGTCGAGCCGGTGAAGCATACCTTGCGAACGGTCGGGTGGGTCACGAACCGCTCACCCACAATCGATCCTCGTCCGGGCACGATCGTGAGAACGCCCTCAGGCAGGCCGGCCATCAGCGCCAACTCACCCAGACGGATGGCGGTCAGCGGAGTCAGCTCGGCCGGTTTAAGGACGACGGTGTTGCCGGCCGCCAGCGCAGGACCGAAGCCCCAGGCCGCGATAGGCATCGGGAAGTTCCACGGCACGATGATGCCGACGACACCAAGCGGCTCGTGGAAAGTTATGTCGACACCATCACCCACGGGAATCTGGTGTCCAGTCAGACGTTCTGGACTCGCCGAGTAGTAGTTGAGCACGTCGCGGACGTTGCCCGCTTCCCACACCGCGTTGCCCCACGTGTGGCCGGAATTGCGTACTTCGAGTTCGGCAAGTTCCTCCACGTGCGCATCGACAACCGAAGCAAATCGACGCAGCAGAGTGGCGCGCTCCCCAGGCGTGATGGCCCGCCAGGCTGGCAGGGCTGCGGCCGCTCGGTCTATTGCGGCATCAACGGCCGCGAGGTCGGCCATTTGCACATCTGTGACGGCCTGTTCAGTCGCAGGGTTCACGACGGTATATGTGTTGCTCACGGGGGCTCCCTTACATGCGTTCGAAGCTGCGACGCAGCTCCCAGTCGGTGACGGACGCTTCAAAGGCCTTGAGTTCGACGTCGGCCATGGTGGTGTAGTGATCGACAACTTCGTCGCCGAGAATTTGCCTGGCGGCCGCCGACGTGGTGAAGGCGTCGCGCGCTTCACGCAGGGTGTTCGGGACCTTTGGCTTGTCGGAGGTGTACGCGTTTCCGGTCAACTCCGGCTCGAGTTCCAACTTGTGCTCGATGCCGTAGAGGCCAGCGCCCAGCATCGCCGCGAGAGCTAGGTATGGGTTCGCGTCACCGCCAGGCACGCGGTTCTCCAGCCGCGCCCCCGCTCCCTTCCCCACCAACCGGATCGCGCAGGAGCGGTTGTCGAGTCCCCACGCGACGGTGGTCGGGGCGAAAGAACCGTCGGCGAAACGTTTGTATGAATTGATGTTCGGCGCGTACAGCAACGTAAAGTCTCGCATCGTCGTCAGGACCCCCGCGATGAATTGGTCGTACAGCGGTGTGCGGGCGCCGTCGCGCCAGAACACGATCTGGTCCTCCAGGCCACGCAGCGACAGGTGGATATGGCAGGAGTTGCCTTCACGCTCGTTATACTTAGCCATAAACGTCAGCGCTTGGCCGTGCTGCGCGGCGATCTCCTTGGCGGCGGTCTTGTATACCGAGTGGTTGTCGGCGGTAGCAACGACATCGTCGTACAAGAAGCCGATCTCATGTTGACCGAAGTTGCATTCCCCCTTCGCGCATTCAACATCCATGCCCGCCGCGTACATCGTGTTACGGATGTCGCGTAGGAGTGGCTCGACGCGAGAAGTGCCGAGGATCGAATAGTCCACGTTGTACTGGTTAGAAGGTGTCAGTTCCCGGTAGTGGGACGACCAGGCCTCTTCGTAGGTTGTATCGAAGACGATGAACTCCAGCTCGGTACCCGCTTTGGCGACGTAGCCGGCTTGCGTTGCCTTCTCAACCTGCGCTTTCAGGATCGTGCGTGGCGACTGGATCACGGGACTCTCGTCGAGCCACGTTAGGTCGCACTGGATAATTGCGGTCTTTGGCAGATGATTAAGAACGCGGATTGTGTCGAAGTCGAGGGCGAACTCCATGTCTCCGTAGCCCTTCTCCCACGAGCTCATGGCGTATCCCTCAACCGTGTTCATATCAACGTCTACACTGAGTAGGTAGTTACACCCCTCGGTGCCATGCTTTGCAACCACATCCACGAAGTACCGACCGTGGAAGCGTTTGCCCAGGAGCCGTCCCTGCATGTCCGTGAACGCCACGATCACCGTGTCGATCAGGTCCGCCTCAATACGTGCTACGAGTTCGTCTGCGCTTAAGAGCCGCGCGTTTCGCTGTGTCACTAAGCCATCCCTTTCGTAAGCAGGCCTGCGTCGCTTGTCCGTCAAGCAATGGCCGTGTAATACACCATTGAGGGGTCCGAACGCGGCGCGTTCCCATCGTGTTCGATCCAACAGTGTCTTAAGGTACAAGAATGAGCGTCAACGACTAATGGTTGGTAAGCGCGCCAATGATGAGTTCAAGCAAACCGAGTTCAGCTCCTGTTTTAGTCTCAGGACACGTGCTGTGCCGGTCTCGCAACATGCCCGAATTACCCCGCCATCTCGGGCTTCGCCTGCGCTGACGTGCCCGCCTCGCCGTGTTGCGGTCGAGGAAGTCCCGAGGACCGCTGGCGGCCGGCTTGGCCTAACTGCAGTCCATTGCCACCATGGAAGCAGTGTGGTCCTCGCCATGTCAATGGTTTGGTGGCAATCCTTTAGGCCGAAGTGCAGGGGGCCCTCGGCCTCAAGCCACGGGCAGGTTGACACGTGTGTGTGGCGCGCGTCACCCTGCTCGCCAGGTTGTAAAGGCGTGGTCGTCGCCCCTTTGCGCGCGTAGCGCGAGGTGCCGTACCGATGAGGACAGGGACAGGGAGCCGCATGAGCACTGAACGACGTCGAGGGCGTGGAGTCGACTACGAGTGAGTCAGTTCTGACTACTTGGAGCATCGCCAGCTGCGCCGAGGCGCTGCGGGGTGGGTCCTACTCGCGGGGCTCGGGGTCGCCTACGTGATCTCGGGCGACTTCGCCGGATGGAACTTCGGGCTGGCAGAGGGCGGGTGGGGCGGTCTATTCATCGCGACGGTCCTAATGGCAACCATGTACACGTGCATGGTCTTCGGCCTGGCCGAGCTTGCGTCCGCTCTGCCAGTGGCGGGCGCTGGCTTTGGTTTCGCGCGCCGGGCGTTGGGGCCGCTTGGAGGCTTCGCAACAGGAATGGCCATCTTGATCGAGTACGCCATAGCTCCAGCGGCCATCTCGGTGTTCATCGGCGGCTACATTGAGGCTCTTGGCTTGTTCGGCCTGACAAGTGGGTGGCCGATCTACCTGGCGTGCTATGGCGTGTTCGTCGAATCCACCTGTACGGCGTGGGTGAGGCACTGCGGTTGATGTTTGCCATTACGGCCGTGGCCCTCGTTGCGCTGGTGGTCTTTGTGATCGCGATGGCTCCGAAGTTTGAGTTCGCTAACCTGTTTGACATCGAGCCGACAGGCGCGGCCGGCGCAAACAGCTTCATTCCGTTCGGGTATGCCGGCGTTCTAGGAGCACTGGTGTACGGAATTTGGTTCTTCCTTGCGGTCGAGGGAGTCCCGTTGGCGGCAGAAGAGGCCAACGACCCGAAGCGGGACATGCCACGCGGGATCACTGCGATGACGATTCTGCTCGTGACCGCTGCACTGATGCTGTTCATCGCCCCCGGCGGTGCCGGGTCCTCGGCGATTGCGGACTCGGACAACCCTCTTCCCGAGGCCATCCGATCCGCCTTTGGCGGGGACACCTGGGTAGCCGACTTCGTCAACTACGTGGGCTTAGCGGGCCGTTTGCCCTCTCCCGGGCGGGCTATCTCCCGCGGATCCTTTCGGTGACCGGAGCCCGGAAGACGCCCTACCTGGCACTGGTCGTGCCAGGAACGATCGGGTTCCTACTCGCAGCAATCACTGAGAACGGCGCCTTGTTGATCAACATCGCTGTGTTCGGTGCGACCGTGTCGTACGTACTCGTGATGGTCTCGCATATCCTGCTCCGGATCCGCGAGCCCAAGCTCGAGCGGCCCTACCGCACCCCCGGCGGAGTCGTCACGACCGGCGTTGCGCTAACCCTCGCGCTGACGGCAGTGATTGCGACGTTCTTCGTGGATGAGAAGGCGGCCGGGATCACGGCGCTCATCTTCGTTGTTGCCCTGGCCTACTTCTGCTTCTACAGCCGACACCGCCTCGTCGCAAGCGCGCCCGAGGAGGAGTTCGCGGCCATTCAGCAGGCTGAATCCGAGCTGTCCTGAGCCGTCTCAACGGTCGACTAGTCCCATTGGGAGATGCTGCACAGCTCTTGTCAGGGACGGAACTGGGTGAACTCAAAACCAAGGGGCAAATGGCGGCACCGAACGGTGAGGCGGACGTCTTGGGGCTGGCCCGATCACGCGTAACTGGCCCAGTTTCCCGAAGGGACCGGTAGCCACCCCGGGTCCCTCGTGGCGGCTCGGAATGGTGCGGTCGCCCGGTTTGGCGGGGGTCGCCCATCGCGGAACCCGCCACGGGGACCCGGGCTATCGCCTCCTGTGGAGCTAACACGATTGGTGGACGCTCAGGAACTGGATGACGATGTGCCGGCGCTGAGTGCGTCCGGTGCCGAACGGACGGCGGACAGGAATCGACGCTGGTAGGTCACTACGTGTGGGCTGGTAGTCCACCGAGCCAGGTAGGCCGGGTCGGCCGTAACTAGCACCCGCCGGTGCAGTGGTAAGAACTCGGGTTCACTGAGCATGGTCATGAGATCCGGAAACATCTGCTCGCCGTCCATCGAACAGACGATCAGACGGGTCTCCGGCAAGTGTGTGGTGGATAGCCAGCGCAGCGACCTGCGGACACTGTCCATACCGTCGTCGGGGCCATCGGCTCGCTGACGCAGAAGTGTGCGAGTCAACCGCAGGACCGTCAGGAGGTCCAAGGCCTCGTCGTCGGTACCGAGGTAGTCCATGCGAACGAGGTAGTCCCTGAGGTCCGCGACGAACTGCTCGTCTGAAGTCGCGTCGTAGGCAGCGACGAATCCACGCATCCGCCTCGTGGCGTCAGCTCGGTGCCGCACAAAGGCATTGATGAAGTAGGGGCGCGCCTGCAGCGCCAACGGCGTTTGGTGCGGCTCGAACATCAAGGTGAAGTTCACCCGGTGCCCAAGGTCGTGCAATTGCCGAGCGAGCGCGTGGCCCCGCAGCATGTCGCGCGGGGCACCCGAGTTGTAGCGCTTGCGAAGTAATCCGTTGCCCTTGAGAAGGTCGCCAGCCGTGTCTGCAGAGAGTGGGCCGGTATGAGGAACCTTCACCACCAGTCGGTGCCGGGTCAGGATCTCCTCGTAGCGCGCGACCTCCTCCAGAATCTCTTTGATGTCGCCATAAGGGTTCGCGATCTCGACTGAGACATCGCATCCTGGTCCGGCCGCCTTGCTCAACTCCACAAGGACCTCGTCGAGGGTCGTGAAGTGCCCGCCGATGTTTGCGTCCGGGTTATTGATGAAGAGGTCGTAGACGATCCCAGGGTTGCAGGTGACGTTGGCGATCAGGGGCGCGCAATCCGAGACCTCGTAGGGGTTGGCGGAGTCGGCCGAGAACAGCAGCGGCGTTGGCCGGGGCGTGCCGCCCCGTTCGTATCCGATGTCTCGGACGAGGTCGACGCTGGTGACTGAACCGTGGGTAGCCGTCTCGATGCGGAACCCTGCGGGGGTGTCCTGGTGGTCCTCGCCGAAGAGGTCCACTACCTCCCGGAACCGGTCGGTGACCTCCAATTTGCCGGCGGTGCTGGTGCGGGTGACCCGCTCCGGGAGCCGCCGGACGTAGCCTTCGTGTCCGATTCTGATTTCGAACCGTGTCGCATCCAGGTCTACGCGGTCAGCTGTGCCGTTGGCGCAAGTCATTCATTTCTCCTTGATTGGTGCTTTCGAGTAGGTGCAAGCTGTCAGCGAATTCCGAGGACTGTGCAATTTCTCTCATCCTCGCTAGGCATGCACGTGCGTAACTGACGTAGTCGAACTCTGTGAAGCCCGTCGTACCTGCACGGACGGACCACAATGCCTCGCGCAGCATGCTGACAAACCGATACAAGCGCGCCATAGCCAACGAAGTGGGCACTAGGACGCCGTCGTAGGCGCACAGAAGCGCCTCCTCCTCCGAGCTCGAGAGCTTCACTTTTTCCGCGAAGTCTCCTACGTCGTAGTAGGGGTCGCCCGCTCCGACATACTCCCAATCGATGAGCACCGCCCGGTCGGGAAGAATGATCACGTTGCCCTCGGAGACATCCGAGTGGAGCAGACTGGGCGTGTACGGCCCGCACGCAGCCTGAATGCGGGCGAGAATGTCCATCGTCCACGCGAACGTCTCCGCCGTGGCCGGGGCCTCGGCCTTGACCTGATTGAAGATCCACGCGGTGCCGCTGTATGGGTCGGAAATAGGACCCGTCATCACCACGCCTTGCGTGTGCTTGTGCAGCTTTGCTAGGGCTTGACCCACCAGCGCGGTCGCATGAACCCGATCCGGGACCGCGGACAGCAACGCGCCTTCTACGAAATCGGAGACTAGAACCCGGGGTTCTGTCCACTGTCCGAGCACTTCGGGTGCCAAACCCAAGTCCAGCACCATAGCCATGGCGCGAACTTGGTTCTCACGATGAATACCGACCCGTGCTGCGAGCGCGTCCGGCAGTTGCTCCTGAACGACCACCGTACGTTGCTCTCGGTCGGTTATCTGTACCTCGACCTTGAAGTTTCGATTCGTCATGCCGCCGTCAAGCGGCTCCGCGGACCAGGTGGCTCCTGGCCACAGCCGGGCTACCGCCTGTCGGACGCACGGCGGGTCACAAGCCGCGACGTTGTTCAGGGATTGGGTCATTCGTCAGACCCCCGCGTCTCTGTCCCGGTCGCCCCAAGCCCCGCAACTGGGGGGTTTGAGGCGAGGCCAGGCTCGAGGTCGGTTGCCTCCAGTCGGCGGGCGGTTGGCACAGCGATTTTGTAGGCCAGCGCCATAGCGAGAAGGGCAGCCGTCAACTTGCCGACCAGGACGGGGACAATCAGATTCGGTTGGAAGTTTGCTGTGAACGACAGGTGGTCGCCGAGCAGGAATCCCCCCGTGGTGGCGAAGGCTACGGCCAGCACCTTGTCCTTCGGGGGCATCTCCTTGATCAGGTGGAACAAAGCCAGCACGTTGGCCGATCCACCTAGAATTCCAGCCATACCTGGCTGGCTGATGCCGAACTTGGAACCCACTGCGTTTAGCGGCCGCGACATGTATTTCTGAATTGCGTAAACCATCGGGAAGGCCCCGGCGAGCATAATTCCAACGTATCCAGCGACTTCCAGCGCTCGGAACGTATTATCCTCAGTGGCAATGATGGCATCGAAGCCCCAGGAACCAAAAACACGCGCAAAGACCCCGGTGAAGTACTCAACGATTGACAGGGCCAGAATGATCTTGACCGCCGCGTCAATGAATCGGCCGAAACCCATGAAAAGCTTGATCATGAGGTCGGGCAAGAATTTTAGACCGGCGGCGATCAAAAGCACGACGATGACAAGGGGCACTAGATTGCCGACGAGGGCGCCCACATCAAGCCCGGAGATCGGCGTGTCCGCTGGCCCGGTGGTGCTTGATTCCGACCGGATATCGGCCCCGGTGGCCAAGACCATGAGCATAGTCACCGCGACACCGATCGGGATCGTGAGAATCCCGGACATGATGCCAAGTGCCATATACTTGTGGTCTGCCTTCTGCAACATCGCCAAGCCCACCGGAATTGTAAACACAATTGTCGCTCCGGCCATGTAGCCGGTGACCATGGCAGTGATCCAGGCGCCGTCACTTTGGGCCGTTGCCTCTGCCAGCTGATAGCCACCCATATCGGACGCAATGAACGTCGTGGCGGCTATGGCCGGATCGGCTCCTAGAGCCGACCAGATTGGCCCTAGGACCTTCTCGACGAAGATGCTCAGGTATGGAAGCGAGGCCATCACTCCGGCGACGGGGATGAACAAATAGCCGATCGAGTGCAGGCCTTGCATGAACTCTTTGCCAATGCCCCCCTGATCGTCTCTGATGGCCGCAACCGCGCCGATCAGGACGAACGCCATCATGATGTAGATGACGGTGTCGCTGATTATTTCCATGAGTCCACCTTCGGCAGGGCCGCTCCACGCATAGCCCCTGATTGACCCAACAACGAGGCGACGTGCTCCAAAGCGACATGATTTTTGATTTTTGTTTTTGTGTCGTTCTTGTACACCGCGATTGCAGCACCGTCGGGCTCCCCGAGGCCGTCGACAACGATGTCGGCTGCAGTCAAGTCCTCATCTGCCGTGTAATGACTGACTGTTGCTACTACGCGCATGCCGGCGGCCACGGCGGCCGTCACCCCGACGTGCGAGTCCTCCACGGCCACGGCGTGGTGTGCGTCGATCCCCAGCAGACGTGCCGCATGGAGGTAGATGTCCGGCGCGGGTTTCTTGTTCTCCACCATGTCCCCGGCAGCGATCACGCACTCACCCAGCAACTCTTGGCCCAGCACCTGTTCAGCGATTGCCTCCACCGACACGACAGCGGACGTGGACGCCACGGCTAAACGCCACCCAGCGGCGCGCGCCTCAGAAGCGAGGCGTCGGACGCCGGCGCGAGATGGCATCCGCCCCTCGGCGACGAGGTCCAAGAAAATCTGCGTCTTGCGTCGATGCCACAAAGCCACGAGCTCATCAAGTGCTGCCTGCTCGGTCGGTAGCCCGTGTCGCTCCACGAACGCGTCGGTGCATAACCGGCGCAGTCGCTCTTTGCCGCCTGCGACGCTCAGCACCGAGGCGTAGTCGTCTTCAGTCCACTCGAAGTCGACACCCTCCGCGGCGAACATTCGGTTGAAGGCCGCCCGGTGTCCGTCGCGCTCAGTTTCTGCGAGTACGCCGTCGCAATCGAAGATGAGCGCCCTCATGCGACACGCCCTTCGCTGCCGAACACCTTGATGAGCCCCTGCGCGACCATGCTCACGCGGCTCGACACAAACGCCATCAACGTCAAGGGTTCATGGCAGTCCGGGTTCTCCGCCAAGAAATCCCGGTGCGCGTCGATGTATGCCTGCTTGAGTGCGGTGGAGATGTTCACCTTGGCGCAGCCACGGGAGATCAGGTCCCGAAACTGGTCGTCGCTCAGCCCGCTCCCGCCATGCAACGCCATAGGAAGCCCGGTCGCGTCCACCAGCGAGTCCACCCGGTCCACGTCCAGGTTGGGAAGCTGGGGGTAGTTACCGTGGGCGTTGCCAATGGCCGGCGCGAAGCAGTCGATCCCCGTCTCGCGTATGAAGCGCACTGCGTCATCCAGGGGGTAAAGCTCCGATTTGTCGTCGCTCCCGACCCCGTCCTCGACACCCGTTATCCCCTCGATCTCACCCTCGACGTCCGCCCCAAAGCTCCGAGCCTCCCCCACTACCTGCTTGGTTTGCTCGGTCGCCTCCTCGAGCGTGCGACCCGAACAGTCGAAAAGCACAGAACCCCAGCCAGCCTTCAGGCAGTCGAGGAGCACATTTCGATCGGTGCAGTGGTCTAAATGGAGCACCACCGGGACGGTCGCGCGCTCGGCGGCGTGGCGATACATGGACATGGTCTCGGGAATACCTTGCGAAAGGACCGTCTTGACAGACGTCTGAACTATCACCGGTGCGCGTAGTTCTTCGGCCGCATCAACCACCGCCCTGAGCGTCAGCCCGTTCACGATATTGACCGCCAGAACGCCATAGCCGCCCGCCATGGCGGCCCCAAGGACGGGCACCAACTTAGCCACAGTCATCGTGAGCCCAACTCTCGGGCCTTGAGGGCGACTTTTACTGACTGACGACCCATATAGAACGTGCCGAAGAGCAAGCTTGCGGCGACACCAACGTAGGGCAGGTCACCACGCTCGAGCGTGGCCTCGGAGCGCCAGGCGCCCATGGACATGTGGACAACCAGCCGGCCGTCGCGAATACGTACGCCGTCGACGGCGACTTTGAACTCTCCAACTGGTGAAAGCACTTGCATTGGGGTCTCCTGATCAGGCGTTTTTAACGGTCAGAGCAACGTGAGCATGGTTTGTTCGCAGGCCTGCATCGCCGCTGCTTCGGCGTTGTCGAACGTCTTGGGTTCGGCGAGGCTGAAGCATTCGACGACGTGGGGCCCTCCGAACACAGCCCCCTCGATGTTGCGCATCGCAACCCGGCTGGCAGCCAAGATCACCGCGTCCGCGTGCACATGGGTCAGGCGATCGCCCTGGGACACCACTGCCCGGTTCACCCGGGGAAAACCGTGCACGCTCAGAACCCGGGCATCAGTGAAGGTGTTCGTGCCCGGCCATGGATCAACCCCGTCCGACTCGGCTCGAACCGACGTCACCGTGATGGCGCCGGCAGAGCCCAAGGCCGAACAGAGCTCCTCAGCCAAATGACCGTCTCCGATCACCAGCGGGTGACGGCCCAAAAGCACACCCGAGTCCAGGAGGTGCCGGGTCGCGGACCCGGGCATGACCCCGGCACCGCGCTCCCCTGCGATGCCAAGCTCGGCACGCGTTTGAGGCCGAGATCCCGTAGCCACGACGAGTGCATCGGCCGACAGCGTGACTGCACCCTCTACCCCCAGGGTATGGACCTGATCCTGGCGGAACTCGGCCGCGAGAGTGCCAAGCATCATCCGCACGCCGGCGCGCGATGCGGCCCGAGCAAGCTCAGCGGCATCGGTCTCCGGCTCCTGGCCCCCCGGAGCCGGCAATCGCTCGACGAGCGTTACACCGATTCCACGCTCCGCTAGCATCCGCGACACCAACATTCCGGTACGTCCAGCACCCGCAACGACCACGTCACTCACCGGTCGTCACCCCCGCGCCAAGCGTTGATCCCGGCTCATGCATCGGCGTTTCCCACGCCTCTCCTGGGGTATAGAGCGAGGTGATGAATGAGACTCCGGACAGGCACGCCGAACCTTGGCAACGCCCCCACGTCGCATGGGTCCGTCTGGCCACTCCCCCGATGGATGTCGCCGGCAACGGCTCCCGCAGGGCTTGGTGGATGTCGGCAGCGGTGACCTTCTCGCAGGCACACACCACCGTGCGGCCCAACGGGTCCTTAGCAACCCGCGCGTAGTCGCCGTCCGCCCATAGCGGTGGCGTGTAATCGAGGTCGTTACGAGCTCCCGCGTCCAGCCGATCGCTGAGCCCCGCTCCGACGAGCAAATCGCGGATGTGGTCTCCCATTGCCAGCGATGAGGAGACCCCCGTCGAGCGAATGCCCGCGGCTTGGAGGAGGTTCCCTGCAGTCTCAGACCAGCCGACGCGGTACGTCTTGTCGCTGTGGGGTCGCAGACCCGCGAAGGTCTTGATAGCGAACTTGGTGTCAATGTCCGGCATCAAGACACGACACCGATCCACCACGTCGTCAAGACCTGCTCCGGTCGTAGACCTATCTGTTTTGTCTTCGAGGTCCTCCGCGTCCGGACCGATGAGCACCGACCCGTGGGCGGTCGGGATAACCATCGGACCGTGACCGAGCTTCCCCGGCATTCCGGTGAGGATTGACGGAACTCGTTTCCCGAACTCCCTATCGAGCAGAACCCACTGCCCTCGGCGCGGGGTGATGGAGAATTCGTCGCCGCCTAGAGACTTCGAAACGAAGTCCGCCCCCAGGCCAGCGGCGTTCACGACAAACCGCGGCCGGAAGCGACGTTTTGTCGTCAGCACCTCTTCGACCTGTCCATTGCCTAGAGAGGCTGAAACCACCGACTCCCCCAGATAGAAGCGCACCCCGTTAACGGAGGCGAGCTCGGCGAATGCGACTGGCAAACGCACTGAGTCGACGACCCCCTCATCGGGGACATAGATGCCGGCTACCGCCCGACCAGAGGCATGCGGAGCAACTTCAGCGAGTTCATCACCGCGCACCTCTCGCACTGTGACGCCGTTCTCCGTGGCTCGTTCGCACAACGCCGAGATCCCGGATGCCTCCTCCTCCGAGAAGGCCAAAAGAGTCAGGCCCACCCGGCGAAACGTGACACCTAGCCTTGAGGCAATGTCATCCCACCGCGGACTTGAGGCACATACCAACTGCGCCTCAAGGCTGCCCGGCGCAAGAGACCAGCCGCAATTAGCGATACCGCTGTTGGCGCGGGAGGTCTCCTCGCCGACGTCGTGTCGCCGCTCAACGACCGCAACGTCCACGTCAAGATGGGAGAGCGCCATAGCAATCGACGTACCAATGACACCCGCCCCCACGATCAGGACATCTGGAGTCTCCACAAGTGGGAGGCCGCTTGATTGCATCCGCCGCTCCTAAAGTCATCCGGGATCAACTATTACGATCGTTGAACGATAGGAGCGGACTATAAGTCGCGTCAATGAATCCTCGGCACTCGCGCCTACCACATCGGCAGATGGGAGTTCCGGCCCGTAATGTATCAGATAACCCGATACGTCGGGCTACGACTACACTCCACCCGCGCGGGAGAGGTGCGACCGCAGCATCGACTCGAAGTACGTTTCGGCGGGACTGACAGATGCCCGCGTCAGCCGGACCCAACACACTCGCCGCGCTGGCGAAGGCAAATCCGTCACCCGGAAAGCGACGACCTCCCCGCGCCGTTGCTCGTCCGCAATGGTGTGAGTGGAGAGGAAGCCGACTCCACGGCCTCGACGCGCCGCCCGCTTGACCGCGTCCACCGAACCCAGTTCCCATACGTTGCGGAACGAGTAGTCAGTCCCCGACAAAAGTCCCAAGGCGTACTCCCGGGTGCTTGAGCCAGTTTCTTGAACTAGAAGCGTGAAATCATCGAGTGCGGCGGCGTCCACATAGCCGTCCGAGGACAGGTCAAGGAAGCGGGGTCTGGCTACACCGACGATCTCATCAGGGCCAAGGGCGGTCACTGTCAGGCGCTCGTCGCGCATATCACCACACGTGACAGCGCACGTTACTCGACCCGAACTTAGCCATTGACGAACTTCCGCGGTCGATCCCACCGACACGTGCACGTTGACATCGGGACATTGCTGCTGGAACTGCTCGATGATGTCTGGAACCAAGTAAGTTCCAGGCACCGAAGACGCGCCGAGCTCGAGCGTGCCGGTGCGCAGTCCCGCGCGGGCGGCAAGGGCGGACTCGCCGGCATTGAGGTTCGAGAGCGCTTGGGAGGCGTAGACGGCTAACACGCGACCCGCGTGGGTGAGCCGTAGCGACCGTCCGTAGCGCTCGACAATCGGTTCTCCCGCGGCAGCGTTCAACAAGCGAATATGCTCGCTGGCGCTAGGTTGGCTGACACCAACCGCCTCGGCCGCCTGCGACAAGCTGCTGCACTTCTCCAGCTCTACAAGCAACCTCAGACGAGTGACATTCCAGACATCCTGCAGTGACGGCACTTCGTATCCCCTTGTGGCGCATCGTTCTAGCCCAACCGCTCGGCAGGGGCAGGGTCTTGATCTCCCAGGCTGCCACGGCACCCCAAGGCAGACCCCGGGCCATCGGAAGGCAGTGGCCTCGGTTGGCACTAACCGGCCGACCGGTCCCGGGGCCACGTGCCCTTCTTAGGAGGCGGGCGATGCGCTGACCGCTTCCACCGCAGGGTCTGCAACTAGGAGGACGCCGTCCTTCACAGGCCATCGAAGAACGGCACGGTCTCCGGCACGAACTGCAGAGGCCGTACTAGCTGGCTCCCTGACCAGGCCGGTGGTCCCGTCAGGCAATAGGACGCCAAGCCTGCGCGAGGAACCCAAGTACATCTCGTTCAGTACCGTAACCTCGACTGCGTTTTGCTCCGCGGCAGTCGAGACCGCTCCCGCAGCTTCCAGTCGGAGCCGCTCCGGCCGCACCATAACGACACCTGCTGACCCATCAGGCAAAGAGCCGTTCACGCGGACCTTTGCCGCACCTTCGACAAGAGAACCCCGACCATCGCTTCTTACCTTCCCCGCAATTAACGTGGACTCCCCGAGGAACGTTGCGATGAAGATGGAAGCCGGAGATTCATACAACTCTCTACCGGTGCCGATTTGTTCGATCCTGCCATCACAAAAAGCCGCAATGCGATCGGAAAGAGCCAGCGCCTCTTCCTGATCGTGGGTCACGAAGATAACAGTGCTTCCAACCTCACGATGGATCCTGCGCACCTCTAATTGCATGCTGTCTCGAAGTTTACGATCCAGCGCGCCCAATGGTTCGTCCATCAGTAGCACGGAGGGTTTGAACACGATAGACCGGGCCAGGGCTACACGCTGCTGTTGCCCACCTGAAAGCTGACTTGGTCCCCGGTCAGCCATTCCATGCAAGTGCACCGTTTCCATGTCGGTGCACCACAACAGGTCCGGTCCAGCAGCGACGACGCGTCGTTGCACGAGATCCTGGTGGACCCGCCTCAGCGGGCTTGCGACGACGCTTGTGTCGGTGGCTGATCCGGCGCCGACCGGTCACCCGAAGCAACCGGGCGACCCTGTTTGCGCCGGACCTGACACCAAGGCCCAGTCGTAGTTCGGCGTGGAGCCGTCGGCGCCGTAGAGGCCCGTGACATGGCGTGGATGTCCACGATGGCGTTGGCGAGGTACACGTCGTCAAGGTCCTGCTTCGACGGCGGTCGGTCGCGCCACTCGTAGTACCCGGACCGAGAGACCTTCAAGACCCAGCAGGTCCCAGCAACGGGGTACCCGTTCGCGGCGAGCTCGTGGACGAGCCGGAACCCTATTTTGGGAGCACGTTCTCCTGCGTGAAGTAGGCACTTGCCTTCTTGAGATCTCGATCTCCATCTGCTGACGACGATTCTCCCGACGCAGCCGGACCAACGCCTCACGCTCGTTGCTCGAGAGCCCTTCCTTGCGGCCGGTGTCGACGGCGTCCTGGCTGATCCAGCGGCGCAAGCCCGGACTCGCTGATCCCTAGGTCCTCGGCAACCTGGCCCACCGAAGCCCCGGGCTGACGTGCCAGACCGATCGCCCCACGACGAAACTCCGACGGGTGTGGTGCAGGCATCTGTTGGACTCCTTCCGGCAGCGATCATCGCTACAGATCAGGTGTCCGGGCTAGCGGGGCAGGCTCCATCGTCCTCAGTTCCCGCGCGGCGCGCGCGTGCCGACCTCGCTCGGCTATCTCCGCGCCCTAAGCCGCGCCTGTTAACTAATCGTCTGCTCACTCATCCGATCGTTCATTCCTGTATTGACATCGACCTACTGACAGCTATCTATGAGATATCGCCACTCGGAGCGGTCACCACGTCGCCGAAACCTCACCAACGACCGCAGCAAGTCGCGTTCAGGTGAACCTTCGCCCGACTCTCCCTTGGCACGCAGCGTCCCCCCCCAATTTCCGCGACCTTCCCAGCCAGGCTCCTGAACCAGAAGCGAGAAATCATCGAGGACGGCGGCGTTCAGTGAGGTTAGAGAGTGCTTGGGAGGCGTACACGGCCAACACGCGACCCGCGTGCGTGAGCCGTAGCGACCGTCCGTACCCATGCGGGACTGCGCACTGGCACGCTCGAGATCGGTGCGTCTTCAGGACCCGGAACCTATGTGGTCCCACACATGATCGAGGAGTTCCAGCAGCAGTGTCCCGATGTCATTGTGCACGTGTCAGTGGGATCGACCGCGGAAGTTCGTCATTGGCTGAAGTTCGGGTCGGGTCACGTGCGCTGTCACCTGCGGTGATATGCGTTGCGTCCCGGGAACCGGGCAGCGGCCCCGCCGGTGGTGTGAACCTCCTACTCCGGACGCAGGCTCGGCACCACGCCAGCAGTAGACCATTCCCACTGCTGGCATTTCAGCGCGGGAACGGAGGTTGACCCGATCCCCCAGAACGTCACTCGTGTCAGACAGACGAAAGGACCTAGCGACGGTCCGCGAATGGGCCCGCGCGCAAGGACTGCAGGTGTCAGACCGAGGACGAGTCTCTTCATCGGTCATCGACCAATACGACGCGGCGAACTAGGGCGCCCGGGCGAGTCGTACTAGCTGCTTGGTCCCAGCTGCCTAAAGAACGGCCGCGTATCTACATTCCGCCCGTGATCTAGATAGCCACTAGCTAGTCATGGCGTGTGTAATGAGGCAGGCCCGGCCGCGCGGACACGCCGGACAGCGACTCGACTCTGCGCTTGGACTTACACTGCAATGGCGAACACTCTTTGTCGGCGCTTGCTCGTTTTCGTTAGTAACGCTCTGTGATGCGACGCCGTTCGATCGGTGAGGGCTACGGCGCTCCTGCTTTTGACCCCAGTGGAGGGACTGCTGCACGGATAGGTCACATCTTGGCCTGCAACTCGGCGCCTGCGCCAGAGAGGTGGTTGGCGAACCAGACACCGAGCGCACGGAGGCGCGAGCCCAGGCGACACGTTCGCGGTCATCAAGGCACCATCACCGCGAGAACGTCGGCCACGCAGGCCGGCTTGTCGCCCCCTTCGCGCTCGATCGTCACGCGCGTGGCGACCTGGTAGCCGAGGGCGATGGGTGTGACCTCGAGTAGCTCGACGCCGGCCCGGACTTTGGATCCGACCGGCACTGGAGAGGGGAAGCGCACCTTGTTGGCGCCGGAGTTCAGTCCCGCGCTGACACCTACAACCTTGTAGATCTGCCAGGTTAGCCTGGGCAGCAGGCTCAGGGTGAGGAATCCGTGGGCGATTGTCGACCCGAACGGACCGGCAGCGGCCCTTTTCGGGTCAACGTGCATCCACTGGTGATCGCCGGTAGCGTGGGCGAACCCGTCGATCCGGTCTACCGTGAGCCACTCAGAGTGGCCGAGGTGAGTGCCTACGGCCTGCTCAAGGTCGGCGACGCCGGCCGGCTGTACTTGATGGACGTGCGGATGCCGGCCTGGACTGGGTCGCGGCCACGGCCGCCCTCACTGCTCGTGGCGCGACCCCCGGGTACTCGTCCTCGCCACCAGTGCAATGGCGAGTACTTATTCGCAGCACCGCTGACCGCTTGGACGTCCTGTCCCAGTCATAGGAGACCGTAATCGTCTTGGACACACCTTGGACACACTCCGGTACTCCGATGTGCCTTGATCTACCAAAGGAAGCGCATGACCATGCCCGCCGCTAAGCCTGAATGCCGCACCTGCGGCCCACAACGTTCTCTCTACGGATCAGAAGGTTTGGGGTTCGAATCCCTACAGGCGCGCAGAACGAGGAGCGGCCCGGTCGTCACGACCGGGCCGTTCGTGCGTCCGCAGCAGGTGCACCGGAGAACTGGGCTCGCTTCGGACGAGCCGCGCCCCAGAGGAACAGGCCCATCCCGACGACGACCAGGGTCGCCAGGATCAGCAGCAGCAGCGCCCACAGGGCGGGGGGCCAGTCGTGCTGGACATATTGGTGCGCGGGCATGGGGACCTCCGGTTCGTGGTGTGCGACCACGCTCTCGCGAGGTCGGGGCCTCTAGTCAGGTCCACGTGGCCCAATCAGAGGGGCCGGAGGTCCCGGTGCGCGCTGTCCGCCCGACCGTCGGCACCTAGGCTCGACCCTGTGCCCATCGACGACTCGACCCGACCGCGGGTGGCGGGCTCCGTCGAGCTGACGCCGCGCCAGCGGGTGGGCGGCCTGCACCTGCAGCAGATCCACGACCACTTCCGCCAGCAGCTCGAGGCGATGACCCGGGCGGTCGAGGCGGTGCGCGACGGGGTCGGGGACGTCGACGACGTACGCGCCGGGGTGCACGGGCTCGCGCCGGCGCTGACCGCCCAGCAGGCGTCCGGGTTGTGCCGGCAGGTGTGCCAGTTCCTCACGATGCACCACTCGATCGAGGACCAGGCGATGTTCCCGGCCGTCGCGACGCTCGAGGTGTACGCGCCGGTGGCGGCGCGGCTGGCCGAGGAGCACCTCGTCATCCACGACCACCTCGAGCGCGTCGACGGGCTTGCGGTGGCCGTGCACGCCGATCCGTCGCGGGTCGCCGAGCTGGTGGACGCGGTGGCCGATCTGCGCCGCGACCTCGAGTCGCACTTCACCTACGAGGAGATCGAGATGGCCGAGCCGCTCGGGATCCTCGGCCTCGGCGTCTAGCACGGTGAAATTCCGGTCGTAGGTCCCCCGTTACCAATCGGTCACTTCATCGTTGGTCAGGTCGGGAGAGAGGGACCTCATGACCGACCGACAGACCACCGACGCCGCCGGCTCGCGCAGCAACACCGTGCTGCTGCTCGTGGTCGTCGTCGCCGTCATCGCGGTCCTCACGTCCTGGGGCAACCAGCCCGAGGAGCGCGCCGACGTCGACCTGACGAAGCTGGTCGCGTCCACCACCAAGGCCAAGCTGCCGCAGGCCCCGCTCGACCCCGACCCGATGGCCGCCACCGACGGCACCGTCGTCCACCCGCGCCGGGTGCTCCCGGTCTACGCCGCCCCCGGTCGCAAGCCGTTCGCCAAGATCACCCCGACGCAGATGGGCGACACCTGGCTCCCGGTCATCGACCAGCAGGAGGGCTGGACGCAGGTGCTCCTGCCATCCCGGCCCAACGGGTCGATCGGCTGGCTGCGGACCGCGCAGCTCGTCGAGCGCTACACGCCGTACGTCGTCCGCGTGCACGTCGGCTCGCGCCGGATGCAGCTCTTCCGTGACGGCAAGACCCTGGGCGAGTGGACCGTGGCGGTCGGCGCACCGGGCACGCCGACACCGACGGGCCGCACCTTCCTGCTCGGCTCGATCGTCGACGAGAAGCAGGACTTCTCTCCCCTCATCCTGCCGCTGGGCACCCACAGCGCCACCCTCGACACCTACGGCGGCGGTCCCGGGACCGTTGCCTTCCACGGCTGGCCCAACACGTCCGTGTTCGGCAAGGCGATCAGCCACGGCTGCATCCGCGTGCCCGCCGACGCCCTCGACCAGCTCAGCCAGGTGCCGCTCGGCACCCTCGTCATCATCGATCAGCAGTAGAACCCACGGAGGAACAGATGCGTACGACATTCCAGGCCGGCCTCTCCGGCCTCGCGATCACCGCGACTGCCCTGCTGGTCGTCACGGCGTCCAACGCGAGCGGCGACCCCGTGTCGAGCTCGTCGGCCTACGGCGCCTCGGTCGGCGGCACGCCCGGCCAGCCGGCGGTGGCGTCCGACGGCACGAGCACGCAGACGGGTGGCGGCTCGCTGCCCGCGCAGCTCGGCCCACTCGCCGCCGGCGGAGTGCTCGAGGTCAGCGCGGGCGACGACGTCGCCTCGGCCGCGATCACCAACCTGACCCTCGGCAGCGCCCTCGCGCAGCTGCCGCCGGAGGTCAGGGACGGCATCGCCAACCTCAACCAGGTCTGCGCCGGCCTCGGCCAGGCCGGTCAGGTCAACGAGGTGCTCACCCCGCTCAACGACGCGATCAACCAGGTCCCTGGCCTCGGGACGGTCGTCGAGGTGCCGACCGTCGAGGCTGCGCAGACCTTCTGCAACCAGCTGGTCGACACCGACATCCTCGACCTCGCGACCGTCGGCACGCTGAAGACCCAGTGCACCGACCAGACCGGCACGGTCACGCTGAGCGACGTCAAGGTGCTCGGTGCTCCGCAGCCGGTGCTCGCCGGCGAGATCGCCCCCGAGACCCAGCTGCTGCCGCCGGAGCTGGCCGCGGTCGCGAGGATCACCCTCAACCACCAGGTGCCCGACGGTGAGAACTTCACCGTCGAGGGCCTCCGGCTCGAGGTCGGCGGCCAGGTCGTCGCCGTCCTCGCCTCGGCCACCTGCGGTGGCCCGCAGGCCGAGCCTGTCGTCCAGCAGGCACCGGCTCCGGCCAAGCCCACCAAGACCAAGCAGGCGCCCAAGCCCACCCCGGTCAAGACCTCGGCGCCGGTCACCGGCTGAGCAGCCGCGCTAGCGGTCCAGCAACGGGCGCGACGGGTCCCAGGTGGTCCCGTCGCGCTCGTCCTGTCTCCTGCGGGCGATGGCCGACAGCGCCTCGAGCACCACGCGGTTGGCCAGCGCCGCGGTGATGTCGGCGTGGTCGTAGGGCGGGCTGACCTCGACGACGTCCACCCCGACGACGGGCAGCTCGAGGCAGATGCGGCGTACGGCGTCGAGGAGCTGGCGCGCCGACAGGCCACCCGGCTCCGGGGTGCCCGTGCCCGGTGCGTGGCCCGGGTCGCAGACGTCGATGTCGACGGAGAGGAAGACGCCGTCGCACTCGTCGGTCGCGATCGTGAAGGCCTCGGTGAGGCACTCCTCGAGGCCGCGGTGGACGATCTCGGTCATCTCGTAGGACCGCATCTTCTCCGCGGCCATCCAGTCGAGCGTCTCGGGACCGGGCCAGTAGCCGCGCAGACCCATCTGCAGGAACCGGTCGCCGCGCAGCGCCCCGGACTCGATGAGGCGGCGCATCGGCTGGCCGTGGCCCCAGAGCGAGCCGAACTCGATGTCGCCGGTGTCGGCGTGCGCGTCGAAGTGGATCATCGAGACCCGGCCGTGGCCGAGCACGTTGGCGACGCCCTTGGCGTCGGGGAACGCGATCGAGTGGTCGCCCCCGAGGACGACCGGGATCGCGCCGGCGCGGGCGACCTTCTCCACCGCTGCCTCGAGCACGCCGAGTGCGCGCTCGATGTCGCCCGGCGGCATCTCCACGTCACCGGCATCGACGACGCGCAGGTCCTGGAGCCCGTCGGTGCGCAGCGCGAGCGAGGGCCGCGAGCCGTCGTGCGGGAGGTAGTCGGTCATCCGGATCGCCTGCGGCCCGAACCGCGTGCCCGGCCGGTGCGACGTACCACCGTCGAACGGTGCGCCGACCACGACGACGTCGGCGCCGGCGTAGGTCGACTCGTCGTCGAGGTCGCAGGCGGGCACGCCGAGGAAGGTGATGTCGGGACCGAACTGAGCGCCGTAGCGAGCCATGGGGGGACTCTAGGGTGACTCGTCGACGGAGCGGACCCATGACTCGTCAGTCGGGCCGGTCGGTCGTGAAGTGGATGTCGCGGAAGTCGCTGCGCCAGGCCGTGACCTCCGCGGCGACCGGCTCGGGCTCGCCGGTCAGCGCCCGCGCGATGAAGCCGGCCAGGACGGGCATGTCCTCGACCGTCATGCCGAGGCGCGCCAGCTCGGGCGTGCCGATCCGCAGCCCGTTGAGGTCGCCCTCGACCGGGTCGATCGGCAGGCCGATGCCGCAGGCCAGGAGGTTGGCACGACGCAGGCGGGCCGCGGCGGTCTGCCCACCGCCGTAGGCCGCTGCCTCGACGGCGAACTGGTGCGACCGGGTGACCACGGTGTCGCGGCGGAAGACCGGGACGCCGGCCGCCACGAGCGCCTCGGCCAACGCGGCCGCGGTGTCGACCATGGCGCGCGCATAGCTCCGGCCGGCGACCTGCCAGTCGAGCATCGTCTGGGCAAGCGCCGCGGTCTTGCCCGCGTCGAAGTTGGCAGTGAGCCCGGGGTAGGCGATGGCCTCGATGCGCTCGGCGAGCGCGGGGTCGTTGCCCAGCAGCAGCCCCCCGGGCGGCCCCCCGAGGCTCTTGTAGGTGCTCATGGACATCAGGTGTGCGCCCTCGTCGAGCGGGTTGGGCCAGGCGCCACCGGCGATCACGCCGCCGAGGTGCGCGGCGTCGAACAGCACCACGGCCCCGACATCGTCCGCGATCTCGCGGATCTGGGCGACGGGGTGGTGGGTGAGGTTGAGGCTGCCGCCGATCGTGATCATGCGCGGGCGCTCCACCCGGGCCAGCTCCGCGAGGGCGACCAGATCGACGGTGTAGGTCGACGCGTCCACCGGCGCCGGGACCGTGCGGAGCCGGTAGAGACCGGCCGCGCCAGCGCCGTGGTGGGTGACGTGCCCGGCGATCGTCGCGGGCGGCGCGATGATCGTGTCGCCCGGCTCGCAGACCGCCATGAAGGAGTAGAGGTTGGCCAGCGCCCCGGACCCCACGCGGACCTCGGCGAAGGAGGCGTGGAAGACACGGGCTGCCAGCTCCGCGGCGATGACCTCGATCTGCTCGATGGCCTCCAGGCCGGTCTCGTACTTCTCACCCGGGTAGCCCAGCGAGGCGCGGGAGCCGAGGCGCGCGGACAGCATCTCCTCGGCCCGCGGGTTCATCCGGTTGGTCGCGGGATTGAGGTTGAGGCAGGTCTCGTCGTGGATGCGGCCGTTCTCCGCGACCAGCTCTGCGAGCAGGCCCTGCACACCGGTCGCGTCGAGCCCACCGAGCGCGGCGGTCGACTCCGCGACCCGGTTGCTGACCGGTGCGGGCAGCCAGGGGCGGGGGGCGAGGGTCTCGGTCATGACGGCTCCAGGATCAGGCGGGCGGCAGCGTGCGCCGGTGCCCCCGAACCTAGGAGGACCACGCGGCCACGGTCATCGGAGTCGTGCCTCAACCTGATGCCAGAGCGTCCTACACTTGTAGGATGGACGCGGACGAGCTCCAGCAGCGGCTCGACTCCCTTGCGGGCGAGCTGGGGTGCTCGGTCAGCCTGGACGCGGTCGACGGAAGCCTCCTCGGCTACAGCAGCCAGCGGCCCGGGGCGGACGTCGTACGCATCGAGGCGATCCTGAGTCGGCACGTCCCCGACACGGTGCTGGCCTACCAGCGCAGCCACGGCATCGACGACGCCACAGGACCTGTCGCGGTCCCGGCCAACGCGGCGCTCGGGATGGAGCAGCGCACCTGCCTCCCGCTGTGGTCCGGCACCCGGCTCGTCGGCCACGTGTGGGTGCTGCACCCCGGCGCCGATCTCGACGACGACTCGCTGCGGTCACTCGAGGCCGCGGGGCACCGGCTCGCCGAGCTGCTGGGCGTCGAGGCACGCGTCGACCCGGCGGAGCTCGTGGCCGACCTGTTCGAGGAGGGGTCGACGACGGCCCTGCTGGACATGGCGGCCGAGCGCACCCCCGCCGTCGCCGGTCGGCTGGTGTTCCTCGCGCTCGCTCCCGTCGTCGACCTGCGGGGCCGCCGCGCTCCGGCGCCGACCACAGCACCCACCGACGTGCCACACCTGCGGACCGAGCTCGGTCGCTCGACCCGGCACGGTCGCACCCTGCTGGTCATCGGCCGGCCCGCGGGTGCCGGCCCCGGCCCCGGCGACGTACGACACCTGCTCGCGAGCGTCGACCAGCCGTGCACCCTCGGCTGGGCAGCCGCGGACGCGCGCGGCGACGGCGACCGGGAGAATGGCGAGGCCGCGCTGTCCACGGCCGCCGCGCGCGCGATCCTGGCCGCGGACTGCGCCGCCGTCGACCCGGCGCTACCAGCGACCTGCGGCTGGGACGCGTTGGGGATCTACGCCCACCTGCTGGCCGCCGGGCCGATCGCGTGGGACGCATCGAGCCCCGTCGCAGCCAGCGACCGGTCCGCCGAGATGCTCCGGCACACCCTCGAGGTGTACCTCGACCACGCCGGGAGCGCGGCCCGCTCGATCGACGCGCTCGGCATCCACCGCACGACCTTCTACTACCGCCTCGACAAGATCTCGCGGATGCACGGGATCGACCTCGACGACGGGCTCGCCCGCTCCGGCGCCCACCTGGCACTGAAGGCCCAGCGGATCCGGGCGGCCCGGGACAGGTACGCGTGGAGCGACCGCCTGGCGGAGAGGGCCTGCCGGCCTACCAGTCCCCCAGCGCCGCGAACCGCTCACCGATGAGGCGGTGGGTGGCGGAGTCGGGGTGGAGGTTGTCGGGGAGCGGCAGCCGCTCGGCGTCGACGGCGCCGTAGAGCCCCAGCCCGTCGACGTACGACAGGTGCGGGTCGCCGCGTCGCTCGACCACCTCGGCGAGGACCTCCCGGACGACCTCGAGGGTGAGGCTGCCGCTCGCGACCGACGCGGGGTCACCGGCGGCGACGAACGCCAACCGACCCTCGGCGAGGGCGGCCATGTCGGGTGAGCTCGGTCCGGGCGTCGCCTCGTGGATCGCGCAGTGGATCGAGGAGATGAGCCGGATCGGCGTCTCCGGGTGGCCGTCGCGGATCGTGTCGAGCCAGCCGTGGACGGCCGGGCCGAGCGCGCGGCGGCGGAGCAGGTCCTGGTTGACGAGGTTGATGCCGAGCTTGACCGAGATGAGGTCGGCCGGGGTGTCGCGGATGGTGCGCGCGACGAACGGGTCGAGCAGGGCGCTGCCACCGAGGCCGAGGTTCACCAGGTCGAGCCCGGCCAGGCGCGCGGCGACGGCAGGCCAGGTCTCGGTCGGGTGCGTCGCCATCGACCCGTGGCTGATCGAGCTGCCGTGGTGCAGCCACCGGGGCCTGTCGCTCGGCAGCGGCTCGACGGGGCCGTCGGCGCGCAGGTCGACGAGCTCGGTCTGCTCGTCGTGCGGCAGCCAGACCTCGACGTCCTGCTCGCCACCCGGGAGGGAGATCGTCAGCGTCGTCGGTTCGCCGGCCGTGAACGTGCTCGCGCCGGTCATCATCTCGACGTCGAGCACGTTGCCGCCCGGCGCCTGGAGCCGCTCGACCAGCTCGCCGCCGACGAGCACGTCGTACCACCCGTCGGGCCGCGGCGGCGTGCCCGGATAGCGCCGCTTCGTGGGCAGCACGTCCAGCTCGATGCGCGTCGCCGTGGTCCGCAGCGCGAGTCGTACGCCGGCGGGCTGCGCCTCCACGAGGTGGAGCTGCGGGTCGTCGGTCTGCGCCCGCGCCCACGTCGGGAGCCGGTGCGGGAGCAGGCCGCGGTCGGTGCGCGCGAGCTCGAGCGCACCGTGGACGAGGTTCGGGTCGATCACGGCGCCAGTCTGCCGCCAGCCTCCCGGCCCTCGTTCCCGGGTGGCGGCGGACGACATCCCAGACCCTCGATTCGATGTCGTGTGCCGCCACCCTCCGACCGCGCCCTGTCGTGTGCCGTCACCCGAGCCAGACCACCTTGACATTAGTTCGAGACTCATACTTAATAGTGACGTGGCTCTCATCCTGGGCATCGACTCCTCCACCCAGTCGACCAAGGCCCTTCTCGTGGACGCCGACAGCGGCGAGGTCGTCGAGGCTCGTGCGGCAGCGCACCCGCCGGGCACCGAGGTCGACCCGCGGACCTGGCTGAGCGCGGTCGACGAGGCGACCGACGGCCTGCTCGAACGAGCCGACGCCGTCGCGGTCGCCGGCCAGCAGCACGGCATGGTCACGCTGGACGAGTCCGGTGCACCGGTGCGCGACGCCCTGCTCTGGAACGACACCCGGTCGGCGGACGCAGCGGTCGAGCTGATCGAGGAGATGGGCGGACCGCAGGCCTGCGCCGACGCGATCGGCAGCGTGCTCGTCGCCTCGTTCACCTCCGCCAAGCTGCGCTGGCTGCGCGACCACGAGCCGGAGAACGCCGCGCGGGTGGCGCGCGTCCTGCTCCCCCACGACTACGTCTCGCTCCATCTGGGCGCCGACGGCACCGAGCCGTTCACCGACCGCGGCGACGCCTCGGGCACCGGCTACTTCGCCACCGCCGCGGGCGAGTGGCGGCCCGACCTGCTCGAGCAGGCGCTCGGGCACGGCGCCGACCTCCCCCGCCTCGTCGCGCCCGGCCGGGCGGCCGGCACGACGAGGAGCGGAGCGGCGATCGCCGGCGGCACCGGCGACAACATGGGCGCCGCGCTCGGCATGGCGCTCGAGCCCGGCGACGTGCTCGTCTCGATCGGCACGTCCGGCGTCGCGTCCGCCATCAGCAGCGTGCCGGTCGCGGACGGCAGCGGCGTGGTCACCGGCTTCGCCGACGCCAGCGGCGGCTTCCTGCCGATGGTCACCACGATGAACGCCGCCGGCATCCTCGACCTCCAGGCCCGCTGGCTCGGCGTCGACCACGACGAGCTGGCGGCGCTGGCCCTGCAGTCAGCGCCCGGCGCCGGCGGGGTGACCTTCGTCCCCTACTACGGCGGCGAGCGCACCCCCAACCGTCCCGACGCCGTCGGCACCTGGACCGGGCTCACGCCCGCCACGACGCGCGCCGACCTCGCGCGAGCGGCGTACGAGGCACTCCTCTGCTCGCTCGCCGACGCCGTCGACCGGCTCGTCGCCGCCACCGGCGAGACCCCGCAGCGCGTGCTCATGGTCGGTGGCGCGACGAAGAGCGCGGCCGTGCGCGAGCTCGCCCCCGCCGTGCTCGGCTGCCCGGTCGTGCTGCCACCCCCGGGTGAGTACGTCGCCCTCGGTGCGGCCCGGCAGGCCGCCTGGGCGCTGGCCGGGACGACCGAGCCGCCGACCTGGTCCGCCGCCGAGACCACGGTCCTCGAGGCCGACCCCACCCCCCACGTCCGCGAGGTCTACGCAGACCTGCGCGATCGCACCGAGTCATGGACAACCCACACGGCAACTGCAACGGAAGGCACCCGATGAGCACCCAGATCCCCACGCCCACCCCCGAGGACAAGTTCTCCTTCGGCCTCTGGACCGTCGGCTGGCAGGGCGTGGACCCGTTCGGGCCCGCCACCCGCCCGCTCATGGACACCGTCCACGCGCTGGAGAAGCTCGCCGAGCTCGGGGCGTACGGCGTCAACTTCCACGACGACGACGTGATCCCCTTCGGCAGCGACGACGCCACCCGCGACCAGATCATCGCCCGCTTCAAGAAGGGCCTCGCCGACACCGGCCTGGTGGTCACCACCTCGACGACCAACCTCTTCAGCCACCCGGTGTTCAAGTCCGGCGGATTCACCAACAACAACCGCGACATCCGCCGCTTCGCGCTGCGCAAGGTGATGCGCAACGTCGACCTGGCCGCCGAGCTCGGCGCCAAGGTCTACGTCGCGTGGGGCGGTCGCGAGGGAGCGGAGTACGGCGCCTCGCAGGACACCCGGGTCGCGCTGGACCGGATGAAGGAGGCCTTCGACCTCCTCGGCGACTACGTCACCGAGCAGGGCTACGACATGCGCTTCGCCATCGAGCCGAAGCCCAACGAGCCCCGCGGCGACATCCTGCTCCCGACCATCGGCCACGCCCTGGCGTTCATCGAGCGGCTGGAGCGTCCCGAGCTGGTCGGGGTGAACCCGGAGATCGGGCACGAGGAGATGGCCGGCATGAACGCCGCTGCCGGCTACGCGCAGGCCCTGTGGCAGGGCAAGCTCTTCCACATCGACCTCAACGGCCAGAACGGCCCGAAGTACGACCAGGACCTGCGCTTCGGCGCCGGCAACGTCCGCGGCGCCTTCTGGGTGGTCGACACCCTGTTGGCCGGCGGCTACGACGGCCCCGTCCACTTCGACTTCAAGCCGGCCCGCACCGAGGACGAGGACGGCGTGTGGGTGTCGGCTGCCGCCAACATGCGCAACTACCTCATCCTGCGCGAGAAGGTGAAGGCGTTCCGCGCCGACCCCGAGGTGCAGGCAGCCCTCGAGGCCGCCAAGGTGCCCGAGCTCGGCGTCCCCACCGTCGCGGAGGACGAGGGCTGGAAGGGCCTGCTCACCGCCGACCTGCGCGACCCCGAGGAGCTGGCCCAGATCGGTGGCGGCTTCGAGCTGCTCGACCAGCTGGCGCTCGAGCACCTCTACGGCGTCCGCTGACCGTGCGGCCACACCTGCGTGCGGTGACCGACGCCGAGGGACTGCGCCGCTCGACGTCCGGCACCGAGGGGCTGCGGCGCGCCAACACGGGCGCCGTGCTCCGGGCGCTGCGCGAGCTCGGACCGTCGACGCGGTCCGAGCTGGCGGCGCACACCGGCCTCGCCAAGGCGACCGTCGGCGCCATCGTCGCGGACCTCGAGGCGGCACGGGCCGTCGCCGAGGAGGGGTCGCGTCCGGGCGTGCGCGGGCGCCCCGGCCGGCCGGTCGCGCTCCGGGGTGACCGGTTCGTCTCGCTCGGCCTCGAGCTCAACGTCGACTACGTGTCGGCCGTCGTGCTCGACCTCGCCGGTGGCGTCGTCTCCAGCACCAGCCGGTCCGGTGGGACCAGCGACGACCTCCGCGACCTGGCCCGCTCGGCGCTCGACGAGCACGTCGGACCCGACTGCACACTGGTCGGCACCACCCTCGCGGTGCCCGGCCTGGTCCGCGGCGACAACCGCACCGTGGCCTGGGCGCCCAACCTGCGGGTCGAGTGGGGCGAGCTGGCCGACGCGCTGGGATCGCTCGTCCCGGACCAGCAGGTGGAGGTCAGCAACGACGCCAACTGTGCGGCGTACGCCGAGTCGCACCACGGCGCCGCCCGCGGCACGAGCCACGCCCTCTACGTCACCGGCACCGTCGGCATCGGCGCCGGGATCGTGCAGGACGGTGAGCTCGTGCGCGGCGGCGCAGGGTTCGCGGGCGAGGTCGGCCACATGACCGTCGGCGACTCCAGTGCCCTGTGCGGCTGCGGCCGCCGCGGCTGCTGGGAGGCGGCGATCGGTCTGCACGCGATGCTCGCGGCCGTCGGGATGCCCGAGCTGGACACCCCGCTGCTCACCGCCGAGTCGGTGGCCGAGCGCGCCCGCACGGATGCAGACGTCCGCGCCGGGCTGGAGCGGGTCGGCCGCGACGTCGGCCTCGGGATCGCCGTGCTGAGCACGGTCCTCGATCCCCAGGTCGTGGTGATGGGCGGCTACTTCGCGCCCCTGGGCGACCTCGTCCTCGACCCGGCACGACGCACCCTCGACGAACGGCTCGTCTCCACCGCCCAGGTCAGGCCCGAGCTGCGCACCAGCACGCTCGGCATCGAGGCCGCCGCACTCGGTGCGGCCGAGCAGTCCTTCGGCCCGGTGCTGGCGGGCGAGATCGACCTCCCCGCCTGACGGTCGTGGGTCAGCCGGCGAGGCGGGAGCGTACGTCGTCGATGGCGGTGCCGAGCGCGGCGACCGGGTCGACGAAGAGCGGCTCCAGCGCGATCTCCGCCGCTCCGAGCAGGGACGAGTCCTGGCCCAGACCCGGCAGGGCGAGGGTCACCGACTCGTGGGGAGCCGGCAGCGCCCGCTCGGCGAGTCCGGCGTCGACCTCGCGCCCGACGAGCACGTAGAGCGAGCGGAAGTAGCCGCCGAGGATCACCGTCTGCGGGTTGAACATGTTGACCAGGCTGGCGAGGCCCTGGCCCAGTGCGGTGCCGGTCGCGCGCAGCGCCGGCGACGGCTTGTCGAAGGCGTCGAGCACCTCGCCCAGCTGGGGCACCTTGTCGAGCGGGCACTTGATGGCGGCGGCGATGGCGTGGGCGCCGACCTCGGTCTCCCAGCAGCCGCGGTTGCCGCAGTGGCACGTCTGGCCCTGGGGGTTGAAGCGCAGGTGGCCGACCTCGCCGGCGTAGCCGCCTGCACCCTCGAGCCGGTGGCCGCCGGTGATGATCCCGGCACCGACGCCGACGTTGCCGGAGAGGTAGATGAGCTCGTCGGTGCCGACGCCGGCGCCACGGGTGTGCTCGGCCAGCGCGCCGAGGTCGGCGTCGTTGGCCAGGGACACGGGGACGTCCAGCCCCAACGCCGCGAGCACGATGCCGCCGAACGACACGTCGTGCCACTCGAGGTTGGGGGCCAGCCGGATGAGTCCGTCGCTGCGGCGCACCAGGCCCGGGACGCTGATCCCGATGCCGACCAGAGCGGACGCTGCGGGGGCGTCCGCGACGACGGTGCGGATCAGGGCGGCGACGGCCGCACCGACCTGCCAGGCCTCGCCGTCGCTGTGCACGGGCGCCTGGGCGCGCTGCAGGATGCGGCCGCCGAGACCGACCCGGGCGACGACCGCACGGTCGACGCCGAGGTCGACCGCGATGACGTAGGGCCCGTCCTCGGCGATCCGTACGCCCGCCGACGGCCGGCCGGCGCCCTGGCGCGCGCCCTCCACCGGCGTGGTGCGCTCGGAGATTCCCAGCGACTCGAGCTCGCCGACCAGACCCGCGATGGTGCTGCGGTTGAGGCCCATGATGGCGGTCAGCTCGGCGCGCGACATCTCACCGGCGCTGTGCACGTGCCGGAGCACCGTGCCGAGGTTGTGGCGCCGGATGGCCTCCTGGTTGGTGCCGAGGCCCGAGCGCCGCTGCGGGCTCAAGGTCGTGACCTAGACGCCCGCCGAGGAGCGACGGCGACGCGAGATGGCGTCGACGCTCGCGGCGAGGAGCAGCACGCCACCAGTGACCACGAAGTTGATGTAGGCCGCCTGGTTGAGCAGCCCGAGGCCGTTGGAGATGGTCGCGATGACCAGTCCGCCGATGACGGCGTCGATCGCGCGGCCACGACCACCGAAGAGGCTGGTGCCGCCGATGACCGCCGCCGCGACCGCGTAGAGCAGCACGTTGCCGCCACCCGAGCCCGGCGACACCTTGCCGGTGTAGGACGCGGAGAGCAGGCCCGCGAGGGCCGCCATGCCGGTGCAGATGACGAAGGCCATGATGCGCACCCGGCGCACGTTGATGCCGGCCCGGCGAGCGGCCTCGGCGTTGCCACCGACCGCGTAGAGGTGCCGGCCGAAACGGGTCTTGGTGAGGATGAAGGTCCAGAAGAGCAGCAGCGCGATGACGACCGGAGCCGCCCACGGGATGCCGCTGATCTCGAAGAGGTTGGGGTTGGGCGCGCGGTTGGCGCTCAGCAGCGCGGTGAGCCCGAGGACGATGGCCGCGAGGACGGCGATGCGGATCGCGACGAGGCCGATGGGCGGGTGGACCAGGCCCTTGGCCGACAGCGAGCGGTAGCGCCACAGCGAGAGCGCGGCGAAGGCGAGCACGATCACCACCGCGGCGATCCAGCCGGCCGTGACGGGCACGTTCTTGATCGACAGTCCGCGCAGCACCGGGTCGTTGTAGCGGAGCGAGCCGCCCGAGCCGATGAGCTTGAGCGGGACCGCCTGGAGCCCGAGGAAGAACGCGAGGGTCACGACGAACGACGGGATGCCGAGGAACGACACGAGCGCGCCGATGGCCAGGCCGACCACCATGCCGAACGCGACGCCGGCGAGCGTCGCCAGCCACCACGTCCAGTCGTAGTCGATGAGCATCAGGGCGGTGATCGTCGCGCAGGCGCCGCCGGCGACACCGGCCGACAGGTCGATCTCCCCGAGCAGCAGCACGAAGACGATGCCCATCGCCAGGACCATGATCGCGCTGGCCTGCACGACCAGGTTGGCCATGTTGTAGGTCGTGAGGAACCGGTCGTTGAGCGAGGCGAAGATGACGATCAGGACGACGAGGCCGAGGATGGCGGGCAGCGAGCCCATGTCGCCGCCGCGCAGGCGGTTGACGTAGTCGCGGGCCGACTCGCCGATGCTGCCGGCCTGGCGGTTGTCGTTGTCGAAGCCGCTCGCGACGGGGGCTGCGGGGGTGGACTGGGTGTCGGGGTCGACGGTCATGGTGGTCTCCGGTCCTTCTCAGACGGTCGCGGTCGCGGGGTTCTCGGCGATGCCGAGGTCACCGGATCGTCCGGCGGTGATGAGCTCGACGATCTGGCCGTGCGTGACGTCCTTCGAGGAGACGTCCGCGGCCACCCGGCCGAGGTAGAGAGCGGTGATCCGGTCGGCGACCTCGAGGACGTCACCCATGTTGTGGGAGATGAGCACGACGCCGAGGCCGCGGTCGGCGAGACGGCGGACGAGGTCGAGGACCTGCCGGGTCTGGGCGACACCGAGGGCGGCGGTGGGCTCGTCGAGGAGGACGACCTTGGAGTTCCACAGGACCGCCTTGGCGATGGCCACGGTCTGTCGTTGGCCGCCGGAGAGGCTGGCGACGCTCTGGCGCACGGACTTCACGGTGCGCACGGAGAGGGAGGCGAGGGTCTCGCGGGCGCGGGTCTCCATGGAGACCTCGTCGAGCCCGAAGCGGGTGGTCTCCTCACGACCGAGGAACATGTTCTCGACGATGTCGAGGTTGTCGCAGAGGGCGAGGTCCTGGTAGACGACCTCGACGCCGAGCGCGGCCACGTCACGGGGACCGTGGACCTCGACCTGCTTGCCGTCGAAGAGGTAGTCGCCGCTGTCGCGGCCGTAGATGCCGGCGATGATCTTGACCAACGTGGACTTGCCGGCTCCGTTGTCGCCGACCAGGGCAGTGACCTGTCCGGGGTAGACGGCGAAGTCGACGTCGTGCAGGACGTGCACCACACCGAAGCTCTTGTTGACTCCGCGCAGCTGCAGGAGCGGTTCCATGGTCGTACTCCGATCGACAGGAATAAGTTGTGCGAATCAGCGGAGCGACGCCCGGGCCGTGGTGCGGCCCGGGCGTCGTTCCGCGAAGGGTGGATCAGGGGATCAGGAGATCCCGGCCTCGGCACACAGGTCGGCGAACTCGCCGGTGCACACGTCATCGGCCGACTGGCCACCGTCGGAGATCACGTCACCGACGTTGTCCTTGGTGATGGCCTGCGGCTCGAGCAGGATCGACGGGACCTCGCTGTCGTCGGAGGAGTCGACCGTGCTGCCGGTGACCTCGGCGTCCTCACCGTTGACGAGCGCGATCGCGACGTCGGCCAGCGCGCCGGCCTCCTGCGTGGCGGACTTGTAGACCGTCATGCACTGGGTGCCCGCGAGGACGTTCTGCAGGCCCTCGACGGTGGCGTCCTGGCCGGTGACCGGGACCTTGCCCGCCTGGCCGGCGCCCTCGAGGATGCTGATCGCCGCGCCACCGAGACCGTCGTTGGCCGCGAGCACGCCGTCGACCTTGCCGTCAGCAGCGGTGTAGAGCTGCTGGAAGATCGTGGCGGCCTGCTCGTTGTCCCAGTCCGGGACGGCCTGCTCGCCGACGACGGTGTAGTTGCTCATGCCGTCGAGCACGCTGTGCGCACCCTCGGCGAAGAGCGTGGCGTTGTTGTCGGTGGGCGAACCGTTGAGGTAGACGATGTTGGCGTCCTTGTCGCCCAGGCAGTCCGCGAGGCCCTGGCCCTGCAGCTCGCCGACGACGGTGTTGTCGAAGGACACGTAGTACTCCGCCGAGCCACCGAGGGTGAGGCGGTCGTAGTCGATGGTGGCGACGCCCTGCGACGCGGCCTTCTCCTGGATCGCGGCGCCCGACTCGGAGTCGAGGTTGACGATGGCGAGGACCGTGACGCCGTTGCCGATCATGCTGTCGGCGATGGTGGTCATCTTCTCCGCGTCGCCCTCGGCGTTCTGGATCTCGTACTCGACGCCGGCCTCCTCGAAGGCGGCCTCGAGGGCCGGGCGGTCCGCGCTCTCCCACCGCACCGAGGACTCGGTGTCGGGGAGGATCACGCCGATCTTGCCGGCGGCGTCGCCGCTGCCAGTGTCGCCGCCGCTGTCGTTCCCGGTGTCGCCGCCGTCATCGCTGCCGCACGCGGTGAGCGCCATCGACAGGCCGACCAAGGGGATGAGGACCAAGCTGTGCTTCCGCTTCACGCGAACCGCCTCCTAGCGATTTCAGTCGCACCTCGGCTCGTCGGGACCGTCAAGGCGGGTGCATATGTTGTGTCGGACAACATATGAAGTGACGCCTGTCACGTCCATAGCCGCAGGCGTATGTTGCGGGTTTGTTACAGAAAACGCCCCCCGCCACGCTGGGACGTGGCAGGGAGGGGTCTGGACCAGTGGGTCAGCGGGCGGTCTCCCCGGTCCACACCCGACCCCCCGCGCCGGCGTCGCCGACCAGCAGCAGGGCGGCCTCGCCGGTGCCCGCGACCAGGGCGTGGTCGGCGGCCGTCTCCGGCTCGAGAGGTACGTCGACCCGCTGCCAGCCGCGACCGTCGTCGGTCTGCCAGAGCTCGTAGTGGTCGCCGGTGCTGACGGTGGCGAGCACGCCGAGCGGCGTCCGCGCGAGCGACGCGACGTAGGGCGCCCCGCGCCAGTCGGAGCCGTCCGCGATCTCGCCGAAGGTGGCGGCCTCCCTCCACCCCTGGTCGTCGCGCCGCCACGCGGCGTAGTGCTGGCCGCTCCGCCCGACCACGAGCAGCCGGTCGTCGTCGAGCCGGACGACGCGCTGAGCGTCCTCGATCGCGTCGGTGGCGGGCATCTGCTCGGGCGTCCAGGTCAGCCCGTCGGGCGAGGTCCACGCGAGCGGGTCGGGGTCCAGGCTCCTGCCGGTGCGGGCTCCGCCACCCACCACGATCCACTCGTCGCCGGCCCAGCCGCCGCCCTGGGTGATCGACTGGAGGTCGCCGTCGTCGGTGAGGCCGGGCTCGGCCTCGACCCGGGTGAACTCGCGCGGGTCGTCGGTGACCCACACCCCTGGCCCGGAGATCCGGTTGCCGGTGATCAGCCACCCCTCCGGTCCACCGGCGATCGGTCCGACGTTGGTCGCGGTGACCCCGCCGAACTGGATGAAGACGGCACGGACGTCGACGATCCGGTCGCCGTCGGCGTGGAAGGAGGTCACCCGCGGGTTGCCGTGGGCGCCGCCGGAGCGGGCGCCCAGCATCGCCACGCGGTCACGTGAGCAGGCGACGGAGTTGATGATGGCCCGCCTGCCCCAGTAGGTCCGCGCGTCCACCGGCACCGAGGTCCAGGTCTCGCGGTCGGTCGAGAACCACGCCGCCGGTCGGGTGTCGCGGGTCTCGGTCGGGTTGTCGAGGAAGACCGCGCCGACGACCCACCAGCCCTCGCCGCACTCGACTGCGTCGCGGACGACCGTCCGGCCGGGCGGACCATCCGGGTCGGGCAGGACGTGCTCGGTCCAGGTGACGTCGACGGTCTCCGGGTCGGACGGCTGCCGGTCGCACGCGGCGAGGGTCGCGGCGAGCGCGGCAGCCATCGATGCTGCGGCGACGCGGCGGGCCCTCACGCCAGAGAGTGTGCCCGCCGGGATGCCCCCTTGGCGCCCGCATTGTCTAACGTGGCGGGATGCCATCGGTCTCCCGCACTTTCTCGACGATCGCCACCCCCGACGCCGCGTACGCCTACCTCAGCGACTTCACCAACGCCGAGGAGTGGGACCCCGGCACGCAGACGTGCGAGCGCACCTCGGGTGACGGCGGCGTCGGCACGACCTACCGCAACGTGTCGAGCTTCCTCGGCCGCGAGGTCGAGATCACCTACACCACCGCCGAGCTCGCTCCCCCGACGCGCGTGCACCTGCGCGGCACCAACGAGCAGTTCGAGGGCCACGACATCTTCGAGATCACCGCGTCCGGCCGCGGCTCGCAGGTGCGCTACACCGCGGAGATGTCCTTCAGCGGGCTGTCGAGGCTCGCCTCGCCCGTCGTCGCGGCGTACCTCCCCCTCCTGGCGAGGAAGACCGTCGACCAGCTCCGCGCCTCGCTCGACAAGCAGGTCTGAGATGGCTGAGAAGAGGACGTCACCCGGTCCGTCCGTGAAGGATCCCGAGGTCTACGAGGCGCTGCGCGACGACGGCGCGAGCAAGGAGAAGGCGGCGCGGATCGCCAACGCCTCCGCCGCCCAGGGTCGGTCCAGGGTCGGCAGGCGTGGTGGCGGCGCCGAGGACTACGACGACCGCACGGTCGACGAGCTCCGCAAGCGGGCGGGCGAGCTCGGCATCGAGGGCCGCTCGACGATGAAGAAGTCCGAGCTGATCGACGCGCTCCGCAACCACTGACCCGTCAGGGCCGGTCCAGGTGGGCGAGAGCCCGCAGCCAGATCCGGTCGGCGTCGACGGCGGTGGTCTCGTGGCCGGGCTCGTCGAGCAGCTCGGCGACGTGCGCGGGGGGCTCGGCCCCAGCGGCACGCGCCGCGTCGACGAGCACCCGGGCCGCGGCGACGGCAGCGGGACGGTGGGAGCTCACGACCGACTCCCACAGCGATGTGGCGCCCGGGACCTCCCACGCCGACACCAGCGCGGCGCGGGAGTCGCTGACCGTGACCACGGTCCACTCGCGCCGCAGCGGCGAGCCCTCGGCGAGCTGGCACCGGGCCGGGCTCGCGGACGGATCGGCGGGGAAGGACTCGTCGAAGTCGGCCACCACCGCCGACCACGCCGCCGTGCGGGCGAGCTCGTCCCACCGACGTCGCTGGTCGGCGAAGCGGTCCCCCGCCTGGAAGGTGCCGAGCACCAACGGCCGCTCGGCACGGGCGAGGGCGTCGTCCTCGACGGCGTACGACGCCGCGACGAGCGAGCGCCGACCCAGTCGCTGCACGCCGAGGTGCGGGAAGTCGCGGGCCATCACCGCGTGGACCGACTCGGCGGGGCGCCGCCTGCGTCGCTGGACCGCATCCACCGCGGCAGACAGGCCCATGCCGCTCGCGCGCAGCTCCTGCACCCGCCGGACGAGGTCGACGTCGGCGCCGGTGAAACGCCGGTGCCCGGAGGCGGAGCGCGTGCCCGTCGGGAAGCCGAACCGGTTCTCCCAGGTGCGCAGCACCGTCGGCGTCAGGCCGGTGCGCTCCGCGAGCACCCCGATGCCGAAGCCGTCCGTCACCTGCTCGGCCACGGTCCCCACCCCTCTCCACCCCTTGCGCATTGTGCGTAGATAACTTATACATGACTGTAGAGGTATTCGTCCTCACCCTCACAGACACCGGGAGCACCCCATGGGCACAGTGATCCTGATCGGCACCGTGGCGATCATCGTCGCCATCGTCGGCTGCTTCGTCATCTGGCGCCTCGACGCGTCGCGGGCCGAGGAGGTCGAGCACACGTCGCCGCCGCCGCCGCGGACCGGCGCGCAGCTCGAGGGCCGGCCGTCCACGCCGCCGCGCCCGATCGACCCGTAGGCCCGGATCCCACCCCCACGGGTGCTTTTCGGCGCCCACCCCCGTGGCACGTTCGAAGGGTGACCACTTCGGTCGCCTACCGCTCACCAGGAGGAACCACGATGGGTCTCGACGACAAGATCAGCAACAAGGCCGAGGAGCTCAAGGGCCAGGCCAAGGAGTCCACGGGCAAGGCCACCGACAACGAGCAGCTCGAGGCCGAGGGCAAGGGCGACCAGGCGGGCGCCAACCTCAAGCAGGCCGGCGAGAAGATCAAGGACGTCTTCAAGGGCTGACCTCCTCCCGACCGACGGCCGGTCACCGCTGCGTGCGGTGACCGGCCGTCGTGCGTCCTACGCCGTCAGCTGTCGGTCGCCGCTCATAGGGTGTCGCCCGTGACCCTGCACCTGCACACCGCCGAGCGCACCGACGCGCTCGCCGACGGCCTCGCGGACTTGCTGGTCACACCGCTGCCCGACCCCTTCGCGCGGGAGGTCGTGGTCGTCCCGGCCCGCGGCGTCGAGCGCTGGCTCACCCAGCGGCTGTCGCACCGGCTCGGCGTGGGCGGTCGCGGCGGTGACGGTGTCTGCGCGGGCGTCGACTTCGTGACGCCCCACTCGCTGGTCTCGATGCTGCTCGACCGCGACGCCGAGGACCCGTGGAGCCCCGACCGGTTCGCGTGGCCGCTGCTCGAGGTGATCGACGACGTGATGGGCACGGCGGGCTTCGAAGACCTCACCACCCACCTCGGCGGCGGCGACCCGACCGACGAGCGGTCGGCGCGGCGCTACGCCGTGGCGCGCCGGCTCGCGGGTCTCTTCTCGTCCTACGCCGTCCAGCGCCCGCAGCTGCTCGCCGAGTGGCGGGAGGGACGCTGGTCCGACGGCGCCGGTGGTGAGCTCGACGGCGACCTGCGCTGGCAGGCCGCCCTCTGGCGGCGCCTGCTCGACGTCGTCGACGCGCCACCCCCGGACGTACGCCACTCGCAGACCGTGGCGCGGCTGCGCGCCGGAGGGGACGACCTCGACCTGCCGTCGCGGCTGTCCCTCTTCGGGCACACGCGGCTGCCGGAGACCGAGGTGTCCCTGCTGACCGCGCTGGGCGAGCTGCGCGACGTCCACCTCTGGCTGCCGCAGGCGTCCACCGTGCTGTGGGACGCGCTCGCGCCGGTCGCCCGCGAGAGCCAGGTGCCCCGCGCCCTCGACACCTCCGCCGGCCTCGTCGGCCACCCGCTGCTCGGGTCGCTCGGCCGCGACGCGCGCGAGCTGCGCCGCACCCTCGGTGACCTGCCGAGCAGCGCGGCCGCACCGCAGCCGGCCCCGGACACGCTCCTCGGTTGGCTGCAGCGCGACCTCCGCGCCAACCACGCACCGACCCAGGACGAGCGGTCCGGTCGCACCGGGCGCGACGACTCCGTGCAGGTGCACGCGTGCCATGGCGCGGCCCGCCAGGTCGACGTGCTGCGTGAGGTGCTGGTCGGGCTCCTCCAGGACGACCGCACGCTCGAGCCGCGCGACATCCTCGTGATGGTCCCCGACATCGAGACCTACGCGCCCCTCATCTCCGCCTCCTTCGGGATGGCCGACGTCGCGGGCGAGGGAGCTGGCCACCCGGGTCACCAGCTGCGCGTGCGGCTCGCCGACCGGTCGCTCGCCGCCACCAACCCCCTGCTCGCCCTCGCGGCCCAGCTCGTCGAGCTGGTGCGCGGCCGGATGACGGCGAGCCAGGTGCTCGACGTCGCCGGCGCCGACCCGGTGCGGGCCCGGTTCGGCTTCGACGACGAGGCGCTCGAGCGGATCACCCGCTGGGTCGACACCAGCGGCATCCGCTGGGGCTACGACGCCCAGCACCGCGGGGTCTTCGGCCTCGACGGGCTGGAGGCCAACACCTGGGTGACCGGCCTGCGCCGGGTGCTCCTCGGCGCCGCGATGTCCGGGCTCGACCATCGCCATGTCTCGGGCACCGTCCCGGTCGACGACGTGAGCGACGGCGACCTCGACCTGGTCGGCCGGTTCGCCGAGTTCGTCGAGCGCGTGCACAGCTTCACCGACGCCGCCGAGCGCGCCACGAGCGTCACCGACTGGACGACCGCCCTGTCGGAGGCGGTCCACCGCCTCACGTCCACCCCGGTCACCGAGGTGTGGCAGGTGGCGCAGTTCGACCGCGAGGTGTCGCGCATCGCCGCCGGCGCGGGCGACTCGGGCACGACGCTGCGGCAGGCCGACGTACGTGCCCTCCTCCAGCAGCGGCTCCGCGGCCGGCCGACGCGCTCCAACTTCCGCACGGGCACGCTGACCGTCTGCACGATGGTGCCGATGCGGTCGGTGCCCCACCGGGTCGTGTGCCTCGTCGGCCTCGACGACGGCGTCTTCCCGCGCGTCTCGACGGTCGACGGCGACGACGTGCTCGCGCGACGGCCGCGCACCGGCGAGCGCGACCTCCGCTCGGAGGACCGCCAGCTGTTCCTCGACGCGATCACGGCCGCGACCGAGCGGCTCGTCATCACCTACACGGGCCGCGGCGAGCACACCGGCGCCGAGCGACCGCCCGCGGTGCCGCTCGGCGAGCTGCTCGACGCACTCGACCGCACCGCTGCCGCGCCGGTGCGCGACCACGTGCTGACCCACCACCCGCTCCAGCCCTTCGACGAGGACAACTTCGTGTCCGGCCGGCTGCGCGAGGGCGGCGCCTTCACGTTCGACCGCTTCGCCCTCGCGGGTGCGAGCACCGCCCGCGAGGACCGCGAGCCCGTCGGCGTCCTCGTGCCGAGCCCGCTGCCGGCAGTCGAGCCTGTCGGCGACGTCTCGCTCGCCGACCTCCGGGACTTCTTCGCCCACCCCGTCCGCGGCTTCTTCCGGCGGCTGCGCGTCGCGAAGTCGTACGACGCTGAAGACGTCAAGGACGCCATTCCGATCACCCTCGACGCGCTGGAGAAGTGGGGCGTCGGCGACCGGATCGTCAGCAACGTGATGGCCGGCGCCGACCCGCAGTCGGCGATGCTGGCCGAGCAGCTGAGCGGCACCCTGCCGCCGCTCAACCTCGGCGTCGGCGTGCTCACCGACATCGTCAAGAACGCGAAGCCGCTCGTGGAGGCCGCCCAGGCGCTGCGCCGCGGGCCGCAGCGCACGCTCGACGTCGACATCGACCTCGGCGGCGGACGCCGGCTCTCCGGCACGGTCGGCGACGTCTGGGGCAACAACGCCGTCTCGGTGTCCTTCTCCAACCTCGGCGCCAAGCACCGGCTGGCCGCGTGGATCAACGCCCTCGCGCTCGGCGCCGGCCTGCCCGACGAGAACTGGACCGTGCACACCATCGGCAAGCACCGCTCGGGCGGGCAGGTCTCACTGATAGGGCCGCTCGCGCAGCACGAGGCGCAGCAGTGGCTGCGCGACCTCGTCGCCCTCTACGACGCCGGCCAGCGCGAGCCGCTGCCGCTCCCGGTGAAGACGTCGCTGGCGTGGGCCGAGGAGCTGCGTCGGGTGCGGGCCGGCAGCGACGGCGACCCCGACGTCAAGGGTCGCGCCCAGTGGGAGACGCCGCGGTTCAACGACTCCGGCTTCCCCAACGAGGACGCCGACACCTGGCACGTCCGCGCGTTCGGCGAGCGGGCCGACTACTCCCTCCTCGCCTCGCCCTGCCGCTCCGACGAGGACGGCCCGCACCGCCTCGGCCACTTCGCGTGGCGGCTCTGGGGCCCGCTGATCGACGGCGGCCACGAGCAGATCCGGGGAATCTGAAATGAGGCCCATGGAGACCTTCGACATCGCCGCCGACCTGCGGCCCGGCACCACGCTGCTCGAGGCCAGCGCCGGCACCGGCAAGACCTGGACGATCGCCGCGCTCGTCACCAAGCACATCGCGTCGGGCGATGTCCGCCTCGACGAGATGCTGGTCGTGACGTTCACCAGGGCGGCCAGCCAGGAGCTCCGCGAGCGCGTACGCCGCCAGCTCGACGAGGCCGTCCAGCTGCTCGGCGACCCGACGTGGCGCGACCCCGCCAACCGCCTGCACGACTGGCTCCTCGACACCGACGACGCCGAGCTCGCCCGGCGCCTGGACCGGCTGACCGGCGCGCTCGTGTCCTTCGACGCTGCGACCATCGCGACGATCCACCAGTTCTGCCAGCTGGTCCTGCGCAGCCTCGGCGTGGCCGGTGACACCGACGCCAACGCGACGCTCGTCGAGGACCTCGAGCAGCTGACCGCCGAGACCGTCGACGACCTCTACCTCGCCCGTTTCGGCTCCGAGCAGTCGCCGCCGTGGACCCGGGCCGCCGCGCTCGACCTCGCCCGGGCCGTCGTCAGCGACCCGCGGGCGCGCGTCGAGCCGGCCGACGTGATGACCGAGTCGCCGGACTCCGCGGCCGCGATGCGGGTGCGGTTCGCCTCCGAGGTGCTCGACGAGGTGGAGCGCCGCAAGCGCCGGCTCGGGGTGCTCAGCTACGACGACCTGCTCAGCCAGCTCGCCGATGCGCTCGAGGACACCACCGCGGCCGCCCGCCGGCGGATGCAGCACCGGTGGAAGTTCGTCCTCATCGACGAGTTCCAGGACACCGACCCGGTGCAGTGGCAGGTCTTCCAGCGGGCCTTCTCCGAGACCACGACCATGGTGCTCATCGGCGACCCCAAGCAGGCCATCTACGCGTTCCGCGGCGGCGACATCGTGACCTACCTCCAGGCGGCCGAGACCGCCACGACGACGCAGACCCTCGGGGTCAACTGGCGCTCGGACCGGCCGCTCCTCGACTCCCTCCACGCGGTGCTGCAGGGTGCGCAGCTCGGCGAGGAGCGCATCGTCGTCCACCCGGTCGAGGCGCACCTCCAGCAGTCCCGGCTCGTGGGGGCCGGAGCACCATTCCGGCTGCGGGTCGTGCGGCGCGCCGACCTCGGCAAGGGTCCACGGTCCAAGCCACCGGTCGCGCTGTGGCGCGACCACGTCATCACCGACACGGCCCACGACATCAAGCGGCTGATCGAGGCCCGGCCGACCTTCGACGGACGCCACCTGCGGCCGGGGGACATCGCCGTCCTCGCCGCGCGCCGCAACGAGCTCGAGGCCGTCCAGCACGCGCTGGCCGCGGTCGGCGTGCCGTCGGTGGTCAACGCCGGGGGGTCGGTCTTCCACACCCCGGCCGCCGCGGAGTGGGTCGCCCTCCTGGAGGCCCTCGAGCAGCCGCACCGCGCCGACCGCGTACGGGCAGCGGCCCTCACCTCCTTCTTCGGGCACACTGCGGCGACCCTCGACGCCGGCGGTGACGAGCTCACCGACGACCTGACCGGGTCCGTGCGCACCCTCGCCGACGTCTTCACGCAGCGGGGCGTGGCCGCTGTGGTCGAGGTCGCGGCCGTCCAGGGCCTGACCGCCCGGGTCCTCGCACGCGTGGGCGGCGAGCGCACGCTCACCGACCTGCGCCACATCGGGGAGTCGCTGCTGCGGGTCGGGACCGAGGAGCGGCTCGGGCTGGTCGGCCTCCTCGCGTGGCTCCGCGAGCAGGTCGCCGACGAGAAGCTCGAGGTCGCCTCCGAGCGCACCCGTCGCCTCGACTCCGACGCCGAGGCCGTGCAGCTGGTGACGATCCACGGCAGCAAGGGCCTGCAGTACCCCGTCGTCTACCTCCCCACCCTCTGGAACCGCTACACCGGCCGCGACCCGGCCGTCCCCCTCTTCCACGACGACGAGGGGCGGCGGTGCCGCGATGTCGGTGGGCCGAGCGCGTCCCACCGCGAGTCGCTGCGCCGGCACTGGCGTGAGGACGCCGGCGAGTCGCTGCGCCTGCTCTACGTCGCGATGACGCGCGCCCAGTCGCAGGTGGTCGCGTGGTACGCCGCCGCCGAGCGCAACACCCCCGACTCGGCGCTGCACCGGATGCTGTTCGGCCGCCGACCGGGCATGGCTCCCGTCCCCGACGCCCAGGCGCTGGTCGAGGAGGACCGGCTGATGGCGATCCTCGCCGCGTGGGAGGAGGCCGGCGGTCCGAGCATCGAGCTCGCGACGCTCACCCCGCCCGACCCGACGCCGCTCGAGCGGTCCACCGAACGCCTCGCCGTGCGGTCGTTCACCCGGTCGGTCGACACGACCTGGCGGCGCACCTCCTACTCGTCGCTCTCCGCTGTGAGCGCCTCCCACGCGGCCGCCCTGTCCGAGCCTGAGGTCGTGCCCGACGAGGACTCCGACGTGTCGGCGGAGGACCTCGGCGAGGCCGCCGAGGCGGCAGCGACGGTCGTGTCGATCCCCTCGCCAATGGCGACGCTCCCGGTCGGCGCGACCTTCGGCTCGCTGGTCCACGCCGTGCTCGAGCACGCCGACCCCGCGGCCGACGACTTCCGCGGCGAGCTGCTGCGGCTCATCGGCGAGCAGCTGGTCTGGTGGCCGGTCGAGCTCGACCCCGACGAGCTCGCGGACGCGCTCGTCGCGGTGTGCAGCAGCCCGCTCGGCCCGCTCGCGGGCGACCGCACGCTCCTCTCGCTCGGCCTGCACGACCGGCTCCGCGAGCTCGACTTCGAGGTGCCGCTGGCCGGCGGTGACACGGTGGCCGCACCCGTCGACGTACGACTCGGCGACCTGGCTCCGCTCCTGCGCCGGCACCTGCCCGACGGCGACGCTGTCCGGGTCTACGCCGACGCCCTCGACACCGACCCCGACCTGGCGGCGCAGTCGCTGCGCGGCTACCTCACCGGCTCGATCGACGTCGTGCTCCGCCTCGACGTCGACGGCCGCGAGCGGTTCCTCACCGTCGACTACAAGACCAACTGGCTCGGCCCGATCGACCAGCCGCTGACCGCCCATGACTACCGGCCCGAGCTGCTCGACGAGGCGATGGCGCACTCCGACTACCCGCTCCAGGCGCTGCTCTACACCGTCGTGCTCCACCGCTTCCTGCGGTGGCGGCTCCCGACCTACGACCCCGCAACCCACCTCGGCGGCGTCCTCTACCTCTACCTGCGCGGCATGTGCGGGCCCGAGACACCGCGCGTCGACGGCCAGCCGTGCGGCGTCTTCTCGTGGCAGCCGCCGGTGCCGCTCGTGGAGGAGCTCTCCGACCTGCTCGACGGGAGGATCCACCGATGAGCGACACCTTCGAGCCGGTCGACGCCTACGACCGCGACCTGGCCCTCGCCGCCACGGGCCTCCTCGACACCTTCAACGGCGCCGGGGTGCTGACCGCCGCCGACGTCCACGTGGCCGCCAACCTCGGCCGGGTCGTCGGGGAGCGCGACGAGTCGGTGCTGCTCGCGGTCGCACTCGCGGTGCGGGCCGTCCGACACGGGTCCGTCGCGCTCGACCTCACCGCCGTGCCGTCGTCCCTCGCCGACCTCGACCTGCCGTGGCCCGAGGCCCCCGCCTGGGCTGCCGCGGTCGGGGCCAGTCCCGTGCTGGCCTCAGGGGTGGTCCACGTCGAGCACGGCCTGGTCTACCTCGACCGCTACCACGAGCAGGAGACCCAGGTCCTCGACGACCTGCGCGTGCGGGGACGGGTCGCCCACGCCGTGGACCGCGACCTGCTCGACAGCTCGCTGGCGCGGGTGTTCCCCGAGGCGGACTCCGACGAGCAGCGCGAGGCCTGCCGCCGGGCGGCGACGCAGGCCACGACGGTGATCACCGGCGGTCCGGGCACCGGCAAGACCACCGCTGTCGCCGGTCTGCTCGCCGCGCTCGTCGAGCAGGCCGAGGCCCGCGGCGACGGCCTGCGCATCGCGCTCGCCGCGCCGACCGGGAAGGCTGCCGCCCGGCTGCAGCAGTCGGTGCGCGACTCGGCCGTCCGCTTCGGAGGAGCCGACCAGGCGCGGCTGGCCGACGTGACCGCGATGACCCTCCACCGGCTGCTGCGCCAGCACCCCGGCAACAGCACCCGCTTCCGCCACCACCGCGGCAACCGGCTCCCCCACGACCTCGTCGTGGTCGACGAGGCCTCGATGGTGTCGCTGACGATGATGGCCCGGCTCCTCGAGGCGACCCGACCCGAGGCACGGCTGGTGCTCGTCGGCGACCCCGACCAGCTCAGCTCGGTCGACGCCGGCGCCGTCCTCACCGACCTGGTCCGCGGCTACGAGCACCGCACCGACAGCCCGGTGGCCGCGCTGACCACCGCCCACCGCTACGGCGCCGCGATCGGCCGGCTGGCCGAGGCGCTCCGGCTCGGCGACGCCGACGCCGCCATCGCCGCCCTGCAGGCGGGCGGAGAGGCGGTCGAGTGGGTGTCGGACGGCGATCCGGCCGGTCCGATCCGGGCAGCGGTGCTGCCGCACGCTCTCGCCGTCCACGACGCGGCCGTGGCGGGTGACGCCACGCGCGCGCTCGCTGCCCTCGACCGGCACCGCCTGCTCTGTGCGCACCGCGACGGCCCCTTCGGCGTACGTCACTGGAACCGGCGCATCGAGGCCTGGCTCACCTCCGAGACCACCGCGTCGGTCCACGACCCCGCCTATCCCGGTCGTCCCATCCTGGTGTCGTCCAACGACTACTCGCTCGGCGTCTACAACGGCGACACCGGCGTCATCGTGGCCGGACCCCACGGGCCGCGTGCCGCGATCGCGACCGGAGCCGACCACCTCGAGCTCGCCCCCTCGCGGCTCGGTGACGTCGAGACGATGCACGCGATGACGATCCACAAGTCGCAGGGCAGCCAGGCCGACGAGATCACGGTCCTGCTTCCCGACGAGGACTCGCGCCTGCTGACCCGCGAGCTCTTCTACACCGCGGTCACCCGTGCCCAGCGCAGGGTGCGCGTCATCGGCTCGGAGTCAGCCGTACGCGCCGCCATCTCACGGCAGGCGCTCCGAGCGAGCGGGCTGCGTGCCCGGCTGTCGGATGCCTGAAACGTCGCCGACACAGAGTCCGGATAGCCTCGTGGCATGCCCTACCTGATGCGTGTCGAGCTCCCCGATGTCCCAGGGTCGCTGGGTCGCGTCGCGAGCGCGATCGGTGAGGCCGGCGGCGACATCGACGCGATCGAGATCGTCGAGAAGCGCGACGGCTTCGCAGTCGACGACGTGCTGCTCGAGATCCCGGCCGGGACCATGCCCGACTCGATCATCTCGGCCTGCAGCGTGCTCGACGGGGTCAGCGTGCTGTGGATCAGCCGCTACGCCGCGGGCGGCAACCTCTTCCTCGACCTCGAGGTCGTCGAGTCCCTCACCGAGGACCCGGCGACCGCGCAGGACCGGCTCGTCGACCTGCTGCCGATCGCCTTCCGTGTGGACTGGGCCGCGCGCATCCGGCGCGGCACCGACGGGCTCGAAGTGGTCCACGCGACCGATGCCGCGCCGACGTCGTTCGAGCTGGGGGCGATCACCGCACCGACCCGCCTGCCCGGCGACGAGACCTACGTCGAGCTCGCCGCACCGTTCGGTGAGGACCTCATGCTCCTGGGCCGCCGTGGCGGCCCGGAGTTCCTCGACTCCGAGCTCGCCCGCCTCGAGCACCTGCTCGGCCTCGCGATCACGATCTCCCACTGACCGAACGCGGCCCCTCGGGTCAGGCGCGCTCGAGGAGGAAGAGGGGGATCTTGCGGTCCGTCTTCTTCTTGTAGTCCGCGTAGGTCGACCAGGTGGCGACGGCGTGCTTCCACCAGTCGTCGTACTCCGCGCCGTCGAGCTCGCGCACCCGGTAGGTGTGCTTCTCCGCCTTGTCCTGGAGGTCGACCTCGGGGTGCTTGCGGAAGTTGTCGGCCCACGCCGGGTCGTCGGGAGCGCCGCCCTTCGAGGCCACGGCGAGGTAGGCGCCGTCGCGCTCGACGCGCATCACCGGGTTCTTGCGGAGGTTGCCCGAGGACGCTCCGACGGACGTGATGACCACGACGGGGTACGGCGTGCCGGGCAGGGTGCCGCCCTCCTCGCCGTTCGAGGCCTCGTACTCCTCGACGTTCTTGCGGACCCACTCGGTCGCGCTCGGGACATAGGTGCCAGTCAGTGCCATGCCCCCACAACACCACGGCCGCGCCCGATCTTCCAGCGCTCCACGGATATCCTCGCGCCATGAGTGCGATCGAGGGCGTCAGCGAGATCTTCGACCCCGAGGCGTGGGACGTGGTGCCGGGCTTCGAGGACCTCACCGACCTGACCTACCACCGGGCCCGCGAGCACGGCACCGTACGCATCGCCTTCGACCGCCCCGACGTGCTCAACGCGTTCCGGCCGCACACCGTCGACGAGCTGCTGCGCACCCTCGACCACGCGCGGATGTCGGCCGACGTCGGCTGCGTCCTGCTGACCGGCAACGGCCCGAGCGCCAAGCACGGCAAGTGGGCCTTCTGCACCGGCGGCGACCAGCGGATCCGCGGCCGCTTCGGCTACCAGTACGAGACGGAGGGGCATGACGACGCGGGGGCGCCGCCGAACCCCATCGACCAGGCCAGGCTCGCCCGGCTCCACATCCTCGAGTGCCAGCGACTGATCCGTTTCATGCCGAAGGTCGTCATCTGCGTCGTCCCCGGCTGGGCTGCGGGCGGCGGGCACAGCCTCCACGTCGTCGCCGACCTCACCCTCGCCAGCCGCGAGCACGCCCGCTTCAAGCAGACCGATGCCGACGTCGGCAGCTTCGACGGCGGCTACGGTTCGGCCTACCTCGCCCGCCAGGTCGGGCAGAAGTTCGCGCGTGAGATCTTCTTCCTCGCCGAGGAGTACGACGCCGAGGAGATGCACCAGATGGGTGCGGTCAACCGCGTCGTCGAGCACGCCGAGCTCGAGAAGGTCGCCCTCGACTGGGGCCGCAAGATCAACGGCAAGTCGCCGACCGCCCAGCGGATGCTGAAGTACTCCTTCAACCTCCTCGACGACGGGCTCGTCGGCCAGCAGCTCTTCGCCGGCGAGACCACCCGCCTGGCCTACATGACCGACGAGGCGCAGGAGGGTCGCGACCAGTTCCTCGAGAAGCGTGAGCCCGACTGGTCGCCTTACCCCTGGTACTACTGATCTGACGAGTTTGATCAGGTCAAAGGCATGTGAGGGGCCCGTGCGTGGCAGATGCGTGACAAGAATCGCTGTCGGGCGTCGACCGTGACCAGCATGTTCGGGATTTGGCCCAGCTCCCCATCCGAGCAACTCGAACTGAGCCTTCACAGCTGACTGCGCGGCCATCCCGATCGGGTCGTTTCTCGGTGCTCTCACGGCAACGCCCTACGGATCTCGCCGAGGAGAGTCGGGTACGGATCGTCGAGGGGTTTCCGGCTGGACCGTAGGTCCGTCTGGATCTGCCGCAGGGGTTCGCCGGCAACATAGTGCCGACCACGACGTTCGCCACGCGCTTCCAAGAGGCCGAGGTTGGCCGCATTGACCAAGTCGCGGGTGGCTGTGCGCTCGTCGAGATCGGTGAGCTTCACGTAGGACGGCCGGGTGACACGAAGGCCGATCAGCGCGTCGAAGAGCGCCGCACCGATCCGCTCGTTAAGGCGGTGTGTGGCCACGAGCTCATCGATCCGTCGCCACTGGATCTCGGCCTCGTCGAACCGGCGGCGCATCGTCTGGGCCTGCATATGGTGGGCTCGCAGGTTGAACTTCACCCAGAGGGTTGCGTCGTTGCCGGGATTCCATGCGCCCCGACCTGTGGCCGCGAGGACGTCGTAGTAGTCCTGGGTGTTGTTTCCGAGCCACTCCTCGATGCTGGAGAAGGTCGGTTCAACGACTTGGTCTTGGGCGAGGACCATCGTCTGCAGGGCACGCGCCATGCGTCCGTTGCCGTCGCGGAAGGGGTGGATCATGACGAGATCAAGGTGTGCCATTGCTCCGCGTACGAGCGGGTCGTCAGACGTCGGGTTCGAGAGCGACTCGGACAGGGCCCGCATGAGCTCTGGAACCAGCTCGCCCTCCGGTCCGGCGTAGACGTTGACACCGCGCTTGTCGTCGCGAACGAAGATCTCACTTGTCCGATAACGCCCAGGCGTCTTGGACAGGTCGTGGTCGAGCAGCATGAAGTGCATCGACCGGAGGACAGCCTCGTCGATCACGAAGCCCGGCTCCGTCGCCACGTTGAGGACGTAGGTGAGTACCCGGCGGTAGGCGATGATCTCCAGCCACGTCTCCTCGTCGGCACCCAGTGGGGGTTCGTCATCGACAGCGGCGACGGCGTCTTCCTCGCTTACGGTGTATCCCTCGATGGTGTTGGATCCCTGGATGGCGCGCGCTGTGGATGTGCGTCGGAGCAGTCCGTTCCATCGCTTGGGTACGCGTAGGTAGTCCGCGAGCGATGCGCGCGTTTCGTGAATCTCGCCGATGACCTGCTGGTCTTCGAGATCCGGGTCTGGGGTGGCGAAGAGGGAAGTCATGTCCGTATGTCCTTTATTAAGTGCCAAGACTACGGGCACAGGCGTCTCCTTGTCACTTATTAAGAGACAAAGCGACGGCGTCGCCCGGTCAGCTCCGCAGGCTGGACGCTCTTCCTCGGAGCTTCGCCATAGGTCACGGGTTAGAGTCCCTGAGGATGCGCCGGCAGCCAGTCGGCATGGCGCTCCTTGAGGGCGTCGCGCCCGACGGCAGTCGGCAGCAGGACGTCCGCGCCCCCGTCGCATGGGCAGTAGAGCCACTCGAGATCGGGAGCCCCGATGACCAAACGTCCCTCGTCATCGGCGATCGCGAGCAACAGAGAGTCGATACTGGCGTCCGCCAATCCAGACGAGGCCCAGAAGTAGTTGAAGCCGGCGTCCGGGTCATCCTCGGCTTGGCGCCTCTGCCAAGGCCAGGCCGACGGCAGGCGGCCTTTCGACCACCCGGCGGCGAGGTCATCCGAGCCCCAGTCGACGGCGATCACCCAGAGGTCGGTCAGGTCAGCGGAGCCGTGCAGTTCTTGAAGGACGGTGCGATGACGCCGGAGAATCTCGGCGTACTCCGCGTCGCTCTCGGCGTACCGCTTCGACTCGGGGAGGCTGTGGAACCGGACCCATTGGTCGCTGTACGCGATCCGCAGTTCGTAGCCGAGGGGACTGGCCATCCGCCAGGTCTGATCCCACAGGTCGGTGAGGTGAGCGGAGCGTGCGCTGACCTCACCCTGCTTGAACGCTCCGTGGCGACCGCGTAGTCGTCGCCAGCCGCTCTTGATCGCCCAGCGCGTCTGGAGAGACGTGAACCCGACCCACCCGCGGAGGGAGTCGACGAGCTTGGGCACGGGCATGACGAACAGGGTAGTGACGCCAGATCGGCCGCCCGCGTGCGTGGCAAGAACGTGGCAGGAGAGTCATCAGAGCCAGTCGACAACCAACACCGACAATCGGGTTTACGCAGGTCAGCCGCACAGTGCCGTCATCGACCACCAACACCCGCCGAGCGTGCCGCGCTTCCCCTGGTACTACTGACCGCCGAGCATCCTCGGATATCCGCAGGCCCCGACGCGCGACCCCGGCTACCGTCGGCCCGGTGACCGACAACACCGCGCACGCCCGGGCGATCGTGGGCGACACCTCGCTGCCGCCGGGCTTCGACCACCCGCACGCGTCGGAGGAGGCGCGACGGATCGCCGAGGCCGGGATGATCCTCCGCGTCCAGGTCGGGTCCGGGGTCCACGGCACGTCCATCGCCGGGCAGGACGACCGCGACGAGATGGGCATCTGCCTCGAGCCGTCGGCGTACGTCACCGGGCTGGCGCGGGTGCCGAGCGGAATCCGCGGCGAGGCAGCTCCGGTGCAGTTCGAGCAGTACCAGCGCCACACCGTGTGGGACCAGCCCGGCGGCCTGGCCAACCGGTCCGGGGCCGGCGACCTCGACGTCGTCGTCTACTCCGCGCGCAAGTGGGCCTCCCTCGCGCTGGCGGGGAACCCGACGGTGCTGCTGGTGCTGTTCGTCCCCGACGAGGAGGTCGTGCACCGCGACGAGGTCGGCGCCGAGCTGGTCGACAACGCCCACCGCTTCGTCTCGAAGCTCGCGGCCGAGCGCTTCATCGGCTACCTCCGCTCCCAGCGTGCGGCGATGACCGGCGAGGTCGGTGCGCACACCAACCGCCCCGAGCTGGTCGCGATCCACGGGTACGACACGAAGTACGCCATGCACGCCCTGCGCCTCGGCGTCCAGGGCGTCGAGCTCCTGACGACCGGTCGGATCACCCTGCCGGTCCCCGAGCCCGACCTCTCGCGCCTGCGTGCCGTCCGACGTGGCGAGGTGGAGCTCGCGGAGGTCGTGGCCGCAGTCGAAGAGGCCGAGGCGAGGCTGGTCGAGCTCAGCACGTCGAGTGCGGTGCCCGACCAGCCCGACCGGGCCTGGGTCGACGCGTGGCTGCACCGCACGCACGTCGCGTACTGGGCGCGGACCGAGAGCTGACGCGCAGGTCGCGCGGAAAACCTGTTGCGGGCCCAGGTGTGTAGGCCCCTACACTCAGGCCGACAACAGAACACACGTGCAGGAGGGCCGGAGACCGTCGGTTACCACTACGGATGGCCGGGTTGCGGGTTCGAGTCCCGTCGCAGCACTGCTGCGTAGCTCAAGGGAAGAGCAGGAATCCCGGCGGTCATCACTCGCCCACCTTGCACGTTCGTCTGCTGCCACGCGAGTGGCGGGCCGGCGCGGATCGGTTATCTCCCTCTCAAGGAGCCCTCGGAGGAGGGCAACCCGGGCAACCGGGCCTGCTCGGTCCGCAACACACGCCCGCCACTCCCGCGTGCCCAGCTGATTCCACCATCCACCCCCACCACGAGAAAGGACGACGACGATGGACGTGCTGCGAGCCTTCAACCTGCGCCGCACCGCACAGACCTCCCGGGCGGACCGGCGCCAGCGGAAGAACGCTGCCGGCGGCTATGCCTTCACCCTGGACGACGCGGCTCGCCTGCGTCGCTTCCTCGTGCTGGGCGTGGACGGCGGGAGCTACTACGCCGCCCCCCGGGACCTCGCCGTGGACAACGTCGAGGTCCTGGTGCGGATGGCGGAGTCAGACCCCGAGACCCTCGTCTCGACCATCGTCGAGGTGTCGACCGCCGGGCTGGCGCCGAAGCAGAACGCGGCGCTCTTCGCACTGGCGTACGCCGCCTCGGTGCCGGAGTCGTCGGCGCTCGCGCTGGCCGCACTGCCGCGCGTCGCGCGGACCGGGACGCACCTGTTCCAGTTCGCGACCTACGTCGAGCAGTTCCGCGGCTGGGGTCGCGGGCTGCGCCGGGCGGTCGCCGGCTGGTACACCGAGAAGGAGGCGGGTGCGCTCGCCTACCAAGCGGTGAAGTACCGCCAGCGGGACGGCTGGACGCACCGCGACCTGCTCCGGCTCGCCCACCCGGTGGCGTCGGACCCGGGTCTGCGCGACACGTTCGCGTGGATCGTCAACGGCTCGGTCGGCGACGAGCTCCCGACCCTGGTCGAGGGCTTCGTCCAGGCCCAAGCAGCCACGCAGGTGGCGGACTGGGTCCGGCTGGTCCGGCAGCACGGCCTGTCGTGGGAGATGCTGCCCGACGCCGCGCTCGGTGAGCCGGCGGTGTGGGACGCGCTGCTCGACGTGGGCGTGCCCCAGACGGCGCTGATGCGGCAGCTGCCGCGGCTGACGCGGCTCGGCCTCCTGCCCGACATGGGCGGGCGGACCGATGAGGTCACCGCCCAGCTCGGCGACGGGGACCGGCTCCGGAAGGCGCGGGTGCACCCGGTCAGCGTGCTGGTGGCGCAGCGGACGTACTCCTCGGGGCGGTCCGCACGTGGCGCCGGCACCTGGACGCCGACGCAGAAGGTCGCCGATGCGCTGGATGCCGCGTTCTACACGGCGTTCGGCGCGGTGCAGCCGTCCGGGAAGCGCACGCTGCTCGCGGTCGACGTGTCCGGCTCGATGGGGGCACCCGTCTCCGGCATGCCGATCACGGCCCGGGAGGCTTCGGCCGCCCTGGCCCTCGTGCAGCTGGCGACGGAGCCGCAGGCGTCGGCGGTCGGGTTCACCAGCCGCAACGGTGGCGGGTGGCACGACTCCGCGCTGAAGCCGCTGCGGATCTCGCCGCGGCGGCGCCTGGACGACGCCCTGCGCGTGGTCGACGCGATGCCGATGTCGGGGACCGACTGCGCGCTGCCGATGGTCCACGCGACCGAGAAGCGGCTCGAGGTCGACACGTTCGTGGTCTACACGGACAACGAGACCTGGGCGGGCACCATCCATCCGCACCAGGCGCTCGCTGCCTACCGGCAGGCGTCGGGGATCGACGCGAAGCTGGTGGTCGTCGGGATGACGGCCACCGCCTTCTCGATCGCCGACCCGACGGACGCCGGGATGCTCGACGTGGTCGGGTTCGACGCGGCAGTGCCCTCGCTGATCACCGAGTTCGCTCGTGGCATCTGAGGGCGGCAGGAGCGGCCCCGGGGCCGATCCCCTCACCGGGATCGGCACTCGGCGCCGTTCCGCGTCCGGGCCCGGGTCCGCCACCGCCGACGCACGGTCAGCGCGGGCGCGCGAGCTCCACCGCAAGGCCGCGGAGGCGGACCGGCTCGCCGCGCAGAGCCGCGCCGAACGCGACCGACTGATCCTCCAGCTCCGCGCCGAGGACCCGGACCGGTGGAGCTACACCGCCCTCGCCGACGCGCTCGGCTGCAGCCGGGAGCTCATCGCCCTGGTCGTCCGGCGACACCGCTGAGCACGACCCCCATCCGAATCAAGAGAAGGGATCGCCCGGACTCGGGCACGATGCCGCTGTGCTCCTCACCGTCACGACCACCCACACCCCGGCGACCGACCTGGGCCACCTGCTCCACAAGCACCCCGACCGGGTGCAGGAGTTCTCCCGGTCCTTCGGCACCGTCACCGTCTTCTACCCCGAGGCCAGCGACGAGCGCTGCACGGCCGCGCTCGTGCTCGACGTCGACCCCGTACGGCTGGCGCGCTCGCGGGCGCGCAACGCGCCCGACTTCAGCCTCGCGCAGTACGTCAACGACCGGTCGTACGCCGCCTCGTCGCTGCTCGGTGTCGCGATGGCCGACGTGTTCAGCACCGCCCGCAGCGGCACCTGCAAGGCGCGCCAGGAGCTCGCGGACTCCGCCATCCCGCTCGAGATCGCGATCCCGGTGCTGCCGTGCCGCGGCGGTGCCGACGTCGCGCACCGTCTCTTCGAGCCGCTCGGCTGGTCGGTCGAGGCCGAGCCGATCCCGCTCGACGAGACGATCGAGGAGTGGGGCGACTCGCGCTACGTGCAGCTCCGGCTGACCGGCACCCTCCGGCTCGCCGACGCCCTCAACCAGCTCCACGTGCTGCTCCCCGTCCTGGACGAGTCGAAGCACTACTGGCAGGGCGCCGACGAGGTCGACAAGCTGATGCGCTCGGGAGAGGGATGGCTCGCCGATCACCCCGAGGCGACGCTGATCACCAGGCGCTACCTCGGCCGGAGCAGCGGGCTCACGCGCACCGCCCTCGTGCGCCTCGCCGAGCTCGGTGACGACCTCGAGGAGGCCGTCGAGCCCGCCGAGGACGAGGAGGTGGTGCAGCCGGAGGAGACGCGCGTGCCCCTCAACACCCAGCGGCACGACGCGGTCCACCAGGTCCTGCTCGACCTCGGCGCCCGCTCGGTCATCGACCTCGGCTGCGGCCCCGGCCAATTCCTCCAGCGGCTCGTCCGCACGTCGGCATTCACCCGCGTCGCGGGCAGTGACGTCTCGACGAGGTCGCTGCAGCACGCGGCCCGACGACTGCGGGTGGAGCGGATGAGCGAGCGCCAGGCCGAGCGCATCGAGCTGTTCCAGGGCGCCCTGACCTACGAGGACGCGAGGTACGCCGGCTACGACGCGGCCGTGCTGATGGAGGTCGTCGAGCACGTCGACCCGCCGCGGCTCGCGGCGCTCGAGCACGTGGTCTTCGGCGCCGCCCGTCCGCGCGCGGTCATCGTGACGACACCGAACAGCGAGTACAACGAGCTCTACGCCGGCCTCGTCGGCATGCGGCACCCCGACCACCGCTTCGAGTGGACGCGCGCCGAGCTGCGCGACTGGGCCGACCGCGTCTGCAGCACCTACGGCTACGACGTGGAGGTCCGGGGCATCGGCGACGTCGACGACAGCCGGGGCGCGCCCACGCAGCTGGCGATCTTCACCCGCACGACCGACGACGACGACGAGAAGGACCGCGACGATGACTGAGACCCGCCAGCTGAACCTCCCCAGCATGGGGCTGGTCGTGCTCGTCGGCGTGTCCGGGAGCGGCAAGTCGACCTTCGCGCGCACGCACTTCAAGCCCACCGAGGTCGTCTCGAGCGACTTCTGCCGCGGTCTCGTCGCCGACGACGAGACCGACCAGTCGGCGACCCCGGACGCCTTCGACGTCCTGCACTACATCGTGGGCACCCGCCTGCGCCGCGGCCTGCTCACCGTCATCGACGCGACCAACGTCCAGCGCCCGGCGCGCGCGTCGCTGGTGAAGCTCGCGCGCGAGCACAACGTGCTCGTCGACGCCATCGTCATCGACGTACCGGAGTCGCTGGCGCACGAGCGCAACGCCTCACGCCCCGACCGCGCCTTCGGGTCGCACGTCGTCGCCCGCCAGCACCGCGACCTGCGCCGCTCGCTCGGCAAGCTCACCAAGGAGGGCTTCCGGCGCGTGCACGTGCTGCGCGGCACCGAGGAGGTCGACGCGGTAGAGATCGTGCGCGAGCGCCCGTGGAACGACCGCCGCGACCTGCGCGGACCCTTCGACATCATCGGCGACGTCCACGGCTGCGCCTCCGAGCTGCGCACGCTGCTGACGGAGCTGGGCTGGACGATCTCGTACGTCGACGGAGCGGCCGTCGACGCGGTGCACCCCAAGGGTCGGCAGGCGGTCTTCGTCGGCGACCTGGTCGACCGCGGCCCCGACACCCCGGGCGTCCTGCGGCTCGCGATGGGCATGGTCGCCTCCGGCGCCGCGATCAGCGTCTCGGGCAACCACGAGGCCAAGCTCGTGCGGGCGATGCGCGGCGCCAAGGTCCAGGTCTCGCACGGGCTCGCGGAGTCACTGGCGCAGCTCGAGGCCGAGACCGACGAGTTCCGCACCAGCGCGCTCGCCTTCATGGACGGGCTGATCAGCCACTTCGTCCTCGACGACGGACGGCTCGTGGTGGCGCACGCCGGGCTCAAGGAGGCCTACCACGGGCGCTCGTCCGGGCGGGTCCGCGCGTTCGCGCTCTACGGCGACACCACCGGCGAGACCGACGACTACGGCCTGCCCGTCCGCTACCCGTGGGCGCAGGACTACCGCGGGGAGGCGATGGTCGTCTACGGCCACACGCCGGTGCCGACCGCCGAGTGGATCAACAACACGATCTGCCTCGACACCGGCGTCGTCTTCGGCGGCGCCCTCACCGCGCTGCGCTACCCCGAGCGCGAGATCGTCTCCGTGCCCGCGGAGCAGCAGTGGTACGAGCCGGTGCGCCCGCTCGCACCGACCGTCGCCGAGCGGGAGCCCTCCGTGCTGGCGATCGACGACGTCGCCGGCACCCGCTGGCTGGAGTCGCCGCACGCCGGCAAGGTCAAGATCCCCGAGGAGAACGCGGCCGCCGCCCTCGAGATCATGAGCCGGTTCGCCGTGGACCCGCGGTGGCTGGTCTACCTGCCGCCGACCATGTCGCCGGTCGCGACCTCGAGCCTCGACGGCTACCTCGAGCACCCGGAGGAGGCGTTCGAGGAGTACGCCGGCTGGGGCGTCACGCGAGTCGTGTGCGAGGAGAAGCACATGGGCTCGCGAGCCATCGCGGTCATCGCGCAGGACGCCGACGTCGCCGCGCGCCGCTTCGGGGTCTCCGACGGCACCACCGGCGTCATCCACACCCGCACCGGCCGCCCGTTCTTCGCGGACACGAGCGCGCTCGTCGACAAGGTGCGGACCGCGGCACAGCCGCTCTTCGAGTCGCTGGAGACCGACTGGCTGGCGCTCGACTGCGAGCTGCTCCCCTGGTCGGCCAAGGCGCTCGAGCTGATCAAGGCGCAGTACGCCTCGGTGGGGGCGGCCGCGCGACACGTGCTGCCTGAGGCCCTGTCGGTCCTGGAGGCGGCCGCCTCGCGGGGTCTCGACGTCGGCGCGCTGACGACGAGGACCGAGGAGCGGCTGGCCAACGCCCACGCGTTCCGCGACGCCTACGCGGCGTACGTCCGACCGACCGACGGGCTCGACGGGATCACGCTGGCGCCCTTCCAGGTGCTCGCCGTCGAGGGCCGCGCGCTCGCGGTCACCGAGTCGCACGAGTGGCACCTCGACCGACTCGCCGGCCTGGTCGGTGACGTGATCACGCCGACGCGGCACCGCTACGTCGACCTGTCCTCCCGCGAGGAGCGCGACGCTGCCACGCAGTGGTGGCTCGACCTGACCGCTGCGGGCGGCGAGGGCATGGTCGTGAAGCCCGCCCACCTCACCGAGGGACGGGTGCAGCCCGGCATCAAGGTGCGCGGCCGGGAGTACCTCCGGATCATCTACGGGCCCGACTACACCGCGTCGCTCGACGTCCTGCGCCAGCGCCACCTCGGCAAGAAGCGCCAGCTCGCCGCGCGCGAGCACGGCCTGGGGCTCGACGCGATCGCCGGCTTCGTCGCCGGCGACCCGCTCTGGAAGGTGCACCAGGCCGTCTTCGCGGTGCTCGCCCTCGAGTCCGAGCCGGTCGACCCGCGGCTGTGACGGGCACAATGTCGCGGGTGAAGATCGACCTGACCGTCGCCGCGGTCCCCGCCTTCGTCGGCGCGATGATCGCGGAGCACGCGTGGCAGCGCGCGCACCCCGTCGAGCCCGGCACCCGGGCCGGTGACTACCAGCTCGCCGACACGGTCGCGAGCCTGAGCATGGGCATCGGCAGCCTGGCCGCGCCCTACGTCGCGCGCCGGCTGCTCGACCCCGTCACCCCCGGGGTCGGGCGGCACGGCCGGACGCTGCTCGCGCTCGGCGCCGCCGCGGCCGTGCTGACCACGGTCGGTGACGTCGTACGCCGACGGGTGCGGGACGGGTCGTTGCCCGAGCCGCAGACCGTGCCGGCCGCGGTGCGCGAGGTGCAGGACGAGCTGGCCGACATCCGGCTGGGACCTGCGGTGGCGCGCGCGGACAGGCCCGTCGTCGCGCCCGCGCTGCGGCGTACGCACGGCGCCCTAGCCGTCAGCGCCGTGGCCTCGACGGCACTGGTGACGTCGACGACCTGGGCGGCGATGACGGCCGGCAAGCGGCTGTTCGCGCGCTCACCGCTCGACCTCGGTGCCGGCCCGTGGGCCGCGGTGGCGGCCGTGCTCGGCTGGGACTTCATCTACTACTGGAACCACCGCGCGAGCCACGAGAGCCGCTGGCTGTGGGCGGTCCACGTGGTGCACCACTCGAGCGAGCGCTACAACCTCTCGACGGCGTTGCGCCAGCCCGTCGCGGAGGGAGTCACCCTCACCGTCCCCTACGGCCTGCTCGCGCTCGCCGGCGTGCGGCCCGCGCTCATCGAGCAGGCGCGCGGCATCAACCTGATCTACCAGTTCTGGATCCACACCGAGGCGATCCAGCGGCTCGGCTGGGTGGAGAAGGTCTTCAACACCCCGTCGCACCACCGCGTGCACCACGGCTCCAACCGCGACTACCTCGACCGCAACCACGGCAGCATCCTCATCCTCTGGGACCGCCTCTTCGGGACGTTCGAGGAGGAGGACGAACCGGTCGTCTACGGCCTGACGAGCAACGTCGACTCCTACAACCCCGCGCGCATCGCGACCCACGAGTGGGCCGACATCGCCGCAGACGTCGCGGCGGCAGAGGACTGGCACGACCGGTTCTCGTTCCTCCTGCGCCGGCCGGGCTGGGCGTACTCCCGCCGGGCAGCGGCAGGCGTCGCCTGATCGGCGCAGCGGGGTCGGGACAGCGACCTAGGCTGGACCCATGACGGCCACCCTCGAACCCGTGACGGCCGACGAGGTCTACACCGCCGACGTCGAGCCGCGTCGGCGCGACCGCCTCGGCCGGGTCGCGGCGGGGGCGCTCGACCTGTGGTGCGCGATGTCCGGGGGACGTTTCGACCTCACCAACGAGGGTGTGGTCGTGGTCCGCCGCCGACGCGACGGCGGGCTCGAGCTCCGCGTGCCGGCCGGTGGCCCCGAGGCCGCAGCAGTCCTCCTCGACGTGATGCGGACCCAGCTCGAGACGTTGAGCCCGGACGAGTTCCGCGAGGGCTGGGGAATCGACTGAGGGTCAGCTCGTCGCGAGCGTGTGGTTGTCGATCTCCGCGTAGTGCCGGCGGATGTTCACCTTGCGCTCGAGCTCGGCGATGATCGCGGGCGCGAAGTTGACCTCGTAGAGGGCCTGGGCGCTGCCGAGGCCACCGGGGCTGAAGACGTTGATCTCCATCAGCTTGTCGCCGACGATGTCGAGCCCCACGAGGAACATCCCGTCGCTGACCAGCTTGGGCCGCACGATCTCGACCATCTCGAGCATCGCGTCGGTCACGGCGACCTTCGTGGCCTTGCCGCCGGCGGACATGTTGGAGCGGATGTCCTTGGTGGAGTTGGTGCGGCGGAAGGCGGCGTACTTCCCGTCCACCATCAGCGGCTGGCCGTTCATCACGAACATCCGGACGTCGCCCTTGGCCGCCTCGGGCAGGTACTCCTGCGCGACGACGTAGCCGTCGCGGGAGATGGCCTCGATGATCTGCTTGAGGTTGGGACCCTCCTTGCGGTCGACGAGGAAGACGCCGGCGCCGCCCGAGCCCTGGAGCGGCTTGAGCACCGCCTTGCCACCGAGGTCGGCGATGAACGACTCGATCATCGCCTCGTCGCGCGAGATCAGCGTCCGGGGGCGGACGATCTCCGGGAAGTGCTGGAAGTACGCCTTGGACAGCGCGTTGGCCAGGCTGGTCGGGTCGTTGACGACCAGCACGCCGCTCGCCGCGATGAGCTGGCCGAACGCGACGCCGGCGTTGTTGCGCCACGGGTCGGTCTCGGCGTCGTCGGCGGGGTCGTTGCGCAGCATCACGACGTCGAACTCCGACATCGGGATCAGCTGCTCGACGTCGGGCTTCTTCACGTCGGCCATGTGGCGCTCGAGGGAGCGGTACGTCTTGGCGTGGCCCATGCGTGCCTTGGTGCTCAGTGAGCCGTCGGGCTCGTAGGCGAAGTCGCCGATGCCCATGTACCAGGCCTCGTGGCCCATCTCCTTGGCCGCCATGGCCAGGCGGTTGGTGGTGTACTCCGCCTTCTCCGTCTCGATGTCGTTGACGACGAATCCGATCTTCATGCGTGTCCTCCCAGGAGTGAGCCGAGATCTTCGGTGCCGGCTGCCCGCGCGAGGTTCGCGTGGGTCTGCGGGTCGTGCAGGTATCGGGGGAGGATCCGCGGGGGCCTGAGCAGTCCGCGGTCCTCCAGGTCGCCGATGAGCGGCAGGTCGCGCAACGAGAACTTGCCCAGCCAGAGCCGGTCGAGCGAGCCGCCGTCGCCGAGGTGCTCGAGCAGCTCGACGAGGCCGCGCAGGTAGATCGCGTCCTTGGTCATCCCGCCGGAGCGATAGACGCGCATGACGGTCGTCCACGCGCTGCCCTGGGGGAAGTCGTCCGCGACGAGCGCCTCGTGGGCCTCGGCGAAGGTCGCGCCGCCGATCATCCGGTGCACGGTGACGACCCGGCTGGCGAGCTGGCGCAGCCGGAACGCGGTGAGACCGCCGCAGGCGATCTCCGACAGCACGGCCAGCCCCTCCTGCGTCTCGTCGTAGCCCGCGAGCCCGACGCCCATCACCTTGATCGGCTGCCGGCTGCCGTTGGCCTGGGTCACCAGGTGGGTGCCGACCTCGTGGTGGAGCAGCGCCTGCGCGCGGGCCCGCTGCACCTTGGTCTCCGGCCCGATCAGCAGCACGTCGCCCGAGACCATCACGCCGTTGACGTCCGCCCGGATCTCCGCGTGCATGTCGAGGTCGGGGTCCTCCGCGCGGTAGAGCTCGATCTCCTCCTCGGCCAGGGCGAGGAACTCCTCGGCGTCGAGCGCCTCGTCGCTCGGCTCGGTGCGGGTGATCCCGACCAGCAGCTGCTCGGCCTGCGTGCGCAGCGCCGGCGACACGCCGCCGTACAGCTCCACGCTCAGCGGGAGGAAGTCCTCGGTGTCGCGGGCCTCGAGCATGTCGAGCTGCAGCTCCATCTCGCGGTGCTTGGCGCGCAGCAGCTGGCCCAGCACCGGGTCCTCGACAGCGCCGAGGTCGACGGCCGCCAGCTCGGCGCGTACGACGTCGGGGTCGGCCTCGAGCTCGCGGTAGGTGAACTCCGGCTCGGGCTCGCGCCCCTCGATGAAGTCGTCGCGCAGGTCGTCGGCGTCGACCGGGGTGATGTCGAGGAGGAAGCGGAAGCTGCCCGCGAGCAGGGCGAGCTGGTGGTCGACGGCGAGGTCGGCCGCACTGAGCTCCTCACCTCCCTCGGCGCTCACCGCAGCCGCTCCAGCTCCTCGTGGAGGCCCGGCAGGGTGCCGGCGAGGGCGGTGCGCAGGCAGCTCAGCCGCTCCTCGTCGACCTCAGCGGTCCACTCGTCCATCCAGGTCTTCTTGAACTCGAGCGCCAGCACGCACCCGACGCCGGGGTAGCGGTCGTGGACGAACCAGGCGAGCGCCCGACCCTGGAAGGAGACGTTCTCGCGGGCGTCGACGGGGCCGCACCCGGGTGCCCCCGCACGGATGTCGGCCAGGAACCTCTCGACCAGCGGGCCGAAGGTCTGCCGGTCGACGCTGGCGGTGCCGACGTTGACCTCGGGGTTGTCCTCGGCGGGCGCCGGGTCGGCGTCCGCGCCGTCGCGGCGGTGGTTGTAGGAGTGCACGTCGAGCAGGACGAACGGTCCGCGCTCGGCGAGGGCGTCGAGCCGCGGCGCGAGGGCGTCGTAGAAGGCGTCGTAGGTCGCCAGGCTCCCCTCGAACAGCTCGCGCGACAGCGTCCCGCCGTGCCACACGTCGAGACCCCAGCAGTCCTCGGGGCGCCGGTAGACCGCTTCGCGCCGAGGACGGTTGAGGTCGGCCTCGAAGCGCGACCTGGACGTGACCGCGCGGTCCGTCACGACCGCGGCGATGCGGTCGGTGAACGGGTCCTCCTCGCGCAGCCGCGTGGCCTCGTCGAGCACCATCGCCTCGGCGATCTCCGGGCGCAGCCCGTGGCCGGCGTGCACCGACGTCGCGACGACCGGTCCCTCCCAGTCCCCTGCGAACGTGACGACGTCCGACGTCCCTCCCAAGTCCGTCATGGCGCCTGTCTACCCGAGTCGGCGCCCACCCTCATCCCGCGCGCACCCCCAGGGGTGACCGGTGCTAGTACTGGACCATGCGTGTCGTCGTACTGACCGGAGCCGGGGTCTCGGCCGAGAGCGGGCTGTCCACGTTCCGCGACGCCGACGGCCTGTGGGAGGGCCACGACCCGATGCAGGTCGCCACCCCGGAGGCGTACGCCGACGACCCGGGGCTGGTGCAGAGGTTCTACGACGAGCGGCGCGCGGCGCTGTCGAGGGTCGAGCCCAACGCGGCACACCTCGCCCTCGCGCGACTGGAGGCGGCGCTCGGCGACGACCTCCTGGTCGTCACGCAGAACGTCGACGACCTCCACGAGCGCGCCGGCTCGACCCGGGTCCACCACCTCCACGGTCGGCTCCGGTCGGCGTGGTGCACGTCCTGCGACGACCGGCACGAATGGGACGGACCCCTCGGCGACCGGCCGCCGTGCCCGGGCTGCGGCGCGCGCGCCCTGCGGCCGGACATCGTGTGGTTCGGCGAGATCCCCTACGGCATGGACCTCGTCGAGCGCGCCCTGTGGTCGTGCGACCACTTCGTCTCGATCGGCACGTCGGGAGTCGTCTACCCGGCGGCCGCGTTCGTGCACTGGGCGAGCGGGCGGACCCTCGAGCTCAACCTCGAGCCGAGCATGGGCGCCAGCGACTTCGCCGAGTCCCGTCAGGGTCCTGCGACCCACCTCGTGCCGGGCTGGGTCGACGAGGTCCTGGGGGACGGCGGACCGAACTCCTCCTGAGGGGGCGCCGGGAAGCGCAGGCGCAGGGTCGTGCCGCGTCCGAGCCGCGACTCGACCTCGACCGAACCGCCGTGTCGCTGCATGATCTGGCGCACGATCCCGAGGCCGAGCCCGGTGCCCGGGCGCTGGAGGGCGTCCTCGTTGGTCGAGCGGAAGAGCGGTGCGAAGAGGTTCGCCTGGTCGGCCTCGGAGATGCCGATGCCCTCGTCGCGGCAGACGAAGGTCACCGACCCGTCGGCGCCCCGCTCGATCCCGAGCCAGACCTCGTCTCCCGCGTTGGAGTACTTCACCGCGTTGTCGACGAGGTTGCTGATGGCGCCGCCGACCTCCCGCACGTCGGCCCGGACGACCGCGGACCCGGGCTCGCCCACGAGGTGGAGGGTGATGCCGGCCTTCTCCGCCACCGCCGCCATCGAGGCGAGCGTCTGGTCGACGATCGGCATGAGGTCGACGCGGGTCATCGTCGGCGGGTGCCGCGGGTCGCTCACCCGCGACAGCATCGCCAGGCCCTCGAGCAGGTCGCTCAGCCGTTCGGTCCCGCGCAGGATCGCCTGCGCGCGGCGCTGGTCGCGCTCGTCCATGTGCTCGCCCGCGGCGAGGAACTCGGCGTTGGCGGCGATCACGGTCATCGGGTTGTTGATCTCGTGGGTGAGCTCGCGCAGGAACCGGTGCCGGGCCTCCTCGAGCTCACGCAGCTCCTCGAGCAGGCGCCGCTCGCGCTGCGTCGCATGCGCGTTGGCGATCGCGCGCCCGAGGTCGTGGCCCAGCTCGAGGGCGGCCACGCCCTCTCCGTCGGTCCAGCGCCGCGAGCCGGTGCGACGCGCCGCCATCAGCATGCCGAGCACCTCGTCCTCGACCCCGACGGGGGCGACGACGACGGCCTCGAAGCCGGCCTCGTCGAGCGCGTGGGCGAACCAGTCGGCGTGCGCGGCCTCCAGCACCGGGTCGCCCCAGATGTGCTCCGGCTCGATGATGAGGACCCGCTGGTCGGCCCAGGCCCGGGCGGCCGCGGCGTCCAGCGCGTGACGTACGTCCGGCGCCATCTGCAGGCCCAGGCTGTCCGGCGTCTCGACACTCTCGTCGAGGAAGACGTGGATCTCCAGCTCGTCCACCGACAGCGCCCCGAGCAGGGTGCCGCGTGCCTCGCGCAGGAGGTGGTGGACGTCGTGGCGGGCCGGGTTGGAGCGCGCCAGCCGGCGGGTGGCGCGGATGACCCGCATGTGGTCGGCGAACTCCTCGCGCTCGACGGCCGTCACCACCGAGCGCAGGGTCATCGCGAGCTCGTCGGAGATCTCGAGCAGCCGGTCCTTGTCGGGACGCTTGAGGTCGGCCGGGACGTCGAGGTAGAGCAGTGCGCGCAGGTCGCCGCGCTCGTCGGCGATCTGGGCGACCAGCATGTCCATCGGGTGCCAGTCGTCGGGGTTGCCGGTGGTCGGGATGTCGGGCACGACCACGACGCCGTCGATGAGCTCGCGGGTGCTGTCGGAGAAGCTCTCGTCGGGGATCCAGACGAAGTGGCCGAAGGGCTCCCCGTCGGCGAACGCGGCCTGCATGTCGGCGAGGCGTGAGGCGGTGCCGAGGCGCTCCTCGGCGCTCGTCATGTCGCCGTAGATCGCGACGAACTCCAGCAGGCCCTTGGGACGGACGACCTCGATGGCGCAGACCCGGAACCCGGCACGGGTCGCCGCGTCGCGCGCCAGGGCGTGCATCAGCGCCCGAGCACGTGCGTCACCCCAACTCAGGTCGCGCGTCCGGCGCTCCCCTGGTCGCCCCTGGTCCATGGCGGTCTCGTCCTCCTGACGCGGATCGTAGGCGGGGGCCCGAGGCTCCGGAAGTTTTTCCCCAGGTCTTGCCGGTTGCTGTGGAGGAACTGTTGAGAAGAGGCATGTCTAGACCGCTCCAGGTGGTCAGAACGGGCCATCAGGTGATGGTCATCGGGCCTAGCCCTCGGACACCTGCGCTGGTGCGTCATCGGGCGCGGGCGGCAGCCGCACCACGAACGTCGTACCGGCTCCGACCTCCGAGGTGACCTCGACGGTGCCCTCGTGCGCCCGGACCACGCGCTCGAGGATGGACAGTCCCAGGCCGGTGCCGGGGCGGGCGCGCGCGGCCGGGTCGCCGGAGCGGAAGAAAGGGGTGAACACGTGCGGGAGGTCGGCCGCGCTGATGCCGATCCCGGTGTCGGCGCAGGTCAACCGGACGGAGTCGTCCTCGCTGTCCGCGGCCTCGAGGGTCACCGCGACCCGGCCTCCTTCATGGGTGTACTTCACGGCGTTGGAGAGCAGGTTGGCGACCATCCGCTGGATGGCGGACTCCTCCCCCACCACCACCACCCCGTCGGCGATGTTGGCGTCGAGAGCGACCCGGTCACGCGCCGCGACGGGCGCGAGGAACGCGCAGCCCTCCCGGACGACCGCGGACAGGTCGACCGGGACCGGTGTCACCGCACGGTCGGGGTCGCTCACGGCGGCGAGCGCCATCAGCGCCTCGGTCATGTCCTCGATCCTGCGCGCCGCCCGGTCCATCGCCTCCAGCGACTCCCGCGCGGTCCCGGTGGCGGAGTCGTGGCCGAGCAGCTCGAGGTGGGTCCACAGCACGCTGACCGGGTTGCGCAGCTCGTGCGCGAGCGTGACGACCATGTCGCGGCGGTGGTCGTTGATCTCGCGCAGCTCGGCGTTGAGAAGGCGCTCGCGATCCATGATGCGCGCATCGACCACGACGCCGGCGAGGTCGCTGGCGACCGCCGCCGCCGCGTTGATCTCGGAGTCGATCCACCGTGGGCCGCCGACCTCCCGTCCGAGTCCCATCGTGCCGAGGTACTCCTCACCCATGCCGATCGGCATCAGCAGCAACGAGCCGAGCCCGCGCTCCTCCATCGCGGTGGCCATCACCGCAGGCGTCGGGACCGCCGTCCCCGCGACACCCCAGAGACGGTCGGGCTCGATCACCACGTGTCCGCGCCGGAGCCACACCTCCCGCATGTGCTCCTCGAGCTCGGCCGTGTAGGGCTCGAGCGGGGGCGACGTGGCGCCCGCGAGCAGCACGTCGAAGAAGTCGATGGGCATCGCCTCGACCATGGCGTCGGCGAGCTCGCGCATGACGGCCTCGACCTCGAGGCCGGGGCGGACGCTGCGCACCGCCGTACGCGCCTGGGTCACCATCCGCACGTGCTCGCCGTAGAGCTCGCGCTCGACGATGCTGACGATCGCCTCGTACATCACCGCGATCTCACCGTTGACCGCCGCGATCGTCTCGGGGGTCGGCCGCAGCCCGGAGAGCGGCTCGTCGAGCCAGAGCACCGCCCGCACCGCACCGTCCTCGCTGGTGAGCACCCGGAGCAGGAGGTCCTCCGGGTGCCAGGCGTCGGGCCCGTCGCCACCCGGCACGTCGGGCGTGTGGCCGTACTGGTCCACCCAGGCCCGGGTCTCGTCGTCGATGCGCTCGGCAGGCAGGTGCACCCACCCGTCGACGTGCGCGCCGGCGGCGACGAGGCGGTCCATCATCAGGAGCGGCGTGGCCTCACCCATGAGGCGTTCGCTGCCGTCGGGGCTGCCGGCGATCGCGACGAACTCCAGGTTGCCGTCGGAGCGCAGCGCCTCGATGACCGCGACGCGGTGACCCGCGCGGCGCGCGACGTCCTCGGCGATGGCATGCAGGACTGCGCGTTGGGCCTCGTTGCCCCACGCTTGTCCTCGTGGACGTTCGAACGTCCGGTTGTCTTCCCTCACCATGCTCCCGTTCCCGATAACGAGGCGGCCGACGGCACGTTACGTCGCGCGGCTCGATGATGGGGAGCGACCTTCGGTTGAAGTTTCCACCGCAGGTGACCCGCGGGTAACATAGCGCCCATGAAGCGTGAGATCTACGACGAGGACCACGAGGCCTTCCGCGCCTCCGTGAAGCAGTTCCTGGACCGCGAGGTGGTGCCCCACCTCGACACGTACGCGACGAACCACGGCCTCGACCGCGACTTCTGGATCGCGGCCGGCAAGCAGGGCTTCCTCGGCCTCGAGATCCCGGAGGCGTTCGGCGGCTCGGAGGCCGGCGACTACCGCTTCAACGCGGTGCTCACCGAGGAGCTGGCCAAGGTCAACATGACCCTGCCCAGCTGCGTCGGCATCCACGCCGACATCACCGTTCCCTACCTCGTCCACCTCACCGACGACGAGCAGAGGGCGCGCTGGCTGCCCCGCGCCGCGTCCGGCGAGCTGGTCACCGCGATCGGCATGACCGAGCCGGGTGGCGGCTCCGACCTCGCCAACCTGCGTACGACGGCGGTGCGCGACGGCGACGACTGGATCATCAACGGCTCCAAGACCTTCATCACCAACGGCGGCTCGGCGGACCTCGTGCTGGTCGCCGCGCGCACCAGCCCGGAGAAGAAGGCCAAGGGGATCTCGCTCTTCGCCGTCGACACGAGCCTCGACGGCTTCAGCGTCGGGCGGGTGCTCGACAAGGTCGGCCAGGACGAGTCCGACACCGCCGAGCTGTCCTTCGAGGACGTCCGCGTGAGCAACGCCGACCTCGTCGGCCCGCTCGACACCGGCTTCATCTCGATGATGCAGTTCCTGCCGCAGGAGCGCCTCGGCTCGGCGATCACCAACCTGGCCCACGCCAAGCAGATCCTGGAGGAGACGGTCCAGTACGCCAAGGACCGCCAGGCGTTCGGCCAGCCGATCGGCTCCTTCCAGAACACGCAGTTCCTGCTGGCCGACCTCGTCACGCGGGTCGACGTCACGCAGGCCTTCGTCGACCAGTGCGTGGTCGCCCACACCAAGCAGGAGCTCACCCCGGTCGACGCCGCCAAGGCGAAGTGGTGGACCTCGCAGGTGCAGAACGACGTCCTCGACCACTGCGTCCAGGTGCACGGCGGCTACGGCTACATGAACGAGTACCGCGTCGCCCGCGCCTGGCGCGACGCGCGCGTGACCAAGATCTGGGCCGGGTCCAACGAGATCATGAAGATGCTGATCGGGCGCGACCTCGGGCTGTGAGACGAGCAGCGGTGACCGAGGCACGAGGTCGACGCGTGGGCTCGGCCAGGTCGAGTGGCCCCGCGGCTGAGGGACGAAGCCGCGCCGGGGCGTACCGAGACTGATGCGGGCCTTCGTCGCGGTCGTCCCGCCCGTCGAGGTCGCCGAGCACCTCGACGAGTTCCTGTCGGTGCGTCGGGAAGCCGCGGAGTTCCGGTGGTCCGACCCCGGGCAGTGGCACGTGACGCTCGCCTCACCGCAGAGCTGCCCGAGCGATCGCTCGACCTCCTCGACGACCTGCTGTCGCAGGCGGTCGCGCGGCGCGAGCGGTTCGGGCTGCGGATCACCGGTGGTGGGGCGTTCCCGCACCCCGACGGCGCGCGCGTGCTCTACGCCGCCCTCGATGCGGACGACGACGCTCCACTGGACGGGCTGGCTGGTGTGTGCCGTTCGGCGGTGTCACGGGCCGGTGGTCGAGTCGACGGCCAACGCTTCCGGCCGCACGTCACCCTCGCCCGCCTCGGTCGACCGGCCAACGTCACCTCGTGGGTGCGGCTCCTCGACGCGTACGACGGACCGTGGTGGGAAGTCGACGAGGTGACGCTGGTCGCCTCACACCTCGGCGAGGGTCCGCGGCGACGGCCCCGCCACGAGGTCCTGGGGAGCTACGAGCTCGGCTGAGCCCAGCCTCACCTTCGTTGAAAGCGGGCTCGCACCCGGCGAGGATCATCACGTGAGCAGCATCGAGATCGGCACCGACGAGCAACCGCAGCACTTCCACGACGACCTCGGCGAGGTCGGCACCCGGCTCAACTGGCTGCGTGCGGCCGTCCTCGGCGCGAACGACGGCATCGTCTCGACGGCCGGAGTGGTGATGGGTGTCGCCGGTGCGACCGACGACCGCGGCACCATCGTGATCGCCGGCATCGCGGCCCTGACCGCAGGGGCGCTCAGCATGGGGACGGGCGAGTACGTCTCCGTCAGCACACAGCGCGACTCCGAGAAGTCGATCCTCGCCCTCGAGGCCGCCGAGCTGGAGCAGATGCCGAAGACCGAGGAGCGCGAGCTCGCCAAGATGTACGTCGACAAGGGCCTCGCCCCGGAGACCGCGCAGCAGGTCGCCCGCGAGCTCACCGAGCACGATGCCCTGCGCGCGCACGCCGACATCGAGTTCGGCATCGACCCGGACAACCTCACCAACCCGTGGCACGCGGCCTGGGCGTCGATGCTCGCCTTCACCATCGGTGCCCTGCTGCCGCTGCTGATCGTCGCCTTCGTGCCCGACGGCGTGCGGATCGCGGTGACGGTGCTCAGCGTCGTGGCCGCCCTGGCGCTCACCGGCTTCGTGAGCGCCCGGATCGGTCTCAGTCCGCGGCTGCCCGCCGTCGTGCGCAACATCGGGGGCGGCCTGCTCGCGATGGGCGTCACCTACGCGATCGGTTCGTTCGCCGGCATCCACCTCGGCTGACCTGACGCTCCTGCACACGGCACACCCGTCGACCTGACGCTTGTGCGCACGGCGCGCGTGCACAAGCGTCAGCTCGGCGCGTGCCAGCTGGAGACGAGGTCCAGGCACCAGTCGACGTGGCGGCCGGGATGGCCGGCGAGGCAGCTGGCGGTGACCAGGCCGTACGCCGCCCGGTGGAGGACGAGCGCACGCGGGTCGTAGCCGAACCGGGTCGTCGTGGCCTCGTCGAACGCAGCCGTTGCGGCCGCGGCCCCGGGACCGAACATGTCCTGCAGGCACGCCGCGACGGCGGCGTCGAAGGCCGGATCGCCGACCGTCGAGACGTAGCCGAAGTCGAGCAGCCCGGTCGGTCGTCCGCCCTCGAGGAGCACGTGCACCGGACCGAGGTCGCCGTGGACGAGGCGCGGCGCCACCGGCTCGAGCGAGCGGAGGTCCTCGGCCATCCGCTCGACCACGTCGGCCGCGACCCAGTCCGGGACCAGCCGCGCGCGACGGCGTACGAGCGCAGCCATCGACTCGCCGAACGGCACCGCGGGATCGAAGGGCACCTCCCCGTCGGGCACCGGGAGGACGGCCATGTCAGGGTGCGGCTCGACCCGTGCCAGCCCGGCCAGCACCTCGACGACCGGTCCGGGACCCGGCCCACCCGGCCGGCCGCGCAGCCGCGGATGCACCGTGAGCACGAGCCCGGCCACCTCGGCGACCTCCTCGATGCGAGGCACGGTGAGCGGCACGCCCGCCTCGCGCAGCCCGGCGTCGACGGCGTCGTAGAACGTGCGCAGCCGCTCGATCTCCTCGAGCGGGCGGCGGTCCCACAGCTTCACCACGCGCTGGTCGTCGAGCGCTGCGACGACGCCCTCCATGCCACGGCCGACCTCGTGGGTGACGCTGAAGCCCGCTGTCCGCATCACCGCGAGCGGGTCGGTGTTCATCCGACCTCGTGGACCGAGACGCCGGCCTCCCCGGGCAGGGTCAGCGTCGAGGAGGCGGTCGTCGCCGCTGCTCCCACCAGCGTGGTGAGCGTGGGGTCGGGGCCGAGCGCGTGCAGCGGCAGCTCCACCGCGTCGGTGCCGCGACGCACAGCGTGGACGAGCACGGTCTGGTCGGGGTGCTCGCGCAGGAAGGTCATCGAGTCCTCACCGGCGTGCAGCCACCGCAGGCCGCCGCGCCGCAGCGCGACGTGTGCGCGCCGCAGGGCGATCCAGGCGAGGTAGGCGTCCATCGTCGGCTCGTCCCACGTCTCGCGACGGTCCCAGGGGTACGGCGTACGCGCGTGCTCGCCGTCCACGGCGGTCAGGCCGAGCTCGTCGCCCATGAAGACGACGGGCACGCCGGGCATCGTCATCTGCAGCCCGAGTCCGACCAGGTGGAGGTCGCGGCCACGACCGTCGAGATCCGTTCCGCCGTCGGTGCCGCCGCCGGTGACGGTGCGGAAGCGAGGGGTGTCGTGGGAGTCGAGGTGCATCGTCGAGCCCTGCCACGCCGTGAACGGGATCGAGCCGTGGACGTCGCGCATCGTGGCGACGGCCGCGGTGCCGGGCAGCACCGGGATGTCGACCGGCAGGCCGAGGTAGTCGAGGCCGTGGGGCAGCCCGGGGCCGCCCGGGGCGCCGCCGTTGAGCCAGCACCACACCGGACGGGTGAACCCGGCGTAGTCCATCGTGCCGTGCCACCCGGCTCCGGTGAGGTCGGAGGTGGCGTCGTGCCCGTGCTCGGCGAGCAGCCAGCCGTCGTCGGCCACCTCGTCGATGGTGCGGCGCAGCGCCTCGGCCACGGTGTGGGCCAGGTCGTCGGCGCCCATCCGGCCGGTCATGTTCGCGACGTCGACCCGCCAGCCGTCGAGGCCGCGGCGCAGCCAGTGCGCCGCGATCGAGTCGGGACCGGCGTAGAGCCGGCGCGCCAGCTCGGCCGAGGTGTGGTCGAGCTTGGGCAGGCTCGGGATGTCGAGCCACGCGGCGTAGCCGTGCGCCTCGGTGTCGGAGAACCGGTAGAAGGACCGCTCAGGTGAGGTCGGGTCCTGCTGGGCGCGGACGAACCAGTCGTGGTGCTCACCGGTGTGGTTGGTGGTGAGGTCGCCGACCAGTCGCAGGCCGTGCGCGTGGACCGCGTCGGCCAGTCGCCCGAGTGCCTCGTCGCCCCCGAGGAGCGGGTCGACCCGGTCGAAGGACACCGCGTCGTAGCGGTGGGTGGACCACGCCTCGAAGACGGGCGTCAGGTAGAGCAGGGTCGCGCCCAGGTGGTCGAGGTGGTCGAGGTGCTCGGCGACGCCGTCGAGGGTGCCGCCGTACCACTGGAACGGCACGTCGGGACCCTTGTGCACGACCGGCTGGTCCCACTCGCAGGGGATGGCCCAGTCGGGGACGGACGCGCCGGTCTCCGTGCGACCGAACCGGTCGGGGAAGACCTGGTAGCCGACCTGGTCGGGCACCCACGCGGGGAGCCGGTGCTCGGTGCTGATCAGGAAGTCACCGCCGTCGGTGACGTCGCGAGCGTGCACGCCGGTGGCCGTGAGCCAGCGGAAGTCGGAGGGACCGGTGGAGACGAGGAAGCGGTACGACGTCACCCGGTTGACGATGCGCAGCCCGACCTCCCACCACGCGCCCGCCGCGTCCTCGGCGACCTTCTCGGCCCGGCCGATCGCCGGCTCGCCGTCGCGCACCGTGCGCAGCACGACCTCGCTCGCGCCCGGCGTACCGTCCGCTCCGCGCGGCACCCGGACGCGCAGGGTCACCACGTCGCCCAGCGAGGGTCGGGCGTGGGAGACGTAGCACGGCGAACCGTCGTGGTGCGGGTCCAGGGGGTGGGGTTCGGTCGACATCGACCCCGGGCCTAGCCCTTCACACCGCCGGCGGTGATGCCGCCGACGATGAACCTCTGCAGGTAGAGGAACAGCAGGACCACGGGGATGGCGGTCATGATCGAGCCGGCGGCGAAGACCCCGAGGTTGTTGGACCGGTCGGCGTCGATGAGACCGTAGAGACCGGTCGCCAGGGTCTTGTTGCCCTCGTCGCGCAGGAAGATCGAGGCCATCAGGAACTCCCCGATCACGCCGACGAACACCAGCAGGCCGCAGACCGCGAGGATCGGACGCACGAGCGGCAGGATGATCCGGAAGAAGACCTGGACGTGGCTGGCCCCGTCGAGCATCGCGGCTTCGTCGAGCGACATCGGGATCGAGTCGAAGAACCCCTTGATCAGCCAGACCTGGCCCAGCGAGCCGCCGCACATCATCAGGATGTAGCCGGCGAGTGTGTCGAGGCCGATCGCCGGGATGACGGCACCGATGTCGGTGAACATCAGGTAGAGCGCGACGGCTGCGAGGAACTGCGGGAACATCTGGATGAGCAGCAGCGCCAGCAGGCCGCCTCGCCGGCCGGTGAAGCGGAAGCGGGAGAAGGCGAAGGCCGCCAGGGCGCTGAAGAACAGCTGCACGAACACGACGGCCGCGCACACGATGATGCTGTTGCGGTACCAGGTGCCGAAGGGCTGTTCGTCGAGCAGCTGGGTGTAGTTGTCGAGGCTGAACGCCTGCGGGATCAGCGTCGAGGTCACCACGTTGCCGAGCGGGTTGAGCGATGCGGAGACGAGGTAGGACACCGGGAAGAGCGCCCACGCGACGGCGATGACGCCGACGAGGTGGCGCCAGCCGACCTCGCGGAACCAGCGCTTGGCACCCATCTTGACCTTCGGCGCCTTGCCGCCACCGCGACCGGACGCCTTCGCGACCGGGGCGTCCTCGACGAGCGTCGTGCCGGGCGGCGGGCCCTGGACCTGTGTCATGTCAGTTCACATCCTCGAGCGAGCGGGTGGCACGGAACTGCAGGGCCGCGATCACGCCGGTGACCACGAAGAGGACGACGGAGACGGCAGCGGCGAAGCCGATCTGCACGCCGCCGGCACCGAAGGCGAGGCGATAGGTGTAGCTGATCAGGATGTCGGTGCCGCCCGCGGTGGGGTTGTCCGGGCTGAACGGCCCGCCGCCGGTGAGCAGGAAGATCGCACCGAAGTTGTTGAAGTTGAAGGCGAAGGTCGCGACCAGCAGCGGTGCCACCGTCACCAGGAGGAGCGGGAAGGTGATCCGCCGGAAGCCGGCGAAGCCGTTCGCGCCGTCGATCCGGGCCGCCTCGGTCAGGTCCTCGGGGATCGCCTGGAGCGCCCCCGTCGAGACGAGGAACATGTAGGGGAAGCCCATCCACAGGTTGGTGAGCAGGACCGCCACCTTGGCGGTGAAGGATCCGCCGAACCAGTTGATGTTGAGCCCGGTGATGTCGTTGATCAGGCCGAAGTCCTGGTTGTAGAAGCTCGACCACAGCAGCAGGGAGATGAAGCCCGGGATCGCGTAGGGGAGGATCAGCAGCGCCCGGTAGATCTTCTGGCCGCGCACCCGGGGATCGTTGAGCGTGATCGCGAAGACCAGTCCCAGGAGGAAGGTCCCGACGACCGAGAGGGTCGCGAACACCACCGTCCAGACGAAGATGCCGAAGAAGCTGCTGCTGATGCGGCTGTCGGTGAAGATCCTCTTGAAGTTGTCGGTGCCGACGTTGGCCGTCCACGACTGGTCGGACAGGCGCTGGCCGCCCTCGTCGACGAAGTACTCACGGTCGCCCTGCTGCTGCGCCGTGTAGACGGTGCCGCTCGCCTCGTCGGTGATCGTGTCGGCGTCCTCGTCGTAGACGAGCGTGGGTGCACCTTCGAAGGCCTCGCTGGTGCCGTCACGGACGATGAAGGTGTCGCTGTCGGTGGGGATCGCGATCTCGTCGAGGGCGTCGGAGGCGGCGCTGATCTGCTTGATGTCGAGGACGGTGTAGCCGTCCACCGCGGTGACCCGGCCACTGTCGAGGGTGACGCCGCCCGGGTCCTCCTGCAGGCCGTCCTCGGTTCCCTCGAACACGGTCTCGGGATCGTCCTGCGGGACCAGGAAGTAGGTGAACGGACCGGAGGCCGGGTCGCCGTCGGTGGCGATGGTCAGGTTGTACTGCGGCGAGTCGTCCGCACGCGTGACCGACGAGCCGACGATCTGCTCCACCGTCGTCTGCTTGTCGTTGCGGGTGCCGTCGCCGTAGTTGGTGAACGACGTCTTCGCGGTGAGCGCGATGGGGAAGACCACGAAGAGGGCGAGCATCAAGGTGCCCGGCACGAGGTACTTCGCCGGCAGCGCCCGTCCGGTGGCGTAGGTCGCGACGAGGATCAGCGTGACGGCCCAGAGCACAGTGAGGAAGAGCCACGACTCCTCGGCGACCAGCGCCGGGGTCAGCGCGATCGCGGTGCCGATGACGATGCCGAGGAGGAGGACCTTCACCAGGATCGCGGGTACGTCGTCGCGACCCGGCCGGCGCGCGATGCGCGAGCCGCGGTGCGAGGGGTCAGTGGGGTCGATCGGGTCCGCCATGGCAGTTCCCCTTCACGGGAGGAGCGGGGCCGGGGTCTGGGTCGAGCAGCGGTGCTGGGCCTGCGCAGGTGGGAGCGCAGACGCGGGTGGTGAGCCCGGCGGGCGGCTGCTGCCGCCCGCCGGGGTCACGTGACCGGGTCGATCAGCCGGCGTCGGCGATCGCCTTGTTGATGGTGTCTCCGGCGGACTTGATCGTCGCGACCGGGTCCTTGCCGCTGACGATGGCGGAGTACGCCTTGCCGAGGGGCTCCCACACCGAGGCCATGGCCGGGATGGCGGGCATCGGGGCGGCGGCGTTGGCCGCCTCGGTGAAGACCGTGAGGTCGGGGTCGTCGACCTGCTCCTGCACGGAGGTCATCGCGGGCGGGAGCTGCGTGCCCTCGAAGAGGGTCATCATGGCCTCTTCGCTGTTCACGCCGTTGTTGACGAACTCCTGCGCGATGTCCTTGTTCTTGCCGTTGGCCGCGACCATGAAGGCCTGGGCCCCCATGAAGGGCTGGGCCGGGTCCTGACCGGCGAAGCCCGGCACGGGCTGGATGGCGTACTCGAACCCGGCCTCCTTCACGTCGGCGAGGGCCCACGGGCCGGACACGAGGAACGCTGCCTTCTTGCTGGTGAACAGCGCGATCGAGTTGTCACCGCTGATCGAGGTGCGCAGCACCTTGGCCTTGGCCAGCTTGGAGATCTCCTGGGCGGCCTTGATCGAGCCGTCCTTGCCGATCCCGACGTCCTGCGAGTCGTAGCCGGTGGCCTCGTCGTAGGAGAAGATGTAGCCGCCGAACGAGGTGAGGATCGGCTCCATGTGGTACGCGTCGCCGAGCTCACCGACCGGGAGGTTGAGCGCGGACTCGACGTCGCCGGACTTCACGGCCGCCTCGCCCGCGGCGATGGCGTCGTCCATGGTGGCCGGCTCGTCGGGCACGACCTCGGTGTTGCGGTAGAGCGCGAGGGCCTCGGTGCCGTAGGGCACGCCGTAGAGCTTGCCGTCGTACGTCGTGGCCTGGACCGCCTTCTCGGAGTAGCCCGAGAGCTCGTCGGGGGTCAGGTTGAGCGGGTCGATCGCGCCGTTCTGGACCAGGTTGCCGATCCAGTCGTGCGCGCCGACGACCACGTCCGGACCGTTGCCGGCCGCGTCCGCGGTGACGAAGCTGCCCTGCAGGTCCTCCGAGATGGCCTGGACCTTGACGGTGATGCCGTTGGCCTCGCCGAAGGTCTCGGCCACCTCCTTGACGGCGTCGATCTTGAGCGAGTCGGTCCACACCAGGAGGTCGGCGTCGCCACCTCCGGAGTCGGCGCTCGGGCTGGAGCTCGAGCTGCTGTCGGAGCTCGAGGAGTCGCTGGAGCCGGAGCCACCACCGCCACAACCGGCGGCGGTGAGGGCGAGCACCGCGACGGCCACCGGGCCGAGGGTGCGGTTGAGTCTGCGCATGAGGGGGGCCTCCGAGGGGAACGGCAGTGTGAGGGTCGCCACACCGTACAACCGGTTTGCAGGGTTGGGAAGTCCCTGCAATTTTTTGCAGACCTGCCGAGACGGGAGTGACGTGGGTCACTAGTCTGACCGGCGTGAAGATCCGGTTGAGCGAGATCGCGGCACGCTCCGGCGTGAGCATCAGCACCGTCAGCCGCGTCCTCAACGAGCAGCCCGGGGTGAGCCAGCACACCCGTCGGCAGGTCCTCACCGCCATCGACGTCCTCGGCTACGACCGCCCCGTGCGGCTGCGGGCGCGGTCGGGCGGCCTGGTCGGCCTGGTGCTGCCTGAGCTTGAGAACCCCTACTTCCCGCGCCTCGCTCACCACCTCGAGGTCGCGCTCGGCCGCCTCGGCCTCTCCCCCGTGCTCTGCAGCCAGACGCTGGGCGGCGTCCACGAGGACGACTACGTCGCGATGCTCCTCGAGCACTCGGTGGCGGGCATCGTCTTCGTCTCCGGCGTGCACGCGCTGGTCGACAGCGATCCCGCGCGCTACCAGCGACTGCTCGACCTCAACCTTCCCTTCGTGCTCGTCAACGGTGCGCTCGACGGGCTGGACGCACCCACCGTGTCCACCGACGACGGGGCGTCCGTGGAGCTCGCCGTCCAGCACCTCGAGCACATGGGGCACACCCGCATCGGCGCGGCGCTCGGCCAGCTGCGCTACCTCCCCGCCCAGCGCAAGCGCGACGCCTTCCTGGAGACGGTGCGCGAGCGCGGGCTCGTGCCCGACGACCTCCAGGCCCACGACCTCGTCGAGACCACGGCGTACTCCGTCGAGGGAGGTCGGCGCGCGGCCGAGATCCTGCTGGACCGCGGGGTCACCGGCATCATCTGCGGCTCGGACGTGATGGCCCTCGGCGTCATCCGGTCTGCCCGCCAGCGTGGCCTGCGGGTGCCCGAGGACCTGTCGGTCGTCGGCAGCGACGACAGCCAGATGATGGAGTTCACCGACCCGCCGCTGACCACCGTGCGCCAACCCGCCGAGGCCCTGGCCCAGGCCGCGAGCGAGGAGATCGCCGAGCAGCTGGCCGGCGCGCGACCGCACGCGGGCGAGGTGCTCTACCGACCCGAGCTCGTCGTGCGCGGCTCCACGTCGCGCGCTCCCGGGCCGGGCTAGCCCCGGAGGCTAACCCAGGGCGGCGACGATCTCGTTGACCTTGTCCTTGGCGTCGCCGAAGAGCATCTGGGTGTTCTCCTTGAAGAACAGCGGGTTCTGCACGCCGGCGTAGCCCGTGGCCATCGACCGCTTGAAGACGATGACGTCCTTGGCCTTCCACACCTCGATGACGGGCATCCCGGCGATGGGTGAGTTGGGCTCCTCCAGCGCTGCCGGGTTGACGGTGTCGTTGGCCCCGATCACCAGTACGACGTCGACGTCGGGGAGGTCGTCGTTGATCTCGTCCATCTCGAGCACGATGTCGTAGGGCACCTTGGCCTCCGCGAGCAGCACGTTCATGTGGCCCGGCAGTCGACCCGCGACGGGGTGGATGCCGAAGCGGACGTCGACGCCCTTCGCGCGCAGCTTGCGGGTCATCTCGGCGACGGGGTACTGCGCCTGGGCGACGGCCATGCCGTAACCCGGCGTGATCACCACGGACGACGCGTCGGCCAGCAGCGCGGCGACGTCGTCGGCCTGGATCTCGCGGTGCTCGCCGTAGTCACGGTCCTCCGCGGGACCCCCGTCGGACCCGAAGCCGCCGGCGATGACGCTGACGAACGAGCGGTTCATCGCCTTGCACATGATGTAGCTGAGGATCGCACCCGACGAGCCGACCAGCGCGCCGACGATGATCAGCAGGTCGTTGCCGAGCATGAAGCCGGCCGCGGCCGCCGCCCACCCGGAGTAGCTGTTGAGCATCGAGACGACGACGGGCATGTCGCCGCCGCCGATGGCGGCGACGAGGTGGAACCCGAGCACCAGCGCGAGGACGGTCATGATCCCGAGCGGCGCGATGCCGCTCCAGCCGTCGGCGTTCATGAACCAGACCAGCAGGATCGCGGACAGCACCAGGATGGCGAGGTTGAGCAGGTGCCGGCCCGGCAGCGTCATCGGCGCGGACTTCATCTTCGCGCTGAGCTTGAGGTTCGCCACGATCGAGCCGGTGAAGGTCACGGCGCCGATGAAGACGCCGATGAAGACCTCCGCGTTGTGGATGCCGTCGGCCTCGCCCGCGAAGTCGGCCACCTCGATCCAGGTGTTGTAGCCGACCAGCACCGCCGCGAGGCCGACGAAGCTGTGCATCATCGCAATGAGCTCGGGCATGCCGGTCATCTCGACGCGCTTGGCGAGCCGCAGGCCGATGACGGCGCCGACCGTGCCGGCGACGAGGATGATGACCAGTCCGACCACGACCGGGCCCTGGTCGATGTAGTCGGTGCCGAGGTAGTCGAGCACCAGCAGCAGCGTCGCGACGAGCGCGAGGCCCATGCCGGCCATGCCGAACTGGTTGCCGCGCCGCGCCGTCTCGTGCTTGCTCAGGCCAGCGAGGGCGAGGATGAAGAGGAGCGCCGCGAGGATGTAGGCGCCCTGGACGAACTCGACCACCGGCTCAGCCCTTCTGGAACATGTTGAGCATCCGCCGGGTGACCATGAAGCCACCGAAGACGTTGATGCTGGCGAGCAGGATGGCTACCCCGGCGAGCAGCTGGACCGCGAGGTTGTCCACGGGCGCCTGCAGGATCGCGCCGACCACGATGATCCCGCTGATCGCGTTGGTGACGCTCATGAGCGGCGTGTGCAACGCGTGGTGCACGTTGCCGATGACGTAGAAGCCGATGACGACGGCGAGCACGAAGACGGTGAGGCTCGGCAGGAACGACGCCGGCGCCGCGGTCGCGAGCGCGAGGAAGAGCACGGCGGCCAGGCCGGCGGCGTACAACCGGCGACGCGGATCGACCTCCTTCGGTGGCGCCTTCTCGATCGGCATCACCGTCGTCTCCTCACCCGTCGGCGCGGCGGAGACCTGGACGGGCGGCGGCGGCCACATGACCTCGCCGTCACGGCTCACCGAGATGCCCCGCAGGATCACGTCGTCCATGTCGAGGGTGAGCTGGCCGTCCTTCTCGGGCGTCAGCAGCTTGAGGAGGTTGACGATGTTGGTGCCGTAGAGCTGGCTGGTCTGGGCGGCGAGGCGGCCGGCGAGGTCGGTGTAGCCGAGGACCGTGACGCCGTTGTCGGTGACGACGCGCTGGTCGGTGACCGTGGCCGCGACGTTGCCGCCGTTGGCGGCGGCCATGTCGACGACGACCGAGCCCGGCTGCATCGCGGCGACGGTCTCGGCCGTCACCAGCAGCGGCGCCGGCCGGCCGGGGATCAGCGCGGTGGTGATGACGATGTCGGCGGCGCGCGCCTCCTCGTCGTACATCGCAGCGGTGGCGGCCTCCTGCTCGGCGGTCATCTCCTTGGCGTAGCCGTCGGTCGAGACCTCCTGCTCCATGTCGACCGTGACGAACTGCGCGCCCATCGACTCGACCTGCTCGGCCACCTCGGGGCGTACGTCGAACGCGCGGACGATCGCACCCAGCGACCCGGCCGCACCGATGGCGGCGAGGCCGGCGACTCCCGCACCGACGACGAAGACGCGGGCCGGCGGCACCTTGCCGGCCGCGGTGACCTGGCCGGTGAAGAGCCGGCCGAACTCGTGGGCGGCCTCGATGACGGCGCGATAGCCCGCGACGTTGGCCATCGAGGAGAGCACGTCCATCGACTGCGCGCGGGAGATGCGCGGGACGGCGTCCATCGCCAGCGCCGTGACGCCGGCGGCGCCGAGGCGCTCGACCAGCTCGGGGCTGCGGGCCGGGGCCAGCAGCGCGACGACGGTCGCGCCCCGGCGCAGCAGGCCGATCTCGTCGTCGGTGGGCGCGTTGACCTTGACCACCACGTCGCTCGCCCAGACGTCGGCGCTCGAGCCGACGTGGACGCCGGCCTCCTCGTAGGCGGCGTCGGGCTGGTCGGCGGCTGCGCCTGCGCCTGCCTCGACGACCACGTCGTAGCCGAGCGCGGCGAGCTGCGCCGCCGTCTTCGCGGTGGCCGCGACGAGGGTCTCGCCGGGTCGTGACTCGCGCGGGATGCCGATGCGCACTGCTGCCTCCTGTGGGTCTGGCCGGGCACAACGTACCGAAGTCAGCCCGTGCGACACCCGCATCTCATGTGTACCGGGTCACGGGCCGGAGCCCCGGAACGTCCTCATGGGCGGGGGGTCATGCATAGGGTGCGCGTGTGCGTCACTTCTCGGGAGAGGGGGTCGCTGCCGATCCGGCCTTGCCCGATCTCGATGTCCAAGAGGAAGAACCAGCCGACCATGGTGAGTAGCACGCGTCCAGCGGGCGCGGGTCAGTCGACGTCGGGCACCAGTGACGGAGAACGCCGCGCGGTCGCAGCCGACCGAACGTCACCGGACCGGATCTTCGTCGTGGGCGTCGTCCTCATCGTTGCAGCCACGTGCTTCCGTGTCTGGGCGGCGAGCCGGACGTGGTTCTACGTCGACGACTTCCCGCTCGTGCTCACGGCGGCCGATGACGGGCTGGCCGTGCGGTCCCTGCTCGACCCCTACATCGGCCACGTGATGCCCGCGGGACGGATCTCGGCATGGCTCACGACCGTGGGGCGGCCCTTCGACTACACCATCGCCATCGCGCAGCTCGCCGTCATGTTCGCGCTGGCCGGTGCGGGACTGCTACGGCTCCTGCGCACTCTCTTCGGCTCGCACCCCGGGGTGCTCCTGCTCCTCGCCTACTTCCTCTTCTCGCCGTGGCTGATCCAGCCCACGTCCTGGTGGGCAGCGGGCATCAACCACCTGCCCGCGCTGGTCGCCACGGTGTGGACGCTCGACGCCGTCGTCCGCTACCTGCATGACCCGCAACGTCGCCACCTCGTCGCCAGCGTGGCGTGGATGGGGTTCGGCCTGGCGTTCGCCGAGCTTGCCCTGCTCGCCTACATCCCGGTGGCGCTCGTGAGCGCTGGCTACTTCGCGAGCGGGTCGCTCCTTCGGCGGGTGCGCCAGCTCTGTCGCGAGCGACTGTGGCTCGTGGTCGCCCACGGCGTCGTCGTGGCGGCGTACGCCGGGCTCTACCTCTCAACCGCCTGGGCTCCGCAGGACGCCCCTGAAGGGGGTGTGCCGTGGGGTGGGTACGTCACGAACGTCCTCGGGATCGTGGTGCCGAGCGCGTCGATCGGCGGGCCGGTGCGCTGGAACCAGGTCTGGGCCGCACAGTTCGAGACCGACCCGTCCTGGCCACTGCAGCTGGCGGGCCTGGTCGCCGTCGCCGGCGTCGTCGCGCTGTCCGTCCACGTGCGCGACCGCGCGTTGCGTGCCTGGTCGATCCCGGTCGTCCAGCTGGTCGCACTCGTGGTGCTGATCGCGAAGACGCGCGTCGTGTTCGGACCGGCGTTCATCCTCGACCTCCGATTCACGACCCCGTTGGCACTGGGCATCCCTCTGGCCATCGGGCTCGCGTTCCTGCCGGTCCGCGGTGCCGTCGAGTCCTCCTCGCCCCGCCGGCCGCACTGGCTGATCGACCGGCCGTCCCCCGCTGTCCTGTCGACAGCCGTCGTGGTCGCGCTCGGCATGTGGAGCGCCGTGACGTTCCCTCTGCTGCACGTGCCGGCCGACCAGTCCCCGCGTCGCTACTTCGCGACGTTCGAACGCTCGCTCGACGAACACGGCAGCGTGGTGGACCTGGTGGACCTCCGCGTGCCCGACTACGTGTGGAGCGGTCGCGAAGGGGCGTACTCGATCGCACTGAGCCAGTACGGCGAGCGGGTGCGCTTCCCGGAGGTCGTCACCGACGAGTTCTACGTCCTCGACGACACCGGCCAGCTGGTCGAGGCCGACCTGGACGTCGCCCGCCGGTCGGAGCCGCCGCCGCGCGGCCAGGAGTGCGACGGCTACCGGGTCGACCGGAGGGAACGTGCAATCTCCGTCGGACCAGTGTTCGGGGATGTCTGGCGGCTGCGCATCGAGTACACGGCGAGCGCCGCGACCCCCGCGACGATCACCCGCGGCGAGTCCGTCATCGACACCACGCTGCAGCCGGGCACCCACGTGATGGAGATGCCCGGCGGGGGAGCCTACGACGCTGTCGCGGTCGTGCCGGAGGACGCAGGAGTGTCTGTCTGCGTCCACGAGGTACTGGTCGGGACGACCTCCGAGGGACGACCGGCCGGCCGCTGAGCGGTGCACGCCGGGAGGCGCGCACTCGACCAGCAGGGTCAGGGGCCGACGAGCACCACGTGCAGGGTGCGCGGGCCGTGGACGCCCTCGACCCGGTCGAGCTCGATGTCGCTGGTGGCGGACGGGCCGCTGATCCAGGTGAGCGGGCGGGCGGGGTCGAGGAGCGCGATCGCGTCGGGCACGTCGGCGACGACCTGCGTGGCGTCGACGATGCAGACGTGGAGGTCGGGGACGAGGCTGATCGCTCGTCGACCCTGGTCGGGCTGGTGGTCGAGCACGATGGTGCCCGTCTCGGCGATGCCGACGCGGGCCCGGGTGACGACGGCGTCGATCGCGTCGAGCTCGGCGGCGCTCAGGCCGTCGTCCACCACCGAGCCCGCGATCTCGAGGCCGAGCGCCGGAGGTACGACGCTGCTGCGCTCGCCGAGCACGCCGGCAACCACGCCGGCCAGGTCGGCCTCGTTGCACCGGGTGACGACCGCGCGGTAGTCCTCGACCCGCTCGACGAAGAGTGCGACGAGGTCGCCGCGGTCGGGTGCCCGGGGGGCCTCGGGGACGGCGACCGCGGGCGACACGTCCGTCAGGGCCGCTCGGACGGCGGCGAGGATGTCGTCGCGCGCGCTCATCGGGTGCCTCGGTCGTTCTGGCCGCCGTCGGTGCGATCCCACCAGGCCCGGAAGGACTCCTCAGGCGGGGCGGGCAGGTCGCGCGCGCCGGTCCAGCCGGCGCCGGGCCCGGGCAGCCGGCCGGCGGCGGCACGACCGCCGGGGAGCGTCGTACGACCGAAGCGGCGCAGGACGCGGCCACCGAGGCCGGACGCCTTCTCGGCCCACGCCAGGCGCCGCGAGTCGGAGAATGCCCATGCAGCCGCCTTCATGGCGACGGCTTCGGCCTTGGGCACGCGGTCGCCGCGGTGCGAGTCGACGACCGCGGCCCGCTGGTCGACCAGCACGGAGGGGATGTCGATCCGGACCGGGCAGACCTCGAAGCACGCGCCGCAGAGCGAGGAGGCGTACGGCAGCGACGCCGTCTGCTCGTCGGACACCCCGCGCAGCAGCGGGTTGAGGATCGCGCCGATCGGGCCGGGGTAGACCGAGCCGTAGGCGTGGCCGCCGGTGCGCTCGTAGACCGGGCACACGTTGAGGCAGGCCGAACAGCGGATGCAGCGCAGCGCCTGGCGCCCGACGTCGTCGGCGAGGGCGCGCGTGCGGCCGTTGTCGAGCAGGACCACGTGCACCTCCTGCGGGCCGTCACCGGGGGTCACGCCCGACCAGGTCGAGGTGTAGGGGTTCATCCGCTCGCCGGTCGAGGAGCGCGGCAGGAGTCGCAGCATCGGGTCGAGGTCGGACCAGGTGGCGACCACCTTCTCGATGCCGACCACGCTGATGAGGACGTCGGGCAGGGTCAGGCACATCCGGCCGTTGCCCTCGGACTCGACGACCACGAGCGTGCCGGTGTCGGCGACCGCGAAGTTGGCGCCGCTCACCGCGACCTTGGCGCGCAGGAACTTCTCCCGCAGGTGTGCGCGCGCCGCAGCGGCCAGGACGACAGGCTCGTCGGTGAGGTCGTCGGGCGCCGGTCGACCGACGTCGCCCATGCGGCGCATGAAGATCTCCCGGATCTCGGCGCGGTTACGGTGGATCGCCGGCACCAGGATGTGCGAGGGCAGGTCGTCGCCGAGCTGGACGATCATCTCGGCCAGGTCGGTCTCCCAGGCCGCGATGCCCTCGGCCTCGAGCGCCTCGTTGAGGCCGATCTCCATGGTGGCCATCGACTTGACCTTGACGACCTCGTCGACGCCGTGGGCGTGGGCTAGCCGCGCGACGATCGCGCAGGCCTCCTCGGCGTCGCGGGCCCAGTGGACCGTCGCACCGGCCCGGACCAGGGAGGCCTCCAGCGTCTCGAGGTGGGTGGCGAGGTCGCGCAGCGCGGCCTCCTTGACCCCCGCCCCGGCGAGGCGCAGGTCCTCCCAGTCCTCGACCTCGGCGACGACTGCGGCGCGCTTGTCGCGGATCGTGCGGGTGGCGTGGGCGAGGTTGCTCCGCAGCTGGGTGTCCCCGAGCGCCTCGCGTGCCGCGGTCGGGAACGCCGGCATGCCGACGAAGGTGCCGCCGCTCATGTGGCCGGCCCTCCTGCCCGCTCTCCGACGGCAGGGCCACTCGAGTGGCTCTCGGACTCCGCGGTGGAGGCGAGGATCTCGGCGAGATGCATGACGCGTACGCCGGCCCGCTGGCGCGAGAGCATCCCGCCGATGTGCATGAGGCAGGAGTTGTCTCCGGCCACGAGCACCTCGGCTCCGGTGTCGCGGACGTGGCGCGCCTTGTCCGCGCCCATCGCGACCGACGTGTCGGCGTTCTTGAGGGCGAAGGTGCCGCCGAAGCCGCAGCACTCGGTGGCCTCGGGCAGGTCGACCAGGGTGATGCCGCGTACGGCCTCGAGCAGGCGTTGCGGCCGCTCCCCCACACCGAGCATCCGCAGGCTGTGGCAGGTCGGGTGGTAGGTCACCCGGTGCGGGAAGTAGGCGCCGACGTCGGTCACGCCGAGCACGTCGACGAGGAACTCGGACAGCTCGTAGGTCTTCGGTGCGGTCTCGGCGACGGCAGCCGCGAGGGCACGGTCGCCGGAGCGTTCCGCGACGATCGCGTGCTGGTGGCGGGCCGACCCGGCGCACGAGCCCGACGGCGTCACGATCGCGTCGTAGCCCGCGAAGGCGTCGACGAACGTCCGCACCACGGGCACGGCCTCGTCGAGGTAGCCGGTGTTGACCATCGGCTGGCCGCAACAGGTCTGCGCCCGCGGGAAGTCGACATCGACCCCGAGGCGGCGCAGCAGCCGCACGACGGCCTTCCCCGTGTCGGGGAACATCGCGTCGTTGACGCACGTGACCTGGAGGGCGACCCTCACGTCCCTGGTCCTTTCGTCTGCAGTCGATTGTGCCTCGTTGTCGCGTCGGTCAGAGCAGCTCGTGCCGCACCGCCCACACGATCGCCTCGATCGTCGTCTCGCACCCCACCTTGTCGCACGCGCTCCGGGCCTTGCGCCGCACCGTCCGCTCGGACACCCCGAGCCGGCGAGCGGCGACGTCCACCGTCTCCCCCTCGGCGAGGAGCCGGAGCACGACGAGCTCGTCGTCGCCGAGATGCGGCCGGGCGCGTGGCTGGTCCATGGCTAGGCGCGGCTCCCGACTGCCTCGACGCGGTGGTCGGCTGCGTCCCAGTCGAGGCCCGGGCGCGGGTCGTGACGACGTACGTCGTGCGTCTCACGGACGAGGGCACGCATGGCGGCGAGGTCGGGCAGGTCGGCACCGAGGGCGCGGGCCTGGACGAGGGCGTTGCCGAGCGCGGCTGCCTCGCCGGGCCCGGCCAGCACCGGCACTCCGAGCGCGTCGGCGGTGAGCTGGCAGAGCAGGTGGTTGTGGGAACCGCCGCCGACGACGTGCACGACCTCCAGGTCGCGCCCGGCCAGGCGGGCGGCGGTGCGCAGGTGGCGGCGGTAGGCCAGAGCCAGGCTGTCGAGGACGCACCGGGTGATCTCTCCGGGCGTCTGCGGCGCCGGCTCGCCGGCAGCGCGGGCCAGCCCGACGACGCGCTCCGGCATCGGGTCGCTCGCGCTGCCGGGGCCGAGCAGGGAGGGATGGTTGATGTCGACGACGGTGCGCAGCGGCGCCGCCGTGCTGGCGCCGGCGAGCAGGGACGCAAGATCGGTGGCTGGGGTGCCGCCGTCCTTCCAGGCGCGCAGGCACTCCGAGAGCACCCACAGCCCCATCACGTTCTTGAGGAAGCGGACCGTGCCGTCGACGCCGCCTTCGTTCGTGAAGTCGGCCTGCCGGGCGTCCTCGGTGAGGACGGGGGCGTCGAGCTCCAGGCCGACCAGCGACCAGGTCCCCGACGAGATGTAGCCGAAGCCGGTTCCGGCCTCGGCGGGCACGGCCACGACGGCCGACGCGGTGTCGTGCGACCCCACGGCCACGACCGGGACGGCGTCGACGACGCCGAGGTCGGCGGCGACCTCGGCGCGCAGCGGTCCCACGAGCGAGCCGGCGTCACGCAGCGGCGGCAGGATCGACCACGGGAGCCCGAGCCGGCGTGCCAGGTCGCTCGACCACTCGCCGGACGTGACGTCGAGCAGGCCGGTGGTGGAGGCGTTGGTGCGCTCGGCGCCGACCTCGCCGGTGAGCCAGTAGCCGAGCAGGTCGGGCAGCAGGAGCATCGTGTGTGCCGACTCGAGCGCCGCGGTGCCACGGGCGGCGACCAGCTGGAAGACGGTGTTGAACGGCAGCTGCTGCAGCCCGTTGACGGCGTACTGCTCCTGCACGCTGACGGTCTTCGCGACGAGCTCGGGTACGTCGCGGGTGCGGGGGTCGCGGTGGCTGTAGGGGTTGCCGAGGAGCGCGCCGTCGCGGTCGAGCAGGCCGTAGTCGACGGCCCACGAGTCGATGCCGATGCCGTGGAGGTCGCCGGTGCGGGTGACCTCGGCGATGCCGGCGATGACCTCACGGTGGATGCCGAGGACGTCCCAGAACAGCGATCCACCGACCGGCACGCCGCCGTTGGGGAACCGGTGCACCTCCTTCAGGGAGAGGTGCCCCGGTTCCACGCGCGCGGCCATCACGCGACCACTGGTCGCCCCGAGGTCGACGGCCGCGACGCGCAGGTTCATCGCAGGAAGGCGGCAGCCACGCCCGCGTCGACCGGGATGTGCAGCCCGGTGGTGTGGCTGAGCTCGTCGGAGCAGAGGACGAAGACCGCGTTGGCGATGTTGTCCGGCAGCACCTCGCGCTTGAGGATCGTGCGCTGCGCGTAGAACTTGCCGAGGTCCTGCTCCTCCACGCCGTAGACCGCGGCGCGGTTCGCGCCCCAGCCGGAGGCGAAGATGCCGGAGCCCTGGACGACGCCGTCGGGGTTCACGCCGTTGACCTTGATGCCGTGCTCGCCGAGCTCGGCGGCCAGCAGCCTCACCTGGTGGGCCTGGTCGGCCTTGGCCGCGCCGTAGGCGACGTTGTTGGGCCCGGCGAAGATCGAGTTCTTCGAGGAGATGTAGACGATGTCGCCACCGATCCCCTGGTCGATCATCGCCCGGGCCGCGGCCTGCGCGACCAGGAACGAGCCCTTGGCCATCACGTCGTGCTGGAGGTCCCAGTCCTTCTCGGTCGTCTCGAGCAGCGAGCGCGACAGCGAGAGCCCGGCGTTGTTGACGACGAGGTCGACGCCACCGAAGGCGAGGACGGTCGCGTCGACCGCGGCCTGGACGGCAGTCGCGTCGGAGACGTCGACCTGCACGCCGACCGCGACGTCGGCGTTGCCGATCTCGGCGGCCGCTGCCTGCGCCTTCTCCAGCGACAGGTCGGCGATGACGACGCAGGCGCCCTCGGCCGCGAGCTTCCTCGCGGTGGCGAGGCCGATGCCCGAGGCGGCGCCGGTGACCAGCGCGACGCGGGAGGCGAGCGGCTTGGGCTTCGGCATCCGCTGGAGCTTGGCCTCCTCGAGCGCCCAGTACTCGATGCGGAACTTCTCCGACTCGTCGATGGGGGCGTACGTCGACAGACCCTCGGCGCCGCGCATCACGTTGATCGCGTTGACGTAGAACTCTCCGGCGACGCGGGCGGTCTGCTTGTCCTTGCCATAGCTGAACATCCCGACGCCCGGCACCAGGATGACCAGGGGGTCGGCGCCGCGCATGGCGGGCGAGCCCTTCACCTTGTTGCGGTCGTAGTACGCCGCGTAGTCGGCACGGTAGGCCTCGTGCAGCTCGGCGACCCGGTCGCGCACCTTGTCCATCGACGTGCCGGGCGCGACGTCGAGCAGCATCGGCTTGACCTTGGTGCGCAGGAAGTGGTCGGGGCACGACGTACCGAGCTCGGCCAGGCGCGGCGCGTTCCTCGAGGCGAGGAAGTCGAGGACGACCTTGTCGTCGGTGAAGTGGCCGACCACAGGGCGGTCCTGCGAGGCGACGCCGCGCAGGAGCGGGGCGAGCTCGGCGGCGCGGGCGCGGCGCTTCGCGGGCGCCAGCGGCTCGTACTTCTTCACGCGAGCACCGAACGGGAGCTTCTTCGAGTGCTTCTTGATGTAGCGCTCGGCGGTGCGGATGATCCAGAGCGAGTTCTTCTCCGCCTGCGCGCTGGTGTCGCCCCACGCGGTGATGCCGTGCCCGCCGAGGATGCAGCCGATGGCCTGCGGGTTGGCCTCCTTGATGGCCGCGATGTCCAGACCGAGCTGGAAGCCCGGACGACGCCACGGCACCCACACGACCTTGTCCCCGAAGGCCTCCTTGGTCAGCTGCTCGCCGTCGGCCGCGGTCGCGATGGCGATGCCGGAGTCGGGGTGCAGGTGGTCGACGTGCGCGGCGTCGACGAGGCCGTGCATCGCGGTGTCGATCGAGGGAGCGGCACCGCCCTTGCCGTGCAGGCAGTAGTTGAACGCCGCGACCATCTCGTCCTCGCGGTCGACACCGGGGTAGACGTCGACCAGGGCGCGCATCCGGTCGAGCCGCAGCACTGCGAGACCACCGGGGGTCAGGGTGCCGAGGTCGCCGCCGGAGCCCTTCACCCAGAGCAGCTCGACGTCCTCACCGGTGACGGGGTCGGTCTCGGTGCCCTTGGCGGAGGTGTTGCCGCCGGCGTAGTTGGTGTTCTTGGGGTCGGCGCCCAGCCGGTTCGAGCGCTCGACGAGCTCGGCAACGGTGGGGTTGAGGTCGCTCACGTGAGGGGTTCCTTCGTCTTCTGGGTGGGGGAGGTCAGTTCCAGCCGGCCTGCGAGCCGCCGACGCGGTCCGCCTCGATCTGCTGCTGGTAGCCGGACGAGAGGTACGCGCGCATCGGGTCGGCCGGGAGGCCGCGCTCCTCGCGCCACGACGCCAGGTCACGGCGTACGTCGGTGTAGAAGGCGTCCATGAAGATCTCGTTGGCGAGCAGCACGTCGCCGTCCGAGCGGGCCTGGTCGAGGGCCTCGGTGTCGAGCAGCAGCGCGCGGGCGGTCATCTCCTGCACGTTGAGCACCGAGCGGATCTGGCCCGGCACCTTGGCCTCGATGTTGTGGCACTGGTCGAGCATCAGGGCGACGTCGTTGGGCGTGCCGTCGGCCTGGTCACCGAAGCCGCCGCCGCGGATGACCTCGACCATGATCCGGAACAGCTGGTAGGGATCGGCCGCGCCGACGATCAGGTCGTCGTCGGCGTAGAAGCGGCTGTTGAAGTCGAACGAGCCCAGCTTCCCGAGGCGCAGCAGCTGCGCGACGATGAACTCGATGTTGGTGCCGGGGGCGTGGTGGCCGGTGTCGAGGCAGACCATGGCGCGGTCGCCGAGGGCGGCCACGTGGACGTAGGACGTGCCCCAGTCCGGGACGTCCGTGTGGTAGAACGCCGGCTCGAAGAACTTGTACTCCAGGACGAGCCGCTGCTCCTCGGAGAGCTCGTCGTAGATCGTGCGCAGGCTCTCGGCGAGCCGGTCCTGCCGGCCGCGCATGTCGCCCTGGCCGGGGTAGTTGGTGCCCTCGGCGAGCCAGATCTTCAGGTCGCGCGAGCCCGTCTGGTGCATCACCTCGATGCAGGCGAGGTGGTGGTCGATCGCCTTCTGCCGGATGCGCGCGTCGGTGTGGGTCAGGGCACCGAGCTTGTAGTCGTCGTCCTGGAAGGTGTTGGAGTTGATGGTGCCGAGCGCGACGCCGTGCTCCTTGGCGTACGCCGACAGGGCGGCGTAGTCGCCGACCTCGTCCCACGGGATGTGGAGCGCCACTGACGGCGCGAGGCCGGTGAAGCGGTGGACGGCGGCGGCGTCGGCGATCTTCTCCTCGACGGTGCGCGGGGTGCCGGCGGAGCCGAAGACCTTGAAGCGGGTGCCGGAGTTGCCGTAGGCCCAGGACGGCACCTCGATGGCGAGGTCGCCGAGCCGGTCGCTGATGGCGGTGAAGCTGGTGGTCATGACGGGTCCTGGGCTGTGGTGGCGGGAGGGTCTGGGAGGTGTGCGGGGTCGAGCGCGGCGAGCTGGTCCTCGAGGTGGAAGACCTCGTCCAGCTGCCGGAAGCCCTGGTCGGGCGGGAGGTCGAGCTCCTCGAAGAACTCGGCCATCTCCGCCTGCCAGCGGGCGTTGACGTCGGTGCGGGCCATCCCGGCCTGTGCGGCGGCCAGGTCGTCGGTCACGAGGTAGCCGACCAGGAGGCCGTCGTCCCGCAGGAAGAGGGAGTAGTCGTGCCAGCCGGTGTCGTGGAGGGCGCGGAGCATCTCGGGCCACACGCTGGCGTGGCGCTCGGCGTACTCAGCCATCCGGTCCTGACGGACCTGCAGGGTGAAGCAGACGCGCGGCATCGCGGCCTCCCGGCTGTGAAGTGGTGGTCCCGGGGCCGTCGACGGCTGGGGCCGACGGCCCCGGGAGGTGTGGTGCGGTCGGGCCTCAGAAGTCGAAGTCGCCGATGTTGTCCGCGTTGAAGGTGAACGGCTCGCCCAGGAGCACGGTGCCGTCGGCGCCGACCTCGAACTCGCCGAGCTCACCGGCCTCGAAGGAGTCACCCTCCTCACCAGTGATCGACCCGTCGACCAGCGCAGCAGCCGCGTAGGTCGCGAGGTAGCCCAGGTCGCCCGGGTTCCACAGCGCGAACGACGCCACGGTGCCGTCCTCGACGAACTCACGCATCTGGTTCGGCGTGCCGAGACCGGTCAGCGCGACCTGGCCCTTGTACTCCGAGTCCGACAGGTACCGGGCCGCAGCGGCGATGCCGACCGTGGTCGGGCTGATGATGCCCTTCAGGTCGGGGTGGTTCTGCAGCAGCGCCTCGGTCTGGTCGAACGACTTCTGGTCCTCGTCATCGCCGTAGACGGTGTCGACGAGCTCGATGTCGGCGTAGTCCGGGTTCGAGGCCAGCTCCTCCTCCATCGTCGCGATCCACGCGTTCTGGTTCGTCGCGTTGGCCGAGGCCGACAGGATCGCGATCTCACCCGACCCGCCGATCTCCTCGGCGATCAGCTCCAGCTGCTTGGCAGCGATGCCCTCGGACGTGGCCTGGTTGATGAACAGGTCGCGGCACTCGGGGTTGGTGTCGGCGTCGAACGTGACGACCTTGACGTCCGCGCTGCGGGCCTCCTCGATCGCGTCGCACAACGCGTCGGGGTCGTTGGCCGAGATGATCAACGCGTCCTTGCCCTGCTGGGCCACGGTGTTGATGTACGACACCTGCGCATCCGGGCTACCCGTCTCCGGGCCGACCTCCTCCATGTCCGCACCCAGCTCGTCGGCCGCCGTCATGGCGCCCTTCGTGCTGGTGTCGAAGTAGGCGTTGCCGAGGTTCTTGGGGAGCATCGTCATCGACAGCGCACCCCCACCGTCCCCGCCGCTGCCCGAGTCGCTGCCCGAGTCCCCGCCGTCGTCGCCGCCGCAACCGGCGAAGGCGAAGGTCGCGGTGAGCAGGAGCGCGGCCAGAGCCGTGGGCTTCCTGGTGTGGATCTTCATGAGTCACTGCCTCTCGTTGTGACGCCGGCGGATGCCGCGTTATCTGGGGTGTGGGACTCCCGAGGAGCCGCCGGTGTCGCCTTGCGGGGGAGCCTCGACGAGGCCGCGGCAAGGACGTTGGGGAGGATCACCGAGGCCACGAGGAGCAGGCCGACGATGATGTTGGTGACGTTGACCGTCACGCTCTCCAGGCGCAGCGCGCTGGAGAGGACGCCGATCAGCACGACCCCGGCAAGGACGCCGTGGAGCCGGCCGCGGCCGCCGAAGATCGAGACGCCGCCGAGGAGCACCGCCGCGATGACCTGGAGCTCGTAGCCGGTGGCGTTGTCGCCGCGGGCCGAGCCGAACCGCAGGGTGAAGTAGATGCCGGCCAGCGCCGAGACGACGCCGGAGAGCATGAAGAGCACCAGCTTGGTGCGGGCCACGTCGACGCCGGTGAAGTGCGCCGCCTCGTCGTTGAGCCCGATGTCGTAGACACCGCGGCCGAAGGTCGAGAAGTGCAGCAGCACCACGAAGCCGATCGCGAGGACCGCGAAGGGGATCATGACGAGCGGGATCTTCGTCTCGCCGATCGTCCCGGTGGCGAGGTCCGACCACTTCTCGGTGAAGTCGGTGATCGCCTTGGTGCCGAGCAGCCCGACGGCGATGCCGCGGAAGAGCGCAAGCGTGCCGATCGTGACCGCGAGCGACGGCAGTCCGACGTAGGCGATGAGGAAGCCGTTGAGCGCACCGCAGGCCAGGCCGGCCAGCAGGGCGAGCAGTGCGGCGGCCGGGACGGACATCCCGCCCTCGTGGAGCACGCCGAGCAGCACGCTGCTCAGGCCCATGATGCTCGCGACCGACAGGTCGATCTCGCCGGTGATGATCACCAGCGTCATCGGCAGGGCGATCAGCAGGATGGGGGCGATGTCCTGCAGCAGGAACTTGATGGTGAGCGGGCCGTCGAAGTTGGGCACGTTGGCGATCGAGTAGAGGATCACCGCCGCGGTGAGCGCGATGACGGCCGTCTCGCGGGTGAGCAGCAGCCGCTGCCACAGGGGTGCGGAGTACGCCGAGTAGGTGCGGGCCGGCGCTTCGGTCGTGGCGCTCATGAGCGATCCCTCGATTCGGCGAGCTTGCGGGCCTGTCTGACGGCGAGGACCCGGTCGAGGACGATCGCGCCGAGGATGAGGGCGCCGACGACGGCGCGCTGCCAGAAGTCCTCGATGCCCAGGCTCGGGAGCGCCCGGTTGATGGTGACGAGCAGGAAGGCGCCGATCGCCGCGCCCCACACGGTGCCGCTGCCGCCGAAGATGGCGATGCCACCGATGACGGCGGCGGCGACGGCCTGGAGCTCGATGCCGCTGCCGACGCTGGAGCTCACCGTGCCGTAGCGGGCGGTGTAGAGCGCTCCGGCCAGGCCGGCCAGCGCACCGCTGAGGACGAACGCGGCGAGCAGGCGACGGCGTACGGGCAAGCCGTAAAGCACGGCCGCGTCGGGGTCGGAGCCGATCGCGTACATCTCGCGGCCACCGCGCGCGGTGTGGAGGTAGTAGCCGACCGCGGCCAGGACCAGCACCGCGATGATCGTCAGCATCGGAACGCCCAGCACCGAGCGGGTGCCGAGCCGGAGGAACTCGCGCGGCAGGTCGCCGGCGTTGATCCGGTCGCTGCCCGCCCAGGTGAGCATGATGCCGCGGTAGATGTAGAGGGTGCCGAGCGTGATGACGAGCGCGGGCACCTTGCCGTACGCCACCAGGAGGCCGTTGACCAGGCCGAGCACTGCGCCGAGCAGCAGGCAGGCCGCGATCACCACGATGATCGGCAGTCCGGGATGGTCGATGAAGAGCCGGCCGGTGAGGTAGGCGGTGAGCGCCATCACCGAGCCGACCGACAGGTCGACGTTGCGGGTGATGATCACGACGCCCTGACCGACCGCCAGCAGCACGAGGATCGACGGGTTGAGCAGGAAGTTGCGCCAGCCGTCGGAGCTGAACAGGAAGCTGTTGTTCTTCGAGGTCGCGAGCACGACGACCGCGAGGAGGACGAGGAAGATCGACAGCTCGCGCGAGCGGAGCACGGTCGTGATCGCGCGTCGGGTCGGGGACAGGCGGCTGGGCTCGACGAGGAGGGCCTCGCCGGACGAGACCTCGCTCGCGGGCTGCACGTCGGTGTTCATGAGGCGTCCTCGAGGTGGTGGGTGGCCGCGTGCATGACGGCCTCGGGGGTGGCCTCAGCACGGTCGAGCTCGGCGGTGATGCGGCCCTCGCAGAGGACGAGGACGCGGTCGGCCATGCCGAGGACCTCGGGCAGCTCGGAGGAGATCATCAGGATCGCGAGGCCCTGCCCGGCGAGCTCGGACAGCAGCCGGTGGACCTCGGCCTTGGTGCCGACGTCGATGCCGCGGGTGGGCTCGTCGATGATCAGCAGCTTCGGGTTCGTCGCGAGCCACTTGGCGATGACGACCTTCTGCTGGTTGCCGCCGCTCATCGTGGCTGCGTTCATGTCGAGCGCGCTGGTCTTGACCTCGAGGCGGGAGGCCCAGGGGCCGGCGGCCTTGTTCTCCATGCCGGCGGTGAGCAGGCCGGCCTTCGCGATGCCGCGGCGGATGACGCCTGCGACGTTGCGGGTGACCGAGGAGTCGATGACCAGGCCCTGCTTGCGGCGGTCCTCGGGGATGAAGGCCATGCCGGCGCGGATCGCGGAGCGCGGGTCGTGCTCCTTGACGTCCTTGCCGTTGACCGTGACCGTGCCGCTGTCGTAGTGGTCGACCCCGAAGACCGCGCGGGCGACCTCGCTCCGACCCGCGCCGACCAGGCCGGCCAGTCCGACGATCTCGCCGGCGCGGACCTCGAGGTCGATGTCGTGGAAGACGCCCGACCGGTTGAGTCCGCTGACCTGCAGGACCGGCTCGCCGATGGTTGCGGCGACCTTGGGAAAGAGCTCGTCGACGTCGCGGCCGACCATCAACGACACCAGCTCGGACGGCGAGGTCTCGTCGATGCGGCGGGTGTCGATGTAGGAGCCGTCGCGCATCACGGTCACGGTGTCGGCGAGGGCGAAGACCTCGTCGAAGCGGTGGGATATGAAGACGAGTGCGCGACCCTCGTCGCGCAGGCTCCGGGCGACGGCGAAGAGGCGGTCGACCTCGACGCCGCTGAGCGCGGCGGTGGGCTCGTCCATCACCAGCAGGCGTGCGTCGAGCGAGATGGCCTTGGCGATCTCGATGATCTGCTGGTCGGCGATCGAGAGGCCGGCGGCGGGACGACGGGGGTCGATCCGCACGCCGAGGCGAGCGAAGAGGCCCTCGGCCTCGGTGATCATCGCGGCGCGGTCGATGCGACGGCCGCGGGCGAGGGGCTGGCGGCCCATGAAGATGTTCTCCGTGACCGACAGGTCGGGGAAGAGCGTCGGCTCCTGGTAGATCACCGCGATGCCGGCCCCCTTGGAGTCGGCGGTGGAGGAGAAGTCGACGGCCTCGCCGCCGAGCTCGAAGACGCCGGAGTCGCGGCGGTGCACGCCGGCGACGACCTTGACGAGGGTCGACTTGCCGGCGCCGTTCTCGCCGATCAGGGCGTGGATCGAGCCGCCGTCGACCCGGAGGCTGCCGGAGCGGAGGGCGACGACCGGGCCGAACGACTTGGAGACGTCACGCAGCTCCAGCACCGGTGCGGCGGTGTCGGTGGCGGTCATGATCGGGGCCCTGTCGTCGTGGTTGAAAGGTTTCACGTCGCGAGAAAGGTAAGTGGCGGCCGTCACACGCGTCAAGCATCCCGGTGAATTTTTCTGTGACGTTTCATTCGACTGGTGGGTGGTCTACTCTCCGACTGTCAGTCGTCCCGAGGAGCCCGATGTCCAGCAGCAGCCCTCCGGTGCGCAACGGGCGTCGGCCGTCGGTCAAGGACGTGGCCGAGCGCGCCCAGGTCTCCCTGGGCACCGTCAGCAACGTGCTCAACCGCCCCGACCGGGTGAGTGCCGGCACCCGTGAGCGCGTCGAGCGCGCGATGGTCGACCTCGGGTTCGTGCTCAACGAGTCCGCCCGCCAGCTCCGGATGGGGCGCAGCAACACGTTCGCCTACGTCATGCTCGACGCGACCAACCCGTTCTTCACCGACGTGGCGCGCGGCATCGAGCTCGCTGCCGAGAAGGCGGACCTGTCGCTGTTCCTCTGCAACAGCGACGGCCGCTCCGCCCGGGAGCATGCCCACCTCGCGCACCTCCAGCAGCAGCGCGTCGACGGCATCCTGATCACGCCCGTCGACCCCGAGGCACCCGAGCTCGCGCGGATCATCGCGCAGGGCACGCCCCTCGTCATCGTCGACCGCGCCACCACCACGGGGACCTTCTGCTCCGTCACGGTCGACGACCGGCTCGGCGGCCGCGTGGCCATCGAGCACCTCGTCGACCGCGGCCACACTCGCGTCGCCTACGTCGGCGGGCCCGTCGCCATCGGCCAGGTGCGCGAGCGCTGGGAGGGCGCGCGGGCAGCGTGGAGCGACGCCGGCCTCGCCGAGTCCGACCTGGTCCACGTCGAGACAGAGACGCTCTCCGTCGAGGAGGGCAGGGTCGCCGGCGAGCGGATCGCGGGACTGCCCAGACGCAGCCGCCCGAGCGCGGTCTTCTGCGCCAACGACCTCGTCGCGCTGGGCCTCCTGCAGCAGGTCGTCTCCACCGGTCAGAAGGTTCCCGAGGACCTCGCGATCGTCGGCTACGACGACATCGCCTTCGCCGCCAGCGCGGCCGTGCCCCTCACGTCGGTCCGGCAGCCGCGGCAGTCGCTGGGGCGTACCGCCGCCGAGCTCCTGATCGACGAGGTCAACAACCCCGAGCACCTGCACCAGCAGGTCGAGTTCACCCCCGAGCTGATCGCCCGCACCTCGACCCTGGGTTGACCCGCTGAAACGTTCGTAGGCGTTGTCCCTCCACCGACCGACGCCTCACGGCGATAGTCCGCATCACACGTCTGGTGCCGAACCCGTGTCGGGCAGAACTTTGATGCGGACTACCCCCGGGAGGTCAGTGCGCGACGCCGTACAACCGGTCGCCGGCGTCGCCGAGGCCGGGGACGATGTAGCCCTTGTCGTTGAGCTTCTCGTCGAGCGCCGCGGTCACGACGGTGACGGGTACGTCGAGGCCCTCGAGGCCGGCCTCGAGGTTCGCGACGCCCTCGGGTGCCGCGAGCAGGCAGATCGCCGTGATGTCGTCGGCGCCGCGAGAAGTGAGGAAGTTGATCGCCGCCGCGAGGGTGCCGCCGGTCGCGAGCATCGGGTCGAGGACGTAGCACTGGCGCCCGGACAGGTCGTCGGGCAGCCGCTCGGCGTAGGTCGACGCCTCGAGCGTCTCCTCGTTGCGCACCATGCCGAGGAAGCCGACCTCGGCCGTCGGCAGGAGCCGCATCATGCCGTCGAGCATGCCCAGGCCGGCGCGGAGGATCGGCACCACCATCGGTCGCGGCTGGGCGAGGTAGACGCCGGTCGTCGGCCCGACGGGGGTGGTGATGTCACGCGGGTCGACGCGCACCTCGCGGGTCGCTTCGTAGGCGAGGAGCGTCACCAGCTCGTCGGTGAGCCGCCGGAAGGTCGGCGAGTCGGTCTGCTCGTCGCGCAGGACGGTGAGCTTGTGGGAGACGAGCGGGTGGTCGACGACGTGCAGGCGCATGGGGGTCACCCTAGTGGTGTCGGCAGCGGGATGAACGACTCGCAAACCTCCTTGTTGGTCGGGCCGGCTTCTGCGACTCTGGAGCAGTCCGCAGCCTGGGGAGGGGTCGGCATGTCCGAACTGAACGGCGCGGTCGACTACGCGCTGGTCGCCTTCCTCGAGGACGGCGACTGGCAGCTGCAGGACATCGCCTCGCCCGCCTTCGAGTCCGTCGACTCCCTCAGCCACGCGCTGCGCCAGGTCTCCGGCCCCGACGGCGCCGTCGGCATGATCGCCGTCGACGAGGACTTCTTCGTGCTGGTCCGCGTGGTCGGCTCGACCACCCGGGTGCTGCTCTCCGACGTCACCGCGGCCGAGGAGTGGGAGCTCGCGCACTCGGTCGTGGAGTTCCTCGGCCTCCCCCCGCCCGAGGACGACGACATCGAGGTGCCTGCCGGCGACCTCGACCTGCTCGGCGACCTGGGCCTGCACGCCTACGACATGGGCGCCCTGCTCGACGACGTCGAGCTCTACCCTGACGACGTGCTGTCCGACATCGCGAGCCGCCTCGGCTTCGGCGACCTCTTCGACGACACCGTGGGGCTCGCCTCGGCATGACCACGCTGGTGACCTGGGACGAGCCCATGCGGCTGGCCCTCGCCGAGGCGCGGGACGCCCTGGCCGGTGACGACGTACCGGTCGGCGCCGTCGTGCTCGACGAGTCCGGCGCGGTCATCGGCACGGGCCGCAACACCCGCGAGGCCGAGGGCGACCCGACCGGTCACGCGGAGGTCGTCGCGCTGCGTGCGGCTGCCGCCACCCGCGGTGAGTGGCGGCTGACCGGCTGCACCCTCGTCGTCACCCTCGAGCCGTGCACGATGTGTGCCGGTGCCCTCGTGCTCGCCCGGGTCGACCGCCTCGTCTTCGGGGCGTACGACGACAAGCTGGGCGCCGTCGGCTCGCTCTGGGACGTGGTCCGCGACCGCCGCCTCAACCACCGGCCCGAGGTCGTGGCCGGCGTGCTCGCCGCCGACTCGACCACGCTGCTGGACGACTTCTTCGCCCGCCACCGGCTGCCCGGCAGGCACGAGGCGACATGACGGACGTACGCCGTGCCACCACAACCGACGCAGAGGTGCTTGCCCGGCTGCTGTGGGACTTCAACACCGAGTTCGAGACCGAGGTCGACGACGTCGAAGTCCTGGAGGTCCGCTTCGCCCGGCTGCTCGAGCTCGACGACATCGTCGCGGTGCTCGCCGAGGACGACAGCACCCCAGTGGCGTTCGCCCTCGTGAGCCTGCGCCCGGCCATCTGGTTCGACGGCCCGGCGTCGCAGCTCGAGGAGCTCTACGTCGTGCCGACGCTGCGCGACCGCGGGATCGGCACGCAGGTCCTCGACCTGTGCCGCCGGCTGGTGCGCGAGAAGGGCTCGCCCGAGATGCACATCGGCGTCGACGAGGTCGACACGGACACCCGCCGGTTCTACGAGCGCCACGGCTTCGTGAACATCGAGGAGGGCGTCGACTACCGGATGCTCTACTACGTCGGCCCGACCGCGCCGCCGTCAGCCGGCTGAGACCATCTCCTCGACACCCTCGACCAGGCACTCCTCGAGGTCACGGAGGTCCGCGACGGCGCTCGCGTCGACGTTCACGCCGATACACGCGGTGTCGCCGACCGTCACCAGGCACACGGTGAGCGCCGCACCGGGGAGCGGGCCGAGGACGTACATCCCCTGCACCTCGGCACCCGCCATGAAGCGCTTGCGCGGCGGGCCGGGCAGGGTCAGGACGAAGGCGTCCGGGACGGCCGCCGTGCGGAGCGCGCCGGCGCCGACGAAGGCAGGCATCCGGTTGAGCAGCGGCGCGGCCGCGTCGAGCACCTCGAGCGCGCGCTCGGTGTGGAGCGACAGCACCTCGCCACGCACGGCCGCGACCCGGTCGACCGGGTCCTCGATCGCGAGCGGCCCGGAGATGATCGCGCCGGCGAAGCGGTTGCCGAGGTCGTCGGCGCGGTCGAGCGAGACCCGCACCCCGACCGGGATCTCACGGACGGGACCGTCCCGTCGCTCGTGGTAGCGGCGGAGCCCGCCGAGAACCAGCGCGACGGCCGCGTCGTCGAGCGTGCCGCCGCCCTGCCTGGCGACCGCGCGCAGCTGCTCCAGCGGGGCGTCGAGGGTGAGGAACGACCACATCCGCCCGGTGCGCGGCGACAGCTCGGGCGACGGTGGCGCGGCCTGGGAGACCAGCCGGCGCACGGACGCTCCGTAGCGCAGGGTGGAGGCGAGGACCGCCTGCGGCCGGGTGGCGGCGAGGCCGAGCCCGCGCAGGGTCGAGAGCGCCGCCTCGGGCAGCGTCGCGACGTCGGTGCGCAGGCCCGAGACCGCGAGGTCGACCGGGTCGGCGGCGGCCGGCGCCGCGACCTCCTCGCCGACTGGCTTGCGCGCAGTGTGCGCCCGCTTGCCGGACTGGAGCATCGAGAGCAGCTGGACGGTGCCGAGCGGATCGGCCAGCGCGTGGTGGATCTTGAGGACGTACGCCGCCCCGTCAGGCAGGCCCTCGAAGAGCACGCCCTCCCACAGCGGGCGCGAGCGGTCGAACGGGCGCAGCGCGATCTGCGCGGCCTGGGCCAGCATCTCCTCGCGGCTCGACACCTGCTCGCGACGCAGGTGGTAGCCCAGGTCGAAGGTCGGGTCGTCGGCCCACGTGGGCGCAGCGGTCGGCACGACGGGGTCGACGACGCGCTGGCGCAGACGGCGTACGAGCCCGGTGCCCCACTCGGTCGCGGCGACGAAGCGCTTCCAGTCCGGCGCCCGGTCGAGGTCGATGATCACCGTCGACGTCGACGACTGCACCGGGTGCTGCTCGGAGCGCCACATCAGGGTCTGCATGGGGGTCAGGTCGTTGCCGGACGTCCATCCTGCGGCGCCGCCCCAGCGCTCGAAGTCTTCACTCTTCGTCATCCGGGCCACCTTGCGAGCGTCTCCTCGAACTTCGTGTGCAGCGCGGCGATCCGCTCGCTCATGTCGTCGGTGTTCCAGTCGGTCTCGGGCTCGAGCACGCACACGTCGACGACGCCCGGGTTGAGCACGAAGGAGCTGCGGCGCATCAGCTCGCCGGTGTTGCGCAGCACCACGGGCACCACCGGCACGCCGGCCTGCGCGGCGAGGTGGAAGGCGCCCTTGCGGAACGGCCCGAGCACCGGCGTCGCCGACCGCGTCCCCTCCGGGAAGATCATCAGTGAGGTCCCGCTGCGGATCCGCTCGGCGACGCCGTCGAGGGTCGCGCGGGCTGACTCGGAGTCGCCGCGGTCGATGTAGGCCGGGTCGATGACGACCGAGCCGACGAAGGTGCGCGGGTCCCACCGCGCCTCCTTCTTGGCGACGATCGTGAAGTCGCGCTCGAGGAGGTTGCCGAGGACCGGGATGTCGAGCGCGCTCTGGTGGTTGGCGACGAAGATCGCGGGCCGGTGGGTCCAGAGCCGCTCGCGGTTGAGCACGTTGAGCGTCACGCCGGCCAGCGACATCGGGAGCGAGGTCGCCAGCTTGATCGCGGCGTTGCGCCCCTCCTTCAGGTCACCGCGGAGCAGGCCGTAGGACAGACCGGCGACGACGCCCGTGTTCATGCCCGCGAGCGCTGCGGCCGTACGACCCGCAGCGATCAGCGAGCCCCCGACCGGGTCGCTGAGGTCGAGGACCGGCCAGCCGAGGCGCGCAGCGGCGGATCGCAGGTCGCGGTGCGGGTTGAGGGCGGTCGGGTGACCGACGGAGGAGAGGAACGCGACGTCCTCGTAGCCGTTGCCGTAGGCGTACGACGTCGACAGGTCGAGGCCGTGCTCGCGCGCGAACGCCCGCACGCCGCTCGCCTTGTGCCGTCCCCACAGCATCGGGCCGTCGGTGGCGCCGGTGAACTGGCCGTCCTCGACCACGAGCCGGGTGCACACCAGGTGCTCGACGCCGAGGTCCCGGGCGACCGGCGCAATCTGGTACGACGTCGCGGCGGAGGCCACCGCGACGGTGTGGCCGGCGCGCTGGTGGGCCATCACGAGCGCGCGTGACTCGCGCCGGATGGTGCCGGCGATCTTGGAGCGGAAGAGCCGCTCGCCCAGGTCGGCGAACGCCTCCTCGGACTCCCCGCGCATCGCCGAGAAGGCGACGTGCGCGATGCGGGTCGGGTCGCCGCCGAGCTCGCCGTCGACCGCGGTGACGACCGTGCGGAGGAACTCGGCCGGCGAGACGTCGCGGCCCTTCAGCCGGTCGCCGTAGAACGTGGCGGCGGTGTAGCCCGCGACCAGGGTGCCGTCGAGGTCGAAGAACGCCCCGACCGTCGGCCCTTGGGGTCCGGCCTCGATCGCGTCGATCGCGGCCAGGACCTCGTCGGACAGTCCGCTCACGAAGCGTCCTGCGGCTGTGGTTCGGACTTGGTCTCGGGCAGCACGACCTGCACCGGCTCGCCCGCGATCTCTCCGATCACGTTGACCCGGCGGACCGCCTCGCGCAGCTCGGCCGCGAAGGCCTCGCGCGCGGAGCCGACGCCCTCCCCGCCGTCGAGCAGTCCCTTGTGCCGCGCCAGCGCCATCGCCGTGCGGAAGAGCTCGAGGGAGATCGACTCGGCGCTGGCGACGCGACGCTGCAGCGCCCACTGCTGGCCGACGGCCAGCGAGTCCTTGAGCAGGTCGTCCTCGTCGACCGGGCTGTCCCCGCGGTCGGCGAGCCGGTCGGCCAGGACGAGGTAGGCGTCGAGGAACGGCCGCAGCACGAGGTGCGCGAGGTGGGGCCGCGCGTTGACCAGCAGCTCGCGCGCCCTGACCGGTGTCATCTCGGTGACGCCCTCGCCCACCAGGAGCTGGAGCTCGGTGCGCAGGTCGTCCTCGAAGCCTGCCCGGCTCGGGAAGAAGAACTCGAACTTGAGGAGGTCGCGCATCCGCTTCGCCTCCTCCCACCCGACCTGCAGCTCGCCACCGGCAGGCAGCTCGGCGTCGGGCTCGAGCTCGCTGACGGTGAGCAGCGCGAGCTCACCGATCGCTCGCTCGACGAGGATGTGGATGACCGTGTTGCGGTAGAACGCGGCGACCAGGTGCTGGTCGTCCCCGATCTTCCAGACCGGCTCGGTGCCACCGTCGTACGCCGTCAGCACGCCGCTGCGAGCCAGCTCGGCGAGCGCGCGGCGGATGGTCGAGCGGTCCCGGAGGTCGGCGGCGCCGGCGACCGGCCACTTGCGGGCGTCGATGTAGGCGGCGAGCGGCTCGACGGTCTCCAGCACCTCGTCGACGGTCAGCGCGCGGTCGGCGCCGAGGAGGGAGAGCGAGACGATCGCCGTCACGGTGACCGGGGTGGCGCGGTTGAGGCGGTGGGAGATGTCGAGGGCGACGCGCTCGACCGCGGCGTGACCGGTGACCCCGTCGGCCTCCAGCTCGGCCATCCGCTCGCGGAGCGAGAAGGGCTCGCCGACGGTCAGGTAGGCGCGACCGAGCCGGTTGCGCTGGAGCCGGGCAAAGCGCACGAGCCAGCGCCAGTCCTCGGGCGTCTTGCTGCCGCCGCGCGCCTCCTCGGTCATCAGCGACACCTCGTGCAGCTGGTCGTAGACCACCGAGACCGGCACGACCTGCACGTCCGGTGCTTCCTCGCCGTCGACCGTGTCGGTGAGGTACTTCAGGATGCCGTGCACCGGCGGCCGCAGCTTGCCCGTGCGGGTGCGACCGCCCTCGATCGACCACGCCATGTTGCGCTTGTTGGTCACCATCTGGCGGATGTAGGAGCGCAGCGCGAGCCGGTAGACCGGGATCTCCTGCGTCGAGCGACGGATGAAGATCAGGCCCGTGCGGCTCGCGACCGTGCCGATGACGGGGAGGTTGAGGTTGGCTCCGCCGAACGTGTAGGTCGGCGAGAACCGCCGGGCCGCGAGGGCGTTCGGGATGACCATGCCGTCGAGGTAGGACCGGTGGCTGAAGGCCAGCGCCAGGCTGTGGGAGCGGTCGAGGCGCTTGAGCGCGTGCATGTCGTCCTCGTCGACCAGCACGTCGTACGCCCGGAGGAACCACTCCCCCATCCGCACCCAGCCCTGGGAGGTGCGCTCGTCGTGGGCGGCGGACATCTCGTGGAGGTAGCCCTTCACCTCCGACCAGACCTCCTCCTCCGGGCGACCCTGCTCGGTCGCCTGCTCGGCGACAGCAGCCTGGAAGCGCTTGTCGTGGAGGAGCTCGGTCACCTCCTGCGGCGGCGCTGCGGGCAGCCGCTCGCCGACGCTCTTCGGCAGCGCGGAGCGGGCCAGGTCTCGGGCTCGTCGGACGGCAGTCACGTCTGCGCACCGCTCCTTCCCGCTCGCGCCGAAGGTGTTCCAGCGACGAGCACAGGTGTGCGCCGAAAGGTACCGCCGCTGGCCGTCCCTGACCACGGCACAGGCCCAGTTCGTGGACCCGACGCCGTTTTCTTCCTCGCCCGCGGCCTCCGGTATGGTCTCCGGCGGTGGCGTGTCCGAGCGGCCGAAGGTGCAACACTCGAAATGTTGTGTGGGGTCACACCCACCGTGGGTTCAAATCCCACCGCCACCGCCGACAGATCGGGTCGGTCCTACATGGGCCGGCCCGATCTTCGTCTGTCGGACCGGGCAGGATCGGGCCATGCGCGCCGTGGTCGTCGATGCCGTCCGTTCGCAGCCCGAGGTGCGGGAGGTGCCCGAGCCGTCGGCACCTGCGGGTGGCGTCGTCGTACGCGTCCTGGCGACGGGCGTGTGCCGCAGCGACTGGCACGCGTGGGCCGGGCACGACGACATCGCCTTCCCGCACGTGCCGGGCCACGAGCTGGCCGGCGAGGTGGTCGAGGTCGGCGACGGCGTCGAGAGGTGGCGCGTCGGCGACCGGGTGACCGTGCCGTTCGTGTGCGGCTGCGGTCGCTGCGAGTGGTGCCGGCAGGGGGACGCTCAGGTGTGCCCCGACCAGCACCAGCCCGGGTTCACGCACTGGGGCTCGTTCGCCGAGCTCGTCGCGCTGCACGCGGCCGACACCAACCTCGTCGCGGTGCCCGCCGAGGTCGAGATGGCCACGGCCGCGAGCCTGGGCTGCCGGTTCGCCACGGCCTACCGCGCCCTCGTCGCCCGGGCCCGCGTCGAGACCGGCGAGTGGGTGACGGTGGTCGGCTCCGGAGGCGTGGGGCTCAGCGCGGTGATGATCGCCAAGGCCGTGGGCGCGCGGGTCGTCGCAGTGGACCGCAACCCCGAGGCGCTCGCCGTCGCGGCCCGGCTCGGCTCCGACCACACGGTGCTCGCGGACGGCGTCGACGTGCCCGCCGCGGTCGCGGACCTCACCGGCGGGGGCAGCCACGTCGCGGTCGACGCGGTCGGCAGCGAGCAGACCTGCGCCGACGCGATCCTCGCCCTGCGGCGCCGCGGTCGGCTCGCCCAGGTCGGGCTGCTCCCGCCGGTCGACGGCCACCCGCGGGTCCCGATGGCGCGGGTCATCGGCTGGGAGCTCGACCTGCTCGGCAGCCACGGCATGGCCGCCGCCGACTATCCCGCGATGATGGCGCTGATCGAGGCAGGCGACCTGCGCCCGCAGCTCCTGGTCGAGCGGGTCATCGGCCTGGACGAGGCCGCCGCCCTGCTGCCGGTCTTCGACTCCGCGACCGTCGCCGGCATGACGATCGTCGACCCGACGACCTGACCTGAGCGGATCGACGGACCGAACGCTCAACCCAGCGTCCTGGCCGCGCTCAGGCGTCCGCCGACACGCGAGTTCGGTCCGTCGGCCCGCTCAGGCCGGGTCCGTGACGTCCGCGACCTGCGTGTCGAAGTGGCGTACGACGTCGTCGGCGGCGAGCGTCGCCGCGACGCCGTGGGCGCCGGCACCCAGCGAGATCGTGCGGCCGACGATCCTCTCGTCGGCGACGACCGGGAGCGGCGAGCGCGCACCGAAGGGCGTGATGGTGCCGCGTTCGTAGCCGGTCACCTCGCGGGCGGCGTCGGCGTCGGGCATCGAGATCCGGTTCACGCCGAGGAGGGCGCGGAGCTTGGGCCAGGAGATCTGGCGGTCGCCCGGCACGAGGACGAAGAGGTGGTCGCCCTCGCCGCGGCGTACGACCATCGTCTTCACGATCGCCGACGGCTCGACGCCGCGGGCGGCGGCCGCCTCTGCCAGCGAACCGACGCGGCCGTGGCGCGTGACCGTGTGCTCGATGCCGGACTCGGTCAGCGCGACGAGCGCTGGGGTGTGACTGTGGCCATCCACGCCGTCGAGCCTACGGCTCCGGATGAGGGAGTTATTTGCACTGAGTGCAACAATCGACTAGTGACCTCCCCCCGCCCGACCGACGGCCGCGGCGCTCTCCGCCTGCAGCGGCGCGACGCCATCGTCGACGCCGCGCGCAGCCTCGCTGCCGCGCACGGGTCCGACGGCTTCACCGTCGACCAGGTCGCACAGCTCGCAGAGGTGTCGCGACGCACCGTCTTCAACCACTTCGCCACGGTCGACGACCTGCTCGTCGCGGCGTGCCAGCAGATCCTGGCCGAGGCCACAGCCGCGATCCTCGAGCGCGTCGACGCCACGCTCGGCGGCCGGGTGGAGGGCGACGAGGCGGGAGGCCGGGCCGCTCTCGACGCGGTCGGTGAAGCGGCGCGCGGCGTCGACCTTCCGACGGCGATCACCACCATCCACCGCATGCTCGGCTGCCCCGAGCCCGAGGACGAGCGCGCCCAGCGCATCTCTCGCACGGCCTTCGACCACGTCGGCGGCCTGCTCCGCGAGCGGCTGCACCAACGCGCCCCCGGTCTCGACCCGGTCGACCTCGAGCTCGGGCTGGCCCTGCTCTTCGCCGGCATCGTCACCATCGCCGGGCTCTGGCTCGACGCCCACCCCGACCTGCCGACCACCGTGCCGGCCCGCGCCCGCCGCGACTGGGACGAACTGCTCGACCGGCTGCTGCTCCGGCTGCGGACCGGCACCGCCGGCTGACCCACTGACCCCCTTCTCCCCCGTCGTACCGAAAGGCCCGTTGAACCACCATGGCTGAGCTCCTCTACCGCATCGGTCGCTTCTCGACGCGCCGCCACTGGACCGTCATCGGTGCCTGGCTCGCGGTCCTCGTCCTCACAGGAGTGACGTACGCGTCGTTCGCCGGCGCGCTGTCGTCGTCGATCTCCCTGCCCGACACCCCGACCACGCGAGTCTCCGGCCAGCTAGAGCGCGACTTCGAGGGCACCGGCGGCGGCAACGGCACGATCGTCGTCGAGTCCACCGACGGCTCCGCGCTCACCGACGACCAGCAGCAGGACGCGCTCGACCTCTTCGACCGGATCGCCGCGGTCGACGGCGTCGACGAGGTGACCGACCCCTTCGCCACGCAGCAGCAGGTGGACGACGGCGCGGCGCGAGTGGCCGACGGCCGCGAACAGCTCAACAAGGGGTTGGCGAAGCTCACCGAGGCGCAGGGCCAGATCGACGGTGGCCGGACTGCCCTCGAGGAGCAGCGCCGGCAGGCGCGCGCCAACGGCACGCTGGCCGACGTCCGGGCGCAGCTCGACGACGCCGAGCAGCAGCTCGACGACGGCCAGGCCGAGGTCGACCGGCAGCGCGCGAAGGTCGACGAGGAGCTCCCGCAGCTCGAGCAGGGCGAGACCCTCACCCAGCTGTCGTCCGGCTACCGCACCGTCTCGGAGGACGGCTCCGCAGCCGTCGCCAACGTCGTCTTCGCCGTCGCGATCAACGAGGTGTCGGTCGAGACCAAGACCGCGATCGAGGACCTCCTCGCCGACGCCGACATCGACGGCGTCGCCCTCTACCCCTCGCAGGACATCGCCCAGACCGTGCCGTCGATCCTCGGTCCGGGCGAGGTCGCCGGCGTCGTCATCGCCGCGATCGTCCTGTTCCTCATGCTCGGCACCGTGATCGGCGCCTCCCTGCCCCTGGTCACCGCGCTGCTCGGGGTCGGGGTCGCGTCCCTGGCGTCGCTGTCGTTCTCCGGGCTCGTCGAGTTCGTGTCCGTCACGCCCGTGCTCGGCGTGATGCTGGGCCTCGCGGTCGGCATCGACTACTCGCTCTTCATCATCAACCGGCACCGGCGCCAGCTGAAGCAGGGCATCGCGCTCTCCGAGTCGATCGGCCTGGCCAACGGCACGTCCGGCAACGCCGTCGTCTTCGCCGGGGTCACGGTGATCGTGGCCCTGCTCGCGCTCAACGTCACCGGGGTCCCCTTCCTCGGCCTGATGGGGACCGTCGGCGCCGTCGCCGTGCTGGTCGCGATCCTGATGGCGATCACGCTGACCCCAGCGGTCCTGTCGCTGGTCGGTCCGCGGATCCTCAAGCGACGCGAGCGCAGTGAGATCGCCACCGGGACGACGTACGACGACCACGCGATCACGGCTCGCGACGAGCCGATGAGCAACGCCCGGGCGTGGACGGTGCTGGGCCTCGGCATCGTGGCCCTCCTCGTCGTCGCCGCGCCCGCGACCCAGATGCGGCTCGGCCTGCCCGACGGCTCGACGCAGCCCCCGGACTCCGCCGCCTACCAGGCCTACGAGGTCCAGGCGGAGAAGTTCGGCGACGGGTCCAACGGCCCGCTGCTGGTCGTGGCCGACCTGCCCGGGCCGGTCGCCGAGGACGAGGTCACGGCGGAGCAGGCCACGATCGGCGCGCAGCTCGGCCGGGCCTGGAACGTCGACGCGGTCGTGCCGATCGGCGCGTCGAAGGACCGGTCGGCGCTGGCCTTCCAGGTCGTCCCCGACGGCTCCCCGACGGACGAGTCGACCGCTGAGCTGGTGCAGAACCTGCGCTCGTCGACCCTCACCACGACGTCGGGCGGCGAGGCCACCCTCGGCGTCGCGGGCAACGCCAGCGCGGGCATCGACATCTCCGACCAGCTCTCGAGCGTGCTGCCGGTCTACCTCGTCCTGGTGGTCGGGCTCTCGATGCTCATCCTGGTGCTGGTCTTCCGGTCGATCCTGGTGCCGCTGACCGCCACGCTCGGTTTCGTCCTGTCGCTGCTGGCGGCGTTCGGCGGGATCACCGCGATCTTCCAGCTGGGCTTCCTGTCCGACCTGTTCGGGGTGCACGCGCCCGGGCCGGTGCTGAGCTTCCTGCCGATCATCGCGACGGGCATCCTCTTCGGCCTGGCGATGGACTACCAGCTCTTCCTGGTCTCCGGGATGCGCGAGGCGCACGCACATGGGGCACCTGCGCGGGTGGCCGTGCAGCACGGGCTGCGCGCCGGTCGGTCGGTCGTGACGGCGGCCGCGATCATCATGATCTCCGTCTTCGCGGGCTTCATCTTCTCCCACGACGCGACCATCAAGCCGATCGGCTTCGGGCTCGCCTTCGGGGTGCTCCTCGACGCCTTCGTCGTCCGGATGCTGCTCATCCCGGCCGCGATGCACCTGCTCGGCGAGTCGGCCTGGTGGCTGCCGAAGTGGCTCGACCGGATCCTTCCGGACGTCGACGTCGAGGGCGCCCGGCTCGAGCGGAGCCATGCGGCCCCCGGTGCGGGCGATCGTGCGGGAGGATGACCCCGTGAGCGAACAGCGACCCGTCCGCACCTGGCTGACCGACATGGACGGGGTCCTGGTCCGCGAGGAGGACCCGATCCCCGGGGCGAAGGAGTTCATCGCTGCCCTGCGCGAGCACGACATCCCGTTCCTGGTCCTCACCAACAACTCGATCTTCACCCCGCGCGACCTGCGCGTGCGGCTGCTGCGCAGCAGCGGGATCGACGTGCCGGAGGAGTCGATCTGGACGTCCGCACTGGCGACGGCGCAGTTCCTCGACGACCAGCGTCCGGAAGGATCGGCGTACGTCGTGGGCGAGGCGGGGCTGACCGCGGCGGTGCACGACATCGGCTACGTGATGACCGACCAGGACCCGGACTACGTCGTGCTCGGCGAGACCCGGACCTACTCCTTCGAGGCCATCACCAAGGCGATCCGGCTGATCAATGGCGGCGCGCGATTCATCGCGACGAACCCCGACCCTAGCGGCCCCAGCGCGCAGGGGATGCTGCCTGCGACCGGTTCGGTGGCGGCGCTGATCAGCACCGCGACCGGACGCCAGCCGTACTTCATCGGCAAGCCCAACCCGCTGATGATGCGCAGCGCGCTCAACCAGATCGAGGCGCACTCCGAGACCACGGTGATGATCGGCGACCGGATGGACACCGACATCATCAGCGGGCTCGAGGCCGGGATGCGCACGATCCTCGTCGCGACCGGCGCGACCGAACGCCACCAGGTGGAGAACTTCCCCTACCGCCCGACCCGCATCGTCGACTCGATCGCCGACGTGGTCCCGCTGGTCAGCGCGATGTACCTGCCGGACGAGGACTGAGCCCGGCCTCAGGCAGCCATCGCCAGGCCGAGCACGATCCCGGCGAGCGCACAGGCGCCGAGCGTGCGCAGCACCGACCACTTGCGCCAGAAGACCAGCGCGCACCCGAGCGCCGTGATCGCGAGCGACGCCCCGTCGATCGAGGTGAGGACCGGGAGCTCGAGGTCGAGCGGGCCCCGGGTGAGGGTGCGGGTCTCGTCGAAGAGGGTGTGCAGGGCGAAGAACACCGCGAGGCTCGCGATCACGCCGACGACGGCTGCGGTGATTCCGGCCAGCGCGGCGGTGAGGTCGCGGTTGCCGCGGAGGCGCTCGACGTACGGCGCACCGAGGAGGATGAAGAGGAAGCACGGGACGAACGTCACCCAGGTCGTCAGCAGCGCCGCCAGGACCGCGGCCACCCACGGGTCGAGGTCGCCGGGCGCGCGGTAGGCGCCGACGAACGCGACGAACTGCACCACCATCACGAGCGGGCCCGGCGTGGTCTCGGCGAGGGCGAGGCCGCGGACCATCTCGCCGGGAGCGAGCCAGCCGTAGACCTCGACCGCCTGCTGCGCGACGTAGGCCAGGACGGCGTACGCACCTCCGAAGGTGACCAGTGCGGCGCCGGAGAAGAAGAGGCCCTGGTCGACGAAGATGCTCGAGCGCCCGAGCAGCAGCGCGGCCGCCGCGACGGGCGCGAACCACGCGACCAGGCCGATCGCGAGGATCAGCCCGGCCCGGCGACCCGAGGGTCGCTCGGCGTGGAGCGCGTCGTCGCTGATCAGCGGGGGCGGGCCGTCGTCGACGGCTGCCTTCGGCGGTGCGGTCAGCGTCGGCAGCCGCCGGCCGAGCACCCAGCCGGCCACGGCGGCGACGAGCACGACGGCCGGGAACGGGACGGCGAAGACGGTGAGGGCGAGGAACGAGGCCACTGCGAGACCGACGAGGGCCGGGTGACCCAGGCCCTTGCGGCCGACGCGGACGACGGCCTGCACGACGATCGCGATGACCGCAGGCGCGAGGCCCAGGAAGAGCGACTCGACGAGCGTGGTGTCGCCGAAGGCGACGTAGATGCCGGACAGCACGAGGAGCGCGACGACACCGGGCAGGATGAAGAGGATGCCGGCGACGAGGGCACCGCGGACGCCGTTGAGCAGCCACCCGACGTAGGTTGCGAGCTGCTGGGCCTCGGGCCCGGGGAGCAGCGTGCAGTAGGACAGCGCGAAGAGGAACCGCTGCTGGCCGATCCAGCGCTTCTCGTCGACCAACGTGCGCTGCATGACGGCGATCTGGCCGGCGGGTCCGCCGAAGGTCTGCAGCGAGATCGCGAACCACGCCTTCGTCGCCTCCCGCAGGGGGATGACGTCGCGCATCGACTCCTGCGGTCCTGGCACAGGAGCACTCGACCGCGTCCGGTCCGGCAAAGTCAAGTCAACCGGTCGGGTTTGGCGGGTGGGTCAGGCGGCGCGGCTGGGAAGGAGCCGGCGCACCAGGCGGTGCAGCGAGCTCTCCTGCGGCGCGGACCGCTGCAGGGGCAGCAGGTGGGTCAGTCCCTCGCGCTCGGCCATCAGGAGGATCGCGTCGTCCTCGTAGCCCTGGGCGAGCTGCTCGGCGGTCGCGACGTCGTCGCGCTCGATGGCCTCGTTGACCTGGCTCGCGTAGTGGTCGTGCAGCTGGTTGAGCTCGTCGATCAGTCTCATGGGACTCTCCTTCGGTTGGTCCACTACATCCAGTGTGACGATGCAATTGGAACGATCCAAGTCCTGAGTCGTGTGAAGTCGGTCAAGTGGGGACCGTCCCTCGCCCCCGCCCGGGGTAGTCCAGTGGCGAATGGTCGTCTTCAGGGCGGAATGGCAGCGATTGCCCACTGGACTACGCGGGCCGGACAGCCGAAACCCACTGGAGTACGCCGTCGCGTCAGGGGGCGGCGAGCGGGGCCGGCTCGCGCAGGTGCCCGCGGCGCCAGGCACGGTGGATGACCAACGCCGCGAGCACGGCACCCGCGGTGCCGAGCGAGAGGTCGCCCAGGGTGTCGGCGTACGCGAACTCGCGCTCGGTCGAGCGGCTGAGGAACGCGAAGTACTCGGCCAGCTCCCACGCGATCGCCGCGGTGGCGCCGAAGGCGAGGCCGCGCTCGAGCACGCGTCCGAGGCCGACGGAGCTCGGCAGCGTCAGCAGGATGAAGGCCGCTGCGAGGAGGCCGGTGTTGACGAGGTGCATCCAGTCGTCGAACCACACGACCGTGTCGTAGAGGTCCAGCCGGTTGCCGAGGATGTCGGAGAAGCAGGTGATCGTGATGAGCAGGTCGGGCAACCACGGGAACGACATCCGATCGCGCCACAGCGTCCACCACAGCACCGGGATGGTGAAGGACACGAGCGGATAGCCGATGGCCCGCATGCCGGCGGCCTTGTCACGCAGGTTGGCCTGGTCGGGGTAGGCCACCGCGAAGACGAGGAGCAGCACGAGTGCGCCCTTCGCAAGGACGTTGGCGCTCTTCGCGAGCGTGGGCGTGAGGGGATGCTCGATCACTGCCTCGGACACGTGCACCTCATCCCCGCGCCCGGCTGCTCGAGCGCCCTCGGGCGCCAGTGTGTCAGCAGGTGGCTCACCACGTGGCTTCGCGGCACTCCCGCGCCGGGGTGACCTCGACCTGCAGCGTGGCGTGCTCGATGCCGTGCACCTCGCGCAGCGTCGACTGCGCACCGGCGAGCACCGCCTGCGGGTCGGCGCCGACGCCGGTCACCAAGTGCGCCGTGGCGACGTTCATCCCCGAGGTCAGCGTCCACGCATGCAGGTCGTGCACCTCCGCCACCCCGGGCACGCGCTCGAGGTCGCTGACGACGGCGTCGAGGTCGAGCCCCTCGGGCGCGTGCTGGCCGAGCACGGCGAGGACCTCGCGGCCCAGCAGGACCGCGCGGACCGCGACGAAGACACCGATCGCGACCGCGACCACCGTGTCCCACACCGCCGCTCCGGTGACGCTGACCAGGACACCGGCAGCGATGACGCCCACGCTCCCGGCGGTGTCGGCCATCACCTCGAGGTAGGCACCCTTGACGTTGATCGACTCCTGCGCGCCGCCGCGGAGGAGCGCGAGGCAGACGAGGTTGATCACGAGGCCGATGGCGCCGACGACCAGCAGCGGGCCGGACGACACGTCGACGTCCTCGCCGATCCGGCGTACGGCCTCGACGACGACGTAGGCACTGACGCCGAGCATGACGAGCACGGTGAAGCCCGACGCGAAGACCTCGGCGCGGTAGGAGCCGTACGTGCGGCGACCGGTGTCGTCACGGCGGGTGGCGATCTTCGTGGCGACCAGGGCCGCACCGAGGGCGACCACGTCCGCGGCCATGTGCCCCGCGTCGGAGATCAGCGCCAGCGAGCCGCTGACCACGCCGACCGCGAGCTCGACGCCGAAGAAGGCGGCGACGAGACCGAACGCGACGGCGAGGCGCCACCGGTGCCGACCGCCGGCGTGGCCGTGCGAGTGTCCGTGCCCCATCGGTCCTCCATCGGCGGCTGTCCCTCGATGGCCGATGATAGGCGCGGTCCAGTCCTCGCCCGCGGTTCGGCGGTGCGGCCACGGTCACCTAGCCTGCCGAGGTGGAGAGGCGACTGCTGGCGGACACCCGCCCGCTCGCCAACCCCCACTTCCGCCGCCTGTGGCTCGCCAACATCGTCACGGTCATCGGCGCGCAGCTGACCGTCGTGGCGGTGCCCGCGCAGATCTACGTGATGACCGGCTCGTCGGCGTACGTCGGCCTGACCGGCGTCTTCGGCCTCGTCCCGCTCGTGGTCTTCGGGCTGTGGGGCGGCGCGCTCGCGGACGCCTTCGACCGGCGGACCCTCCTGCTGATCACGACGATCGGACTGATCCTCACCTCTGCGGGCTTCTGGCTCCAGGCGGCGCTGGGTGCCGAGGACGTCTGGCTGCTGCTCACGCTCTTCGCCGTGCAGCAGGCGTTCTTCGCGGTGAACCAGCCGACGCGGTCCGCGCTGCTGCCCCGCCTGCTCGACCACGACCTGCTGCCCGCGGCCAACTCGCTCAACATGACCGTCATGCAGGCCGGCGGCATCGCCGGACCGCTGGTCGGTGGGGCGTTGATCCCGATCATCGGCTTCTCGTGGCTCTACCTGCTCGACACGATCACGCTCTTCGCGACCCTCGGCGCGGTCGTCGGGCTGCCCGCCCTTCCGGTGATGGGCGCCGCCGTGGCGCCCGGGCTGAAGGCGGTCGTCGACGGCTTCCGCTACCTGCGGACCCAGCCGGTGCTGATGATGTCCTTCGTCGTCGACATCATCGCGATGGTCTTCGGCATGCCCCGCGCGCTCTTCCCCGAGATGGCGGACGTGGACTTCGGCGGCCCGAGCGAGGGCGGCCTGGCCTTCGCACTGCTCTTCGCCGCGATCCCGCTCGGCGCGGTCGTCGGCGGCGTGCTGTCCGGCTGGGTCTCGCGCGTCGAGCGCCAGGGCCTCGCCGTGATCGTCGCGATCCTGGTGTGGGGCTTCGCGATGGTCGGCTTCGGCGTCGCGGCGATGCTGGCGTCGTACGCCCCTGCGCTGATGCTAGGCGTCGCGGTCCTCATGCTCGCGATCGGCGGCGCCGCCGACATGGCGTCCGCTGCCTTCCGTACGTCGATGCTGCAGTCCGCCGCTGCCGACGAGGTCCGCGGCCGGTTGCAGGGCATCTTCATCGTCGTCGTCGCCGGCGGCCCCCGCATCGCCGACGTCGCCCACGGGGCCACCGCGGCGGCCACGGGTGCGGCCGTCGCGGCGGCGGGAGGTGGCGTGCTGGTGGTCGTCGGCACCGTCGCCGCCGCCCTCGTCGTGCCGGCCTTCGTGCGCTACCGGGTCACGCGGGCGACGTACACCTGAGGCCCTGACTGTCAGACGACGCGCGACTTCGGCGTGTTCTCCGCGGTCAGCTTCGGGTCGCGGATGACGACCGAGCCGAGGGCGTCGTCGATGCGCTTCATCACGTCGTCGTCGAGCTTCACACCGGCGGCCTTGACGTTGTCGGCGACCTGCTCGGGCCGGGACGCCCCGACGAGGGCGGCGGCGACGTTGTCGTTCTGCAGCACCCAGGCGATGGCGAGCTGCGCCATCGTGATCCCGCAGTCGGCGGCGATCGGCTCGAGGTCCTGGACGGCGGTGAGGACGTCGTCCTTCATGAAGCGCGAGATCATGTCCGCGCCGCCCTTGCTGTCGGTGGCGCGCGAACCCTCCGGCGGGGCCTGGCCGGGCTTGTACTTGCCGGTCAGCACGCCCTGCGCGATCGGGCTCCACACGATCTGGGAGACGCCGAGCTCGCGGGACGCCGGGACGACCTCGTCCTCGATGACGCGCCAGAGCATCGAGTACTGCGGCTGGCTGGAGATCAGCTGGAAGCCGAGCTCCTTGGACAGCTCGACGCCCTGCCGGATCTGGTCGGCGGTCCACTCACTGACGCCGATGTAGAGCGCCTTGCCCTGGCGGACGACGTCGGCGAAGGCCTGCATCGTCTCCTCGAGCGGGGTCTCCGCGTCCCAGCGGTGGGCCTGGTAGAGGTCGACGTAGTCGGTCTGCAGCCGCTCCAGCGATCCGTCGATCGCCTCCATGATGTGCTTGCGGGACAGGCCGGTGTCGTTCTTGCCCTTGGGCCCGGTCGGCCAGTAGACCTTCGTGAAGATCTCCAGCGACTCGCGGCGCTCGCCCTTCAGCGCCTCGCCGAGGACGGTCTCCGCCGCCGTGTTGGCGTACACGTCCGCCGTGTCGAAGGTCGAGATGCCCTCGTCGAGGGCGGCGCGCACGCACTGCGTGGCGACGTCGTTCTCGACCTGGGAGCCGTGGGTGAGCCAGTTGCCGTAGGTGATCTCGGAGATCTTCAGTCCGCTGTTGCCGAGGTATCGGAATTCCATCTCCCCAACCTAGCGAGGGGCCGGTCGCAGCCTCCGGTCCAGCCATCCAGCCAATCCGAACAGGGCGACGAACAACGCCGTGATCCCGACGCACACGACGATCACCGAGCCCCAGCCCTTCTCGTCGGCATCCATGAAGGGGTAGGGCACCCAGCCGTCGATCTCAGCGAACACCAGCGTCCACGCGGTCCACACGATCGGGAAGCCCAGTGCGTACGCCACCTCGCGCCCGGTGATGCGCGGGCGGGGTCCGGCCCAGGCCCAGGCCGCGACGGCCAGGACCGGCACGACCATGTGCAGGAACTTGTCGGCCACCCAGTCGGCGCCGTCGAGGTGGAGCAGCGGTCGCAGCAGGAAGAAGTGCACGAGTCCGGTGACGGTGATGCCGACGAGCCCGGCGAGCCGGACGACCCGCCACCACTGCTGGTTGGCCGCCGGGTCACGCGCAAGCACCGTCGACGCGACCGCGACGAGCAGGTTGCTGTCGATGGTGAAGTAGGCGAAGAAGCGGTAGATGCGCTCCGCGAGACCCGGCGGGTCCTCCTCGACCAGGACGGCCGAGCCCTGGACCACGAGGACCAGCTGGAACACCACCGCAAACCAGGCGACGACCGCCACGACCAGGTGCACGCGCCGGGCGCGCTCGGGAGTCATGGCAGGAGCGTAGGGGTCGGCCCCCCGCCGGGGGAGGCTCAGTCCAGCACGACCAGGACGTCGCCGTCCTGCACCACGTCACCGACCGTCACCTTGATGGCGGTGACCGTCCCCGCCCGCTCGGCGAGCATCGGGATCTCCATCTTCATCGACTCCAGCAGCACCACGGTGTCACCGGCCTCGACGCGGTCGCCCTCGGCGACCTCGATCGTCAGCACGTTGGCGACGAGCTCGGACACGATCTCGAGGGAGGTGTTGCGGGCCATGCGCCCGACGCTAGCGGTTACCCGGGCGTACCCGCTGATCGCTGCACCTCAGAGCTGCACCTCATCCGCCTCACAGCTCGGCGAGACGGCTCGGCTCCGGACGGTGCGGCCCGGCCTCCTCGGCACGGCGGGCACCGCGGCCCTTCGGCCCGGTGAGCGCCAGGTCGACCCGGATGACGAGATAGCCGATGAGCAGGCCCAGGACGAGGGAGTACGCCACCCGCAGGCCGGCCTCGGCATAGGAGCTGTCCGCCGCCATCAGGCCCGACGCGATCGGCACGGTGGCGGCGACGCCGAAGGCGCACACCCACCACCCCTGGCGGCGACGGGCCCGGACGTGGGTGCCCCAGACGAGGGCCGGGATGCCCAGCAGCACGACGAGCGGGCGCGGGAACGCACCGATCCGCTCGGAGGTCTCGTCGGCGAAGTCGAGCACCGACGAGACGAAGGTCTGGGCGCCGTAGCGACGCAGCAGCTCGGCGTACGCCAGGGTCGCGACGAGGACGGCCAGCCCGATCGCGACGATGAAGAGGCCGCGGCGGCCGAGGCCGTGGAGGCCGGCGCCGAGCCGGTAGACGATCGTGAACACGAGCCCCAGCGCCAGCAGCAGCGCCGCGATGTCGAAGCGCTCCGTGGCGACCGTGGGCTCGAAACCGACGGCCGCGAAGGCGGTCACGGCCGCGACGAGGGTGGCGACGAGGGTCTCGCGAACGGCCTTCAGCCAGGTGATCGCCGGCACCGTCACCATCACGGCGTACACGCTGCCGACGACGCAGGTCATCACGGCCGCGCCGGTGGGCAGCACCCGACCGCCGACGAGCAGGCTCGCGACGCCGAGCGCGAGCGCGAGGCCGGCCGAGATCAGCGCACGTCCTGCGGTGCGTGTCGCGAGGAGCCAGGACAGGGCGGTCACCACGGCGACCGCCCCGACGCCGTCGAGCCAGCCCGGGAGCGTGAAGCCCTCGACCGTCGGCTCGTGGCCCAGGATCCCGGTCACCGCGGAGGCGCCGAGTGCCACGGCGCCGACCAGCAGCACCGCGAACCAGAAGACCAGCAGCACCTTGCGCGGACCCTCGGGCGGCGCCACCGCCTCCGGCGAGGCCACCTCGAGCGGCTCGGCGGGCGTGCTCGGCTCGACCTGATCGGCCGGCTCGACCGGCTCCTGCTGGGATGGCGGTGACGTCGGCTCGGCCTCTCGGCGCCGGCGCAGCCGCGACGGCGGTCGCTCCGCGGCCCGCTTGCCGCGGGCGGACCCGCGGGGGCTGTCGGAGGAGGGGGTCGGCACGTCGGAGGAGGTTACAGCCGTCGGTTGGCCAGGGAGGGGTTGGTACGACGGGTCGCGTCGAGGTCGCCGCGGTCGAGGACTGCCTCGAACGTCGCCTCGCCGCCGGCCGCCTCGCCGAGCACCTCGCCCATCGGGCCGTAGATCGCCGAGTGGCCGCAGTAGCGCGGCTCGGGCTGGGCGGCGCCGACCACGAAGCAGGTGTTCTCGATCGCGCGGGCCGCGAGCAGCGTGCGCCAGTGCGCGACCTTGCGGTCGCCCGGCAGCCAGGCGGCCGGCACGACGATCACGTCCGCGCCGGCGTCCACGAGCCGCCGCGCGAGCTCGGGGAAGCGCAGGTCGTAGCAGGTCATCAGGCCAACCTGCCATCGCGCGACCTCGACGACGACGGGCTCGGTCGCGCCGCCGGTGATGCGGTCGGACTCCCGGTAGCCGAACGAGTCGTAGAGGTGGATCTTGCGGTACGTCGCCGTGCTGCCGCCTGCGGCGACGAGGGTGTTGAAGGGCCGGGCGGGATCGTCGGCGACCTCGAACATCCCGGCGACCGCGGTGCACGAGGCGGCGTCCGCCGTCCGGGCCAGCTCGCCGGCGAACGGCCCGTCGACCGCCTCGGCGAACTCGCTGACGTCCGAGCCTGCCTCCCCGAAGTCGCGCGCGAACGCCTCCGGGAAGACCACCAGATCGGCGCCGGGCGTGACGCCCTCGGCGAGGCGGGCCCGGTTGGCGGCGGGGTCCAGCCCGCTCGCCCACTGGTGCACGCGGATCCGCAGCTGGTCACCCATGTGACCCAGCCTAGGGCCCTGCATCGGAGGCTGTGAGCCTCGAAACCTCGGACTGGGAGGATGGCCCCATGGACGAGCGGGCAGGCGGCTTCTGCGGCGTGGTGCTCGCAGGCGGGACGGCCGCGCGGATGGACGGCATCGACAAGGCAGCCGTCGAGCTGCACGGCCGCACGCTGCTCGAGCTCGCATTGGATGCGTTCCTCGACGCCGACGAGGTCGTGGTGGTCGCTCCGGTGAGCGTGCCGACACAACGACCCGTCACCTTCGTCTGCGAGGACCCACCGCGCGGCGGCCCGGTCGCCGGGCTCCTGACCGGGGTCGACGCCCTGCTGCGAAGCCCGGCGCTGATCGGCGTCGTCGCCGTGGACATGCCGAGGATGACTCCCGCGACGTGGCGACGGTTGCGGGATGCGGCGGCCGGCCGGGACGGGGCGTTCCTCGTCGGCGGCGACGGACGGCGACAGCTGGCCGGTGTGCTCGACGCGGCCCGGCTCGACGGCGTACGACCGGGGTTGGAGGAGCAGCACGGCATGGCCCTGCACCGGCTGCTGGCGCCGCTGGACCTCGCCGTGGTGCCGGCGATCGGCGACGAGGCGGTCGACATCGACTCGTGGGCAGACCTGCGCGACCTCGCGTAGTCCTTGCCGGGCGCCGGGTCGGTGCGAGAGATTGGGTCCGTGAACCTCCACGACTGGATCGACGAGCTCGCCGACGTGCTCGACGTCGAGACCGAGCTGGACGAGGCGCTGATCCTCGACCTGGCCCGGGTGGCAGCGCACGAGGTGCAGAAGACGGCGGCGCCGATCACGACGTACCTCCTCGGCTTCGCGGCGGGCGCCGGTGACCTCGACCCCGAGAAGGTCGAGCGGCTGGCGGCCAGGGCGCAGGCCCTCGCGGAGAACTGGGACCGCCCGGCCGACGCGCCCGACCCCGACGACGTCGACGACGACGTGCCCGACGACTCGACGGTCGACCACTCCACCGACCGCTACGAGGACTGAGCCCTTGCGCGCAGTCGTCGCTGCCGGAACCGGCGGCCCCGAGGTCCTGTCCGTGGGCGAGGTCGACGCGCCGCGCGCGGGTGCCGGCGAGGTCGTCATCGAGGTCGTCGCGACGGCCGTGAACCGCGCCGACACCCTGCAGCGGCAGGGGTTCTACCCGCCGCCGCCCGGCGCCACCGACACGATCGGCCTCGAGTGCAGCGGCCGGATCGCCGAGCTCGGCGACGGGGTCACGGGCTGGTCGGTCGGCGACGAGGTGTGCGCGCTGCTCGCGGGTGGTGGGTACGCCGCCCGCGTGGCGGTGCCGGTCGGCCAGGTCATGCCGGTGCCGGGCGGCGTCTCCCTCGTCGAGGCGGCCTGCCTGCCCGAGGTCGCGGCGACCGTGTGGTCCAACGTCTTCATGACCGCGCACCTGCAGAAGGGCGAGCGGTTCCTCGTCCACGGCGGGGCGGGCGGGATCGGCACGATGGCGATCCAGCTGGCCACCGCGCGCGGTGCGGAGGTGTTCACGACCGCCGGGTCGCCGGAGAAGCTCGAGCTGTGCCGCTCGCTCGGTGCCGCCCACGCGATCGACTACCACGACGAGGACTTCGTCGAGGTGCTCCAGGACGCCGGCGGGGCCGACGTCATCCTCGACAACATGGGTGCGAAGTACCTCGGCCGCAACGTCACCGCGCTCGCCACCGCCGGTCGGCTCGTGATCATCGGGATGCAGGGAGGAGCGAAGGGCGAGCTCGACATCAACGCCCTCCTCCGCAAGCGCGCATCGGTCACCGCGACCTCCCTGCGAGCACGACCGGTCCCGGAGAAGGCGGCCATCTGCTGCGGTGTCGTCGAGAACGTCTGGCCCCTCGTCGCCTCGGGCGCGATCCGGCCGATCGTCGAGACGACGATGCCCCTCGAGGACGTCGCCCGCGCCCACCAGCTGATGGAGGACGGGTCGCACTCCGGGAAGATCGTGCTGACCCTCTGACCCCTCCTCGAGCGGTGGTCCACCCACGTTCCGCGGACGTGGACTGTGGCCCCACCACCGCTCACCCGCGTGTCGGCGTACGACTCGCTCCCGAGCGGTGGTCCACCCACACTCCCCGGACTATGAATGTGTCTCCACCACCGCTGGACGGCGGTGTGTGAAGGGGATCGTTCGGCGGCCGGATCCTCCTCAGCCACCGCTCGTACGGCGCGCCGCGACCGCCACGCCCGCGGGCGGTGCGTGAGGAGCAATCCGGGCCATCGCAATGCTCCTCACACACCGCTCCGGCGGGCTCGGGCGCCCCGAACTAGGGTTTGTGGCATGACCGAGCAGCAGCAGCCCGAGCCCACCGACACCCAGGCCGGAGGAGGGGGCGAGGACGTGGTCGTCGTCGTCGGCCCCGACGGCCAGCCGATCGGCACGATCCCCGCGAGCGCGCTTCCCGAGATGAACCAGGACTCCGGGGACGGCGAGGAGGGCGACGGCCAGCGCCACATCACCGAGCTGGTGGAGCAGCCCGCGAAGGTGATGCGGATCGGCAGCATGATCCGCCAGCTCCTCGAGGAGGTGAAGGCGGCGCCCCTCGATGAGGCCAGCCGCCAGCGCCTCAAGGAGATCCACGCGGCCTCGATCAAGGAGCTCGAGACGGGCCTCGCGCCGGAGCTGGTCGAGGAGCTCGACCGGCTCACGCTGCCCTTCACCGAGGACGGCACGCCGTCCGAGGGCGAGCTCCGGATCGCGCAGGCCCAGCTCGTCGGCTGGCTCGAGGGGCTCTTCCACGGCATCCAGACCGCGATCTACGCCCAGCAGGTCGCCTCCCGCGCCCAGCTCGAGCAGATCCGCCGCGCCCTCCCGATGGGCCAGGGCGGCCAGCACGGTCAGCACGATCAGGGACAGCCGGTCGGGATGCCGAACATGCCTGGCGACGAGCAGCCGCAGGACGAGTCCAACGGCCCCGCCAACGGCATGTACCTCTGACCCGTTGACATAGTCCGCATCGATCGTCTGGCGACGGGGCCGTCGCACCGAGAACTTTGATGCGGACTACCCCGCCCGACCCCGGTAGTCCCGATCAACTGGGTCGCCGCGAGCTCCACTGGGCGGCCCGAATGATGGGGACTATCGGTAGTCAGGAGCGGGCGAGGCGGCGTACGACGAGCAGGCCGAGGAGGCCGACCAGCACGGCCGCGGCGCCCGGTGCCGCAGCCCGGGCGAAGCCCGCCGGGGCGGCGTCCTCCACCAGGGTCCGCTGGGCGGTCGGCGGCGGGGGCGGCTCGACCGCGGTGCCCGCGCCGAGGATGCCCTCCACCTTGTCGACCTTCGCCGGGTTGGCGACGCTGGTGCCACCGCAGGCGTCGGCGGCGTACGGCGTCGCGGTGCCGCTCGCGAAGAAGACGTAGCTCGTTCCGACACCGAGCTCGCCCAGGCCGCACGCGTCGCGGCCGCCGGCCGAGAGCACCTGCGTCTCGCGCTCGGGGGTGCCCTGGTAGGCGCGGGAGGCGGTGATCTCGTAGAGGAAGCCGTTGCCCTGCGCCTCGACCCGGTCGATGGTGCCCACGAAGATGAGGTCCGCCTGGGCGATCTGCTTCTCGAGCCCTGCCTGCTTGCAGGTGCAGTCGGCGGCCGCCGGCGCGCTGACCGTGACGACCAGCCCCACGCACGCCACCAGCAGCGCGGCGGCAAGGCGGACGGCTCGCAACATGGCGGACACCCTAGCGAGAGAGCCCGAAGAGGTCGGCCAGCACCACCGCGACTCCGTCCTCGTCGTTGCCGGGCGCGAGGTGGTCGGCGAGGTCGCGCACGGACCCGTGCGCGTTGGCCATCGCGTAGGACGTGCCCGCCCACTCGAGCATCGGGAGGTCGTTGGGCATGTCGCCGAACGCCACCACGTCCCGGGGTCCCAGCCCCATCTCGGCGGCCACGGCGGCGAGGGTCGTGGCCTTCGTGACACCGGCGGCGCTCATCTCCACCAGCGTCCCGGTCGACGACCAGGTCGTGACCACGAGCTCGCCAAGGGCGCTCGCGACCCGTTCCCAGTACGGCTCGGGCAGGTGGTCCTCGTGGCGTGCGAGCAGCTTGACGACATCGCCGTCGACGAGGTCCTCCAGGGGAGCGGTCGGCACGTCCGGCACCCGGTTGACCGTCAGTCGGGGCATGAAGTCGGGCTCGCGGGCGAAGCCGGTGGTCTTCTCGAGCGCGAAGACCGTCCCGGGGAGCTCGCTGCGCAGGAGCGAGGCGACCTCGACCAGCACGTCGGGCGCGATCGTCCGGGCGGTCCGCACCTCGCGGCGCGCGACGTCGTACACGATGCCGCCGTTGCTGCAGATCGCCAGGCCGTGCCCGCCGACGTCGGCCCACAGCTCCCCCATCCAGCGGATCGGGCGACCCGTGGTGAAGACGACGGGCACGCCGAGGCCGTCGAGCTCGTCGAGCACCTCACGCGTGCGGGCCGTGACCGTCCCGTCGGAGTGGAGGAGGGTCCCGTCGAGGTCGGTCGCGACCAGACGGGGCGTCACGGCCCGTCCCGCAGCGACAGGGTCACCGTCAGCTCGTCGCCCTCGCCGATGCCGGCAGCGGCCCGGACGGCCTTCTTCACCGGCAGGACGAAGCAGCCGGACCCGGAGTCGGGGAAGACGCTCGTGTCCCACGCCTGCCCGGCCGCCTCGACGTGCACCCGTACGGACCCGAAGCCGCGTGGCTCGCCCGCCAGGTGTCGCACGTCCTCGGACACCTCCGGCGGCAGGGTCACGAAGCTCCACGCCCCCGCATCGTCCGACTTCTCACGCGCCGTCCAGCGCCACAGCGACGCGGTGAAGCTGAACGAGTCCGCCACGGCTCAGGGCTGTCCGGGGACGGGGAACCATCGCGACATCTCGACCGCCGCGCCCTCGTCGTGGACGGAGTCGGTCACGACGTCCGCGGCAGCCTTCACCTCGTCCACGGCCTGCCCCATCGCCACGCCGCGACCGGCCCAGCGGAGCATCTCGATGTCGTTGCGACCGTCACCGATCGCGAGCACGTCGGCCGCGCCGAGGCCGCCGATCGCGTCGCAGACGTGCTGGAGGCCGGAGGCCTTGGAGACCCCGACAGGCGACAGGTCCATCCAGGCCGTCCAGCCGATGACGTAGTCGGTGCCGTGCAGCCCGAGCTTGGAGGCCAGCTCGATGAAGTCGTCGGCGGTGGCGTCGGGGTCGCGGATGATCACGCGGCTGACCGGCTCGCCGACGATGTCGTCGACGTGGGTGATCAGCTGCTCGCCGTGGAGCTCACCCTCCGGGAAGACCCGGTTGACCCGGTAGCCACCGATCGCGCGCTCCTCGACCGCGACCAGGGCGTGGGGGTGGTGCTCCAGCACCATCGCGACCGCCGGGGCGGCGTCGAAGGTCTCCTCGTGCACGACCTCCATCGGCGGGTAGCGGAACACCACCGCGCCGTTGGACGCGACCACCCAGAGCCGGTCGGCGTCCTCGCGCGGGATGTGCAGCAGGTCGGCGATCCGGGTCATCCCGTGCGGCGACCGGCCGCTCGACAGCACGATGTGGGCGCCGGCGTCGAGGGCGCGGTGCACGGCGTCGTGGACCGGTGCCGTGATGGTCTCGTAGTCCTCGTCCTGCCCGTCGACCCACTTGAGCAGGGTGCCGTCGATGTCGAGCGCGACGACCTTGGGCTGCCACTCAACCAACGGAGATCGGCTTCATCACGTCGAGGCCGCCCAGGTAGGGGCGCAGCGCCTGCGGCACGGTGACCGAGCCGTCCTCGTTCTGGTGTGTCTCGAGGATGGCCACGATCGCGCGGGTGACCGCGGTCAGGGTGCCGTTAAGGGTCGCGACCGGGGTCGTCGACCCGTCTACGCGGGTGCGGATGTCGAGACGACGGGCCTGGTAGTCCGTGCAGTTGGAGGTCGAGGTGAGCTCGCCCCAGCCGTTGCGGGTCGGGATCCACGCCTCGCAGTCGAACTTCCGCACGGCGCTCAGGCCGAGGTCACCGGCCGCGGTGTCGATGATCCGGTAGCAGAGCTCGAGCTTGTCGAGGAACTCCTTCTCCCACTCCAGCAGCCTCTGGTGCTCGGCGTAGGACTCCTCGAGCGTCGTGTAGACGAACATCTCGACCTTGTCGAACCAGTGCACGCGCCAGATCCCGCGGGTGTCCTTGCCGTGCGAACCGGCCTCCTTGCGGAAGCACGGGCTGAACGCGGCGTAGCGCAGCGGGAGCGCGCCGGCGTCGAGGATCTCGTCGGAGTGGAAGGCGGCCATCGGGACCTCGGAGGTGCCCACGAGGTAGAGGTCCTCGCCCTCGATCCGGTAGACGTCGTCGGCGGCCTGGCCGAGGAAGCCGGTGCCCTCCATCGCGCGGGGGCGTACGAGCGAGGGTGCCGCCGCCTGGATGAAGCCGTGGGCACGGGCCTGGTCCATCGCCATGTTGACGAGCGCCAGCTGGAGCTGGGCACCGATGCCGGTGAGGAAGTAGAAGCGCGAGCCCGACACCTTGGCGCCGCGCTCGAGGTCGAAGGCACCCAGCAGCCGGCCGAGCTCGACGTGGTCGCGCGGCTCGAAGTCGAACTCGCGGGGCGTGCCGACCTGCTCGATCACCGTGTAGTCGTCCTCGAGGCCGGCCGGGGCGGCGTCGTCGGCGATGTTGGGGATCGCCCGGATCGCCTCGTCCCAGGCAGCCTCGGCGGCGGTGCGGGCGGCCTCGGCCTCCTTCACCCCGGCAGCGAGCTCCTTCACCTGGGCCAGCAGGGCCTGCTTCTCCTCGCCCTGGGCCTTCGCGACCAGCGCGCCGCTGGCCTTCTGCTCGGCGCGCCTCGACTCGAAGTCGGCGATCGCCTGCCTGCGGGCGGAGTCCGCCGCGAGCGCCGTGTCCACCACGTCGTCGGACAGCCGACGCTTGGCCTGGGCGGCGCGGACGCGGTCGGGGTCGTCTCGGAGGAGGCGCGGGTCGATCATGCGGCAAGGCTATCCGTCCGGGCGTGGGGGACTCGACGGGGTTTGGACATACTTCGCGGGTGACCCCCGCCTCTCGCAACCGCACCGCGGCCTGGGCCGTCCTCGCCGGTGTGCTCTTCGCCGTCCTGGCGTACCTCGTGTCCCAGGACCGCGCGCCCCTCGACACCTTCGACGTCGAGGGACGGGCGATGGAGGACTGGGCGGACGACTCCGCGTGGCTGGTCCACGCCCTGCGTGTGGTCGAGGTCGCGTTCGGCACGATCGGGATGACGATCCTGACCGTCCTGCTGGCCGGCGGCCTGTTCCTCCGGCGCCAGCGCTGGGCGGCGCTCGTCGTCGTCGTGGTGATGACGGTGACGTCGCTCGCCACCACGGGCCTGAAGCGCTGGCTGGGGCGCGACCGTCCGGACTGGCAGGACACCCTCGACCTGCACAGCAACTTCAGCTTCCCGTCGGGCCACGCCTCGTCCGTGGCGGCGTACTCCTGCCTGCTCATCATGCTGCTCGTGCTCTTCGTGCGCCGCGCCAACCTCCGGCGGCTCGGCATCACGCTCGTCGTGGTGTGGTGGCTCGTCGTCTGCCTCGACCGGATGATGCTCGGACGCCACTTCCCGACCGACGTCGTCGGCGGCACGCTGCTCGCGCTCTTCGTCTTCCTCGCGACGATCGCCGTCGTCGACCCGCGCCCCCGCTCGACCGCCGCCAACGCCGAGCCGTTGCCGGAGGTCTTCACCAACGAGCGTCGCCTCGCGGTGATCCTCAACCCGATCAAGGTCGAGGACGTCGGTCAGTTCCGCGCCGTCGTGAGCACGATGGCCAAGGAGTCGGGCTGGTCCGAGCCGACCTGGCAGTACACGACGATCGAGGACCCCGGCACCGGTATGGCCGAGAAGGCCGCGGTCTCCGGCGCCGACCTGGTGATCGTGTGCGGCGGCGACGGCACGGTGCGCGAGGTCTGTGCCGAGCTCGCCGGCACGGGCATCCCGGTCGGGATCATCCCCGCCGGCACCGGCAACCTGCTGGCCCGCAACCTCGACATCCCGCTCTACCTCCGCTCGGCCATCGACGTGGCGCTCAACGGCCAGGACCGCGCGATCGACCTGGTGCGGGTCGGTGGCGACGGCATCGAGGACACCCACTTCATGGTGATGGCCGGGATGGGCTTCGACGCCGCGATCATGGAGGGCGTCAACGAGGAGATCAAGAAGAAGATCGGCTGGATCGCGTACGTCGTCTCCGGGCTGCGGTCGCTGATGTTCCCCGCGATCAAGGTGGAGATCCAGATCGACGACGAGGAGCCCACGACCCACCGCGCCCGCACCGTCGTCGTCGGCAACGTCGGCTTCCTGCAGGCCGGCATGCCGCTGCTGCCCGACGCCACCATCGACGACGGCATCCTCGACGTCGTGATCATCCACCCGCGCCAGTTCCTGTCGTGGATCACCGTGGCCTCGCGGGTGCTGCGCAAGAGCACGATCGTCGACGAGACGCTCGACCGCCGCACCGGCTCACGCGTCCGGGTCAAGGCCTCGGCGCCCACACCGCGCCAGCTCGACGGCGACTCGATCGGCGAGGGCCGCGAGCTCTGGATGGAGTGCATCCACGGCCGCCTCCTGGTCCGCGTCCCGCGCTGAGCAACCCCCCGCCCCCCTCAGGGACGGGCGTGCTCGATCGCCTCGTCCTCCTCCGGCGAGAGCTGCTGCTCGCAGGACCAGGAGGAGACCGACTTGGCATAGGTCCGGGCCTCGCTGCGGCCGTGGATCGACGTCAGGACCACCCCGTGGCCGGCGTCGTCGAGGAGGGCGAGGCTCCAGCTCAGATGGCCGCCGACATCGCCGAAGGCGTCGTAGCGCACGACCGACAGGTGCCGCAGCGCGTCGCGGTTCTCCGCCTTGAGGGCCGCGACCTCCTGCCGCAGGCCGTGCACGTCCTCGGGGAGCGCATCCACGCCCTCGCCGCTGGGGCGCGACGTCGTACGACGCAGGGCGAGGCCCGCGAGCACGCAGGCCAGGGCGGCGAGGACGACGGCGACCACATCGAGCATGCGGCGACCCTATGTTCGCCGACCGGTCACGGCCCGTCGGACACGGCCGGGGATGACAGACTCCGAGAGTGAACCGTCGCATCGCCTACCAGGGAGAGCCCGGAGCCAACTCCCACCTGGTCTGCCAGCAGGCCTACCCCGACTGGGAGCCGGTGGCGTGCGCGTCGTTCGAGGACGCCTTCGCGGCCGTCGAGTCGGGCGACGCCGACCTCGCGATGATCCCGATCGACAACTCGATCGCCGGCCGGGTCGCCGACATCCACCACTTCCTGCCGACCTCGGACCTGCACATCGTGGGCGAGCGGTTCCTGCGCATCCAGTTCTCGCTGATGGCGCTGCCGGAGGCGAGCATCGACTCGCTGCGCACGGTGCACAGCCACGTCCACGCGCTCGGCCAGTGCCGCGGCGTGATCCGCGAGCTCGGTCTCACGCCGGTGGTGGCCGGTGACACCGCCGGTGCCGCACGCGAGGTGTCCGAGTCGGGCGACCCGACGCAGGCCGCGATCGCGCCGCCGCTGGCAGCGGAGATCTACGGCCTGACGGTGCTGCGCGAGGAGATCGAGGACGAGGACCACAACACGACCCGCTTCGTCGTGCTCTCGCGCGACTTCGAGCAGGCGCCGCGCGGCCACGGGCCGGTCGTGACCACCTTCATCTTCAACGTCCGCAACCTGCCGGCCGCGCTCTACAAGGCGCTCGGCGGCTTCGCGACCAACGGCGTCAACATGACCAAGCTGGAGAGCTACATGGTCGGCGGCCACTTCACCGCCACCCAGTTCCTCGCCGAGGTCGACGGCCACCCGGACGACCCGGGCGTGCGCAACGCGCTGGAGGAGCTGGAGTTCTTCACCACCGAGGTCAAGGTGCTGGGCGTCTACCCCGCCGATGCCTTCCGCTCGGAGTGACTGAGAGGATCGATCAGTGATCGACCTCCTCGTCGTGGCCCTCGCCTTCGGCGCCATCTTCGTCGTCGAGCTGCCCGACAAGACCTTCATCGCGACGCTGGTCATGTCGACCAAGATGCGCCCGCTCTTCGTCTGGATCGGCGTCGCGCTGGCGTTCCTCGTGCAGACCGGTGTGGCCGTCGGCCTCGGCAAGGCCGCCTCGTTCCTGCCCGAGCAGCTGATCCACACGGTCGCCGCGCTCATGTTCGTGATCGGCGCGATCATCCTCTTCCGGGAGGCGCGCTCGGCAGACGCCGACGAGTCCGACCAGGAGGAGGAGTACGCCGCCAAGGCCACCGCGCAGGGGTTCCGGGTCATCGTCACCTCGTTCCTCGTGCTCTTCGCCGCCGAGTGGGGCGACCTGTCGCAGCTGCTCACGATCTCCCTCGTCGCGAAGTACGACGACCCGTTCTCGGTCTTCCTCGGCGCGTGGGGCGCGCTCCTCGCAGTGTCCGGCCTCGCCGTGATCGTCGGCCGACTGCTGCTCCAGCGCGTACGCCTCTCGGTCCTGCACTACGTGGGTGCGACGGTCTGCGTCCTCATGGCAGCCCTGACGGTGTGGGAGATGACACGCTGACCGGCTAGCTCCACCTGACGTCGCGGACACGTGTCCGCGACGTGGCCCTCGACAGCAGCCGCCGGGGGCAACATCTCGGACACGTGTACGCGCCAGCGGCCGGGCCTGTGGATGACGACCGACGGCGGCCGCCCAGATCGCCGAACCTGTGGTGATGGCCTTCGATCCACAACAGCCGTTCCTCCGCGCCGCGGGCCTCGACAACGGGTTGAGTCTCAAGGCACTGCGAGGACCGGGCTACCGCCGGCTGTTCCGCAACGTCCTCGTCTCGGCAGCGACCGCGCCTACGCCGGTCCAGCGCGTCCGGGGTGCCCTCGCCCTCCACGTCACCGACGCCTGGGCGAGCCACGCTTCGGCGGCACGGGTCAAGGCTGCCCCGATCCCCACCATCGCCGACGAGCACGTGAGCGTCCGGCACCAGAAGCTGCGCCGGCACCACCGGGGAGTCCGGTGCCACGTGGGTGACCCGCAGGGCGTCGTCGTCGAGCACGGCATGCGCGTCTCGGGGGACGTCCAGATGTTCATCGAGCTGAGCGGGCAGCTGACGCTGGTGGACCTTGTCGTGGTCGGCGACTGGCTGGCGCGGCGACGCGGCGTGACACCCGAGCAGCTCGTGCGTGCCTGTGGCCGAAGCCGCCACAAGGATTGCCGCAAGGCGTTGGTCGCGGCCCGCTACGTCCGGTCCGGCGTCGACTCGCCGATGGAGACCCGTCTGCGCATGCTCATGGTCTTGGCCGGCCTGCCGGAGCCGGAGATCAACCTCAAGATCCGCGCCGAGGACGGCGAGGTGATCCGGATGTACGACCTCTCCTATCCCGCCGTTCGTGTCGCAGTCGAGTACAACGGCAAGCTCCATGTCGAGGTGATCGAGAACTGGGAGGAGGACCTCGAGCGTCGCGCCGACATGGATGACGACGACTGGCGCCTGGTGGTGGTGGTCAGCTCCGGCATCTTCAAGGACCCGCTCCGGACCCTGCGTCGCGTGCACCGGGTGCTGCTGGCCCGGGGGCTGCCGGGCGTCCCGCTGCGACTGCTCGACGACTGGCGTCCGCACTTCCCGGGCTTCGCCGACGCGGCGTGACGGCGTACGACGACACGTGTCCGCGACATGGCCCCTTGCTCCGGCAGGAGAGGGCCACTTCCCGGACACGTGTCGCGGTGGGGCACCGCTAGAGTCCCGTCATGGTCTCCACCCCTGCCCCCCACGGTGCCGACAGCGAGGTCGGCCGCCTGGCCACGGTGATGCTGCACCGGCCCGGCAACGAGCTCAAGCGCCTCACGCCCCGCAACAACGACCGGCTCCTCTTCGACGGCATCCCCTGGGTCAGCCGCGCGCAGGACGAGCACGACGCCTTCGCAGCGACCTTGCGCGAGCGCGGCGTCGAGGTGCTCTACCTGACCGAGCTGCTGACCGAGACGCTCGAGAGCGAGCTGGCCCGCAACCACGCGATCACCAGCGCGCTGTCAGGGCTCCACCTCGGCGACACGATGCGCCGCTACCTCGCCCAGGCGCTGCGCGACCAGTCCCCGGCCGAGCTCACGGACACCCTGACCTCCGGCATCCGCAACGACGAGGTCAAGGGCGGCCACGGCCTGGTCACCAGCCTGCTCGACCCCCACGACTTCCTCATCGACCCGCTACCCAACCTCCTGTTCACGCGCGACTCCAGCGTGTGGGTGCAGGACCGGGTGGCCGTCACCAGCCTGGCGATGCCCGCGCGCAAGCGCGAGACGCAGCTGACCGAGCTGATCTACACCGAGCACCCCCGCTTCGCCGGCACCCGCAAGATCCACGGCTGGCACAACGAGCACGTCGAGGGCGGCGACGTCCTCCTGCTCGCGCCCGGCGTGATCGCAGTCGGTGTCGGGGAGCGTACGACTCCCGCCGGCGTCGAGCGGTTCGCCCGCCAGGTCTTCCACGCGGGGCTGGCCCACACCGTCCTGGCCGTGCCGATCGCGCAGGAGCGCGCGACGATGCACCTCGACACGGTGTGCACGATGGTCGACGTCGACAAGGTCGTGATGTACCCCAACGTCGCCGACACCCTCCGCGCGGTGACCGTGACGCTGCGCGAGAAGGGCTCCGACGAGTCGGACCTCTCCCTCGACGTCAGCGACTCCGAGCCGTTCCTCGTGGCGGCCGCCAAGGCGATGCAGATCGACACGCTGCACCAGATCGACACCGGTCTCGACCCGGTAACCGCGGAGCGCGAGCAGTGGGACGACGGCAACAACACCCTGGCCCTCGCGCCCCGCGTCGCGGTCGCCTACGAGCGCAACGACGAGACCAACGACCGGCTCGAGGACGCCGGCATCGAGGTCGTCAGGATCGCCGGGTCCGAGCTGGGCTCGGGCCGTGGCGGACCGCGCTGCATGAGCTGCCCGATCTCCCGCGAGCCGCTGGGCGCCGACGACGACGTGGAGTGAGACACATCCCCATCACCCGCGCCGCCGTGGATCGTTGAGCAGGCATGACTGAATCCATCCTGGACAGCCTCGACCCCGCCGACGCCAAGCGCGTCCTCGCCGCGGGCCGCGAGCTGACGTTGCCGCAGGGCTGGTCGCCGATCGCCGAGCGCACGCCGGCGGACAAGGCGTACCTCATCTGCGAGGGCGAGGTCTCGGTCCGCAAGGGTGGCGTCGAGATCGCCACCCTCGGTCCCGGCGCGGTCGTCGGCGAGACGGCGATCGTCAACCGCACCCTCCGCTCCGCCACGATCGTGGCGCTCACCCCGCTCAGGGTCGTGCACTTCACCAGCGAGCGCATCGAGCAGCTCGCCGACGAGGTGCCGGCCTTCGGCGCCGCCCTGCGCGCGGCGGCCGCTGGACGGGTCACGGGGAGCTGACCGGGCTTGGCCGACGAGCGGGAGCCGGAGGGGCCCGACGTCGGTGACGACATCGCCGGCGCGATGGAGGCCTTCCTGCTCGGCGAGGAGCCCAGCCTGACGCGGGTCCAGGTCGCCGAGCGCGCCGGTGTTCCGCTCGAGCTCGCCGTCCAGCTCTGGCACCAGCTCGGGTTCCCGCACCGCAGCGACGACGACGTGGCGTTCGCCGAGAGCGACGTCGAGGCGCTGCGCCTGACCTCCGACCTCGTCCGGCTCGGCATCCTGCCGCCGGAGTCGCAGGCCGCGCTGGTCCGCACGTGGGGCCGCAGCTATGCCCGCCTCGCGGAGTGGCAGACCACGCTGCTCGCCGGGGTGGCCACGGAGGGCGGTGACCCCGCGACCGCGCTGACCGAGCTCGCGTCCGACGTCCTGCCGCGGGTCGAGGCCCTGCAGACCTACGTCTGGCGCCGCCACCTCGCGAGCGCGGCGCAACACCTGCTCGAGGACCACAGCTCGCTGTCGAGCGCCGAGACCCGGCTCGCGGTCTGCTTCGTCGACATCGTGGGCTACACCACCCGGAGCCGCAGCCTCGACGGCGCCGAGCTCGTCGAGTGGGTCGACCGCTTCGAGCACGACACCACCGCCCAGGTCGTCGACCACGGCGGCCAGGTCATCAAGACGATCGGCGACGAGGTGCTCTTCACCGTGGCCGACCCCGCCGCCGCCGTCGAGATCGCGCTCACCCTGGCGGCCCGCGGCGACGACGCGGACGACCCCTTCCCGGCGGTGCGGGCGGGCATCGCGCACGGTGCCGTCGTACGCCGCCTCGGTGACGTGTTCGGCTCGACCGTCAACGCGGCCTCGCGCCTGACCTCGGCCGCCCGACCCGGCACCGTGCTGGTCGATGCGGGCGTCCACGAGGCGCTGACGGCCGACGACCCCGACGGCGAGCCCGGGTGGCGCTGGCGCCGGCTGAGGCGGGTCTCGGCCAAGGGATTCGACCACCTCCAGGCGTGGCGGGTGCGGGCCGCGAAGTCGTAGCCGCATCCGATGAGGATCGCGGGGTACTGGCCCGTCAGGTCCACACGACATTCATGAGTGTCGCGCTGACCAGGCCCGAGTGCTCAAGACGCGGGCACTCGGGCCGCCCAGAGCATCGTCGGGCGGCCTCCCGGCCCCGAGCACGAAGAAGCCCGGTCGTTGTCGACGGGGGAAACGACAACGACCGGGCAAGAACGAATCTACTCCGCTCGCGAGCGGCGGCACAACCGTTGGCCCGGTTGTGTTCGCTCCGTGGCGAGGATGTGTGGAGGGATTACCGGATCGTCACCTGACGGTTGGCGAGACCTGCCCGTGCGGAGCGCTCCTCGGCCGTCAGGTCGCCCTTGGCGAGCGCCTTCTCGAGGTCCTGCGCGAAGCGGGCGGCCGGCTCCTCCAGCACCTCGGCACCGGTGCCGAGCGGCAGGTCCCAGACCGGGGCGAGCAGCCCGTGGGCGCGGAACATCCCGACGAACCGCGAGCCCTCCGCGACCGAGTCCTGGCCCGCCGCGTGCAGGCGCGCGAGCGCGTCGAGGAGCTGGTCCTCGGGGTGCGGCATCACCCAGCGCAGGTGCTCCTTGGTGCCGACGTTGGTCCAGTACGCCGCCTCGACCGAGGTGAGGCGCGACGTCGGCATCACGCCGTCATTGGCCTGCTCCAGGGCGGCCGCCATGCTCGCGTCGCGCTCCGGGATGTCGTCGATCCAGTACTCGAAGCCGTCGTGGACGGTGATGTCGAGGCTGGTGTCGGTGATCAGGTCCTGGAGGCTCGGGCCCTCGCCCGGGTCGTTCGGGAGCCCGACGATGCCCGGCTCCTCGGTGGCGAGCGCCCGCTCGAGCACCGCGCCGAGGTCGCGGGCGGGGTTGCCATAGGAGTGCTGCACCTGCAGGCCGAGCCACACCTCGCCGGAGTCGCGCACCATGGCGGGCGCGGCGCCCGGGAGCAGGGTCGCGAGCCGGATGGTCCGGCCGCCGTCCTTCAGCGTCAGCGGGGTGGTCGCAGCCGGGACCAGCTCGCGCAGCGCGATCACGTCGCACTCGCCGGGCATCCCCTCGAACGGGCGCGACACGAAGGTCGGGGCCGCTCCGCCGGCCGCGCCGTGGCAGGCCTTGTAGCGCTTGCCGGAGCCGCAGGGGCAGGGCTGACGGGGTCCGACCTCACCCTCGGCGACGGGGGTGGACGTGGTGGGCTTGCGGGACTTCTTGGCCATGGCCGAGAACCTATCCGCCGAGCAGCTCCAGCATGTACTTCGGCCGGTCGCTGATGACCGCGCTGACCCCCAGGGCGAGGCAGATCTCGAGGTCCTCGGCGGTGTTCACGGTCCACACGTGGATCTCCCGCCCCGCCTTCACCAGGTGCCGGCCCAGCCCCGGGTGGTCACGCAGCTCGTCGATGCCCGGCCCGATGATCCAGTCGTCGTCCACCATCGGGCGCAGCACGGGCCAGTGGTGCGCCTTGTCGACGAGCATCACGACCTGCAGGTCGGGTGCGAGCCGGCGGACGCGGTTCATCGCGTTGAGCGAGAAGCTCATCACCCGTGCCGGGGAGTCGGCGCCGGTCCAGCCGAAGTCGCCGAGCGTCTCGACCAGCCGCCGCTCGACGAGCCCGCCGTAGCGGGTCGGGTGCTTGGTCTCGATCGCCAGCTCGACGTGTCGGTCGTAGTCGGCGACGGTGTCGAGCAGCTTGCGCAGGGTCAGCACCTTGCCGTCCCGCTGGTCGCGTGCCGGCGCCTCGTCGTCGAGCTCGGACCACGGGTCCTTCCACGACGCGAAGTCGAGCTCGTCGAGCTCGGCCAGGTTCATCGTCGACACGATGCCGGCGTTCGCCGCGGTGCGCCTCAGGTTGCGGTCGTGCACGCAGACGAGGTGGCCGTCGGCGGTCAGCCGGACGTCGCACTCGAGTGCTTCGGCTCCCTCGTCGAGCGCTTTCACGTAGGCGGCGAGGGTGTGCTCGGGGGTGTCGTGGCTGCTGCCGCGGTGGGCGACCACCTGCGGGCGCGTGCGGGACCCTGCATGCTGCTGGCGAGCGCGACGGATGCGCGGCGTACGACGCATGCGCTGAGCATGGCACGCGCGGCGTCGATCGACCCGTTGGGCTCACGGGCGCGCCGCGCACCCGGTGTCGTCGTGGACCGCTCTGGGAGGCTGGCGCCATGACCATCGACGTGCGGTTGAAGACCCTCGCCGTCCAGTACGCCGTGGCGGCCGTCGCGTTCTGCCTCGTCGACGCGATCTGGCTCGGCACCCTGGCCCAGCCGACCTACGACCACTTCCTCGGCGACCTGCTCGCCGACTCGCCGAACCTCGCCGCGGCCGCGGTCTTCTACGCGATCTTCGTCGCGGGGCTGGTGTGGTTCGTCATCGCGCCCGCTCTCGCCGCCGGGTCGTGGCGCCGTGCCGCCGGCTCGGGCGCGTTCTTCGGGCTCGTCACCTACGCCACGTGGGACCTCACGAACCTCGCGGTGCTCCGGGACTTCCCGGTGGGTCTCGTGCCGATCGACCTGGCGTGGGGCACGTTCCTCTCGGCGAGCGTGTCCGTGATGACCTACGCCGTGGTGCGCCGGCTGGGGATCGGCACGCCCCAGGTCTGAGCGTCGGACGAGGGGTCAGGCGTGGATGTGCTGGCGCCAGTCGTCGGGCACCCGACCGGCAGGTCCGGGGGTCGGCTGGTCCTCGGGGTGGCTCTGCGGGTCGGCGAGCCGCGGTCCGACGACGCCGACCGAGCGCTCGAAGTCCCAGAACCAGTCCTCGCCGGGCTCATAGCTCTGCATGACCGGATGGCCGGTCGCCGCGAAGTGGGCCGTCGCATGCTGCTCCGGGCTCGAGTCGCAGCAGCCGACGTGGCCGCACTGCGCGCACCGGCGCAGGTGCACCCACCAGCCGCCGGCCTCCTCACACTCCACGCACCCGGGGCCGGACGGGGCCACGGCAGGATCAATGCCCTCACTCATGGCCCCACCCTGCCCGCTCAGCGACCGGCGAGGAAGCCCCCCAGCCAGTGGGCCTCCCAGTCCGGGATCTCCTGGCGCTCGATCGCGGCACGCTCGGGTGCCCGGGCGGCGGTGCGGTAGCGCCCGTCCTCCCGCTCCAGGTAGTGGTAGTTCACGAGCTCGCGGCGGAGGTAGGCGAAGTCCTCGTGCACCCCGAGCAGCACCTCGTTGACCTCCTTCTCGGCGTACTCGCGACCCGGCTCGAAGCGCGCGACCACCTCCAGCAGCACGGCCGCGCGGACCTTGCGCCTGGCAGGCACCCGCTCGATGCGGCCGTCGGTGAACAGCCGGGCGACCAGCCGCTCCTGCTCGGCCCGCGCCGCGTCGTACGACTCACGCTCCAGCGCGGCGCGGGCGGCGGTGTAGCTCTCGCCGGTGTCGGCCATGCGCGTGCGCACGACCTGCTTGAAGTCACTGTCCCTGGTCATCTCGATCACCCTCGACTGCGCTGCGTCCCCAGCACGCCGCTGCAGCGGGCGTCATCGGTGCGACTCGGAGGTGGTGCGCCCGAGGATCCGCTCCCCTTCGCCACCTCGCTCGGGCTGGGGCCGATGCGTCTGGCTGGGCGTTGGACGACGCCCTGGGCCGTGAGTCTCCCAGAGACTCACTGGCCAGGGCAAAGACTTTGCGCGGGGGTTGACCCCGCGTGCGAGGTCTTGTTCTGGTGGAGGTGAGCGGCGAGCCCATCGGGGGTCTCGCCACGGACGTACGGAGTCATGCGCATGCGCATTTCGATGACCATCCTCACCACCAGGATCCTGATCACCCTCCTGGCCTCGCTGATGGCGGTGGCCGGGCTGGCCGGCCCCTCGCACGCGGTCACCAACCTGACCGACGCCCAGGCGGCGAGCCAGCTCTCGGCGGTCGGCATCACCCGCGTCTCGACCGGCGGCTGCACCACCCGCAGCATCTCGACCTGCACGTCCTACGAGCAGATCAACCAGGAGACGGTCAGCGGGATCAAGACCTTCAAGTCCATCAGCGGCTGCGCCATCACGATCACCGGCGGCACCGAGGTCGGCCACGCGTCGGGCACCTACAGCCACTACAACGGCTACAAGGTCGACGTCAGCCCCACCACCTGTGTGTCCAACTACATCACCAGCCACTACTCGTACTCCGGCGTGCGCGGTGACGGCGCGACGCTCTACACCGCCCCGTCGGGCAACGTGTACGCCCGCGAGAGCAACCACTGGGACATCACCTACTACACCTGCGGCTGCTGACGTAGACCACCGATCGAAACGAATGGCCCCGTCGACGGCGTGGCCCCACACTGGGGCCATGCCGTCGTCCAGCCAGTGGGTCGCGTTCCTCGTCGCCTCGATCCTCTTCATCCAGGTGCCGGGTCCGAGCCTGCTCTTCACCATCGGCCGCGCGCTCACGGTGGGCCGCCGCGAGGCGCTGCTCTCGGTGGTCGGCAACGCGATCGGGCTGGTGGCCCAGGTCGTCCTCGTGGCGATCGGCCTCGGGGCGGTCGTCGCGGCCAGCGCGACGGCGTACACCGCGATCAAGGTGCTCGGTGCGGCGTACGTCGTGTGGCTCGGCATCCAGGCCATCCGTCACCGTGCCGACGCGCGGCTCGCGATGGAGAACGCCGCGCCGGCGAGGCGTGGGCACCCGGTGCGCATCGGCTTCACCGTCGGCGCGACGAACCCCAAGACGATCGTCTTCTTCGTGGCCTTCCTGCCCCAGTTCACCGACCCGACCGGGCCGGTCGCCCTGCAGACGGTCGTGCTCGGGCTCGTCTTCGGGCTGATGGCGGTGGCCTCCGACGGGGCGTGGGCCATCGCGGCCGGCAAGGCCCGCGACTGGTTCGCCCGACGACCCTCCCGCCTCGACGCCCTGAGCGCCGCCGGCGGCACGATGATGGTCGGCCTCGGCGCGACGATGCTCACCGTCGACTAGCGAGCTCCTCCTCGCTGACGGCCTGCAACTTCTGCTTGTTGGCGACCAGGCTCGTGGTGATCGTGATGGCCAGGATCCCGAGGATCACGAACAGCGACATCAGCGTCGGCACGTCGGGGACCGACGTCCAGACCAGGTGCGCCCAGTGGAGCACCAGCTTGAACCCGATGAAGCCGAGGATCGCTGCGAGGCCGTAGCTGAGGTGCTCCAGCGCGCCGAGCGCACCCTCGAGCACGAAGTAGAGCGCGCGCAGGCCGAGAAGGGCGAAGGCGTTGGTGACGAAGACGAGGTAGGGGTCGCCGGTGATGCCGTAGACGGCGGGCACCGAGTCGACGGCGAAGACGACGTCGGTCGCGAACACGGCCACGGTGACGAGCGCGAAGGGCGTCAGCGCGCGGGCACCGTTCTTGACGACGGTGAACTTCGCGCCGTCGTAGTCGTCGCTGACGGGCATGAAGCGCTTCATCACCTTCACCACGCGCATGTCCGCGACGTCGACCTCGTGGTCCTTGCCGGACATCGCGTCACGCAGCAGCTTGACGCCGGTGAGCAGCAGGACGAGACCGAAGACCAGGAACACCCAGTCGAAGCGCGACAGCGCGGCAGCGCCGAGGGCGATGAAGATGCCGCGCAGCACGAGCGCGCCGACGATGCCGTAGAGCAGCACCCGCTGCTTGAGCACCTCGGGCACCGCGAAGGCTGCGAGCAGCAGCATGAAGACGAAGAGGTTGTCGACGCTCAGCGTCTTCTCGACGAGGTAGCCGGTGTAGTACTCCAGCCCGCGGTCGCCGCCGTGGGCGTTCCAGACGTAGAGGCCGAAGAGCAGCGGCAGGGCGACGTAGAACGCCGACCAGGCGACGGCCTCCTTCATGGACACCTCGTGCGGGCGGCGGGTGGCGATGAAGTCGACGACGAGCAGGGCGAGCACCACGCCGATGGTCAGGAACCACAGGGTGGGGGACGCGATGGACGACATGGATCTCCTCAGGGTCTCGCTCACGAATGAGCTCCTGAGGTCTCTCCCGCCACACCGGGGCGTGGCCGCCGACCGGGGCGCCTGCTGAGGCGCCGTAGTGACCGGTCGGACGTTGGTGGGGTACTCCCCTCGCCATCGATTTTAGTTGAACCGGCAAGCGGATCCCAACTCCTCGACGTGCACGTATCGTCCACGACATGGAGACACGGGAGTACGACGTCGTCGTGATCGGCGGCGGTCCAGCGGGGGAGAACGCGGCGCAGTATGCCGTCGAAGGTGTCGAGGTGGACGGGCGAGCCATGTCGTCCGCGATCATCGAGCGCGAGCTGCTCGGTGGCGAGTGCAGCTATTGGGCCTGCATGCCGAGCAAGGCGCTGCTGCGACCGATCGCGGTGGCCGACCTGACCGGTGACCTCGACGGGGTCTCGACCGCGCACGTCGCGCCGAAGGCGCTGCTCGAGCGGCGCGACTACTGGGTCTCCCACTACGACGACGCGGGCCAGGACACGTGGGCCGACGGCGCCGGCATCGCCGTCGTCCGCGGCGCCGGACGGCTGGTCGGCGAGCGCACGATCCGGGTCACGTCGTCGACGGGCGACGTCGAGGTCGTCGCCCGCCGAGCGGTCGTCATCGCCACCGGCAGTGAGCCCGTCGTGCCCCCGATGTACGCCGACGCCCTCCCGTGGGGCTCCCGCGACGCGACCGGCGTGGTCGAGGTGCCCGACCGGCTGGTGGTCGTCGGCGGCGGCGTGGTGGCCTGCGAGGCCGCGATCTGGATGTCGGCGCTCGGCTCGGACGTGACGCTCGTGGTGCGCGACCAGCGGCTGCTCGGGCGCACCGAGCCCTTCGCCGGGGAGGCCGTGCTCGCAGGCCTGCGCGAGCGAGGGATCACCGTCCACCTCGGCACCGAGGTGAGCGACGTACGTCGTGAGTCGCCGGAGGCGACCGGGATCGGCAAGGTCCACGGCGGCACCGTCACCCTCAGCACGACGGCCGGCGAGATCGTCGCCGACGAGCTGCTGCTCTCGATCGGCCGCACGCCGCGGCTCGACGACCTCGGCCTCGACTCCGTCGGCCTCACCGCCGACGACGTGAAGGCCGGCCGGCTGCCCGAGTGGCTGCACGCGATCGGCGACGCGAGCGGCGGTCCGCCGCTGACCCACTGGGGCAAGCACCAGGCGCGGGTCATCGGCGCCCGGATCGCTGCCGCGGCTGCCGGCGAGGTCGCCTGGGAGCCGGACCGCGAGGCGCCGGTGCCGCAGGTCGTCTTCAGCGACCCCGAGGTGGCCAGCGTCGGGATGACCGAGGCCGAGGCGCGCGACGCCGGTCACGACGTCGTCGTCTCGCGCGTGCCGACCTCGTCGGCCGCGGGCACCGGCCTGCTGCGCGACACCGTGGTCGGCGACTCCCAGATCGTCGTCGACGCAAGCACGCACCTGCTGCTGGGGGCGACGTTCGTCGGCGTCGAGGCCGGTGAGCTGGTCCACGCGGCGACCGTCGCGATCGTCGGCGACGTCCCGGTCCACGTGCTGCGCCACGCCGTGGCGTCGTACCCCACGGCCTCCGAGCTCTGGCTCCGGCTGCTCGAGGAGCTGCCGCCCTCGTTCCGGACCCCGCCGCCCGCGTAGCAGGCGCTCGGGCGGTCTCGCCTGCGAGCGGAGCCCGTCAGGCTCGCGTGCGAGCGGCGTCGATCTCGACGTGCGGTCGCGCCTGCCACAGGGCCCAGTCGGCGCTCACCTCGCTCGCGGTGCGGACGAGGTGGGGAAGGTGGTGCTCGATGAGCGTCTCCCGCGACGTCTCGGCGGCGTGCACGGTGACGCTCATGGCGGCGTGCACCTCGCCCTGCCCGTCGCGTACGGGGACCGCGACCGAGCGGACACCAGGTGCGAGCTCCTCGTCGGCCAGGGCCCAGCCTCGCGCCCGCACCTCGCTGAGCTCGTCCATGAGCCGCTCGAGGCTGCGGCCGTGCTGCGGCGACAGTCCGGATCGACTGGGGGTCTCGAGCACCTCGGCGGCCCGGCGGGGCGGCAGCGCCGCCAGGAGCACCTTGCCCTTCGACGTCTGCGCCGCGGGAAAGAGGGTGCCGATCTCGACCCGCAGCGCGATGATCTTGGGGACGGCCACCCGTGCGGTGTAGACGATGTCGGACCCGTCGAGCTGGGCCAGGGAGGCCGACTCGTCGATGCGGGCGACGAGGTCCTCCAGGTGGGGGCGGGCGACGTCCCACATCCCGAGGGAGCCGACGTACGCCATCCCGAGCCCGATGACCCGCGGCGTGAGCGAGAACGCACCGTCGCGGGAGCGGACGTAACCGAGCTCCTCGAGGGTCAGCAGCAGCCGGCGTGCCGTGGGCCGGGCCAGACCGGTGGTGGCCGCCACCTCGGAGAGCGTCATCGTCGGCCGCTGCGGGCCGAATCCCGCGAGCACGTCGAGCCCGCGGGCCAGCGCCTCCACGAAGTCGGGCCCGGTGCCACGACCTGCCATGGGCTACCTCCCCGAGTTCGGCTCGCCGAAGACCGTACCGCGTGCGCCGTGCGTGCTGTCGGAGCGGTAGTCGGTGTACTGGTAGGGGTTGTCCAGCACCTTGTCGTCGCCACCGGGGAGGTCGGGGTTCATGCCCTGCTGCCAGACCTCCTCGCCCATCGCCGAGCGCAGGTGGTCGACGGTGTTCGCGACGTCGTCGCGCACCGAGGAGAGGTCCGCGCCGACGAGGCGGTGGTCCCGCTTCACGACGCGACCGTCGACCACGACGGTGTGCACGTCGCCCCGCTGGGCCTGGAAGGCCACGTGGCCGTAGGGGTTGAGGAGCGGGAACGACACGGGGGAGTCGTCGTTCTTGATGAGCACGACGTCGGCCTTCGCGCCGGCCGTGAGGTGGCCGAGGTCGTCCCGCCCCAGCGCGCGGGCGCCGCCGCGGGTCGCCCAGTCGACGACCTGCTCGGCACGCAGGTGCGAGTGGGTCACGGTGTCGCCTGCCGCGTGGGCCTCGAGGTGCTCGCGGGACCTGTCGGCGCCGAGCGTGGTGCGCATCGCGCTGAACAGGTCGCTGCTCCACCACACGCTCGTGTCCATCGACAGCGAGACGGGGATGTCGTGGCGACGGACCTGCCAGGTCGGGGGGTAGCCCTGTCCGGCGCTCTGCTCGGACTCGGTAGAGACCGACACCGACCCGCCGGTGGCGGCGATCCGGTGGTAGCTGTCGGTGCTCAACGTCGCCGCGTGGACGTAGACGGTGTCGGGCTGCATGAAGCCGTGCTCGTGCATGAGCCTGATGCCGTCGTCGTTGGTAGCCCCCCACACGCCGGCGTGGGTCGTCACGGGCAGTCCCAGGTCGCGGGCCAGCTCGAAGGCCGCCTTCTCGGGGAAGGCCGGGTCGCCGGTGACGTCGAAGGCGAGCTGGAAGCCGAGCATGTCGCTGGCTGCTCCTCGGTGGCGCTCGAAGAAGGCGCGCACCGCGGGGTCGGCCGTCCACTCCCAGGGGGCGGCCTGGATGTTGCCGTAGGCGAGCACGAACCGGCCCGGCACCGAGCTCAGCGCGTCGACGGCGGCTTCGGCGTGGTCCACCGTCTGCAGGCCGTGGGACCAGTCGACGGTGGTGGTGACGCCGGCCTCGAGGGCGTCCCACGCCGAGAGGAGGTTGCCTGCGCGCACGTCCTGGGGGCGGAACTTCGCGCCGTGCTCGAGGTAGTACCAGACGAAGTACTGCGTCAGGGTCCAGTCGGCACCGTACGCCCGCATCGCCGTCTGCCACATGTGGCGGTGGGTGTCGATCATGCCGGGCATCACGATGCCGCCCGAGGCGTCGACCACCTCGGCACCGTCGGGCGCCGACAGGCCATGGCCCACCTCGGCCACGCGGTCCTCGACGACCAGCACGTCGGCGTCGGTCAGCACGGTGTGCTGGTCGTCCATGGTGAGCACGGTGCCGCCGGTGAACAGCACCGGTCGGCGGTCGGACGTGGGGGGCATCAACCCGCTCCTACTCTCGGACAACTGTCCGTATGACGGTCACTGTGATGCGTGTCACTGTGGCGCCGCCGCGGGGCTCTGTCAAGGGGTGACCCTTGACAAGCCAGATCGGACCCACCAAGACTGTGCCGACACACAGCGGACAGGTGTCCGCACTTCCGAGAGGCAGGCGCGTGACGGACGCTCCCAAGCAGGGACCACTGGCCGGTCTGCTCGTCGCCGACCTGTCCCGCATCCTGGCGGGCCCCTACGCCACCATGCTGATGGGCGACCTGGGTGCCGAGGTGGTCAAGGTCGAGGGTCCGCAGGGGGACGACACCCGCACGTGGCAGCCCCCGGTGCGCGACGGGGTCTCGACGTACTTCCTCGGCGTCAACCGCAACAAGCGCTCGATCGCCCTGGACTTCAAGGACTCCGACGACCTCGACGTGGCGCGCCGCCTCGTGGCCCGCGCCGACATCGTCGTGGAGAACTTCAAGCCGGGCGCGCTGGCGCGGTTCCGGCTCGACTACACCTCGGTCTCCGCCGACAACCCCGGGGTCGTCTACGCCTCGATCAGCGGCTTCGGCAGCGGCGAGCAAGGCGCGAAGCTGCCCGGGTACGACCTGATCGTCCAGGCCATCAGCGGGCTGATGAGCTTGACAGGGGATCCCGACGGCGAGCCGTACCGGGCCGGCATCTCGGTCTTCGACGTGCTGGCTGGGCTCCACGCGACCATCGGGGTGCTGTCGGCCCTGCAGGACAGGCACCGGACCGGACGGGGCCAGCACGTCGAGGTCAACCTGCTCTCCTCCGCGCTGTCCGGGCTGGTCAACCAGTCGAGCGCGTACGTCGCAGGTGGCACCGTCCCGTTCCGGATGGGCAACTCCCACCCGAGCCTGTTCCCCTACGAACCGCTGCCGTGCTCCGACCGCGACCTTGTCGTGACGGCCGGCAACAACGGGCAGTTCCGCAAGCTGGTCGGGGTCCTCGGGGTCCCCGAGCTCGCCGACGACCCGCGCTTCGCGCGCAACGAGGACCGCACCGCCCACCGCGACGAGCTGCGCCCGCTCCTCGTCGAGCGACTCGCCACGCGCACCGCGCAGGAGTGGTTCGAGGAGATCATCGCGGCCGGCGTGCCGTGCGGACCGATCAACACCGTGGACGGGGGCGTCGCCTTCGCCGAGCAGATCGGGCTCGATCCCGTGGTGACGGTCGGCACCGGAGACGCAGCGCTGCCGGGAGTCCGGCACCCGATCCGCTTCTCCGACGCCGAGGCGCGCTACGACCTGCCGCCGCCCGCGCTGGACGAGCACGGTGACGAGATCCGTGCCTGGCTCGACGAGGAGACACCGTGACACCCGAGTTCCCCACCTCCCTGGGCACCTCCACCGCCGACGAGATCCGCCTTCTCGGGCAGGACCTCACGGCCGACCTGATGGGCGAGGTCGGGTTCGGCGAGCTGGCCTTCTGGCTGGTGGCGATGCGCAGGCCCACCCCGTCGGAGACGCGGCTCTTCGAGGCGGTCCTGGTCGCCCTCGCCGACCACGGCTTCACCCCGACCGCGATCGCGGCCCGGCTCACGTACCTCTCGGCCCCGGACTCGTTGCAGGGCGCGCTCGCCGCCGGACTGCTCGGGGGCGGCTCGCGGTTCCTCGGCGTCACCGAGGACTGTGGCAGCTACCTCCACGACGTCGTCGAGGGCACGGACGAGCTTCCCACCGACGACGACGGCTACGACGCGCTCGCCCTCGCCGCCGTACGCCGCACGAAGGAGGCCGGCCGCTACGTCCCCGGCCTGGGCCACCCAGTCCACAAGGAGCGCGACCCGCGCACGCCCGTCCTCATGCGGATCGCTCACGAGGAGGGCCTGCTCGGACCGCACCTGCGACTGTTCGCAGCCATCGGCCGGGTGCACCCGGAGGTGCTGGGCCGCTCGCTGCCGCTGAACGGCGCCGGGGTCTGCGGTGCCGCCCTGGCCGACCTGGGCCTGCCCGTCGAGATGCTGCGCGGCTTCGCGCTGCTGGCCCGTGCCGCGGGCCTGCTCGGCCAGATCGCCGAGGAGCAGCGCCGGCCGATCGGCATGGACGCGTACCTGACCGTGGACCGCAACGCCGTCTACGTCGACCCCGCCCCGACCGAGGAGGACTGAGGAGTCCCATGGCCGAGATCGTCGCCGTCATCGCCTCCACGCACCACCCCTTCTACTACCGCGCGAGCACGGCGGTCGGTGAGGACCGTCCGCCCTTCGCCGACGAGTGGGTCCCCAAGATCGAGGCCTTCCGCGAGACGCTGACCCGCGCGCGTCCCGACGTCCTGGTGATGGTGGGCAGCGACCACTTCCACCAGCTGTGGCTGGACAACATGCCGCAGTTCCTCGTCGGCAAGGCGCCCTTCTACGACGCCAACTGGTACAACGAGGAACGCGAGTTCGGGCTGCCGAGGATGACGCTCGCCGGCCAGGAGGACCTCTCCGCGCACGTGCTGCGCGGCGGCCTCGACATGGGCTTCGACCTCGCGTTCAGCAACGAGCTGCGCATCGACCACAGCATCACCTGCCCGATCATCACGCTGCGTCCTGAGGCCGACCTGCCGATCGTGCCGATCTACACCAACATCTTCGCCCCGCCGCTGCCGCGCCCCGAGCGGTTCGTCGCGCTGGGCAAGGCGATCCGCGAGCTGGTGGAGTCGTGGCCCTCGGACCAGCGCGTGGCGATCATCGGAACCGGCCACCTCTCCCTCGAGCTCGGTGGCCCGCGCCAGTTCGGCGAGCACGGGCCGGACCCGGAGTTCGACCGGCGCGCGGTGGAGTGGATCGCCAACGGTGACATCGACGGCTGCTGCCGCGAGGTCACCCTCGACAGCCTCCACCTGCCGGGCAACGCGACCCACGGCTTCATGGACTTCATGCTGATGATGGGCGTCGCCGGCGAGGGGGCGAAGGCGCACCACGTCGACTCGCTCGACCTGTTCCACACGATGGAGGCCTACTTCACGTGGTACCCGAACGGAGCGCCGGTGTGAGCAAGTACCTGCTGGACAAGTTCCTGTTCACCATCGACCGCGACCCCGCCCTGGTCGAGCGCTACCGCGGGGAACCGCGCGCCACGGTGGAGTGGTGGGAGGCCGAGGAGGCCAACCGGATCCTCAGCTGCATCGCCGACGAGCGCTCCACGTGGCTCGCCTTCGACGACGTCGAGCGCGAGGCGCTGGCGACCCACGACCACGTGCGGCTGTTCGAGCTCGGGGCACACCCGTTCCTCACCCTCACGCTCTTCATCGCGATGTTCGAGCGCGACCACGGACCGCTCGAGTACCAGCTCGCCTACGGAGCGGCGCTCCAGCACCTGTCCATGCCCTATCCCGACATCGCCACCTGATGCACGCCGCCGTCCTGGCCGCACACGGGGCCGCACCGACGTACGCCGAGCACGCGGACCCGCAGCCCGGACCGGACGGCGTGCTGGTGCGCATCACCGCGGCACCGATCGTCCCCCTGGACCTGCTGTGCGCCAGCGGCACGTCGTACTTCGGCACGCGTCGGCTGCCGTACGTGCCGGGGGTCCAGGGCGTGGGTGAGGTCGTGTCCGGCGCAGGACTGGCCCCGGGGTCGCGGGTGTTCGTCGCCACCACTGCCGGGATGACGGACGGGGACGGAGCGTTCGCCGACCTGTGCGTCGTCCCGCGGTCCGCGGTGGTGCCGTTGTCCCGTCGGGAGGCCGAGATCGACGACGCGGACGTTGCAGCCCTCGGGCTCTCCGGGGTGGCTGCGTGGCAGGCCCTCGGGTGGCGCGCCGGGCTGCGCGCCGGCGAGAACGTCTTGGTGCTGGGCGCCGGTGGCGCCGTCGGCCAGGCCGCGATCGGCGCCGCCCGGGCGCAGGGGGCGGGCCGGGTGGTCGCCGTGTGCCGGCCTGGAGCGTCGGTAGCGAGAGCGGCCGCCCAGCAGCCCGACGACGTCGTGGAGATCGGAGAGCCGGACGTGGCGACGCTGGCCGAGGCGCTGAGACGGGCGATGCCGGACCGGGCCGACGTCGTCCTCGACCCCGTCTTCGGCTGGGTCGCCGAGGCCGCCACCCGGGCGATGGCCCCTGCAGGTCGGCTGGTCAACCTCGGCGGCTCAGCGTCCGACTCGGCCACGTTCTCCTCCGCGGCACCGGGCTCTCGGTGCTGGGCTACACCAACAACGCGCTGACCCCCGAACAGCGCGCGTCCGCGCTCACGGCCGTGGTCGGTGAGGCGGCGCGAGGACGGATGTCGGTGGCGCACGAGGTGCGCCCCTTGTCCGAGGTGGGTCCTGCCTGGAGCCACGCCGGCGGCAGCGTCGGCCTACGCCAGGTCCTGGCTCCGAGCCCTCAGCCGCGCTCGCGCAGGTAACGCCCGAAGTGGGGCACCGTGAAGGCGATCCGGCCGCGCTCACCGGAGTAGACCAACCCCTTCTTGAGCAGGGAGTCCCGGGCGGGCGAGAGGGACTGCGGCTTCTTGCCCAACGACGCGGCGACGTCGGCGCTGGGCACGGAGTCCTCGTCGCCAGCCCCACCGGACTGGGCGAGGGCCACGTCGGCCATCGCCATCAGGTAGTCCCGCTCCCCCGGCGTCGCGCGCTCGTAGCGTGAACCGAAGAACCCGACGGCGAGCTCGGACTCGGCCTCAGGCGCTGCGACCGCGACGTCGGCGGCGGTGATCGGCGAGCGCGGCGCGAGGTCCCACACGGCCTTGCCGTAGGCCTGGATGAAGTAGGGGTAGCCGCCGGTCGCGTCGTACATCGCGGCGAGCGCATCAGGCTCGAACGCGGCGTCCTCGTCGGCGGCGGGCGCCTCGAGCGCGCGGTCGGCCGCCTCGCGGGCGAGCCGGTCGATGCGCTGGTAGCGGAAGAGCCGCTCGCTGTAGGACTTGCTCGCGCTGAGCACGGCGGGCAGGTGGGGCAGGCCGGCACCGACCACGATGACTGGTAGGCCCGACTGGCTGAGCTCGTGGCAGGCCGCGCACAGGGCCGAGACGTCGTCGACGCCGAGGTCCTGCATCTCGTCGATGAAGATCCCGACCCCCTTGCCGACGTCGGCAGCGAGGCCGCCGAGGTCGGTGAAGAGCTCGACGAGGTCGATCTCGATGTCGCCGGAGTCGGCGCGACCCCGCACGGCCGGGGCGTCGATGCCCGGGCTCCACTGGTCCTTGAGCTTCGCCCCGGTCCCTGCATCGCGGTGGGCGAAGGACTTGATGACGCCGAGCACGTGGTCGACCGACTCCTCGTCACCGTGACCGAGCTCGCGGACCGCCTGGTGGAGCGCGCTGCTGAGGGGCCGCCGCAGTCCCTGGCCGGGCCGGGCCTCGAGCTTGCCGGTCCCCCACCCCTTGCGTACGGCGGTGCCGCGCAGCGCGTTGAGCAGGACGGTCTTGCCGACGCCGCGCAGCCCGGTGAGCACGAGGCTCCGCTCGGGACGGCCCTTCGCGACGCGCTCGAGGACGACCTCGAACGCTGCGAGCTGCTCGTCGCGGCCGGCGAGCTCGGGCGGGCGCTGGCCCGCGCCGGGGGCGTACGGGTTCCGAATGGGGTCCACGATCAGACACTATCGACGAATCTATGCTGCTCCGTAGACATGGGGATACTCGGCGAGTCACGCATTCGGTGCCACGATCGACCCGTGACCGAGCCGCACGAGCCGCAGACCATCTCCTACCCGGCGGAGGCGCGGGCGACCTCGCGCTACGCGCACGAGCGGATGGACCCGCACGTGATCGTCCTGTTCGGGGCGACCGGCGACCTCGCCCGGCGCAAGCTGCTGCCGGGGCTCGCCCATCTCGTCGTCTCCGACCTCGCGCCGGAGATCCGGATCGTCGGCACGTCGCTCGAGGACCTCGACGACGCCCAGTTCAAGGAGTTCGCCCGCACCGCGGTCGAGCAGTTCGCCCACACGGAGCTGACGGCCGAGCAGTGGGACCACTTCGACGACAACCTCACCTACGTCCCGCAGTCCGCGGGGCCCGACGCCCTGGCCGCGGCGGTCCGCACGGCCGAGCAGGCGCTCGGTGACGACGTACGCCGTCTCCACTACCTCTCCGTGCCGCCCAAGGCAGCGCTGCCGGTGATCGACATGCTCCGCGAGGCCGACCTGGTGAAGCGGGCGCGGGTGGTGATGGAGAAGCCGTTCGGCACCGACCTCTCCTCGGCGATCGAGCTCAACGCCAAGGTCCACCAGACCTTCGCCGAGTCGCAGGTCTTCCGGATCGACCACTTCCTCGGCAAGGAGGCGGCGCAGAACATCCTGGCGTTCCGCTTCGCCAACGGGCTCTTCGAGCCGATCTGGAACCGCAACTTCATCGACCACGTGCAGATCGACATCCCCGAGACCCTCGGCCTCGACCAGCGGGCCAACTTCTACGAGTCCACCGGCGCCTACAAGGACATGGTGGTCACGCACCTCTTCCAGGTGCTGGCCTTCGTCGCGATGGAGCCGCCGACGGCGCTGGAGCCGCGCGCGATCAGCGAGGAGAAGAACAAGGTCTTCCGCTCGCTGATGCCGATCGAGCCCCGGGACGTCGTGCGCGGGCAGTTCACCGGCTACACCGACCTCCCCGGCGTCTCCCCCGACTCCGACACCGAGACCTTCATCGCGATGGAGTGCCGCCTCGACAACTGGCGCTGGGCCGGCGTGCCGTTCTACCTCCGCACCGGCAAGGAGCTCGCGGAGGGCAAGCGGATCATCTCGATCGCCTTCCGCGAGGCGCCGCGCTCGATGTTCCCCGCCAACTCCGGCGTCGGGTCGGCCGGGCCCGACCACCTCACGTTCGACCTCGCCGACGAGTCCAAGGTGTCGCTGTCGTTCTACGGCAAGCGGCCGGGGCCGGGGATGCGTCTGCAGAAGCTGTCGATGCAGTTCTCCACCGGCGAGACCGAGACCGCCGGCGACGTGCTCGAGGCCTACGAGCGGCTGATCCTCGACGCGATGCGCGGCGACCACACCCTCTTCACCACCGCCGAGGGCATCGAGTCGCTGTGGGACCGGTCGCGGGCGCTGCTCGACGACCCGCCCCCGGTGAAGCCCTACGCCCCGGGCACCTGGGGGCCGAACGCCATCCATCAGCTCGTCGCGCCGCACGCGTGGCGGCTGCCGTTCGAGCGGGAGTGGCGGGCGAAGAAGTGAGCTAGCCGACCTCGCTGGGGCGCTCGACGCGCTCGACCCGCTCGCGGGCGGCGTCGTACGCCTCGTCGAGCCCCTGGCGCAGCAGCGCGATCAGGTCGGGCACCTCGTCGGCGGCGAGCCGGAAGGTGCCGGCGCACACGTTGTCGCGCCACAGCGACAGCACGACGAGCTGCGCGTCCTGGTGCCAGGTGACGCGCAGCGTGCGGTCCTCACCGCGCGGGTCGAGGAAGACCGACCCGGTGCGAGGAGTGCGCGGCTGTGCCATGCGCCATTCTGACCCGGAGCGCGGCGATCTGCCTAGACTTCCACCGTGCCCGAGCTGCCCGAGGTCGAAGCCCTGGTCCAGGACCTGCGCGGTCGTCTGGTCGGCCGCGCGATCAGCCGCGTCGACCTGACCGCGTTCAGCGCGCTGAAGACCTTCGACCCGCCGCTGCACGCGCTGCACGGCACGCTCGTCGACGACGTGACGCGGCACGGCAAGTTCCTCGACATCGACGCGAGCGGCGTGCACCTCGTCATCCACCTCGCCCGGGCGGGCTGGATCCGCTGGCGGGACGAGGTGCCGGCCCTGCCCGCGCGACCCAACAGCAAGAACCCGCTGGCCGCGCGCGTCGTGATCGACGACCCCGACCTCGACGTCCAGCCGGGCCTCGACATCACCGAGGCCGGCACCCGCAAGGGACTGGCCATCTACGTCGTGCGCGACCCGCAGGAGGTGGAAGGAGTCGCCCGGCTCGGGCCCGACCCGCTCAGCGACGACTTCACGATCGAGGTGCTCGCCGACATCCTCCAGCGCGAGGGACGCAAGCAGGTCAAGGGCGTGATGCGGATGCAGTCGATCATCGCCGGCATCGGCAACGCCTACTCCGACGAGATCCTGCACGCGGCGCGGATGTCGCCCTACAAGCCCGCCAGCAGCATCGAGGGCGACGAGCTGCAGACGTTGTACGACGCCGTGCGCGGCACCCTGGGCGACGCGGTCCGGCGCTCGAGCGGGCTCGCGGCCAGCGAGCTCAAGGGCGAGAAGAAGACCAACCTCGCGGTGCACGGCAAGGCCGGCGAGAAGTGCCCGGTGTGCGGCGACGTCGTGCGCGAGGTGTCGTTCGCCGACTCGAGCCTGCAGTACTGCGCGACGTGCCAGACCGGCGGCAAGCCGCTCGCGGACCGGCGGACGTCGAAGTTCCTGAAGTGACGACCGCGCCCGGAAATGAAGCAACGGGCGTCGGTCCGACCCACCCCCGTGAAGTCCGACCGACGCCCGGCAACGTCAAGCGTACCTTGACCTAGAGCCGATCGTCTCACGCCGACTCGGACTTGTCGCCACCTTTTCTCGCGAATCGTTCCCAGGCGGCCTGGCGGGAGACGCCGAGGGTGCGGCCGATCTCGGCCCACGAGATGTTGCGCTCGCGCAGCAGGTCGACCCACTCGTGCGCGAACGCGGTGTTCTGCTCGGCGGAGGCCATGATCTGCGGGAGCGTGGCGAGCACCTCGGCGTCCGACATCGTCTCCCAGGGGAACGTGCCCTTGGCCTCTGCTCGCTTCTCCTCGTCGTGGACGATCGCGTGGAAGTCGTCGATGCAGGTCACGCAGACCTGCGCGCCGAGGCCGCCGATGAGCTGGAGGTCCTTCGATCCGGGCTCGCCGCAGAACGAGCAGATCTTCCCGTGGCGCGTGACCATGATGGTGTCCCTCTCCCTGGCGCAGTCACGATGCTACTCGCCCGACCCTGACGTTGTCGGGGCCCGAACGAGCCGGTCTAGCACCCCCCGGACGGACTAGGCACGCCCTAGCTGGACTCGGGCATCTCCGGCAGGTCCAGGTTGTCGAGCGGGTTGCCACAGGTGTCGGTGAGGTACTTCTCGAAGGCGTCCGCCTGCTTCTTGGCCTCGGCCGACGCGTCCTTGCCGCCGGCCTCGAGCTGCTCGAGCTTCTCGATCGAGAAGTCGGAGGCGTCGATCTCGTTGGCCTGCTCGACCATCGCCTCGAAGCCCTTGCGCGCGTCGTCGGAGATGTCGTCAGGCGTGCCGACCTGCTCGATCTTCTTCGCCCAGTCCTTCACGGCCTTCGCCATCTGCTCGTCGCTGGGAAGCTCGGTGCTCGACATGTCGGGCATCAGGTCCTCGAGCAGGCTCGACTGCGTCTGGCAGAACTCCTTCTCCGACGCGTCGCTGGGGGCGCCGCCACCGGCTCCGCCACCGCCGCAGGCGGAGGCCGCGGCTCCGATCAGGAGGGCGGCGGTGCTGACGGTGAGACGGGTGCGGGACGTGGTGCGGGTGGCCATGGCTCTCCCCCAAGTTGCGCTCGGTCGCACGCGGTGGCGTGCTGGTCGGCGCCCACCTTTGCGCGTCTCACCCCTCGTCGTCCACCCGGAAGGGTGCCGGCAGCGGTAGGCGCAGGGCCGCCTCGAGCGCCTCGAGGTACTCCGCCCGTGGGCGGCGTACGACCCCGAGGGAGGCCAGGTGGGGCGTCTGCCACTGCACGTCGAGCACCCGGCAGTCGGCGTGCTGGTCGGAGAGCAGGTCGATGAGAGCCAGCAGCGCGACCTTGGAGGCGTCGCGCTCGACGTGGAACATCGACTCGCCCGCGAAGAGCCCGCCGACGCTCACGCCGTAGAGCCCGCCGGCGAGCCGGTCGTCGCGCCACGCCTCGACCGAGTGCGCCCAGCCGAGGCGGTGGAGCCGGCCGTAGGCCTGCCGGAAGTCGTCGGTGATCCAGCCGTCCGGGCGGTCCGGACTGCCACAGGCCGCGACCACCTCGTCGAAGGCGGTGTCGATACGGATCTCGAAGTCACGGGCCGAGCGCCGCAGCGACCGCGACACCCGCATGCCGTCCAGCGGCAGCACGCCCCGCTCGACCGGCGAGAACCAGCCGAGGTGCTCCTCGGCGTCGAGCGTCACCGGCATCGGGAAGAGGCCGAGGCTGTACGCCGTCACGAGCGTGCCCGGCTCGAGGTCGGCGCCGACCGCGACGAGGTCGTCGTCGGGGTCCCACGACGAGCGGGGCGGGAACCCCCACGGCGTCGGAGCGGGGGCGATCGGCACGTCTGGAACGCTAGACCACAACCAATCAGCGCTGCGGCGCGTCGTACTGGCCGAACCCCGATCCCTGCGCCGTCCCGGAGGACGACATGCGACGTACGACGACCCTGACCGCCCTCGCCTCGCTGGCGATCGCCCCCCTCGGGCTCGCCGCGGCACCCGCCCAGGCTGCCGAGACGTGCGACGGCAAGGTCGCCACGATCGTGGTCGCGCCCAAGCCGGGCTCGTTCACGACCGACCCGGTCGTCGGGACGCCGGGCGACGACGTGATCGTCGGGTCCGCGCAGGCCGACGACATCGACGGCGCGGGCGGCAACGACACGATCTGCGGCCTCGCGGGCGGTGACGACCTGACCGGTGGCGCGGGCGACGACCGGTTGTTCGGTGGTCTGGACGAGGACTACTCGCCCGACGACGACTACTTCGGCGACACCCTCACGCCCGGGCCGGGCAACGACCACGTCGACCTCGGCCACGACCCGCAGTCCGAAGACCTCTTCGACCTCGACATCGGGTTCTGGGACCAGGTGTCCTACGAGGACGCCGCCGGCCCGGTCGCCGTCGACCTCGCCGCCGGCACCGCGACCGGCGAGGGGACCGACACCATCGCCGCGATCACCTACGGCGGCGGCGTCGAGGGATCGGCGTACGACGACATCCTGACCGGGCACGACGGTCCGGACTGGATCAGCGCCGCCGGTGGCGACGACACCGTCGACGGCCGGGGCGGTGACGACCTGATCGACGCCGACGACCTGAGCCGCTACCGCTCCTACGGCGCCGACCCCCGGCCAGGCGACGACGTGGTCGATGGCGGCGAGGGAGACGACGACATCGTCGGCGGGCACGGTGCGGACGTACTTGCCGGCGGGTCCGGCGACGACTGGCTGCGCTCGGACGCCGGCAGCGGGACCCGGGTCCTCGGCGGTCCCGGTCGCGACATCGTCGGCGGCTCGGGTGACACTGTCGCCGAGGGCCAGGGCGGTCGCGACTCTCTGTGGCCCGTGGTCGACGGTCCCGGTGTGGTGAGGGTCGACGGCGGCGCTGGACGGGACGAGGTGCGCCTCGAGGTCGATCGCGACCTGCCGAAGGGCACGCGCGTGGTCATCGGCCGCACGCGCGGCGTCGTGGCGATCGAGGGCGAGCGGGTGGTGCGCTTCGCCTCCGCACCCCGATTCGGCCTGAACTCGATGCACGTCGGCCCGATCACCTGGTACGGCACCGGTGGGGACGACGTGGTCGACCTCGAGAACAGCAACCGAGCGGTGCGCGCGTACGGGCGCGGGGGTGACGACACGATCACCGGGAGCTGGAAGCGCGACGTCCTCGACGGGGGACGCGGTCGCGACGTGATCGACGGGAGCCTGGGTCGGGATCGTTGCCTGCGCGGTGAGCGGCTGTCGTCCTGCGAGCGGCGTCGCTGACCCCTCCGCCAGAAGCGCGCCGGGCTGGCGTCCGAGCCGTACGATCGGGGCATGGGCCTCAAGCAGACCGTCGGACGCCAGCTCGCGCCGCGCCTCCAGGAGCTCGCGCCCGGCATGACGTCGGGATTCGTCCGGGAGGCGCTCAACCGGGCGATCGACGGGGTCGGACCCCTGCAGCCCGCCGCCGTAGCCGCCGACAAGCAGCTCGCGGAGCAGCGTGGCAGCGTCGACCGGGCGATCCACGAGGTCATCGAGAACAACGTGCGCCTCGCCGGTGCGCAGGGTTTCGTGACCAACGTCGGCGGTCTGGTGACGATGGCCGTGACGATCCCGGCCAACGTCACTGGCCTCGCGCTGCTGCAGTGCCGGATGGTCGCCGGGATCGCGCACCTGCGCGGCCACGACCTCGACGACCCGCGCGTGCGCAACGCGATCCTCGCGCTGCTGCTGGGCGAGGACCAGGTCAACGACCTGGTCAAGCGCAAGAAGATCCCCAGCACGCCGATGGCCCTCGCCACCGCGCCGGCCCACGACCCGACGATCGACGGCGTCATCTCGGCCGTCGTGGCGACCGACATCATCGCCCGGGTCGCCGGCAAGCGGCTCGCGACCACGGTCGGCCGCCGGGTGCCGGTGGTCGGCGGCGTCGTCGGCGCCGGCGCTGACGGCTTCGCGACCTGGCGGGTCGGGCGCTACGCCGACCGGGAGCTCCTGCCGCGGAAGAAGTGATGCGCGCCGCCGTGCTGGCCCTGCTGCCGCTGACGGCGGCCTTCACGATCGCGTCCGCGCCCGGCGCCGCGGTGGGCGAGTCGTGCGACGGACGGCCGGCGACGATCGTCGCCGCCGCAGGACGACCCACGACGGGCACGGAGGGCGACGACGTCATCGTCGGCACCGACGGACCCGACGTGGTGGATGCGCTCGGTGGCAACGACGTCGTCTGCGGGCTCGGCGGTGGCGACACGCTGTCCGGCGGAGCGGGTGACGACCGGCTCTTCGGTGGCCTCAGCGGCCGCGACGAGAACGGGACCTACCTGGCGGACCGGGTCGTCCCCGGCGCGGGAGACGACCTCATCGACGTGGGACTCGACCCGGAGGCGCTCACGACGGGGCCGGAGGACAACGGGCGGGGGTTTGACCCGATCAGCTGGGAGGACAGCCCGTCAGGCGTCACGGTGGACCTCGTCGCGGGCACCGCGGTGGGTGAGGGCACCGACACGATCGTCCTCCAACCTGCGATCGGCATCGTGGGATCGAAGCACGCCGACACCGTCACGGGGTCCGATCAGGAAGACCTGGTCGAGACCGGACCGGGCGACGACGTCGTCGACACCGCAGGCGGCATGGACACCGTCTCCGGCGGGTCGGGCGACGACGTCGTCGACACGGGAGACGGCGACGACTACGTCTTCGTGGGGCGCGGCGCGGACGTGGTCACCACCGGCGCGGACGACGATGGCATCACGATCGGGAGGACCGGCGCACCGTCCCGGGTGCTGACCGGGAGCGGACGGGACTCCGTCCTGACGGAGTCCGCCGGCGAGATCAGGACCGGCGGCGGCAACGACGACCTGCAGATGTCTGTGCACCGTGACCCGGTGGCGTTCGATGTCGCCGGCGGTCCGGGTCGCGACGAGATCTCGGTCATCACCCGCGCCCTCGGGGACGTGCCGGTGACCTGGGACAACGGGCGGGGTCGCGTCCGGTCCGGCGCCACGCTGCTGGGGCGCACGTCGGGCTACGAGCGGCTCACCCTCGACGACGGGGTGCGGTGGACCTTCCGCGGCTCGGCCGCCGACGAGCACGTCCGTGCCTCCTACCGCGCGTCCGCGGTCCTGCTGCTCGGACGTGGCGGGGACGACGTCCTCGTCGGGAGCGCGGGCGACGACGTGCTCGACGGTGGGCCGGGACGTGACTTCCTCCGCGGGTCCGTGGGCCGGGACACCTGCCGCGCCGGCGAGCAGGTCAGGCAGTGCGAGCTGGTCGGTCCCTAGCGCACCAGGCCGAGGGGGAATCGGCCACGCATGTCGTCACCACTGTCGCCCCCCTGGCCGCCGTTGTTCACGCGAGGCAGCATGTCATCCGCGGTGTGTCGGGCGGGGTGGCGGCACATCGCACCATCAGCCCGGTGGGAGCTGCGATCTGCCGCCACCCCTCCCCCGCCCGTACGTCGGGGGTGGCGGCACATTGCACGTTATGAGGGCTTGTGACTGCGATCTGCCGCCACACTCCGCGGTCGAAGCTTGGGGCCCCTAGCTACTTCCGGCCCCGCGCTCGCCGGTAGGCGTCGAGGGTGCCGCGGCCGGCGGCGCTGTCCTCGAGCGAGGTCACGATCTTGCGCTTGACGCGGTACGACGGGGTGAGCCGCGCACGGTCGCGCTCCTCGCGGGCCTCGCGCAGCTCCTCGTGGAGCCGCTCCTCGACCGCGCGGAGGCGGGCGCCCTCGACCAGCAGCGCCGAGATGGTGTCGAGGGCCGGCGGGAGCAGCTCGTCGGCGGGCACGGTGTCGGGGTCGGCGAAGGCGCCGAGGTCGGGGCCGATCAGGTCGTCGAGCGAGCCGCTGACGTCGTACCCCCGGCCCGCCATCGCCTCGACCCAGCTGCGGCAGAGGTCCTGCGCCCAGGCGTGGTCGTCGGGCGCCAGGCCGAGGCGGGCGGAGGCGACGCCGCGCGACAGCGTCTGGTGGGCGAGGAGCTCGCGCACCAGCGGTCGGTAGTCGGGCGGGGCGATGATCGAGGTGACCCGCTGGTTGATCGTGCGCAGCAGCGAGGTCTCCGGGACGCCGAGGGACGGGTTCTCGCGCTCCGCGGTGAGGTCGAGGTCGAGGCCGTCGAGGCCGAAGGTGTGCGAGAACCGTCGCCACAGCTCACCGCGGTCGGAGCCCGACGGCGGCACCGTCACGAGGTGCACCTGCGACGGCGGCAGCGAGGCACCCCAGCGGTCGAGGATGTCGGGGATCTCCTGCACCGCCCAGAACCACGAGCCGATCTTCGACTCCCGCGCGGGGTCGCGGATGGTGCGGAGGAACTTGGCGTAGGTGATGTGGCTGCGGTGCTTGACGTTCTCCTGCCACTCCGCCGGGATCTGGCGCACCAGGTCGCGCACCGACAGCACCAGGTGGACCTCGGCGTCACCGAGCGAGTCGAGCGCGCGTGCCACCTGCGTCGGCGTCGCCCGGGCGAAGATCTCGTGGCTGATGATCGACGTGCCGTGCCAGTCGCGCACCTGCTCGGCGAGCCGGTCCCACGCGCCGACGGCCTCGGTCTCGAGCCCGCCCCACGGCAGCGTCATCAGGTCGAGCGCCGCGAGGAAGTGGGCGTCAAAGCGGTCCGCCGGATAGAGGATGTCGTGGTCGCGCAGCACCGACTGGTTGCGGAGGAGGACGTCCTGGAGGTAGGACGTGCCGGTCTTGGGGCAGCCGACGTGGAGCAGCACCCGCTTGCTCATCGCTCCACCTCCTCTTGTCGCCGCCTCTCGCGTCGCCAGCTCGGGTCCACGACCATCCGGATGGCCAGGTCCAGCACCTGCCGGTCGTCGGGTCCCCCCGGAGCGGAGGGTGCCGCGGCGCTCGGTGCGAGGTCCGCGAGGTCGCCGACGACAGAGTAGCCACGACGGGTCACGGCACGGATGGTGCGGGCCGCCGACCGCGCGACCCACTCACGTTCGCCGATGGGTACGCCGACGGGCGTGGCGCCGCTGTCGGGGATCCGCTGCTGCAGCGTCCGCATCAGCGCGGGCCGCTCGTGCCGCTCGACCCGGAGGCCGACGACGGCGGCGACGCGGCGCGCGAGCTCGGCCTGGTCGGCGCCCGGCACCCGCACCGGCGGGAGGGAGCGCACCCCGACCTGGCGGGGCAGCAGGTCGAGGTCGGTGACGACCCGGACGAAGGGCCGGCGCCCACCCCAGCGGCGTACGGACTCCAGCAGGTCGGCGCGGTCGGGCAGCTGGTCGCGTTCGCGCCAGAAGCGCAACCACTCGGCCCATGGTGTCGCGCCGGTCTCGAAGCAGCGCTGCGTCCAGGTGTGCGCGAGCAGCTCGTCGAGGGGACCACCGATCGCCACGACGAACGGTCGCGGACCGCCCTCGGGACGCCCCAGCCCCAGCAGGTGCCGACGCGTGGCGGCGGCGACCAGGGGGTCGCCGACGAGGCGGACCCGGCGGCGCCACGGCCGCGGCCAGCTCGTGGCCACCGGGTCGGCGCCGAGGGCGACCAGGTCGTCGGCCAGCAGAACGCTCGCCACCCGCAGCAGCTCGTGGGCGCTGATGGTCGACGGGTCGACCGGGGCGGCCCCGAAGCCGCGGTGCGCGAGCCCGACCAGGGGCAGGTCGGCCTGGCCGCGTCCGGCCGCGGGCGCGACGAGCACCCGGTCGGCGAGTCGAGTGCGCTCGCGGTCGTGGTCGCCGCGGGGCCGCGCACTCGACGTGGAGGCCAGGTTGAGCCGGCGCAGCAGCTCGAGCTGCTGGGCGCCCGGCACTGCAGGAGCTGTCGGAGCCCCGGTGCCCGACCACGCCAGCCAGGGCGTCGTACCCCCGTCGCGGAGGTGCGCGACCCAGCCGTGGGCACGCGCGGTCGCGTCGGCGTCGACCGACCCGGAGGGGCTGGTCAACGGACGCGCAACCGGCGTGCGGTCTTCTGCAGCTTGGCGCCCATCGAGTCGTGGGCGGACCCGTTGGCCGCCTCCTGCGTCATCACGGCGAGCGCGTCGAGGGCGGCCCCGAGCTCGAGCTTGGCGCGGACCCGGTCGGGGTTCTTCCAGTCCTCGTCGTCGGCGGGACGGCGCGGACGGAGGTCCTCGACGTCGCCGATCACGTCGACGCCGCTGCCCGTGATGAAGTCGATCCAGAGCTGGGCCTGCTGCTCCGCGAAGTCGTAGCGGTCGGGCGGCAGCCGCACCGGGATCGCCTTGCGGGAGACCAGCACCTCCTGGGCGAGCACCTCGCGGATCAGGTTGTCGTAGGCCGGCTCACGCCAGACGCCCAGCTCGAGGCGGCGGTTGAGCTTGCGGAGGATCGAGGTCTCCGCGATGCCGAGCGAACGGTTGTCGCGCTCGGAGTCGAGGAGCGCCCACGCCGGGTCGATGCCGAAGGCGCGGCAGAAGCGCAGCCACAGCTCGTCGCCGTTGGGGCCGCGGTCGTGCGGGACGGTCACCACGTGCACGCGCTCGGGCGGCAGCTTCGCGCCCCACTGCGACAGCACGCGCGGCAGGTCCATCGCGTTGAAGAACCAGGTCTGCCCGCGCTCCACCTTGTTGAGGAACCGGCGGAACGGCCACTTGCGACCCTGCTTGATCGACTCCTGCCATGCGGCGGGCAGCTGGCGGCCCAGGTCGCGCGCGGAGTAGACGACGTGCACCTCGCTGCCGGCGAGGTCGTTCATCGCCCGGGCGATCTTGTCGGGCTTGGCGCCGGCGAGGATCTCGTGGCTGATCACCACGTCGCCGTCGGCCCGCCGCACCCGCTTCACCATCGCGTCCCACGAGCCGTTGGCGTGGCCGGGCGCGCCGCCCCAGTCCTGGTCCAGCAGGTCGAGCGCGGCGCGGAAGTGGAAGGTGTCGGTGCGTCCGACGCGGGGGCCGGGGATCGTCACGCCGTGCGACGCGAGCGACGACGCGTTGAGCATCAACCGGTCCTGGAGGTACGTCGTCCCGGTCTTGGGCGCACCGATGTGCAGGTGGACACGGCTCATGTCGCTGATTGTGCCAGTCACGAGCCGAGCGCTCGTACGACGGCGCTCGGGCTCGGACGGCCGAGGTGCCCGGCCATCCAGACGCTGGTGGCGACCACGGCGTCGAGGTCGACCCCGTGGTCGATGCCGAGCCCGGTCAGCATCCACACGAGGTCCTCGGTGGCGAGGTTGCCGGTGGCCGACTTCGCGTAGGGGCAGCCGCCGAGGCCGCCCGCGCTCGCGTCGAAGGTGGTGATGCCGGACTGCAGCGCGGAGTGGGTGTTGGCGAGCGCCTGGCCGTAGGTGTCGTGGAAGTGCATCGCCAGCCGGTCGGTGCCCACACCCGCGTCGGCGAAGGCGTCGACCAACGCCGTGACGTGGCCCGCGGTGGCGACGCCGATGGTGTCGCCGAGGCTCAGCTGGCTCGCGCCGAGGTCGAGGAGGCGGGTGCCGGCGGTGACGACCTGCTCGATCGGCACGGCGCCCTCCCACGGGTCGCCGAAGCACATGGAGACGTAGGCCCGGACGTCCATCCCGGCCTCGCGGGCCCGCGCGACCGTCGGCTCGAACATCGCGAACTGCTCGTCGAAGGTGCGGTTGAGGTTCTTCGTCGCGAAGGTCTCCGTGGCGCTGCCGAAGATCGCGATGTGCTCCAGGCCGAGCTCGAGCGCGCGGTCGAGGCCGCGCTCGTTGGGCACCAGCACCGGGAGGCGACGTCCCTCGGCGCCGAGGGCTGCCATCAGCTCAGCGGCATCGGCGAGCTGGGGGACCCACGTCGGGTGCACGAAGCTGGTGGCCTCGACGATCGGGAGGCCGGCGGACACGAGGCGGCGTACGAACTCGGCCTTCACCTCGACCGGGACGATCGCCTTCTCGTTCTGGAGGCCATCGCGCGGGCCGACCTCGTAGATCGTGACCGCGGAGGGCAGGCCGTCGGTGGTGACCGTCATCGGAAGGTCAGTCATCGGACGGCTCCACCGTGAAGAGGGCGGCACCGAGCTTGACGAGGTCGCCGACGGCGGCGCCGACGGACGTCACGGTGCCGGCGAAGGGCGCCTTGAGCGCGAGCTCCATCTTCATCGCCTCCATCACGCCCAGCGTCTCACCCTCGGCGACGCCCTGGCCCACGGCGACGTTGACCGCGAGGACGGTGCCCGGCATCGGAGCGAGGAGCGTGCCGTCCCCGGCAGCAGCGGCGTGGTCGCCGAACGGGTCGGGGCGCTCCCACACCCAGCGCTGGCCACGGTGCACGACCTCGACGAAGTCGCGCTGCACGTTGAGCACGGCGTGCTCCGCGCGACCGTCGACGAGCAGGTGCACGGTGTGGTTCGCGGCGTCGACCATGCGTACGTCGTGGGCGGTGCCGTCGGACAGCGACACGCGGCCGCGCGGCCGGTCGACGACCACGAGCTCGTCGCCCAGCACGACCGAGTCGGCGGCGGGCTCCCCGCCCATCCGCCAGCCGTCGGCACGCCAGGGGCCCGTGGTGCCCATCGTGTCGAGGAGCACCTCGGTCCACGCGCCGAACACGCGCGCCAGGTCGGCGTCGGGCGCGGGCACCTCGTTGCGGTCGAGCCAGGCGGTGTCGATGGTGGTGTCGCGGAACTCGTCAGACGCGGCGAGCGCGCGCAGGAAGCCGGTGTTGGTGGTGATGCCGAGGATCGCGGTCTCGCCGAGGGCGTCGACCAGCGCGGCGCGGGCGGCCTCGCGGTCGGGGCCCCACGCGATGACCTTGCCGAGCATCGGGTCGTAGGACGTGCTGACCTCCTGCTCGGGCTCGAGGGCGTGGTCGACCCTGACGTGGTCGCCGGAGCCCCACCGCACGACGGACGTGCGACCGGCCTGGGGCAGGAAGCCGTTGAAGGAGTCCTCGGCGTAGACGCGGGCCTCGATTGCGTGGCCGTCCAGGGTGATCGCCTCCTGGGCGAACGGCAGCGGCTCGCCGGTCGCGACGAAGAGCTGCAGCTCGACGAGGTCGACCCGCTCGCTTCCTGTGTCCGTCTGCACCCGGACGACCTCCTCGGTGACGGGGTGCTCGACCTGGAGGCGGGTGTTCATCTCGAGGAAGTAGAACTCCCCGGTCGCGTTGTCGAGCAGGAACTCGACCGTGCCGGCGCCGGTGTAGCCGCACTGTGCGGCGAGCGCGACGGCCGACGCCGTGATCGCGGTCCGCTGATCGTCACTGATCGTCGGGGCGGGCGCCTCCTCCAGCACCTTCTGGTGCCGGCGCTGCGTGGAGCAATCGCGCTCGAAGAAGTGGAGCACGGTGCCGTGGCTGTCGCCGAGCACCTGCACCTCGATGTGGCGGCCGGACTCGACGTACTTCTCGACCAGGATCGTGTCGTCGCCGAAGGACGACCGCGCCTCGCGCTGCGCCGCAGCGAACGACTCGTCGTACTCGCTCGCAGTGCGCACCACCCGCATGCCCTTGCCGCCACCGCCGGCAGCCGCCTTCACCAGCACCGGGTAGGAGAAGGAGTCCTTGTCGTCGTCGTCGAGGGAGTACGACGGCACGACGGGCACTCCGGCCGCCACCGCGACCTCCCGGGCGGCGTCCTTGCGGCCCATCGCGTCCATCACGTCGGCCGACGGCCCGACCAGGGTGATGCCGGCGTCGGCCAGCGCCCGCGCGAAGGGCGCGCGCTCGGACAGGAAGCCGTAGCCCGGGTGGACGTAGCCGGCGCCGGTCTCCCGCGCGGCCGCGACGACCTCGTCGATGTCGAGGTAGGAGCCGACCCGCACCGCCCGGTCGGCGGCGCGCACGTGCGGCGCGTCGGCGTCGAGGTCGGTGTGGATCGCGACGCACGCCCAACCGAGGCGCTTCGCCGTGCGCATCACGCGCAGGGCGATCTCGCCACGGTTGGCGATCAAGAGGGTGTTCAAGGTCATCACATCCGGAAGATGCCGTAGGACGGCTCGGGGATCGGGGCGTACGACGTCGCGGCGAGGGCCATGCCGAGCACGCGGCGGGTGTCGGCGGGGTCGATGATCCCGTCGTCCCAGAGCCGGGCGCTGGCGTAGTAGGGCGAGCCCTGGGTCTCGTACTGCTCGCGGATCGGCGCCTTGAAGGCCTCGACCGCCTCGTCGTCCTCGAGGTCGGTGCGGACGGTGGCGAGCACCGACGCGGCCTGCTCGCCGCCCATCACCGAGATCCGCGCGTTGGGCCACATCCAGAGGAAGCGCGGGTCGTAGGCGCGCCCGCACATGCCGTAGTTGCCGGCGCCGAACGAGCCGCCGATGACGACGGTGAACTTGGGCACGACGCTGCACGCGACGGCGGTGACGAGCTTCGCACCGTCGCGGGCGATGCCCCGGTTCTCGTACTCCCGCCCGACCATGAAGCCGGTGATGTTCTGCAGGAAGACCAGCGGGATCTTGCGCTGGTTGCACAGCTCGATGAAGTGCGCGCCCTTGAGGGCGGACTCACTGAAGAGGATGCCGTTGTTGGCGACGATGCCGACCTCGTAGCCGTCGATCCGGGCGAACCCGCAGACGAGCGTGTCGCCGTAGAGCTTCTTGAACTCGTGGAAGCGGCTGCCGTCGACCAGCCGACGGATGACCTCGCGCACGTCGTAGGGCGTGCGGGTGTCGGTGGGCACGACGTCGTAGAGCGACTCGGCCGGTTCGTGCGGCTCCTCGACCTCGGCGGCCGGCTCGCGGGCGGGCCGCGCCGCCGGAAGCGTGTCGACGATCGAGCGCACGATCGCCAGCGCGTGGGCGTCGTCCTCGGCGAGGTGGTCGACGACCCCGGACGTGCGCGCGTGGACGTCGCCGCCACCGAGGTCCTCGGCCGAGACGACCTCGCCGGTCGCGGCCTTCACCAGCGGCGGGCCGCCGAGGAAGATCGTCCCCTGGTTGCGCACGATGACCGTCTCGTCCGACATCGCGGGGACGTACGCCCCGCCGGCGGTGCAGGAGCCCATCACGCTGGCGATCTGCGGGATCCCCTTCGCCGACAGGTTGGCCTGGTTGAAGAAGATCCGGCCGAAGTGCTCGCGGTCGGGGAAGACCTCGTCCTGCATCGGCAGGAACGCCCCACCTGAGTCGACGAGGTAGATGCACGGCAGGTGGTTCTCCGCGGCGATCGTCTGCGCTCGGAGGTGCTTCTTCACCGTCATCGGGTAGTAGGTGCCGCCCTTGACCGTGGCGTCGTTCGCGACGATCACGCACTCGCGGCCCGAGACCCGACCGATGCCGGCGACGACCCCCGCCGACGGGACGGCGAAGTCGTCGCCCGCGTCGCCGGCGTACATGCCGTAGGCCGCGAGCGGCGCCAGCTCGAGGAACGGGCTGCCTGCATCGAGCAGCCGGTCGACGCGGTCGCGTGCGAGCAGCTTGCCGCGGTCGGTGTGCTTCTGCCGCGCGCGCTCCGAGCCGCCCTGGCGGACGCGGGCCAGCCGCGAGCGCAGGTCGTCGACGAGCTCGCGCATGGTCGGGGGGCCGGAGGGTGGGACTGGCTGCTCGGACACCCGCCTAGGTTAGCGATCGTTAACCTGCGGGTCCAGTGGTGGGAACGCGCCCTGCACCGTGGTGCCCCGACCCGGGAAGGACGCGACCTCGAGGGTGCCGCCGGCGGCGGCCATCCGCGCCTCCATCCCGAGCAGGCCACCCGGCTCGACGTGGCGGCGGTCGAACCCCTGACCGTCGTCGGTCACGCTGAACTCGAGGTGCGGCAGCCCGCGGATGGTCACCAGGACCTTGGTCGCACGGGCGTGCTTGGCCGCGTTGGTCAGCGCCTCGAGGATGCAGAAGTACGCCGCCGCCTCGACCTGCGGCGTCTGGCGCTCGACGTCGAAGGCCTCGAGCGTCACCGGGACCACCGAGCGGCGCGCCGTCGCCTGCAGGGCGATGACCAGTCCGCGCTCGACGAGCAGCGGCGGATAGATCCCGCGCGCGAGCTCACGCAGCTCGCCCATGATCTGGCGGTTGTCGGTGGCCAGCTGGGCGAGCAGCGACGCCGCCCCCTCCTGGCGTCCGGCCTGCAGCTCCTTTCGGGCGCGCTCGATCGTCACGCTCATCGTCAGCAGCCGCTGCTGGGCTCCGTCGTGCAGGTCGCGCTCGATGCTGCGGCGCGCGGCGTCGGCGACCTCGACGATGAGGGTGCGCGACTCCTCGAGCTGGTCGGTCCGCTCGGCCAGGCGCCGGTAGGCGTCGCGAACGAGATAGGTCACGACGAGCACCACGGCGGGCAACGACGCGGCGACCACGACCGCATTGATCCACCAGACGTCGTTGAGCGCGTCGTCGCGACGCACCTCCGCGAGCGCGGCCACGCCGGCACTGCCCACCACTGCGTAGACGAGCAGCGCGTTGAGCCACGCGCGCGAGACGTAGGGGATGGCGACCAGCATCGGGATCAGCATCAGCATGGCCGTCAGTGGCGACAGGTTCGGCGTGGCCCAGGTGCCACCGACCGCGAACGAACCGGCTGAGAGTGCGAAGCCCACCAGCACCGCCGGTGCGCCGAATCGCGGCGTGAGCGGCAGAGTCGCGAGCATCAGGGCCGTCGCGAACAGCATCACCGCCACGTCCACCAGGACCGACGTGTGCCGGAACCCCAGCGCGTACGCCGATGCGAGGATGGCGGTCGAGACGACGAGCGCCAGCAGGTTGATCCGCAGCAGCCGCACGAGGGACGGGTCGAGCGAGTCCCACCCGGCGAGCGCGCGCCTCATCGGCGTGGTGCCACCCCGCCGCGGACCCCGCCGCCCACCCCGGCCTCGCTCAGGAACACGAGTGTCGCCGCGACCCGGCGGTGCACGGCCGAGTCGGCCGGGAGGTCGAGCTTGGTGAGGATCGAGTTGATGTGCTTCTCCACCGCCCGGTCGGTGACCACCAGCTGGCCCGCGATCGCGCCGTTGGTCATCCCCCGCGCGACCATCGAGAGGACCTCGAGCTCCCGGGGAGTCAGTCGGTCGAGCAGCGAGTCGTTGCGCCGGGTCCCCGTCGCCACGAGGGCGTCGACCACGATCTGGTCGATCACCGAGCCGCCGGACGCGACCGTACGGAGCGCGGCCACCAGCTCGTCGACGTCGGCCACCCGCTCCTTGAGGAGGTAGCCGCGACCGTCGCTGCCGTCGCGCACCAGGTCGAGGGCGTACTCCACGTCGGAGTACTGCGTCAGCGCGACCACCCCGGTGCCGGGGTGCGTACGTCGCAGCTCGCTCGCCGCGCGGATGCCCTCGTCGGTGAAGTCCGGCGGCATCCGGATGTCGGTCAGCAGCACGTCTGGACGGTGCTCGTCGACCGCCGCCAGCAGCTCCGGCAGGTTCGTCGCGGTGGCCACCACGTCGATGTCGTCGAACCCGTCGAGGAGAGCGAGGACGCCCGCCCGGAGGAGGTCACCGTCCTCGGCGAGGACGACTCGGATCTGCGACATGCGGGCACTGTAGCCACGAGCCGCGGGGCCTGTCGGTAGAGCAGGCACCACCCTCGCGAGGGGCCCGACGCCGGGTCGGGGATCGCACCTCCGACCAAAGTGGTGGTGGCACCACTGGATTTCTGCCCGGTCGCGAGCGAGACTCTGGACAGCTACAGGGCGCGTCGATCGTGGGGATCGACCGGTTGGCCGTTGCGGGGGTACGGCTCGCCGGAAGCGCCCAGGGGAGGCACGTGTGATTCCGCTCGCCGTCTGGGAGCAACCGAAGCGACCGCTGCGAAGCGATGTGACGCTGCCTGCGCCACGTCAAGGCGCGGACGGTGTGACCGCCGACGGGTTAACAGGCACTAACCTCGACGACGTGACCAGCCGTCGCCAGCAGATCCTCGACATCGCGGCCGAGCTCTTCGCCGCGCGCGGGTTCCACGGCGTGTCCGTCGCCGAGCTCGGCTCGGCCTGCGGCATCTCGGGACCCGCGCTCTACAAGCACTTCGAGTCCAAGGACGCGATGCTTGCCGAGATGCTGGTCAGCATCAGCGAGACCCTGCTCGCCGAGGGCCGCTCCCGCGTCGCCGGCGCCGAGGGTCCGCGCGAGGCGCTCGAGGCGCTCGTCGAGTGGCACATCGAGTTCGCGATCGAGCACCGTGCGCTGATCGTGGTCCAGGACCGCGACTGGAGCAGCCTGCCCGACGAAGCCCGCGAGCGCGTCCGCGCCCTCCAGCGGGCCTACGTCGACGTGTGGGCCACGCAGGTGCGCCGCCACGACGGCTCAATGAGCCCCGAGGCCTCTCGCACGCGGGCGCACGTGCTGTTCGGGCTCCTCAACTCGACCCCGCACAGCGGCCGGCTGCCCGACCCACAGCTGCACGACGTGCTGCGCGACATGGCACACGGCGCCCTCGGCCTCTCCTGACGCCACGGTCCGGACGACGCCGTCGGACTGCACGAACACCCCCGATAGGGTGTGGCCATGAAGCTGAGCGAGAGCCTCGAAGCCGCATTCAACGCCCAGATCACCCTGGAGTTCCAGGCGTCGCTGGTCTACCGCCAGCTCTCCATCGAGCTCGACCTGATGGACCTGTCCGGCATCTCGCGGTGGTTCCGGCAGCAGGCGGACGAGGAGATCCTCCACGCCCACAAGTTCATCGACCACGTCGCCGACCGCGACAACCACCCGCGCATCGGTGCCGTCCAGGCACCCTCCGCCGTGGTCGGCAGCGTGCTGGCCGCGTTCGAGGCGGCCTACGCCCACGAGCAGAAGGTGTCGGACTCGATCCGCGGCCTCTACCGGCAGGCCGAGGCCGAGGGCGATCTCGACTCCCGGCCGCTGCTCAACTGGTTCCTCGAGGAGCAGATCGAGGAGGAGGCCACGGTCAGCGAGATCGTCGGCCGCGTGAAGATGATCAACGAGGACGGCCCCGGACTGCTGCGTCTCGACGAGGAGCTCGGCGCGCGCACCGGCACCGCCGACGCCGGCTGAGGGCCACCGAGGGTGGTGCCTGCACCACTGACTTCCGGGTCTCCCTGCCCTGACGATGGGTTCACCAGGCGTCGAACGGCCGGTCCTGCTCCAGCAGGCGGGCCGCCCGGACAGCGGCGTCCTCGGCCACGCCGAGGTCGTCCACCTCGACGTCGTGCCCGGGCCCGAGGCTCCGGGGGGATCGCGGGCCCGGGTGCGGCTCCTCGCGGGGCGTGGTGATGCGGTGCAGGTCGCGGAGCACCCGGTCGCGGGACAGCCCGCGCAGGTGGGTGAGCACGAACGGGTCGGCCTGGATCAGCCACGCGAGCTGGGTCAGCACGGCGAGGGCGTGGGGGCACGGGTCGAGCCACCCGTCGCAGCTGCAGGCCGAGCCCAGCTCGCCGCCGTACGGCAGCAGCTCGACGCCGGCCTCCTCGACCGCCTCGACCAGCGCGTGCGGCAGCTGCCCGGCGAGCAGGGCACCGATCCGGCCGGACTCCGCGGCGACCAGCTCGGTGAAGGCGGCCGCGTCGGAGTCGTCGAGCACCGGGACGGTCACCTCGACCGTGTACGCGTCGTGGCCCTGCGTCACGGCCGCCACCGCGCCGCCGTCGCTGACGGTGATCGAGCCGACGGCCCCGGCCCGGGCCAGGGCGCGGCCGGCGCGGAGGTCCTTCTCGCCGAAGGCGGCCTCCTCCACCGCGCGGAGCACCGCCTTGCTCCACCAGGTGCCACTGCCTCCACCGCGCCTGGCCGGCAGTCGCGGATGCGTGGTGCCGGTCATCGACGGAGCTCGACGAGGTCGCGGAGCTCGGCGTCCGACAGCTCGGTCAGCGCGGTCTCACCGCCGGCGAGCACCGAGTCGGCGATGGAGCGCTTGCGGGTGAGCAGCTCGGCGATCTTCTCCTCGATCGTGCCCTGGGTGACGAAGCGGTGCACCTGCACCGGCTTGGTCTGGCCGATCCGGTAGGCCCGGTCGGTCGCCTGGTCCTCGACGGCCGGGTTCCACCACCGGTCGAAGTGGAGGACGTGGTCGGCGGCGGTCAGGTTGAGCCCCGTGCCGCCGGCCTTGAGGGAGAGCAGGAAGACCGGGACCTCGCCGGCCTGGAAGCGGGCGACCATCGCCTCGCGCTCGCGCACCGGCGTCCCGCCGTGCAGCAGCTGGTGGGGTACGCCGGTGGTGCCGAGGTGGCGCTCGAGCAGCCGCGCCATCGCGACGTACTGCGTGAAGACGAGGACTGCCCCCTCCTCGGCGATGACCGTGCCGACGAGCTCGTCGAGCAGCTCGAGCTTCTCGGAGCGGCCGCGCAGCTTGGGGTTGGGCTGGCGCAGGTAGTGGGCGGGGTGGTTGCAGATCTGCTTGAGCCCGGTGAGCAGCTTGAGCACCAGCCCGCGCCGGGTCTCCTCGTCGGCCTCCTCGATGCGGCGCATCGACTCGCGCACGAGCGTCTCGTAGAGGACGACCTGCTCTCGGGTCATCCCGAGCAGGTGGTCGGTCTCGGTCTTGGCCGGCAGCTCGGGCGCGATGCCCGGGTCGGACTTGCGACGACGCAGCAGGAACGGGCCGATCAGGTCGGCGAACTGGCGCGCCTTGGTGGGCTCGAGGCCGGACTCGATCGGGCCGGCCCACACCTTGCGGAAGGCGTTGCGGCTGCCGAGCAGGCCGGGGATCGCCCAGTCGAGGATCGACCAGAGCTCGGTGAGGTCGTTCTCGACTGGCGTGCCGGTGAGCGCCACCCGCGCGGCGCTGGGGATGGTCCGCAGGGCTCGGGCCGCGGCGGACCGTGAGTTCTTGATGTGCTGCGCCTCGTCGGCGACGACCAGGTCCCACGGCACCTCGGCGAGCAGCGCCGCGTCGTTGCGCATCGTCCCGTAGGTGGTCAGCACGAAGCCGCTGACGCCGCCGAGGTCGCGCGCGCTGCCGTGGTGGCGGCGCACGGGCACGCCAGGCGCGAAGCGGCGGATCTCCGCCTCCCAGTTGCCGAGCAGGGAGGCCGGGCAGACCACGAGCGTCGGGCGCGGAGCGGTGGTCGAGTGCCGGGCGAGGGACGAGCCGGGCGTATCGAGACCCTGTCGGTGCAGGTGGAGGGCGATCAGCGTGATCGTCTTGCCGAGGCCCATGTCGTCGGCGAGGCAGGCGCCGAGCCCGAGCGAGGTGAGCTCGGCCAGCCAGCTCAGCCCGCGGCGCTGGTAGTCGCGCAGGTCGGCGTGCAGCGCGGTGGGTGGTGCGACCAGCTCGCCGGTCGCCGCCGCCTGCAGCCGGTCGCGGACCTTCAGCAGGCTGGCGCCGACGATCGCCTCGTAGGGCACGTCCTCGACGTCGACCACCCCGGTCAGCGTCACAGCCAGCGCCTGCACCGGCGTGATCGTGCGGATCAGCCGCTTGCGGGCGCGCTTGATGACCGAGGAGTCGACCGCGACCCAGTTGTCGCGCAACTTGATGATCGGGCTCGTCGCGCGCGACAGCTCGTCCATCTCGTCCTCGGTCAGCTCCTCGCCGTGCAGCGACAGCTGCCACTCGAAGCCGAACAGGGCCTGCGGCCCGAAGAGCCCGTCCTGCAGGGGCTCCTCGCGGACACCGGCCGACGAGCGCTGCCGGCCGAGCTCGACGCGCTGGGTGACCTCGCGGTCGAGGTACTTCGGCCACATGACCGGGTGCCCCGCCTCGGTCAGGGCAGCCGCCCCGCTGTCGAGCAGCGACAGGATCTCGTCGGAGTCGAGCACGATCTCGTCGGGGACCCGGAGATCGAGCAGCCGCTCGAGCACCGGCCACGCGTCGGCGGCGGACCGCAGCGCGATGGCCGCGTGGGTGCGCGCGCGCTCGCCGAAGCCGTGCGCCGCCTCGGGGCCGGCGTCGGCCCAGAGCTCGGAGGCGTCGGCCATGTGGGCCGCGTTGTCCACCGCGTGCACCTGGAGCACCAGGCGTACGGCGCCGGCCACGAGCTCCTCCTCGTCGGCCTCGATCCGGAACGAGATGGACACCAGGTGCGGGCGGTCGTCGCGACCGCGCGAGCGGATGCGGGCGATGCGCTGCTGGAGCTGGTCACTGAAGTCGTCGGGCGTCGACGGGCCGGGGGGCGTCCGACCGGTCGGGGTCTGCGCCCGGAGGCGCGACCGTCCGGGCGTGGTGCGCGGCATCGTGTCGACGACCGCGTCGAGCAGGCCGCGGACCATGCCCTCGGCGGTGGCCGCGTCGAAGCCGTCGGACGCGCGCGACCGCGCCAGGTCGGTGATCCGTCGCTCGTCGGCCGGACCGAGGCCGGCCACCTGCCAGTGCCGGCCCTCGGGGTCGGGAGCGAAGCGGCCGGAGGCCACCAGCTGCAGGCCCATCAGCGCCGCGCCGGCGAGCAGCGCGACCGACGGGTGCAGGTCGTCCTGGTCGCGCACCTTGCCGAGCACCGGAAGCGCCCCGCGGATCGGCATGACGATCGTGCGGCGCTCGTCGGTGAACTCGATCGAGCCCTCCCGGGGCGGCTCCCCCACCAGCAGCCTGGCGGGACCGGTGACCGGGACAAGACTCATGCAGTGGCCTCTCGCAGAACGTTGCAACAGGGACGGTAACGCTCCGCACCGACGATCGGTTCCCGACGACTAACGTCCGGCTTATGGACATCTCGGCGCTGCTCGCGGAACACCCCGTCATCGACGGCCACAACGACCTGCTGTGGGAGGCGCGCGCCCGGGACGCGTACGCCCTCCTGGATCGGGTCGGCACACGGCTCGACGTCGGCACCGGAGGAACCCCGACCCACACCGACCTCCCGCGGATGCGCGCCGGCGGGATGGGTGCGCAGTTCTGGTCGGTCTACGTGCCCTGCCGGCTCACCGGCGACGACGCGGTCAGCGCGACCCTGGAGCAGGTCGACGCGGCCCGTCACCTCACTGCTTCGTACGCCGACCAGCTGGCGTGGGCGACCACCGCCGACGAGGTCGAGGCGGCGTGGGCGTCGGGCCGGATGGCCTCGCTCGTGGGAGCGGAGGGTGGCCACTCGATCAACAGCTCCCTCGGCACGCTGCGCCGGCTGCGCGAGCTCGGCGTGCGCTACCTGACGCTGACCCACAACGCGAACACGCCGTGGGCCGACTCGACCACGGACCGACCGGTCGCCGGCGGGCTGACCGAGTTCGGCCGCGAGGTGGTCCGCGAGATGAACCGCATCGGGATGATGGTCGACCTCTCCCACGTGTCCGCGGACACGATGCGCGACGCGCTCGAGGTGGCCGAAGCGCCCGTGATCTTCAGCCACAGCTCGGCTCGCGCGGTCACCGACAGCCGGCGCAACGCCCCCGACGACGTGCTCGAGCGGATGGCCGCGGGCGGCGGGGTCTGCATGGTGACGTTCGTGCCGAAGTTCGTGAACGCCGCCTGCGCCGACGCGCACCGCGAGACGGTGGCGGCGGCCGAGGCCGAGGGGATCCTCGAGTCCGACGGCGTACGGTTCGCGGCCTTCGAGGCGGAGTGGGTGCTCGACCACCCGGCCCCCACCGCGACCCTGGCGGACGTCGTCGCGCACTGCGAGCACGTGCGCGAGGTCGCTGGGATCGACCACATCGGGCTGGGCGGCGACTACGACGGCGTCGAGGTGCTGCCCGTCGGCCTCGAGGACGTCTCCACCTACCCGGCGCTGCTGTCCGCGCTCGCCGACCGCGGCTGGTCCGCCGCCGACCTCGCGAAGCTGACCTGCCGCAACACCCTGCGCGTGATGCGCGAGGTGGAGGACTCCGCGCGTCGGATCCAGGCCGTCCGAGGCCCGAGCCTGGCGCGGATCGAGGACTTCGACGGCGTACACCCCGCCGGGTGAGGCAGGGGTGACGCAGCGCACCCTGCCGAGTCGGCAAAAGGATTGGGTCGTTGTCGCAGGCAACCAATAATCTTGGCGGGTGACCGACACCAAGATCCAGCCCGGTGAGACGCAGCCCGGCAGCTCCGACAAGCTCGACAAGAACGTCCTGATGGTGGCCGGTGTGGTTGTCCTCGGCGCCATCATGTCGATCCTGGACATCACCGTCGTCTCGGTGGCGCTCGAGACCTTCCAGCGCGAGTTCGACGCCACCGCGGCCGAGGTCGCCTGGACGATGACCGGCTACACCCTTGCCCTCGCGAGCGTCATCCCGCTGACCGGCTGGGCCGCCGACCGCTTCGGCACCAAGCGGCTCTACCTCCTCGCGGTCCTCCTCTTCACCGCCGGATCCGTGCTGTGCGCGACGGCGGACTCGCTCGAGCTGCTCGTCCTCTACCGCGTCCTCCAGGGCCTCGGTGGCGGCATGCTGATGCCGCTCGGCATGACGATCCTGACCCGCGCCGCAGGCCCCGAGCGCGTCGGTCGCGTGATGGCGGTCCTCGGCATCCCGATGCTGCTCGGCCCGATCTTCGGGCCCATCCTCGGCGGCGCCCTGATCGACAGCGCCTCGTGGCACTGGATCTTCCTGATCAACCTGCCCATCGGCCTCGCCGCGATCGTCTACGCCTGGATCGTGCTGCCGCAGGACGAGGTCGAGCCGTCGGAGACCTTCGACTGGCTCGGCATGGTCCTGCTGTCCCCCGGTCTCGCCGCGTTCCTCTACGGCGTCAGCTCGATCCCCGAGCACGGCACGGTCACGGCCACCGAGGTCTGGCTGCCCGCCGTCCTGGGGATCGCACTGATCGTCGCGTTCGTGCCGTGGGCGCTCGCCAAGCGCAACATCCACCCGCTCGTCGAGCTGCGGCTGTTCGCCAACAAGAACATGACCGTCGCCATCATCGCGATGGCGCTGTTCGCGATCGCGTTCTTCGGGGCGTCGCTCCTCTTCCCGCTCTACTTCATCCAGGTCCGCGGCGAGGACGCCCTCGGTGCCGGACTGCTGCTCGCCCCCCAGGGTGTCGGCGCGATGATCACCATGCCGATCGCGGGGATCCTGGCCGACAAGATCGGTCCCGGGAAGATCGTGCTCGTCGGCATCACGGTCATCACCGTCGGCATGGCGATGTTCACCCAGATCAGCGCAGACACCTCGTACACCTACATGCTGGGCGCGCTGTTCATCATGGGCCTCGGCATGGGCGGCACGATGATGCCGATCATGACGGCCGCGCTCGCGACGCTGACCGCGCACAACGTGGCGCGCGGCTCGACGCTGCTCAACATCACCCAGCAGGTCGCAGCGTCCATCGGCACCGCGCTCTTCTCGGTGATCCTCACCAACCAGATCAAGGCCAGCGACACCGCCGGCGCCTACCTCGCCTCCCGCTCGGCCGAGGGTGACCAGAACGTCCTGGCCGGCATCGCGGAGCAGTTCGGCCTGACCGTCGAGCAGTTCACCTCCTTCGCTGCGTCGGGCAAGGTGGAGCTGGCCGACTCGTTCGCCACCGTCTTCATCGTCGCGACGGTGCTCGTGGCCTGCTGCCTGATCCCGGCCGCCTTCCTGCCGCGCAAGAAGGTCGCCCCCGTCGACCCGACGGCGATGATGGGTCACTGACCCCGATGGACCGCCTCGGGACCGAGCTGCCCCAGCGCGGCACCTTCGGGTGGGCGCTGGGCGGCGCGGCCCTGGTGTTCGCCGTCCCGGTCGTCCGCACGGTCTCCGCGGCGCTCGATGAGACCGGCGGAGCAGCGGTCGGGGCCTGGGCGATGGCGGCCGTCATGGCGCTCGTCCTCGTCGTCGTGCCGCTGCTCCTGGCCCGCGGCATCCTCGGCCGCCACACCTACGTGTCCGACGACGCGGTGTCGGTCGTCTCCCGCGGCGAGGTCCGCCAGCAGGTCGCCTTCGCCGACCTGACCGACGTGCGCGTGGCCGCCACCGGCCAGGGCGGGAGGCTCCTGCCGCGCGAGAACGTCCTCCTCAGCGGCGACCTCCGGACGGGCACGGGCACCGTCCTCGTGTCCCGGTTGTACGTCGACACGCTCCAGCCGCTGCTGCAGCGCCTGGCGGTCGAGGTGGCGGCCCGCCCCGAGCTGCTGCGCGGCGAGCTCGAGCGCGACTCCTTCGAGCGGGCGGTGGCGAGCTCCCGCTGACGCCCGCCCGTCCCGGCCGAGTGGTCAGTTCTGGGTCGCCAGCACCAGCGGCAGCACGGCGCTCGCGCCGGCCTCGCGGATCGCGGCGGCAGCGACCGTCAGCGTCCATCCGGTGGCGACCTGGTCGTCGACGAGCAGCACCGTCGCACCCGCAGGCACCTCGGCGTCGAGCCCGCCCCGGCGCCGGGTGGCGGCGACGCGCTGGGCCGAGTTGGTCTGGCCGGCCCGCGGAGGGACGGAGTGGTCGCGGATCGCCCAGGTGCCGACGACCGGCACCTGCATCACGCGAGCGAGTCCGTCGGCGAGGTCGCGGGTCAGGGTCGGCCGCGTCGCGGACTCGACGACCACGATGGCGTCGGGACGCGACGCCCACTCGGGCGCCCAGTCCTTCATCACCTCCATCACCGCCTGCGCGAGGGCGGGCGGCACCGGGCCGTCGGGGGTGTCCTCACGGAACAGCGCGCGCAGCGCCTGGCCGTGGCCGAGGTCGGTGAGCCGGGCGACGGCGCGTCCGGGCTCGGCACCCTCGGCGATCTTGCCCTTGAGGTCGAGACCGAGGTTGGCGAGCGCGGTCGGCCACATCTTGCGGGGCTCGACGACGACGCCGGGCCGGGCGAGCCGCTCACCCGCCTCGGCGACCGAGGCCTCGCTGACGTCGGTCGAGAGGGAGAGACCGCCGCAGTTGTCGCACCGGCCGCAGTCGGTCGCCTCGGGATCGTCGAGCTGCTCGCGCAGGAACCGCATCCGGCACTGGTCGGTCCCCAGGTAGTCGAGCATCGCCTGCTGCTCGCGCTCGCGCGCCTCCGAGACCCGGGCATAGCGCTCGGCGTCGTAGTCCCACGAGCGGCCGGTGGCGACCCAGCCGCCCTGCACCCGCTGGACGGCGCCGTCGACGTCGAGCACCTTGAGCATCGACTCGAGACGGTTGCGGCCGAGCTCGACGCGGGTCTCGAGGGTGGCGGTCGACATCGGGCGGTCCGACTCGGCGAGCGCGGCCAACGTCTCGCGCACCTGCTCCTCGCGCGGGAACCCGAGCGAGGCGAAGTAGGCCCAGATGTCGCGGTCCTCGATCTGCGGGAGCAGCACCACGGTGGCCTCGTCCGTGCCACGGCCGGCGCGGCCGACCTGCTGGTAGTAGGCGACCGGCGACTGCGGCGCGCCGAGGTTGATGACGAAGCCGAGGCTCGCGTCGAAGCCCATGCCCAGGGCACTCGTCGCGATGAGGGCCTTGACCCTGCCGTCCACCAGCGCCTGCTCGAGCGCGTGCCGCTCGTCGGGGTCGGTCTGCCCGGAGTACGCCGCGACCTCGAGCCCGCGGTCGCGGAGGTAGCCCGCGACCTCCTGGGTCGCCGCGACCGTCAAGCAGTAGACGATGCCGGAGCCGGGCTGCTCGGCAAGGTGGTCGGCGAGCCAGGCGAGCCGCTGCTGCGGCGTCTTCAGCTGGACGACACCGAGCCGCAGCGACTCGCGGTCGAGGGTGCCGCGCTGGACCAGGACCTGCGAGCCGGCGGCGCCATCGGCGTGCACGCCCAGCTGCTCGGCGACGTCGTCGGTCACCCGGGCGTTGGCGGTCGCCGTGGTCGCGAGCACCGGGATCCCCGCCGGCAGCTCCGCGAGGAGCGTGCGGAGGCGGCGGTAGTCGGGGCGGAAGTCGTGGCCCCAGTCGGAGATGCAGTGGGCCTCGTCGACCACCAGGAGCCCGCAGGTCGCGGCGAGCCGCGGCAGCACCTCGTCGCGGAAGCCGGGGTTGTTGAGCCGCTCCGGGCTCACGAGCAGGACGTCGACCTCACCGGCCTGGATCTGGTCATTGATCGGCTGCCACTGGTCGATGTTGGTGGAGTTGATCGTGACCGCGCGGATGCCGGCCCGCTCCGCCGCGGCGATCTGGTTGCGCATCAGCGCGAGCAGCGGGCTGACGATGACGGTCGGCCCCGAGCCCGCCTCGCGCAGCAGCTTGGTCGCGACGAAGTAGACCGCCGACTTGCCCCACCCGGTGCGCTGCACGACGAGTGCGCGTCGGGCGTCGACGGCGAGCGCCTCGATCGCGGCCCACTGGTCCTCGCGCAGCACGGCGTCGTCCCTGCCGACGAGGGCCTTGAGGTGGCGCTCGGCCGCCTCCCGCGCGGAGAGCCGTACGTCAGTGGTCGTCATGCGGGGTCCCCGCGGCGTTGTTCGGGGGAGCGAAGCGGAGGAGAAGAAGGCCGTGGGGTGCTCATGCGCCCTGTCTACCAACCGCCACCGACGCCCGCACCGGCGCATCCACAGGTGAGCTCAGCCGGTGCCGACCTGCTCGCCCATCCGCGCACGCAGCGTCGCGAGACCTCGGGAGGAGTGGCTCTTGACCGTTCCCTCGCTGATCGAGAGCTCGCGGGCGGTGTCCTCCACCGAGAAGCCGAGCCAGTGGCGCAGGACCACGGTCCGCCGCTGCATCGGCGGCAGCCGGCGGAGCTCGGCGAGCAGCTCGAGGCGGTCCTCGGTGTCGGCGCCGCCGCGCGCCGGGGTGTCGAGCAGCTCGACCGGCACCGCGGAGCGCCGCTTGTGCCAGGGCCGTCGGCGCTGGTCGAGGTCGGCGTTGACGATGATGCGCCGGGCGTACGCCTCCTCGCGACCGGTGCCGTTGACCCGGGGCCAGGCCAGGTAGAGCTTGACCAGCGTCTCCTGCAGCACGTCCTCGGCGCGGGCGTCGTCGCGGCACACGGCGTACGCGATGCGGCGCAGCACGCCCTGCCGCGCCTCGACGAACTCGATGTAGTCCGCGTCGTGGGTCCTCACGACCAGTTCCCCCGCAGCATCGTCAGGAACGAGGCGAAGTCGGTCTGCGAGTCACCCGGCCAGTACTGGAACCAGGGCGCACCCTCCTCGGGATCCACGCCGACGACGTAGAACGTCTGGCCGGCGTAGACCACCTCCGCCGCACCGGCCCGGGTGTGCTCGACCCGGCCGGACCCCAGGTCGGGCTCGGCCTCCTGCTGCACGAGGGTCACACCGGGGGCACCGGCGACCATGCGGCCGGTGTCGCCATCGGCGAAGTGGGCGAACCGCTCGGCGACCGACGGCCGCCCCTGATGGCTCGCCGTCGCGGCGTCGACCCACAGCTCGAAGTCGTCCGTCGCCCAGCCCGGGACGTCCATGTGTCCCGAGCCGCCCTCGGACAGCCACACCCAGACGACGTCGTCCTCCATGTCCTCCGGAGCGCAGGAGCACTTCGCCTCGACGGCGACCGACCGCTCACCGTCCGCCTTCCCGTAGGTGAAGGGGTCGACGATTACCCGCTGCACCGTGGCATCGGGCGCCACCCACAACCGTCCGTCCGGCGAGTACGCGATCGGGCCGTGGTTGCCGTACTCCTGCGCCCACGACGGGATCTCGTCGGAGGTGAACCAGTCGATCCCGTCGAGCCCGTCCTGCGCCTCGAGCGGGTTGTTGGGCTCGGGGGCGACGAAGTCCGGGTCGTAGGTGTAGTCGATCGCCGGCGGGGGCGTCGTCGTTGGAGCGGTGGGCTCCTCAGCGAGCGACGCCTCCCTGCCCTGTCCGCCCGTGCCGAGGGACACGGCGAGGGCGATCGCGGCCGCGGCCGCCACTGGTGCCGCCAGGGCCACCGCGGCCGTACGACGACGGCGTGCCCGCCGCCCCTCGCGGAGGTAGTCCTCCGCCGGGACGGCGGGCAACCCGCCGAGCTCGTGGTCGAGCCGGGTCAGCAGGTCGGTCTCAGGACTCATGTCCCCTCGACGTCCCGGCATCCCCGGAGGTTGTCATCAACGCCTGCTGTTCTCCACGAAGCGCTCGATGTCGACCCCTGCCCTGCGCGCTGCCCTGCGGGCGGCGGGGGTGGACAGGTCGGGGGCGACGAAGGTCTCCGGCTCGATCGTGCGGTCCGCGTCGGCGTACTGCTGCTGCAGCGCGGCCTGGCTGTCACCGCTGGCGGCGGAGTCGGCCATCACCTGGGACGTGACGGCGACGGCGGCACCGGTGAGGAGCGGGCTGACGGCGGGGGTGTAGCCGCCCGAGTGGCCGGTCGCCTTGGGGTGGTAGCTCTCGCTGATCGGGTTGGAGAGGCCGTTGATCCACTCGTCGGCGTCGCAGACCGCGTGCCCGATGAAGCGGCTGGTCGGGTTGGCGAAGGAGAACCCGGCTGCCGAGGCGGCAGCAGCGAGCCGGCTGTTGAGCAGGTCGGCGGTCTGGTTGAGCCGCGACTCCTCGGCCGGGGAGAACCACGTGAAGGCGTTGCAGTCCTCGCCGTTGAAGATCCGCGGGTAGCCGACCACGACCACCTTGGCGTAGGGCGAACGGCTGCGGATGCCGGAGTAGAGGGTGCTCAACCGCGACGGCAGGGTCGCGTTGACGAAGGACTGCGCGGTGTTGATCGCGCCGTCGCAGTTGCTCATCCAGCCGGGCTGCGCGCACTCGGTGAGCACGTCGGCGAAGCCGGCGTCGTTGCCACCGACCGAGATCGAGACGTAGTTGGTCGCCGAGGTCAGCGCGGAGAGCTGGGTGTTGGTGACGTCGGTGATGGTCGCGCCGGAGCAGGCGCGGAAGTTGAGCGCATAGCCGCGGGCCGCGGCGATCAGGCTGGGGTAGGCCGCCGTGGAGCGCTGGCAGCTGGTGCCGTCGGCGATGTAGGAGCGGGTGCCGGTGCCCGACGCGTACGAGTCGCCCAGTGCGACGTAGGCGGGGGCGGCAGCCTGGGCCGGCAGGACGAGGAGCGGCGTGACGAGGCCGGCGAGTGCGGCGCCGAGCACCGCGAAGCGAGACGTGCGAATCATTCTGGTGTCCTCCGAGACAGTGGCCACCCGAGTGTGGCCACGATCACAGTAGGGACTCACGAGCCCCGCCACCAGAGGCGATCGGTCAGGTCAACCGTCGACGCGACGCAGCTTCGGCGCGGCCGGCTGGACCTCGGTCGCGTCGCGGAAGGACTCGCCCACCAGCACCGGCACGACCTCGCTCACGTCGTGCTGTGCGGCGATCTCCACGTCGGCGACGAAGCCCACGTCGGTCAGCTCCACCCCGCCTGCGCACCGGAGCAGGTCGTCTGGCAACCGGGCTGCTCGCCACGCAGCGACGGCCATCCGGGCCTCCGGACTGGTGACCTCGTCCTCGCCGCCCAGGGCGTCGAGGAGTGCGTCGAGCACAGCTCCGGCGCCCCAGAGGTCCTCGACGGCGGGGCGGAGCGTGTCGTCGTGCCACCTCTCCCCGGCGGGTACGACGACCACGCTGGCACCGTCCGCGACCCGAGGTGCGAGCCAGCGCGCGACGGCTCCGGCGTTGCGCAGGCACGCACCCACGACCTGCGCACCGGAGTCGGCGAGGGCGAACGCGATGGTCGAGCCGTTGGGCGACGGCAGCACCAGCCGCTGGATCCCCTCCACCTCCGACAGGCTCGCCGGCGAGAGCGAGACGTGCCGCGCGTCGCCGCGGGACATCGCCTCGAAGCGACCGACGGCGAGCGTCGCGCCGTGGCGCATCGCGTGCTCGGCGGCCCGCGCGTCGCGCCAGCGGAACGGGAAGACCTCGATCCCCCGCTCGAGGGCGACGCTGAGCGTGGTGGTGAACGACAGCACGTCGACGACGACGGCGTAGTCGGCCGGGACGGCCGCGGCGCCCGTCGGTCCCCACTCCATGCGGACCCGCGAGCTGGACTGGTCGTGGCCGGGCAGTGTCACGGACTCATTGAACAACCCGTGCGGCGGGATCGGGAACTCCGCGATCGACCGTCAGCGGATTCCGCGAAACGCCGGTGAGCGACCCGCCTCTGGTTTTAACCTCGATCTCCAATGGACGTCCACAGCACGTCAACATCGATCTCGGACACGTTCACCAGGAGATCCCACATGAAGTTCACGCCCCGCACCGCGCTCGTGGTGATCGTCGCCGCCATCGCCCTCATGGCCACCGCCGGCGCCGGCGCGACGGCCGCCCTGATGATCACCGGCAAGCAGATCAAGGACAACTCGGTCACGAGCCAGGACATCAAGAACAAGAGCCTCAAGGTCAAGGACCTCTCGCGCAAGGCGCAGGCCAAGCTCAAGGGCCGGACCGGTGCCACCGGCGACCGCGGACCGGCCGGACCTGCGGGTCCCGCCGGCACCTCCGGGCTCCCGGGCCTGCCCGGGCTCAGCGGCTTCCGGATCATCACCGACACGGTGCAGGTCCCCGGCCTCGGCGGAACGGCATCGGTCGCGGCGGCGTGCGCAGCTGGGGAGAAGGCGATCTCGGCGGCCTCCAGCTACGGAGCTGCCCCCGCCAGCCTCGCCAGCCTGCTGAGCCAGGTGACCCGCACCGCGGAGAGTGCCTTCAGCACCAGTGGGCTCAACCTGCTCCCGACGCCGCAGACCCTCTCGCTCAGCGTCGTCTGCGCGAAGGTCGCCGGCTGACGCCAAGACCTACTCGTCGGTTGGCGACTTGGGTGGGTGTTGACCCTCGGATTCGACCCCCAAGTCGCCAACTCACGAGTTGGCGCGCCAACTGGTGAGTTGGCAGGACGCTCAGGACGCCCTGATCACCAGATCCGGACGCGACCCTCGGGCTCCAGCCAGAGGCCGTCGCCGGGCTGGGTGTCGAAGACCTCGTGGAACTCGTCGAGGTTGCGCACGATGTTGGCGCGGAACTCGGCCGGGCTGTGCGGGTCGATGGTGAGGTACTGGAGCTCCTGCTCCTTGCGGCGCTTGGTGCGCCACACGTGCGCCCAGTTGAGGAACAGGGTGCGCCGCTCGTCGATCGAGGCGTTGCCGTCCCGGCTGATGACGTAGGCCTTGTGGGCGATGGTCAGTCCGCCGAGGTCGCCGATGTTCTCGCCGACGGTGAGGCTGCCGTTGACGTGCTCGCCGGGCAGCGTGCGCGGCTCGAACTCGTCGTACTGCGCCACGAGTGCCTGCGACTTGGCCTCGAACGCCGTCTTGTCGGCGGCGGTCCACCAGTCGTGGAGGTTGCCGTCGCCGTCGTACTGCGCACCCTGGTCGTCGAAGCCGTGGCCGAGCTCGTGGCCGATGACGGCGCCGATGCCGCCGTAGTTCTCGGCCTCCTCGGCGTCGGGGCTGAAGAACGGCGGCTGGAGGATCGCGGCCGGGAAGCAGATCTCGTTGGTGCCCGGGTGGTAGTAGGCGTTGACGGTCTGCGGCAGCATCAGCCACTCGTCGCGGTCGACCGGCTGGCCGACCTTCTCGAGCTGGCGGTCGGTCTCGAACGCCGAGGCGGAGTTGACGTTGCCGAGGAGGTCGTCGGCGGAGACGGTCAGCGCGCTGTAGTCGCGGAACTCCGTCGGGTAGCCGATCTTGGGGTAGAAGCGGTCGAGCTTGTCGTACGCCTTCTGCTTGGTGTCCTCGCCCATCCAGTCGAGCGTCTCGATCGAGCGGCGGTAGGCCGTGACGAGGTTGGCGACCAGCTCGTCCATCATCTGCTTCGACGTCGGCGGGAAGTGGCGGGTGACGTAGACCTTGCCGACGGCCTCGCCGATCGCGCCCTCGACGAAGTCGACGCCGCGCTTCCAGCGGGCGCGCAGCTCAGGGGTGCCGTTGAGCGTGCGGCCGTAGAAGTCGAAGTTGGCCTGGACGAACTCGTCGGGCAGGTACGGCGCCGAGCTGCGCACGATGCGCAGGTGGAGCACGTCGCGCCAGGTCTCCATCGGCGTCTCCTCGAGCACCGCGGAGAGGTGCGAGAAGAAGTCGGGCTGCATCACGATCGTGGTGCGCAGCGTCTCCTCGGTGCCGCCGAGGGCGGTGACGTAGGTGACCCAGTCGAAGGCCGGGCACAGCTCGCGGAGCTCGTCGAGCGTCTTGTGGTTGGTGGTCTTCTGCACGTCGCGCGTCTCGGCGGCCTCCCAGTGGCCCTCGGCGACGCGGGTCTCGTACGCCAGCACGCGGGCGGCGGCGCCGGCCGGGTCGTCGTGGTGGCTGAGGGTGAGCAGCGTGGTCAGGTAGTCGACGTACTTCGAGCGGATCTCGGCGAACTTGTCGTCGCGGTAGTAGGACTCGTCGGGCAGGCCGAGCCCGCCCTGGGCGAGGTAGACGATGTTCTTCGAGGCGTCGCCGCGGTCGGGAGTGATGTAGGAGCCGAAGAGGCCGGGGCCGCCGATGCGCTCGAACATCCCGAGGAACGCGGCGAGCCCGGTGAGGTCCTCGAGCCGGCGGGCGCGGTCGAGGAGGCCCTCGATCGGCTGGAGGCCCTTCGCCTGGATCGTGTCGGTGTCCATGAAGGAGGCGTAGAGGTCGCCGATCTTGCGCTCGTCGGCGTCGAGCTGGTCGGCGGGCCGGTCGGCGAGCTCGGTGATGATGTCGCGCACCTGCTGCTCCGCGGCGTCGGCGAGCGCGATGAACGCGCCCCAGCTCGACTTGTCGGAGGGGATGTCGGTCTCCTCCAGCCACCGTCCGTTGACGTGGCCGAAGAGGTCGTCCTGGGGACGGATGTCGGGGTCCATGCCGTCGCGTGCTGAGTCGAGGATCGTCACGAGTGCGACCCTAACTCCGAGGTCCTACTGCGTCATCGGACGCATCCGCAAGGTTCGATGACCTCGCGGTACAGACCGGTCCAGACCACGTGCTGGCACCACTGACGGGGACCACCCGTATGGGTGAGTGTGGGGACCAGTCGGGCGCCTGCCGGGAGGGACGTCCGCCGAGCATCAGGGAGCCCACCATGCGCGCGACGACCAGGTCCATCACCGTCCTCGTCACCGTGGCGGTCACCGCCGCGCTGGCGGCACCGCCCGGCAGCGCACGCGACGCGGACCCACGCGTGACGGGTCGCGCCTGGACCGCGCTCGCCCCCGCCTCCACACCCAACTTCGCCCAGGCCAGCGCGGTGCGCACGGGCGACGGGCTCCAGCACATCGTGTGGGTCGTCGACGAGGCGGGCGGCGCCAACTACCTCCACACGACCATCGACGCCGCCGGCCGGCAAGGCACCGTGACCCGGGTCCTGCCGACCACGTGGGGTCAGCTGAGCACGCCCGTCGACCTCGAGGCCGACGCCGCGGGCGGGCTGCGGATGTCCTTCCGCGGCACCCCGGACGGTGACACCGCCAACTTCTTCACCTACCGCGGCGTCTACTCCGCCGTCTCGACCGACGGAGGTGCGACGTGGGTGGTGCCGCGCGAGGTGCTCGCGGTCACCGACGCCAGCGGCGGCGGGAGCACCTTCGTCCACCTGCCCGACGGCAGCATCCTCGGCGGGTTCGGCGACACCGGCGGGTTCCACTGGCACGTCGGCACCATCTCCGAGGCGGCGGAGCCGACCGCCGTCAACTCCGAGTTCACCGACCACGACGCCCTCGCGGCCTCGCTGGTCAGCACCGGCTCAGCGGTCTACGTGCTCTACCAGAGCATCCGCGGCGACGGGGTGTACGCCCGCCAGGTCTGGCCCTCGCTCGGCGCCGCGATCCGCGCACCCGGCGGCTTCACCAACCCCGGCCAGCCGATGGCCGTGGTCAACCGGCCGGGAGTCGGCCCGGTGGCGGCGTACCTGCTCGACGACGAGGTCGTGCTCTGGGACGTGCTCGCCAACCGGACCCGCCGCGTGCCGGGCATGCGTGGGGCGAGCGCGCCTGAGCTGGCCGTGCTGCCCGACGGTCACCTGTGGGTGTCCGCGGTCGGCCCGATCGGGTACGCGCCCCGCGCCTCGCGCGTGGCCGCACGCGGCTGGGCCGTCGACCGGCGACCGACCCTGCTGCCCGACATGGTCAACAGCTTCGGGATCTCGGTGTCCGCCTCGACGGCGCTGCGGGCCGAGATGCTCATGGTCGGCAACGACGACGGCGACTCGATTCAGCTCAACGCCCGGTCGGTCGCGGCCCAGATGGTGCTCAAGGCGACCCCGCGGCGGTGGCCGAGCGGCCGCACGCAGCGGGTCGTCTTCAAGGTCACTGACGTCGACGGTGGCGTCGCCCGGGCACGCGTGCGCGCGGGTGGGGAGCGCTGCACCACCAACCGTGCGGGCCGGTGCACGGTCCGGTTCACCGCCAGGCGGCCGGGCCGCGTGACCGCACGCGCCACGAAGGCCGGTTACGACGCAGCACAGGTGAGGCTCACCGTCCGGCGCTGAGCGTCACCGAACCCGTACGACCGACTTCCCGAGGGTGCGGCGCTCGTCCATGTCGACGAGCGCCCGCCCGAAGTCGGCGAGGTCGTAGGTCGCGCCGATCGGCGGCTTGATGACACCGGAGTCGATCATCGGGGCGAGCCGGTGCCACTGCTTCTGCATGTAGCCCGGCCGGGTCATGGCGTACGCGCCCCAGCCGACGCCGCGGACGTCGGTGTTGCCGAGCAGCAGGCGGTTGACCTTGACCTCGGGGATGCCCTGGCCGGCGGCGAAGCCGACCACGAGGATGCGGCCCTTCTCGGCGAGGCAGCGCAGCGAGTCGGTGAAGGCGTCGCCACCGACGACGTCGAGGACCACGTCGACACCCCTGCCCCCGGTCAGCTCCTTGACCGCGTCCTTGAAGTCGGGGCCGACGACGACGTCGTCGGCACCGGCGGCGCGGGCGAAGTCTGCCTTCTCCTGCGTGCTGACGACCGCGATCGTGCGGGCGCCCAGGCCCTTGGCGACCTGGAGCGTCGCCGTGCCGACCCCGCCGGCCGCGCCGTGGACGAGGACGGTCTCGCGGTCGCGCAGCCCGCCGCGCTCCTCGAGCGCGAACAGGGCGGTGAGGTAGTTCATCGGCAGCGCTGCGCCCTCGTCGTACGACATGGCGTCGGGGAGGGGGAAGGTGAAGACCACCGGGTTGGCGACCTGCTCGGCCGCGCCGCCGTGGAGGTTCACGCCGGCGACCCGCTGGCCGACGGTGAACCCGCTCGACTCCGCCGCGCCCGGGTCGAGGACGACGCCGGCGAAGTCGACGCCGAGGGTGAACGGCGGCTCGGGCTTGAACTGGTACTCCCCGCGGCTGAGCAGGAGGTCGGGGAACGAGATGCCGACGCTGTGCACCTCGACGAGCACGTCGTGCGCGGTCGGTGTGGGCTCGGGGACCTCGCGCACGTCGATGTCGGAGGGACCGGTGAGCGTGACGACCTGGACTGCCTTCATGGGGGCAGCCTACGGAGGCTGGAGTCACCGGATGTCCGGTGACCGCCACGCTTGTCAGGTGAGATCTCGGCCGACAACCGTAGGACTCGGGTGCTAAGTACGGCGTCAGCCGGCGCGCTTGATCTCCCTCAGCTCGAAGTGCATGGGGTCGGTGTAGCGCCAGTCGCCGCCCCAGGCGAAGCCCCACTTCTCGAAGATCGCCACCACTGCGCGGTTCATCTCGCCCACCGTGCCGCGACCGTTGCCGGGGACGTTGAGGTCGAGGGCGAGGCCGAAGGAGTGGTTGGACAGCGTCGTGGTGTTGGCGATGAAGCGCGGGTAGTAGCACCCGGCGTACTCGTCCGGGTTGATCTCCGCCGCCAGCCCGGTCTGCTGCACCTCGAGCAGCGCGTTGCGCAGCTGGGGGAACAGGTCCTTGTGGCAGGTGACGCTGCCGAGGATCGGCACCACCTCGGTGCGGATGTTGGCCGCGACCCACGACGACTCGGGGGCGATCCGACCACCGCCGATGACCCGGTAGCGGTAGGTGCCGACCACGGTGCCGATGCTGCCGCCGGTCGGGATCGCGGTGAGGGTGGCGTCGGGGTCGAGGCCGATCAGCGAGGCGATGTCGAGCATCTGGACCGACACGTCCTTGCCGACCAGCTTCTCCAGCGGCTTGCGGATGGTCGCCGGCGCGATGTTGTCGGTCGAGATCAGCAGGCCGTTGTCGGTGGCCATCTCGATGTCGTCGGCCCAGGCCGTGTTGACGACCATGTCGATGGTGGGGATCTGGGGGGTGTAGGCCCCGACGTGAAGGGTGGGTGCCGACTCCTCCGACCCGAGCCGGATCATCCCGGCCTTGTCGGCCAGTCGCTTGGCGACCTTCTGGTCGATCGCCATCTCGCCCCCGGCGACGCGGTCCCACGCCTCCTGGAAGTCGGCGACCTTGACCTCGGTGAAGTTGCGGTAGCCACCGGGGTCGACGGCCGCGACGGTGAGCACGCGGTTCTCCAGGCTGACCTGGCCGAGCCCGATCCGCTCGGTGTGCGCGACGCCCTTCATCTTCTCGATCTTCTTCACCAGCGCGTCGTCGAGGGGCTTGTCCCACTGCACGAGGATGTCGGCGCTCCACAGCCGGCCGTCGCGCTTTCCGGGTGGATCGACCGCGTGCTCGGGGTCGGCGACGGGCACCGCGTCCCTGGTCTCCTTGACCGGCTTCGGCTTCCCGGCCTTCGACGTCTCGCCGGCGGGCGTGGGGTCGGGCTCCGTGGCGCCGCCGTCACCGCTGCACGCGGTGAGCACGAGGGGCGAAAGGAGAAGGAGGGCAGCACTCGCCGCCACCGCTCCCCTCGACCTCGACCCCCGTCGTGCGCGCATGGGCAGAGCCTAGGCAGGCGTCTGGCGGATCCGGCTGGGAATCGCGAACCACGAGACCACACCGCCCACCACCAGGAGAGCGGCGCACACGATCATCGCCTGGCCGTAGGACGCGTCGAAGACCGCCGGGTCGCGGTAGTCGTCACCCGCCAGGCCGACCGCCATCGGCAGGGCCGCGACGGCGAGGAGGGAGCCGGCGCGCGCGACGGCGTTGTTGATGCCGCTGGCGATGCCGGTGACCTCGTCGGGCGCCGCCGCCAGCACCGTCGCCGTCAGGGGCGCGACCATCAGCGCGAGGCCGAGGCCGAAGACGGTGAGCCCGGGCAGGACGTCGCGCCACCACACGACGTCGGGACCGACCGCCAGCAGCCAGATCGTCCCGCCAGCCATCACGATCGGGCCGAACGTCATCGGGATCCGCGGGCCGATCCGCTCGCTCAGGGCGCCGCCGCGCGCGGCGAGGAACAGCATGCAGACCGTGATGGGGAGGGTGGAGAGCCCTGCCTCGAGGGCGTTGTAGTCACCGACCGTCTGGAGCTGCAGGACCAGGAAGAAGAGGATCGCGCCGAGCGCGGCGTAGACGAGCAGCGTCATCGCGTTGGCCGCACTGAAGGTGCGGTCGGCGAAGAGACCGAGCGGCACCATCGGCTCGCGGGTGCGGCGCTCGACGACGACGAACGCCACGGCGGCCACGACCCCGATGCCGGCCGCCCACCACGTCGCGCTCCCGCCCGCGTCGGTCAGCGCCCACGTGGTCCCGGCGAGCGCGACCGAGGCCAGCGCGGCGCCGCTGATGTCGAAGCGACTGTGCGCGCGGGGGTCCCGGGTCTCCGGGACCCACGTCTGCGCGAGCCGCACGGTGAGCACGGCGAGCGGGAGGTTGATGAGGAAGATCCAGCGCCACGAGGCGTGGTCGACGAGCAGGCCGCCGACCAGCGGACCGAGCGCCGCGGCGATCCCGCCCAGGCCGGACCACGCACCGATCGCGCGGCTGCGGTCCTCGGCGCGGAAGGCGCCCTGGATCATCGCCAGGCTGCCCGGCGTCAGCAGCGCGCCACCGATGCCCTGCAGCACCCGCGCCACGATCAGCACCTCGGCGTTGGGCGCGACACCGCAGAGCAGCGAGGCCAGGGCGAACCAGATCGTGCCGATGACGAAGACCCGCCGCCGGCCGAGCCGGTCACCGAGCGAGCCGCCGAGGAGGATCAGCGAGGCCAGCGAGAGGAAGTAGCCGTTGGTGATCCACTGCAGCTGCTCCAGCGAGGCCCCGAGGTCGTCGCCCATCGTCCGCAGCGCGACGTTGACGACCGTGCCGTCGAGCAGCGTCAGCCCCGACCCGAGGGTCGCGGCGGCGACGATCCCCCGCGCGGTCGGCGTACCCCACTCGACTCCGCTCACGAGCCGAGCCTAGGGCGTGTCTCTCAGCTCTCGGCCGTCGCGAGCGTCGTCCTGCGGAGTGCCTCGCAAGGCGGAGGAGGGAGGCGATGCGCCAGCATCGACGACTGACGACAACGCAGCGAGGTGCCCGCAGGGCGGCGCGCAGCAGGCCATGGAGCTGAGAGACACGCCCTAGGGCTCAACCGCCGAGGACGCGGCCCGCGAGCCAGGCGATGTCGGCGCCGGTCTCCTCGGGCGACGACGAGGGCTGCATGACGTGGCTCAGCACCACCCGGACGACCATGTCGATCGCGGGGTCGAGGTGGGCGGGGTCGATGCCGGGGCTGTAGGGCGCGACGCGGGCGCGCACGACGTCCTTGGCCACCTCGAGCAGCGAGCCGGCGTTGGTGGTCAGCAGCGGGAGCAGCTCGGTGTCGGCACCGTGGGTGGCGCTGACCACGGCGTGGAGCAGGGTGTTGGCGCGGGCGTAGGTCAGCACGTCGCGCACCGACCGCCCGATCGCGCGGGTGAGGTCGTCGGGCTCGGCGTCGAAGGCCTGCTCCACGATCCCGAGGAAGCGGGCGAGCTCCCCGAGCACCATCGCCTCGGCGAGCGCCGGCTTGGACCCGACCTCGTTGTAGACGGTCTGGCGGCTGACACCGACCGCCTCGGCCAGCCGCGCCATGGTGACCGAGGCCCAGCCCGACGAGGTGATCATCTCGACGGCTGCCGCGACGATGCGGTCGCGGGTGGAGGCCATGGCCGCGAGTCTAGGCAGCAGCCGCGGCACCCGCCCCGGTGCGTACGCCGCTCGCTGCAGCAGGGTGCTCAGGCGACCGACCGCTCGGGCTCGACCGGCACGAAGTCGACCTTCTCGCGCACGCCGCAGTCGGGACAGCACCAGTCGGCGGGGATGTCGGCCCAGGCGGTGCCGGCCGCGAAGCCCTCGTGCTCGTCGCCGGCGGCCACCTCGTAGACGTACTCGCAGCTGGGGCACCGGGCGGCCAGCACCTCGGCGACCGCACCCGGCAGCACCTCGGCGGTGACCCGGGCCGCCTCGGCCCGCTCGGCGTGGCCGACGGCGTCGTAGCGGCGGAGGTAGAGCTCACGCTTGCGCGGGCTGATGTTGGCGAGCGTCACGTCGCCGCCGAAGTGGTCGACGACGCGCTGGTCCATCACCCGGCGCCAGATCGCGGGGACGATCGCGAGCACGATCATGCCGGCGTAGCCGGTCGGCAGGACCGGGCTCTCCTCGAAGTCGCGCAGCGTCTGGTAGCGCCGGGTCGGGTTCGCGTGGTGGTCGCTGTGGCGCTGCAGGTGGTAGAGCAGGACATTGGTCGCGATGTTGTTGGAGTTCCAGCTGTGGCCGGGCAGCACCCGCTCGTAGCGCTGGCGGTCGCCCTCGCCGACCTTCTGGCGCAGCATCCCGTAGTGCTCCATGTAGTTGACGACCTCGAGGAGCGAGAAGCCGACGACGGCCTGGATGACGAGGTACGGCGCCACCTCGAGGCCGAACGCCGCGACCACGGCGACCCAGAGGGCGATCGACATCAGCCACGCGTTGAGCACGTCGTTGTCGAGGCGCCACGGGCTCTGCTTGCGGCGCGCGAGCCGACGCTTCTCCAGCCGCCAGGCGGACTTCAGGGAGCCGCCGACCGTGCGCGGCCAGAACTGGTAGAAGTTCTCGCCGAGACGCGAGCTGGCCGGGTCCTCCGGGGTCGCGACCCGGACGTGGTGGCCGCGGTTGTGCTCGATGTAGAAGTGGCCGTAGAAGACCTGGGCCAGCGCGATCTTGGAGAGCCAGCGCTCGTTGGCCTCCTTCTTGTGGCCGAGCTCGTGGGCGGTGTTGATGCCGATGCCGCCGATGCAGCCGATCGAGATCGCGAGCCCGATCTTGTCGATCGTGGTCAGCGGCGCGTCGGCCAGCACCCTGAAGACGTCCCACCCGCCGACGACGGCCATCGCGCCGAGGAAGCCGACGTACTGGATCGGCAGGAAGAGGTAGGTGATCCAGCGGTAGTAGCGGTCCTCCTCGAGCGCCTCGATCACGTCGTCCGGGGGGTTCGAGCGGTCGAGCCCGGCGATCAGGTCGATCGCCGGGACGACGCCGAGGATCACGATCGGGCCGATCCAGAAGAAGACGCTCCAGCCGGTGGCGACGTAGCCCCCGAAGGCGACGAACGCGAGGCTCGGCACGACGAGGCCGATCAGCCACAGGTAGCGCTTCTGGTCCTTCCAGAGCTCGGTCGTGCCCTCGGGCACCGTGCCGCTGGGGGCGAGTCGGGTGGGGTAGCCAGGCATCTTCTGACCTCCTGCATCGGGTTTACAAGACCATACGATCTGTAAACCGTCTTGACAAGAGCCTGCCTTTTGTCAACCGCTGCGCCGTGACTAGACGGCCCTATCCGGGGTCGCCGACGAGGACTACCGTGCCGAGATCGGCAGCGGCCTCTGGACCGCGCTACCCCAGGAGTGCCCATGGCCCGTCGACGTCTGCTCGTCTCCCTGACCGCCGCCGCCGTGGTGGCCTCGATCGCCGCCGCCGGGTCGCCGGGCGCCGCGGCGAAGCCGAAGGCGAGCCCGCCCGACAAGGTCGTGATCATCGTCGTCGACGCGCTCAGCAAGGAGATCGTCGAGAAGTACGACATGAAGAACGTCGAGTATCTGATGGCGCAGGGCGTCGACACCCCGAACGGCTATCTCGGCCACACCGGCTCGGTCACCGTCGCCACCCACAACGTCCTCACCACCGGCATGCAGCCCAGGAACATGGGGTGGACCAACGAGGGCTACCGCGACGTCCGCGGGCTCATCGGTCCCGCCGGCGGCCTCTACATCACCAGCAACTTCGGCGCCGCGGAGATGGCGCCGCTCCAGCGGGCCGCCGGCGCCCCGCACCTCTCGGACTACCTCGACGACACGGGCAAGGTCTTCACGGTGAGCCCCAAGGGATACGCCGCCTACGGCCTCAGTGGGCCGGGATCGGCGAACACCTCGGTCATCACCTTCGCCAGCAAGACGTGTCCGGTCCCCGGCAGCACCACCGGCGCCACCCAGCGGCGCCGCGCGCCCACCGGCATCAACGTCCCCGCCTACATCTCCGCTGAGTGCGGCTCGCGCTACGTCGTGGCCCGCGACACGATCTACGACACCGGCCAACTGCCTGCCTCGCTCTACCCCGCCACCGACGACCGGTACGTCGTCGGAAACGACCCCGCCCACCAGGGCGGCGACGTCTGGGCCACCGACGCGGTGCTCGACATCATGGGCCACGAGAAGGACGCCTGGAGCGGCATCTTCGTGAGCCTGCCCGGCGTCGACAAGGCGGCCCACATGTGGGGCGGCATCAACGACCCGGAAGACGCCACGCCCGGCTACGACCCGATGACGCACATGGAGTACGCCACGGCGACCGCCGACGCCCAGGTCGGCCGCATCATGCGCGCGCTCAAGGACAGCGGCGAGCTCGACAGCACCCTCGTCGTGCTGACCGCCGACCACGGCTCGGTCGCCGCGGACGAGGGCCACTTCCACGGCACCCTCGGCGCCGGGAACGACTACGGCTACTACAACTGGTACTACGGCGACCCGCTCAACGACGTCTTCTACGACAAGCCGCAGCCCTCGCTGCAACCCCTGGTCGCCACGGGCAACCTCGGACTCTCCTACAGCGACTCCTCGCTCAACGTCTGGCTCACCGACCAGTCACCCGCCAAGGTCGCCGAGGCGGCGGCGATCATGGAGGACATGCCCGACGTCACCGCGGTGTGGCGGCGCGACGGCGACCACTTCACCCGGATCACGCCGGTGCGCCACGACCGGATGGGCACGGCCGAGCGGGCGTGGTTCGACGCCAAGGCGCAGGAGCTCGTCGACACCCAGGCCGCCGACCACGGCCCCGACCTGATCGCGACGCTGCCGGACGACACGACGTACTCGGTCCTCGGCGACCACGGCGGCATCCAGCGCACGTCGCAGCAGATCCCGATCGTCTTCGCGGGGTCCTACCTCTCCCACCGCGACCTCGACGCGGAGGTGACCTCGATCGACATCATGCCGACGATCCTGGAGGCGATGGGGATCGCGCCGACCTTCACGATGGACGGCACCGCCTACCCGCTCCCCTACAAGAACAAGCAGTGAGCACGCGCCGCGAGATGCCCTGAGGTTTGCCCTAGGGTTTGCCCCATGGAGCACCCCATGGAGCACCCCATCGGCATCGACTTCGGCGGCACCGGCATCAAGGGCGCGCCCGTGGATCTCGAGCGCGGCGACTTCGCTCAGGACCGGGTGCGCATCGACACCCCGAAGCCGGCCGACCCGCAGTCCGTCGCCGCCGTCTTCCAGCAGATCGTCGACAGCTTCCCCTCGTCCACGACCCCGGTCGGTGTGACCGTGCCCGGCATCGTCCAGCGCGGCGTGGTGCTCTCCGCCGCCAACATCGACAAGGCGTGGATCGGCGAGGACGCCGACGCGATCTTCACCGAGGCGCTCGGGCGCGAGGTCCACGTCGTCAACGACGCCGACGCCGCCGGCCTGGCGGAGTCGGAGTACGGCGCCGCCAAGGGCCGCACGGGGCTCGTCATGGTGATCACCCTGGGCACCGGCATCGGCTCGGCGATGATCTACAACGGCGTGCTCGTGCCCAACTCCGAGATGGGCCACCTCGAGCTCGACGGCGTGCTCGCCGAGTCCCGCGCCGCGACCAGCGCCCGCGAGCGCGAGGGCCTCAGCTGGGCGGACTGGTCGGAGCGCCTGACCGCCTACTTCCGCCACCTTGAGCGCCTCTTCACCCCCGACCTCTTCGTCGTCGGCGGCGGCGTGAGCAAGTCGTGGGAGAAGTTCGGCCACCTCATCGAGATCGACACCGAGATCATCCCGGCCAGGCTGGAGAACCGCGCCGGCATCGTCGGCGCCGCCCTCGTCGCCCACCGCAAGGCCGGCCAGGACGACTGAGCCCTACGGCTCCAGCACCCGCTCGAACGCCGCGATCGCGCCGCGCAGGTAGCGCTCGACGACCTCGCGTTCCTCGGCGGTGAAGCCGCGGTCGAGCTGGTCGAGCGCGACGAACATGGGCAGCAGGTGGCCCACCACCTCGCCCCGGCCCGACTCGGTGAGCACGAGCTCCGTACGGCGCCGGTCGGCCTCGTGCGGACGACGCTCGACGTGGCCGCGTGAGACGAGGCGGTCCACGATGCCTGTGGCCGCGGCGGTGGACACCTCCAGGCGGCGCGCCACCTCGGCCGGCCCGATCTGCTCGCGCGCGAGGTGCTCGAGCGTCACCAGCTCGGTGTCGCTGATCCCGGCCCGCCGGGCGACGACGTGGTTGACCCGCGCGCCGGTCGTGACCAGCTCGCGCAGCGCCTCGAGGCTGCCGGACTGGTCCCAGCCCTGCTCGGGCTCCCCCGGTCGAGTCACGGCGTTCCTCTCGTCTTGCGTGTCGCGTTCATAATGGCTAACTTACTTAGCAATCTACTCGGTTAGCCACTACAGCCTAGGAACTCACGTGCCCGGTCACCAGCCCCCCGCTCCTGCCCGCTTCGTGTCCGGACGTCGTACGGCATGGCTCGTGGCCCTCGTGCCCATCCTCCTCGCCCTGGCGGTCATCGCCCTGGTGCCGGAGGGCGAGCGGGAGAACAGCGCCCTCGACACCCTGCCCGCGGGCGCCGACAGCACCTTCGCCGTCGAGCTCGCCGAGCAGCTCCCGGAGGACGACGGCCAGGTCGCGATCGTGCTCTGGACGGCCGCGTCCGGGGAGATCGACCAGGCCGCCCAGGAGGACCTCACCGCCCAGGCGGTCGAGCTGCTCTCCACTGCTGGTGGCGAGGGCGGCCAGCCCGGAGGCGGGCGGCCCGGAAGCGAGCCGGGCCAGGGCGGAGGCCCCGGTGGCGGGCAGGCCGGCCCGGTCGTGGTGTCGGAGGACCGCACCGCGGCCTTCGCCGCGATCCCGGTGACCTCCACGTCCGCGACGGACAACATCGACAAGGTCGAGGACCTGCGCGACCAGCTGCGTGACGACGCCCCCGACGGCCTCGACGTCCAGGTCACCGGGCCCGCGGGCATCCAGGCCGACCTCGGCAAGGTCTTCGACGGCGCCAACTTCCGCCTGCTGCTCTCGACCGCCGGCGTGGTCGCCCTGCTGCTGATCATCACCTACCGCAGCCCCGTCCTGTGGCTGGTTCCGCTGGCCGTCGTCGGCATCGCCGACCGCCTGTCCGCCATCGTCGCGACCAACGTCCTGCAGGTCACGGGCGTGGCCTGGGACGAGTCCACCATCGGCATCCTCAGCGTGCTGGTCTTCGGTGCCGGCACCGACTACGCCCTGCTCCTGATCTCGCGCTACCGCGACGAGCTGAAGAAGGAGGAGTCGCGTCACGTCGCCATGGCGCGCGCGGTCTCCCGCACCGCGGAGGCGGTCGCCTCGAGCTCGATCACCGTGGTGCTCGGCCTGCTGACGCTGCTCCTGTCGGCGATCCCGACGACCCGCGGGCTCGGCCTCGCATGTGCGGTCGGCGTCGTGATCGCCGCGACGTTCGCGCTGGTCGTCCTCCCCGCCGCCCTCGTGCTGTTCGGCCGCTGGGTGTTCTGGCCCAAGGTCCCCCACGTCGGCGACACCGTCCTGGTCGACTCCGACTCCTCGCTCTGGCACCGCGTCGGCGACGCCGTGGCTCGACGGCCGCGCACCTTCGTCGTCGGCACCGTGCTCGCCCTGGCCGTGCTCGCCAGCGGCACGTTGAGCATCACCACCGGGCTCGACCCGGCCGACCAGTTCCTCCAGAAGCCCGAGGCGATCTCGGCCGCCGAGCGCCTCGGCGAGTCCTTCCCGGCCGGCACGAGCGACCCGGTGCAGGTCGTCACCCGCGACGATCCCGAGCAGGTGCTGACGGCCGTCGAAGGTGTGGACGGCGTCGACTCGGCCCGGATCACGACGAGCGGTGACGGCATCGCCCGCATCGACGCCGTACCGGATGCCGACCCCGGCAGCGACGCGGCACAAGCGATCGTGGTCGACGTCCGCTCTGCCGTCGCCGACTTCAGCGACACCCACGTCGGCGGTGGTGACGCCGAGGCGCTCGACGCCAAGGACTTCGCCGCCAGCGACCGGTTGCTCATCCTGCCGCTGATCCTGCTGCTGGTCCTGGGCGCGCTGCTCCTGCTGCTGCGCTCCATCGTGGCGCCACTGCTGCTGGTGGCCACCGTCGTCGCGACGTACGCCGCCAGCATGGGCGCCTCGTGGTGGCTCTTCCAGGGCGTCTTCGGCTTCGAGGCGATGGACACCGGGGTGCCGCTGCTGGCGTTCCTCTTCCTCGTCGCGCTCGGCGTCGACTACAACATCTTCCTCGTCACCCGGGCCCGCGAGGAGGCGCGCGAGCACGGCACCCGGAAGGGGATGCTGCGCGCGCTGACCGCCACCGGCGGCGTGATCACCAGCGCCGGCATCCTGCTGGCCGCGGTGTTCGCCGTCCTCGGTGTGCTGCCGCTCGTGGTGCTCGCCCAGCTCGGGGCGATCATCTTCGTCGGCGTGCTGCTCGACACCCTCGTCGTACGCACGGTGCTGGTGCCGGCGCTCGCGCTGACCCTCGGCGAGAAGTTCTGGTGGCCCCGGAAGGTGACGGGCTAGCTCTCCCGGCCGCTGATCGCGGACGCCACGCGCTTGGTCACGTCGGGGTGGAAGACGCTCGGGATGATGAACGCCGGGTGGAGCTCCTCGGCGCTGACCGTGTCGGCGATCGCCTTGGCCGCGCGGAGCAGCATGTCGATGGTGACGTCCTCGGCGCCGGCGTCGAGCAGGCCGCGGAAGACGCCGGGGAAGGCCAGCACGTTGTTGATCTGGTTGGGGTAGTCGGAGCGACCCGACGCGACGACGGCGGCGTACTTGCCGGCGAGGGCCGGGTCGACCTCCGGGTCGGGGTTGGCCAGCGCGAAGACGACCGGCTTGGGTGCCATCGTCGGGATCCACTCGGCGTCGAGGATGTTGGGCGCGGAGACGCCCACGAACACGTCGGCGTCGACGAGCACCTCCTGCAGCGAGCCCGTCGCGCGGCGCGGGTTGGTGGCGGCGGCCAGCTCGGTGTGCGCGCTCGAGAGCGAGGAGTCGTCGGCGGACAGCGCGCCCACGCGGTCGACGACCACGACGTCCTTCGCCCCGGCGGCGAGCAGCAGCGTGACGATCGCCGTGCCGGCGGCGCCCGCCCCGGACACCACGATCCGCACCGAAGCGAGCTCCTTGTCGACGCAGCGCAGCGCGTTGGTCAGCGCGGCGAGCACCACGATCGCGGTGCCGTGCTGGTCGTCGTGGAAGACCGGGATGTCGAGCGACTCGCGCAGCCGGCGCTCGATCTCGAAGCAGCGCGGGGCGGCGATGTCCTCGAGGTTGATGCCGCCGAAGCCCGGGGCGATCATCTCGACCGCGCGCACGATCTCGTCTGTGTCCTGCGTCGCCAGGCAGATCGGCCACGCGTCGATGTCGGCGAACCGCTTGAACAGCGCGGCCTTGCCCTCCATCACCGGCAGCGCGGCACCGGGGCCGATGTTGCCGAGGCCGAGCACGGCGGAGCCGTCGGTGACGACGGCAACCGAGTTGCCCTTGATGGTGAGCTTGCGGACGTCCTCGGGGTTCTCGTAGATCGCCATCGACACCCGCCCGACGCCGGGCGTGTAGGCCATCGACAGGTCGTCGCGGGTGCGCAGCGGCACCTTGGACTGCACCGAGATCTTGCCGCCGAGGTGCAGCAGGAAGGTGCGGTCGCTGACCTTGTGCACCGTCACGCCCTCGACGCCGGCGACCGCGGCGACGAGCTCCTCGGAGTGCGAGGCGTCGGACGCCGAGCAGGTCACGTCGACCACGAGCCGGTCGTGGCGCGACTCCGTCACGTCGATCGCGGTCACCACACCACCCGACGCGGCGATCTGGGTCGCGACGGCGCCGACGACGCCGTGGTCGGGCGCGGTGTACAGCCGCATGGTGATCGAGTACGACGACGCAGTGGCTGCCATGTCGTGCACCCTCCCGCCCCGCCGGGGTTACGCACAAGTCACCTCGTGGTTCGGGGGGCCTAGGCTCGGGTTGTGGACATAGTGTTCGTCGACTCCCCCGACCACCACCGCTACGAGCTGCGCGCCGGCGACGAGGTGGTCGGCTTCCTCGTCTACCGGCTCGGCGACGACGTGATCACGCTCGTGCACACCGAGGTCGACCCCGCGCACAGCGGCCAGGGCCACGCGGCGACGCTCGCCCGCGGCGCGCTCGACGACGCCCGGTCGCGCGGGTTCGCGGTCGTGCCGTCGTGCCCCTACGTGGCGTCGTACATCGAGAAGCACCAGGAGTACGCCGACCTGGTGCGCTGAGCGCCTGCCCGACGCGTTTGGCGGGGCTCCCGGAGGGAAGCCCTATAGTCGCCGCGACAGCGCGGGGGGATCCGGGGGGTGCGCAATGGGTGAGGTGGCGTCTGACGTGGACAGCGAGGTCGACGAGGCGGAGAGGGCCGTCGCGCGGCGCATCGGCTTCGTGACGCGACCGGTCCGCGGGCTGGTCAACGCCCCGCACCTGCTGGTGCTCGTGGTCCTCGGGATCTGGGTGTCCTGCTCGCTCGCCTACGCCGTGCTCGAGGACAAGGGCCCGATCGAGGGACTCTGGTGGGGCATCGTCACCGGCTCGACCGTGGGCTACGGCGACTTCTACCCCTCCTCCACCGCCGGCCGCGCGATCGGCGCGGTCCTCATCGTCTCGATGCTCGTGCTGGTGCCGATCGCGATCGGCCACGTGATCGCCAACCTCGTCTTCGACAAGGAGTCGCTGGCCGTGGCGGCGGTCCTCGAGGACGTCCACGAGCGGATCAGCCGGCTCGAGCACCTGACCCTCGCCTCCCTGGAGGCGCAGCACGGCCGGGAGTGGCTCGAGCGCCGGCTCGCCGAGCACGAGGCCGCGGATGCGGCCACCACCGACGTCGCCGAGCAGATGCTCGCGATGTTCGCCCAGAAGAACGACCCACAGGACCTTCCCGGAGCCGCTTCATGACCACCACTGCCCGCCGCCGCATGCGGTCCACCAGCATCTCGCTGGGCATCACCGCGCTCATGGCCTCCAGCCTCACCGGCTGCTCGTCCAGCGCCGACTACGCCGCCGTGTGCGTGGACCCGCAGACCGAGGAGCGGGTCGACGACGACCAGTGCGACGACGACTCCGACTACAACGGCACCGGCACCGGGTTCTTCTGGTACTACCTCGCCGCGCGGTCGGTGGTGCCCGGCGTCGGCTCGACCGTCACCGGCGGGACCTACCGCGGCAGCACGCTCAACGGTTCCGTCCAGCGTGGCGGACTGCCCACCACCGGCGGGTCGACCGTCAAGTCCAGCACGACCAAGGGCGGGTTCGGCGGCAGCGGCCGCAGCTTCGGCGGCTGAGCCCGCCACCCCGTACGCCCCTCCCATCCCTGCCCCCAGGAGACCTCGTGACCGACCTGCTCAACGCCCTCTTCCACGCCGTGGCCTACGCCCTCGTCGGCGGAGCGATGCTCGTCGCCGCCTACTACGTGCTCGACCTCGCGACGCCGGGCCACCTCGGCACCCACCTGCGCGGCGTCGACGAGAACGGCATGGAGTCCGTCCACGCCCACTCGCGCTCCGCCGGCGTCGTCACGTCGGCCTGGCTGTTGTCCAACGCCGCGGTGCTGTTCACCGCGATCTGGACCAACGGGGAGACGTCGCTCGGCTGGGCGCTCGGCTGGACCGTCGCCTTCGGCGTGGTCGGCATCGTCCTCAACACGATCATGTTCTTCGCCATCGAGGCCATCACGCCCGGAAGCCTGCGCACGATCGTGACCGAGCCCGGACCGGTGCGTCCGCTCGCCTACGTCGCCGCCTCCGTGGCCGTCTCGGTCGGCGCCATCGTGTGCGCCAGCATCGCCTGAGCGGGCGGGACACCCACCATGTGGCGGCACCGGTCGCGGGCGCGCGAGGGCTGGCGCGAGCGCGTCGTCGAGCAGGGCCTGGTCTTCCCCACCACGAAGATGCCGGACGGCTCCGAGCTGCCCTACTGGAACGAGGACGCCTGGTACGAGGTGACCATGGAGGAGGTCGACGCCCTCGAGGTCGCCACCGAGGAGCTGTGGGCGATGTGCCTGCAGGCGGTGACCCACATGGCCACGACGATGACCGACGAGCGGCTCGGCCTGCCTGCGGGCTCGATCGACGTCGTACGCCGCTCGATCGAGGCCGGTGACCCGGCGCTCTACGCGCGCTTCGACCTGGCCTACGGCGCCGACGGCGCGATCAAGATGCTCGAGATCAACGGCGACACCCCCACCGGACTCGTGGAGACCGGCGTCATCCAGTGGAAGTGGATGGAGGACGTGATGCCGGAGATGGACCAGTGGAACTCGGTCCACGACCGGTTGGTCGAGACCTGGCGCACGCTGCGCCGCTCCGGGCACTTCGACGGCGACCGGATGCACTTCCTCTACGACCTGGGCGAGGAGGACTCCTACGACGGCGGCGAGATGGAGATGACCGTCCACTACCTGATGGACACCGCCGTGCAGGCCGGCTGGCTCGCGCTCGCCCACCCGATGGCCGAGGTCGGCTGGAACCCCGACGACCGTGAGTACCGCGACGTGCACGACGAGCCGGTCCGCAACGCGTTCAAGCTCTACGCGTGGGAGGCGATGCTCGCCGAGCCCTTCGGCCGGATGATCGTCGACCGGGCCGAGGCGAGGCCGGTCAGGTGGGTGGAGCCCGCGTGGAAGGCGCTGCTCAGCACCAAGGCGCTCCTGCCGGTCCTGTGGGAGCTCTTCCCGCGCCACCGTCTCCTGCTGCCGGCGTACTTCGACGAGCCGCGCGACCTCGAGCGCTGGGTCGCCAAGCCCCTCCACGGGCGCGAGGGCGACAACATCCGCATCCACCTCGACGACATGATCGAGGACGTCGTGATGCCGGGCGGCTACGGAGAGGAGGGCTGGGTCTACCAGGCCTACACCGACCTGCCGAGCTTCGAGGGCAACCGTGTCGTGCTCGGCTCGTGGATCGTCGGCGGCGAGGCCGCCGGCATGCTGGTCCGCGAGTCCGACGGGATGGTCACCGACTACTTCTCCCGCGTCGCGCCGCACGTCATCTCCGACGGGTTGGCGCCGACCGAGGCGCAGGTCGCCCAGTGGCTGGCGGAGCGGGTCGGCCCGGACGCGCCGACGCTCTAGCTGTTCTGACCACGGACGTTAGGTACGGCGTTTCTGCTTGGCGATGACGAAGACCTCCGAGTGAGGTGTGGAGCTACC
>NZ_SDWS01000009.1 GCF_004137245.1 Nocardioides glacieisoli
CCACGACCGAACATCTCGGCCGCCTGGCGGGCTGTTGGCGTGCCGGCGTCCAGGTCGGCACCGGCGCCTACGAGTCGGCGTACGACCTCATCGGCGCCCTTGAACATGGCACCAGCGACGATCGACTGGTCGCGAGCGTTGCGCAGGTCGGGGTCGGCGCCGCGGTCGAGCAGCATGTTCACGGTGTCGGGACGATCGTGGTAGGCCGCCAGCATCAGCAACGAGTCGCCCGACTCGGATACCGCATTGACGGGGACGCCGTGGTCGAGGAACTCCTCCAACTGCTCAGTCTCACCGGCGCGGGCCAGGTCGAGGGCCAGCGAGAGGACGCGTTCGGTCTGCTCGGGCGTGAGACTCATCTGAGAAGTCTACGAGCACGTGCAGAACTCACCGATCATGTGTCGCTAACGCTGTAAAGACGGGAGTTCTTGGCCTTCCCCGCGCTCCGGGCCATCCCGTAAGCCGATGGCCGGCTGGACGCCTGTGGACGTGCTCAGTCGACACACCTCCGCCGGTGCCATGGCCGAGGGGCGGCGCCTCGACCTCGACAACCGATCGCGCTCTGAGGGCGAGGTGCGGACAGTAAGCCGATCGGGTCCCAGCACGCCTGCCGGGACCCGAGCACGGTCCGTGTGAGCCTCAGTTGTGGCGATCAGGACGCGAGGAGTTCCTTCATCGTCTCGATCTCGAAGGCCTGCGTCTTCTCGATGGTCTGGGCCAGGTCGACGGCGCCGGGGTTCTCGCCGTCTGCCTGCTCGGTCTGGGCCATCTCGATTGCGCCCTCGTGATGCTCGATCATCATCGACAGGAACATCTCGTCGAACGCCGACCCGGACGCAGACGCCAACTCCTCCATCTTGTCGGACGACATCATGCCCGGCATGTCTTCCATGCTGCCCGCCCGCCGTGGTCCATGCCACCCATGTCACCGCTGCCGGTGTCGGGGACGTCCTCAACGCCTCAGCCACGAGCTCATCTTCTCGGTCTCGGGCTCTTGGACGACACTGATGTCCGCGGCGAGGTCCTTCACCCCTTGGCTCTCGGCGTCGGGCCGGAAACTACCGATTCGCTCGGTGTGGTGAGGGATTCGCCCTCGCTTCCGATCTCAGGATACCCGTCCAGTACCGAGTAGCACGGGCCCAATGTGGACCGTAGGTGGTACCGGGTCGAATCACTCAGGCGAGCTCGGAGACAAGATCAATGATGTGACGCAGCAGCGGGACCGCGATCGACTGCTCCTCGGCGGTGAGGGATGTCCAGGCCACCGCCAACCGGTCGGCAACCAGGCCGCGCTTGGCGGCCAGGAGTTGCTCCCCGCGCTCGGTGAGCGTGAGTACGCGTCGGCGTCGATCGTCCACGGCTGGGATACGGCACAGCAGGCCGGCCGCTTCCAGCCCGGCGGCCTGTTGGGTCACCGTGGGTTGGCTCAGCAGCGTGTATGCCGAGATGGCGGCGATGCCCTCGCGACCACAAGCCTGCACGGCGTCCAGCAGTACCAGCTGTGGCACGGTGACGTCCTCGAAAAGCGGCTGCAGTCGGCCCCTGGTCCGCCGAGCGACTGCGAGCAGGGCCAGCACCGCATCGGCGAACTGTTCCCCGTCAGTCGTCGTCTGGTTCCGTGTACGGTCAACGCCGACCGCTTCGCCATCAGCACCCATACGCGCTCCCCTAGGTCGATGCCGCCGACTGACAGGACCGGCCGTCCAAGGCGGATCAGCAGTCGCGTGTGCCGTCACGCTACCGGCCGCCGCCGGCGGCTACCGCTCAGCAAGGCGTCAGGCGACTGTCTGCGTGCTCACTGGGCAATGTTGCTCATTGGGCAGGCCCGGTCATACTGAGGGCATGGATCGTGGGTTGCGGGACCTCAAGCGGGAGGCGACGGCGCAGGCGCTGGCCGAGGCGGCCTTCGAGCTGACCCGTGAGCGCGGGTTGTTCGGGTTTGTCACTGCGGACGTCGTGGAGCGGGCGGGCTACTCCCGGCGCACCTTCGCGAACCACTTCTCCTGCAAGGAGGAGGCAGTCGCCGCGGTCGCGTTCGGGGGTGTCGACGACGCCAGCGCGATCCTCGCCGACCTGCCGGAAGACCTGCCACTGCTCGATGCCCTGTTGTCCGTGATGAGGGATCAGTTCACCGCGGACACCTTGGTGAGGATGCGCGAGCTGATGGCCATGGCACGGCAGTACCCGACGCTCGAGCCGTACGTCCTCAGCGTTCAGCAACGCATGCGCCACACCGCCCAGGAGCTCTTGGGATCCGCAGCCGGGGACCGCTATCCCGCCATCTACGTGCCGCTGCTGTTCGGCGCCGTCTATGGCGCCGTGATGGCCGCCTTGGAGGGAACTCTCGACGTGCACCTGGACGGCGAGAACGACGCCACCCCCGCATCGATGGACTACGCCTCGTTCCTCGATCTCACCTTCGACTACCTGCGCCACGGCCTCTAGCCACCGCCGCCCCGCCCCCTCAAGGAGACCCAGAACCCATGTCCACATTCTTGTACCGACTCGGACGAACCGCATTCGGCCGGCCGTGGCTGTTCATTGCCGGTTGGGTGGCGGTCCTCGCCGCGGTCGTCGGTGCCGTGGCCATCAACGGGGTGAACGTCAGCTCCGAGATGAAGATCGAGGGCACCGAGGCTCAGACCGTGCTCGACCGCGTGGCCGATGAGCTTCCCGCGGCGTCGGGAGGCCAGGCCAGCGTCGTCTTCACTGTGCCAGGCGGTGAGCGCCTCGACACTCCGGAGCGTCTTGCGGTGATCAGCGGCACCGTCAGCGACGTCTATGCCCTTGAGAAGGTCGTCAATCCCCTGGACGCCGCTCTGGGTGCCGGGGAGCAGGGCGGACCGGGCACTCCTCAGGAAGGTGCTCCGGCCGATCCCTCAGCCGGGACGGAGCAGGGGCAGGCGCCTCCCTACCAGCCGCTGGTGGTGGACGGGGCCGCGGTGCCCGGCGTGCTGGTGTCCTCGGACGGGCAGGTCGCACTGTTCCAGTTCCAGTTCACAGTCGCCTCGACCTCATTGACCGATGACGACGTCACCTCGGTGGTCGAGGTGGTGGAGCGTGCCGAGCAGGGAACCGGGATCACCGTGCTCCCGAGCGACTCGCTCAAGGCCATCGAAATCCCGGTCGGTATTGGTGAGGTGATCGGTCTCGCCGTCGCCGCTCTCGTGCTGGTGCTCACCCTGGGTTCGCTGATCGCGGCCGGTCTGCCCCTGATCACCGCCCTGGTCGGCGTCGGCATCGGCGTGGGTGGCGCGTACGCGCTCTCCACGGCCGTCGAGATGAACTCCGCCACCCCCGTCCTCGGTCTCATGGTCGGCCTCGCCGTCGGCATCGACTATGCGCTGTTCGTCGTCAACCGGCAGCGACGGTTGATTCTCGATCGGGGACTCAGCGCGCAGGAGGCAGCGGGCAGAGCGGTCGGCACCGCGGGCAGTGCTGTGTTCTTCGCCGGCCTGACCGTCCTTATCGCGCTGACCGCTTTGACCGTGATCGGCATCGCCATGCTGTCCACGATGGCACTGGTCGCGGCGTCCACGGTCGCCTTGGCCGTGCTCATCGCACTGACCCTGCTGCCCGCCCTGCTGGGGCTGGTCGGGGAGCGGATCTGCTCCGACAAGGCCCGATCCCGGCGCCGCGCCAAGGTGGAGGCGGAGTCCCACAGCGTCGCCGACCACTGGGTCAAGGGCGTGATCAGGTTACGGTGGCCCGTCATCGCAGGAGTGGTCGCGATCCTGGGCGTGATGGCGATCCCCGCTGCCAGCATGAACCTGGGCATCCCCACCGGCGAGACCGCGAACCAGGACACCGCCGCCCGGCAGAGCCACGAGGCCGTCTCCCAAGGCTTCGGTGAGGGATTCAACGGCCCCCTCCTGGTCACCGCAGAGCCCACCGGCACCGCAGACCGCGTCACACCCGAGCTGACCGACAAGCTCCTCGCCGAGTTCCAGGACCGAGACGACATCGTGCTGGCCGCGCCGGTCGGCGTCAACGAGGCCGGCGACCTCGCCGTGTTCAGCATCATCCCCACCTCCGGCCCCAGCGACGAGGCGACCAGCGACCTCGTGAAGTCGCTGCGCGAGCCCGACAACGACATCGCCCAGGACAACCAGGTGCAGTTAGGCGTCACCGGGTTCACCGCCATCGGCATCGACATGTCCGACAAGCTCGCCGACGTCCTACCGCTCTACCTCGGCATCATCATCGTGCTGTCCGTCCTGATCCTGACGCTGGTCTTCCGCTCGATCGTCGTCCCACTCAAGGCCACCGCCGGCTTCCTGCTCAGCATCCTGGCCACCTTCGGCGCCACCACCGCCGTCTTCCAGTGGGGCTGGCTCAGCAGCCTCTTCGGGTTCGACACCGGCGGCCCGCTGATGAGCTTCATGCCGATCATCGTGACCGGCATCCTCTACGGCCTCGCCATGGACTACGAGGTCTTCCTGGTCTCCTCCATGCGCGAGGCACACATCCACGGCCAGCCAGCCCGCCAGAGCGTCGTGCATGGGTTCGACCAGGCCAGCCGCGTCGTCGTGGCAGCCGCGATCATCATGGTCGCGGTCTTCTCCGGCTTCATCTTCAGCCACGACATCATGATCAAGCAGATCGGCTTCGCCCTCGCCGCCGGCATCCTCATCGACGCCTTCATCGTCCGGCTGACCCTCGTCCCCGCGCTGATGGCCTTCTTCGACGAGCGAGCATGGTGGCTACCCCGCTGGCTCGACCGCCTACTGCCCGACCTCGACATCGAGGGCGACAAGCTCCTGACCATGCTCAACCAGCAGGCCGAGGCCACCGACCGACAAAGCATCGAGGTCAGCAACTGAGGGACCGAAGCGTCGAGAGACGAACGCCGGGGCACGTCCTGGAGGCCTCACCACACCGATCCGGACCGCAGCCAGGGCCCGAACGCAATCGACCACCAATCCCTGACGGCGCCTCGATCACCGAGGATCGCTCATCCAGGATGTCGGCGGTACTCGGCCCAGCGCTCGAGCATGCCCTCCGTCTCGCCGCGCAGGAACGCGATGAACTCTGTCGCCTCGGCCAATCGGTGGCCGCCGCCGTTCGCGCCGAGCTCGACGGCGGCGGACTCCACCACGGACTCCCACTGCTTGAGAACCGGGATCCAGGCGGCCACGATCATGCCGCACACGTCGCCCTCACAGACCCGGTAGAACTCGGCCCTCCTCCCGGGTTCGCGCTCCTTGACCACCATCCGTGTCGCGGTGAGATGCCGCACGGCCCCCGAGATTGCGGCCGGACTGACCCGGACCCCGTCCGCGAGCGCGGCGGCGGAGTAGCGGTCAGCGTCGTCGGCGAGCATGTAGGCCAACACCCTGGCGGACATCCGTGGGATCCCGGCTTCGTTCAGGATCAGGGCAATACGCTCGACCACGCGAAGCAGCCCCTCGCTCTCGTCCTGCCAGCGGCTCGGCAGCATCTGCTCAGCATCGCTCATCGAGCCAGGCCCATCCGGGTATGCCCGTTGGGATAGCAGCCCTCAGAGATCCCCCTGCGAACGCAGATCCTGGAGGCGTCCGGGCTGTGGGGGTCTGTTTCAAGGTCGGTGCCAGCCCCGGCGCCTCCAGGTCCGAGACCGGCCGGAAGGGGCGGGCCCGTCGTTGAGGTGCGCTGGATCGCGTTCGCGGAGGTACTCCTCAAGGTCGCCCAGCCCGCGGGCGATGTCTCGACGCAGCCTGCGTTCGGCGAAGAACCGTAGGCGGGGCGCAGGATGGTCGCGAACCCACTCGGTGTACATGAACTGCCCCATGCACCAGCATGCACCGAACGCGACGCTGCCAGCCACCAGCGTCCACCACACGACTGCCAAGACATCCCACAGGGCGTTCCCCAGCTGTTGCCATGCCGGCCCGTACGGATTCCCGTATCTCACCTCACCCACCTCCAGCCGTGGCGGCCGAACCCGGGGGATCGCGATCACCCGTAGGTAGCGGTCGGCGCCAGCCTACGCCGAAATACATAGGAGGAAAAGGGTAGAAGTAGAGGGTCCAGCCGCCCACGGCGCCACGCCTGTCCCTGCAGTGGGCGTGCAGTGGGCTACCGATGGCGTTCATCGCCCGGCGTTGCCGCGTCTGGCTGAGCGAGTTCGGCAGACCACCAAGAATCGGCGCACTCAGCATTGTCGCCTCCGCTTTGAGTCGTCGTTGCCCGGATGTCGTGTTGACCACGTATGCAGCCTCGTTGCCCTTCGAGCACCATCGTCCGACACTGTCAGGATGGCGGCACCGGCCTCGACGAGGTGACGCGGTCGCTGACCAGTGACGGACAGGCTGAATTTCATGAGGACTGCCACGCCCCGGCGTGTCGCGTCCGCTCTCCTGAGCCGCCAGCCCTTCGTCGACGGCCTTTGGACGGAAAACTAGGCGGGTGGGGTATGGAGCAACCTTCTGATGGAACGGCGGCCGTGAGCCCGGTCAGGGCACGACCAGGGCGCCGGCCGGGGCACAGTTCTACACGCGAGGAGATAGCTCAGGCAGCCCGCGAGCAGTTCGCCGCTGGAGGCTACGACCGCGTCACCCTGAGGGCGGTCGCAGCACAGGCGGGCGTGGATGCCGCCCTCGTGGCGTACTTCTTCGGCTCGAAACGAGAGCTGTTCGACGAAGTCGTCAACTCTTCTTCGGATTCGTCCGCGCTCATGGCTCGGCTCCTGGACGGGGACCCGAGGCTCGTGGGCGAGCGCTTGGCAAGACTGGTGATCGAGGCACTCGATGAGACGGGCCGGCGAGAGCGCATCCTCGGAACCCTCCGCACCGCGGCGGTCGAAGCCGACACCGCTCGCATGATTGGCGAGAAGTTCACCACTGATCTGCTGGAACCGGTCGTGTCCCATCTCGGGGTCGGGCAGGCACCATTGCGCGCCGCGCTCGTGATGTCGCAGATCCTTGGCCTCGCCTTGGCTCGCCACGTCGTCGGCCTCGAGGATCTGACCTCTGCAAGCCAGGACGAGCTGGTGGCCGCGCTTGCTCCCACGTTGCAGCGCTACTTGGTCGGCGACATCTCCTGACTGGCGTCCGGCTGTCCCCAAACATCGCCCACTTGCGATCTGCGTCTGGTGGCACTGCTGAGCCGCTACACCTGGAGGAGTAGCGCTTATCCCGGCGCCGCTCCGGCTCTGGCCACGCGAGAGACGCTGATGAGCCGGCTGTCGGTGGACACCTCGCTGTGGCTGGCCGGCGTTTTCATGTTCATCACCGGCGCCGGCATAGGGATGGTGATGCAGGTCCTCGTGCTGGCGACCCAGAATGCGGTGCCCCATGCCGACCTCGGCGTCGCCACCTCCGGCGCCACCTTCTTCCGCTCCCTGGGCGGCGCGATGGGAGTCGCCGTCTTCGGTGCACTGCTCACCCACCGGCTCCGCGACACCATCCCCGCCCAGCTGAAGGCGGCCGGGGTGAGCGCCGACCAGATGCCCGCCGGGTCCGCCCCCCCAGGGCAGCCCCGAGCAGATCGCCGCGCTACCCGAGCCCATCCATCTCGCGGTCACCAGCGGGTTCGCCGAGGCGCTGAAGACCACGTTCCTCGCCGCCGTACCGTTCGCGATCCTCGGGTTCGTCATCCTGCCGTTCCTGCGGGAGACCCCGTTGCGACAGACCCGGGGACACACCTCGGGCGAGGACCTCGCCGCCGCGTTCGAGACCTCCGTCGACCCCGACGCACATCTCACCGACGACGAAGACACCCCACGGCCCGAGAACCCCCCGCCCCCGGGGAGGCCACCCCGCCGTCGCTAGGCAGGCCCGGTCCCCCCGGCGTCCGCGCCCCCGTCGGCTGCGAGGATGCGCAACGCCTCGTCGGCATGGGCCTCCATCCGCAGCTCACTACGAATCACTCCCCGCACGCGCTGGTCGGAGCCGATCACGAAGGTGCTCCGCCGCGGCGGCAACCCGAGAAGATTCCGCTGCGCACCGTAGGCAACAGCCACGGCCCCCTCGGCGTCGGAGAGCAACCGGTACCCCAGGTCATGCTCGGCGTCGAACTGACGCTGACGAGCCACGGAGTCGCGGCTAACCCCCACCCTGGTCGCACCGGCCGCCGCGAACTCCGCAGCCAAGTCACGGAAATGGCAGCTCTCCGCGGTACAGCCCCGACTCATCGCCAACGGGTAGAAGAACAGCACCACCGGCCCGGCCACGAGCAGCCGACTCAACCGGACCGGAGTCTCATGCTGGTCGGGCAGCTTGAAGTCCGGAGCAAGGTCACCGACACCTATCGGTCCGCTCATCGACGACCCCATCCGGTACCGGCCAGTCGGTTCGGATCGCCGGACACGCCGCTCAGCCCAGGTCGAACAGCGGGTCGGTCAGGGTGAGCCCCAGATCAGGGCCGGCCCAGCCGAACAGGACCAACACCATCAGCGCCGCCCCGGCCAGCGCCAGGTCTTTGAGGAACTGGGTCTGCTCCATCATCCGCTGCTGAGGATCCTCGACGCCCCACGGGCCGTGCATGACCACCGCCGTCGGAACCAGGAAGACCACCAGGAACAGCGCGCCCAGGTCGCCCCATACGCCCAGCAGGACCATCAGTGCGCCGGCCACGATCAGCAGCCCCGTCCCGAAGACCGCTGTCGGGGCGAGCGCCTGAGGAACCCCGCGCGAGGCCGTGTACTGGGCCATCATCTTGGTCTGGGTCAGGTGCCCGAATCCCGACATCAAGAACAACGCGGCGAACAGGATGCGCCCCACCAACACGAGTACGTCCACGGTCAGCCACCAGACCTTCCACGTCGAGGTGCGGAGCAGAACTGTGGGCCGTCCGCTCCATGGCCATCCTAGCCACAAAACTTACGTATGGTAAGTACTCTTCGTAAGTGGTGTTGAAAGTGGGTGTGCCCTGCGACGACGTGACCCCGCCGCGCGTGGTGTCCGGCCAAAGGTTCCTCGCGACGAACCGAAACGTCATGATGGACCAGTGACGCAGCAGAGCAGCACTCCCGGACAATGGCCGCCTGGCCACTGCCTCGGCCTGCAGCAAGCGCTGGAACTCATCGGCGGCAGATGGACGGGCAGCATCCTGCTCGCAGTGCTCTCCGGAGCCCGGCGGTTCAGCGACATCCGCGTCGCCGTGCCTGGCGTATCGGATCGGCTGCTGTGCGACCGCCTGCGCCGGCTCGAGGCCGAGGGACTCCTTGAGCGTCACACCGCCACGGATCCGGGCCTGGTCGGGTATTCCCCGACCGCGGCAGCGCAGGCGCTCGTGCCCGCGCTACGCGCGTTGTCAGACTGGACCACGCATTGGAGGGGCGGGACCGGGCGCGAATCCGACACCGGGCCCGGCCGTTGAATCCGAGCGCCGTCCTGAGCTGTTCGTGCTGCTCAGGTTGTACCAACCGCTGCCGAGACTCTGAGGCAACCGCCACCAGGATCGGCACCCACGGGACTGCAGACCTTCGGAACACGAGGCGTCGGGAAGTACGGCGCCCGACGATGGGCCCGTCATCGCGGCATGCCCTGGTTGAAGTGGGTCACGTCCACCGAAAGGAAGAGGGCCGTGGCGGAGGCGACACGCGACCCTCCGAGCTGCTTCATGTCGGCTTCCATGAAGAGCTTGCGCCCTTCTGTCCGGACGACCCTGGCCGCGAGATCGTAGGTGGTGCCGAGGATGACCGGTGAGTCGTAGAGCACCTCGAGCTTCCGGGTCACCGCAGGACCGCCCGTGAGGTAGAGCAGGAACCCGAAGAGGTCGTCGAAAACGGTTGCTACGGCACCGCCGTGGGCAATCCCGGGGGCGCCCACGTGACGTTCGTCGAAGACGTGGGTCGCGTGCACCTCCTCGCCTCGACGACGGGCGGTGAGGTGGTGGCCGTGTGGGTTGTCGGGGCCACAGGCGAGGCAGTGGGTGTGGTGCGGCGGAAGCTGAGCACCATCAGCGTGCGGCCGGAACTTCTCGTTCCAGCTGGCGAGGAGCTCCTCCATGCTGCTCACAGCGGCTCACTCCGCCGCTGGTCGCGACTGCCAGGTGTCGCGAGACCGTCGAGGACCAGCTCGCTGACCGCGGCAGACAAGCGCGCTGCGTCGGCGGATGGGTCGGCGGACGGCCCCTCCACGGCCGCGCTGAGGCCAGCGAGGGTGATGGCACCGAAGACGCTCAAGGCCACGGCGCCCGGATCGGCGACCTGGCGCAGCGACCCGTCGGAGACACCCTCAGCCAATAGTTGCTCGATCGGTTCGTAGAAGGCAGTCCGCAGTGCCGCCGCCAACTCGGGCAGCCGGGTCGCGCGTCCGAGGTCGCCGACCAGTGCCCGACACAAGGACGGGTGCTCGAGCATCACGCCCAGCTGCGCTTGCACAGCCGCCTCCAGTCGGGTCCGCGCGTTCTCCTCGCTCGCCACCGCAACACCGACCGCCCCGGCGATCATGTCCAACAGGTCGCCGAGGAGAAACTCCAGCACCGCGTTCTTGCCGTCGAGGTGGTAATAAATCGTGGCCTTGGGGATGCCCGTGGCCTCAGCGATGTCTTCGATCTTGGTGCCGTCCAGACCGCGCTCCGCGATCAGCTCCGCCGCCCCGTAGAGCTGACTGGCCAACTTCGCTGGAAGCTTCCTCATCCCACACGTCTCCGTTCACTTGCCGCCCAGCTCGGGAGGTCACGGCTCTCGACCTACGCGACATCGTAGTTGTACTTCCAGTACAAACCATGAGTTCAGGAGATGACGTGGTCAACCGAGCGACCTCGGGTGGGCGGCACGCCCGTCGCCCCCACCCACCTGTCCGTACTCGACGTCGATCACACCGAGGGCCGCTGATGAAGGAGCGACCGCGAAGGAGATGTTCGGGGAGCGACCAGCCACTGACCGATAGCCCGTTCGACGCCGAGGTGATCGCCGATCCCTATCCCCTCTACCGAGAGCTGCGCGCCAACGCCCCGGCCCACTGGTCGCGCAAGGCCAACTCGTGGGTCCTCCGCCGGTACGACGACGTCTCCGCCGCGCTCGCCGACCCGGCGACGTACTCCTGGCAATAATGCATTTGACCCCGGATGACCTCCTCGCATTCAACACACACGAGCCGAGCCAAGGTCATCCTCAAGGGACGATGCCCCCTTGCCTGCGGGCGACTGATGCTGGTTCAAGGCATAGCGATCCACCAGGACACATGTGCCTCGCCGGGACTCGGCGGAGGTGGTCAGAACGTGCAGCGACGAACCAGCCAGCATCCAGGGTTGTGCCGAGGTTGAGCAGGCGATCGGATCATCGTTCTCGCAGAGCGCGTTCCTCCTGCGCTTGCCCGCGTCCACCTCGGGGAGGTTGCCGACGAGCACTCGGTCGAGCTTGTCGATCTGGCGCGCACTGTGATAGCCACCGCCGTCGGGTGCGCCATCACCAAGGTTGCCCCAAAGACAGGCGCCCGACGTCGTGGAGATCCTCGACCAGGTATGTGGCGATCTGCTGTCGTAGGCACAACCGTACGGTGCGGATTGGCATTCCAATGTGAGACACATCCTTCTCGATGCCCCACGAGAACGTCCCGCCCACCTCCTCCTCGTTTGCTCCTGGTCAGCGCGGAGTCGCTGATTCAGTACAACCGGGACCTGCGGATGGTATTCGGGGCGACCACCTACCGGGCCCATGCCCAGATGCTCGCCGCAGGCGACCAGATCGAGTAACTCGGACACATGGGTCACCCCCATGCCGGGCCTTCTCGCCCATTGTGGCGGCACCCCTGGTCCCGTTGGCCGAACGCCTATCGGTCTCCGGCCCGGCATCGAGACGGTCAATGCGTGGGCGTCGCGATCACCGATTGAGGATACCCCTGTGGGACATCGGCGTCTCGCCGTTTCCGTTTGCGTTTCAGCGCTCTTTGGGGTTCGGCTCGCGGGACAGCCCAAACGGTTAAGACGTTTTCACCTCCGCGCTGGTACGTGGCGGGAGCACTCCGGCCACTGTTGGTGTGGCACTTACCAACTGCAGTCCGTGCGCATGGTCATCCGGCCCGAACAGGCGATGACCGGAGCCAAGCACGAGCGGGTAGATCATCAGGAGCAACTCGTCGATTAAGCCACAGCGACCATCCTCAACCGGAAACTGAACCGTCGCATCAGACTTCGATCGTTAGCCCGGGGGTGGCCACGGCGATCTCTCCGGAGAACTCTCGGCGAGCCGCCTGCCGCAGCCGGTCAGTGCTCTCGCCGGGCCAGACGTGGCACAACACCAGCTGGCCGACTCCTGCCTCGGCGGCGACCTTTCCGCGGTCGCGGGCGCTGCTCAGTCCCTCGGCCGACTCCGTGGGTACCTCGTCGACGAAGCTCGCTTCGGCCAGGAGTGCGTCGGCACCGCGAGCCAGGTCGACGGTGTCGGGACTCGCACCCGCGTCGCCGGTATAGGCGAGCAGGCGACCGCCGGCGCTAATGCGGACACCGAGGTTCGAGACGAAGTGCGGGAGCTCGACCGAGGTTACCGTGAAAGGACCGATCACCACCTCTTGCGCCGATAAGAGAACGGTCAGGGTCCAGTCATCGGCGAGCATCGCGCCGTCGAGACTCAGCAGCGCGTCGAGCGCGCCCGAGGGTGCGTGGATAGGCAGCTGGCCGGGTGGGTCGTCAGCGAGGTGCCGCGCGCGCAGCAACGGGTTGAGGTCGGCGCAGTGGTCGGCGTGACCGTGAGTGACCAGCACGGCGTCGACGTCCTCGGGCGAGACGTACTCCACCAGCCGGGACATGGTCGCGTGCCCTGGGTCCATCAGCAGGTGGAAGTCATCGTGCTCGACCAAGTAGCCGCTGCACGCTCGCTCCGGGGTGGGGTACCCACCCCCGCCTCCCAGCACGGTCACTCGCATGCTTGGAGGATACGTCGTTCACGGGGCATCACTTGTTGTGGTGCTTGCCATTCTCGAGCGTCAGCGACCCGAATGTCATGACGTTGTCGGCGCACCCCCGACGTTTGGGCTCTGGGTCGGGGCTCACCGAGTGCAGGTGGTCAGCGGCCTTGACCGTTCGATGCTTCTCCGATGATCAGCAGAATCAGTGATGCGAGCACGGCGAGGGTCAGGACCGTCGAGGCCATGGCGGGGCCGCGTCCGCGGCTGCCGGTGGTGTACTCGCCGTGCTCGATCTCGCGGTTGACACGGCGGTAGCGTCGGGTGCCGTAGAACAGTCCGGCAACGCCGACCACGATGAGCACTGCCCCGGCGGCGATGGTGTAGATGGTGGTGGCGTCGCCGAAGGTGGCCACGGCCAGGCCGAGCACCATGACCCCACCCGCGGTGCGGAGCCAGGCTAGGTAGGTGCAAGTAGTAGCCGCGTTCATCGACGCCAACCGCGACGATGTCGTCGCGGGCCGGCGCCTGGGGGTCGGGGTCATCTGCCGCATGCTGCAGGTGGCCCCGAGCAGCTACTACGAGTACAAGAACCGCCACCCTCCGCCCGTGTCCAGCGCGACGCCGTCATGGCCCCGGTCGTGCGTCAGCTCTGGGAGGACAACTACCGCGTCTACGGGGCCCGCAAGATCTGGAAGGCCGCCCACCGTGGTGGCCACGACATCGGTCGCGACCAGGTCGCCCGACTCATGCGCGCCGACGGTATCGAAGGGGCCCGGCGCACCAAGCGGGTCCGCACCACCAAGCCAGACCCCGGTGCGCCACGCCACCCCGATCTGGTGGGTCGTGACTTCACCGCTGCGGCACCTAACCAGCTGTGGGTCACCGACCTGACGTTCGTGCCGACCTGGGCCGGGATCGCCTACGTCTGCTTCATCATCGACGTATACTCCCGCACCATCGTCGGGTGGAGGGCCGCCTCGCACATCAGGACCACGATGGTCCTCGACGCGATCGAGATGGCCCGCTGGTCACGCGGCACCCAGCTGGCCGGGCTGCGGTGTCACAGCGACGCTGGGTCGCAATTTACGTCGATTCGGTATGGCGAACGCCTGGCCGAGATTGGCGCGGTTCCTTCGATCGGGGCCGTCGGAGATTCCTACGATAACGCTCTCGCTGAGACCGTGAACGGCTACTACAAGGCCGAACTGATCCGCGGCCCAGCTCGTGAAGGTCGGCCCTGGAAGACGGTTGAGGACGTCGAGCTCGCGACCCTGTCGTGGGTCTACTGGCACAACCACGAGCGCCTTCACGGCTACCTCGACGACGTACCGCCAGCAGAGTTCGAGGAGACGTTCTACGCTCGAGCTAGGACCGACCAACCCCTGGTCGAAATCCAATAGCCCGAGCCTCCATCAGACCCAGGGCGAGTCAAGGGTCCCCGACGCCGCAGCCTCGACGTGAGCCGACGAGTCCACATCCCAACCACCTTCGAAACTGGTGCAGTCTCTGGGCGAGCTGATCGCCCGAGGTCCCAGGAGACCCGTCCGCAGGCGCTTGCGGAATGGGGTCACGCGCCGGAGGTTTGATGCCGCTCCTGTTTGAGTCCAGGAGGACGAGCACCATGCCAAGAAAGATCGATGACGAGCTGAGATCCGGTGCTGTGCGACCGGTCAATGATCATCAGGGCGAGTGCTCCTCGACCGCGGACATCTGGCCAGCTCACGTTGTCGGTCGACGGCCATGGGATCGCACGCCCCGAAATTCCTCGGGGTACTTCCGCGGGTGCTCCCCGTGATGCTGACGCGAAGCACGGCTAAACGACCAGCTCGCCCTGCAGGCAAGGGTCGTCGCCGCTGGGGCGACGACCCTTGGCGGCGTCCCTGCACTCGTGAGTCCGGATGATCTTCAGGGACCACGCAGGTCAGCTGACGGTCAGGGTCAGCTTCTGCATCACGGGCATCTCGCCGTCGAGCACCGGCAGGTCGACGCCTTCGACATCGGGGAACTCGTAGGCCCCGATCTCGCCGTCGTCGACGTGCAGCATCGGCCAGTAGTCGCCGGTGGCGACGGTGTCGTCGAGCTCGACGACCACGTCACTGCTCTCACCCTGCTCGACCTGGACGGTGCCGACGACCGGTCCGGGTTTGCCGTCGACGTCACTGTGCACTGCGATCCAACCCTGCTCGACACCCTCGAGGCTGACGGAGCTCACGGTCAGGGTGCTGCCGTCACCGTCTTGGTCGGCTGCCTCGACCGTGCCGGTAGTCGTGGTGGAAGAATCCTCGGCGGGGACAGCGGTGGACGACTCGTCGTCGCTACCACAGCCGGCCAGGACGAAAGCCAGGAACAGGCTCGAGATGACAGCGGCGCTGCGCCGCGCGGTCAGGTTACGCATGGTGATCTCCTTGGTGTGGCTTTTCATTACTGAACGGTCAGAGTGCCGGTCATCGACGGGTGGATCTCACAGACGAAGTCGTAGGTCCCGGGCTTGTCAGGAGCGGTAAACGTGCCCGGCGAGCTGTTGTCGAAGCTGCCTGTGTCGAAGGAGCCGTCGATCGCGGTCAGGGTGTGCGCTTCGGCGTCGCTGTCGACGACCTCGACCTCTTGGCCAGGCGCGACGGTGAGCGGCGCGAATGCGTAGTCCGCCACGGTGTAGGCCACCCCCTCCGGCAGCACATCACCCGACGCGCCGTCCGGCGTAGCGGACGAGACGGGGGCGGGCGAGGACGAGGGCTCCTCCGACGAAGACCCACAGGCCGTTAGAAGGAAGAGGACAGGGACGATCAGAGCCTTCAGGACGTGTCGCGAGACCTGGGGTCGGTCCAACGGAGCCGGACGGATCACTCTCATGCGGGGGCGCCGTTGATACGGAAGTCCACGGTCTCGACCTTGGAGGCGACGCCGATGGCTTCGAGGTCGCGGCGGTCGATGCGTCCGTCGGCGTTCTGGTCGGTGACGACGGCGGGTGCGTCGTTGTAGATGCCGTCGTGGTTGAGGTCGTCGATGACGGCGACGGTCAGCGTGGTGGTGACGTCCTTGCCGGCGATCGGGGCGCCGACGATCCAGGTGTCCCAGATCTCGACGTCGTTCTTGGAGCGGTCGGTGACTCCGGTGAGGTTGAACAGGTTGGCCAGGTTGGTTCCGGGCCCGGAGAAGCCGGGGAGGGTGCTGTTGGTGGTGCTGGTGAGCACGACCAAACCGGGCATCCGGTCGTCGGCACCGGTCGAGAAGCTACCGGGGAAGGGAGCGGTGTTGTTGTGCGCGGCCGGCCCGGTCAACTGGTTGGCGGTGAAGCCGGTGCCTGCGAGCGAGGTGTCATTGAACTCGATCTCGAGGTCGACGAACCACCCGGCTCCGGCGATGCCGGCGTTGTCGCCGCGTGCGGGGGCGAGGATCTCGACGTCCACGGACTTGGCCGCGTCATGGCGGTCGCGGTGCCCAGGCCCAGGGGCGGCGGAGGCCCCACCGGCGGTGGCGGCGTAGGTGCCGCCGAGCGCCGCGGTCACGGTGAGGGCGGTGAGGGCAGTGGTCATCTTCTTCATTGGTGGGTCCCTTTTCGTCGGATGTCACGCAGGGGTACGCCGTCGCCGGCGGATCGGTTCACCGGGTAGTGGCGGAGATCACGAGATCACCGTCGGAGTCGGTGACCCGCACCTGGGCGACATCGCGCGTGACGAACGCCGAGGCCCCGGTCACGCGCGCTTCGCCGTTGCCGGTCGATCCCCAAGTGGCGACCTGCTGGCGCTCTCCTTCGGGTGAGACCAGCCAGGCGACGAACTGCTCGTCTTGTGGGAGCCCCCGCAGGTCGAGCTCGACCGACGTGCCCCACGGCTTGGCGCTCAAGGAGGCCGCACCGGTGGCGCTCACTCCCGCCGGTGCGCTCAGGGCGAGAGTCGTAGCGAGGGGTGCGTCGGGTTCGAGGACCACCGCCGTGCCGACACCCGCTCCCGCCACCAGCACGACCGCGGCGGCAGCGGTGAGGAGCAGCCGGCGACGATGCCGACGGGTCCGCAGGGCTCCGATCGCGTCACCCAAGGCAGCATCGGAGGTTTCGCGGTGTGCTGATGACGGCGCCCCGGCCCGCAGCAGCGCCGGCAGCCCGGCGTACGTCGCGAGCTCGTCGCGGCACGAGGCGCAGGTCGGGAGATGGGCCTCGAGCCGAGCCCGGTCGTCGGCGTCGAGACCGCCCAGGACGTAGGGGCCCAGCAGCTCGCGCAGCCGGGTGTGAGCGCGGTCCTCCTCGTGCTGGTTCATCGCTCGACTCCCATCTCTTCGAACGCGGTCCGCAGGATGCGGATCGCGTAGTACGAGCGTGACTTCACGGTGCCCGGGCGCAGCCCGAGGGTGCTGGCGGCCTCGGTGACGGTGGCGCCGCGGTAGTAGAGCTCGTCGACCACGGCCCGGTGCTCGGGTGAGAGCCGGTCCAGTGCCTGCTCGACGACATAGGCGTCGACCAGCGCGTCGGCGCGGTCACCGACCGACTGGGCTGCCACGGTGTCGTCGTCGCCGATGAGTCGTGGGCGGCGCTCGTCGGCGCGCCACAGATCGATGACCAGGTTGCGGGCCACCGCGAACAGGTAGGCCCGCGGATCACCGCGACTCGGATCGATCCTGTCGAGGTTGCGCCAGCCGCGCAGCATCGTCTCCTGCACGACGTCCTCGGCGCGGCCCCGGTCATCGACCAGGCGCAGCACGAAGGTCATCAGGGCCGTCCCGTGCCGTAGGTAGAGCTCGGTCAGCACTCGCTCATCGGCCCCGGCCGACCTACCGGGTGCCCGCGAGCCGGGGAGCAGCGATCTCACGGGTTTGGGTACGACCCGCTTTCGGGATCGGTTCACCGTGTCGCGCCGTGCACGACGGCTCCGTGAGGGCTCACGGGGCAGCGAAGCGCTTGAGGCGTTGGAGCATCGCGTCGAGGACCGGACCGGCCTGGTCTGTGGCGAAGATGTTCTGCGCGTGGGCCGTGCCCGGCAGGATCGTCACCTCGTTCTCCTCACCGGGGGAGGACGCGGCCAGCTCCGTCGAGACGTTGGCCACGGGCTCGTCCTCGCTGGCCACGAAGAGCTTCGGCTCCTCCCCGAGACCGTCGACCGTTGCGTTCGGCGATAGCAAGATCAGCTGATCGGCCAGCGATGGGTCCTGGCTCGCGAGATCGAGGATGGCGTCGGCCCCAGCGCTGGCCCCGACGAGCGCGACGTCGGCGACTCCCTCGCCCTGTAGCTGTTCCACGGCGTCGCGAATCGCATCGGGGTCGATGTCCTCGACAGCGATCACGCTCGCTCCCTGGTCGGCGATCGCGACGGCTTGCTCCTCCCAACTGGCCGCGTTGAAGGCGGCGCCATGAGCGAGGACAACTCCGTAGTCTCCCTGGCCCCACCTCGACGCCGGGGCGCCGGCGACGGAGATGGTCTGCCCTGAGGAGTCACCGGTGGAACCGGTGCTGGCCGTCTCCGGCGATCCTCCGCAACTCGCCAGGGCCAGGACAAGGACCGGTGCGAGTGCCGTTCTCTTCAGGGTTCCGAGCATGTCCACCACACTAGGTCGCTGTGCACGGAATGCTCATCTGTGTGACCGTCCCTTGCCCGCCACGCGTAAGCCGTCGTACACCACGCCTGTGGACTCAACTGTGGGCTGTTCGCCCGCAGAGATCTGCGGCTCGTTCCAGAGCGGCGGTGGTTCGCTGGAGGGCTTCCTGGCGCCGGTGTCCGTTGGCAGGTGAGGGATGGGGAACGGCCAGGGTCGGGACGACGACCGGGTGCTCGGCGAGCGTGAGGTACCTCATCCACCCTTCAAGTGCCGCGCCGCCGAAGGTCACGACCACCCGGAGGTCGACCAGTTCGGCGAGCAGCGCGCTCAAGGCCGGCCGGGCGTCTTCCAGGTCATCGACCCGGGGGGCGCGGAGTCGACCTTCAGGTCCGGTCAGGGCCCAGGGGACGACGTTCCACCGCAGGCAGCGAGCCTGGTCGAGATTGGAGGAGGTCAGCGCCCGGTGAACCTGTCGGGTGGTGGGATCGTCGTTGTCGAGCGAGCTGAAGCCGAGGTCGCCCGCGGCGACCGTTCTGGGGCCGGGCGCCTCCATCAGTAGCAGCACCTGGGCCTTAGTTCCTGCACCGTCGGGGTCGAACCAGGGCACGAACCTGGAATTGCTCGGACCTTCTAACCGCCACCGTTCGGCCAGCTCGTTCAAGCGGCCAACCGGGTCGTCGTGGACGCGCGCTCGTTTGCTGGCAGGGTCAGGCAGCACGGTGTCCGCTCCAGCCCACGGGCGCAACACCGACAGCCAGGCAGATGCCCGCGAATCCGGCGGCCACCGGGAGGGGGAACGCTTGCTCATCCCGTACATGCGGCGGCGACGTCACAAGAGAAACCCTATGCCGAACCAGCGGTGAGCCATGTGCCCGCACCCGGCTCCACTTCGTGGGCCACCAGTTCATTGTGGAGGCGCTCTGGTGGTCAGCGCTCAGCCGCACGCGCGATCGCGACGAGGTCACGCACGGCCCCGGCCGGCGGGTTCTTGGTTCCGACCCAGACGGCGCGGAAGTACCGTCGCAGATCGAGGTCCAGTACCGCCACGACGCTCAGGCTCCCGGAATCCACGTCGCGCGCGACGACGCGACGGCACCGCCGGCGCTGATGGCGAGCAGCACGTCCCACTGCGACGTGAACAAGGAAGGCAACCGGTGGACCGTGCCGGTGAGCCTGTCACCGGACGTATCGGGATCGATCGGCAGATCGCCGACGTCGGGGTAACTATTTTCGGGCACACGAACTCCTACCTGTCTCAGGTAGGGACTGTTGGTGGCCTGCCGCCACGGTTGTCGGCGAGCCCCACCGCCATCGTGTGCGCTCATTCTAACCAACTGCGACACTCACCGGCGAACCCGGACACCCCGAACACATCAGCGCGGACCGCCCAGCGTTTGGGATCCCCGACGATCACGCCGAAGGGTCGGGCCAAGTTGGGCCAGGTTGGGCGCAGGAGTGCCCGAACCACACGACCCACCCACCGCGGGGTTGGTCGAACCGACCACCACCCCTTGCCCGTCATGCGCCGGTGAGCTGTACGCCGGCGTAGGCGACCCCCGCGACGAGGACCCATGACATGAGGCCGAGCACCAGCGCGCGGCCTCCGGTGCGCCGCAGCACCGGGAGGTGGATCCCGGTGCCCAGACCGACCAGGGCTGCGGCGAGCAAGACCTCCTGGAGGACCTTCGCGCCGTGCAGGACCGGATCGGGCAGGAGCCCGGTGCTCGCGACGGCGATCGCTGCCAGGAAGCCGGCGACGAACAGGGGAAGCAGCGGTGGGCGGCGCCCCGTCGCCGCCGCGGGGGTGCGACGCCGCAGCGCAACGGCGGTCCCGGCGACCAGCGGGGCGAGGAGCACGACGCGGCTGAGCTTGACGACGACCGCGGTCGTCAGGGCTCCCGGTACGCGGTCGGCTGTCGCCACGGTCTGGCCCACGTCGTGCACGCTTGCGCCGACCCAGCTGCCGAACGCAGCAGGGTCGAGCCCGAGGGGCTCACGAAGCAGCGGGAGCAGCACGATGGCCAGGCTCCCGCACAACGTGACGAGCGCGATTGCGACCGCCGTGTCGTCCTCGTCCCCGCCGGCGACCTCCTCCATCGCGGCGACGGCCGAGGCGCCGCAGATCGAGAAGCCGGTGGCGACGAGCAGGGACCGGGCCGGCGGCACACCCAGCAGCCGCCCAAGCAGGCGCGTTCCGGTGAACGTGACCGTGACGGTGGTGACCACGACGAGGGCACCGCGCGGCCCCAGGTCGAGCAGCTGTTGCAGCCCCAGCTGCAGGCCAAGCAGCACGACGGCCAGGCGCAGGAACCGGTGTGAGGCGACGTGGGTGCCGACGTGCAGGGAGGGGTGGTGCAGCCCGATGTTGACCGCGATCGCGCCGATGACCACAGCAACGGTGGAGGGGTTCACCGCTGGGACCAAGGCATGCACGCCGAACGCGACGCCGGTGGCGGTTGCGACGGCGAGCAACCCAGGTACCGGACTGCGGTGCCCGGGCTCGGGAGTGGGCGGGCAGGACGGGCGGCAGCGGCTGCCGGTGCGGTGTCGGTGGACAGGGGCTTCGTGGGCCGTGGTCACAGGCATTCTCCTTCGTCGGTACTTCCAGCCTGCGCCGGCAGACGGGCGCTCGGTAGACATCCTGGATCGATGACGTCATCCACCGGACTGATGGCGGGCTCTAGAGTGGGTCGATGACTCTCACCCGGGTGCCCGACCTCGACACCCTGTCGCTGCTCCTCGAGATCGCTGCCAGCGGCAGCCTGAGCAAGGCCGGTGCCTCCCGCGGGCTAAGCCAGCCTGCCGTGAGCGCACGGGTGCGCGGACTCGAACGGCTGGTCGGGTTCGCGGTCCTCACTCGCTCGGCCCGTGGCTCGAACCTCACCCCCAACGGTGCACTGCTGGCCGAGTGGGCACGTGGGGTCCTCGCTGCTGCGGACGTCCTCGAGGCGGGCATCGCGTCCCTGCGCAGCGACCGCATCGCGCGGCTGCGGGTCGCGGCGAGCTTGACCGTGGCCGAGCATCTACTGCCGAGCTGGCTCGTCGTGCTGGCCGCCACGCATCCGGACACCGCCGTCAGCCTGACCGCAGGCAACAGCGACACCACGGCGGCCGCGGTTCTCGCGGGCGACGCCGACCTCGGCTTCATCGAGGGCCCCGACCTTCCCTCCGGCCTGTCTGCTCAGGTCGTGGCGACCGACCGGCTCGTGGTCGTCGTCGCGCCCGCTCACCCGTGGGCCCACCGCCGTAGATCGGTAGAGGCTGAGGAGCTGGCCGCAACGCGGCTGGTGCACCGCGAAGCCGGGTCGGGGACCCGCACCGCGCTGGACCGAGCCCTGACCCCGTTCGGCACCCCCACCCAACCCCTGCTCGAGGTGTCGACCAGCAGCGGCGTCCGCTCCGCAGTCATCGCCGGAGCCGGCCCGGCCGTGCTCTCCGACCTGGCAGTGCACGACGACGTCGCAGCCGGCCGCCTAGTCCAGGTCCCCGTTCACGGAGTCGACCTCGACCGCTCGCTACGTGCCGTCTGGCTCACCGGCCAGCGACCGGTCGGCCCGGCAGAGGACCTGCTTCGGCTTGCAGTCCCCGAGAGGCCACGAGCCCGGCGTCTACCCCGGAGCAGAGCGCGAGTTCGTTGAGGATCGCTGGCGCTACCGTGACTCGCGCGAGCTGGTCAACGCGCCACAAACTACTGGTCACAAAGAGCGCGACCGCAGCAGGATCGGCTCGCGGAGCGTGCCAGTGCAGGATCGGCTCGCGGAGCGCGCCAGTGCAGGATCCGTCATCGGTACGCGCACTCAACGCCAGCCGGACTTACAACCCGCCCCAGCACGCCGGCACCTAACACGACTTCGCATCACGATCACACGCATCGAGGACTACGCGGCGGCCGGAGCGGCACCGTTGTGCTTCGACCGCCGCGCTCGCTCCGGCTACCCCACGACTCCAGCGGTGGCGTGACTCAGCCGGTGGTCAGAGTGCCGTGTACAACGCCTTCTCGAAGTCGCCGTAGAGCTTCCAGGCCTCATGCTCAGTGATGAAGGGCAGCGAGTTGGTGTAGATCGAGGCGCAGATCCCGGTGCTCCGGTCGATGAAGAAGTGGGTGTTGAACAGACCGGCCCAGGCGCCGCTGCCTGCCTTGCGGCCGCCGGGTGAGTCGGCGCCGTTGAGCATCAGGCCGTAGCCCCACTTCCAGCCGGGACCGGCGTGGAGCGTGTCGGTGATCGCCGGGTCGGCGGTTGCGATCTCGGCGGGGAAGTCGAGGTCGCCGATCTGGTTGCTGAACGCCGCGTCGACGGTGCCCTCCTCGAGGATGCGGGTGCCGTCGAGCTCCCCGCCGCGGAGCAGGGCGCGCTCGAAGCGGATGTAGTCGCGCGGGGTGGAGTAGAGGCCGTGGCCGCCGGCCCACCAGTCGGGCTCGGGGTTGAGGATGCTGCCGGCCGAGCCCCACGACCCGTCCTCGCCCTTGACGTGGACCGTCACCGCGTTGTCGCGCTGGGCGTCGCTGGGGTGGAAGGTCGTGTTGCTCATGCCCAGGGGGCCGGCGATGCCCTCCTCGATCACCGCATCGAGCTGCTTCCCAGCCACCGCCTCGACGACCCGGCCGAGCCAGTCGGTGTTGATCCCGTAGACGAACTTCTCGCCGGGGTGCGCGGTCATGGGCGCCTTGAAGGCGTCCATCGAGCCCGGCACCACGTTGGGGATCCCGGTCGCCGCTTCGTACTTCACGAGGTCGTCGTTCCAGAACCAGTAGCCCAAGCCGCTGGTGTGGGTCACAAGCTGGTGGACGGTCGGCGGAGTACGTGGAGCGACCAGGATCGGCTCGTCGCCGTCCCAGCCTTCAAGGACCCTCACGTCCGCGAAGTCCGGCACGTAGTCCGCGACGGGGGCGTCGAAGTCGAGGTCGCCCCGCTCCTTCTGCTGCAGGGCGGCGGTGGTGCACACCATCTTGGTCATGGACATGATCCGGAACTGGGTAGACGTCCCGACCGGGTCGTCGGACTCGCCGGCGATCCGCACGCCAGCCCCACCCTCGTAGAAGACGCCGTCGGCATCCGCGGCGATGGCGGCGACGTGCGGCACCGCCCCGTTGTCCACGCCCTGCCGAAGCACGGCGTCGATCGCCGCGCCGTCGATGGTCCTCGTCATGATGCGTCCTCCTCGTGGTGGGCGCCGGCGTTACCGGTCGCTGTGGCTCACCGTGCTCCTCCGGCGGCGCGCAGGGAACCGCCGTCGCGACGCAGTTCGGTGTGCTCGGACCGCCATCTGGCGGGTCGCATCTCGCGAGTTGCACATTCGTCGGGTCGACCCCTGTCGCGGACGTCCGTCCGGGGCTAGCGTGACGAGGGTGACGAACGTCGTACGCCCCGAGTTCGACCCCGAGCTCAAGGCCGGACTGGCCATCGTGGGGGGCATGTTCCCGCCCACGATCACGCCCGACCTCATCGACTTCATGCGGGTGTCCTACGCCTCGGCCCCACTCGACGACCTCCTCGCCGAGCGCGGGATCGGACGGGTCGACCTGGAGGTGCCGGGGCACGAGGGGACTGCCTTGGCCGTCTCGGTGCTGCGACCGGCCGGGGCCACCTCCGGTCGCCCCGGAGTCCTCTACGCCCACTCCGGCGGGCTGATGTTCGGCGACCGGTTCAGCGGCATCGACCTGGTCCTCGACTGGGTGGACCGGCTGGGCGTGGTCATGGTGACCGTCGAATACCGCCTCGCCCCCGAGTTCCCCGATCCCTATCCCCGCGAGGACATGTACGCCGCCCTCGAGTGGACCGCTTCCCACTGCGAGGACCTCGGGATCCGCTCCGACCGGCTGCTCGTGGCCGGAGCGAGTGCCGGTGGCGGGCTGGCCGCCGGCCTCGCCCTCGCTGCACGCGACCGTGGGGGACCGCGGCTGTGCGGCCAGGTGCTCGACTATCCGATGCTCGACGACCGGGGCACCACAGCGTCGACAGGTCAGTTCGACGGGATCGGCGTGTGGGACCGGGTGAGCAACGAGACCGGCTGGGGCGCCCTGCTCGGGGCGCAGCGAGGAGGCGATCAGGTGTCGCCGTACGCCGCACCGTCGCGGGCCGACGACCTGTCGGGGCTCCCGCCGGCCTTCATCGACGTCGGGGCCGCCGAGATCTTCCGCGACGAGGCCATCGACTATGCCGACGCCATCTGGCGGGCCGGCGGCAACGCCGAGCTGCACGTGTGGGCAGGCGCGTTCCACGCCTGCGACATCTTCGCCCCGCACACAGCAGTCGGGCGCTCGATGATCCAGGCGCGCGACACGTGGGTGGAGAAGATCCTCGGTGACTGAGCGGGAGAAGAGCTGACGTGCAGGAGCTGTTGGGCCGCATCGCGCGTCTCGATCCCAGCGCCAGTCTGGGGTTGCGGGTGATCGCCTGTTTCGACGAGCTGGTCGTCGGCAACGTCAACACGCGTGGCCTCCTCGCCGCCGCTGCATCGCTGGCCGGGTGCTCGGCCGGCTTCCGCCAGGAGCACCCGCGTCGGGTGCTGCGCGTGAGTCCGCGCGGGAGCGTGGTGGACGGTGATCCGCCCGAGCTCGACGCCGAGTTCATGGCCCCCGCCTCGGACGGCCTGGTCGTCTGGCTCGAGCGCGAGGGTGAGGCGCTGCCCAACGACGCGATCACACTTGAACGGCTCGCGCTGGCTGTCCGGATTCGGCACGGTCGCGGTCGGCGCGACCACGACAACCGGCGCCACCTCGGGCTGCTCACCGACCTCGACGTGGCCGCGGAGGAGAGGATCGCCGCGGCGGTCGCCCTCGGTCTCAGCGCCACCGGTCGCTACCGCGTGGCGGCCGCGCCGCTGTTCGCCGTGTGGGTGCGCCACCCGGACGGTCCGGAGGACGTCATTCCCACCCGGCACGGGCCCATCCACGCGATCGTCCTGCCCGAGTCCTACGACGCGTTCGAGGCCAGTCCCTGCGGGGTCGGGATGGTCAGCTCGGTCGACGAGCTCCACCACTCGTTCCGCACCGCGATGGTCGCGCTCCGGTTGTGCGCACCACCGGACGACGGCCTCGTCTGCGCCGACGTCTACGGCGGACTGATCGACATGCTGGCCGACACCCCGGAGGACGCTCACCAGCCCGATGTCGCGCGGATGGATGACGTGGCGAAGCACCCGTGGGGTCTCACGACGGTGGCTGCCATCTTGGCGACCCAGTCGGTGCGCGAGGCAGCGCGCCGGGCTGGAGTACACCACAGCACGCTGAGCACCCGGGTGGATGTCATCTCCGCTGCCCTGGGCTTCGACCCGCTCGACGGGTTCGGTCGTGCCCGCCTCGGCCTGGCCTACCTCAGCCACCGCCTGCGCCGCTCGAAGGTGCTCGATCTACCTGCGCCACCCTTCGGCACCTGACGAAATCGCGACACCGGCCGAGGCGACGCCGGTCGACACGATTGGTCAATCGGTTGATAAGCCACGTTACGGGCACTGACCGAGCGAGGGCCCATTCTCGCTGCGACGACATCCTGGCTGCTCCCGCTCGCCGGCATGTCTAGACGTCCCCGTTTGGCGAACCTCGACCGACAAGGCTCCCGGCCCAAGAGTCGTCCTCCCGTGTTCTGTCGCCGTTTGGCCCGTCCGGTGACTTGTTCCGGTGACGGACCCCTATCCGGACGAGCCAACGCATCCCCCCGAGTCGGACTCCCTACCCGAACTTCGAACGCCGTCCGCGACAGCGGCCCAGCCCGGATCGCCCTTCTTGAAGCTCCTCACACACTGTCCCGCCTTTTCTCACAATCTTCCTGTTCACACGTTCTCGGCCCTCCACCGCTCCTGCCGCTCACCCCAGTCCCCCAGTCCTCTCGCTGACCCTGCTCCCTTCCTTCTCCGTCTCCTCCATTCGCCACACACCTCTTTCATTCAGGTTCCCCCCTGGCCACTCGCGGCAGTTCGGGCGCCTTGGGGGGTGTGACGATGACACTGCGCAAGCTGGCGGCCGGGTCGGGGTACGAGTACCTCACCAACCAGGTCGCCGCGCTCGACTCGACGGAGAAGGGCGCCACTCCCCTGGCTGACTACTACGCAGCCAAGGGCGAGGCGCCGGGCCGTTGGCTGGGTTCAGGGCTGGTCGGCATCGGCGGGCTCGAAGCCGGCGACGTCGTGACGGCGGAGCAGATGACCCACCTGTTCGGCAGCGGCTGCGATCCGGTCAGTGGGCAACCCTTGGGATCGCCGTACAAGGTGTTCACCAACGAGACCGCAGACGCCTTCGCAGCGCGGGTCGGCGAGCTCCTCGCAGATACGCCGAAGCCGAGTTCGGCTGAGCGGGCAGTGGCGCGGACCATCACGGCCCGCGGGATGTTCGTCGACGAGCACGGTCGCGAGCCGACCGCACCCGAGCTGTCGGCCGCGGTGGCGCGCTACGCGCGAGCCCGTCAGACGGCGGTCGCGGGCTTCGACCTGACGTTCAGTCCGGTGAAGTCGGTCTCCACCTTGTGGGCGATCGCGCCACCGGAGATTGCCCTCAAGATCGAACAGGCTCATGCTGCGGCAATCAACGACGCGTTGGTCTTCATCGAGCAGCACGCGCTCTTCACAAGGGAGGGCAAGGATGGAGCCCGGCAGGTCGAGACGCGCGGACTTATCGCCACCGCGTTCACGCACCGTGACTCTCGGGCCGGCGACCCGGATCTGCACACCCACGTAGCGGTCGCCAACAAGGTGCAGACGAAGCAGGGCAAGTGGCTCTCCATCTACGGGCGGGTGCTGCACCAGCACGTGGTCGCCGCGTCGGAGACGTACAACACCGCACTCGAGCGCCACCTCACGACGACCCTCGGCGTGAGGTTCACCGAACGCCCTGGCGCTCAGCGCGAGAGGCGGCCCATCCGGGAGGTCGTCGGCATCGACCGGGAGCTTTGCGAAGCGTGGTCGAGCAGGCGGGCTGACATTGTCGTCCGGCAGCGCGAATTGGCGCGGGCGTTCCATGAGGCGCACGTACGGTCGCCGACATCGATCGAATCGGTGGCACTCGCCCAGCAGGCGAACCTCGAGACCCGCGAGCGCAAGCACGAACCACGCTCGTTGGGCGATCAGCGCAGGACGTGGCGAGCCGAGGCGATCGAGTTGCTCGGCTCGGAGCGAGCCGTCGAGGCGACCATCCGTGCCGCCCTTCACCTGCCCGAGGACTTTGCACCGGTGTCGATGAAGACCGGCTGGCTCCGTCAGGTGGCTGCAGACACCTTGGCGGAATTGGAGCAGCACCGCGCGACCTGGCAGCGCTGGCACATCTACGCCGAAGTCCAACGGCAGATCCGACGCGCGGATCTGCCGCCCGAGTACCTCCCCGAGATCTCACGCATGATCGCCGACGAGGTCGTCGGCCTGTCGGTCCATCTCAACCCCGACCTGGATTCGATCCCTGAGCCCGGCGCGCTACGCCGGACGGACGGGTCCAGCGTCTACCGACATGCCGGCCGCGACCGCTTCAGCTCGACGCGCGTACTGGAAGCCGAGCAACGCATCGTCAGCGCCGCCGCGGGCACAGACGCCCCGAGATGGACCACCGACGACGTCGAACTAGCCATCCTTGCCGCCCGCATCACGGGCACCGAACTCAACGTCGACCAGCAGCGGCTGGTCCGCGCGATGGCCACGAGCGGCCGGCGCGTGCAGCTCTCAATCGCCCCGGCCGGAGCAGGCAAGACAACAGCGATGCGGGTTCTCGCCAAGGTGTGGACCGAGGCGAGCGCCGACGTGCTCGGGCTCGCCCCGTCTGCAGCCGCCGCGGCCGCACTCCACGACGCCACTGGCATGCCGTGCGAGACGCTCGCCAAGCTCGCGCACGACCTCGACACGCAGCCCGATTCGGCGCTGGCGGCCGCCGTCGGTCCCAACACCTTGCTCGTCGTTGACGAAGCTGGCATGGCCGACACCATCACCCTCGAGCGGATCATCGGCGTAGCGATGGAACGGGGCGCCACGGTCCGGCTGATCGGCGACGACCAACAACTCGCCGCGATCGGCGCCGGCGGAGTCCTGCGCGACATCGCTCGCACCAGTGGCGCCGTACGACTGGAAGAGGTTGTGAGGTTCGACGACCCGATCGAAGCCGAGGCTTCGTTGGCGCTGAGGGAAGGCAACCGCGGGGCGCTCGGCTTCTACCTCGACCACGACCGCATCCACTGCGGGGACCAAGAATCCGTCCTCGCCGACGTCTTCGACGCCTGGCGGCGCGAGCATGAGGCCGGCCGGGACTGTCTGATGCTGGCGCCGACCCACGAACTCGTGAGCGAGCTCAACGAGCGAGCGCGCACCGCGCGGCTCGCGGACGGGATCCCTGACGACGAGCTGCGACTGAGGGACGGTACGCATGCGTCGGTCGGCGACGTCGTGCTCACGCGTTGCAACGAGCGTCGGCTCTCTTTGAGCGGCAGCGACTGGGTCAAGAACGGCGACCGCTGGACCGTCACCGGCATCCGGGACGGCGGCCTGACTGTGCAGCATCGCGACTCCGGACTCGTCACCGTGCTGCCGTCCGAGTACGTCGCCGCCCACGTCGAGCTCGGCTACGCCTCCACAGTCCACACCGCCCAAGGCTTGACCGCCGATGTGATGCACAGCGTCATCACGGGTGAGGAGACCAGGCAACTGCTCTACACAATGCTGACGCGCGGCCGCGTCGAGAACCACGTCCACGTGATCACCGACCACGTGGGCGACGAGCACGAGCTCGAGCTGCCCGGAATCAGCGAACAACTCACGGCCACCGGGGCCGTCGAGCGCGTGGTGGCCCGCGACGGCGCTGCAGTCTCAGCGACCTCCACCCGCCACGACTCGGCTACCCCTGAAGCACGACTCCACGACGCCACCACGAGGTACGCCGACGCAGTGGCCTTGGCCACGCAACGGATTCTCGGCGCCTGGGATGACGAGTCCTCCGCGCCCGGCCCGCTCCCCTGGCTGCCTGACGTGCCGGCCGAGGTGGCCGACCACCCGCGGTGGGGCCCATACCTCGCAGCCCGAGCACGCCTCGTGCACAGCCTCGCGGCTGAGGCCCGCAACCGGGCAGACGCGACGCTGCCCTCTTGGTTCGACGACTACGACGACGTACTCACTCCTGCGCTACGTGCCGATCTCGCGGTCTGGCGGGCAGCACACGGCGTGGCAGCAGGAGAGCGCACCATGACAGGGCCAGTACCCGCGGACGATCGAGCCGCGCGGTATCGCCGAACCCTCCTTCGTGAGATCCACTCCCGGTACGACGACGCAGTCCGTGTATGGGAACGAAGGGTGGTCGAGTACATCGGCCGGCCCGACGAGCACACCCTCGACGTCGCACGCGAACTCGACAAGGTCCGTCGCCAAGGGCACGATCCCGAGCGCCTGCTCAAGCGCGCGATGACCCGGCCGCTGCCGGTGGAGCACCCGACGTCGGCCCTCGCGTATCGGATCCGCAGGCTCTCGCGTCCGAAGCCGGCCGCCGTGCAACGCGGCTGGCAGCCGGCGACGTCCGTGCCTTCGCGGCCACCCGCTCACGGGCCCGGACTCGGGCTGTGAGGGTCAGGCCGGATAGCCGAACTCCTCGAAGTGGTCCCAGAAGTACAGCTCGAGGAGCTCCGCCAACTCCACCGGCGGCAGATCGTGCGTCGCCACGAAGTCCCGCAGGTCGTCAACGATGCGCTGCTCGCGCGCGAACGCTCCAAGCTGGTCGAGGGCCGTTGTCGCCCGTCGGCGCACCGTTCGAGTCGGCATCTTGCGGAAGCGCATGGCATCGTCCACGGCGACGGGAGCGGTGAGCCCGCCCCGACCACGACGGGACGATACGGCGTGCTCATCTGCCGCTGTGGCGAGCTGATGCAGCAGGCTGGCGTCGTGATAGCTGATCGCGCCGGCGAGCAGCGCAGCCTGCACGAGATGCCCCGACTGCGACTCCGCGTTGGTCTCCTGGTCGGGCACGCTGGCCAACGAGTCGAGAACGGCATCGTCGCCACAAACCCACGTGTTGGCCCAGGTTTTGTCGCTCCTGCGCGCCGATTCGCCATGCCCGAGTTCATCCAGCAGTGCGCGGCGGACCCCTCGGAGGATGGTGGCCGCAACGCATCGCTCCACCGGCCGGCTCCTGATCCGCAGCCAAAGCTCGCCCGCCGTCAGTGCGTCGATGTCCGGCGAAAGATCACGTAATCCGTTGGCCACTCGCGTGGCGCCCGGAAGCATCAGCCAGGCCAAGACCAGTGCGGCTTCAGCATCTTCCTGAGCCAGGCGATGCAGATGTACCAGCAGACTGTCCTTGGTGGCTGCGGTCACCTGGCGGGTCCAGCCGGGTAAGGCGAGCAGGTCGTCAACCACCGCCAGCTCGGGATTCTGATGGCACCAGCGCTGCCACGCAACGGCCGCCACCGTCATCGCCGGGCCGTCCACGTCATCCACGCCAAGACAATTCGCCACGCTCATTGCCGCCGCTCCTTCCATCGTCCGGGCAGACGCCTGCCACGGTGCGGGCAGACCCGCTTCACTAGGTAGGTGTGCAGGCATGTCCCGATTTGGCCCGGAATCGCCGTACACACTGCCCATCTGTTGTCCGTGGTTGGTGGCATCTGTGCAGGTGGGAGTGCGAATCGCGCGATCTGGCCATCTAGATCCGGTCGGATATCCTTGGAGCATGTCCGGGCACTCCTTGCTCGTGTATGCCCGCCGTGCGGCCGGGCTGTCGCAGGCCGCGCTCGCACGGCTCGCCGGCACGTCGCAGCCGACCCTGTCGGCGTACGAGCGAGGCACGAAGTCGCCCTCATTGGCTGTCGCCGACCGGATCGTCGAGGCCGCCGGCCACCACCTGGAAGCGGTGTCGAACCTGGAGTTCGTGGAAGTGCCAGGCCAGCATGGCTTGCACCCGTTCTGGCTGGCCAACGAGCCGTGGCGGCTGGATCCGGAACGCGCGTTCAGCACAGTCCTGCTTCCCGGACCCGAGCACCAGTGGCCGGCGCCTCGTCGCCTCTACTACCTGCACGAGCGCGAAGATCGCGCCCGCGCCTACGAGCTGATCCTCCGCGAGGGCAGTCCGACCGACTTGCTCGACTACATCGACGCCACGTTGCTCGTCGACATCTGGAAGGAGCTCGACCTACCCGGTCCCATCCGTCGCGCCTGGCAACCGCTGATCCGCAAGGCCCTGCGAACGAGCCGGCGGCGGCCGGTGCCCCGTGGCGCCGGCCCGTCAACGACGCCGCAGCGCGTCCGGCAAGTTCAGGTGCGTAACATTCGTGATACGCTGGGCCGCGAAGGAGTTGGTGAATGATGACGAAGCACAGCGCATTCTGGGACGACCTGGCTGGCGACCTTGAGGACCCTGGGTTCCTGCGGGAGTACGTCGCCGAGTCGATGCGCATCGCGACCATCGACGCGATCGTCAATGCACTCGATGACGCACGGGAGGCTGCTGGATTGTCGAAAGCTGAGCTCGCCCGGGCCATTCAGGTGGAGCCAGCAACGATCCGAAGGCTCTTCTCCTCCGACAAGACCAATCCAACGCTCGGCACCCTCGCCGAAGTCGCGGCTGCTCTCGGCCTGCGCATCACTGTCGAGCCCATGGGCAAAGACGAGAGAACCCAAGTCACAGGTCCACTTCTCGAAGGACGCGTCGCTGACCCGAAGAAGTTGGCCAAGCACCTCGACACCCTGCGGACGCGCAAGACGAAGGTTCCCGCCTGACGATCAGACAATTGAGCGAGGGTTGCGCTTGCGGTACTCCTCGCCGAGAGCCCGAACCTCGGCGTAATCCTTGTTTGGCAACACAGTGCGGAACGGCTTGTCTCGACCATCGATGACCACCAGCAGCGGCTTCTCGCGGCCCATGGCCTCGTAGTCGAGCAAGCAGAACAAGCGGTAATGGTGGCGACCTGGACCGTCGGAGCGCACCTCGAACCACCCACTCATCTCGCCCTTCATCGCCTCCCAGTAACCGCCACCAGAGAAGCGCTTGGGTGGCGCCGTGGCGACGGCGACGAGTGCGGCGCGCATCTTCGCCCGAACCGTTGTTGGATAGCCGTTGAGCGCTTCACGGCCTGGGGTCGCCTGCTTCGGATCGTCATCTCTGTGGCGCCTGAAGAAGACGATCTCGTGTTCATCGTCTGGTGACGGCCCGGTGCGCACCGCAGGCACCTTCGGCTGTGACTTCCTTTGCTTCCGGCGGTCGCGTGGGTCTGGGCTCATCGCGGCTCATCTTCGCCGCGCACACCGACAAGCGCGGACAAGCGCTTGGCAATCTCGGTGTCGCGGTCGGCGGCGGCGTGTTGGTAGCGCATGGCCGCACCGGGAGTGGAGTGACCCAAACGCCCCATGAGTTCGGCAAGCGTCGCGCCGGTCTGCGCGGCCAATACGGCTCCGGTGTGGCGCAGATCGTGCCAGCGCAGATCCTCACGTCCCGCCGCCTTCCGAGCCGGGTAGTAGACCTTGTACAGCGTCGACGGTGCCATGTGGGCGTCGTGGTCGGCGGCGGCCGAGAACAGCAACGCGTCCTTGCCAGGACCCGTGTAGTCCTTGAGGTGAGCACTCACGAGTGGCAGCAGGTGCGGCGGGATGGCCACGTCTCGAATCCCGGCGTCGGTCTTCGGCAGGCCGACGATCATCTGGCCGTCGGCACGGACGACGGCGCGGCGGATCTTGACCTGCTTGGTCCGCAGATCGATGTCGCCCCGTCGGAGCTCGGCAAGCTCACCGAAACGCATGGCGCACCAAGCGGCCAGCAGTGCCATCAGTTGGTATCGCGTCGGCAGCTCGTCAACGATCGTCTCGAGCTCCTGCAGGGATGCCGGCCTGACCTTGTGCACGCGTTTGGTATTGCCCGCTCCCCTGATGTGCGCCGGGTTGTACGGGATGAACGCGCGCGGCCTCTCGGTCGCGGCACTCGTGAAGATCGTCCGCAGCAGGCTGTACGCCTGTGCCCGGATCGTCTCGCGGCCGGGGGCCAGGGCGTCGTACCACTTGTTGACGTCGTCGGCCGAGATCCGGTCGACGCGCTCGTCCCCGAAGGTCGGGTAGATGAACTTGTCGAGGAGCATCCGATATTGCTGCCGCGTCGTCGGGCGGAGTTCGCGGCCGCGGGTCTTCCTGGTCTCCAACCACAAGTCGCCGTACGCGCGCATCGTCGGTGCCGTCCGGCGAGCGGCGCCCCGGGCGGCAACGTCGGGCGCCCAGACCTCCATCTCGATCTCCGCGCGCCGGGCGGACAGCCAGGCAATGGCGTCATCCCGCGCACCGAAGGTCACCGGACCGCGGTAGAGCCGTCCGTCCGGACCGGTGTAGCCGGCGCGATAGCGACCGGATGCCAACTTCTCGATCCGCCCGAATCCACGCCTCGTGCGCCGCTGTTCGTTGACCAACTTTTTCGCCCCCAGTATCGCCTTTCGTGGAACAAGCGAGGAATAGTGGCGTCAAAACGTGTCCGGGACTGTCCGGTCTTGTCCAGACCCAAAATGGCCTCTGACCTGCGAGTTTACGTCAAATCAACCCGCATTCGGAACACTCCAGATGACCCGCTTCTCAAAGGTTCAAACCCAGTATCGCCCACCAACAGACGAAGGCCCCGCAGGAATGCGGGGCCTTCCTCCATGTGGCGGCTCAGTGACGGGATGGGGCGACCACACCCCCGTGGTGGTCGCCCCTCCCCCGTCATTCCTCCGGCAGGCCGTGCCCGCGCGCGGCGTAGATCTCGAGGACCTGCTCGCGCGGAATGACCCCGCACCGGTCGGCCCACGCCTGCCAGGCCTCGGCGAGGGTGGCGATGAGGTCGGGGTGCTCCGAGGCACGGTCGTCGAGCTCGGTGCGGTCGGCCTCGATGTCGTAGAGCTCCCACTCGCCGCGGTGCTTCCTGACGAGCTTCCACCGGCCGCGGCGTACGGCGCAGTTGCCCTCGTGCTCCCAGAAGAGGTCGCGGTCGTCGGCACTCCCCTCGCCCCGCAGCGCGGAGAGCAGGCTGACGCCCTCCGCATCCGGGATCGCCGCGCCGTTGCGCTCCTTCGGGTATCGGGCACCCGCCGCCTCGGCGATCGTCGGCAGCACGTCGACGAGCTGGCTCGGCACGGTGCACAGCGAGCCGTCGGTCGGCAGCCCGACAGGCCAGTGCGCGATGAACGGCGTCGAGATGCCGCCCTCGTGCACCCAGTGCTTGTACTCGCGGAACGGCGTGTTGGAGAGGTTGGCCCAGGACCGGCCGTAGGACATGTACGTGGACTCGGGGCCCGGGACGAGCGCCGGGTCGTTGCCGGGCACGACCGGCTCGCCCTCGCGGGTCGTCTCCTGCAGCGGGACGAACGCGGTGACGAACTCGCGCGCGCCGTCGCCCGGCGGCATCTCCTCGGCGCACCCGCCGTTGTCGGAGAGGAACACCACGAGCGTGTTGTCGAGCCGGCCGGTCCTCTCGAGCTGGTCGAGCACGCGCCCGATCCCCTGGTCCATCCGGTCGACCTGGGCGGCGTACGTCGCCATCCGGGACGCCTCCCACTCGCGGTCGACGACGTCCTCCCACGCCGGCACCCGCTCGTCACGCGGGGTCAGCGGCCACGAGGCGTCGATGATCCCCTCCTTCACGAGCCTCTCCAGCCGCTCCTCCCGGAGCTGGTCCCACCCGGCGTCGAAGCGACCGGCGTAGCGCGCGATGTCCTCGTCGTGGGCGTGCAGCGGCCAGTGCGGCGCGGTATAAGCGAGGAAGAGGAAGAAGGGGTCGTCGCCGCGCTGCTCGTCGTGCTCGGCGAGGAACTCGACCGCGGTGTCGGAGATCGCGTCGGTGTAGAACCAGCCCGGCTCCTCGGCCTCGTGCTCGATGTTGGTCTCCTGCCGCACGAGCGTGCGCGGTCGGTAGAACGAGCCCGCACCCTCGAGCGTGCCGAAGAAGCGGTCGAAGCCGCGTCGGGTGGGCCAGGCCGGGTTGGGGGTGTCCATGTCGACGGCGAGGTGCCACTTGCCGGAGAGGTACGTCGCGTAGCCCGCGTCGCGGCACACCTCCGCGACCGTCGCGCACTCCTCGCTGAGGTTGCCGGGGTAGCCGTCGGGCGCGTCGTCGAAGTTGAGGATGCCGATCCCGACCTGGTGCGGGTGGAGCCCGGTGAGCAGCGAGGCGCGCGACGGGCTGCACCGCGCGGTGTTGTAGAACTGCGTCATCCGGACCCCGCCGCTGGCCAGCCGGTCGAGGGACGGCGTGCGCACCTCACCGCCGTAGGACGCGATGTCGGAGAAGCCCATGTCGTCGGCCAGGATCAGCAGGACGTCGGGCCGCCCCTCGCGTGCGCTCATCGACCGGCGCCCACGGACTCGCGCGTGGTGTCGTACGCCGATGCGTCCCGCAGGTCGCGTCGGTGGGTCTCCGGGAGGAAGTACACCGAGACCAGCGAGATCAGGGCCATCGCCATCACGTAGATCGCGACCGGCCAGACCGAGCCGCTCCACGCGCTGACGAGCGACGTGCCGATCAGGGGGGCGACGGCGCCGGTCGGGATCACGCCGATCTGGTAGACCGCGCTCATCCCGGAGTAGCGCACGCGCGTCGGGAAGACCTCGGCGAACATCGCGCCCTCCGGGCCGAACATGATGCAGGCCGCGAGGCCCCAGCCGACGACGACGCCGAGGGTGATGAGCGCAGCGTTCTCGGTGTTCACGAGCGCGAAGATCGGGACGGCGCTCACCAGCGCGAGCCCGGCACCGGTCGCGAAGACCGGTCGACGGCCGAACCGGTCGGAGAGGCGGCCCGCGACCAGGATCGTGAAGAAGCCGACGACCGAGGCGACCAGCAGCGCGTCGAGGACGACGGACGCGGCCAGCCCGAGCACGGTGACGGTGTAGGTGACCAGGAACGCGTTGTAGATGTTGAAGGTGACGCTCTCGCTCACTCGCGCGCCCATCGCGAGCAGGGTGACCTTGGGGTGCTTGCGGAACACCTCGACGAGGGCAGCGCTGCCTTCTCGTCGGCCTCCTCGATCTCCTTGAAGGCCGGCGGCTCGTCGATCTTGAGCCGGATCACCAGGCCCACCGCGACCAGCACGATCGACACGAGGAACGGCACGCGCCAGCCCCACGACTGGAAGTCGTCCTCGGGGAGCTGGGTCACGGCGGTGACCGCGAGGGTCGAGGTCAGCAGGCCGATCGGCACACCGAGCTGGGGCCACGACGAGAACCAGCCGCGCTTGTCGTCCGGGGCGTGCTCGACGCAGAGCAGGACCGCGCCGCCCCACTCGCCCCCGAGGCCGATGCCCTGCAGCATGCGGAGGAGGAGCAGCAGCATCGGGGCCGCGACACCGATCGCGGCGTAGTTGGGCAGCAGGCCCATCGCAAAGGTGGAGAGGCCCATGATGAGCATCGTCAGCACCAGCATCTTCTTGCGACCGACCCGGTCGCCGAAGTGGCCGAAGATGAAGCCGCCGAGCGGGCGGGTGACGAACCCCGCCGCGAAGGTGGCGAAGGAGAGCATCGTGCCGACCAGCGGGTCGACCGTCGGGAAGAACTGCCCGTTGAAGACCAGCGCGGCCATCGTCCCGTAGAGGAAGAAGTCGTACCACTCGACGACGGAGCCGAGCAGGCTCGCGCCCGCCACACGTCGGATCTCGGACTGGTCCGACCCGGACTCGGGTGCGGCGACGGTTGCCATGCGGTTCTCCTTGCGATGTGTCCCGATTTGCGGGACAGTGGTACCCCACGTGGGACACTGCTGATCAGTCTTGGACGGCCGCACGGGCCTGTCAAGGTGTGCCCGACATCCCCTGTCACCGAGCGAGGAGTGCGCGCGTGCCCCTGTCACCGAGCAGCGACGGGTCCCCGCCCGAGGAGCGTGGCCTGCTGCGCCGCGCCGTGGCGGTGCTCGACTCGCTCGCGGACGACGCCGCCACCCCGAGCGTGCGCGCGATCGCCGAGAGGACCGGGCTGTCGAAGTCCGCGGTGCAGCGCATCCTGGTCGAGCTCGAGTCCGTCGACCTCGCCGTGCAGGACCCGGCGTCGCGGCGCTACCGCCTCGGCCCGCGCACGCTCGCGCTCGGCGCGGCCTACCAGCGCGGCCTGAGCCTGCACGCCGCGGCGGTCGGGCCGATGACGGAGCTGGTCGCGGAGGTGTCGGAGACCGTGGGCCTCTCCGTGGGCCGGGCGGACCGGATGATCCACGTCGAGCAGGTCGAGGCCCAGCGCCGGCTCAGCGCCCGCTTCGACGTCGGCCGCCCGCTCCCCCTGTGGTTCGGCGCCCCGGCGCGGGTGCTGCTCGCCGAGCGGTCGGACGACGACATCTCGCGCGTCCTCGAGGTCCGCGAGCTCACCGACATCGAGCCTGCCGACCCGCCGACGGCTGCCGAGCTGCGGCGTCAGGTGGACGACGTACGCCGGACCGGGCACGCGCGAGCGTTCGGCGAGACGATCGAGGGCGTGCACACGCTGTCGGTCCCGGTGCGCGACGCACTCGGCGACCTGGCGGCCGTGCTGTCGATCACCGCGCCGTCGGACCGGCTGCCGGTCGAGCGGATGGACGAGCTGCTGCCCCGCCTCCGGGACGCCGCCGCCCGGATCTCGGCCAGCCTCGGCCACCGCGTCGGAGCCGTCGGGCCGTAACGACGATGTAACTCCATCTGGTGTCACCACGAAACATGTCGTGCCTACCTTCGAGGTCATCGAACGGCACGACGACGTGCCGGTGGCGCCCTCTGGGCTGGGACCGAGAGGGGACGGCATGCACCTGACGCCCGCCGACACCGAGAAGCTCCTCCTCGCCGTCGCCGGCATGGTGGCGCGCGACCGCCTCGACCGGGGCGTCCTGCTCAACCACCCCGAGACGGTGGCCCTGCTCAGCACGTGGGTTATCGAGCGCGCGCGGGAAGGTGCGAGCGTGGCCGACCTCATGGACCGCGGTCGCCACGTGCTCACCCGTGACCAGGTGATGCCGCAGGTCGCAGCGATGCTCACCGACGTGCAGGTCGAGGCGACCTTCCCCGACGGCCGCAAGCTCGTCACGCTCCACCAACCCATCGCGTGATCCCGCGCCGATCGCCGAGACAGGAGGAGACCAGTGGCCGACCTGCCCACCGGACCCGGTGAGATCCGGACCCAGGACGGAACCGTCGTGCTCAACGCGGACCGGACGGAGGACGAACGCATCGACCTCGTCATCCTGAACACGGGTGACCGGCCCGTCCAGATCGGCTCGCACATCCACCTGCCGGACGTGAACGCGGCGCTCTCCTTCGACCGCGAGGCGGCCGCGGGCTTCCGGCTCGACGTCCCGTCCGGCACCAGCAGGCGGTTCGAGCCGGGTGCGTCACAGGAGGTCCAGGCCGTCGCGCTCCGAGGCCTGCGGCGCGTGCCCGGGATCCAGGTGCGGGCCATCGATGGTTGAGATCAGCCGGCGCGCCTACGCCGCCCTCTACGGACCGACGGCCGGCGACCAGGTGCGTCTCGCTGACACCGACCTGTGGATCGAGGTCGAGCAGGACCTCACCTTCGGCGGCGAGGAATCGGTCTTCGGCGGGGGGAAGTCGATCCGCGAGTCGATGCACCAGTCCACGGCCTCGCGCGCGGAAGGTGCCCTGGACACGGTGATCACCAGCGCCGTGGTCCTGGACCACTGGGGCATCGTCAAGGCCGACGTCGGCATCCGCGACGGGCGCGTCGTCGCGCTGGGCCGCAGCGGCAACCCCGACATCGCTGACGGTGTGCACCCCGACCTCGTCATCGGCCCGTCCACGGACGTCATCTCCGGCGAGGGGAAGATCCTCACGGCCGGCGGGATCGACGTGCACGTCCACTTCCTCTCGCGCTCGCAGGTCCACGAGGGGCTCGCCACCGGGCTCACCACCCTGGGCGGCGGCGGGACCGGCCCCTCCGAGGGCTCGAAGGCGACGACCGTGACGCCCGGCGCGTGGCACCTGCGCACCGTGCACCGCGCGCTGGATCCCCTGCCGGTCAACGTGCTGTTGATGGGCAAGGGCAACACCGTGTCCGCCGCGGCGCTCGCCGAGCAGGCCCTCGCGGGCGCGGCCGCCTACAAGGTCCACGAGGACTGGGGCTCGACACCGGCGGCCATCGACGCGGCGCTCCGCGCGGCCGACGAGCACGGCCTGCAGGTCGCCCTGCACTCCGACAGCCTCAACGAGGCGGGCTACCTCGAGTCCACGCTCCGGGCGATCGGCGGGCGATCGATCCACGCCTTCCACGCCGAGGGGGCCGGCGGCGGGCACGCGCCCGACATCGTGCGCGTGGCCGGGGAGCCGTACGTGATCCCGGGCTCGACCAACCCGACCCTCCCGCACACGGTCAACACGGTCGCCGAGCACCTCGACATGCTGATGGTCTGCCACCACCTCAACCCCCGCGTCCCGGAAGACCTCGCGTTCGCCGAGTCCAGGATCCGGGCGACCACGATCGCGGCCGAGGACGTGCTGCACGACATCGGCGCCATGTCGATCACGTCCTCCGACGCCCAGGCCATGGGGCGCATCGGCGAGGTGATCACCCGCACCTGGCAGGTGGCGCACACCATGAAGGCCAGGTTCGGCGTGCTCGGCACCGGACCGGCGGACAACGAGCGCGCTCGACGCTACGTCGCCAAGTACACGATCAACCCGGCCATCGCCCACGGCATCGACCACGAGGTCGGGTCGGTGGAGGCCGGCAAGCTCGCGGACCTCGTCCTCTGGGACCCCCGCTTCTTCGGCGTACGTCCGTCGATCGTGCTCAAGGCAGGGGCGATCGTGTACGCCGCGCTCGGCGACCCGAACGCCTCGATCCCGACCCCCCAGCCCGTCCTCATGCGACCGACCCTGGTCGAGGCCGACGGTGCCGACCACTCCGTCACCTTCGTCGCGCGGTCGGCGCTCGAGTCCGGGCTGGCCGCCGACCTGGGCCTCCGGCGACGGCTGGCAGCCGTGCGCCCGACGCGCGACGTGGGCAAGGCGCAGATGGTCAACAACGACGCCCTCCCGGTCATCAAGGTGGACCCCGAGACGTTCGCCATCGACATCGACGGCGAACGGGTCGTGCCTGTCCCGGCGTCGTGGCTCCCCCTGGCCCAGCTCTACACGATGTTCTGAGTGGTCGTGGACCACGTGCCGAGCGACCTCCTGCTCATGCTGCTCGCCGATGCGCGCCTGCCGGTGGCCGGCCACACCCAGTCGGCCGGGCTCGAAGGTGCGGTCCAGCACGGGTTGACCGGCGCCGACGTCCCGCTCTACATCTCGGCCCGGCTCGCCACGACCGTCCGGGTCGAGGCCGGCACCGCGGTCGTCGCCCTCCACCACCTCACCCACGCGCTGCCGCTCGAGCCCGTCGTGGCGGCGTGGGCGGCGCGCACGCCCAGCCACGCGCTGAGGCGCGCCTCCCGGATGCAGGGCCGGGCCCTGAGCCGCCTCACCACCCGGCTCTGGCCGGACGAGGAGCCCGTCCGTCGGGTGTCCGGGCTCGACGGCTGCCCGCGCGCAGTGGCCCTCGCCGGCGCAGCTGCGGCTGCGGGCCTCGAGGCCGTGGCCCTGGCACGGCTCGTCGGCTACGACGACGTCCAGACCGTCGCCTCCGCGTCGCTCAAGCTGCTCCCCCTCGACCCGGCCGAGACCACCGCGTGGGTGCACGGCGCCCTGCCCGCAGTGGCGGGGGCCGCAGCGGCCCTGGCCGGGCTCACCGACCCCCGCGACATCCCGGCGACCGCCGCACCCCAGACCGAGGTGTGGGCCCAGGCCCACGCCCACAGCACCAGGAGGTTGTTCAGTGCCTGACCTGTCCCCCACCCGTGGCCTTCGACTAGGGGTCTGCGGCCCCGTCGGCACCGGCAAGAGCTCGCTCATCGCCCTGCTGTGCCGCGAGCTCGCCGGCCGGATGTCGCTCGCCGTCGTCACCAACGACATCTACACCGACGAGGACGCCCGCTTCCTGCGTGCCTCCGGCGTGCTGGCGCCCGAGCGGATCCGCGCAGTCGAGACCGGGGCGTGTCCGCACACCGCCATCCGGGACGACATCACCGCCAACCTGCTGACGGTCGAGGAGCTCGAGGAGGAGTTCGCTCCCGACCTGGTGCTGATCGAGTCCGGGGGCGACAACCTCACCGCGACGTTCTCACCGGCGCTCGTCGACACCCAGGTCTTCGTGCTGGACATCGCCGGCGGGGGCGACGTGGCGCGCAAGGGCGGGCCGGGCATCGAGCGCGCCGACCTGCTGGTCATCAACAAGACCGACCTCGCGCCCCACGTCGGAGTCGACCGGGACCGCATGGTGGCTGACGCGGAGGCAGCGCGCGACGGACGCACGGTGATCCCCCTGTCCCGCACCGACCTCGACTCCGTGGCCGCACTGACCGCGTGGGTCACCGCCGAGGTCGTCCGGCACCGCGCCGGCGACCTGGTGCCCACCGACCCCGGCCCGATGGCCGCGCACACCCACGGCCACACCCACGATCACGACCATGACCACCCTGCTGCCTGACCGCGCGACCGCCCGCAGCACCAGGCTCTCCGTCACGCCGACCGATGGACGCGTCCACGTCCGGATCGCCACACCAGGCAACCCGGACGCCCCCTGCCTCCGCCCGATCCTGCTCGACAGCGGGCACCGTCATGCTCGCGTGGCACTCGTCCCGGACGGCGCGCTGCTGCTGGCGGGCGACGCCGTACGCCTCGACCTCGAGGTCGGGCACGGGGTCCGGCTCGAGGTGATCGAGCCCTCCGGCACGGTCGCCTTCGACATGCGGGGCGGCGAGGCCTCGTGGGACGTACGCATCGGCCTGGCACCGGACGCCACGCTGGTGTGGGCGGGAGAGCCGTTCGTGGTCTCCTCCGGTGCGCGCGTGCGCCGCAGCACGAGCGTCGACCTGGACGTCGGGGCGCGGCTGCTGCTGCGCGAGACCCTTGTGATGGGGCGGCACGGCGAGCGCGGCGGCCACCTCGAGCAGCAGTGGTCCGCGCACGGGCCCGACGGCGTACCCCTCCTGGTCGAGGAGACGGTCCTGGACGAGCGGTCACACCGTCCCGGCATCCTCGGCGGGCACCGGGCGCTCGGCACCGTCGTCGCACTGGGAGCCGTGATCGACCCCGACCTGTGCCCCGAGGGACGACTCGACCTCGAGTGCGCAGGGACGGTGTGGCGTGGCCTGAGCCACGAGGCCCACCGCGCCGTGCCCCGGGAGGCGTGGCAGGCAGCGGTCGTGGCGTGGTGACCGACGCTCAGAACTCGTAGCCGAACTCGCGGATCGTCCTCCTGAACCGCTCGGCCACGATCTCGGCGTCGCCGGGGCCGTAGAGCTTGCGGTAGTGCGGGCCGCTGCCCTGCTTCGCGTGCGGGAGGTCGAGGTCGAGGCCGAGCCGCTGCGAGAGGTCCTCGACCGCGGCCGGCAGCTCCTCGTAGCGGTAGACCCGATCGACGACGACCTGGCCGTCCATGCGGTAGAGCCGCTCGTTGAGGGCGAGCCGGTCGAGTCGGCGCGGCGTGCGGACGAACTCGGCGAAGGACTTGGTGAAGCTCGGCTTGCGCGCGCTGTAGCGCCACGAGGAGGCGACCACGTCGAACGGGTTCCGCTCGACGGCGAAGGTGAAGTAGTCGTCCCAGGTCTCGCGGCCGATCACCTTGACGACGCGGCGCGCGCCCATGTGGGCGTACGAGCTCGGCGACGTGTCGTCGTTCTGCGGCGGCACTCCCCCGGCGGCCGCGCGGAGCTCCTCGTCGGCCGGGCTGATCCGGGTGACGATGTCGTCGGGCCCGCAGTGGCGCGACAGCGCGATCTCCAGGCTGGTGCCGGCCGTCTTGCGGGTCTTGACGAAGACGAAGCGGTGACGGTGCGAGCAGATCAACGGATCAGTCGTCCTCGTCGGCGAGGTCCTCGCCGTGCGTGCCGGGGCGCGGCGCCCACGGCAGCTCCTTGGCGGGGCGTACGACGATGAGGCGGTCGCCGCGGGCGAGCAGCGAGACCACCGGGTCGAAGTAGCGGTAGACCTTCTCGTCCCGCACGACGGCGATGACCTGGTCCGGCAGGCGCTGCGGCTGCTTGCCGACCTCGTTGACGAGCAGGTCGCGCTCGGCGACCTCGAGACCCTCGCCGTAGGTCATCAGGTCCTCCATCACCGAGCCGAGCGTCGGCGACATCGACGACAGGCCGAGCAGCCGCCCGACGGCGTCGGAGGACGTGATAACCGAGTTGGCGCCGGACTGGCGCATCAGCGGGACGTTCTCGTGCTCGCGCACGGCGGCGACGATCCAGGCGTCGGGGTTGAGCTGGCGGACCGTCAGCGTGACGAGCACGTTGGAGTCGTCGCGATCGGTGGTGATGATGACGTGGGTGGCCTTCTCCACCTCCGCCTGGCGCAGCACGCCGCGACGGGTGGCGTCACCGGCGATCACGACCATGCCGTCGCGGTTGCCGTCGGCGACGGCGACCGGGCTCGGATCCACCACCGTGATGGCTTCGCGGGCGTAGCCGTTGTTGACGAGGGTCTCGATCGCGCTGCGGCCCTTGGTGCCGTAGCCGACGACGACGACGTGCTGGTCCATCTTGTTCCTCCATCGGGAGACCCGGATCATCTCGCGTCCCTGGGAGGCGAGGACCTCGAGGGTGGTGCCGATCAGCAGGACCAGGAAGGCGATGCGGGCCGGTGTGATCACCAGCGCGTTGACCAGCCTGGCCTGGGGTGTGAACGGGGCGATGTCGCCGTAGCCGGTCGTGCTGAGCGTGACGGTCGTGTAGTAGAACGCGTCGAGCAGGCTGATCTCGTTGTTCGGGTCGTTCCCGTCGACGTAGCCCTCGCGGTCGAAGTAGACCAGCAGCACCGTGCCCACCAGGATCGCGAGCGCCATCAGCAGCCGCCGGGCCAGCTCCCACCACGGTGAACGGTTGCGCTCAGGCAAGGACACCCGGCCCACGCTGGGCTGGTGGCTGAACGTCGACACGGTCAGGAGTCTCGCACGCTGATGCGCTCGCGCAGGCGCTGCACCATCTCGAGGCGGGCGCGCGTCGTGCTCTTCTGCGGCCAGACGGTGTCGAAGGCCGCGTTGACGGCCGCACCGATCAGCACGGCCAGCGCCAGGAGGTAGAGCCACAGGAGCACGGCGATGGGTGCGGCGAGGGGTCCGTAGATCGATCGCGACTCGGCCGCGGTCACCGTCAGCACCCAGCGCAGGACGTAGGACCCGGCGACCCAGCAGAACAGCGAGAACGTCGCGCCGGGGAGGTTGAACGTCCACTTCGTCCGCACCGGCACGGACACGTGGTAGAGCGTGGCGAGGAAGCAGATGCACAGCGCGAGCACGAGCGGCCAGTAGAGGCTGTTGACGAAGTCGAGCCGGTCGGGCAGCACGCGGTCCACCAGCGTCGGACCGGCCACCACCAGTGGGATGCTGATCGCCCCCGTGATCATGGCGAGCACGTAGAGCACGAACGACAGGGCGCGCGTCGCCACGATCCCGCGGTGCCCGCCGAGGCCGTGCATGATCGTGATGGTGTCGACGAAGACGTTGAGCGCGCGCGAGCCCGACCACAGCGCGAGGATGAAGCCGATCGAGATCACGTCGTAGCGGCCGCCGCCGAGCACCTCGCGGATGGTCGGCTCGATGATGTTGTCGACCGCGCGGTCGGTCAGCGCCTGGCGGGAGATCTCGAGCACCGCGTTGCTGATGTCGTCGACCTGCGTGTCGGTGAAGCTCCCGCTGACGAAGCCGACCGCCCCCGCGAGCGCGAAGACCAGCGGCGGGACGGACAGCACGGCGAAGAAGGCGGCCTCGGCGGCAAGCCCGGTCACCCGGTTGCGCAGGCAGGACCCGACGGTCGTCACGATCACCCGCCACAGGTGCTCGCGGCCCTGCCGGGCGAGCACCTCGATCCGGCGCGGGGCAGGGTTCTGCTCACGCGCCTCGACCATGTCGTCAACGCTAGTCGAGCACCCGCCCACGAGAGGTTTCCCCACGCCTTACGGTGTGGCCATGAGTGACATGCGCACGGCCGCCGTGACCAACCAGGCACCCGCTCTGGTGGGGCACAACGTGGTCACGTCCGACGTCGCCCTGACCGAGGCGCTCGTCCGCCACGGGTCGGCAGACCTCGTCGAGGAGCTCGCCCCGCTCGGCGCCGAGGCCGGCACCGAGGAGGCCCGCGAGCACGGCAGGCTCGCCAACCGCCACCACCCCGAGCTGACGACGTACGACCGCTTCGGCAACCGCATCGACGAGGTCGAGTTCCACCCGTCGTGGCACTGGCTGATGGAGCGCGCGGTGGGCCACGGCCTGCAGGCGGCGCCGTGGGAGCAGCAGGAGGGCGGCGACCCGCACGCCCACCTCCGGCGCGCGGCCGGCTTCTTCGCGTGGTCGCAGACCGAGCCCGGGCACGGCTGTCCGATCTCGATGACGTACGCCGCCGTGCCGGCGCTGCGGGCCGACGACGCGATCGCCCAGGAGTGGACCCCGCTGCTCGCGGCGCGGTCCTACGACCCGGGCGTGCGACCGCGGACCGAGAAGGTCGGCGCGCTGGCGGGGATGGGCATGACCGAGAAGCAGGGCGGCTCCGACGTGCGGGCCAACCAGACCCGCGCGCTGCCGACCGCCGAGGACGGCTGGTACACGCTGCACGGCCACAAGTGGTTCACCTCCGCCCCGATGAACGACGTCTTCCTCGTGCTCGCCCAGGCCGCGGGTGGGATGACCTGCTTCGTCGTGCCGCGCGTGCTCGCCGACGGCACCCGCAACCGGATCGACGTGGTGCGGCTCAAGGACAAGCTCGGCAACCGGTCCAACGCCTCGAGCGAGCTCGAGCTCGACGGCACCCTCGCGCAGCGCCTCGGCGACGAGGGCCGCGGCGTGCGCACCATCCTCGAGATGGTCGCCGCGACGCGGCTCGACTGCGTGCTGGGCTCGGCCTCGCTGATGCGGCACGCGCTGGCGGAGGCATCGTGGCACGTCGCGCACCGCTCGGCGTTCGGCGGTCTGCTGGTCGACAAGCCGCTGATGCAGAACGTCGTCGCCGACCTGGCCGTCGAGTCCGAGGCCGCGACGGCGCTCGCGATGCGGCTGGCCGCGGCGGTCGACCGGCCCGGGGACGCCCACGAGGTCGCGCTGCGGCGGATCGCCCTGCCGCTGGCGAAGTTCTGGGTGTGCAAGCGCACGCCCGCGATGGTCGCCGAGGCGCTCGAGTGCCTCGGCGGCAACGGCTACGTCGAGGACTCCGGCCTGCCCCTGATGTTCCGCGAGTCACCGCTGAACTCGATCTGGGAAGGCTCGGGCAACGTCAACGCCCTCGACGTCCTCCGCGCCCTCGGCCGTGAGCCGGAGGTCCTCCAGGCGTGGATCACCGAGGTCGGTGCCGCCCGCGGGGCGGACAGCCGCCTGGACCGGGCCGTCGACGACACGCTGGCCCTCCTCGGGGACGTCGGCTCGCTGGAGTCCGGCGCCCGGCTGCTCGCGGGACAGATGGCCGCGTGCCTGCAGGGGTCGCTCCTCGTGCGCTTCGCACCCGCCGAGGTGGCCGACGCCTTCTGCGGGAGCCGGTTCGGGACGTCGTACGGCGGAACGTTCGGGATGCTCACGAGCGGTTCGCTGCGGGAGATCGTGGACCGGACCACTCCCCAGGGGTGAGCCTGACGCCGATTCCTCGACGAAGCCTCGCGCGGCACCCTCTTCGCGCCTAACGTGGCACCGATCCCCCGAGGAGGCCGCCTTGTCCGGCAAGACCAGCACCCTGTTCACCGTCGGCACCCTGCTCAGGCACGCCCAGGACGCCGCGGCCCCCGTGCGCGTCCTGGTCGAGGGCACCTGGCTCGACGGGCGCATCGTCGGTGCCGACTCGCACGGCGTGGTGCTCGACGACGGCAACGGACAGCAGGTGCTGGTGCGGCTCGAGGCGGTCATCGCCGTCAGCTTCTCCCGCACCGACATCGACGATCCCGGCGCCGACCCGGACGAGGACACCCGCAGCCATGGGCGTCGCCGCCGCGACCCAATCGAGGCCGGCCCCGTCGGCGGCTGACCGGTCCATACCAGCTGCCGCGTGGCGAGCCGAGGATCATCAAGTTTCGTCGAAGTCCTCGGTCACGCTCAGCCCATCGGCAATCCGGTGTCGGAGCCGCGGCATACGTTCTCCCCACTGCACCTGTGGGGGGTGCTCACTCGTACCTGTGGGGGTATGCCATGACCAAGATGTCCAGCACGATGTTCAGCGTGGGGACGCTCCTGCGGCGGGCCGAGGACACCGGCGCCGAGGTGAAGGTGCTGGTGCAGAACAGCTGGCTCACGGGCCACGTCCTCGGCTGTGACGGACTCGGTGCCGTCCTCGACGACGGTGAAGGCAGCCAGTCGCTCGTGCGGCTCGACCAGGTCGCCGCGGTGACCTTCTCCCGCGCCGCGATGGAGGACGACCTCGTCGACGCGTCCGCCCGAGCGCACGGTGGTGGACGCGGCCCGATCGAGGCGGGCCCGGTCACGGTGCCCACCCAGGGCCGCGGCGAGCAGTCCATCCGCATGTTGCACGGCCTCACCGCAAAGCCGTACTGACGACCTCCCGCGCCTCGTCCTGCACCTGGGCGAGGTGCTCCGGGCCGCGGAACGACTCGGCGTAGATCTTGTAGACGTCCTCGGTGCCGCTGGGCCGCGCGGCGAACCACGCCGACTCGGTGGTGACCTTGAGCCCACCGATCTTCGCGCCGTTGCCGGGCGCCTCGGTCAGCTTGCCCGTGATGTCCTCCCCCGCCAGCGACGTCGCGCTCACGTCGTGGGGCGAGAGCCCGCCGAGCTTGGCCTTCTCCTCGCGGTTGGCTGGGGCGTCGATCCGGGCGTACGCCGGGTCGCCGTGCTGGGCGACGAGCTCGGCGTAGTGCTCGCTCGGCGTCTTCCCGGTGGCGCCGAGGATCTCGCTGGCGAGCAGCGCGAGCAGCAGGCCGTCCTTGTCGGTGGTCCAGGTCGACCCGTCGCGGCGCAGGAACGACGCACCGGCCGACTCCTCGCCGCCGAAGCCGAACGAGCCGTCCATCAGCCCGGGCACGAACCACTTGAAGCCGACGGGCACCTCGACCAGCGGCTTGCCGATCGACGCGGCCACGCGGTCGATCATCGAGCTCGACACGAGCGTCTTGCCGATCCGCGCGGTGTCGGGCCAGCCCGGCCGGGCGCCCCCGAAGAGGTAGCCGATCGCGACGGCAAGGAAGTGGTTGGGGTTCATCAGCCCGGCGTCGGGGGTGACGATGCCGTGGCGGTCGGCGTCGGCATCGTTGCCGGTCGCGATGTCGTACTCGTCCTTGCGGGACACCAGCGACGCCATCGCGTAGGGCGAGGAGCAGTCCATCCGGATCTTTCCGTCCCAGTCGAGCGTCATGAAGCGCCACGTCGGGTCGACGAGCGGGTTCACCACGGAGAGGTCGAGGCGGTGCCGGTCGGCGATCTCGCCCCAGTAGGCCACGCTCGCGCCACCCAGCGGGTCGGCACCGATGCGGACCCCGGCGTCGCGGATCGCGTCGAGGTCGAGCACCTGCGGCAGGTCGTCGACGTAGGTGCCGAGGAAGTCGTAGTCGCCGACGGCTGCGCGGGCCTTGGCGAACGCCACCCGCCTGACGCCCTCGATGTTGCCGCGGATCAGCTCGTTGGCGCGGGCGGCGATCACGCTGGTCGCGTCGGAGTCCGCCGGCCCGCCGTGCGGCGGGTTGTACTTGAAACCGCCGTCCTGCGGCGGGTTGTGCGAGGGCGTGACCACGATGCCGTCGGCGAGGCCGGCGCCGGTCGTACGCCCCTGGTTGGCGCGGATGATCGCGTGGCTGACGGCGGGGGTCGGGGTGAACCCGTCGCGGTCGTCGACGAGCACGGTGACGTCGTTGGCGACGAGCACCTCCAGGGCCGTGGCCCACGCCGGCTCCGAGAGGGCGTGGGTGTCGCGGCCGATGAAGAGCGGACCGTCGTAGCCCTGCTCCTTGCGGTAGTCGCAGATCGCCTGCGTGGTCGCGGCGATGTGCACCTCGTTGAAGGAGGTGTTCAGCGAGGTGCCACGGTGCCCGCTCGTGCCGAACGCGACCTGCTGCGACACGTCGTCGGGATCGGGCTCGAGGTCGAAGTAGGCCGTGACGAGGTGGGAGACGTCCACCAGGTCCTCGGTGCGGGCGGGCTGTCCGGCTCTCTCGTGGGTGGCCATGGCCCCATCTTGGTGGGTCGGGCAACTCCCGTCGAGAAAGGTGTCGGCCTCGTGTCGAATCGGGCAGGGTTGACCCGTCAACGGGGTGAGGCCGCAGCCCTGCGGCCCAGACGACCGAAGGAGCTCGACCGACGATGAGCCGCTACCTGATCCTGCTGCCTGCGCCCGAGGCCGAGTGGGCGGACCTGCCGCCGGATGAGCACGCGAAGGGACATGCGTCCCACGTGCAGTTCCAGCAGGACCTGGAGGCCGGTGGCCACGAGCTGCTGGTCGCGGGTCCGCTCGACCCCTCGGCCACGGCCACCTCGATGCGTCCCGACGGTGCGGGCGGCACGCTCGTCACCGACGGACCCTTCACCGAGTCGGCGGAGCAGGTGGTCGGGTTCTACCTCGTCCGCTCGGACGACGAGGCCGACCTGCGCGCGGCGTGCGAGCGGTGGTCAAGCCGGGGTGAGCTCCTCGAGTTCCGCCGGATGGCGGAGTGAGGAGACCGACATGACCGACTACATCGTGCTGCTGTTGGGTGATACCGACGCGTGGTGGGACACGCCGGAGGAGGAGAAGAAGGCGACCTACGACGTGCACGGGCGCTTCACCGAGGAGCTCGAACGGCGTGGCCACACCATCGTGGGCGGCGCGGAGCTGCCGCGGGCGTCGGAGGCGAAGTCGCTCGCGCCCCACTCCGACGTCGTGACCGACGGGCCCTACACCGAGAGCACCGAGCAGCTCGGCGGCTACTACGAGGTCTCCACCGACGACCTCGACGACCTGATGGACGTGTGCAAGATCCTCTCGGCGACCGGCGACGCCGTCGAGGTGCACCGCAAGATCACCGGCGAGGAGCAGCCGACGTGACCCGGTTCGTCGTCCTCATCGCCTACGGGTCGTCCGAGTGGGACGGCGCCAGTGCGGAGACGCGGGACTACTACTTCCGGGCCCACGACGCCTTCTCCGCCTACGTCGCCGAGCACGGCACCGAGCACTCCTCCGGCGCCCTCGCGGATCCGGGCGCGGCCACCACGGTGCGCCGGGCAGGTCGCGCCCGCGACGGTGACGTCGTCGTGACCATCGGCCCGTTCGCCGAGACGACCGAGCAGGTCGGCGGCTACTACGACGTCGAGCTGCCCGACCTCGACCACGCGATCACGGCCGCGAGCCTGCTCCCGGCGGCGTACTCCGTCGAGATCCGGCCCACCATCACCATCACCTGACACCACCCGACGAGACTGGAGCCGACATGAGATACCTGGTGCTGCTGATCGGCGACGGGGCGGAGAAGCCCTGGCCCGAGCAGACCGAGGACGAGCAGTCCGCCGCGATGGAGAAGTTCGGGGCGTTCGACGCGGCCTGCCGCGAGCGCGAGGGCGTCGAGCTGCTGGCCGGCGAGGCGCTGAGCGGACCGGACGACGCCACCGTGATGCGTACGTCGAGCGAGGGCCGGGTCGCGCTGACCGACGGACCCTACGCCGAGGTCATCGAGGGCATGGGCGGGTTCTACCTGCTGGAGGCGCCCGACCTCGACGTCGTCGTGGAGCTGCTGCGAGTGCTGCCGCGCTACGACATCCAGATCCACCCGACCGTGGACGTGACGCTCTGAGAGATCCAGCCCTCGAGGAGGTCGTGCGACAGGAGTGGGGCCGCCTGGTGGCCCTGCTCCTGTCGCAGTTCCGCCGTCTCGACCTCGTCGAGGACGCGCTCGGCGACGCGGTCGAGGCGGCCAGCCGGACGTGGCCCGCGGACGGCACGCCCGACAACCCGGCCGGCTGGCTGATGACCGCCGCCAAGCGGCGGGTGCTGGACCGGCTCCGCACCGAGGGCGTCGCCCAACGCAAGCTGCCGATGCTCCTCACCGACGCCGAGCACCGTGAGGAGGGCGCACGCACGATGGCCGACAGCGGCAGCCTCGTCGAGGACGACGTCCTCCGGCTCGTGCTGATGTGCGCCCACCCGGCGCTCGCGCCCGAGGCGGCCGGCGCCCTCAGCCTGAGGCTCGTCCTGGGCGTGCCGACGGCCGACATCGCGCGGCTCTTCCTCGTGCCCGAGCCGACGATGGCGGCCCGGATCACCCGGGCGAAGAAGCGCATCGTCGGGGCCGGCATCCCGTTCGCCGTGCCGGACGCCGCGGTGCTGCCCGACCGGCTCGACATCGTGGCGCAGACGACCTACCTCGCCTTCACCGCTGGGTACGCGCCGGGCACCGGACCCGACCTGCTCCGCGCCGACCTGTCGGGCGAGGCGATCCGGCTGGCGCGCGTGGTGCTCGGGCTGCGCCCCGACGAGCCGGCACTGGTCGCGCTGCTCGCCCTCATGCTGCTCCAGCACTCGCGGCGGGACGCCCGCGTCCGCGACGGCCGCCTCGTGCTGCTGGCCGACCAGGACCGCGGACGCTGGCACCACGACGAGATCGCCGAGGGGACCCGGCTGCTGGTGGGACCGGTGCTGGCGGGACCGGTCACGCCGCTCACGGCGTCGTACGCCCTCCAGGCGCGGATCGCGGCCGAGCACGCCACCGCGCCGACCGCCGACGACACCCGGTGGGACCGCATCGTCGGGCTCTACGACCTGCTGCTGCAGGTGTCGCCCTCCCCCGCCGCCCGGCTCGCACGAGCGGTCGCCGTCGCGGAGGACCGCGGCACCGCCGCGGGCCTGGCAGCGCTCGAGGGACTGGAGATCCCGTCGAGCCACCGTCCCGCCGCGGTCCGCGCCGAGCTGCTCGCCCGCTCGGGCGACACCGACGCCGCGCGGGCGGCGTACGACCAGGCGATCGCGGCGTGCGGCAACGACGTGGAGCGCGAGTTCCTCGAGCGGCAGCGCGAGACCCTGGGCTAGGACTCCACCTTCTGCTGCTTGGCCAGGACGGTCAGGCCCTCGTCCACGACGAAGCCGCGGGCGCGGTCCTCCTCGTGGTCGACACCGATCCGGGCACCCGGAGGCACGATCACGCCCTTGTCGAGGATCGCGTTGCGCACGACCGCGCCCTCGCCGATCTGCACGCCGTCCATCAGCACGGAGTCCGACACCTCGGCCCCGTCCTTGACCCACACCGCCGGCGACAGCACCGACTGGTTGACGGTGCCACCGGTGACGACCACTCCGGGCGAGAGGATCGAGTTGTGCGTCGACACACCGGCGCCACTGGCGCCCTCGACGAGCTTGGCCGGCGGGTGCGGGCCGTAGCTGGTGTAGATCGGCCAGGCGTTGTTGTAGAGGTTGAAGACCGGCAGCGGCGAGACCAGGTCCTTGTGGGCGTCGTAGTAGGACCGCATCGTCCCGACGTCGCGCCAGTAGCCGCGGTCGCGGTCGGTCGATCCCGGGACCTCGTTGTCCTTGTAGTCGTAGACCGCGGACTCCGCCTTGTCGACGAACCACGGCACGATGTCGCCGCCCATGTCGTGCTTGGACTGCTCGAAGTCCGCGTCGCGGGTGACGGCGTCGACCAGTGCGTCGGCGGTGAAGACGTAGTTGCCCATGCTGGCGAGCACCTCGTCGGGCGAGTCCGGCAGGCCGACGGGATCGGTGGGCTTCTCGAGGAAGGCGCGGATCTTCTGGGGGTTGCCCGGGTCGACGTCGATGACGCCGAACTGGTCGGCGAGGCTGATCGGCTGGCGGATCGCGGCGACCGTGCAGCCCGCACCGGACTCGACGTGGTCGGCGACCATCTGCGAGAAGTCCATCCGATAGACGTGGTCCGCGCCCACCACCACGACGATGTCGGGGCGCTCGTCGGTGAGCAGGTTGAGCGACTGGAAGATCGCGTCGGCGCTGCCGAGGTACCACCGCTTGCCGACGCGCTGCTGGGCGGGCACCGGGGTGACGTAGTTGCCGAGGAGGTTGGACATCCGCCACGTCGTCGTGACGTGGCGGTCGAGGCTGTGCGACTTGTACTGCGTGAGCACGACGACCTTGAGGTAGCCGGAGTTCACGACGTTGGACAGCGCGAAGTCGATCAGGCGGTAGATGCCTCCGAACGGCACCGCGGGTTTGGCCCGGTCGGCGGTCAGGGGCATCAGTCGCTTGCCCTCACCGCCTGCCAGGACGACTGCGAGGACCTTCTTGCGCGGGGGCGTGATGGCCATGCGACGAAACTAGCCGTCCGGCAGGGGCGCGGTCGACCACCTACGGGGCCAGTTTGAGGACTACCTTCGTGCCCATGCGCATCGACGTCCTGAGCAAGGAGTACCCACCGGAGGTCTACGGCGGTGCGGGGGTGCACGTCGCCGAGCTGGTCCGTGCCCTGCGGGTCCTCCCCGACATGGACGCGCGGGTGCGCTGCTTCGGCGCCCCGCGCTCCGAGCCCGGCACGACGGCGTACCACGAGGCCTCGTCGCTCGTCGACGCCAACCCGGCGATCCGGACGCTCGGCGTCGACCTCGCGATGGTCGACGACTGCCTCGGGGCGGACCTCGTGCACTCACACACCTGGTACGCCAACATGGCCGGCCACCTCGCGTCGCTGATGCACGGCATCCCGCACGTCGTCAGCGCGCACTCCCTCGAGCCCATGCGACCATGGAAGGCCGAGCAGCTCGGTGGCGGCTACGCCCTCTCCAGCTGGGCGGAGCGGACGGCGTACGAGGGTGCTGCGGGGATCGTCGCCGTCAGCGCTGCGATGCGCGACGACGTGCTGCGCAGCTATCCCGCGGTCGACCCGGCGCGCGTCCACGTCGTGCACAACGGCATCGACACCACGCAGTGGTCCCCCATCGACAACCCCGACCGGGTCCGCGAGCTCGGCGTCGACCCCGACCGACCGAGCGTCATCTTCGTCGGCCGGATCACCCGCCAGAAGGGCCTGCCCCTCTTCCTCCGCGCCGCGGCCGCGCTGCCGCCCGACGTGCAGCTCGTGCTGTGCGCCGGCGCGCCCGACACCCCCGAGATCATGGCCGAGGTGACCGAGCTGGTCTCCGAGCTGGCCGCCACGCGATCGGGTGTCGTCTGGATCGCCGAGATGCTCCCGCGTCCCGATGTCGTCGCGCTGCTGACCGCGGCCACCGTCTTCGCCTGCCCCTCGATCTACGAACCCCTCGGCATCGTGAACCTCGAGTCGATGGCCTGCGAGACCGCCGTCGTCGCCACCGCCACCGGTGGCATCCCCGAGGTCGTCGTCCACGGCGAGACCGGCTGGCTCGTCCCGATCGAGCAGGCCACCGACGGCACCGGCACCCCCCTCGACCCGGAGGCCTACGTCGCCGACCTCGCCGCCGCGCTGACCGATGCCGTGAGCGACCCCGCCCGCGCCCGGACGTACGGCGTCGCCGGACGCCAGCGCGCCATCGAGTCGTTCAGCTGGGACGCCATCGCGGGTCGGACGCTCGACCTGTACTCGTCCCTCACCTGACCGACCGACGGACCGAACCATCCGTGGCGGGCCACGTTTGGCGTACGGCGTGCAGCTGGCGTGTCGTTCGGTCCGCTGGTCGGCCTGTGGAGAGCGCCAGCGCGGGGATGCCTCCAGCAGGCAGGCTCACGAGATGGAGATCTCGCGGCTGATGGTGGTGCTGGGAGGCGTCGCCGACCGGAAGATGCTCGTCAACGTCACCTCCCGACGCCGGTTCGAGGAAGCCCTCGCCGCTGGCGAGATCGTCCGAGTGTCCCGCGGGCGCTACGTGGTCCCCGCCGTCCAGAAGGGCACCGAGCTGGCGCATGCCGTGACCGGCCACGTCTGCCTGGCTTCGGCGGCGTTGGCGCACGGCTGGAAGGTCAAGGTGGTGCCGGTGCGCCCGCAGATCGCCGTACCGAAGGACCGGCGCCTCCCGGCCACGACGCGACGTGTGATGGAGGTCCACTGGATCGATCTCGCACACACCGACGTCGAGGGCTTGGCCACGAACGCGTCAACGACCCTGGCGATGTGTGGACGTCGGCTCCCGTTCGACGAGGCACTGTCCATCGCGGACTCCGCACTGCGGGAGGGCTTTTCCCGCCAGGCCCTCCTGGACCTGGCCGATGCCGCGGTCGGTCCCGGCTCGGCCCGCCTGCGGCGGGTGGCTCGCCACGCCGACGGACGTGCGGCCAACCCCTTCGAGTCGACGCTGCGCGCCATTGCGGCGGGTGTGCCCGGGCTCTCCGTCGAGCCGCAGGTCTGGATCGAGGGTCTGCTCCAGCTCAACGTCCGCTGCGACCTCGTCGACGTACGCCTCCGCCTCGTGCTCGAGGCCGACTCGTTCGAGTGGCACGGTGACCGGGCTGCGCTCCGCCAGGACGCACGGCGTTATGACCTGCTGGTGGCCAACGGCTGGACGGTGTTGCGGTTCGCCTGGGAGGACGTGATGCACGACCCGGGCTGGGTCGCGTCCATCCTCGTTGCGACGGTCCAACGGACCGAACAGTCCCTGCTGGCCACCTCTCCCGCCTGAGCCCCACGTCACGACGGCGTTCGGTCCGTTGATGTACGCCGAACGCCCCGGACCGTGGTGGGTCCGGGGCGCGGCGGTGGTGGGTCAGCGGCTGGAGGCCATCTCCTCCGCCGGCGAGGCGGGCGGGGGTGAAGTGTCGTGGTCGTCGACCATCGTCGCTTCGTCGAAGCGGTCCTCCCCCGACAGCACCCGCTCCAGCTGGGCGTGGTCGATGGTGCCGGTCCACTGGCCGATGAGGAGCGTGGCCACCGAGTTGCCGGCGAAGTTGGTGACCGCTCGGGCCTCCGACATGAACCGGTCGATCCCGACGATCAGGCCGACGCCGTCGAGGAGCTCCGGGCGGTGCGACGACAGGCCACCGGCCAGGGTCGCGAGGCCGGCGCCGGTGACACCGGCGGCACCCTTCGAGGCGATGATCATGAACAGCAGGAGCGAGACCTGCTCGCCGATGCTGAGCGGCTTGTCGAGGGCGTCGGCGATGAAGATCGACGCCATCGTCAGGTAGATCGCGGTGCCGTCGAGGTTGAACGAGTAGCCGGTCGGCACGACGACCCCCACTGTGGTCTTCTCGATGCCGGCGTGGTTCATCTTCGCGATGAGGCGCGGCAGGGCCGACTCGGAGGACGAGGTGGAGACGATGAGCAGGAACTCGCGGCCGAGGTACTTGAAGAGCCGGAGGATGTTCACGCCCGTGCCCAGCTTGAGGATCAGGCCCAGGACGCCGAAGACGAAGACGGCGCAGGTGAGGTAGAAGGCGATCATGATCGTGGCGAGGCTCTTGAGGGCGTCCACACCGGTCTCGCCGACCACCGCCGCGATCGCGGCGAAGGCGCCGACGGGGGCGGCCCACATGATCATCGCGAGCACCCGGAAGACCAGGCGCTGCAGGTGGCCGATGCCGAGGAGGATCGGCTCGCCGGCGCGGCCCATCGCCTGGAGCGCGAAGCCGACCAGGAGCGCGACGAGCAGGGTCTGGAGGACCTCGCCGGACGTGAGCGAGGAGAGCAGCGAGTCGGGGACGATGCCGGTGATGAACTCGGTGGTGGAGCCGTGGCCCTCGGCGGCCTGCTCCTGGCCGACCCCGGCGACCTCGTCGGAGAGGTTGAGGCCCTCACCGGGGTCGAGCAGGTTGCCGACGACCATGCCGATGGCGAGCGCGACGGTCGACATCGAGAGGAAGTAGGCCAGGGCGAGCCCGCCGACCTTGCCGACGCTGGCCGCACTGCGCACGGACCCGACCCCGATGACGAGGGTGCAGAAGATGACCGGCTGGATCATCATCTTGATCAGCGCGACGAACGTCGTGCCGATCCACTTCAGGCCCACCGCGAAGTCGGGGAACACGAGGCCGACGACGGCTCCGAGGACCACCGCGATGATGACGGCGATGTAGAGGTAGTGCGTACGGTCCCGCTTGACCGTCGCCTCCGGGTTGGTTGTGCTCATGGTTCCTCCGACTCCGGTGCTGCTCGATGGCTGGGCCTGTGCCCGCCGTCACATCCTGTGCGCCCCTGTGATGGCGGTCACCCTTGTGTTCGTTGAGTTCACGCGGCTGCCCGGCGCGTGGCAGACCCGCGCGGCGACGGGCACAATGCCCGCATGCGACGACGGGCGGCCGAGCCGGGCGAGAGCCCAGTCGCCCGTCAGATCCTGCTGCTGCAGGTCGCCGTGGTCGTCGTCCTGGTGGTGACGGCCGTCGCGCTGGCCGCCTGGGACGCCCGCCACGACACCCGCGAGAGCGCACGTGCCCAGGCGACCGCGGTGGCGCGGTCGGTGGCCGACTCCCCGTTCGTACGCAACGAGGTGCGCACCGCCGACCCGACCGAGCGGCTCCAGCCCTTCGCCGAGGAAGTGCGCCGCGACACCGGCACCGACTTCGTCGTGGTCATGGACACCGACCGCACCCGCTACACCCACCCAGACACTGCGCAGATCGGCAAGGCGTTCATCGGCGACCTCGGGCGCGCTCCGCAGGGCGAGGCCTTCACCCAGGAGTACACCGGGACCCTCGGGCTCTCGGTCCGTGCGGTCGTGCCCGTGGTGGCCGACGGGGACGTCGTCGCGCTCGTCGCGGTCGGCATCCGGATCGACCGTCTCGACCGCCAGCTCGTCGGCGACCTCCCCGGGATCAGCCTCGCCGCGGGCGCCACCCTGCTCGCGGGCCTGATCGGCGCGTGGCTGATCTCGCGACGGCTCCGCCGCCAGACCCACGGCATGGGCGAGCGCGAGATCACCCGGATGTACGAGTACTACCGCGCCGTCCTCGGCGCGGTGCGCGAGGGACTGCTGCTCGTCGACTCCGACCAGCGCGTGCAGCTCGTCAACGACGAGGCACGGCGCCTGCTCGCCCTCCCCGACGACGTGGAGGGCCGCTCGCTCGACGAGCTGGGCCTGCCACCCGGGCTGGTCGCGGCCGTCGAGCAGCGCATCTCTATGGCCGACCAGACCTACGTGCTCGGTCAGCAGGTGCTCGTCCTCAGCACCTCCCCCGCCTACTGGGACCAGGCGGAGGTGGGTGCGGTCGTGACCGTCCGCGACCGCACCGAGCTCCAGGCCGTGACCGGCGAGCTCGACCTGGTGCGCGGGCTCACCGAGTCGCTGCGATCGCAGAACCACGAGGCCGCCAACCGCCTCCACACGATCGTCTCCCTCGTGGAGATGGGTCGTGTGGATCAGGCCGTCGAGTTCGCCACCTCCGAGCTCGAGGTCGCTCAGGGGTTCGCCGACGAGCTCGTCTCGGCCGTCGACGAGCCGGTCCTCGCCGCGCTGCTGCTCGGCAAGACCGCGCAGGCCGCCGAGCGAGGCATCGACCTCGACATCACCGGCAGCCTGCCTGCCGAGCTCCCCGTCGACGCCCGCGACCTCGTCACCCTCGTCGGCAACCTCGTCGACAACGCCTTCGACGCCGTCGCCGAGACGCGGGCCACGACGCCGCAGCGCGTCCGCGTCAACCTGGCCGGGGACGCGGACGCCCTCCGCGTCGAGGTCGACGACTCCGGCTCCGGCATCGCGCCCGAGGACCGCGCACACGTGCTCGAGCGCGGCTGGTCGAGCAAGGCCCAGGAGGGACGCGGGATCGGCCTCGCGATGGTCACCCAGGTCGTCTCGCGACACGGCGGCACCCTCGAGGTCACCGATTCCCCGCTCGGCGGCGCGCGCTTCGTGGTCGGCGTACGCACTCCGGCGGAGCAGGCGGCCCCCCGGTGAACGCGTCGATCAACGTCCGGGTGCTCGTCGTCGAGGACGAGGAGGTCGCTGCCGAGGCGCACGCGACCTACGTCGGCCGCGTGCGCGGCTTCGAGCTGGCCGGGGTCGCGCGGTCGGCAGGCGAGGCCGTGCGGCTGCTCGCCAGGGACGAGGCGGTCGACCTGGTCCTGCTCGACATGCACCTCCCCGACGGCCACGGCCTCGGCCTGCTCCAGCGGCTGCGCGCGGAGGGCCGGCAGGTCGACGTCATCGCGGTGACGTCGGCGCGAGACACCGAGGTCGTCCGTCGCGCCGTCTCGCAGGGGGTCGTGCTCTACCTCCTCAAGCCCTTCACCTTCGCCGCCTTCCGCGGCAAGCTCGAGCAGTACGCCGAGTTCCGCGCGCAGCTCGAGCGCTCCCCCGCCGACGTGGTGCAGGACGACGTCGACCAGCTCTTCGGCGCGCTGCGGGCACGGCCCACGGGCGACACGCTCCCCAAGGGGATGAGCCTGGACTCGCTGCGTGCGGTCGTGGTCGCGCTGCGCGCCCGACCGGAGGGCCTGTCGGCCGGTGAGGCCGCCGAGGATGTCGGCGTCTCGCGCGTCACCGCCCGCCGCTACCTCGAGCACCTGGCCGACGAGGGCCGGGTGACGCGTGCGCCGCGCTACGGCGGCGCGGGACGACCCGAGGTCGGCTATGTCTGGACCGGTGCCGACCCCGGCTGAAATGCACTTGCCGCCCGGCGCGCGCGGGGCCACCGTGGACCATGACCCAGCCGATCCCCGAGGCTCGTGAGCCGGTGCCGGACGGCGTACGCGCCCAGATCCTCGCCACCGAGCACTGGGGCCTGCTGGCCGTGCGCAGCCAGACGTGGAGCGAGGTGATGGGCCGGATCACCGCCCAGCTCATGTTCACCTCGGCGAGCCTGCTGTTCCTGGCGCTGCTCGGCCAGAGCATCGGCTACACCGAGACGTTCCGATCGCTCGCTGTGGCCCTGGGCCTGACCCTCCTGCTCACCGGGACCCTCACGGCGTTCCGCGTGCACAACGCGAGCCAGGAGGACTACCTGTTCGTCAAGGGGATGAACCGGCTGCGGGCGGGCTACCTCGACATCGACCCCACCCTCGAGCCGTACTTCATCACCGGGCTCACCGACGACGAGGTGGGCATCGGGCAGACCTACACGATGGGCCCGACGCGCAACGTGAGCCACGTCGCGGCGAGCTCGGGTGTCTTCATCGTCGCGGTGAACACGATCGTGGCCGCCGGAGTGACGGCCTTCGTGCTCTGGTCGATGGGGCCGTGGGTCGCGAGCATCGGCGCCGCCGTCCTCGGCGCAGCGCACTTCGCCTTCTGGATCTACCTCGCGTGGCGCAACTGGCAGGTCAACCTGACACCGGGGTGGGTGCGGTTCCCGACCGGACGGACCCCGGGCCGGCTCAGCTGAGGACGAGACCTGGGTAGAGCGGGTGCTTGTCGAGCATCTCGGCGGACTGCTTCGTGACGCGGTCGGCGACTCCGTCGCCCAGGACGTACGACGCCTTGCTCGGCTCGCCCGCCTTGGTCGTGCCGGCCGAGGTGTTCGCCAGCACGTCGACGATCAGCTCCGCGACCGTGTCGAACTCGTCGTGGCCGAAGCCGCGGGTGGTGAGCGCGGGAGTGCCGAGCCGGACGCCGGAGGTGTACCAGGCGCCGTTGGGGTCGGACGGGACCGAGTTGCGGTTGGTCACGACGCCGGCGTCGAGGAGGGCCGACTCGGCCTGGCGGCCGGTGAGCCCGAAGGACGACACGTCGAGCAGGACGATGTGGTTGTCGGTGCCGCCGGTGACGAGGTTCGCGCCGCGCGTGAGGAACCCCTCGGCGAGCGACTTGGCGTTGTCGGCGACCTGCTGGGCGTAGGTCTGGAACGAGGGCTGGCGGGCCTCGGCGAAGGCGACGGCCTTGGCGGCCATCACGTGCGAGAGCGGGCCACCGAGGACCATCGGGCAGCCGCGGTCGACGTCGGCGGCGAACTCCTCCTGCGCCAGCACCATGCCACCGCGCGGACCCCGCAGGGACTTGTGCGTGGTCGTGGTGGTGATGTGGGCGTAGGGCACCGGGTTCTCCTCGCCGGTGAAGACCTTGCCGGCCACCAGGCCCGCGAAGTGCGCCATGTCGACCATCAGCACGGCGCCGACCTCGTCGGCGATCTCGCGCATCTTGGCGAAGTTCACCCGGCGCGGGTAGGCGGAGTAGCCGGCGACGAGCACCAGCGGCTTGAACTCGCGGGCCTTGGCGGCGACGGCGTCGTAGTCCAGCAGCCCGGTCTCCGGGTCGGTGCCGTACTGCTGCTGGTGGAACATCTTGCCGCTGATGTTGGGGCGGAAGCCGTGGGTGAGGTGGCCGCCGGCGTCGAGCGACATGCCGAGCAGGCGCTGGTTGCCGAACTCGTGGCGCAGCGTCTCCCAGTCGGCCTCGGTCAGCTCGTTGACGTTCTTCGCCTGCATCTTCCGCAGGTAGGGCGTCTCGACCCTGTTGGCCAGGATCGACCAGAAGGCGACGAGGTTGGCGTCGATGCCGGAGTGCGGCTGGACGTAGGCGTAGGGGGCGCCGAACAGCTCGCGCGCGTGCTCGGCAGCGAGCGTCTCGACCGTGTCGACGTTCTGGCAGCCGGCGTAGAAGCGGTGCCCGACGGTGCCCTCGGCGTACTTGTCGCTGAACCAGGTGCCCATCGTGAGCAGCACGGCGGGAGAGGCGTAGTTCTCCGAGGCGATCAGCTTGAGGGACCCGCGCTGGTCGGTGAGCTCCTGGCGCGTCGCCGCGGCGATGCGCGGCTCCACCGACGCGATGACCTCGAGTGCCTGGGAGTACGCGCTGCTGATGAGGGAGTCCGTCATGGCGGACAGCCTAGAGGGACGCAGCCGTCTCCCGGACACCCGTCTCGGGGCCACCTATCCTGTGCTCCGACCCGAGGAGCACACATGCGCAGCACGCTGTGGACGACGTTCGCGACGGCGGTTCTCACCGCGTCCTTCCTGCCCGTCCTGACCGGCGCCGCCGACGGGGCCGCGGCCCCGGGCACCACCCTCGGCGTCGGGCCGGGCGCGTCCCTGTGGCCGGCCTTCGACCCGGCGGTCCAGCGCTACGCAGTGACGCCCGCCCCCGACGGGACCGTCGACGTGGCCGTCGGCGGTGCGGACGCGGTCTGGTTCGACGGCGTGCCGGACGACGACGGCGCGACTGCCGCGTCGGAGGCCGGCCGAGACAGGGTGCGCCTGGTGATCCGGCGCCTCCCGCGAGTGTGACGTGGACCGCACGACGGTGCGCACCGCGCCGTACCCGATGACATCCATCTCACATTGTGGAGGACGGTCCCACGATACGAGATTTCGTCTTGTGGAAAAGGCGTCCACTCCCTGAGACTTCTTGACATGGTCACCGCTTCCACCGACACGCACCTGGTGGTTCGACGTCACGTCGACCTCATGCGCGTGGGCAGCGCGACCTGTTGGCATCGCTGAATCGCCGCCCCGTAGTCCCTTCCGCGCTCAACGTCGCGCGCGGCACTTCTCAGCGAACAGGAATTTCCTGATCATGCCCGACCTCCGGTTCAAGCCCACGGCTGCCCAGAGCACCGACATCCCGCGCCCCAAGCGCGCGGAGGGTCAGTGGGCGCTCGGCTACACCGAGCCGCTCAACAAGAACGAGCAGTCCAAGAAGGACGACGACCCGCTCAACGTCCGCGACCGGATCCTCCACACCTACTCGCGACGCGGCTTCGACTCGATCGACCCGGCCGACCTGCGCGGCCGCTTCCGCTGGCTGGGCCTCTACACCCAGCGCGCGCCCGGGTTCGACGGCGGCAAGACCGCCCAGCTCGAGGAGGAGGAGCTCGACGACCGCTTCTTCATGATGCGGATCCGCACCGACGGCCAGGTGCTCGACGGCAACGCCCTCCGGGCGCTCGGCGAGCTGTCGACGGCGTACGCCCGCAACACCGCGGACATCACCGACCGCAACAACATCCAGTACCACTGGATCGAGATCGAGAGCGTCCCGGCGATCTGGGAGCGGCTCGAGGGCGTCGGCCTCACCACGCTCGAGGCGTGCGGCGACAGCCCGCGCCCGTTCCTCGGCTCCCCCGTCGCCGGCATCGCCAAGGACGAGATCATCGACGGCACCGAGGCGCTCGAGGAGATCAAGCGCCGCGTGCTCGGCAACCCCGACTTCTCCAACCTGCCGCGCAAGTTCAAGACCGCGCTGACCGGCCACCCCAGCCACGACGTCGCGCCCGAGGTCAACGACGTGTCCTTCGTCGGCACGGTCCACCCCGAGCACGGCCCCGGCTTCGACCTCTGGGTCGGCGGCGGCCTGTCCACCAACCCGATGCTCGCCCACAAGCTCGGCGTCTGGATCCCGCTCGACGAGGTGGCCGACGCCTGGGAGGGCGTGGCCGGCATCTTCCGCGACTACGGCTACCGCCGGCTGCGCTCGAAGGCGCGGCTGAAGTTCCTGCTCGCCGACTGGGGCAAGGAGAAGTTCCGCGAGGTGCTGGAGAACGAGTACCTCCACCGCGCGCTCGTCGACAACCCCTCCCCCGAGGCGCCGGTCACGCAGGGCGACCACATCGGCATCCACGAGCAGAAGGACGGCCGCTTCTACATCGGTGCCGCTCCCGTCGTGGGTCGCATCGACGGCACCACGCTGACCGCGCTCGGTGACCTCGTCGAGACCTACGGCGCCCGCGGCGCCCGGCTGACGGCGTACCAGAAGCTGGTCGTGATCGGCGTCGCCGCCGAGGACACCGCCGCCTTCGCCGACGACCTCGAGAAGATCGGCCTCACCGCCCGCCCCAGCAACTGGCGGCGCTCCACGATGGCGTGCACCGGCATCGAGTTCTGCAAGCTCGCGATCGTCGACACCAAGGAGCGCTCGCGCGCCCTGGTGACCGAGCTCGAGAAGCGCTTCCCCGACCTCGACGCGCAGATCTCGGTCAACGTCAACGGCTGCCCCAACGCCTGCGCCCGCACCCAGGTCGCCGACATCGGCCTCAAGGGCCAGCTCGTGATGGACGCCGACGGCAACCAGGTCGAGGGCTTCCAGGTGCACCTCGGCGGTGCTCTCGGACTCAACCCGGCGATGGGTCGCAAGCTGCGCGCGCACAAGGTCACCAGCGCCGGCCTCGACGACTACGTCACCGCCGTCGTCTCGGCGTACCTCGCCGACCGCACCGACGGCGAGCGGTTCGCCGACTGGGTCGCGCGCGCCGACGACGTCCTGCTGCGCGGGGAGCCGGTGGCTTCCTGATGAGCGAGCGCGCGCAGCCCTTCCACTGCCCCTACTGCGGGGACGAGAACCTGTTCCCCCAGGAGGGTGCAGGTGCCTGGGAGTGCCGCTCGTGCCTGCGCAGCTTCACCGTCAAGATGACCGGGATGATCCGGCCCCCGTCGACAGGTGGCGGTGCGGCATGAGCGCCTCCACGCAGGCCGCCCGCGACTTCAAGGGCACCCACACCGAGGGGCGTACGCCGGAGGAGCTGCGCGAGCTCGTCTCACACGTCGGCGCCGAGCTCGAGCTCGCTCCCGCCGAGGTGATCATCGAGTGGGCCGTCGCCACCTTCGGCGACCGGTTCGCGATCACCTCGTCGATGGGCGACGCCGTGCTCGCCCACCTCGCCTCCACGGTCGCACCCGGCATCGACGTCGTCTTCCTCGACACCGGCTACCACTTCATCGAGACCATCGGCACCCGCGACGCCGTCGAGGCGACGCTCCCGGTCAACCTGCGCACCGTCAGCACCTCGCTGACCGTCGCCGAGCAGGACGCGCAGTACGGCAAGGACCTCTACAAGACCGACCCCGACCTCTGCTGCGCGCTCCGCAAGGTGAAGCCGCTCGCCGACACGCTCGCGGAGTACGACGCCTGGGCCACCGGGCTGCGCCGCGCCGAGACCCACAACCGGGTGATCGCGCCGGTCGTCGGCTGGGACGCCCGCAAGGGCAAGGTCAAGGTCTCGCCGCTCGCCCGCTGGACCGACGAGCAGGTCGACACCTACATCGCCGACAACGGCGTGCTGGTGAACCCGCTCGTCCATGACGGCTATCCCAGCATCGGCTGCTGGCCGTGCACCCGCCGCGTCGCCCCGGGCGACGACCCCCGCAGCGGCCGATGGGCCGGCACCTCGAAGACCGAGTGCGGGATCCACGCATGACACACGACTTCTCAGGCGACAGCGCCGTCGCACCCACCCTGTTGCACCGCACCACCACTCACGATCGGAGGCACCACTGATGGCTGCTCCTGCTCTGGTTGCCCTGGCTCACGGAAGCCGCGACCCCCGCTCGGCCCAGACGATCAAGGCGCTCGTCGCCGAGGTCAAGGCGATGCGCCCCGACCTCCGGGTCGAGACGGCGTTCCTCGACCTCGCCAAGCCGTCGTTCGACACGGTCGTCGACCGCCTGGTCAAGGCCGGCTTCGACGAGATCGTCGTCGTCCCCCTCCTGCTCACCGAGGCCTACCACGCCAAGGTCGACGTCCCCGAGGTGATCGCGTCGGCGATGGCCCGCCACGCGGGACTCCGGATCCACGCCAGCCGCATCCTCGGGATGGAGGCCGCGTTCCTCGAGGTGCTCGACGTCCGGCTCCGCGAGGCCCTCAAGGAAGCGCGCGTCCGCGAGCTCGACGCCCTCGTGCTGGCCGCCGCCGGCTCGTCGGACCCGCTCGCGAACCAGTCGGTCGCCCGCATCGCCCGCACGTGGGCGGCCCGCCACCGCCTGCCGGTCACCGCGGCCTTCGCGTCGGCGACACCGCCCGCCGCCGGCGAGGCCGTGCGTGCGCTCCGCGCCGAGGGCAAGCGGCACATCGCCGTCGCGTCCTTCTTCCTCGCTCCCGGCCGGCTGCCCGACCGCGCCACCGAGCTGGCCCTGGAGGCGGGCGCCGTCGCCGTCTCCGAGCCGCTCGGTGCCCACCCGGCAGTGGCCCGCGCGATCCTGGCCCGCTACGCCGTCGGAGCCGTCGAGCTCGTCCCCGTCTGACGAGGCGGCGCGTCTGTTCGCCCGCGCCGGGTTGAGTCGGCGCATCTGGTCGTGCGAACCGGGTCGAGTCGGCTCATCTGTACGCGTCAACGGAGCCGAGTCGGCACGTCTGTTCGTACAGAGGCGCCGACTCGGACCCGTTCTTGGGTACATACGCGCCCTCTCAGCACTGCTTGTGCGTACACATGTGCCGACTCGGCGGGCGGTTGTCGCGTACACACGCGCCCGCTCGGCACTCAGAGGTGCTTGAGGGCCTCGCGACGGGAGAGTCCGCTCAACCGGTCCGCGTGGTCCTCGACGAAGGTCCGGACCCACGCCGCGTCCGTCCGGGCGTGCTGACGCAGCGCCCAGCCGAGGGCCTTGCGGGTGAAGAACTCCCGGCCGTACGCCGTGTCGTCGAGGTTGGCGACCAGGACCCGATCGAGCAGGTCGGTGTCGGTGGCCTCGGCGTGCCGGAGCTGCGCGAGCATCGCGGTCCTCCGCACCCACAGGCTGTCGGGGTCGACCGCCCACTCGTCGATCACCGGCGTCGCAGCCGCACGGTGGTCGAGCAGCACCTGGCCGACGAGGTGACCCGCGATCTCGTCGACGACGTCCCACCAAGCGCCGAGCCGGACGAGCTCCTCGAGCAGCGGGAGCAGGTCGGGGTCGAGCCAGGTGCGGTACGACCGGTGGCGGAGCAGGGCGACGGCGGCGTACCACTCCTCACGGTGGGTAGCGTCCTCGAACAGCTCCAGCGCCGCGGCCTCCCACTGGGCGCGGTCGGCGAAGCGGTGGTCGGCCAGGATCGGACGGAGCAGCACCTTCAGTGCGGGGGCGCCGAGCCCGACGTAGGGCAGGTCGGACTTCATGTAGGCCTGCTGCTGCGCGGCTCGCTCGGGGTCGCCGACCTCGGCGAGGGCGGCACGCACCGCGCCGACGTACGTCATCCCACCAGGCGCTCGCGCAGGTGCTCGAGCTGGCGAGCCGGGTCCTCCGTCACCCCGCCGTGCACCGGCCCCGGCTGGAGGACGGTGCTGCGCGGCGCCTTGAGGAAGCCGAAGCGCTGGCCGAGGGACTGTCGGGCGGCCTCGCCGGCGCGCTCGTCGCCGGCACAGACGAGGTCGACGAACGCGAGCGCCTCACGCACCTGCTCGACGTCGATCCCGGCGTGCAGGGCGCGCAGCCGGTCGGCGTCGACGTGGCACACGACGTCGAGGAAGTCAGCCGCCTGGCAGTGCAGCACCACGCCGACGTTGAGGAACTCCTCGCGGTCTGGTCGCGGCACGCAGCGCAGCACGACGTACTGGTAGGCCTGCCTCATCGAGCACCGCCCGGGAGCCACTGGCGGGTGCCGAGGCGGGCGACGAGGAAGTCGACGTACGCCTCTCGCAACGCCCCTGGCCCCAGCTGGTCGGCACCGTCGGCGCCCGGCACCGCCTCGAGCCACACGTCGGGCACGTCAGCGACGACCTCGGTGAAGACCTCGCGGCTCAGCGACGCCGAGATCTCGTCGTCCAGCTCCCGGGCGCGCCCGGCGCAGGTCTCGAAGACGTGGCCACTCGGGTCCCACGGCTGGGCAGCGAACCGCGCGGGGTCGGTGACGCCGCCCGCCCACCCGTGGTGGAAGTAGAGGGAGGCACCGTGGTCGATCACCCAGAGGTCGCCGTGCCAGACCAGCAGGTTGGGGTTGCGCCACGACCGGTCGACGTTGGCGGCGAAGGCATCGAGCCAGAGGACGCGGGCTCCCTCGTCGTCGGCGGTGCTCACCTGGCCGTCGACGCCGAACGAGCCGGGCAGGAAGTCGATGCCGAGGTTGGCGCCGACGCTTGCGTTGAGCAGGTCCTGCACCTCCTCGTCCGCCTCGTAGCGGGCGAGCTCGGTGTCGAGGTCGAGCACGACGAGGCGGGGGGTGCGCAGGCCGAGCCGGGTCGCCAGGCCGCTGACGATCACCTCGGCGACGAGCACCTTCGCGCCCTGGCCGGCGCCCCGGAACTTGCAGACGTAGGTGCCGAGGTCGTCGCCCTCGACGACACCGGGCAGGCTGCCGCCCTCGCGCAGCGGGGTGACGTAGCGCGTGACGGTGACGAGTGGGAGTCCGGTGGAGATCACTGGACCGGGGACTCCCCGGCGAGCCGCTCGGTCTCGGCCGCGACGTCGAAGTCGGCCTTCGGCCACTGCAGGTCGAGCCCCCGCAGCGTGTCGAGGAGCAGCTGGGCGATCGCCAGGTTGCGGTACCACTTCTTGTCCGACGGCACGACGTGCCACGGGGCGGCCTCGGTGTTGGTGCGCTCGAGCGCGATCTCGTACGCCTCGCGGTACTTCGGCCAGAACGCACGCTCGTCGAGGTCGCCGGGGTTGTACTTCCAGTGCTTCTCGGGATTGGCCAGCCGCTCCTCCAGCCGCGCCTTCTGCTCGTCGGCGCTGATGTGGAGCATGCACTTGATGATCGAGAAGCCCTCGTCCGCCAGCCGCGCCTCGAACTCGTTGATCGCGTCGTAGCGGCGCTCGATCTCGGCGCGGTCGGCGAGCTCGCGGACCCTGGCGATCAGGACGTCCTCGTAGTGCGACCGGTCGAACACGCCGATGTAGCCCGCCGCGGGCAGCCCGCGCTCGATCCGCCACAGGAAGTCGTGGGCCCGCTCCTCGTCGGTCGGCGCCTTGAAGCTGGTGATCCGCACACCCTGCGGATCGACGAGACCGATCGCGTGGCGCAGCACGCCGCCCTTGCCGCTGGTGTCCATGCCCTGGAGCACGAGCAGCACGCGCCGCTCGCTGCCGACGGTCCGCTCGGCCCACAGCCGCTCCTGCAGGTCGGCGAGCTCGGCGCCCATCGTCGCGAGAGCCTCCTGGCCGTCAGCCTTTTTGCCGTCGAACCCGGGTGCCGCGTCGGTCTCGATCGAGGTCAGGTCGACCGCTCCGTCCGGCAGTCGGAGGGCGTCGGCGATCGCGGAGGTCGTCATGCGCACATCATGGCCCACCCAGCACGCGGCGCACGTCCAGCGTGCAGCCGACGACCGTGGCCACTCCGCCGTCGCGCTGCGGCTCGTCGAACCAGGTGCCCTGCACGAAACCGGCCTTGTCGAGGATCCGCAGGGACGCCGCGTTGGCGTGGTCGGGTGCGGCGAAGTACGCCGGCGCGTCCGGGAACCGGCGTCGTGCGCCGAGCATCCAGGCCCAGAGGATGCGCGCCCCGAGGCCGCGACCGACCCACGCCGGCTCACCGATCACGTAGTCCAGCCCGATGGCGTCCGGGTCGGGCGTCAGCAGCGCGAAGTCCGGGTAGTCGCGGATCCGGTAGTCCTGGACGAACCCGATCGAGTGTCCGTTGACGTCGACGACCCACATCCGGGTCGGCGTCGTGCCGTCGACGCGAGGGCCGTACCTCGAGAGCACCGCGTCGGTGCCCGGGTCGCCGTCGTTGCCCCACCAGCGGCGTACGTGCTCCTCCCGCAGCCAGCGGGCGAGGATCGGCAGGTCCCCCCGCGTCATCGCCCGCAGCACGATCCTCTGGTCCGGCTCCACGACGAAGCGCTTCACCACTCCCGACAGGTCGTCGGCGACCGGGTCCCCGGGCACCCCCGAGGCGATCCGCGCCGCGGCGGCCGCCCACGACTCGTCGGGACCGACCGCGCCGGCGAGCTCCCGCCCGTCGTGGCACACGACGACCGGGACGTGGTCGGGCACCTCAGTGGGCCAGGGCACCCGGGACGACCGGCGGCAGCACCGACCACGGGAAGTCGATCCACTGCTCCGTGCGTCGCCCCGCGTAGTCGGGCTTGATGACCGACTGCGGCTTCTCGTAGATGACGACGGTGCGCGCCTCGGCGACGTGGCCCTCGCAGAACTCGTGCACGAGCTCGAGGGTCCGGCCGGTGTCGGCGACGTCATCGGCGATCAGCACCTTCAGCCCCGACAGGTCCACCCGCGCGGGCGTCGGCGGCAGCATGATCGGGACGTCGAGACGCTGGTCGACGCCGGTGTAGAACTCGACGTTGATCACCGACAGGTTCTTCACGCCCAGGGCGTAGCCGAGACCCATGCCGAGGGCGAGCCCGCCGCGGGCAATCGACAGGATCATGTCGGGCACGAAGCCGGAGTCCGCCACCTCCTGCGCCAGCTCGCGGCTGGCGGCGCCGAACATCTCGTACGTCAGGACCTCGCGTTCGCTGCTCACAGGGCCTATCCCACCAGAGGCCCGCGGGGCGTCGGAAGGGGTGGTTCAGAAGTCGGGGTGCGGCTCGTCGAGCTCCTCGTCCTGCTCGCCCAGTGCCTCCCGCACGACCGAGAAGGCCAGCCCGGCGGCGTACCCCTTGCGGGCCAGCATCCCGGCCAGCCGCCGGGTCGCGACCTGGCGGTCGAGGGTGGCCATCGAGCGCATCTTCTTGTCGACCAGGGCCCGTGCGGCGGCTCGCTGATCGTCCTCGTCGATCTGCTCGAGCGCCTCCTTGGCCTCCTCGTCGCCAACGCCCTTGCGCCGCAGCTCCTGCGCCAGCGCGCGAGGCGCCAACCCGCGGCTGCGGTGCCGGCTCTCCACCCACTGGCGGGCGTAGGCCGAGTCGTCGATCAGCCCGACCTCGGTGAACCGGTCGAGCAGCTCGGTCGCGACCTCGTCGGGCACCTCGCGCTTGGCCAGCTTGTCGGCGAGCTCCTTGCGGGTGCGCGCCTGACCGGTCAGGGAGTCGAGCACGATGGTGCGCGCCACACCCTCGGGGTCGGCCTGCACCTCGGCGGCGGCTGCCGCCTGGCGCGCCTCCCTCGCCTCGGCGCGCTCGGCGAAGGACTTCGTGCGACTGCGTCCGCCGCGCTTCTTCTGACGCCGCTCGGTCGGTGGCGACGTCGCGGTGTGGGGCGTGGATGGGGAGTCCCCCACCCACGCCTTCACACCGAGGCTGACGTCACCGGCCCAGTCGGGCGGCGGTCGGTTCTCGTCGGTCATCGACTCAGAAGTCGTTGACCCCGATGGGCTCGTCGCTCAGGTCGTCGGCAGGCTTGTCGACAGCCGGAGTGACACCCAGCTTCTCCAGGATCAGCTTCTCGATCTCGTTGGCGAGGTCGGGGTTGTCCTTGAGGAAGTTGCGCGAGTTCTCCTTGCCCTGGCCGAGCTGGTCGCCCTCGTAGGTGTACCAGGCGCCGGCCTTGCGGATGATGCCCGCCTCGACGCCGACGTCGATCAGGCCACCCTCGCGGCTGATGCCCTTGCCGTACATGATGTCGAACTCGGCCTGCTTGAACGGCGGGGCCACCTTGTTCTTCACGACCTTGACGCGGGTGCGGTTGCCGACCATGTCGGTGCCGTCCTTGAGCGTCTCGATCCGGCGCACGTCGAGGCGCACGGAGGAGTAGAACTTCAGCGCACGACCACCGGTGGTGGTCTCGGGCGAGCCGAACATCACGCCGATCTTCTCGCGCAGCTGGTTGATGAAGATGGCCGTGGTGCCGGAGTTGTTGAGGGCACCGGTCATCTTGCGGAGGGCCTGGCTCATCAGGCGGGCCTGGAGGCCAACGTGGCTGTCGCCCATCTCGCCCTCGATCTCGGCGCGGGGCACGAGCGCGGCGACGGAGTCGATGACGATCAGCGACAGGGCGCCGGAGCGGATCAGCATGTCGGCGATCTCGAGCGCCTGCTCGCCCGAGTCGGGCTGCGAGACGAGGAGGGCGTCGGTGTCGCAGCCGAGCGCCTTGGCGTAGTCGGGGTCGAGCGCGTGCTCGGCGTCGATGAAGGCGACGATGCCGCCGGCCGCCTGGGCGCTGGCCACCGCGTGGAGGGCGACCGTCGTCTTTCCGGAGGACTCCGGACCGTAGATCTCGACCACCCGGCCGCGCGGGAGACCGCCCAGGCCGAGGGCGACGTCGAGGGCGATCGACCCGGTGGGGATCACCTCGAGCGGGGCACGCGTCTCGTCGCCCAGTCGCATGACCGAGCCCTTGCCGAACTGCTTCTCCACCTGGGCGAGTGCGGCGTCGAGGGCCTTCTCGCGGTCTGCTCCAGCCATTGCTGTGTCCCGTTCTCTCGTCGTTGTGTCGGTACGTCTGCGACGCTAGGGCGAGCCACTGACAGTCCCTGATCAGGACCGTCGGATGCTGTGGACAACCTCGCCCGGCGTCGTACCTGTGGACGCACAGTAGCCCGAACAGGTGTTCGACACGACGTTCGAGCACGGCGTGTCGCGGGCGTGTTGCGCGGGAGTCGGTGCGGGCCCTCAGGAGTGCCGACGGGTGACCCGGCCGGCCGCCACGACCGTGCCCGCGAGCAGCGCCGCGAAGGCGGCGAGGGCGGAGTAGCCCAGCACTCCGACGATCACCCCGGCCAGCGCGCCGCCGCCGGCGGCGGTGAGGGCCATCGCCATGTCGGAGGTGCCCTGCACGTCGGTGCGGGCGGCGATCGGGGTGCGGTCGGCGATGACCGTCGAGGCAGCCACCGTCGCGCACGACCAGCCCAGGCCGAGCAGGAAGAGCCCGGTGGTGATCTGCCACGACGAGCCCTCGGGCGAGAGCCCGCACAGCGCGAGCGAGACCAGCAGCACCACTCCCCCGGTCACCAGGACGGCTGAGCGGCCGAACCGGTCGGCGGCCCACCCGACGATGGGTGAGAAGGCGAACATGCCGGCGACGTGGATCGAGATGACGAAGCCGATGACCTCGAGGTGTGCCCCGCCGTGCTCCATGTGGAGCGGCGTCATGATCATCACCGTCACCATCGCCGCGTGCGCGCACGCCATCGCGACGACCGCGGCACCGACGGCCGGCACCTCGCGCACGACCTCCAGGAAGGTCGCCCACGACCGGCCGCGCGGCTGGGGGCCGACGGTCGGCGAGACGCCCGCCGCGGCCTGCGCCAGGAGGAGCGGGTCGGGGCGCAGCCGCCACCACACCCAGCCCGCGGTGAGGACGAGCACCACGGCGCCTATGGCGAAGCCTCCGGTCAGCTCCGGGATGCCCAGGGACCGCCCGGTCGATCCGCCGACGCCGACGAGGTTGGGCCCGGCCACGGCGCCGATCGTGCTCGCCCACACGACGAGGGACAGCGACCGCGCGCGGTGCTCCTCGGTCGCGAGGTCGGTCGCGGCGTAGCGCGACCCGGTGTTGACGGCGGTGGTCGCCCCCAGGAGCAGCGAGCCGAGCAGCAGGACGAGCATCGAGCCGATGACACCTGCGACGACCGCGAGCACGGCGCCGGTCGCGCCCATCAGGTAGCCGGCGACGAGCCCGACGCGACGTCCACGCCGTCCCATCACCCGCGCCAGGCCGTAGGCCGTGGCAGCCGTCCCGAGCACCTGGAAGGTCTGCGCGAGCCCGGCCATCGTGTCGCTGCCGGAGATGTCGCGGGCGAGCAGCGAGGAGGTGGTGACGCCGATCGTCACCCCGACGGCGCCGACCGCCTGCGAGACCAGGAGCGTGCGCACGGTGTGGCGCTGGACGACCCCGAGGTCGACGTCGGTGGTCACCGGCGGGACGGCGCCGCTCACCGCTCGCTCTCCGGCAGCTCCAGCTGGCGGCGGACCGCTGCCCAGACCTGCTTCGGCGGCATGCCCGCGTCGAGCGCCTCGCGCGTGGTGAGGCCGTCGAGGTCGCGCACGACCGTCAGCTCGGCCCACGTGCGCGAGTAGCTGCGGCCGAGCGCCTCGTCGAGCCGCGTCCAGAACTCCGTGTGCCTCACGAGGACACCTCATCACGGACCGCCGACAGCTCGATCCAGGTCTCCCCGCGGGAGCCCGCGACGCCCGACCGGGCGGCCACGTCGGTCCACCCCGCGGCGGCGACCACGGGCGACACCTCGTCGGCCCGCCAGTAGGTGAAGTGGCGCGGGCGGGTGATCGAGCCGTGGGTGGACCAGCCGTCCCCGTCCCCCTCCTTGAGCGAGACGCGCAGCACTCCGCCTCCGCGGGTGACCTCCGCGAGCCGGGCGAGCACGGTCGGCAGGTCGTCGCGCCGCACGTGCAGCAGCGACGCGTTGGCCCACACCGCGTCGTAGGGTCCGGCCGGCGACGAGATGTCGTCGACGAGCGGGTCGAGCAGGTCGCACCCGACACCCTGCGCGCGGAGCAGGTCGACGAAGCCCGGGGTGATGTCCGTGCGTCGCACGCGGAGGCCGAGCGACTCCATCAGCCGCGCGTCACGCCCGCCCCCCGAGCCGATCTCCAGCACCCGGGCACCCGGCCCCAGCAGCTCGGCGAACGCCTCGATGTCGGCACGGACCGAGTCGGGCACCGCTGGTCCGTTGGCGGCGTACGCCTCCGCGTCGAGATCGTAGGCACGGACCGTCTCGTCCGTGCTCACCTGGCGCTCACCCGGCGCCCACGTCGTGCAGGTGGTGGACGACGTCGTGCAGGTGGTAGCTGCCGACCGTCTCGACGGTGAAGTGGTCGCCGTTCGAGCGCACCCCGGGGCGGTCCTTCGTGGCATCGGTGACGCCCGCGTAGACGCCGGCGACGGTGCCCGCGGCCTCGATCAGCTCGACCGCGACGGTGGTGGCGTCCTGGCTGCCGTAGTCGCCCTCGACGGCTGTCGCGTCCTGGTCCCAGTTGGCGAAGGTCGGCTCGTCCTCGTCCAGCATCGCCCGGAGCCGCTGCGCGAAGAGGACGTGCACGTCGCGGACGTGGCAGCCGTACTCGAGCGGCGACCACACGTCGGGCGCGGGCCGCACGCCGACGTCACCGCGCGCCAGCACCTCCGACCACGTCATCGCGGTGTCGTGGACCAGGCGCGGCAGGTCGCCGAGCCCCTGCGCCGACGGGGCGAAGCCGCAGTCGGGGCACGGTCGCTCGAGCACCCAGGTCCAGTCCTTGGTGTCCGGGACGATCGCGTCGGGTGCAGCGCTCATGGCCGCCATCCAACCAGCCCCGGCATCGGGGACAATCGGTGGAATGGACATCCGTCGCGCACTTCCTGCCGACCTGCCCGCAGTCTCCGACATCTACGGTCGCGAGGCCCGCGAGGGCCACGCCACCTTCGACGTCGAGCCGCGGCCGATGGCCCTGTGGGAGGAGAAGCTGGCGGCGAGCGGACCCGGTGAACACTTTCTCGTCGCCGAGCACGAGGGCGAGGTCATCGGTCACGCCGGCGCGACGTCGTACCGCCCCAAGCCCGCCTATCGCCACACCCGCGAGAGCTGGGTCTACGTCGCGCCCGGCCACCAGGGCCTCGGCACCGGCCGCGCGCTGTACGACGCCCTCCTCACGCTGCTCGCCGACGACGACGTGCACCTCGTCGTGGCCGGCGTCGCCCTGCCCAACGACGCGAGCCTGGCGCTGCACCGCGCGGTCGGCTTCGAGGAGGTCGGCACGATGCGGGAGGTCGGCCGCAAGTTCGACCGGTGGATCGACCTGGTGTGGCTGCAGAAGGTGCTGGCCTGACTCAGGCCAGCCCGAGCTCGCGGGTCGACACCTCGCGCATCTCGACCTTGCGCACCTTGCCGGTCACCGTCATCGGGAACTCCTCGACGACCATCACGTAGCGCGGGATCTTGTAGTGCGCCAGCCTGCCGTCGGCGTACGCCCGCACCCCCGCCGCGTCGAGCGGCGCGGTGCCCGGTCGCATCCGCAGCCACGCGCACAGCTCCTCGCCGTACTTCGCGTCCGGAACGCCGACGACCTGCACGTCCTCGATGTCGGGGTGCGTGTAGAGGAACTCCTCGATCTCGCGCGGGTAGATGTTCTCCCCGCCGCGGATCACCATGTCCTTGATCCGCCCGGTGATCCGCACGTAGCCCTCGTCGTCCATCACCCCGAGGTCGCCGGTGTGCATCCAGCCGTCGGCGTCGACCGCCTCGGCGGTCTTCTCCTGGTCGTCCCAGTAGCCGAGCATCACCGAGTACCCGCGGGTGCAGAACTCCCCCGCCTCGCCGCGCGGCAGCGTGTCCCCGCTGACCGGGTCGACGATCTTGACCTCGAGGTGCGGGGCGACCCGGCCGACGGTGCCGACCTTGCGCTCGAGCGAGTCGTCGGGGTGGGTCTGCGTCGACACCGGCGAGGTCTCGGTCATGCCGTAGGCGATCGTCATCTCGTCGATCCCGGCGTCGATGAGCTTCTTCATCATCTCCTCCGGGCACGGCGAGCCCGCCATGATCCCGGTGCGCACGCTGCCCAGGTCGTACGACGCCAGGTCGGGCAGTGCCCACTCCGCGATGAACATCGTCGGTACGCCGTAGAGCGAGGTGCACCGCTCGTCGGACACGGCACGCAGGGTGAGGGCCGGGTCGAAGCCGGGCGCCGGGATCACCATCGTGGCGCCGTGGCTGGTGCACGCGAGGTTGCCCATCACCATCCCGAAGCAGTGGTAGAAGGGCACCGGGATGCAGACCCGGTCCTCCTCGGTGTAGCGGCAGGCCTCGCCGACGAGGTAGCCGTTGTTGAGGATGTTGCGGTGGCTGAGGGTCGCGCCCTTCGGGAAGCCGGTGGTGCCGGAGGTGTACTGGATGTTGATCGGGTCGTGCGCGTCCAGCGACGCCGACCGTGCACGGAGGTCGTCCTCGGAGACGCCCGACCCGTCGGCCAGCAGGCCGGCCCAGCTGTGCTCGTCGTCGAGGTGGACGACCCGCTGGAGGGTGTCGAGCTGGTCGGCGGTCTCCTGGATCATCGCGCGGTAGTCACTCGTCCTGAACGACGTCGCGCTGACCAGCATCCGCATGCCGCTCTGGTTCACGACGTAGGCGAGCTCGTGGGTGCGGTAGGACGGGTTGACGTTGACCAGGACGGCGCCGACCTTGGCCGTGGCGAGCTGCACGAGGGTCCACTCGGCGCTGTTGGGTCCGTAGATCCCGACCCGGTCGCCCTTCTCGATGCCCGCGCCGATCAGTCCGCGAGCGACGGTGTCGACGTCGCGGTCGAGCTCGGCCCACGTCCAGCGGCGACCGCTCGCGCACTCGACCAGCGCCTCGCGGTCGGCGTACGACGCCACCGTCCGCTCGAGGTTGGCTCCGATCGTCTCCTCCAGCAGCGCCGGTGTGGTCTCGCCCTGTGCGTAGGAGTCCATCCCGGCAACCTAGGACGACCCCCGTCGGATTGGCTACAGGTTGGTCAGGTGAGTAGCAGCGCGTCGAGGCGACGGCGTACGACGAGCAGGCCGACGATGCCCATCACCACGAGGTAGACGACCGACACTCCCGACTCCCAGGTGACGACGCCGGTGGTGAGCTCGCGGCACAGCACGACGCCGCGGTAGAGCGGGGTGGCCTCGACGACCCACCGCAGCACGCCGTCGCCGAACGCCTCGACCGGGAAGAACGTCGCCGAGAAGAGGAAGAGCGGCATCTGCGCGAGTGTGATCTTGTCGAAGTCCTGCCACGACTTCATCCACGTCGTCAGTGCCATGCAGACGGCCGAGAACGCGAAGGCGATCAGGATCGCCGCCGGCAGCGCGAGCACGGCCCACCACGACTCGACCAGTCCCATCGCCACCATCACCACGAGGAAGGCCGCGGAGTAGACCGAGCCGCGGATCAGCCCCCAGGCGATCTCTCCGCGGGCGATGTCACCCGTGGTCAGCGGCGTCGCCAGCATCTGGTCGTAGAGCTTCTCGTACTTGAGCTTGAAGAACACGTTGAACGTCGAGTCGAGCAGCGCACCGTTGAAGGCCGAGGTGGCGAGCATCGCCGGCGCCACGAACGCGGCGTAGGACACCTGCTCGCCGTGGAACTCGAAGCTGTCGATCAGCTGGCCCACACCGATGCCGATCGAGAAGAGGTAGAGCACGGGCTCGAGGAAGCCGGTGAGGAAGAGCTTCCAGGCGGACTTGTAGACGATGAAGTTGCGCAGCACGAGGACCCGCGCGGCGTGCACCGGGGTCAGCGGTGCGGGGATCGCGACCCGGTCGAGGGTGGCCATCAGACCTCCAGCCGCTTGTCGAGGCCGGTGACCGACCAGCGCCAGCCGACGACGCAGAGGATCACCAGCACGGCGACGTTGATGCCGGCCAGCGACCAGTCGACGGTGTCGAGGCAGAGCATCCGAGACAGCGAGACGCCGTGCCACAGCGGCGTCAGCCGGGCGACCCACTCGAGCACCGGGCCGAGGTTGGTGATCGGGAAGAACGCGCCCGAGAAGAGGGTCAGCGGCAGCACGCCGAGGCGGAAGAGGACGCCGAAGCCCTCCTCGGACCTGAGCCGCGCGGAGTAGCCGAACGTCAGCAGCGCGAAGGCCGTGCCGACCAGCACCTGCGACAGCCACGCGAGGACCGGGCCCCACCAGCTCTCGAACACCCCGAAGGGCGCGAGCACGAGCATGAAGACCGCGCACGCGGAGGCCACGCGGAACACCACGAAGGCCACGAACGCGTTGACCAGGTCGCGCACGGCCAGCGGCGTCGCGAGCTGGGCGAAGAACGTCTTGTGCCACTTGATGGCGCCCATGACGGGGTACGTCGACTCGCTGACCGCGATCGTCATCGCGTGAGCCGCGACCAGGCCGGGGACGATGAAGGCGAGGTAGGACGTCGCACCCTCGAGCCTGCTGGGGTCGGCGTCGATGAAGCCGCCGAGTAGCACGCCCATGGCGACGACGTAGAACAGCGGCGTGGCGAAGGAGCTGATGACTCCGCCGCGCCAGGTGCGCTTGTAGACGGTCAGCCAGTAGTCGTACTGCCGGGCCATGCCCTCCCACGCGGAGAGCGTGCCGGTGGGCCGGTCCGTGCGGGTCGGTCGTGTCGGTCGCGTCGGGGTGGTCGCCATCAGTCGGCCAGGCTCCGGCCGGTGAGGCGCAGGAACACGTCCTCGAGGGTCGAGCGGCGCACGAGCGTGGCGATGGGCTGCAGGCCGCGCTCGATCACCGCGGTGACGACGTCCTCACCGCGGTCGCTGTAGACGAGCAGCCGGTCGGGCAGCACCTCGACGCGGTCGCCGAGGTCCTCGATCTTCTCGGCCAGCGCCTCGTGCTCGCCGACCCCGAAGCGCAGCTCCGCGACCTCGCGGGTCGAGTGGGCCTCGATCAGCTCGCGCGGCGAGCCCTCCGCGGCGATCACGCCCTTGTCCATCACGACGAGCCGGTCGCAGAGCTGCTCGGCCTCGTCCATGTAGTGGGTGGTGATCACGAGCGTCACGCCCGCCTGCTTGAGCCGGAAGAGCTGGTCCCACAGCACGTGGCGCGCCTGCGGGTCGAGGCCGGTGGTGGGCTCGTCGAGCAGCAGCAGGTCGGGGTTGTTGATCAGGCTGCGGGCGATGGTGAGCCGGCGCTTCATGCCACCGGAGAGGTCCTCGACCTTCGACTTCGCCTTCTCGGTGATCTGGGCGAACTCGAGCAGCTCGTTGGCCCGGTCGCGGCAGGTGGCGCGGTCGATGCCGAAGTAGCGGCCGTAGATGTAGAGGTTGTCGAAGACGTTGAGCTCGTTGTCGAGCGTGTCCTCCTGCGGGCAGACGCCGAGGCGGCCGCGGATCGCCGGGCCGTCGGTGGCGGGGTCCAGCCCGAAGATCCGGAGCTCGCCGGACGTCACCGGGCTGACCGAGGCGATCATCCTCATCGTGCTCGACTTGCCGGCGCCGTTGGGGCCGAGGAAGCCGAACGCCTCGCCCTTGCGGACGTCGACGTCGATGCCCTTCACCGCTTCGAAGTCCCCGAAGGACTTGCGCAGTCCGCGCGCCGAGATCATGGAGTGCGTCACATCGAGTGACCCTAGATCAGCCCGGAGACAACCGACGAACCGCTTTCAGCCACCGTTCGCCGGTGTCAGCCGCAGGAGGCGCCCGGCGCCCTCGTCCTCCAGCAGCCAGATGGCGCCGTCCGGCGCCTCCTCGACCGCGCGGACCCGCTCCCCCAGGTCGAAGACCTCGGACTCGCCGGCGGTCGTGCCCTCGAGGTCGACCCTGACCAGTGCCTCGCCCGACAGCGCCCCGAGGAACGCGTCGCCCTGCCAGTCGGCGAAGAGGTCCCCGCCGTAGATCATCAGGCTGCCCGGCGAGATGCTCGGGGTCCACGACGCCACCGGGGCCGCGAAGCCGTCGCCCTCGGCGTGGTCGGGGATCTCGCCCCCGCCGTAGTCGCTGCCGTCGGACACCTCGGGCCAGCCGTAGTTCGAGCCGGCCTCGACGAGGTTGAGCTCGTCGCCGCCCTCGGGACCCATCTCGGAGGACCAGAGCGTCCCGTCGGGCGCGTGCTCGAGACCGAGCGGGTTGCGGTGGCCCCACGTCCAGATCTCCGCGGTGACGCCGCCTCGGTCGGCCAGCGGGTTGCCCGGCGCGGGGTCGCCGTCGAGGGTCAGCCGCACGATCGTGCCGAGGGTGTTGGACGTGTCCTGGGCGGGATCGCCCTGCTGGCGATCGCCCGAGGAGACGAAGAGGTGCTCGCCGTCCGGGGAGAAGGCCAGCCGGTGGCTCAGGTGTCCGTCCCCGCTCGTCCTCGGCGTCTGGCGCCAGACCACCTCGAGGCCGTCGAGGCGCGGCGCCTCGCCCTCGGTGACCAGGCGGGCCCGGCCGACGACCGCCCCGATCCCGCCGTCGCCCTCCTCGGCCCAGCTGAGGTAGACGGTGCCGTCCTCGTCGTACGACGGTGCCGGCAGCACGTCGCCCAGACCGGCCTGCCCGCTGTCGGCCACCGTCGGCACGCCGGCGACCTCGACGCGCTCCCCGCTGTCCGCGTCGCGCAGGTGGAGCACCCCGCTCCGTTCGGTCACGAGCAGGTCACCGTCGGGCAGGAAGGCCATCGCCCACGGTTCGTCGAAGCGGTCGAGCTCCTCGACCTCGAAGGGCCAGTCCCGGTCACCGGAGGCGGTCGCGGGCCCCAGCGCGCCTGAGGAGGCGCTGTCGGCGCACCCGGCCGTCAGCGCAGCCACGATCCCGGCGAGCACGATCGGCGCTGACTTCATGGGTCCATGGTGCGTGCCGCCACCAACCCGGCCGGGCGCGCGCCGTGGGGACGTGCCCGGTAGGAAGGAGGCATGCGGATCTTCCTCACCGGTGGCAGCGGCAAGGCCGGCCGGCACGTCGCCCCCTACCTCGCCGAGCAGGGCCACCAGGTCACCAACGCCGACCTCGTGCCCCTCGACCACCCCGACGTCATCGACCTGCGGGTCGACCTCACCGACGCCGGCGAGGTCTACTCCGCCCTCGCCGGGTTGGCGACGTTCGACGAGCTCGACATGCCCGAGAAGCCGACGTACGGCGCCGTCGTGCACCTCGCCGCGATCCCGGCGATCCTCAAGCAGGCGGACGCCGCGACCTACGCCACCAACGTCCTCAGCACCTACAACATCCTCGAGGCAGCGACCCGGCTCGGCATCCCCAAGGTCGTCTTCGCGAGCTCGGAGACGACGTACGGCATCTGCTTCGCGCAGGGTGAGCGCAAGCCGCTCTACGTGCCCGTCGACGAGGAGCACCCGACGGTCCCCGAGGACTCCTACGCCATGTCCAAGGTGGCCGGCGAGGTGACGGCGCGGTCGTTCCACGCGCGCTCCGGCGCGGACATCTACGGCCTGCGGATCAACAACGTCATCGAGCCGCACGAGTACGCCGAGATGTTTCCCGACTTCCTCGCCGACCCGTCGCTGCGCCGGCGCAACCTGTTCGCCTACATCGACGTGCGCGACCTCGGGCACATGGTGCAGCGGTGCCTGGAGACCGACGGCCTGGGCTTCGAGGTCTTCAACGTCGCGAACCCCGACATGTCGGTGGCCGCGACGACCGACGAGGTCATCGCGCGGTTCTACGACGGGGTCGAGGTGCGTCGCGAGATGGGACGCGACGAGACCTTCTTCGCCATCGACAAGGCACGCGAGCTGGTCGGCTTCGACCCGCAGCACTCCTGGCGCGACGTGCTGGACGACCCGCGCCGCGACGCCTGAGTCAGCGCGACCGGGCCTGTCCGATCGCGGCAGCGATGGCCGCGACGTGGTCCGGGGTGGATCCGCAGCACCCGCCGACGAGGTCGATGCCGAGGTCGGAGACGCGACCCGCGTGCGCGGCCATGTCCTCCGCGCTGGCGTCGTACTCGAAGTGGTCGCCGACGACCTGCGGCAGGCCTGCGTTGGACTGGGCGACCAGCAGGAGGCCGTCTGGTCGCGCCGCCGCCATCTCCGCGGCGATCAGCTCCATCTCCTCGGGCCCGCGACCACAGTTGGCACCGACGGCGTCCGCGCCGGCAGCCGCGAGGTGGACCACGGCGTCGCCGGGACGCACCCCCATCATCGTGCGGAGGTTGGTGTCGAAGCTCATGGTCACGACGACCGGCAGGTCGGGCGCGACCTCGCGGGCCGCAGCCAGCGCGGCGTCCGCCTCGGCGAGGTCGCTCAGCGTCTCGACGAGCACGAGGTCGATCCCACCGTCGACCAGCGCGGCCAGCTGCTCGGCGAAGAGGGCCTGGGTCTCCTCGGCGGTCAGCGTCCCGAGCGGCGCCATCAGCTCTCCGGTCGGGCCGAGGTCGCCGGCCACGAGCAGCCCGCGCCCGTCGGCGACCGAGCGGGCCACCTGCGCGGCGTTCCGGTTCACCTCGGCCAGGCGGTCGCCGAGGCCGTGCATGTCGAGGCGCGGTCGCGTGCCGCCGAAGGTGTTGGTGGTCAGCACGCGCGCGCCAGCGTCGGCGTACGCCGTGTGCGCCGCGCGGACCGCGTCCTGGTTCTCCAGGTTCCAGAGCTCGCCCGGGTCCCCGTCCTCGAGTCCGCTGTCCTGGAGCAAGGTGCCCATCGCGCCGTCGAGGAGGAGGGGCCGGTGGTCGCCGATGAGGGCTGCGAGGCGGTTCATGCGGTCAGTCCGTCCAGGTAGTCGGCGATGCGGTCGGCGGGCCACTCGCGGTCGAGCTCGGCGCTGACGCGGTCGAGCACCTCCGCCGGCGCACCGTCGGCCTCGGTCCAGGGCGAGCGCTCCCAACCCTCGAGGTAGTCGGTCGCGCCGGTGTCGCCGAGCCGCATCGCGGCCTCGTCGATCGCCTCCTGGAACCTCGCCGCGAGCTGCACCTTCGCGGTCTCCTCGCCCGACCGGGCCGCGACCATCGACGGCAGCTCGCGCCACCGCGTCACCTGGAACTCCGTCATGCCACGAGCCTAGGGCGGGTGGTCGAGCGCAGGGAGGGTGTCCCGACGCGTGGGCCGCGTTCGACGGGCGTGCCTAGTCTGGAGAAGTGATCGAGCCGGTGTCACCCGACGCCCCGGCCCTGCGTGGGCGCGTGCTGATGAGCCAGGACTGGCGCGACCTCACCTTCCTCCACTGGGCGGTCGATCCCGCCCTGGTCGCGGACCGGATGCCGGCGGGCGTGCGCCCCGACGTCCTCGAGGGCCGCACCTATGTCGGGCTCATCCCCTTCCGCATGGTCGACGCCGGGCCCGGCCGCGGTCCGGCCGTCCCCTGGGCCGGGACCTTCCTCGAGACCAACGTGCGGCTCTACTCCGTCGACGACACCGGCCGCCGCGGCATCGTCTTCCTCAGCCTCGACACCGACCGCGCCCTCGTCGTCGCCGGCGCCCGTGCCGGCTTCGGCGTGCCCTACCGCTGGGCGCGGATGCGACACCGTGCGGAGGGCGGTGACCACACCTACGACGCGCGGCTGCGCTGGCCGGGCACGCGCGCGTCGAGCCACGTCGTCGTACGCCCCGGCGCGCAGCGCGAGCCCACGGACCTCGACCACTTCCTGAGCGCCCGCTGGGGGCTGCACACGCGGTGGGGCGGCCGCACGCTCTACGTCCCCAACCACCACGAGCCCTGGCCGGTCCACGACGCGGAGGTGCTGGCGCTCGACGACGGGTTGATGGCGTCCGTCGGGCTCCCCGGCCTGGCCGACCGGGCCCCCGACCACGTGGGGTTCAGTCCCGGGGTGCACACCGACTTCGGGTTCCCCGTCGACGCGCGCCGCCCGCGCTGACCTCGCACTCATTGGGGAAGCTCGCCGTGACATGTCACGAGCGATCTTCCCCGTTGCGGCCTACTGTCGGCGGATGGACGACCTCACCCCTGACGATCTCCACCACCTCCGCCGCTGCGTGGCGCTCGCCCGCGAGGCGCTGGACGCGGGCGCCGAGCCCTTCGGCTCGCTGCTGGTCGATCCCGGCGGCACGGTGCTGCGCGAGGAGCGCAACGAGACCTCGGCCGGCGACCAGACCCGGCACCCCGAGCTCGAGCTCGCCCGGTGGGCGGCGACGAACGTCGCGGAGGACGTACGCCCCCGGTGCATCGTCTACACGTCCGGGGAGCACTGCCCGATGTGCTCCGCCGGCCACGCGTGGGTCGGCCTCGGGCGGATCGTGTACGCCGGCTCGACCGCGCAGCTCTCCGCGTGGCGGTCGTCCTGGGGCCTGGCCGCCGGGCCGGTGCTGCCCCTGTCGATCAACGCCGTCGCGCCCGGCGTACCCGTCTCCGGGCCCGCGCCCGAGCTCGAGGTCGAGCTGCGGGAGCTGCACCAGCGAGCGGCAGGGGGCTAGCCGGCGAAGGGGACGACGGACGTCCGCCTGACCGAGGTGGCGCAGCGGACTAGAGTTCGTACGTGAACGACGTGCACGTGATCGCCTACTTCGCCGGCGACCCGACCCGGACCTACCAGCTGGCCCAGTGGCTGGAGGTCCTCGAGATCCTCGACGGCGTGCACCCGGTGGCGCTGGTCCTCCGAGACCCCTCCTCCGCGGCGCTCATCGGCTCGCGCACGACCCTGCCCGTCCTCGTCGCCGAGACGTTCCCGGAGCTCACCGAGCTCTACGCCGACCTCGACGCCCAGGTCGTCCTCTACTGCAACAACGCGGTGCTCAACTTCGAGTCCCTCGTCGACGCCCGCCGGCTGCACGTCCACATCAACCACGGCGAGAGCGACAAGCAGTCGATGGCGAGCAACAACGCCAAGGCCTACGACCGGGTCTTCGTCGCCGGCGATGCTGCCGTCCAGCGCTACGTGACCGGGCTTCTCGACTTCGACGCCACCCGTCTGGTGCGCATCGGTCGGCCCCAGCTCGACCTGCCGCGCACGCCGCTGCTGCCGCCCACCGAGCGGCGTACGGTCCTCTACGCCCCCACGTGGGAGGGCGACGCCGACTACAACGACTACACGTCGATCGACACGCTCGGCGAGACGATCGTGCGGGCGATCCTCGAGGTCCCCGACGTGCGCCTGGCCTACAAGCCGCACCCGAAGGTGACGACCAGCCTCACCCCGGCCATCGCCGAGGCGCACGACGCCATCGTGCGCATCGTCGCCGAGGCGGCCCGGCTCGACCCGGACGCCGGCCACACGCAGGTCTTCAGCGGTGACATCCTCGCGGTGATGCCGGGTTGCGACGCGATGGTCACCGACGTGTCCTCCGTCGGCCTGGACTGGCTCTACCTCCACACCGACAAGCCGATCGTCCTGACCGACCGCCACCGGGACCTGGCGTCCCTCCTGGTCGAGGTCCCGATCAGCCGGTGCGCGGACGTCGTCGACGAGACGAGCGTCGACACGCTGACCGCGCTCCTCGCCGAGCGCCTCGCGCACGACGAGCACCACTTCGCCCGCATCGCGATGCGGCACCACTACTTCGACGACCTGCGGGTGGGCGACAGCACCGCGCGCTTCCTGGACTCGGTGGGCGAGCTGGTGGCGCTGCGAGAGCGACTGGTCGACGGTGGGTCGGCTGCGATCACTGCCTGACGGACGTCAGTCGATCAGCCAGACAAGAAGCTCGGCTCCGGCACCGCCTCGACCCTGGCGGCATACGACATCCCCGGCGCCCGATCGGATGTCGTTTCCCGCCACCCTCGGCCGCGGAACCCCAAAGGGCGGGGCCGATGTCCCACCCTGCTGACAGACTGCACAGCATGACCGCCCTCGACCGCTTCAGCGCGCCCACGCGGGCGTGGTTCGAGGCGTCGTTCGCCGAGGCGACACCTGCGCAGGACGGTGCTTGGACGGCCATCGCCGAGGGCAGGAACGCACTGGTCGTCGCCCCCACCGGCAGCGGCAAGACGCTCAGCGCCTTTCTTCACGCGATCGACCGACTGATGAGCACCGCACCGCCCGAGGACAAGTCGAAGCGCACCCGCGTCCTCTACATCTCCCCGCTCAAGGCCCTCGGCGTCGACGTCGAGCGCAACCTCCGTGCGCCGCTCACCGGCATCCGCAACACCGCCGAGCGGCTCGAGGCCACGGTCCCCGAGGTCACCGTCGGGCTGCGGTCCGGCGACACGAGCCCGGCCGACCGGCGCAAGCTCGGCACCACGCCACCCGACATCCTCATCACCACGCCCGAGTCGCTGTTCCTGATGCTCACCAGCCAGGCGCGCGAGACGTTGCGCAGCGTCGACACGATCATCATCGACGAGGTGCACGCCGTCGCAGGCACCAAGCGCGGCGCCCACCTCGCCCTCAGCCTCGAGCGCCTCGACGCGCTGCTCGACAAGCCGGCCCAGCGCATCGGCCTCAGCGCGACCGTCCGCCCCCTCGACGAGGTCGCCCGCTTCCTCGGCGGCTCGCAACCCGTCGAGATCGTCTCGCCGCCCAGCACCAAGGAGTGGGACCTCCGGGTCGTGGTGCCGGTCGAGGACATGACGATGCCGGAGGAGTACGACGAGGCCTCGGGCGACCCCGGCCGGTCCACGAGCATCTGGCCCCACGTCGAGGAGCACGTGGTCGACCTCGTCGAGCAGCACCGCTCGACCATCGTCTTCGCCAACTCACGCCGGCTGGCCGAGCGACTCACTGCCCGGCTCAACGAGATCGCCACGACGCGGGCGGAGGAGCGGGCCGAGGCGCGAACCGAGGACCAGGCGGCAGGGACGGGCAGGTCGCCCGCCCAGATCATGGCGCAGTCCGGGCAGAGCAGTGGTGCCGACACGATCATCGCCAAGGCCCACCATGGCTCGGTCTCCAAGGAGCAGCGGGCGATCATCGAGGACGACCTCAAGCGCGGCCGCCTCCCCGCCGTGGTCGCCACCAGCAGCCTCGAGCTCGGCATCGACATGGGCTCCGTGGACCTCGTCATCCAGATCGAGTCCCCGCCCAGCGTCGCCAGCGCCCTGCAGCGGGTCGGTCGAGCCGGCCACCAGGTCGGTGAGACCAGTCGCGGGGTGCTCTTCCCCAAGCACCGCGGCGACCTCGCCCAGACGGCCGTGTCGGTGGAGCGGATGCGCACCGGCGCCATCGAGAAGCTCTCCGTCCCCGCCAACCCCCTCGACGTGCTCGCGCAGCAGGTCGTGGCGATGCTGGCGCTCGACGAGTGGGACGTCGACGAGGTGTTCGCGCTCGTCACCCGCGCGGCGTCGTACTCCCAGCTCCCCCGCGCCGCCTTCGACGCCACGCTCGACCTGCTGAGCGGGCGCTACCCGAGCGACGAGTTCGCCGAGCTGCGTCCGCGCATCGTGTGGGACCGCGTCACCGGCACCCTGAGCGGACGGCCCGGCGCCCAGCGGCTGGCGGTCACCAGCGGCGGCACGATCCCCGACCGCGGCCTCTTCGGCGTGTTCCTCGTCGGCGAGAAGGCCAGCCGCGTCGGCGAGCTCGACGAGGAGATGGTCTACGAGTCGCGGGTCGGCGACATCTTCGCCCTCGGCGCCACCAGCTGGCGGATCGAGGACATCACCCACGACCGGGTGCTCGTCACGCCGGCGCCCGGCATCCCGGGTCGGCTGCCGTTCTGGAAGGGCGATGCCCTGGGCCGTCCTGCCGAGCTGGGTGCCGCTGTCGGTGCGTTCACCCGCGAGCTGGCCGCAGCGACCCCGGCGAAGGCGATCGCGAGCGTGCGCGAGCGCGGCCTCGACGAGAACGCCGCCACCAACCTCGTCACCTACATCACCGAGCAGCGCGAGGCGACCCAGGTCGTCCCCCACGACACGCAGATCGTGGTCGAGCGGTTCCGCGACGAGCTCGGCGACTGGCGCCTCGTCGTGCACTCCCCCTACGGCACGCCCGTCCACGCGCCGTGGGCGCTCGCGATCAACGCCCGGCTCCGCGAACGCTACGACGTCGACGGCCAGGCCGTCGCGTCCGACGACGGCATCGTGATCCGGATCCCCGACACCGACGCCGAGCCGCCCACGGGCGAGGTGATCGTCTTCGAGCCCGAGGAGATCGAGCAGATCGTCACGCAGGAGGTCGGCGGCTCCGCGCTCTTCGCCAGCCGGTTCCGCGAGTGCGCCGCGCGCGCCCTCCTGCTCCCCCGCCGCGACCCGGGCCGGCGCAGCCCGTTGTGGCAGCAACGCCAGCGCAGCGCCCAGCTGCTCGAGGTCGCGTCGAAGTACCCCGCGTTCCCCATCGTGCTCGAGGCCGTGCGCGAGTGCCTCCAGGACGTCTACGACCTGCCTGCGCTCGTTGCGCTGCTCGGCCGCGTGCAGCGCCGCGAGGTCACCGTCGTCGACGTCGCGACGACCTCCCCGAGCCCCTTCGCCCGAAGCCTGCTCTTCGGCTACGTCGCCCAGTTCGTCTACGAGGGCGACTCCCCGATCGCCGAGCGCCGCGCCGCCGCGCTGTCGCTCGACCAGGGCCTGCTCGCCGAGCTGCTCGGCCGCGCCGAGCTCCGCGAGCTGCTCGACCCCGAGGTCCTGGCCGAGGTCGAGGCCGAGCTCCAGTGGCTCGCTCCCGAGCGCCGCGCCCGCAACGCCGAGGGCGTCGCCGACCTGCTGCGCCTCGTCGGACCGCTGTCGGTCGCCGAGATCGCCGAACGGTCGGTCGAGGGCGCGGACGTCGCCGAGTGGCTGGCGATGCTCGATCGTCGCGTCCTCCCCGTCCGGATGGCCGGCGAGGACCGCTGGACCGCCATCGAGGACATCGGCCGGCTGCGCGACGGGCTCGGCGTCCCCGTGCCCGTCGGCACGCCCGACGCGTTCCTCGAGCTGCCCGAGGACCCGCTCGGCGACCTCGTCTCCCGCTACGCCAGGAGCCACGGCCCCTTCACCACGGCCGAGGTCGCCACCCGGCTCGGCCTCGGCGAGGCCGTCGCCCGCCAGACCCTCCAGCGCCTCGCCCACCGCGGCCGGGTGCTCGACGGCGAGTTCCGTCCGTCGGGGTCCGGCACCGAGTGGTGCGACGCCGAGGTGCTCCGCAAGCTCCGGCGGCGCTCGCTCGCGCGGCTGCGGCAGGAGATCGAGCCGGTCACCCACGACGCGGTTGCGCGGTTCCTCCCGGCCTGGCAGAAGGTCGGTGGCAACCTCCGCGGCGTCGACGGGGTCGTCGCCGCCATCGACCAGCTCGCCGGATGCCCCATCCCGGCGAGCGCGCTCGAGCCCCTCGTCCTGGCCGCCCGCGTCCGCGACTACGAGCCCTCGATGCTCGACGAGCTCACCGCCTCGGGAGAGATCATCTGGGCCGGGCACTCCCCGCTGCCCGGCAGCGACGGCTGGGTCAGCCTCCACCTCGCCGACCAGGCCCACCTGACGCTGCCCGAGGTGGAGCCGAGCGACGAGCTCGACGGCCTGCGCCGCGCCGTCCTCGACGCGCTCGAGCCCGGCGGCGCGTGGTTCTTCCGCCAGATCGCCGACCGCGTCGGCCCGACCACCGACGCCGAGCTCAGCACCGCCCTGTGGGACCTCGTCTGGCGCGGCCTCGTCACCAACGACACCCTCGCCCCGCTGCGGGCGCTGGTCCGCAGCGGCACGCCGTCACACCGCACCCGTCGTACGCCGCCCCGGCTCGGGCGCACGACCGGCGGGCGGATGCCCGTGCGCACCGGTCCGCCCGAGACCGCCGGCCGGTGGGCGGTCCTGCCTGACCGCGACGGAGACCCGACGCGGCGGGCACACGCGCGTGCCGAGCACCTGCTGGAGCGGCACGGCGTGGTGACGCGCGGCGCCGTCGTCAGCGAGCGCGTGGTCGGCGGGTTCGCCGGGGTCTACAAGGTGCTCAGCGCCTTCGAGGACACCGGCCGCTGCCGCCGTGGCTACTTCATCGAGGGTCTCGGCGCCGCGCAGTTCGGCAGCGCCGGTGCCATCGACCGGCTGCGCACCTTCTCCGAGCCGGAGAGCGCCAAGGGTGGCGGCAAGCCGACCGTCGTGGCGCTCGCCGCCACCGACCCGGCCAACGTCTTCGGCGCCGCGCTCCCGTGGCCGGAGCCTGCCGACGCCGAACGTCCCGGCCACCGGCCCGGACGCAAGGCCGGGGCGCTGGTCGTGGTCGTCGACGGCGACCTCACCGTCTACGTCGAGCGCGGTGGGCGCACGCTGCTCACCTGGACCGAGGACCAGGACGTCCTCACCCCCGCGATGTCCGCACTCGCCGACGCGGCACGCCGGGGTGCGCTCGGGCGGCTCACCGTCGAGAAGGCCGACGGGCAGGCACTCATCGGCAACGGCGGCGAGACCCCGATCCGGCTCGCACTCTCCGCGGCGGGCTTCGTCGCGACACCGAAGGGACTGAGGCTCCGTGCCTGAGGGCGACACCGTCTACCGAGCCGCAGCCAAGCTCGACCGCGCCCTGACCGGGCACCAGCTCACCCTCTCCGACTTCCGTGTGCCCGCCTTCGCCACCGTCGACCTCACCGGCGGCAACGTCATCCGCACCCTCTCGCGCGGCAAGCACCTCCTCACCCGCGTCGACCACGAGCGCGCCTGGACCATCCACACGCACCTCAAGATGGAGGGCTCGTGGCACGTCTACCCCGCCGGGGAGCGGTGGCGCCGACCGGACAGCCAGGTGCGCCTGGTGCTCGGCATCGAGGGGCGCAAGGCGGTCGGCTTCCAGCTCGGCATCGTCGAGCTGGTGCACCGTGAGGACGAGGCCGGCCTGGTCGCCCACCTCGGTCCCGACCTGCTCGGGCCCGACTGGGACGAGGAGCGCGCCGTGGCCAACCTCCGCGACCAGCCCGCGCGCCCGGTGGGGCAGGCGTTGCTCGACCAGCGCAACCTCGCGGGCGTGGGCAACATGTACATGGCCGAGCTCTGCTTCACCAGCGGCATCAACCCGGCGACCGACGTCGCGAGCGTGCCCGACCTCACCCGCCTGGTCCGGCGGGCGAAGCAGATGCTCGAGGTCAACAAGGAGCGGGCGATCCAGTCGACCACCGGCAACCTCCGCGAGCGCGAGCGGATGTGGGTCTACCGACGCGACAACTCACCGTGCCGGCGCTGCGGCACCACGATCGCGGTGACCATGCTGGGTGAGCCAGGACGAGAGCGCGCGGCCTACTGGTGCCCGAGCTGCCAGCCCGAGCGGTGACCGCGTAGGAGCCGTCAGGCGGCGGAGGCGACGACGTCGCCGGCGGGACGCCCGGCCGTGATCGGCGTGGCCACCACGCCGAGCGCGATCTCCTCGATCGCCACGGCGTCGGCCACGTCGCGCAGCACGTCCGAAAGCGGCAGGTCCATGGCCTCGCACAGCGACGCCAGCAGCTCCGACGAGGCCTCCTTCTGGCCACGCTCGATCTCCGAGATGTAGCCCAGGCTCACCCGGGCCTCCGCAGAGAGCTCCCTCAGGGTCATCCCGCGCTGCATCCGGGCGCTGCGCAGCACGTCGCCGAGCAGTCGTCGGAAGATCACCATGCGCGAGGTCCTTGCTCTGAGGAGTTGAGGAACATCTGGCCCAACGCTACCCGAGGCCCGGTTCTTCCCGCAGGAGGTCCCACAGGAGGGTCACTGCTGACTCGCACGTCGCCTCCCGGATCGCGCGACGATCACCGTCAAGCGCGAGGAGCCGGGTGCGTACGACGTCTGGCCCGGCCACGGCGACCCACACCGTCCCGACCGGCCTCCCCTCCTGGCTGTCGGGGCCGGCGACCCCCGTCGTCGACACGCCCCAGGTCGCGTCGAGGCGACGGCGCACGCCGCGCGCCATCGCGACCGCACACTCCTCCGACACCACCCCGTGCCGGTCGACGACCTCGGCCGGGACGTCGAGCACGGACACCTTGACGCGCGTCGCATAGGAGACGACCCCGCCGACGAAGCTGCGCGAGGCACCCGGGACGTCGGTGACGAGCCCGGCGAGCAGCCCGCCGGTCAGCGACTCGGCGGTCGCGAGCGTCTCGCCGCGCTCGACCAGCGATTGGAGCACATCCCCCACGGGGTTCCCGGCCGGCGACCACACGTCGGCGACACTAGCGCCATGGCACTCCCCATCGAGGACTACGCCCTCATCGGCGACCGCGGCACCGCGGCCCTGGTCGGCAAGGACGGCTCGATCGACTGGCTCTGCCTGCCGCGCTTCGACTCCCCCGCCTGCTTCGCCGCACTGCTCGGCACCGAGGACCACGGCCGCTGGCTGCTCGCCCCCGCCGACGACGTGGTGTCGACGAGCAGGAGGTACGTCGACGGCACGGCGATGCTCGAGACGACGTTCACCACGGCCGACGGAGAGGTCGTGCTGCTCGACGTGATGCCGACCGGCGACGGCCGCGCCGACGTCGTACGCCGTCTCACCTGCACCCGCGGCACCGTCACCATCCGCCACGACTGGGTGGTGCGCCTCGACTACGGCCACGTCCGGCCGTGGGTCACGCGCGAGCACGCGCACGGCAACGACCTGATCGTGGCCGTCGCCGGACCCGACAAGCTCGTCCTGCGCGGGCCGCGGCTGCCCCGCGCCCACGACGGGCACCACTCCGACGAGTTCGAGATGAAGCAGGGCGACCAGGTCACCTTCTCCACGACGTGGGTCCGCTCGTGGCGCGACATCCCGGAGCCGCTGGGCTTCGACGAACGGATCGAGGCGACCTGCGCCGCGCAACGTGAGTGGTCGGCCCGCTCCCCCGACGACGTGCCGCACGCCGACATGGTCCGTCGCAGCCTGCTCACCCTGCTGCTGATGACCCACGAGGAGACGGGCGGGATCGTCGCCGCGCCCACGACGTCGCTGCCCGAGGACTTCGGTGGCGAACGCAACTGGGACTACCGATTCTGCTGGCTGCGTGACGCCGCGCTGACCCTGGAGTCGCTGCTGGGGGCGGGCTACGCCGAGGAGGCCTACCACTGGCGACGCTGGCTGCTGCGTGCCGTGGCGGGCGACCCGGCGGACCTGCAGATCATGTACACCGTCGACGGCGGCCGCCAGCTGCCAGAGCGCGAGGTCGAGCACCTGCCGGGCTACGCGGACAGCAAGCCCGTGCGGATCGGCAACGGTGCCGTCTCGCAGCGGCAGAACGACGTCCTCGGTGAGGTGATGATCGCCCTCGAGCTGGCCAGGGAGGCGGGTCTCGACGAGACCCACAACTCGTGGTCACTCCAGCGCGCGCTGGTCGAGGAGCTCGCCGACCACTGGGACGAGCCCGACAACGGGCTCTGGGAGATCCGTGGCGACCAGCGACACTTCACCCACTCCCGCGTGATGGTGTGGGTGGCGTTCGACCGGGCCGTGCGCGCGGTCGAGGACCACGGCCTCGACGGCCCGGTGGACCGCTGGCGCGACCTGCGCGACCGTGTCCGCGAGGAGATCCTCGACAAGGGCTTCGACACCGAGCGCGGCACCTTCACCCAGCACTACGACACCCGCGAGGTCGACGCCTCGCTGCTCACCATCCCGCTCGTCGGCTTCCTGCCGGGCGACGACCCACGTGTGCTGGGCACGATCGACGCCGTCGTCGAGGACCTCATGTGCGACGGCCTGCTCCTGCGCTACCGCACCGAGACCGGCGTCGACGGCCTCTCCGGCGACGAGCACCCGTTCCTCGCCTGCTCCTTCTGGCTCGTGTCGGCGCTCGCCAGCGCCCGCCGCCGCGAAGAGGCCGAGGAGCTGATGGACCGGCTCTGCGGCCTCGCCAACGACGTCGGCCTGCTCTCGGAGGAGTACGACGGCGCGCACGGACGGATGGCCGGGAACTTCCCTCAGGCCTTCAGCCACCTGACCCTCGTGCAGGCGGCGCTCGCTCTCCGGTGATGCCAGCGGCCCCCGCCCTGCAGAGCAGGACGGGGGCCGTTGGTCGGTGGGCTCGGATCAGCGAGTGATCTTGAGCTTCACGATCTTCTTGGCACGCTTCACGTCGTCGTCACCGAGGTAACGCACGACGAGCTTCTTCTTGCCGGCCTTCTTGAACGCGGGCAGCTTGACGACTGCCTTCCCGTTCTTGACCTTGAACCGGTACACCTTGCCGGTCGACTTGACCCGGACCTTGATGAAGCCGGTGGCGGTCTCGTCGCCGGCCTTCACCTTGACCTTGAACCGGACCTTCTCGCCGACCGTGCCCGTGGCGTCGAGCACCTTGAGCGTGGACGTCGCCTTGACCGGCTCCGGAGTGGGAGTCGGGGTCGGGGTCGGGGTCGGGGTCGGGGTCGGCTTGGCCGTCACCGTGACCGTGACCTTGCCGGTCGCCGAGCGGTGCAGGTCATCACCGGTGTAGGTGAGGTCCAGCTCGTGCACACCGACCGGCAGGGCGCCGGCGGCGATCGGGATGGAACCCGCACCATTGACCAGCGTGGTCTCCACCGTCATCTGGCCGAGGCCGAGGATGACGTCACCGGTGGCGGTGCTCGGCGAGACCGTGACCGGCACGGTGCCAGCCTGGCCCTCCGGGATGGTGATGTTCGTGCCCGTCACCGTGGTGACGATGCAGTCGGGGGCGGTGATGTCGAGAGGCACCAGCACCTCCGTACCCGTGGTGAGGCCCGTGACGGTCAGCGTGTCGGTCGGGGCACACGCCGGGATCTCCACGGTGACGCTCGACGTTCCCGTGGCGTCGAAGCCCGGGAGCGCTGCGGCGACAGTGGTGACGACGGGTGCGGTTCCCAGCACCTTCTCACCCAGCGACACCTCGACCTCGGAGTCCGTCAGGTCGCCCGGACCCGACATCGACAGCGACGACAGGTTGAAGGAGACGTCGTCACCCGTGCCGTAGGACGCCGGAGCACCCGCGGGGAACTCGACACCCACCGCACGCTGCGAGTAGTCGACGGTCAGCGGCGGGTCGCCCTGCGAGGAGTTCGCGAACTCCTCCATGTACTCGACCATCGCAGCCAGGTCCACCTTGCCGGTGTCCTGCTTGTTCGTCCCACCCGAGAAGGCGGCGAAGTTGTCGCCACCGCCGGCGAGGAAGGAGTTGGCAGTCACCGAGTACGACGTGGTGAGGCCGATCGGCTCGCCGTCGAGCCACATGCCGGTGATGCGGGATCCCTGTGCCTTCGACGGGTCGAAGGTGTGGGTGAAGCCCTCCGACGCGCCCAGGCGCAGGAACGGACGGCTGGCGCCGCCCGGCTGCCACTGCTGCTCGAGAGCAGCCTTGATCTGCGCACCGGTCATGTCCATGTTGACCAGCGTGTTGGCGAACGACTGGACGTTGGCGGCCTGACGGTAGGTCAGCGTGCGCGGGAACGCGCCGGCGTTGCCGATCATGTCGTCGCGCAGCCCGCCGGGGTTCATGAACGCGATCTGCGCTCCACCGACGGTGGCGGGCGTGGCCCACCGCTGCACCTCGGCAACCAGGTTGCTGAGCGTGGACTCGTGACCACGGTTCTCCGTCGTGCCGTTGGCGAGCTTGGCACGGTAGAAGGGAGCCTCGATCTTGCCCAGCTCGACCGCTCCGAGCGGACCAGCGTCGGCGATCGCCTGGTTGACGATCGGGGTCACCGTGTCGTCAGCCGGGTAGTTCGGAGGGAACGGGGTCAAACCCTTCATGGGAAGGAGTGCCTGGGTCTTGGTCAGGACCTGACCGGTGGCGGGGTCCACGGTGAACTTCAGCTGGTTGAGGTTCTGACCGTACTGACCCGCCGAGACCACGGGGCGCTCCGTGACCGGGCGGCCGGACCAACCGGCCACCGGGAAGGAGCAGTTGTAGGCCAGGTGCGTGTGGCCCGACACGATCGCGTCGACGTTGTCGTTGACGCCGGCGATGATCGAACCGAAGTCCGAGGTGGGGTCGTCGTCCATCGTCACGCAGTTGGTGCCGGGCGCACCCTCGTGGACGAGCAGGACGATGACGTCCACGCCCGCTGCCTTCAGTGCGTTGGCCTCGCTGTTGGTGGCCGCGACGATGTCCTCGATCTCGACACCCTGGATGCCGTCGGGCGAGACCAGCTCGTCGAGCTGCTCGGTGACCGCGCCGACGAAGCCGACCTGCACGCCCTCCATCTCCTTGACGAAGCTGGGCTCGAGCAGCTCGGAGGCCGGAGCGGACGGCTTGCTCACGTTGGCGCCGATGTACTCCCACTCGGCACGCGGGATCACCCGGTTGACGAGGTCGTCCCAGCCCTGGTCGAACTCGTGGTTGCCCACGGCGGAGACCTCGAGCCCGGCGGCGTTGAGTGCGTCGATCGTCGGCTCGTCGTTCAGGATGAACGACTCGAACGTCGAGGCGCCGATCAGGTCACCGGCAGCGGCGAAGACCGTGTTGGGCTCCTCGGTGCGCAGCTGCTTGACCGCACCCGACAGGATCGCCGCGCCGGGCGTGGGCCCGTTGCTCGTTCCGTTGGTGCCGTCCTCGTTGAGGATCCGGCCATGGAAGTCGTTGGTGCCCAGGATCTGGATGTCGACCGGATCGGCCGCCTGGACCGGTGCGGTGCTGCCGAGCACGGCAAGAGGGGCCGCGGCAACCGCAGACGCGGCCGCCCCCGCAATCCAGCGGCGCCTGGTGGTGGATGCTGACACTGAGTGTGGCCTTTCGTCGGAAATGCTGTCGGGAACCGTGAGACGAATCACCCTAACCCGGGTTTTCGGCCGGGGGGCGGTGGAGCATCCCCCGGTGCCGTGCGGTCCGGCCACCCTCGGATGAGGGTCACCGGGCCGCACGGGCACCAGGGGTCAGCGAGGCTGGGTCAGCGCCGCTTCACGCGGAACTTCGCAGTCGTACGAGCCTCCTCGGTGTTGGCGTCACCGAGGTAGCGGACCTTGGCCTTGTAACGGCCGGGCTTGCCGATCTTCTTGAGCTTGACGACCGCCTTGCCGTCGACGACGCGCGCCCGGTAGACCTTGCCCGCGACGCGGACCCGGACCTTGCCGGTCGGCTCGTAGCCGTCGGCCTCCACGCGCACGACGATCTTGACGCGACCCTTGCCGGGCTTGACGACCTTCGGCTTGGCCTTCGCCGTGAGCGTCGGGGTCGCCTTGGTCACGACGTGGGTCACCGTGCCCGTCGACGCCTTGTGGCCGGCGTCGCCGGAGTAGGACAGCGCCAGGGTGTAGGTGCCGGGCGGCAGCGCCTTCGCAGGTACGGCGATCGTGCCCGCGCCCGAGGTGAGGGTGGTCGAGCCGATGACGGTCCCCGCGAGGGAGAGCGTCACGGTGCCGGTGGCAGTCGCCGGGGCGACCTTCACCGCCACGGAAGCGGCCTGGCCGTAGTCGACCGGAGCGGCCGTACCGGTGACCGTCGTGTCGACGACGACCGGTGCGGGGGCCGCAGGCGCCTTGATCCCGACGATCTCCGGATTGTGGTCGGAGGACCGGTAGGGGTTCGGGGCGTAGAGGTTCGTGACGTTGGAGTTGAAGCGCGCGTACTCGTAGTAGACCGACTCGTAGGAGTTGATGTCCCAGATGTCGACGCCCTGCACTGTCGCGAGCGCCGCGTCGTTGGCCAGCACGTGGTCGAGCGATCCGACCATGCCGTCGAAGGAATAGCTCTCCTCCTCCGGGTCACTGGTCGACTCCAGGTTGGTGTACCCGGCATCGTTGAGGATCTGGATCGGGTCCTCCTCGGAGTAGGCGTTGAAGTCGCCGGCGAGGAAGACCTTGCTCAGGTTGCGCTGGGTCTTGAACTCATCGGCAAACGTCACCAGACCGGCCGCCTGCAGCTCGCGGCGATCGTTGGCGTTGCCCTGGCCGTCAGGGTCGGCGGTGCCGGATCCCTTCGACTTGAAGTGGTTGACGATCACCGCGAACGCCTCGGAGTCAGCGGTCCCGGCCCTCTTGAAGGCCTGCGCCACCGGCTCGCGGGCGTCCTCGAACGCCTCCCCGGCCGACGATTGGTCGCTCAGCACCACCGAGTCACCGACCAGCGACACCTTGGCCGGCTTGTAGATGAACCCGTTGCGGATCACGTCCTGCTCTGACGTCGGCGGCAGCACGGGTGCGGACGGGACCGCGGCCCAGGTGCCGGCACCGGCGTCGGCGTTGAGGGCCGTCACCAGTGCGTCGATCGCGAAGTCGCGCGGCTTGTTGAACTTCACCGAGTTCTCGAGCTCCTCGAGGGAGACGATGTCGGCGTTCGCGGTGTTGATGGCACTCACGATCTTGTCGCGCTGGCGCACCAGATTGGCGTCGTTGGCAGCGCCACGGGGACCGTTGGGGTTGCACGAGTTGTTGGAGATCCTGTTGCCCGCGCGGTCGACGTAGTAGGTGCACGTGCCGAGCCCGGAGGCGACGAACTCCTCACCGGTGGTCGGGAAGAAGTTCAGCACATTGAACGTCGCGAGCTTGAGGTCGCCACCGACCGGCTCGGGAGCCGCGGGACGGGTCTGCTCGAACTCCAGCATGCCGGTGGGCTTGCCGACCACCTGCGCCTGCGGCTGGATCCGCCACGACGTGTTGCGCTGCGTGAACACGACCGGCTTGACGAAGGTCATCCCGGCACCGACGCGCACGGTGTGGTCCGCAGTGAACCACGGGAGCGGCTCGCCCGCGCGGTCGTAGTTGGGCGGGTTGCCCGGGATGAAGTAGCTCCACGACGACGCGTCGTCGAGGATCAGGCGGTGGGCGGCGTTGTAGGCCTTGCGGGCGTCGATCGCGGGGGTGTCCTGCGCGTCGATGATCTCCGTCGGAGCGACCAGCGGGTCGTCGCTGTTGGCAACGACCGCGAGCTCTCCGATGAACGCGCCGTCGTTCTGCCCGTTGGACCGCAGGTCGGGGCTGCCGTCGTAGGAGTCCGTGACGGTCCACGGAGCGGTGGGCTTGAACAGCTCGCCCTCCACGACCTCGCGCGCGGTGTCCAGGGCCGCGCCCGTCAGGCACGCCGTGCCCGGGAGTGCGCAGTCGGTGCCGGGCACCTGGGTCTTGAGGACGACCTCGCCCAGGGACGGCGTCACCGTGGTGACTCCAGTCGCGGTGACCTGAGTGGCACCTGCGAACTCGCCGGCGGTGCCGGTCACCTCGACCGAGTCGCCGACCGACGGGTACACGGCGAATCCGGAGGTCCCGCCGTAGACGAAGACCGCGTCAGAGGCGTCCGGGGTGGTGTCGGCGCCGGGCGTCTGGATGTAGAAGCCGTTGAGGCCACCAGTCGGGTAGGCCGCGGTGACGACACCGCGGGTCGTGACCGTCTGGCCGTTGATCGGCGTGGCGGCACCGCTGCCCTGGATCTCGGCGATCGCGATCGGGGCAGCAGGCTCCGTGACGGTGAACGTGAACGTGACGGAGTCCGTCGCCGGGGTCGGGGCGGCGGAGTCCGTGGCAGTCGCGGTGACGGAGTAGGTGCCGGGGGTGGTCGGCGTACCGGACACGGCGCCGTCCGTGGCGACCACGACGCCCGGGGGCAGGCCGGTGGCCGTCCACGTGTAGGGGGCGGTGCCTCCCGTCGCACTCAGGGTGAAGCCGGTGATGGGCGCGTCGACCACGCCGGACTTGTTGCCCGGCGAGACGGCGTCCAGGCCGGCGGCAGCAACGACGTTCTCCGCGTCCGGCGTGGGCGCCTGGGCCGTGAACTCGGTGGAGTTGTTGTCGTTGTCGGCCGCGATGCGCTGGATGCTCAGAGCGACGGTGTTGCCGGACGCCGCAGCGGTCTCGGGAGTGTTGCTGGTGCCGTAGCCGAGCTTGTCGACGACCAGGTCGCTGCTCGACGGGTCGACGGCAGACGCCCCGCTCACGAGCGTGACGGTCCCGCCAGCACCCCCGGGGTTGATGCTCGAGGTCTGGTCGACCCCGGGCACGGCCGTGCCATTCGCTCCGTTGCTCCCACCCTGGAGCGTGAAGTAGCCGTTGGCGCCGATGGAGCCGGTCAGCGGAACCGTCGTGGTCGAGTTTCCGGTCGAACCGGGGGCGCGGTACTGGACCGACATCGGCGTGGCGGTGAAGTCGATCGCCGCCCCGGTCAGGTTGCGCAGCTCGACGTACTTGTTCGTGTGCACGGCGCCGGCCGAGCCGCCGTTGATGTAGACCTCGCTGATGACGAGCGTGGTGCTTGCGGCCTGTGCGGGCGAGGCCAGGCTGATGGCCAGCGGCGAGACGACGAGGGTGGCGGCGAGGGTGCCGACCACCCCTCGACGACGCCACGAGAGGGGCGCTGGTGAGCGCATGCGAACTCCGGGAGGGTCAGGTGAATGTGACCCACGCATCTTCACCCAGAGGTCCGACAGTTGGGGTCTCGGACCTGCATCAATTCGTGCGAGGGTTGACGAAAGTTCACGACCGATTTGGTGAGGTGTGGCCGTAACGGCCGAAACGCCTCAGGAGCCCGGTGTGCGCTGCTTCCTGACCTCGCGGACGAATTCCCACCCGGACCACATCGTCATCACGACGGCACCGGCGAGCGCCACCTGGCTGACGTAGAACAGCACCTCGCCCAGCGGACCGGGCCAGAAGTCGAAGGCGCCGCCGTGGGCGTCACCGTGCGGCAGCGGCCAGGTCAGACCGGCCAGGGCGAAGGCCTGCAGCACGGTCTTGATCTTCCCGCTCTGCGCGGCCGGGATCACGACCTGCTTCAGCACCGAGAGGCGCAACAGCGTGACGCCCCACTCGCGCAGCAGCACCACGATCGTGACCCACCACCAGACGTCCCCGACGATCGAGAGCCCGATGAAGGCCATGCCGGTGATCGCCTTGTCGGCGATGGGGTCGGCGATCTTGCCGAAGTCGGTGATCAGATTGTGCTTGCGCGCGAGGTCGCCGTCGATCTTGTCGGTGATCATCGCGACGGCGAACAGCGCGAAGGCCACCCAGCGCCACAGCGGGTCGTTGCCGCCGTCGTGCAGGAGCGCCCAGCCGAACAACGGCACCATCGCGATGCGCAGGACGGTGAGCACGTTGGCGATGTTCCAGTTCGAGACCTGCTGGTCGGTCGTCATGCTGCTCCCTCCGCACGTGCGACGAGGTCGACGCCGTCGGTCCCGGTGACGGTCGCGGTCACCAGGTCGCCGACCTCCGCGTCGTCCGCGCCGAGCAGGGTCGTCGTACCGTCCACCTCGGGACCCTGGTGCGCCGCGCGGCCCTCGACGGCCTCGTCGATGCTCTCGACGAGCACGACGACCTGCTCACCGATGCGCTCCTCGGCCCGCTGGGCGTTGAGCTCCTCGACCAGGCCGGTGACGTGCTCGGTGCGGGCGCGGATCTCGTCGTCGTCCAGCTTGAGGTCGTCGGCGAAGCCGGCCGCCTCGGTGCCGTCCTCGTCGGAGTAGCCGAAGACGCCGGTCACGTCCATCCGCGCCGCCACGAGGAAGTCGCACAGAGTCTGGAGGTCCTCGTCGGTCTCGCCGGGGAACCCGACGATGACGTTGGACCGTACGCCGGCCAGCGGGGCCTGCGACCGGATGCGCGCGAGCAGGTCGAGGAAGCTCTCGGGGTCGCCGAAGCGACGCATCCGGCGCAGCACGGTGGCGCTGGCGTGCTGGAAGGACAGGTCGAAGTAGGGCACGACGCCCGGGGTGTCGGCGATCGCCTCGATCAGGCCGGGGCGGGTCTCGGCGGGCTGGAGGTAGGACACCCGCACCCGCTCGATGCCGTCAATGCCCGACAGCTCGGGGAGCAGGGTCTCGAGCAACCTCAGGTCGCCGAGGTCCTTGCCGTAGGACGTGGAGTTCTCGCTGACGAGGAAGAGCTCCTTGACCCCCTGCGTGGCCAGCCACTGGCCCTCCTGCAGCACGTCGCTCGGGCGACGGCTGACGAAGGAGCCGCGGAAGGCCGGGATCGCGCAGAACGTGCAGCGTCGGTCGCAGCCGCTCGCCAGCTTGAGCGGAGCCATCGGCCCGGAGTCGAGGCGACGACGTACGGAACGGGGTCCCGTCGCAGGTGCGCCGGCCCCGATCTCGCTCGTGTCGGCGGCGACCTCGTGACCCGGGATCGAGATGGTCGAGGCGTCGCGGTCGACCGGGGAGATCGGCAGCAGGCGGCGACGGTCGGACGGCGTGTGCGGGTGGTGCACCTCGCCACCGACGATCGCGCGCAGCTTCGCAGCGATGTCGGGGTAGTCGTCGAAGCCCAGCACCGCGTCGGCCTCGGGCAGCGACTCCGCGAGGTCCTTGCCATACCTCTCCGCGAGGCAGCCCACCGCCACGACGGCCTGGGCGCGACCGCCGTGCTCGACCTTGAGGTCCGCGGCCTCGAGCAGGGTGTCGACGGAGTCCTTCTTGGCCGCCTCGACGAAGCCGCAGGTGTTGACCACGACGGTGTCGGCGTCCTCCGCGTCGTCGACGAGCACGAAGCCGCCCGCCTCGAGGCGTCCGGCCAGCTCCTCGGAGTCCACCTCGTTGCGGGCGCAGCCGAGCGTCACCACCGCAACGTTCAGCGGGGTGGGGGGAAGCTCGGTGTCAGTCGTCGTCATCGCACCGTGAGTATGCCGGGTTCGCGGGTGCGGACCAGCAATGCCGGGGCGGTGAGGCACCTCACCGCTGGGTCAGTCCTCGACGAAGGTGCCCTGGCCCGCGACCCCGGGCTCCCCGACCGCACGGGCAGCGCCGTCGCCGAGGGCGACGGTGACGGCACCGTCGGTCGACATCACGCGCACCGGCGGGGACGCCTTCAGCTCGCGGGACTGGCCGACGGCGAGGTCGCCCTTGAAGACCTCCGTGCCGGACGCGTCGCGCACGACGACGCGGGCGCCGCCGGTCGAGGCGGCCGTCACGACGACGTCGACCGGCTTGGCGGGCGGGGCGTTGCCCGCGCCCTGCGGACCACCGGAGCCGTTGAGCACCGGGGTCGAGCCGCGGAGCTCGGGCGGGGTGTCCATGACCAGGCGGGCGATCGACCAGCAGAGCACGAGCGCCATCACGACCGCGACGAGCACCGACCAGTTCGGACCGCCGCGGGTGCCGCGGATCGAACCGTGCGCACCGGTGGCCAGCTCGGCCTCGAAGACGCGGCGCGGGTTGATCGGGGCGTGCGCGTAGCGCTCGTCGTACGACGCCAGCAGCGGCGCCACGTCGAGGCCCAGCACGCGGGCGAGGGTGCGCAGGTGCCCGCGGGCGTAGAAGTCGCCGCCGCACGGCTCGAAGTCGTCGACCTCGACGGCCTCGATGACGTGGGGGCGGATTCGGGTGCGCTCGGCGAGCTGGTCGACGGTGAGCCCGATGCGGGTGCGGGCCGCGGCCAGCTCCGGACCGATGACCGGGTCCTCGGCAGGCTCGACCTCGAAGTCGTCGAGCACGAGCGGCTCGACCGGGTCGCCGGCCCGGGCGATCGCCCGGACGCGGTCGCCCCACGACTGGGTCTCCTCCACCAGGCTGACCCGACCGGGACGGTGGTGCTCGCGGCCCTCGGGCTCGGAAGCGGATTCGGCGGGCTCGAAGTCGCGACGGACCTCCGAGCGTCGGGCCGCCCCCGTCTCGCGCAGCGCTGCCGGGGTCGGGCTGGCGACGACCGTGTCCTCGGGAACCACGACGTCCTCAGGGACCTCGACGGCATCCTCGGTGACGAGCGGCTCGACCAGCACCACCTGGCTGGCGTCGCGCGCCACCCGTCCCAACGCCACCGTGAGGTCGTCACCCGCACCCACGAGGCGGGTGGAGAGCCCCAGCGGCACCGCGAGCGGAGCACCGTGCAGCATGCGCGAGATGGTCGTGTGGCGCTTGCCGGCGCCGGTGATCTCGGACTCGATCAGCTCGAGGTTGTGCGGCACCACGACCAGCCGTCCGTCGCGCAGCAGCCCGCGGCGCGGGGTGTGCTCGACGTGGTGGACCGCGGTCCACGGCAGGCCGCGCCAGGTGCGACCGAGCCGGATCCGGATGCCCTGCGCGTCAGCGACCAGCAGGGGCGTACGCGCGTCGACGAGGCTGGCGAGCCAGTAGGCGCCGAGCAGCCCCATGACGACCACGAAGGCCCAGTCGAGGGCGGACCCGCCCTGGGCCGCACGACCGAGGTAGGCGATGGCGACCGCCGAGGCGGTCAGGCCCACAGCAGCGGCGACGCCGGCGTGGCGGCGTACCTCGATGCCGTCGGGTGCGGCGCTGAGCTCGCCCTCGTGCGTCCCCTCCGTCGACAGATCGGTCTCGTCCTCGTTCAGCATGGCGCCCATCAGGCTCCCCCCTCCAACGTCGCGATCACGGAATCGAGCTCGTCGGGCTTGACCAGGACGTCACGGGCCTTCGAGCCCTCGCTGGGCCCGACGACCCCGCGGCTCTCCATGATGTCCATCAGGCGTCCGGCCTTGGCAAAGCCGACGCGCAGCTTGCGCTGCAGCATCGACGTCGAGCCGAACTGGGTGGAGACGACGAGCTCGACGGCCTGGACCACGAGCTCCATGTCGTCGCCGATGTCGTCGTCGATGTCGCGCTTGGCCGCCGCGGGCGCGGTGACCTCCTCGATGTAGGTCGGCTCCAGCTGGTCCTTGCAGTGCTTGACCACCTGGTGGATCTCGGCCTCGGTGACCCATGCACCCTGCACGCGCACCGGCTTGCTGGCACCCATCGGCAGGAAGAGCCCGTCACCCTGGCCGACGAGCTTCTCCGCGCCCGGCTGGTCGAGGATGACCCGGCTGTCGCCCAGCGAGCTGGTGGCGAAGGCGAGCCGCGACGGCACGTTGGCCTTGATCAGGCCGGTGACGACGTCGACCGAGGGGCGCTGCGTCGCGAGCACCAGGTGGATGCCGGCCGCGCGGGCCAGCTGGGTGATGCGGACGACCGAGTCCTCCACGTCGCGCGGCGACACCATCATCAGGTCGGCGAGCTCGTCGACGATGACCAGGAGGTAGGGGTACGGCGTGAGCGTGCGCTCGCTGCCCGCCGGGACCTCGACCTTGCCCGCCCGCACGGCCTTGTTGAAGTCGTCGATGTGGCGGTAGCCGAAGTTGGCCAGGTCGTCGTAGCGCATGTCCATCTCGCGCACGACCCACGCCAGCGCCTCGGCGGCCTTCTTGGGGTTGGTGATGATCGGGGTGATCAGGTGCGGCACGCCCTCGTAGGCGTTGAGCTCGACCCGCTTGGGGTCGATCATGATCATCCGGACCTCGTCGGGCGTCGAGCGCATGAGGATCGAGGTGATCAGCGAGTTGATGAACGACGACTTTCCGGAGCCGGTCGCGCCGGCCACCAGCAGGTGCGGCATCTTCGCCATGTTGGCGACGACGAAGCCGCCCTCGACGTCCTTGCCGAGCCCCGCGACCATCGGGTGGTGGTCGGAGCGGGCGGTGTTGGAGCGGAGCACGTCGCCGAGGGAGACGATCTCCTTGTCGAGGTTGGGGATCTCGATGCCGATCGCGGACTTGCCCGGGATCGGGCTGAGGATCCGCACGTCGGCGGAGGCGACGGCGTAGGCGATGTTCTTCGACAGCGCGGTGACCTTCTCCACCTTCACCGCGGGGCCGAGCTCGACCTCGTAGCGGGTGACGGTCGGGCCGCGCGTGTAGCCGGTGACGGCGGCGTCGATGCCGAACTCCTCCATCACCTGCATCAGCCGCTCGACGACCGCGTCGCTGGCCTTGGAGCGGGCCTTGTGGGGCGAGCCGGGCTTGAGAGCGGAGTTGTCGGGCAGTGAGTAGGTGATGTCGCCGGACAGCGCGAGCTGCTCCACACGGGCCGGGAGCGGCGTGTGCGGCGGCGGCTCGAGGGTGCCGGTGTCGGCCTCAGCGCCGCTGCGGGCGGCGGGGACGGCCGGGGTGACCTCGGTCGGGGCGTCGGCGGTCGGGTCGGCGAACAGGTCGATGCCGTAGTCCTCGACCTGGTCGTCGGAGGCGACGTCCTTCTTGCGGCGGCGCCTCTTCAGCTCGCGGTCGCTCAAGACCGGGCTGTCGTAGGCGGGGTCACCCATCTCGGGGTCGATGTCGTCCTCGAGCATCGAGCGGCGGCGGGTGCGGACGGGCTTCGTGGCCTCGTCCTCGGCCGGCTCGACGTCGGGCGCGGTGCGGCCGAGCGCCTTGTCGCGCAGCGCCGCGAGCTTGACCGGGATCTGGTAGACGGGCGTCGCGGTGATGATCAGGATCCCGAAGATCGCGAGCAGGCCGAGCAGGGGCACCACGACGTACGGCGTCTGCATCAGGTCCAGGAGCAGGCTCGAGGTGACGTAGCCGACCGCTCCCCCGGCCTCCTGCAGGTTGGTGGCGTCGCCCAGGACGGGCTGCGGGTTGCCGTTGGCGATGTGCACGATGCCGAGCAGCCCGAGGCCGAACGCGGTCCAGCCGATCACCTGGCGACCCGCGGGGCCGTTGCGCTCCGGGTCGCGGAGCGTGCGCCAGCCCGCGTAGACGAGGAAGAGCGGGACGAACCAGCCGACCTTGCCGACGGCGCCGGAGGTGACCGAGCGCGCGAAGTCCATCACGCCACCCGGCAGCTGCCACCACACGGCCGCGGCGGCGATCGTCGCGAGGCCGAAGAGGAAGAGCCCGGCACCGTCACGACGGTGCTCGGGGTCGAGGTCGCGGGCCGACTGCCCGATAGAGCGGGCGACGGCGCCGAGGGCGTGGGCGATGCCCAGCCAGACGGCCGCGATCCCGCGTCCGATCGCGCCGAAGGCCCGCGAGACCGGCCCAGGCCCGTTGCGCACGGCACGGGGTGCCGGACGCGACGCAGGGCGACGCTTGGCCGCGCTGGAGCCGCTCCTCGTCGAGCTCGAGCGAGGGGCGGACTTGCTGGTACTCCGGGATCGGGTGCTCGAGGCCTTGGACCGGCTCTTGGAACCGGACGTGCTCGTGCTCCGCGACCCCGGCGGGGAAGACGTACGGGTCGCCATGCTGTGACCCTACGGCCAAGTCACACCAGCCACAGGGATCACACGCATGCGTGTCGTGCGTGAGCAGTCCGAGGGAGGGGTGACTCCACCCCTGAGGAGCATCTCGGTCACGACCAGTAGGAAATCCAAGAATCCATTCGAAAGTTGTAGGGAGAACGTCCGAGATGTCCTTAGGGTGACCCGGGTCACCCGCGTGGTGGCACGTCTCATCCGTTCCCAAGTGGAGGAATCTTGTCCGAGCACTCTCGTAGCCCGTGGCGCACGGCGGCTGTTGCCGTCACCGCCACGGCGCTGGCCGCAACGGCCACTCTCGGGGTGTCGCCGTCGACAGCGGCCACACGTCCCGGCGACCTCAACGCCGGCCCCCAGTCACTGACGCAGAAGGACCGCGACGGGGGTGTCGCCCAGCGGCTCGCCGAGCGCGCCTCGGCGGGCCGCCAGGCCTACCTGCTGACCCTCGACACCAGCAGCACCAGTGCCGCGTTCAACCGCGCAGGGGGCAAGGGCACCGCGGCTCAGTCCGCCGCCCGCGACCAGCTCACGCGCGTGCAGGCGGCACAGGAGCGCGTCATCGACCAGCTTCCGGCCGGTTCCGACGTGCTCTACCGCACCCAGGCCGCCCTGGCAGCCGTCGCGGTCACCTCCGATGCCACGCAGGCGTCGCTCGAGGCCCTGTCGGGCGTGCAGTCGGTGCACCCGATCGCCGCCAAGACCCCCTCCAACGCCTCTGCGGTGCAGCTCCACGGCGCCCCGGCCGCGTGGACGGCCAACAGCCAGACCGGCGCGGGCACGACCATCGCGATCATCGACACCGGTCTCGACTACACCCACGCCAACTTCGGTGGCACCGGCCAGGTGTCGGACTACGAGGCCGAGTACGCGAAGTCGGACACCGCGACCAACACGTCGTCCTTCTTCCCGACGGCCAAGGTCGTCGGCGGCTGGGACTTCGTCGGCAACGCGTACGACGCCAACGTCGCGGCCAGGTCGGTCCCGAAGCCCGACCCGAACCCGCTCGACTGCGGCGGCCACGGCTCCCACGTCGGTGGTTCGGCGGCCGGCTTCGGCGAGAACGCCGACGGCTCGACCTACACCGGCGCCTACAACGCCTCCACGCCCTTCGGCACGATGAAGATCGGGCCGGGCATGGCGCCCGCCGCCAAGCTCATGGCGCTGAAGGTCTTCGGCTGCGAGGGCTCGACCAACGTCGTGTCCGCCGCCATCGAGAAGGCTGTCGACCCCAACGGCGACGGCGTGCCCAACGACCACGTCGACGTGGTCAACATGTCGCTGGGCTCGGGCTACGGCTCCCCCAACGACGGTGACGCGGTCATGGCCGACGCAGCCTCCAAGGCCGGCGTGGTGATGGCCATCTCGGCCGGCAACTCCGGAGACGTCCAGGACGTCAGCGGTTCGCCCGGCTCGTCCGTGCGCGCCATCACCGTCGCCAACACGGTCGACGCCGAGAGCGTCCTCGACGGGCTCGAGGTCACCATCGGTTCGGACGCGCAGCGTCACGGCATCAGCCGGAGCGTCGCCTACGACTGGAAGACCAAGCCCGACCTGACGGGCGACGTCGTCGCCCTGACCGGCTCCAACGAGACCGCCTGTGCTGCCCTCAGCACCGCCGACGCGGCGAAGGTCGCCGGCAAGGTCGCGCTCGTCAAGTGGACCCAGGGTGCCGGGCTCGAGTGCGGCTCCGTGGCCCGCGGCGGCAACCTCGCCGCAGCAGGCGCGAAGGGCTTCATCTTCCACAACTCGGGAGAGACGTTCGAGGCCGGCATCACCGGCAGCGCCGTCATCCCGGGCGTGCTGGTGGTCAAGAGCGGTGGTGACGCCATCCGCACCGCCCTCGCCGCAGCCACCCCCGTCACGGTCACCGGCACGTCGTACGGCACGGTGAAGCAGAACTTCCCCGCGGACGTCGACACCGTCAACTCCTCCTCCTCGCGCGGCGGCCACGCGGCCGGCGCACTGAAGCCCGACGTGGCTGCGGTCGGCACCAGCGTCTACTCCACCGGAGTCGGCTCGGGGACCCGGGGCGAGGACCTCAGCGGCACCTCGATGGCCGCTCCGATGGTCGCCGGCCTGGCTGCCCTGGTGAAGGGCCTGCGCCCGACCTGGACGCCGGAGATGATCAAGGCCGACATCATGAACACCGCCGGCCAGGACCTGTTCCTCGGCAAGAACCGGACCGGTGCGAAGTACGCCCCGAACCGGGTGGGTGCCGGCCGCATCAAGGCCGACGCCGCGCTCGCCAACCAGGTGCTCGCCTACGTGACCGACGACCCGGGCGCCGTGAGCGTCTCGTTCGGCGCGATCGAGGTCACCGGCCCCGTGTCGATGAGCAAGACGGTCAAGGTGCAGAACACCGGCACGACCGCGGCGACCTACGCCACGTCGTACGCCTCCGCCACCTCGATCCCGGGTGCCTCGTGGTCGGTCTCGCCGGCCTCGGTCACGGTTCCCGCAGGTGGCTCGGCCGACGTGACGGTGACCTTCTCGGTCTCCGGTCGCAGCGCCCTCACCAAGACCGCCGACCCCACCACGGGCTACCTCGACAACGCCGGGCAGCTCCCGCGCGAGGTGCTCTCCGCGTCCAGCGGTCGCGTCGTGCTGACCCCGCAGAGCGGTGTCGCCCTGCGCGTCCCGGTCTACGCCGCTCCGCGTCCCGCGTCCGCCATGACGCAGGCCGCCGAGCTGACCATGCCGGTCGGGGACTCGTCCGCCCAGCTCGCACTGACCGGTGACGACGTCGCCAACGGTGCCCTGGACGGCGACGCGTCGAACGACATCTTCTCCGTCGCTGCCGGCTTCGAGCTGGCTGCGGTGGACGGTCTGGAGCCGATGTGTTCCGAGACCCTCGACGCGGGTTGCCTCAACCTGCCCGAGGAGCGGTTCGCCGACATCGCGCACATCGGTGTCACCTCCGACTACCCGGTCCAGGGCTCGCAGGCCGCGTCGCAGGCGTACTTCGCCGTCAACGCGCACGGTGCGTGGAGCACCCCGGCGTCGAAGATCGAGTACGACCTCTACATCGACACCAACGGGGACAAGAACCCCGAGCTGGTGGCGTACAACACGCGCCTCCTCGACGAGGACGTCTTCGTGGTCACCCTGGTCGACCTGACCAGGACCCCGGCCGCGGTCATCGACACCCAGCTGCTCAACAACCGCTTCGGCGACGTCGACACGGCGGCCTTCGACAGCGACACGATGATCATGCCGGTGTGGCTGGAGGAGCTGAAGGCGTTCGGCGTCAACCCGTCGAACCCGCGGATCAACTACGGGTTCATCAGCTACACCAACCTCAGCGGCGACTACATCGACGCTGTCGGTCTCGACCCGAACACGGGCCGGGTGTCGCTGACGGCGGACGTGTTCAACCCGGGCATCAGCGTGACCGACGCCAACGGCGCCGGCCCCCTGGTCCTCGACAAGTCGGGCTCGTCGCTCACCGTCACCCGCAACGCGGCCAGCTACGCGGCCGACGGCGGCAAGGGCCTGATGATGGTCCACCTGCACAACAAGGTGGGCGCCAAGGCCCAGGTCGTGGCCCTGAAGGACCCGACCACGCCGCCCACCACGACGCCGCCCACCACGACCCCGCCCACCACGACGCCGACCCCGGCGCCCGGCACGGTCGAGACGGACACGTCGGTGCGGATCAAGCCGAAGAAGCCCTCCTACCGGGAGAACTTCAAGGTCGTGGTGAAGGTCGAGGCGGACGGGACCACCCCGACCGGCAAGATCGTGCTGCGCATCGACGGCAAGCGGATGGGTCGCGCGAAGCTGGAGGACGGCCGCGCCGTGTTCCGGATCGAGCGCGACTACTTCGTGGGCAAGCACGTCGCCCAGGCGAAGTACAAGGGCTCCGACACCGCTGACACGAGCAAGGACCGCATCAGGTTCCGCGTCGTGCGATGAGCTGAGCTGCAAGATCCGGAGGCCCCGGCGGAGAGATCCGCCGGGGCCTTCGGCCTGTCCGGGCCGAGCAGCAGGAGCTCAGGCGTCGCGCGTCGAGCGCAGCGGCAGGGTGAAGGTGAAGGTGCTCCCCCGGCCCAGCTGGGAGGCGACCGAGAGGGTGCCGCCGTGGGACTCCGCGATGCGCTGCGCGATCGGCAGGCCGAGACCGGTGCCCGGCACCGACAGCGCGTTGGGGTTCGTGGAGCGGTGGAACGCCGAGAAGACGTGCGCCTGGTCGGTGACCGAGATGCCGAGCCCGGTGTCGGTGACCTCGACGCTGACCTCGTCGTCGGAGACGGTCATCGCCACCTCGACGGTGCCGTCCTCGGGGGTGTACTTCACCGCGTTGTCGACCATGTTGTCGATGACCCGCGCCAGCTCCTCCGGGTCGCCGAAGACGACGACCGGCCCCGAGCCTGACGAGGTGAACGAGAGGCGTACGCCGGCCTGCTTGGCGCGGATCCCGAGGAGGTCCACGCTGGCCTCGCACAGCTCGGCGAGGTCGACGGCGCGGCGCACGGTCTCGCGCCGGCCCTGGATCCGCGAGTAGTGCAGCAGGTTGGCCACGAGGTTGTTGAGCCGCTGCGCGTTGCGGATGATCGCGTCGATCGAGGTGAGGTCGGGGTGCCGGTCGGCGATGAGCTCGGCGTGGCCGAGGATCGCGGTCAGCGGCGTCTTGAGCTCGTGGGAGATCGTGGCGATCAGCTCGCTGCGGTAGCGCGCGAGCTCGCGGAGCTCCTGCACCAGCCGCTGCTCGGTCTCGAGCACGCGTGAGGCGCGCACCGTCTGCGCGAGCAGGCGGCCGACCTCGAGCACGGCGTCGGCCTCCGCGGAGGTCAGCGGGCGCGCGTGGCGCGCGAACCCGAGGACGAGGTAGCCGACCAGCTCGTCCCGCGAGACGAGGGGGCACACGAGCGCCCGCTCGACCCGCATGCCGCGCATGAGCCGCTGCATGCGGGGGGCGCTGAGCGGGAGACTGGTCGACTCCTGGTCGGTGACGCCGAGCTCGATGAGCACCTTCAGGTCGTCGAGCTCCGCGAGGTCGGTGCGGATCTCCGGGACGTCGTCCTCCGGGGTGAAGGCCAGCGGCGTGGCGATGCCGATCTGGCTGCCCTGGGCGTCGGCGGGGAACGTCCGCACCACCGTCTGGACGGTGCCGAAGCACTCCGCGACCGCTGCGACCGCCGAGGTCAGTGCCTGCGGCAGGCTGTGCTGGGTGCCGGCTCCCGCGACCGACGTCAGCATCCGGTCCAGCCGCAGCCGGTCGGTGAGACGCTCGCGCTCGCGGGCGTTGGACAGGGCGACGCCCGCCTGGACGGCGAACATCTCGAGGAGCTCGCGGTCGGTGAGGTTGGGCACGCGGTCGCCGGGCGGCAGGTCGACGGCCATGTTGCCGAGGAGCTCGCCGCCGGCCGAGTACAGCGGCGCGTAGAGGGCGTGCTCGGGGTGCCAGGCCTCGGGGTCGTCGCTGACCGGCACCTCCGGGATCCAGGCCGCGCGCAGCCGCTCCTCCGACATCCGACCCGCCGGGACGAACCGGAGGATGCCCCACCGGTCGGCCTCGCGGAACTCGTCGAGGATCTGCTCGGCCGGCGTCCTGCGGTGGAGGATCTGCGCGACCACCTCGGGCGGTCCCGCCACGTTGGTCATCACGAGGGTGTCGCCCTCGAGGCGGGCGATGGCCGCGACGCCGTAGCCGAGGACGTCGACGACACCGTGGGCGATCTCCTCGAGGATCACCTCGGTGTCGGTCGAGGAGTTGACGCGACGCATGAGCTCGGCGAGGCGGCTCAGCGCATCCATGTTGTGCGCCACGTACACCTCCCCACCCAGATCGACGTCGGCACCGCTCGTCCCCGGTTGCCCCGCGGGAATCCTAGGGCTTGCGTCAGGGCCCTACGCCTCGATCACGACAGGAATGATCATCGGGCGCCGGCGGTGCGCCCGGTTGACCCAGCGGCCGACGACGCGTCGGATGGTCTGCTGGAGCTGGTGGGGGTCGGTGACCCCCTCCTGCACGGCGGAGTGGATCGCGTCGATGATCGGCTGGCGGATCTCGTCGAACGTCGTCTCGTCCTCGGCGAAGCCGCGGGCGTGGATCTCGGGACCGGACACCACCTTGCCGGTGACGGAGTCCACGACCACGATGACCGAGAGGAACCCCTCCTCGCCGAGGACGCGACGGTCCTTCATCGAGGCCTCGGAGATGTCGCCGATCGTGGTGCCGTCGACGAAGACGTAGCCGACGTCGACCTTGCCGACGATCTTGGCGACGCCGTCGACGAGGTCGACCACGACGCCGTCCTCGGCCAGCACGACGTTCTCGACCCCGGTCGCGCGGGCGAGGTCGGCGTTCGCCCGCATGTGGCGGACCTCGCCGTGCACCGGCATCACGTTGCGGGGCTTGACGATGTTGTAGCAGTAGAGGAGCTCGCCGGCGCTGGCGTGGCCGGAGACGTGCACGAGCGAGTTGCCCTTGTGCACGACGTTGGCGCCCAGGCGCGAGAGGCCGTTGATCACCCGGTAGACGGCGTTCTCGTTGCCCGGGATCAGCGAGCTGGCGAGGACCACGGTGTCGCCGGGCTCGAGGTGCACGAAGTGGTGGTTGCTCTGCGACATCCGGCTCAGCGCGGCGAGCGGCTCGCCCTGCGAGCCGGTCGAGATGAGGACCTGCTTGTGCGGCGGCAGGTCGGCGAGCTCCTTGGCCTCCACCATCACGCCGGGCGGCACCGTGAGGTAGCCCAGCTCCTGGGCGATGGCCATGTTGCGCACCATCGAGCGGCCGACGTAGGCGACCTTGCGGCCGTGCGCGACGGCCGCGTCGAGCACCTGCTGCACGCGGTGCATGTGCGAGGCGAAGCAGGCCACGATGATCCGCTGCTCGCTCTTGGCGAAGACCCGGTCGAGCACCGGGCCGATCTCCTTCTCCGAGGTGGTGAAGCCGGGGACCTCGGCGTTGGTGGAGTCGGTGAGGAAGAGGTCGACCCCCTCGTCACCGAGACGGGCGAACTCGTTGAGGTCGGTGATCCGGCCGTCGAGCGGGAGCTGGTCCATCTTGAAGTCGCCCGTGTGCAGCACGACGCCGGCACCGGTGCGGATCACGACGGCGAGCGCGTCGGGGATCGAGTGGTTGACGGCGACGAACTCGAGCACGAACGGGCCGAACGTGATCGTCTGCCCCTCCGCGACCTCGTACTGCGCGGTCTCCTTGAGACGGTGCTCGCGGAGCTTGGAGCCCAGCAGGGCGAGGGTGAGCTTGGAGCCGACGAGCGGGATGTCGCCCCGCTCGCGCAGGAGGTACGGCGTGGCGCCGATGTGGTCCTCGTGACCGTGGGTCAGCACGAGTGCCTCGACGGCGTCGAGGCGGTCCCGGATGGGCTCGAAGTCGGGGAGGATCAGGTCGACGCCCGGGTGGTGGTCCTCAGGGAAGAGGACGCCGCAGTCGACGAGCAGCAGGCGGCCGTCGTACTCGAACGCGGTCATGTTGCGACCGACCTCGCCCAGTCCTCCGAGCGGGATGACCCGGAGGCCTCCGGCGGGGAGGGGGCCGGGCGTGCTCAGGTCGGGGTGAGGGTGGCTCAAGGGATTCCTTCGGTGTCAGACGTGGATGTCACAGGAGGCCGGCGGCGGCGAGACCGGCGCGCAGCGCGGTGACCTCGTCGTCGTCCAGGGCGACCAGCGGGCCGCGGACGCGGCGGTTGTCGAGCACGCCGAGCAGCTCGAGGGCTGCCTTGGCGGTGGTGGCTCCGTAGTTGGGGACGCCCATGATGGCGTCGAATGCGGGAAGCAGTGAGGTGTGGATGCGTAGCGCCCCGGCGTGGTCGCCTGCGTCCCAGGCGTCGAGCATCGCCTTCAGCCGGTCGCCGGCAGCGTGCGCGACCACGGACACCAGGCCGACGCCGCCGTAGGCGAGGTACCCGAGGGTGTTGACGTCGTCGCCGGAGTAGACGGAGTAGCCCATGTCGACCAGCTGCGCGGTGCGTGCCAGCAGGCCGGAGGCCTCCTTGACCGACGTGACGTGGTCGTAGCGACGCATCGCCTCGTAGGTGTCGATCTCGATCAGGCTCGCGGACCGGCCGGGGACGTCGTAGAGCATGACCGGCAGGTCTGTGGCCTCGGCGACGCTCGAGAAGTGGTGCTGCAGGCCGACCTGGCCGGGCTTGTTGTAGTAGGGCGTGACGAGCAGCACGCCGTCGACGCCGACCTTCTCCGCCTGCCGGGCGAGCTCGACCGAGTGGGCCGTGGCGTTGGTGCCGACGCCGGCGATGACGACGGCGTGGTCGCCGACCGCGTCCTGGACGGCTCGGAGGATCTCGCCGTCCTCGGCGACCGAGGTGGTGGGGCTCTCCCCCGTCGTGCCGCTGACGACGACGCCGTCGTTGCCGTGCGCGACGAGGTGGGCCGCGATCGCCGCGGTGCCGTCGAGGTCGACGCTGCCGTCCTCGTGGAACGCGGTCGCCATTGCCGTGAGCAGGCGGCCGAACGGGGCGTTGGAGCTCATGATGCCTAGGTTATCGCCCCACCTCCGTCGCGCTGTCGTCGGCGAGCCGCATACTCGTGCCATGGCGTACGACGAGGTGCTGGCGCAGCGCATCCACGACCTGGTCGACGGCGAGGAGGGGTGGACGTCGAAGAAGATGTTCGGCGGCCTCGGCTTCATGCTCCACGGCCACATGGCCGTCGCCGCCGGCAGCGCCGGCTCGCTGATGGTGCGCGCCGACCCCGCACAGGGCGAGCAGTGGCTCGACGGCGACGCGGTGCGACCGATGGAGATGCGCGGGCGCGAGATGACCGGCTGGCTGCTGGTGTCGCAGGACGCCCTTGCGGACGACGACCAGCTCGAGCTGTGGGTCGACCGCGGCGCGACCTACGTCCGCACGCTCCCGCCGAAGTGAACCCGGGAGTGACGGTCGACCTCGCGCTGCCCGCCTGGCTCACTGCCGAGCAGCGGGCGACGCTCGTCGCACTGGCGGAGCGCAACCACGCGGCGCACGGCGACGACCTGCTGGGCATCCTGCTGAGCGGTTCGGCGGGTCGCGACCACACCACCCCGCACTCCGACCTCGACGTCGTGGTCGTGCTCACCGACGAGGCAGCGGCGCACCGGCAGACGGCGCACTCGCCGGACGTCGACGAGGCCGTCGACTCCTGGTCCGAGCTGCTCGACGTGCCGGCCTTCGGCACTGGCGGCTGGTGGTTCCGCTGGACCTACGCGCACGCTCCCGTCCTGCTCGACCGCACCGGCGGCGAGCTGGCGCAGGCCGCTCGGCGACAGGCAGTGCTCACGCCCGACGAGGCCGACGCGATGCTGATCGACCACGACCGGCTCGACGGCTGGATCAACTTCGCCTACCGCGCGCTGAAGAACGACCGCGGCGGCCGACCCCTCGAGGCCAGGCTCGACGCCGCCGAGTCGGTCCCGTGGCTGCTCGACGTGGTCTTCTCGATCGCGGGCCGGGTGCGTCCCTACAACAGCTACCTGCCCTGGGAGCTGCGCCACCACCCGGTCGAGGGATGGCCGGCCGACGAGCTGCTCGGACTGCTCGACCGCACGCTCACCGGCGACGTCGCTGCGATCCGGGAGACCTTCGTCCGCGTCCGAGCCGCGTGCACGGCGTACGACGAGGAGCGGGGCCACACCCGGACGACCGGGATGATCGACGGCTGGGGCAGCGAACTGGACCTCTTCGCGCCCGCCTAGCGCCGCACGACGAGGCGGAACACCCGACGCACCGACCGGTCCTGGCCGGACAGCACGGTCGCGAACCTGCCGGCCGAGCTCGCCCGGACGCGACCGTGGATCACGATGCGGTCGTCGACGACCTTCCACTTCAGCCCACGCGGGAGCCGCCAGTCGACGCGCGCCTCCGAGACCGGGCCGCGGAAGCGGATGGCCGCGCGGTAGGCCGCACCTGCGCGTGCCCGCGGCAGGCGGGTGGTGACGAAGGCGATCGCTTGCACGGACGTCGTGGTCGTCGAGGTGGTGGGCGTCGCCAGCGGTGTGGCGGTGCTGCCGCCCGTGGAGAGCGACACGGTGTAGGCGCCGAGCGAGCCGTAGTCGCTGTAGCGGCCGACCTCGGAGGGTGCGCCCACCCCGGTGCCGTCCACCACGGCGACGTAGCTCGCGGCGGTCGCGGGCAGGTCGACCAGCCAGGTGGCCGCCATCGACGCGTCGTCGGACACGTCGGCTGTCGGGTCGACGGTGGCGATCGTGGCGCCCTGGGGGCTGAGGATGGTCAGCCGGGCGTCGAGGTCGGAGTAGCCGGCGGGACCGGAGACGGTCAGTGCGGTCCGGCCGTAGGCGCTGAACGAGAAGGCGTCGGTGTCCGTGCGCGTGGTGATCGTCCCGGCGACCGGGGTGCCCGCGGTCAGGCCTGTCGCGGCCGACGGGCTGCTGGCGTGGTCGTCGGCGACGACGGGGGCCGTCCGGGCGATGATCGCCGTGTCGTCCTCGGTGTTGTTGGCATCGGCGTACTCCCCCGTCGACCAGTGCGACGCCCGGCGGTTGTAGGACGCACCCATGATCGGGGCCCAGCCCTTGGCGCCGGCGTAGTAGGACGCCTGGCTGGTGCCGTCGTGGCTCAGGCCGAAGGTGTGGCCGACCTCGTGGCTGATGATCTGGCCCACGTTGTAGCCACCGGTGCCGGAACCGTTGGTGAAGATCCACGCCGGCTGGTAGTCGGTGGCGCCGACGGTGCCGAAGATCCCGACGTAGGAGAGGCCGCCGCAGCCGCAGCCGGTGCCGACGGAGTTGGTCGGGCTGACCACGACGGGGATGCCGTAGGTCAGGTCGGCGCTCGACGTTCGGGTGAGGGCCGAGGGGTCCGGGCGCAGCGTGGTGACGTTGACGTCGAAGGGGGCGTAGTCCTCGGCGACGGTCTGCCAGGCGAGGTAGACCTGCGCCCGCTCGACCTCGCTGAACGTCGCGCGGTCCGCGTCGATGCTGTAGGCCGGCGACACGATCTCGGCACCGCTCTTCCACCGGGTGCCGGAGTAGGTGGCGCCGTCGAAGTCGAGGTAGATGGTGCGCGTCGAGCCCGGCCGCGAGGACAGCGTGAACACGTCCGTCGGGACGGCGTCGCGTGGCGCGGGGTCGGCCGTTACCCGCTGCGCCGGCTCGATCCCCTCGTCGGCGACGAAGACCCGGCCGCACTCGTCGAGCCACGACGTGCTGTCCGCGGCCAGGTGCTCGACCTGGTCGCCGGTGAGGTTGTTGAGGAGGCGTACGACGGCCTCGCTCAGGCCCGACTGGAGGGCCGCCGACAGCCGGGTCGTCTGCTGCAGCAGGGCCTGCGCGCACGTCAGGTCGAGCAGGCCCGTCGTCGGCGCCGCCTGGGCGGCACCCGGGGCGCCGATGGCGGCGGCACCAACGGTCGCGGCAACGAAAGCGCGCGCGACAAGGACACGAAACGAACGAACACCCACGACGGTGCAACCCCCACGCTGGAATCAATGGTCCCGAGAAGACGAGACCTATTGATACGGCGCAGAGATGCACGGCATGGTGACAGTCGAGCCACCTCAGATTCAGTCATTGGTCAAGGTTTCAACAAGCCTGGGGAGCACGTGGTGCTCGAGCATCGGCGCGAGGTCGTCCGGGTGGTCGTGCAGGGGCGTCCAGCGCACCTCCGCGATCTCGGCCGACGCGACGGGCTCGGCGTCGGACTCGACCAGGAAGACGGTCGAGTGGAGCGTGTGCCCCGGCTCGTTGGCGGCCTCGGAGTGGAACTCGCCGAGCAGCGTCGCCTCCTCGATGCGCAGGCCGACCTCCTCACGGGTCTCCCGCAGCGCGGCGTCGCGGGCCGACTCCCCCGGCTCGAGCTTGCCGCCGACGAGCATGAACCGGTGCGTGCCTCGCTTGCGCACGGTCAGCACGTGGCCGTCGCGCACCAGCGCGACCGCTGCGACGACGATGTGGTTGTCGGTCATCGCCCCAGCATCTCGCGGTGCTGCTCGATCCACGCGATCTCCTCGAGGTCCGCCTCAACGGCGCCGTCGGCGACCCAGGTGCGCTGCGGCTCGACCCCGCGCGCGGCCAGGTCGCGCATCAGCTCGATCACCGCCTGCATCCGCTCGACCACCGCGTCCACGACGTCGAAGTCCGGGAGGTCGCCGTAGGCCTCGACGAAAGTGCGCACCCGCGCGGCCCGGTCCGGCACCTCCGGGAAGTGGTGCCACTCGAGCGCGTGCTCGTCGGCCCTCAGCGGCGCGAACCAGCGCAGGGCGTACGCCACGTCCGTGACCCGCGGCGCCGGGTGGAGGTAGTCCCAGTCGATCAGCGCCACGGCTTCCTGGTCGCGCCAGATGAAGTTCCACGGACCCGGGTCGCCGTGGCACGGCACGACGTCCTCACCGGCGACCGGCCGTGCACCCCACACCGCGTCCTCGGGCGGCGACCAGCCGGCTCCCGCGTCGTGGATCCGCCGGAGCAGGCGGGCGGCCGAGGCGAGGCCCTGGTCGGTGTGCTGGTGCCACCAGCCGTCGCCGCCGTCCGCGCCCTCGATGAACCGCAGGGTCTCGGTGCCGTCGGCGACGCCCAGCGGCTCGGGCACGCACTCCAGGCCCTGCGCGCGCAGGTGGCGGAGATAGCTGTGGACCGTCGCGGTGTGCTTGCCCGCCGGCCTGCTGACCACGCCGTCCTCGATGACCACTGGCCGGTGCAGCGCGTTGGCCTCGGCAGCCCGGTCGACGGCGGCGTAGCGGTCCTCGGGATCGGTCACGGCTGCCACCGTAGGCGCGAGCGCCAGCGGGCACGACCGAGTTACCGGCGGATCACAGCCCCAGCGCGCGGCGTACGGCAGCGACGGCCTCGTCGTCGCTCAGCCCGAGGGTCCGGGTCGTGGAGACGTACGCCGACGCGGCGGCGCGGACCGCCGAGGACACCCCGGTGCCGGCGACGAAGGTGCCGGCGCGGCCGCGCGTCTCGACGACGCCCAGCGCCTCGAGCTCCTTGTAGGCACGGGCGACCGTGTTGGCGGCCAGGCCGAGGGTATCGGCGAGCGACCGCACCGGTGGCAGCCGGAAGCCCGGCTCCAGGGTGCCGGAGCCCACTTGCGACCGGATGCCCTCGCGCACCTGCTCGAAGGGCGGCACACCCGACGCGGGATCGACGGACAGGCCTGGAAGTGGGCCGGTCATGCCGCAGCGTCCATCCGCTCCAGCCACGTCCACTGGCAACCCTCGCCGACCTCGCGGCGCACCTCGACCCACTCGTCGACGGGGTACTCCGGGTAGAAGGCGTCCCCGGGTGGCGAGAGGTCGACCTCGGTGAGCACCTGGTGGGTGGCGAAGGGAAGCGCGAGGGCGTAGATCTCGCCGCCACCGGCGATCATCACATCGCCCGAGAGCTCGGCCGCGAGGGCGAAGGCCTCCTCCAGCGAGTGCGCCACCTGCACGCCCTCGAAGCCGGGGTCGAACGACTCGTCGCGAGTCACCACGATCGTCGCGCGACCGGGCAGCGGACGGCCGATCGAGTCCCACGTGCGACGTCCCATCACGAGGGTGTGCCCCAGCGTCTCGCGCTTGAAGTGCGCGAAGTCGTGCGGCAGGTGCCACGGGATCGCACCGCCGTCGCCGATCACCCGGTTGCGCGCATGGGCGGCGACGAGCACCACCCGCTGGTCCGGGCGGGGAGCGGTCATACGGCGATCGGCGCCTTGATGCCCGGGTGCGGGTCGTAGCCCTCCACCGCGATGTCCTCGAGGTCGAACCCGTCGATCTCGGTGATCTCGGGGTTGAGCACCAGCCGGGGCAGCGGCCGCGGCTCGCGCGAGAGCTGGAGGCGGGCCTGGTCGACGTGGTTGAGGTAGAGGTGGGCGTCGCCCATCGTGTGGACGAAGTCCCCCACCTCGAGACCGGTCACCTGCGCGACCATGTGGGTGAGCAGGGCGTAGGACGCGATGTTGAACGGCACGCCGAGGAAGGTGTCGGCCGAGCGTTGGTAGAGCTGGCACGAGAGCTTCCCCTCGGCGACGTAGAACTGGAAGAGCGTGTGGCACGGCGGCAGCGCCATGTCGTCGACATCGGCGACGTTCCACGCCGAGACGATGTGGCGGCGCGAGTCGGGCTTGGTGCGGATGCCCTCGACGAGGCGGCTGATCTGGTCGACGTGGTGACCGTCAGGCGTCGGCCACGAGCGCCACTGGTAGCCGTAGACCGGGCCGAGGTCTCCGTTGTCGTCGGCCCACTCGTCCCAGATGGAGATGCCACGGTCCTGGAGCCACTTGACGTTGGTGTCGCCGCGCAGGAACCACAGCAGCTCACCGAACACCGAGCGCGTGTGCACCTTCTTCGTCGTCACCAGCGGGAAGCCCTCGGCGAGGTCGAAGCGCATCTGGTGGCCGAAGACGCTCAGCGTGCCGGTGCCGGTGCGGTCGGTCTTCTCGACGCCCTCGTCGAGGATCCGCTGGAGCAGGTCGAGGTAGGCGCGCACGAGGTGATCCTACGACCGGGGCACGCGTGCTTCGACCGACACGCACTCGACGTCGAAGGCAAACCGGTCGCCGTCGCGCCACGGCCCGCCCAGCTCGTCGTACGCCGTCCGCAGGCGCGCCTGGACTGCCTCGGACTGGGCCCGCCACGTGACGCCGAAGTTGCCGATCGAGGTGAGGCCCGCCCACAGGTCGTCGGGAGCGACGCGCCACCGCCATGCCCGGGAGCCGGCACGGGTCACCGCGAGACCGGCTTCGCTCAGGATGCCCGCGAGCCCGTCGGGCGAACGCTCGAAGTCGCGGTCCTCGGGGAGTCGGGGCGACGGCGGGCGGGCGGCGTCCGCCTCGTCGAGCAGGCCGTTCCACATGACCGCCTGCGGTGGCGGCACGCGGCCCCAGATGGTCGTCCGCACGACTCCGCCGGGTGCGGCGACCCGCGCCAGCTCCTGCGCCCCGGCGCGCGGGTGGTCGACGTGGTTGAGCACGAAGCTCGCGGTCACCACGTCGAAGCCGTCGTCGGCGAAGGGCAGGTCGGGGAGCCCGCCGACCACGACGTCCTCGCTCGATCCGAGGAACGACTCCGCCAGCGCGGCCATCTCCGGGTCGGGCTCGACCCCCATCGCGTCGAGGCCCGCCTCGCGCGCCGCGGCCACGAGCGTGCCGGTGCCGCAGCCGACGTCGAGCAGGCGAGCCTGCGAGGGCAGGTCGTCGAGGAGAGCAGGCACTGCCCCGGCGCAGAGTCCCGCGAAGCTGCGCGCGTAGGTGCCCGCCACGTCCGTCCAGAGTGCTTCAGCCACGGGGCGTGACCCTACGGCCCGGCCGGTCACCGCAGGCGGATCGCCCCGTCCGCCGCGACGACCGTCACCGCCGGCGCGCAGTCGAGCTCGGCCCGGCAGACCACCAGCGCGCGCCGCCCCGACTCGGACCGGCGCACGGCGTCCGTCGCGCCGTCACGGCGCGAGGAGTCCAGGAGGTAGGCCCAGCCTCCGCCGGCCACGGGCGCCGCCTGCAGCACGACGTCGTACTGGGTGATCGCGACGAACCGCGGCGGGTCGGGCTCCTCGTCGAGCGCGTCGGGCGGGTCGTCGATGGTCGTGACGTCGCCGTCCTCGTCGATCCGCACCGTCTCGCCGTTGCGGAGGACGGCGGCCGCGCCGGAGCCGTCGGCCACGAACGTGTCGATGCCCGGGAGCTCGACCACGACGTCCTCGAGGTGCAGCTCGCCGGCGGCGTACCAGACCACCGGCAGCGAGTTCGCCTCCTTCCGCACCTCCGGCGCGGGCGGGATCGAGGCCCACCACTGCCAGCCGGCGGCGAGCACCGCCAGCACCAGCACGCCGACCGCGACGCGCACCGCGCCCCGTCGACGACGGGCACCGCGCCGCGCCTCGGCCCGGGCGAACCAGTCCTCCGGGCCGTCGTGCGGATCGTAGGGACGTACGCCATGGGGTGCGGGCTGGCCGGTCGGCGGCAGGGCGGCTCGCTCCCGGATCTCCGCCCAGAGCGTCACGTCGACGTCCTCGTCGCGGGAGCGTCGCGGCCACGACGATCGCCTGCCCAGAAGCGCCTCGGCGACGGCGAGGCGCGCTTCGTCGGCGGCGACGCCCTCGTCCTCGAGGCCGCCGACCATGTCGGGCCAGCGCGCGTAGACGTACGTCGCGAAGTCCGTCCGCTCTCCCGTGCCCGCCTCCCTGCTCACCTGGATGCTTCGGAGCAGTGGTCGACCGCGGATGGATTCAGGCGCTGAGCGACATCGGTCCGTAGACCTGCCGCTCGTGCTCGAACAACGTCACGGCGGCCACGCCGTGCTCGGCGAGGTCGGCCCAGATCTCGCCCACCCACGACTCCGCGTCGCCCTGGTTGCCGAAGCGCTGGTCGGCGTACTGCGCCACCTCGACCGGCTCGCCGGCGGCGTCCTCGAGGCGCCACCACCACGGCCGCTCGGAGGCCGACGGCTGGCGGAAGGTCGGCGGCTGGCCGGGCATCATCACGACTCCCGGACCGAGGTGTCGACGAAGGGCGGCTTGACCAGCTGGAAGATCTCACGCCGGCCGCGGATGTCGACGCCGACCTGGGCGTCCTCCGCGACCATCGTCGGGATCAGCGCCATGCCGATGCCCTTCTTGAGCGTCGGGGAGAACGTGCCGGAGGTGATGTCGGCAAGGGGTACGTCGTGGGTGAGCGTCACGCCCATCCCGGGGCGCGGGATGCCGCGGCCGACCGCGACCAGGCCGCGCAGGCGGCGCTTCGGCCCCTCCTCCTTGACCCGGGTGACGGCGTCGCGTCCCCAGAAGGCGTCCTTCTTCCAGCCGACCGCCCACGAGAGCCCGGCCTCGACCGGGTTGGTGGCGAGGCTGATGTCCTGGCCGTGGAGCGGGTAGCCCATCTCGGTGCGCAGCGTGTCGCGCGCGCCGAGGCCGGCAGCAGTGATGCCCCACTCCTCGCCGGCCGCCATCAACTGGTCCCACAGCTCGCCGGCCGTGTCGTTGACGACGACCAGCTCGTAGCCCCGCTCGCCGGTGTAGCCGGTGCGGCACACCACCACCCCGACGCCGGAGTCACCGAGCTCGGCCTCGACGAAGGACATGTAGTCGTGGCCGGTCGGCAGGCCGACCTTCTCGAGGACCTCGTCGGAGCGGGTGCCCTGGACGGCCAGCACGGCGTAGTCGTCGTGGTGGTCGACGACCTTGACGCCCTCGGGCGCCTGCTCACGGAGCCGGCGGACGACCTCGGCGGTGTTCGCCGCGTTGGGGATGAGCAGCACGTGCTCGTCGTCGTGCCAGTAGGCGATGAGGTCGTCGACGATGCCGCCCGACTCGTCGAGGCAGAGGGTGTACTGCGCCTTGCCCGGCGCGATCTTGGCGAGGTCGTTGGAGAGCGTCGCGTTGACGAAGTCGGCGGCACCCGGACCCGACACCATCGCCTTGCCGAGGTGGCTCACGTCGAAGATCCCGACGGCCTCGCGGACCGCCGTGTGCTCCTTGACCACGCCGGTCGCATACTCCAGCGGCATCGACCATCCGCCGAACTCGGCGAACTTCGCTCCGAGGGCCTCGTGACGGTCGTGGAGGGGCGACTGCTTGAGCGGTTCTGACGAGACTTCGGCCATGTCGCGCAACCTACCGCAGCGCTCCGACCCTTCCCGTCTCCCCTAACATGCCCCGGGTGACCTCGTACTCCCTGCGCAGTGCCAGCCCCGCCAAGACCCGCGCCGACGCCGTCGTCGTGGGCGTCGTCGCGGGTGACAAGGGGCCCCGGCTCTGCGACGCGGCGGAGGACGTGAGCAAGGCCTACGGCAGGCGGCTGCGTCCGTTCCTCTCCACGATGGGCGTCACCGGCAAGGCCGGTGAGGCGGTCAAGGCGCCGAGCCGCGACGAGGTCAACGCTCCCCTGCTCGTCTTCGTGGGCCTCGGTCCCGACCCGACCGACCCGATCGCCGTACGACGTGCCGCGGGCGTCGCCGCGCGCAGCGTGCCCAACGCCGCGTCGGTCGCCCTCGCCCTGCCGAGCGAGACGCCCGAGCTGGTCGCCGCCGTGGTCGAGGGACACCGGCTCGGCGGCTACGCCTTCACGGCGTACAAGAGCGCGAAGACCGAGACCACCGAGCCCGCCGACGTTGTCGTGCTGACCGGCATCGCCCGGCGCAGCGAGGCGACCGAGGCCCTCGAGCGCGCGGAGGTGCTGGCCGACGCCGTCGCGATGACGCGCGACTGGGTCAACATGCCGCCGAAGGACTGCACTCCCCCGCTGCTGGCCGACCTCGTGGTGGCCGCGCACAAGGAGGTCACCAAGGGCCGCGGCGCACCGAAGGTGAAGCTCGAGGTCTTCGACCACGAGCAGCTCGCCGAGATGGGCTGCGGCGGCATCCTCAGCGTCGGCGACTCCAGCGAGTCGCCCTCACGCCTCGTCCGGCTCACCTGGGCGCCGAAGGGCGCCACGGCCCACCTCGCGCTCGTCGGCAAGGGCGTCACCTTCGACTCCGGCGGCCTGACGATCAAGCCGTCGTCGAGCATGGTCAACATGAAGGGCGACATGGCCGGCGCCGCCAGCGTCGTGGCCGCCACGCTGGCGATCGCCCGCCTCGGCCTGCCCGTCAAGGTGACGGCGTACGCCCCGATGGCGGAGAACATGGTCTCGGCCACCTCGACGCGCCCCGGCGACGTGATCACGATGCACAACGGCACGACGGTCGAGATCGCCAACACCGACGCCGAGGGCCGGATGCTGCTCGGCGACGCGCTCTCGATGGCCGTCGAGGACGCGCCCGACGTCGTCATCGACATCGCGACCCTCACCGGCCACATGCAGCTCGCGCTCGGCGACAAGGTCGGCGCCGTGATGGGCACCGACGACGAGGTGGCCGCCGTCCTCGCGGCCGGTGTCGCGGCCGGCGAGCAGCACTGGCGGATGCCCATCCCGGAGGAGATGAAGGAGCGGATCACCAGCTCCAAGGTCGCCGACCTGCTCCAGCACGACTGGGTGCGCTGGGGCGGCGGGCTCTACGCCTCGGCGTTCCTGCGCGAGTTCACCGGCGGGCTGCCGTGGGCGCACCTCGACATCGCCGGCAAGGAGATGAACCTCGGCGGCCCCTACGGCCACGTGCCGAGCGGCGCGACCGGCTTCGGCGTCACGACCCTGGTGCAGCTGGCCCGGGGCCTCGCCGAGGCCTAGATCCCCTGGGCCTTCTTGCGGGCGTTGTAGTCGCGCATCCGCTGCGGCACGCCGACCACGGCGGCGTCGTACGACGGCACGCGGTGGCGGTTGGCGAAGTCGTGGGCCCACTTCACGCTGGGCACTCGACGCCGCGTCCACTCGCCGTCGTGCGCGACCAGCAGGAGGGTCACGTCGCTGACGGCCGTCCGCGGCTCGACGAACCCCTCGACGCCCTGCTTGGTCGAGACGAACTTCTCGAGGTGCCGGACGTCCTCGGAGTCGGAGGCGCGCACAGTGGTGGAGCCGGTGCGCGCGGCGTCCCGTGCAGGACGGCTCACGCGTCGCCGTCGACGGAATCGGTCGAACATGCCCATGGCGGACATTCTGCCGGGACGCCCCTCACGCCGCCCAGCGAACAAGTGCAAAGATGGGCGAGCCGGCAGGTCTTCGGGGCCGGCACGACCGATGAGATCGTGTGGAGGGAAAGTCTGTGGCGGACGCTGAGTTCGACGTCCTCGTCCTCGGGGCAGGCTCCGGCGGCTACGCCTGTGCGCTGCGAGCAGCCCAGCTGGGACTGAAGGTCGGGCTGGTCGAGAAGGGCAACCTCGGTGGCACCTGCCTCCACGTGGGATGCATCCCGACGAAGGCCCTGCTCCACGCCGCGGAGGTCGCCGACTCGGCCCGCGAGGCCGCGCAGTTCGGCGTCAACGCCACCCTCGAGGGCGTCGACATGCCCGGCGTCAACGCCTACAAGGACAAGGTCGTCGAGCGGCTCTTCAAGGGCCTGACCGGCCTGATCAAGTCCCGCGGCATCACCGTCATCGAGGGCACCGGCACCCTCACCGGCCCGCGCACCGTCACGGTCGACGGCACCGAGCACACCGGCACCCACGTGGTGCTCGCCTCCGGCTCCTACAGCCGTACGCTCCCGGGCCTCGAGGTCGACGGCACGCGCGTCATGACCTCCGAGCACGCCCTGCGCCTCGATCACGTCCCCGCCTCGGCGATCGTGCTGGGCGGCGGCGTCATCGGCTGCGAGTTCGCCAGCGTCTGGAAGTCCTTCGGCGCCGACGTCACGATCATCGAGGCCCTCCCGAGGCTCGTCGCCGGAGAGGACGAGGCGTCGTCCAAGGCGCTCGAGCGCGCGTTCCGCAAGCGCAGGATCAGCTTCCTCACCGGCACGCCCTTCCAGAGCGTGAAGACCACCGACACCGGCGTCGCCGTGACGGTCGAGGGCGGCGACGTGATCGAGGCCGAGGTGCTCCTCGTCGCCGTCGGACGCGGACCGTCCACCGACGGCCTCGGCTACGCCGAGCGGGGCATCGCGATGGAGCGCGGCTTCGTGCTCGCCGACGAGCGCTGCCGCACCAACGTCGAGGGCGTGTACGCCGTCGGCGACATCGTCCCCGGCCTGCAGCTGGCGCACCGAGGCTTCCAGCAGGGCATCTTCGTCGCCGAGGACATCGCGGGCCTCGACCCGCGCCCGGTGGACGAGGCCGGCATCCCGCGGGTGACGTACTCCCACCCCGAGGTCGCCTCGGTCGGCCTCGACGAGGCACGCGCCCGCGAGCTGCACGGCGACGACGTCACCACGATCACCTACGACCTCGGCGGCAACGGCAAGAGCCAGATCCTCCAGACCCAGGGCTTCGTGAAGCTCGTCGGCCTGAAGGAGGGCCCGGTGCTCGGCGTCCACATGGTGGGAGACCGGGTCGGCGAGCTCATCGGCGAGGCGCAGCTGATCTACAACTGGGAGGCGCACGCCGAGGACGTCGCTCCTCTGGTGCACGCCCACCCGACGCAGAACGAGGCGCTCGGCGAGGCCCACCTGGCCCTGGCCGGCAAGCCGCTGCACGCCCACTCCTGAACGTCCACATCTCAGAAACCATCCGCGAGCGAAGGAACCACATGGCCTCCGAAGTCACCCTCCCTGCACTCGGCGAGTCCGTCACCGAGGGCACCGTCACCCGCTGGCTCAAGCAGGTCGGTGACACGGTTGCCGTCGACGAGCCGCTGCTGGAGGTCTCCACCGACAAGGTCGACACCGAGATCCCCTCCCCCGTCGCCGGCACCCTGCTCGAGATCAAGGCCAACGAGGACGACACCGTCGAGGTGGGCGCTGTCCTGGGCGTCATCGGCGAGGAGGGCGAGTCCGCGGGCGACGCCACCGAGTCCGCCGAGCCCGAGGCCCAGCCGAAGGACGACGAGGAGTCGGAGAAGAAGGCCGAGCAGGAGGAGCAGGTGGCCGAGGAGACCGGCGACCTGCCGGCCGGCGACGAGACCCCCGAGTCCGAGAAGGACGACGCCCCCGCGCAGGAGGAGCCGGCTGCCGAGAAGGCCGCCGACTCCGGTTCCTCGGGTGGCTCCGGCGGCGGCTCCGGCACGTCGGTGACGCTCCCCGCGCTCGGCGAGTCCGTCACCGAGGGCACGGTCACCCGCTGGCTGAAGCAGGTCGGCGACGAGGTGGCGGTCGACGAGCCGCTGCTGGAGGTCTCCACCGACAAGGTCGACACCGAGATCCCCTCCCCCGTCGCGGGCACCCTGCTCGAGATCAAGGCCGAGGAGGACGAGACCGTCGAGGTGGGCGCCGAGCTCGCCATCATCGGCTCCGGCGACGACGCTCCCGCGAAGGCCGAGCCCGAGGCCCAGCCGAAGGACGAGGAGCAGGCGGAGAAGAAGGCCGAGCAGGAGGAGGAGATCGCCGAGGAGACCGGCGAGCTGCCCCCCGGCGACGAGACGCCTGAGGCCGAGAAGCAGAGCGAGCCGGAGCCCGAGCCCGAGCCGAAGGAGGAGGCCAAGCCCCAGGCCGAGCCCGCCACCCAGGCCACGCAGGCGACCGAGCCCGACCGGACGGAGTCGGCTCCGGCCGCACCGGCCGGTGGGGAGGGCGGCGGCCGCGACCAGACGGCCTACGTCACCCCGCTGGTGCGGAAGATGGCCGACCAGCACGGCGTGGACCTCGGCTCGCTGACCGGCACCGGGGTCGGTGGCCGGATCCGCAAGCAGGACGTCCTCGACGCCGCTGCCGCCGCGAAGGAGGCCGCCGCGCCGGCCCCCGCCGCTGCCGCAGCACCCGCCGCCGCCGCGGGCGCTCCGCCGGCCGCCGCCGCTCCGACGTCGGCCTCGCCGTCGCCGCTGCGGGGCACCACAGAGCCGCTCTCGCGCCTGCGCAAGGTCATCGCCTCCCGGATGGTCGAGTCGCTGCGGCAGTCCGCCCAGCTGACGCAGGTCATGGAGGTCGACGTCACGGCGATCGCACGCCTGCGGGAGGCGTCGAAGAACGACTTCCTGGCGCGCGAGGGCGTGAAGCTGACCTACCTGCCGTTCTTCGCGAAGGCGGCGATCGACGCGCTCAAGCTGCACCCCAAGCTCAACGCGGCGATCGACACCGACAAGGGCGAGGTGACCTACTTCGACCGCGAGAACATCGCGTTCGCCGTGGACACCGAGAAGGGCCTGCTGACACCGGTCGTCAAGGAGGCCGGCGACCTCTCCATCGCCGGGTTGGCGAAGAAGATCGCCGACGTCGCCGAGCGCACCCGCACCAACAAGATCACCCCCGACGAGCTGTCGGGCGGCACCTTCACGATCACCAACCTCGGCAGCTTCGGGGCGCTCTTCGACACCCCGATCATCAACACGCCGCAGGTCGCGATCCTCGGTCCGGGTGCCGTGGTCAAGCGGCCCGTCGTGATCGACGACCCCAACCTGGGCGAGACGATCGCGGTGCGCCACATGGTCCACCTGTCGCTGACCTACGACCACCGCCTGGTGGACGGCGCCGACGCCGGCCGCTTCCTCCAGGAGGTCAAGAAGCGCCTCGAGGCAGGGACGTTCGAGGTCTGACCTCTGCCCCAGCCCGTACGACGCCCCGGCCGCCCCGCGCAGCCGGGGCGTCGCGGTGTCCGGATCCGCTCCCTCACCCCGTAGTCCGCATCAGACTTCTGGTCCCGTGCTCGTCCTGGGAAGAACTCTGATGCGGACCATCCCGGCGGCGGCCGGGGAAAACCGGGCGCGCACTGTCCGTCCCACCACCTAGCCTGAAGTCACCGTGACGACCATCGAAGCCTCCCGCTCCGCTGACGCGACCACCCCCGTGTCGGAGCTCCCCGCAGACCGCCAGCCCGTCGACTGGCGGCGCGTACGCCGTCCGCTGACCGTCGTCGCCCTGGTGATGGCCCTGGTCGCCGCGGTCGCGTCCTCGCTCGGCAGCGTGGCCGCCGGCCGCCTGGCCGACTCCCCCACGCAGACGCTCGTCACCCTGCTCGCCCTGGCCGTGGTCGGTGGCGCGTTCGTCGACACCGCCGCCCGCACCCTCTGGGGCGTCGTCGTCGACCGCGCCGAGGGCCAGCTGCGCGCCGACCTGATCGACGCGGCGATGGCGCAGCCGCTCTCCGAGCTGTCCGAGCAGGCGGTCGGCGAGGTGCTCGACCGCATCGACGACGACACCTGGGAGGTCGGCCAGCTGATGCGCTGGGGCGTGTGGATGGCGATCCGCACGACCCTGTCGGCCGGACCACTCTGGATCGTCGCCGGCATCACGTGGTGGCCCGCGGCCTTCCTGTTCCCGCTGTGCGGCGTCCTGGTGTGGTTCGCCATCCGCCGGCTGCTGCCCCAGATCGCCGAGCGCAAGGTGCTCGAGGAGGCCGCCTGGACCGACCACGCCGCGTCCACCGAGGAGGGCGTCGCTGCCCGCGACGACATCCGCACCTCGCTCGGCCAGGCCCACGTCCTGCGCCGCAACGCCCAGCTGGCCGCCGAGATCCACCGCCGCCTCCGCGCCGTGCTCGCGATCGAGGTGAGCGTCACGCGACGCAGCGGCGGACTCCTGCACGGCGTGCTCGCCGCCACCGGCCTCATCGGCGTGGCCCTCGTCCTGTCCGGGGACCTGTCCACCGCACGGCTCGTCACCCTGTTCCTCGTCACGACGATGTTCGTCGGCCAGGTCGACATGCTGGCCCGCCACCTCCCCGACCTCCAGGAGGGGATGGGCGCCGTGCTGCGCCTGCGCGGGATGATCTCGGTGCCGGCCGAGCCGGTCGGCGGCGAGGCCGTCCCCGACGGTCCGCTCGACGTCGACCTGCGCGGGCTGGAGTTCTCCTACGACACTGGCTCGTTCGCGCTGCGCGACGTCGACCTCACCGTGCAGGCGGGTCACACGTGCGCGCTCGTCGGGCGCACCGGCTCCGGCAAGTCGACCCTGGCGTCCCTGCTGTCCCGCGCGGTCGAGCCGCCGCGCGGCTCGGTCTTCATCGGCGGCATCGACGTGCGCGACCTCGACCTCCAGCAGCTGCGTGCCGCGGTCGGAGTCGTCACGCAGCGCACCGAGATCCTGGCCGGCACGCTGGCCGACAACATCCGCCTCTTCGGCGACGCTCCGCGCGAGCAGGTCTCGGCCGCGGTCGACGAGCTGGGCCTCACCGACTGGGTGGCCGGCCTGCCCGAGGGGCTCGACACCCTGCTCGGCCCGGGCGGCACGAGCCTGTCGGCCGGTGAGGAGCAGCTCGTCGCCTTCGCGCGCCTGCTGGTCCGCGACGTCAGCGTCGTCGTGCTCGACGAGGCCACCGCCCGGATGGACCCGGTCACCGAGGCCCGCGTGGTCCGCGCCGCGGACCGCCTGATCGCCGGACGCACCGGCATCCTCGTCGCCCACCGGCTCTCCACGACCGAGCGGGCCGAGCAGGTCGCGGTGCTCGAGTCCGGACGGGTGGTGCAGCAGGGTCCGCGTGCTCGCCTCGCGGCCGAGCCCGGACCGTTCCGCGACCTCCTCGCCGCGGCCGCCCACGAGGTGGTCGTCGAGGACCACCACACGGAGCAGGCCTCGATCGGGTCGATCCGCCGCAGCACGACGCCACCGGCGCCGCCGCACGTCGACCCGCCGCTCAGCCTGGCGCGCCAGGTGCTGAACGTGATCCTGGTCAAGCCCGAGTGGGGCCTGCTCGGCGCGAGCCTCTTCCTCGTCGCCTCGATCACCGGGGCCTACGGCGCCATCACCGGATTCGTCTGGGGTCACGTCGTCACCACGCTCCAGCGTGGCGAGAATCCCGGGCTCCTGCTGGGCGCACTCGTCCTCTCGCTGATGATCGGCCCGTTCCTGCTGTCGCAGGCGTTCTGGACCTACCCCCACTGGTGGGTCGAGGTCCGGATGCGCGTCCGTGCCGCCGTGCTCGCCGGGCAGACCGACCAGCACCGGCTGCTGCGCACCCCGCCGGGAGAGGTCGTCGCGCGGACCATGGACGCCGATCGCATCGCCCGCTACACCGACCGTTGGGTCGACTTCGTCAACGGGCTGCTGGTCGCGACCCTCACCGCGGTCATCGCCGGCAGCTGGCTCGCCGGCGCGATCCTGCTCGCCGTGATGGCTGCCTCCGCACTCGCGTCCACCCTCGGCAGGCCGGTCGCCGGTCGGTCCGCAGCGGCCGCGTCGAAGGCGCGCGCGGGCTTCGGCCAGGCCCTGGTGTCGACGCTCGAGTCCATCCGCACGGTCAAGCTCGCCGCCGCCACGCCCCACCTCCACCGCCACCTGCGCGAGGTCGACGGGGGGCGGGTCGATGCCGCCGTCCAGGAGCACCGCGTCCAGTCGTTGCTCGACGGCGTGCCGGTCGTGATGGTCCAGTGCGGTGTCGTCGCGGCCTGGGCGGGCCTGTTGTCCGGGCACTGGGGTCTCGCCACGGCGCTGCTGGTCGCCAACGCGGTCAGCGGGTTCGACTGGTTCGGCCGGGTGGCCGGCGCGGTCGTCACCGAGGCGCCCGGCACCCGGGCCTGGATGAACGCCACCAGCGAGCTCGCCGGGGGTGGCGACCTCATGGTGCTGCCGGCCGGGATGGACCTGTCGGCCGGCACGGCGCACGAGCCCGCCCGTCCCCAGCGCGACCCGCTGCGCACGCTCACCCTCGAGCGGGTCAGCGCGGTGCACGACGACGGCACCCTAGGCGTCCAGGACGTCGACCTGTCCGTCGATGCCGGCGAGCTGGTGCTCCTGCTCGGCCAGGTCGGCTCCGGCAAGTCCAGCCTGCTCGGCGCGCTGGCCGGGCTGGTCAGCACCACGGGCGAGATCCGCTGGAACGACCAGGTCGTCACCGACACGCAGGCGACGTTGCGACCGACGCGGGTGGCGCACGTGGCGCAGGTCCCGCGCGTGCTGTCGGGCACGTTCACCGACAACGTCGCGCTCGACCACGCGCAACGTCCCGTCATGCCGGCGCTGGACACCTCGCGGATGGGACGCGACGTGGCCGAGGCGGGAGGCCCCGACTCGCTCGTCGGGCACCGCGGCGTACGCCTCTCCGGCGGGCAGGTCCAGCGACTCGCACTGGCACGAGCGCTGGCCGCCGAGGCCGACATCCTGCTGGCCGACGACGTGTCGTCCGCGCTCGACGCAGCCACCGAGATCGAGCTCTGGAAGGCGCTGCGTGAGCGAGGCGCCGCGGTGATCGGCGCGACCAGCAAGGCCGCCGCGCTGGCCCAGGCCGACCGGGTGGTCGTCCTCGACTCCGGTCGCGTGGTCGACCAGGGTCCGTGGCGCGAGCTGTCGGCCCGCTGGGCCCACCTCGCCGGCTGACCGGTCCCACCCGCCCGGGCGGGCACGCTTGGCGCCTCTGGTTGGGTGGAGGCATGCGCGTCGTCATCGCCGGAGCATCGGGGTTCCTCGGCACCCACCTGTCCGACCACCTGCGCGTCCACGGGCACGAGGTGACCGCCCTCGTCCGCCGCGAGCCCACCACCGAACGTGAGTCCCGCTGGGACCCGGCCGCAGGACGGGTCGACGGAGCCGTGATCGCGCGGGCCGACGCCGTGGTCAACCTTGCCGGGGCGAGCATCGCCGGCAACCCGCACTCGAAGAAGTGGTCCACGGAGGTCCTGGACTCTCGGGTGTCGACGACGGGCACCCTCGCCACCGCCATCGCGGCGAGCGAGCGCCCTCCCGCCTTCCTCGCCGGCAACGGCATCGCCTTCTACGGTGACCACGGCGACGCACCTGTCACGGAGGACTCCGAGAGCCGCGGCGACGCCTTCCTCACCCGGGTCTCCCGTGAGTGGGAGGCGGCCGCCGCCCCGGCCCGGGACGCCGGAGCGCGGGTCTGCGTGCTGCGGACGTCGCCGGTGATGGACCGGACCTCTCCCCCGCTGAAGCAGCTGCGGCTGCTGTTCCAGGCCGGCGGCGGGGCGAAGCTCGGCTCCGGACGGCAGCACATGCCGATGATCTCGCTGCGCGACTGGATCGGCGCTGTCAGCTACCTCATCGAGTCGCGCGACGTCTCGGGCGCCTTCAACCTGTGCTGCCCGCAGACCCCGACCAACGCGGAATTCACCGAGGCACTCGCGAAGGCCGTGCACCGCAAGGCCTTCCTCGCCGTCCCTGCCCCCCTCATGAAGCTCGCGGCCGGGGACCTCGCGCACGAGCTGCTCGGCTCGGTCAACGCGCGTCCGGCCGCACTCGAGCGGGCGGGCTACGACTTCGAGGACGAGGACGTACGCAGCGTGCTGGCCGCCGCGCTCGGCTGATCGCGCGCCTCGACGACCCGCCAGCGACCGCCCTCGCTCCTCAGCACCACCCGCCGGGTCGAGGCTCGGTCCTCTGGCAGCGCCACCGGCGTGCTGCCGCCCACCGCTCGGGCGCCGACCACCCGGTCGGTGACCACCAGCACCAGTCTCGACGACGTCCGCCCGACCACGTCGAGCGCGAGCACCTGCGTCGTCAGGCCGGTCACCGCCAGACCGCGCGCCCGGTAGTGGCCCAGGAGTCGCGCGTCGGCAGCGCCGGTGCGGGAACCGTCGACGTACAGCTCCCGGAGTGCCTCGACGTCACCCTCGGCCCACGCCGCCGCGCGACGCTGGTCCCAGTCGGCGAGGACGGCCGCCGGCCCCGAGGCAGCGACGCCCGGCGCCGAGGTCACCGGACGTGCCGGACCGGTCGGGCGGGCATCCCTCGGCGGCAGCAGCGTGACCGCCAGCGTCGCGACGACGCAGGCGCTCGCGACGGCCGCGAGGGCGGGCAGGAGTCGGCGCGGGTCCACCCCGCCACCCTCGCCGATCCGGCCCGCGCGTGCGTCGGCTCATCCACAGGCACGGGCGCCACGTCCACGGCGTAGGCTCGTCGCATGCCGCAGGAGCTGGACTACGAGGTCGCCGGACTCGGTGACGACGCCGTCGACTACCTCGCCGCCTGGGACCTCCAGCGTCGCGTCCACGAGGGCGTCGTGGCGGGTACGCGCCCCGACTCCGTCCTCCTGCTGGAGCACCCGCCCGTCTTCACCGCCGGCAAGCGCACCGACCCGCACGAGCGCCCCGCCGACCCCGGCGGTGCCGACGTGATCGACGTCGACCGCGGCGGCAAGATCACCTTCCACGGACCCGGCCAGCTCGTCGGTTACCCCATCGTCACGCTGCCCGACCACGTCAAGGTCGTCGACTACGTGCGCCGCGTCGAGGAGGCCCTGATCGCCGTGTGCGCCGACTTCGGCGTCACGACCGCACGCGTGCCGGGCCGCACCGGCGTCTGGCTCCGGGCCGACCACCGCGGGCCGGAGCGCAAGGTCGCCGCCATCGGGATTCGGGTCAGCCGCGGCGTGACGATGCACGGCTTCGCCCTCAACTGCGACGTCGACCTCGGGTGGTACGACCGGTTCGTGCCGTGCGGGATCGCCGACGCCGGCGTCAGCTCGCTGTCCACCGAGCTCGGCCGCGACGTCACTGTCACCGACGTGCTACCGAGCGTGCGCCGGCACCTGTCGGCGTACCTGTCCTGGCAGCCCTACACCGCGACCCCGGACTACGAGTCCCGCCCCGAGCCCGGGCGCACGCCTCGCATCGAGCTGGTCCGCCCCGGGGCCTGACGCCCGCTTTCGTACGCCGTCGGCGCGGGGGCGCGACAAACGCGGCCCGCCGCTGGGAGGCTCCTCCCCGTGCGGGCGCGCGCCCGCGTCCGGGGGGGACGGATGAGCGAGACGGTGATCCTGACGCGCGGGCTCCGCAAGGAGTTCAGCGGACGCAGGGGCACGCACGTGGCGGTCGACGACCTGGACCTCGCGGTCCCGGCGGGTGGCGTGCACGGGTTCCTCGGCCCCAACGGGTCGGGCAAGACCACGACGATCCGGATGCTGCTCGGCCTCGCCGCTCCGACGTCCGGCTCCATGGCGCTCTTCGGCGAGCCGGTGCCGCAGCGCCTCCCCGAGGTGATGGATCGCGTCGGCGCCGTCGTCGAGTCGCCGAAGTTCGCGCCCAACTTCACCGGTCGCCAGAACCTCCGCCTCCTCGCTGCGAGCGTCGGCAGGTCGACGTCGGACGTGGACGAGGCCCTCGAGAAGGTCGGCCTGGGCCAGCGGTCCGACGACCGCTACCGGGCGTACTCGCTCGGCATGAAGCAGCGCCTCGCGATCGCCGCCACCCTGCTCAAGAAGCCCCGCCTGCTGATCCTCGACGAGCCCACCAACGGGCTCGACCCGGCGGGCATCCGCGAGATCCGTGACCTCGTGAAGGACCTCGGCGCCAGCGGCGTGACGGTGCTGCTGAGCTCGCACATCCTCGCCGAGGTGCAGCAGGTCTGCGACAGCGTCACGATCATCGGCCACGGCCGGCTGCTCGCCTCCGGACGGGTGCAGGAGCTGGTGGCCGCCACCGGTGCGTACCGCATCGTGGTCGAGCGACCGGAGGACGCCACCCGGGCGCTGGAGGAGGCCGGCCTGACGGCCGCCGCAGACGGCGACGCACTCGTCGTCCAGACCGACCGGCCGGGCTCGGAGATCAGCCGCGTCCTGGGCGAGGCCGGGGTCTGGCTCGACGAGCTGACGCCCTTGCGTGCCGACCTGGAGTCGGTGTTCCTCGACCTCACCGAGGGCGACCGGATGGGCGCGATGCCCAGCGGGGAGGACTACCGGTGAAGAACCTGTTGCTCGTCGAGCTCACCCGGCTGCGCTGGCGTCGCGCGGTGGTCGTGCTGCTGGTCGCCTGCCTGCTGGTGCCGGTGGCGATCTGCCTCGGCGCGGCCTGGAACACGCGGCCGTTCTCCGACGCCGACGTCGCCGAGGCCGAGCGCCTCGCGCAGTTCGAGGCCGACCAGCCCTACATCCAGCAGGAGATCGAGCGCTGCCAGGAGAACCCTGAGATGTACGGCGGTGGTCCCGACGTCGACTGCGTCGAGATGATCACGCCGAGCGCCGCGAACTACCTCTACCGACAGACGCTCGACGTCGGCTCCGTCCTCGACAACGAGGCGACTGCCGTCGTCTCCCTGCTCGCGGTCGTGCTCCTCGTCCTCGGCACCACGTTCGTCGGCCACGACTGGAACACCGGCTCCATCAGCAACCAGCTCCTCTTCGAGCCGAGGCGGCGGCGGGTGTGGGCGGCCAAGGGTCTCGCCGTCCTCCTCGTGGGGCTGGTCGTCGGAGCGCTCGCACTGCTGGTCTTCTGGGGTGCCGTGGGCGTGCTCGTCGCCCAGCGGGACATCGCGGTCGAGCCGGGCCAGTGGGCCGTCGTCCGCAACACCGCGGCCCGCGGCGTGCTCCTCGTCGCGCTCTCGGGATTCCTCGGCTACGCGCTGACCATGCTGCTGCGCAGCACCGTGGCGACCCTCGCCATCGGCCTCGGCGTCGCGGCAGCGGGCTCGATCGCGGTGCTGGCGACCTTCGGCGAGGGCGCCCAGCGCTGGCTCCTGCCCACCAATGCCTACGCCGTGCTCGACAACGGCTACGAGTACTACGTCTGGTCGCCCGCCTGCGACGTGATGGTGCAGGGCGGCACGGACCCGTGCACCCAGACCATCTCGCTCGGTGCCGGGGCGACGTACCTCGCGGTCGTGCTGGCGGTCGTCGTGGTGGCGTCGCTGGTGTCGTTCAGGCGTCGCGACCTGCCCTGACCCGTGAGTTGGGAGCCCATCCGCCGCGCCGTAGAGTGGCGGGTGTGACGACGGCTCCCACCCCCGAAGGACGCAAGCTTCTCCGACTGGAGATCCGCAACGCGGAAACCCCGATCGAGCGCAAGCCGGAGTGGATCAAGACCAAGGCGAAGATGGGCCCGCAGTACACCGCCCTGCAGAGCCTGGTGAAGTCCGAGGGCCTCCACACCGTGTGCCAGTCGGCCGGGTGCCCCAACATCTTCGAGTGCTGGGAGGACAAGGAGGCCACCTTCCTCATCGGCGGCGACCAGTGCACCCGCCGCTGCGACTTCTGCCAGATCGACACCGGCAAGCCGCAGCCCCTCGACCGCGACGAGCCGCGCCGGGTGGCCGAGTCCGTGCAGACGATGGGCCTGAAGTACGCCACGATCACCGGTGTCGCGCGCGACGACCTCCCCGACGGTGGCGCCTGGCTCTACGCCGAGACGGTCCGCGCGATCCACGAGCTCAACCCGGGCACCGGCGTCGAGAACCTGATCCCCGACTTCAACGGCAAGCCCGACCTCCTCACCGAGGTGTTCGAGTCGCGTCCCGAGGTGCTCGCGCACAACGTCGAGACCGTGCCGCGGATCTTCAAGCGGATCCGACCCGCGTTCCGCTACGACCGCTCGCTCGACGTGATCACCCAGGCCCGCGACTTCGGCCTGGTCACCAAGTCCAACCTGATCCTCGGGATGGGTGAGACCCGCGAGGAGGTCAGCCAGGCGCTGCGCGACCTCCACGAGGCCGGCTGCGAGCTGATCACGATCACGCAGTACCTCCGTCCGTCGCCGCGGCACCACCCCGTCGAGCGCTGGGTCAAGCCCGAGGAGTTCGTCGAGCTCAAGGACGAGGCCGACGAGATCGGCTTCGCCGGCGCGCTGTCCGGCCCGCTCGTCCGCTCGTCCTACCGCGCCGGACGGCTGTACCGTCAGGCCATGGACGCGCGCGCCTCCGCCGCCGTCTGAGCCGCACGACCAGCACCACCTCCAGATCGCCACACACCGGACAAGGCCTCCTCATGTCGACCCCCGAGCCCACGCCCACCTCGCGCCGAGGGCAGATCGCCCAGACCTACCGGATGGCCAAGCGCAGCGACCCGCGCCTGGGCTGGATCATCCTCGGCACGTTCCTCCTCGGAGCGGCGCTCGGCTTCGGGCTGATGTGGGTCCTGCCGGGCGACGGCCTCATCTCGCTGGTCATCTCGATCGTCGGCGCCCTCATGATCGGCCTGCTGCTCGCGATGCTGGTCTTCGGCCGGCGCGCCCAGGCAGCGGCGTACAAGCAGATGGAGGGCCAGCCCGCAGCGGCCGCCGGTGCGCTGCAGATGCTGCGCCGCGGCTGGAAGCTCGACCCGGTCGTCGGCTTCACCAAGCAGCAGGACGTCGTGCACCGCGTGGTGGGCCCGCCCGGCATCGTCCTCGTCGGCGAGGGCACCAGCGCGGCCCGCGTGCGCCAGCTGCTGCTCACCGAGCGCAAGAAGCACGAGCGCGTCGCCTACGGCGTGCCGATCCACGAGATCGTCGCCGGCCGCGGCGAGGGCGAAATCCCGCTCCCCAAGCTCGTGCGCCACGTGCAGAAGCTCGGCCGCAAGGTGAAGCCCGGCGACATCACCGACATCCTCCAGCGGCTCAAGGCACTCGACGCGCAGCGCGGCAAGCTGCCCGTGCCCAAGGGTCCCGTGCCGACCTCGATGAAGGGCATGCGCTCGCAGCAGCGAGGTCGCTGACCCCTACAGCGTGACCGTCCGCGTCCCCGCGGCCACGTCGTGCAGCCCGCGGCCACCCATGGTGAGCAGCGGCGGGACCAGCAGTCCCACGAGCGCCGAGCGGAGCAGCGCGCGCAGCAGCGACGGCGGCTGACCCGACCCGTCCTGGCGCACGACCCGGACCCGGGTCGCGAGCTTGCCGAACGAGCCACCGGCGACCGCGGTGAACAGCGCCGACTCGACCACGAAGAGCCCCAGCGTGCCGAGGCCGTTGGGGTTGGCGGCGAGGACGCCGACGGCGACGAGGCCCTCGACCACGGCGAGGCAGGTCACCCAGTCGACGAGGAGCGCGAGGATCCGCCGACTCCAGCTCGCGGACGTCGGGGCGGGAGTCGGTGCGTACGTCGGGTCGGGCTGGGGCACACGCCCAGCCTAGGTGGCGAAACATGGCGGCCACTGCTCGGACGAGGCGTAACACGGCCGAAACAATCGGGATACGGTCTAGAAACTGCCACTGGCTAGCGTGACGCGCACGGTGCAACGAGGCCCCGTTCCGTGACGCTGCAATCTCGACGTGCGCTGGTCGCCGTCAAGGAGGAACCGAATGTTCAACAACTCCGATGAGCTGCTCAAGTTCATCAAGGACGAGGGCGTCGAGATGGTCGACGTCCGCTTCTGCGACCTGCCGGGCATCATGCAGCACTTCACGGTGCCGGTGTCGTCCTTCGACCAGAGCGTGTTCGACGACGGCCTCGGCTTCGACGGCTCCTCGATCCGCGGGTTCCAGGCGATCAACGAGTCGGACATGTCGCTCTTCCCGGACCCGACCACGGCCTACCTCGACCCGTTCCGCAAGTCGAAGACGCTGAACGTGAACTTCTTCATCCACGACCCGATCACCGGCGAGGCCTACAGCCGCGACCCGCGCAACATCGCCCGCAAGGCGCTGGCCTACCTCGACTCCACCGGCATCGCGGACACCGCCTACTTCGCCCCCGAGGCGGAGTTCTACATCTTCGACAACGTCCGCTACAGCACCGGCGTCAACGAGGGCTACTACCACATCGACTCCGTCGAGGGCTGGTGGAACTCGGGCAAGGAGGGCGAGGACAACCTCGGCTACAAGACCCGCCTCAAGGGCGGCTACTTCCCCGTCGAGCCCTACGACCACTACAGCGACCTGCGCGCCGACATGGTCAAGAACCTCGAGGCCAGCGGCCTCCTCGTCGAGCGTGCGCACCACGAGGTCGGCACCGCCGGCCAGGCGGAGATCAACTACCGCTTCGACACGCTGCTCAAGGCCGCGGACGACGTGATGAAGTTCAAGTACCTCATCAAGAACACCGCCTGGCAACAGGGCAAGTCAGTCACCTTCATGCCGAAGCCGATCTTCGGCGACAACGGCTCGGGCATGCACGTGCACCAGTCGCTGTGGAAGGACGGCGAGCCGCTGTTCTTCGACGAGACCGGCTACGCCGGCCTGTCCGACATGGCCCGCTGGTACATCGGCGGCATCCTCAAGCACGCCCCGTCGCTGCTGGCGTTCACCAACCCGACGGTGAACTCCTACCACCGCCTGGTGCCGGGCTTCGAGGCCCCGATCTCGCTCGTCTACTCCTCGCGCAACCGCTCCGCGTCGGTCCGCATCCCGATCACGGGCGCGAACCCGAAGGCCAAGCGCGTCGAGACCCGTTTCCCCGACCCGTCGGCGAACCCCTACCTCGCCTTCGCGGCCCTGATGCTCGCCGGCCTCGACGGCGTCCAGAACAAGACGGAGCCCGCGGCCCCGATCGACAAGGACATCTACGAGCTGCCGCCGGACGAGATGGCGGACATCGCCCAGGTGCCGACGTCGCTCGGTGCCGTCCTCGACGCGCTCGAGGACGACCACGAGTACCTGACGGCCGGCGGTGTCTTCACCGACGACCTGATCGAGACGTGGTGCCACTTCAAGCGGACCCAGGAGATCGCCCCGGTCCAGCTGCGGCCCCACCCGCACGAGTTCGAGCTCTACTACGACATCTAGACCCTGTCGTAGACTGGAAGCGGCCTCTGACCTGCGGAAACGCAAGGTCGGAGGCCGTTTTCCTTGGTTCGCAGTGGGCCATATTCCGCAGGGATTCCGCAGGAGATTGGCTCTACGGCCGTCGGAGCCCATGCGCGACGACGGTGGCAGTGCGGCAGCTGAGCCCTCAAGCCGCGCGACGCCACCTCAGATGCGCCCGGTCCCGACTCGCCTGGCTTCGGTTGCGACAGCGGATCAGGAATCCGTGCAGTCTGCTGGGACCCAGTCTCGCCGCAACATGAGACATGGGCCGAGAAGTCTGCCAGGTGCCCGAAGCGTAAGAGTGAGAAGTGCCCTTCGGCGCGTTGAAGTACGGCACGCCCTGCCTCGGAACCGTCGACGTTCTTCGCAAGCTTCGTGTCATCTCGGTCCCTGCAAGCGCACAAGGCGATCTCCCCCGGGCTACCCCCCGAACCCGAGCCAGTCTGAGGCGATCTGTCGTGCCTGCTCAATAGGTCCTTTGCTGCGCTTTTTGGGGTTCTTTGGAGACCTCGGAGGCAATGGCTCATGGCGAGGCTTCGGACGAGATTCCTCTTTCAGAGCGGTCAACTCGCCAGACAATTGCGTCGCTGCCCGCGAGCTGAGTTCGCCAACTACGTGGAGCGCATTAGGTATAACGTCCTGGCCGGAGACGGGTGCAGACGCCGCTTGCCGGAGAACTTGCGCGAATCGGCGAGAGATCCTTCGCGCTCGGTCCCAGTCCTGGCCAAAGCCTAGCTGCGCCGGGTAGTCGCCCAACGCCTCCCACACTGCCCAGTCCGAATGTGCGCACGCCTCCCAGGCCTCTGCGAACGCACGACTAGCCAACTGCACCTCGCCCTCGTTGAGGTGGTGCGCGACACGCAGCAGGTGGGCCGCCTCGATCGGGTTCAGGTTCTTGGACTCCAGTGACATCCAAGGGCGCAGGCCAGCGTCAGTCATGGCAGGGCTTGCAGGGTCGGCGATCAGCAGCAGCGCCGATGGCATCGGATCGGGAGCGAACGGTGCCATCTCGACCACTTCACGGATCAGGGCTGCGTCCCGGACCACTGCTCGCCAGGTAAGCCTCCGTTCACGAGAGAACAAGGTCAGTTCATGAACTAGGTCGGTCAGCCCGGCGGTTCGTGTGCGACGGGAGGTGTGGGTTCGCGTCAGCCACGCTGCACCGTTCGCGGGGTTCGCGGCGAAGGCCGCCAACCAGCCCAGCGAACGCGGCTCAGGACCGGCTCGCGACCGGAGAATTGAGGTGTAAGCGGCCGAGGCATCCGTGATTTCGTCCACCCCCAACGCCCAGAACGCCCGTGCCCACGCCTCGCGCTCGGAAGGGTTCACAGCGAACAAGACGTGGGCGACCGTGTACCCGCCGAGCGCGACGATCTCTTCAAGCCACGTTGGTTGGGCGAAGCGGCCCAGAGCGTCGCGAGCGTACTCGGGCAGCGCTTGTGCAGCCGTAACCTCTTTGGAATTTGGACCGTCGACAACTTCTGGTCTCTCTGCGCCAGGCACCAGCGATCTTGGTCCACTACTGTCGCCCCTTGACGCCGACCTATTGGATTCATGTGGGTCTGGGAGGTCGCCAGGGTCAAGGGCATGCTCGGAGCGTGCACCCACAATGGCTTCCGAGCGTGCTGCTTGCAGCAGCAGCCTCGGGTCGTCACGGACCGCGAAGAGAAGGTCATCGATAGCGATGTCGGATGCACGGACGCAGTCGCCGAATCTGGTCTGTATAAGCAGCGCAGCGCTATCAGATAGTCCCCACCTGGCCGGGAGACGCACGTCCGGGGCGATTACAGTGCGCTTCAGCCTGCGCATGTTCGACGGTGCCGGAAACAGCTCACGGACCCGATCTGCGACGCGCCGCTGTATTCCTGCCGGGATCCCGTCTGGATCCTCTGCGGCCATCCAGATATCGCTGAGCAGGCCAGCAGCACTCCTCCGCTGGGTCTCGGCTCCGCAGAACCGCAGGTAGGCACGAAACGAGGAGGGCATCTGATTGTGTAAGTCGGCATCGATCAGGGTTCCGGCTGCAGTAACCGTGGTGGCCGGGGCTCCGAAGTCGGCAACGGCTGACAGCCGTCTTGTCGTCGGGACGACGAGCAGATCGAAGTCGCGACCGGTAATGGTGCGGCGACCGGACCCGCCGAGGCAGAACGAGAACTGGCGACGTAATGCTGGCCACTGCCACCACCAGAGCGCGAGCACATCCGATTCGACTTCACCGATGTGGTCGGCGGTCTTCCAGACGGTGCCGATGTCGGAGTCGTAAAGCGCAGACAGAATCGGGCGCCAGTCACCGGTTACGGCGAAAGCCTCGTCGCGCCCGGAAGATCGAATCTGCACGACACTCCGGTAACTCGCGAGGTCGGGCTTGCCGTGGGGCCGGCGCAGCAACTTGATCACGTCGTGGGCCGAGTGCATCGACCCGAGCGCAGCGGCGTCGATAAGTAGCACGTGCGTCCATACCGCGCCAGGTCGTGGGGTTTCCTTTGCCTGCCAGGTCCGCGACAGTGCGTACTGGCCGTTGGGGAGCGGGTATCCGCTGAGATACCCGTCAAACCCGGCGTAGGACTCTGCGGATGTCCCGTCCGTGAGACGGGCCAGTGTGGCCAGCGTGTCGCCCTTCAGAGTCGTCGACGAACTGAGGAGGCGGTGTCCGTCCTGATAGCCGAACAGGGCTTGGTGGACTTTGAGCGGCTCGGCGTTCGTCTCCGGAAGGGCGCCACCGCCTGACGAGGCCGGGTGCGGGTCAGGGCGAGACGGGGTGAGACTGTTCACGTCGGGTGCTCTGTCCACTCACGTACGAACCATCGCAGGGGTTCCGCTATGTCACGTGTCCAGCCGCCGTCGAGAGCGACAATGGTTCTCTGGTCGTAGGGCTGTTCAACGATAGCGTCAACCGCGTCCTTGTCGTCGAAGTTGCAGCCTTGAGCGCTAACCCCGAACACCTTCCACCTGATGTGGCCGTCGTTGGTTGTGAGGAACTGGTGGAGGAGAGGAAGGTTCGCCTGCACCCATGGGCCGGGCTGACAGTCCGTGCCCCACTCTGGACCTTGGTCGATCGTGTCCCATGCCGACACGATGAGCGCGACGTTCAGGCGCCTGCCGCTGGTCCGCTGCTCCACGACCAACTGAAGCATTTCGACCAGATGCACTGCGGTCGGAGCGTGTTTCCACACGTCGACCGGATCGATGTCATTGGGCTCAGACTCTGGTTCGGCCTGCGAGTGCTGTTCGAGGGGCTCACCGGCGACGGCAATAAGTCGACGGGCGTCCGTGATGCTGTGCGGGAGCCTGAGCCTCCTCGGGTGGACGAACAGCATCACTGCCTCCGTCTGCGCCAGCTCTGTCAAGAGCGTGGGCGCAACAGATCGCTGCTCAAGCGCGGCCTCGTAGGTCTCACCGGCTACGTCGAGGTGGGTCACTAAGACCGGGCTGCCGTCGATCGTCAAGTCGAGGTCGATTCGCTCGCCGTGGTCGAGTTTCGTGCGCTCCACTGACTCGCCGGCGAGCAGGGCATGTTCACACTCGTCGAGATAGGTGCTGCTATCCGGGAGTCGTCCTTCACTCAAAGTGACCGGTGCGTCCGGAGCCGCGCCACGGACGGTCGCCCACAGTGCACCCAAGTAGCTGGTCTTGCCACTCGCGTGACCGCCCAGCATCGTAATCCTCATTGGCTTCTCTCTCCGTCACTCTCGCCGAGTGCAGCGTCGCTCATTGGCGGATCCCGCCGTTCAGGGCATGACGCTCCGAGTTCGCGTGGGCCCCCAACGTGTCGGCCGCTGGCTGACGTCATGCTTCGACCTGGTTCGCTCGGGTGGGTGAACTGAGCTCGACATTGAGGGTTGAGAGTTGCTCCACCGTGGCCCGGATGCTGGCTTGCGGAGCGGTGGTGTCCTGAATGCGGGTCCGTGGAGCCAAGATGCTCTCGATGAGTAGGTCGAGTCCCCACGGGTGTGACTCATGGTTGTCAGGGCGTGCCGCAACCTCCACGACGTCCGCTCCGCCGAGCCATCGCTGCGCCCAACCAGCTGCGGCCTCGAGCGCCTTTACCTTGAAATCGGCGGGGCAAATGTCTGCCTTGGTCATCACCATGGTGTGCGTGGCGTGCTCGCCGATGTGTGGAGCAGTGACCAGACGCGTGATGAGCGACTCGGTCGCGGCCAAGGCCCTCAGCCGTTCGGCACGTCCCACGAGGAGTTCGGCATCCAGTACGTGAACAACGTGGTCGGCGCGGGCCACGAGGCTGGCCGCGTCGTTGAGATCTCCGCCGCCGCCGACGGTGCTGAAGTACTCGCCCGAGATGTCGGCGACGAGCAGGGACCGAATCTGATGAGCATCGTGGTTGTGAGCGAGCCGTAGATGTAGCCACGGCCGACTCACATCGTAACGCGTGCGAGGAGTGATCGGCCTGGTCCGTCCGCTGGCGGTGCTAGCCCACCACGATCGCATGGCGAATGCCAGCATCGTTCGCGAACCAGCGAAAGACCAGTTGCCGATGGGCTCGGTCAGCAGAGTCTCGTAGATAGATGCGAATAGCGTGGTCTTGCCCGCGTCGGGCGGTCCGGCGAACACGACAAGCGTGACGGGCTCGGACGCCATCACTTCGCGGGCTTCGTCTGCAGTCAACGCGAGACCTGAGCGGATAGGGATGGGCGGACCGTCGTCGAACCTGACGGTGTTCTTGGGGCCTTCCGGCTTCCGTACCCGGCGGTGAGTGGGCTCTTCCCAGACCTCGGCGTCACCGCTCGCGCCGTCGCCCGACGCCGTCTTCGTAGACAATTGACCAAACGAAACTTGCTCATTCGGACCGCTGCTGAGGTCGTTCGGGACAGCCACGTTCTCGTAGGGAGACAGATCTGCAGCCTCGTCGCTCGCTTCGGCGTGCTCACCTGTATCCGGGCCGTTGGCTAGTCCATTGTCGGCTGCTGCAATTGGTCCGTCGGTTGCTGCCTGGTCGTTGAGATCGCTGGGTACTGCCGCTGTCTCCTGTCGGGTGCCAGCGGGCAGGTCGGGGTCGGGGTCGGGGTCGGGGTCAAAGAAATCGCAGTCGATCAGCGGCTTGCCCAGCAAGCATGGTGACCCACCCGTGGCCACGGGGCAGCCCGATTGGTGGCAAACGCCGGATGGCTGGTCAGCGACCGTTTCAGTCATCGCTTGTGGCCGCCCAAGATAGGACGCCGCCCCGCAGGCGTGCCGGGACAGAGCAAACGTGTCGCCGAGCGCGCCGTCGACTTTGAGCCGGCGGCGCGACGGCGAGGCGGTCACCGGTCACAACGACCGTCACTTCGCGGCAGGCATCGAGTAAAGGAGCCCAAGTTCATCGTGCAGCCGCACCCCAACGTCGGTTGGCTCCAGGTCAAGATCGTGGCGACTACTGATCAGGTTGCACAGCGGTGCAAGCTCGGCAGCGGTGTCCGGGATGGCCGAAATGTGCTCGCTCAGAAGCAACGCCAGTTGATCGGAGCTCGTCTTGGTCTTCGACGGCTTTCCGGCCGAGGCGACTGCCTGATCGATAAGGGCCGGCGCGTCGGGACGCCCAAGGACGAACTTGGAAATGTCCCGAATCTCAAGAGCCGCACAGACAGCCGCGGTCAGCGGAGACAGTTCCTTCCACGCTACGCCGAGACTGTTGCTGTGTCCGCCGAGGAGCCACACGAGGGTGTCGCTCTGTTCGAGCAGTACCCGCTCACGCTCGGCGGCCACCTTGACAGTTGCGTTAGCTGAACGCGATACCGCTTCGGCGACGCTGACGGCGAGCGCATCGACAACCGCTTTGAGGTTTGCACCCGAAACACCCGCTTCGGCCGCCGGGAGGTGATCTGCGACGTTGCGGGTTGTGACCGACACTTTGCGTGTGGCGGGCCATTCAGCCAACGACCTTGCTTGCATGGCGAACTCGTGCAGGTCGGCGCCTGAGAACGCTACGTCACGCAGCGCCGGCTCCCAGGAAGCGTGGGAAGCGCAGCGTCGCGCGTACTGGGCAACATGGGGATGCGGTCCACTCTCCGTCGCGTAGACGAGAGCCGCGCCGGCGAGGACCGCGATCTGCCTGTTGCGCTCCCTCAGCGGGGAGACAGCGTCGTGCTCTTTGAGGTGCTGACGCCACCGTTCGTCAAATGCTGCGGTCGGCCGCTCGTGCGCGGCGCGGCACAGGTCGACGACTCGGTCGGGGTCGGCGTCGTCAACAAACTCGACGATGGCGTCCCACCACGACTCCAACGGCATAGCAGTGACGTCGTCGTCGGGGTTGATTGCCCTCATCCAGTCAGGGAACATCGCGTGCATCAGTTGCCGCTCTCCTTGTAGTCGCTGGGCGGATCGGGCGGCCGGCCGTCACCATCATGGCGTAGGGCGACCTCGATTGCTGCCATGAACTCGTCGAGTCGGTCTGAGGCCCGCAGCCGAGCAAATGCCCGCATGCGGATTTCAGTGGGGGGCAGGCTTTGGTCGCCGTCCTCGAGGAGATCGAACCCGGCGAGAAGCTTCATCTGGGCAGAGAAATGGAGTTCCCCGAATGCGTAGATGGCAGTTCGGACTCGCTCGGGTCGACCGTCGCCAGCAATGACCGGCGCACGCGCGGCCAACGGCGGTTGCGGGACCAAGGGGGCACCTGGCATCGCGACGGGTTCGTCCGCGCCTGTGTCAGTCGTGTGCGCAAGATCAGTATCGACCGGCGTCGGTTCCTCGACGGCAGTCGGAGGGGTTGGAAGCTCCGCCTGCTCGGGCACCGCGCTGACGATCGTCGGCGAGGCAGAGCGGCGGGCCCGAGCCCACCGGACGAGCGGCACCTGTTTGACGTGGGGGTTCCAACCACCCTCGTCGGAGTCGGACCGAAACCGGTTCACCGATGGCAGCATGACTCGCGACCATATGTGCGCGTCCAGTCGTGGGTCGGGCCCATCTTCGTCCCTTACTCCGACCCGCACCCAGTTGTATCGAGGAACCCAGTCGCTGTGGCGTTCGGGGTGCACGGCACCGGCGACGATGCGGATCGAATTGTCGACAACCGAGAGCCGGGCGACGTGTTTGTGCCCGAACAGTCCGAGGCTGACATAGTCACGCATCACTTCTTCACACTCGTCCATGTCGTGCCACCAGTCAGTGGGGTGGTGCCCGAGTACCATCACGACATCGTCGCGAGCCTCGGTGGCCACGGAGGCTTGTCTAAGGCCGACAATGAGATTGGCCCGCCGGTCATCTCCGTCGGAGACAATGCAGGTGGTCAGACCGCGCATGCGCAGCACTGAGTGCCGGCCCAATTGCCACTCGGTCTCCCAGAACGGATACTCACCCGACACGTCGCAGTCGTAGTTGACGGCGAAGTCGCGGTACGCGGCCATGGGGGCGAACAGCGGGTCGCTGGCCTCGCGGTAGAGCCCGGGGAGCCTGTTGTCGGCGTCGATGGGCATCTCGCGCCGCAGGGCCTCGTGCGTAGCTTGTACCGAGCCGGTCACGAGCCCGCGGTCGACGTCGTGGTTGCCAGGGACGACCTGAACTTGCTCCGGCTCGATGCCGAGAGTATCGGTGACCCGCTTGAGGAAGACGCGTGCCTCGTCGTACTGGTGTGCCTGGCCGCTGAAAGCGATGTCGCCGGTGACAAGCACAGCGTCCGGCACTCCGAGATGACGGACCCCCTCGTGGAGGTCGTCGATGAGGTTCTCACGAGCCATCACGTTGGCTCCGTTGTGGGAGATGTCCTTCCGATCGAAATGAATGTCCGACAGGTGTACGAACAAGGGGGAAGCACCATCGCCAGTTGGCGGCGTTGCGGGCATCATCGGATCCTCACTGGCAGTCACGGCAGACTCCGACGGCTGCCCAAGCTCAGTATGGTGGAAGCCACTGACAACATCTGCGAGACACGGCGGCCCGCCGATAAGGTGCGAGAGTTAAGGCACTCAGCCCTGCCCCGCCTCGGTCGTTGCCGGCTCCCGGTGGGGGTACCGCAACGTGATGTGGCACCAGGGCACCCAGCTCCCCACGATTCGCAGCCCTCGACAGGGGCGTGCATTCTCCTGCGGCGAGGCCGTCATCCTCGCTACGCGAGGCATCCTAATGGCGGAACAATCCGTCGGCGCGCGCAGCATCCACATCACTCGCCTGACGCGCCACTGGAGTTCGCTCGCGATAGACCGCCGCCACCGCAGCTCGGGAGGAGCTGTCACGGTCGGGCCAGAGGTGCCCGTAGGTATCCAGCGTCGTCTTGGCCGAGGCGTGCCGGAGCCGGGCTTGGACGACCTTGACGTCGAGCCCGGAGGCGATGAGGAGCGACGCGAAGTAATGCCGTAGGTCGTGGAACCGGAAGTCGTTGGGCAGCCCCGCTGGTTCGCGGCATGCCCTGACCGCGCGCTCGATCGTCCACGGTCCGGCGGGGTTGCCCCACTGATCGCTGGCAAGGAACCGCCCATCGCCGAACTGGATCGCTTCGGCGAGCAAGTGCGTCATCTCCTTGGGGATCGGGATGGGCGTGCGACTGGTGTCGGATTTGAGGGGTACATCCAGCCACTGGACCGACGGTGATAGGACTCCCGTCGCGAAGTCGACGTCCTCGACCCGCAGCGCCGCCGCCTCGGCCAACCGAAGCCCGGCGTGGGCACCGAGCAAGACCGCCGGGCGGACGCCCTCGGGAACGGCGTCATAGAGCGCCCACACCTGCTGGGTTGTCGCGACGTACGGACGCTGCTGGCCCATCCCGGGAGACGTACGCCGCGAGCACGGGCTTCGCGCGACGAGTCCGTCGTGGACGGCGTCCGTGAAGAGCTGCGAGAGCCGGGAGTAGAGCGCATAGACGTAGGAGTCGGCGCGGCCTTCCTCCTTGAGCACCGAGGTCCAGGCGCGGACGTCGGACGGCTTCACCGCCGACAGCGGCACTGATCCGAAGTGCGCCTTGATGATCTTGATATGAACCTCGGCCTGCCGCACGGTCGACCGGCGCCGGGTGCCGTAGCCGGCGAGCCACTTGTCGCACCACTCCCCCACGGTCAGCTTGGCGTCCTTGGGTGTGACGTGGTCACCGCGGAGTAGTGCGGAGAGCTGATGGTCGATCCACTTCTGCGCGTCAACCTTCCGGTCGAACGCGCGCGTGTGTTCGCGGCCGGCGCCGTCGACGTACCTGGCGCGCCAGCGGGTCACCGTGCCCGCGACGGCCGACGGCACCTCGATGGTGTTGCCGTCCTCGTCCTTGATGCGCTTGCGCCAGCGGTCCTCGACGGCTCCGCGCTGGGAGCGTCGCTGCCGGGGCTTGGTCCTGGGCTGCTTGCTCATCTGTCCGCCGTAGCACTCGTCGCCACCCGACGGGGGTCGGGATCGCCGTGCCTGTGGAGAAGTCAGGCGACTCCGCGGCCTGCGGACTCGCGCTGCTCGTCGAGCCAGTCCATGACGTCCTGGCGCCAGTAGCGCAGGCGCCGCCCGATGATGAAGCCGCGCGGCCCCGTGCCCAGCACGCGCCAGTAGCGCAGTGAGGCCACGGGCATGCGGATCAGGTCGGCGACCTCCTCGATCGTCAACAGCGCGTCGCGGCGGGTGGGGTCACGGTGGAGGTACTCGGTCATGGTCGACTCCTGTCGGTCGGGGTTGGTCCTACCCCTAAAGGCCGCAACAAGCCCGCGAGTGGCCACCAATCTCACCACTGATCGCCTCTGGCGCCGATAGCCTTGACTCACCATGAGCCCAGACGACGTGCGCCTCGCCGCCGAGCAGCGCGCACGGGTGCTCATCGACACGCAGCTCGCCGCCGCCGGGTGGGCCGTCCAGGACAAGAAGGACCTGAACCTGTTCGCATCCGACGGCATCGCCGTCCGCGAGGTGGTGATGGCGGCTGGGCACGGTCGCGCCGACTACCTCCTGTACGTCGACAAGCGAGCCGTCGGCGTGATCGAGGCCAAACCCGCGGGCACGACGTTGTCGGGCGTCGAATGGCAGTCAGCGATGTACGCCGAGGGGTTGCCGGCCGACGTACGCCTCAAGGCGCTGACCGTCGATGGTCGCTTGCCATTCGTCTTCGAAGCCTCAGGCACCGAGACTCACTTCACGAACGGGTTCGACCCCGACCCCCGGGCACGGCGCTTGTTCCACTTCCCGAAGCCGTCGACCCTGGCCCGGATCCTGCGCGACGCCGAGGCCAACCAGGACGCTGCAACGTGGCGGGCGAAGGTCCGAACCATGCCAAAGCTCGACCGCGCACCCATGCGCCCGGCGCAGATCACCGCGATCGACGGCATCGAGCGAAGTCTTGCCGAGCAGCGGTTCGAACGCAGTCTGGTGCAGATGGCCACCGGCGCGGGCAAGACGTTCACCGCCGTCACCGAGGCGTATCGGCTGCTCAAGCACGGCGGGTTCAACCGGATCCTGTTCCTGGTCGACCGCAACAACTTGGGGGACCAGACGCTCGCGGAGTTCCAGAACTACCGCACCCCCGGCGACGGCCGCCGGTTCACCGAGATCTACAACGTCGACAAGCTCACCAGCACCGGCATGCTCGGCTCCTCGGCCGTGGTGATCTCCACGATCCAACGGGTCTTCAAGGTGCTCCGCAACGAGGACGTCACCTCCGGCGACGACCCCGGCTTGGACGACTTCGTACCCGACGCTCCGGTCACGGTCACCTACAACCCCGACATGCCGCCCGAGACGTTCGACCTTGTGATCGTCGACGAGGCCCACAGGAGCATCTACGGCGTATGGCGCGGCGTACTCGACTACTTCGACGCCCACGTCGTCGGACTGACCGCGACCCCGGGCAAGCAAACGTTCGGGTTCTTCCAACAGAACCTGGTTTCCGAGTACACCTACCCGCAGTCGGTCGCCGACCGGGTCAACGTCGACTTCGACCTGTACCGGATCCGCACCGAGATCTCCGAGCAGGGCAGCAACATCGAGGCCGGCACGATCGTCCCAAAGGTTGACCGTCGCACCCGCGCCCAGCGGCTCGAGGCGCTCGACGAGGACTTGGAGTACACCCAGAAGCAGCTCGACCGGGCGGTCACAGCGAAGTCACAGATCCGAACCGTCCTGGAGACGTTCCGGGACCGGCTCTTCACCGAGATCTTCCCCGGCCGGTCCGCCGTGCCCAAGACGTTGATCTTCGCCAAGGATGACGCGCACGCCGAGGAGATCGTCACGACAGTGCGGGAGGTGTTCGGCAAGGGCAATGACTTCGCCGCCAAGATCACCTACAACGCCAAGGACCCCAAGCGGCAGCTACAGGCGTTCCGTACTTCGCCCACCCTGCGGATCGCCGTCACCGTCGACATGATTGCCACCGGCACCGACGTAAAGCCGTTGGAGTGCGTGTTCTTCATGCGCGACGTCCGCTCCGCGCAGTACTTCGAGCAGATGAAGGGCCGCGGCGCGCGCACCATTGCACCGGCCGACTTCCAGGCCGTGACGCCCGACGCCCCCGCGAAGACCCGTTTCGTCATCGTGGACGCCGTCGGCGTCACCGAGCACGACTTCGTCGACCCCCCGCTCAACCGCGACAGGTCGGTGTCCTTGAAGAAGCTGCTCGACAAGGCCGGCGCCCTCAACCTCACCGAGGACGAGACCGCGACGCTGGCGTCACGACTCGCCAAGCTCGAGGTCGAGCTCACCCTCGAAGAACGCGCCGAACTCGACACAGTCGCCGGCTCCCCCGTACGCGACCTGATCCGCGGACTCGTCGATGCCGTCGACCCCGACGTCCAGGCCAAACACCTCGACGCAGGCGGCTCGCTGGTTGAGCTCATCGACGCCGCCATCGAACCGATCGCCGCCAACCCAGCCCTACGGCAACGCATCCTCGAACTGCGCGCCACCCACGACCGCGTCATCGACGAAGTCAGCAAGGACGTCCTGCTCGACGCCCACGGCGTCGTCGACCCCGGCCGCGCAAAGTCCATCGTCGACTCCTGGCGCGCCTACCTCGACCAGCACCGCAGCGAGATCACCGCCATCCAGCTCATCGGCGAAGCCAAGGACCGTCGGATCGCCTTCGACGACATCCGCGAACTCGCCGACCGGATCGCTCGCCCTCCGTACAACTGGACCCCCGACATCATCTGGAATGCCTACGTCGCCATCGACGGACCCAGAGTCCGGCAGACCCCGCAGCACACGGTGACCGACCTGGTGTCCCTGCTGCGCTATACGGTCGGCACCGACGACGAGCTCGTGCCGTACGCCGACCGCGTCCACGAGAAGTACGCCGGTTGGCTCAGCCAACAGGACCAAGCCGGCGTGACCTTCGGCGACAAGGAAAGGTGGTGGCTCGACCGGATGGTCTCCGTCATCGCCTCCTCCGCCGGCATCAACACGACTGACCTTGACGACGCCCCCTTCACCGAACGCGGCGGCACCGACGGCGCCCTCCGCGACCTCGGCGACCGCGCGGCCGACCTCATCGACGAATTGAACTCGGAGCTGACCGCGTGAGTTGGGATGTTGTCGAGTTGGCTGACGTGGCTGACGTGGTCCGCGGGGTGACCTACAAGCGGGAACAGGCCCGCAATGAGCCGGGGCCGGGCTACTGCCCTCTTCTGCGTGCAACCAACATTGGCGACGCCCTTGATCTCAGCGGTGGCCTGGTCTACGTGCCTGAGACCGTCGTCAAAGCGAGCCAAAAACTCGAACTCGGAGACATCGTGCTCGCCTCCTCGAGTGGCTCGCTCTCAGTTGTCGGAAAGAGCGCAATCTTGCGTCAGCGTTGGTCAGGCACTTTTGGGGCGTTCTGTGCAGTCATCCGAAGTTCGCCACGCATCGATTCGCGCTATCTTGCCCTCTACCTCCGCTCGCCCGATGTGAGGTCCCGTTGGAGCGAAGCTGCTCGTGGCACCAACATCAACAATCTCAAGCGCGGCGACCTAGCTGAGACCCCGGTGCCGCTGCCCCCGCTCGATGAACAGCTCCGCATCGTCGACCTGCTCGAAGACCACCTTTCCCGCCTCGACGCCGCAGTCCGGTTGCTGGAGGACAACAGGAAGCGTTTGGCGCTTCTCCTCCAGGCAGCCATCGACAATGCGTTCTGGAAGGTTACGGATCCGTCGGCATTGATATTCCACGCTGAAGTAACATCTCAGCGAGGATCGCCAACTTTGAAGCAGAAAGTATCCGCGGCAAGCCCCGACGTTGAGTTGCTGCCTGACGAACTTCCTTGGCCAGTCGCCAGCCTTGAGCAATTGACAGACCCTAAAAGGACGATTCGCTATGGAATTCTGAAGCCGAAAGTCCCGGGCGGAACGGTCCCTTACGTCGAAGTGAAGGACCTCCGAGGTCACCGTCTGGAGGCCACCGATTTGCGACTCACATCGGCCGATCTCGACGCACAGTACGCCGCCGCCCGGCTACAACCTGGCGATGTCGTAGTAGCGGTTCGAGGATCGTTTGAACGCAGCGCCGTCGTCCCCTCCAACCTTCAAGGGGCCAACATGAGTCGGGACGTCGTCCGTTTGGCACCGCAACCAGGCATCAGTCCATGGTATTTGCACTATTGGCATCAAACGTCCACTAGCAAGCGCTATCTCCGGCGCCATGCACGCGGGGTAGCAGTCCGTGGCGTCAATGTCGGTTCCCTTCGCGCGATGCCAGTCCCGGTTCTAACTCCCGATGTGCAAACGGCCGTTGTGCGTGCCATCACCGAGCAGGAGATAGCAATCGCTCGCCTCGATCACGAAATCCATGTTGCCCATTCACGATCGTCACGTCTACGGCGCTCGTTACTCGCTGCTGCCTTCTCAGGCCAACTCATTGGTGGCCTTCATGACTGACTCCCGCGTCTTGGTCGACAAGCTCTGGTCATACTGCAACGTGCTCCGAGACGACGGAGTCGGTGTGATCGAGTACACCGAGCAGCTCACCTATCTGTTGTTCCTGAAGATGGCACACGAGCGGGCGACCCGAAAGCTGAATCCGCAACAGATCGTTCCAGCCCACTACTCGTGGCAGCGACTGCTCGACTCCGAGGGCACGGAACTCGAAGTCGTCTACACCGAGATCCTTGTCGGCCTGGCTCAGCAGCCGGGCACGCTCGGCACGATCTTTCGCAAGGCGCAAAACCGCATCCAGGACCCAGCCAAGCTCAAGCGACTCATCGTCGACCTCATCGACCGGGAGAACTGGTCGGCCTCGGGCACGGACCTCAAAGGGGACGCCTACGAGGAGCTGCTCTCCAAGGGAGCCTCGGACAAGGGCTCGGGCGCGGGGCAGTACTTCACTCCCCGAGACCTGATCGCCGGCATCGTCGATGTCATCGACCCGCAACCCGAGGACACGGTCGTGGACCCGGCCTGCGGGACGGGCGGCTTCCTGCTGGTCGCTCACGAGCACGCCGCCCGGAGCGCCGAGTCGCTGACCCCCACGCTGCGCGCACACCTGCGGGACAGCTTCGCATCCGGGTTCGAGCTCGTCGACGGGACCGCCCGCCTCGCCGCGATGAACCTGCTGCTGCACGGCATCGGCACGGCCGCAGGCGACTCGCTGATCGAGGTACGCGACGCCCTTATCGCAGATCCTGGTGAGCGTTGGTCGGTCGTGCTGTCGAACCCGCCGTTCGGGACATCGTCGAGCGTGCCGGTGGAGCGCCAGGACTTCGTCGTCACCACGTCGAACAAGCAGCTCAACTTCGTTCAGCACATCATGACGATCCTCGACATCAACGGTCGCGCCGCCGTCGTACTCCCCGACAACGTGCTCTTCGAAGGCGGCGCCGGCGAGACCCTCCGGCGCAAGTTGTTGGCCGACTACGACCTGCACACGATGCTGCGCTTGCCGACCGGCATCTTCTACGCCCAAGGCGTAAAGGCCAACGTGCTGTTCTTCGACAAGAAGCCTGCGTCCGAGCAGGCGTGGACCTCGAGGTTGTGGGTCTACGACCTGCGCACCAACCAGCACTTCACCCTCAAGCAGAACCCACTCCGCCGACACCACCTTGACGACTTCGTCGAGGCGTACCTGCCCGGCAAAGCGCGCGACGAACGAGTCGCGTCCGGGCGTTGGAAGTCGTTCACTTACGACGAGCTCATCGCGCGGGACAAGGTCAATCTCGACATCACCTGGCTTCGTGACGACTCTCTGGAAGACGTCGACAACCTCCCGGCCCCCGAGATCATCGCCCGCGAGATCGTTGAAGACCTCACCGCTGCGCTCGCCGAGTTCGAGGCTGTGGCCGCGGCACTCGAGGCTGGGGCAACGAACCCAACCGAATGACGACTCAGGCTGCAGGGAGCCCGATTGCCAGCCTTCGGTGAAGGTCGGCAATCGCATCGACCGTTAGCGGTCCGTCCGCCTGCAACTTCGGGTAGAGCCTCCTCGGCCAGAGGGATTCCACGTCGCGAGTCGTGAACGAGCCACCTATTAGTGGCCAGTCGGCATCAACGAAGCACAAGACTCCGCGCACTGGGACCTCGTCACCGACTACCCGGCGCACTACGTCGACCTGTTTGAGCACTCCGTCTACGAGCTTGGTGCAATCCCGGCTGCCCACGAGCAGCTTCTCGACCCGCGGGCGCAGCGGTCCTCCTTCGACCTTGAGACTGGGACGACCTTTGTACCGCTTCGGATCGATCACATACACGCCAGTCGCGGTCACCGCGATGTGGTCGATGTTGGCCCTGCTGCCCGGGATGCGTCGGTCGTGGAGAACCAGCAATGACTCGGAGGCGAGCTCGTTGAGTCGCGTGCCGACTCTCTCCTCGCCCACCGCGCCGACGTCCCACGACTTCGTCGACTGAGGGTCGTCACTCAAGGCGAGGATGAGGCCGCCAAGCTTTGGGTGCTTGGAACGGATGCGTTCCTCGCGCTTGCTCTGACGTCGGTCGAATTCACGTCGCGCGGAAGCGCCCGGGGTCCCGACGTCCACAATCCCGTCAGTCTCCAGCTCGGGCGTCGGGAGGTCCGAGTCGATCGCAGCAGCCCGGCATTCCAGACACCGCACCGTTTTGGTCGGGCGCTCGTAGATCGCTTCAGCCCTAGCCGCCAGCTCTGCCCCGCACAGCCGACACTTCCCCGCATAGTGCAACCGCATCCGCTTCTCGCCCGCCACCGAGTCCCCAGCCACGCCCGAAACGCTATCCACGAACCGCCCCCGCCACATCCTTTTCGCCCGGCATCCTCATCAGACACACCTCTTTCATCCACCGCCCGTCCCGTGGCCACTCGCGTCCCGCGCGCGGCCGTTTGGGAGGTGACCATGACGCTCCACAAGCTCTCGGCGGGGACGGGGTATGAGTACCTGACCCGGCAGGTCGCCGCGCTCGACTCGACGGAGAAGGGCGCCACTCCCCTGGCCGACTACTACTCGGCGAAGGGCGAGTCGCCCGGCCACTGGGTGGGCTCCGGGCTCGTCGGCATCGACGGCTTGGATGCCGGCGACGTGGTGACGGCCGAGCAGATGAAACGCCTGTTCGGCACGGGGTCGCACCCGCTTACGGGCGACCCGCTTGGTGCGGCGTACAAGGTCTACGACAACACCGGCGTCGACGGGTTCAACGCCGAGGTGGCCAGGCGGGTGCGGGCCACGTGCGAGTCCGAGCCGCCGTACGACCTGCGCGCCAGGGTGCGCAGCGAGCTCGCGCGTGAGCGGTTTGTCGCCGGCCACGGACGCGACCCCACGACTGCACGGGAGCTGTCGGATGCGCTGGCTCGCTACTCCCGGGCGCGGCAGACGGCGGTGGCTGGATTTGACCTGACGTTCTCGCCAGTGAAGTCGGTGTCGGCATTGTGGGCCGTCGCGCCCGTGAAAGTCGCCGACGCGATTGAGCGGGCACACGAGGCGGCAGTGGCCGACGCGCTGGCCTCTATCGAGCGCGAGGTGCTGTTCACCCGGGAGGGGCGCAACGGTGTCCGGCAGGTCGAGACCCGTGGGCTCATCGGGACGGCGTTCACGCACCGCGACTCGCGGGCGGGCGACCCCGACCTGCACACCCACGTCGCGGTCGCCAATAAGGTGCAGACGCGCTCGGGCAAGTGGCTCTCGATCTACGGCAAGATCCTGCACGAGCACGTCGTCGCCGCGTCGGAGACCTATAACACCGCCCTGGAGCGGCGCCTGGTCGAGGCGCTCGGAGTCCATTTCGTCGAGAGTCCCGCGAACGTGCGCGACAAGCGGCCCGTGCGCGAGATCGAAGGTGTCTCGCCGGGAGTGTGTGATCGGTGGTCGCAGCGGCGGACCGCCATCACGGCACGGCAGAGGGAACTGGCGCGGGAGTTCCGTACGAGGCACGGCCGCCCACCGACACCGGTCGAGTCGGTGGCGCTGGCACAACAGGCGAACCTCGAGACCCGCGAAGCCAAGCACGAGCCGCGGTCGTACGCCGAGCAGCGGCAGACCTGGCGGGCAGAGGCCGTCCACGTGCTCGGGTCCGACCGCAATGTCGAGCGAATGGTGGCTACCGTACTTTGCCCGATTCCGCGGACGGAGCAGCAGGTCACGACCTCATGGATCCGGGCTGCCGCGGAGCGTGTGATCACCGAGTTGGAGTCGCGCCGAGCAACCTGGCAGGCCTGGCACGTGCGGGCCGAGGCACAACGCCAGGTGCGTGGCGTCGCCGTGCCTGCTGACCGGGTGGCTGAGGTCGTCGAGTGGATCGTCGACGACGTGGTCGGTCGCCTGTCGATCAACCTGACGCCGGAACTGGACCCGGTCACCGAGCCGCCGCCGCTGCGTCGCTCCGACGGCACCAGCGTCTTCCGGCACACGGGCAGGGATCACTACACGAGCCGTAGTGTGCTGGAGGCCGAGCAGCGCATCGTTGAAGCCGCTGGGCGCCGCGACGGCCTCGCGTGGTCTGCCGACGACGCGGAGTTGTCAGTGCTCGCCGCGATCCTCGACGGCGTACCGCTCAACCGCGGCCAGCAGGACATGGTGACCGCGCTGGCGACCAGCGGCGCGCGTGTTCAGCTCGCCCTCGCGCCGGCCGGGTCGGGCAAGACAACGGCGATGCTGGTGCTGGCGAACGTCTGGACCGATGGTGGCCACAATGCAGTCGGGCTCGCGCCGTCCGCGGCAGCCGCAGCGGCACTCGCCGAGGCGACCGGATTGCCCTGCGAGACGCTGGCCAAGGTCGTCCACGACGTCCGCCACGACGGCGACTCGTCACTCGTGACCAGCATCGGCCCCGGCACGCTGGTGGTCATCGACGAGGCCGGCATGGCCGACACGCTCACCCTTGCGGCCGTGATCGAGTACGCCGTCGCGCGGGGGTCGTCGGTGCGCCTCGTCGGTGACGACCGCCAGCTCGCCGCTATAGGCGCCGGTGGCGTGCTGCGGGACCTCGCCGCCACCCACGGTGCGGTTCGGCTGGACGAGCTTGTGCGGTTCGCCGATCCGGCCGAGGCCGACGCGTCGCTGGCGCTGCGCGAGGGAGACCAGTCCGCGCTGGGCTTCTACCTAGACAACGATCGGGTTCACGTCGGCGACGCCGACAGCTCTGTCGATGAGGTCTTCAAGGCCTGGCAGCGCGAGCGCGCCGGCGGTCGGGACTGCCTCATGCTCGCGCCGACGCGTGAAGTCGTCCGGGAGCTGAACCTGCGAGCCCAGGCCGCCCGCAACCCAGCCCAAGCATCCACGCCGCTCTCGGATGGCTGCGCGGCCCGCGTCGACGACGTGGTGATCAGCCGCCGCAACGATCGACGGCTCGGCGTCACCTGCACGGACTGGGTCAAGAACGGCGACCGCTGGCAGGTCGAGGCTGTGCGCGCGGACGGCAGCCTGGCCGTGCGACACCTCGCCTCGCGGCTCCACGCGACGCTGCCCGCGGACTATGTCGCCGCGCACGTCGAGCTCGGCTACGCCTCCACGGTGTACACCGCCCAGGGGATCACCACCGACGTCGTTCACGGCATCGTCACTGGCGCGGAGGACCGGCAGCTGCTCTACACGATGCTCACGCGCGGTCGCGTCGAGAACCACGCCCACCTCGTCCTCGGCTCCGCTGAGACACACGCGTTGCCATGCCCGACCGACGACCGTGCGCTGACCGCGACCGAGGTGCTCGAAGGCATCCTCGCCCGCGACGGTGCCGCCGTCTCCGCCACCACGGCGCAAGCCACGAGCGCTTCGCCGGAGGTCCAGCTGCACGACGCCGTCACGCGGTACGCCGACGCGGTCACCCTCGCCGCATCCATGCTGCGTGCTGACCCTGATGACGCCGGACCCGGACCCCTCCCCTGGCTGCCGGGCATCCCCGAGGTTGTGGCCGATCATCCGAGCTGGGGCCCGTACCTGTCCGCGCGCTCGCGCCGAGCCAGCGCGCTGGCTGGCGAAGTCGCCCGACGTGAGAGGTTGCCGCGCTGGATGACGCGATACGACGACGTCCTCACCGCGGACCTGCGCCGTGAGCTCGCAGTATGGCGAGCGGCCAGCGGCGTCCCCGCAGACGGGCGGTCGTTCCTCGGACCGCCACCGAACGACGACAGCGAGGCGGCGTACCACCGGAACCTCACCAACCGGATCAACGCCCGCTACGGCGACGCTCTCCACGTCTGGCAAAAGCAGATCGTCGAGCACGTCGGACATCACGACGAGCAGACCGGCTACTTGGCGAAGTACCTCGACGAGCTCCAGCGCACCGGAGTGAACGCCGAGAGGATCCTCGAGCTCGCCGTCACCCGTAAACCGCTGCCGGTCGACCACCCCACCGCCGCGCTCGCCTATCGGGTAAGGGACCTCGCCAGCCCCGGAAGAAGGCGCGCCACCCAGGCCCCCTCGATGGACCCGTTCTCCCGCCCCAGCCAGCAACCGTCCGGCTCAGGGCTGGGGCTGTAGATCGGCGGAAGCCTCAGCGCGGCAGATACGATGAAGACATGTCCAAGACCGCAGCGCCTGCCCGAAAGCCGCTGAGCGGCCCCACGGGCCGGCGTGTGGCCGCCTGTCGTGCTGAGTTGCTCGAGGTGCTGCGCCGTCACGGCGTCACGAACCCTGAGATCTTCGGCAGCGCCGCACGCGGCGACGATCGCGAGGGCAGCGACGTCGACCTCCTTGTCGACTTTCCTCCGGGAACCAGCATCATCGACATCATCGGCATCCAGCACGAGCTGGAGGATCTCCTTGGCGTGCCGGTCGACCTGGTCCCCCGTAGCGGGCTGAAGGAGCGCGTGCGCTCCCGGGCAGCGAAGGACCTGCTTCCACTGTGAGCCGGTCCGACGCCGACGCCCTCGACGACATCGCGGCAGCAATCACTTCGATCCGTTCACACCTGAAGCACGGACCGATCAGCTTGGAGCTCGTGATGGACGCCGTGGCCATGCGGCTCCTCGAGATCGGTGAAGCGGTGAAAGCGCTCAGCACCGAGACAACCGATACCGAGCCGGAGATCAGGTGGCGCGAGATCGCCGGCATGCGGGACTTCCTTGCCCATCACTACTTCGCAACCAACCCCGAGATTGTCCAAGCCGTGATCGACCAGGACCTGCAGCCCCTCGCCGAGGCGGTAGACCGCATGCAGGCACGACTGCCGCGTCACGAACCCGACGCGTAGTACCAGATCCACGGAAGCGCCTTTCGGTCTTGGTCACATCGCCAGCCCATCGCGACGGGCGACTTCCCTCAGCCTGTCGAGCGCATCGGCAGCGTGACGGCGGATCGTCCGGGCAGCGAGCGCGTGATCCTCACTAACCAGCTGGACGACCGACGGTGTGGTCAGCCCCGCCCTGCCACGCCTGAGGGGTGCATCCGCCAGGTTGGCCGCGAGAGCCAGATCCAGGAGCAAGCCGCGGTCCTGGTCGGACAGCGCTCCTGAGTCGAGCGCCCGTCGCAGAAGGTCGAGGAGCTGTACCTGCGGCTCCTCTGCGTCCGGCTTCTCGGCTGGGATCGTCTCGTCGTACCGCTCGATGAGGACCGAGCTCGCCCAAGCTGGATCGCGACGCTTGGCCAGCTCGCCCAAGCCGAGCTCGGCAAGGGACTCGCGCTCAACCAGCCTGAGGATCGTCGTCGCGACGTACGTGTCGTCGGCCGGGTCGTGATCGCAGATCTGGATCCACAGCTGGCCGGCGACGACCTCGTCGATCGCGTCGGTGAGCCGGCGCAGTCGACCGGCGACCAGGGAGGCGCCTGGCACCAACAGCCAGGCAAGTGCGACGTAGGCGCGCGGATCGCGGTCGGCCAGACGACGAAGCGCCGCGAGTACCCCGTCACGCTCGGCAGGGGTCGCGTGCCTCATCCACCGGGGCAGCGCCCCGATGTCATTCACGACGTCGAGCGCCGGCTCGACGTCCTGCCACCGAGGCCACTCGGCGCGCACTTCCTGCATGTTCGGGGCGTCGAGGCGATCGACACCCAAGCACTTCGCAACGCTCATCACGCTGCTCCTTCCTGTCGGCCCAGAGGTGAGCGACAGGTAGGTGTGCGAGCCGATCCGGCAAACCGGCGAGATACGTCTGATCGGATATCCTCGACAAGTGGAGCGACCAACGATCATCGAGATCGCGCGCAAGGCCCGCGGACTGACGCAAACCCAACTGGCGAAGGCAGGCGGCACCTCGCAGGCAACCGTGTCGGCGTACGAGCGCCGCGAGAAGTCGCCCTCCCTCGGGGTCGTCGAGCGGCTCGTCGGCGAAGCCGGCTACACCCTGCGGCTCGACCACACGGTCGACTTCAGGCAGGTCACGTTCAACGGACGCGACATTCATTGGGTTCCTGACCAGCTCTGGCGAGTCGAACCTCGGCTGTGCTTCAGCAAGGTCACGTTCCCCGACGGCGTAGCTCATCGGGAAACCGGCGAGTGGCAGCAGCGCCACTTCGACCTGGCCGACCGCGACGACCGTCGGCGCGTCTACCGCTACTTGCTCGTCGTCGGCATTCCCGTCTGGATCTGGCGCTGGGTGGACGGGCCTCTGCTCGTCGACCTGTGGGACGAGCTCGACCTTCCCTCGCTACTTCGCGCCGAGTGGAAGCCCCTCATCGACCACGCCAGGTTCGGGCCGCCGGAAGACGCGATCCACGTCGGCTTCGACCACATTCAAGAACTGAAGCGCGAGGAGCTGCAGGAGCGCATCGCCGCCCTCGGGGCGAAGGCAAGTCCCGGCAGGGATTGACCGGTGCTGTCGGATGATCCGGCTCGCAGAAGACTGCCCGGACAACCGTCGGTGTTCGCCACATCTCGCCCAGTACTCCCCTGACGAGACTCTCCCAGATCAGCGACGTCGGCAACGGCGGTCAGACCGCGTTACCAGCGCCGCCGCTGACGGGACATCCAGTAGATGTGGTCCAATTTCTCGCGATCGAGATCGGCCGGCGGGAGTTCGCCGCGCTCCCGAAACTGCCACATCACCGCGCGCGCTGCGGCGATGGTCAGGCCCTGGTCGAGCAGCTCCTTGAACGCGTCGAACGATGCCCTCGTGACTCGATAGTGCGCCTGGCCCGGCGCGTAGAAGACTCGTTCAAGGCACCAGCAAATCTCGTTCGCTTTCCAGCTCGGCACGTCGAGTTCCAAGGCGACGCGCTTCGCGGACACAAGCAGCTTCGGCTGATATGTAGTCCCCGTCTGTCAAGAGGGCAGGGTGAGGCGCCGCCAACACTGGTTGTGTTGGCGGCGCCTCTCTTGGCGTGGTGGCGTCTTCGGGCCTGTCGCAGCGTGTCGTTGTCGACGCGCGGTCAATGCTGATATTCGCGGGTTGTTTACCGCAGGACGGCGTGCGGCAGGAGTGGTCCGCTTCTCTGAGGTCGAGCGTCACGAGGTCTGCTCGTGGCTCACAGCCGAATCGCGGACAGTCTTCCTCGCGCTGCTCGTCAGGTCGTTGTACGGGCCAGCCAAGTTCTGTGGGGTGGCTACTCCAGCATGGCCAGGGACCAGCACCAGCCGGCCAGCTCACGGGCTATCGCGGTGTTCGCCACGGTGTGCTTCTTGTGGCGGCGGATGTAGCCGGCCCAGCGCTGGTTGAGGCGGGTGTTGCCTTCGTGCGCGCGTACCCGGGCGGCCTCGGGTGCTTGTTCCCAGCGGGCGCGCAGGACCGGGCCGACGGTGTAGCGGGGCTTGTGGTGCCAGGCTGCCTCGATCAATAGCCGTCGGGCGTGGCTGTTACCGGTCTTGGTGATCGAGCCCTGCCGACGCGACTGGCCGCTGGAGTGCTCGGACGGGACGAGCCCGAGGTAGGCGCCGATGCTGGAGCCGTTGAACCGTTGCCAGTCGCCGATCTCGACCGCGAGTGCGAACCCGGTCAAGGTCGAGATGCCACGCAGGCAGCACAGGCGGCGGGTCACGTCGGTGAACTCGCTGTCTGCGGCGAGCTGGTTGATCAGCTCGTCGAGCCGGGCGCGGCGTGCGACCGCGAACTCGATGGCTTCCAGGTCGGCTTCGTAGGCGCAGCGGGTGCCGAGCTCGTCGAACCGGATCCGGTGCAACCATGCGTGGTGCTGCTTGGACCAGGCCTTGCCGCCGTAGTAGACGTGGCCGTGACGCAGCAGCAGCTTCGATACTCGGTGCCGGGCCCGCATCAGATCGCCGCGGACGTCTTCACGGGACCGGACCAGATCCCGCGCGGCTTCCTGGGTGATCGAGGGCACGCGGACACTGGTGATGTCGTCGTTGCGCAACAACTTGGCCAGCTGCAGGGCATCGCGCGCGTCGGTCTTGACGCGCTCGCCAGCCGGGCGAGCCAGTTTCGACGGCGCCGCGACCTCACACCTGATCCCGGCCGCCGCCATCGCTCGGGCGAGTCCGAAGCCGGTCGGGCCGGCCTCGTAGGCAACAGCGACCGGGCCGGGTAACCGAGCCACCCAGTCCAAGACGATCTCGTTCGCCGGGACCAGCCGCTCCTTGAAGAGCTCGCCGGTCGTGGTGTCGATCGCCGTCGCGACGACCGACCTTGCGTGCACATCGAGTCCAACACTCGTACGCTCAATGAACACCGGGGCCTCCTATGCCTGTGGATAGGTCGAGCAGGCCGCTCCTGCCCGATAACCCACGTACATGCATGTGAGAGGCCCCGGCCCGCAACCCCCTCAACGCGAGGCGGTCACGTCATACCGTCTGATCGGGCGGCTCCCAGTGCTCCGGCCGCATCATCGCCACCACGAGGTGCGAGCTGACTCCCGTGGCATCGAGTTCACCCAGGCCAGGAGCGAGCCGTAGACAATCCGGTAGTTCTTGCCGCCCGCACAAATAAACACCCGATCGAGATCGCCCAACGACACGGCCTGACGGATGGCGTGCTCCGGAAGGCTCAACATCCAGGCCGCTTCCTTCACCGTCACGAGCACCTTCTCGTCGTACGGGTCCGTTCGCGACGCAGTGAACAAGGCGTCCCCAACAGGGCGCCCGCCGCTGCGACGCTTGCCCGCCGGCGAATCCACCGTGAGGTCAACCGCGGGCTCCGCCCGCTGCTTGGCCTTGGGTCGGCCTGCGACCTTTGCAGCTGCCGCGGGCTCGGCAACGTCGGCCCGTTCCTGCCCTGGCGCGGGCTCCGGCCCGAAATGTCCGGGCGGATACTCCCCGTGGACTACGTAATGGCGGCCCGCCTCGGTCAACTCCGCGTGCCACCGCGGGCCACGTCCCTTGATCTTCACCAGCCGTCGGTTCGACAGCGCCCGCGCGGTCAGCCGCTGCGGGTTCGTGGCCGCTCCGTCAGCTTGACCGTCCGCAAGCCAGCGCAGCACCGCGTGTTGAGTTTCGTTTAGCCGTGGATTCACGGCAACTGAGCGTAGGGGTCGCACACGAACGGCATGGCCGCGGATCACACGAGGCCGTGCGAATCGTCGGACCCAACGTCCACTGGGACAATCGGTCGTGGCGCTCCATGCTCGGCGTCACCGGGACCCATCCGTTCAGCCCCAACAGGCCCCTCGGGATGCGGCTCGTCGCATGACCAGAGGCTGTGTGAGATTCCGCAGGGATTCCGCAGGAGATCCGTTCAGGGCCGAAAACGGTCGCGACGGTCCAATAAGCCAGAACTGCGTTTTCGCAGGTCAGACCATGTTTTCCGAGATTCTCAACTCCGACCAACATCGGCTGCGGTGTTCGAGCTCTACTACGACATCTAATTTGGGCCATTCGTAGCGGTCTCGATGGTTGCGCAGCAACCGAAGAAAACCGCCTCTGACCTGCGAAAACGCCGTCGTTCGACTTCTGGTCGTTCGGCGGCGTTTCGCATATTTGGTCGTTCGCTCGTTACACAGATGTTACACGGTAGAACGTTCAACAACTTCGCTGGGTTCGACTGCCGCGCGACCGGAGACGGGTGTACGCAACCGGTTCCCCAGCCAGTCACCTACGTGCCACGCCTTGGTTCCCTGCCGCACTCCGGCCGGACGCTCCCAGCCCGCAGGGTGCAGACGTCAGTCGGACTTCGGAAGGAAACCCCTCGTGCACAGCAACAAGCGCGTCATCACCACAGTGGCGGCACTCGCCGGCATTGTGACGGTCGGCAGCATCGCCGCGACCGCGGCCATCCCGGCCCCCACGCCCATCGGCTTCGCCCAGGAGCGTTCGGCCGATCTCGCCAAGCAGATCGACCCCGCCAAGCCGCGCAACGTCATCCTCATCATCGGCGACGGCATGGACGACTCCATGATCACCGCCGCCCGCAACTACGAGTACGGCGCGGGCGGCCGATTCCCCGCCCTCGACGCCCTGCCGTTCACCGGCGCGATGACCACCTATGGCCTCAAGGTCGGCGCCGGCCCCGACTACCCCATCGCGTACGTTTCCGACTCCGCACCCACCGCGAGCGGCTGGTCCACCGGCAAGAAGACTGTCGACGGACGCGTCTCCCAGGGTCCCAGCACTGCAGCAAACGTCCCGGGTGAGGACTACGAGACCGTCCTGGAGAAGTACAAGAAGCAGGGCAAGCTCGTCGGCAACATCACCACCTCCGAGGTCACCGACGCCACCCCGGCCGCCGCCGGTTCCCACATCAACGCCCGTGCCTGCCAGGGCCCGACCGACATGGCCAACTGCGCCCCAGCGCGCAAGGCCAACGGCGGCAAGGGCTCCATCGCCGAGCAGCTCGTCGACAACAAGATCGACGTCCTCATGGGCGGCGGCGCCTCGCGCTACGCCCAGGCCACGGACGCGGGCCCAAGTGTCCTGTCGTACGCCCAGACGACCCGGGGCTATCGGCTCGTCAGCGACGCCGCCGGTATGGCGGGGGTCACCTCGCTCGCGGGCGGTCCCGTCCTCGGCCTCTTCACCGGCGGCAACATGACGCCCATGTACAAGCCGCTCGTCGCAACTCCGACCGGAGCAGGTGGACCCACGACGAGGTGCGAGGCCGCAGACCGCGGCAACGAGCCCGACCTGTCCGCCATGACCGAGAAGTCGATCGAGCTGCTGGACAACCCCAACGGGTTCTTCCTGCAGGCCGAGAGCGCGATGATCGACAAGCAGGAGCACTCCTCCGACATCTGCGGCGCGATCGGTGACCTCAAGGAGCTCGACGAGACCGTCGCCGTCGCGCTCGCCTACCAGGACGAGCACCCCGACACCCTCGTCGTCGTCACCGGCGACCACTCCCACTCCACCCAGATCGTGGGCGGCAACCTCGACGACGGCAAGCAGCTCGCCACCGTCCAGACCGCCGACGGCGACCCGATGTCTGTCGCCTACTCCACCAACGCGGTCGGCTCCGACCACACCGGCGCCCAGATCCGGGTCGCCGCCGCCGGCCCCCAGGCGGCCAACGTCACCGGCGTCATCGACCAGACCGACCTGTTCGCCACCCTGCTGGGCCGCACCCCGAGCACCCTGCCCGGGACGCCGACGACCACCCCGACCACCTCCCCGACGACCACCCCGACCACCTCCCCGACGCCGAGCACCCCGACTGCGGTCAGGCCGATCATCTCGGTCGCGTCGGCGTCCCGTATCGCCCAGGCGGCCCTGCGCCGCAAGGGGCTCTCGGTCGCAGTGGCTGCGGCCGCCGGCGACTCGGTGACCGTGCGGCTCGTCCGCGACGGGAAGACCGTGGCTAGAAAGACGCTGAGGGCCACGGGCGGTCGCGTGATGCTCAAGGTCGCGAAGGCCCGTGTCGGCAAGCTCACGGTCAAGGCCACCGTCACCGGCAAGGGCGGCACCGCGACCGACCGCCAGACGGTCCGGGTGACCCGCCGCTGACGCAGTCGCCGTCACGGCCGTCGACGCCGTCGACGAGCGCTCCGGGCGCGGACCCCCACGGGTCCGCGCCCGGAAGCGCCTGGAGTCCGGATCGACCACCCACGACATACGATCCTGCATAGTAGGTGCCGCTGACGGAGGGTCTGGATGCACATCACGGGTCGGTCGGCTGCCGTCACCGCCGTGATCGGCGGCCTCGGGCTGGCCGGCGCCTTTCCTCCGTGGTCGGCGCCGTGGGTGGCACCCATCGCTCTCGCAGTGTTCTTCCTCGCGCTGGGGAACCGCCGAATGCGGGACGGGGCAGTCCTTGGTCTCGTCTTCGGCCTGTCCTTCTTCGGACCCACGCTGTGGTGGTTGAGCCAGTCGATAGCGCCGGCAGCCTGGGCTGCTCTGGTCGCCGTGCAGGCAGGCTGGCTCGCCCTGGCGGGGGCAGGTTCGGCGCTCGTCCGCACGCTGCCCGGCTGGCCCCTGTGGACGGCCGCGGTGTGGACGTCGGTCGAAGGCGCTCGGTCGTCACTACCCTGGGGTGGCCTGCCGTGGGGTCGGCTCGGCTACACAGCAGTCGACACACCCTGGGCAGGGGTGCTGGCGATCGTCGGCGTCTCCGGGACCGGGACCGCGGTGGCCCTAGCGGGCGCGGTGATCGCTTGCGTGGTGGAGCGAGCCAGCGTGCGAGACCCTGCCCCAGCCCCCGCAGCGCCGGCGCTCGTCGCCTGCTCGATCGGCGGCGTGCTCCTGCTGGCGATCGGCGCACGGAGTCCGGGGTTGGGGGGCGGCAACGGGGCAGGGCTCGCAGGTCAGACCGCGACGGTGAGCATCGTCCAGGCATCCGTCCCCGGCGACGGCACCGACGTCGCTTCTCACCACCGCGAGGTCACCCGCACCCTGCTCCTCGAGACGCGCCAGATGCTCGAGGAGGCCGGCCCCGCCGCACCTGCTCCGGACGTGGTCGTGTGGCCCGAGAACGCCACAGCGGTGGACCCCGCGACGGACGGCGTCGCCCGCACGGCTCTGCTCGCCGCGGCGGAGGTGTCGGGCGCGCCCGTCCTGGCCGGCTCGATCGTCGACGGTCCCTCGTCCTCGACGGCGCTGAACCAGGCCATCGTGTGGTCGACCTCCGGACCTCAGGGCCGTTACACCAAGCAGCACCTGGTGCCTTTCGGCGAGTACGTGCCTGTACGGCCACTCGCGGAGCGCCTGTCCGCCCGCGTCTCCAGCATCGCGCGCGACATGCTTCCCGGGACCGCGGCTTCGCCCCTGCGAGTGGGAGACCTGCTCGTGGCCAGCGCCCTGTGCTTCGACGTCGCCTACGACGACGTCCTCCGCACGCAGGTGGGCCGGGGAGCCGGGCTCGCGGTGGTGCAGACCAGCAACGCGATGTTCCTCGGGACCGCACAGCAGGAACAGCAGTGGATGGTCACACGCGCGCGCGCCGTCGAGCTCGGTCGCTCCGTGGTCGTCTCGTCGATGAACGGGATCTCTGGAGCGATCGCGCCCGACGGCACGGTGATCGCCCGGCTTCCCGACACCGTGGCAGGCAGCACGGTGGTCGAGGTCGAGGTTCGCACGGAGGTTACGCCGGCTGTCCGACTCGGGTGGTGGCCGGCTCGCACCGCGTACGTCGTCGGCGCCGTGGGTGTCCTACTGGCCCTGGCCCGCCGGATCCGCACGACGCGTCGGCCGTGAGACACTCCGTCCATGGGGACCGCCACGACCGGGCTTCGCTGCATGCGAGCCGCGATCGTCGCGACTTCTGCGACGCTGATGGCGCTGTGGGCACACCTCGACGCCGGAGGCAACGTCCCGTCGTCACCGGTGCTCGGGTTCCTCCTCCTCACCCTGACGGCGCTCCTCGCACCGTTCCTGGCCCGCCCGGCGTCCGCCGCCAGGATCGTCCTGCTCACCGTGGGCGGTCAGTTCGTCGCGCACACCGCCCTCGCGCTGACCGCCGCCCGCGACGGCGGCTCGGCCTCCGCCCCGCCTGCCATGTCGTCGGGCGGAACCGGCGGCGCGCACCACGCCGGCGCGGCGGCGGACGGCGTCACGGTCACTCAGCTGTCCGACCACGTCCTCACCGCTGATCCCAGGATGATCGTGACCCACGCCGCGGCAGCGGTCGTGGTCGGTGCATGGCTCGCGGCGGGCGAGCGGATGTTCTGGAACCTCCTCGCGCTCATCTCACGGGGGGTGCACGTCCCGTCGCTGGCGCCAGTGCCGCCGACCACACCCTCGATGCCGGGGACGCCGTCTGCCGCGAGCGCCATCCTGCTGCGCGTGGTGGTGGGGAGCGTCGTACGACGTGGACCGCCGCATCTCCGCGCCGTCTGACATTCCCTCCACGCCCACCCACCGTCCGGTTCTTCAGGCCGACGACGGCCATCGGCGTGTTCCGTCCTGCCCGGCGCCGCCGGTTGCATCGAGGAGACCCATGACCCAGCTCGACCCGCGCCCGCAAGCGCGGCCCGCTCCGCCACGTCCCCGTGCCCGATCCGGATCGGGGGGATGGTTCCGCGCAGTGTGGCGCTGGCACTTCTTCGCCAGCATCGTCGTCGTCCCTGTCCTGCTGGTGCTCGCCACCACCGGCCTCATCTACCTGTTCCGTTTCCAGCTCGAGCCGCTCCTGCACCCCGACCTGTTCCGGGCGGACCGCCCAGCGGGCATGGACTTCGCACAGCCGTACAGCGCCCAGCTCGAGGCCGCCGAGCGTGCCTACCCGGACGCAACCATCCTCGCCGTGGCTGAGCCGCGGACGGCGGAACGCTCGACCGTGATCACCGCCGAGATGCCTGACGGCTCGCCTCGCGAGATCTTCGTCAACCCGTGGGGCGCCGAGGTGCTCGGGTCGCTGAACCCTGACACCACGGTGAGCGGGTACGCGGTCCGCCTGCACGCCGACCTGATGTCGGGGGCGTGGGGTGACCGGCTGATGGAGCTGGGCGCCTGCTGGGCCCTGGTCACGGCCCTGCTCGGCTACTACCTGTTCTGGCGCGGACGCCGCGCCCGCTCGCGCACCCCGAAGTCCCTGAGGTCGTGGCATGCCCGCATCGGCGCCGTGGCCGGCGTAGGGCTGGTGACGCTGCTGGTTTCAGGCCTTCCGTGGACAGGATTCTGGGGAGCCCAGGTCCAGGAGCTCGCCACCAGACAGGGCACGTCCATGTGGAGCTTGGACGCCGGCGCGCAGTCCAGTCCCGGCTCCACGCTGGACGAGTCCCTGCCGCACAGCCACGCCGTCCCATGGGCAGCGGGGAAGACGGAAGTCCCTCGGTCGGACGGCGAAGGTGGCGAGGGGTCGGTCGCCAACGTCGACACCGCCATCGAGGTGGCGGCGCGCGAGGGGCTGCGCCGCCCGATGACCATCGCGCTGCCCGCCAGCGAGGACGGCGTCTTCTCCGTCATCGGCTACGCCTTCGACGCCCCGTCCGACGAGCGGACGGTCCACGTGAACCGGTTCAGCGGAGAGGTCGTGTCGACCTACGGCTACGACGACTACCCGCTGCTCGCCCAGGTGGTTGCCCAGGGTATCGGCCTGCACGAGGGACGCTCACTCGGCCTGGTGACGTTCTGGGCGTCCGCGCTCATGTGCGCGGTGGTCATCGCCTCGTGCGTGACCGGTCCACTGATGTGGTGGCGCCGTCGCCGACGCGGCGCCGGCCTCGATGCCCCGCGCGGACGGATGCCGGTCGCCGGCTCACCGTGGCTGCTGGCCGGATTGGTGGTGCTCGGCGTGTTGCTGCCGTTCTTCGGTGTGACGCTGCTTGCCGTCCTCGTGTTCGACCAGCTGCTCGTGCGCCGGGTGCCGGCCATGGGCAGGTGGTTCGGCGCGCGGTAGGTGCGCCGGCGCGGTGCGCGGGTCGGGCGTGCGTACGCAGTCCGGCGGTTTCGCGACGTGCTCCTCATCACCCTCGACCCGTTCGCGCGACGCTGGTACCCGGTGCAGCCCGGCGGTTCGTCAGCCCTTCACCAGGTCGACTCTTCGCACGCCTTGGTCGCGCTCGCCTCGACCTGGAGCGTGGCGTGCTCGATGCGGTGCTTGGTGCGCATCAGGCCCCGCGCCTCCTCCAGGACGCTCTGGGAGGCGGCCTCGTCGGCGACCACGAGGTGCGCCGTCGCGACGTACATCCCCGACGTCAGGGTCCAGACGTGCAGGTCGTGGACGTCCGCGACACCCGGCACCGACTCGAGGTCTGCCACGACCTGGTCCAGCTGCATCCCCTCGGGCACGTGCTGGCCGAGCACGGCGAGCACCTCGCGACCGAGGACGATCGCGCGGACGGCGACGAAGACACCGATCGCCAGGGCCACGACGGTGTCCCACCAGCTGTCGCCGGTGGTCGCGACGAGGATGCCCGCTGCGATCACACCGACGCTGCCGGCAGCGTCAGCGATGACTTCGTAGTAGGCGCCCTTGACGTTGAGCGACTCCTGGGAGCCGCCGCGCAGCAGCACGATGGAGATCACGTTGATGACCAGGCCGACCACGCCGACGACCAGGACGGGCCCGGTCTGGATCTCGATGTCCTCGCCCAGCCGACTGATGGCCTCGATCACCACGTAGGCGCTGACCCCGAGCATGATCAGCACGGTGAATCCCGAGGCGAAGATCTCCGCACGGTACGAGCCGTAGCTGCGTCGCCCGGACCGGTCCGGACGCGTGGCGATCTTGGTCGCTGTCAGCGCCGCACCCAGTGCGACGACGTCGGCGGCCATGTGGCCGGCATCCGAGATGAGTGCCAGCGATCCCGAGATCAGCCCGAACACCAGCTCGACGACGAAGAAGGTGGCGACGAGCCCGAAGGCCACCATCAACCGCCACCGGTGTCGCCCTCCGGCATGTCCCGTTCCGTGTCCGTGTCCGGCACCCATCAGTGGTCTCCTCGCTGGCGTTCGTCGGTGTGGAGCTGGTGAACCACAGCTCCCTGGTCAAGATGATTCGCATGGTCGGCGTGGAACAGCGCCTCGTCGAGCAACCGGTGGACGTGCTCGTCGGCGGCGGTGTAGTAGGCGAACGTGCCCTCCCGGCGCACCTGCACCAGTCCCGCCAGGCGCAGCTTCGCCAGGTGTTGGCTCACCGCCGACGAGCTGGCGCCCACGCGCTGCGCGAGGTCGTTGACCGAGGACTCACCATGGAGGAGCGCCCACAGGATCTTGATGCGCTTGCGGTCGGCGAGCATCCGGAAGGCCTCGACGGCCAGGTCGACCTGGTCGTCGGACGGCATGTCGAGTCGCCCTTGGTCCCGGTTCATGCGCTGAGCATATCTGCATGACAGCGCATATACGCAACTAGTGGCCTTCGCGGCGCGCAGGCGTCACCGCTCGTCGATGGTGACCTCGTTCATGAACAGCCGCTCGGCGTACGCCTCGCCGCCCATGCCGATGCGGTCCAGCCGGTTCACGGTCTCGATGACGTCCATGCCGCTCAGCACCCGACCGAAGGTCGTCTGGATCCGGTTGTCCCTGAAGCCTGCGTCGAAGCTCTCCCCGTACACGATGTAGAACTCGCTGCCCGCGGTGTACGTGCCTTCACCGGCCGTGGTGACCGTCCCGACGGGGTAGCCCTCGCGCTCGGCACGGTCCAGCTCGGAGGGCAGGCGGTAACCGATGTCCCAGCCGACCTGGTTGTCGCCGCTTCCGGCCTGGACGGCCGTGACGCCCCCGAAGTCGCGAAAGAACTCGAGGCCGTCGTAGAAGCCCTCCCGCGCAAGGAACACGAACGAGTTGACCGCGACCGGTGCATCGTCCTCGAGCAGGTCGATGGTGATGGGACCGCACGAGGTGCGGATCCGGGCGACGTAGTCCACGCCGTCCTCGAGGACCTGAGCAGGCCCCCCGGGGTACCACGAACGGGTGGCGCGGACGTTCGCGGGGCGCTTCGCTCCGCAGGCGACGCGCCGGTCGTCGGCCGCCGGTTGGCGGCCACTGTCGACGGCCGTGCCCGGCTCGATCGTGAAGTCCTCGGCTATCGGCGCTCCAGCGGCCTGCGCCGCCGCGGCCGCGGTGGACTGCGCCGCGCCGGCCGCCTCCTCGGGGATGAGCTCGACCTTCTCCTGCGGCGACCGCTCGGCGCTCGGCGTCGGTCCCCCACGCGTCAGTGCGACCACGACGCCAACGACCAGGACCACAGCGACGAAGGCGGCGCAGACACCGATGAGGAGCCTGCGACGTCGGCGGCTCCCGGCGAGTCGCTCCTGCTCACGCTCCCACGCCTCCCGCTCCGCCTTCTGGCGCGCCCTGCGCCGCTTGTCGCTGCTCACGTCGAACTCCTCGGGCTCGGTGACCTACGTGCTCGCACCGCCGGCGGCGGCCGACCCATCATCGCCCAGCTGCTGCGCGGGTGCCTCGGGCTCGTGCCCGAGCGCCGCGGCCAGCTCAGTCGCACGACGCGAGCTGAGCAGCCAGTACGGAGTCGGGTCGCTCGGGTCGTCGATGGCGACGCGCACCCCAGTGGAGATGTACGGCCGCACCAGCTGGTACGCGCGAGCGTTGGCATCCCGGCCCGCCTGTCGTCGCATCGCCTCCGCGTCCAGGGCAGCGACTGCACCCGTGAAGCGGCGCTCGATCCGTGCGGACCCAGCAGAGAGCCAGTCGTCCGTGACGACGATCCGGGGCGATCCGTAGGAGCTGAGCAGGACGGCCATGAGCGCCAGCAGAAGCGCGGTCACCGTCCACGCCAGCCACTCAGGGACCGCGACGACCATCGCCAACCAGAAGGTGGCGACCATCACCGTCCACTGGACCCACCACCGGATCGGGACCCGCAGCCGCTCTCGATAGCCGTTCATCCGAGCTCAGACCGCGCATTGAAGCCCATGTCGCTCCTCATCGAAGGCCGGATGATGTCGGCCCGTTGCCGACGAGGGTGAATCTACTGGCTGCGACCGTCGGAGCGCCCCAGGGCCCGTGCTACCTACTATTGCCGATAGTATGAAGGCATGGAGGCGACGCACGAGGAGCAGGCGCTCGGGTCCGGGCAGGTGACTCGGCCCGACTCACGCGAACCCGCGTTCCCTCCATCGCCCCGCCCGTCGGAGCTGACGGCCTGGGGACGCTGGGCGTGGCGCACGCTGACGTCGATGCGCACCGCGATCGTGCTGCTGGTGCTGCTGGCCCTCACCGCAGTCCCGGGCTCCCTGCTCCCGCAGCGAGGTGTCGCCAGCGACCCTGCCGCGGTCGCGAACTTCGCCCGCGAGCACCCCGACCTGGCTCCCTGGCTCGATCGCCTGTCGCTCTTCAACGTCTACAGCGCGCCGTGGTTCGCCGCGGTCTACGTCCTGCTCCTGGTCTCCATGACCGGGTGCGTGATCCCGCGATGCATGCACCTGTGGCGCGAGTTCAGGTCTGACCCGCCTGCCGCTCCACGTCATCTCTCCCGCGAGACCGGTCACCTCGTCGGTCCGGTCGAGCGACCGCAGGACGCCCTCGACGCCGCCGCCGGCCACCTCGAGGCGAAGCGCTTCCGTGTGAGCCGCACCGACACCGAGGTGCGGGCCGAGAAGGGCCGCCTACGAGAGCTCGGCAACCTGGCGTTCCACCTCTCGCTGCTGGTCCTGCTCTTCGGGATCGCAGGTGGCAAGCTCTTCGGCTACGAAGGCCGGGTCGCCCTGGTGGAGGGCACGACCTTCGCCAACGTGTCCGCCTCCTACGACGCGTTGTCACCGGCACCGTGGGCCGACCTCGCCGGACTCGAGCCCCTCGAGCTCACGCTCGACGACTTCTCGGCGGAGTTCGAGACGGAGGGGACGCGGCTCGGTGAGCCTCGCGACTTCGAGGCGGCCGTCACCTACAGCAGCGACGACGAGGGTGAGGGCTCGACCACCATCAGGCCGAACCAGCCGCTCGACATCAACGGGACGAAGTTCTTCCTCACCGGCCACGGGTACGCACCCGAGCTGACGGTGCGGGACGGCAACGGCGACGTCGCCGCCTCCGGCCCCACCATCTTCCTCCCCGTCGACCAGACCTTCACCTCTGACGGAGTCATCAAGGCGCCGGACGCGCGCCCCGGGTCACTGGCGCTCCAAGGAGTGTTCCTCCCCACCGCGGTGACCGGCATGGCAGTCTCGGCGTACCCCGACCAGGTCAACCCGATCGTCGAGCTCACGGCCTACACCGGGGACCTGGGGCTGGACGACGGGTCCACCCAGTCCGTCTTCACCCTTGACTTCACCGACCTCGATCAGGTGCGGGGCAAGGACGGCAAGCCGTGGCGGGTGTCGCTCGCCCCCGGTCAGACCGCTCGACTGCCCGGCGGCCTGGGCTCGGTCACGTTCGACGACGTGTCCCGGTTCGCGAACTTCCAGATCGCCCGCGACCCCGGCAAGGAGGTGTCGCTCCTCGCCGCCATCCTGCTGCTGCTGGGACTCACGGCGTCGCTCTCGGTGCCGCGCCGGCGGATCTGGGTGCGACGCAACGACGACGGCACGGTCGAGATCGCCGGAAGGTCGCTGTCGCGGCGGCCCGTGCCGCCCGGCGAGCTGGAGCAGCTCGCCGACACCCTCGGTCTGTCCCCGGCTGATGCCGGTGGACGAAAGGATCAGACATGACATCCCTGGACGCCGCGCGGCTCTCCGACCTGTTCGTGACGACCGCCCTGGCGGTCTTCGCGGCCGCGCTCCTTGCGTACGCCCTCGCAGCGGCCCTGCCGCGCAGCCGCCAGGCTCGCGCGCGGGTGGCCGTGCCCGCCGGGGGGGCGTTGGTGGACGAGACGCGACTGCAGCCCGAACCCGTCTCGGAGCCGCCGAGCCGTGTCGGCCGGGGAGCCACAGCGCTCACCGTGGCCGGGACGATCCTGGTCTGCCTGGCCGTCGTGGCCCGGGGCGTGGCCGCGGGGCGTGCGCCGTGGGGCAACATGTACGAGTTCGGGCTGACCGGCTCCGCCGCGGTCGCCGTGGCGTTCCTGGCCTATCGACGCGGACGCCCGGTCGGCAGCCTGTCCGCATGGATGGTCGTGCTCGTGCTCGTGCTGCTGGGGCTGTCGGTGACCTCGCTGTACACGCCGGTGGACGACCTGGTGCCCGTGCTCAACTCGCGATGGCTGGTCGTGCACGTCGCCGCGGCCATCACCGCCGGTGCACTGTTCGCGGTCGGGGCGCTGGCGACCGTCGCCCACCTCCTGCGCCAGCGCCGGACCGGGGAGGAGGACGACCAGTTCTCCGAGCTCGCACACACGGTCCACCTCGTGGCGTTCCCCATCTGGACGTTCGCGGTGATGGCCGGCGCGGTCTGGGCAGAGAACGCCTGGGGCCGCTACTGGGGATGGGACCCCAAGGAGACCTGGGCGTTCATCACCTGGGTGTTCTACGCCGCCCACCTGCACGCGCTGTCGACCGTGGGATGGCGACGGCGAGCCGGTTACCTCGCGCTGGCCGGCTTCGCCGCCTTCCTCTTCAACTTCTTCGGGGTCAACATCTGGATCCCGGGCCTCCACTCGTACGCAGGGGTGTGACACATGGACTACGGAATCTCCACGATCGTGCTGGGGCTGATCGCGGCCATCGGGACCGGCCTCGTGCTGTACGTCGTGTCGAAGGCCAAGTGGTGACCTCGATGCTCAGGGGGGTGGCGATCCTGGTGGCCGGCATCTCGCTGTCGTTCCTGGTAGCAGCGCCTGCCAGCGCGCACACCGACTTCCTCGGGGCCGATCCGAAGGACGGCGCCAGGCTCGACGTGGTCCCGCGCCAGGTGGCGCTCGAGTTCTCCGACGACATGGACCCGCAGCTGAGCACGATCACGGTCCGCGTCGAGGGTGGTCGCAGCACTCCCCTGGAGGTGACTGCCGGACCCAGGCCCACCGTCCTGGTCGCGCAGGTCCCGGACGCCGTGGAACCGCCCGCCGGTCGAGCGACGCAGTGGACGGTCACGTTCCGTGTCGTGTCCCGCGACGGTCACCCGGTGAGCGGGACCACGGGGTTCGTCGTACGAAGGGCCACGACCTCGTCCACGCCGAGTGACGCAGGCAGCCCGACCGCGTCGGATCCCGGCCCGACCGACGACCCCGACAGTCAGGTGACGAGCCAGACAGCCGCCGACCCGGAGGAGGATCGAGCGGTGTGGCCTCTCGTCGCGGTCGCCGGCGGAGCACTGGTGCTCCTGGGCGGTGGCGTCGCCGCGACCATGCGGCTGACGGGACGAGGCCGGGACGCGTGAGCACGTCACTGCGCCCCGGGGCGCGCGCGGGAGGCGTCAGCACCCTGCTCGCGGTCCCGGCGGTGATGGTCCTCGTCGCCCTTGTCGCGGCGGGCCTGACAGGAGCCCTGTCCCCCCTGGGCATCGACGGGCTGCCGGAGCCCGGGGCCCTGACCCGAGTCGGGTTGCCCACGGTTCAGGCGGTCCGTGACCTGGCGGGCATGGTGACCGTCGGCGTCCTGGTGGTCACTGCCACGTGCGTCCCGCCACCTGCGGGAAGCGCGGAGTCCGCGCTGGGACCGGCCCGGACGCGGCTGGTGGCGTGGGCCCAGCTGTCCGCCACGGTGTGGGCGATCGCCAGCCTCGTCCAGGTGGCCTTCGTCTACTCCGATGCCTCCGGCAGCCCCATGGGTCGACCCGGCTTCGCCAGTGAGGCGATCTTCTTCGCCTTCGGGTTCGAGGTCGGCCAGTACGGCCTCTGGGGCGCGGCGCTCGCGGCCGTGGTGGCAGCGGGGTGCATCCTGTCCCGCCGTCTCGGAGGCGTGGGCATCACGGCCGTCCTGACGGTCGTGGCGCTCTGGCCGATGGCGCTGACCGGACACGCCGCCGGCACGCTCAACCACGACGAGGCCGTCAACCTCCAGCTCTTCCACCTGGTCGGCATCAACGTGTGGGTGGGAGGGCTGGTCGCGCTCGTCCTGGCGCGTCGCCTGCTGGGTGACTCGCTCGTCGCCACGGTGCGTCGCTACTCCACGCTTGCCGCCTGGTGCCTGGTCCTCGTGACCGTGTCCGGGATCCTGGGGGCCTGGCTGCGGCTTCCCTCCCCCTCTGCGCTGCTGTCCTCCTACGGCGTCCTGCTCGCACTGAAGCTCGGCGCAGTGGTGCTGCTGGCCGGTGCGGGGTGGTGGCACCGCCGCCACACGATCGCCGCCCTGGCCACCGGGTCGCCGTCCGCCTTCACGCGGCTGGTCGCGGTGGAGCTCGTGGTGCTCGCCGGCGCCGCGGGGCTGGGCGTCGCCCTGAGCCGCACGGCTCCGCCTGCGCCGAGCGAGGCCCCGCGGCCCCTGACGGCGGCACAGTCCCTGCTGGGCAGGGACCTGCCGGGGCCGCTCGACGCGGTCCAGTGGTTCACGACCTGGAGCATCGACACGCTCTTCCTGCCCCTCGGTGTCGCCGCCGCCTGCTGGTACGTCTGGGCAGTCGTGCGGTTGCGCCGTCGTGGGGACAGCTGGTCGTGGCTGCGCACCGCCTCATGGCTGCTCGGTTGCCTCCTCCTGCTCTGGGCCACCAATGGTGCGCCCGGCACCTACGGGCGCGTGCTCTTCAGCATGCACATGGTCCAGCACATGACGATCGCCACCGGAGTGCCGGTGTTCCTGGTGCTGGGGACCCCGGTCACCCTGGCGCTTCGCGTGCTGCGCCGCCGAGAGGACGGGTCGCGCGGGCCTCGCGAATGGCTGCTGAGCGTGAGCCGCTCGATGCCGCTGCACGTGCTGGGACACCCCGTGGTGGCGGGCGGCATGTTCGTCGTCAGCATGGCGGCCTTCTACTACACGCCCGCCTTCGAGCTCGCGCTGGAGTCCCACACCGGGCACGTCGTCATGACGTTCCACTTCCTCCTCACCGGCTACCTGTTCGCCGAGAGCGTGGTGGGGGCCGACCCGGGACTCCACCGTCCGTCGTACCCCATGCGCGTCCTGCTCGTCATGATCACCTTCGGCTTCCATGCCCTGTTCGCGGTCAGCATGATGGCGAGCACGACCGTCTTCGCCGCCGACTGGTTCGCGTCACTCGGTCGCACCTGGGGACGATCGCTCGCCGACGACCAGTACCTGGGCGCCCAGATCGGCTGGCTCATGGGTGAGTATCCGATCCTCGTCATGGCGGTCGCTCTCGTCACCGCGTGGGTCCGGGCCGACCGACGCGAGCGACGCCGTTTCGACCGGCGCGAGGAGCGCGAGGACGACAGGCAGCTGCAGGCGTACAACGCCTACCTGGGCCGGCTGGGGACCACGGAGATGACGCGCAGGCCGCCGCCTCCTACGATGGCTTCTGAAGACTCGCGGGGAGCGAAGAAGGAGCGGAACCGATGAGACAGCTCGGTCAGCTCGAAGCCGCCGTGATGCAGCACCTGTGGAGCACCGGACGTCCGGTCTCGGTGCGAGAGACGCTCGAGGCGCTCACGCCCGCGCGTGCCCTCGCCTACACCACGGTGATGACCGTGATGGACAACCTGCACTCCAAGGGCCTGGTCGCTCGGGAGAAGCAGGGCAAGGCCTACCTCTACACACCAGTCTCCTCGCGCGACGAGCACACGGCCGAGATGCTGCAGGACGTGCTGTCCGACAGTGAGGACCGCACCGCCGCCCTCATGCACCTCGTGGTCAAGCTCGACGCCGGCGAGGCTGCCACGCTGCTCGCTGCGCTGTCCGAGCGAGCGGACGAGCCGGCGTGATCGCGGCCCTGCTCCTGGTCGCGTTCGCCGCCGCCGTCTCGATCCTCGGCGCGCAGCTGCTCAGCCGGCCGTGGGTGATGCGCTCACCACGCGTGGCCGTCCTGTCCTGGCAGGCGCTGTCGACGTCCGTCGTGACCTCCATCCTCTTGGCCGCGACTGCGCTGGCGCTGCCGTTCCTGCCGTTGCGCTTCTCGCTCGCCTCCCTGCTGGGCGCCCACACGCTCACCATCGTCGAGCACTACGAGACGCCGCTCGGGAGCTGGCCCGGCATCATCGGCCTGAGCGTCGTGGGCGGCCTCACCACGATGCTTGTCGCCACGACCGTCCGCAGCTTCGTCCGGACCCGACGCGTACGCCGGTTGCAGCGCAACGCCCTGGAACTGGTGGGGCGGCGCCATCCCGGCGGGTTCACGGTCATCGAGCACGACGTGCCGATCGCCTACTGCCTTCCCGGCACCGGGACCGGCACGGTGGTGCTGTCCTCTGCAGCGATGGCCCTGCTCGACGATCGAGAGCGCGAGCTGGTGCTCGGCCACGAGCGCCGCCACCTGCGGGCGCGGCACGACCTGGCACTGGCCTACTCGGGTGCGCTCGCCCGCACCTTTCCCCACGTTCCGTTGTTCGCCACGGCGCACGCCCAGGTCGCAGTCCTCCTGGAGATGGCTGCCGACGATGCGGCTGCCACTCCTGCAGACCGTCGAGCGCTCGCCAGCGCCATCGTGGCCCTCGGGACCGGGGTCCGTCCTGAGACTGCGCTGGCCGCCAGCGACACCGCGGCGCTGGTTCGCGTGCGACGGCTCACCTCCACGACCCGATCCCCGGAGTGGGGCCTCGGCCTCGCCGCCGCGGCCGGAGCGGCGGTGCTGTTCTCCCTCCCCCTCGGTCTGGCGATGGCCCCGGCACTCGAGGCCGCCGCCCGCGACTGCTGCACGATGATCGACCTGTCGGTCGGCAGCTGACCCCGGCTCACGGGTTCGTCGACGCGTCCTCCACAAGGCCGACGAGCGTGGAGGCGTCTGTCTGTCCCACGATCCGCGCGGCCACCTTCCCGTTGGCGTCGACGACCACGGTGGTCGGCACCGCTACTGCCGACAGCACTCCTCCGAACGCCAGGAGTGCAGCGGCGCTGTCGTCGGGACGGACGCTGGGATACGGGATCTCGAAGGCACGTTCGAAGGCGCGGGCAGCGTCAGGACTGTCTCGTACGTTGATGCCGAAGAACTGCGCCTCCGGGCCCAGCCTCTCCGCAGCGTCGACGAGCTCCGGCGCCTCGGCCCGGCAGGGACCACACCACGAGCCCCACACGTTGAGCACGGTGGCCGTGCCGCGGAGGTCCGTGTCGCTGAGCTTCGAGCCGTCGAGCATCGTGACCTCGAAAGGACCGACGTCCGGTCGGTCCCCGACCGGGTACTGCTGGACGACATCGCGCGCGTCGGCGCGGCCGCTCGACGCGTTCACGTCCTCGCTGGGCGCCACGCGCATGACGAGCCACGCGGCAGTCAGGGTGACGAGCACGACAACGAGGAAGACGAGGGTGCGCCGGGAGGGGGTCGTCATATCGGAGCCTGCCATCCCACGATCAGGGTCTGGAGCGCTGCGACTCCCTGCGACCACACACCGGAGACCTGCAGGACACCGACGACGATCAGCAGCCCTCCTCCCGCTCGGGTGATCCAGGTGGATCGTCGGCGGACCCAGGTGAACACCTGGAGGGCCCGAGTCAGTGACAGCGCGGCCAGCAGGAAGGGGATGCCCAGGCCGATCGCGTAGACGAGCGAGAGCAGCGCACCCCGGCCGGCGGTCGCGGTGGTCGTGGCGAGGGTCAGGACCGCTGCCAGCGCGGGACCGATGCACGGCGTCCATCCGACGGCGAACACGGCCCCGAGCAGCGGTGCGCCGGCAAGACCCACCCGGGGCGTGAGCCCCCACCTGAAGGTGCGTCCCAGCACGGGCAACCGCCCGGCGGCGCCGGCGAACATGATGCCGAGGCAGATGGTCAAGGCACCCGCCACGCGCACGATCGTGTCCTGATAGGTGAGCAGCTGGGCGCCCAGCGACCCGAACACCAGGCCGTAGGTGGTGAACACGACGGCGAAGCCGAGGACGAAGAGCGCTGCTCCCGTGAGCGTGCGGGACCTGCGCGCCGGCGTCCCTCCACCGAGCTCGCGCGCGACCTCGGACTCCGCGCCGGCCATGCCGGCGACGTACGACAGGTATCCCGGCACCAGTGGCAGGGAGCACGGCGTGAAGAACGACAGCAGGCCCGCCAGGAGCGCCACGGGCAGGGCGACCAGCATCGACCCGTCCAGGATCAGGTCCTGCGCGCCGCCCATCAGTGTCGACCCGTCACAACAGGGTCGACCAGTAGGACCAGAAGCGCTCGGCGATCAGGCCGACAAGCAGCAGGAACGGGACCAGGAGAAGCGGCGCGTGCCATTCGCCCAGGAAGGTCGCGGCCCGGCTCTCACGGACGGATCCGCCGAACGTGCCACGTGCCATGTTGCGGAGCGTGACGTACCAGAAGACGGGGATCACGACCGTCCACACCACCATGCAGTAGGGGCACAACGCACCGATGCGGTAGAGGCTCTGGAATGCCAGCCAGGACACGAGGGCGAGGGCCGCCGTGACTCCGACCTGCAGGCCTGTCCAGTACCAGCGCGCCAGCTGCCCCCCGGCCAGGATCACCACACCCGTCGTCACGACGACCGGGAAGGACGCCACGCCGATGATGGGGTTGGGGAAGCCCAGCAGTGCCGCCTGCGCTGTCTCCATGACCGATCCACAGCTCAGGACGGGGTTGATGCTGCAGCTGGGAACGTAGTCGCTGTCCTCGGTGAGCCTGAAGCGCTCGACGAGCAGCACGGCGGACGCGAGGAACCCGATGAGGCCTCCGACGGTCAGGCCCCACGCGAGTCGACGGTCCTCGTTCACTTCGCGAGGGCTTCGTCCAGGACCGCGGAGAAGTCCTCCACCGTCTCCGGCTGGAAGAGCTCGCCGTCGACGTAGAAGGTGGGAGTGCCGGACACGCCGAGCGACTCTCCGTCGGCCACGTCCCGGGCTACCCGGTCCTCGACCTCCTGCGAGGCGTAGTCGGCGTCGAACTGGTCCATGTCGAGACCGAGGTCCTCGGCGAAGCTGCGGAAGAGGTCGTCCTTCGGCTCGCCCGCCTCGCCCCACTCGGCCTGCGTCTCGTACATGCGGCTGTACATCGCCTCGAGCTGTCCCTGACGCGCGGCCGACTCCACCGCGCGCGCCGCACGGCTCGAGTTGAAGTGCGACGGCAGCGGGAAGTAGCGGATCACGAAGGTCACCTCGCCGGCGTACTTCTCCCGCAGGTCCTCCACGATCGGGAAGGCGGCACCACAGGCTTCGCACTCGAAGTCCAGGAACTCCACGAACGTGACGCCACTCGATCCCTCTTCGCCGAGGATCCGGCTGTCGTCCCGGACGATGGCGCCGTCGGCGATCGCCGACTCCACCTGGGCCGCCGCGGGCTCGTTCCCTCCCTGCAGCTGGTTCGACACGAAGACGCCGCCGATGGCCGCGACGATGATTGCTGCGACGGCCAGGGCCGCCTTGGTCTGGTCGTGCACGACTGCCACCCTTCGAAGACATCTACTACGGACGATAGTAGCAAGCATCCACCGACCGACGTGCGGGCAGTCGCCGATCGGCATGGCCTTGTGCGGTGTGCGATCGTGGTCCGGGCGGAGTCGCCCCCCAAACGCACCCTCATGACCAGGAGCCTTCGCGTGCCCCGACGTGCCACCGCGCCACTCGTCGCTCTCGCCCTCGTAGTCGCCGTCTCCCTGAGCGCGTGCGCAGCAGATGACGAGCCCATGCCCACCGAGCCGACGCCGACGCCTACGTCCCCGTCGTCCCCGTCGTCGTCGACACCGCCTGACGACGCCTCCCCCAGCGAGACCCCTGACGACGCCGGCGCCGAGCTGACGGTCACCCGCACGGCAGGACAGTTCACCCCCAACGGAGAGCGCGTCGAGCTCGACGTCGGTGAGACCCTGACCCTCACGATCGTCTCGGACGAGGCGGGTTCGCTCCACGCGCACAGCACGCCGGAGCAGACGATCGACTACGGCGTGGGAACCACCACGGAGCGGATCACCATCGACCGTCCCGGACTCGTCGAGGTCGAGAACCACGAGCCCGCCGTGGTCGTGCTCCAGCTCGAAGTCCGGTGACTGGGCTGAGCGTGGGCGGCTCGATCTCGGCCCACGGCCTCGGGGGCGCCCAGGACCTGCCCATCCCCTCCGAGCTGGC